>NZ_JBNJND010000002.1:0-3025044 GCF_050936255.1 Micromonospora sp. CA-259024 | reverse complement strand
GGTAGAAAAGCTTTCAAACAAGTGGAAAAAAAGAAAAATAAAAGGAAAAGGCAAAAGAAAGGGGGGGGGGGGGGAGAAAAAAAAAAAAAAAAAAAAAAAAAAAAAAAGAAAAAAAAAAAAATAAAAAGTTTTTTTTTTTTTTTTTAAAAAAAAAAAAAAAAAAAAAAAAGTAAAAAAAAGTTTAAAATAAAAAAGTTTTTTTTTTTTTTTTTTTTTTCCCCCCCCCCCCCCCCCCCCCCAAAAAAAAAAAAAAAAAAAAAAACAAGGAAAAAAAGTTAAAGATGATAAAAAAAAAAAAAAAGTGTGTGTGTGTGTGTTTTTTTGTGTGTGTGTGTGTGTGTGCATATGGTATATGTGGAAAGCCATGGGTATACATACCCCCCCCCCCCCCCCCCCCCCCCCCCCCCCCCCCCCCCCCCCCCCCCCCCCCCCCCCCCCCCCCCCCCCCCCCCCCCCCCCCCCCCGGGGTGTGTGTGTTAAAAAGAGGTAAGAGCCCCAGCCAGCTTTCGCCAACTAGAATTCGAAGTCCCAGAGCCCAAAGGAGGCCCCAGCCTAGTAGGTGAAGAGTAACCTTCGTGTTCTTGCCAACAGCTTGGGGGGACCAAGTCGTTGAACAGAAGATACCATTCAAGCCCGCGAATACACGGTTTGCCATGGAACTTGGACTTCGTCGATCTTGTTTTGTAACAGTTGACCGCCGGCCAAGAATGGCCTGCCGAACTCGACTCCCACGTGATACGCCTTGTAGCGACTGGCCGGCTTATGTACATCGGCAACTTCTTCAATGGGTAGACCGCCAGCTTCTCTGAGGACTGCGGCGCAATCGGCCGCGTACGGAAAATACGGCGCCGCATCAAGGCGGCCACCGAGAGAGCTTCTATTTACCGACCATCCCATCACCGGCTTCGAACGACGAGGGGTTGGCAAGTGTGACGCAGCTGCTTCAATCAACCCCTTCAACGCCAATCGCGACTCAGCTCGCCGATCAATCGCCTTGGTCATTAATGACGTTATCTGGCGGCGCAGATTGGACTCAATCATTGGAACCGGCAGCAGATTTGCATCCTTCACAGTCACGTGATCAATTACGGACCCGCTCATGTCGCGGCGCACAAGCGCTTGGCCGGCCTGAGAGTTGATGAAGGCAAGCACGTAGTAGCGAAGCTCCGCTTCATCGATCGTTATGCGGATCGCGTCATGACTTAGGACGAATTCGCGCAAGTACTGGTCAACCGCGACGGCAGGACCGAGGTTCCGCCCCGAACAGGTCAGGATAAGCATATCTTCGCTGAGTCGCAGCTGGTCGATATCCTCGTTATGCTTCACCGATAGAAGATCTGCGGGAGCAGGCAGGTAATCAAAGACATCATATGGCCGCAAGTACTGCGCCGCCTCTTCGGAACCAACCGCGTACTCTCGCTTGAATCTCTTTGGCGCCCAAATTCTTGCGATGCTGCCGAGGGGCACAACATCCCCGCCAGCTACCGACACTCCGCTAACCCGCGCAAGTGCCTTCACCCCTGGAGACAGGTGGTAGGAGCTATCCAGCCGCGTTGCTAGGCGGACATCGCTGGACGAAATACTGTCGATGATCATCCGTTCACCATCAGCCAACTGTGGAATGCGTCGGGTACAAGTTCGAGTTCGTCGTCGATTAGCCGTTCGGTAACCACGCTCTCGCGGGGCACGCTTGCGCCGCTCACAGGATCAAATTCAGAGACGATCTCAGTGCGTTCGACAAGAACGTCCTCGCCGGTTTCATCCCTCTTGTAGATCACGTTTCCCCGCTTATCACGACCAACAGTCTCGGCAATAGCCATGAAGATCGGATAATCCAAGCGTCCCTGTTGCGCCTCCGCGCGCTGCTCTGCGGTTAGCTTCCGCAGAAGGAGCATGGACGTTTGAGTATCATTTTTTGGCTGGAACAAATCTCTAGCCATGTCTACGACGGATATGACCTGGGCGTTGGTCAGAATCCAATGCCTGACGTATCCCAGCGCGGGATTGTTCAATATTCCGTTCGGTATAACGATGGCCATTCTGCCCCCGTCCTCTAGCAACTGGAGGCACCGCTCGATAAACAGAACCTCAGGAGGCTGGGATTTTTGGAAAATGGGGTTTCCTGAGCGGTCGCGACGCATGCTCCAACGGCCATCATCGCCTTGATCCCAAACAGCTGCAAGCTCAAACTGGTGGAGGATCTCTTGGTCGTCGATCCGAATATTTGTGCCGAACGGGGGGTTCGATACGATCACTTTCATTGATCCGAGTTCGATCTTTTCGGCGGCTCTTTCGCTCCACCGGTGCGGACTTGCCAGGCTATTAGCCTGAAAGACACCACCAGCCCCATCGTTATTCATGACCATGTTCATCTTGGCCGCGCGTACGAGTGCAGGATTAAGGTCTAACCCAAATACGTTCTGGCTGAGATACTCGCGCCGGGCCTGCCATAGTTCCTCATGTTCCGCCTCTGTAGGATGGTCAGGGTCAACCCACTGAGCCTTGTGATTCTCACGTATACGCTGAACCGCATGATTCATTGCGGTGATCAGGAATCCGCCGGTGCCGCATGTTGGATCCATCACTCGCTCATCCGGCTGCGGGTCAAGCATCCGCACAGCCATGCGGCATGCGTTGCGCGGCGTGAAGAACTCACCCCGATCGCCACGAAGGTTGGATCCGACGATCTCCTCGTAAGCGATACCCTTGACATCGACAGGTGAGGCTAGGAGCGATATTCCTTGTAGCTGACCGACAACATAGCCAACGACGCTTGCCGAAAGGTCGATCTCGCGGTCGGCCCCCACGAAGATCGTGGGATACTTTCGTAGGACCTTGTCACGAAAGACCTTCTCGATCCGCGCCTTGGTTGAGAGTGCAGACGTCCCTGTCGAACGCTCCGAAGCGGTTACGTAGAATGAAAGGTTCTGCGATCTCTCGTCTTCGATCTTGCAGAAGATAAGCTTTAGGAGCTCCCAGAATGCTTCTGGCTTCTGCTTCCCCTCATTGGCTGCGATGTAATTGTGGCAGCGCCTGAAGGCGAAAAGCAGGTTGTGTCCGGTCGCAGGCATCAAATCTCGACGACTTGGCTTCTGCGCCTCTTCCTCAGTCTGCCCGCGAGCGGGGATCTCGATAATCTCTTCAATCTCAGACCGGCCCCCGGCTGTACGCTTAACGAAGCATGCGCGATCGTCACCGTTGGTCCAGACGCCATACTTCGCATTAAGACACGCCGACATGTAGGACTTGAGTTGTTCGACGCCCTCAGTGCGAGAAGACGGACTCGTAGCGGGCTTCTTGGCCTCAACGATGATGTAGATATTCTCTTGAGTCCGAGGAAGCCCCTCGGCGAAGACAGCAATGTCTACACGTCGGCGAGAAGACCCAACCTTGATGGCAAACTCTGGCTCACAGTCACGCGGCTCATACCTGTACTGACGCACTAGCGCCTTCTCCAGGTTTTGTCGCACATACTCCTCTGGGGTGTCGTTGACGATACGTCCAGTTAGAAAGTCGCGGACCTTCCCCTCTGGGATGGAACCTGCGACGGTGACGGTCGGAGCTACGGCTGGGCTGGCGGGCATGTTGACAGTCTTGCTACTGGCGTTCGATCGCACAAGGTCGGGACGACAGCGTGTCGGTCTGATCACCCCGGCGCCCATGTCGACCAGGATGAGGCAGGGGGCCCATGGGAACCGCCGGCCATCGGTGCGGCGAGCGGCGCAACGCCCGTCCATCCTCGGAGTCGGCTGTCGACCCACAGCGCGTGGTGCTGCGCACAGCCCGCGGCCCGCGACCAGACCCCCGATGACGATCCTCCGGGGGCCTGGTCGTGTCGATGCGGCGTCGATCAGTGGTTGTACTCCAGCGTGGTGTAGCCCAGGTGCCGCAGGTGGCTGGTGAACGTTTCCGTGTCCACGGTCTGCAGGTATGCGATCAGCTTGTTGCGTGTGTCCTCGACGACGTCATGCAGTCCGGGTCCGGTCATCTCGGCGGGCGCGATGATGCGCCGCAGAGACTCGTCGTGGATCGCATCCTTGATCATCTCTTCGGCTGCCCAGTACGGGGTGCGCTCGCCGATGGCGATGGTCAGGTGCACGCTGTCCTCGGCATCGTCGACGTTGTGCGGGTCGTGGACCCAGCCTCGGGGTAGGACCAGGATCTGGCCGGCCTTGAGGTCGATGGTGACGTCGGGACCGGCCGCGGTCCAGTCCTCGCGCCACTTCTCCTGCCAGGTCAGCGACGAGTCGTGGTAGTCACGCATCGGGGATCGGAAGAGGGGCTTCCACAGGTTCCATCGCTTCTCGCCGGCCAGTTGGATGGCGAGCGTCATCTGCTGGTCCCAGTGGTGCCGTAGACCCTGCTCACCCGCCGGAGTCACGAACGCATGGACGAAGGTGCTGTAGCCCGTCTCCTGCTGCACGGCTTTCGCCAGTCGATGGATCTTCGGGGTGATGCGTTCCATGTGGCCAAAGCGGATGGTGTAGCCGTGGTTGAGCAGGTAGCGCAGCCGACCGGGTACGGTCCGGCCGTTGGCGCTGAACGACAGCGGATTGATGGACGGGCTCGGCGACTTCACGACTGCGACCTCGGCGGCTGGCACGCACCCGGTGTCGATCCAGTCGTACAGATCCTCGGTGGTGACCACGCGGTCCAATTCAGCGGGCACGCCGTCGTAGACACGGACCTCGTCCGGCCAAGTGGTCATCAGGTCCTTGACGCCGGCCTCGGGGAGCAGCAGCTTGAGCGACATACTCCCTCCCTTCTCATGGCTTCGGGGGTGGCAAGGGGCAGGGAATGTTCGGGAAGAAGCGGTTCGGGCAGCAGATGATCGTGAAGTCGACGTAGCTGAAGCCGGGGGTGTAGTAGCCGGTGCAGACGTCGCTGCCGAGCAGGAGCGCTTCTCGCTTGTACTCGATCGTCTTCTCCAGCGGCAGGACGTCGCCGCCGGGCGGGTTGTCGATCCAGGTCTTGGCGAGCCAGCTCAGGGCGTCGTCGACGTCGGTCCACGTCCGATCGGCGGACACCTTGGTCAGCTTCAGCAGCGAGTGGCCGAGCTGCACCGGGGTCATGTCGTTCGCGAGGAACGTTCTGGTGTAGTCGTTGGCTCCGCCTTGGGTCAGAAGCCATTGACGGAACGCGGCGGGCGCCATCTCGCGGGATAGGTGTTCCCGGATGTGCGCGTCCGTGACGTTCGCGCCCGGCCGCCGCAGGTACTCCTTGTTGAACTCGTCCCGCGCGCCAACCCAGGGCCCGAACCCGTGCCAGTGCCCGCTCCAGTTGATCATCTGCGCCTCCGCTGGCAGGCGGGCCGCCCCCGTGGGGGGCGGGGGCGGCCCGCTTCATGCTGTGATGGTGCCGTAGGCCGAGAGGTCAGACGGTCAAGCCACGCTTCTTGGCGTAGCCGACGGCGAAGTCGTCCAGCTCGCCCTCGGTGAAGCGGAGCTGCCCGGCGTCCGGGTTCTTGCTGTCGCCGAGGACGTACGCGCCCTCGACGCCCGGGATCGCGCCGACCTGGACACACTGCTGGGTCTCGCTGCCGAGGTTGCCGCCGCAGAAGTTGCTCAGCTGCACCCCCTCGACCGGCAGGCCGTACAGGTCGATTGCGCTAGGGTCGTTCTTCATCAGGATCCTCCGATCCTCGATGTGGTGTGCGGAGAGTCGGTCTCCGCGCCGTTGTGCACCCGGACGGGCCGCGCCCCTAACAGCAGCGGCCCGTCCGGGGGTCCATGGGTGGGATGGCGGCGCACACCGCCCGAAAGAACAGCACGCGGTGCGGCCATGGCATCGCCGGGACGGCTCTGGGCACCGGTGGGCATGGGGCTCATAACGTCCTACTCGGGGTTGATAGACCGTCCCGTCGGGCCCGGGGTCGCGGGATCAACCGTGGTGGCGCGGCGGCGGTGAGGTCGGCGACGAAGGCGTCGACCTGGCCGTGGGTGATTCCGGGCATGCAGATGAGGTGGCTGGTGGCTGCGTCGGTGGCGAGTAGCCACTTTTTGCGCACCTGTTCGGGTGGGGTGGGCATGACGACGGTGAAGGCGTGTGGGTGTCGCCAGGCTGGCCAGTCGGCGGCGTTCAGTTGATCGACGGTGTAGGCGGCGAGGCGGCGGGCTTGGGTGGCTCGCCAGCGGTGCCCTTCGTGGCCGTGGGTGGCGATGGCGTGCCAGAGCAGGGCGGCGGCCAGGCCGCAGCGGGAGCCGGTGATGGTGGTGTCGAGGGTGGCGGTGTAGGCGATGTGGCTGGCCGTGTGGCGGGCGTGGTCGCGGATGAGGACGACTCCGCTGGGCGTTGGTACGCCTAGGAATTTGTGGCCGCTGATGGCGATGCTGCTGATGCCGCTGTCGTCGTCGAGGCGTAGCCGGCCGTCGAGTGCGAGGGGGATGCCGGACAGGGCCGCGTCGACGTGGAGGTGTCCGTTGACCTGCTGTTCATCGAGGACGGCGCGGATGGAGGTGGTGTCGTCGACGGCTTCGGTCAGGGTCGTGCCGGCGGTGGCCACCACAATCGCGGGCCAGCGTCGGCGGCGGCTGACTTGCGCGGCGAGGTGCGCGTAGTCCATCTCCCCGCCCGTGTCGGCGTTGACCAGTACGCCCCGCGCCCCGAGCATCCGGACGATCTTGGGTATGGAGTAATGGGCGGCGGTCGAGTAGTAGATGCGGGCGGTGGGGTGGCGGTGGTGGGCGGTGTGCAGGGCGGACAGGTTGCCTTCGGTGCCGCCGGTGGTGACGTAGCCCCAGCGGTCGCCTCGCGGCATGGCGAGGGTGTCGGCGACCCAGGCGATAACGGCCCGCTCGAGCACTCGGGTGTGGGCGACTCCGCCAAGGTCTGCGGGGTCACCGATGTTGTTCCATAGCCGGTTGCCGAGGCGGGTCATGACCTCGCTGTAGTCGAGGTCCACGGCGCCGGGAAATCCGATGCTCGTCGCGGCGGCGGTGTCGGCGTCGTGGATCAGGTGGTCGAGCACGGCCGTGACGTCGATCGGCGCGCGGCTGAGGTCCGCGGCGTCGGCGAGGCTGAGGCTCTGGTGACCGGTCACGCCCACCGCCCCGCGAGCAGGTGTGTAGTGAGGGTGTGGTGCAGGGCGGTGAGCTGCCGCCAGATGTCGCGGGTTTCGTCGTCGCCCTGTTCGGTGAGGTGCTCGTACGGGTTGTGGTAGACGATTCGGTCTGGGTTGAGGGTCTTGTTGCAGCGCACGCCGTCGTCGCCGAGGCGGGCCTGCGGGTCACGGTCGATGTGCAGAGCGGTGCCGTCGGTCAACAGGACGTAGCACTGACCTTTGAGGTTGAACGCTGACATATAACGGCCAGCGGCGGCGGCTTCGCGTAATGTCCGGGCGATTTGGTACCAGCGGCCCTGGTCGGAGTCGAGGGTGCTAACACCCACGCCGACGTACCGCGCACCTGGAGGCAGGGTCATGTCCCCGCCGTTGACCATGGAACCCTCAGGTCCGAGGGGACTCCACTCGCGTCCGATGGAGGCGATGTTGTCCGCGGCGACCTCGGTCATCTCCGCAAGCAGTTGTGGCAGGACATCGGAGTCCGGCGACTGCGGCCACAGCCGGTAGGCGGTGTGCAGCTTGTAGCCGTGCGGCTCGCTGGGGGCGTCGGAGACGAAGAACAGCATGAGCGCGTGAGGGCCTACCGCGTCGCGTCGCCCGTACGCCTGATCGGCTTCAATGAGGTGGCCGGTGTTCAGTCTCTTCGACCGGTATACGACCTGTGTGCGCAGGTCAGCCAAGTGCAGGTCAGCCTGACGCACCGCAGCCGGCACGTCGCTGTCAACAGAGTGCTGGTCATAGCCGGACGGGCGCGGGGGCGGGATGGGGGGAACTGCGGTGTGGGGTGGCCGCGGGTACCCGGTGGGGACATGGGCCGCGCCGTAGCCGGGCGGCGGTACAGGGGCCACAGGCTCGGGGTGGCTGGCAGGTGGTGCTGCGTGCGAGTGGCCGGTTTGCCAGCGCGGGTCCAGGGGGTCGACGCTGTAGTGCCCACCAGGTGATGTAGCCGCGTGGGTCCTCATCATCGCCTCCTCAGATCGAGAGGTTCATGGCGTCGGGAACGGCATGCCTCTTTGGTGTGCCACGGCCGATGCCGGCGTAGACCTCCGGGCGGGCCTGCCGCAGATGACCGGCCCACACTCCGCCCGCAACGGCGGTGGCAAGGAGGATCACCGGCAGCAGGAACGGATACAGCGACCCGGGCGCGGCACCGAGCAGAGACCCGGCGTTGCCGACCATCAGCGCGAGCACCACCGACCCGCCGAGCACGCCCAGAGCGGGCGCGAGCCGCCACTCCCACGCACCGGCCTGCGGGCCGCGCACCCTGGCCGGTGCCATCATCGCGGCCACCGACGCGGCCAACAGCAGACACAACAGGCCCATCGCCCCCAACGCCGACAGCCACGTGAACATCACCGCCACCGGGTCAGCGCCGCTGAACGCGAACACCCCCACCACCACCACCGCGACGGCCGTCTGCATCAACGACCCACCACGCGGCGCACTGACCCGCGTCGTGCTACCGGTCCGGGCAAGACCCGCCGGCAGCACCTTCTCCCGAGCCATGGCGAACACGTACCGGGCGAACACCGAGTGAAACGCCAGCATCGACGTGACGATCGCGAAGATCAGCACCACGCTCGCGAGGGCCACCCACCAGCTGCCCAGGCGCGCCAGGACCGAGAACGGCAACCCGGACGCCGGATCACCGGCCACCTCCCCAACGACGTCAGGGCCGACCGCCACCCCCATCGCGAACGCGGCAACGGCATACACCCCGCCGAGAACGAGGACCCCGCCGACGGTGGCCCGGCCAACTGACCTACGGTCGACGGCCTCCTCAACGAGCGACCCCGACGCGTCGAAGCCCATCAGCCCGGCTACGCCGAAGGCGACCGCACCGCCGATGCCGCTGACCGCCAAACCAGAAGCGTGGAAACCGACCCAGGACACCTCCCCGCCCGCCGGCTGCCCCACCCCGGCGAGGACGAACGCCGCGACGATCAGCAACGACACGGCCAGCACCACGGCCAAGACCCGGGTCGACAACACGATCGCCCGCACACCCAGCACCCCGACGACGACCAGGGCGAGGCCCGCCCATACCCACCAGGTGCCGCCGACCTGGGTTGCCATCGTCGCCCCGAACAGCCCGTACAGGCTGATCTGGATCGCGTTGTAGGCCACCACCGCGACCATGCCGGCAGCGACACCCCAATTCCGGCCCACCCCGTGCGCGAGGATCGCGTAGTAGGCCGCCGAATGCCCGAGCTGGCGGGCCATCGCCGCGTACCCGACCGCCAGTAGCGCGACCGTGCCCGCCACGACCACGAAGGTCAGAGGAAGAGCCGTTACCTTCGTCGTCGCATAGGTGGCGACGATGCCTCCGGTGAGCACCACCATGGGCGCCGACGCCGCCGCCCCAAACACCCACAACCCGAACGGAGTCAGCGTCCGCCGCGCGAGCCCCACCTGCACCTGCGCCGAATTCACCGCTGCCCCCGCTGCGGCGAGTCCGGGCACCCCGACCTGCAGCAGCCATCTACCGGATGCGCGCCCACCTCGGCGGCGTTGGCGGGCACGAGGTAGACCGCCGTCGGCCGTACCGGGCCACCACGCCAGAAGCTCCGGTCGCGGTGGAGCCGGCGAATCGCGGTGTCGCTATCGGCCGTGAATCCGAACAGGTCGTGATCCCCGTCTGGCCACTCGCGCCGGATCACATACCCCCACGCGTACTCCGTCGTCACATCACTTGCGAGCGTGAGGTCGGTGCCGGTACCGGTGCAGGCGGTGGCGATCCGTGCTGGCAACCATCGCCGCACGGCGGGACTCCGTGGTCGCAGGGCGGTGGTGGGCTGAGTGGCTCGGGTCAGCATGAGGGGTGCCTTCCTTCGGTATGAGGGTGTGATGACGTGGCCCGCTGGCCGAGACGTCGCCGCCAGCAGGTAACGAATCCGTGCCTTACTGGGTGGTCAGGGAGAACGCGGCGGTGCCGCCGGGATGACGCGGCCAAGGAAAGGAGTCGCGGTGCGGTCCAGGCGGACTCGTCGCGGCAGCCCACCGCCAGCCGGCCCGCAGGGCTGCTCGTCGTCAGGTTGAGGGCGCCACATCCGCCACAGAGCGGGACCTCCTGGCGCGAGCAGGATCGGCGAGCGCGGTTGATAACCGCCTCGCGCGAGCAGTCCGTCTCCGGGCCGGTCGCTGCTGCACTCCGCACACGACGGCAGCCCGCAAGGTTCAGGGTCTGGTGGTGGGCGGCCAGCAACGCCTGCGCGGCGTCCCCATGCCCAGAACGGACCGCGACGTGAGTGAGCTGGTGATGAGGACGGTGGGGACGCAGCCCATCGACACAGGCGTGCAGCAGCGCGAACCGGGCCGCGTGCCGGCCGAGAAGCCGATGCAGGTCGTACATCCAAGGCGCAGCCGGCGGGGGTGGCTCCAATCGCGCGTACCACACCGCCACCGCCGCGCGATCGTCGGTCGTATCGACTCGGCCGTGCTCCAGCCCCTGCATCAGCACGAGCCGCGCGTAGCGGCGCACAACCACTGGACGCTGGGCCACGTCCGGTACCAGCCAGGCACCCAGGGGCTGGGCCATCAGCGCGTCAGCTATCACCGAGGACAGGGCCTCAACGTCCTCGTCGGTCGCGCGACGGACCGCCGTCTCCATCACGCTCACGGCGCATCCCCCGAGAATTGGCCGAGTCCGCTACCGCCGCTGGCCGTTTCCAGAACGGTCGCCAGGCGGGCGGCGTGCCCTGCGGGTGGGCGAGACACCCACAGCGCCGAATCGAGTGCGCGATGGAAAGTCGCAGCGAGATGCAGGCTGTCCGCAGCGACCCCCGCGAGGGGCAGCCGCTTCCGTGCGGTCTCGATCAACCGCGGTGAACCGCAGACATAAAATGCCTGCCCCGGCCGATAGTGATCCAGGGCCACGCTGAGCAGGTCGCCCTGCGCGGCCGGCTCCACATCACGGTCGTTCGAGAAAGCCAGCACGACCGTGAGCCACTCGCGATACGCGTGCTGAAGCTTGTCCAACGCGACCGCGTCATAAAGGTCCGGCAGCGCGGGCGTGCCCACCACCAACGTCACCCGCCGACCGTTCGGCGACGCTGCAACTTGCTCGACCAGCGCCCGCAGCGGCGCAAGACCAGTACCCCCGGCTGCCAACAGCAGATCGGCGTCACCAGCGGCCTCCAGCGACAATCCGACGTCGGAAGCCGGCCCCAGCCACAACGGCTCCCCCGGGGCCACCCGCTCGACCAGGACAGGCGAGACCACGCCCCCAGCGATGGCACGAACGTGGAACTCCACCCGCCCATCCGGGCGCGGAGCGCTCGCCGGCGAATACCACCGCCACAGCCCCGGCAGCCGAGGCGTACACACCGGCATCGCCTGACCAGGCAGATACCGAAGCCTCCGCATCGGCCGGACAGTCAGGACCGCGACACCATCGGAGGCCGCCTCGCACGCCTCCACCTCCCCGAACGTCACGTGCGGACCGTCACCCAACGCCCCCGCCGCCCGCTCTGCGAGCCGAAGCGCCCGGCGACACCCCAGCTCCCACTGACCCGCAAGCTCGGGCTCCCAACCCTCGCCCGCAAACCGGCGCACCGTATCGACCATCGCAGCCGCGACCGCCGTCCCGTGATACGGCTGAAGATCAAAACGCCGGTACATCCGACCCAACACTGCCAACGCCGCACGCCGACCAGCCGGATCACCCCGACCCGCGACCAGCTGCCCAAGCGTCGAGAAGAACACCGTCGCGAACTGGTGCGGAACTAGCCGCACGCTGCGGTCCTCCATGAACGACCAGAAGTGATCGGCGGCTCGGCCGTGCGAGGCGAGTGCGACCGCCAGCGAGAGTCCCAGGTCAGCCATCGCGCCGGCTGCTCCTGGGTACGCGGACACTATGAACGCTAAGCACCACCCGACTGGGCTTCGGACCCTGCGCACACGTCTCTACCCGCGCCTCGATAGCCCTGTGCCGCGTCACGTTGCTGCCCACGGGGTCGAACGACCGATCGTCGGCCGGAACAAACCACTTTCTCCGGCGCATCTCTATGCCACCCTTCTCTCGGCCCCCGACTTGGCACATCCATGCAGGAGGCTCGCCAGTACCTCTGGGGCGGACCACCCCTGCTCACCGCCGAGCCGGGCGACCTGAGTTCTGCGCGGTCCAATCACCGACAGCGACCGGTCGACACCGAAACGGATTGGCCCGTTCAGGAAAGCCGAACGACCAGAGCAAATCGACGCTTGGCTTGTTGTCTCGCTGTTGTCTCATGCCGAATCCGAGCAGTTTCCGCAGTTGAGAGCGCGTTTCTTTGACCGGATCGGACTAGAGTGACGGCGACGATCGGGGAGGCAGGATGACGCGGGCACCATCGCCACGGAGTCAGCTCTTGGTGCATCCGTTGAGCTACGTTCGGGAACAGCGAAGCTGGACGCAGCAAGATCTCGTCGATGTCATCGCGCGCCGTCTAAACACTGCCGCCCGGCGCGAGAAGGCTTGGCGCTGGGAGCGATGGGGCGTGGTGCCGGATGAGGATTCACAGGTCGCATTGGCCGATGAACTCGGCGTTGATCGGCAAACAGTTAAGGCGCTCGGGTGGCCCCACTGGCTCCCGACCGGTCCCGCGATCAGTGCGTCAGCACCCTGGACCGTCAAGGGAGCAGTGGCCTTGCTTGACGACACTGCAGGACCAGCAGTGCTAGATCGTCGAGGGTTTCTGATCATGCAGGCCGGGTTAGCTGCCGCGATAGCCGAACGGTGGCTCGCAACCGAGCCTCCGAAGATCAACGCAGCGCTTGAGGGAGGCCGCGTCGACGCAGATCTCCTAGATTGCTTTGAACAGCGGCTGCCGGCCCTGCGCCGCATGGACGCCAGCCTCGGCGGCGGGAGCGTGCGGTCGCTGGTTGACGCCGAGCTTCGGCTGGTGACGGATCTCTTGCGCCACAGCAGTTACTCGGAGGTTGCCGGCAATCGCCTGCTGGTTGTCGCTGCCGAGTTGGGGCGAATCGCTGGCTGGGCCAGTTTCGACGCAGGATTTCACGCGGCGGCCGAGCGTTACTGGTTTGCCGCCCTCCACGCTGCCCACTCCGCAGCCGACCGCGCGGCAGGCGCGAACATCCTGAAGTGCATGAGCCTTCAGCGGGTCGACACCGAACGCCCCACCGAGGCCCTCCGTTTGGCCGACGCTGCACGGGCTGGGGCGAAGGACGCGCCCGCCCGCGTGCGAGCGATGCTCACTACGCGTTTGGCTCGCACACATGCAGTGCTTGGTGAATCGGTTGCGTGCGAGCGCCGACTCGCAGAGGCCGACACAGAGATGTCACGCGCTGATGATGAAGCAAGCCCAGCCTGGGCCAGCTACTTTGATCATGCGGAGTACTCCGCCCAGGTTGCGGCCTGCTACCTGCTCCTGCAGCGCCACCATGCCAGTGACTATTGGCTTCAGCAGACCCTCGCACTCCAACCGGCCGAGCGCAGCCGGGACCGTGCAACCTATCTGATCTGGCGCGCTGATTCCGTACTGAATCTCGGAGATGTCGAGCAGGCGTGCAGCCTCGTTGCTCAGGCTGCTCCAGATGTCGTCGCCACCCGATCCGTGCGCAACCATCGCCGTTTGCTGGACATCCATGGTCGTCTCGTGGCGCATCGACACCCCGCCGCAGGAGAGTTGGATGAGTGCGTGCGTAGTCTGCTGGCATGAGTGAGGCCAATAGGGTCGCAGTTGTCACCGGCTCCAACCGCGGCCTCGGCAAGGCCATCGCCCGCGGCTTAGCCGAGACCGGCGCCCACGTGGTCGTCACAGCCCGCACCGAGGAGGCCGCCAATCGGGCCGCCGACGAGCTGCTCGCGGATGAACTCTCCGCATCCGGCCAGCAACTAGATATCGCCGATCCGGCCAGCGTCGCTCGCGCCATGGCGGACGTGGGCTACCAGTACGGCCGGCTAGACATTCTCGTCAACAACGCCGGCATCGCCATCGACCGAGGTCAGGCAGCGGCCAGCGCCGACATCGAGAAGGTGCGAGCCACCCTGGACACCAACATCATGGGGACCTGGCGCTGCTGCACCGCAGCCATCCCCGAGATGAGAAAAAACGGGTACGGCAGGATCGTCAACGTCACCAGCCACATGGGCACGTTTGGCGAAATGGGAACCGGCAGCGTCTCCTACCGCGTGTCGAAAGCTGGGGTGAACGCCCTGACCTGCATCCTCGCAGCTGAACTCAAGGACGACGGCATCTTGGTGAACGCGGCGTCTCCGGGAAAGGTAGACACCCGCCTGG
Organism: Micromonospora sp. CA-259024; assembly: GCF_050936255.1. NCBI lineage: Bacteria > Bacillati > Actinomycetota > Actinomycetes > Micromonosporales > Micromonosporaceae > Micromonospora > Micromonospora sp. CA-259024. The sequence goes on along the minus strand of NZ_JBNJND010000002.1, from coordinate 3,010,743 downwards.
CCTACGGGAAGGCGAACTCCACGCCTGATGAAGCTGCGGACACCTTCGTATGGCTCGCGACGCTGCCGTCAGACGGCCCGTCCGGAGGGCTCTTCTACCAGCGACGACCACTCGCCTGGTAGCGGCATCACCGGACAGCCTGCGCGGCACCGAGCTACCTCTGCGTGATCAACAGATGACGTGAATGAGATCTTCATGTTTGACTGTGTGCATGCAGGCGGGGGAAGCGCGGCTGTCGATCGATTGTGGTGACGCCAGCACCGTGGCTGTTCTTGCCTGGGCTGACGGTGGCGCGTCTGCGCTCTCGTTTGACGGATTGCCGTATCTGCCCAGCGCTGTGTACGTAGGCCCCGATGGGGAGGTACGGACAGGACAGCGGGCGTGGCAGGCCGCCGTCGAGCATCCGAGCAGGCTCATTCCGAGCCCTCGCCGCGCCGTCGATGACGACGTCACCGTCGACAAGACGCCGGTGGAGGCACTCGCGCTGGCGGCGGCGCCGCTGCGCACGGTCGCGGCCGAAGCCGAGCGGGTTGCCGGCGGGCCGGTGCGGGATGTCCGACTGGTGGTACCGGCAGGTTGGGGCCCGCGACGGCGTACCTGGATGAGGCAGGCCGCGCATCGGGCGGGTCTTGCGCAGCCGCGTCTTGTTGAGGCACCGGTAGCCGTCGCCGAACACCTGCTGGCGACCGGCCTGCAACTGCCGGTCGGGGCGTTCATCGTCGTCTGCGACATTGGCGCGGGCGCGGAGGTGACGGTGCTTCGCCGAGGCCCTGCCGGGTTCGAGGTCCTTTCGACCCTCGCTGACCCTGCCGCCGGCGGCACCGCCGTCGACCGAGCCTTGACTGCCGCGCTGACAGGCGGTCGGGACGCGCCCGGCGACGGCATGGGCGATTGGGCGACAACGCAGAGCATCCGCGCGGCGAAGGAATCCTTAGGATCCCACCCTGCCGTCACGGTACCGCTCGCCGGGCGGGCACCGGTCGTCGCGAACAGCACCATGCTCGTCGAAGCCGCTCTGCCAGTAATTCGACGCGTGGCGGAGCTGGTCGGGGAGTCCATCGCCGCGGCCGAACTCTCCGCCAGCGACCTGGCGGGGATCTATTGCGTCGGTGGCAGCGCCCGCCTGCCGCAGTTGGACACGGTCGTCGCAGAGCACACGGGCATCACCCCCGCGGTTGTTCCCGAGCCTCAGCTCGTGGCCGCCCGGGGTGCCGCGGACGCTGGTGCCTCGAACCCGGGGATGGCAGTCCCGGTGGAGGTTCCGGTACCGCCAGTGCGACGGGCCGTGGCAATCGCGGTGCCCGGCTTCGCGTCGCTGGCCCTGATCTGGCAATGCCTGCTGACTGCCGAAGAGCACAACGTGATGAACGTATACCGCTCGGTGCGCTTGAACTGGGGCGAGTTCACGATGGCCGCCGTGTTCGCCCTGCTGGCATGCCTCGCCGCCGGCACTGTTCTCGGTTCCCTGATCGCCGCGCGCAACCCGACGCCGAGTACCCGAACCGAGGGCGGGAAGGTCAGTATCGGCATCCTCGCCGCAGTCAGCCTCGGCGCGGCGATCGCCGGCCTCTACGCGGTCGTCACCAGCCAGTACTTCGGCGAACCCGTAGGCCCTTTCCTGAGGTGGGCCCTGTGGCCGATCACGCCGATCGTGGTGATGGCCGTGGCGATGGCCGTCGTCGCCGCCCGGCAATGGCGTGCCCCGCACGGCGGCTGGTCGGCGCTGCTGGCCGCACCGACCGGATCGATCGTCACCGCAGGGCTCGGCATGGGGCTGATCCAATACTCGCTGACGGCCGACAGGTGGCCCGACCGGCTGTTATGGATCGACATCGCCGGGCGCGTCGGTGGACTCCTCCTCGGCGTCGGATTGGTCATGGCGCTGGTGGCCCCGCTGATGTTCCGCCTCATACTCTGCGCTCCCGTCGCGGTGATCAGCGCCGCGATCGTCAGCAAGCAGGCCGCAGGCATTCTCGGCGTCAGCTACGCCGTGGCCGTAGCGATGTGGTGGGCGGCCCGGTTGTGGACCAGGATTGTCCGCCCCGCCACCACGAGCCCTGTCAGTGCCCAACGATCAGCGGGTACCGGGCCCTCGGGTGGGGGTGGATGAGGTGCGCTGGCCGCGCCAGCTGATGTCGCTGCTGGTCGTCCTCGCGCTCCTGGCCGGCCCGCCCGTGGTGCTGGTACTTCTGGTCGGACCACCGGTACGCGGGTGGCCGAGCACCGAGCAGGTACGGGCGTGGGTGCAGCAGCCCTTGACCGAGCAGACCCTCACCGCCGCGTTAACGATCGGAGCGTGGCTGCTGTGGCTGCTGCTCGCCTACACCGTCGCCGTACGGGCCTTAATCCGTCTGCGCAGGACCGTGGGATGGCTGCGCCGGCTTCCGCTGCCGACGCCGCTGCAGGCGACGGCAAGCGGAATGGCGGGAGCCGCAGTGTTCGGCGTCGCCACCAACACGGTCACCATCGCCCCGCCGCAGCCGTCGCCTCCGCTTACAGCAGGGATGCCCGAGGATTCCGACGGGGTCAGCCCCATCCATGAGGACACGGCGGCGAGCGATGACGGGATTCACCTGGCCGGCGGCTGGCTGCCTGATGAGGTCGCCGAGCAGGTCGCTGCTGCCGCAGCCCTCGTCTGGCTGCGCCGCCGCCGCGACTACCGACCCCACCAACCCGACCCGAACCGCCGCGAGGAACTCAACGCCGCAGGACTGCCCCCGACCGTCGCGGCCGTGCAGGCAGCCCTCGCCGACGCTCCCGCCCCGTCGGTTGCACCGGAGCCGTCGGGCAGCTTCGCCGCCCTTGTCGGTGTCTTCCCGGTCGGCGGTGTGGGCGTCAGCGGACCAGGGACGCTATCGATCGGCCGAGGTCTGCTGATCACCGCCCTGCTGGCCGGGCAACACCTCCGCACCCCAACGCTGGTCACCACCAGGGCAACGCTGACCAGTCTCCTGGGCGGCAACGCGCAGGCGCTCGACCGGCGTCTACCACAGCTCAATGCCGTGGAGACCATCCACGACGCAACGCGGCTTGTCGAGTCCGCCCCCTCACTGAGGATCGTCCTCTTGTTGGAGGAGGAATGCGACGGCTACAACGTGAGGGACCTCGCTGACATGGCGGCCATGGCCGGTGGCCGGGCCGTTGTGCTGGGAGGATGGCCGGCGGGCCCAACCTGGCAAGCCGCACCGACAGGCCATCTGCACGACCCCTCGCGCCCCGAAGAGCCTGGCCCTCGACTGTGTGTCCTGGACCAGGTGGCGGCGACTGACCTGCTCGCCGTCATCGTCCACCCCGACCCGGCACCGCCCACCCCAGCAACCCCGCATCCTCCCCTGCCGCACGTGGCGCCACCGAAGGCCCGGCTGCCGCGGCAGGCGACCCGAGGCGAGCCCCGCAGCCGGCCCGATGCTTCCACTCGGCGGCTTCGCCTACGCGTCTTGGGCGAGCCCACCCTTCTCGTCGATGGCGAACCCCTCACCATCCGCCGCAGCGCCGCCCTCCAGATCCTCGTCTTCCTCGCCGCCGCCCACCCCACCGGCGCCGACACCCCGCAACTGACCGACGCAATCTGGCCGGGCGTACCCCGCCGGTCCCTCACCGGACGCCTCTACACCACCCTCAGCGAACTCCGCACTGCCATCCGAGATGCCAGCGGGCTGCACGTCATCGAACACACCGACGACCGCTACCGCCTCAACCCGGCACACCTGAACGTCGACCTGTGGCAGCTGCAAGCCGCCATTCACCACGCCGCCACCGCCGTCACCAACACCACCGCTGCCTGGCAGACGGTCGTTGACGCCTACCCCGCTGACCTCGCCGCCGGACGCACCTGGCCATGGCTCGACCCCATCCGCGAAACGACCCGCCGGCATGTCATCGACGCCTGCGCCGCCCTCGCCGACGCCGAACCCGACCCGCAGCGCGGCCTTGCCGTGCTGCAGGCGGGCCTCCGCATCGACCCGTACAACGCAGACCTACACGCCCGTGCCCGCAGCGCGCTCACCGCTCACGGTGACCACGAAGCGGCCACCGAACTGCACGACCATTACCTGCGCCTCCTGTCGCACGCTGGGCTCGACGACAATGCGCTCGATCGTCTCTCGAACAGCCCAAGTAGCAGAACCGGCGCCAGCCACGAGTAGCTCGGCTCGACGGATCTGCACTGCTCATTCCCCGACCCCGCTACCGACAAAGCCACTGAGCCGGTGAGGCAGCAGGATCTCGGTGAGTGATGCTGACATCGGCGGGTGCGTCCATCTCGGGATCATGTGGCTTCGCAACTTCATGATCACCGAAAGGTCGCACCCGTCCTACATGGACCCCGACCCCCGCTCAAACTCCCAGCTCAGTCGACCTCAATCGACTACGCAATAGCCCTGGCTATACCCCTGCGGTGCTTCCAGTAGCCACGAACTCCTTTGCAACCGCTAGCAGCTTGTCCAAGAACGACTGGAAGTCAGGCGCGATATGGCGTGGGTTTTCGAGCCCGCCAGTATAGAGCCCATCCGCAATGTGACCCGACGGCAGATAGTAAATTGCACCGCTATCACGAATTACGCAATAGAAGCCGCCACCGCCGTCGGAGCCGAATGTCGCCACATCTGCGCTAATTGAGGATTCAACCCTGACAGGCTGCCCCCAGTCGATCGCTTCCGCAAGTCTCTTAGCCGGATGAATGAAGTATCCGATGTGAACATCTGGAAGGGAAACCTCACCGACTTCCGCGTAGAAGCTGGCCAGGGCGGGCGGGAACAGTGCATCGTCCTCGCCCACCTGAAATCCCAGGTCAGCATCACTTACGAAGTTGGCGTCAGGGTCGGCCGGGTAGCCAAACCTATCCTCGAACACGGCTTCTAGTTCGACGACTGCCGATCGAACGTCGGCCTTCCATTGCCTGAACGATTCCATTGAACTACTTCCAGAATTGTCTGCCGAAGAGGTTGTCTATGTGTCCTTCAAACATTTCAATTGACGATCCACTTGCGTTGGGGGCAGCCCTTTGGAAGTCCGCCCACATGTTAGTGATCTGTTGATGGACGTTGTTTCCAGGCCCAGAACGTGAACCTTGTACGCCCCGCATGTTGGCAGGCGAGTCGAAGTCGAAGTCCGCGAACTCCGGGTGGTCCCGATAATACTGCGGAATCGAGTGGTGAGCGTCCCAATCGCTAGGCAGTCTCGATTGGCCATTCTTGGCAAGGTCAGCGTTGAATCGCCCACGATAGTTGTCGGCTCCGATATTGCAACTACATGGGTTTCCACAATGATCGACACCGCCGCCGCAGTTGTGGACGAGGGCCGGAGTTTCACCGGCGATCACATAGTACGTGTGGCCTCGTTACGGTGGCTGCAGCGACGTCACATCACTGATCTTGGTGGGGAGCTGGGCTTTCGTTCAACTGCCTGTCGGCAGTTCATCGACTGGCAGCGATTTTGACAGCGGCCGTGACAGCAACGTGGGCGCACGCTGGGCTGAGCGCACGGGGTGTGACGTCGGTCGGGCGTCTACTCGGTCCGTTGCCTGCTGCTGGTGGCGGGCTTCCTCTGTGCACGACGGTCGATGAGCCGGTTTACGGCGGTGATGCGTCGTTGGAGGCGTGCGGAGCCGGCGTCGACGGCGGTGGTGTCGATGCGGGCGAGAACAAGCCACCGAAGAACTCGCCACCCTCCAACAAGCACACACCGACCTCGCCGACGACCTCGCCGCCTACGAAGCCAACCTCGGACGAGCCGCCAGCAGCGAAACGCCCGAGCCCGCCGACCAGCCGGCACCGAAGAAGCAGCGACCCAACCCCAAGGCATAGCCCAGCAGCCCCGCCACCCACGGAGCCACTGGGCTAAAAACTGCTTCACCAGATCAAGTACGGCCCGGCAGAGCCGGGCCGCGCGCACGCGCTACGGCCTACAGCCCCGCGCGCACGCGCCCGCGCACCGGGCCACCGGAACGCGCACCAGAGCCAGCCATCGGCACGGCGAAGAACGAACATCAGGGTGTCGGGCCGCGACGATCGCTTCAGAAGGCAAGCACCGTGACGCTTGCGGCGATCGACGCCGCGACGCTACGCGCCGCGCCACCGGCCACCAAGGGCCCCGTCGAGGCCTGGCAACCATCCATAAATGAACATACATACTCGTCGCCTGATATCAGCCGTGACAGCAACCGGCCTACACAACCACGCACACCAGTACACGAAATCGCGACGCTGCTACGGATCGTAGTGACGACCTGGCCATCCTCACGTCGATATCAACGCCCTATGCGGAGCCCCTTTGTCAAGGCAAATTCATAGAAGTCGGCAGAGTCAAACTGAACACTACCCTCCTCATGGTCAAGGAAGCTCACCTGCTCACGACACACGCCATTCTCGGACACGAATCCCCACCAGTCACCAGTACCGACCGGTGCAACCGCTACGAAATTTGGCGCGGCATATATGCCAGTATTCACGGACAGCAGATCTTCGCTACGGCCATCAGGCGATTTGGCGGGCAGCAACTCCACAAACGAAAAGACGCCGCCGCCGAACACCCGCATGAATCTCTTGTACTTCGATGGCAGATGCGTCCCCAGCTCCGCCTCCACCTCGGCAAGATCAGCATCTGTTGCGGTCCAGGAGTCGAAGAGCTGAAACCCAGGAGGGTACTGCTTACCTGCCCTTTCCGTGCGGAAGGACTCAACCTGGGCTTCAAACTCTTCGAACTCCATCGCGGTCTCCTTATCGCCTTCTAGTCGTACCAAAGGTCAGGTCCGTAGTGACCCCAACCCTGTTCCTGCGAGCGATACCACCAGTGTAGTCGCGTGTCTTCCGCTCGCATCGCTCCGGTAACGCCCTGGTGAATCGCGTTTGGATGGAGCTGAGATCCGCGGCCTCTATGTACAACCTGATCCAATTCATGAATTGGCGATCCCGGCATCTGGTCTGCGTGGTGAATCTCAATCCGGCCACCCAGATGATTTGGGCGCAATCCATGCGCACCGCGACCAATATCGCCACGAGTCCACGGCCCCTCAACCCGAATTGGCGGAACATTCGGACCCGCGCCCGTCGCCGGGAAACAACTGCAACTAACGCCTGGAGGCGTATCGCCGCAGTTGTGGACAAGCACGGGAGTGTCACCAGCCACCACATAGTACGTGTGGATGTCGGTAACGGTGAGGTCGCGCATGGTACGCGAGCCAAGATAGTTGTGAACTTCAACTACCCGGATCGGCGCGCTGTCGTCGGAAAGGAGCCCTTCGCCGGGGCGCAGGTCTTTCGCTTCTACCCAGTCGCTGCGGTCGACGCTCCAGAACGGGTGGTTTTGGGTGGTCTCGAGGACCGTGTGGTGCTCGTTTGCCGCTTGAACGGTGACGTTGGCAAGGTCGATGTCTTGGTTGAGGTGGAGCTGTTCGACCTGCTCGGTGTCAGTCTCACCGGTTTCCGGATCGAAGGCGAGAACCTCGTCGCCGATCTTGACGTCGCCGATGGCACGGGTCGTGCCGTTGGCAAGTAGGACTGGCGTCTGGGGGGCAAAGCTGTGGCAGGCCTTACCAGGCTTGGGTATGCCGCCCGACATGGCGGCCTTGGCCGCGTCTTTGCCTGCTTGGGCCGCCAATTTAGGCCCTGCGCCGCGGGCAATTGCGACTGTTGTGGCGACGACTGCTGGTGCGCCAACTGCCGTTACTGCGCCGACGACGAAACCTTCGACAGCGCCGAGGACGGCGCCCTTCACCACCTCTACCGGGGTTTCCTCTTCGCGGTCGAGGGCGTCTTCGGTGAGTGATCCGATGGCGCCTCCGAAGGCTGCACCCATCGCGACGCAGGCGACAGAGCCAACGCCCAGCGTGCTCCCCAAGCAGACGCTGGTGGCCCAGACACCGGCGCCGACACCGGCCACGACACCAACGACCTGAGCGTTGTCACGGGCCACCTTGACGACGCTGTTGTAGGTCTTCTTCACGTTGCACATCGAGAAGAAGCCACACTTGCTCTTCTTCGGGGGCTTCGTCACGGTTCCCGACGAGGGGGTGGTGCCTGAAGTTCCCGACGTTCCTGCGGTTGCTGGGGCAGCGGCCGGCGCGGTACTGCCACCACCACCGTCGGCGATGATCATTCTGCCGGTGGGGTCGGAGAAGGTGATGGGGCTGTAGGAGGAGTAGGAGTACCCCTGCATCTGCTGCGGGTTGTTGAAGTCGATGAGGGGGTCGACGCTGACGAACTGTCCGATGCTCGGGTCGTATGAGCGGGCACCGATATGAGTTAGCCCGGTGGGGTCGCTTTCACCGTCGACGTTGCCGCCGACGAATCCCTTGTCGTTGGGCCACGCCGGGTTGGTGCCACGGGGGGTGCCGTAGGGGGTTTGGCGGCGCTTGGTGATCGTCTGGTTGCCGGCGTTGATGGCGGTTTGTTGGGTGCCTTGGTGGTCGCTGACGAGCCAGGTCACTCCGGTGCTGGTTTGCCGCATGGCGCAGGTTTCGCCGGCGTAGGTGTAGTACCGGGTTGCGGTCTTTTGTTGGGTGGCGGTGGTGTAGCGGATTTCCGTGCCGGGCAGGTAGAGGGTCGCTCCGGTGGGGTCACGGGCGACGAGCCGATTCCCGTCGCCGCCGTAGAGGTAGGTGTGAGTCTTGGCGCCTTCGGTGAGACCGGTGAGGTGGCCTTCGACGTCCCAGGTGAGGTTCTGGCTGCCGGCGCCGGGCGGGCAGGTGTTCGTGGTGGCGGTGCTGGTGGGTCGGCAGGTGGTACTGCCGCTCTCGTCGTACCGGTACGTCTCGGTCCCCGCGCCGACGCCGGTGGCGGTGATGCTCGTGACGGCGTGGGGGCGGCTTGTACCGGGGTTGGGGTAGGAGTAGCTGCGATTGGTAGTGCCGGCTGGAGTAATGCTCCGGTCGCTGCGGAGGTTCCCGGCGGTCGGGGTTCCGGGGGCATCGAACGTCCAGGTCGACCAGTAGGGTGCCGGTCCGCCGAGGGCGTTGGCCTGCGGGGTGACGTCACAGTCGCCGGACGTCGGCGTCCACGCCTGGGTCAGGCGCCGGAGATAGTCGTGGTCGAAACACTGCACGTCGGCAGCCGCGCCGGCGGGGGTGTCGGCGATGCGTTCGATATTGCCGGCGTTGTCGTAGTCGTAGTGGACGTCGGACACGTACTGAGGTGCGATCTGGCGGGTGGTGGTCGCCTGGGCGAGTCGGCGGGTCGCATCGTCGTATTTGAAGCTGCGGTCGACGTAGTTCTGGGCGGTCTGTTGGTAACGAACGAGCCCGAGCTCGCCGTACTCGGTGTATCCGGACTCGACGACGTACGTGCCAGTGTTCGGGTAGTTCGACAGGAGCTGTTCGGGTTGGCCGGTAACCGAGTCATAGGTATGAGTTACGGTTTCACCGCCGAGACCGCCCGCGTTGGGGTAGGTCTCGGTGTCGACGCTGCCGTCCTGCTTGTACTGGCGGGTGAAGATGTAGGTGCCGGCGAGCCCGGTTTCCGAGGTCGGGATGACGTAGTCCTCGCCGGTGGACTGGTATAGCGGGCTGTAGCCGCGGATGCGGACCTTGTATTCCTGGGTGCGGGTGGCGCCGGTCCAGCGGCTGGTGGAGGCGAGTTGCCCCTTGGCACCGCTCGGGTCGTACGCCCAGGTAATACGTCGGGTGGCGTCGGAGATCGTGCTGTCGTAGAGACCGGTCCGGCGCCCCAGCAGGTCGTAGCCGAAGACCAACTTCTCACCACGGGCTTTGGCTCGGGCGTCGACGACTTCGGTAACGTCGCCGTAGTCGTTGTAGGCGGTAGTGGTGAGGCCCTTGTCGGGGTCGGTCGCCGAGGTCTGCCGGCCGCGGATGTCGTAGCCGTAGGTCCAAGCGTTAGTGGCGGTGGCGTCCTTGACCGCGGTCAGCTGGTTCTTGCGGTTGAAGGTGTAGGACGTGGTGTCGAAGGCCCCGTCGGTGGTGCCACCGGCGTGCTGACGCAGTTCCACAGTGTTGCCACGAGCGTCGACGATGGTCGTGGTGGGCGTGCCGCCTTGTGAGGGTCTGGGGCCTTGCGGGGGCGTCACGTAAGTGCGGTCGCCGCCGTAGCGGGTCTTGGTGCGCCACTTCTCGGTTAGTGCATTGTTGACCGAGGATCGGAAGATCGTTTCGTTGACGCGACCGGCGCGGTCGTACTCGGCGACCGTCTGACCCTTGATCAGCCACTCGTCGATCGTCTTCAGGTTGACGCTGGGCGTGATGTCCATGTCGTAGTGGTGGTCGGTGCTGGTGACGACTCGCCCAGCGGCGTCGTAGGTGTTCTCGGTGAAGATCGTGCCGGTGCCGGCCTTCGCTGCGGTTTGGGTTTGCCGGTCGCGTAGGAGGCCGTCGTAGAGAGCATAGGTAGTGAGGTATTTGCCTTCAGGGTTGATCGACTTAGTGGTGACAGCGTTGACGCCCCCGGACGACCGGAGTGTGTAGGAGAACTCCGTTGACGGAGAATCCTCGTGGGTGCTTTTGAGCCGGTTGGGAAGCCATACCTTCGTGAGGCGGCCGTGCGCGTCGTACCTCTGGTCGGTGCGCTTGGAGTTGACGTCAATGTTGCCGGTGGCGCTACCCCACGCCCCTTCGAGTTCGGCTGTGGTGGTCCAGGTTTGCGTGCCGACCGTCTGCGCGGTGTCGACCTTGGTAACGGGTCCGCCAGCCTGCGGTGTGTAGGTGGTGGTGCTCTTGTTGCCCCGTACGTCGGTGCTTGCGGACACCCGACCGTAGGGGTCATAGGAGACAGTGCCGGTGGTGAGCCAGGTGGTGGTACCGCCGTTGACCGGAGTCCAGTCCTTCAGCTCCTCAGATCTGGTGAGGTCGCCCTTGGTGGGAGACGTTCCCCCTGCTTGCCCATCGGCGTAATAGCCGTTGCCGTCGTAGCTAGTGCGGGCGTCGCCGATGATGTCGTCGGCACTGGTCGGGGCTGTGCCGCAGGGCAACGCAAAGGTCTGCATCCGGGCGGTCAGCCCCAGAATGTTCAGCGACGGGTTACGGGCGTAGGTGGTCTTTATGCAGGACTCGTCACCGCTGACGGCGAGGTCACCCTGGTTGTCAACCTGCTCAGGCGCGCCGTAGGGATCGAAGGTCGTGGACGCACGGGTTACTCGCCACCCGCGGGCGGCGTCGAGCTTGACCGCCTGCCAGGTGGTATCGGTGCCGGAGTGGCGGGCGTAGACAGTGGTATCGCCCATGTCGCGGCTCGCGGTCGGCGCGGACTGCCACGGCTTGTTGACAGACGTCGAGATGGGATCGGTGTCGACGCCGTTGAAGACGGTCTGCTGCCGGGGCATGCCAGCCCAGGCTTCCTCATCGTTGGCCTGGGGGGCGTCGCCGGAATCAGTGGTGTCACCGTCGGCGTTGACGTCGACAGCTGGGAGGGTCACCGTGCTGGTGCTGGTGCCCCCGGCGGCTGTCTTGTCGCCATGCAAGCCGCGGAAGTAGCGGGTTTCGGTGAGAGTGTCCTTGCCGGGAATGCCCTGCCGGACACGAACTCTTCCATAGCCGCGGTAGTCGGCCCAGGTGCGGAGCTTGTCCTTGGTGAGCCCGTCGTCGTCGGTGTGTCGCCAGCCGGCGCCGCCGAGGTATTCGTAGCTGGTGATCTTGTCGGTGCCGCCGCCGGTCCAGTCGGCCTCGGTCACCTGGTTCACGACGTACTTGTGGAAGTACTCCGTCTCCATCTTCTTCGTGTACGGGTCTTCGGACAGGACGGGGTAGCAGCGCAGCGTGTTCGTCTCAGGCGACGAGGGCATGGTGACGTCTTTGACGCACTGTGGGTCCGAGTACGTTATGGAGATCTTTCCGCCAGACTCGGTCCAGATGGTTCCCATCCGCATCCAGTGCATCGGCGGAGCATCGTCGCCGAGCGCGTCGACGCGATTGGGCTTCTGTACCCAATCGAAGTTGACCTCAGGTAGGGCATCACCCGACCCCTTAGGCAGGCCGACATGTCCCGATTTGACGATGCTCTCGAGCCACATGCCGTCTCGGCTGGAGTCACCGTTGTTCGGGAAGGTGTGTGTGAATGCCCACGAGTCCACGTCCTTGTAGTCGACGGGCACTGCGGCCGGATTCCAGACCTGAGTGGTGATCTTCGCGAGTCGGCTGGTCGTCCAGAATGTCGGGCTGTACTTGCCCTCGCAACTGGTCTCGGTGCACTCCTGGTCCTTCGGAGTGTCCTTCCAGTTGGCGTCCTGATCACAGGCGCTCAAGCACCGGTCGGCGGGGGTGAACAGGACCCGCATCGGCGCCTTGGTCGTCGTGTAAACGGTGTCGACGCCGGCGCGGTTGTCGGTGCCGTAGTCAATGTGTTCCAGGACGCCGCCGCGGACGTAGCTGACGTCGTCGGAGTCGGTGACGTTGCGGGCGTACTTGTTGGTCTGGGGGGTGTACCACATCGACATGGTGTTGCCGTGGACGTCAACCACGTAGTCGAGATTCCACCGCCACGCCTGGTCGCAGAACGAGTCGATGAAGGCAGGCTTGCGACAGGGGTCCGTCGCGTTGTTGCCGGCCACGGGCACGGTCCACGTGGATTTGGTGGTCGGCTTGCCGGACGTCCACCCGGTGAGTCGATTCAGGCCGAAGAAGTACTGGGTGCCCTCGGCGTCGGTGACCTTCCAGTACTCGTTGTCATCATCTTCGTTATCCGTGTCGGTCAGCCGCTGGATCCGCGAGCCGTCGTCGACCTTCGGCTTCCATACCCCGGTGGCTCCGTCTCGCACCAGCTCGTTCGACGACCCGTTGAGTGACATGACGGCGTTGTCGGTGCCCCAGCACTCGTCGTAACTGTCGGTGGTGTTGTTGGCGTCGCCACCCTTGTCGTCGTTGCACGCCTTGTACTGCCGCTCGATGAAGCCCGGCCAGTAGTCGAAGCCCTCGCCGATCCACGACGGCTGGTTGTTGGAGGCGTCGCTGCGACCATCCACCGCCGACGACGAGTAGGACAGATTGAGTTCCGGCGCGGGACCACCGAGCGAGGGTGGTGTCCGCATTGGGTACGACCAGGAGAAGTCGCCCGAGGAGCCGCCTGCAGACCAGCTCGACGACGCCTGTAGCGAACTAGCGGAGTAGTCCCCAGTACTCCCAGATGGTGCTGCCGCCAGTGCCAGCATCAGTCCCGAAGTCTCGGAACGCCCCGTCCCCGAGCCCGTGGTCGCACCAGCTGCGAGATCGACGTCGGCGGAGACCCGCTTGTTCGCCAGATCGTTGTGGGAAGGCAGAGCCTGCGCTCGGCAGGACGCGGACTGCACCTGGGTCAGCGCGCATTCCGGGACCGCGAGCAGCCGCAGGCGGTTGGACCAGTCGCCGCCATAGGCGTTGGCGAAGGATGAGTAGTCGACGGCGAGGTTGACCCGTCCCCTGCTGGTGACGGCATGTGCCTGCTCGAGACGCAGGAGCAGGCCGTCCTTCCAGCCTTCGGGGGTGGAGGCCCGGTCGAGCAGGTGCACGCGTACCTGCGACACCTCCGGCAGTGGAGCCCTGGTGGCGAGACCTGGCGTCGCTGCGCCGGGACTGCCAACCCATACAGGCAGCGATCCCGCCTTCGCGCTGACCGTGACATCCTGTTCGCCAGCACGCCGCGCGGCCTTAGCCTGCTCGACGGAGAGGCTGACGTCCGCAATGCCACCCGCGGGCCAGACCGGTGCCGGCTCCGCGGCAGCGCTCGCACCCTGCGAAAGATCCTTGGGTCGAGGTCTCGCCTTCACGGGATGAGACTTGACGGATTCACGCTCCTGCACCTGGAGGCGGACCACGTCGGGCGTCTCGGCCCGGGCCGGCACGGCGCTGAGCAACCCGGCCGTCAAGGTAAGGCTCAGGCTAAAAATCAGCGCGTGGCGTGCCCTGCGCCGCACGTCGGCGACTGCCCGCCTGACGCGCCAGGCGCGAGGCGAACGGCCACGACCGGATGTGGACGGACCAACCATGATCAACCTCCGTGCGTGCAAAGGGCGAGGTGCTCAAGCCGTGGCAGGAGCAGACAAAGACGTAGGGGCGAGGTGTCACTGCCGCGCGGCGGGTTCTGCCGCCGCGCGGCACCACAGAAGCGAGTTCGACAGCGGTCAGCAGCCTGGGAGGTCGCGCTTGGCTTCCCGGTCGGACATTGCGCCGGCGTAGACGGTGATCTCATCCAGGCTGCCGGCCATGAAACCAGCGTCGCTGTATCCGCTGCCGACATAGACTGCGGCGGTGGATGGGCTGCCGATAGCCCCGGTTCCCTGGCTGGTTTGTCTGCACCCGTTGACGTAGAGGCGGACAGTGCCAGCAGTGGCGTCGAAGACACCGCGTAGGTGGACCCACGCACCAGCTGCCGCCCCGACATTCGACGAAGCGGTCGACCATGAACCGCTCGGGGATTTCACCGCGAAGCCCCACTTGCCGCCTTGGACCGCGAGTTTGACTTCGCCATTAGCTGAACGAAGGAGGGACTGGTCAGGAGTGACGGCGTCGAGTCGCACCCAGGAGCTCACTGTCAATGACTGGTCAGTAGGCACCACTGGACCCGAGGTGACCGCGTGGCCCCTGCCGTCACCGTTGGATCCGTAGCCGTCAGGCTGGGTGTTGTTGAACCACAGGGCGCTGTTGCCGTTGTGCGACTCGCCGGTGTATCCGACGGTCTGTTCCGGTGAGTACGGGTCAGTGCACCCTTGCAGGTGTAGGTCAGGGATGGGCGACCAGTAGGTGCCGTCGCTGATGGGGTCTTCGCACGATCCAAGACCGCTGTCGAAGGTCCAGCGGGCCACCTGCTGGGGTGCCAGCAGCCCGGGATAGTCCTGGGTTCCGGCCTCAAGGTCTTTGTCGGTGCCCAGGATGTCGTCGGATGCGATTGCCCGGTTCCACAAGCGTAATTCGCGGACTTCACCGGTGAAGCCGTTGCCGGGCACCCCGGAGGCGCGGTCTCGCCCAACCGCGAGCTGCCCGGTGGCCTTCCAGCCGCCGCCCCGGGTGGACAGCCATGTCGCGTCAGGCGTCACGTCCGCGACCCGCTGCCCATTCACGAAGAGACGAACACGCTGTTCGGTCTCGTCCCACACCCCGGCGAGGTGGACCCACTTGCCGTCCGGAGCAGGAGTGCTCGCAGAGGCATCAGCCAACAGGGGAACGGTCTGGTCGAGGTTCGCCACCCGAAGGTGCCATTTTGCGGTGGCGCAGTCGTAGGTCAGGCGGAAGGCGCTGGTGTTGCTGCCGTCGATGGACACGGCCGACTGGTTGCCAGTACAGGCCGCTGCGGGTCGCTTGACCCAGGCGGCGACGCTGAAGGAGCCGGATGTATCCAGGCCGGTACCGGCCGCTGACAACCAACCCTGGGTACCGCCCGGGGTCGCGTCGAGCCGCAACGTGCTCTCGCCGAGCAGCCAGGTGTCAGGGGTCCAGGAGACGTCGTTGACTGCGGAGTCGACGGCCAGCACAGCGGTCCCGATCTGCGGGTTCAACCGGTATTCCGACACGGTCGTCAGCGGCCAGTGCGCCACAGGCGCGGATGGCGAGCCGACGAGGAACTGATAGGACTCGCTTGCCCCCGGCACACCGGCGGCGTTCTTCCCGACCACAGTGAGTGCGTTGAGGCCATGCCGTGGCGGCGTCAACGAGGTGGAGTAGGAGCCACCCGCAGGGACAATGACGGTTTTCTGGGCTAGGCCGACCCAGCCGAAGGTGTAGCTGACAATGTTCGATGCGCCAGCATCCCCCGGCTCGGGTTCGAACTTGAACAAGCCCGGCACCCCTGGGCCGCCATGGGCGACCTCATCCGCCGGGTAGGTGGAGGAGGTGACCTTCACCGCACCGGCGGTCGTGTTGATGGTGAAGTTGCACCACGCCGTGACCGGCGAGGAGTCGCCGAGCGAATCCTTGGTTTGGACATGGAAGGTATAGGTTTTGCCGTTCGCGCCCGCCCCGAAGTCGAGTGTCACCTCGCCATAGTTGTTCGCCGGGCGCACCACCGGATCGCCTACTGACTGATGCGTGGCGGCGGAGGCTTCCTTGTAGCCGTACCAACCGCGGATGGTGTTCGCCGCGCCGTCGGCGTCGATATACTGGGCCCTGAGCTTGACGACGGTGGTCCCGATCGTGGAGCCGCACGGTTTGCCAGCGGCGGTCAGGTTGATGGCCTTGCCCGGGACGGTGTTGTACGTGACCTCGAGCCACGCCTTGTCGGTGTAGAACTTCTTCCACCGGTCCTCGGCGGTCTCCCACTCACCCGTCTCGTTGCACGCGCACAGCCCGACGGTGAAGACGTCCCACCCCTCCGTCGCGAAAAGCTGCAGATCGGTGGTCAGTGCGGTGTTGGTGAACTCGGCATCCTTGTCTGGCTGGGCCGTGCCGCCGCACCCGCCGGCTTCGTTGGCGTTGCCCTCCCACGAGTCGAGCCACACCCCCGACGGCAATGGTCGAGTGGTCCACGCCATCCTGCCACCGGAGGCGACGGTGATCGCCGAGGTCCGGAACAGGTGCACCCAGGTCGGCGTACACGACGACGAGTGGTCGAGGGTGATGCGGGTGACCGCACTAAGGACATGTTTGCCATTGAGAGCGTTGACGTCGAAGCCGTAGTACGACCGGTACAGCTGCCCGTTGCTGCTGTACTCGTCCGGCGGCTGCTTGCCCACCCGAGCTGCAGATCCGTCGTTGTTCTCGCCATTACTCGTCGCGTACGCCCACTTGTTGCGCTGCTTCTCGAACGGCGGGTCAATGAACAACGGGTACGTCAGGTTCGGATCGGCCATCATCGTCGCGTCGGTGGAAACTTTCAGCTCGCCAGCGGCCACCGACACGTCCGCCTCAGCGACGCGTGAGGTGACCGCTGGCTCCGCCGCAGTGGCCGGCTCGCCAATCGGCTCGGTGCCATCACTGATCGAGCTCGACCGTGCGCCCGCCAGTGACGGCAGAACCTCGCCGCCCCTCGCCGGATCCGCCGACGAATCCCACATCGTCGCGGCACGACTCACCGCGACCGTCCGACCGGCACGGCTGATCATGCGCAGCGTTCCATCCCCCGGCGCGGTGATCCGCATGTCCCCGCCGGTCAGGTACCGCAACGTCCGCACCTCGGCGCTGTGCGCGGCCGTAGCGCTCTTGACCTCCACCGTGTGCCGGTAGCCGTCCCGGGTCGCCATCACGTGCAGATTGACGTCCGGAAGCACCGACTCGTAGATGGCCGTATTGCCCTCGATCCGCGGCGCCGGCAGCGGCGTCGGCCAGGACAGCGTGAAAGTGGACCCATCCTCCCGCCAAGTCACCAGCGGCCCACTACCACCGCCTGAGAAGGCCACATCAGCCAGGCTGACCGCAGGACGGTAGGTGCCGTCAGATCGACGGGACAGGTTCGTCTCGATCGCCGCCCACGAGCCGTCGGCCTTGCGGACCCGCTGCGGCACCACCGACGTCCGCAACCGCCGCACCCCCGACGGCTCCACGAACACCTGAGACCGCTCCGTGCGCTCGGACACAGCCTCCACGGCCGCGCCGCACTCGACCGCCAACCGACTCGCGGCTGCCTCGTCGGCCGCCTCGGCAACGCACGTCTCTGCCGCCATGGCGGGATCCTGCAAAGCGGGCAACCCGACCGCCACCAGTGTGCCGGCAACCAGCGTCAACACCACGGCAGCGCCGACGGCCTTCCGGCGCTCCCGACGGCGCGACCGGGCCCGAACACCCGCCCCGGCCTGTATGGAGGGTGCGGCGCCGTCAACCACCGGTGGGTGCATCCCCACCCCACGTCGCACATGCCAGACCGCCACAGCGTCTCCCCGTTTCAACACAGCAAGCAAAGTGATCGACACATTGAGCTATGAAAGATCCACCTGTCAAGGAACTGATCCGAAGATCATCTGAACTGCCCACCCAGACCGGCTCGAAACTGGCAAAACAGTTGTTTGGACTAAATCGATCAAGACGGTTGAGGGTATAGGAAACGGAAAAAATTTTTCTCTACTGGATCGAACAGCCCGAGCCCTCTTCCGCACCGAATATCGAGGGCTGACCACCGAATTCGCAGCATTCGAACCAGCAGCAACGATTTGTTGGCGGAGGAATCAGTCGGCCAGATCGTCCGGCTGATAATTGCCCGACCAATACCGCTCGGGCCTGAGGCTGAACGACGAAGTGCTCGCCTTAGGCAACGGCCGCTACATTAAGGCCGCCAAACACATTGATTGATGAAGTTGCTGTGCCTGCGACTCCGCCGAACGCACAGCCTACTCACAATCTACTCCCTGGAAGGGCCGACGAACGGCACACAGCGACCCCGTCGCCGCCGCAGAAGCCGCCCGCAGAACGCCGCCCTGCCCGCCTGGGAACCGACTTTGCGGTGGCGGCCGTGGTCCACTGCAGCTCGAGCCGAAGCGGCGCGGTGACGGCGGTGGAGGCTGGTTCCCCGATGACACGACCACCATCGGAACCTGCACCGGGAACATGCCCCGCGTGCCGAACCTGCTGTTTTACCTATCGCGCAGGCCGATCGATTCGCCCGGGCCTACCGATCGACGGCTTGGCAAGCCGCGCGTCGGGGAAGGTTCTACGGGAATCGTGTCAGCCGGAACGGCGACCGCCGGATGCAACCAGGATTGGTCAGACGGGGTGCGCCACCGAGATCAGGGATCCGAGACTTCTCCCCACAGCCGCATCGAAGAGCGCGTTTGTGAAGAGATGAGAAAGCAGCAACGAATCCGCATCGTCACCTCACTCCCTCACATCGTGAGGCACGGACGAGCGGGAAGGCCGTGACCTGCGGGTGTAAGGCTTTGTAAGGCCGTGTGAGGTGCTGTGAGCACCGGCATCGGCATCAGCAGCGCATCAAGCTTCTACGGTCTGTCTCACCGCCCCTTGCACACCCTGGGAGGGAGACACGCCATGGCGAGACGAACCTCAGCAATACTCGTACGCGCCGCTACCTTCGTGCTCGCGCTGGCACCGCTGGTGCTGCTCTACCAGGCCGGCTGGATCAGCCCCGGCACGGTTTCGGCGGACCAGTTGCGCGTGTGGCTCAACCAGCCACTGACCGGCGATTTCCTCGCCGTGCTGGGGCAAATCGGGGCCTGGCTGCTGTGGCTACTCCTCGCCTTCGCTATCACGGATCACACCCACCAATACCTCGCCGACCGCCTGCGGTGGCACACCGTGCTGCACTTACCCCGGCCACTGCAAACGCTCGCTGCGGTGTTGCTCGGCACCACTGCCGTCACCACGGTGGCCGCTTTGCCCGCTGCCGCCCACAACACCACCGCGATGGACGCCGAGCCGCCACCAGACGCCCCATCGTCGGTAGGCGAAGGGCCACTCAACCTCGACACCGTGGATGCCCCACCGGCACCCGCATCACGAGTACCACGCGGGGGAACCCTGGGAACGCTGCCGGCCCCGACCATCTCCGTCCGATCCGCCGCGCCGCCGACCCTTCGCCAGGATGCCGGCGCCAACGTGGCTCGTTCCGCCCCGGGTGGGACGTGCCGAGTCGTCGCCGCAGACACCCTGTGGGATCTCGCCGCGAAGCATCTCGGTGACCCGAAACGCTGGCGGGAGATCTACACACTCAACCGGGGGCACAAACAGGCCAACGGCTACGCCCTCACCGACCCCGATGAAATCCACGTCGGATGGACACTCGCGCTTCCCGCCCCTGAAACCACGCCAGCATCTGCTCCACCCGCTCCCACCCCTGGCAGCCCTGACGTCGCGGCACCCGGGACAACCGACACCACGCCCACCGCGCCGCCGCCGGCACCACCAGCCAGCGCCATACCGGCCGCCGACAACGAGACAACGAGTACGCCGAGGCCGCCCACCCCCGCGCCGGCCACGCCGAGCGTCCCTGCCGACGGTGCGGCGTCCGCCTCCGAATCGCCCCCCGATCAACCAGGCGACGAGGCTGGGGTCGCACTGCCGACGCAGGGCTGGATCAGCCTCGGCCTGGCCGTCGCCATCGCCGCAGTAGCCGTACTGCTCCGTCTCCACCGACGCCGCCACGCCCGGCTGATCTTCCCGGCACCCGTTAGCCCCGGGCCGCAACCCACCCTGACACCGCCGTCTCTCACTCACGTCGAGACCATCGGCAGCCGCGACCTCAACACCGCCGTCGGTGGCCACCGCCGTGCCAGCCCCGCCGTGCCGGCTCCTATCGGCGTCGACCTGGAGGGCAACGAGGTGAGCCTGTTCCACCTGCCCGGTCCTGGCCTCGCCCTGGGGGGAGCCGACGCCATCCCGGCAGCGCGCGCCGTCCTCGCCGCTGTCCTGACCACCGGCGTCACCGACAGCGCCACCGCCCGCCCGGTAGTAGTCACCACGGCAGACCTACTCGCCCGACTTCTGCCCCCAGGTGCCCCGCTGATGGGGCTGGATCCCGACGGCACCGCCTACGACGGCGACCAACTCATCGTCCTCGCCGACACCGCCGCCGCCGTCACCCATGCCGAGGAAGAGATGATCGGCCGGCGGAGGCTGTTGGACGCCTTCGACACCACCACCATCGCGGATCTCAACGCACGCACCGACCACGCCGAGACGCAACCGCCGTACGTGCTGCTCATCGACGCAGCCAGCCGGCACGCCGCCCGCGTCCAGGCCGTTGCCACCCACCGCACGGTCCTGGACCTGCACCCGGTTCTTCTCGGCCAACACGACGGCATGCCCAACGTCGAGATCACCGGCGAGGGCACCATCACGGGCGAAAACCCGCACCCGGTGGCCCGGTGGTCCACCCTCGGCGCGGACGATCTGGCCGCCGTGCTCGCCATGCTCACCGCCGCCCTGGCCCGGCCCGAGGCCGGCAGCGACGTCGACGACCCGCCCGCCGAAACTCCGCCGGCCGCGGCGCCCACCGAGGCGACCGAACCGGTCCCGGTCCAGCCCGACGACGCGGCGGCCCTGGTCCGGCTCCGGGTGCTCGGACCGGTCACCGTCTCCACCGACGCCGGACCGATCGCCACCGGCATGCGCAGCGGCTCCTACACCGCCCTCGCCGTCCTCGCCGCCCACCCCGCCGGCCGCACCCTCGACCAGCTTGCCGACGACCTGCACCCCGACGTCGACCCCAGCGCAGCCGTCAAACGCGTCCGCACCGACATCGGCACCGCCCGCCGGGTCCTGCGCACCGCGACCGGCCACAGCGAGCCCATGTTCATCGTCTACGACCCCGCCACCGGCCGATACCAGCTCGACCCCGAGATCGTCACCGTGGACCTGTGGCAGATGCTCACCGCCATCCACCGCGCCACAACCACCGACGACGAGGCCGACACGCTGGCCACCCTGCGCCGGGCAACCGAGTTGTACGCAGGTGACTTCGCCGAAGGCCACGACCACACCTGGGCCACCGACTACGCCACCAGCCACCGCCACCAGATCCTCACCGCCTACGCCCGCATCGCCGAAATCCTCGAACCAGACCACCCCGACCAGGCCATCGCCGCCCTCGAACGCGCCGCCGACCTCGACCCGTTCAACGAGGAGCTGTACCAGCGGATCATGCGCATCCACGGCCGGCAGCAACGCCCCGACGCCGTGCGGCGCACCCTGCGCCGGCTGGAAGAACGGCTCGCCGACCTCGGCGACGCCGAACCGTCACAGGCCACCCGCCGAGTCGCCGAACGCCAGCTCCAGCCCACGCCCGTCAGCGGAGGACGGCCATGACCGAAACCCAACTCCGGCGGATGCAGTGGGCAGTGCGGGCGACGCTGGCCCTCGGTGTGGCCGCCTCGGTCACCGCGAACATCCTGCACGCGCAAGCCAACCCGATCTCCCAGGCCATCGCGGCGTGGCCGCCCCTGGCCCTGCTGATCACCGTTGAGCTGGTCACCCGCGTACCTGTGCACCGGCGGGCACTGGGTGTCCTGAGAGTCGCCGCTGCCTCGATCATCGCCGCCATCGCCGCCTGGATCAGCTACCACCACATGACCGGTGTGGTTGCCCGCTACGGCGAGACCGGCACCGTGCCTTATCTCCTGCCCCTGTCGGTGGATGGGCTGATCATCGTCGCATCGGTCTCCCTCGTGGAACTCGCCGCCCGCCGCCGCGAACTCGAACGCCCACCACACCCAGCACCGACCGAGGCACCGCACACACCACGCCCGACCGCCCACTCAGCACCGGCACCGGCACCGGCGGAGCCGATGCCGAGCACCAACGGTGCCGTGCCAGCCGTTCCAAGTTCCCCGCCCGAGCGCCCACCCGTCGACATCGACGCCGACACGTCGCACCCCGACGAGATTCCCCACGCCACCGCGCGTCCGGCAGATGGGTCTCGACCGGACGACGGCCGGGGCGACTACGACCCTGACAACGATCCGCACGACGACGACCACGATGAGGCTGACGAGGCTGACCGAGACCTCGCCCCAGATTTGGTGCCGCTGCTGCCCGCTGCCCGCGCCGCCCGCGCCGAGCTGACCCGCGAAGGCCAGACCGTCAGCCGCGACGCCCTCGCCCGACGGCTGCGCCGCAACGGCCACTCCATCCGTAACAGCGGCGTATCCGCGCTGCTCGCCGCGCTGCGCCGGGAAGAGCGCCCGGTCAACGGCTTCCGACCCCCTACATCCGTGTAGCGCGCCGACATCGGCTCACCACGCACGACCGCACCCGCGAGGAGATCCGACATCACCGCCCTCTGCTGGGAGCCGCCGGTCCCTGCCCCAGGTCGCCGCTACCGGCAGGCTTGATCGCGCTACGGAGGTCGGCGTGGATGTATCCGGATGTCCGACCGGGCATCACACCGAACACTGCCAGGAGGAACCATGATGAGCGACCAGCCGGCCGCGTCCCGGACCGTCGAGGTCGATACCGACGTGTACGACGTGCTGGAGCGCACTGCCGCCAGCCGAGGCACCGACATCAACGGCGCGCTGCGCTACCTGATCGAGGTTCCGACGCCTCGAACCGATTCCGACGACCGGGCCGAGGACATCTACGGCTGATGCCCTGATCGTCCGAGCAACATCTCTATCGTTGGGTGGGTGACGTCCTGGAGACGCCACCCACCCAACTCGCATCAGCGGCGCATGACGGCGTACTCGGCGACCAGATATGACCGATAGGTGATTACTGCGGGGATTGTTACGTTCAACATGCCCGCCCTCTCGGTCAACACCGCCTCGTAGCCGAGCAACACGCCGGACCCAGGGTCGACGATCACGGTGTACTGGGCGGGCAGGCCGTGGGCGTCGGACGTGATCGAGAACGCCTCGCCGGGTCTCCCGGCGCGGTCGGTGACGGTGCCAGTCACCGCGATGCCCGGAAGGTCAGCGAGAAGCCGAAGCGCTGCCGCCCGTTGCGCCGGGTTCAGCAGGCGCACGCCAGCGAGTTCGGCGACACCCTCCAGGTACTGCACCGGGGCCTCGGGCGCGGACGCGCCCGCGGTGAGCCACCCGCGTAGCGCGGTGGCGTCCGTAGGCACCGCGCCACGCCAGCGGCTGTAGAACTCGCCGGCCGCGTAGTCACGCGCCTCCTCTGACGAGTCAATCCGGCCGCCACGCTTCTTCCACTCCCGGCGGTCAACATCGGAGCGGAACGTCGGGGGCAACGCCTTCCTGACCTTCCGGCCGGCGTCGTCGTCGGTCCGCCAGGACCGCCACTGCTCCGGTACGACAGCGGACGTCGTTCGTTCGCCGGTGATCGAGGAGTTCAGGAACCAGTTCGCCGACTCCAAGTGCTCCACCGTGCCGGCCGATCGCTGCGGTGCCGGCTGACCCGCCGCCACTTCCGCCAGGCGCCGCAGCCGAACACTGGCCGGTTCCGCGCTCGCTGGCGGCCCGTAGGTGAGGATCGCGGGGGTTGCCGCGTACGCCGGCTGCGGTTCCCGAGCCGTCTCCAGCGCTACCCCACCAGCAGCCACCGCCAAGACCGCCGCGCCGGCCGCCAGCACGAGACGACGTCGCGGCGCCGCCCGTCTTGCTGGGCGCTCGGAGGCGAGAATGTACGCCAGGTCGCGGGCGCGACGTTCCTCATCCTCGGGCCGGCTGTCCTGTGCGGGATCCAAGCCGCCCAACAGTTGACGCACCTCTTCGGCAGCGTTCATCTCATCCGCTCCAATTCGACATCGACGGCACCGTCCGCAGCGCCTGCCCTGCCTCGAGACCGGCCACACTCAGTTGCGACCGAAGTCGGCGGCGGGCTCGCATCAGCCGCATCGCGAACGTCGCCCGCGAGCAGCCGAGAACGACCGCGGCCTCCGCAGCGGTCAGGCGCTCCCAGGCAACCAGCCGAAGGACTTCCCGATCGGCGTCCGGCATCCGGTCAAGCGCCACCGCGACGTCACGCTGGCTGATCACCTCGTCCGCGTGATCAGCCACCACCGACTGATCCGGCTCCGCCGTGACGCGCAGCGTCAATTCCCGCCACCGTCGACGACCTCTGGCCTCGTTAGCCAGCACCAGCCGAGCCACCCCGTACAACCACGGCAGAGCGGACTCCGCCGGAACCTCACGCAGGCGACGCCACGCGACGAGAAAGACCTCGGCAACCACATCGCCAACGTCAGGCGCGACAACTCGTCGAGCCACATACCGCCACACGTCACCGTGGTGACGCTCGTACAACTCGGTGAAACGGTCCTCGCTGCCGTCCATGGCACCCCCTACTGTGCTTATGTCCGGCACCAGCCGTGACATCACCAACAGCAACGAGGAAATCACCCAAGAGCGTCAAATGCTCCCGGCCGATGACCAGTGACCCGGCCGGCCGCCCAGCCGTCGCCGGCTCGCCGAGTTCCTCGATGACGGCACCGGCCGCATCCACCCGAGGCTGGTTCCGCTCCCCGAGCAGCTGCGCGGCGTGGACAACCCGCTCTTCGGCCTGACCTGGCTGACCTACCGCCGCCACGCGGGCCCGGCGACACATCTCACGTCGAAGCACCAGGCAGGGAGGGGTATGCGCTCGCGTCGGAGGCGGCGGCAAGAAGCCGCTGCGCGGTGCGCGGCGTGACGCCAAGTTTCTGCGCGAGAGCAACGCCGAGCCCGCGCCGGTCGCGCCCGGCGGCGTCAGCCTCGGTAAGTAGCTCGACCGCGCGATGAAGGCGCGCATCGTGGGCGTACGGGTGCGGCTGGCGGGCACCGGTCGCGCCAGGAGTACGGCCGGTGGATCGCCGCCCTGTGCGCGCGTCGGCCACCGCCCACACGGTGCGCCGTCGCCACAGGCGACGGACCCGCCCGTCCGACAGCTCCTCGACGCGGTCGGGATGGTCGAGCAGGGTGTCGGGCAGGTTGCGGTACGAGCTGTAGCCGAGGACTTTCGCCGCCGCGCCGGAGCCGATGAGGTCCTCCGGGTCGCCGCGGCGGTCGACCTTCGTCAGCTCGGCGCGTTTCGCGGCTTGGTGCGCAGTGCGGAACGCCTCGATGTCGTCGAACCAGAACCAGTCGCGGCCGTCGTGGCGGAAGCCTTCTGGGAAGTCGAAGCGGTCGCGGTGGCGGTGCCAGTGGTTGACCGTGGAGTACGCCGCACCGGTGTGTGCGGCGACGCCCGCCCGGTCGAAGGCGGTTCGTCCGCCGATCATGCGTCGTGCCACGGTATCCATCCTGCCCTGTGGAGGGTGCGCCGCCGTCGGCTGAGGCGAGCGTCTCGCCGTAGGATCGGCGGCACGCCCGGCCCGGGTGAAGGCGGCTGTTGTGGTCCGCTGGTCCGCCCGGGACGGGCGAGGTGGCCGGTCGGGAACTGCACACACCTTTGGGTGTGCCCGCCGGCCACCGACCCGCCCTGTCTAGACGTGCGGGCGCAGCAGCCGCCACGCCACCTGCGCCATCCGGTCGATGCGCAGCGCGGCCAGTTTCGCCCGCGTGGCGGGTTTCAGCGCGTCGTAGACGGTCAGGATCGCGGCGGCGGTGGTCATGTCCACCAATACCCCGTCGATCTTGCGGCAGTTGCCGCGTGTGACCTCGCGTAGCACCTCGATGACGCGCGGATCGCCTGCGGTGGCGTCGTCGGGAGGCGCGTCGAACTCGACCAGTCCTTCGCAGTCCGGGCAAGTGACGAGGTGCGGGTCGTCGGTGATGCGGGTCAGCGGCCCGTCGTCGGCTGCGCACACCGCGCCGAGGCGGCGTCGGGCCTTCGCATGGGTGAACGCCGGCCGCTCGCGCCGTGCGGTGTCGGTCATGATGTCTTCTCCGTCGTGTCGGGCCAGATGCCGAGGGGGTGGCCGGGTGCGATCCGGCCTCGGCTCGGGGTGAGGGTGTCGAACACCTCGGAGTAGGTGTCGTGCAGCTCGCCACGGGTTCGCATGAGGTGTTTGCCTCGGGTGAATTTGGCGGGCAGCGAGTCGGTCACGCGGCGGATCAGCCCGTAAAGGTCGCGGGCCTCGACGAGGTCGGCGCAGCCGCCGCAGGCCGACCACCGTTCTCCCCATGCCTGGGTGAAGGCGTGCTCGGTGTCGGTGCGGTGCACCCGCGCCGCGCCGTGGCGAGACCGGTAGTCGCTGACGCCGACGACTCGTGTGGTGACTCGGCGGTGCTCGCTGAACTGGTTGGCGCACCGGTAAATCCAGGCGGCGTCGGGCGCGGAGCAGAAGTCACACTCGATGATCGGGTCGGAAATCTCGGTGACCGGCACCGGCTCAGGGTCGTGGTCCTGGTTCCTGTGGCCGCGCTGCTCGGCCGCGTGCAGGTACTTCACGACGCCGAGGTCGCTGACGCGGATGTTGACGCCTCGTCGGCAGCGCCGGCAGTACAGCGACTCCGGGATCGGCGCCGAGGTCGAGCCGAGCGCTCTCAGCTCGGCGGGAACGCCAGCCCCGTCGGGCGTTGGAAGGTGCGGCCTCACTGTTCGCCTCCGGTCTGGTGCCGGTTGTGCGGGGAGGCGGGGTTGAGGGTCAGCCCGAGGCGCAGCCGGGTGAGGTCGACCAGCCGCCGGAGCAGGCTCGTGGTGCCGGCGCTGAGGTCGGGGTCGTAGTCGTGGGCGATGCGGCAGGCGTCGCGCAGAGCCGCGCTCGTCTGGGTGAAGGCGGCCTCCAGGGCGGCGTGGTCGTCGGCGCTAGTACGCCGAGCAACGCGGTCAGCCGGGTAGGTGCGCTCGGTGCCGTTGGGGAAGCGCAGGGTGTAGCGGCGCGCTTGGGTGGTGTGTGGGGTCGAGTAGGTGACGTCGGTGACCGTGCCGAGGCGGTGTTCGGTGGCATCGGACGGGGTGACGACGCGGGCGGTGTCGCCGACGTCCAGGGACCGGTACATCGGTGCTCCGTTCACAAGGAGGGGTTGGTCAGGTGGTCGGTCTCGCCGTAGCCGTTGATCTCGAAGGCGATGAGCCGGTCGTCGGTCTCGGTGGTGTCGGCGTGCAGGTACAGGCCGTCGGCGCGGCGTTTGACGCCGATGGAGACGCCGTGCACGTCGAGCACCACGTAGGCGGTGCGGTCGCCGGGCTCGCCGGGGTAGACCCGCAGGTTGAGACGGGCGAGCACGTCGGCGCAGACAGGGTCGATCGAGCCGAGCAGGGCGAGCGCCCCAGCGAGCTGCTCGGCGCTGACCGTGCGTTGCCCGCCGCCGATGCCGTCGGTGTTCTCCGAGGGGTCGATCCAGGCCGTCATGCCCGTGTCCCGTCCTCGTCGCGAGGCTCGTTGCCGGCGTTCGTGGTGGGTGGGAAGGTGGCGAGGATGCCGCCGAGGATGCCGCCGCCTCGTTGATCGGTCAGGGTCGCGAAGGCGATGAGCGCGGTCCCGAGGGCGACCGCCTGCGCGGGGCTGTAGCGCACGCGCACCGGGGCGGCGTCGAGGGTGATGGCGCGGACCTCGACGTGACGTCGCTGCCAGAGGGCGACGGGCAGCTCCTCGTCTGGCGTGGCAGTGACGGTCCCGCGCGATGCCTCGCGCAACCCGATGCGCAACGCTTCGCGTCGTTGGGCGGCGATGCCCTTCCAGCTCGACGCCTTCACCGTGAGAGCGGTGCGGTCATCGCCGGTGGCGCAGGCCGCGCGGGCATGGAAACGTTCGGCGTTGCCGGTCGCCTCGGCGAACTCGGCGGCAAGGTTGAACAATCGTTCTGCGGTCATGCGGAAAACTCCGTGGTGAGTTCGAGGGTGATGTCGCCGGGTGTGCCGCGCGGCCCGGGGTGCGACCGTGGCCGCGCGGCATGTCACGGGCGGTCAGGGATGGGCGGGCGGTGGCCCGGCGGCACCGTCCGGGGTGGCCGGTGCACCGGCGGTCCCGTCTGCGTCGAACGGCGGTGCGGCCTTGACGTGGGGTAGGCCGGGGTCGAGTTTCTGGCCGCTGCGGTCGAGGCTGATCGCCCCGTACGCGGTCAGGTGCGCGCCCACGGCGAGGGCCTGCGCGCCAGTGAGCAGCACGACGAGGCGGCGGCCTTCCGTGCTGTAGGCGTGCAGCTCGACGTGGCCGTTGGTCAGCGGCCGGACCGGCAGGAATCGCTCGACCGTCGCCCCGCCGGGTGCGGTCGCCCAGATCGCTGAGCAGAGTGCGTTCCACTGCTCGTTGACGAGGGCTTCCCACTGCTCGGCGCGGGCGATCAGGTGGGCGTGTTCGGCCTCGCTCGTTGAGTGTTCGGCCATCGCGCGGGCGACCTCGGCCGCCGCGTGGTGGGCGGACACTTTATTAGCCAGTCCGATCATGGAGGTGGCGGTGGGCTCCGGCGCGAGCGTTGGCTCGGCGGTGGGCGTGGGGACGGGCGCGGTACCGGTGGCGGGGTGCTCGCCGGTACCGGGGCCGGGCGTGGTGGCCCGGCCCCCGTGCCGGGCCACGTCAGACCGCCAGCAGCTCGAACGCGCGGGCCTTGAGGTCCGCACCGGCACCGGTCAGCGCCCGCGTGGCGCGGGCGAGGTCGGTCTTGGCGGGAGCGAAGTGGTCCACGTACTCGGTGATGGCCTGGAAGCCGGCCCACCGGGTGCCCTTGATCGCCTTCTGCGTATCCGCGTCCCGGATCAGGTAGCGCAGCGTGGCCGTGCGCTGCTTGGAGTTGTTCTTCGCCACGTCCGAGGCGTCGTTGGCGAGGGGCCATACCTGCGCGACGATCTTCTCGAACTCGCCCATGGTCAACGACTCGTTGATCATGTTTTCGGCTTCGGTCTCGAAGTCGTGGAACGCTCTCCACATCAGGCCGAGGGCCTGCCGGGCCTCGGCGATCTTGCTGGTGACGTTCGAGGTGTGCCGGAACGTGTACGAGCTGACCGACCGGGCGAAGGCAAGGTTCTGCGTGTTCTTGCAGACGATCCGCACGGGGGTCGCATCGAGGCGTAGGGCTGCGGTGCCGTCGTGGGAGGTGGTGGCCGCGAGGTACAGGTCCATGTCGTCCACCCCGGCGATCTGCATCGCGGTGGGCAGCTTCATGGTGACGAAGACCGAGCGTCCCTTGCGCATCGAGCCGGCGGTCTCGAAGTGCGCGCCGGAGGCGTCAACCAGGAGATTAAGGGTCTCGGCGACCTGCTCGTTCTGCACCACGCTGTAGTCCTCACCGACCACGCCGAGGTACTCGGTCTCACCCGTGACCGGGTTGGTCCGCACGGTCATGTACTTATCGGAGCAGTCGACCTTCGTCACGCCCCGCTCGGTGACCTCGATGCCCTGAAGGGCGATCTTGCGGACCTCCCACCCGCCGAGCCACGCCTTGCTCATGACCTCCTCGGCGGTCATGCACTCGGCGGCCACAGTGCCGAGCTGATGCCACGCGGTCACCCGCGCGGAGGCGAACGCCGTCTGGCCGTTCGCGAGAGTTTCGAGTTCGTGTGCCACGGTGGCACCCCTTCCAGGTTGTGGTTGATTCGGTCCGGCGGTGCGGCCGGGGGCTGCAACCCCCGGCCGTGCCGTCAACAACAATGTTTCCTACCTCAACGGGTCGATCAAGGCGATCGGGTGGAGTCGATGAAGGTTTCTGCGGCGAATCTGACGCCCGCCGCCGGGGCGGGGCCTACCGGGTGTCTGCGGCCGGGTGTAGCTGTCCGTCCGGGCCGTACGCGTAGGCGCGGACGGTTTTGAACGGGGCCGGTAGGTACACGGTGAACCCGTG
Source organism: Micromonospora sp. CA-259024 (assembly GCF_050936255.1). Taxonomy (NCBI): domain Bacteria; kingdom Bacillati; phylum Actinomycetota; class Actinomycetes; order Micromonosporales; family Micromonosporaceae; genus Micromonospora; species Micromonospora sp. CA-259024. The sequence goes on along the minus strand of NZ_JBNJND010000002.1, from coordinate 2,980,854 downwards.
TTCGGGGATAAACCGGGTCCGGTAGTCACGCGTGATGCCCAACAGGTACCGGTCGGGTTTGTCGCCGTGCGACCCCGGCGGGATGATGCCCGCCCCGGGACGGTCGGCACGGGCGCGGCGATGCCGCCCGAGCGCCAGATGGGGGCACAACGACAGTGCGGCGGTCATGCACTCGGGGTGCCCCGGCGGATCGGCGTAGCGCATCAACTCGGCCGCCCGAGGTCCGCCGAGGAACGCCACCCAGTACCCCATCGGCTCACCGCACAGCGAACACCTCCGTTCGACCGCGAGGCGGGTTGAAGTGGTGGTGTTGACCGTGGTGAAGTCCACGTGCGACCCGTCGCCGGTCGGGTCGGGGTGGATGTTGACCGGCGGGATGGGCAGGCCGCGTCGCGCGTCGTGGGGACGCGCGGCCAGCGCGGGCGGTAGGTCTGGCACGTCGCCGGACGGGCACGTCATGACTGGCCGCTCACGGATCCGGGGCGGCTGTCCCTAATGACGAGGCCCGGGTTGACCGCACGCACGAGACGGGCCACCTCGTGCCATTCGGCCGCGTTGAAGACGTGCACCTCGGCCGGCACCTGCGCAACCCGCAACATCGTCAGGACGTCACCCGCGCTGTCCGCGTCGTCGAACACGATCAGGAGGTCCGCGCCGAGGATCGCGTAGACCCGGCTGTGATCGGGCGGCCAGGACAGTGAGGCGGCGCATTGGTGCGCGGTGAGCCACTGGCCGATGAGGTCTGCCGGGTCGCCGTCCGGGGTGTCGGTGTCGTAGCCCTCGCCGTCGAGCCACGTGAGGTGATCCGTGACGGTCCAATCGGGGTGAGCGAGCCAGGTCTGCCGCACGGCTTGCCACAGCGTCAGCCGGCCCGGCGCGCCCACCGGGTCGGCCGGTTGCGAGCCGTTCGGGCCGGGCACTGGGCACAGCGGCGTGCCGTCGGTGTGTGACGCGGCCGGGCGCGCGGCGAAACCGTTCAGGGGCCAGTCACGCGGCGGCACCAGCCGGGCCGGTTGCTCGCATTCCGGGCAGCGCAGCGACCCCGGGCCGGTTGTCTGCCCGTGGTCGGGGTGATTGTGTGGGGTGGTCATCGGTCGTCGTCCCTTCCGGTTGTTGGGGGCGTGCGGATGCCGGGGCCGGGCGTGGTGCCCGGCCCCGGCGGGGTCATCGGTCAGGCCGCGACCGGGGCGGCGGCGGCCTCGTCGGTGCGGGCCTCGTCGCCGGTGGCGGTGTCGTCACCGGTGGGCGCGGCGGGGGTCTGGGGCCGGGTGAGAAACGCGCGCACCTCAGCGGTTGGGACGGGCGCGTCGTCGGCGAGGGCGTAGGTTTCCGGGGCCTCGCGGGTCAGCACCAGCACCCCGGCCGTGGCCATCTTCCGCATGCCGTTGCCGACCGCGCCGGGGCTCCGTCCGCCGATCTCACGGGCGACGGTGCCGGGGGTCACGTCGTGGCCGGGGCCGAGGTCGCGCATGAACGCCTCGACCCGGTTGCGCAACTCGTTCTTGCCCAACTTCGCCGACCCGTCGCTGTTGATCTCACCGAGGGTGCGGCCGGTTCCGGCAGCACGCCGGACCGAGGGGCGGCGAATCTTGCGGGTGTGCCCGCACGTCGGGCACGTGGTGTGCGTCGGCGCGTTGGCCGGGTCCACCGTGGCGAGGTCACCGTCGGCGATCACCCACAGTTCCTCGCCGTCCTCAACGACCGGCAGGCGACGCGCGGCACCGGCAACCTCCATCGCGGCGAGGACCGTGTCACCCATCGCGACCGACAGGCCGCTCTCGCTGATCGCCGCGTCAGCCGTAATCCCGTCCGGGTGCCCACCCAACACCCCCGCCATGATCAATACCTTCAGGTCGGGCTGACGCGGCCCGACCGGCGCACCCGACACTGGCACCCCGGACACGGGCACCCCCGACACCGGGGCCTCGGGCAGCGTCGGCTCGCCCGGCGTCGCGTCGTCGTCGGCCGGGGTCGGCTCGTCCGCCGCGTCCGGCGTCGCGTCGGCGGTGGCCGGTGTGTCCTCGGTGGTCGTCGGCTCGTCCGCCGTCGCGTCGCCGGTGGCGTCGTCGTCGGCGAGGGTCGGCTCGTCGGCGGCCACCGGCGTCGTGTCGGTGGCGTCGCCGGTCGGGGTGGCGGGCTCCCACAGGTCGGCGCTCTTGCGGTTGCCGTTGGTCGGGCCGGGGGTGCGGGTGGCGGTCCCAACCGCTTCCATGTGCCTGAGCGCCTCGGTGACGACCGGCAGGGACAGGTTTTCCTGTCCGGCCAACTTGCGGGCGGTCAGGCCGGGGTGGCGGCGCAGCGCCTCGGCGACGACAGCGCGGGCCTCGTCGGTACCGGCGGTCAGGTTGGCGTTTGCGGTCATGACAATTACCTCCACGGAAAAGGGGTGGCAGTGGATTCCGCATTGCGCTCAGCGCGGTTGTTTGCGGTTCCGCTGGGGCCGTTGTTTCGGTGCCCACGTCCATGGACCCTCTGCACCGGATGATTGTCAACCCCGTTGTGCAAGACTCTTTCCGGCCACCATTCCGGGCGTCACCACCTACCTCTGCTCCAGGGATGACGGCCGGTCCGTCATAGGCATTGCGGGCGCTGTGGTTGCCACTGCCGGACGTTCGCCGCTCACAGGTGCGCGGTGTGGGTGACGTTCCGCCGGGCGCGTACGCCGCTGCCACAGGCGTCCGCCAAGAGGGCGAACGCGGCAGCGGCGGGGCCCACACCCAACCGCACGGGGTGCCACGCGCCGGGTCGCACCAGCCACCATCGAGAGACACACCTCGATGAGCTGTGGCGAAAATCACTTCACAGCCTGTCGTCTCATATAATTGTTTGGCGACTCTTTGGCGCGTTCTCTATTCTCCTTTGTCAGCTCGGCACGATGCGTCGGATTTCCGCTACCTGGTCAGCCCATCCCGACAATTTGCTGATGCGTACCACGTCACCGGTTTTGGGGGCCTGCACGATGAGACCGGAGCCGATGAACATGCCGACGTGTCGGGGGTCGGCGCGGGTGCCGTCGCTGCCGGGGATCAGGATCAGGTCTCCGGGGCGTAGGTGCGCGACCCCGGGTACCGGGGTGCCCTCGTGTACCTGGTCGCGCGTGGTGCGTCCGATAGTGACTCCGGCCGTCCGGTACGCCCGTTGCATGAGCGAGGAACAGTCGCACTGTCGTCGGGGGATGCCCGCGTGCGGGTCGGTGCAGTCACCACCGAAGGTGTACGGGGTGCTGAGCTGGGCGAGCGCCCACCCGATAGCGGTGATCACCGGCGGCGGGGTGCCCGCCGGGAGGGTGAAACCCGGCGGGAGGGACGCTGCCACGTCGGGCGGTAGCCCGTCACCACCGTCGCAGACGACACCGCCGGTGTAGCCGGCCACGATGGCGGCGGCACGGGCCTCGTGTGGGGCGTAGGCGTCCGGGTACGCGGAGCGTTGCACGGCTTGCGCCGCGTCGGTGAGCGGCAGCTCCTCCCACCGGGGCACCCGTTGGAGGCGCTCATAGAACTTGCTGGCGGCGTAGTCGGGATTGGTGACCTGTTCGGGGGTGCCCCAGCCTTGCGACGGCCGCTGTTGGAACAGGCCCAACGAGTCATGATCGTTGGCCGGGCCGAGGTGCCCGTGGTTGATCAGGTTGGACTCTTGCAGCGCGGTCGCTACGGCGATCACCCACCCGCGCGGCGGCACGCTCATGCGCTGCCCGACCGCCACGATCGCCGAGGCGTTGCTCGCCTGTTCGGTCGTGAGTCCGTCCGGGGTGGCGCCGGGGGTGGTGACGGTGGCCCGGCATCCGGCGGCACCGCCACCACCGGAGAACACCCCCACGACCGCACCGGCCCCGGCCCCGATAATGACCACCAGCAGGGCGACCACCGCGCCGACCGCCCACGAGATCACCCGTCCCACGGCGCACCGTCCCCCGTTGCGGTGCCGGGTAGGTCGGCCAGGGTGACCCGTGCCGGGTCGCCAGGGACGCGCCACACCGGCCCGGTGGGGCCACCGTGCCCGGCGGCGTAGTCGTCCGCGCCGGTCGTGACGCTCACCCCGTCCGGCACCCCGGCCCGGGACAGGTGCGCGTGCAGGTTGGCCTCCCGCGCGGCGGTCGGCAGCCAGAACAGCACCGGGTACGCGCGACGCGGGCCGAGCGCGGCGTAGCCGGTGAGTTTGTCCGCGACCCGCCCCAGCGTCTCGGTACCGAGATCCATCTCCAGCCAGAACGGCACCGCCCGCCCGCCGGTGACCCACACGCCGTGACCGTCCGGGCGGACGAGGTTGCCGGTGGCCTCACGGCAGCGCGTCTCGTTCCACCACCGCGCCAACCGCACCCCGGACCGGTCCCGGGCGTGTGCGGTGAGCGCGACGAAAAACCCGTTCGTGGCGAGGAGGTGGTTCAACCTCGGAGACATCGCCAGTCGTGCGGTGGTGTCGCGCACGGCGGCGGGGCGGGGCATCGCGTCACCTCGTCCGGCCGCGAGCAGGGCCGCGCCAACCGGGCCGAGGGTCCACCGCCAGGCTTGCGAGCCGGGCCGTTGGTAGTGGCGGAACCGGTCGAGGATGTCGCGGGCGTACAACAGGTTGAGCCGGTTGCGGGCACGGCCGACCGAGCCAAAGGCGAGGTGCGCCAGGTGGTCGGTGGTGAAGGTGCAGTGCTGGCCGAGCAGGTCCAGGAGGAGACGATCGCGGGGAGTGAGACGACCGAGTTCACCGGCGACGACGGACGCCGTCAGGCGGGAGCTGCTGGCAGCTGGTGTACCGGCAGGAGGGATATCTCTTATCAGTCGGTTCCGGTCCACCAGTCCTCCTCACCGTCGTCCACCAGCAGGTATGACGCGTTCATGGGCGAGGGTTCAGGCGAGCGTTCCCGGTCGTTGGAGTCCTCGTTGGACCGCTCGTTAGAACCCTCTAGTGAGCCCGCCGGCTGAACAGCGAAGGTGTTCCGACCGAGCGCCAGACCAGAGCGATCACCGGCGCCGACATCGAGGTCGGTATCCGAGTGGCCGGTGGCCGCGTCGCCGAGCAACTGCCGACGCTCAGCCATCGGCAGACCGGTGTGCTCACGAGCAAGCCGGCGCAGCTCGGCGGCGCGGCCTCGGATCGCCTCGGGCGGTGCGATGGTGTCCGCGGTGACCGGTGGAACGACCCGCCCACCAGCCACCGGCCGTAGCACTACCTCGTAGCCGCCGAGGCGTATCAGGTCACCCTGATCGAGGTACGGGCGTACGTGGTGGGCCTGGTCGACGGCGTCTTTGGGGGCGAGTGCGAAGTACACCTTGTTGCGGGCGTTAGCGTCGATCGCCTCGGCCATGTCCCCGGACAGCTGCCCAAGGTACTGGTGGGCGAGGACGAAAGAGGTGTGCAGACCGCGGGCCTCGGCGAGGGCATCATCGATGCCGATTGGCAGGTGCAGGAAGTTGTGGCACTCGTCGAGCACGATGCTGGCGTCGAGCCGGTCGGCCTCACGGATACGGGCGCGGGCGGCGGTGGCCTGCCACAAACCCGCCAGGAGCAGCGACCCGATGAGGCGGGTGCCGTCCTCACCGAGGACCCCCTTGGGCAGACGTGCGAGGAGGACGCCGCCGTCGAGGATGTCGGCGAACCGGAACGTCGTGGCCGGCACCCCGAACAGGGCACTCGCGAGGGGGTGCGCGAGGACCAGGCGCAGGCGCGACAGCAGGGGCGCGACGAGCCCGGCCCGCTGCCCGGCGGGCAGACCGTCGAAGCCTTCCCAGAACTCGCCGAGGGTGTTGCCCTCCCACGCCCCCAGGCGGTTCGTGGCCGCCCGGACCCGCCCGGCCCGCCACTTGCCATCCGAGAGCAGGCGTGGGAGCTGCGCCAGGGTGGAACCCGGTAGGTGGGCCAGGGTGAGCAGACCGTGGTAGCAGATGTCGGCGGTGCGGTGGCCCCACCACCGCGCCCACACCTTCGACATAACGGAGGTCACGGCGGCGGCTACGTCGTGCGCGGTGCCACCGTGCACCTGCGGGTCGAGCAGGTTGATCGCCGGCGGGGCCGACCGCTCGTCGGGGTCCACGATCACGAGGCGGTTCCCGCACTCGGCCGGCAGGACGTCGAGCAGATCGCGGATCAGGTCGCCCTTGGCGGGGTCGAACGCGGCGACCCCGCGACCGGCCTCAACGTCATCGAGGATCATCCGCAACAACAGGCTGGTTTTGCCGGTGCCGGTCGGACCGCAGACATGCAGGTGATGGCGGCAGTCCTCCAAGGCGATGCCTACGCGCACGGCGGGACCCGAGTTGGCGACGCCGATCACCTTGCCGGGCAGGCCGCCCCGCTCGGCCGGCGGCACGAGGTGCAGGCCACGCCGCCGCTGGCCGACGGACGTGAGGAGGCTCCTGTTTGTGGTCATTGCCCCACCGCAGGTACATCTCCGTCGTGTAGACCAGGTCGTGATACTTCAGTCGGCGCGTTGCCAGCGGCCGGCCTGTCCTGGTCCGGGCCGGTGGAGTCAGGTGCCGGGCGGCGTTTCGGGCCGGTGGCCGGGGCTGGTCCGGCGGTGAAGACTTCGCGGCTGGCGGGGCGGCGCCGGGAGGCGGCGGCGGGCATGCCGTGGGCGGATGGCTCGACGGGCAGTCCAGCCAGGGCGGCGGTCTCGTCCACGGACGCGAGGGTCATCCGGGATGCGGACACCCAACGCCAGGTCGCGGCGGGTTGGGCGCGGCGGAGCCGGCGGCGGGCGAAGTGGGGTGAGAGCAGCCCGAAACCGGAGGTGATGTCGGCGGCGGCAGCGCGGGCCGCCGCGACGGTCGGGCCGGTGGTGGTGGCATGCACCGCGACGAGCAGGTGCGGCGCGGCGGCCAGCTTCCCGCGCGCTTGGCGCGCCAGCTCGGCCAGGTAGGGGTCCGTGCGGTTGGTCTGGTGCTTGCGGGTCCTTGGGCCGGGAGTGGCCAGGTCGAGGACACCGATGATCATCATGCGCAGGCTGTCGGCGAGCAGGCCGATAGCGCGGAATGCGCCGCTGCGGGGGCGGGGGGCACGGTCGGGGTGGGTGGTGGCGCGGCGTAGCCCGGCGACGCGGCGGGCGGGGGCGCGGGTGACGTGGACCTGCAGCAGTCCGCCGCCGGTGCGTCCGGCGGCGGCGAGCCCGTCGTAGACGGCGCGCAGGCGGTCCTCCTCCGGCGGTGCACCGGCCTCCCACCGCTGGCCCCGGCTCGGCGCGGCGTCGTCTACCAGGGGTAGCCACTCCGGCTGGGTCGGCAGCAACGCCACGGCGGCGACCGGGCTACCGGGTGCGAAGGCCGGTGGGCGGGTCTGTTCGGCGCGGGCACCGGGCCAGGCGCGTTGCAGCAGCCGGAGCACGGCGGTCGGGTTCATGCCCGGGGGTAGCCACAGACCGCAGCGCATGCCCTTCGGGTCGGCCTGGACCTCCCAGACGAGGCGGTGCGGGCGCCACGACCACCAATTCGATGCGGGCAGCGCCGTAGCGAGCAACCGCCACAGTCCGACGGTCGCGGCGGGGGTCGCCGACACCGGCGGGACGACCTCCAGCCAGCGGGCTCGACGGGCGTGGACACGCCACACCCGCCGCCGCCCTAGCGCCCATCCAAGGCGCGCGGCGACGAGGACGACGAGGGCGGCGAGCAGCAGCGGCCAGTGCGCCCGCATGAACACCGCCGTTGTGGCGGGGGCGTCGTCGGCCCAGGAGCCGCAAATCAGGTGCCCGATCACCGCGTCCGGGATGCCGTCATGACCGGGTACGCAATTCACGGACGGCGGCGCGGGGGTCGGGGTCTGCGGCGGTGTCGGCGTGGGCGACTGCGGAATGAGCTGGGGCAGCGGGGCGGGCATGGCAGGCTCCAAAAGTCAGCTGAGGTTCAGTGGCAGCCGGCGGTGGGGCCGGTAACGACGAGCTGGTGCTCGACGTCGGAGGCGAGGCTGTGAAACGCCATCCGGCTGTTGCCACACGCGAGCAGCGCATCTCCGCGCGCCGCGGACAGCAGGAAGGCCCGCTCCCCCTCAGTGAGCCCGAACGCCTCGGTGACCGCGTCAATCGCCTGGGGTGCCTGGCGTAGCAGCACCTGCGTGGCCGCATTGGAGACGACGGCGCGGCCGACCTCAGTGCCAAGGACGTCGGCGGCGTCTTGGGTGACCACGGTCAGCCCGGCCCCGTACTTGCGGGCGGACTTGGCGAGGCGGAACAGGAACTTCGCGCCGAGCCCGGCTCGCAGCATCAGCCACGCCTCATCGACCAGCACCATTCGCCGCACATCCGGCGAGGGAGAGTTGGCTACTGTGCGCCAGATCGCGTCCAGTGTCAGTAGCGTCCCGACCGGCTTCAGCTCGTCGGGCAGGTCCTTGATCGCGTACACCACCAAGTGCCCCTGCGGGGCGGTGGTCGTCGGGCCGGCGAACAGGCCGGCGAACGACCCGGACACGTACGGATGCAGGCGGGCCGCGAGGGTTCGTCCGGCCGCGCCGATCTCCGTCAGCGCCTGCGCCACGTCCGCCAGCAGCGGCGCCGGACGCCCCCAGGTACGCGGGTCGGTGGTGATGCCCTTCGCCCGGTACGCGGCCAGCACGGCGGCGTCGAGAACCGGCACGTCGTGCGGGTCAAGGGCCGCGGTGGTGTTGTCGCCTGCGGTGAGGACCGCGACGAACGTCTGCATGAACAGGGTCCGCCGGAACAGGGCATCGTCGCCGTCGGCGGCGGACAGATCGAGGGGGTTGATCCGCACACCAGGCGCGCCGGGCCGGATGATCGTCCCACCGACCGCCTCTGCCAAACGGAGGTACTCGTCTTCGGGGTCGATGACGAATGCCTGCACCCCGAGGTAGAGGTTGTGCAGCAGGTCGAGCTTGGCGAGGTAGGACTTGCCTTCGCCGGAGCGGGCGAGGATGACGGCGTTGAAGTTCGACTGCGCCCACCGGTCCCACACGACGACCCCGGCCGAGGCGAGGTTCAGGCCGTAGAGCACGCCCATGCCGCTGTCCCCGGCGGTGACCGCCAGGTCCGGGCTGGTGAACGGAAAGCTCGCGGCGAGGGCGTCGGTGTCGAACACCCGGCGCATGCCGAGGCTGTCGAATGCCAGGGGCAGGCTGGTGATCCAGCCCTGCAACTGCCGCCAGGTCGCCGGGGCCACATCGAGCAGCAGCGACGAGGCTAAGGCTCGCACCTCGGCCACCCGGTCGGTGAGGTCGGTCTCGGTGTCGGCGTGCACGGTCAGGTACAGGCCGAGGCGGAACAGTCGGGCTTCGCCTCGGGCGACCCGAGCGGCCAGCTCGGCGGCGTCCGCCGCGGCGGCGTCCAACTCCGGGTCATCCAGCCGACCCTTGCCGGCATCCGAGCGCCGTGAGGACTCCAGCCGGCCGCGCTGCTTACGCAGCCGGTCGGAGGCGACGACCGGGGCGACGGGTTCGATGTGCAGGGCAACGTCGACGCGGCCCGGGTAGGACAGGATCGGCTCCAGCCAGCCGGCACCGACTTCGGCCGGGTAGCCGGTCACCGCGAGGGTCGCGGAGTAGTCCTCGCCCACGTGCACGGACCTGCCGCCGACCTCGACGGCGTCGGGGCTGCCGGGCAGCACACCGCCGGTCTCGGCTGCGGGACGGCGGCGGCGGGGCAGGGTGGGCAGCTTCATGCGTCGTCACCGCCTTCCAGGTCGGTCGTCAGGTCCGGGATCTCCGGTGCCGCCCAGGCGGTGGTATTGGCGGCCGGGTCGAGGCAGGCGGCGAGGGTCATCTGGGTGTCGTAGGCGTCCAGGACCGTCCCGGCTACCTCGCACCCCGCGAGGGCTCGCACCGCCTCCCGCGCCTGGTGGGCGGTGTGGCCGGGGCCACGCCGTCCGCGCACGGCGATGGTGACCTGCCGGTGCAGCAGCTCCCGTTGGGTGGCGAGATCGTCGAGGAACCCGGCGTGCGAACGGGCCGCCTCTTCCAGCGCGGGGTGCGGCAGGGCCGGGGCGCGGTGCTCGATGCGGTCGGCGACGTGGGTCAGGTCGACGCGCTGTGCCCGCACGAGGATCTGCGTCGGGGAGTCGAGGCTGTTCAACCAGCGGGCGAACCCGGCGACGAGGCCGTTCTGTTCGCCGGGTGAGCGCAGCCCGAATGCCACCGTTGAGGCCGAGACGAGGGCGGTGGTGCCGTCGGTGCCGAGGTCGATCAGCCCGTCGGCGGTGATGCCCTTCGCGGGCAGCCGCAGCGGTGCCGGGAGTGGCAGCTTGTCACCGCGCCCACCGGTGGTGGTGATCCACGCCGGGGCCGGGTGGATCGGCTCGTCGGTCGGGACGAGGCGGTGCGGGGTGCGGCGGTGCCGGATCGCGGAGAGTAGCCAGGCGTCGAGGCTGATCCCGTCGCGGCGGCCGACCGCGAGGAAGAACGCCGCCCCGGCGACCGGGATCGTCCCGGCGATGAAGTACAGCGGGTTGACGACCGTGGCGAGGGCGGTCCAGACCGCGTAGAGGATCAGCGCGGTAACGGTCAGAACGACCACCTGGCGCAGGGTCAGACCGAAAACGATCCGGTCGGGTCGTTCTACGTCGGCCGGTACTCGTGCTCTTAACGGCTCATCGGGCGTTCGTCGTGGCATCGGTGATCACTCCTGTCGGGGACGACGACGGACGGGACGCTGCGGGCTGCTGGGCGTGGGCGGGCGCAGCGGACGGGCGGGCGGCTCCGCACGCGGCAGTGCCGCAGGCACGGCGGCGCGAGGCGATGCGGACGCCGGAGTCGGAGCCGGGATGGGGACGGGACGGCGGGCCGGGGGCGGGACCGCCGGGCGCACGGACGGGGACGGACGATCCGCTGGGGACGGCCGGGCGGTCGGGGACGGACCGATCACCGGGACCGTCCGGGTGGCCGGGGCGGGACGGGACGCCGGGGACGGGACCGTCGCCCGTATGGGTGGGGACGGACGGGCCGCCGGGGTTGGTGGGGCCGCCGGTGCTGCGGTCCGGGTAGTCCTGGGCGGGGTGGCCGGGGTAGCACCGGTGGGCCGGGGCGTGCGTGTGGGCGTCTCCGGTGCTCGTTTCGCGGCTGTCGGACGTGGCCGAGCAGGTGTCGCCGGCGCGGCCGAGAGCGTCGGCGTGACCGGTGCCGGAGGTCGTTTCGGCGCGGTCTGGGCCTGCGGTGCTGCCGAGAACACCACCCCCGGTGCCCTGGTGGAGGCCGGAGCGGAGCCGGTCACGGTGCTGCTCGCCGCCGGGGTGGTCGGTGGGTGGCTGAATGGCAACGCACTCGGCGGTGACACCCGCGCGGGCGGTTCCGGTTGCGGACTCGGCGTGGCTGAGAAAACGGCGGGCGGGACGGCACCCGTCGGGGTGGTGCCTGCGGTAGCGGGCAAGTCGGCGTGACTGAACGCCGGGGCGGCTGTGGTTGCGGCGGGCTGCGCGAGAGGCGTGTGCACGGACGGGGCGTGACTGAACGCGGCCGGTCCGGCGGGCACTGGGGACGGCTGGGACGGTCCCGACCGGGACGGACGGGGCGGGCGCGGTGTGCCGGGGCGGAGCGGACGGACCGGTCCGGGACGACCGAGACCGGGCCGAGGTACCGTCCCGCCCTGGCGGGCGGCCGTCCCCGCCGCCCGTCCGGCGGCCTTCGAGCCGCCGAGCACGCCGGCTGCCAAGCCGAGGGTTTTAAATGTCAGGTAGGTCGAGACGAGTTGGCCGAGCAGACCTCGGCCGCGGGACTGACCGAGCGGGCCGAGAATGAACTGCTTCATCCAGCCCGGCAGTTTGATGAGGACCCACAGCATCGTCAGGCAGACCCCGATGCCGAGGAATCCGTCGGTGGTGATCGGGAGGCCGAGGATCGCCGGGCCGGTTGGGGTCAGGAACACCCGGATGGTGGCCAGCATGATGAAGGCTTGGGCGAGCTGCATGCCCAGGCACGCGCCGAACGCCCGCCACCAGGTGTAGGCCAGGCCCTCGGTCTGCGGGGTGGCATGGCACATCAACGCGAGCGGGGACACACCGATCAGCAGGATCACGGCCGCCACGCGCAGGATGAAGGTCAGCACGACCACGATGGCCATCACCAGCGCGGCGAGGATCATCAGCGTCAGCAGGAAACTGTTGCCCTGGCTGGCGTTGGTCAATGCTTGGGTGAGCGCGGTCGCGGCGGCCGGACCGTCGACGCCTTGACCGGCAATCGCGGCGGTCAGCGCGTTGACGACGGTGAGGATCTCGGCGCACATCAACAGCGACAGGTTCGCCCCGACCCCGCCGATCACCAGGCGAGACAGGATCTCCTTCAGGCCGTGCCGGCTCTGCAGGGTCTCCCGTGAGGCGACGATGAACCCGCCGATGACCACGAACAGCACGAAGACCGTGTTGGCGATGACCAGACTCGTTGTCCACATCGCCTTGACCTGCTCGTTGTTCGTCAGGTCTGGGGTCGACAGGACGGTCTTGCCGAGGGTGTCCATGACCGGGGCCAGGCCGGTCTCGACTACGTAGGCGAAGAAGTCGTTGATCGCCTTGCGGATCTGACCGGGAATGTCGTACCAGGCCGGGTCGTCGGTCGAGGTGGCCGGCGTCGGCGTCGGACTGGTTCCGGGTGACGGGTCCGGTGTCGGGGTGGGGTCTGGGTTGGGCGTTGGGTTGCCCGTTGGCGGCGGGCCGATAGAGCTCGGCGTCGGAGTAGGAATGGGGATCGGGCCGGTCGGTGACGGCGGGATACCCGGGTCGGGCACACCCGGCGCGGGCGCGGGGGCGGGAACGGGCTCGGCCCATGCGGGCGAGGCCGTGATCCCACCGGCGAGGCCCATGCCGAGCAGCAGTGCCGTGGCCAGCCGGGCAGGATTGACCAGGCTGCGCCCGGCTTGTGGTGACGTCGGGGTCATGGCTACTTCACCCACTCGCCGACGATGGTGATGAACAGCGGCGCCAGCAGGGCCAAGGCGTAGCCGATCGCGGCGGACCTCATCGCGAGCTTGCCTTTTTCGATCTCGCTGGGGTCGCCGTTGGCGGCGAGGTAGCGCAGGCCACCAACGGTGAGGAACAGAGTCGCGACGGCAACAAGGATGCCGACCAGCCAGACCCGAATGTTGTCGATCACGACGGTGAGGGATTCGGGAGAACCCGGCTCCGGCTCCTTGGGCTCAGCGGCGTAAGCAGCCGTGTCACCCAGCACAATGACGGTGGCGAGAACTGCGGCCACCACGACCAGGACCGGGATCAGACGGGTGGCCTGGTAGAGCATCCAGTCGCAGGGGTGCAGCCGGGGTCGGCGAGGACGCCGGGACGGCTTGCGCCACGACGGGGGTTCGCGAGTGGGCTTGCTGCTCATGGGTGGAACACCTCCGAGCTTGGGCCGCAACCGGCCCAGGGCCTGGCGAGGCTCGGTTGCGGCGCGGTGGGTGACAGAGGCGGAAGCGAATCGATCCGCACGTGGTGACCAGGAGTTCCGACCGGCGCGAGGGCCGTCCTCCTCACGAAGATCAGGTGGGCCGGGCGAACGGTGTGTCAGCGCCGTCAGCGGGGCCGGTCGGGAAGGTCACCTATGCGGGAAAGCCCGCACTAGGGGAATACAAATCCGAGGGCTGATTTGGAGAAGCGCAGTTCAGCAGGGGTGACTCACCGGCGGCCGGGTGCCGCCTCCGGCGCGGTGGTGCCGGTTGCCTCGGCGATGACCTCGGCGGTCGGATCGCTGAGCGCACCAGACCGGATCGCCGCGACGAGCCGCTCCACGGCGGCGCTGCGCCGCTTGTAGACACCCCACCGGGGCAGGCCAGTGCGCTCGGCGTACGCGGCGACGCTGGTGTCCTCCAGGAACGTCCCGCCGATCAGATCCGCCTCAGCGACGGTGATCACCCCGAGACGCACCGCACGAGCCAGCACCAAATCCGGGTGACCGTACGGGGCGGGCGGCAGCGCCGAGCCGGGCGCGAAGTTCGCCTCCCCCGACGCGGCCGGCTCTTGGCCGCGCAGTGCGGCGCGAGCACCGGAGAACGCGGCGTTGAGCAGGGCGTTCACAATGCCCGGCTGGTCGATGTCGACCGAGTTCAACGCCTTGAGGAACGCCTCCACCAGGGCGGCGTGCAGGTCCCCGGACGACAGCTTCGACAGCAGGTGCGCCCGGTGCCGCAGACCGGGCAGGGCCACCCCGACCGCGCCGACAACCCACGCACCGTCGCCGGTGCGGGCTCGGGTGACGAGGAACCTCCACGCGGCGTCCTGCGCGGCGGCGCCGCAGGAAGGGTGCATGAGGATCGCCGACAGCTCGGTCAACACGATGGCGCGGCGCGGCAGGCCGTGGCCGAGCTGCCGGCCGTCGACCGCCTGCGGCTGGGGGCCTTCGCCGCGCAGCCGGAACCGGTAGTCGATCGCGTCGAGCAGCGCCGCGCCGGGCCGTGCTCCCGAGTGACCGGCGAGCGGGCCAGTAACCGGGCGAGTGTTCGCAGACATGGATGTACTCCCTGATGGTGAGCGAGGATGCCGGACCGGCGATCGAAGGCCGGTCGGCGGTGCAGCACCCACGCCACCAGGGCGGTTGAACACACCTTGAACACCGATGATCTTGTTTCAGGTTGAACACAGCGTGATCAGCCGAGGCGTCTATGACGGTCCTCGATGCGCCGGTCAACCAGCGCGCGGCCGGTGCTCGCCGATGTGTGCAACCTCGTGGCTGCCCGTTCAACCGCCGCTCGCCGGACCTATCGCCCGCCTCGTCGACGGGCTCGGTCGGCCATGAACGCACCCAGAGGCATCGACGCGAGAAGGGCCCGCGCGGACCGCGCGGGCAAGAGGTGTTCATGGTCGGCGGCAAATGTTGACTGGTGGGTGAAGCCTGTTCAGGGCATCCCGCCGCAGAGTCGATCTTGTTCAAGCCGAGACACCGAACTTGTTCATGGCACCAGGAGGGGCACCCTGCGGCGCCTGGCTCGCCATCGGAGCGACATCGCCGCGATAGCTACAAACTTCGATAGGTTCCGTGGTCTGTTGGTGGCGGTGTTCAACCTCGGACCTGCGGTTCAACCTTTAGCTGATCTTGTTCATCGGGGTTGAACACGCCCGGCGCGGCGGGCTCGGCGACCGGCGGTCGCGGCAGCGTCCTCCAAATCGAGGCCCGGATCTGTATTCCCTTAGTGTCAGCGCTTGTCGGTGGACGTGGCCCATCACCCATGCCGCAGACCCACCCGCACCTTCCCGAGCCCCGCGCCGAACGCCCGCCCGTCGGGTTGTTCCTCGTCCCCGCCCACCGCCGCGATACGCCGCTGGTCGACCCGGCGGCCTGGTACGGACTCGACCCGCAGCGCCTCGCCTGGTTGATCCGGCACTACACCCGCGACGGCGATGTCGTGGCCGATCTCGACAGCCACCCCACCGTCGCCAAGGCCGCCCGGTACCTGCACCGCCATCCGGCCATCATCACCACCGACGGTCACCGCATCCGGGTCACCGACGACCGCCCCGCCCGCGCCCGCTGCCTCGCCGAAGACGGCATCGCGCTGCTGCTGGCCGGACTACCCCGGCCCGACAACGACGACCTCGCAGTGCACGCCACCACCGAGGCGATGCACCTGTGGCACCGGCTCCTGCGCCCCGGCGGATTCGTCCTCGTCGCGCTGCCCGCCCGTGCGCCTGAGCCGGGTCGGATCTCGCGGCGCAGCACTGTCATCAGCGCCGCCCGCATCGCCGGGCTGCGCTACCACCAGCACATCCCGGTGCTGATGGTTCCGCTCCCGGCGCACGACCCGCGCACCGACGCGGCCACCGCCACCAGCACCCCGCCCGCGCTGCTGGACGGGCGGCATCTTCGCACTCACATGGACGTCCTGGCCTTCACGGCGACCACCATTGACCAGGAGGCCACCGATGCGTGAACCCATAAGCACCGGCGCGTTCGCACCCGGCCTCGACTTCGACGCCACCGACGTCGGGCAGCTGTTCGCCCTCATCGCCGACGGGGTCCAGGGCTCGGTCCTGTTGACCGGGCAGACCGCCTCCCGCGACCTGCGGCGCGGCCGGTACACCCCCGCCTCCATAGAACACCCGGGCAAGATGCTGCCCACCATCCCCCGCTACCTCACCGCCACCTACACCCAACCCCGCGACCTGGTCGTCGACCCGATGGCCGGCATCGGCACCACCCTTGTCGAGGCCATGCACCTCGGCCGACACGGCATCGGCGTCGAGTACGAGCACCGGTGGGCGCAGCACGCCGCCGACAACATCCGCCTCGCCACCAGCCAAGGCGCCACCGGCACCGGCGAGATCTACACCGGCGACGCCCGCCGGCTACCCGCACTGTTCCCGAGCAAGGTCCACGGCCAGGTCTCGCTGGTCATCACCTCACCGCCGTACGGGCCGTCCACCCACGGCCACGTACGCACCCCCGGCCCCCGAAGGGGCAAGGTCCGCAAAATCCACCACCGGTACGGGGCCGACACCGGGAACCTCGCCTACACCGAACACGCCGAACTGGCCGAAGGATTCACCCAGATCCTCACCGGCTGCGCCGCCGTCCTCAAGCCCGGCGGATACGTCGCGGTCACCGCCCGCCCCTACCGGCGACGCGGGGACCTCATCGACATCCCCGGCATGGTCGCCGCCGCCGGACTCGCCGCCGGACTGACCCTGGTCGAGGAACTCATCGCGCTCATCGCCGGAGTCCGAAACGGCGTACTGGTACCGCGGACCTCGTTCTTCCAAATGAAAAACGTCCGCGACGCCATCAACACCGGCGACCCGCAATGGCTCATCCAGCACGAAGACCTCCTGCTGTTTCAGCTCGGCGGCTCGCACCACAACCCGCACGACTCCGCAAAGAGCGGGTCCACCCTCGCCGCACCGCACGCCGGCCACGGGCTTGATACCTCAGCCCCCGCCAGCATGGATCGACGGGCACACCCGGCGTACCCCGCCAACCCCGGCGGCAGCGCCACCGACCCCCGGCCCCACCCGGGCCGGGACGCTGAAAGGACACCCGAACCGTGCCCGCCCCACCCACACACCATTCCCGGGTCCGAACGGCCCGACACCACCGCCCACCAGCGACCCGCCGACCCCGACACACCACGCCCGCAGACCGGCCCGTCCGCCCCGGCAGACCAGCCATGAGCGCCCCAACCGCCGCCGAGTGGCGGCCCGACCCTCTCCTAACCATCGATGACCTAGCGGGCTGGCTCGGCAAGCCGAAGAACACCCTCTACGCCTGGCACAGCCGAGGCAAGGGACCGCGCGCCATCCGGGTCGGCAACACCCTGCGCTACCGGCGCAGCGAAGTCGAACGCTGGCTCGACGACCACACCGACCCGGAGCGCTGAGCCATGGCCCGACCTCCACTACCCATCGGCACCTTGGGCACGATCCGTACCGAGAAGCTCGGCCCCAACCGGTACTGCGCCCGAGCCCGATACCGCGACCACGACGGCAAAACCCGCGACGTCGAGGCCACCGACACCACCGCCCCCGCTGCCATACGGGCGCTCAAAGTCAAAGTCCG
This sequence comes from Micromonospora sp. CA-259024, assembly GCF_050936255.1. Classification (NCBI taxonomy): domain Bacteria; kingdom Bacillati; phylum Actinomycetota; class Actinomycetes; order Micromonosporales; family Micromonosporaceae; genus Micromonospora; species Micromonospora sp. CA-259024. The sequence goes on along the minus strand of NZ_JBNJND010000002.1, from coordinate 2,963,463 downwards.
CGACCGTGTCGCCCCTAACGACGACGAAATCACCAGGGAGACGCACGTCAGCACGCTCGCCGCTCTGTGGCTGGAGGAGATAGCCGCAGAGGAACGAGTATCGCTACAGAGCATCAGCAGGTACGAGATCAGCGTGCGCGTCTCGATCGTGCCCGCTCTAGGCGAACTACGAATCCGAGAGGCCAGCGCAGGCCGCCTCGACAAGTTCCTGCGGAAGATAGCCGAGGACCGTCCCTCAGCCGCCAAGAGCGCCAAGGTCGTCCTCGGCCAGATGTTCGCCCTCGCCGTCCGCCGGGGTGCGCTCACGACAAACCCCATCCGCGACACCGGCCAACTACGAAAGCCCCGCAAGAAGGTCGTCGCGCTTGATCGGGAGCAACTGGACGACGTTCGTTCGGCGATCCGGAAGTGGCAGCAGCCCACCCCCGGCAAGTCGGGGCCTCGGCCCACGAGCGACCTGGCCGACATCGTTGACCTCATGCTCGCCACCGGCGCCCGCATCGGCGAGATCCTCGCAGCGCGGTGGGAAGACGCCGACCTCGGCGCCGAACATCCCATCCTCACAATCTGCGGCACCATCATCTACATCAAGGGCAAAGGCTTCTTCCGGCAGGAATGGACAAAGAGCGATGCCGGTTACCGGTCAGTCGTCCTGCCCCGATTCGCCGTCGGGATGCTCTTGGAGCGCAAGCTCACCGCCGCCGCCGACCCCAACGACGCGATCTTCCCCTCCCGACGTGGCACCTGGCTGTCTCCGCCCAACGTTCGCCGTCAGTGGCGCGCAGCCCGCGCTGAGACCGGCCTTGAATGGGTCACTCCCCACACGTTCCGTAAGACCGTTGCCACCTTGATCGACAAGGAGGCCAGCACCGACAGCGCCGCCGCACAGCTCGGCCACGGGAGTAAGGAGACCACCAAGAAGCACTACATCGTCAAGCCAGCCCTTGCCCCCGACAGCTCTGCCATCCTCGAACAGCTCGGGAGCAGGCCGGAGCCAGGTGATTCCGAACCCCGCAACCCTGGCCCGGCCCCGACCGGATAGCCGGGGGGCGGGTGGCGGGTGGTACGCCTACCACCCGGCCTGCCGAACCTGATCGCCCCGGCCGTTACCGAGGGGTTTTCGGGGGAGGGTTCGAAACTACATAGACAACCATAAAGGCCCTGGCCAGCTTTTTGCTGGCCAGGGCCTTTAATTGGTGCGCCGCCAGGGACTCGAACCCCGAACCCGCGGATTAAGAGTCCGCTGCTCTGCCAGTTGAGCTAGCGGCGCTCGTCGGCAACGGAGAGAACATTAGCACCCCTCCGAGCGGCGCTCCAATCCGGTTACCCGGCTCCCCCCTTCGGTCGAGCTTTGCGGGCAAAAAGCTACAAACCGACCCGCGCGCCCAGGACGGGGGCATGGGTTGCGACGGTGATGCGGCACGATGTCCGCCAGGTACGCGAGAACAGAGGTGGGGATGGCACGGTTCACGCGAGCCGGGGCGGTGGTGGGCGCTCTGACCCTGGTGGCGTCGCTGGCACTGACCGGGTGCGGCGACGGAAAGAAGAAGCCGGAATTCGTTGGCGGGGCGTCGTCGGACGTGAGCGCCGGACCCGGCTCACCCGCGCCCTCGACGTCGAGCGCGCCGAGCGGACCGGCGCTCGCGCTGAGCCCGGCCGACGGCACGAAGAACAGGCCGGTGAGCACGGAGATCAGCGCGAAGCTCCCGGACGGCGGGAAGGTGTCCGGGGTCACCCTGACGGCTGACGGCGGGGGCGCGGTGGAGGGCAAGCTGCGCACCGACGGTTCCTCCTGGGTACCGTCCGCCCCACTGAAGTACGGCACCCGCTACACCGCCACGCTGACGGCGAACGCGGCCGACGGCACGAGCAGCCAGGGCACCAGCACCTTCACCACGATGGCCAAGCCGAAGTCGACCATCGGGTCCGGCCTGTACCTCTTCGACGACAAGAGCTACGGGGTGGCCATGCCGGTGGTCACCGAGTTCCACCCGGGCATCCCGAAGAAGGACCGGGCCGCGGTGCAGAAGCGGATGTTCGTCCGCACCGACCCGCCGCAGCCGGGGGCCTGGCACTGGGTCGACAACGGCACGCAGGCCTACTACCGGGCGCCGGAGTACTGGCAGCCGGGCACGACCATCACCGTGCGGATCGCCCTGGCGGGAGTGCCGCTGAGCAACGGCCGTTACGGCGACGTCGACCGCAAGGCCACCGCCAAGATCGGCCGGTCGTTCGAGATGAAGGTCGACAACGCCACCAAGAAGATGACGGTGTACGAGAACGGCGCGCTCGTGCGCACCATTCCGGTGAGCCTGGGCAAGAAGAGCACGCCGTCGTCCAGCGGCACGATGGTCGTGATGGAGAAGAAGGAGGCCACGGTCTTCGACACCCGCGACGACCCGGACCCGGCCAACCGCTACGTCACCGACATCGAGTTCGCCCAGCGGCTCACCTGGGGTGGCGAGTACATCCACGCCGCGCCCTGGTCTGAACACGTCCAGGGGCGGCGGAACGTCTCGCACGGCTGCGTGAACGTGTCCACGACGAACGCCCGGTGGCTGTTCGAGAAGACACGGATCGGTGACCCGATCACGGTGAAGGGCACCGAGCGCAAGATCGCCGCCGGCAACGGCTGGACGGCGTGGAGCCTAAGCTGGTCGGCGTTCGTCAAGGGCAGCGCTCTGCCGGTACCCAGTGGTGGGGCCGGTCCGGCGCTCTGAGCCTTCCGGCTTCACGCGCCGGCCCTGCCGATGGTCGGGCCGGCGCGTACCCTTGCACTCCCATGACGTGACGAAGGTGCGACGACCCTCAATCCCGGTACGGAGACGAGCCAGCCTCACGAAACGCCGGATAATAGCAAATTTCCGGCATGATGGTCGGCGTGTTTCGGTTCACCCTCGGCAACCGGGGCCGGCTCTGGCGCGTCAGTAAGAGACGATGGGTCAGCGACCACGACTGTGAGGGAATCATGCGAGCTAGCCAGGACCAGCTCATCCGGCCCGGTGGGCGACGCCGCGTGTTCGCGGCGGGGCTCCTCGCCGTAGCGCTGGCCTTCACCTCTGCCTGCACCGACGGAAACGGCGGCAAGCCGTCCTCGTGGCACGGCGGCGGCGAGAGCCCGGCACCGAAGGCGGCGGCGACCATCAGCGAGCCGGCGGCCGACGCCAAGGACGTGCCGGCGTCCACCGGCATCACCTTCACCACGAAGGACGCCCTGGAGACCTCCGTCGAGCTCAAGGACGCGGCCGGCAAGGCGGTTCAGGGCGCCCTCGCCGCGGATGGCAAGACGTGGCTGCCCGCCGGCGCACTGGCGTACGGCACGAGCTACACGGCGACCGTGACCGCCACCGGCGACGACGGCCGTCCGGCCACCGCGACCAGCACCTTCACCACCATGGCCAAGCCCAGCAACCAGGTACGGGTGAGCAGCTTCCTCGGTGACAACCAGGTGGTCGGGGTTGGCATGCCGCTGATCGTGAAGTTCAGCCGGGGCATCCCGGAGGACTACCGCGACGACGTGCAGCGCCGGATGACGGTGACCTCGACACCGGCCCAGGAGGGCATCTGGCACTGGGTCAGCCCCACCGAGATCCGCTACCGGCCGAAGGAGTTCTGGAAGGCCGACAGCAAGGTCTCCTACCGGGTCCAGGCCGGCGGCCTGCCGATGGGCGACGGCTGGTACGGCCGCGCCGACCTCAGTGTGGACGTCAAGATCGGCGCTGCGGTGGTCATGACGGTGGACAACAAGACCAAGCGGATGACGGTGACCCGCAACGGCTCCGTGATCAAGACCATCCCGGTCAGCCTGGGCAAGAAGACCACCCCGTCGTCCAGCGGCACCATGGTCGTGATCGAGAAGCTACGCAAGACGGTCTTCGACACGTTCGAGGAGCTGGGCCCCGAGGAGGGCTACCGCACGAAGATTGACTTCGCGCAGCGTCTCACCTGGGGCGGCGAGTTCATCCACGCGGCACCCTGGTCGGAGGGACAGCAGGGCAGCGTGAACGTCTCGCACGGCTGCGTGAACGTGTCGATGGCCAACGGCGACTGGCTGTTCAAGAACACCCAGATCGGCGACCCGATCACGGTCAAGGGCACCGAGCGCAAGCTGCAGAACGGCAACGGCTGGACCGACTGGAACATGAGCTGGGACGAGTACGTCAAGGGCAGCGCCCTCCCGTACGAGCCCCCCGCCGACCCGGACACCTCGCCAAGCCCGGACGGCGCAACCCCGTCCCCCACGCCCACCGCCTGAGCACACGACGAAAGCCCCCTCCACCGGAGGGGGCTTTCGCGTGGGCCCCCACAACGACTCAGGCCCCCTCGGAAGAGGGGGCCTGAGCAGCGCATCCAACTGGGTGACTGATGGGAATTGAACCCACGACAACCGGGACCACAACCCGGTGCTCTGCCAACTGAGCTACAGCCACCATGCCGCCGTCGCCCGGTCGATCGCCCCGGGCGGGGTGCGGACCAATAATAGCCACACCGCCGCGTACCGCGTCCAGCGGGTTCCCTGCTCCCCGGGGACATCCGCCCGGGTCAGAGTTCGGCGGCGATCGCCTTCGCGGTCTCGACGTCCGGGCCGGGCAGCGGGACGAAGACGGTGCGCCGGTAGTACTCCAACTCCCGGATGCTCTCCCGGATGTCGGCCAGCGCCCGGTGCGCGAGGCCCTTCTGCGGCTGACCGAAGTACACCCGGGGGTACCACCGACGGCTGAGCTCCTTGATCGACGAGACGTCGATCATCCGGTAGTGCAGGTGCGCGTCGAGGCGGGGCATGTCGCGGGCGATGAAGCCCCGGTCGGTGGCGATCGAGTTGCCGCACAGCGGGGCGGTACGCGGATCCTTGACGAAGCTCCGGACGTAGTCCAGGACCAGGTCTTCGGCCTCGGCGAGGGTGACCACCGAGCGGCGGACCTCTTCGGTGAGGCCGGACCTGGCGTGCATCGTCTGGACGATCTCCGGCATCGCCTCCAGAGCCGCCTCGTCGGCGTGGATCACCACGTCGACACCGTCACCCAGCACGTTGAGGTCGGGATCGGTGACCAGTGCCGCAACCTCGATCAGTTTGTCCCTGCCAAGGTCCAACCCGGTCATCTCACAGTCGATCCAGACAAGGAGATCAGCCACCGGGACAGCCTACGCGCAGCCCACGCCCTGCGGCTGCGCGCTCTCGGCCGAGCGGACCGCTAGGGTTTCGGGGTGCCAGCAGAACCCGTCGCACCGCCCGCCGTCACCGACGACGATCCCGGCGGCCGTACGGTCCGTCGCCTGGTCGCGGTGGTGGCCCTCACCGCCGTGCTGCCAGCGCTCTACCTGCCCGGCCTGGTGCACAACTTCTTCGACCTCAAGATCTACATGTCCGCGATGGACTGGTGGCGCGTCGGCCACCCGCTCTACGACTACGTCCAGCCCGATCGGGTGCAGGGCGAGTTGTACTTCACCTACCCGCCGTTCAGCGCGCTGCTGCTGTGGCCGTTCGGGCTGCTGCGGCTCGGCGTCACCGTGACGATCTTCACGGTGCTCACCGTGCTGGCCGTGGTGGTGACGACCCGCTGGCTGGTGGCGCCGGTGATCGCCCGGCACAACCTGCCGCAGGCGTTCACGCTCACCGTCGCCGTGCTGCTGGTGCTGGCGGTGGAGAGCATCCGCGAGACGATCACCTTCGGGCAGATCAACATGCTGCTGGTGGTGCTGATCCTGGCCGACCTGCTGTTCGCCGTACCGCAGGCGCGACGTTGGGCCGGGGTGGGCGTGGGGCTGGCGGCGGCACTCAAGCTCTTTCCCGGCATCTTCATCGTGTACCTGCTGGCCACCCGGCGATGGCGGGCAGCGGTGGTGGCGAGCGTGACCGCGGCGGCGGCGACCCTGCTCGCGGCGGCGATCGCACCGAACGACTCGTGGCGGTTCTGGACCCACGAGTTGTGGGCCACCGAGCGCGTGGGCCGCACCGACATCGTCGGCAACCAGTCGTTGTTCGGTCTGCTCAGCCGGTTCACCGCGCCGGAGAAGCCGGATCGGCTGCTCTGGCTGCTACTGGTCGCCGTGGTCGCCGTCTACGGCCTGTGGCGGGCAGCCCACGCGGCTCGGGCTGGTGACGGTGTGACGGGCCTGACCCTGACCGGCCTGGTCGGCGCCCTGGTCAGCCCGATCACCTGGACCCACCACATCTACTGGTTCGTGCCCGCGATGGTGCTGCTCGTCGACGCGGCGTTGAGTGCCAACCGTCCGGATGAGGTACGCCGGCGTCGGTGGCTGGCCGGGCTCGCGTTGGGTACCGCCGCCCTGACCATCTACGGCGTGGTGACGTTCCAGGCCTGGGGCACGGCAGCGGTCCGCACTCATGACCCGGTGGACTTCGCCCTGCAGAACACCTACGTGCTGCTCAGCCTGCTGCTGCTGGTAGCCCTGCCGGTGCGCTCGCGCCGCCGCGAGGAGAACGTGGGCCGCCCCGAGGAAGACGCGCGCCGCCCTGAGGAAAAGTCGCACCAAATGGACAGACCTCCCCACTAGCCGCCATCGGCGCTAATCTGACCTCATCTACCTCAAGCGTCGCTCGGGTAGCACCGATCCCCCGGTGAGGGTGGCCCTCCGCGTCGGCAGCGCGGAGGGCCACTCGTCGTTTCGTCCACCACCACCGGCCGGGCTGTGGCCTCCACACCGGCCGGCGGCCACGCGAGACTCAGCGTCACCTCCGGTGGGCGGGGCAGACGGACCGGTTCGTCGAGATCGGCGAGCGTGGCCGGCCGGGCCGGCTCGGCAAGCGTGGCCGGCCGGGCCGGTTCGGCGCCGATCGCCGACCGGGGCCGCTCCCCCGCACCCGAGCCGACCGGGGCGAGCTGCCGCACGGCCGGCAACGGTGGGGTCGAGGCGGGATCCCGGGCGCTCAGGCCACTCAGCGAGGTGACCCCGAGCCGGCCGGCGAGCACCGGCACCTGATCCGGCTCGACCACGAAGATCACCTCGCGCGGACGCAGCGGTCGCAGCAGGAGCAGCACCGCGCACACCAGCAGCAGGACGCCGACGGCCAGCAGGCCCCAGGTGGCCGGGCCGGTCCACCCTGCCCGCAGCTCGGCACGCAGGTCCAGGGCAAGATCGGCACCGCCATCCGGGCGCATCACGACCAGGCTCATGGGCTCGTCGGCCAGGTCGCCCACACTCCACTCCAGCGAGCCGATCCCCTCGCGTACCCAGAACGGCTGGCCCAGAGGGCTGACCGGCACAGCGGCAGCCGGAGCTGTCGAGGGACCGACCGGGTCCAGCCGGACCGGCAGCGGGCCCTGGGCCAGCGCCACCCGGCGGACCGTGGCGTGCGGCACCGGCTCCAGCCATCGGCGCACCTCGGCGGTGGGCGCCAGCCCGACGAAGGCCGGGCCGTCCGGGGTGCGGGCGTCCAGTCGCAGTCGGGTCTGCGCGGTACGCGCGAAGGCTGCCTCCTGCCGCAGCAACCGGTCGAGATCGGTGACCACGACCGCGTGGCCGGGTGTGCGCACCGTCTCGAAGCGGGCGGCGAAGGCCCCGTCGGGGTCGGCGTGTCGGGTCACCAGCCACAGCGCGCCACCGGCGAACAGCGCCGGAATCCCCACGACCAACAGCAGCACTCCAGCGACCACCCGCACGAAACGCATTCGCACCGTCTCCCTCCGTAGCCAGATACCCGGCCGACCTTACCGACGTACGCCGTCTGATCAGGGGATATCCACGGCACGGTCGGTCCCGACCCGCGGAAAGCGCGCTGGCCCGCCGGATCCTCCGGCGGGCCAGCGGGTTTGACGGGTCAGGACTTGGTGACCGGCTCCCGGCGGGTCCGGGCGAACGCCAGCCCGCCGAGCACCAGACCGGCCAGGCCGGCGACGAGACCGGCCACGCCAAGGCCGACCGCGAGCCCGTCGGCCTCGTCCTTGACATAAGGCATCGGAGTGGCCGCCTGCACGGTCGGCTCGGCCGAACCCGACGGCGCGGCGGCGGTGAGGGTGAGCACCGGGGCCGGGTGCTCCGGCTCCTCGCCGCCCGGCGCCGGCTCGTCGATCCAGCGCGAGATGGTGCCGTCCGAGTAGGTCTGCAGGGTCTTGAAGACCATCGAGTCGACCTGCGGCAGTGGCCCCATCGAGACTCCGAACTCCTGGAACTGGCCCGGCTTCACCCCCGCGTCGCCGGTGGCCGTCCAGGTCAGCTTGGCCACCGCCTCGGTGATCGGGCTGCCGTGCACCTCGATCGGCGGGTCCACCTTGCGCTTCTCCACGGCCACCGTCCAGCCGGCCACCGGCATGGTCGACACCGAGCCGACCGGCGCGTTCTCCGGCAGCACCACCTCGAGCTTGATGGTCGACGCGCTGTCGCTCTCGTTGGGCACCCGGAACGCCACCCGGGCGTAGCCGCCCTGGGTCGCCTCCTTCGGGTTCACGGTGACGTGGGCGGACGCCGGTCCGGCGAAGCCGAGCACGGCGGTGGCGGCGGCGGTGAAAGCCAGAGCGGCGGCGGCGGTTGCGGTACGCCGGAGTCGGGTCATGGGGTTCGCGAACCTCTCTAACGGATGGGCACGGTGGCGGTCACCGTGGCCTGGTCGATGTCGGTCGTTCGGGCGGTGATCTTGATTTGCCAGTCGCCGGCGGCCGGCAGGCTGATGTCGCCGTACGCGTGGTTGTCAGTCAGCGGCAGCAACGGAACCTCGATCGGCTCGATCCCGGCCGAGGGCAGCGCGGCGGTGGCCCGCCACTCCACCACCGGTAGCGGCTGGTTGTCCTTGCCGTACGCGTACAGGTGCACCGAGTTGTTGCCCCGCTCGGCCGGGCTCAGCTCGACCTCCAGTGCGAAGAGCGGGCTGGTCAGCCTGGTGCTGAAGAGGCCGGCCTCGGTGCCGGACGGCTCGACCACGGCGGTCCGGGCGGGCGTGGTCTGCACGAGAGTGGCGGACAGGCCCAGCACCACCACGGTCACGGCCAACTCGACCCAGACCGCCCGGCGTACCGGCGCCGGGCGCTGTGCCGCGGTGCGGCGGCGCACCAACTGCCGGGAGTACGCGGCCACGGCGATCACCAGCGCGAAAAGGCCGATCTTGGCCAGCAGCAACCGACCGTAGGTGGTGGTGAACAGCGCCTGCGGGGTGGCCACCTCGATCAGCGCCTGCACGGTGCCGGCCAGCAGCAGCGCCGAGACGGCGAGCGCCGCCCAGCGCGACCAGATCGGCAGGATCGCGCCCAGCTCCCGCTCGTCGGCCTGACGCAGCAGGAATCCGGCGAGCATCAGCAGACCGCCCAACCAGACCGCCATGCTGCCCAGGTGGACCGCGTCGACCACCACGGAGACCGCCGGCGCCGGGGAGGCCGCCGGGTGCCCGGCCAGCGGCCAGGTCAGCAGGGCGGCACCGCCGAGCACGGCCAGGATGATCGCGTCGGCGCGGCCGGTCGGCCGGGCCAGCAGTGGCCGGAGCAGGAAGGCGGAGGCCGCCAGCAGGCCGAGCCGGACCAGGTGGGCGGCGCCGAAGGCGCTGCCGAACACGCTGCCGAAACCCTCGCCGGTCACCTCGAAGAGACCGCCACCGGCCGTGTAGGGCACCTGCAACCACAGGTCGGCGAGGGTGGCGACGGCCACCAGGCCGAGGCCGGTCCACGCCAGCCGGGTCGGCCCACGGCGGGAGAGCCGCCGTGGCCACAGCGCGGCGAGCACCAGTGCCGGCCCCACCAGCAGCACCAGGCCGGCGTAGCCGAGGAAACGGGCCACCTTCACCGCCGTACCCACCACCGGGTTGGCGCGGCTGTCCGTGCCGGAGTCGACGGGTGGCGTCGAGGGTGCGCCGACCGAGTAGGTGAACGCCCCGGAGACCGGGTGACTGTCGGCGGAGATCACTCGGAAGCTGACCAGGTAGGTGCCTCGGTCACCGGCCGGGTCCACCGGGATGGTCACGACACCGTCGTCGAACGACGGCTCGCCCCGGTCGGCCCGTGACCCGTCCGGCGCGATGACCCTGATCTTGCCCGGAACCTTGCGGACCGACTCGCTGAACGTGAGGACCACCTCGGACGGCCCGCTCGGCACCACCGCGGAGGCGGACGGGCTGCTGCTCTGGAGCACCGCGTGGGCGCTGGCCGGGGTGGCCGGCGCGATCAACAGGGCGACGACGGTGACCAGGAGGCCGGCGGCGGCGGCCAGCCGGGCGACCCAGCGGCGGGGGGCGACAGTCATGCCGGCCATGGTCGCCGACGAGTGTCACTTTCGGCGACCCGAGGCGGTTGACCGCGTCCGTGGTCGAGAGGCATGACCGGGTAGTCGGCCGATGGCGGGGAAAAGTTCCCGACGTGGCGCAGACCATCCATGGGCCGAAGGACCCTGACGCGCTGTCGGGCGCCGCGTAACCTGGTTTGTCGTGATCCCCGTCCCGCGTGACACCGGTGCTGCCGGCCCGGCAGAGCCGGCTGGTGACGTCGCCCGGGACCCGGCAACCGAGTGGGCGCTGACGGCGCGTGCCGGTGACCCGACCGCCCAGGCGGCGTTCGTCCGGCTGACCCAGGTCGAGGTCTGGCGGTTCGCCGCAGCCCTGGTCGACCCGGACAGCGCCGACGACCTGACCCAGGAGACGTACCTGCGGGCGTTTCGGGCCCTGCCCACGTTCGAGGGTCGCTCCAGCGCCCGCACCTGGCTGCTCGGCATCGCCCGGCGTGCCTGCGCCGACCACCTGCGCACGGTGATCCGCCGCCGCCGGCTCGACGAGCGCCTGGCGGCGAACGCGTACACCGACCGCCCGCACCCGGACCCGGCCGGCCAGTTCGGGACCGCCGATCTGGTCCGCCGGCTCAGCGCCGAGCGACGTGCCGCGTTCGTGCTCACCCAACTGCTCGGCCTGTCGTACGCCGAGGCCGCCGCCGTCGAAGGGGTGCCGGTGGGCACCATCCGTTCCCGGGTCGCCCGGGCCCGCGACGAGCTGGTCGAGGCGGTCGGCGACGCGTTGACCGGCTGAGTGCGGAACTTCCGGCGAAGACGGGACGACAAATGAGCGTGACTGCACCTCCCACCCGGGCCGGTCGCTGGCCCGTCGTCCGGCCCTGGCTCGGCACCGCTGCCCGGCTCGGCCTGGCCGCCGTCTGGCTCGTCGCCGGCGCGTCGAAGGTCAGCGACCTCGCCGCCTCCGGGCGGGCCGTCAACGCGTACCAGGTGATGCCGTACGACGCGGCGAGCGTGATCGGTGCGGCGCTGCCCTTCGTCGAGCTGGCCCTGGGCGTGCTGTTGCTGCTCGGGCTGGCCACCCGGCTCGTCGCCGGGGTCTCCGCCGCGCTGCTGGTGGTATTCATCGTGGGGATCGCCTCGGCCTGGGCACGTGGGCTGGCGATCGACTGCGGCTGCTTCGGCAGTGGCGGTCAGCTGGCCGAGGGGCAGGCCCCCAGTTACCTCCCGGAGATCCTGCGGGACCTGGGATTCTTGGTACTGGCCGGATTTCTGCTGATCTGGCCCCGTACGCCCGTATCGGTGGACGGGTGGCTGTCCGGCGAACCCGCTGTGGAGGACGAGGATGAGTAGTCGCAAGGGGCAGCGGGACGCCGCCCGGGTGGTTCGCGAGCAGCTCGCCCGCGAGCGGCGGCGCAGACGCACGATCGGGGTCTCCGCCGCCGCGGTCGCCGTCCTGGTCATCGCCGGTGTGATCGGCTGGGTCGTCTGGTCCAACCAGCGGTCCGACGACTTCATCACCCCGCCCGGCGCGAACGCCGACGGCACCGGCATCGTCACCGGCGGCGGCCCGGTCACCGTCGACGTCTACGAGGACTTCATCTGCCCGGCCTGCAACCAGTTCGAGCAGACCAGCGGAGCGACCCTGGAGCAGCTGGCGGCCGAGAACAAGGCGAAGGTGGTCTACCACCCGGTGGCGTACCTCAACCGCTTCTCCACCACCGAGTACTCGACCCGGTCCTCGGCAGCCTCCGGCTGCGCCGCGGCGGAAGGCAAGTTCCGGGAGTACGCCAAGGCGCTCTTCGAGAAGCAGCCACCGGAGGGCAGCGCCGGGCTCAGCAACGACGAGCTGATCGACATCGGCGCCGGGGTGGGGCTCGACCGGGCCTCGTTCGGCGGCTGCGTCAAGGACGGCACGTACCAGACGTGGACCGAACACGTCACCGACGAGGCCAGCCGGAGCAACGTCACCGGCACGCCGACCATCCTGGTCAACGGCCAGCCCCTCGCCAACCCCACCCCGGAAGGTCTCACCGCGGCCGTGGCGGCGGCCGGAAAGTGATCCGTACCCTGCTGGCCCGTGCCGGCCTGGTCGCCGCCGCAGCCTGCGCGGCCACCCTGCTCACCGCGGCGCCCGCCGCCGCGCACGGCGCGGACGCACCGGACGGCACCGACTACCGCACCCGGACCACCGGGGTGGCACCGGCGCGACCGGGGCTGGAGGTACGCGTCGTCGAGGCGGGCGCCCGGCTGGAGTTGACCAACCGCACCGGCCGCGCCATCGAGGTGATCGGCTACTCCGGCGAGCCGTACCTGCGGGTCGGCCCGGACGGGGTCTTCGAGAACAGCCGTTCCCCCGCCACGTACCTGAACCGCACCCTCGCCGGGGACACCGCGCTCCCGGCCGAGGCCGACCCGGCAGCCCCGCCGTCCTGGCGGCGGATCGACGACGGGCCCACCGTGCGCTGGCACGACCAGCGCGCGCTGTGGCAGGAGTCGGCACCACCGGCGGAGGTACGCGCAGCGCCGGACCGCGAGCACCGGGTCCGGGACTGGACGGTCCCGCTGCGCGACGGCGCCGACCCGGTGGCGATCGGCGGCACGCTGGACTGGGTGCCGCCGCCGGACGCGTACACCTGGTGGGCGGTGACCATCGTGGGGCTCCTCGCGGTGGGCGCGCTCGGCCTGGTCGCCGCGGGCGCACCGGCCGGCGGTCGCGCGCTCGGTGCGCTGGGTGCGCTGCTGGTCGTCGGCGGCGCGGTCGCCGTGGTCTACCCGCTGGGGCGGGAGCTGGACGCCGGCGCCCAGGGCGTGGGCGGGGTGGTGGTCGGGCTGCTGTCCGGGCAGGTCTGGTCCCTGCTCACCGGCCTGGGCGCGATCGCCGCCGGTTGGTACGCGCTGACCCGCCGCCGCCCGGCCGCCGACTTCGTGGTGGCGCTGGCCGGAGCCTGTCTGGCGCTCTTCGCCGGTGCGGCGAACGCCGCCGTGTTCGCCCGGTCCATCGCCCCGGTGCCCTGGTCGCCCGGGGTCGCCCGCGTCATGGTGGCGTTGGTGCTGATCACCGGCACCGGCGCAACAGCCGCCGGGATCCTCCGCCTACACGCCGCCTCCCGGCTCGCGGCAGCACCAACCCCCTGACCCCCCCCCCCCCGCGATCTTGGACTTTACGCTGGAGAGATGCGGCTTTCGCGACAAAAGCGGGGACAGAAAGTGCAAGATCGCGAAGAGTGGGGCTAGGACGGCGGGGTGAAGCCGTAGGGGAGTTCCAGGCGGTGGCGGGCCAGCAGGTCTGCGTCGCGCAGGAGGGTGGGGGTGGGGGCGTCGGCGACGATCCGGCCACCGTCCAGGATCACCGAGCGTTCGCACAGCTCCGCCGCGTACGGCAGGTCGTGCGTGACCATCAGCAGAGTCACCGGCAGCTGGCGCAGGATCTCGGCCAGCTCACGGCGGGCCGCCGGGTCCAGGTTCGACGAGGGCTCGTCGAGCACCAGGATCTCCGGGTGCATGGCGAGTACGGTGGCCACCGCCACCCGACGGCGCTGCCCGAACGAGAGGTGCTGCGGCGCCCGATCACGGTGCTCGCTCATCCCCACCGCGGCGAGCGCCTCGTCCACCCGGGCCGCCAACTCCGCCCCGCGCAGACCCAGGTTCGCCGGCCCGAACGCCACGTCCTCCGCGACCGTGGGCAGGAACAGCTGGTCGTCCGGGTCCTGAAAGACGATGCCCACCCGGCGACGCACCTCGCCCAGCGTGGCCCGATCCGGCGTGACCGTCAGCCCACCGACGCTCACGCTGCCCTCGGTCGGGGTGAGGATGCCGTTGAGGTGCAGCACCAGCGTGGTCTTGCCGGCACCGTTGGGCCCGAGCAGCGCCACCCGATCGCCGCGCGGCACGTTCAGGTCCACCCCGTGCAGGGCGACGTGCCCATCCGGGTACGCGTACCGAACGCCACGAACGTCCAGCGAGACAGCGGTCTGCACGACACCGATCATGACAGCACGACGGCGGTGGCGGCGATGGAGGCCGCCAACACCGGCACGGTCGCCGCGACCAGCCACTGACCGACGGTCGCCGCACCGTCGCCCTGCCACACCGCGGGCATCCTCCCGGTGTAACCCCGGGACAGCATCGCCAGGTAGACCCGTTCGCCGCGTTCGAACGCGCGCAGGAACAGCGCCCCGATCCCGCCGGCGAAGCCGCGCACCTGCCACAGGAAGCGCGGGTCGTCACCCCGGGAGATCCGGGCCACCCGCATCCGCCGCGCCTCGCCGACCAGCACATCGAGGTAGCGCAGCATGAACGTGGCGATCTGGGTGAGCACCTGCGGGCAGTGCAGCCGGTCCAGCCCCACGATCAGATCCCGGGTGGTGGTGGTCGCCGCGAGCAGCAGCGAGGCGAGCACGCCCAGGGTGCCCTTGGCCAGGATGTTCCACGCGCCGTGCAGCCCGTCCTCGGACAGCCGCAGGCCCAGCACCTCGACCCGGTCGCCGCTGCCGAGGAACGGCAGCGCGACGGCGAACAGCACGAACGGCAGCTCGATCAGCGCCCGGCTGAGCAACCACCGTGGCCCCACCCGGGCCAGCGCCGCCACCGCGGCCACCAGCAGGGCGTACGCGCCGAAGGCCCAGAACGCCGTGCGGGGGGTGGCCACCACGGCGATGGTGAAGACCACCATCGCCACGATCTTGACCTCGGGCGGGAGCCGGTGCACCGGCGAGTCCGACTCGCGGTACAGCACATGCCCGTGACCGACACCCATTCCGCGTACCCCCTGCTCAGCTGGCCGCGTCGGCGCGGCGCCGGACGTCGTCGGACGGCGCGGGGTCGCCCCCGGCGGGCGTCGTCGCGTCACCGTCGGTCGGCACGTCACCGTCGGTCGGCGTGGTGCTCCGGCGGCGCAGCAGCCAGAAACCGCCGGCGCCGATCGCGAAGGTGACCAGCACCCCGAGCACCCCGGAGAGGCCGGTCGAGATGAAGCTGTTCCGCACCCCGCGCACCCCGTAGTCGGCGAGCGGGCTGTCGGCCAGCTCGTGATCCTGGGCCTGCTGCGCCGGGCAGCTGCCGCCGGTGATGGCGTGGTCGGCGTCGACGGTGCAGCCCTTGAGCAGGGAGGAGTCCAGCCCGTCCGGGTGTGACGAGGCGTAGTTGCTCACCACACCGGCGAGCAGCAGGGCGACCAGCAGGCCGCCGGCCAGGAAGGCCCAGGTGCGGTTCCTCATCGGACACCTCCGGCGACCGGGACGGCGGGGTTGGTGGGGGTGCGCAGTGAGCGCAGCGCGTACACCAGGTCGGGGCGCACCTTTGCGACGGTCAGCACGGTGGTCGCGGTGATCAGGCCCTCGCCGATGCCGATCAGCAGGTGGACAGCGGCCATCGTCCCGGCCAGGCCACCCAGGTTGTTACCCAGGTCGGTGGTGCCACCCAGCCAGTACTGCAGGACGAAGCCCTGCGACGCGACCACCACGCTGAGCATGGCCGCGACGAACGCGGTCACCGCCAGCCCGGCCGGCGTGCGGGGCAGCACCCGCAGCAGGATCGCGATCAGCAGGTACGCCGCAGCGGTGCCGAGCAGCGCCATGTTCGTGATGTTGAGGCCGAGCATCGCCACGCCGCCGTCACCGAAGATCAGTGCCTGCACGACCAGCACCACGGCCACACAGAGCGCGCCCACCCACGGGCCGACCAGCATGGCGGCGAGCGCGCCACCGAGCAGGTGGCCACTCACGCCGGCCGTGAAGATCGGAAAGTTGAGCATCTGCACGGCGAAGATGAACGCCGCCACCAGGCCCGCCATCGGGGCCAGCCGGTCGTCCAGGTCACGCCGGGCGCGCAGGACGCAGGCGGTGAGCGCGGCAAGAGCGAGCGCGGCGAAGATCGCCGCGACGGGACCATCGATGATCCCGTTCGAGATGTGCATCGCCAGTGTCTCCACGCGACCTCCCACGCGTCAGCGGGCCCGACCGGGCCGGCGTGGGTCAGCCTATTTCCCAGACCTCGTTATTGCCAGAGCTTGGCAACAAGGCATGGTCTTGATCACCTTCGCAGGTCGGACTCGGTGTCGACGCGGCTCTGCTGATCGACTCGCCTTGCGCGCCGCCAACGTTGGCATCGGCGCGCCCGGCGGTATCGTCGGGCCATGACCGCGCCCGACCGTCTCTCCCCCGGTGACCCCGCGCCCGAGTTCACCCTCACCACCGACACCGGCGACCAGCTCTCCCTCGCCGACCTGCGAGGCCGCAAGGTGGTCCTGTACGCCTACCCGGCCGCGATGACCCCTGGCTGCACGAAGCAGGCCTGCGACTTCCGCGACTCGCTCGCCTCCCTCCAGGCCGCCGGCTACGAGGTCGTCGGCATCTCGCCCGACAAGCCGGAGAAGCTGGCGAAGTTCCGCGAGCGCGACGCGATCACCTTCCCGCTGGTGTCGGACCTGGACAAGACGGTGCTGACCGCCTACGGCGCGTACGGCGAGAAGCAGCTGTACGGCAAGACCGTCACCGGCGTGATCCGCTCGACGTTCGTCATCGACGCCGACGGCAAGATCGAACGAGCGCTCTACAACGTCAAGGCCACCGGGCACGTCGCCAAGCTCCGCCGCGACCTCGGCCTGGACTGACTGTCGTACCGGGCGCACGATCTCGACCATCCTCAAGGGGCCGGGCTCAACAGCGTCGAAGCCGGACGCTCTAGACTCAGCGAGTTGGCGGGAGTGGCGTAACGGCAGCCGCGATAGGTTTAGGTCCTATTGTCCGAAAGGGCGTAGGGGTTCGAATCCCCTCTCCCGCACACGTCAACGGGAACCACGTGCCGGCGACCGACTGTCGGGCGCGTCACGGTCGCGGGTCGTTCGCCTGGTCGCCGGGTCAGGATGGCGAGCGTGAGTCTGCGCTTCGTCCTCGACCCCGACCTGACCCCGCAGCTGCGCGCCGAGATCGTCGACCTCTGGGCGGACGTCAGCAACGCGGGCGGCGCGGTCGGCTTCGTGCCGCCGGTCACCGCCGCCGACGTCCACGTCATCGCCGACCCGACGTTCGCCGGCATCGCCGACGGACCGGACCGGCTGCTGGTCGGATACTCCGGGGACCGGCTGGTGGCCCTGCTGATCTTCAGTGACAACCGTTTCCCGCTCAAGGCGCACTGGTGTGTGTTGAAGCGGGTGATGGTCCACCCGGACACCCAGGGCGCCGGCTACGGCGCGGCGCTGATGGGTGAGGCCGCCCGGTTGGGCCGGGAGTTCGGCCACGAGGCGCTGCACGTCACGGTGCGGGACGGGCTGGGGTTGGACAGGTTCTACCGCCGCCTCGGGTACCGGGAGATCGGCCGGTTGCCGGGCGCGTTGCGGGTGGCGCCCGATGACGACCGGGACGAGATCCTGATGTGGCTCGACCTGACGCCGGTCGACTGAGCGGTCAGCCCGCGCACCAACGGGCGTTCACCGCGGCCGTGCGGGCGGCCGGCGTGTCGGTGGCCGGCGCGCTCGCCCTCGCCACCTCGACCGGGCGGCGGGCCGGCGTCGGCGTACCGCTGGGTCGGTTGCCGGGCGGCCGGGCCGACGCGGACGGGCGCGGGACGGCCGCCACGGCGGTGCGCGCGTACATCCGGACCGCGCTGTTCTGCACCCGGCCGGGTGCCATCCGGATGCCGCCGACGGTGGCCCGGTTCCCGTACACGTCGCTGACCCGGACGCTGAAGGGGCCGGGCCCGGCGCCGGAGGCGATCAGCCAGTAGTTGTAGTCCTGCCGGGTGGCCGACCGCCACGGACCGCTGTCACCCTGCCGGACCTCGACGGAACGCAGCGGGTTGCCGTGGTTGCCGACGCGGACGGCGAACCACCACTGCGACGCGCCCTCCTTGATCCGGAAGGTGAGCGGACCGGGCAGGGGTGGGTTGACCACCGCGCGGTAGGTGACCGCGACGAGGCCCTGGACCGGGTCGGCGATCCGGGCGAACGCCTCGCGGGACAGATCGAGGTGCCCGGGCGCGCACTCGGGGCACTGATCCATGATCAGGACTCGGACGGTGCCCTTCGGGCCGGTCACGTCGAGGAATCCACCGCAGGCGGCACCGGCGGAGTACTCCGTCGGGCCCAGCGCGACGTAGAGCCGGTTGGCCGGGGCGGCCGGGTTCGAGCAGTTGCCGCCGGCGCCCTTCGAATCGTAGAAGGTCGCCTTGCCGCTGTGCGTGGTGTTGCCAACGGGCGGTGCGGCGGCGAGCGTCCGGCCCGCGGCGCAGGCCGGGGCGGAGCCGGACCGCAGGGTCAGCGTGAGCCCGAGCGCCGCCGCGAGGACGGTGACGCCGGTGGCGACCAGCCAGGGCATCGGGCCGGACGACGACGCCGGCCTGCCCTCGGGCACCTGGTCCAGGTCGATGTCGATGTCGACAGCGCTTCCGTCCGTCACGACGGCGATGCTGCCGGAACCGGGCGTGGGCGGACAAGCCGGCTAAGCCAAAGCTAAGACAGCATCGACGGACGGTGATCGGCGCGTCCCCGCAGCAGACCGGTCAGGGCTCGACGATGACCGCATCGCCCACGGCGATCGGTCCACTGTCGGCCGGCACCAGGTTCAGTCCGAAGAGGAGCTTCCGGTTGACGTTGCGATACCGCCCGAGGGTGCGCAGGGGCTCCTTCGTGCGTACCCCGGTTTCCTGGTCCGTTGTGGTCACCACGCAGCGGTCGCACGGCCCGGCGGCACGGAACAACAGGTCGCCGATGCGCAGCACCCGGCCGACCCAGTCGTCCTCGGCCCAGGCCGGCGCCCCGTCGACGACCAGATTGGGTCGGAACCGGGTCATCGGCACCGGCTCCTCACCCGCCTCGGCCAGCCAGTCGTTGAGGGCGTCGAGGGAGGCGGTGTTCGCCAGCAGCAGCGGATAGGCGTCGGCGAAGCTGACCTGGTCGCCGGTGTCGTACTCGCGGGACCCGGCGGCCAGGTGGCGGGCCGGCCGGGCCAGCCACACCAGTCGGACCGGCCGGCCGAGCAGCGCGCCGAGCCAGTCGTCGGCCGCGGGACCGGCCGGCAGCGCGGGGACCGGGAGCTTGCGGTTGCGGAAGGTGCGCACCGCGACCGGGGCGCCAACGGTCGGCTCGGCGACGTCGAGGTCGGGCCGCCCGTCGGCGCGCAGCGACAGGCCCCCGGGGCGCACGGTGGCGCGCAGGCCGACCAGCCGGGTGGTCTCCCGCTGGGTGACGCCGACACCGTCGGCGTCCACGACCATCCAGCGCCGGTCGCCGGCCAGGCCCCACGGCTGCACGAACGCGCCGTCGTGGTCGAGCCGGTGACAACCCTTGACCGGGTACGTGTGGATCGATGTCAGCCGCACCCGGCTACCATGCCACGCCGATGCCGTCCCCGGGGTACCAGTGGTTGGCGGGGCTCTCCCGGTAGGCGAGGAACCGCCGGCCGGTGCGCTCGGCGTGCTCGGCGAGCACGTTGGTGCTGGTGACGTTGTCGGTCAGCAGGATCGCGCCGGGGGCGAGCTTCGACTCGACGGCGTCGAACTCGCGCTTCTCGTGCGCGCGGCTGTGGTCGCTGTCGTGCAGGAACAGGTCGACCGGGCGGTCCAGTGCGCCGATCGAGGCGATCGAGTCGCCGATCACCAGGTCGACGACCTCCGACCAGGGTGCGACCCGGGCGAGGTAGCCGGCTTCGGGGTTGATGTCCAGCGAGGTGACCCGGCCCGGGTGCCCCTCCTGAGCGTTACGCAGCAGGGCGGCAGCCAGGACGACACTGCCAAGTCCCTTGTCGACACCGGTCTCGACTATGTGCTTCGGGCGGGTGGCGCGGACGATCGCGTACCAGCCGATCCGCCGCGCGTAGTGGACCTGCCTGTCGGCGAGACCACGGCGGGCGGCTCTTGCGGTGGCCCGCTCGATGTGCTGACGCAGCACCTGGTCGGACTCGATCTCGTCGAGCCACCCCCGGACCTGCTTGACCGGCCGGTCGCAGACCACACTGACAAACCAGGCCAGGTGATGACGACTGAGCTTGGTCAGCTCGTACGTGTAGTTGTGGTGTTCTCGGGAGGTGACCAGCCACCGGGCCGAGACGCGCAGCACCTTGGCGTCGTGGCGGGCGACCCGGGCGAGCCGCTTGGGAAATGCGGCGACGGGGGCGAGTGGGGTGCGGGCGATCGCCCGTCGGAGCTTCGTTGCGTCCACCGGAGCTTCTTATCAGGCCGACGCCCGTTGCGGCAGGGGAAGTTGCCGTCAATCTTCCTCGACCGATCAACCCGACGGCGGGCGACGCCGACCGGACGAGGGTATTCGGACCGAAAGCCGAGTCAGTAACATCGCGCCATGCCACGTCACAATGAGACCGCGCAACCCGGCGCGTACTACTCGACCGGGACCGCCGGCCAGCCACAGCGGGTGGACGACGGCGAGCCGGTCGACCCGCAGCCACCCCGACGACGCCGATGGCGGAGGATCCTGCTGATCAGCTTGCTCGTGGTGACCCTGGTAGGGGGCGGAGCGGCGATCGCCGGCGGCCTCTACCTGCGCTCCGTCGAGGGCGGCATCGAGCGCGTGGACGCGTTCGATGGCGTGCCGGAGGAGGGTCGCCCGCAGGCGGCGGTCGAGGGCGCGATGAACATCATGATCCTGGGCAGCGACTCGCGCGACCCCGAGAAGACCTCCGGCTCGCGGACCGACACGATCATCCTCGCCCACCTGCCGAAGGACCGGTCGAGCGCCCAACTGATCTCCATCCCCCGGGACACCTGGGTATCGGTGCCCCGATCCGCAGACGGCAACAACGGCGGCCGGGACGCCAAGATCAACGCTGCTTACGCCTGGGGCGGCGTGCCGCTGATGGTGCAGACCGTGGAGGGGTTCACCGGGGTGCGCGTGGACCACGTGGCGCTGATCGACTTCGCCGGGTTCAAGGAGATCATCGACGCACTGGGCGGCATCAGCATCAACTCGGAGAAGGAGTTCACCTCGATCCACCCGCCGTTCCGCACCTTCAGCAAGGGAATGCAACAGATGGACGGCGAGGCGGCGCTCGACTACTCGCGCCAGCGCAAGCAGTTCGCGGACGGTGACTTCGCCCGGATCCGGCACCAGCAGCAGGTGATCAAGGCGATCATCGACAAGGCCTCCTCGGGTGGTCTCCTCACCAATCCCGGCAAGCTGAACTCGTTCCTCAAGGCCACCTCGAACTCGGTATCGGTGGACAAGGAATTGTCGCTGCTGGAGACGGCCAACCAGATGCGTGGCGTCCGCGGCAGCAACCTGACCTTCGTCACCAGCCCCACCAAGGGCACCGGCCGGATCGGTTCGGAGAGTGTCGTCCTGGCCGACACGAACCGGGTCAAGTCGTTCTACGACGCGGTGCGCCGGGACGCGGTCCCAGATATCATCGCGGGCGCGAAGAAGCCGTAGGTCCCCCTCGCCCGCATAAACACCGTCCCCGGTCGCTCTGGCTGGCGACCGGGGACCAGGGCCGCACAGAGCGGCACCAGGAACGCCGACGGGCGGCGCCAGAAGGCGACCGCCCGTCGGCGTTTCAAGGTTTCAGGATCAGTACGCACCCCGGCGGGCCAGCACCACGCTAACCGTCTTCCACAGGATGCCGAGGTCGTACGCGAGCGACCAGTGATCCACGTAGTGCAGGTCCAGCCGAACCGCGTCGTCCCAGGTGAGATCCGAGCGGCCGGAAACCTGCCAGAGGCCAGTGATGCCCGGTCGTACCAGCAGCCGCCGGCGCACATCGCCGCGGTAGTCATCGTCCTCGGTGGGCAGCGGGCGCGGGCCCACCAGCGACATCTGCCCACGCAGCACGTTGATCAGCTGGGGCAGCTCATCCAGGGAAAGCGCCCGCAGGTGCCGGCCGATCGGAGTGACCCGAGGGTCGTCCTTCATCTTGAAGAGCAGGCCGTCGCTCTCGTTCTGATGCTGCAGGGCGGCCAGCCGCTGCTCGGCGTCAGTGTACATGGTCCGGAACTTCCAGACCTTGAACGCGCGGCCCTCGTGGCCGATCCGGGTCTGCCGGAACATCACTGGACCCGGGTCGCTGAACTTGATGGCCAGGGCGATGGCGAGCAGCACCGGACTCAGCAGCACCAGCCCGATCAGCGCGGTCACCCGGTCCAGAACACTCTTGACCAGCAGCGAAAGACCGGAGATGGTCGGCTCATCCACGTTGAGGAGCGGCAGCCCCTCGATCGGGCGGACGTGGATGCGCGGGCCGGTGACGTCGGTGACCTGCGGAACCACCACCAGATCCAGGCCAGTGCCCTCCAACTGCCAGGCCAGCTTACGCAGCTCGTACGACTCCAGACCGGCCGGGCCGCACACCGCGATGGTGTCCGCACCCAACTGGTGGACCAGCGGTACCAGGTCCCAGCCGACGTAGACCGGGAGCGGCGCGGTGACCCGCTCCCCCGGCCGCGGATGGTGTGGCAGATGAATGGCGACCGGACGCAACCCGGCACCCGGATTGCGCGTCACCACCTCGTGCAACGCGAGAGCGTCCGGCAGTCGGCCGACAAGCAGCACCTTCTGCGAGGCCCGCTGGCCGACGCGCCGGAGTCGACGAAGGACCGCCCGGGCCACGAACCGGGCCAGCAGCGTGTAGACCAACAGGCCGATGATGACGGCGGCGACCGTCGCCCGGGACAAGTCCTTCTTGAACCCGAGCGCCAGGAACGAGACCGTGGCGGCCATGACGACGTTGGCCCGGACCACCCGCTTGAGTTCGTCGGTGCCGTGCCCCAGCACGCGCCGATCGTAGGCACCGGCGGCGACGAGCAGAAGCAGCCAGCCGAGCGGTACGCCGACATTCGCCACCAGGGCGAACGAGCTGACACCTAGCACCCGTTGGTCCCAGAAGCCGGCGTCGGCCTCGTCCACCAGGGCGACGACGGTACGGCTGGCCGCCAACGCCGCGAGGACGTCGAGCAGGACCAGCCAGGCGACGTACCGTCGGCGCCACGCGGCCCGCGGCACCGAACGCCCGAAGGCCGACCGAGGCATGCCGTTCGAGGGTGGTGTGATGACTCCGAGATCGGCGTCGAATCGTGGTGCCCTCTGCGACGTGACGGCACTGAGGATCTGAGTGTTGGCGGACACGACCTTCCTTTCCACATGGCCCCCGTCGGGAGATCGCGACGATGCACCCTATGCGCCGACGCACTCTCCTGCCTAGTGGCGGTTTGGTCGCACCTGGAACGACTGATCAGCCTGTCGACGATTGGCCGTTTGCTTGAAGTTCCTGCATCAGCGCCTGATGGGCCGGCTTCGGCCTGAGGTTCTGATCAAACAGACAGGCGGCTCCGTAGCCGGGGAAGTGGGCGGCGATCCAGCTGCTGCCGTCGGAGAACCCCCAGAGCGTGAACGACTCACAGGTGGAGACTGCGAGGCACGCCTTGAGCACGTGCTGGTACAGCAGTGCCTGGGTGACCAACTTCTGCGGCGTCTCCGGCAGCTCGATCCGAACGTCGAGTTCGGTGATCGCGACCGAGACGCCGAGAGCGGCGAAGCGCCGCAGGTTACCGGTAATGTCGGTGGGCGGCCGGCCGGAGCGCAGGTGGGTCTGGAATCCCACACCGTGCACCGGCACCCCGTGCGCCCGGAGGTCGCGGACCAGGCGCAGCAGCGCGTCGGCTTTCCTGGCCCGGCTCTCCGTCCCATAGTCATTGATGAACAGCCGGGCGTCGGGGTCAGCCTCGTGTGCCCAGCGGAACGCCTCGGAGATGTAACTCGGCCCCAGTTTGCGCAGCCAGATGGTGTCCCGCAGCGTTCCGTCGTCGTTCAGCACCTCGTTGACGACATCCCAGGCCCAGACCTTGCCCCGGTACCGGGCGGCGACGGTGGTGACGTGCTCTCGCAGCAACGCCCGCAGGTCCTCGCTGGACCATGAGTCGGTGATCCAGGACGGAACGCTGGTGTGCCAGACGAGGGTGTGCCCGTACACGGTCTGACCGTGCGCCTGGGCGAACTCCACCAGTTGGTCCGCCGCCGTCCAGTCGTACTCGCCCTGGCGGGGCTCAAGGTTTGCCCACTTCATGGCATTCTCGGCGGTCACCGCGTTGAAATTGGCGGCTAGCGTCTCGCGGTACCGCTCGTCGGATTCGAGCAGCCGGCCGTTGACGGCCGAGCCGATTCGGACGTTCGGTGGTGCGAGGCCACGCAGTCCCGACCAGACTGGCGCGGCAGACGCCGAACTGGACGGTGCCACTGCCGGCTCTGCCGGGGTCGCCTCGTGCTGGGACTGGACGATGAGCACGGCCCCGACCGCGACCAGCACCACGGCGGCCAGCGCGACCAACCGGCCCCAGCCCAGCAGCTTCCGCTCCGCTGGCGGGGCCGGACCATCGGGCCACCATCCTGGTGGCCGACTCACCTTCCAATGGCGGTAATCAGCCACTTGCCGATCTCGCTGACCGCACGCACCCCGACGACGGTCAGGGCGAGTCCCGGGATCCGTGGTCTGCTGTACTTCCTGATCATTCTGTGCCAGGCGACAAGGCCGGCGAGGCGACGTCGGCTGATGCTGCCGCCGTGCCTTTGGAACAGGACCACCGGGTGGTCGAGGCGCTGCAGATGCACGCCGTTGCTGAGCGCACGCAGCACCAGCTCGACATCCACCTTGATCGGCATCTGCTCGTCATACCCGCCGAGTTGCAGCAGCAGTTGTCGGTCGATGGACATGCCCGAGTGCTTGAAGGGCAGCCGCGGTCGGGTCAGCACCGACCAGAGCATCCGGCGAGAGTTCGGGTAGGAGGGAAGCCTGATGACCTTCGCCGACGTCCCGACGCGCTCCTCGTAGTCCGTGTAGACCCAGCGTGCGCCGGTACGGGCGAGGAAGTCGTGGATCCGGGCCAGACCGTCCGGGCTGAGCTCGTCGTCCGAGTCGAGGACGGTAACGATCCTGCCGCGCGCTACGCGCAGCGCCGCGTTGCGTGCCGCGCTGATTCCGGTGGGCTTCTGCCGGACGACCCGGATCCGCCGGTCGTCGAGCAGGCCCACTTCGGCCAGACCTTCGCGGACGGGTACGACGGAACCGTCGTCCACCACGACGATCTCGAAGTCACCAAAGCTGCCGGTGAGCACGCTCTGGATGGATTTCGCCAGCAGCTGCGGCCGGTCACGGACGGCGATGCAGACGGAGAACGCGGGGGTCACCGGTTCCACCGCGCGCATCAACGGGAGGGTGGGCGCGTCGATGCTCGGCGTCACCGACAGGTTCGGCGACATGACGGCCGGCATCTTCGGCTCGGTCGGCGCGTCGATGTTCGAAAGTCGTGGGCCGTACCCGGGCACGGCGTGGCTGCCGGCCGAGTCGCGCAAGGAAGACATCGGGAAGGGGGGGTGGCCCGTCACGGACGGAAGCCGTTTCGCAGCCCACCCCGGCCACCGGGGCGGCCGAACTCGACCGCCTCACCAGTTGACGCAGCAGCTTGCCTCAGCACGTCCATACCTTCCGCCACCCCCATGAAAGCCACTATCTGCAGCGACATTTGTCGGCGACGCGTTCGTAGGACCGGACCGTTCCTTCGATCGACAACAATGAAGATCCATCGCGCAACAACTGGGAGTATAGCGATCGTCGAACCAGCACACCACTATCCGTCAGACCGCTGCATCAGCGACGACACTGCCGAGATTCCGCTGCTCAGGCCGCCGATCCGGGACGGATTGGACACTCCGCCAAGCCAGCGAACCGCGGGCCACCTTCCGGTGGAATCTACTTTGGCCGAACGTCGGATCTTTTCTGGCGGCATGGTTTGCTTTGTCATAGCTACAACAGCGCGAAACGACCATTGAGCGGCAAGGCACTGATAGGTCGTGGACGCGCATCCCATCCAGCCACCGGGGCGCCCGTCAGCCGCGCCGCCGACGGATGAGCACAACCGTCAGGACGACGAGGCCGACCACCAGCACGCCGACTGACCCGGCGAGCAGGGGGCTGATCTCCGCCGGCCGCTGCTGCGGCGCGCCTTCCAGTCGCTGGCGTTCGGCGGCGTTCTGCCGGTACACCTGCGCGAGGAGATTGGCCGGCGCCGCGCCTGCCACGGCGTCAAGTCGGGTGACCGCTGTCGACGGATCTCCCGCGAAGTACGCGTCGAGCCCGCTGCGGTACAGCCGATCGGTGTCACTGAGCTCGTTGCGGACCCCGGCCTCGGCGAGCAGGGTCGACAGCGCTGCGGACGGCACGACCACCCGGTTCGCCCGGTCCGGTCGGGCCTGGTCCTGGTCGAGCATGCCGACCACCCGACCGCCCGGATCGAGCACGATCCCTCCGTGGGAAACGCGGCCCACGTCGCCGTTGATCCGGTAGATGGTCGCCGACCCCCGTCGACCGGTGTCCGTGATGGCCACCGCCTTCGCGCGCGGTAGGTAGGTGGCGGTGTGGGAGTCGACGTCGTCGGTGCTGAACCCCACCACCAACAGCGACGAGCCGGCCGCCAGCTCGCTCGGACCGAGTTCCACCGCGGGAAGCTTGTCTCGGGCTAGTTTCACCAGCGCAGCGTTGCTCCCGTCGGCAGCCGTGGCCGCCACCACCTCACCCGGGATGGCCGGCCCGTCGGTGACGTTGCTACGGGCCGCGTTCAACTGCCCGAACAGCTGGACGCCAGGTTCGCTACCGGGATCGACGCCGGTGAAGCGGGTCTTCCCCAGGTTTGTCGTGACGTAGCCCTGCACCTGCGCGGCCGTCAGTTTCTTCTCCCGCACGAGTATGCGGGCGACGGCGTCCAGGGCGACCTGGCGGACACTCTCCTCGGCCGGCTTGACGCAGGAGGCGCTGGTGAGCACGTGCCCCGTCGAGGTGACGAGGAATCCGCTGCACCGGCGGTTGAAGGTGATCGGCGTCGGCCGTACGGGCCTGTTGGTGGCGCTGTCCCGTAGGTAGCCGGTGAAGACCGCCTCCAGGAAGACCAGCGAGGGCGAGGCCACCGCCAGGGCGCGCTCCTGCGGACTGTACGGCGCGAACTGCGTCCACGGCCTGAACACGGGGCTCGAGGGTGAGGCCGTCGGGAACGTGGCACCATCCCCGATACTGGGCGACGGGGCCTGCGAGGGGTCGTCGTCTCCCGACATCGTCCAGGCTGCGACGCCCCCACCCGCCCCGACGAGCACCAGGACGAGTGCGACCACGATGGCCCACGAACCGGTGCGGCGCTTCGGCGGCGAAGGCTGGATCCGGCGTACCGGTGCGGCGAACGGGTCGGGCTCCGGCGCCTGCCGTGGCACGGCTGGCAGCGGTACGGGGGCCTGCTGCGGTACGGACGTCGGGTGTGGCTCGCGCGCGGCCCCATCGGCCGGCTCGGCATCCGCGTCGAGCTCGGGGTCTGCGGCATCCGACGATGGAGCGACCGGATCGCCATACAGCGCCCATGGCGCGTGCGGGACACCCGACGTCGGCTGAGGCGTTGCGGAAACCGGCACGCTCGAGGTCGGCGCGGGCGGTCCGGAAACCGCGTCCGGCGCGCCAGAGACCGGATGCGGAACGGCGGAGACCGGCGGCGGGACCGCCGAGACGGGCCGCGGCGTGACGGGTGCCGGATCCGTGGGCACCGGCTGGTATTCCTGGCCGAGCGCACGGAACAACCGCTCCGCACCCGGTCCAGCCTCGGCCGGATAGGCCACCCACGGTTCTGCGGCGGAGAAATCGGCGTATACGAAGGTGAGGCCGC
Organism: Micromonospora sp. CA-259024; assembly: GCF_050936255.1. Lineage (NCBI taxonomy): Bacteria > Bacillati > Actinomycetota > Actinomycetes > Micromonosporales > Micromonosporaceae > Micromonospora > Micromonospora sp. CA-259024. The sequence continues at coordinate 2,935,665 of NZ_JBNJND010000002.1, read as the reverse complement.
CCGGCGCCTGGGACATGCCGGTAGCGGTGCTGGCGAAGGCTTCCCGCCAGCCCGGAGTGTTGACGGCTGCGGCACCCAGCACGGCGACCGTGACAAACCGGCCCTGCTCGTCGACGGCGGCCCACGCCTTTCCGGCGGGGCAGGTGCCCAGCATGTGGGTGAACCTGTAGGGGCCGACCGGCTGCATGCGCACTCCTCTACTGAACCGCCGTGCGGATAGTACAGAGGGGTTGCGACCCTGGCCGCCCGATGGTCGTACGGTCGACAGAGGCTAGCGGTTCTTGCTTCCTGAAAGTTTTCATGCATAGAGTCACCGCGTGAATGAAGGAGCTGTCGGGGCACCCGCTGACCGGGTGCTCGGCCTGTTCCAGGGGGTGCGGCTCACCCCCACCCAGCGCCGGATCGCGCACTGCCTCGTGCAGCACGCCCCCGCCGTGGCGTACCTGTCCGCCGCCGAGGTCGCCGAGCTGGCCGGGGTCAGCCAGCCGTCGGTCACCCGGTTCGCCGTCGCGCTCGGGCACGACGGCTACCCGGCACTGCGCCGCCGACTGCGCGACCTCACCACCGCGACGCCGGGCGGGTCGACGGACGCCGGCAACGAGATCCAGCAGGCGGTACGCGCGGAGATGGGCAACCTGGACCGGCTGGCCGGTCAGCTCGCCGACCGGGACCGGATCGCCGAGACAGGGCGGCTGCTCGCGGAGAGCCGCCCACTGCCGGTGCTCGGCCTGCGCGCCGCGGCGCCGCTGGCCGCGTACTTCGCCTACTTCGCCGCCAAGGTGCACCCGGACGTGCGGGTGCTCGACGACGGGGGCAGCCTGCTCACCGACCGCCTGGAGCAGGCGGCCGAGGCCGGGGCGTCCGCCGTGCTCGCCTTCGTGTTGCCCCGCTACCCCCGGGAGACCCTGGACGCGCTGCGCGACGCCCGCCATGCCGGGCTGACCGTGGTGGCGATCACCGATTCGCCGGTCAGCCCGGCCACCGAGCACGCCGACGTGGTGCTCCCCGCCGCGGTCGGCGCGCAGCTCGTCTTCGATCTGCACACCGCCCCGATGACCCTGGCCATGGTGCTGTTGCAGGCGATCTGCGATGCCGCGCCGGCCGACACCCAGCGCCGACTGGAGGCGTTCGAAGCCTCCGCGGCCCGCCGACAGTTGTTCCTCGGATGACCGGAGGAGACCAGAGATGACCCAGCCCGTCCGCGCCGCACGGGGCAGCCAGCTCACCACCCGCGGGTGGCCGCAGGAGGCCGCCCTGCGGATGTTGATGAACAACCTCGACCCCGAGGTGGCCGAACGCCCCGACGACCTGGTGGTCTACGGCGGCACCGGCAAGGCGGCGCGGGACTGGCCGTCGTACCACGCGTTGGTCCGCACACTGACCGACCTGCGCGAGGACGAGACGATGCTGGTGCAGTCGGGCCGCCCGGTCGGCGTCATGCGTACCCACGAGTGGGCGCCCCGGGTGCTGCTGGCCAACTCGAACCTGGTCGGCGACTGGGCGACCTGGCCGGAGTTCCGCCGGTTGGAGCAGCTCGGCCTGACCATGTACGGGCAGATGACCGCCGGCTCGTGGATCTACATCGGCACCCAGGGCATCCTCCAGGGCACCTACGAGACGTTCGCCGCGGTTGCCGCGAAGCGGTTCGGAAGCACGCTCGCGGGGACGCTGACGCTGACCGCCGGGTGCGGCGGGATGGGCGGCGCGCAGCCGCTCGCGGTCACCATGAACGACGGCGTCTGCCTGATCGTGGACGTGGACCGCACCCGGCTCGACCGTCGGGTGCACGACCGTTACCTGGACGAGGTCGCCGACTCCCTGGACGACGCGGTCGCGCGGGTGCTCACCGCGAAGCGGGACCGCCGGGCACTGAGCGTCGGGGTGGTCGGCAACGCGGCCGAGATCTTCCCGGAGCTGCTCAGCCGCGGCGTCGAGATCGACATCGTGACCGACCAGACCAGCGCGCACGACCCACTGGCGTACCTGCCGGTGGGGGTGGAGCTGGCCGACGCCCGTGACTACGCGGCGGCGAAGCCGGCCGAGTTCACCGACCGGGCGCGGGCGTCGATGGCGAAGCACGTCGAGGCGATGGTCGGCTTCCTCGACGCCGGCGCCGAGGTGTTCGACTACGGCAACTCGATCCGGGGCGAGGCACAGCTCGGCGGGTACGAGCGCGCCTTCGACTTTCCCGGCTTCGTGCCCGCGTACATCCGGCCGTTGTTCTCCGAGGGCAAGGGCCCGTTCCGGTGGGCGGCGCTCTCCGGCGACCCGGCCGACATCGCCGCCACCGACCGGGCCATCCTGGAGCTGTTCCCGGAGAACGAGTCGCTGGCCCGCTGGATCCGGCTGGCCGGTGAGCGGGTCGCCTTCCAGGGCCTGCCGGCCCGGATCTGCTGGCTCGGCTACGGCGAACGGGACAGGGCGGGCGTGCGGTTCAACGAGATGGTCGCCTCCGGCGAGCTCTCCGCCCCGGTCGTCATCGGTCGGGACCACCTGGACGCCGGCAGTGTCGCCAGCCCGTACCGGGAGACCGAGGCGATGGCGGACGGCTCCGACGCGATCGCCGACTGGCCGCTGCTCAACGCCCTGGTCAACACGGCCAGCGGCGCGTCCTGGGTGTCCATCCACCACGGCGGCGGCGTGGGCATCGGCCGGTCGATCCACGCCGGGCAGGTCTGCGTGGCCGACGGCACGGCCCTCGCCGGGCAGAAGATCGAGCGGGTGCTCACCAACGACCCGGCGATGGGCGTCATCCGGCACGTCGACGCCGGCTACGACATCGCCCGCGAGGTCGCGACGCGTACCGGCGTGCGCGTGCCGATGAGCGAGGGGCCGGCGTGAGCGCGAGGAGTGCAGCGCAGCGGAGCCCCGCAGTCGCGAACAAAAGAGGCGCCGCGTGACCGACGACCTCGCCGCCCGGTTCCGGAAGCTGTGGGACGAGATCGCGCCGGTCGGGCGCGACGCCGACAGCGGCGGCTACCTGCGGTACGCGTTGACCGAACCCGAGTCGGCGCTGCGACGCTGGTTCCGTGCGCAGGCCGGCGAACGCGGCCTGCCGGTCAGCGAGGACGGCAACGGCAACCTCTTCGCGCACTGGGGTGACCCGGAGGCCACGGACGCGGTGCTCACCGGCAGCCACTTCGACTCGGTGCCGCACGGCGGGGCGTACGACGGGCCGCTCGGCATCGTCAGCGCGTTCCTCGCCGTGGACGAGTTGCGGGCTGCCGGCGTCACCCCGGTCCGGCCGCTGGTCCTGGCCGCGTTCGTCGAGGAGGAGGGTGCCCGCTTCGGCGTACCGTGCCTGGGGTCGCGGCTGCTCACCGGGGCGCTGCCGGCCGAGCGCGCGGCCGGGCTGCGCGACGCGGCCGGGGTGAGCTTCGCCGAGGCGCTCGGCGACCGGCCGGCGGGTGCCCGCCCGGACCTGCTGGGCCGGTTCGGCACCTTCGTGGAGCTGCACGTCGAGCAGGGCCGCGCGCTCGTCGACGCGGACGCCCCGGTCGGGGTGGCCAGTGCGATCTGGCCGCACGGTCGGTGGCGCTTCGACGTCGTCGGCGAGGGCAACCACGCGGGCACCACCCGGATGGCCGACCGGCGCGACCCGATGCTCACCTACGCGTTCACGGTGCTGGCGGCCAACAAGGAGGCCCGGCTGCGTGGGGCGCACGCCACCGTGGGCCGGGTCGCCGTCGAACCCAACGCCACCAACGCCATCCCGTCGAGGGTGACCGGCTGGCTGGACGCCCGGGCCGCCGACCCGGAGACGCTGACCGGACTGGTCGACGCGGTACGCGGCAAGCTCGCCGAGCGGGCCCGCCGCGACGGTACGACGGTGACCGTCACCGAGGAGTCGGCCACCCCGCTGGTGGCCTTCGACGGCGGGCTGGCCAAACGGTTGGCCACGCTGCTCGACGCGCCGGTGCTGCCCACCGGCGCGGGCCACGACGCCGGGGTGCTCGCCGCGCACCTGCCCACCGCGATGCTCTTCGTGCGCAACCCGACCGGGGTGTCGCACTCCCCCGCCGAGGCCGCGACCGACGCCGACTGTGCCGCCGGGGCACGCGCGCTGGCCGGGGTGCTGGAGGAGCTGACATGCCGGTGACACCGACCCGCTGGCTCGCCGAGCACGCCTGGCTGCCCGAGCACGCCGAACCCACGCCAGACGTGCTCATCGAGGTCGAGGACGGCCGGATCACGGCGCTCACGCCGCTGGTCGGGGCCGGAGGCCCGGCCGCCGGGGTCGAGGTGCTGCGGGACGCCACCCGCCTGCCCGGTCTGACCCTGCCCGGGTTGTCCAACGTGCACTCGCACGCCTTCCACCGGGCGCTGCGCGGGCGTACCCACGGCGGTCGGGGCGACTTCTGGAGCTGGCGGGACCAGATGTACGCGGTGGCGGACCGACTGGACCCGGACACCTACCTCGCCCTGGCCCGGGCGGTCTACGCCGAGATGGCGCTGAGCGGGATCACCTGTGTGGGCGAGTTCCACTACCTGCACCACCGGCCCGACGGCGGCGCCTACGACGACCCGAACGCGATGGGCGCGGCACTGGTGGAGGCCGCGGCGCACGCCGGGATCCGGCTCACCCTGCTGGACGCCTGCTACCTGAGCGCCGGCGTGGACGGCCGGCCCCTCACCGGGCCGCAGCGGCGCTTCGGCGACGGCGACGCGGCCCGGTGGGCCGAGCGGGCGGCGGCGTTGCGGCCGACCGACCCGCACGCCCGGGTCGGCGCGGCCGTGCACTCGGTGCGGGCGGTCCCCGCCGACCAGCTCGGCACGGTGGCGGCCTGGGCGCGGGACCGGCAGGCGCCACTGCACGTGCACCTCTCCGAGCAGCCCGCCGAGAACGACGAGTGCCGGGCCGTGCACGGGCGGGCGCCCACCGCCCTGCTCGCCGAGCACGGCGTGCTCGGCCCGGACACCACGGCCGTGCACGCCACCCACCCCACCAGCGCCGACCTGACGTTGCTCGCCGACAGCCGCACCGGGGTGTGCCTCTGCCCGACCACCGAGCGGGACCTCGCCGACGGGATCGGCCCAGCCAGGCTGATGGCCGACGCGGGGATCCGGTTGAGTCTGGGCAGCGACAGCCACGCCGTGATCGACCTCTTCGAGGAGGCCAGGGCGGTGGAGCTGGACGAGCGGCTGCGCACCCGTCGCCGCGGCCACTTCGCGCCGGTCGACCTGCTGACGGCGGCGAGCGCCGCCGGGCACGCCGCGTTGGGCTGGACCGACGCCGGGCGGATCGCCGTCGGCGCCCGCGCCGACCTGGTCACGGTACGGCTGGACAGCGCCCGCACCGCCGGGGTGCCGCCGGTGGGCGCGTTCTTCGCCGCGTCCGCCGCGGATGTCGACCACGTGCTGGTGGACGGCCGGGTGGTGGTGGCCGAGGGCCGGCACCTGAGCGTGGACGTGCCGGCCGAGTTGTCCGCCGCCATCGAGGCGGTGACACCCGCATGAGTATGAGCAGTCTGCTGGTCGACAACATCGGGGAGCTGGTCACCAACGGTGCCGGCGAGGGCCCGCTGGGCATCCGCCGGAACGCGGCCGTGTTGGTCGAGGAGGGCCGGGTGGCCTGGGTCGGGCCGTCCGCGTACGCGCCGGCCGCCGACCGACGCGTCGACGCCGGTGGGGCCGCCGTGCTGCCCGGCTTCGTGGACAGCCACGCCCACCTGGTCTTCGCCGGGGACCGCGCCGCCGAGTTCGCCGCCCGGATGGCGGGTCAGCCCTACACCGGTGGCGGCATCCGGACCACGGTCGGCGCGACCCGGGCCGCGACCGACGACGAGCTGCGGGCCACCGTGCGCCGGCTGCGCGGGGAGGCGCTGCGCCAGGGCACCACCACCATCGAGATCAAGAGTGGGTACGGGCTGACCGTCGCCGACGAGGCGCGCTCCCTGCGAATCGCGGGCGAGACCAGCACGGAGACCACCTTCCTGGGCGCGCACGTGGTGCCCGCCGAGTACGCCGACCGCCCCGACGACTACGTCGGGCTGGTCTGCGGTCCGATGCTGGCCGCCGCCGCGCCGTACGCGAAGTGGATCGACGTGTTCTGCGAGCGGGGCGCCTTCGACGTCGACCACGCCCGCGCCATCCTGGCCTGCGGGCAGGCCGCCGGGCTGGGCGTACGGGTGCACGCCAACCAGCTCGGCCCCGGCCCGGGCGTCCAGCTCGGGGTGGAGCTGGGCGCAGCCAGCGTCGACCACTGCACCCACCTGAGCGACGCCGACGTGGCCGCGCTGGTCGGCACGGCCCACAGCGACGGGTCGGGGACGCGCACGGTGGCGACCCTGCTGCCCGGTGCCGAGTTCTCCACCCGGTCGCCCTACCCGGACGCCCGCCGGCTACTCGACGCCGGTGTCACCGTGGCCCTGGCGACCGACTGCAACCCCGGCTCGTCGTACACCTCGTCGATGCCGTTCTGCGTGGCCCTCGCGGTCCGCGAGATGCGGATGACCCCGGCGGAGGCGGTCTGGGCCGCGACCGCCGGCGGCGCGCGGGCGCTGCGCCGCGACGACATCGGTGTCCTCACCCCCGGCGCGCGGGCCGACCTCGTCGTCCTGGACGCGCCGTCCTACCTGCACCTGGCCTACCGGCCCGGTGTCCCACTGATCCGCAAGGTTCTGCTCAACGGAGTTCCGCAATGACGAACGTGACCATCCAGCCCACCGGAATCTCCGCCGACGACGTGCTCGCGGTGGCCCGCGGCACCGCCACGGTGGTCCTCGACCCGGCCACGCGGGAGGCGATGGCGACCAGCCGCGCGATCGTGGACGGCATCGAGGCCGCCGGGCGGCCCGTGTACGGCGTGTCGACCGGGTTCGGGGCGCTGGCCAACACCTTCGTCGCGCCGGAGCGGCGGGCCGAGCTGCAACACGCGCTGATCCGCTCGCACGCCGCCGGGGTGGGCGCCCCGATGCCCCGCGAGGTGGTCCGGGCCATGATGCTGCTGCGGGTCCGGTCGCTGGCCCTGGGCCGCTCCGGGGTCCGCCCGCTGGTCGCCGAGGCGCTGGTCGACCTGCTCAACCACGACATCACCCCGTGGGTGCCGGAGCACGGCTCGCTGGGCGCGTCCGGGGACCTGGCACCACTGGCGCACTGCGCGCTGGTGCTGCTCGGTGAGGGCTGGGTGCTCGACCCGTCCGGCGAGCGGCGCGACGCCGCCGACGTGTTGGCCGCCGCCGGGCTCAAGCCGATCCAGCTGGCCGCCAAGGAGGGGTTGGCGCTGATCAACGGCACCGACGGCATGCTCGGGATGCTGCTGCTGGCCATCCACGACGCGGCGCACCTGTTCGCCATGGCCGACGTGACGGCCGCGCTGGCCATCGAGGCGATGCTCGGCTCGGAACGGCCGTTCCTGCCCGAGCTGCACGCGATCCGGCCGCACCCCGGGCAGGCGGCGTCGGCGGCGAACATCTACCGGCTGTTGCAGGACTCCCGGGTGATGGACTCGCACCGCGACGACCTGGCGCACGCCGTGCAGGACGCGTACTCGATGCGCTGCGCGCCGCAGGTGGCCGGCGCGGCCCGCGACACCCTGGACTTCGTCCGCACGGTCGCCGGCCGGGAGCTGGTGTCCGTGGTGGACAACCCGGTGGTGCTGCCCGACGGCCGGGTCGAGTCGACGGGTAACTTCCACGGCGCGCCGTTGGGCTTCGCCGCTGACTTCCTGGCCATCGCCGCCGCCGAGGTGGGCGCGATCGCCGAGCGGCGGGTGGACCGGCTGCTGGACGTCACCCGCTCCCGGGAGCTGCCGGCGTTCCTCTCCCCCGACGCCGGGGTCAACTCCGGGCTGATGATCGCCCAGTACACGGCGGCCGGCATCGTCGCGGAGAACCGCCGGCTCGCCGCGCCCGCGTCGGTGGACTCGCTGCCCACCAGCGGCATGCAGGAGGACCACGTCTCGATGGGCTGGGCGGCGGCGAAGAAGCTCCGGACCGTCCTGGACAACCTGACCAGCCTGCTCGCGGTGGAGCTGCTGGCCGGCGTACGCGGCCTTCAGCTGCGCGCCCCGCTGGAGCCGTCACCGGCCGGGCGTGCCGCCGTCGCCGCGCTCGGCGGGGCGGCCGGCGAGCCCGGCCCGGACGTGTTCCTCGCTCCGGTGATGGAGGCGGCCCGGGCCGTCCTCGCCGGGCCGGAGCTACGCGCCGCCATCGAACGAGAGATCGGCTCGCTGGGCTGACCTCCGTCAGGTCGCTGTCGTCCGCCGCGGGTCAGGCGGCGGGCGGCAGCACCTTGGTCGGCCCGCCCGGCCGACCCCAACGTTCAGCCGGCGACGGCCCAGGGCGCTCGGGTGAAGTTCAGCTCGGCACGGTGGGCGAACTCCGTCAGGTCCAGCCGGGGCCGTTCGCCGCTGGAGAGAAGGTCGGCGAGCACCTTGTGGACCTCTGCCGGGTCCTCCGGCTGCGCCGGCAGCCGCCGGGTGACCGGCTGGCCGATCTCGTCCAGGAAGTCCGCACACTTGCGGTGGTACGGCACGAGGACGAACGGAACATCAGCGACATAGGAGAAAATTCCGCCGTGCATTCGCATGTGCAGGCCGATGTCGCACGTCCGCATCTCGCTCCAAACCGCCCGGACGCCGTCGTCAGCGGTGACCGTCCGCAGATCGCAGCGTCCTTCCAGGGCGGCCCGGAGCCGCTCGCTGGGCCCGACGTCTCCACGGACCGGGTGGGTATTGAAGACGAAGATCGTCACGTCGACGGGTTCGGCGTCGACGAAGGAGCGGATGCCGGCGATCAGCGCCTGCTCCCGCCGCCGCTGCTCCGGCTCGGGCAGGTCGCTGTCGGACCCGAGCAGCGTGACGCCGAGCCGGGCCCGGCCCGGTGCCCTCGGCACCGGCGCGGGCGCGACGTCGCCGAGCGCCGCGGGCAGGAGGCCGGCGAGGTCACCAGCGGGGACGACGAGGCCCGGATAGCCGATATCGCGGAGCCGCTCGACGGACGCGGCGTCGCGCACCCCGACATATTCGACATGCCGGAACACCTCGGCGAGCCGCTGCTGAGCGGCGGACGAGAGGAACGGTCCGACGGACACCCCGACCGCCGCGATGGGACGCTTCGACACCCTCGACCAGGCGGCGAAAACCTTCTTCTCACTGAACGGACCCATGTCGCGGAACACCGAGCCGCCGCCGAAGAGCAGCATGGTCGCGCCGCCGAGCAAACTGGCCTTGTTGAGCAGCTTCCCGGCCCGTCGCACCGGATCGAGCGACTCGAAGAGGGCCTGGCTCATCCCGGCACGGTCCGCCGGCAGGTCCACCAGCGGTGGCGCGGCGAACGTCGGCGCCTCCGTCCCCCAGTAGCGGGCCAGGGCCCAGTCGACGATGACGCAGAACGCGTTGTCCCCCACGTTCTGCATGCCGTAATACCCCACCACCAGGGGTCGGCGGGCCGCGCTCGACCTTCGGTCCACACTCACCGTGTCATCCCTTCGTCAGACGCCGACGGATCTCGGCCCAGGTCGGGAGCTGAGCTCCCGCCACCACGTTGCGTTTCACAGACGACCAGAACAGGACCAGAAGGATCGCCTCCGACAAGACCGTGGCCAAGGCCGCGCCGATCACGCCGAACGGCGGGATCGCGAGGGCCAACGTGCCAAGAAAGACGACCGAGCCCAGGCCCTGGTAGAGAACCTTCCTGCGGAGCAGCCCACCGCTGGTGAGCAACGACGCGACACTGGCCGAACCGAAGCGGAGCGGGATCGCGAGCGCGAGCAGCGCCATCACCGGGACGGACTCGTGGTATTCGGCGCCGAAGAGCAGCGGGATGGCGTACCGGCCGCCGACGGCGACGACGATACCGATCAGCAGGCCGAGCGCGATCATCCCCACCGTGCCGGCGCGGTAAGCGACGAGGACCGCCTCCCGGTCGGAGCGTGACCACCGGTGCAGCTTCGCCAGGAAGTACTGCTGGTAGACCACGCGGGGCAGCAGGTAGATCGCCGTCAACAGCGTCATCGGTACGGCGAAGACAGCAGCAGCCTGGACACTGAGGAACTCGGCGCTGACGACGACGCCCAGGTTCATGCCGAGCAGGTAGAAGAGACTGCCGAGCATGAAGGGCGCAGCGCCGCCGAGCAGGTGGCGCAACCGAGGCGGATGTCCTGGTCGCATGCCGCCCGGCGGGTAGCCCTCCAACGGTCCGCGTCCGCGGGCGAACGGAGCGATGACCACCGCGCTGAGCACGACCGTCAGCACAGCTACAAGGCCGTACCCGGTCGCCGCGGCCAGCGCTGAGAGCCCGGCGACCACGGTGAGTAAAGCGACGAGGAGTCGTCCGGCGTGCGGGACGAGTTGCAGCACGGCCAGCGGGCCGTAGCCACCGCGCAGTTGGAGCACTGAGACCGACAACGCCATGCCGGCCTGCGCGAGGATGACCGGCGCCAAAAGGATCCGCAGGCCGCTGATGACCTGATCGTCCCCATCCAGCAGGGCCCAGGTCACCATCACCGCGATCTGAAGGCCGGAACAGGCGAGCACCAGCGCGATCGACGGCCGCACCCAACGCACCGCCCGTGGTCCCTCACGTCCGAATCGCTGCAACCAGAACTCGGCGATGCCAAAGAGCGCGACCGGGCCGGCGAGGGTCATCAGTGACAGGACGGACATGAAGGCGCCGAACTGGGCCTGCGGCATGCTACGGGCCAGCAGTACCTGCGTCACGAACGCGATCAGGGTGAGCCCGACCTGGCTGATGCCGAGCAGACCGAGTTGTCGCAGCCGACGGACGAGCCCGCGCGAGCGGCGAGGGGGTGCGGGCCTGGTCTCGATCAGCGTCATCGGTCGACGGCCCGCTGACGTATCCGAAGGGAAGATCTCATCGGACCACCTCGGCCACGACGGCCGACCGCACCTGCTCAAGCTCGACCGCCGTGCGCCGGACCCACGCCTCCCGCACTGCGGCGATCCGCCCAGGCATGGCGGGGTCCGGCCGGACCGCCGTCCGTACCCCGGCGGCCAACGCAGCGGACTGGTTGGCGACCAGCGTGGCGAAACCGCCGAAGAGGTTCGTCGTGGTGTTGGTACGGGACAGCACCAGCGGCCTGCCAGCGCTCAACGCCTCGCACGCGCCACTAGGCTGGCAGGCATCCCGGTCGGTCAGCACGACCACGGCGCGGGCTCCGGCGAGCGCCGCCTCGTAGTCGGGGAGATCCAGGAAGCCCAGGCTGATCAGGTTGGGCAGGGCCGCAGCGCGCTGGCGCAGTGGCTCGGGCAGGCGGTGCAGAGGCGCGGTGGTAGCGAAGGTGATCTCGGCTGCCTCCTCGATCGCGTCGAAGAGCACATCCATCGGTTCGTCGGCGGCCGCGGAGGCCACCACAAAGACCCAGTCCCGCGGTGCGGCGGGCGCGATGGGTCGCAGCGGGTCGTGCACGACCAGGGTCCGCAGACCGGGGAACGCCTCACGGGCGAGGATGTCGGCTTCGTGGTTGTGGGTCAGCACGAGCCGCGCGCCGCGCAGGATCCGCTCAGTGCCGGGCACTTTGCGCCACCACGACTGGAACTGCCCGTTGTGCGCGTCCACGACGTACGGGACCTTGGCCCGGTGCGGAGCCAGCGCGGACAGGTGCGGCTGGGCCTGCGCGACGACGAAGGACGGCCGCCGGGACCGGATCAGGGCTAGGTCCTCGCGGCTGTGGGCGAGGTAGTCGGAGGGGCGCAGCACCTTCGACGTCGCCCGGTGCGGACGCCACACCAACTCGGCGCCGAGCGCCTCGGCGAGCACGTCGGAGCGCCGTTGATAACGCTTCCAGGAAATGAACATGGGGGGATTCATGAAGGGTCACCATTTCTGACTGCGCCGGGTGTCACGGCGCCGCGTGGATACACCGCGACGACCAAGATGTGCGAGAACAGGAACAGCCACATGAAGTACGAATAGGAAGTCGGCTTCTGGGTCACTGCAAAAACGGCCGCAGTGAAGTAGAGCACGACGAGCGCCCACTGCCCCTCGAAGGTGAGTAGTTCGCTGGTCGTCCGCCACAGGACGGTGCAGACGACCGCCATGCATGCCAGGCCGAGCGTGCCCCACACCACGAACACCCGGATTGGATCACTGTGGGTGTTCCATGGCTCGTAGCCCAGCCCGAAGAGCCAGACGTCCAGCGGCGCGTCCCGCCACGCATGGGAGAGCTGGACCCAGATTTCGCCCCGACCACGCATGAAGTCCTTGGAGTCGGGGTTGAGCGAGCCGATCTGCGTGACCAGGAACCGTGCCCGGGCCCACAGGAATGGACCCCATCGAATGAGCAGGACAACCAAGCCCGCTACCAGCAGCAGGGCCCCCGGGAGGGTGACCCGCAGGGGCAGCCGGCGGATCCACCGCAGCAGCGCTGGAAGACGTCGCAGCTCCATGGCCGCGACGAGAATCCCGACGCAGAGGATGGTCAGCCGGTGCGTAGTGACCACCGCGGTGCCGACCATGAGCGCGAGGAGAGCGAACCGAAACACCGGCTTGAGTCGCAGCCGGTCTCCGGCGACGTACAGGATGAAGACCGCGAAGATCAGCAGTCGGCCAAGTGACGCCGGGTGGAAGTAGCCACCGGAGGCGCGGCCGATGTTGCCACCGGGCAGCTTGAAGAAGAAGGTGTAGTCCACGACGCCCGCGACCTGGAGCCAGGCGATCACGGAGTGCGCCACGGCACCGAGCAGCACCAGTTGCAGCACCCAGCGGATCCGGTCCATGGCGAACCACCCGGGCTTGACGTACATCACCGCGATCAGCGTGATCGGCGCAAAACCGACGGCCAACTGAGCCGCCTGAGTCAGCGTTCCCTTGGCCGGCGGGACGTAGGGGCCGAAGATGTCCCGGAGGCCGGTCACCGCGAAATGGTCGATGAACCCATCCCGAGCGGGAATGGCGAGCAGACTGACCACCGACAGCACGCCCAGGGTCAGTAACGCGACCAGCGCGAGGATCATCCTCGCCGGGAGCCTGCGGGTCATCGCGAGGACGAGGACAAAGGCGACGAACATGAGAACCGCACCTGCGGTGCTCGCCACGAAGCCCAGATCAACGGTGTCCTGGGCGGTCTTCTCGCCGGGAATGTCGAACAAGGGCTTCAGGCCGATGAGGGCCAGCGCGGCTGCGACCAGGAACCACGTCGGCAGCTCCAAGCGGCGTCGCCGTTCGGGGATGCGGATCGGATCCGGCTCGGCGCGCAGGGACACCGGGCGGCTCATCCGGACGCGACCATTGGTCGTGGCTCGGGCCACCGCTCCTGCCCGAGGTAGCTGTGCACGTCGCGATCCTCCCCGCAGCGTCCTGTCGCCCGGCACTATACGCCAGTCGAGAACCGCTGAAGATCGCGTCCACCGCGCCGGACGGAGCCCAAAATCCGCCACCTAGAACGCCCGATGCTTTGGTGGGGGGAGCATCCGAAACGCCCGGTTCACGGCGTGAGGCTCGCGTCGATGCGCTGGATGAGGTACTCGCCAAGGGTCCGCGCGTAGGTCGCGGAAAGGTGGTGCGGGTCCCGGTAGACGATGACGTTCCCGATCACCAGCGGGCACTGGGTCGCGGTGCAGTAGAGGTCGGTGAGATCGACGGTGTGTACGTCCCCGCCGATACGTTTCGCGGCATCTTGGAGATCATCACCGGTCCGGAAGGCGGCGCGCCGGTCGATCGCGCATCGCTTCGGATCACCGCCATTCGCTGCGTCGTTCACCAGGCAGTCCAGGTCGTTCGCACCGAGCGTGGGATTGTCCACCACCACGACGATCTCGGATCCGCGCTTGAGCACCGGGCGCCATGCCTCGACGTACCTGCGGGTCCGTCCGTCGGTGACGTGCCGGTCCTGGCTTCCGCTCCGTTTGCCGGCCAGGATGATCAGGTCGTACTTCGGGCCCGTGCCCAGCCGCTCCGCCATGGCCTGCCGCCGCGCGTAGCACTCGTCCAACCTGTCCGACTCGCCGACGGCGGTCCAGATGCAGCCGCGGGCGACATAGGTGTCCAGCGCCCAGTTCCGGGCCTCCAGTTGACCCTCGAGGGCCGGGATCAGCATCGCGGCATGCGAGTCCCCGACGAGCGCGACCTTCGTTGCGTCGGGGCGCTGGGAGCCCAGGCGACATGAGGTGAGCTCGGCGCCCGGCTTCTGGTCGTAGCACCGGTACGCCGACGCCGTGTCCTTGGTCAGGTTCGACAGTTCGGGAAACAGTTCCTCGCCCAGGTCATCGTTGCCACAACGGTCTGCCATGATCCTGGCGCTCGCCCCGAGGCACGGGGTCTGTGCGGCCAGCAGGTGGTCGAGTCGGTTGCTGTTCGTCTGGCTGCTGCTGTCCAGCCATCGGTTTCCGACCATGACGGTGGCCAGGACCAGCGCCATCGCCACGGCGCCGGCCGCGTACTGCCGCCACAGCCGACCGCCACCCAGGGAGGCCCCGGACCGCACCGGATCCTCGACGAACCGCTTGGTCGCTGCGGCGACCACCAGGACGGCCGCGATGACGAGCAGCTTCACCGGCCAGGTCATCTTTTCGCCGGTGGCGAGTCCGAAGATCACTATTGGCGGCCAGTGCCACAGATAGATGGAGTAGGACCAGTCGCCGAGCTTCTGCACCGGCGCCCACGCCATCAGTCCGAGGGGAGACCAACGGGCAGTGGGTGCCCCGGCCCAGATCACGCAGACCGCGCCCATTACCGGCAGCGCTGCCGCGTAACCGGGGAAGGGAGTGGTGGTTGTCAGCAGGAACGCTGCCATCCCGATCAGCGCCAGCCCCAGCCAGGAGACGATCGCCCGACGGCGCTCACCGGCCGCCCGCCCGAGCTCCGGAACGGTCGCCAACAGGGCACCGGCGCCAAATTCCCATGCCCTGGTCGGCGTGATGAAGTAGGCGGCGGAACTGTTGGCGGACGTCTCGTAGATCGAGTATGCCAACGAGGAGAGGACTACGACGGCGAGCGTGGCGCGAACCGCCGCAGTCGTACCGAAGCTCCGGACACGGCCTGCCACCGCGACGGCGATCACGATCAACAAAGGCCAGACCAGGTAAAACTGTTCCTCGGTCGAGAGCGACCAGTAGTGCTGGACCGGCGAGCTGATGTTCTCCGCCGCGAGGTAGTCCACGGCGTCGTGGGCCAGCTGCCAGTTCTCGAAATAGAGCGTCGCCGCGGCGATCTCGCGGAAAATCTGCGGCCAATGCAGCGTGGGTACCCAGAAAACGGTGGCAGCGGCGGTGACGATGAGCACGAGCAGGGAGGCAGGCAGCAGGCGCCGGATCCGGCGGGCCCAGAAGGTGCCCAGCCGGACGGTGCCAAACCGCTGCACGTCCTTCAGCAGATGCGCGGTGATGAGGAAACCACTGATCGCGAAGAAGACGTCGACGCCCACGTAGCCGCCGGGGATCCGGTGGGGCCAGAAGTGGAACAACAACACCAGCAGGACGGCAAGCGCCCGCAATGCCTGGATCTCCGGGCGTAGCGCCCCGCGACGGCCGTCCGTCGAGTCTGTCACTGTTCCTCGCTACTACCGGCTGGAAGGGGACGCCTGTCGGCCCTACCGCCGCAGCCCGGCGGCGCGGGCCATCGTATAGCGCCACTCGTCGCAGTGCGTCCCGGGTGGCAGTGGTTGGATCAGCGTGGATTCCCGGCATGCGTCAGGGTTTCCGAGGCGAAGAAGAAGCCTGGGCTTGCGGGGCGCAGGCCCACGACCAGGTCCCTGGTCCGAGGCAGGCTGAACCCCATCCTCGTCGAATAGTGGTTATAGGCGATCTCGGGTGACGGCGAGAGCCCGAGCTCAAGCTGTCCACCGCAGAGCCACGGCGGTACCGGATCACCGAGCTCGTACCCAGCGTGGAGCTCCATCGCCGCGGTAAGCCGCTCGCGTGCCTCGTCATACAGATCGAGCCCTTGGATCCAGGCGGTCTCGGCGACGTGCGCCGCTGCGGCGAGGCCCCAACCGGTGTGCAGGAAGTCGCGGCAGGTTTCCTGCGCGAGCCCGTTCACAAACGTGGTCTGCCCTCCCCAGTATTCGACGAGCTGCGGCTTGGTGAACGGTTCGCGGGGCGGCGCCTTCGGCACCGGGCCGTCGCTGCGCAGGTAGACGTACGCACGCAGCCGCAGCCGCCAGGTGTCGACTGCCTTCAGGAAGGTGGCCCGGTCATCGAGGAACACCGAGATGCCGACCGCCGCGTCCAACATGATCAGGCCCCAGTTGCCGTCCCGATTCCGGTTGACCCCGCCCATCACCAGTGGCAGGTACACGTTCCGGAACATTCGCTCCGCGCGGGCAAGCCGATCCGGCCGCCAATCGGTGTAGGTGTGCTTGATCAGTTCCGCCGCTCGTACGAACGATGCTCCCGACCAACCTGCCTGCAGTGGCGCATTGGTGTTGGTGTGTCGTTTCAGGACACCAGACCAGGCGTCAAGGATCTCGATCGACTTCTCGGCATGTCGGCGATCCCGGGTGAAGAACCACAGCAGGGCGTGCGTGTAGGCGGCGACGGCATCCTCGGTTTCCTGGGTGCATCCGCGGTCGGGACTCGAATAGAAGCCGCAGTCCACAGTCGGGACTGGTCTCGCCTGCCAGGACAACTGCCCGTAGCGACTGCGCTGGGTGGCGAGCCACGCCGAATGCCAGGGCTCCTCGCCGGCCAGGATCTTGCCGGCGACGAAGTTCAGCTGATCGCTGGTCACCAGCACGCCCGGATGGACGAAGTTACTCCCGCTGTCGCGGGAAGGGCTCACGAACGGCATCGGCGTGATCGACCTTTCCGCCCACACGCCCGCCGACGTCCCCTTGATCGGCGTCGTCGTCCCCAAGGTGACCACGAGAACGGTGCTCACCACGAGCGCCGCACCAGCGGTCAACGCGACGAGCCCGAGACGCCTACCGGCCCATGCCATCCGTCTCCCCCAGACCGGTCCATCCACGAGGCGTGCTGGAACTCTTCAAGACTGGCACGCCGATCCTCGAACCGTAATGCCGCCGAAGTGATGCCCACCCGGGCGCTCCGCTAAGCCTCAGGCGGCGGCGGGCGGCAGCACCTTGGCGATCAACTTCGCCAGCTCGCGCAGCGCCTTGCCGCGATGGCTGATCGCGTCCTTCTCCGCCGGGGTCAGCTCGGCGTTGGTCCGGTCCTGCCCGTCGCCGAGGAAGATCGGGTCGTAGCCGAACCCGCCATCACCGCGCGGAGCGCGCAGCACCCGGCCGGACTGCCGACCGTCGACGAGATGCTCCTTGCCGCCGGGCAGCACCAGCGCCACCGTGCAGACGAACGAGGCCGCCCGCTGCTCGTCCGGCACGTCGGCGATCTGATCCAGCACCAGCTGAAGGTTGGCCCGGTCGTCGCCGTGCTGGCCCGACCAGCGGGCGCTGAACACACCCGGCATCCCGTTGAGCGCGTCCACCGCGAGCCCGGAGTCGTCGGCGATGGTCGGCAGCCCGCTCTGACGGCACCCCTCCCGCGCCTTGATGAGCGCGTTCTCGCCGAAGGTCAGGCCGGTCTCCGGCAGCTCCGCGTACTGCTCGACGTCGTCCAGCCCGAGCAGGGCGATCCGGTGCGCGCCGAGCGCCCCGTCCAGGATCCGCTGGAGTTCCACGAGCTTCTTACGGTTGCGGGTGGCCAGCAGGACCTTGTTCATGAGAGAGCCTTCCGCTGGGCTTCGGCCAGATCCGCGCACCCGGCGACGGCCAGGTCGAGCAGGCTGTCGAGCTGGTCGCGGGCGAACACGCCCGCCTCGCCGGTGCCCTGCACCTCGACGAAGTCACCCGCACCGGTGCACACCACGTTCATGTCCACCTCGGCGGCGACGTCCTCCTCGTAGCAGAGGTCGAGCCGCGCCTCACCGGCGATGATCCCCACGCTGACCGCGGCCACCGACCGGTGCATCACCTTCTCCGGCTTGCCGGCCAACGCCTTGCGGGCGGCCAGCCAGCCCACCGCGTCGTGCAACGCGACGTAGGCGCCGGTGATCGCGGCGGTCCGGGTGCCGCCGTCGGCCTGGAGCACGTCGCAGTCGAGCACCACCGAGTTCTCGCCGAGCGCCTTGAGGTCGATGCTGGCCCGCAGGCTCCGCCCGATCAGCCGGGAGATCTCGTGTGTGCGTCCACCGACCCGGCCCTTGACGCTCTCCCGGTCGGAGCGGGTGTTGGTGGCCCGGGGCAGCATCGCGTACTCGGCTGTCACCCAGCCGAGCCCGGAGCCCTTGCGCCAGCGGGGCACCCCCTCGGTGACGCTCGCCGTGCAGAGCACCCGGGTGCCGCCGAACTCGACGAGCACCGAGCCCTCCGGATGCGTGCTCCAGCCTCGGGTCAGGGTCACCGGTCGAAGTTGATCGGGCCCTCGCCCGTCAGGTCGCGCCATGCCTGCACCCTATGCGGTGCGATGACCCACCTCGCTCGGGGTGCCCCGGGAGACGTTCGCGGCGTGCACCCGGAGGAATCCAGCGACCGCCGCGGGCCACCCGAACTCCTCGGCCCGGGCCCGGGCGGCCCGCCTCCGCTCCGCCTCCGGCCGGGCCGCCAGGCGGGTCACCGCCGCGGCCATCGACTCCCCCGAGCCGTACGCGGCCAGCCCCGCCGAGCCGACCACCTCGGGCAGCGCGCTGGCCTCGTTGACCACCACCGGAGTGCCACCGGCCAGCGCCTCCAGCCCGGCGAGGCCGAAGGTCTCCACCGGGCCGGGTGCCAGCACCACGTCCGCGCTGGCCAGCAACGCGGCCACCGCGGCACGGTCCGGCAGGAAGCCGGTGAACGTGACCGGCAGCCCCGCCGCCCGACGGGCCAGCGCACCGCGCAGCGGGCCGTCACCGGCCATCACCAACACCGCCGGGACGCCCCTCCGACGCAGCTCAGCGAGGGCCTGCACGGCCAACTCCGGCCGCTTCTCCGGGGACAGCCGGGCGCAGTGCACCAGCAACAACTCGCTGTCATCGGCGTACCGCTCGCGCACCAACGGGTCGGCGCGGTCCGGGTGGAAGGTGTCCAGGTCCACCCCGAGCGGCACCAGGTCCACGTTGCCGGCGCCGATCCGGTCGAACTCCTCGGCCGCCCACCTGGTCGTGCAGACGATCCGGTCGTACGCCCGGCTGGTCGCCCGGTTGAGCCGGTCGGCGGTCGGCCGGCGCAGCGCGTCCGGCACACCCCACTGACCGAGCAACCCGGTCAGCGACTCGTGCGACACCATCACCGACGGCACCCCGTGCGCCCGTGCCCACCGTCCCGTCCACCGCAGTGAGGACCGGTCGGAGACCTCCAACCGGTCGGGCTCCAGGTCGGCGAGCAGCCGGGCCAACCGGCGCCGACCGGCCAGCAGCCGGTAGCCGCCGCTGCCGGGCATCTCCGGGCCGGGCAGGGTGACCACCCGCCCCCACGGGTACGAGTCGTCGGCGGCCCTCTGGCCGGGTATCACCAGCACCGGATCGTGTCCGGCCGCCCGGTAGCCCTCGCCAAGGTGTCGCAGCGCGGTGCGCAGGCCACCGGAGCGTGCCGTCACGAAGTTGGCGAGCCGCACGATCCGCAGCCCATCGGCAGCCCTGGTCACGACGCGGCCGGCAGGCCAACGGTGGCGGCCACGGCGCGTACCGCGTGGTAGTGCCCGATCAGCTCGTCGCCGACGGCCGCCCAGCTACGGCGACTGACCGCGATCCGGGCCGCCAGCCCGTAGACCCGCCGCCGGTCGGCGTCGCCGGCCAGGTCGGCTACGGCGGTGGCCAGCGCCTCGCCGTCGCTCGGCGCCACCAGCAGCCCGGTCACACCATGGTCGATCAGGTCGACCGGGCCACCGCTGGCCGGCGCCACGACCGGCACCCCGGACGCCAACGCCTCCTGGATGGTCTGGCCGAACGTCTCGTGCGGTCCGGTGTGCACGAACAGGTCCAGGCTGGCGTACAGCCGGGCCAGGTCCTCGCCGTGCTGCACGCCCAGGAAGGTCACCCCGGGCAGTTCCCGGGCCAACTGGCGGCGGGCCGGGCCGTCGCCGGCCACCACCACCCGCACACCGGGCAGCCGCGAGGTCGCCGCCAACAACTCCACCCGCTTCTCCGGGGCGAGCCGGCCGACGTAGCCGACCAGCAGCTCGCCGCCGGGTGCGAGCCGGTCCCGCAGCGCTGCACAACGCTTGGCCGGATCGAAACGGATGGCGTCCACACCACGGCGCCACAGCCAGATCCGCTGCACCCCGTTGGCGATCAGGTCGGCGGCGGCACGGGTGGACGGGGCGAGAGTGCGGTGCGCCGAGTTGTGGATCTCCCGGATCCGGCGCCAGGCCGCCGCCTCGCCCCAGCTCACCCGGTACGCCCGCGCGTACGCGGCCACGTCGGTCTGGTAGACCGCGACCGTGGGCAGCCCGTGCCGGCTGGCCAGCGTGGCCGCCCGTGCGCCGAGGACGAACGGGCTCGCCAGGTGGACCACGTCCGGTGCCGCCGACAACAGCGCCCCGGTCAACCGGGTGGTGGTCGGCACACCCAGCCGGAAGCCCTGGTACCGGGGCAGCGGCACGCTGGGGATGCGCACCACGGGGTAGGGCAACCGCTCGATGCCCTGCCGGGCGGCACCGGGCGGGGCGGGCGCGATGACCACCGGCTCGTGGCCCTGGTCAAGCAGGTGCTCGGCCGTCCGCACCACGGAGTGCGCGACGCCGTTCACGTCCGGTGGGAACGACTCGGTCACGATGGCGATCCGCATGCCCACACCGTGCGGGTGCCACGGGTGCGCCAGACGACCGTCCGCTGACCGGCCGGCGAACAGTACGGCACAACACCGCGCCCCGGCCCGCCCCAACCGGGACGTGGTGGGTCAGACGTCGTAGCTGGCGCCGGGGCGGACCACGTCGATGGGTCCGGTGTACGCGGCGGCGGCGGACTCCAACGTGTGCGCCTCGCTGCCCCAGGCCGCCACCAGATGGGTGAGCAGCAGTCGTCCCACCACGGCCTTGGTCGCCGTCTCACCGGCCTCCCGGCCGGTCAGGTGCAGATCCGGCGGATTGTCCACACCGTCGAGGTAGCTGGCCTCGCAGAGGAAGACGTCAGCATTCTGGGCCAGCCGCAGCAACGCGTCGCAGGGCGCCGTGTCCGACGAGTAGCACAGCGACCGACCGCCGTGCTCCAGCCGCACGCCGTACGTCTCGACGGGGTGGTTGACCCGGTCGACGGTGACCGTGAACGGACCGATCGGGAAGGTGCCGGGCTGCAGGGCGTAGAACTGGTAGACGTCTTCCACCGTGCCGTCGTCGCCGTACGCGGCGCTGAGCCGGTCCGGGGCGCCGGAGGGCGCGTACACCGGCAGCGCCGGGTAGGGGCCGTCCGGGGCGTACCGACGGACCACCACGTACGTGACGGCGTCGAGGATGTGATCGCAGTGCAGGTGGGTCAGCAGGATCGCGTCCGGGGCGTGCAGCCCCGCGTACCGCTGGAGGCTGGACAGCGACCCTGAGCCGAAGTCGACCAGGAGCCGGAAGCCGTCGGCCTCGACGAGGTAGGCCGAGCACGGCGACTCGGGGCCGGGAAAACTGCCGGCGCAGCCAAGAACGGTCAGTCGCATCGAGTTGTCTCGCTGTCACTGTCAGTAGTATCCATGCCGGCCGCCGCCCCAGCCATGATCTCTACCGACGCGCACGTCACGCTGCGCAGCCTACGCCGGGGTACCCGGCAGCAAGAATCATCCAACGGAAGTTGTCACGAACGTGACACCCGCTCACGGTACCGCGGGCAGCGTACGGGCCGTCGACACACGTCGACGGCCCGTACGGGAAGACCATTTTCGGTCAGGCCCAGAGCTGCCCCTCCAGGGCGTCCTCGGCATCGGCCAGCGTGCCGCCGTACGCGCCGGTGGACAGGTACTTCCAGCCGCCGTCGCAGACCACGAAGGCCACGTCGGCTCGGCGGCCGGCACGGACCGCCTCGTGCGCCACCGCGAGCGCGGCGTGCAGGATGGCACCGGTGGAGAAGCCGGCGAAGATGCCCTCCACCTCCACGAGTTGGCGGGTGCGCAGCACCGCGTCCCGGGTGCCGACCGAGAAACGCCGGGAGAGCACCGAGGCGTCGTAGAGCTCCGGCACGTACCCCTCGTCGATGTTGCGCAGGCCGTAGACCAACTCGCCATAGCGCGGCTCGGCGGCCACGATCTGAATGCCGTCGACCTTCTCCCGCAGGTAGCGCCCGGTGCCCATCAGGGTGCCGGTGGTGCCCAGCCCGGCCACGAAGTGCGTGATGGTGGGCAGGTCGTGCAGCAACTCCGGCCCGGTCGTCTCGTAGTGCGCCCGCGCGTTCGCCTCGTTGCCGTACTGGTAGAGCATCACCCAGTCGGGGTGCTCGGCCGAGATCTGCTTGGCGGTGGCGACCGCCTGGTTGGAGCCACCCGCCGCCGGCGAAAAGATGATCTCGGCCCCGTACATCCGGAGCAACTGGACCCGCTCGGTGGAGACGTTCTCCGGCATCACGCAGACCAGCCGGTAGCCGCGCAGCTTGGCCACCATCGCCAACGAGATGCCGGTGTTGCCACTGGTCGGCTCGAGGATGGTGTCACCCGTCCGGAGTCGACCGGCCTCCTCCGCCGCGCGGACCATGAACAGCGCCGCGCGGTCCTTGATGCTGCCGGTGGGGTTCCGGTCCTCCAGCTTGGCCCAGAGCCGCACCGGCGGGGCACCGTCGGGCACCGTCGGTGAGAGCCGGGGCAGGCCGACCAGCGGCGTGCCCCCACAGGCGTCGAGCAGGCTTTCGTACCGCGCCATGGCGGCCGACCTCAGCGAGCCGCGACGGCGGCGCTGTGCGAGCTGATCGCCGCGGCGGCGGCGAAGCCGAACGCGCCGCCGGCCACGGCCGGCAGGATCGTGACACTGTCGCCGTCGGAGACCTTGGCGTCCAGCGCGCCGAGGAAACGGACGTCCTCGTCGTTGACGTAGACGTTGACGAAGCGGTGCAGGGTGCCAGCCTCGGTGATCAACCGGTCGCGCAGGCCGCCGTGCCGGGAGTCCAGGTCGGTGAGCAGGTCGGCGAGGGTGTCGCCGGTGCCGTCGACGACCTTGGCGCCGCCGGTGTAGCTGCGCAGGATGGTGGGGATGCGAACTTCAATGGCCATGATGTCGAGCTCCTCGATCAGGTGTGCCTACGGTGACGGGACGAGACGGGTGCGGACGCTGACGGGTCAGCGGCCGGAACACTCGTAGTCGACCGTCGCCGGGCTCTGCCCGAACATGTAGGACTGGACGGCGTGCGGGTCGACAACGGCCTCCACGACCCGGACCGGCTCCTCGGTGACCACGCCGTCGACGATCCGGAAGGACCGGATCTCCTCCGAGTCGGGCTCGCGGGTCGAGACGAGCAGGTAATGCGCGCCCGGCTCACCAGCGAAGGACACATCTGTCCGCGACGGGTACGCCTCGGTGGCGGTGTGCGAGTGATAGATGACCACGGGCTCCTCGTCCCGGTCGTCCATCTCCCGCCACACCCGCAGGTGCTCCATCGAGTCGAACTCGTAGAAGGTCATCGATCGCGCGGCGTTGTCCATCGGGATGTGCCGGGTCGGGGTGTCGCTGCCGACGGGGCCAGCGACCACACCGCACGCCTCGTCGGGGTGGTCCCGGCGCGCGTGGGCGACGATCGCGTCGATGATCGACCGGTCGATGCTCAGCACGAGCACCAGCCTAACGCCTGGAGCGCACGGGCCGAAGTGGTGCGGGTCACGGTTAATCGATCAAGGCGTTGAGCAGCGACTCCTGCAGATACCCGAGGTAGGCGTAGACCGAAAGCTGGAACACCCGGCTGGAGGCCGGGTCCTCAGCGACCGCGTCGTCCAACTCCTCACCCAGGTCCGTGCCGTCCTTGATCTCCAGCCGGACGCCCATCGCCAGCCGGGCGTCGTTCAGTGCCCGCAACCACGCCTCCGCCGCCTCGGCGTCCAGCCGCACCTCACCACCGGCGTCGTCGGGGAGCGCGGCGAGGATCGCCCCCGCCTGATCGATCTTCGCGGTCTTCAGGTCGCCCTCGGTGTATCGGCGGAACTCGGCGGTGCCGGAAGCATCCTGCGGGTAGACCGCCGGAAAGAGCCGACCAACGACCGGGTCGGTGTGGTCGAAGCCATCGGTGAGCAGGCCGACCACCTCTGAGGCGACCTTGCGCAACACCCGCACCTCGTCGACGGCGAAGGTGGCGACGTAGCGGCCGGCCTGGCGGCGGAACATGCTCACGATGCCTGCCCCGTTCGCGACCGCGGAGATCGCGGAACCAGCTCACTCCTCGCGCTCACGAGCGGTCCACCGTCGCCCACAGCCCGTACGCGTGCAGCTGCGACGCGTCGTGCTCCATCCGCTCCCGGGCACCGGTGGAAACCACGGCTCGACCCTTGTGGTGCACGTCCAGCATCAGCTGCTCGGCCCTCTCCCGGCTGTAGCCGAAAAGCTTCTGGAAGACCCAGGTCACGTACGTCATCAGATTGACCGGGTCGTCCCACACGATCGTCACCCACTGCCGGTCGGACGCCGGCACCTCGTCAGTGGCCGGCGTCTCGACCGGTGCAACCTGCGGAGCCGCCATGCCCCCCATCGTGCCACCGGTTTCCCGGAACCGAGGAACCGGAACGCCGGCCCGGCGTGGATCGCCCACCCCGGGTGCCCCTGACCCGTCCCGGACGTCATCGGACGCGCGGTGCGGGGCGGACCCGGACCGGGGGACGACCACGCGGTCAGGCGAGCAGGATGCCGTGATCGACTGCATCGGAGAGAACCGCGCCCAGCGAGAGGCGGATCACCTCGAACCGTCGGGAGACCTCCCGGGACAACCCCAGCTCAACCTCCCGCAGCGCCCGCTGGGACCAGGCCCGTGCCGCGTTGTGGTCGTCGTTGCCCGGCGTACGCCATTGCTGCCAGCACCCGCCGGAGAGCGCCACCGCGACCGGCGGGAGGACCTCGTGGCGGGACGCCGTCGGATAGTTGGCGAGGGCGTCGATCGCCTCCAGGCCGGTCAACGCGGCCACCCCGGCGGTGCTCGTGATCAGCAGCACCTTGTCCAGCTCATGGCCGGGTCGGTGATCGGCCAGGCCGTACTGCATGGCGGTGGCGATGCGCCGACGGACGCCTTCGACCGGCGGCGCGCCGAGCACCCGGGCCGCGACGTCGGCCACGATGCCCCGCACCGCCTGGTCGCACTGCGCGGTGGCCAACAGCGACAACGCCGCCATCTCCCGGTCCAGGAGGTCCGGCAGGCCGGCGCAGCCGACGCCGAACACGATCTCCTGAACTGCCCGCAGGTGGATGTTCGCCAACTCCAGTGCGAGGTGCTGGCGGATCCGCTGCGCACACGAGCGCGTCTGCCGGTCGAGCCGCTCGGACCAGTCACCCGGGTCGGCGGCCACGGCAACCCGGCCATGCTGGCCCGGCAGCACCGGCGGGTCGACGCTGGCCCGCTGCAACCCCTCACGCGACGACCAGCCCACCAGCGCTCGGCGCAGGTCGGCGGCGGAGTCGGCGTCGTCGACCGGGAACCACCGCGCGCCGGCCAGCGCGGGCACCGCCGCCAGCAGCGCGGCCCGGTGTGCCGCCACGGTCACCGCGACCGCGTCCATCTCTGTCGCGCCGCCGCCGACCGGCGGGACGGACGCCCCCGCGTCCTCCGTAGTCGCCGGGACGTCGGCCAGCGGGGCCCAACCCGCCGCGCCAGGGGTGACCGCGAAAACGACCTCCACCGGAGTCGGGGCGACCTCGGCGAGCAGGTTCAGCTCAGCGGCCGTGAACGCCTGGTCGGCGGCGATCACGAAAAGCAACGCGCCGGCCCGGCCCACCGCGTCGAGCAGCACCCGGTTGCCGGCCACGCCGAGGGTGGCGGTGTCCGGGATGTCGATCAGAGTGAAGTGCCGCAGCAGTGGCTCGGGCACGCTCAGCTCGACCCGCCGGGGCGGACGGGCCAACGCCGGGCCGGCGGCGTCCCGGTCGGCGCGGTACGAGTGCGGCTGGCGGTAGCCCGGCACGAATGCCGCCCGGGTGGACACCTTGGCGTTGCGCACGACCAACCAGCTGCCGGCCGGCACGGTGAGCATCACCGGGTCGAGCTCGAGCAGGGTGGCGAGCACGGCACGCCGCTCGGCACCGGCCGGGCCGACGGCGACCACGCCGAGCGGTTCCTCCGGGGCGGGGCCGGTCACGCCCACCCGGGTGGGCAGGGGGCCGCAACCGGGCACATCGGTTGGGCCGGTCATGTCGTCCGGTGCGTCGACCGAGGGGAGAGGGCCCTGCTTCATCAGGTGGCCTCCCGTTGCAGGTGACCGGGGTCCCGGTCGTGCGGAAAATCCGGCGAAGGAAACCGGATGCCGGAAGAGTACGGGCGGGCCGACGGCCGGGCGGAACATCTCGAATACTCACCGGTAATTGTGCGGTTACTCAACTTCGTTGGGTGACGGTGCGGGCGCGGACGGCTTTCGATCGATATGCTGCGCGGATGAGTCCATGGAAGTTCGTCGGCCGGACCGACGAGCTGAACCGCCTGCTGGCGGCGGTGACCGGCGAGGCGGGCCGAGGGCTCTTCTTCAGCGGCAGCGCGGGCATCGGCAAGAGCCGGTTGCTGCGCGAGGGCGTCAACACGTTGCCCACCGACCGGTTCGCGATCTGGTCCATCGCGGCGAGCGCCACCACCGCCGCGCTGCCGTTCGGCGGGCTGGTGCAGGTCCTTCCCACCGAGCAACCCCAGGGCCTCTCCCCCGCCGGCATCCTGCGTTGGGCGCTCAACCTGTTGCAGCAGCAGGCTGCCGGCCGGCGGATCGTGCTCGCCATCGACGACGCCCACCTGCTCGATCCACCCTCGGCGGCGCTCGTGCACCTGGTCGCCCGCGCGGAGAATGCCACTGTGGTCGGCACCCTGCGCGACGGCGAGCAGATCCCGCTGCCGATCCGGGCACTCTGGACCGACGACCTGGTCGAGCACGTCGAGCTGACCCCGATGCCACAGGCGGAGACCGCTGGCCTGCTGGCGGCGATGCTGGGCGGCCCGGTCGACGCCGGTTCCGCCGACCGGCTCGGCCAGCTGTCGGCAGGCAACCCGTTGCTCCTGCGGGAGCTGGTGCACGCCGCCAACGGCAGCGCGGAGTTGAAGCGCACCTACGGGATCTGGAAGTGGACCGGGCGACTGGAGCTGGCACCCAACCTGACCGACCTGATCGACACCCGGGTCGGGAAGCTCACCGACGGCGTCCGCGCGGTCGTCGAGCTGGTGGCGTTCGGCGAACCACTCGGCCTGCACCTGTTGAAACAGGCCGCCGAGCAGGCAGACGTGGAGACGGCCGAGGAACGTGGGCTGATCACCGTGGTCCAGCACGACCGGCGGACCAACGTCCGGTTGGCCCACCCGCTCTACGGCGAGGTGATGCGCCGCCGCTGCCCGGTCAGCCGCACCCGCCGGCTCCAGGCACACCTCGCGGAGCTGCTCGAGCAGGTCGGCAAGCGCCGTCGCGACGACCTGCTGCGGGTCGCGGTCTGGCGACTCGACTCGGGCACCGCACAGGATCCGGCCTTGCTGGTGGACGCCGCGGTGCAGGCGTTCACCCGCTACGACGTGCCGTTGGCGACCCGCCTGGCGCGTGCCGCGCTGGACGCCGACGGTGGTTCCGACGCGGCGGAGCTGCTGGCCACCATCCTGATGTTCGCCGACCGACCCGACGAGGCGATCGACGTCCTCGACGCGGTGACCCCCGAGCCCGGCGACGAGCGGCGACTCTGCCGCTGGCTGACCGTGCGGGGGATGGTCAGCTACTGGGGGCTGAGCCGAGAGTCCACAGTGGAGGAGATCGCGAGCCGGGTCGAGCAGCTCAGCGACTCTGCCGACCGGGCCCGGGTGCACGCCTTCGAGGCGATCATGCGGCTGCACCGACTGGACACGACCGCTGCCGTGCGGCTCAGCCAGCGCGTCCTGGACCGACCGGCGGCCGGCGTCGCCGCCCGCGAACTGGCCCGCTGCACCATCGCGTACGTCCAGGCCGCGCAGGGCCAGCTGACCCACAGCGGCACGGCCATCGCCCAGGTGCACTCCGCCGCAGCCAACTGGCGCAACGACATGCCGTACCTGCAGTTGGCCCTGGAGCTCGCCCGGGGCACCAAGCTCATGCTCACCGGCGACCTGGCCGGGATCGACGCGATCGTGGCCGACGAGTTCGCCGACCTCGCCGGGGCCGGTGACTTCCGGCTCGGCACCGGCTACCTGGCCATCCTCCAGGCGTACGCGGCCCGGCTGCGCGGGCAGAGCGACGCGGCCATGCGGGCCTCCCTGGGTGCCTGCGCGGTGCTGGCCACCAGCCGGGTCTACGCCGGTCTGGCCCAGGCCGAGCGCGCCCAGTCGGCGGCGCTGCGCGGTGACGCCGCGCAGGCGGCCGCGGCGATGGCCGAAGCGGACCGCACCCACGCACCGGGCATGGCGGTGCTCTACCCGTGGTTGGAGCAGGCCCGGGGAGCGGCGCTCGCCGCGTCGGGCGACCTCCCGGGTGCGGTCAAGCAGCTCAGCGACCTGGTGGACCGGCTGCGCTCGGACGGCTTCGCCGGGCACGAGGTGCACGTCCTGCACGATCTCGTCCGGCTGGAGCAGGCCGGCATGGCGGTCGGTCCCACGTGCTTCGATGGCGGCCGGCGCACCGTCGCGCAGCGCCTCGCCGAGCTTTCCGAGCGGGTCGACGGGGTGCTGCCGCCGCTGCTGGCCCGGCACGCCCGCGCCGCGGTGACCGACTCCACCACGGACCTGCTCGCGGTCGCCGACGACTACGCCGCGCTGGAGCTGACCGTGTACGCGGCCGAGGCCACCTCCCAGGCCGTGCGGCGGTTGCGCGAGCAGCACTCGACGGCGGCCAGCGAGGCCCGGGAGCGCCTGGCCGGGCTACTCGGGCGCTGCGACCTGATCCGGACACCGGCGCTGCAGGCGGGTGCACCGGTGCTCACCGAACGGGAGTGGCAGGTGGCCCGCCTCGCCGCGCACGGTGCGCCCAGCCGGGCCATCGCGGAGCGGCTCTACCTCTCGGCGCGCACGGTGGAGAACCACCTCCAGCGGATCTACGCCAAGCTCGGCGTGACCGGCCGGGCCGAGTTGTGGGCCGCGCTGCGCTCGATCCCGGGCCACGACGGTGGCGACGCGGGCTGAACCTTAGGCTGGGGTGGTGAGCACCCACCGCCCCGCGCTGCTGACCGACCACTACGAGCTGACCATGGTCAGCGCGGCGCTGAAGGACGGCACCGCCGACCGCCGGTGCGTCTTCGAGGTGTTCAGCCGCCGGTTGCCGACCGGTCGCCGGTACGGCGTGGTCGCCGGCACGGCCCGGCTGATCGAGCTGATCCGCGACTTCCGGTTCGACGCCGCAGAGGTGGACTTCCTGCGCCGAACCGGCGTCGTGGACGAGACGGCGGCGGCGTGGCTCACCGACTACCGCTTCACCGGCGACATCGACGGGTACGCCGAGGGCGAGCTGTTCTTCCCCGGTTCGCCCATCCTCACCGTCTCCGGCGGCTTCGCCGAGTGTGTGGTGCTGGAGACGCTGGTGCTCTCGGTGCTCAACCATGACAGCGCGGTGGCAGCCGCGGCAGCTCGGATGGTGACCGCGGCGCGTGGCCGGACGCTGATCGAGATGGGGTCGCGTCGGGCACACGAGGAGGCGGCGGTGGCCGCGGCGCGGGCCGCGTACCTGGCCGGGTTCCGGTTCACGTCCAACCTCGCCGCCGGTGCGCGGTACGGCATCCCGACGGCGGGCACGGCCGCGCACGCGTTCACCCTGCTGCACGACGACGAGCGGGCGGCGTTCGCCTCGCAGGTCGCCACGCTGGGCAAGGACACCACGCTGCTGGTCGACACGTACGACATCAGCCAGGGCATCCGCAACGCGATCGCGGTGGCCGGGCCGGAGCTGCGGGCGGTACGGATCGACTCGGGCGACCTGGCCGTCATCGCGCAGCAGTCCCGGGAGTTGCTCGACTCGTTGGGTGCCACCGAGACCAAGATCATCGTTTCGGGTGACCTGGACGAGTACTCGATCGCCGCGCTGGCCGCCGAACCGGTGGACATGTACGGCGCCGGCACGGCCGTGGTCACCGGCTCCGGAGCGCCGACCGTCGGGTTGGTCTACAAGCTCGTCGAGGTCGAGGGACGGCCGGTGGTGAAGCGCTCCGAGCACAAGGCGACCATCGGCGGCCGGAAGGTCGCGGTCCGCCGGCACAAGCCGACCGGCACCGCCACCGAGGAGATCATCGTCCCGCAGGGCGTACCGGACCGGCAGCCCAACGACCGCATGCTCCAGCACTCGTTCGTGGTCGCCGGCGAGCTGGCGTCGCTGCCCACCCTCGACGAGTCACGGGAGCACCTGCGCGAATGCCTGATCTCCATTCCGTGGGAGGGGCTGAAGCTCTCGGCCGGCGACCCGGCTGTACCAGTCACCGTCGTACCCGCCGACTGAACTCATCGAGACCGCCGCACATCGACCATGAGGAGAGGGAAACCCGATGGCCAACGCGCTGATCATCGTGGACGTGCAGAACGATTTCTGCGAGGGCGGCTCGCTGGCCGTCGCCGGCGGCGCGGGGGTGGCCGCGGGCATCTCCCGGCTGCTGGCCTCCGAGCCGGACCGGTGGGCGCACGTGGTCGCCACCAAGGACTACCACGTCGACCCGGGCGCGCACTTCGGCGATCCGCCGGACTTCGTGGATTCCTGGCCACGACACTGCGTGGTGGGCACCAGCGGTTCGGAGTTCCACCCTGAGCTGGACACCGGTCGGGTCGAGGCGATCTTCCACAAGGGCGAGCACGCGGCGGCGTACTCCGGGTTCGAGGGGCATGCCGACGACGGCGAGTGCCTGGCCGACTGGCTGCGCCGGCACGACGTGGACCGGGTCGACC
Source organism: Micromonospora sp. CA-259024 (assembly GCF_050936255.1). Taxonomy (NCBI): domain Bacteria; kingdom Bacillati; phylum Actinomycetota; class Actinomycetes; order Micromonosporales; family Micromonosporaceae; genus Micromonospora; species Micromonospora sp. CA-259024. Next base: position 2,904,883 of record NZ_JBNJND010000002.1, on the reverse strand, counting down.
TGGTCGGCATCGCCACCGACCACTGCGTCCGGGCGACCGCGCTGGACGCCGCCCGGGAGGGTTTCACCACCACCGTGCTGCTCGAGTTGACCGCCGCCGTCGCCCCGTCGACCACCGACGCGGCACTACGGGCGATGGACGGCGCCGGGGTGACCCTGCACGGTGAGCCTGTGATCAGGGCCGCATGACGCGATAAAAGGTTGGCCATCGGCCCGGCGCCGGTCGAGGATGTCGCCGGAGGTACGGACCAACGTGAACATGAAGCCTTACCGGCAGGCGCTCGCCCTGCCCGGCCTACGGTCGCTGCTGCTGGTCGCGGTCCTCGCCCGTATTCCGCTCACCGCGACCGGGGTGACGCTGACCTTCCACGTGGTGCTCGACCTCGATCGGGGCTACGGAGCCGCTGGCCTGGTGGGCGCGGCTGTCACCGTGGGTGCGGCGATCGGCGGGCCGCTGCTCGGCCGACTGGTGGACCGGCGTGGCCTGCGCCCGGTCCTGGTGCTGACCGGGATCGCCGAGGCGATCTTCTGGTCCGCCGCGCCTTCACTGCCGTACCACCTGCTGCTGCCGGCCGCCTTCGTGGCCGGCTCCCTGGCCCTGCCCATCTTCTCCGTGGTCCGTCAGTCGATCGCCGCGCTGGTTCCGGAGGACCAACGCCGCCCGGCGTACGCGCTGGACTCGATGTCGGTGGAGCTGTCCTTCATGATCGGCCCGGCGTTGGCTGTGGCCCTGGTCACCGCGATCTCCGCGCAGACCACCATGTACCTGGTCGGCGGCGGCATCGTCGCCGCCGGGATCGGCCTGTGGCTGGTCAACCCACCGATCCGCGGTGCCGCCGAGTCCACCGGGCCACAGCGTCGGGTGTCTCGCCGGGAGTGGCTGACACCCCGACTGCTCGCCGTGCTGGCGCTCAGCGCCGCCGCGACCCTGGTGCTCGGCGGCACCGACGTGGCGGTGGTCGCCGTACTGCGGGCCAGCGGCGAGGTCGGCTGGACCGGCGCGGTGCTGGCCATCTGGGCGGTGGCCTCGCTGGCCGGCGGCTTCGCCTACGGAGCCGTCCACCGCTCGTTCTCCCCACTGGCGCTGACCGCCGCCCTCGCCCTGTGCACCATCCCGGTCGGGCTGGGCGGTGCGCACTGGTGGCTGCTGTGCCTGGCGCTGATCCCAGCCGGCGCGCTCTGCGCGCCGACCATCGCGGCCTCCTCCGACGCGGTCAGCCGCCTGGTCCCAGCCGAGGTACGCGGTGAGGCGATGGGCCTGCACGGGTCGGCGGTCACCGTCGGCATCGCGGTCGGCGCGCCACTCGCCGGCGCGGTGATCGACGCCAGCGCGCCGCTCTGGGGCTTCGTGGTGACCGGTGCGCTCGGCGCACTGGTCACCCTGGTGGTGCTTCCGATCGAGCTGCGCCGCCGCCGCAAGGACGACGGCCCCGCCCTACCCGCGCCCGTCGAGGCGGACCTCACCCCCGCCACCCGCTGACGGCTGACCGCTCGGCCGCCGAGCCGGGCTTGGTGACCAGCCAGGGCCGGAGGGCGAGCAGAGCAGCCTGGCCCGGGCCCGGGCCATGTCTCCGGAGAGCGTGATACCTGTGGGTCATTTTGATGACCCACAGGTATCACCGCCATCGGTACATGTGCCGACCGGCTCGCCCCCATGACGGTTGCCGCGCCGTCGACGCGCCATCCCACAGGGTCAGCCGGTCGATGGGCGGGCACCTGCCTGGGACCAGGCCCGATCGACGTCGAACCGGGCAGCCACCGGACACGGCGACGGGCGCCGCTCCCGGTGGTCCCGGAGGCGGCGCCCGTCGTACTGCTGAGCTGGAGCGTCAGTGCCGATCGATGTCGCTTGCGGTGTCCTCGCGGTAGCTGGCTCCACCGTCCGACTCGCTGGTGAGCGGCTTGGCACCGCCCTCCGGCGGCCCGGCCAGGCTCTGGCCGCCAGCAGCCAGCTCCGGGAACTTCGCGTCGAACGCCGGCCGCTCGGAGCGGATCCGGGGCATCCGGTCGAAGTTGCGCAGCGGCGGCGGGCTGCTCGTCGCCCACTCCAGCGAGTTGCCGTGACCCCAGGGGTCGTTCACCTCGACCACCGGGCCGGTCTTGTACGACTTCCAGCAGTTGTAGATGAACGGCAGCGTGGAGATACCGGTGATGAACGCGCCGATCGTGGAGATCATGTTCAGCGTGGTGAAGCCGTCGCTGGGCAGGTAGTCGGCGTACCGGCGGGGCATGCCCTCGTTGCCGAGCCAGTGCTGCACCAGGAACGTGGTGTGGAAGCCGATCATGGTGAGCCAGAAGTGCACCTTGCCCAGCCGCTCGTCGAGCATCCGGCCGAACATCTTCGGGAACCAGAAGTAGATGCCGGCGAAGACCGCGAACACGATGGTGCCGAAGAGCACGTAGTGGAAGTGCGCCACCACGAAGTACGAGTCGGACACGTGGAAGTCGATCGGCGGGCTGGCCAGCAGCACACCGGTGAGACCACCGAAGAGGAAGGTGACCAGGAAGCCGACCGCCCAGAGCATGGGCGTCTCGAAGCTGATCTGGCCCCGCCACATGGTGCCGATCCAGTTGAAGAACTTCATGCCGGTGGGCACGGCGATCAGGTAGCTCAGGAAGCTGAAGAACGGCAGCAGCACCTGGCCCGTGGCGAACATGTGGTGCGCCCAGACGCTCATCGAGAGCGCGGCGATCGCGACGGTCGCGGCGACCAGACCCTTGTAGCCGAAGATCGGCTTGCGGGAGAAGACCGGGATGACCTCGCTGATGATGCCGAAGAACGGCAGCGCGACGATGTAGACCTCGGGGTGCCCGAAGAACCAGAACAGGTGCTGCCAGAGCATCGGCCCACCGGTCGCCGGGTCGTACACGTGGGCGCCGAGGATGCGGTCCGCGGCCAGCGCGAAGAGCGCGGCGGCCAGCAGCGGGAAGACCAGGATCACCAGCAGGCTGGTGACCAGGATGTTCCAGGTGAAGATCGGCATCCGGAACATGGTCATGCCGGGCGCGCGCAGCGTCAGCACGGTGGTGATCATGTTCACCGCGCCGAGGATGGTGCCCAGGCCGGAGATGGCCAAGCCCATGATCCACATGTTGGCGCCGACGCCGGGCGAGTGCTCGACGCTGCTCAGCGGCGCGTACGCGAACCAGCCGAAGTCGGCGGCACCACCGGGGGTGATGAAGCCGGCGGTCGCCATCGTGCCGCCGAACAGGTACAGCCAGTAGGCGAAGCTGTTCAGCCGCGGGAAGGAGACGTCGGGTGCGCCGATCTGGATCGGCACGATGTAGTTCGCGAACGCGAACACGATCGGCGTCGCGAAGAACAGCAGCATGATCGTGCCGTGCATGGTGAAGAGCTGGTTGTACTGCTCGGGCGACAGGAACTGCAGCCCCGGTCGGGCCAGCTCAGCCCGCATGATCAGGGCCATCAGGCCACCGATCATGAAGAACGCGAACGCGGTGATCATGTACATGATCCCGATTTGCTTCGCGTCCGTGGTTCGCAGCAGCCGCGCGATGGCCGACCCCTTGACCGGCTCCCGGACCGGCCAGGGCCGGGTCACGACCGGCTTGGGTGCGACGGTGGTCACGAGTGGCCTCCGGTTCTCGGTTGTCCCGCTCGGCACACGCTGGTTATCGGCGGGCCGTCATCCGCAAGGAGGATAGTCCCCGGCAGGTCGCAGCGCCGCATGGGGTGGCGTGACACGATCTACAACGGGCCTACAGCGGGCCGAGCAGGAGTCGGTAGTGCTCCCCGAAGATCCGGCCGCCGCGTCCGCGCAGCAGCGGGTCCCGCAGCGCCGGCGGCACGTCCCTGGTGCGGTTGCGGTCCCGGGTCCGGTCCCGCACCCAGCGGGTACGCGGACGGCGACGACTCTCGTACGCCACGAGGGCCGCCTCCACGCTGCCCGCCGCGCGCAGCGACTCGGCCAGCACCACGGCATCCTCCAGGGCCATGGCCGCGCCCTGGGACAGCGTCGGCGCGGTGGCGTGCGCGGCGTCGCCGACCAGCAGCACCCGTCCCCGGTGCCAGCGACCCAACTCCACCTCGTCGGTGGTGCCGACGTGCACCTCGTCGAGTGCCGCCAACACCTCGGGCACCAGGCCCTGGTAGTCGGCGAAGAGCTCACGCAACCGGGCCAGCGGGTCGGCGGGCTCCTCGGTGCCCGCCTCGTCGGCGTAGAGGTGCAGCCGTCCGGCGCCGATCGGCACCATCAGGAACCCGGAGCGCTGGCCGAGCAGGGCGGTCCACTCGGTGACCGGTGGGCCGTCGCGCAGCACGGCCCGGTAGACCACCTGCCCGACCGGGCGCGGCGGGCCGCCGAGCGCGGCCAGCGCGCGCACCGAGGAACGCGGGCCGTCAGCGCCGATGACCAGGTCGTACTCCGTGGTGGTGCCGTCGGTGAAGGTGACGCCCACGGCACCTGGGAGCAGGTCCAGGGTGCGGACCTCCGCGCCGTGCCGGACGGCGCCGCCCGCGCCGCTGAGCAGCACCCGGTGCAGGTCGGCCCGGGGCAGCGCCCGGCACTCGCCGACGCCAGCCCAGAGGGCGTCGAGGTCGACCTCACAGAGTTGCGCGCCGGCGGCGTCGAAGAACCGCTGCCGGCGGATCACCTGCCCGAGCGGGCGGACCGGGTTGTGCAGGTCGAGCCGGTGCAGCGCGCGGGCGGCGTTGCCGGGTAGGTAGAGGCCGGTCTCGGTGGACTCCCCCGGTGGCAGCTTGTCGGTGACATCCGGCCGGAAGCCCGCCACGCGCAGCGCCCGGGCCACGGCCAAACCGGCGATGCCCGCGCCGACGACGAGGATGCGCAGGGGGGAGCCACCCATGGTGGTGTACGCCTCCGGAGGGGGAGCGGCACGCGTTGGAGGCAACACGCTACTCGGAGCGATCGGTGCACACCAGAGCCCGATCGGCCTGCCCGGGTCCCCTCGTCGGCGGCGCGCGCCGCTTAGCTGGTCGTCCGTGGATACCCATCCGGCGGTGGATGGCAATCCTCACAATTCACCAGTTTGACGCGGACGGTTGCGCAAGGGTTTCAGACATGTAAATGTGTCGTTGAGCGTGGGAGCGCTCCCGCACCTGCCCCGACCCCATCCCGGCGCCCGGCACGCGCCGCAGTCAAGGAGCGTCATGAAACGTCCACTTCGGGCCTTGCTCGCGACCGGCCTGCTGCTCGGCGGCTCGCTCGTCGCCGTGGCCCTCGGCGGTAACGCCTCCGCCGACACCCAGATCTGCGAACAGTACGGCTCCACCGTGATCCAGAGCCGGTACGTGGTGCAGAACAACCGTTGGGGCACCACCGCCCAGCAGTGCATCAACGTCACCAGCACCGGCTTCGAGATCACCACCCAGAACGGCAGCGCCCCCACCAACGGGGCGCCCACCGCGTACCCCTCGATCTTCCTGGGTTGTCACTACACCAACTGCTCCCCCGGCACGAACCTGCCGATCCAGGTGAGCCAGATCAGCAGCGCCACCAGCAGCATCAGCTACCGGTACGTCAGCGGCGCCACCTACAACGCGTCGTACGACATCTGGCTGGACCCGACGCCCAAGCGGGACGGCGTGGCCCAGATGGAGATCATGATCTGGCTCAACCGGCAGGGCCAGATCCAGCCCATCGGCTCGGTGGTCGGCACGACGACCCTGGCCGGCCGGACCTGGGAGGTCTGGCGGGGCAGCAACGGCTCCAACAACGTCATCTCGTACGTCGCGCCGTCGGCGATCTCCAGCCTGAACTTCAGCGTGCTGGACTTCATCAACGACGTCCGTAACCGGGGCGCGATCACCAACTCCTGGTACCTGACCAGCATCCAGGCCGGCTTCGAGCCGTGGCAGGGCGGTGTCGGCCTGGCGGTGACCTCGTTCTCGGCCGCCGTCAACGGTGGCGGCACGCCACCCACCACCCCGCCGCCCACCACGCCCCCGCCGACCACCCCGCCGCCGGGTGGCGCGGGTTGCGCGGTGAAGTACACGCCCAACTCGTGGAACAACGGCTTCACCGCCGACGTGCAGATCACCAACACCGGATCCAGCGCGCTGAACGGCTGGACGCTGACCTACAACCTGCCCAGCGGGCAGCAGGTCACCAACGCCTGGAACGCCACGGTGAGCCAGAGCGGGTCCACGGTGACCGCCCGAAACGTCGGCCACAACGGGTCGGTCGCACCCGGCGGCACGGCCAGCTTCGGGTACCAGGGCACGTTGAGCGGGTCGTACTCGTCCCCGACCAGCTTCTCGCTCAACGGGGCCACCTGCACGCGCACCTGACCGCACGACAGGCGGGGGCGTGACCATCCGGTCACGCCCCCTTGCCGAGATCCCCTCGGGTTCCTTGATTTCGGGGCATCCCGTGCTTGAGAACACCCCGACTTCACCGAAGTCGAGTCGATCAAGCCAAAGCCGGTCAGACCCGGGTGAGGCGTACGGCGTCGGCGATGACGAGGCCGGTGGCGTTGCTCCACCGGCTCACGCCCACCCGGTTGGCGTCACCGGCCGGCAGCGTGAACGTGCCGAGGATGCGCCACTGCCCGCCGGTGGCGCGTTGGTCGACGTGGACGGTCTGGTTGCCGGCGCTGGTGGCGACGATGTACGGGGCCGCGCTGTTGTAGCCGGAGTTCGCCGGCCACCAGGCCTCGACCCGGTAGGTGGCGGTGGCCGGGACGTTGAACCGGTACCACGCGACGTCGCTGGCGGCGACCGGGTCCGCGTACCGGTAGTCGGTGCCGTACCGCTGCCCCGAGTACGACGACACGCCCCAGTTGGCGCTGGCGGTGAACCGACCGGCGGTGGTGTTGTCCACGGTGGAGGACCAGGCCGTGCCGCCGCCGGCCATCTTCGCCGCCACGTCGGCGCGCATCACGTTCAGGTCGATGAAGGACGGGTCGATCTTGCCGGTGGTGCTGGTTTCCCGGTGCCCCCGGGCGTAGCTGCTGTCCCGGCCGAGCCGGGCGAGCACGGCGGCGGTGGCGGCGATCGACGCGTTGTACTGCGCTGCCGTCATCTCCTGGCTGACGCCGTTGTAGTCGATCTCCCACCCGATCATGAGGGTGTTGCCGTCCCCCGACGGGATCGGCCCGCTGCCGCCGCTGACCCCGGCGTGGTTGCAGCGACCGGCGGAGATGACGTGGAAGACACCGTGGTAGTCGACGAGCGCCTGACAGAGCGGGCCGGGCAGGTCGGACCGGCCGTTGATGCAGATGCCGAGCGCCGGGTGCGGGTTGCTGGCGCTGGAGGTCGAGGCGGTGTGGTGCCAGAGCACCCCGATGGGGTCGAAGGAGCCCGGGCGCATCCGGTTGAGCCAGTCGCCCTCGACGACGACCTGGACGCCGGCCCCGCGCAGGACGTCCACCAGCCAGGGGATCGTCGCCATCAGGCGTCCTGGAGCAGATCAGCGAGGCACTCGGCCTTCGGTGCGGCGCTCGCCGGGGTGGGTCGGGCGACGACGGTCAGCGCGGCGGCCACCAGGGCCGGGATGCCGAGCACCCCGCGGCGGCGCAGACGGATGGATGGTGATCGGGCCATGGCGATCCTCCAGCGACGGCGGGTTCGAACGGATCGACGAACGTAATGACGGGCACGCTATACCGTCATGAGCGTCGATGTCGATACCCTTCAGTTCTCAACCGCACACTGAAGGAATTCGCCGTTTCAGGCGTCGCCGAGCGCGTCGATGTCGCGCATCTCCTCCGCCGTCAGGGAAAAGTGGAAGACGTCGAAGTTGGCCGCGATCCGCTCCGGGGTCACCGACTTCGGGATCACCACGATCTCGTGATCGATGTGCCAACGCAGCACCACCTGCGCCGGGGAGACGCCGTGCGCGGTGGCGATCCTGGTCAGCACCGGATCGCTGAGGTCGCTGGTCTTGAACGGGCTGTACCCCTCCAGCATCACGCCCCGGTCCCGGTGCTCGGCGTGCCGCTGCCGGTCGTACAGCGCCGGGCTCCACCGGATCTGGTTGACCGCCGGGTTCTCCTCGGTCGACTGGATCAGCTCGTCGATCTCCCCGGTGCTGTAGTTGCTGACCCCGACCGCCCGGGTGAGGTTCTCGTCCTGGGCCGCCAACAGCTCCCGCCACAGCGGGATGCTGTCCGTCGGCGACGACGGCGGCCAGTGGATCAACCAGAGGTCCACCTGGTCGACGCCGAGCGCCTCCAGGCTGGCCTCCAGCGTCGCGCGCTCCCGGCCCACCCGGTCCGGCGGAAGCTTGGTGGTGATGAAGACGTCCTCCCGGCGCACCCCACTCTCCCGCACCGCCCGGCCGACCTCCCGCTCGTTGCCGTACAGGGTGGCCGTGTCGAGGTGCCGGTAGCCGGTGTCGAGCGCGGCCAGCACCGACTCGTAACCGGCCTGGCCGGTGGCCTGCCAGGTGCCGAAGCCGAGCAGGGGCATCCGGACGTCCCCGGGGAGGAGGGCGGCGGGCTGGTCGGTGAGGTCCATGAGGTCCGTTCTACCCCGCCACGGGCCCGGCCGCCGAGCGAACCGGACACCTCGGCATCCAGCGCGCTGGTCCGGTTTGCCGGAGAATGCGGGGTGTGACGGACCGGCTGGAGGAGTACCGGCGACGGCGGGATGCCGCCCGTACGCCCGAGCCGGTGCCGGAGCGGAGCCCCGCGGCGGCCAGCACCGACGGCGACTCCGCACGCTTCGTCATCCAGCAGCACCACGCCCGCAGCCTGCACTGGGACCTGCGCCTGGAGCACGACGGGGTGCTCGCGTCCTGGGCGGTGCCGCGTGGCCTGCCCCGCGACCCGGGCCGGAACCACCTCGCCGTGCACACCGAGGACCACCCCATGGAATATCTCGACTTCTCCGGCGAGATCCCCGCGGGCGAGTACGGCGGCGGCCGGATGGTCATCCACGACCGGGGCACCTACCGGCGCGAGAAGTGGCGCGACGACGAGGTGATCGTGACGCTCTCCGGTGACCGGACCGCCGGCCGCTACGTCCTCTTCGCGACCGGAGGACGGGACTGGATGGTCCGCCGCACCGACCCGGCTCCGCCAGGCTGGACGCCGATGCCCGACCTGGTCCGCCCGATGCACGCCACGCCCGCCGCCGGGCTCCCCCGTGACCGCGCCGCGTGGGGGTACGAGCTGCGCTGGGACGGGGTCCGGGCGATGGCGTACGTCTCCGGCGGGCGGTTGCGGCTGCTCTCCGAGACCGACGAGGAGATCACCGGCGGGTATCCGTGGCTGCGCGCGATGGCCGAGGCGCTAGCGCCCACCGAGGCGGTGCTCGACGGTGTGCTGGTCCGCATCGACGGTGCCGGCCGCGTCCGCCCGGTCCGTCCGACCAGCGGCAGCCGAGTCCCCGCAGGTGCCCAGTACCTCGTCGTCGACCTGCTCTGGCTCGAGGGCGTGAGCAGCGTCGACGTGCCGTACGCGCAACGCCGGGAACTGCTCGATGGGCTGGCCTTGGCCGGCACGCACTGGCAGACTCCGCCGTGGTTCCCGGGCGCGGGCGACGAGGCCCTGCGTGCGGGGCGGGAACAGGGCCTGCCGGGTGTGGTCGCCAAACGGCTGGACTCGGTCTACGAGCCGGGGCGGCGCAGCCGGCGCTGGCTGAGCATCGACGCGGTCTGACGGCGAGGAGCGACGTGTACCTGACCCACCTGGACTGCCCACGCTGTGGCCGGGAGTACCCGGCCGAGGTGTTGCAGAACCTCTGCGAGTGCGGCTCCCCTCTGCTGGCCCGCTACGACCTCCCGGCCGTGGCGAAGGCGGTCACCCCCGAACGCTTCCCGCTGCGCCCGGCGGACCTGTGGCGCTACCGGGAGCTGCTGCCGGTCGGCGACCCACGGCACGTCACGACGCTCGGTGAGGGCTGGACGCCGCTGCTGCGCGCCCCGGCGTACGGCGCCGAGATCGGCATCGCGGACCTGATGGTCAAGGACGAGGGGTTGATCCCGACTGGTTCGTTCAAGGCGCGTGGCGCGGCGGTCGGCGTGAGCCGGGCCCGTGAGCTGGGCGTCCAGCGGATCGCGATGCCCACCAACGGCAACGCCGGGTCGGCCTGGGCCACGTACGCCGCGCGGGCCGGGATGGGTGCGACCATCGTCATGCCGCTGGAGGCGCCGAGCATCTGCCGGCGCGAGTGCGTCGCCGCCGGGGCCGACCTGCGACTGATCGACGGGCTGATCAGCGACGCCGGTCGGCGGGTGGCCGAGTTGGTCGCGGAGTCGAACGGGGCCATCTTCGACGCCGGCACGCTGCGCGAGCCCTACCGGCTCGAGGGCAAGAAGACGATGGGGTACGAGATCGTCGAGCAGCTCGGCTGGCAGGTGCCCGACGTGATCATCTACCCGACAGGCGGCGGGGTCGGCCTGATCGGCATCCACAAGGCGCTGCACGAGCTGCGCGAGCTGGGTTGGATCGGCGACAAGCTGCCTCGGCTGGTGGCGGTGCAGTCGACCGGCTGCGCGCCGATCGTGCGAGCGTTCGCGGCTGGCGACGATCGGGCCGAGCCGTGGGCGGACGCGCACACGGTGGCGTTCGGGATCACCGTGCCGGCACCGCTGGGCGACGAGCTGATCCTGGCGGCGCTGCGGGAGTCCGCCGGCACCGCCGTCGCCGTCGACGACGCGGACATCCTGGCCGACCTACGGGACTTCGGCGCCAGGGAGGGGCTGCTGCTCTGCCCGGAGGGCGCGGCCTGCCTGACCGCGGCGCGGCAACTGCGCGCCGGGGGGTGGATCCGGGCGGGCGAGCGGGTGGTGGTGCTCAACACCGGCGCCGGGCTGAAGTACCCGGACACGGTCGACGTCTCGCGCGTACCCGTGGTGGTGTGACGCGGCGGGCACCCCGCGGGCCACGCGGTCCGCGGGGTGCTGTCGCACCGGCCTACTGGTAGGTGATGTCGGAGGGTGCGTAGAGGCAGTTGACGCCGTCGGCGCCCTCTCCGATCTCGATTGGCTCGTCGCCCTTCGGCACACCCTGGTACTTCACACAGATCGAGGTCTCCCGATCCGGGTCGCCCACGATGGTGATCCGGCTGAACCGGGCGGTGTCGCCCCAGTTGGTGTTGATGCCGGCGATCGCGTCGGTGTTCCGGACGATCACGTTGTCGATCACCACGTGCCGCTGGTACGACGTGGAGCAGTTGCCACAGGCCCGGTAGAGCTTCCCGGCGTTCTCCACCCGGAAGTTCCTGATGGTGACGGTGCCCGAGCCGTTGTGCTGGAAGACCTTGTCGCTGGCGGACCGGGCGCCGCCGCCGTCGACGGTGTACGTGGTGCCGCCGCGGAAGGTGGCCGCGTCCTCACCCACGTCCTCCCACCAGACGTTGATCAGGGTGCAGTTGCCCTCGCAGTGCACGCCGTCGCCGGCCGGCGCACCGATGATCACGTTGCGCAGGGTGGCGCCGGCGGCCAGCACGAACATCGGATCCTGGCTCTCGCTCTGCCCGCCGTCACCGATGCCGTAGTAGCGCTTGAGCCCACCGTCGAAGGTGCCCGAGACCGCGATCGTGGCGTCCACCTTCTCACTGCTGGTGGGCGTCGGCCAGCCTGCGGGCGGCGGGGTGGTCGGGCCGGGCGTGGTGGGCGGTGGCGTGCTCGGCGGCGGCGTGGTCGGGGTGCCACCGCCGGCCGAGTCGACCGTCACGTCGTCGAAACCACCGCTGGCGTACGCGGTGACCAGGCCGATCCGGCCCGCGCTGGTCAGGCTGTTGCTGCCGGAGGCGATCTGCGTGCCGTTGACGAAGCCGCGGATGGTGCTGCCACTGGCCTCGATCCGCAGGGTGTACCAGGTGCCGGTGCCGATACCCAGCGACGCGGAGCCGATCGCCGTGATGGTGCTGCCATTGACCGCCTGGAGCTCGGCCCGGCCGGAGCCGAGCAGGGCCAACCGGTACATCTTGGTGCTGCTGGTGGACCGGGCGGCCAATCCGACCAGGGCGCTGGACGAGCCGAAGCTCGCCGGCCTGACCCGGGCCTGCACGGAGTAGTTGCTCCAGCTGGTCTGGCCAGCGAACTGCCGGGCCAGCTCGCTGCCGGCGTTCGACTGGTTGACCACACCCGAGCCGTCGACCGTCCAGGTGCCGCCCGACTTGGACCAGCCGGAGGTGTTGCCGTCGTTGAAGTCGTCGCTGAAGACGGTGGCCGCGAAGGCCGAGGTCATGCCGGCGGCGAGAGCCGCCACGGTCATGCCGGCGCCCACCGCCAGCAGTAGTGGTCGCCGGCCGGGGAGTCGTCTTTTCTGCACAGTTGTCCTCCTTGACGCATGTGGTGGCGATCCCTCGACCGTCCACCCGGGGACGGGTCGGCACGGCGTGCTGCCATCGCCTGGGATCGGTGCGCGCCCCGACGGATGCCCGGATCCGGAGCGGGGTGAAGCGGGGTCAAAGACCTGGGGAAAGGCCTTTCCCGCTCCTTCGAGGCTAGGACCGCGCACGCATCAGCGTCAATGTCTGGCGTTTGCAGGTCTGTTGCAGGATTTCGGCCGGGAAGGTACGCCGACCGATCAGTAGCTGTCTGGCTGGGTGATCCGCCAGGCCGCATTGATCAGCCCGATGTGGGAGAGCGCCTGCGGGGTGTTGCCGAGCTGCATCCCGGTGGACAGATCAATCTGCTCGCTGAACAGCCCCACGTCGTTGGAGTACCCGACGACCCGCTCGAAGAGCGCCTCGGCCCGCTGCTGCTCACCCGTCATCACCAGGCACTCCACCAGCCAGAACGAGCACAGCAGGAAGCCAGCCGGGTCGGTCGCCCACCGCCGCAGCAGTCCGCCCTCGGTGCCCAGCTCGCGCTCGACCATCGCGATGGTCGAGCGCATCCGCGGGTCGGTGGCCGGAAGGAAGTGCGTGACCGGCATGGCGAGCACCGAGGCGTCCAGCTCCGCCGAGCCGAACGCACCGGTGAACGCCCCGATCCGGTCGTTCCACCCCTCGCGCAGCACGGTGTCGCGGATCTCGTCGCGGATCTTGGCCCAGCGACGTGGGTCGGCCCCGTCGCCGAGCCGGTCGGCGAGCCCCACCGCCCGGTCCATGGTGAGCCAGCAGGCCACCTTGGACGAGAGGTAGTGCCGCTCCTCGTCCCGGGTCTCCCAGATGCCCCGGTCCGGCAGGTGCCACGTCGCGGCCACCTGCTCGGTCAGCCCGAACACCATCTCCCGCAACTCGCCCTCGAACGTCGCGCCGAGGTAGTCGCGCAGGCGCCACACCGCGGACAACACCTCACCCGGCACGTCGAGCTGCCGCTGCCGCCAGGCGTCGTTGCCGACCCGCACGGGCCTGCTGCCACGGTATCCACGCAGGTGGGGACAGTGGTGCTCGGAGATGTCGCGCTCGCCCTCCAGCCCGAAGAGCACCGGGACGGGCTCGTCACCGAACCGGCCGATCGAGCGGGTCGCCCAGGCGAACAGCCGGGACACCTCATCGGGGCAGGCCGCCACCCAGAGCGCCCGCATCGTCAACGAGAAGTCCCGCAACCAGGAGTAACGGTAGTCGTAGTTCCGGTCGCCGCCGATCCGCTCCGGCAGCGAGGAGGTCAGTGCGGCGGCGACCGCGCCACTGCGGGCGTACGTGAGGCCGGTCAGGACCGTCGAGCTGTGTGTGACGAGTTCGGGGTAGCGGCCGGAGTACCCGTGCGTCTCCCGGAACGCCTGCCACGCCTGTGTCGTCTCGGCGAGGGTGGTCAGCGGGTCCACCCGGGCCGGCGGGTCGCCGTACGCCTCGCCGAAGGCCAGGTCCATCCCGATCACCTGACCGGCGGAGACCTCGAACTCGTGGGTCACCCGGTCGGTGCCCGCCCGCAGGTGCAAACCCCCGGCCCGCAACATCAGCACGATGGGGCCGGCGCCGGCCAGCACCCCGCCGTCCGGCTGCTCGTGCAGATACGGCGTGAGCAGGCCATACTCCGGGCGGGGCGCGAAGTCCAGCGCCATCCGCACCCGGCCGGACAGCCCCTGGACCACCCGGATCAGCACGGCGGGCGAGTTCTGGCCCAGCTCGTGGGCGCGGGCGCCGATCTCCGCGGCGAGGGCGTCGACGACCGCCACGCTGCCGTGCGGGGTGTGGTGCACCGTCCGCAGCACCAACGTGTCCGGCAGGTACGCACGCTCCACCCGGTAACCCGGGCCGCCGACACCGACCGGCGCCAGCCGGAAGTGGCCAGCCCCCGGGTCGAGTAGCCGCGCGAACACGGACGACCCGTCGAACCGGTGCGGGCACCACCAGTCGACCGAGCCGTCCTTGCCGACCAACGCCCCGGAACGGGAGTCCGAGAGGAACCCGTAGTCGGAGATCGGCGGCTGCTGCTGCTCCACCCGCCGGGGGTACCCGCGTCGGCCCGGATCAGACCCCGGCCCCGATCACTGGGTCGGTGGCTCGTCCTCGCCCGCCGCCTCCGCCGCGTCGGCCTCCTCCTTGGTCCGGTGCACGGCCTGGTCGGCGTGCTCCGGTGGGCCGTAGACGGTGTACAGCACCAGCGGGTTGGGACCCGTGTTGACGAAGTTGTGCCTGGTACCCGCCGGCACCACGACCAGGTCGCCCGAGACGACCTCCCGCTTCTCACCGGCGATCCGGGCCTCACCGGTGCCACTGACGAACGTCAGGATCTGGTCGATGCCCTCGTGCACCTCCTCGCCGATCTCGCCACCGGCGGGGATGGTCATGATGACCAACTGGGTGTGCTCACCGGTCCACAGCACCCGCCGGAAATCCGGGCTCTTCTCGGCCACGGTCGCGATCGTGAAATGCTCCATGCCCACGCTCATACCCCGTTCGGCAGTGGGCCACGCCGAGACTCGCAGATGGTGGAATTCCCCACGCTCGGCAGGTTTGGACCCGCGCGGACTGGGGATCGACAACGCTGACCGGTGCCCAACAGGCCGGTCGAGCCAGGTCCCCGCTGGCGTACCGCCGAACGGCTGCGGTGGTGGGAGACGGCCAGAGCGCGGCGACGTTCCGACCATGGTCGAAGCGGCGCCGTGCACTCTTTGGACCAGCGACGCGGGCAGTTTCGCCTAACGGTGCAGCCAGGTGAGCAGGTCGGCCGGGGCCAGCGCCGCCGCACGCTCCCGGTAGCGGCCCTGCGCGGACGCGTCCAGCAGGTTACGCCCCTGCCCCGAGCCGCCCTGCCGGAAGAACGCCCGGCGGTCGCGCAGCACGCCGAGCGTGTCCGGAGCGAGCCGGTCGGCGCGCTCCCGCATCCGCCCGAAGGTCGCCGCCTCGACCAGCTCGGGCCAGCGCTCGGGCGAGACGGGGATGCCCCACCGTTCGGCGAGCCGGCGCATCTCACCGCCCAGATCGGCGAGCAGGTCGTCGTAGTGCACCAACTCGACGTTCGGCTCGTGCCGACGGGCCCAGGCGTCGCTCAGGTGCAACATCACCCCGGGCAGCGAATCCAGCTCGGCGCGCGGATCCACCTCCCGGTCGACCCAGCTCGACAGCCACTGCTGCACGGGGAGGCGCTCCCGGGGCGGCCCGGCCGGGGCGGGCTGGCCGGTCAGCTCGGCGAGGCGCACCCGGTCCAGGTTGCCGGCCTGGTGATAGAGGGAGACCGCCATGTCCAGCGGGTGCCGGGCCACCACCACGTAGTGCACCCGGGGATCGAGCGGCACCCCGTCCAACGGGGTGTGCGTCTTGACGAACCGCCGGTGCGGTTGCGTCGCCAACCGGTCGTAGACCGTCTCGCGCGGCTCGACCAGCCAGTCCAACCAGGGCGACAGCACGGTCAGCGGCGCCGGCAACTCCGGGGTGCCCAGCACCAGGAGCGCGCAGATCATCTGCATCCAGGTGGTGCCGCTCTTGGACCGGGTGCTGATCACGATGTCGCCGTCACGGAACGGGAAACCGATCCACCGGGCGCTGTCCTCGTCAGCGGATCGATAGCGGTGCACTGGCGCGAGCATCGGACGAGCGTAGTCGTCGAGTTGACAGCCGAACAGCCGAATTCCGACTCCACTCCCTGTGACATATGCACATGCTTGGCTAGATTGAAGTATGGTGCCCGCCCACGGGGGCCGGGCGGCGGAACCGGTCTACCGCCCCATCCTCGCCAGCCGACGAGGTGAGCTGGAGGCCTTGAGCCACCTCGACCCCGCGGCCGCCGCACTGGTCGCCCCGGTCCTGGAGGTCGGCGCGGTCGGCCGATCCATGGTGGACACTGTTCGCCGACTGCCCCCCGGGCTGCTGCCGGCCATCGACGTGAGCGCACTGCCGGACACGCCCGAGACGGAGCTGAGCCGTTGGGGCGTACCACTGGTGCCGGTGATCAGGCTCGCGGAGAGCGACCGCCGGCTGGTCGCGCACGGCGCGGCGGCGCGGACGTACGGCCGACGGGCGCTGGTCCGGCTGCGGGCCGGCCAGGACCGGGCCGGGCCGGACGCGAGCACCTCCGCCGTGGAACGGATCTGGCGGTTGACCGCCCTCGCCCCGGAGGAGTGCGACCTGCTGGTGGACGCGGGGGACGTGTGCTGCCCGGCGGACGTGCGGGCAGCCGAGCCCCGGTTACGCCGCCTGCTGGACTGGGCGCGCCGGCACGCCTGGCGGTCGGTGACGGTGGCGGCGGGCGGGATGCCGCCGACGCTGTCCCGGCTGCCCACCGACGAGCCGATCCAGCTGGACCGCTGGGACTGGCAGCTCTGGCAACGGCTCGCCGACGCAGGGGTCGACTACGGCGACTACGGCGTCCGCCCGGCCGTGCCCGGCACCGGTGACCCGGGCGACAGGTTGCCCACCGTGCGATACACCGACGACGGCTGCTGGTGGGTCTACCGCTGGGCGCGCCGGGGCGGCAGGGGCGGCGACCGGGTCAACGACCTGTGCCGCACGCTGGTCTCGGCGCCACACTGGCCGAGCACCGGCGCCGCCTTCTCCTGGGGCGACCACGAGCTGCTGCGCCGGGCCCGGAGAGGTGCCGGCGCCGGATCGGCCGCCAACTGGGCGGCGTGGAGCACCTCGCACCACCTGGCGTACGTGCTGACCACGCTGTCGCGGCAGGGCGGTGACACCGCCCCCGAGTGGCAGCCCAGGTCGGACCCACCGCACCGGGGACGGTCGCGCGGAGGTGTGACCCGCCGGGCGGGCTGAGCCCCGCCTACTGCCGCTCGGTGAAGCCGAACTGGATGATTCCCTCGTCATCCACGGTCGCGTCCACCGACGCGTCACCGAGCAGCTCGGCGGCGTCCTCGTCCAGGAAGATCCGGGCGCCCTGGTTGTCGACCACGCGGTCGCCCTGCACCGGCTCGGGCACCAACTCCACGGTGAGCGAACCGGCCTCGGTGTCGGCGGCGATGCGCACCCCGCCATCCTGGGCGACGTCCTGCTGGTTGGCGAGGTCACGGATGACGAGCACGGCGTTATCGGTCATGGTGAGCATTGGCGGAACTCCTCGTGGATTCTCGGCTCGCGGTCGGATGCTGCGCAGACCGGACAGTCGGCCCGCGTACGAGCACACGTGGGAGGCGACAGGAGGGGCGACGGTCGTCGCCGTCGCATCGAATCGGGGCAGCTGACGGCCCCGTCACCTCCACCGTGCCCGCTGGCGGGCGATCCGTCAAATAGAGGCTGGTCAGTCGAGAACGGCGGCCGGGGCGAGCCAGGCGCGGATCTCGTTGACCGCCGCCCGCCCGGCCCGGTTGGCTCCGATCGTGCTGGCCGAGGGGCCGTACCCGACCAGGTGGATCCGCTCGTCGGCGACCACGCGGGTGCCGTCCATCGTGATGCCGCCGCCCGGCGCCCGCAGGCCCAGCGGGGCGAGATGATCGATGGCGGCGCGGAAACCGGTGCACCAGAGGATCACGTCCGCCGGCACGAACCGCCCGTCCGCCCAGGCCACCCCGTCGGGTGTGATCCGGTCGAACATGGGTAGCCGGTCCAGGACGCCGCGCTCGCGCAGTCGGCGTACCTCCGGGGTGACCGGTAGCCCGGTCACACCCACCACGCTGCCCGGTGGGCGACCGGCTCGTACCGCCTCGTCCACCCGGGCCACCGCGGCGCGACCCAGCTCCGGGCCGAACTCCTCGTCCCTGAACTCCGGCGGCCGGCGGGTCACCCACGTGGTGGCCGTCGCGACCGTGGAGACCTCGCCGAGCAACTGCACGGCCGAGGTGCCGCCACCGACGACCACCACCCGCCGGCCGGCGAACTCGGCCGGCCCCCGGTAGTCGGCGGTGTGCAGCTGCCGGCCTCGAAAGGACGACCGGCCCGGGTAGTGCGGCCAGAACGGCCGGGTCCAGGTGCCGGTCGCGTTGATCAGGGCTCGGGCGATCCACCGATCCTGATCGGTGTGCACGTCCAACCGGCCGTCCGGGCGGGACTGCACCGCGCGGACCCGCACCGGCCGCCGCACCGGCAGGTCGAATGCTTTCTCGTACGCCGCGAAGTAGGCGCTCACCTGCGCCGCCGCCGGGCTGTGCGGCTCAGTTGGTGGGAAAGGCAGCCCAGGCAGGTCGTGGAAACCGTGCACCCGGTCGAAGACCAACGTCGGCCAGCGGTGCTGCCAGGCCCCGCCGGGCCCGTTGTCGCCGTCGAGGACGACGAAGCCGCTGCCGGGGAGGAAGCCGGTGCGGCGCAGGTGGTAGCCGACGCTCAGGCCGGCCTGTCCGGCGCCGATCACCACGACGTCCGCGGAGTGGGTGTCCACGCGGGGTGCAACGCCGTGGTGGTCACCGATGTGCCCGCCGCTGGCCGTCACGCCGATCACAGACCGGCATTCCGGCTACGGCCGCCTGAACTGTGCTTACGCTGGGTGAATGAGCGATCTTCGTCGGTACGCGGCTGAGTTCCTCGGCACCCTGCTGCTGGTCTTCTTCGGAGTGGGTAGTGCCGTCGCCGCGCGGGTTCAGGGCGGCGTGGTGGTGGTCGCGCTGGCCTTCGGGTTCGTGATGCTCGCCCTGGTCTACACGATCGGTCCACTCTCCGGCAGCCACGTCAACCCGGCGGTGACGCTCGGTGTGCTGCTCTCCGGAAAGATCTCGGTGCTCGGTGCGGTGGCGTACTGGATCGCGCAGTTCGTCGGTGCGACCGTGGCCGCCTTCGCGCTCTGGGCGCTGACCCGCTGGGGCGACGTCGCGGACCAGACCGGGGCACTGGGCGCGAACGGTTACGGCGCGCACATCAACCGTGGCGGCGCGGCCGTGCTGGAGCTCATCCTGACCTTCCTCTTCGTGCTGGTCGTCCTGGTGGTGACCAGCCGTAGCGAGAATCCGGGCACCGCCGGGGTGGCCATCGGGTTGGCCCTCGCCGCGACCCAACTGGTGGGCGTGACGCTGACCGGGGCGGCCGTCAACCCGGCCCGTGCGTTCGGCCCGGCGGTCTTCGAGGGCGGCGTGGCCCTGCGGCAGCTCTGGGTGTTCATCGTCTTCCCGTTACTCGGCGGGGCGCTCGCCGCACTGGTCGCACCGCTGATCATGGGGGCACAGCGGCACTACTGGGGTGGGCATGACAGGTCGGTCGGCCGGCCGACGTAGCGCGCGCGGCAATAACCTTCGCCTGAGCCCCTTCTCCGGCGAATATCTTCGTGGCAGCATCAGCGCATGCATCGCCGTCACTTTCCCCTGGCCCTCGCGCTGCTCGCGCTGGTCGCCACCGCGGCCGCCGCCGGCGCGCCCGGTGCCACGGCCGAGTCGCCCACCCCCGCGACGACCCGACTGCACGCCACCATCGACACGATCCTCGCCGACACCCGGCTCGCCGGCGCGCAGGCGTCGGTGGTCGTGGTCGACACCAGCACGGGCCAGACACTCTACGACCGCAACGGTGACCGGCGACTGATCCCGGCCTCCAACACCAAGCTGCTGACCTCGACGGCGGCCCTCGAACTGCTCGGCCCGGGGCACCGATTCAGCACCGACGTGCGAACCAGCGGCAAGCGCCGCGCGGGTCTGCTCTCCGGCAACCTCTACCTGCGCGGCGGGGGTGACCCGACCATGCTCGCCGCCGACTACGACGCGCTCGCCGCACAGGTCGCCGCCGACGGCGTACGGGTGGTGACCGGCAACCTGGTCGCCGACGACACCCGCTACGACCGCACCCGGCTCGGCCCCGACTGGACCTGGGACGACGAGCCCTACTACTACGCCGCCCAGGTCTCCGCGCTGACCGTCGCCCCGGACACCGACTACGACGCGGGCACCGTGATCGTGAACGCCGCCCCGGCCGACCGGGCCGGCGCCCCGCCGGTGGTCAGCACCACCCCACCCACCGGATACGTGCACATCGACAACCGTGCCGAGACGGTCACCGAGGGGGCGACCTCGATCACGATCGAGCGCGAACACGGCGGCAACACCATCGTGGTGACCGGCCAGATCGCCGTCGGCGACGAGCCCGCCAGCGACTGGGTGACCGTCTGGGAGCCCACCGGCTACGCGGCCGACGTGTTCCGGGCGGCGCTGCACCGGCACGGTGTGCGGGTGCTCGGCCGGACCGTGCTCGGCCAGCCCACCCCGGAGACGGCCCACCAGGTGGCGCGGCACGACTCAATGATCCTGGGTGAGCTGATGACGCCGTTTCTCAAGCTCTCCAACAACGGGCACGCCGAGGTGTTGACCAAGGAGATCGGTCGCGTGCTCTCCGGCTCGGGCACCTGGACGGCCGGACTGACCGCGATCAGCGAGTACGTCGCCGACACCGGGATGGACACCGGCAAACTGCGCCAACGTGACGGTTCCGGGCTGTCCCGGCGCAACCTGGTCCCGGCGGCGGAGTTCGTCGACCTGCTGAGCGCCGTTCGCGCCGAACCATGGTTCGCCGCCTGGTACGCGGCGTTGCCGATCGCCGGGCAACCCGAGCGGTTCGTCGGTGGCACCCTGCGCAGCCGGATGGCCGGCACTCCGGCGGCGGGCAACGTCCACGCCAAGACCGGCAGTCTGACCGGGGTTTCCGGGCTCTCCGGCTACGTCACCAGCGCCGACGGCCGACTGCTGGCGTTCTCCATCCTGCTGAACAACTACCTGACGGCGTCGGTCAAGCCGTTGGAGGACCAGATCGCCGTGGCGCTGGCCGGATACCGCGAGGACGGTACGGCCACGGCACGGGTGGCACCGCCGGCGGTACCCGAGACGCCCCGGACCCCGGAGGGCGTCGAATGCTCCTGGGTCAAACCGATCACCTGCTGAGCGGCGGCCGGGAGGCGCGGGTGCGCCTCCCGGCCCGACGCGCGCTCAGGCCGGACGGTCCGGTGGGGGGACCACCGCCGTCGGGTCGCCGCGCTCGATGAGCGCTGCGATCTCGGCGGCCCGCAGCCCGCGCAGTGCCAGCACCCGGGTGCCCCAGCGGTGCAGGCGGCACGGATGCGGGCTGGCATCGTTGCGGCAGACCACTCCCCCGGACCACCGCCGGGGGGCGTGCACCACCACCGCCCGCACCGCGAACTGGGTGTCCTCGCCCGTCACGTACGGCGGCAGGGGGATGTCGCGGAGCACCTCCCCGGAGGCTTCACCAGCGCCGGACGAAGCGACGCGACGGACGCGGTGGGCGGTACTGCTACTCATCTCCGCTGCCTCCACACTGGATGGTCGGATGGGGACAGCAGAAAGTTATGACGCCCTCGACGGTGCGCGACGGACAAACTGTCCCGCTGTGCGAACGCGCAGCGATCGGGCGGTCAGCGCACCGCCACGGCCTGGAGGCCGACGTTGCCGCAGTGCGGGGTGAAGACCTTCTCGACGGTCCAGGTCAGCAGCAGCCGGGCGCCCTTCGGCAGCGTGAACCGGATGGTGAACTGAGCACTCTGACTGGTGTACGGATCCTCCAGTATCGCGGTGCTGGCGGGCCCACCGGTGGACAGCCGCGCCTCCAGCCGCCCCCGGGCCATCCAGATGCCGCCGTAGAGCTGGACCGTGCGCGGTTCACCGCTGCCGGCGACGGCGAGGGTGAACCCGTTGCCCGCACCGCAGGTGTAGACACCGTTCGAGCTGCCCCGCACCGAGCGCTCGGACGAGCCGTCGGACCAACGGACGTGCTCCTGGTTGCCGTCCCACCCGACCCGGGTACCGGCACCACCGCCGTCGATGATCTCCCCGGAGCCGGAGCGCTTGCGGACCGTCGAGGCGCCGCCGCGCTGCCCCCAGTGCATCCAGTCCCGGGTGCCCACGGCGGTGAGGTCGACCTCGGCAGGCATCTCCCCACGGCTCACCGACAGCACCGGCAACCTGGGCGATGCCGGCGGTGGGGCGGGAGCGCTGGCCGACGGTGTCGGGTGGGGCGAGGGTGGGCGCTCACGCGGACGCAGGCCGGGCTTCGCCGGGCCCGCCTCGCCGGTGCGCCCCTCGGCGGCTGGGGGACCACTGGGACGGGCGGCCGCGGCGGGCACGCCGCCCGGGCGACCCGGTTGGTCGTCACCGGGCTCCGGATCGGACCGGCTCGCGAGGTACGAGATCAACGCCACCAGGCAGGCGAGGACGGCGACCCCCTCCACCGCCCACCGACGCCGCCGCCGGGCACGGGCGACCCGGCGCAGCACGCTGCGCGTCGGCCCATCGGTGACGGCGCGCGGGCGATGCCTCGCCGGTCCGTCGGGCGGCTCGTCCCCAGCCCGCGAATCAGCCCGCGTGCGGTCTTCGTCCGCCACCGACCCCTCCAACTCCACCGCCCGGCCAGCATCGACCGCCACGGATCACACCGTCCACTGTGGGCCATTCACGTTCGCACCGGCGTGGACGACACGCTAGATCCGGACCGGCGGACGTGTCCAGCCCGCAACCGGACGGTATCGGACAGCCTGGACCGCTCGGACAGGGACTTCGGTGGACCGGGAACGGCTCTCGCGTCAGCCGACCCGAAAGCCGAGCACCTGCGCGATGACCACGGCCTGCTCGGCGTCCACCATGGCACCGGCCCGCTCGACGGCCGTCGGGTCGAGGGCGGTGAGATCGCTGCCGCGCAGATCGGCGCCGCCCAGCCGGACGTTGAGCAACTGCGCGCCGGAGAGGTCGACACCGGTGACCGTGGCACCGGTGAGATTGGCCCTGGTCAGGTCCACCTCGCGCATCCGTACCCCGGTCAGCCGGGCCCCCCGCAGGTCGGCGCCGGGCAACGCGACGAAGGACCAGTCACCACCGTCCACCGCCAACGGACGCAGGGCGCAGTCGATGAAGGTGCTGCCGACCAGCTTGCAACCGGTGAACGTGGCCTCGAAGAAGTTGCACCGCGTGAAGACACAGCGGGTGAAGGCGGAGTCGACGTGCCGGGAGGCGTTGAACTGGACGTTGCCGAACGTGCACCCGGTGAAGACCGCTCCTCTGCTCACCGCCTCCGTCAGGTCCACCTCGAAGAACTCGCAGCCCACGAAGTGCCGGTCGGTCAGCTCCTCGCCGTACCAGTCCTCGTTGCGGAAGGTCACGTCCTCGGTCAACTCCGGCATCCGGCCAGGTTAGTGGGCAGCAGCGACAGCCGGCGGCCGGCACGGCCGGCCGGCTGGGGCAGCCCCTTCCGGTATCGGCATACCGGCTAGTAGGTTCGGCGACGTGAGTGTGGCTCGGAGCAAGGACCCCGATCAGATCGGTTTCGACCCGGCGCGGCTGGCGCGGATCGACGAACACTTCGGCCGGTACGTCGACGACGGCCGGTTGGCCGGCTGGCAGGTGGTGGTCACCCGCCGCGGCGAGGTGGCGCACTCCTCGACGTACGGGCTGCGGGACCGGGAGTCGGGCGCCCCGGTCGAGGCCGACACGCTCTGGCGGATCTACTCGATGACCAAGCCAGTCACCTCGGTCGCCGCGATGATGCTCTGGGAGGAGGGCCGGTTCGAGCTGACCGACGAGATCAGCCGCTGGCTGCCGGAGTTCGCCGACCTGCGGGTCTACTCCAAGGGGTCGGCGCTCAAGCCGTACACGGTGCCGGCGATCGAGCCGATCCGGGTCTGGCATCTGCTCACCCACACCGCCGGCCTGACGTACGGCTTCATGCAGACCTCGGTGGTCGACGGGCTCTACCGGGCCGCCGGCTACGACCTGCACCCGCCGGCGGACGTCGACCTGGCCGGCGCGTGCGCGACCTTCGGCGAGCTGCCGCTGCTGTTCCAGCCCGGCTCCGCCTGGGGCTACTCCGTCGCCACCGACGTGCTCGGTCGGCTCGTCGAGGTGGTCTCCGGGCAGAGCCTCGACGCGTTCTTCGCCGACCGGATCTTCGGCCCGCTGGGTATGACCGACACCCGCTGGTGGGTGGAGGGGGACGAGGCCGAGCGGCTGGCCGCGCTCTACGTACCGGATCCGCGCAGCGGTCGCGCGGTCCGCTACGACAGTCTGGGCGCGCTCGCGTGCAGCAAGCCCGCCCTGCTCTCCGGCGGCGGAGGCCTGATCTCCAGTGCCGCCGACTACCACCGCCTCACCCAGATGCTGCTGCGCGGCGGCGAACTGGACGGAGTCCGCCTGCTCGGGGCGCGCACGGTGCGGTTCATGACCCGCAACCACCTGCCCGGTGGCCAGGACCTGGGCACCCTGTCGACCGGCGGCTTCGCCGAGACGACCCTGGACGGGATCGGCTTCGGCCTCGGCTTCGCGGTGGTCGACGACCCGATCCCCAGCCGGGTGCCGAGCAGCGTCGGCGAGTACTACTGGGGTGGGGTGGCGAGCACCGCCTTCTGGGTCGATCCGGCCGAGGAGATCACCGCGCTCCTGTTCGCCCAGCTGATTCCGTCGAGCACGTACCCGCTGCGCTCCCAGCTGCGCCAGCTCGTCTACGCCGCCCTGGTCGACTGACGGGATCGCCGTTCCACCGACGGGCAGCGTGCCCAGTCCCTAGCCTGGGCTGGTGAGCACCATCGTCGTGTTTGGCGCGGGCGGCACCGCCGGTTCGCGGGTCACTGCCGAGGCGGTCGACCGGGGGCACCGGGTCATCGCCGCGGTCCGCCGCCCGGAGGCCACCTCGTACCTGCCGGCCGGGGTGCGGACGGTCACCGGCGACGCGACCAGCGAGCGGAGCGTCCGGGAGCTGGCGCCGGATGCGGACGCGCTGGTGGTGGCGATCGGCGGCGGCGAGCGCGAGCTGTGGCGGAACGCGGCGGAGAACCTGGTGACCACGCTGCGCGTGATGCCGGCCGCGCCGCGGATCATCCACCTGGGTGGCGGGTCGACCCTGCTCACCCCGCGTGGTACCCGCATCCTGGACGAGCCGGACTTCCCGGCGGAGTACCGGGAGTCGGCGCTGGGCCAGGCGGACGCTCTGGACTACTACCGCACCGCCGCCGACGGGGTGAGCTGGACGTACGTCTCGCCACCCCCGCTGGAGTTCCACCCCGGCCAGCGCACCGGGCACTACCGCACCGGCACCGACCAGCCGGTCACCGACGACCAGGGCCGCTCGGTGCTCACCTACGAGGACCTGGCGGTGGCGATCATCGACGAGATCGAGCAGCCGCGACACCAGAACGCCCGCTTCACCGCCGCGTACTGATCCAGCGGCGGGCCGGCCGTGGTCAGTCGGCGAGGCGGGCCGGGAAGCCACCGGTGGCGATCGGACCCCAGCCGTCGATGGTGACCCGGATCAGCGACTTGCCCTGGCGCACCATCGCCGCCCGGTAGTCGTCCCAGTCCGGGTGCTCGCCGGAGATGCTGCGGAAGTATTCGACCAACGGCTCCAGTGCCTCGGGCAGGTCCAGCACCTCGGCGGTGCCGTCGATCTGCACCCAGGGGCCGTCCCAGTCGTCGCTGAGCACACACGCCGACACCCGCGGGTCACGGCGGATGTTGGTCACCTTGGCCCGCTCGGGGTAGGTGGAGACGACCAGCCGGCCCTGCCCGTCGATGCCCGCGGAGACCGGGGAGGACTGCGGGCGCCCGTCGGCCCGGGTGGTCATCAGCACGACGCGGTGTCGCGGCCGGAGGAAGTCGAGCAGGCTGTCCCGGTCGACCCGGGTGTTCCTTGCGATGCTGCGCGCCATCCCCCGTTCCTACCAGGCTGACGGCGAAGCGGCGGCGGCGGGTCAGCGGGGCCGGGCCGCCGAGCGGTGCACCGCCTGGGCGGGCACCCGGGGTCGGCCGGACGGACGCCAGGCCCGGCCGTTGGCGTAGATCACCCGAAAGCCGAGGTACGACGCGAGCGGCGCCCAGTGGGCCGAGCCCATCCGCAGCTCGGCGGCATTGTGCCGCTGACCGTTGGCGAGCACGTCGAGGAGGACGGTTTCGAAGGCCGCCGATTCGACCCAATCGACTTCTCGGGTGAAACCGCAGATCAGAGCGGCTCCGGTGACCTCCAGGAACTCGCGCAGAACCGCGTCCGAGGCCCGCAGCACGGAGCAGCTGCCGAAATAGAGCCGGCGTCCCTCGCACCGGCCGGCCATCAACTCGGCCACCTCGCTCAACTCCACGGATTGCCAGTCGGTGAGGCAGAGCCGGCTCGGCTCGCCGTGCATGGCGAAGAAGCCGACCCGGTGGTCGGCGTACTGCTTGAGCAGCCAGCGGTCCAGGAAGTAGAACAGCTCGTCGCGGGTGGCCGCGTCCTTGTGGATGAAGCGGATCTTGCCCAACCGCTCCAGCAGCTCGAGGGTGGGCAGCACGGAGCCCCGCTCGTTGAGGTCGCGGTGCCACTGACCCTCGACACAGAAGACGCCCCCGCGTGCCACGTGCACCTCCGCCAGTCCGCCGCCCGGGGCTGACGTTACCGGCTGCCAGCGGCCGGGAAACATCACCCTCGGTGTGGCCGATCGCGACGTTCGGTGTGGTTAACGGAAGGAGGGGCGATTCGGCGGTGAATGGCTGTTTCGCAAATCACCCGAATTCCCAGGCAATGCCCAGGAACCACGGATTGTGAGGACGATTCTCGTTAATTCCCTCCAACCGCACGGATCAGTGCGAGGGTGGAAATCGCGGGACTTCTCGGTCGATGTCCCGGAGCCACCCCATTCGCTCTCCTATCGGGAGGACTTCTGTGCGCGTAAACACCTTCAAGCGCGTTGCCGTCGCATTCGCGCTGGCGCTGCCGGGGGCAGCGATCGCCGCGGTGGTCGCCGCACCAGCGGCGCATGCGGACGGTTGCTACACGTGGAACCGCACCCTGACCCAGGGGCGTTCGGGCGACGACGTCCGCCAGTTGCAGATCCGGGTCGCAGGTTGGGCCGGCAACCGGGACATCGTGGAGAACGACGGCCGATACGGACCGAAGACCGCCGCCGCGGTCAAGCGGTTCCAGCAGGCGTACGGGCTGCGTGCCGACGGCATCGCCGGCCCACAGACCTTCGCCAAGCTGTACCAACTCCAGGACAACGACTGCACGCCCGCGCACTTCAGCTTCAACGAGATGGACAACGGGTGCGGGGGAAGCGGATGGAGCGGCGGCCCGCTCTCGGCGGCCCAGACCAAGCAGAACGCGCTGCGCACCATGTGGAAGCTGGAGGCGCTGCGCAAGAGCCTCGGCGACAAACCGCTCAACGTGTCCAGCGGGTTCCGCAGCCGCGCCTGCAACAACCAGGTCGGCGGCGCGTCCGACAGCCAGCACCTGTACGGCAACGCGGCCGACGTGACCTCGCGGACGTCGTCGCTGTGTCAGGTCGCCCGCAACGCCCGTAACAACGGCTTCAGCGGGATCTACGGGCCGGGCTACCCCGACCACGACGATCACGTGCACGTCGACTCGCGGCGGGAGAACAACAGCGACAACAGCTCGAACACGACGAGCTGGTCCGCTCCGGACTGTGGGATCGGGGCCGGCAACGACTGAACCGCCGGTCACAGCGACGTCGGCCCGACGCGGAGGGGGAATCTCCGCGCCGGGCCGACGTTGTGTCGCCCCGGGTCGGGTGGGCGGAGGGGTAGCGCGCTCAGCTCGCCCGGGGCCAGCGCGGCGCGGTGACGGGGGGAGTCACCGGCCGGCCCGCAGCGGTGGGCCGTGCCCCTGGTGGGACGACCCGCGCGGCCGGGTGCCGTGACGGCCCGGTCGCGGTGAACGGGAAGGGCACGTGCACGAACGGGTTACCGTGCCGGATCAACGCCTCGATCTGCCGCTCGTTGAGCCCGTGTGTCTCCAACACCCGTCGCCCCCAGCGGTGCAGCCGGCACGGGTAGGAGGCACCGTCATTGCGGCACAGCGGCCCGGTTGGCCACTCCTCGGCCGTGTGTACGACCACCGCCCGGACCGCGAGCCGGACATCCTCGGGCGTCAGCGATGCCGGCATTGGCACCTCACCCAGTACCTGATCGATGGGATCCGTCGACTGCTCACCAACACGCACGGCAGGCCTCCCGCAGCTCGGCAGCGGCACGGCGGACTCACCGCACCGACATCCTCGGCCAGTGGTACGGGCGACACCGGACGAAAGTTCAAATCCGGTACGCGGTAAGCAGATCCTCCGGCGACAAGCGCGGCGCCGCGTCCCGACCCAAGCGCGATCGACTCGAGGTCACTGATGTCGGCGTATCCCTGCGGCGCCCGACTTCGGCGAAACCGAGTCGATCAGCCAGATGCGCGCCGGCGCGGCCTCCCGTCAGACGAGGCCGGCGTCGTGCACGAGCAGCGCCACCTGGACCCGGTTGTTGAGGTCGAGCCGGGTCAGCAGCCGGGAGACGTACGCCTTCACCGTCGCCACACTCATGAACAACTCCCCCGCGATCTCCGCGTTGGTGTGGCCCCGCCCCAGCGCGACCGCCACCTGCCGCTCCCGCTCACTGAGCCCGGTGAGCTGCCGCAGCGCCCGCTCCCGGCGCGGGTCGGGGCCGACCGGGCCGGGGGCGGCGGCGGTCACGTGGGCGATCAGCGTCCGGGTGACCGTCGGGGAGAGCGTCGCCTCACCGGCCGCCACCCGGCGCACGGCGTGCACGATCTCCGCTGGCGGGGTGTCCTTGAGCAGGAAGCCGGCCGCCCCGGCGCGCAACGCCCGCAGCACCTGCTCGTCGGCGTCGAAGGTGGTCAGCACCAGCACCTCCGGCGGTCGCGGCTGGGCACGCAGCGCCTCGGTGGCGGTCAGCCCGTCGACCCGCGGCATCCGGATGTCCATCAGCACCACGTCCGGTGCGTACGCGGCGACCGCGGCCGGCACCTCACCGCCGTCGGCCGCCTCGCCGACCACGGTCAGGTCCGGCAGGCCGCCGAGGATCATCGAGAGCCCGGCCCGGACCAGCGCGTCGTCGTCCACGATCAGCACCCGCACCGGCGGTGCGGCCGACTCGGGACCGGCCGCACCGGAAGGCCCGGTCACGCCGGCCACGGCAGCCAGGCGGCCAGCCGGAAGTCACCGGTGTCGTCCCGACCGTAGGCGAGCCGGCCGCCGGCCAACGTGACCCGCTCGCTGATGCCGACCAGGCCGGTGCCGGCACCCGGCAGCGTGCCGCCGGGCGGCGAACCCACCGGCCAGCGGTTGCCGATCGCCACGGTCAGGCCGGTGCCCGGCCCGCCGGCCACGTCCACGGTGACCGCGGCGCCGGCCGCGTGCTTGCGGGCGTTGGTCAGCCCCTCCTGCACGATCCGGTACGCGGCCCGGCCGAGCGCCGCCGGCGCCTCCCCCGGCTTGGCGACGGTGTCGCTGACGTTCACCCGCACCCCGGCCGACCGCGACTCGGCGATCAGGGCCGGCAGGTCGGCGAGGGTGGGCTGCGGCGGCTCCGGGGCGTCGCCGTCGTCGTCGCCCTCGGCCCGGAGCACCCCGATCACCTCCCGCAGGTCCTGAAGGGCGGCGTGGGCACTGCCCCGGATCACCCCGGCCGCTCGGGCCACCTCGTCGGCGGGCGCGTCCGGGCGGAACTCCAGCGCGCCGGCGTGCAGGCTGAGCAGCGAGATCCGGTGGGCCAGCACGTCGTGCATCTCCCGGGCGATCCGCGTGCGTTCGAGGTGCCGGGCCTGAGCCACCCGGAGCTGCTGCTCCGCCTCGGCCCGCTCGGCCCGTTCCCGCAGCGACACGATCAACTGTCGCCGGGCCCGGACGAACATCCCCCAGGCCAGCACGGCGAGACTGATCACCACGCCCCACGCCACGTTGGCCCAGTACGGCAGGCCCGGCTCCGGGCGCAGCCAACTGAAGACCAGGTTGGTGGCCAGACCCACGCCGGTCACCGCCACCGCGACGGCCGTCCGCCGGTGCACCACCACGGTGAAGTAGAGGATCACCAGCGGGAAGGTCGAGGGCATCGAGAAGAGCGACAGCGGTGTGGTGGCGATCAACAGCCCGAGCGGCCACCGCCGGCGCAGCCAGAGCAGCCCGCAGCAGACCAGCCCGAGCAGCGCGTCCACGCCGGTCATCCAGTCGTGCGGCAGCGGGATGGTGACCGCCGGGTCGGGCGACAGGGCGTCCGCGGTGATGAACAGCACCCAGAGCACCGAGAGCAGGAAGGCCAGGGTGTCGACCGCCCAGTCCCGGGTGGTGCGGCGTGGCCGGCGGGCCGCCGCGTCCGGGCTGGTCGCGCCGGCCAACGCCCCGGGCAGCAGCCAGGGGTGTTCCGGCACGGCGAGGCTGGTCACGACGCCATGCTAGGCAGCCGACGGGCGCCACGACCAGCTACCAAAGTCGAGACCTGCCGGTCGACCAAGGTCGGTGTGGCATCGACCGGCAGCCGCAGCGGATGGCCGGGTGGCGCGGGCAGGCTCGACCGCATGATCACCGTGGAGAACCTCACCAAGCGATACGGGCCACACCCAGCTGTGGACGACGTGTCGTTCCAGTGCGAGCCGGGCACCGTCACCGGCTTCCTCGGCCCCAACGGCGCCGGCAAGTCCACCACCATGCGGATGATCTGCGGGCTCACCACACCGACCGCAGGCCGCACCACCGTCTCCGGGCGCCCGTACCGGGAACTGCCCAACCCGGGGCGGGAGGTCGGGGTGCTGCTGGACGCCTCCGCCCAGCACGCCGGGCGAACCGGACGGGAGGCGTTGACGCTGTCCGCGTACACCATGGGTCTGGACCGACGCGAGGTCGCCGCGAAGCTCGACCTGGTCGGGTTGAACGCGGTGGCGGCGAAGCGTCGGGTACGGGCGTACTCGCTGGGCATGCGCCAGCGGCTCGGCCTCGCGCAGGCGCTCCTGGGTGACCCCCGGGTGCTGATCCTCGACGAGCCGGCGAACGGCCTGGACCCGGAGGGGATCTTCTGGATGCGCGGCCTGCTGCGCGACTTCGCCGACCGGGGCGGCACGGTGCTGCTCTCCTCCCACCTGCTGCGCGAGGTGGAGGCGGTCGCGGACCGGCTGGTGGTTATCGGGGGCGGCCGGATCGTGGCCCAGGGCGACAAGTCCGAGTTGCTCGGCGGAGGCGGAACGCTCGTGCGGGCCCGCGACGACGCGGCGCTGCGTGGGGCGCTGGAGACAGCCGGCCTGACCGCCGCCGACAGCGCCGACGGCCTGCTGGTGCAGGCCGACGCCGAGGTGGTCGGCCAGGCCGCCGCGGACGCCGGCGTCGCGCTGGCCGAGCTGCGGCCCGCCGGCAGCGGCGGCCTCGAACAGCTCTTCCTCACCCTGACCGCCGGCGAATCCACCAAGGAGGCCGTCCGATGACCACCACCACCGCGCCCGCCGCCAGCACCGTCGCACCCCGGCACCACGCCCCGGTACGCGGCCCGTCGCTGCTCCGGCTCACCGCCGTCGAGCTGCGCAAGCTCGTCGACACCCGGGCCGGCCGCTGGCTGCTGATCAGCATCGGTCTGATCACCGCCGTGATCGTCACCCTGCAACTGATCTACGCGAAGGACGCCGACCAGACCTTCGCGAACTTCTTCATGCCCTCGCTGCTGCCGCTCGGCGTGCTGCTGCCGGTGCTGGGCATCCTGTCGATCACCAGTGAGTGGTCGCAGCGGACGGCGCTCAGCACGTACGCCCTGGTGCCCCGCCGGGAACGGGTCGTGGCCGCGAAGCTGATCGCCGTGGTGCTGACCGCGCTCGCCTCGGTACTGGCCAGCCTGGCCATCGCCGCCGTCGGAACCCTGGTGGCGGGCGCGACCGGCGGCGCCGGCACCTGGCGGATCGAAGGGGCCCTGATCGGGCACGCCGTCATCTTCCAGGTGGCGAACGTGCTGATGGGTGCGGGCTTCGGGCTGCTGCTGCTCAACCCGCCGCTGGCCATCGTCGGCTACCTGCTGCTGCCCACGCTCTGGTCGGTGCTCGGCGGGCTGATCCGGCCCCTGCGCGGCCCGGCCGGCTGGCTGGACACCGGCCGGACGATGGAGCCGCTCTTCACCAGCCACGTCACCGGCGAGCAGTGGGGCCGACTGGCGGTGTCCCTGCTGGTCTGGCTGGTCGTCCCGCTCGTCGCCGGCCTGGTCCGGACGCTGCGCCGCGAGGTGTCCTGAGCATGGCCGGCGACGGCTACGGCCCGCGCAGCGTCGTCACCGGCGGGCCGCTGGAGCTGGCGGTCCTGTGGGGCGGCTTCCCGCTGCTCGGCGCGGGAGCCGGCGGCCTGGTCGCGCTGCTGGCGGGCTGGGTGGCCGGGTTGCCGTGGGCGCCCCTGCAGTGGCTGTTCAACCTGCTGGACCGGCTGCCCCAGCAGCAGGCCGTCGGCGGCATGGCAGCGGTGGGGGCGCTGGCCGGTCTGGCGATCGCGGGTGCGGGCACCGCCGAACGGCTGGTCGTGACGGTCGACGCGGCACAGGTCCGGCTGCGCCGCTCCGACCAGGACCGGACCGTCGCACGGGTCGACACCCGGGTGGTGTTCCTCGCCGACGGGCACCTGGTGCTGCTCGACGGCGACGGTGCGGAACTGGTCCGGGAGTCGACAGACCTGCCGGCCGCCCGACTGGCTGAGGCGTTCCGCACGCACGGCTGGGGCTGGGCGGACGACGACCCGCACCGGTCGGCGTACCGGCTCTGGGTGCCCGACCTGCCCGGACTGCCCGCCGGCGCGGACGCGCTGCTGCGCGCCCGCGAGCGGGCGGTCCGGCGGGATCGCCGCGACGACGCCCGGGAGCTGCGCCGGGAGCTGGGCCTGCTCGGGGTGGTCCTGCGTGACGAGGGCAAACGGCAGTACTGGCGGTTGACCGCGCGGGCTGTCGCCCCTGGGTCGGAGCAGTCGACTTCGGCCGAGCGGGAGCCGGACGGGCGGTAGCGTCTGTCCCAGGAGATCCTGGGAGCCGCGCGATGACCGAACAGCAGCCGTACCGGGTGGTGTCCCGACACCCCGGCTTCGAGCTGCGTCGGTACCCGGCCCACCTGGTGGCCGAGATGCAGATCCAGGCGTCGTTCACCCGGGCGCCGATAGAGGCGTTCCGGCCGCTGGCCGCCTACATCGGGGGTGCCAACCGGGCCCGGCATCCGATCGGAACGGGCACGTCGGCGGCGTCGACGGTCGGCGGCGCGGAGAAGATCGCGATGACCGTGCCGGTGGTCCAGGTCGAGGGTGAGTGGCCGGGGGCGTACCTGATCCAGTTCGTCATGCCGGCCACCTTCACCACCGCCACCCTGCCCGAGCCGGTGGACGCCCGGGTGCGGATCCGCGAGGTTCCGGCACAACTGGCGGCGGCGACGCGCTTCTCCGGGCGGTGGACGGAGCAGGCGTTCAGCCAGAAGGCCACCATGCTCGGCCGGTCGGTCACCGCCGCCGGGCTGCAACCCACCGGCGCCATCCGGTACGCGCGCTTCGACCCGCCCTGGAAGCCGTGGTTCCTGCGGCGTAACGAGGTCGTGCTGCCGGTCGTGGACTGAGCTGACGGTGGTCGTTCATGGTTGGCCACGCCAGTACGCTGAGCGGATCGGCCGCGCGCCCCCTGGAGGAGCCATGACCCGGTACGTCGCCCTGCTGCGCGGGGTCAACGTCGGCACCACCCGGCTCGCGATGGCCGACCTGCGCCGGATCGTCACCGACCTCGGGCACGACGACGTCACGACGTACCTGCAGAGCGGCAACGTGGCCTTCGGCAGCACCGTGCGCGACGCGGAGAAGCTGGCCGCCGGGATCGAGCGGGCGCTCGCCGACGAGCTGGCGTTGACCGTGCCGGTGTTGGTGCGCAGCGGCCGGGAGCTGGCGGCGGTGGCCGGCGGCAACCCGTACGCCGATCGGGAGGACGACCCGACGAGGCTGCTGGTGGCCTTCCTCGCCACGGCACCCGAGCAGTCCACGGTGGATGCCCTCGCCGTGCCCGGCGGCGAGAACGTGTCGTTCACGGTGACCGGCCGGGAGGTCTTCCTGCACTTCGTCGACGGCGGTTACGGACGGTCCAAGTTCACCAACGCGTACCTGGAGAAGAAGCTTGGCGTGGTGGCCACCACGCGAAACTGGAAGTCGGTGCGGGCCCTGGCGGAGATGACCGCCGCCTGACCCCGGCGGGGGTCGCGGCCCTGCGACCCCCCACCGGTGCTGGTCAGAAGTGGTACGCGGTCTCGTACTCGGGCACGAGGACCCGGCTGCGCGGCGAGATCCGACGCACCGCGGCGATCATGTCGTCCAGCCGGACACGGTCAGCCGGGGCGACGACCGGCGGGTTCTGCAACCGGGTCTCGAAGTTGTCGTAGTGCACCGGCACCACGACCTTCGGGTAGTCGAGGCCGGCCAGCAGTCGGGGCAGGTAGTCGCCGGTGGTCGTGGCGCTCTGCACGGCCACCATCGCCACGTCCGGCGCCAGGCCGGTGAGGTTCCGCTCGGCCACGTCGCTGGCCCCGGTGAAGTAGACCGACGGGCCGCTCTCGACGCGCAGCAGATAGCCCAGCGTGTCCCCCTCCGGCAGGTCGCCGACGGTCGCTGGCAGCGCCGGCTGACTCACCCGCACCCCCGGGAAGGCCACCGCGTACGCCGCGTTGCGGCTGTGCAACGAGCTGACCACCTCGATGCTGTGGTCGCCGAAGTCCAGCACCTCGCCACCCTTGACGGCGCTGAGCTGCGCCGACGGCACCCCGTAGGCCAACCCGAGGTGGTACGCGGTGAGCGTGCCGAACACCCGCGCGCCGGTGCGGCCGGCGATGTACGGCACATCCATGAAGTGGTCCCAGTGGGTGTGCGTGACCAGCACCGTCGTGGCGCGATCGACGTGCGCGTCGATCACGTCGGTGCGCACGGTCAACGGAGTGGCCGTGTTGAAGGCGCCGGTGAACAGGCCGGTGTCGATCCGGCTGAGGAAGGGGTCGACCAGCACCGTCCGGTCCCCGATGTCGATGCGCCAGCCGGCCGTACCCCACCAGCGGAAGCTGACCGCGCCGCTGCGGCGGCTGGTCGGCGCGGAGGCGGCGGCCGCCGGTGCGGCCTGGGCCGGGGTGGCGGAGGTGGCGGCGAGGCCGCCCGTGGAGACGAGCGCGGTGGTGGCGGCGGCGTCGCGCAGGAAGCGGCGGCGGTCGAGGCTGGGCATGAAGGATCTACTCCCCGTGATCGGGCGACTGGTCGACAAAAGCCAATCAGCGCCACCCGGCCCAGGTCCAAGATCCAACACCGCCGGCTCCGATACGCGTCCGCATATCGGGCCCGCTCAGGGACGGTGTGAAGAGGCTCGGACGGGCGGAAAATCAGTCGCCACGCAGCGCCTCCACGGCCGTCCGAGCCGCGTGCCCGATCGCCACGTCCACGTCGATCCGGCGCGGCGTCAGCCGGTCGGCGCGGGCGAAGACGGCGATGGCGTACCGGCCGCCGTCGGGGTACTCGGCGACGCCGGCCTCCAGGTGCAGACCGGGCAGGGTGCCGGTCTTGCCGGACACCCGGACGCCCGGCGGGAAACCGGCGGCCAGCCGGGTCCAGAAGAGCTGCCGGGCCATCCAGGTGCGGACCATCGCGCACGCTTCGGGCGGCCCGGCCTCGTCCCGCCAGATCAGCGTGAGCAGCCGGGTGATCTCCCGGGCCGTGCTGGACGTGGTGCGCGACGGATCGAAGACCCGCATGGCCCAGACCCTCTCCGGCGGCAGGGTGGGGAAGATCCTGGCGAACTCCGCGTCGGTGCGCGCACCCACGTCGGCGAGCATCGCCTCGACGAGGTCCCGGGGGCCGCCGAGGACGCGGGTGCGGGTCAGCCCCAGCTCGGCGGCGAGCATCGGCAGCAGGTCCGGGCCGACCCGGCGCAGCAGCAGATCGGCGGCGGTGTTGTCGCTGACCGACATGGAGAAGTAGGCGAGGTCGCGCAGTGACACCTCGGCATCGTCGGTGCAGCCGGCCAGCCCCCAACCGCCGAGCCGGTCGGCGGCGGTGACCAGGATCCGCTCGGTCGGGTCCAGTTGGCCGGCGACGACCTGTCGGGCGAACTCCAGCACCAGCAGGATCTTGAAGATCGAGGCGATCACCACCTGCTCGTCGGCCCGCACCCCGACCCCCGGACCGCCGCCCGCCGGGCCGTCGGCGGGCTCGACGGTCAGGTCGACGGCGTCCAGGTCGACGGCGTGCAGGCTGGCGGTCACCCCGGCGCCGGCGAAGATGGTCTCGATGTGCTCCCCCACGTCCACCCAGGCACGGTATCCAGCGGCACGATGCCGGCGCTGGCGTAGGGTCCCGGCGGTGGACCTGCTCCGACACCTGCGACACTTCGTGGTCGTCGCCCACGAGCTGCACTTCGGGCGGGCCGCGGAGCTGCTCGGGATGGCCCAACCGCCGCTGAGCCAGTCGATCCAGCGGCTGGAACGGGAACTGACGGTCGAGCTGTTCGACCGGTCCCGCCGCCAGGTACGCCTCACCACCGCCGGTGAGCTGCTGCTCGGCGAGGCGGAGGAGTTGCTCGCCGGCGAGGGCCGGCTACGCAACCTGATGGGGCAGATCCGCGCGGGTGAGCTGGGCGTACTCCGGGCCGGGGTGCCGCCGGAGACGCCCGCGGTGACGCTGCGCGCGCTGCTGGACGGCCTCACCACCCGGGCACCCGGGCTGGACGTGGAGCTGCACGAGCTGACCACCGCCGAGCAGGTGCGGATGCTCGCCGAGCGGACCCTGGACGTGGGGCTGGTGCACCACCCGGTCGCGGCGGACGGGCTGCGCTTCGGCGCCCCGGTCGACGTACCCCTGGGGGTGCTCCTGCCGCGCACCTCGCCGCTGGCCCGCGGCCGTGAGGTGCCGCTCGCGTCGCTGGCCGGTCTGGACCTGGTGGCCGCGCCCCGGGCCACCGCGCCCGGCTGGCACGACCATGTGCTGGCGGTGTGCCACCGGCACGGTTGGCGGCCGGCGCGGGTCCGGCCGGCGCGCAACCCGGAGTTCCTCTTCGGGCTGGTGCTGGGTGGTGGCGCGGTGGCCGTGGAACCGGCGACGGTGGCACGACGGGAACCCCGGATAGCCTGGCGGCCGATCGCCGACGCACCACTCGCGAAGCGCACCTCGGCGGCCTGGCCGGACCGGTCGGCACACCCAGCCGCGTCGATGTTCGGGCAGCTCGCCGCCGAGGTGCTGACCGCCGCCGAGCCCGTGGCGCCCGCACCGGCCCCACCCTCGGTGCCGACGGCACGGCCCTGGCCGGTGCTGTTCGACACGACCGGGTGAACGGACCCGACGTTGCGCTCGTCACCCCGGGTTGAGCGGTGAATCGACCTCCCGCTCGGGTATGGATGACAGGCAACGAAGATGACGCGAAGGAGCCGCAGTGGCCAACACGATTCCCGACATCAGCCTGAACGACGGCACCACCATTCCGCAGCTCGGCTTCGGGGTGTTCCAGATCGAGCCGAAGGACACCGTCGCGGCGGTGACCACGGCGTTCGAGGCGGGCTACCGACACATCGACACCGCGGAGATGTACGGCAACGAGGCCGAGGTCGGCGAGGCGGTACGCGTCTCCGGCCTGGACCGGGGCGCGGTCTACGTGACCAGCAAGCTGAACAACAGCTTCCACCGCCCCGATGACGCGCGCAGGGCGTTCGACTCGACGCTCGCGGCGCTGAAGATGGACTACATCGACCTGTTCCTGATCCACTGGCCGCTGCCGACCCTCTACGACGGCGACTACGTTTCGACCTGGAAGGTGCTGGAGGAGTTCCAGCGCGACGGCCGCGCCCGCTCGATCGGTGTGTCGAACTTCCAGGTGTCGCACCTGCAGCGGCTGGCCGCCGAGGCGAACGTCGTGCCGTCGGTGAACCAGATCGAGGTGCACCCGTACTTCGGTAACGAGGAGGTCCGCGCCTACGGCCGCGAGCACAACATCCTCACCGAGGCGTGGTCACCCATCGCGCAGGGCAAGGTGCTGGACGACCCGACGGTGGTCGACATCGCCGAGCAGCTCGACCGGACCCCGGCACAGGTGGTGCTCCGCTGGCACGTGCAGCGCGGCGACATCATCTTCCCGAAGTCGACCACCCCGAAGCGGATCGAGGAGAACACTCGGATCTTCGACTTCGAGCTGGACGACACGGCGATGGAGCGGATCACCGCCCTGGACAAGGGCGAGGCCGGGCGGCAGGGCCCGAACCCGGACACCTTCGCCTACCTGCCGGCGTAACGCGACGGCCGACTTCGGCGCACATAGTGAAAGGGGGCCCAGCCGGGCCCCCTTTTTCGTGTGAAAGGACCGCCCCCGGCGATGTCGTTCCGCCGTACCATCCTGGCTCCGCTGTCGTTGCTCTTGCTCGCCTCGGCGGCCTGCGCCCCGAGCCAGGCCGCCGAGGTTCCCCGCTGGTCCGCGCCCCCGGTGTCGGCCTCACCGACCCCGCCGAAGCCGCGCCCGGCGCCCACCTCCATCGCCGAGGTCCGCAGCAGGGTGACCGGGGCGATGCTGAACCTGGACGCGACGTTCCACCCGGAGACCGCCCAGTACACCGACGAGAACACCGAGGCGTGGAAGCTCATCTCGTTGTGTTCGGCCAGCCTGCCGTCGGACATCAAACGCACCGCCTACCGCGAGCGGCTGTGGGACGGCGAGTCCGTGTGGATCCGGCAGTACGTGGTCGGTTACCTGAAGGTCCCCGGCCGCAAGCTCGCCGACGAGCTGCGATCCGTCCTCGCGACGTGCAAGGAGTACGTGGTTCCCGACGACGGGCGCACGTCGACGATCGTCCGGCCGTCTCCCCCGCCGGTGCCGAACGGCCCGGATGTGATCACTTTCTGCGAGCGGCTGGCGGGGAAGGCGATCCGGCACCAGTGCACGCTGGTCCTGGTGCGCGGCAACTTCGCCATGGAGGTGGACGCCTCGGCGACCAACGGTGACCTGGCGGCCGGCACCGCGCTGATCGCGAAGATCGCGCCGTTGGCGGTGGCCGCCTTCGAGAAGGCCGTCTGACCGCCGCCACGGGGCGGGCGCCGCTGCTGCCGCGCCCGCCCCTCCCCCGGATGGCGACCCCCCTGGTCAGATCCGGCCCACCGAGTCCTGGTTCTGCAGCACCAGCCACCGACCGTGCTGGTACGTGTAGCTGACCCCGATCAGCAGGGGCACCCGGGTGCCGGTGGCCGGCACCGCGTAGACGGAGTCGAACAGCACGAAGCCGGTCCGGCAGCCCACCACGGTCTGCTTGGCAACGCTGAACGACTGGGTCCAGGAGTCGTCGGCGAAGAACCCGCGCAACCAGTCCACGGTGGCCCGCTTGCCGTCCAGCACCTCCCCGTCGGAGGCGAAGACGCTGGTGACGTCGGGGTGCAGCAGCGCGGCGAAGCCGTCCAGGTCGCGCCGGGCGGTGGTCTCCACGTACGCCTGGACGGCGCGGTCGAAGGCGCGCGCGCAGCCGCGGGCCGCCGCGTCACCGGTCGTCGTGTCGTCGGTTGTCGTGTCGGTCGGGCCGGGGACGGCGGCCGACACCGCCGCGGGCGCCACGGCCAGCAGGCCGGCGGTGAGCCCGACCAGGGCGATCGTGCGGCCGAGCCGGCCGGCGGGGCGGGCGGAGGCGGGTGGGCGCATCGGCTTCTCCTCAGGACGAGTGGTTGTGCCGTCGCAGCCAACCTGGTCCGCCGAGCCACCGGGTAGTGATTCGAGCCAGCTCGAATGCGGACTGCACGTCGGTGCCTCCGCTTGTACGATCCGCGCTGTGATGGTCGCGCATCTGGACGGCCCGAGCCTCGCCCGGCTTCGGCTGGCGATCTCGCCGGCCGCGGAGGTGACATCCTGGCTGCGGGCCGCGCTCTCGCGCTTCGGGCATCCGGTGCACGGCGATCCCGGCCCGGCCGCCCGCGCCGCGCTGCGGCACCCCGACGTGGCCCTGGTCGCGGAGCTGGTGACGCCGCCCGGCCGGCTCGGCTACACGCCGGACCTGCTCACGCCGAAGCCGCCGCTGGGCCCGCTCGACGCGGCCTTCGACCAGCAGTTGGCGGCCATGGCGGCCACCCCCGCCGACGAGGTGGCAGTGCAGGTGAACGAACGTTTCCCGGCCGGTGGAATGCCGGCGCGGGTCCGGGCGGCGGTCGAGGACGGCACCCTGGCCCGGCGGGTCACCGACGGGCTGCGGCACTTCTGGCAGGCCGCGCTCGCGGAGCAGTGGCCGGCGGTGCGGGCCACGCTGGAGGCCGAACTGGCCGTACGGGCCACCGCGATGGCCACCGCCGGGGTGGGCAGCATGCTCAACAGCCTGCACCCGAAGATCGGCTGGACCGGCAGGTCGCTGACCATCGACAGCTCGTACCGGATCACCACGGCGCTGACCGGCGCGGAGCTGGTGCTCGCGCCGTCGGCGCTGGCCTGGCCTCAGCTGTCCACCCAGCTCTGCGACGAGGGCAACGCCGTGCTGGTCTATCCGGTCGGCGCCGGGCCGGCGGAGCAGCACCGGGCGGGCCGGCTCGGTGACCTGGTCGGTGCGAGCCGGGCGGCGATCCTGGCGGACCTGGACGTGCCCCGGTCCACCGGGCAGCTCAGCGAGCGGCACCGGCTGGCACCGGCCACCGTCTCCTACCACCTGGGGGTGCTGCTGCGCTCCGGCCTGGTGGTGCGCACCCGGGAGCGGCACAGCGTGCTCTACCGGCGGTCCGACCACGGGGACGGGCTGGTCGGCTGCCGGTCAGGTCAGGAAGCGACGCGCTCGGCGATCCGGCGGAACGCCGCCTGGGTCGGCGAGCCGGGCTCGGGGACGTAGACGATCATCCGCTGGTCGGTCTCCGGTA
This sequence comes from Micromonospora sp. CA-259024, assembly GCF_050936255.1. NCBI lineage: Bacteria > Bacillati > Actinomycetota > Actinomycetes > Micromonosporales > Micromonosporaceae > Micromonospora > Micromonospora sp. CA-259024. The sequence continues at coordinate 2,864,121 of NZ_JBNJND010000002.1, read as the reverse complement.
CCAGCAACACACGGCACTCGAACTCCAACGGCCCCAGGTCCGGGTGCGGCACCCGCTTGACGGTGGGGCGGCGTTCCTCGACGTCGTGCTCGGCCCAGAGCTGGGCGAACCGGGGCGCGGTGCCGAGCAGCTCGGTCACCAGCTCACGGATCGCCGGGTCGGCCGGGTAACGGCCGTAGGCGGCCCGCAGGTCCGCCACGGTGCCGCGGACGAACCGGAGTGTTTCGGCGTCGGTCCAGTGGGCGCTGGTCACCGGCTGCCGAAACATCCAGCGGATCATGTTGCGGTCCGTGTCCGGCACGGCCGCGAGATCCCCCACGAAGTACGTGGCCAGCCGGTTCCAGGCCAGCACCTGGTACGCGGCGTCGACGAGGTACGCCGGGGTCTCGGTCATCGCGTCGATCAGGTGCCGCAACCCGGGTGGCACCACCCGGCTCGGCCCGCCGGACGGCGGCGCGGTCTCCCCGGCGACCCGGAACAGGTACTCCCGCTCGTCCCGGCTCAGCAGCAGCGCCCGGGCCATCGAGGCGAGCACCTGCCGGGACGGGTGCGGCCCACGGCCCTGCTCCAACCGGATGTAGTAGTCGATCGACATCCCGGCGAGCTGGGCCACCTCCTGCCGGCGCAGCCCCGGGGTGCGTCGGCGTTCGCCCTCGGGGAGCCCGACCTCGGCGGGGCGCAGCCGGGCGCGGCGGGTGCGCAGGAACGCCGCCAGTTCGTCACGCCGCAGGCCGCTGCTCGTCATACCTCCAGCATGCTCCGGACGAAGCCGGCGAGGGTGGTACCGCCGGTCCCAGCCTCGGCTGGTCTCTCCCCCGGGGGCGCCCACCGGGACAGGCTCGACGGCATGACGAACATGACCGCCCTGATCACCGGGGCCAACAAGGGGATCGGCCTCGCCACCGCCCGACAGCTCGGCAGCCTCGGGATGACCGTGCTGGTGGGCGCACGGAACGCCGAGCGGGGTCGGGCCGCCGAGCGGGAGCTGTGCGACGGCGGGGCGGACGCCCGGTTCGTGCCGCTGGACGTGACCGACGCCGAATCGGTGGCCGCCGCCGCGAAGCTGGTGGAGTCGGAGTACGGCCGGCTGGACGTGCTGGTCAACAACGCCGGCATCTTCCTCGGCGACGGTACGCGGGCGCTGCCCAGCGAGACGACCCTGGCGACACTGCGCCGGGTGTTCGAGACGAACGTGTTCGGGGTGGCGGCGGTGACCAACGCGCTGCTGCCGCTACTGCTCCGGGCACCGGCGGCACGGATCGTCAACGTCTCCAGCGAGGTCGGCTCGATCGCGGTGATGACCGACCCGGACGGCGCGCTGTTCGAGCTGGCCTCGGTGCCGTACCCGTCGTCGAAGGCGGCGCTGAACATGCTCACCGCGATGTACGCCAAGGAGTTGCGGGACACCCCGATCAAGGTGAACGCGGCGAACCCGGGCTACTGCGCCACCGACTTCAACGGCAACAGCGGCTTCCGCACCGCCGAGCAGGGTGCCGAGGTGAGCGTGCACCTGGCGACGCTGCCGGCCGACGGGCCGAGCGGGTTGCTCTGGGGCTTCCAGATGGACGCCGGTGGCGGGTACGGGGTGCTGCCCTGGTGAACGCTTGACCGCCCCGCCGGCGTCAGCCCGTCGGCGGGGCGGTCAGGTCGAGCTGCCAGTCGTTGGCGCGCATCAGGTGCCCTGGCGGGTATTCGAAGCCGGTCTCGCCCAGCAGGGTGAAGCCGGCCTTGCGGCAGACCGCGTTCGAGGCGGGGTTGTCGACCGAGGGGTAGGCGTGCGCGTAGCGGCGGGTCCGCCGGGCTCGGGCCACGTCGACGACCGCGAGCACCGCGGCGGTGGCCAGCCCCTGCCCCCGGTACGCGGGCAGCACCGCCCAGCCCATCTCGTACACCGGCTGCTCGCGCCACTCCCGGGCCCAGTAGCCGACACTGCCCGCCCGCGCCCCGTCCGGCAGCACCAGGGTGAACATGCAGCCCCGCCCGTCATCGGCGAAGTGCACGTACCGCTCGTGCCGGGCGAGCACCTGCTCGTCGGTCTCCGGGCCGCCGGTGTGCCTGCGCGTGTCCGGTGAGTTGAGCTGCCGCAGCAGGTCGAGGTCGTCCTCGCGCCACGGCTCGATGCGTACCTGTGCCATCCCGCCCCCGTTCCTCGGCCCCAGTCAAGCCGATGCCACCGACATCGCGTCCGGCGAAACGCCGCAGGCACGGGCCGCTAGTTCCGATCTAGCGGCCCGCCGGCCGCCGTCTCGCGCCTGACTGGTGGGACACCGAGGCCGGGAGGGGAGACGATGACGCCGCTCAGGATCGCCGTGATCATCGGTAGCACCCGGGAGGGACGCGCCGGCGACGGGGTCGCCCGCTGGTTCGTCGACCTGGCCACACGGCACGACGACCTCACGGTGACGGTCGTTGACCTCACCGAGTACGACTTCCCGGCCAGCTATCCCGCCGAGCCGACCACGTCCATCCGGGCGTTCGTCCGCGAGGTGGGCAGAGCGGACGCGTTCGTCGTGGTCACCCCCGAGTACAACCACAGCTTCCCGGCACCCTTGAAACAGGCCATCGACTACGCGTATGACGAGTGGCAGGCCAAGCCGGTCGGTTTCGTGTCGTACGGCTGCCGGTCCACCGGACTGCACGCGGTCGACCAACTGCGCACGGTCTTCACCGCACTGCACGCGATGACGGTGCGCGACGTCGTCGGGATCGACCTGCTCGCCGATGAGCCGACACCACAGTGCGCCGACGAGCTGCACCGGGACGCCAGTGTCCTGCTCGACCAGCTCCGCTGGTGGGGCCTGGCGTTACGCGACGGCCGCGCGGCGCGCCCCTATGTCTCCTGAACACGCCCGACGAAAGGTAAGGATCATGAATAGACGCAGCACCGGCCTGGCCATCGAGGCCGAAGGGCTCACCCGCTCGTTCGGGGAGACCCGGGCGCTGGCCGGCATCGACCTGCAGGTGCCCGCCGGCACCGTCTACGGCCTGCTCGGCCCGAACGGGGCGGGCAAGACGACCGCTGTCCGGGTGCTCGCGACATTGCTGCGGCCCGACGGCGGCTCGGCGCGGGTCTTCGGGCACGACGTGGTCACCGAGGCCGACAAGGTCCGCTCCAGGGTCAGTCTCACCGGCCAGTACGCCTCGGTCGACGAGGACCTGACCGGTACGGAGAACCTGGTGCTCCTCGCCCGCCTGCTCGGCCTGCCCAAGCCGGCCGCCCGTGAGCGCGCGGCGGCCCTGCTGGCCGCGTTCGGTCTGACCGAGGCGAGCGACCGCCAGGTGAAGAAGTACTCGGGTGGGATGCGGCGGCGCATCGACATCGCCGCCAGCATCCTCAACACCCCCGATCTGCTCTTCCTCGACGAGCCGACGACCGGCCTCGACCCGCGCAGCCGCAACCAGGTGTGGGAGATCGTCCGGGCGGTGGTGTCGCACGGCACGACGGTGCTGTTGACCACGCAGTACCTGGACGAGGCCGACCAGCTCGCCGGGCGGATCGCGGTCGTCGACCACGGCCGGGTGATCGCGGAGGGCACCCCGGGTGAGCTGAAGTCGTCGATCGGCTCCGGCACCGTCCACCTGCGACTGCGCGATGCGGGGCAGCGGCCCGAGGCGGAGAAGGTGCTTCGGGAGGCGCTCAACGTACCGGTGCAGCTCGCCGCCGATCCGATGGCGTTGACCGCCCGGGTCGGTGAGGCCGGCACCGACCTCGACGCCAGTACCCAGGCCGCTCGCCTGCTCGGCGACCTGGCCCGCGCCGGCATCGTCGTCGACAACTTCTCCCTCGGCCAGCCGAGCCTGGACGAGGTCTTCCTGGCCCTGACCGACCACCCCGCCGTTCCGGCCGACGAGCGCGACGACGAGCTGGAGGCAGCCCGATGAGCAACGCCGCGAGCACCACGACCGAACGGGCCCCGTCCGTCTACGTACCGTCCGCCGAGGCGTTGGCGACCGTGCTCGCGCCCGGTTCCCGACCGCCTCGACCGAGCGCACTGGGCGCGTCGCTCACCTTCGGCTGGCGGGCCATGCTGAAGATCAAGCACGTGCCGGAACAGCTCTTCGACGTGACCGCGTTCCCGATCATCATGGTGCTGATGTTCACGTACCTGTTCGGTGGTGCCCTCGCCGGCAGCCCGCGCGAATACCTGCAGTTCTTCCTGCCCGGCATCATGGTCACCAGCGTCGTGATGATCACCATGTACACCGGAATCGGTCTCAACACCGACATCGAGAAGGGCATCTTCGACCGGTTCCGGACGCTGCCCGTCTGGCGACCGGCCGCCCTGGTCGGCATGATCTTCGGCGACGTGCTGCGCTACATCCTCGCCGCCCTGGTCATCCTGGGCCTGGGGCTGGTGCTCGGGTTCCGGCCCGCCGGCGGGGTGGTCGGTGTTGCCACCGGGATCGGGCTGCTGGTGGTCTTCTCGTTCGCGTTCTCCTGGGTGTGGACGTTCTTCGGGCTGATCCTGCGCAGCGAGAAGTCGGTGATGGGGGTCAGCATGATGGTGCTGTTCCCGCTGACGTTCCTCAGCAACGTCTTCGTGGAGCCGAGCACCATGCCCGGCTGGCTCCAGGCGTTCGTGAAGGTCAACCCGGTGACGCAACTGGTGGCCGCGATCCGCGGGGCGATGAGCGGCGAGTCGGACCCGTCGGCCACGATGTGGCTGCTGCTGTGGAGCGCCGGGTTCGTGGTCGTCTTCGGCACGCTCACCATGTACCGGTACAACCGACGCTGACCCTGATCCGACCGACGGGCGCCGCCACGGCTGTGGCGGCGCCCGTCGCGCAGGTGGGGGTGGACGCCGGCGGTCAGACGACCGCCGGCACATCGGCTCGGGTGATCCCCCGTAGCCGGGCGGTGTCCTGGCTGGGCGGCGCGCCGAACTGGCGGCGATATTCACGGCTGAACTGCGACGGGCTCTCGTAGCCGACGCGGACGCCCACCCCGGTGATGTCGTTGGGGTGGGTGGCGAGAAGGAGTCGCGCCTCCTGCAACCGGATCTGCTTCTGGAACTGGATCGGGCTCATCGCGGTCACCGCCTGGAAGTTGCGATAGAACGCCGACACGCTCATGCCGGACAGGCGGGCCAGATCCTCCACCCGGAACGACTGCGCGTAGTGGTCGCGGATCCATCGCACCGCCCGGGCGACGTGACTGAGGCTGCTGTCAGCCAGACCGAGCTGCCGGACGGCGGCACCCTGTTCCCCGGTGAGTAGCCGCCACAGGATCTCCCGTTTGATCAGGGGCGCGAGCACCGTGACGTCCCGGGGCCGGTCCAGCAGGCGAAGCAGTCGGATCACCGCGTCGCAGAGCTCGTCGGGAGCGTCGCTGACCACCATCCCTGACGGCGTCCCGCCGGGCAGCGGCGGCAGATCGCCCGGCGCCGCCTGCAACAGCAGCTCCGCGACCGTGGCCGGGTGCAGCAGCAGCCCGAATCCCAGGGCCGGCGAGTCGGCACTGGCCTGGGTGAAATGGCCGGTGACCGGCAGGTCGACCGACGCGACAAGGTACTGGCCGGCCCGGTACTCGTACACGCGGTCGCCCAGTGCCATCTGCTTGGCGCCCTGAGCGATGAGCGCGAGCACGGTGCCCGACATCGACGTGGTCGGTGTCGTCTGACGCTCGACCTTCGAGATCAGCACGCCGTCGATGACGGTGCTCATGTCCGGCCGGGCGTGGCGAGCCAACAACGCCCGCAGCTCGTCAAGGTTCACGACCCGATTCAAGCACAAGCCCGATAGTCGTGACAACGAGAGGATCAGGCAAGGGTCGGCGAGCATCTGTCTAACGAATCCGCTGGTGGCGATGCTTCCATTGGAGTGTCAGTTTCCCGGAGAGCACAGCACAGCTCGACGATGAGGAGTCACTTCATGACCGTCCACCACGGCTTCCAGGCCACCATGACCGCCCAGCCGGGAAAGGCCGACGAACTGGTCGAGCTGTTGCTCGACGCGCCGTCCCTACCGCACGACGACTGCGTCGTCTTCCTCGTCTCCCGCTCGGCCTCCGACCCCGACGTCGTGCACGTCATCGAGGGCTGGACCAGCGCCGAGGCGCACAGCGCGTTCTTCGCCGGCGAGCCGGCACAGGCCCTGGTCGCGAAGCTTCAGCCGCTGCTGGCCGGCGACTCGACGTACACCGACGCGGTGCCGGTTGGCGGCAAGGCCACCTTCTGAAACCGGCGACCGCACCCGTCACCCCGACCCGTGTCAGCGAAAGGATCCTGATGAACTCCCCCCGACCGGGCATCGACCCCGAGTTGCTCGTACCCCTTGCCGAACTGCCGCCCATGCCGCCCCTCGGCCCCGAGGTGATCGATCAGCTGCGCCACTTCCCACAGCCGTCGATCGAGACCCACCTGGAAGGCCGCGCGGTCGAGCGGCGCGAGGTCACCGTTCCCGCCGGTGACGGAACCCCGATCCCGCTGTCCATCCTCAGCCCCACCGACCGTGCCGCCGGAGCGCCCTGCGTCTACTGGATCCACGGCGGCGGGATGATGTGGGGCGACCGCTTCTCGAACATCGACATCCCGCTGGAATGGCTCGACCGGTTCGGCGCCGTCGTGATCTCCGTGGACTACCGGCTGGCCCCGGAGGTCACCGGCACGACCCTGGTCGACGACTGCTACCACGGCCTGCGCTGGGTGGCCGAGAACGCCACGGACCTCGACATCGATCCCGCCCGCATCGTCGTAGCCGGTGCCAGCGCCGGAGGTGGCCTGGCGGCGGGGGTCACGCTCATGGCGCGCGACCTCGGCACCCCGACCATCGCCGCCCAGTTGCTGTCCTGCCCCATGCTGGACCACCGCAACAACACCACCTCCAGCCTCCAGTACAGCGGGCTGGACGGCGTCTGGACCCGGGAGATGAACGCGTTCGGATGGCGCAGCGTCCTCGGCGAGCACACCGGCGAGAGCGTCTCCGCGTACGTCTCGCCCGCACTGGCCGACGACCTGTCCGGCCTGCCGACGACCTACATCGACGCCGGCACCGCCGAGGTCTTCCGCGACGAGGACGTCAGCTACGCGTCCCGGATCTGGGCGGCCGGTGGCCAGGCCGAGTTGCACCTGTGGGCCGGCGGATTCCACGGCTTCTCGGCGCTGTTTCCCCACGTCCGCGTCTCGGACGCGGCACGGCGCACCCAATCCGACTGGCTGGCCCGGGTCCTGGAGCCCAACTCCGACCTCAAGGACTGAGCCGGACCCACGGCCGGCGTCGATCGGGAGTCGCGCCGGCCACGGGTTCAGAGCCGCCAGGGCAGCGGCTCGGGCGGCAGGTAACGGCAGGTACTGCCGGTCGAGACGGAATCACGCAGGTGACTGGCGAGGGCTGGGTGGCGCTCGTCGAGCTTGCGCAGCGTGTCCCGGATTCGCGCGGTCACCGTCTTGCGGGCCCGCTCGGCCTCGTCGCCCAGGCGGCGACTCCGGCCGGCCAGCCCCGCTGCCGCGCGTAGCTCGTCGAGCAGCGCACCCCGCTCGGCGTCCAGCGCGGCCACCTTCCGGCCGTCGTCGCGCGCGGCGGCCCGGTCGATCTCCTCGTCGAGGCGTGCCAGGTGTCGCCGGTAGCGAGCCTTCGCCTCGTCGTCGAGGACCGGGTCGCCGCCCATTCGTCGGGCGGCGACCAGCTCCGGCCCGGCGGCCGGGTCGAGCAACTCCACCGCCGGCACGTCGCTGCCCGGCCGGCTCAGCAACAGGTGCAGGTCGTGCAGGCCCTTGGCGTCGGGCAGGTGCACCACGACACCCGCGTACGCGAGTTGCCAGACCGGGCCGTCGCGGCGGAACTCGTACTCATCGACGGCGGGCGCGACCGGCGCGGCCTGGGTCGGCGCGACGGCCTGGCGTGGTTCGACGGCCTCGCGTGGTTCGGCGGCCTGGCCTGGATTGCCGGCGGCGGTGGGTGCCGGGCCGGCGAGCCGGTCGAGCACCTGGCCCATGCCGAGGGCGGTGGCGTCCCGGGCGGTGGCGGCGCGCAGTGTGGCCGCCGTCTCGGCGTCGCCCGGCTGGCCACGGCCGGTCAGGGCGTTCGCCAGCCCCGCGCAGGCGATGAGTGACCAGGGCCGGGAGCCCATCCGAGCGGCGGCGTCGCGGGCCGCCGCGAAACCGGCGATGGCGTCGTCCCAGTGCTCCTGCGCGGCGTCGACCACGGCCAGCCAGTGGTCGACGGGGCCGCTGATGTCGCAACCGAAGAGCCCTACCGTCCACTCTCCACGGTGCGGGGCCAGCGCGGCCCGCGCGTCGTCGCAACGCTGCGGGTCGCGGGACGCCGCGGCGGCCTGCGCACGCAGGCGTAGCCAGAGCGGCGACACCGGGCGCGGGTACCGGATGTCGGCGGTCTCGATCCCGGCGGTCAACCGGACCGCTGTCTCGTCGTCGCCGCGCTCCGCCGCGGTGATCGCCCGCAGCAGCTCCCGGTAGGGGTAGTCGGCCGGGGCCAGCTCGTTGAGCAGTGTGTCGATCTCGTCGAACCGGCCCTGGAGCAGCAGTCGGGACCAGCGCAGGTGATGGCCCATGAACCCGAACTCGGCGTGGCCCGGGTCGGTGATGTCGGTGAGGACTGTGAATTGCGCGTCGGCCTCGGCGAAGTCACCCCGGAACGCCGCGATGATCCCGCTGTCGACGGCTGCCGCCATCCGGTGTCGGGCGAGGTCGTCCTGCCCGCCGCCGGTGACGAAGGACGTGAACTCCTCGACGAAGCGGGGATCGCCCAACTCCAGCAGCGCCACCCAGCGCAGCGAGGTGGCCCACAGCTCGGTCTCCCGGTCGCCGGTGCGGCGGGCCACGTCCCGGATCTCCGAGGTGAGCGCTGCTCGGGCCGCCGCGGTGCCCAACCCCCAGGTGGTGTCGTGGCGGGCCCACAGGCTGAAGGTGAGCGTCTCGTCGTCCTGGCCCCGACGGGCGATCGTCTCGGTGGCGGTGATCAGGTCGGCGATCAACGTGCCCACCGACGCGTCGGCCTCCGGTTCGCCGATCAGGCGCCGGTACGCCTCGCGCACCAGCTCCGCCGCCTCGATCGGATGGACGGTCTCCACCTGGCGGGCGCGGTTCACGATGAGGGCGACGCGGGCCAGCAGCACCGGGTCGTCGAGTGTGCGAGCCAGCGCCCCGGCCTCGGTGAGCAGCGCGCCAGCCTCTTCCCGGCCGGCGTGATGATATTGGGCCTCGCCGAACTCGATGAGGATCCGCACTCGTTGCGCCCGGTCCTCGACGACCTCCAGCGCCCGGCGGAAGTGCACCGCCGCCTCGTCGGTGGCCAGCCGGGCGAACGCGTCCCGCCCGGCAGCGACCAGCAGCGTGGCCACCCGAGCCCGGTCGAGCGCGGGGCCGGCGAGGTAGGCGTGGCGGGCGAGGTCGGCCGGGATCAGCAGGTCGGTCAGCTCCCGCAGGTCGTCGACCGCCCGGACGACCGCGCCATGCCGGGCCCGCCGGTCGTCGTCGGTCAGCCCTTCGTAGAGCGTCTCCCGAACCAGGTCGTGAGCGAACGCGAACCGACCCCCACCCCGGGCTGCCACCAACCGTGCGGTCACCGCTCGGTCGAGCAGCCGGTCGACCTGCGCCGCCGGGGCGGCCACGCAGGCCGCGAGGACCTGGCGGTGGAACTCGCGCCCCAGCACGGCGGCGACGGTGAGCGCCTCGACCACAGCCGAGGGCAACTGGGCCAGGCGGCGGCGGACTGCTTCCCGTACGCCGGGTGCGATGGTGCCGGCCGCGTCGTCGGCGTGCCACAACCGGGCCGTCTGCTCGATGAAGAACGGGTTGCCGCCGGTACGCCGGTGCACCTCGTCGGCCAGGCCGGAGTCTGGCTCCCGGCCGGCGGTACGCGCCATCAGCGCCGCCACCTCGTCCCGGGACAGGCCGGTGAGGGTGATCGTGGTCGCCTTCGTGACCAGCGGCATCAGCAGCGGGCGCAACGGGTGCTCGCCCGACTCGACCTCCGCGTCGCGGTAGGTGCCGATCAGCAGCAGCCGCTCGAACCAGGTGTGCTGGGCGGCGAAGGCCAGCAGCCGCAGCGAGGCCGGGTCGGCCCAGTGCAGGTCGTCGAGGACGACCACGACCGGCCGGTGTTGGGAGACCGCGACCAGCGCGGCGGTCACCGCGTCGTACAGGGCGAACGCCTCGCGGTCGGCGATGTCCGTGCCGGCGTCGACGCCAGCCCAACCGGCGGTGCGGCCGGCCTGCTCGCTGCTGGTGTCGGCCTCGCCGAGCAGGGCCGCGAGCGCCGGTTCCGCGGTAGGTCGCGCCACCGCCCAGTCGTCGGCGGAGCGCCGCAGGCCGCGCAGCACCTGCACCCACGGCCAGTAACCGGGGGCGCTGTCGGAATCCCAGCAGGCGGCACCGAGCACCAGCGCCCCGCGCTGCCGGGCCTCCCGGGCCGCCGCCGTGACCAGCGTCGTCTTGCCGATGCCCGGTTCGCCGGTGACCAGGACGAGGCCGCCGTGGCTGGTGGTGGCCCGGTCCAGCTCAGCGCGCAGCAGACCCGCGGGGTGATCCCGCCCGATGATGGCGTCGCCGCGCCGCGCGTCCATGGTTTCCAGACGGTACTGGACCCATCCGACACCGGGGGGATCCTCGGCGCGGGTCTCCCGCCCGGCAGCTCAAGCCCGATGACGCCGCGGGCAGCGTTGCCGGGAGTGTGTTGGGGGCCCTGTGGAGCTGATGTCGTCAACGATTCAGACCGCATGGCCTCCCCATCACTCCCCAAACTTCCGCATCTGGATAGAATAGGGAGTGATGAAGGAAAACATGTACTCAGTTGAGCAGGTTGCCGAGCGGCTCGGGCTGCACGTGCGCACCGTGCGCGGCTACATCCGCTCCGGCCGACTGAGGGCGGTACGCATCGGCAAGCAGTACCGGATCGCCGCCAGCGACCTCGACGCGCTCACCGGGCAGACCCGAGCCGCCGCGACCACCACCTCCGTGGCGGAGGTGTCGAGCATCGTGCAGATCGACGGCGTAGACCGGACCGCCGCCGATCGGCTCGGCACGCTCGTGCTCGCCAGTGCCAACACCGGTCACGACCCGGCCAACCCACTGCGGGTGCAGACCGTGCACGACGAGGACCGCCACCGCATGAAGATCATCATCCTGGGTGACCCAGCGTCCACCGCCGAACTGCTGCACCTGCTCGACGCCGTCCTCAACGCCGACAACGGCCTACTCGACCGGGAGGTCCACGATGCCTGACGAGATCCAGGAACGCGCCGGGGTGCCGGTGCTGGTGTGCGACCCGGCCGGCCCGCCGGTCGCCACCGAGCAGGACGCGCTGGACCTGATCGGCGCGGCCTTCCTCGGCGCCCAGGTGGTGGCCGTGCCGGCCAACCGGTTCGACGAGCGATTCTTCTCGCTGGGCACCCGCTTCGCGGGTGAGGTGATGCAGAAGTTCGTCAACTATCGACTGCGGCTGGCCGTCGTCGGCGACATCTCGGCGCAGCTCGCGAAGAGTTCCGCCTTGCGCGCCCTGGTGCACGAGTCGAACCAGGGCGGGCACATCTGGTTCGTCCCCGACCTCGACGCACTGGACACCCGCCTACGCGCCGCTCGATAGCCACCTCACCGGTCGTGGACGACCGCCATCTCCACCGCGTCCGCCTCGACCCCACTGATCTGGGCCCGCTCGGCCGCCCAGCGCAGGTAGGCCAGCCATTCCTCGGATGACCACCCGCCGCGGCGGCCGACACCGGCCTCGGCGGGGAGCTGGCTGGCCACCACACGGTCGAGAATCAGGGGCTGCACACCACCCATCCCGCGCCGGTAGCTGACGAAGTAGAGAACCTTCGTGAACAAGCCCGGCCCCAACCACGGCAGACGAGCGTGGTCCGCGTCGCGGAAGCGGCGGTAAGCCGTGCGGAGCGCGTCCTCGTCGGGCACTGACGCGGACACCTCGTCCAGCGCGTACGCCAGGCGCTTGCCATCCGGGTCGGCACCGAGCGACCTGGCGGCGCGCCACGGGCCGTACCCGATGGGTCCGTAGCCCCAGATCAGCACGGCGGACAGCAGTTGCCGGGTGGTGGCCGAGCCGGCCCGGTACGCGTCGGCCACGGCGAAGACGTCGCGCCGCCAGACGTCGCCGCTCGGTGGGACGTTGTCGGGCCAAGCGTCCGGCGGCAACCCCGCCCGCCACCGGCCCACGTTGACGGTGATCGGGGCCTGCTCCCCCGGCAACGGCCTCTGCACGGTCGCCTCCCTCAGATCGCGTGCGTGTGCACCTGCTCCGTTCGGACGCTACGGTCGGGCATCCCCGCGCGCCGTCCGCTGACGCCATATCGCGGTATCGAGTGCCTGCCTGCCCTACCCCTCCACAGCACTGTCAGATCGGCGGGTCGAACGCATCTGCCGGAAAGGGGCCAGGCAAGCTGTTCGGCATGGGGCCAGAGATCGTCATCGCGGTAGTGTCCGCCGCCGTGTCGTTGATCAGCGTTGCGGTGACGTACCGGACTGCGGTCGTCACCCACCGCCTGCAGGACGAGGCACGCAACCGCGACAAGGTCGAACTCGCCGAAGAGTTGTTCCGACGCTATCGGGTGCCACTGCTGTGGTCGGCCCAGTCGCTGCAGTCTCGGCTGCACAACGTGCTCAGCCGAAACCTCCTACGCCAATACCTGCACTCCGGCGACAGCGAGGACCAGCACTACGTGCGCCACAACACCGTGTACGTCCTCGCCGAGCACCTGGGCTGGCTGGAGGTCCTCCACCGGGAGCAGCGCTTCCTCGACCTTGACTCAGTGAAGAGCACCAAGGAGCTCTTCACCGCGATCCAGCGGATTCACCATCCCTTGGCGACCGACGCCCTAACCGGCCCGTTCCGCGTGTTCAGGGGACACCAGCGCGCCATCGGCGAAGTCATGCTCAACCAGGTGGAGTCGCCTGAAGGCGCAGTGACCGAGGTAATGGGATACGCGGCCTTCTGCGATCGTCTCGAAACCGACCCGAGGTTCGCGTCCTGGTTCACCCGCCTTCTTGATGAGGTGGACGACGTGGAAGCCCGAGGCCAGCACGGGAACGAGCGACTGGTACGCCTACAGAATGAACTCGTCGAGCTCATCGATCTGTTGGATCCCCATGGTGAATGGCTCCCGTTGGACCAGCGTGAACGGCTGCCACGAACGGTCCCAATCCTGCCCACCTCGCGGACACCCAACGGCTGACGCACGCGGGTCCGCTTGTGACTAGCCGCCCGGTGACCGGGTACGCGCGATTCATGGGTAGCCACAAGCAGAACAAACACGACAGCGGCGGCGAGTCGGCGCGAGGTCGGCGGCATTCGGGCAGCGGTGCTCCGGGCCGCCAGGGCTCGCCCATGGAGCACTCGCCGGACCAACGGCACCGCCGTACCGCGACCGGCCCGGCCGGCACCGAAGGCGACCTGGGCCGGGCCAAGGTCTCCGGCGACGGGCGGATCCAGCGCCAGGGCGGCTCCTGAGCCGACCAGTCACAGGTGCAGCCGCCCCGCGCCTTCGCGGGGCGGCTGCACCGGATGAGTGGTTTCTACGCCGTCGCGCAGATGGCGTACGCCGTGTCGGACCAGTTCCCGGCGAATACGTCCTCCTCGTACGCACCCGAGGTGGCCGACGTCGGGGCGGTCGCGGGACCGCCGCTGGGGCGGAAGTCGTCCACGATGCCCTCGCCGGTCACGCCGTTCAACTCGTAGCCGGCGCCGGTCAACACCTTCCCGGCGGGGCAGTTCGCGACGACGCTACGGAAGTCGAGTGAGTTGCTGACGCCCACCGTGGACGCCCGCACCAGGCCGGGCAGCGGGTTCGCGCAGATGGCGTACGCGGTCGCCGACCAGTTCAGGGCCGTGGCGTCCGACTCGTACGCGCCGACGGTGACCGCCGTCGGCGCCGCAGCGACGCCGCCGTTGGGTCGGAAGTCGTCGACGACACCCTCGCCGGTGACGCCGTTCAACTCGTAGCCTGTACCGGTCAGCACCTTGCCGGCCGGGCAGGTGGCCGTGGTGGAGTGGAAGTCGGCGGAGTCGGTGACGCTGACCGTGGAGACCCGCACCAGGCCCGGCAGGGGGTTGGCGCAGATCGCGTACGCCGTCACCGACCAGTTGCCGGCGAACGCCTCCGTCTCGTAGGCGCCCACGGTGACCGCCGTCGGCGCGGTGGCCGGGCCGCCGTTGGGGCGCAGGTCGTCGACGACGCCCTCGCCGGTGACGCCGTTCAGCTCGTAGCCCGTACCGGTCAACACCTTCCCGGCCGGGCACGTCGCCGTGGCACTGCGGAAGTCGGCCGAGTTGCTGACGCTGGTCACGGCGACCCGCACCAGGCCGGGGACCGCGGCGGACGCCGGGCTCGCCGGGGCTATCACCGCTCCGGCCGCGACGAGACCGAGCACGAGTACGGACGCTCGGGCGCCGAACCGCCGGGCTTGTTTCTTGGTACGCATATGTTTCTCCCGTCTGGGGCCAGGGCGGCGGCTGGTCAACTCCGCGGAGTAGACGCCGACACCGAGGCCGATCGTGATGACGGGTTCACGGTAGGTAGTGGTCTGACCAGGCATTATCTCCAAACCGACTACGTCGCGTAACGGACCATGTCATCGATCGTTCCGATCGATCTGCGCGGCCCTGGCCGCCACCGAACACACCCCTACTTTGAGTGGGATAACGGCCAGAGCGCAGTCGACGCGGACCTCTGGCCGCCTGCTAAGCGGCAGGAGCCTCGCCCGGATACTGGGCGAGGCTCCTGCCGTTCCAGCTCCGGCCCGCCCCGTGCGGCCGGCCCCCGACCCACGGAGACCGGCCGCACCGGATCTGCTTAGGACCGGGACGCCTGCTGCGACGTCCGTCAGTTGCCGCTGCGGTACCGGCCGGCGACGTAGACGAGCGCGTCACCGACGGCCCGCTCGGCCCCGCTCGGGTGGCTGACAAGTGCGCCATCGGCGGCCATCGCCGTGGACCCGCCGCCGTCGAGGTTGATCGCGTCGTACATGCCGAGCGCCTGGGCGACCGCGGCGGTCTCGGCCAGGGTGGTGCCGACGCTGGTGGTCTGCCGCCCATCGATGGTGGCGAGCACGATCTTCCCGTCCCGCGTGGTGCCGGCGATGGTGCGCGGGTTGCGGGCGAAGAAGCTGTCACCGGGGGCGCCGTCCGGCACCACGATCTGACCGTCCGCCGTCAGCGGGTACCGGCCGTTCACGCCGAAGAGTCCGGGCCGCAGTGGCAGCTTCCGGCCCTGCTGGTCGGTGAGCGTCGAGTCCCGGTCCACGCACCCCTTGCCGGCGACGCCGAGCAGGGCGACGGTGTCCTTTCCGGTCGCCTGCAACGAGGTCTGGCCGGCGGCGAGGGTGGTGCCGCGGGTGGTCGCGGTGCGGACCACGCAGTTCAGCCGGTTGAGGACGACCTCCACGCCGGCGCCGGCCGGGGTGGACGCGCCGAACTCGGGGGTGAACTGCGCGACGTCGCCGGGCACACCGCACTGGGTCTGGTCGGTGAGGGCGGTGCAGTCGGCGGGGATCACCGGCGGGTGGTTGATGAAGTCCAGCGGCAGGGTGGCGTTGGTCCGCCGGTTCCTTATGCTGCCCGACCACGCCACCTTCCCGGTGAGGGCCTGGTTGCTGTTGGCGTCGACGATGAAGTTGACCTCGGCCGGTTCGGTGGTCGGCTCACTGAGCAGCTTCCCGCCGTAGAGCCCCAGCCCCACTGGGTCACCCGGGTACTGCTGGCTGGCGGTGAAGGTGAAGAACGAGGCGTTGACGCCGGCCAGGGCGCCCGAGGCGCGTACCAGATCGGTCGTCTTCTCGACCTGACCGAGGTCCGGGCCGTACGTCGCCTTCAGGTGCCCCCGCGCGCGGCGCGGGTCGATGGTGAGCACGTTGACCACCCACGGGCCGCGCGTGGTCGTGTTGATCTGGTCGGCGAGGGCCGGCTCGGTGCCCCGCACGATGCGGGTCAGCGTGACGCCGGAGGCCAGGGTGGTGCTGGTGCGTACCTCGGTCAGGTCGGCGTCGCCGATCGGCAGCGTGCCGCCGGCGGCGTCGGCGCGGGCCCCGGGAACGACACCGAGCGCCACGGCGGCCAGCGCGGCGGCGGTGAGCGCGCCGGCACGGCGGAAGCCGGACAGGCCAGGAGTGGAAACAGTCATGCCCCGACCCTGGCGACGCTGGGGAACCGCATACCCGACTCCAGCTGACACTTCGGCGAATTGTGCTGCAAGAAGGGGGATCCGGGGCGGGCTCGGAGAAGTTGAGGAAAAAGATTCCCGCGCGCGGCAACATTTGCCGGCCCCCGCTCCGTTCTACCCGCGTGAAAGCCGAGGATGAGGAAGGCTTCCGGGAGTTCGTCGCCGCCCATCTGCCGGTGCTGCGGAAACTGGCGTACGTCACCTGTGGTGACTGGCACACGGCGGAGGACGCGGCGGCGACCGCTCTGGCCAAGCTGTATC
Source organism: Micromonospora sp. CA-259024 (assembly GCF_050936255.1). Taxonomy (NCBI): domain Bacteria; kingdom Bacillati; phylum Actinomycetota; class Actinomycetes; order Micromonosporales; family Micromonosporaceae; genus Micromonospora; species Micromonospora sp. CA-259024. Next base: position 2,847,737 of record NZ_JBNJND010000002.1, on the reverse strand, counting down.
CACGGTGGCCGCGGCTGGAGCGACCCGACCTGTACGCGAAGACGATGGTGGTCCGCGCCGCCATCGACGAGAAACGCCGCCCGTGGCGGCGGGAACGCTCAGCCGGTGATGCGCTGCCTGAGGCGACGCAGCGCGACCCGACGACTGCGGTCGACGAACGGCTGCGGGTCAGGGCGGCTCTGCGGGAGATCCCGCCCCGGCAGCGCGCCGCCGTGGTCTGCCGCCATTACCTCGGCATGAGCCTCGAGGAGACGGCCAGCGTGCTCGGCTGGCACATCGGCACCGCCAAGAGTCAGACCTCCCGCGGCCTCGCCAGGCTGCGCGAGGTCCTGGCCCACGATCAGATCGACCTTGACCACACCATCGATCTAGAACGGGAGACAACCAGTGCGCGCAGATGAACTGGTGGAGAAGGTGACCTCCGACGCGCCGTCGCCGCGGTACACGGTTGACGACATCGTGAGCGCCGGACGGAAGGTGCAGCGGCGTCGTCGGGCAGGGTGGACGGTGGCCTCCGCCGCGTTCGCCGTCACCGGCGTGGTCGCGGCGGTCAGCATCGGCCTACCCGACGCCGAGGTCCGCCCGACCGCCGGAGAGCAGGCCGCCGCCGGCACGTCGCTGGTGACGGCGTCGCCGCTCACCCCGGCCGCCGGCTGGGAGTTCCCGGACGACCCGTTCCAGTACGTCTTCCAGCGGTTCGACGCGGGCAAGCTGCACGTGAAGGACCCGATCGTCGTGTCGACCGCCTACCAGATCGCCCCGCTGCACATGGACGGCCTGGTCACCAACGATCGCGCCGTCGACCCGAAGGACGTCGTCGAGCCCCGGGATGCCGCCGGCCCCAAGGGCGCCGCCGGCCCCAAGGGTGTCTCGAAGCCCGGGGACGACGCGCGGCAGCTCTACGCCTACCTGACCGTCTACCGGCCGGGCGCGTTCGACGCGGAGAAGTTCACCGGGAACCGGGTCACCGTGGACGGGCATCCGGCGATCGAGCAGGACGGACCGACCTACGGCGCGAACCTGCGCCGGGCGCTCGCCTGGGAGTACACCGACAACGCCTGGGCGGTGGCGGAGAGCTTCGCGGAGCCGTCCGACGTCGCCGTCGCCGACCTGCGTGCCCTGGTGGCCGGGCTACGGCCCAGCGTCCCCGCGCCGGCCCGGGTGCCGTTCACCGTCGGGTACCTGCCCGCCGGCTACCACGCCGCCGAACTCGGCCAGCACGCCTACGCCGGCCTGAACGGAATCGCCGCGGCCGGCGACGGAAACTACGGTGGCGCCATCTTCGCCGCCCCGGCCCTGCCCACCACCGGGCTGGTCGAGCCGTACGGCGGCCCGGAGGGCGAGGACCCCCCCGGCAGCTTCCAGATCTTCGTCGGTCCCAACGCCAACTCGAACCAGGCGCTGCCGGACGGCGAGAAGCCGCCGGCCGAGCCGAAGTGCGGTAACGGCTTCTGCAACGCCTGGAGCCCGGACGGCAAGACCACCATCCAGGTGGACAGCGACGGCCGGCTCTCCGACGCGGAGATGACCAGGATCCTGAAGGGCATCAAGCTCGCCGACGTCACCAACGAGCGCACCTGGCCGACCGCCGCCACCGCCCTGCGGGCCGGCTGACCTGGCCTGACTGTCCTACTCCCTTTCCCCTGGGCCGGGCCCGGCGATGTCGCCGGGCCCGACCCGACGCCATTGACGGGGCGGCCAGTGCGGTGGACTGATCGCGTCACCGCCACGCTCGGCGACCAAGCGGACCAGCTTGCGGAACTGGGCGGGCTGCAGCCCGGTAAACGGGAGGATCCAGGCCGGGCGGGCCGCCATGATCACCTGCACCCCGGCAGCCTGACCCTGCGCCGCCCCTGGGAGAAACCCACGCCACCGCAGCGTCTGTCACCCGCCCGCGTCCGCCGAGGGTTTCGACACCTCCGCACGACAGTCACCTGCCCGGCCGGTGCACCAAAACCCTCCCGGCCAGGACCGGGCGACCACCCGGCCGCCGCAACAACCACCCCACCCCGCGCCACGACGTCCACACCGCGACCACCACGACCGCCAAGACAGCAGCTACAAACAAGCCGAAGCCCGTCAATCCCCGCCCACGCCGCACAGGTTAAAGATCAAGTTAGTCGACAGGCTGAGCAATACCCATCTCCCGCCCAGTGGGGGGCTGTCTCGCTAACGGTGTTTTCGGCAATCTTGGTTAGTAGGTTTCAGCGGCGGGGAAGCGGTCGCTGAAGGTGATGGCGAAGGCGTTCAACGCGGGTTTCCAGCGCATCGTCCATCGGGTTCTGCCTGCTCCGGTGGGGTCCAGGGACCGAGTCACCAGGTACAGGCACTTCAACGCGGCCAGCTCGTTGGGGAAGTGGCCACGGGCCTTCACGGCCCGTCGGTAGCGGGCGTTCAACGACTCGATCGCGTTGGTCGAGCAGATCACCTTGCGGATCTCCACGTCGTAGTCGAGGAACGGGATGAATTCGGCCCACGCGTTGTCCCACAACCGGATCACCGCCGGATACCGCCTGCCCCACTTCTCCGCCAAGTCGTCGAACGCGGCGCGGGCCGCCTGGGCGTTCACTGCGGTGTAGATCGGCTTGATGTCGTGCTTCAGCGCGTCCCAGTACTTGCGCGACGTGAGCCGGAAGGTGTTGCGGATCAGATGGATGATGCACGTCTGCACCACCGTCTGCGGCCACACGTTCGTCACGACCTCGGGCAGGCCTTTGAGGCCGTCGCAGACGAGGAAGAACACGTCCTTCACGCCCCGGTTACGCAGGTCGGTCAGCACGCTCATCCAGAACTTCGCGCCCTCACCACCCGTGCCAGCCCACAGCCCGAGGATGTCCTTCTCCCCGTCGAGGGTGACCCCGATCGCGGCATAGAACGGCCGGTTCGCGACCTGCCCGTCGCGGACCTTGACCACGATCGCGTCGATGAACACCGCCGCGTAAATCGCATCCAGCGGGCGATGGGACCAGTCGGTCATCTCCTCGATCACCTTGTCGGTGATCCGCGAAATGGTCTCCTTGCTGACCGAGGCGCCGTAGATCTCGGCGAAGTGAGCGCTGATCTCTCCGGTGGTCAGCCCTTTGGCATACAGCGACAACACGACCTCGTCGACCCCGGACAGGCGGCGCTGCCGCTTGCGGACGATCTGGGGCTCGAACGTGCCAGCCCGGTCCCGCGGCACGTCGATCTGCACCGGCCCGTTGGCCTCGGTCAGCACCGTCTTCGAGCGGGTGCCGTTGCGGATGTTGCCCGACTCCACCCCAGCCGACTCATGTTTCTCGTAGCCGAGGTGTTCGGTCATCTCCTCGTTCAGCGCGGTCTCCAGGACCGACTTGGTCAACTGCTTGAGCAGCCCGTCCGGGCCGGTCAGGGACAGCCCTTGTTCCTTGGCCGCCCGGACCAACTCGGCCGCGGCCTTCGCCTCAGCCGATGGCTCAGGCCGCTTCTTACGTCCGGTCTGGTCGTTCAGTGTCGCGGTCATCACGGCACCCTCCTCACCAGGCACAACGCCTGGCGGGTCAGGCCGGAAACACCGTTAGATCCACAGACCCGTCAACGGCCGTCACCAGCCCCGCATCGGCCACGAGGTCAACCACGAGATGGCGTCGGCCGAGAGCGTCGACCTGCTCTGCGCCTTCATCAAGTGGTACGGCCTACGCATCGTCGAGCCGGCCATCCGCGAGCTGATCGCCCGAGGCGGCCGAGTCCGCGTCATCACGACGACCTACCTCGGTGCCACCGATCAGCGAGCGCTAGACCGGTTAGAAGAGCTCGGCGCCGAGATCAAGGTGTCGTACGAGACGCGGACCACCCGCCTGCACGCCAAGTCGTGGCTGTTCCGCCGTTCCAACGGCACCACCACCGCGTACGTCGGCTCGTCGAACCTGTCGAAGACCGCGCTGGTGGACGGCGTGGAGTGGAACGTCCGCATCTCGAACATGGAGCAGCCGCACGTCATCGACACGTTCTCGGCCACGTTCGAGGACTACTGGAACGATCCGGCGTTCGAGACGTACGACGCGGCCCGGGATGCCGAGCGACTGCGGCACGCGTTGAGCGGGGAGCGCCGCGACGAGGCAGCGACCGAGATTTCGAACCTGGACGTGCGCCCGTACCCCTATCAGGCCGAGATCCTGGCCGACCTGGACGCCGAGCGCCTGCTCCACGGGCGGTGGCGCAACCTGGTGGTGATGGCGACCGGCACCGGCAAGACGGTGGTCGCCGCCCTCGACTACCGCCGGCTGCACCGCAGCAAAAAGGCAGACTCGCTGCTCTTCGTCGCTCATCAGGAGCAGATCCTGCGGCAGAGCCTGTCGACGTTCCGGCAGGTGATGGGCGACGGCAGCTTCGGCGAGACGCTGGTCGCGGGCGAGAAGCCGAACGGCTGGAAGCACGTCTTCGCCTCCATTCAGTCGCTGCACCGCCGGGAGGTCGACCCCGAGGCGTACGACATGGTGATCGTCGACGAGTTCCACCACGCGGAGGCGCCGACGTACGCGCGGCTGTTGGAGCGGCTGCGTCCCCGCGTACTCCTGGGACTGACGGCGACCCCGGACCGGGCCGACGGCGGCGACGTGCGCCGGTGGTTCGACGGCCGCGCGGCCGTTGAGCTGCACCTGTGGGAGGCGTTGGAACGGCAGTTACTGGCGCCGTTCCAGTATTTCGGGCTGCACGACGACGTGGATCTGTCGCAGGTCGCCTGGAAACGCGGGCAGGGCTACGACCTGACGGAACTCAACGTCCTCTACACCGGCAACCACGCGCGAGCACGGTCGGTGCTGCGTGCGGTGAGCGACAAGGTGGACGTCGGGCGGATGCGGGCACTCGGGTTCTGCGTGAGCATCGCGCACGCGAAGTTCATGGCCGACTGGTTCAACGGACACGGCGTAGCGTCGGCGGCCGTGACCTCGCAGCCCGGCACTGACCGGGCGGGGCTGCTGCGGGACTTCAAGGCGGGCAAGCTGCGGGTGCTCTTCACCGTGGACCTGTTCAACGAGGGCGTTGACCTGCCGATGGTCGACACGATCCTGATGCTCCGACCCACCGAGAGCGCCACCATCTTCCTGCAACAGCTCGGCCGTGGGCTGCGCCTCGACGACGACAAGCCCTGCCTCACGGTGCTCGACTTCATCGGCGGGCAGCACGCCAACTTCCGCTTCGACCTGCGGTGGCGTGCCCTGACCGGGGTGAGCCGGCGGGCGATCACCGAGGCGGTCCGCGACGACTTCCCGAGCCTGCCCAGCGGCTGCCACGTCGAGCTGGACCGGGTAGCGAAGGAGGTGGTGCTCGCCAACCTGAAGAACGCGCTGCCCACCTCGAAGGCCGGCCTCGTGTCTGAGCTGCGGCAGCTCGGTGACGTCAGCCTGCCAACGTTCCTCCGGGAAACCGGCCTGGAGATCGAGGACGTGTACCGGTCCGCCAGCATCGGCGGCTGGACCGGGCTGCGGCGGCTCGCCGGCGTCGAGACGTCCGCCCCCGGCCCAGACGACCGGGAGCTGGGCCGGGCCATCGGTCGCATGCTGCACACCGACGACGTCGACCGGCTGGAGCTGCTGACCCGGGTCGCGGCCGGACCGCCCGCGCCAGGTCAACAGGTGTACGCGGGCAGCAGCCGACTACTGGACATGCTGCACTTCAGCCTTTGGGGGCCGAACGCACCCCTGTCGACGCGAGACGAGCGGCTGGCGCGACTGTGGAAGGAGCCGGCGCGCTGCACCGAGTTGCGGCAGGTCGCCGAGGTGCTGCGGGATCGCATTCACCGAGTCACGCCGACTACCGCTTCGGGTGCGGTGCCGCTGCGGGTGCACGCTCGGTACAGCCGCAACGAGGCGTGCGCCGCGTTCGGGATGAGCAACCCGGGCTCGCTACGCGAGGGGGTGAAGTGGCTTCCCGACGCCCAAGCCGACCTGTTCTTCGTCACCCTGATCAAGTCCGAGGCCCATTACTCCCCCACCACCATGTACGCCGACCGGGCCATCACCGACACCCTGTTCCAGTGGGAGTCGCAGAGCACGACCTCGTCGGCGTCGGGGAGCGGACAGCGCTACATCCAGCACGCCGAGCGCGGGTCGACGGTGCACCTGTTCGTCCGGGAGACCAAGCTCGCCGACCGCGACCTGGGCGCGCCGCCGTACCTGTACGCCGGGCCGATGACGTACCAAGAGCACAGCGCTGATCGACCCATGCGCATCATCTGGCGGCTGCAGCATCGGCTCCCCGCCGACATGTACGCCGCCGCTCGGGCCATCGCCGCCTGAGATCGACCGGCTGGCCTGTCCGCTACCGGTTGGCGGGTGGGGCCGAACCGCCGATATCCACGGCTGTCTCCGACCGCCTCGCGGCGATACGGTGCACGCACCGCCCCGGGCCGCGCCCCGCCGACAGGTCGAGACGCCGCCTCACGCGTCCCCATCCGCACCACCGGATCGATCTCACGTCCGACGCCGGCGTAGTCGCCGGGAGAGAGGATCGAAGAGGATGCTCCCGACACCCACCACCTCCTGGCGAACCGCGAGAGTCACTCTCGCAGCCGCCATCGCCCTGGTCAGCCTCGGCGTTTTCGGCGCACCCGTCCACGCCGAAGGAAAATCCAAGGTCACCGTGATGACCCGGAACCTCTATCTGGGCGGCGATCTGACGCCATCCATCGGCGCGCCGACACCAGGGGCGTTCCTGGCCGCGAACTCCGCGCTGTTGGGCCACGTCGACCTGGTCGACTTTCCCGCCCGGGCGAAGCTGCTCGCCCGGGAGATCACCAAGAACAAGCCGGACCTGGTCGGACTGCAGGAGGTCGCCCTGTGGCGCACCGGCACGTTCGGTGACCCCGCACCAGCCACCGAAATCCGGTACGACTACCTGGCGCTGCTCATGGGCGAGCTGAGCCGCTCCGGTCACGCGTACGACGTCGCGGTCGTACAGGCCGAAGCCGATCTGGAAGCGCCGGCCGGCGCGCCGCACGTCCTCGACGTCCGGCTCACGATGCGCGACGTGATCCTGGTGCGCCACGGCGGCCGGGTGAAGGTGACCGACTCCTCGTCCGGCACCTTCACCAACAACCTCACCTTCACGCTCCCGGCAACGAACGGGACCGTGACCAGCACCCGCGGTTGGACCGCGGTGGACGTGGTGCACGGGCAACGCCCGTTCCGGTTCGTGAACACCCACCTGGAGGCCTTCCACCCTGGTGTCCGGGTACTACAGGCGCGCGAGTTGCTGGCCGGCCCCCTCGCCACGGCACCGGGTGACGTCATCCTCGCCGGGGACCTCAACACCGGCCCCGACCTGCCCGTCGCCGAGAACCGGCTCGCCTACGCCGCCCTGGTGGCCGGCGGGATGCGGGACACGTGGCAGATCCTGCATCCGGGTGAACCCGGCTACACCGCGGGTCTGGGCGACGACCTGAACCAACCGGCCGACGCCGTCGAACACCGCATCGACATGGTGCTGTTCCGGGGGGCGGTCGTTCCCATCTCGAGCCTCATCTTCGGGACCGAGCGGCAGACCCCCGACGGCCGGTGGGCATCGGACCACCTCGGCTACCTGGCCGTGCTGGCGTTGCGGTAGCGCGAACGCTGCTCCGCGCTGGCGCCGACGCGCCAGCCCGGAGTTGCCACCGGCCCGCCGCAATGACTGCCCCGACGCGTCCGCCCGGCGCGGCTGTCAGTAAGTACCGCCCCGCGCCACCTGCGCGGCCACCCGCTCGTGCAGCGCGGCCAGGGCTGGGCTGACCGCGGCGGTGAGCGGCGCCGGGTCCGCCAGCCGACGCGCCGGCTCCGGTAACCAGGCGAGGTCCGCGTCGAACCGGCCGCGCGCGGCGCGTACCTCACCGGCCGGGTCGGCGACGGCCAGGCGACGGCCGCCGCGCATGACCGGCACGAGCAGCGGCTCGCGGTCGCCCGGCGGCGGTTCGTCGCGCAGCCCCACCACATCACCGTCAGCACCGGCGGGATCGCGGAAGACCTGCTTGGGACCGGGCAGAGTGGCCTTGCCGGGCGACAACTTGAGCACCGGCCGGTCGCCGACGGCCACCAGCTTGTAGGCGCTGTCCAGGGACGGCGCGTCGAACGAGACGCCCATGCGGGTGCCGACGCCGTACGCGTCGATCGGTGCGCCCGCGGCGACGAGCGTCGCGATGACATCCTCGTCGAGGCTGCCACTGGCCACGATCTGGGCCTGAGTCAGCCCGGCGTCGTCCAGGATCGCGCGGGTCTGCACGGCGAGCGCGGCGAGATCTCCGGAGTCGAGCCGCACGCCCACCGGGCCGGTCAGTCCCAGCTCCGCGATGACCTCGACGGCGGCTCGCACTCCGGCGGGCGTGTCGTAGGTGTCGACGAGGAACACCGGGTTCGTCGGGAAGTCGGTCGCGAACGCGCGGAACGCGGCGCGCTCGTCCGGGAACGCCTCGACGTACGAGTGGGCCATGGTCCCGGACGGCGGAAGTCCGTAGCGTCGAGCGGCCTCGACGTCGCTGGTCGCGCCGAAGCCGGCAATCGCGGACGCCCGAGCCACGGCCGCGCCGGCTTCGATGCCGTGCGTGCGGCGGAACGCGAAGTCGATCAGCTGCGCGTCGCCCGCCGCGAGGCGGCATCGGGCGGCCTTGCTGGCGACCGTGGTGTGGAAGGTGATCAGGTTCAGCACACCGGTCTCCACGAGCTGCGCCTCGGCGATCGGCGCGGTGACCTCCAGCAGCGGTTCGTCGGCGAACACCACGCGGCCCTCCGGCACGGCCCAGACATCACCGGTGAACCGCAGCCCCGCGAGCGCTGCCAACGTCGCTTCGTCGAGCCCGACGGTGTCGCGCAGGTAGCCGAGTTCGCCCTCGTCGAACGCGAACCCTTCCAGGAACGCCAGCGCCTCGGCCAGCCCGGCGGCCACCAGGAAGCCACGCTGCGGCGGTAGGCGGCGGACGAACAGGCTGAACGTCGCGCGTTCCACCATGTCCCGGCGCAGGTAGCTGGCCGCCATCCGCAGCTCGTAGAGGTCGGTACGCAGCCCGGTCACGGTTCCTCCATCGGCACTGGGCACCATCGACGGGCAGGTGGCATCGTGGTGCTGCCATCCCGTCGGATCCGGGGCGGACGCCGGCTAGTGCGTCCGGCCCCGGCTTCCGAGCCAGCACGCCGCGACCAGCAGTTGGGCCCGGCTACCCTTTCCGGTCGCCGGTACACCTGACGGCGACCCTCCGCGTTGACAACTCGCGCTACCCGTTCGCCACGGTCGCCGGCTCCGGCGGGGTGTGCGGCCCGCTGGCCGGCCGCTCGTCGCCGTGCCCCGGCCACCACGCCTTGTGCCCGATCAGCGCGGTCAGCGCCGGAACGAAGAACATCGACATGACGAACGCCGACAGCACGATGCCGATCGCCACCGCGAAGCCCATCTGCTGCAGGAACGAGATCGGCGCGAGCAGCAGCACCGCGAACGTCCCGGCCAGGATCAATCCTGCTGCCGCGACCGTCGGGCCGGCGTGTTCCACGCCGTTGGCGGCAGCCTTGCGTGGCTCGTTGCCTTCCCGCGCTTCCTCCCGTAGTCGGGCGATCATCAGGATGTTGTAGTCGGTCCCGATGGCCACCACGAAGAGGTAGAGGATGATCGGCAGCTGGAAGGTGACGCCGGGCTCGCCCTGCAGCCCTTGGAAGAGGTAGACCGTGGCGCCCAGCGTGGCGGCGAAGTTGAGCAGCACCGCGATCACGAGGTAGATCGGCGCGACCAGGCTGCGCAGCAGCAGCGCGAGGATGAGCGCGATCAGGCCGGCCGCGACCGGCAGGATCACCGAGAGGTCGCGGTTGTTCGCCGAGTTGATGTCCGCGAAGATCGCGGTGGTCCCGCCCACCAGCGCCCGGGTGCCGGGCGGCGCCGCAGCGTGCACGGCACCGCGCAGGTCCTCGCGGACGAGGGTGATCGCCTCGTTGGAGACCGGGTTCTCGTCGAGCAGCAGGTTGACCCGGGCCACACTCGGGTCGGTGCTGCGCTCCGGGGGCTGCGCCTGGCCGACACCCGGGGCTTGCGCTACGGCCGCCGCGAAGTCGTTGACCTGTTGCTCGGTCAGCGGCGATCCGTTACTGGTGGTCAGGTAGACCTCGGTAGGGGCGAGCGCGCCGGCGGCGAACCCGCGTTGCAGGTCCTGCGCGGCCTTCGCCGACTCGGTGTCCTGCGGGAAGCCGGCGCTGAAGTCGTAGTCGGCCTTGTAGCCCAGCACGCCTGCGGCGAGCGCGACCAGGAGGACGCCGGATGCCGCCGCGACGAGTGCCGGCCTGCGCCCGACGACCGTGCCGAGCCGGTGCGAGATGGTGGCCTTGGGCGCACGCTGCCACGCCTTCGACGGCCAGAAGACGTATCGGCCGAGCAGCGAGACGACCGCCGGGACGAGGGTGAGCGAGGTGACCAGCATGACGGCGACGGCGATCGCGAGCGCCGGACCGAGCGAGCCGAAGAAGCCCAGGGAGGCGAGGAGCAGCACGAGGAACGCGACGATGACCGCTCCGGCGGCCGACGTGATGACCTCGCCGACCCGCTGGACGGTGACGATCATCGCGGTGCGCTTGTCGTCACCGGCGCGCAGCCGCTCCCGGTAGCGGAAGAGCAGGAACAGGATGTAGTCGGTGCCGATGCCGAACAGCACGATCAGCAGGATCGTCTGCAGATCCTGACTGACACTGAGATCGAATGCCTTGCCCGCGGCGGCGACGAGACCCGTCGTGATGCTCAGGACGACGCCGACGACCACCACGGGCAGCAGCGCGGCGATGGGGCTGCGGAAGATGATCAGGATCAGGCCGATGATCAGGATGATCGTCGCGACGCCGACCACGGCGAAGGCATTGTTGAAGGTGTCCTCGTTGTCGACGAAGCTCGCCACGTCGCCGGCCACGCCGGCGGTCAACCCACTGTTCGCCAGCTCCGGGCCGATGTCCGCTCGCAGATCGCGTACGGCGTCGAGCAGCGCCGGGTCGTCGGGGGTGGGGGCGTCGAGCCCGACGTTGATGATCTGCACGGACTTGTCCGGCGCGACCGCGGGCGGACCGGTCAGGTAGCCGGACGTGTGCGGGATGTTCTTGGCCTTGAGCGCCTGGGCGAGCTGGCCCACCTTCGCCTCGTCCGCCGGTGTGAGCTTCTGCCCGTCGGCGCGCTTGACCACGATGATCGCCGTCGCGGTGGCCTGCTGCGGAAACGCCTTCTGCCCGAGCTCGGTGGCCTGCACGGACTCGTACGAGCGGGGCAGGAAGCTCTCCTGATCGGCGGAGGTGATATCGCTCAGCGACGGTGTGGTGGCGATGATGGCGGCTGCCGCGACCACCCACCCGGCAATCACCCACCAGGCTTTGCCCACAACGAATCTGCCCAGCCGCTCGAACATGGTTTCCCCCGTGTGTTCGGCACCACCGACGTCTGGGGCCTGGAGCGCCCAGGGCACCCGCCCGTCACTCCGCCGGCAGTCTTCGCTACCCGCTGTGCACACTACCGTCGCCCGGCACTCCTTTTCGGATGCTTGGGCTCCGGGGGTTGCGCGAGTTTCAGCCGTTCAGGTAGGCGAGCACCGCCAGCACCCGCCGGTTGTCGTCATCGGACGGCGGCATGCCCAACTTGCTGAAGATGTTGTTGATGTGCTTGCTGACGGCCTTCTCGGTGACGAACAGCCGCCCGGCGATCGCCGCGTTCGACCGTCCCTCGGCCATCAGTCCCAACACTTCCCGCTCCCGGGCGGTGAGGTTCCGCAGTTGCTGCGTGCCCGAGTTGCGGGCCAGCAGCTGGGACACCACCTCGGGGTCCATCACCATGCCGCCGTCGGCGACCCGGCGGAGCGCGTCGATGAACTGGCCGACGTTGGACACCCGGTCCTTGAGCAGGTAGCCGACTCCCCCGCTCCGGTCGGCGAGGAGTTCCCGGGCGTACAGTTGCTCGACGTGTTGGGACAGCACGAGGACCGGCAGCCCGGGCATCTCCACCCGAGCCGCGAGGGCGGCCTGCAGGCCCTCGTCGGTGAAGGTGGGCGGGAGGCGTACGTCGACGACGGCGATGTCGGGGCGGTGGCGGGTGAGTGCCGGCAGGACGGACGGCCCGTCGGCGACGGCCTCGACCACCTGGTGTCCGTACGCGTCGAGGATGTGCGTCAGCCCGTCCCGGAGGAGGGCGAGGTCCTCGGCGATGACAACTCGCACGGCAGCTCCATGGTCACGACGGTGGGTCCGCCGGGCGGACTCTGCACGGTCATCGTGCCATCGAAGGCTGCCAGTCGGCGTCGCACACCCGCCAGGCCGGTCCCCGCGTCCGGCGACGCACCGCCCCGGCCGTCGTCGCCGACCACCAGACTCAGCAAGCCATCGCGGTGCACGACGTGAATCCAGGCACGCCGAGCGCCGCTGTGTTTGGCGATGTTGGTCAGTGCCTCGGCCACCGCGAAGTACGCCGCGGATTCGACCGCCGCTGGTGGGCTGGCAGGCAACTGCACGTCGACGTCCACGGGCAGCGTTGCGGTCAGGGCGAGGGCTTCCACCGCTCCGGGGAGGCCGCGTTCGGCGAGCACCGGCGGGTAGATGCCGCGCACGAGGTTGCGTAGGTCGGCGAGGGCGTGGCCGCTGGTCTCCTGCGCCTCGCTGAGCAGTCGCGCCGCCCGTGCCGGGTCGTCGGCCATGAGCTTCTCGGCCAGGCCGATGCTCATCCGCAGCGCGACCAGCCGGGCCTGCGCCCCGTCGTGCAGGTCGCGTTCGATGCGGCGCAGCTCGGCGGCCTGGGTGTCGACGGTGTCGGCGCGGGTGGCGGCGAGGTGCCGGACCCGCAGGGCCAGCTCCTGCGCCCGGGTCGGGGCGAGGAAGAAGCCGGCGAAGCGGAAGTGCAGCCACACCAGCCAGTGCGCGACGGCCAGCCCGCCGGCGAGGAGCAGCCAGCCCTGCGGCGCGGACAGCCACGCCTTCGCGAAGTTGTCCATCGGCCAGAACACGCCGTAGCCGTACCAGTCGATGGTCAGGTACAGCACCAGCGGCACGAACAGGGCGCCCTCCAGCCCGTACGCGGGCAGCACGAACGCGAGCAGGCAGACGCCGCCGGTGATGGTGCCGGGGATCAGCCAGGCGAAGTCCCGCCAGGTCGCCGGGTCCGAGACCACCCACCGGAACCGCCGCCAGGTGCCGAGCCGGGCGCCGGCGGGCACCGCCGCGTACGGCGACGCGATCGGCGTGCCGGCCCACCGGCTCAGCCCGCGTTGCGCCGTCAGCGACAGCCGTACGAGCACAGTGACCGCGGGGAAGAGCGCGAACCCGATGCCGAGTGCGGGGATGAGGGCGAGGGAGACCACCGACAGTGCGAACAGCGCCACGTTGGTGCTCAGGCTGAGCAGGGCCACGGCCAGGCCCTGCACGGCGGCGAGGGCGCCGGGCCGGAGCTGCTGCCAGATGGTCGACCGTACGGAGCTGTCCACGGCGTCATTCTCCGCCCTGGGAGCGATCCGAATCGGTGGTGCTACCACCACCTTGCTTTCGGGACCTGCCACCCCTGCCTTCGAGCCGCACCGGCCGAAGGATCGATGGCATGACCAGCGAAAACAAAACCGCGCCACGCCGGCTGGCGGGCCTGCCGTCGGGCCGCCGCAGCAAGTACGTGATGCTCGTCTTCTGGCTCGTCCTCGTCGCGGCGGCCGGGCCGCTGGCGATCAAGCTGACCGAGGTGCAGGACAACGACAGCCTCGGCGCGCTACCGGCCAGTGCCGAGGCCAGCCGGGCGGTGCAGCGGGCGGAGGAGGCGTTCCCGGACTCGCAGAAGCCCCTCGCTGTCGCCGTCTACGCCCGCGAGGGTGGGCTCACCGACGGCGACCGCGCCAAGGTGGACGGCGACCGCGCGGCGTTCGCACCGTACGCCGACGGCGGTCAGGTGTCCCCGCCGGTGGCGAGCGAGGACGGGCAGGCGCTGCTGCTCTCCTTTCCCGTCGCCGGGGACGCCGACCAGCGCGCCGACGCCGTGGCCGCCATCAAGGACCGCCTGACCGCGGACGTACCGGATGGGTTGCGGACCGCGCTCACCGGCCCCGCCGGCGGGGAGGACGACGTCTTCGACGCGTTCGCCGGCATGGACACCGCGCTGCTGCTGGCGACCGCGGCCACCGTCGCGTTGCTGCTGCTCATCACCTACCGCAGCCCAATCCTGTGGTTGATCCCGCTCATCACCGTGGTGCTGGCCAACCAGCTCGCCAGCGCGGTGGTGTACCTGCTTGCTCGACACGCCGGGCTGGCCGTGGACTTCCAGAGCCAGAGCATCCTGACCGTGCTGGTCTTCGGTGTCGGCGTGGACTACGCCCTGCTGCTCATCGCCCGCTACCGGGAGGAGCTGCGCCGGCACGCCGACCGGCACACGGCGATGGCCGTCGCGCTGCGCCGGTCGATCGGCGCGATCGCCGCGTCGGCGGCGACCGTCGTGCTCGGTCTGCTGTGCCTGCTCGCCGCGCAACTTCCGTCCACCCGGGGGCTCGGGCCGGTCGGCGCGGTCGGGATCGTCGCGGCGCTGCTGGCCATGACCACGCTGCTGCCGGCCGTGCTGGTCATCTTCGGGCGGTGGCTGTTCTGGCCGTTCGTGCCCCGGTACTCGCCTGACGCGGTCGGGCTCGACGTGGCGACCGAGCACGGAGTGTGGCGCCGGATCGCCGGTTTCGTCGGTCGGCGGCCCCGCACGGTGTGGCTGGGCACGGCGGCTGCGCTGGTCGCCCTCAGCTTCGGTATCGGCAACCTCAGCATCGGCATGCCGCATGACGAGTCCTTCACCAAGGAGGTCGGCTCGGTCACCGGACAGCGGATGATCGAGGCGCACTACCCGAGGGGAGCCGTCGCACCCGCCGAGATCCTGGCCGCCGCCGGCCCGGCCGACCAGGTGGTGGCCGCCGCCCGTACCGTGCCGGGGGTTGCCGAGGTGGGCGAGCCGGAGCGCTCGCCGGACGGGCGTTGGGTGCGCATCGCGGCGGTCCTGGCCGATACGCCGGACAGCGACGCGGCGCTGGACACGGTCGAGCGGCTCCGCGCGGCGGTGCATGCCGTGCCGGGTGCGCAGGCGCTGGTCGGCGGGGACACCGCGTACCTGATCGACGAGGAGCGGACCGTCAGCCGGGACAACCGGGTGGTGGTGCCGCTGGTGCTGGCGGTCGTCCTCGTCATCCTGGTGCTGCTGCTGCGGGCGCTGGTCGCGCCGCTGCTGTTGCTGGCCAGCGTGGTCCTGTCCTACGTCGCGGCGATGGGCGCGGCCGGGTTGATCCTCGACGCGATGGGCTACCCGAACCTGTTCGTCGGGATCCCGCTGCAGACGTTCCTGTTCCTCGTCGCCCTCGGCGTGGACTACACGATCTTCCTCAGCACACGGGCGCGGGAGGAGGCGGCGCTGCTCGGGCACCGCAACGGCGTGCTGCACGCGCTGACGGTCACCGGCGGGGTGATCACCAGCGCGGGCGTGGTGCTGGCCGCCACGTTCGGCGCGCTCAGCGTGCTGCCGCTGGTGCCGTCCGTGCAGACGGCGGTCATCATCGGCGTCGGGGTGCTGCTCGACACGTTCCTGGTCCGCAGCCTGCTCGTCCCGGCGCTGGCGCTGCACATCGGCCCCCGCACCTGGTGGCCGAGCGCTCTGGCGCGGCCAAGGATCCGGCCGGTCGCGGCGACGCCGACCGAGCGGGCACCCGCAGCGTCGTAGGAATCCCGCGGGAGTCGGCAGCCCGGCCAGATCGCGCGCTGGGCCTGGCTGCCGACCTACTCCGCCCGCCGCCGCGGATCCGGCCCTGGGCTCATGACTAGCCACTCCGCCGCCGGGTACGCGCAACCGCGGTGGCGGCCGGGCACGGTGCCGATCCGCCTGGGAGGAGACATCCAATGGCGAAGTTCCTGTTGAGGTCGACCTACACCATCGACGGGGTCAAGGGGTTGGCCAACGACGGCGGCACGAAGCGCGCCGAGGTCGTCCGCAAGTCGATCGAGGCCGCCGGTGGGCAGATGGAGTCGCTGTACTTCGGGTTCGGTGATCACGACACCTACGTGTTGTGCGACCTCCCCGACAATGCCGCGGCGGCCGGACTGGCCATCGCGATCCGGGCGGCGGGCGGCGTGGACACGAAGATCACGCCGGTGCTGACCCCGAGAGAGGTCGACGAGGCGACCCAGCGGAAGGCCGAGTACCAGCCCCCAGGGAGGTGAGCGTCCGCACCACCCGGCAGGACATTAGGTTGGCGACATGGAGCAGCGGATCAGCCTGATCACCCTCGGAGTCAACGACGTGCCCCGCGCGAAGGCGTTCTACGAGCACCTTGGCTGGCGCGGCCAGGAGGTCGAGGAGACCGTCTTCCTCCAGGCCGGCGGCGTGGCCCTCGTCCTCTGGGCCCGTGACAAGCTGGCCGCCGACGCGGGCATCGACGATCCGGGCACCGACGGCTTCGGCGGCGTGTCCCTGGCGCAGAACGTCCGCTCACGGGCGGAGGTCGACGAGGTGATCGCCACCGCAGTCGAGGCCGGCGCCGCGGTGACGAAACCGGCGCGGGAGACGTTCTACGGCGGCTACGCCGGCTACTTCACCGACCCGGATGGTCACGTGTGGGAGATCGCCTGGAACCCCGGCTTCCCCCTCGGCCCGGACGGCTCCCTGACCGTCCCCGACTTCAGCGCCATGGACTGAGCCGGGAGCGGATCAGGGTGCCGGAGACGGGCAGAGCAGCTGGTCCAGCAACGGGAGCTGGAGGGGATCCAGGCAGACCCTCAGCAAGGCGGGATCCGACACCGGCGTCGCAGTCGGAGCCGGCGAGGTCGGTGAAGTCGGTGAAGCCGACGCCGTGGGTGGCGTCGGGACGGCTGACGCGGGCGGCGCCGTGGTGGAAACCGGGCCAGGGGTCGGCGCCGAACTGGTTGGCGGGGCCGGGGCGACCGACGGCGCGGCGGCCGGTGTCGGGGCCACCGCGACCGGCGCTTTCCCGACGGTGGAGGCAACCGCCGGACGAACAGGCGTCGACCTGCTCGGACCACTGTCCGGCAGGTTCGGCGTCGGGCGGCCGACCGACACGACCCTGGTCTTCTCCGGTGCGACCGGCCCGACGGGAAAGGCCGGGACGAGGACCTGGCTGACCCTCGGCACCTCCATGACGACGAGCTGGGACGCAGGGTCGGCCCGCTCTGTTCCCAGAGCGCTGGGGCCGAGCGTCGCGAGCACCACCGCTCCGACGGCGGCGACGGCGGTCACCCGGCGGTCCGGGCGTGCCGCCGTCAGCGGTGCCTCGTCCGGCCCGACCAGCGGCAGCGGCGTGGGTCGGGCATCCTGATGGGCGGCCAGCAGCGCGTCGACCTGTGCGGTGACGGCCGCGCGATCCTCGGTGGCCGCGAGGGTGAGGTAGAAGCGGAAGTTGACCACGGCGCTGGCCGGGACGAGCAGCCCGGCGAGTCGACCGTGGTCGGGCAGCAGGGTGACCGGGACGTCGGGGTGGTGTCCGGGGCCGACCAGGTCCGCGTACCTCCACTCGCGCCGACGCTCCCTCCCGGCGAAAGCCACCCGCCGGCTGGTCACGACGGCCATGCCGGTGTCGGCGATCCGCAGACCCGCCGGCAGCGCCTCATCCACAGTGTCGGCAAAGTCGCACGGCCCCGGTGTGGGCAGTCCGGGGACGTGCCGCGCCTCGGCCTCGACCAGCGTGGCGACGGGGAGGACGCGGAAGACGAGTTCGTCGTCGTCGAGGTCCACGGGCAGGCCGGTGCGTGGCTGCGTACACCCGAGGAAGCCGGCGGCTTCGATGCGCAGCCGAGCCAGGTGGTCGTTGCGGCGCGACCAGGCGTCGGTGGCGTCGCGGTACGCGCGCCGCCGCCGCTCGTTCTCGCGCTCGGCCCAGGCGAGCCGCCAGGGGGAACATGCCAGTGAGGTCACGGTCACACGCGGTACAACCGCTCATGTACGTGACAGGCAACGCCGGCTGGATCGATGCTTCCCTTTGTTCCCGAAAGGAGAGAATTGCAGGATCATGACCGACAGCGGCGGAGCCGGCCACGATCGGACCGGCTCCGCCTCATGTCAGGACCTGCGCAGCGAGGTGAAGAACTGTCGCATCTCACCGGCGAGCAGGTCCCGCTCCTCCAGCGGCATGAAGTGCCCGCCCCGGCCCGGCTCGCTCCAGTGCCGGATGTCGGTGCAGGCTCGCTCGGCGATCTCCCGAGGAAAGTTGGCCTGCGACGGTTCGGTGCTCACCGTGAACGCGGCGGGCACGGTGATGTCGGGCCGCGGGGTGTTGTGGTCGAAGTCGGCGTACTGCCGGAACGACGAGCCGATCGTGCCGGTCGCCCAGTAGAGCGTGATGATGGTGAGCAGGGTGTCGGCGTCGAAGCTGTTCGCCAGGTCCCCGTGGTTGTCGCTCCAGTCCCGGTACTTGTCGACGAGCCAGGCGGCCAGCCCGGCCGGTGAGTCGGCGAGTGCCGCCGCGAGGGTGTCCGGGCGGGTGCCCATGATGGCGCTGTAGCCGCCGTCGGTCTCGTCGTACGCGGCTTCGGCGTCCAGGTACGCCTGCTCGGCCGCCGACAGGGGACGAGCGTCGAAGCTGGCCGGGAACGGCGGATGGATCATGTGGATGCCGGCGACCTGCTCCGGGTACAGGGCACCGAGCCAGCCGGTGACCACTCCCCCGACGTCCCCGCCGAAGGCGCCGTAACGCTGATAGCCGAGCACGTCGGTCATCAGCTCGTGCAGCGTCCGAGCGAGGAGCGCCCGGGTCACCGGCTCGCCCGGGGCCTCCGAGAAACCGAAGCCGGGCAGCGATGGCACCACCACGTCGAACGCCTCGGCGGGGTCGCCGCCGAACCGGGCGGGGTCGGTCAACCGGTCGACCAACGGCAGCATCTCGACGAAGCTGCTGGGCCAGCCGTGGCTGAGGATCAAGGGCAGCGGCGCGGGCGTACCGCCCGGTCGGACCGCGCGGACGTGCAGGAAGTGCAGCTTCCGGCCGCCGACGAGCGCCAGGTGGTGCGGGTACGCGTTGAGCTCGGCCTCGCGGGCTCGCCAGTCGAACCCGTCGTGCCAGTAGGACACCAGGTCCCGCAGGTAGTCGGGGTCGACGCCACCCTGCCACGGCTGGCGGCCGCTGCGGTCGGTGAAGCGGGTACGGGCCAGGCGGGCCCGCAGGTCGTCGAGAACCGCATCGGATACGTCGACGCGGAACGAGGAGAAAGACATTGGTCCTCCGATAAGGAGGGCGCTCCCCGACGCGAGCGGTCAGCTGAGGGGGACGGCCGAGAAGAGCGCCCAGGAATGACGATGGGTGGTCACCGGGCTCACCTCCTCTCGTGGCTGACGAAGATCACCATAGCCGACAGCGAACAGCCGGCAGCGGTCAGCCGGCTCGCCGCCGGTACGGCAGGGGGCCTCGGGCCGGAAACCGCGACTCTGTGCGCGGCGGGTACGCCTCGCAGTGCTCGGCCCAGTGTTCGGCGGCGGTCGCGAGGGCATCCGCGGAGACGGTGAGGACCAGCGGGTAGACGGCGCTGGACGGGCGGCGCATCCACGGCGGCAGCGACTCGGCGGAGAACTCCACGATCAGCTCCAGCCGGCGGCGGCGGAGCACCCGCGTCCGCAGGGCCAGGTTGGGTTCGGTGAAGCGGACCAGCGCCGGTGGCGAGCTCAGCCCGAGGGCCGCGGTCGCCTGCCCGTGCAGCCATCCGCCGAGCGCGCGGGCTTCCTCGACCATGAGGCTCGGGTAGTGGTGCGACCAGGTCTGACCGTCGGCGGTACGGGCGTCCACCTCGATGAGCAGCCAGTCGTGCCACCCGGGCGCGGCGCCGTCGGGGTCTTCGGGCGGATCGATCCCGGGCTGGTAGCCGACGGGGCGTATCCGCACCCGTGCGCCATCGTCAGACCGGATCTCCACTCGATCATTCTGGCCGACCGAAGCAGACTTTCGCCCCCAAATCGGTCACTTCCAGATGGTTCGTCGCACGCCTCGGTGCTCGGCGCAGGCGTTGGAACGACCGCCGGTGAGGCTGACCGAGCCGTCACGGCACTGCACGAGGTAACCCCGACCGGCCCAGAACTGCGGCACACAGTCGAACCAGTCGCACACCTCGGTGGCCGGCTTGCGGATCCGTGTGCCGCCGCAGAAGTCGTACCCCAGTGGGTTCTCCGGCGCCCCGCAGCGCGGGTCGCGGGTCGTGCTGGGCGACGGGCGTGGTGACTTCGTCGGCTTCGGCGGTGGGCTGCCCAGCACGGGCGCCGGGCGGATCAGCGCGGGTGCCACGCTGGGGGTGGGCGCCGGGGTGGCGGCGGCGGCGACCTCCGGGCCGCCGGTCGGGTCGGACGGGTCCGACTCGATCAACGCCGCCGGCACCAGCAGCGCGATGGCCGCGGCCACCGCGAGGGTCCTGCGGCCACCGGGAACGAACGACGAGAGCCGGGCCTGCCCGGGAGTCGCCACGGCCGGCCGAAACGGCTTGAGCTGGGCGTGCTCGGCGATCAGCTCGTCGAGCTGGGCGAGCACCGCGGCGCGCTGTTCGATCGCGTCCGCGAAGGCCAGGGTCAGCTTGAACCGGAAGTCCGGCGCGGCATCGGTGGGCAGCATCAGCCCGGACGTGCGCCGCCGGTCCAGCACCTGGATCAGGGTGACCGGCGCCGCCGGGTCGTGGGCCAGCCCGGTCATCCGGCCGTACGCCCAGTCGCGCCGACCGCGTCCGCCGAGCAACACCAGCCGACGGCTGGTGATCACGGCCATGCCGGCGTCGGTGACGCGTACGCCGTCCGGGCGGCGCGGGCGCAGCGACCCGGCCTGCGGGGCGACCGTGAGGTCCGGCGCGGGCAGCACGGTGGTGTGGCGAACCTCGACCAGTTGCGCGGCGGGCAGTGCCCAGAGCACCACCTCGTCAGCGGCCAACTCCAGTGGCAGGCCGGCACCGGCCGCCGCGGAGCCCTGGAAGTCGGCGGCCAGGGCGCGTAGCCGCCGCAACTCGTCGTCGCGTCGCCGCCACGCCGTCTCAGCGCCGCGGAACGTGCTGATCCGCCGCACGTTCTGCCGGTGCGCCCACCGGTACCGCCAAGTGGAACCCGTCGAATCAGTCTTTGCCACGCCGACTCCTTCGCCGCGCAGGCCACCAATCTGGGGTGTCACGTCGTTAACCGGCGCGGCGCGGCGCCCGGACACGCCGGAACGGGCAAAATACCCGATCGGCGGAGCAACCCACACGATAGGCCGATACTGCTGCACCGACGATCGACCTTTCCGCGTGTCGTGCGGGCCGATCGGTAACGTCAGCCGCAGCCGGGTGGCGAGGCCGCCGCACCGCCGCTCGAAGGGGATGAGGGTCGTGCCGCAGGACACCCGGCCCGCCGTGGTCATCGGCGTCGACATCGGCACCACCAGCACCAAGGCCGTCGCGTACGACACCGACGGGCGGCAGCTCGGCAGCCACTCGGTCGGCTACCCCCTGAACGACCCGCAGCCCGGGTACGCCGAGCAGGACCCGCAACTCATCCTCGACGCGGTGCTGAAGTCGATCAGCATCGTCGTGGCCGAGCTGGTCGAGCCGGTGGCCGGGCTGTCGTTCAGCTCCGCCATGCACAGCCTGATCGGGCTGGACCCGGCCGGCAACCCGCTCACCCCGTCGGTGACCTGGGCCGACTCGCGGTCGACCCGGCAGGCCGAGCGGCTGCGGGCGGTGCCGTCCGGGCTGGCCCTGCACCGTCGCACCGGCACACCGATGCATCCGATGTCGCCGCTGCCCAAGCTGCTCTGGTTCGCCGAGCAGGAGCCGAAGCTCTTCGAGAGCGTCGCGCACTGGGTGGGCATCAAGGACTGGGTGCTGCTACGGCTCTGCGAGGCGCTGGTCACCGACCACTCGATCGCCTCGGCCTCCGGCCTGATGGACATCCACACGCTGACGTGGGACAGCGAGGCGCTGACCATCGCCGGCATCACCGCCGAGCAACTCCCCCAACTGGTCGCCACCACCGCCGTGCTGCCCGGCCTCACCCCGCAGGCCGCGGCCACCACCGGCCTGCCACAGCGCACCCCGGTGGTGGTCGGCGCCGGCGACGGCCCCCTGGCGAACCTGGGTCTGGGCGCGGTGCACCCCGGCATGGTGGCCTGCTCGATCGGCACCAGCGGCGCGATGCGCGTCATGGTCGAGCGGCCCGGCGTGGACCCGCTCGGCGGGGTGTTCTGCTACGCGCTGACCGAGCAGCGCTGGGCGGTCGGTGGCGCGATCAACAACGGCGGCATCGTCCTCAAGTGGGCCGGTGCCGCGCTCGCCCCGGATCTCGGCGAGCACTCCGAGGAGGAGCTGGTCGCCCTCGCCGCCCGCGCGCCGGCCGGCTCGGGCGGGCTCATCATGCTGCCGTACCTGCACAGCGAACGGGCGCCGCACTGGAGCGCACTGCCGCGCGGGGCGTACGTGGGGTTGACCCACGGGCACCGCCGCGAGCATCTGATACGAGCCGCACTGGAGGGGGTCTGCCAGCAGCTCGCGCTGGTGCTCAGCTCGGTACGCGCGGCCGGCAACGAGGTCCGTGAGATCCGGGCCGGCGGCGGCTTCGCCCGCAGCGGCCTGTGGCGGCAGATGCTCGCCGACGTGCTCGGCCAGCCGGTGAGCTTCCCGACCGCGCACGAGGGATCGAGCTTCGGCGCGGCGCTGCTCGGCATGCAGGCGCTCGGGCTGATCCCCAGCATCGACGTCGCCGCCGACCTCGTGCGGATCGAGGAGACGGTACGCCCCGACCCGGCCGCCGCCGCCACCTACGCGTCGCTGCTGCCGCTCTTCGCCGAGCTGTACGACGCGCTGGTGCCCGCCTTCACCTCGATGCGCCGGTTGGCACCCGGCCTGCCCGCGGAACCCGAGCCATCAACAGGACCACCGATGTGACCGTTGCCGGCGCGCCCGGGTCAGGGCGCCTCGACACCGGAGATCAGGTAGCGGTGCACGTCGGCGTCGAGGATGGCCGCCGTCTGCACATCGCTCGGCCCGGAGCCCCGGAACGCCGCCAACTGCTCCGCTGACTCCCAGCGTTCGTAGACGTGGATCCGGCCCGGGTCGAGCGGGTCGGCGGCCAGCAGGAAGTCCAGGCAACCGGCGGTCGCTCGCGCCTGTGCGATGACCTGGTCGCACTCCGACAGGTAGGCGTCGCGCGCGCCCGGCTCGACACGCAGACTGCCGGCAATGATCAACATTGGGTTCCCTCCGGGGTCGGTGTTGCTGATGAGCCTGATGCCTCTGAGTCATATTGATACCGGAGAGTCATCACCCTCCCG
Source organism: Micromonospora sp. CA-259024 (assembly GCF_050936255.1). NCBI lineage: Bacteria > Bacillati > Actinomycetota > Actinomycetes > Micromonosporales > Micromonosporaceae > Micromonospora > Micromonospora sp. CA-259024. The sequence continues at coordinate 2,824,522 of NZ_JBNJND010000002.1, read as the reverse complement.
GGGACATCGCCGCCCGGACGGGTGACGCCAGCCCCGGGGACCTCGTCGGCCTCTCACGTTTCTTATCGTGCAAACGTGAGCAAAAGCGACATAAATTCCTGCGTACTCCTGAAGGTGCTGACGGCGACGGTCGCGCTCGCGGTGCTCGCGACGACCGGGCCGGCCACCGCGGACGGGCCGGGGGCCACGGCCGAGCCGGACCACCGGACCGAGCCGGGGTACGCGGCCGACCCGGGCGACGGGCAGAGCCACGAGCCCGGTGTGGACCCGGCGCCGGAGCGGCCGCCGACGAGCGAGGTGTCCTGGTTGTCGTTCCCCGGCGGGGTGTTCGCGGTGGACTCGCTCGGGCACACCGTGCGCTACCGCGCCTGCGACGGCGACACCGGCCGGGTGGCCGACCCGGGCATGCGGGTCGCCGCCGGGGTGGCCAGCGGTGAGGTCATCGTCGGGGGCACGGCCTACCGCTACCGGGTGCCGTTGGTCGGGCGCAGCGAGGGCACACTCGAGGTGATCCGACGACACCGCCCGCCCACCGAGCTGACCGGCGTGGTGGTCACCAGTCCACAGCCGCCCACCGACCCGGTCGCGGGAGCCCGACTGTTCCCGCTCAGCGGGCAGCTCGCCCGGGTGGTCGCCGACGCGAGCCTCAACCCGGCCGGGGTCACCGTCCGCGACCTGTCCGGCCGGTACGGCGACCAGCAGATCGCCGTCAACGGCGCGCTCCGCCCCAAGGCGGCCAGCGTGATCAAACTGTGGATCCTCGTCGAGTTGCTGCGCCGGGTCGACTGTGGACAGGTCTCCCTCGACGACGGCGTGCTGGTGACCCCGGAGGACGTGGTCGGCGGCACCGGCCAGCTGCAGTTCGAGACGTTCCCGCAGGTGGTCACCCTGCATCGACTCGCCCAGTACCTGATCAAGTACAGCGACAACATCGCCGCGAACGTGCTGATCACCTACCTGGGCGGGTTCGCCCCGGTCAACGCGCTGATCGACTCGATGAACCAGCGGTCCACCATCCTGGCGCGCCGGATGCTCGACAGCGGGGCCGCGCAGCGCGGCGAGGAGAACTACACGAGCCCCGACGACGTGGTGTCCCTGCTCGGCGCGGTCTGGGACAACGAGATCCTCACCCCCGCCTCCCGCGACCTGATGATCGGTTTCATGCGGGAGCAGACCCTGAACACCAAGATCCCGGCGGCGCTGCCACCCGGGGTGCCGGTGGCCCACAAGACCGGCGACCTTCCGGACGCGTCACACGACGTCGGCTACTACCTGATTCCCGGCAGCGAGACCGCCGTCGCGTTCCTCACCGCCGGGCCGATGGCCACCGGTGACGAGACGGTCCGCCGGATGGCCCGTACCGTCTACGACTTCCTGGTCACCCCGACCGGCGGGCCGGTCGAGGAGTGAGCCGGTGTCAGGCCCCGGGGATGTTCGCCGGCGGGTCCTCCCCGACCAGGTCGGCCGCCGGCGGATCGGCCGACACCGGCAGCCCGAAGTCCGAGTACGTCAGGTCGAGCTGCGCGGTCTGCGACTGCTCGCTGGCCAACTCGATGCGGTAGCGGACCAGCCGCCCCTGCTCGTCGACGGCCGCGGTGAACGGCACCGCCCCGGCCCGGTCACCGAGCACGCCGCGGACACCGCTGCCCAGCACCGCAGCGCTCTCGCGCAGGTCCAGCGTGCCGGCGTACTCCCGCGCGCCGGTCTGCCGGACCCCCGCCGGCGCGGCCAGCGTGCCGGCCAGCCGGGTGTTGTCCAGGCCCTGCTTGGCCGCCGGAGCACCCGGCGCGCCCACGTGCCACCAGGTCTTGCCGTCCCAGACCGGGACGCGGCGGTCCGGGGCGGTGACCCGCACGTACACGTCCGGCCCGGTGGTCAGCCGCTCGATCTTCACCTCACCGTTGGGCACCTTCAGCGAGGTGGTCTCCAGACCACGCTTCGCCTTCGGGTCCCAGAGCAGCACCGTGCCGTCCCCACCCGCCGCCCCGCCGGTGCCCACCGTCAGCTTGTACGGCTGCTCGTCGGCCTTGCCGGCGGCGGCCTTCAGCACCGCGACCGGGTCGGTCGGGACCGGCGACGCGCTGGCCGTCGGACGGCCCGCGTCGGGTTCGTCGCCGGTGGCCACCAGTGCCCACACCCCGGCGGCGACCGCCACGGCGACGATGGCGCCAGCGGCGATCAGCTTCGGCTTCTGCACGGTCATCTCCCCGAGGGTGCGGTCCGGCCAGACTAGCCGGACCGCACCCACTCAGGCGCGGCTGATCGCGTTGGCGTGGATCGCCTCGTTCAGGTACGCCGCCAGCCCCGGGGCGATGTTCTCGTAGTACGCGGTGAACCGCTCGTCGGCCAGGTACATGTCGGCCAACCCGGTCTGCATCTCGTACGAGCACTCGTAGAACCAGCGGCTGATGAGCTGCCGGTGCTCCTCGGCCAACTCCATCGCCTCCGGGCTGTCCGCCGGTGCGCCCGAGGCCAGCACGACGACCATCCGCCGACCCCAGTCCTCGTTCTCCGCCTTGTTACGCAGCCAGTCTTCCTTGCTGTAGCGGGCGACCCGCCGGTTCGACTCCCGGTACGCGTCGGTGTCACCCCAGCGCTGCTCCGCCTCGGCCTGGTGCTCCTCCGGGTCGAAGTCACCGAAGACCTCGAACCGCTCCTCCGGCGTGAGCTGGATGTTCATCTTGCTCGCCTCCATCGCGAACTCGATCGCCGTGACCATCTCCTGCAACCGCTTGAGCCGTACCGTCAGCAGTTCGTGCTGACGACGCAGGTGCGCGGCCGGGTCGGCCGCCGGGTCGTCGATGATCGCGGCGATCTCCTCAAGCGGGAAACCCAGCTCCCGGTAGTACAGGACGAGCTGCAACCGCTGCAGGTCCGCGTCGTCGTAGCGGCGGTAACCGGCCGAGGTGCGCCCACTCGGCGAGAGCAACCCGATCTCGTCGTAGTGATGCAACGTCCGGACCGTCACGCCGGCGACCCTCGCCACCTGACCCACCGTGTACGCCATGGTTCCCCTCCCTTCCGGGAACCAGGCTCCCGCCTGCCGCTACGTGAGGGTCAAGGCCGATTCTGACCCACCATGGCGGCGCCGTCCGGCCGCCCGTACAGATAGCCCTGACCGCGCGGGCACCCGATCGCGGCGACCGCCTCGTGCTGGCGTTCGGTCTCCACCCCCTCGGCGACCACCGCCAGGTCGAACGCGCCGGCCAGCCGGGTGACCATCTCCACCGTGGCGTACGCCCGGTCGTCGTCGGTGCCGAGGCGGGCCACGAACGAACGGTCGATCTTCAGCTCGGTGGCCGGGATGCGGTGCAGGTAGCTCAGCGACGAGTAGCCGGTGCCGAAGTCGTCGATGGCGATCCGGATGCCCAACTCCCGGAGCTGGTGCAGCCGCTCCAGCACCGCGTCGGTGCCCTCGATCAGCGCCGACTCGGTCAGCTCCAGGGTCAACGCGCGTGGCGCCAGCCCGGCGGCGCTGGTGGCCGCGGTGACCGTGGCGATCAGGTCCGGCCGGCGCAGGTGCGCGGCGGCGATGTTCACCGCGACGGTCGCCTCCGGTGCCCGACCCCGCCAGGTCGCCGCGGCCCGGCACGCCTCGTGGATCACCCAGCGGTCGATGGGCAGGATCAGGCCCGTCTCCTCGGCCAGCGGCAGGAACCGGGCCGGTGGCAGCATCCCCAGTCGGGGGTGCCGCCAGCGCACCAGCGCCTCGGCGCTGCGGACCGCGCCGGTGGCCAGGTCCACGATGGGTTGGAACTCCAGGTGCAGCTGCTCCTCGTCGACCGCACGGCGTAGATCGGCGATCAGCTCGGCACGGGAGACGGCCGACTCGCGCAGCGCCGGGGTGCACGTCCGGTACGCGGACTTCCCGGCCGCCTTGGCCGCGTACATGGCGATGTCGGCGTCGCGCAGCAGATCGGTGTGGGAGGCGTGCTGCGGACCGTACTCGGCGATGCCGATGCTCGCCGACGGGTGCACCCCGACGTCCTCCTCACCGTCGGAGGGCCGCAGCGCGTCCAGCAGCCGCTCGGCGAGCCGCTCGGGAGACACCGGTCCGTCACCGTCGACCAGCACGGCGAACTCGTCCCCGCCGAGCCGGGCGATGGTGCCGTCACCGCCCACGGCAGCCCGCATCCGGGCCGCCAGCCCGGTCAGCAGCGTGTCTCCGGTGGCGTGCCCGAACCGGTCGTTGACCTGCTTGAACCCGTCCAGGTCGAGTAGCAGCACGGCCACCGGTCGCCTGTCGCGCAGGGCCAGGCGCAGCCGCCGGTTGAACAGCAGCCGGTTGGGCAGCCCGGTGAGCTGGTCCCCGTACGCGAGCCGACGCAGCCGGGCCACCAGCCGCAGGTTCTCGTTGGCGGCCAGCCCCTGGCGTACGGCGAGGGCCGCGAGCAACGCCATCATGGTCACGAAGACCAGGTGCGGTGTCTGCCCGGTGGGCCGACGGGCCAGTACCACCGCGATGATCGCCCCACCCACCGGCAGGTACGGCAACGCCACCCGCCACCAGGGCGGCAGCGGCGACTCGGCGGTGTCATCGGTGCCGTCGCAGTCCGGCGGTGGCCGGTTTCTGGTGGCCAGGCCGATCAGCAGGTAGCTCAGCGGCCAGCACAGGTCGATCGGGTGTCCGGCGACGTAGTCGCCGCGGGCGACCTGCGACACGTAGACGACGTCGGCGACCACCCGCAGGCTGAGGCTCGCCGCGAGCACGCTCATCGGTCGCCACATCGGCCGGGCCGGGCCGCAGACCGCGACCAGGATGGTGAGCTGCATCAGGTCGAACATCGGATAGAGCAGCCCCAGCGTGCGCGCCGGGTCGGCCAGTTCGGCGGCGGCGACCCCACGGAAGACCAGCACCCAACCCATCGGCACCAGGGCCAGCGCGACGATCACCCCGTCCAGCAACGTACGGGCCCGCCTCACCGCGGTCCGTGGGGCGGACGGCGAACTGAGCAGCGCGGCCGTTCCGCTGATGATGCCGGCGGTGAAGACCAACCCGACCAGCGGTGTGTGCGGCAGGTCGCCGCCGACGAGCCGCTGCACCGTCCAGATCGCCCGGCCCAGCGCGGCGAGCGCCATGGTGACGGCGAGCAGCGTCCAGAACCGGCGCAGCCGAGCCGGATGGCGACGAGCCACACCCGCACAGGCCACGGTCACCCAGCCGGCCACCACCATCCCGCCGAGGTCACTGACCAACGCGGCGCCCGGCAGTGCGGCGACCAGCCAGCACGCCTCCAGGAGAACGACCGCGCCCGCGGTGATCGGTCCGACGCGGTTCGGCTGGGCCGCCGCGACGCCGATCGCCGGCCCGCCGGTCGGCTCGGCGACGGTGGGCTGCCCCGCAACCCGCTCCACATCATGTCGTGACACGGTCGCTCCGGCTCTTCGTCGTGCGTGCACCCTCGCGGACCGCTCCATGACAAACCCCGAAAGCCTAGCCAGCAGCCGGGGCGCCCCGCCAGGCCCGGACGGCCACGCGCGTCGAGCCGGTCCGGCCACACAGGACGAGCATGCCGGGGCGGCCCCTCTGGTGCTCGCTCCTGTCGAGCTGCCCCGTTGATGGAGGTGGGTGCAGCGAGGGCGCTCAGCGCCCGACGGATCGATTCCAGGGTGAGCGGGGCAGCCTGGTGCCGGCCGGTGGACGGCGGGCGCGGCGGTGCTTCCGCCGGCCGGGGGTGCAGGGCGGGCGCGGGGCGGTGTGCACCGGAGGGCCGGCGGGCGGGGGTTGCCGGCCGATCAGCCAGCACAGGAACGGGGCCACCTGCGGCTCAGCCGACCGGGAGACGCGCGGCGTCGGACTTGGAGATCTCGTACTGCGCACCGCAGAACGTGCACTGCTGCGCGTACCGGGTGCGGATCGGGATGAGGGGGATGAAGAAGAGGGTGAACTTCGTCGACCGGCGGGTGATCACCTGGGCGGCGTGGTTGCCGCAGTGGCGACAGACCTGCTGCACGACACCGGACCGGTCGACCTTGGTACGCAGACCAAAGATGAAGAACATCGCCGTCCAGTACCCACTCCACCCCGAGAAGTCACCCCGCACCGGCAACGAACACGCCCGCGAGCGCCGGCCCGTGTGCGGTGGGCCGGCGCTCGCCGGGGTGTCGGCGTCTCAGCTGGCGGGCTGGGGCTCCAGACCGGGCACCTCGGCGGGGAGCCAGATCGGCTGCCAGTCCGGCACCTCGTGGTAGCGGCGCAGCTCGAACAACCCGGAGACCGTCCCGCTCCAGGCCGCGTACGGGGGGTTGGTCTCGTCGAAGCCGCTCTGCACGAAGGTCAGCGTGGTCCGACCGGCGGACTCGGCCAGCTCCCAGCTCGTCACGCCGGTGGGCCCCCAGTCGACCGAAATCTTCCGGCCCGGCTCCAGGTCGACGACCTTGGCGGCGTAACCGGCGTCGAAGCCGCCCATGGCGTACCGGCCGCCGACCCAGGGCTCGATGCCGATCGGGAAGCCGAACCACGCGCTGGCCTGCTCGGAGTCGGTCAGCGACTGCCACACCTTGTCGGCGGGGGCGGCGATGACCAGCTCGCCGCGCAGGTCGGCGGAGGTGAAGTCGGTGCGCGGCAGCAGCGGCCGGCCCTCCAGGTGGGCGGCCAGGTTGGCGATGGACAGCGCCCAGTACGTCTGGAGCACACCCCGGATGCTGGAGCCGCTCATCGCCTCGGCGAAGTCGAAGTGGCTCTGCGTCAGGGTCAGGACGGTGGTGTCCGTGCCCTCGGCGGTCAGCTCGAACGTGGTGGTGGTCTCCACCCCGTCGAGCAGCCAGCCGAAGCGCAGCGTGTCGTCGTCGGCGTGCAGCGGCCGCTGGTGCGGGGCGTCACCCTCGGGCGTGTAGCGGCCCCAGAACTCGTACCGCTGGGGCAGCTCGACCTCGGCGTGCTCGGCCAGCCAGAGGCGCAGCTCGGCCGGGTCGGTGAGGGCCTCGCGGACGCGCCCGACGGACGCGGAGAGACGGGCTTGCACCTTCATCGGTTCACTCATTGTCGTTCCCCTTCGGATAGCAGGCCACGGCCAGCTTGAAGGCGTCGCCTTCGCTGCCGCCGTAGCGGGTGAACAGGTCCTGAAGTGCGGTTTGCAGGTCGTGCAGGAACTGTGGGCGCTGCTCCGCCGGCACCCGGATCTCGCCGGAGACCCCGATCGAGGGCAGCTCCGGCGCCGCCCGGTCCAGGGCGGCGATGTCGGCCTGGACCTCCTCCATCAGGTCGAGCAGGTAACCCAGGCTCAGCTCGTCGCGGGCCCGGCGCAGCCCGATCCGGCCGACGAGCCGGGGCGACAGCCAGTAGGACCGGGCGGCCGCCTGGTAGATGCCCTCGGTGATGCCGCGGACCTTGCGCTCGTTGACCAGCTCGACCAGGCCGGCCGCGACGAGCTGCTTGACGTGGTAGTAGACGCGCTGTGGCGTCTGGTCGAGTCGGGCCGCGACCTCGGTGCAGGTGCGGGGTTCGGCCAGTTGCCGCAGCACCTCGACGCGCTGCGGTTTGAGCAGGACCTCGGCCTGCTCGATCTGCTCCAGGTACAGGACGTCTCTCATGGCAAAATCAGTTTGTACGTACAAAACTTGTTTGTCAATCGCTTCGCGAGAAGCCGCGCCGACTTTCTCGGCGCGGCTTCAGGCAGCGGTCAGCAGATGGTCAGGGCAACCAGTCCGGCCGCAACGGATACCCGTTCACGCCGTCCGGGCCGTTGTGGGTGGCCAGCACCTGATGCAACTGGATGCCGTTGCGCTCGAACGCCATCCGCGACCCGGCCATGTACAGCCCCCACACCCGGGCGGTGCCCGCGCCCACCTCCGAGACGCAGAAGTCCCAGTGCTCGACCAGGTTGCGGCACCAGGCGGCGAGCGTCAGCGCGTAGTGCTGGCGCAGGTTCTCCTCGTGGTGCACCTCCAGACCGGCGTCGTGGACCTCGCTGATCAGCCGGCCCGGACCGGCCAGCTCCCCGTCCGGGAAGACGTACCGGTCGATGAACGCGCCGGAGCGGTGCGGCGCCCGATTGTCCGCCCGGGTGATGCAGTGGTTGAGCAGCCGCGCGCCCGGTCGCAGCCGGTCGCGCAACGCCCCGAAGTAGGCCGGGTAGTTGCGCACCCCGATGTGCTCGGTCAACCCGATCGAGGAGATGGCGTCGAACCGCTCCGCAGGCGCGTCCCGGTAGTCCAGGTGTCGCACCTCGGCCAGCTCGGTCAGGCCCTCCCGCTCGATAGCGGCCTGCGCCCACTGGGCCTGCGCCTTCGACAGGGTCACCCCGAGCGCCTTCACGCCGTACTCGCGCGCGGCGTGCCGCACCATGCCACCCCAGCCGCAGCCCACATCCAGCAGCCGCATCCCCTTCTTGAGCGCCAGCTTGCTGGCGACCAGGTCGTACTTCGCCGCCTGGGCCTGCTCCAGCGTGTCGTCCGGAGACCGGAAAACCGCGCAGGTGTACGTCATCGACGGGCCGAGCACCTTCTCGTAGAAGGCGTTGGAGACGTCGTAGTGGTGCGAGATCGCCGTGCTGTCGCGGACCCGCGAGTGTCGCAGCCCGTTCATCACCCGCTTCCACCGCGGCTGCGCCTCCTGCGGAGGAGCCGGTGGCGGCATCAGCCGCTCCCAGCCCAAGCCCCGGACCAGCGCCAGCCCCTCGGCCAGCGACGGTGGGCGTAACCGCAGCTCGTCCTTGAGCACTCGCAGCGCCTCGTACGGGTCACCCGGATGGACCCCCTGCAACGCCAGGTCGCCACTGACGTAGGCCCGGGCCATGCCCAGGTCACCGGGGGCCGTGAGCAGGTACGACAGCCCGCGCTCGGAACGGATCGCCAGGGTGATGCCGGCATCGGACGGGCCGACGGCGCTGCCGTCGTACCCGGTGATCCGTACCGGCAACGGCCCCGTGGTGACCGCGCGGACGACGTCCGCCACGGTCGGACCCGTGCGCGGGCCCCCCGCCGGCGGGGTGGCGGGGACGCTCGCCGCCCCCTGATCTCGGTCGGTCAGGCTCATGCTCGTGCTACCGCCTTTTCGTACAGTCCCGTCAGCCGGTGGTCCGGGTCGTAGCGGTCCTTCACCGCGCGCCACGTGTCGCCGCCGTACAGGCGATCGAAGGCGTCCCGGTCGTAGTACGCGTCGGAGTAGAGCGACTTGTGCCCGCCCGACTCCGACACCCTGCGTTCGATCATGCGGTTGACGTCGCCGTCGGCGGCGCCGGGCACGATCGGCACGCTCCCCCAGAACCCAATGTTGACGTAGTCCTGCCCCGGCCGGAGTGGATATAGGGGCCAGGACCTCGCGGAACCGGGACCCGCCGGCTCGCGCAGTCGCAACGGACACAGCCACACCGGGTTCATCCCCACGCTGCCCGCGAACCAGCGCAGGAAGTCGGCCGTACGGTCCAGCGGGATCTCCACGTCCTGCACGACCCGTTCCCGGGCCGGCTGGCCGCGCAACCGATCGATCCGTGCCGCCACCTGGTGCCGGTGCTCCAGCCGGACCAGGCGGTGGTAGAAGTCGCTGCGCCGGTAACGCGCCGGCCAGAGCCTGCGCACGACCGGATGCTGCGCACCGAACGCCGCCGAACACCAGAACCAGTCGGTGTCCCACCGCCAGAGGTAGTCGTACGCGGTGAGCACGTCGCGGGTGCGTTGGCGCAGCGACCGGTAGTAGATCGCCTGACCGGTGTAGTCGCTGGGTGGATCGGCCGCGTCGGTGAACGTGGCGAACACCAGGTACGCCTCGCCGGGGCTGAACATCACCCCGTCCATCGCGTCGACCGGCTCACCGGCCCAGGACCGGGTCGCGGTCACCTCGGCGATCGCGTCGGTCAGCGCCTCCAGTCGGGTGAACCGGATGTTGCGCAACGCCACGTACCGGCCGACCGGCTGCAGCTCGATGCGGAGCCGGGTGGCGTAGCCGAGGCTGCCCAGCGAGTTGGGGAACGCGGTGAACAGGTCGGCGTGCTCACCGTCGGGTCGGGCGGTGATGATCTCGCCGGAGCCGGTGAGCACGTCCAGCTCCCGCACCGACTCGTGCGGGAGGCCGTTGCGGAACGAGGTCGACTCGATCCCGAGGCCGGTCACCGCACCACCCAGCGTGATGGTGCGCAGCTGCGGCACCACCAGCGGCATCAGCCCGTGCGGCAGCGTCGCGTCGACCAGGTCCTCGTAGGTGCACATGCCCTGCACGTCGGCCGTGCGGCCGGTCGGGTCGACCGACAGAACGCCGTTCAGGCCACTCACGTCGAGGCCCGGGGCCCGGGGAGCGGACCGGGGGCGGAACAGGTTGGAGGTGCGTTTGGCGAGCCGGACAGGCTCGCCCGTGGGCACCGCGGCGTACGACCGCCGCAGCGTGTCCACCGCTTGATCATGGTCAATCGGGTGATCCACACGCTCAGCGCGCATGTGATCACCTTACGCCTGCACCCAGGAAACCGTGGGATGTCGACGGTGGCCGTTTCCCGTCCGGTGACAGACCCGGCGGTTACCGTGGCGGGCATGCCATCGCCAGCGATCGCCGCCCTGGACGCCGCCCAACTGCCGTATCGGCTGGTCAGCCATGGTGCGGTCGGCAGTCTCGCGGAAGCCGCCGCGGCCCGGGGCGTGGCCGTCCCCGACGTGGTCAAGACGATCGTGGTCCGCCGGGGTGCGGACGATCACCTGTTCGTGCTCACCCCCGGCGACCGGGTCGTCTCCTGGCCCAAGCTGCGCACCCTGCTCGGCGTGCACCGTCTCTCCATGCCGGACGCGGCGGGTGCCCTGGCCGCCACCGGCTACGAACGCGGCACCATCACCCCGTTCGGCGCGAGCACGGCCTGGCCGGTGATCGCCGACGAGCGGCTGCGCGGCCGGGAGATCACCCTGGGCGCCGGCGAACGCGGCCTCGCCATCGCGGTCGACGCCGACGCCGCGATCGCCGCCCTCGACGCCACCGTGGCCGACGTCACCGACCCGCAGCCCACCCGCTGAGCACTGTCGTCGTCGGTGGCGCGGCATAGTGTTGGAGACATGCCGAAAGCCGTGTGGAACGACCTGGTCATCGCCGAGAGCGACGACACCGTGCTGGTGGAGGGCAACCACTACTTCCCCCGCTCCGCCCTGCGCGACGATCTGATCCGCGAGTCCGCGACGCACACCGTCTGCCCGTGGAAGGGCACCGCCTCCTACTACACCCTTGCGCACGAGGGCAGCACCAGCGAGGACGCGGTCTGGTATTACCCGGAGCCCAAGCCGGACGCCGAGATGGTGCGTGACCGGGTGGCGTTCTGGAAGGACGTCCGGGTCGTCGACTGACCCACCGACTGGCCGTGGCCGACGGCGGTGGGTGAGGATGGCTCGTATGCCCGCGCCCGAGGAACGCCCCGACCCCGCCGGCACCGTCTACGGCGGCAGCCGACGGGCGCCCCGCTCCGGCCCGCTGGCCGATCCGCTGCTGCGGGTGGCGCTGGGGGTCGGGCTGGTGGGCGTACTCCTGGGGGTGGCCTTCGCCAGCGGGCTGTTCGACGGTGACGACGCGACGGCCGTGCCGGCGCCGGTCGGCGCGCCGTCCAGCGTCGCAAAGCCCAGCGACCCGGCGGCCGAGCCGAGCCCGACCCCGTCGGCCGAGCCGTCGCCGACCCCGTCGGCCACCACCCCGGCCGCGCCACCCACCGGGCCCCGGGTGTTCCGGGCCGCCTCGGGGCTCTGTCTCGGCCTCGACGGCGACGGTGAGAAGGCCGAGGCCACGTTGGCCGCGTGCAGCGGCGGCCCGGAGCAGCAGTGGGTGATCAACCCGGCCGGCCCGGACGTGGTGACGTTGACCAACGCCGCCCACGGGCAGTGCCTCGACGTCGAGGGCGGCAGCCGGGACGACGGAGCACGGTTGCAGCAGTTCCCCTGCCACGGCGAGGTCAATCAGCAGTGGCGGCTCGGCGCGACCGGCACCGGTTCGGTGCTGCTGATCGCGGCGCACAGCGACCGGTGCGCCCAGGCCGACGACGACGGTGCCGAGGCCGGCGACGAGATCCGACAGCGGCCCTGCGACGGCCGGCCAGCCCAGCAGTGGAGCCTGGGCTGACCGTCCACACGACATCCGACGCCCGGTATCAGCCCTGGTAGCTCCAGGCCTTGGGCGCGGTGGCGGCGGCCAGCACGGCCTCCGGCACCGCCTGGCCCGGTCGCTTGCGCAGCAGCAACGACAGCCCGGCGGCACCGATCGACAGGGCTCCCGCCACGTACCAGGCCATCGCGTAGTCACCGAGCCGATCCCGGACCAGCCCCGCGCCGGTCGCGGCGACCGCAGCGCCGAGCTGGTGGGCGGCGAACACCCAGCCGAACACCACCGCCCCGGCGGCACCGAAGTACTCCCGGCACAGCGCCACCGTCGGGGGCACCGTGGCCACCCAGTCCAGGCCGTAGAAGACGATGAACACCAGCATGCTCGGCTCGGTGGTGCCGGAGAACAGGCTCGGCAGCACCAGCAGGGACGCCCCGCGCAGCGCGTAGTAGATGCCGAGCAGCAGGCGACTGTCCACCCGGTCGGTCAGCCAACCGGAGGCGATCGTGCCGACGATGTCGAAGAGCCCGACCAGGGCGAGCAGCCCGGCGGCGGTGGTCTCGGTCATGCCGTGGTCGTGCGCGGCCGGCACGAAGTGCGTACCGACGAGGCCGTTGGTGGTCGCGCCGCAGATCGCGAACCCGCCGGCCAGCAGCCAGAACGGCCTGGTCCGGGCCGCGGCGGCCAGCGCACCCAGCGCCCGTGTCGCCGCGCCGCCGGTCGCCGGTGGCGCCGCGACGACCTCGGTCGCGCCGTAGGCGGGCAGGTCGAGATCCGCCGGGTGCTCGCGCAGCAACCACACCACCAGGGGTACGACCGCCAGCGCGGCTCCGGCCACGACGAGTGCCGCCGTACGCCAGCCGTGGTCGCGTACCAGGACGGCGACCAGCGGCAGGAACACCAGCTGTCCGGCTGCCCCACCGGCGGTCAGCACCCCGGTGACCAGGCCCCGTCGGCGCACGAACCAGCGACCGGTGATGGTGGCCACGAAGGCCAACGCCATCGAGCCGGTGCCCAGCCCGACCAGCACGCCCCAGCAGAGCAGCAACTGCCAGCTGGCGTTCATGAAGACCGTCAGCCCACTGCCTGCGGCGACCAGCAGCAGCGCCACCGAGACCACCCGGCGGATGCCGAACCGGTCCATCAGGGCGGCCGCGAACGGCGCGGTGAGCCCGTAGAGCAACAGGTTGACCGAGACAGCCGCGGAGATCGTGGCCAGTGGCCAGCCGAACTCCTCGTGCAGCGGGTGCAGCAGCACCGACGGGGTGGCGCGGAAGCCGGCCGCGCCGACCAGCGCCACGAAGGCGACGGCGGCGACCAGCCAGGCGGGATGCAGACGGCGGTTCTTTGTCACGTCGACCAGTCTGGGCGGCGCCGTCGGCAGCGACGAGTGGCCGGAAAGCCATCATGCGCAATAATCGGGCCATGACCGTACGCCCGCACCGCATCGCCGTCCTCGCCCTGGACCAGGTGGTCGGCCTGGACCTCGGCACGCCGTCCCAGGTCTTCAGCACCGCCCGGGGTGCCGACGGTGTGCCCCACTACGACGTGCGGGTCTGCACCCCCGGCGGCCAGCCGGTTCGCAGCACCGCCGGCTTCCAGGTGGTCCCGGACCATGGTCTGGAACTGCTCGACACGGCCGACACGGTGATCGTCCCGGGCGTCCACGCCGGCAGCGCGCTGACCTCCGGCACCGTCGAGCCGGAGGTGGCCGAGGCGCTGCGGGCGGCGTACCAGCGGGGCGCTCGGATCATGTCGATCTGCACCGGGGCGTTCGTGCTGGCCGCCACCGGGCTGCTCGACGGGCGTCGGGCGACCACCCACTGGGCGTACGCGGAGCAGTTCCGCCGCCTGCACGGCCAGGTGGACCTCGACCCGGGCGTGCTCTTCATCTCCGACGACCGGGTGCTCACCTCGGCCGGAGTCGCCGCCGGCATCGACCTCTGCCTGCACGTCATCCGCCTCGACCACGGCAGCGAGGTGGCCAACCGGGCGGCCCGCCGCTGCGTGATGCCACCGTGGCGGGACGGCGGCCAGGCACAGTACATCGAGCGTCCGGTGCCCAAGGCCACCGACACCAGCACCGCGGCTGCCCGGGAGTGGGCGCGGCAGCGGTTGCACGAGCCGATCGCCCTGCGCGACCTGGCCGAGCAGGCGCGGATGAGCGTGCGTACCTTCACCCGGCGGTTCCGTTCGGAGACCGGTCTGAGCCCGGCCCAGTGGCTGCTGCAACAGCGCACCGACCACGCGCGGCTGCTGCTGGAGACGAGCGACCTCACCGTCGACCAGATCGCCCACCGCTGCGGCTTTGGCACCGCTGCCGCCCTGCGCCAACAACTCCACCAGCGCATCGGCGTGGCGCCCTCCACCTACCGCCGCACCTTCCACCCTCGCCCGGAGCTGATCGAAAGCTGACCCCCCACCCCCGCGATCTTGCACTTTCGGTCGCCAGTTAGTCCACTTACGCCCGCTTTGTCGGTGCAGGAAGTGCAAGATCGCGGGAGTTGAGGGGGCAGGGGGTCAGGGGGTTAGGGGGTTAGGGGGTGCGGAGGAGGCTCAGTTGGGCCTGGTGCTTGGGTAGGTGGACCCGAGCGTGCAGGTCGAGGGTGCGGGACCAGGGCAGCGGCTCGTCGACGATGAGGTCGAAGCCCTCGCGCAGATGGGTCTCGACCGGGGTCTCCGCTGCGAGGCCGAGCCGGTCGACCAGCCCGCACAGACGGTCGCTGGTTCCGTGCAGCAGAGCGGTCAGCCCACGCAGACCGCCCTGCTCGGCGACCAGTGCGTCGAGCTGTGGACGGTGGATGTCATCCAGGTCGTAGTAGGCGAACGTGGACCCGGCCAGCAACGCCTCGGTGGCCTGGATCATCAGCTCGTCGTTGGCGACCAGATGCGCGACGATCTGCTCGGCGCTGAGCTGCCCCTCCGGAGCCGGCCCGAACCCCCCGGCGTCAACCTCCGCCAACACCGCGCCGTAAGCCCGCCGCAATCCTCCGCTCTCCATCCCCCCAGTCAACCCGCCCCACCCCGCCCCACCCCGTCGATCATGGAGTTGTGGTGCCCGGTTCACCCGGACGGGAGGCATTTGTCACCCACCACAACGCCATGATCGACGGGACAGAGGTGGGGGTGGGGGCGGGGCGGGTTAGCGGCCGGGTTGGCGGGAGCGGAGGTAGTCGGAGACGACGTACTCGCCCAGGTCGTCGGTGTCTGGTGTGAACATGCGGCCTCGGCTGCGGCGGGCCACCGCGTCGACGAAGCGGCGCAGACCCGGGTCGTCGCCGAGCATGAACAGGTTGAGCGTGGCGCCGTAGCGGCTGAGCCGGTCCACCTCACGGACCGTCGCCTCGATCGTCTCCGGCAGCGGCGGCCAGTGGAACAGTGCCTCCCCGTCGTCCGGGTCCAGGTGGGCGGTCGGCTCCCCGTCGGTGACCACCAGCACCACCGGCTCGGCGTCCGGGTGTCGACGCAGGTGCCGACCCGCCAACCGCAGCGCGTGCTGGAGGTTGGTGCCCTGTTCCATGTCCGGCTCCACGGCCGCCAGCTCCTGCTGGGTAAGTGTCATCGCCTCCCGACCGAAGCCCACGATCTGCAGGGCGTCCTGCGGGAAGCGCGTCTCCATCAGGTGCGCCAGCGCCAGGGCGGTCTGCTTCATCGGCCCCCAACGCCCCTGGGAGATCATCGAGTACGACAGGTCGACGCAGAGCACCACCGCGGCCGAGGCGCGCCTCTCGGTCTCCACCACCTCGAAGTCGTCCACCGAGAGCTGCACGGGCACGCTCGGCCCGGCCCGACTGACCGCCCGGGTCAGCGTCCGGACCACGTCCAACGGCTGCTCATCGCCGTACTCCCAGGGTCGGGACGCGCCGCTGACCTCGCCGGCGGCCCCCGCCGAGCGCAGGTCGTGCTGGCCACGCGGCCCGGCGGTCAGCTCGGCGAAGACCCGCCGCAACGCGGTCCCGCCGAGCCGGCGCAGCGCCTTCGGGCTCAGCGTGAGCCCCTCCGCGTCCCGGCTCACCCAACCCTGCCGGCGCAGCTCCCGCTCCAGATCGCGCAAACGGCGAACGTCGTCGGCCGCGTCCCGGCCCAGCGTCCGGGCCACGGCGTCGACGTCCACGTCGTCCAGGGTCGCCCCGGGGTGTTCCTGGTCGAGCTGGTCCAGCAGGTCGTCCAGCTCGCCGATCTCACCCAGCGCCCCGGCCGCGTCGGCGTAGCCCAGCGGCTGTTCGCCCCGGACCCGCTCGCCGCGACCCCACCGCAGATCCGGTCGCAGTGCTCGTAGGTTCGCGTCGAGCGCGGACAACTCCCCCGCGAGGCGGTCGCCGAGCGACTGCCGCATCAGACCGGCCAGCTCGGCGCGCTGCCGGTCGGAGAGCGAGTTCATCAGCCGCTCACCGGCCGCGGAACGGCGGGCCAGCACGTCGATCAGCTCATCGACGCTCTCCGGCTTCTCCGGAAAGAAATCGCCGTGTCGGCGCATGAACTCGGCGAACGCGTCAGTGGTGTCCTCCGCGCGGGCGTGCCGGGCCAGCAGGTCGTTCAGGTCGCCCATCATCTCGGCGAGCCGCTGCTGGGCGGCCGGATCGGCGGACGCGCGCACGGCGTCACGCAGCCCGGCGAAGCGCTGACCGAGCACGTCGTCGCGGAGCTGATCCAGAATCTGCTGGTACGACCGGCGGGCGTCCGCGCTGGCCCACTCGTAACCGGCCAACTCCTCCACGGCCCGCGCGGTGGACCGGGGCAGGTTGTCCAGTACCGACTCGGCGAACCGCGCGTCGTCGTCAGCACGGCCGCGCAGCTCGTCCCGCTCGGCGGCGAGGGCCTGGTCGAGCAGGGCCCGGGCCCTGGTCACGGCGCCGTCCAGGTTGCCGCGACGGAGCGCCTCCCGGCGCAGCCGCCGAGCCCGGGCGGCCAGGTCGTCCAGCCCACCCCGCCCCTGCGGGCCCCGGCGCAGCAGGTCGCGTAGTGCCTCGCGCAGGCTGCCGCCGGCCAGCACCTCGGCGCCGACCGCGTCCACCGCCTCGCGCACGTCGTACGGGGGTGCCAGCGGGTCGGGCCCGCCGCGCCACTGCCCGTACCGGAACCGGTTGCCGGCCACGATCAGTCCCGGCCGCCGTAGACGGTGCGCCCCGAGTCGGTGACGTCCTTGCCGAGCCGGCGGGTCAGGTGCAACCCCTCCAGCACGAACTCGACGGCTGCCGCCGCCTCCTCCGAGGTGGGCGCGTCGCCCAGACCGAGCCGATCGAGGACCTTCGCCAGCCCGGGCACGGTGCCCACCTGGCGCAGCAGTTCGGCGGCGCCGACCAGCTCGCCGGTCTCGATCGTCGTGCCCTCGTCGACGAGTGCGGTGAAGCCGGACAGATCCAACCCGGCGAGGTGGGCCCGGAACGTCTCGGCGGTCGCGGTGCGCAGCAGGTGGGCGAGGATCTCGATCTCCCGCCCCTCCTCGCCGCTCTCGAACTCCACCTTGCCGCGCAGGGTGCTGGTCACCGACACCGCGTCACCGACCCGGGCCACCGCCGCCTCGGGGCGTCCCTGCGGGGTGCCGGAAGCGGCGAGCAGGCCGGCGCGGCGCAACGCAGCGCCAGCGACCGTCTCGGCGGCGGCGATGGCGAACCGGGCGGAAACACCGGAGCGGGGGTCCACTGACGGCGACTCCCGCACCGCGCGGGCGAACCGGGCCAGAACCTCCAGCACGTGTTCCGGCACCTCGGCGACCAGGTCGGCCTCCTGCCGGATCAGCGCCAGCTCCAACTCCAGGTCGACCGGGTAGTGGGTACGGATCTCCGCACCGAACCGGTCCTTGAGCGGGGTGATGATCCGGCCCCGGTTCGTGTAGTCCTCCGGGTTGGCGCTGGCCACCAGGAGCAGATCCAGCGGGAGCCGCAGTTGGTAGCCGCGTACCTGGATGTCCCGCTCCTCGAGCACGTTGAGCAGGGCCACCTGGATGCGCTCGGCCAGGTCGGGCAGCTCGTTGACAGCGAAGATGCCCCGGTTGGTGCGGGGCACCAACCCGAAGTGAATGGTCTCCGGGTCGCCGAGGGTGCGACCCTGGGCGATCCGGATCGGGTCGACGTCACCGATCAGGTCGCCGACGCTGGTGTCCGGGGTGGCGAGCTTCTCGCCGTAGCGCATCGAGCGGTGCAGCCAGCCGACCGGCTGGTCGTCGCCGGCCTCGGCCACCTGGCCACGGGACGCCGGGGTGAGTGGGTGCATCGGGTGCTCGTTGAGCACCGAGCCGGGGATGACCGGGGTCCACTCGTCGAGCAACGCGCCCAACGAGCGGATCAGTCGGGTCTTGCCCTGGCCACGCTCGCCGAGCAGCACCATGTCGTGCCCGGCGAGCAGGGCCCGCTCGACCTCGGGCAGCACGCTGTCGTCGTAGCCGACGATGCCGGGAAAACGGGCCTGACCGGCCCGCATCCGGGCCAGGAGATTGTCGCGGAGTTCCTGCTTGACGGTGCGGTACTGGTGACCGGCCGCCCGAAGCGCGCCGAGCGTGCCGGGCAGGTCGGCCGGTGGAACCGGAATTACCGGGGTAGGCGCAGTCACCCGACCCACGCTAGCTCACATTCGCAGGGGCGCCCCGGGATCGGGGGGCACCCCCACTCCCACCCTCAGCCCCGTCCGCAGCGCCGGCAGGCCCCGCGGCGGCGCAGGTGGTACGCGTAGGTCGCCGCGCCGAGCGCCACGCCCCAGATCGGCCAGAGCAGCATCGGCGCCCCGGTCAGGCTGAATCCGCCGGTGAGTTCCCAGAACCTGGCGTTGCTGAGCAGCCCCAGGGTGGCCGCGGTCACCGCGATGGCGACCAGGGTGGCCGGCACCACGGCCAGCTTCACCGGAACCCGGCGACCGGCCAGCCCGAGCATCCAGCGCGGGAACCGCTCGCCCCACCGCTGCACCAGGCCGAGGGTGAGGATCGCGCCGACGGTGGCGAACGCGCCCAGCCCGAACCCGGCCCACACCAGCCCGGTGTCCTGCATCTCGGTGAGGAACTCCCGGGAGATGCCCAGCGGGATGCCGGCCGCCCAGGCGAACCGGGTCGACGCGTACGCCAGCGGGATGGCCGCGGCGATGCCGGCGGCCCAGCGACCCCAGCGCGCGGCGGCGGCCGGGGTGGTCCAACCCCGGTCGGTGTCGCCGCGGCCACAGCCGACGCAGGCCCCGGCGGTACGGCGCTGCCAGGCGAGCACCGCCCCGGCCAGCAGCAGCCCGCCGGCCAGCGCGGCGAACCGGGCGAACAGCGCCCAGTTGAAGAGGTCGGAGTAGTCGACCGGCGGCCAGCCGAACGGTGCCCCGACGATCAGTATCGGCAGGTAGCCGAGCATGACCAACATCCGGGCGTCCGGAACGACCACGGCGAGCACGACCGCGACTGTCCACGCGTAGCCGGCGAGCAGCGCCCGCAGCGGGCCGGGCGGGCGCACGGCCGGACGGCTCATCGCCAGCGCCGCCACCGCGGCGGTCAGCAGCACCCCGGCGAAGAGCGGGGTGGCCACCTCCACCGGTACCAGGCGCAGCAGGTTGACGTCGCCGCCGTGGTGGTCGTTCGCGCCGAACGGGTAGCCGGTGCCGGTGAGCGTGCCGAGCAGGGCGAGCACGCCCCACAGGCCGAGCCAGCCGGCGGCCAACGGGGCCAGCCGGTCGGGCCATCGGGAGTCGGGGCGGGGCCGGGAGACAGTGATCGTCGTCATGCTTCCAGCCTCGGCCGGCGGTCGGCCGAACCCCTCCCGGGCAGCGGTGAACCCGCTCCCCCCACAGCGGGAGGGCTCAGCCGGACGGGGTGACGAAGCCGGACTCGTAGGCGGCGATGACCGCCTGGGTCCGATCGCGTACGCCCAGTTTGGCCAGCACGTTGCCGACGTGCGTCTTGACCGTCTCCACCCCGACCACCAGGTGCGCGGCGATCTCCGGGTTGGACCGGCCGGTGGTCATCAAGCGCAGCACCTCGGCCTCCCGCTCGGTGAGCCGGGCGGCGGCCAGCCGGTCCCCACCCGTCGGCCCGTACGCCCCGGCCAGTCGGCGGATCGCGGCCGGGAAGAGCAGCGACTCCCCGGCGGCGACCACCCGGACGGCCTCGACCACCTCGGCCGGCCGCGCCCGTTTGAGCAGGAACCCGGCAGCGCCGGCGCGCAGCGCCTCGTAGACGTACTCGTCGTTGGCGAAGGTGGTGACCACCAGCACCCGGGGCGGGTCGGCGGAGGTGGCGAGCAGGTGCCGGGTGGCCTGGATGCCGTCGATGCCGGGCATCCGCACGTCCATCAGCACCACGTCGGGCCGGTGCCGGGCGACCAGCGGCGGCACCTCGGCCCCGTCGGCGGCCTCGGCGAGCACGCACAGGTCGGGTTGGGCGTCGATGATGGCCCGCAGCCCGATCCGGATCAGCTCGTCGTCGTCGACGATGAGCACGCCGGTGGTCATGGCGTCCCCTCGTACGGCAGGCGGGCCCGGATCAGCCAGCGGTCGCCGTCCGGGCCCACGGTGAGCCGGCCGCCGAGCAGCAGCACCCGCTCCCGCATCCCGTCCAGGCCACGGCCGGCCCGGCCCGGGTCGGCGCGGCCAGCGCGGCGCACCGCGTTGGCCACCTCCAGCTCCAGCGCGTCCGGGTGCAGGTCCAGCCGCAGCGTCACCGGCCCGTGGCCGTACCGGGCGGCGTTGGTCAGCCCTTCCTGGACGATCCGGTAACCCTCGCGGGAGACCGCCGGCGGCACCCGCGCCGGGTCGCCGACGCGGTGCGCGTGCACCGCCAGCCCGGTCGCGCGAGCGTCGGTGACCAGCCGGTCCAGGTCGGTGAGGGTACGCTGCGGCGCCACCGGAGGACGGCCGCTGCCGGTCTCCCGGAGCAGCCCGAGCACGTGGTCCAGTTCGTCCATCGCGGTCCGCCCGGCCTCCTCGATGGCGGTGAGCGCCCGCCGGACGAACTCCGGGTCGGTGTCGAGCACCTCGCGGGCGGCCCCGGCCTGGAGGGTGGCCACGGTCAGCGCGTGGCCGACCGAGTCGTGTAGTTCCCGGGCCAGCCGGTTGCGTTCGGCGAGTCGGGTGGCACGCGCCTCCAGCGCGGCGATCCGCTCCGCCTGCGCGGGGCCGAGCAGCACCGGCGCCATCGACACGGCGAGCGCGCCGAGCCCGGCGACGGCGTAGCCGAGGCCGACCAGCAGGGCCACCCCGGTCAGGGTCAGCCAGCCGCTGTCCCGCCCGTCCAGCGGCCCGAACCGTTCCCGGCTGGTCAGCTCGGCGCCGATGCCGAACTGCTGGGCGATGAACGTCAGCGCCATCGGCAGGGTGCTGAACAGCGCGAGCATCACCAGCCCGCCCACGATGAGGTGCGTGGCGATCCAGAGCGCGCTACGCAGCCGGGTCTCCCGGTCGCCGTGGTGCCCCGGCGCGGGTTCGGGCAGGTCGACACCGAGCAGAGCCCGTACGGCGGCGATCTCCAGTGCGCGGCTGCCGTCGAGCAGCAGCGGCACCACGGCGATCAGCACCGCGATGACCAGCAGGGCGTACACCAGCGGGCGGGGGATCGCGGAGTCGGCGAGCAGTTGGGCGAAGGTCACCGCGAGGACCCCGTACGGCAGCGCCAGCACGCCGCCGAGCAGCAGGAACACGCCGCGCCGCCAGGTGGTGCCGGCGACCAGCGGGGCCAGGGCCGCTCGGAGGGTCACCTCGTCATTCTGCTGTCGCGACCGGTCTCGGCGACTCCCCCGTGCCGGGGAGATCTCAGCGGTGGTCGGCGACGTACCGCTGCGGGTCCTTGTCGCGGAACGGAAGGTTGCGGCCGTTCTTGTGCTCGCCGTAGAAGGTGAGCCAGCGGTGGCCCAGCTCGGCGCGGAGTTCGGTGCTGGCGTGCCGGCGGAAGTCGGGCAGCGCCTCGTCCTCCTCCTCGGCCAGGTGCTCGCTGTTCTCCCGGCGGGCCGTGCCGACCGCCGCCCACCAGCGTTCCGAGCCGACGGGGTGCAGCTTCGACTCAGCGATGGCGTCCCGGATCTTGTTGTGGTCGCCGATCGCGTCGGCGGTCTCGTCCTCGCCGTCGTCGCCGTGTTTGACCAGGTGCGGGTAGAGGATCGCCTCCTCCGCCTCGGCGTGGATGTCCAGGTGCAGGGCGAGAGCTTCCCAGACGGCGAGCAGTTCCTGCTCGTCGCGGGCGTCGTCGAGGCGGGCGAAGCCGCGCCGGAAGGTGGCGTGGTCGTCCAGGATCAGTGCGGTGATGTCGTCCATTGTGCTCACTTTCCGGTTGGGCGGGCGATCCGGGCGCGCACCATCGCGGGCATCGCGGCGAGTCCGGTGACTGGGCGGAAGCGTTTCGCGGCCTCGGCCAGCGCGACGTACTCGTCGTCGGCGAGGTCGATGTCCGCGGCGGCGGCGTTGCGCTCCATCTGCTCCACACCGGACGCACCGGGGATGGCGAGCACGTTCGGGTGGCGCAGCAGGTAGGCCAGCGCGATCTGACTGGGGGTGGCGTCGTGGGCGTCGGCGACCTGGCGCAGCGTGTCGATGAGGATGGCGCCCCGCTCCAGGTTCTCCGGCAGGAAGTACGGGTTGGCGCGCCGGACCGCGCCACTGGGCGGGTTCTTCGCGTCGTAGCGGCCGGAGAGGAAGCCCTGCGCCAGCGGGCTGTACGCGATGACCACACGGCCGGCCTGCCGCGCGTACGGCAGCAGGTCCTGCTCGGGTGCGCGGTCCAGCATGCTGTAGCGGACCTGATTGCTGAGCACCCGCCGGCCGAGCGCGGCCTCGGCGACCTGCCAGCGGCGCAGCCCGTAGTTGCTCACTCCGACCTCGCCGACCAGCCCGATGTCCTGCAGGACCCGCATGCCGCGCATGGTGGTGTGGTCGGCGACGAGCGGGTTGGGCTGGTGCACCTGGTAGAGGTCGATGCTGGTGACGCCGAGCCGGGCCGCGGAGGCGACCGCCCGTTGCTGCACCACCGCGGCCACCGGCAGCACCGGAAGGATCTTGGTGGCGACCACCACCGTGGGCCGGTCGTCGCCGAGGGCCGCGCCGAGAATCCGTTCGCTGCGGCCGAAGCCGTAGATCTCCGCGCTGTCGAAGACCGTCACGCCCAGTTCCACGGCCCGCCGGACGATCTGCGCTGCCTGCTGCTCGAACTCCGGGCCGTAGCCCCATTCCCGGGAGCCGAACTGCCAGGTGCCCAGCCCAATCTTGGAGAGTGGTTTGGGTGTGTCGAGCGCAATGAAACGCATGGCGTCGAAGCTACCCCGATGTCCGGGTTCGTACGCCCGATCCCGCCCACCCGAGCCCGGAGTTAGGCTCATGATCGTGACCTATCTCGCCGCGGATGACCGCTACGACACCATGACCTACCGGCGCAGCGGGCGCAGTGGCCTGCGGCTGCCCGCCGTCTCCCTCGGGCTGTGGCACAACTTCGGCCCCGATCGCCCGTTCGAACGGCAGCGCGACATCGTCCGACGCGCCTTCGACCTGGGTGTCACCCACTTCGACCTGGCCAACAACTACGGCCCGCCACCCGGTTCGGCGGAGGAGAACTTCGGCCGGATGCTCGCCACCGACCTGAAGCCGTACCGGGACGAGCTGGTGATCTCCAGCAAGGCCGGTTACCTGATGTGGCCCGGCCCGTACGGCGAATGGGGCTCGCGCAAGAACCTGATCTCCTCGCTGGACCAGTCGCTGGGTCGGATGGGGCTGGACTACGTCGACATCTTCTACTCGCACCGGTTCGACCCGGACACCCCGCTGGAGGAGACGATGGGCGCGTTGGACGCCATCGTCCGCTCCGGCAAGGCGCTCTACGTCGGCATCTCGAACTACAACTCGGAGCAGTCCGCACGGGCCGCCGCGATCCTGCGCGACCTGGGTACGCCGCTGCTGATCAACCAGCCGTCGTACTCGATGCTCAACCGCTGGACGGAGGCCGACGGCCTGCTCGACACGCTGGAGCAGGTCGGCGCGGGTTGCATCGCGTACAGCCCGCTGGCCCAGGGCCTGCTGACCGACCGCTACCTGGGCGGCATCCCGGCCGACTCGCGCGTCCGCACCAGCGTCTTCCTCAACGAGAGCGACCTCAGCGACGAGAAGATGGCCACCATCCGGGGTCTCGGTGCGGTCGCCGGGCGGCGTGGCCAGTCGCTGGCCCAGCTCGCCCTAGCCTGGGCCCTGCGCGACCCGCGGATGACCAGCCTGATCATCGGCGCGAGCAGCGTCGAGCAGTTGGAGACGAACATCGCCGCGCTCGACAACCTCGACTTCAGCGCCGAAGAGTTGGCCGAGATCGACCGGCACCTGGGCTGAGGCCCGACCGAGCCGGCGGCCCGGGTCACCAGATCCGGCGCCGCCCGGCCCGGTGGTTGCGTACCTCGCACTGCCGGCCCACCGGCGCGGCGGCGCCGCGCCGCCGCCGGCCCGCGCCGATCAGCAACACCAGGACCAGCACGGTGGCGACGCCGGCCAGCACCGGCCACCGACCGTCGAGGTTGGTCACCGACGCCACCGGCACGCCCGGATCGGCCGCCGCCGCCACCGCCGGGCCGGTGGTGGCCGGCCCACTCGCGGGGGTACGCGGAGCAACCGACGCGCTCTTCGTCACGGCGGCCCGGGACGGGATGGCCGTCGCCGTGCCGCCCCGCGCCGAGCGGAACACCACGTCCGAGCAGGAGTAATAGGTGTCCGGGGTGTTGGAGTTCTGCCAGATCGTGTAGATGAGGTGGCGGCCCTCACGGCCCACCGGCAGTCGACCCGGCAACTGGTACGCCCCGGACCGGACCGGCGGGTCGGTCATCGTCAGAAACGGGCGCGTTTCCAGGTCAGCCCAGGTCAGCGACGCCGTGGGGTCGTACCCGGGCCGGGTGACGTAGAGCCGGAAGGTGCCCCGGTGCTCGATGGTGGTCCGGTACCGGAAGGTGAACGTGGCGCCTGCGGTCAGGTCGGTGGCCGGCCAGTCCGTGCGGGGCAGGTCCAGGCCCCGGTATGCGGACAGGCCGCCGCTGCACAGCTCACCGTCCGGGATCCGCTCCCGGTCCCGGCCGTTGATCGCGGCCACCCGGACGTTGTCCCACTCGCGTACCGCCGCGCCGGCCTGGACGGCCGCCCGGCAGGCGCTGGTGGCCGCGTACCGACCCTCGGGCCCGCAGGCCGCCGCCCGACTGACCGGGTTGGTCGGGGCGCCGTGGGCGGCGGCGGGCGCGGCTGCCAGGGGCACGGTCGTGGCAGCGAGCAGCACCGTGGCGAGGAACCGGCGTACGGGCATGAAGGTGACCTCCGCCCACTGGTACGGCCAGCAGGGGACAAAGGTTCGACGACGACCGGCGGGAATCCGACGGGTGGGCGGAGCGTTTCGATACTCGGAACCGCTTGCACCGAGGAGGCAGACATGAAGGTACGTAGCTCGTTGCGTGCACTGAAGCAGAAGCCGGGTTCGGTGGTGGTCCGCCGTCGCGGCCGGGTGGTCGTGGTGAACCGCGCCAACCCGCAGTGGAAGAGCCGCCAGGGCTGATCAAGCCCTCAACGGACATACAGTCGACAAACGCCCTGACCGGGATCACTCGGGTCAGGGCGTTTTCGTGTGTCCGTCTCCTACCAGGACCGACCCCACTGCGGTCAGGCGGCGGCGAGTGAGGCGACCGTGACGAGAACCACTGCCGAAAATACCGACCGGTCGGTATGTTTTTGAGGTGACCGAAGCTCCCACCCCCCGCAAAGGGCAACGCACCCAGGCGCACCTGGTCAAGGTCGCCGCCGAGGTCTTCGCCACCCATGGGTACCGCGGCGCCCGCATGGCCGACCTCGTCTCCGCCAGCGGCCTGACCAAAGGCGCCTTCTACTTCCACTTCTCCTCCAAAGAGGAGGCGGCGCTGGCGGTTCTGGCCGACGCCCACGACACCTGGGCACGCACCTTGCGCCTGCGGGTGTCCGCAGCACCACCGGGAGCACGCCTGGCCTCGGCGATGGAGGGCGTCGCCGAGCTGGTCGCCGAGCCGGGCCTGTGGGCGGCGTTCACGCTCTGTGCCGATCTGCAAGCGGTGCCCGGGGTTGCCGAGCGGGTCCGCGGCCACTGGGACGATTGGCTTGCGCTGCTGGTCGAGGTCATCGCAGGCGACCACCCGGACGCCGACCCGACGCGCGTGCGCGACGCGGCTGCCGGGCTGCTCGCCACGATCTGCGGCCTACGCGAGGCGCTGACCGGGACGGATGAGCTGCGGCGACTGCCGCACGTGTTGCAGCTACTCACCACCGGGATCGCGGGGGCGTTGCGCCCCGAGCCCGACCGCCCGCTTCCCGTTCAACACGCGACGGCCGAGGCCACCGCGATCTCCATCAACCGCTAGCAACACCGTCGGCAACAGGAGCCATTGATGTCCATTTCCCCATCGAGCACCGGCCCCTCGCCAGCCCGGCTTGACCCCAAGGCCCTGCGGGGCCGTACCGCCGTGGTCACCGGTGCGTCGTCCGGCATCGGCGCGGCCTTCGCCCGTGCGCTCGCCGCCCGCGGCGCCGACCTGGTCGTCGTCGCCCGCCGCACCGATCGTTTGCAGGCTCTCGCGGACGAACTGTCGCCCACCGGGGTACGAGTCCATATCCGCACCGCGGACCTGGGCCGGCCCGGCGCAGCCGCCGAACTGGCCAACTCCCTGGCAGCCGACGGCATCCCGGTCGACCTGCTCGTCAACAACGCCGGGCTCGGCCTGCCGCACGGCAGATTCGACGAGGCCGATCCCGAACGGCTGCGCGAACTGATCAACGTCAACGTGATGGCGGTCGCCGAGCTGGCTCACGCGCTGCTGCCCGTCATCCGGCAACGGCGGGGGGCCATCATCAACATGGCGTCCAGCGTGTCGTTCCTGCCGACGCCGTATCACACGGCGTACGGGGCGGCCAAGGCGTTCGTCCTGTCGCTGTCCGAGGCGCTCTGGGCGGAAAACCGTGACAGCGGCGTACGGGTGCTCGCGGTCTGCCCCGGCCGGACCATCACCGAGTTCTTCGAGGCCAGCGGCCCGCAGGCCAACACAGGATCGGCCCAGACCGCCGAGGAGGTCGTCGCCCAGGCCTTGACGGCGTTGGAGGGCGAGCGTCCGACGATCGTCACCGGCTGGCGCAATTTCCTGACCGCCCAGTTGCCCCGACTACTGCCACGCCGCATGGTGGTCAGCATCGCCGAGCGGCTCGGCCGAACCCCCGTCGCGCCCAGCGAGCTCGTCAAGGCGTGAGGCACTGATCGACGCCCCAACCCTCAACGACCTCGACGAACTGGAGAGCCGGGTGAGCGCGGCGTTCGGCATCATCGTCGATCGCTGAGCACCGGGCGGGCACCTGCGGTGGCGCAGTGGATCGACTAGGGTGCTCCGAGAAACCGCCCCAAAGAGGAGGAACTGGTGTTCATCGTGGAGTTGTCCTTCGGTGACCAACCCGACCGGCTCGCCGCCCGGCCCGCGCACCGGGAGCGCCTCCAGACCCTGCACCAGGAGGGCCGGCTGGTCATGGCCGGGCCGTTCCCCGACGACTCCGGCGCCCTTCTGATCTTCGACGTCCCCGACGCCGAGGCGTTGGCCGCGACCCTCGCCGAGGACCCGTACTACCGCACCCCCGGAGTGACGGTCGTGAACCAGCGGGAGTGGTCACCGATCGTGCGCTAGGCACGCTCGCCCCGGGGTGACACGCGGGTCACCCCGGGGCGCCCGTGGAACCAGCCGACACGACGATGCTCCCGCCCGGAACGGACGGGAGCATCGGAGAAAACCACCGGTCAGCACATGCGTGCCATCGGTGGAGCCGAGGGGACTCGAACCCCTGACCCCCACACTGCCAGTGTGGTGCGCTACCAGCTGCGCCACGGCCCCTTGCTGTTTCCCGGTCGCCCGGGCACTGGGAAACTATACACAGACCGGCCGGCGTGGTCATCTCGCGGGGTCCCCGCCGATCCGGGTCAGTTGAGCGCCACGTCCGGCGGAAAGTGTGCGACGGCGGCCATCATTCCGCCCTGCCGGCGCAGCACCATCGGCCACAGGTCGTCGGGCCGATCGACGAAGGCGTCACCGGGCAGCGCGTCCAGCAGGAACCAGGAGCCGTCGGCGATCTCCTGCTCCAACTGGCCACTGCCCCAGCCGGAGTAGCCGGCGAAGACGCGGATGCCGCCGATGCTCTCCCGCAGTCGCTCCGGGTCGACCGAGAGGTCGATCGTGCCAACCGCCCCGGAAACCTGGTGGAAGCCCTTGAGCCGGCGCATCGGGTGTCGCATCCGGGCCAGGCAGATGGCCGAGTCGGGCTGCACCGGGCCGCCCTCGAAGAGCACCGCCGGGTGGCGGGCCAGGTCGCTCCAGTCACCGAGCACGTCGGCGACCGGCACCTCGGTGGCCCGGTTCAGCACCACCCCGAGCGCGCCGCCCGGTTCGTGGGCCACCAGCAGCACCACCGTACGGTCGAAGTTCGGGTCCTTGAGCGCCGGAGTCGCGACCAGCAGCCGCCCGGTCATCGACTCCATCGCTCGTCCGCCGATCGCCTGGCCCTCTCCCTGCATCCCACACACCCGTCAACCGTGAGCCCGCGCTGGAGCTCCGTCACCCGCTGGCTTCGCAGGGTGCACCGGGATCAACCGCGCCGTCAACGCCATGCCTGGCACCATAGCTTGCGTCCCGGTCGCTGGCTAAGGTCTGACCAGCAGGTGATCGGACAGTTGCGACCGCGAGTCGATGACACCGAGGTGGACCTCCGGTGATCGACCGATCCGGGTCACCGACGGCTGGGAAACGCCCGAAAGGTCCGTCACATCCCGATAGATTCGGTTGGTCGGGAGGGCGACCCGCGGTCGTCCCTGCCCGCGACACGGAGGCGGGTGGCGATGGCAACGGTCCGGGACGCGACGTACGACGTGCTCCGCACCCTCGGCATGACCACCGTCTTCGGCAACCCCGGCTCCACCGAGGAGCCGTTCCTGCGGGACTTCCCCACCGACTTCCACTACGTCCACGCGCTGCACGAGGCCACGGCGGTCGCGATGGCCGACGGCTACGCCCAGGCCAGCGGGACACCGGCCCACGTCAACCTGCACACCGCCCCGGGTGCCGGAAACGGCATGGGCAACCTGGTCACCGCCTGGCACAACAAGACCCCGCTGATCGTCAGCGCCGGTCAGCAGACCCGAGAGATGCTGCTCCTCGAACCCCGGCTGACCAGCCGCCGACCCACCGAGCTTCCCCAGCCGTACGTCAAGTGGGCCTACGAGCCGGCGCGGGCGCAGGACATCCCCGGCGCGGTGCTGCGGGCGTACGCGACGGCGGTGCAGCCGCCGGCCGGGCCGGTCTTCCTCTCCCTGCCGATGGACGACTGGGCCCAGCCCGCGGACCCGCCGCCCGCACCACGCTCGGTGGCCACCCGTTTCGCACCGGATCCGCAACGACTGGACGAGTTCGTCCGGATCCTGGCCGGCAGTCGCAACCCGGTGCTGGTGTACGGGCCCGGGGTGGACCGCGCCGGCAGCTGGTCGGCCGCGATCGCGCTGGCCGAGCGGCTGGCCGCGCCGGTCTGGTCGGCCCCCGCGCCGGAGCGCGCCGTGTTCCCGGAGGACCACCCACACTTTCGCGGGGTGCTCCCGTATGCGATCGGCCCGCTGGCCGAGGCGCTGCGCGGGCACGACACCGTGCTGGTCATCGGCGCCCCGGTGTTCCGCTACTACCCGTACGTACCGGGCGAGCACCTGCCCGACGGCGCCCGGCTGCTGCACGTCACGGACGACCCCGACGAGGCCGCGCGCGCCCCGGTCGGGGACAGCCTGCTCGGCGACCCGGGGCTGACCCTGACCGCGCTGGTCGAGCGGGTGCCCTCGGCTGACCGGCCGCCGCCCGCGCCCCGGGACGCGCCGGCCCCGCCGGAGGTCACCGCCCCGCTGAGCCCCGACGCCCTGTTCGCCGCGCTGGCCGCGCACTGGCCGACGGACGGCGTGCTGGTCCAGGAGTCACCGTCCAATCTGTCCGCGCTGCGTCGCCGGCTGCGGATCACCCGCCCGGCGTCGTACTTCACGATGGCCAGCGGCGGCCTCGGCTACGGCCTGCCGGCCGCGATCGGGGTGGCACTCGCCGAACGGGACGCCGGGCGCGGCCGTCCGGTGGTGGCGGTGGTCGGCGACGGCTCATTCCACTACTCGGTGCAGGCGCTGTGGACCGCCGCACGCCTGTCACTGCCGGTGGTGGTCGTCGTCCCGGTCAACCAGCAGTACGCGATCCTCAAGGCGTTCGCCGAGCTGAAGGACACTCCCGGGGTACCCGGCCTGGACCTGCCGGGGTTGGACATCGTCGCGATCGCGGCCGGTTACGGCTGTGCCACCGAGGTGGTCGAGACCCCCGACCAGCTCGGAGCGGCGCTCGCCGGCGGGCTGGCCGCCGACCGGCCCACCGTGTTGCCGGTGCCGATCAGCACCGACGTCCCCGGCATCCTCTGACCGGGCCCGTCAGCGCGGGGCGATCGACAGCGGGGTGCCGGCGGCGACGTCCAGCACCGGCCGGGCACCCAGCGGCGCCGCGAGGGTGACGGTGACCGGCTCCAGCTTGAGCAGGTCCGGGCAGACGCCGGTGCCCCGGGTGACGCTGCCACCCACCACCACGACGTCCGGCCGTTCCCACACCAGCGGCGCGATCCCGGTGTCGCAGGCACCGACGCCGAGCCGGACGGTCAACCGGGCGCCGTCGACCGTCGCGAGGTCCTGGGCGGCCACCAACCCGTCCGGCAGCGGCCGGGCCGGCGCGGTGGGCTCGGGAACCGGCGTGACCGCCGTCGGCGCGACGGCGAGCCGGGCCACCGGGGTGGCCAGCTCCTTGATGGTGAACAGCCAGGCCGGGACCTGCGCCGCACCCCGGCTGGTGCGGACCGGCACGGTGCCGAACGTGACCCCGGTAACGGTGAGCGCGAGGCAGGCGGTCTGGGTCGCGCTGGTGGCCCAGCCATCCGGTCCAGGTTCGACGGTGGGGCCGCCCGGGGTCGGCAGGCCGGGCCGCTTCGGCCGCCCCGGACAGGGCAGCGGATCGCCCTGGTCGAGCTGCCGGTACGCCTCTGCCGCGCTGACCAACGGCAGTGTGAGCCGGCCGTCCGGGAACCGGATCTCGCCACCTACCCGGGTGGGCGGAATCGGGACCTGCTCGCGGTACCAGCCGGCTCGGAACGCCGCCTCGGTGTCGGGGGTGAAGCGCGGGTCGCCGGTGAGCACGGTCGGCCCCTCCAGCGGGACGTAGCCCGCACGCCAGTCGGGGCCGGGCTGCCACGCCCCGGCGACCTCGGCCGCCCGCTGGTCGAACGCCTCCGTGCGGCCCGGCGGGTTACTGGGCCCGCCGGCCGGATCAACACCGTTGGAGGCACAGCCCACCACGAGCAGCAGCGGGAGCACGAGCAGCAGGACCGGTCGACGCATGTACGGTCCGACGCGGCTGTCGACCTCCCGGTTCCCCTGCCCGGGTCAGGTCTCGCCACCCAGATCCGTCTGGTACGCCTCCCAGAGCAGGTCGGCGCCGCGCCGCCGATGACGGGCCAACCTCCGCAGCAGGCGCCCGGCCCGGTGCCGCACCTCGTCGGGGTGCGCCCCGGGCTGCTCGGCGATCTGCTGAACAGCCAGGATCGCGGCGACGATCGCGGCGTGCTCCCGGGTCAGCAGCCGCACCCCGTGGTCCAGCCGTGGCGACTGGCTGAGCAACTCCCGGTAGAGGCCGGTGGGGCCCTCGGTGACCCGGACGTGCTCGGCGAAGGCCTGTCCCACCGGACGGAGCCGGAACAGGACCTCTTCGCGCCAGCGCGGCTCGGTGGTGGCGACGGCCACGGCCCGGCCGAACGCGTGCACGTCACCGGCGAGCCCCGCCGGGCGCGGCTCACCGGGCAGCCCGACCGGGTACGCCTCGGCGGGCCGCCTGGTGGGGTACGGATCGGCGGGGAGCCCCTCCGGGTGCGGGTGCGCGGCGGATGGCCGGGCGACGAGTGACGGCTGCTGGACCGGTCCGGTGACCATGGCACCTCCCGCGCTGCGCTACTACCCCATACCGCGATGGTGAGCCTGCCCGGCCTGCCCTGTCCAGGCCCCGGGCCAGCCTCATCTGCCCCATTGGCCCCATTGACCCCGCCGGCACCACTGGTCCGGCTCAGCCGCTCGACGGGTGCTCCGCCAGGTGGTGCAGGTGGGCGGCGACGGCGCGCGCGTCGCCGTCCCGCCCGTCGACTCGACCTGTCGTCATCGCGTCGGCGAGCGCGCGCAGTTCGGACGGGGGCAGGCTGTCCAGGCCCATGCCGCGCAGCGGGATGGTGACCCGCCTCGTGCTCTCCTGGTCGGTCGCGATGATGGTCCGCACCCGCCGTCCACCCGCCGAGGCGTCGTCCCCCGCCTCCCGATAGGACTCCGGGCCGGCGTCGATCCGGGCGGTGGCGAGGTCGACGGTACGGGTTCGGAACGCGCCCCGTACCCGCACCCGGCTGCCGTCCAGCCATGCGGCCGTGCGGAGCACCCGCAGCACGAGGTAGACACCGAGCAGGACGAATGGCAGGCCACACAACCCGATGAACGGACCAGGGCCGGCCTGATCCCCGCCACCGGCGTCCCGCAGCCCTGGCGGCAGCAGTCCCGGCGGCAGGTCGCGAGCTTCCTCATAGGAGGCGAACGTGTCACCCGGGCCGGTCAGTCGCCGCAACAGCCCGCCGGCGATCAGGGGCAGCGCCACGGACGCCACACCAACGGCCCCGACGAGGACGCCGGTCACCACCGCGACCGTGCGCTGGCCGGGTGACGCGCCGACGGACAGGCGCAGCTCCTGCTTGGTCACAGGGGGCAGCGTAGGCGAGCCGGGCCGGCAGCCCTGTCGTCGCACCAGACGCCGACACAACAAAGCGCCCCGGCTAGTGGGCCGGGGCGCTTCGTTCGAGGTGGTGGAGGTGCCGGGAATCGAACCCGGGTCCTTCGCCGGTTTGTCAGGGCTTCTCCGAGCGCAGCTCGCTGTGCCTCTACTCGGCCCCACCGCTCACGCGAGCAAGTTGGTGTGACGGGCCCAGTCGCTGATTAATCTCGCCGCACGGACCCCGCGACCGGGTCCGATTGGCCAGCCTCCTAGCTGATGCCGGCTACTGGGACGAAGGCGTTCCCAGGCCGACAGACTTAGCTACTCGCCTCAGGCGGCGAGAGCGAAGTCAGCGCGATTGTTCTTGGCGCTTATAAGTTTCCGACGACCGATTCTCGAGACGACGTCGGCTTCCTCGGCTCGCTTCCCCTGTCGCTGCGTACGAAGTCGAAACCAGTCACCCCCTCGACAGGCCACCGATGTGGTGGCACTGACAAGCCTAACGCCTGGCGCAACAGCTTTCATCCCGAGCCCCGGCCCGGCGCGCCGACCCGGACAAACGGGATGAATTAGTCGTCCATGCCCTTGCCGCGTCGACCGGACACCCGGGCAATCTCCCGGTCCGCGTCCCGCTTCGCGAGGTCCTGACGCTTGTCGTACGACTTCTTACCCTTGGCCAGGGCAATCTCGACCTTGGCCCAGCCGTCGGCGAAGTAGACCTGCAGCGGGACGATCGTCAGACCGCCCTCGCGGGTCTTGCCGACCAACCTGTCGATCTCACCCCGGTTGAGCAACAGCTTGCGGGTACGCCGGGGCTCGTGGTTGGTCCAGGTGCCCTGGGTGTATTCCGGGATGTGCATGGCGTGCAGGTACAACTCGCCGTCGCGCTCCTGGGCGAACGCGTCGACCAGCGACGCTCGCCCGGCCCGCAGCGACTTGACCTCGGTGCCGGTCAGCGCCATGCCCGCCTCGTACGTGTCGAGGATCGCGTAGTCGTGGCGCGCCTTCTTGTTGGAGGCGACCACCTTGCGCCCCTTTTCCCGTGGCATCGGCGCCACCCCCTCTCGCGAACGTCCGTGGCCGGGCTCACCCCGGCCGGACAACCGATCATGCTACCCGAATGACAAGGACCCTCCCGCGCCGTTTATTTCCGGCAGCGGGAGGGTCCCCGGGAGACGACGGGACGACCCGTACGGCGCCTAGACCCGCAGGTAGAAGCGCAGGGTGATCCAGGCCGTGCCCGCGCTGACCAGACCACCGACGCCAGCCATCAACGGGAAGACGACCAGGATGTCGCCCCAGGTGATCGGCGAGAGCAGACCCTGCAGGGCGCTCAACGAACCGTCGAAGAGCAGGTACTTCGCCGCGACCAGGGCGACCAGGCCGAGCAGTGAGCCGATCAGGCCGGCCACCACGGCCTCCAGCACGAACGGCGCCTGGATGAACCAGTTGGACGCGCCGACCAGCTTCATGACCGCCACCTCACGCCGCTTGCTGTACGCGGCCACCTGAATGGTGTTCGCGACCAGCAGCAGGGCAGCGATCGCCATCACGACGGCGGCGGCCAGCGCGATGTTCTGGATCGAGGTGAGGATGTTGAAGATCTTGTCGAGCAGTCGACTCTGGTCGACGATCTCGTCGACACCCGCGGTGTCCTTGTACTGGTCGTAGATGTCCTTGTACTGCTCCGGGTTGTTCAGCTTGAGCCGGAACGACTCGGGCAGCTGGTCCGGCTTGACCGCGTTCACCAGGTCCGGGGCGTCCTGGTACATCTCCTTGAAGCGCTTGTACGCCTCGTCCTTGTTGACGTACAAGACCTCCTTCACCAGGGGGTCCCCGTCCAACTTGGTGTTCAGGTCGGTGCGCTCCTGCTCGCTCACCTCCTGGTTCAAGAAGATCGAGACTTCGATGTTCTTGTAGTAGAGGTCCTTCATGTCGTCGACCTGGCGGTACATGAGACCGCTGGCGCCGAGCATGGTCAGCGAGACCGCCATCGTGATGATCATCGCGATGGACATGGTCACGTTGCGCCACAGTCCGACCAGTACCTCGGACAGGACGTATTTCACGCGCATCGGGATTTCCTCCGGGTCTCCGGCATGAAGTGTTCGTCGTCAGGCTGCGCAGGGGTGGAGAGCCGGCTCACCCGTAGACGCCGC
This sequence comes from Micromonospora sp. CA-259024, assembly GCF_050936255.1. NCBI lineage: Bacteria > Bacillati > Actinomycetota > Actinomycetes > Micromonosporales > Micromonosporaceae > Micromonospora > Micromonospora sp. CA-259024. The sequence continues at coordinate 2,789,594 of NZ_JBNJND010000002.1, read as the reverse complement.
GGGCCTGGTCACGCACGATGCGACCGCTCTCGATCTCGACGACGCGGCGACGCATCTGGTTCACGATGTTGGAGTCGTGGGTGACCATCACGACGGTCGTGCCGGTGCGGTTGATCCGGTCCAGCAGACGCATGATCTCGATCGAGGTGTCCGGGTCCAGGTTTCCGGTCGGCTCGTCCGCCAGCAGGATCAGCGGACGGTTCACGAACGCCCGGGCGACGGCGACCCGCTGCTGCTCACCACCGGAGAGCTCGTGCGGGTAGCGGTGCTCCTTGCCACCGAGCCCGACCAGCTCCAGCACCTCCGGCACGACCCGGCGGGCAACCGCCTTGGTCTTGCCGATCACCTCGAGAGCGAACGCCACGTTCTCGTAGGCGGTGCGGTTCGGCAGCAGCCGGAAGTCCTGGAAGACACAGCCGATCGAGCGCCGGAAGTGGGGTCGCTTCCAGGAGCGCATCGACGTGACGTCCTTGCCGTTGACGACGACGCGACCCTTGTTGGGGGCCACCTCGTGCAGCAGCATCTTGATGATCGTGGACTTGCCGGAGCCGGATGGACCGATGAAGAAGACGAACTCGCCCTTCTCGATCGAGACGGACACGTTGTCGAGCGAAGGCCGGGACGCCTTCGGGTACGTCTTCGTCACTTGCTCAAGCTGAATCACGGGTGGTGAGTCTACGCGGTGTAACAACTGAGCCAAGCCCCACGCCCCGTCGATCCGACGCGAGTCGTCGAATCAGGCCTCTACCTGGAGATCGATGACGCGCTCCGCCCGCGTGTCGTCACGCACCGTCGCCGGCGAGTTGCCGCTGCTTGCGCCAGCGGATGCCCGCCTCGATGAAACCGTCCAACTCGCCGTCGAAGACCGCGCTCGGATTGCCGGTCTCCTGCTCGGTTCGGAGATCCTTCACCATCTGATACGGGTGCAGGACGTACGAGCGCATCTGATCGCCCCAGGAGCCGGCGGCGTTCTCCTTGAGCCCTTCGAGCTTGGCCTGCTCCTCCTGGCGCTTGCGCTCCAGCAGCCGGGCCTGGAGCACCCGCAGCGCGGAGGCCTTGTTCTGCAGCTGGGACTTCTCGTTCTGGCAGGTCACCACGATGCCGGTCGGAATGTGGGTCAGCCGGACCGCCGAGTCGGTGGTGTTGACGCTCTGCCCACCGGGGCCGGAGGAGCGGTAGACGTCGACCCGTACCTCGTTCTCCGGGATGTCGATGTGGTCGGTCTGCTCGGTGACCGGCAGGACCTCGACGCCCGCGAAGCTGGTCTGCCGACGGCCCTGGTTGTCGAACGGGCTGATCCGGACCAGCCGGTGGGTGCCCGACTCAACGCTGAGCGTGCCGTACGCGTAGGGCACCTTGACCGCGAAGGTGGCCGACTTCAGGCCCGCCTCTTCGGCGTACGAGGTCTCGTAGACCTCGGTCGGGTAGCCGTGCCGCTCCGCCCAGCGCAGGTACATCCGCAGCAGCATCTCGGCGAAGTCCGCGGCGTCCACGCCACCCGCGCCGGCCCGGATGGCGACCAACGCCTCCCGGGAGTCGTACTCACCGGAGAGCAGGGTGCGGACCTCCATCTCCTGGATGGCCTTGGTCAGCCCGGTGATCTCCGACTCGACCTCGGTCAGCACGCCCGGGTCGGCCTCGGCCTCCGCCAGCTCCAGCAGCACCTGGGCGTCGTCGAGGCCCGAACGCAGGCTGCCCAGCTTGCTGATCTCGCCGTTGACGTACGACAGCTGCGAGGTCACCTGCTGAGCCTTGGCCTGGTCGTCCCACAGGTCGGGGGCGGAAGCCTCCTGCTCGAGGCGGGCCTTGTCCTCGTGGAGGCGGTCGATGTTGAGGACGGCCTCGATGTTTCGCAGGGTCGCGTCGAGTTCCTTGAGCTGTTCGGCGTAATCGGCAGCGGTCACGACAGACAAGCGTACTGTGCCGCAGGCCGCCCAGCTCGTTCTGGATGCGCGAACTGGCCGGAGGTCACCCGACGGGGGCGGACTTCAACCACGACAGGGCCGCCCGGTGGTAGGCGACGGCGAACTCCAGCGCGCTGGCGTCGTACGTCTCGCCGTCCCGTTTGGCGTTCTTGACCTGTTCCCGCACCTGGGCGAGGGCCTCGGTGTGGTATTCGTTCGCGGAGGCGTACAGGCTCTTCAGCTGGCTCGCGGAGTGCAGGTTGCCGAAGGCCATCCGCAGCGCTATCGGGTTGCGGATGGTGTCCCGCCCCGGGTTCTCCGCCAGCCAGCGAGAAAATGTCCGTTTCCCGCTGGCGGTGAGAGCGTACGGCTGGCTCATCCGCGGCCCGGGCTTGCCGAGCCGCACGAAACCACGCTCGGCCAGGACCGGCAACTCGCGGTAGACCTGACTGCGGGTCATCGACCAGTACGGCGCCAGACGGCGCTCAGCGGCGGCCATCAACTGACCGCCTGTCATCGGGCCCTCGTGGAGGAGGCCGAGCAAGGCCGCCGCCGTAGGGTTGACTCCGGAATCCGCCATGCCCACTACGCTGCCACTTTGCGCACGCGGCGTCCAGGATTTGCCAGTTTGCCACCCAACAGGACTTCCTAAGTGCACTGTCGGCGACAGACTGTCCGTTGAGGACTATCAATGGGTTACGACATTCGGCGGACCGCCGGCGGCGCCACGCGCGCCGCCGGCGGGTCGTCGCCGGTCAGCCCATGTGGGGGTACGTGTGGTCGGTCGGCGGCACGAAGGTCTCCTTGATCGTCCGCGGCGAGATCCAGCGGACCAGGTTGAGCCAGGAGCCGGCCTTGTCGTTGGTGCCGCTGGCCCGGGCGCCGCCGAAGGGCTGCTGCCCGACCACCGCGCCGGTCGGCTTGTCGTTGATGTAGAAGTTGCCGGCCGCGTACCGCATGCGCTCGCCGACCGCGTCGACCACCCGGCGGTCGGTGGCGAACACCGAGCCGGTCAGCGCGTACGGGGCGATCGACTCGGCCTGCGCGACCACCTCGTCGAAGCGGGCGTCGTCGAACACGTGCACGCCCAGGATCGGCCCGAAGTACTCGGTGGTGAAGGTCTCGTGCGCCGCGTCGCCGCACTCGAACAGCGTCGGCCGGACGAAGTAGCCGATCGAGTCGTCGGCGGTGCCACCCGCCAGCACCCGGCAGCTGTCGTCACCGGCGATCAGGTCCAGCGCGGCGGTGTGCCGGGCGAACGCCTTGTCGTCGATCACCGCGCCGCCGAAGTTGCTGAAGTCGGCCACGTCGCCGTAGGTCAGCGACTCGGTGGTCGCGGCCAGCCGGTCCCGCAGCCCACCCTCCCAGATCGAGCGCGGCACGTACGCCCGCGACGCCGCCGAGCACTTCTGGCCCTGGTACTCGTAGGCACCGCGGATCAGCGCCGTGTGCAGGGCGTCGACGTCGGCGCTGGTGTGCGCGACCACGAAGTCCTTGCCGCCGGTCTCGCCGACCAGGCGCGGGTAGCCCCGGTACCGGGCGATGTTGTCGCCGACGGTCCGCCACAGCTGCTGGAAGACCTTCGTCGAACCGGTGAAGTGGATGCCGGCCAGGTCCGGGTCGGCGAGCACGACGTCGGAGACCTCCTCGCCCCGGCCGGTGACCATGTTGATCACGCCGGGCGGCAGGCCGGCGGCCTCGAACAGCCGCATGGTGAAGTGCGCGGCGAACTGCTGGGTCGGGCCCGGCTTCCAGATCACCGTGTTGCCCAGCAGGGCCGGCGCCGACGGCAGGTTGCCGGCGATGGCGGTGAAGTTGAACGGGGTGACCGCGTAGACGAAGCCCTCCAGCGGGCGGTGGTCGAAGCGGTTCCAGACGCCCGGCGAGGAAGCCGGCTGCTCCTCCAGCAGGCGACGGGCGAAGTGCACGTTGAACCGGAGGAAGTCGATGAACTCGCACGCCGAGTCGATCTCCGCCTGGATCGCGGTCTTCGACTGGCCGAGCATCGTGGCGGCGTTGAGGGTGTCGCGCCAGGGGCCGGCGAGCAGCTCGGCGGCGCGCAGGAAGATCGCGGCGCGCTCCTCGAAGGGCAGCGCCCGCCACATCGGGGCGGCGTCCTTGGCCGCCTTGATCGCGGCGCGGGCGTCGTCGTGGGTGGCGTGACCTGTCACGCCCAGCACGTGCGCGTGCCTGTGCGGCTGCACCACGTTGATCGGGTCACCGGCGGCCATCCGCTGCTCACCGCCGATGGTCATCGGCAGGTCGATGCGCTCGGCGGCGAGCTCGGTCAGCCGCCGCTGGAGCCGGTCCCGGTCGGGGCTGCCCGGCTCGTAGTTGCGAACCGGCTCGTTGCGCGGCTCGGGAACGGAGAACACGGCATCCATCAAGGCTCCTGGCGATCTCGACAGCAGTGGCGAAACCGGACCCGCGGGCACCGACCGGACGGCCGGACACCGGACGCCGCACGGACGGGCCGAGCAGCGGCGGGACCTCCGACGATTCTCCCATGAGGGGCCGCGCACCCCACCTCCGCCACCTGCCTCCGCCAAGGACCGCCCCACCCCTCCTCCCCTTACCGATCGGGCTCGATCCCGACGCCCCGCCCGCACATCGGGCAGCCGCATCCGGCGACCCCGTGGACGACACACCGGGACGTCCTCGGAGATCCTGGCCGGCCCTACCCGTCGTGGCCGTCCCGGGGCGGCGGACGGCTCAGCGGAGCCGCGTACCCTGAATGGTCGGTGACCTGCCGCCTCGAAGGGGAGACGATGACCAAGCAGCCCGGCCGCGTCCCGGCCGCGGAGTCGGACGAGGCGGCGGACGACGCGGCCAGCCCCAACAGCCGGCCGGTGCCCGCGCCCGGCGCGGCGGTGCTCGCGCTGCTGGCGCTCGGGTGGCTGACCGCCATGCTCTGGTCCACGCGGGAGGCCATCACCTCGGCGGCGGCCGGTGTCACGGCGATCAGTCTCTCCGCGTTCGCCCTACCCGGCGTGATCTCGGCCGCGCTGGTGGCCGGGGCGGCCGTCGCGCTGGCCGGCGGCAATCTGCTGGCACGCCGGTACGGCGACTGGGCCACCCTGCGCTTCGCCGGGGCGATCGGCGGCGGAATGCTGGTCGGGCTTGCCGCCGCGCTGGCGATCAACCTCACCTACTTCGACACCTCGACCACCAACGTGATCGCCGGCACCACCGCGGCCGCGGCGATCATCGGCGGCGCGGTGGCTGGCGCGCGGACCGCCCCGGCGGTCGGTGCGGTCGTGACCGCCGCGCTGGGCACGCTGGTCTTCGTGGTCGCGTTCAGCCGCGCCCGGGACCCACTGTTCGACCTGTTCGGGGCCGGCGACAGCCAGCAGTCGTTGGTCGACGCGGCCAAGTGGGTGTCCCGCACCGAGTCGCTCGTCGCCGGGCTGTTGGCCGGGCTGCTCGCCTTCGGCTACCTGACCTGGTCGCGGCGTCGGGCCGTGCGCCGCGATCCCGCGGCCCCGGCACTGCGCTGGCCGGCGTACCTGCTCGCCGGCGCCGGGCCAGGGCTGCTCCTGCTGCTCGCCGAGGTGATCATCCGAATCGGCGGCCGGTCGTTGCTCGATCTCGCCAGCGCGCTCAGCGAGGCGGACGCGGTGGCGCAGACTTCGCTGGGCACCTCGCGGGTGGACAACGGCATCTGGGTGCTCTTCGTGGGGGCGCTGACCGCGCTCATCGCGTTCGGCCGCACGCTCGGCCCCAGCCACACCGATGATGACGAACCGGCCGGCGGCACGGACACCGGTGCGGACCGGGTCGACCCGGAGGACGAGCCCACCCCGGCCGAGGCGTTCGACGCGGACCCGGCCAAGGCGGATCCGGCCCGCTGACGTCGGCCGGCGACTGGTGCCCGCTCAGCTGGCAGCGCGTAGCAGCAGGTCCAGCTCTGTCACGTCGTACCACTCCAGCTCGTGGTCCTCGGCGCCGTCGACGGTGAACTGGGCGTCGGGGTCGCCAGCGGCCGCCTCGGCCACCACGTCGGCCGCCGCGGCGACCTCCTCGACCGCGTCCGCGCCGTCCACGTGGATGGCCGCGACGGCACCCACCGGCACGGCGCCGGCCAGAGTCACCGTGCTGGAGCCCAGCTCGCCGTCGCCTCGCCCGAGCGCGCCCGGCGGCAGGTCGACCGAGACGACGACCCGGCGGCGGGGCGCGGTCGGATCGGCCCGGAGCAGGTGCAACGCGTCCTGGGCGGCCCGGGTGAACGCGACGTACTCCAGCTCCTCCTCGTCGCCCTCGGCGTACCACTCTCGCAGCGCCGGAGTCACCGCGTGCGCCTGGTCGGCGGCCAGCCCCTCCTCGCGCAGTCGGGTCAGCATCGGTACGGTCGCCGGCACGTACACCCGGACAAGCTCGTCGGTCACCGGTCGTCTCCCCGCTTCGTCCTCCACCGGCGGCCGCCGGCACGGGCGCAGATCATGCCGCACGCCGTGACCGTCATACACCCCGGCTCCGGCCGGTGGAAGTTCCCGGCCGGTGTGTCCGCGCGGTTGGGTCTGCCGCCGAGTCGTCCGGGGTGCTGGGCGGCCGGAGCTGTCGATGGCAAACTGAGCCAAACGCCATCAACCCCGGGAGTTTCTGTGGAGCCGAGGTTCCTGCTGCTCTCCGACGTCGCCACCGAGCTGAACGTGTCGGACTCGCAGGTCTACCACATGGTGCGCAGCGGTGAACTGCCGGCGATCAAGATCGGTGGACGCGGCCAGTGGCGCGTGGAGCGTGCGCGTCTGGAGGAGTACATCGCGCGCAAGTACGACGAGACCGCGGACTGGGTGCAGAGCAATCCACTGATCGACCGCGACCCGGAGTAGCCGCCACGCTCCACCCCACAGCCCAGCCCGCCAGCCTGGCCTGGCCGGATGATCCACTCCAGGGCGGCGATGTCGGGGTGTCCAGACGGCTCGGATGCCGCGACATCGGCAAAACGGTGTCGATCACGCTCGCGCGGCGGCCCACCCTCCACCGGAGGCATTGACCGGGGCCACCCCATCACCGACAATCGATGTCGTCGGAGGCAAACGAAAGCAAACGCAAGATCAAGGAGGCGGCGATGAGCGAGGCGCGACCCGGCCCTTCCCGACCACCCGTGCGGCTGCGTCCCGTCCCGCCCATCGACCCTCCGTACGCGGACGAGACCGACGGGTCGTACTGGCCGGCGCCCACCCACGGTCAGCTCGCCCTCGACCTGTTCGCCTCGACCCGGCCAGACCCGGTCCGGCCACCGGAGCGCCGGGCCTTCCGCCCGGTGCCCAGCCGGTCCACCACCCACCCGGTCACGCCGTTGCCCCCGGCGACCGTCCCGGAGGCCACCCGAGCCGCTCACCGTTTCGTCGGCACCTGTCTGGAGGTGGTCAACGGCTACCGTTCGCCGGCGCAGATACGGGCACTGCTCGACCCGACCCGGGCGGGTGACCTGTTGACCGAGCTGGCCCGCGCGTCCGGGCGAGCCGGGGCACCTCGTCGCCGCGCCGGACGGCCGGTGGTCCGGTTGCTCCGCCTGCGAGTCTGCGAGCCCCGGGAGGCCGCCGTGGAGGCGGCGGCGGTCCTCACCGGCGCGGGCGGTCGCAGCTGGGCGCTGGCGCTCCGCCTGGAGCATCGCCGAGGTCGGTGGCTCTGCACCGCCCTGCACATCCTCTGACCACAGGGCCCGCAGGCGCCGACCCGGGCGCGCCAACCCGGGCACCCCACCCCGTGCCCCAGCCCCGCGCGGGCCCACCCCGCGCGCCCAGCCCCGCGCCGGCCACCCCGCACGCCCCCAACCCGCACGCCCCCAACCCGCGCGGGGTTGATCGACTCGGGTTCCGGGAAGTCGGGCCATCGGCCTGTCGCGGACACCCCGACTTCCTTGGAGATCGTCGGGCGCGGCCGCGTACCCGGCTGGGCCGCGAGGAGCTGGAGACGCCGACGGGCCCCGGCCATGTCGGCCGGGACCCGTCGGTCAGGTGCTGTCGGTCAGTTGCCGCCGTTGGGGGCGCCGTGGCAGCGCTTGTACTTACGACCCGAGCCACACGGGCACGGGGCGTTGCGGGACGGGCCGTTGCTCGCCTCCGCCTGGTTCGGTGCCGGCCGACGGGAGGCGGCCGACGGAACCGCCGGGCCGCGCAGCCCGGAGGCCGGTCGCTGCGGGCTGGACGGCGCGCTCTGACCCGGCGCCGCCGGAGCACCCGGGGCCGGTCGGCCCACACCGAGCGCCGGAGCCTGCTGCTCGGCCTGCTCCACCGCAACGGCGCCAGGGCTGGCCTCGCCGTCGATGGTGGGAGCGGAGTATTGCAGGCCCTGCCGCTGCGGAGCGCGGTTGAGACCCTTCGCCCGGATCTCCACCGGCTTGTCGAGCAGCGCGACCTCTTCCGCCCCCGCCTCCGGCTCCGGTTCGGTCACCTGGACGTCGACGTTGTAGAGGAAGCCGACCGTCTCCTCCTTGATGCCCTCCATCATGGTGGCGAACATGTCGAAGCCCTCGCGCTGGTATTCCACCACCGGGTCGCGCTGGGCGTACGCCCGAAGGTTGATGCCCTCCTGGAGGTAGTCCATCTCGTAGAGGTGCTCGCGCCACTTACGGTCGATGACCTGGAGCAGCACCATCCGCTCGAGCTGACGAACCCCCTCGGTGCCGACCTGCTCCTCACGCCGGTCGTACGCGGCGTTCGCGTCCTCCTTGAGGCGGGCGACCAGGAAGTCGGCGTCCATGCCGGCCCGGGAGCCGCCGGCCTCCTCCTCCAACTCCTCGATCGTCACGCCGACCGGGTAGAGCTGCCTGAGGCTGGACCAGAGCTGCTCAAGGTCCCAGTCCTCGCCGTAGCCCTCGGAGGTGGCACCCCGCACGTACGCCTCGACGGTGTCGTCGATCATGTTGCGGACCTGGTCGGAGAGGTCCTCACCGTTGAGCACCCGGAGCCGCTCCGCGTAGACGACCTGGCGCTGCTTGTTGAGCACCTCGTCGTACTTGAGCACGTTCTTGCGGATCTCGGCGTTCTGGCCCTCGATCTGGGCCTGGGCGCTCTTGATCTGCCGGGTGACCATCTTCGACTCGATGGGCACATCCTCCGGGATGTTGAAGCGCTCCATCACCGCCTCGACCGCGCCGGCCCGGAAGCGCCGCATCAGCTCGTCCTGCAGGGACAGGTAGAAACGGGACTCGCCCGGGTCACCCTGCCGGCCGGCACGACCACGCAGCTGGTTGTCGATCCGCCGTGACTCGTGCCGCTCGGTGCCCAGCACGTAGAGGCCACCCGCTGCGGCGACCTCGTCCGCCTCGGCGTCGCAGGCCTGCTTCCACGTGGGCAGGACCTCCTCCATCGCCTTGGCGTACTCCTCCTCGTTCTCCAGCGGGTCGAGGCCGCGCTGGCGCAGCTCGTTCGCGGCGAGGAACTCGGCGTTGCCGCCGAGGAGGATGTCGGTGCCGCGGCCGGCCATGTTGGTGGCCACGGTGACCGCGCCCTTACGCCCGGCCTGGGCGACGATCTCGGCCTCCCGGGCGTGGAACTTGGCGTTCAGCACGTTGTGCGGGATGCCCCGTCGGCGCAGCAGCTGGGACAGGATTTCGGAGTTTTCCACCGAGACGGTGCCGACGAGCACCGGCTGACCCATCTGGTGCCGCTCGGCGATGTCCTCGATGACCGCGTTGAACTTGGCCTTCTCCGTCTTGTAGATGACGTCCGGCCGGTCTTCGCGAACCATCGGGCGGTGGGTCGGGATGGTCACGACGCCGACCTTGTAGACCTTGTTGAACTCGCTCGCCTCGGTCTGCGCCGTACCGGTCATCCCGGACAGCTTCTCGTAGAGGCGGAAGTAGTTCTGGAGGGTGATCGTGGCCAGGGTCTGGTTCTCCTGCTTGATCTCCACCCCCTCCTTGGCCTCGATCGCCTGGTGCATGCCCTCGTTGTAGCGACGGCCGTGCAGGATGCGACCGGTGAACTCGTCGACGATCAGGACCTCACCGTCGCTGACGATGTAGTCCTTGTCGCGCTTGTAGAGCTCCTTGGCCTTGATGGCGTTGTTGAGGTAGCCGACCAGCGGAGTGTTCACCGACTCGTACAGGTTGTCGATGCCGAGCCGGTCCTCGACCTTGGCGACACCGCGCTCGGTCACCGCGATGGTGCGCTTGGAGTGGTCGACCTCGTAGTCGCCCTCGCCGTCGGTGCCGGGCTGGAGCCGGGCCACCACGCCGGCGAACTCGCCGTACCAGCGGGCGGAGTGCTCGGCCGGGCCGGAGATGATCAGCGGGGTGCGTGCCTCGTCGATCAGGATGGAGTCGACCTCGTCGACCACGGCGAAGTTGTGGCCGCGCTGGACCAGCTCGTCCTTGGACCAGGCCATGTTGTCGCGCAGGTAGTCGAAGCCGAACTCGTTGTTGGTGCCGTAGGTGATGTCGCACTCGTAGGCGGCCTTGTGCTCGCTGGCCGGCCGGTTGGGCAGCACCACGCCGACGGTCAGCCCGAGGAACTCGTGCACCCGACCCATCCACGCCGCATCACGCTGGGCGAGGTAGTCGTTGACCGTGATCACGTGGACGCCCTTGCCGGACAGCGCGTTGAGATAGACGGCCATGACCGAGGTCAGCGTCTTACCCTCACCGGTCTTCATCTCGGCGATGTTGCCGAAGTGCAGCGCTGCGCCGCCCATCACCTGGACGTCGTACGGGCGCTGGCCGAGCACCCTGGCAGCCGCCTCGCGGGCCACCGCGAACGCCTCCGGCAGCAGGTCATCGAGGGTTTCGCCCTCGTCGAGCCGCTCCCGGAACTGTTCGGTCATGCCGGCCAGTTCCTCGTCGGTGAGGTTGACGTAGTCGTCCTCGATCGAGCTGACGGCGGCGGCGATGGCCTTGAGCCGGCGCACCATGCGGCCCTCGCCCGCGTTAAGGACCTTTTCCAGAATCGACACGGATCAACGCTCCCCTAGACAGTCTCGAACCATCGTAGGCGCTCCATCGGCGCGATGGTCACTGGTGGCGCTGGTCCACCCCGCCGAACCCGACATAACTCGCGTCCTGCGCTCACCCCAACGTTATCCGGTTACGCCGTCGGCGAACGCTGCGGCAGGATGCACGAGTGGAGCCCGTGGAGATCATTGAGGACGGCGTGCTGCTGCGCCCCTGGCGGGGGGCCGACGCCGAGGCCGTACACCGCGCATGCCAGGACCCGGACATCCAGCGCTGGACCACCGTGCCGCGCCCATACCTACCGGAACACGCCCACGGGTTCGTCACCGAGTTGAGCGAACGGGCCTGGGCGGAGGGCACCGCAGCGCCGCTCGCGGTCTGCGACCCGGCGACCGGTGATCTGCTCGGCTCGTGCGGGTTGATCTCCATCGACCGCGCCGGCACCGGTGAGATCGGCTACTGGACGGCCCCGTGGGCGCGCGGGCGGGGCGTGACCGTCCGGGCCGTCCGGGCGGTGGCCCGCTGGTCCTTCGAGACGCTCGGGCTGCGCCGGCTGATCTGGCAGGCCGAGGTGGGCAACCACGCCTCCCGGCTGGTCGCGCTCCGGGCCGGCTTCCGGATCGACGGCCGGCTGCGGCTGGCCGACCCGGCGCTGTCCCTCGGCGCGGACGGCTGGATCGGGTCCCTGCTGCCCGGCGAGGTGCCCGCTCCCGGGGTCACCGGGCCCGCCGGTCCGGGCACCCTGGCCGCCCGGCGGGCCGCGGTCTTCGGCCGCCCACAGCCGGTCCTGTTCGCCACCGCCGGCGGCGGTGAGCTGCGACTGCGGCCGATGGAGGAGCGGGACCTGGACGCCGTGGTGCAGACCTGCCGCGATCCGGAGACCATCCGCTGGACCACCGTGCCGGACCCGTACGAGCGCGCCGACGCGCAGGGCTACCTGGTCTACAGCCGGGACACCTGGGCCCGGGGAGACTCCGCCTGCTTCGTGGTCGCCGACCCGGACGACCGGTACGCGGGCTCGATCGACCTGCGGCTCTCCCCCTCTGACCCGCTGCTGGCGGACGTGGGATTCATGGCCGCCCCGACGGCCCGTGGCCGGGGCTACCTGCCGGCCGCGCTGATCGGGCTGAGCGCCTGGGGCTTCAGCACGCTGGGCCTGGCCCGGATCGAGTGGAAGGCGAACGTGGGCAACACCGCCTCCCGCCGGGTGGCGGAGAAGGCCGGCTTCACGTTCGAGGGGACCGCGCGGGGCGGGGTGCAGCACCGGGGCGAGCGTGTCGACGTGTGGGTGGCCGCGCTGCTCGCCAAGGACCTGGGATGACTCTGTCACCGGTCGTCGAGGCGCACGGTGTGCGGCTGCGCCCGTTCCGCGTCGAGGACACCGCCGACGTGGTCGACGGCTTGGCAGATCCGGTCAGCCAACGGTTCATGTCGGGCCTGCCGTCCCCGTACACCGAGGTCGACGCCCGCTGGTGGATCGACGCCGGCGCCCCGGCGGCCTGGACCGGCGGCGGCGCCGCGTACGCCGTCGCCGACCCGGCCACCGACCGGCTGCTCGGCACGATCGGTCTCAGCAATCCGGTGCCCGTGCGGGGCCAGGCCGAGATCGGCTACTGGGTGCGGCCGGCGGCGCGCGGTCGCGGGGTCGCCACCGCGGCCACCCGCGCGTTGAGCGAACACGCGTTCGGCACCGGGACCGCTCGGCTGGAGTTGCTCACCCACCCACAGAACGCGTCCAGCCAGCAGGTCGCGTTGGCCTCCGGCTTCCGCTACGAGGGGTCGCGCCGGTCGGCCGGGTCCGGCCGCGACGGAGGCCGCCACGATCTGCTGGCCTGGGTACGCCTCGCCGGCGACCCGCCCGGACCGACGGCCCGGCTGCTGCCCGACCTGCCCGGCGGGGTGCTCACCGATCAGGTGGTGGCGCTGCGCCGGCTCGCACCGGACGACGCGGAGATGGTGTACCGGCTGCACAGCCGGCCCGAGGTGGTGGCGAACCAGGCGCCGCCGGTGCCGCCGGAGCGGGCGGCGATCGAGCGGCGCTGCATGCTCGCGGAGAGCGGGTGGCTGACCGGCGAGATCGCCCGGCTGCTGATCACCGACGTGGCCACGGGCGAACCGGCGGGCAGTTGCGGGTTGTCGTACACGGATGTGGCCGGCGGCGAGGCTTCGCTGGGCTACGCGTTGCTGCCCGACTGGCGTGGCCGGGGGTACGCGACCCGGGCGGTCCGACTGCTCGCCGGCTGGGCGTTCGGCCCGGCCGGTATCGCCCGGATCACCGCCGGGACCGTGCCGGAGAACACCGCCTCGCACCGCGTGCTGGAGCGGGTCGGCTTCCACCGGGAGGCCCTGCAGCGGGCCCGGCTCCCCGGCCTGGCCGGCACCCGCCTCGACGACCTGACCTTCGCTCTGCTACCCGCCGACCTCCGCTGACGATCATGGAGTTGTGGTGGGGTACGCCAACCGTGAACCGGTGCGAACCGCCCACCACAACTCCATGATCCACGCGGGTCAGGCCCCGGTCAGGTGGCGAGGGAGATGATGCCGTAGTCGTACGCGTGGCGCCGGTAGACGACGCTGGGACGGCCGGACTCCTTGTCCTGGAACAGGTAGAAGTCGTGGCCGACAAGTTCCATCTCGAACAGGGCGTCGTCGATCGTCATCGGCTCCGCCGGGTGCACCTTCTCCCGGGCGATGTGCCACGGCTGCTGGTCGTCGTACTCCTCCTCGACCCGCTCCGCGACGGCGGTGCCGGCGCGGGCGCCGTCACCCGGCGCGTTGAGCGGGGCGACCACCAGGTCCGCGACCGGCAGGCCCGCGGTGGCCTCGGCGACGGAGATCGGCGCGTGTCGACCCCGGTGTACGCGACGGCGGTCGGCCGCGCGGCGCAGGCGGGTGTCGAGCTTCGCGATGGCCGCGTCGAGTGCGCTGTAGAAGTCGTTCGTGCAGGCCTCGGCCCGGATCACCGGGCCCCGGGAAACGCAGGTGATCTCCACCCGCTGGCAGTGGTCGGCTTGGCGCGGATTGCGCTCGTGGAACAGCTCGACATCGACACGAATAAGCTTGTGGTCGTAGCGTTCGATCTTTGCGAGTTTCTCGGCTACGTGCACCCGGTAATGGTCCGGCACTTCGACGTTTCGGCCCTTGACCACGATGTCCACGTGACCTCCCTTGTTCGGACGGTCTTCGATCCGGCAAACCCGGTCGCGCGCCGTGGGGAGACCCGCTGGCGTCGACCGGTTGGTACGGCTACGCCTCCTCTCACCGTCGGAGGCGGGTGGAACGACCTCCTACCCCCGACAGCAAAACGCTAACTCCTGTTTGCCCGGCAGTCACCCCATGTTGCTGAGACCACCCAGAATTTTTCGCAGCTCATACACCAAGGGGTGAAACGGAAACACGATCGGTTACGACTGGTGCCTTTTCTCGGTCGCCGCGAGCACCACGGCAACACTCGGTTGCCACCCGGTCGCGGTCAGCACCCTGGCTGCGGCGGCCAGGGTGACGCCGGTGGTGACGATGTCGTCCAGCAGCACCACGAGCGGTGCCGCGCCCGCGGCACGACCCCCGCTCGGCGCTGTGGAGCGGGGCTGGAACGCGGCGTCGGCCGCCGCCGCCCGCCCGGCGCTGTCCAGGGTGACCGAGTCGGGCCGGGGCAACGCACGCAGCGGACGGTGTACCCGCACCGCCCAGCCGCCCCGGCTGAGCCGGGCCGCACAGTGCCGGGCCAGCCGGTCCAGGTGGTCGCCGTAACGGGACCGGGCTGCCGCCGCGGTGTCCGGGACCGGGACCAGCGCGAGCGGACGAGCCACGCCGACCGCCGCCACGACGACCTCAGCGAGCAGGGCGCCGAGCGGGCGGGCCAGGCCATGCCGGCCGTGTTCCTTGTACGCCAGCAGGGTCTCCCGCAGCGGGCCGGCGTACGGGCCGAGTGCGACGCAGGACGGCAGGCCCGGCGGGGCGGGGGTGGGGCGGACGGACCGTGGGCGCAGCGCGCCCAGCGCTCCGACACAGGCCGGGCAGACCCCGTGCCGCAGGCCGGGCCGACGCTCCCGACAACCCGCACAGTCGACGGGCAGCACCAGGTCGGCGAAGTCCGCCCAGAGCCCGCGCACGGCGTCAGTAGAGGAAGAACGGTGCCGACGGGTTGCTCGGGCGGACGCCGGCCGGCACCGGGGCGATGCCCCGCACACGGTCAGGCTCGATCCGCTCGAAGGGGCTGCTGCGGTAGGCCACCCCGTTCGCCTCGTACATGTACGCCCCGCTGGGCACCCGCACGCTGCGGTTGGTCGGGTACGCCGTCAGGTGGTTGACCTTGGCTCCCACGTCGGTCCGCAGGGGCGTCTCCAGAGCGCCGTCCACGCTGATCTCGTAGATCGCCTGCTGACCCGCCGACCCGGCCACCACCAGCCGGTCCTCCCTGCCCCAGTCGACCGCCGTGAGGCCGGTCAGCGAGGTGGCCAGCTGGCGGGGTGGACCGATGGAGACGCCGCCGCCGTCCGGGTTGACCGCCGCGACGTAGAGCCGGCCGCCGACGATCAGCGCGACCCGCTGACCGTCCAGCGCGGCGGCCACCGCGGTGACCTTGGCGGAGGGCAGGTTGAGCGGCACCGGGTACATCCGGGCCGCCTCGTCGAACCGGTACAGCTGCCCGTCGGCCACGACCAGGCCCCGGCCGGGACGGGAGTCGACCGTACGCAGCCAGACCGGGCGGCTGATCGAGGAGTATTCGGCATCGCTGCGGCTGATCACGGAGACCGGTTCGATGCCCGTGCCCACCGCGAGTCGTTGCCGGCTCTTGCTGCCGGTCACCACCATCGCGGCGAGGATCCGCCGGTCCTTGGCCAGCGCGAGGTCGGCGGAGACGATGGTGCGGTTGACCTCGGGCGCCAGCGGCACCACGCCGCTGAGCTCACCGTCGAAGTCGAGCGGGTGGATCGCGCCCTCGTACACGCCGAACCGCTGCGGGCTCGCGATGTTCGGGTAGAGCTGCTGGGAGTTCCGCCGCTCGTTCAGATCCTGTACGGGTTGCGAGTTGTTGCGGACCCTCAACTCCAGTTCGCCCGGCAGGTCACCCAGCGACCAGGCGAGTTGGGTGATCAGCTGGTCGATCCCGTGCTGGTCGTCACCGGACATGTCCAGGTTGACCTCCCACCGGCCATTCGCGCCGGTGGCGTTGTTGATCAGCTCGGTGCGGTCGGGCAGCCCGACGACACCCGGGCGCAACCAGTCGGACGGACCACCGACCAGCCACTTCACCACTTCGTTGACCCGGCGCTCGTCCGGCACCGCCAGTGGCCGGTAGCGCTGGTCGGGCACCAGCCGGGTGCGGTCGGAACTCCAGAAGTAGATCGACTCATCCTGGTAGTACTGCTTGAGGGCGATGTCGCTGAGCAGCAGCACGTTCGGCGGGTCGAGGATGTACAGGCCGGCGCGCTCATCGTTGACGCCGCCGTCGAACGCCGCGCTGCGGAGCCCGAACTCGTACTCCGTCTCGGTCGCGACCGGCGGGGCCAGGATGCCGTTGGCCCGCAGCACCCCGATCTGCTGCACCGTGATCTTCACGGTGGTGGTCTCGTCGCTGTTGAGGGTGTAGACCGCCTCGCGCAGCCGGACCACGTTCAGCGCGACCTCGCTGCCCTTCTTGTCCTGCAGGCGGGGCTTGTGCTCCGGGGCGATGAACGCCTTGACCCGCTCGTACGCCCGGTCCGGCTCGCCGGCGGCGGCGGACAGGAAGTTGCGCACGAACACCTCGTTGGAGCTACCGCTGGCCGTCCTCGTCGGCGGCTCACTGCGCCGGCCGTCGACCACGCCGGCCTCCGTCGCGGCTCCGCCCTTACCGTCCACCCGCACGTCGGACGCCGCCGGAATGCCGCAGCCGGCACCCAGCAGCAACACCACACCGAACGCTCCGAGGAGATTCCGCCGCCTCATGAGCGCACCTCCGCCCGCTGCCCCTCCCCGGCCGGAGCCGGGCCGATCGCCAACGCCCCGCCGGTGCCGGGCCCGATGGCCAGCGGACCACCGTCGCGGGGACCGCCGAACGGCAGCGCGGCGTCGGCCGGCACCAGCCGCAGCGGCGAGGTGGTCAGCCGGTCACCAGCGCGGGCCGGCAGCGTGAGCCGGAACTGCGCGCCCTGCCCGGGAGCACCCCACGCCTCCAGCCAGCCGCCGTGCAGTCGGGCGTCCTCCAGGCTGATCGACAGGCCCAGGCCGGTGCCTCCGGTCTGCCGAGCCCGGGACGGGTCCGCCCGCCAGAACCGGTTGAACACCAACTTCTCCTCACCCACCTTGAGCCCCACACCGCGGTCGCGGACGGTGATCGCCACCGCGGTCTCGTCGATGCCGAGGGTGATCAGCACCGGGCGGGCCTCACCGTGTTCGACGGCGTTGCCGACCAGGTTGCGCAACACCCGCTCGACCCGGCGCGGGTCGACCTCGGCGATCACCGGCGTACCCGGCAGGTCGAGCTCGATCGGTACGCCCACCCGCTCGGCCAGGCCGGCCAGCCGGTCGACCACCCGGTGCACCACCGGAACCAGGTCGGTCGGCTCGGCGTCCAGCATGGCGAAACCCGCGTCGAACCGGCTGATCTCCAACAGGTCGGTGAGCAGCTCCTCGAACCGATCCAGTTCGGCCTGGAGCAGCTCGGCGCTGCGAGCCACCGCCGGGTCGAACTCGTCGCGCTCGGCGAAGATCAGGTCAGCGGCCATCCGGACCGTGGTCAGCGGGGTACGCAGCTCGTGCGAGACGTCGGAGGTGAAGCGCCGTTGCAACCGGGACATCTCCTCCAGGCGCAGGATCTGCCGTTGCAGGTTGGTGGCCATCTGGTTGAACGAGGCGGCGAGCAGGGCGAGGTCGTCTTCGCCGTTGACCACCATCCGCTGGTCGAGCAGGCCGGCGGAGAGCCGCTGGGCGGTCCGTGCGGCGACCCGGACCGGGTTGACCACCAGCCGGGTGACCAACGCCGCGAGCAGCCCGAGCAGGATCACCAGGGCGACCCCGGTGGCCACCACGGTGGCCCGGGCGTCGGCGGCGGTGACGTCCTGCCGGGTCAGCGGCACCAGGTAGTAGAGCTCGATCTGGCCGAAACGGGTGGGCACCGGCGAGCCGTAGACCAGGTATTTGGTGGACTCGCCGGTGAGCCGCCCGGTGCGGATCTGGCTGGCCACCTTGCCGTCGGCGATCGCGGCCCGCAGCTCGGGGCTAATCAGCAGCTGGACGTTCGCGGACGGCGCGGTGCGCGTCTGGATGTCGTTGGGATAGCCGTCGGCGGTGATCGCCACCACCACCCCACTGATCTGCTGGGGGTCGCCGCCGGCCAGATAGTTGACCGTGCCGTCGATGGTCTCCTGGAGCTGCGCCTCCTGCGGCTGGCCGTAGAGGGAGACCTGCTTCGCCGTGTAGCTGGCGCCGCTGATCACCCGCTGCCGGACGTCGCTGCGGGCGTTGTCGAGCAGAATGGTGGTGATCTTGTCAGCGATCAGGAACGCGAAACCACCGACCAGCAGGCTGGAGGCGACCAGTGTGATGGTCACGACCCGGACCTGAAGCGAACGGCGCCAGGTCTGGTGCACCCGGGCCACCACCCGGGCGACCCGGCCGCTCACCGCGCGCCAGAGCTCCCCGCCGGCGCTGGGCCGGCGGGCAGACGTGCTCGGGGAGTGTGGGAGCGGCGAGGTCGACACAGTGCGACCAGGCTATCCGGTCCCCGCCTTGTAGCCCACGCCCCGCACGGTGAGGATGATTTCCGGTCGCTCCGGGTCCGGCTCGATCTTGGCACGCAACCGCTGGACGTGCACGTTGACCAGACGGGTGTCGGCCGCGTGCCGGTAGCCCCACACCTGCTCCAGCAGCACCTCGCGGGTGAAGACCTGACGTGGCTTGCGGGCGAGCGCGACCAGCAGGTCGAACTCCAGCGGAGTCAGCTTCACCTCCTCGTCGTTGCGGCTGACGGTGTGCGCGGGCACGTCGATGGTGATCTGGTTGCCGGGCGGCCCGATGGTCAACATCTCGGGGGCCACGTCCTCACCCCGGCGCAGGCGGGCCCGCATTCGGGCGACCAGCTCCTTGGGCTTGAACGGCTTGACCACGTAGTCGTCGGCACCGGACTCCAGGCCGAGCACGACATCCACCGTGTCGCTCTTGGCGGTCAGCATGACGATCGGCACGCCGGATTCGGCCCGGATCGACCGGGCAACGTCGATACCGCTCATACCGGGCAGCATCAAATCGAGCAGCACGATATCCGGACGACTGTCACGAAACGCCGCCAACGCCCGCTCGCCGTCCGCCACGAACGAGGGCAGGAAGCCCTCGCTGCGCAGCACGATGCCAAGCATCTCGGCGAGCGCGGGGTCGTCGTCGACCACCAGTACGCGGGCTCTCATGGGATTAATATTGCATCCCCGTTCAGTTCGGTGGGACCGGCGTCTGCCGGTAACGGACAGCGCCGCCGACAATCCTGTGCACCGCGACCGCCCGTGGCGGCGGCGCCACGTGCTGCGGCGCCTGGCGACGGATGAGTCCAGGGCCAGGCTGCCACCATGATCCCCCTTTGGCGCCGCCTGGCGCCACCGCAGCCTGGGCCGATCCCGGTGTCGCCATCCAGACGGCCGTCAGCCGAGGAGTGCCCGCCCCCAGTGGTCCCCGCCGTCGCGTACCCCGGGCGGGCAGGCGAACACGCCACTGGACACGTGCCGCAGGTACTCGTTCATCACGTCATGCCGAGCCAACTGGGTCTGGATCGGCACGAACTGGCGACGCGGATCGCGCTGGTAGGCGATGAAGAAGAGCCCTGCGTCGAGCCGTCCGAGGCCGTCCGAGCCGTCGACGAAGTTGTAGCCCCGGCGCAGCAACTGGGCACCGTTGTTCCGGCTCGGGTGGGCCAGCGTGACGTGCGCGTGTTCGGCGATCACGGGCTTGCCGTCCGCGCCCCGCGCGGCGAAGTCCAGCTCGTCGAACTCGTCGGTCCGACCGAGTGGGGCACCGCTGCCCTTGGCCCGGCCGACGATCTCCTCCTGCTCGGCCAGCGAGGTCCGGTCCCAGGTCTCCACCAGCATCCGGATCTTGCGGGTGACCAGGTACGAGCCGCCGATCATCCAGTCCGGTCCGTCGCCCGGCTGCACCCACAGGTGGTCACGCAGCAGATCGGTGTCCTCGGCCTTGAGGTTGGCCGTGCCGTCCTTGAACCCGAACAGGTTGCGCGGGGTGGCCTGGTCGCGGGAGGTCGACGAGGTACGGCCGAAGCCGAGCTGCGACCAGCGGACGCTCACCACGCCCATGCCGAGCCGGGCCAGGTTGCGGATCGCGTGCACCGCCACCTGCGGATCGTTGGCGCACGCCTGCACACAGAGGTCGCCGCCGGAGAGCTGCGGCTGCAACGCGTCGCCGGGGAACTTCGGCAACTCGACGAGGGCGGCCGGCCGCCGGTCGGCGATACCGAAACGGTCCCGGCCCTCGGCGTCGCGGAACAGCGTCGGCCCGAAGCCGATCGTCAGGGTGAGCTGCGACGGGGGCAGACCGAGCGCCTCGCCGGTGTCGTCCGGCGGGGCCTCCGGCATCCCGCCGACCGCGCCGAGCACCCCGGCGTCCCGCCCCGCGGTCATCCGAGCGGCGGCGGCCGTCCACTCCTCGAGCAGCTCGGCCAGCCGGGCCCGGTCCTTGGTGATCACGTCGAAGGCGACGAAGTGCAGCCGGTCCTGCGCGGGGGTGACGATGCCGGCCTGGTGTGAACCGTGAAACGGCACCGCCCCGGCCGGGTGGTCACTCGCCGCGGCCGGGCCACGGGAGCCGTTCACCAACGCCCCCGCGCCGACCGCCGCCCCGGCGACCCCGGCGACCCCGGCGCCGGCGAGCGTGATCGCCCGCCGGCGGGTCAACCTGCCCTCGCTCATCGAATCGACTCTCTCTGCCATCCGGTCACTTGGCGACGGTCGCGGCGACCTTGCTGATCGGCTCGGCGAGCGCGTTGATGCCGTCGGAAAGCTCCTTCAGCTCGGTCTTGCTCAACGCGGTGTGCAGCTTCCACCCGTCGCCGGCGCGGTGCTTGCCGAGCAGCGCCTCGACGTTGGCGAACTCGGTGTCCAACTGCTTGACCAACTCCGGCGAGCGCTGCTCGAGCGCCGGGCGGAGGGCCGACACGGCGGCCTTGGAACCTTCGAGGTTGGCGGCGAAGTCCCACAGGTCGGTGTGCGAGTAGCGGTCCTCCTCGCCGGTGATCTTGCCGCTGGCCACCTCGTCGAGCAGTTCCTTGGCGCCGTTGGCGAGCTGCAGCGGGGAGAGTTTCTCGGCGTTGGCCTTGGCCACGATCTCCTTGACATCGACCAGCAGCCGATCGGCGATCGGGCCGTCCTTGCTGATGTCGCCGGACTGCCAGAGGTCCTTCTCGATCCGGTGGAAGCCGGTGAACTCCATCCCCTCCTCGATGACCTCCTCCCGGCCGTCGATCTTGGGGTCGAGGTCGCCGAAGATCTCGGCCACCGGCTCGATCCGCTCCCAGTAGGTGCGGGCGACCGGGTAGAGCGCCTTGGACTTCGCCACGTCGCCGGCCTTGACCGCGGCGACGAACTCCTCGGTCTTGTCCAGGAGTGCGACGGTCTGGCTCTTGACGTAGCGCTGGTAGTTGTCGGTGGCGTCACTCAACGCGGCGTCGGCGGTGAGCGGCTGCGCCGACCCGCTGACCTTGAGCGCCCCCCGGATGCCCTTGCCGCTCATCCCGGGCTTGCAGGCCGTCTGGTACGTGCCGGCCGGCAACTCCACGTGCAGCTCACGGCTCAGCCCGGGGGCGATGTTCTCCACCTCGCCCAGCACCCGGTCGCCGTCGGCGTACACGTAGAACTCGGTCACCTTCGCACCGGAGTTGGTGATCTTGAAGGTGGCGGTGCCGGCGCTCAGGTCGGTCGTGCCGACCTCGCAGGCGGTGTCGCTGGCCTTGACCACGATCGGGCCGCCGGCAGCGGCCGGGTCACCCTTGTCGGAGTCGGAGCAGGCGGCCACACCGGCCGTCGCCAGCACGCCGGCAGCGGCCAGCGCGAAAAACTGGGTGCTACGCATCTGAGCTGTCTCTCCTCGTGGGTCAGGCACGCTGCGGCGTGGACGCCGCCTCGGCCTCGGCGCCGGTGTCGGCCCCGCGCTCGGTGACGGTGGTGGGGGTGGTCGCGGTGTCGCTCGCGCCGGTCGTCGGGGCCGCCTCACGCACGGACCCGACCGGTGCCACGACGGGTGCCGGCCTGCGGCGGGTCGGGCGCAGGAAGAGCAGAAGGACCGGCACGGCGTACCCGACCCAGGCCACCGTCTCCAGCACGGTGGGCGCGGGCGTCACGTTGAACATGCCGGCGAGCAGGGCGGCGTACCAGGTGCTCGGGTCGAGCACGCTGGTGATGTCGAAGGCCAGGTTGTTCAGGCCGGGCAGGACAGCGGCCTCCTGGAAGTCGTGCACGCCGTACTTGAGGATGCCGGCGGCGACCAGGATCAGCAGCGCGCCGGTCCAGGTGAAGAACTTGGTGAGGTTGATCCGCAGAGCGCTGGCGTAGAGCAGCACGCCGAGCACCACGGCAGTGGCGATGCCGCCGATCAACGCGAGGAGCGGCCCGGTGTCGCCGGCGGCACCCTGGGCGGCCGAGTAGAAGATCAGCGCGGTCTCCAGGCCCTCCCGGATCACCGCGAGGAAAGCCATGCCGGCGACCGCGAGGGACCCGACGGCCAGCGCCTCGGTGAGCTTGCCCCGCAGGTCACCGGCGATGCTCCGGGCGGCCCGGCGCATCCAGAAAATCATCCAGGTGACGAAGACGACGGCGGCGACGGAGGTGATCGCCTCGAACAACTCCCGGTCCTCGGAGCGGGCCAGCAGCGAGGTCGACGTGTACTCGATCAGCCAGCCGAAGAGCACCGAGAGCGCCACGGCCAGGCCGACGCCCGCCCAGACCTGGGGCAACCGGTCCCGGCGCTGCGACTTCACCAGGAACGCGACCAGGATGCTGACCACCAGGGTGGCTTCCAGGCCCTCCCGCAGGCCGATCAGGTAGGTGGCGAACATCCGATCTCCGAGTCATTAGGCACGCCTCAGCCAACTTAGGGCAGGCATACCTTCCTCCCTGCTCAAGGCCCTCGTCAAGTCGTGCACGACAAGCTCACTCGCGCACGACAGGTCCTCCGACCGCCCGACGGCGGACAGCCTCCGTTCGGCTGTGGAAGGATCCCCGCCGTGAAGGGATTCCTGCCGTGGCTGACGGTGCTGGCGGTGGTGCTGCTGCTCAGCGCTCTGCGCCTGCGGGCGCTGGCCACCGTCGTGTCGGTCGGCTGGCTGGCCTGGTGCATATGGACGTGGTTCCGCCCCGCCCGCCGCGGCCCTCGTTCGGGCTGACCCGCAGAAGCCGGGCCGAGCACCCGGTCCAGAGGCGGGGACGACGAACCGGGCCGGCTGCGAACAGCCGACCCGGTCCGGAGGTGTCGATCAGTAGCGGTAGTGGTCCGGCTTGAACGGACCCTCCGTGGAGACGCCCAGGTAGGCGGCCTGCTCCTTGGTCAGCGTGCTCAGCTTGGCGCCGAGCGCGCCCAGGTGCAGCCGGGCCACCTTCTCGTCCAGGTGCTTGGGCAGCACGTAGACGCCGATCGGGTACTCCTCGGTCTTGGTGAACAGCTCGATCTGGGCGATGGTCTGGTTGGCGAACGAGTTCGACATCACGAAGCTCGGGTGCCCGGTCGCGTTGCCCAGGTTCAGCAGGCGGCCCTCGGAGAGCACGATGATGGCGTGCCCGTCGGCGAACCGCCACAGGTCGACCTGCGGCTTGATGTTGACCCGCTCGACGTCGGAGCGCTTGGCCAGGCCGGCCATGTCGATCTCGTTGTCGAAGTGGCCGATGTTGCCGACGATGGCCTGGTGCTTCATCCGGGCCATGTGCTCGTTGGTGATGACATCGAAGCAGCCGGTGGCCGTGATGAAGATGTCGGCCTGCTCGACCACGTCGTCCAGGGTGGCGACCTGGTAACCGTCCATCGCGGCCTGCAACGCGCAGATCGGGTCCACCTCGGTCACCACGACCCGGGCGCCCTGGCCACGCAGCGACTCGGCGCAACCCTTGCCCACGTCGCCGTAGCCCATGACGACCGCCATCTTGCCGCCGATCAGCACATCGGTGGCCCGGTTGATGCCGTCGATCAGCGAGTGCCGGCAGCCGTACTTGTTGTCGAACTTGCTCTTGGTCACCGAGTCGTTGACGTTGATGGCCGGGAAGAGCAGGGTGCCCGCGCGGTGCATCTCGTAGAGCCGGTGCACGCCCGTGGTGGTCTCCTCGGTCACGCCCTTGATGCCGGCGGAGATCCGGGTCCACCGCTGGCCGTCCTCGGCCAGCGAGCGGTGCAGCAGCTCGAGGATGACCCCGTACTCCTCGGAGTCGGCGGACTCCACCGGCGGGACCGCCCCGGCCCGCTCGAACTCGGCACCCTTGTGGACGAGCAGGGTGGCGTCACCGCCGTCGTCGAGGATCATGTTCGGACCCTGCCCGTCCGGCCAGGCGAGCACCTGCTCGGTGCACCACCAGTACTCCGGCAGGGTCTCGCCCTTCCAGGCGTACACCGGGACGCCGGCGGGCGCCTCAGGCGTGCCGTTCGGGCCGACGACGATCGCCGCGGCGGCGTGGTCCTGGGTCGAGAAGATGTTGCAGGACGCCCAGCGGACCTGCGCGCCGAGCGCGACCAGCGTCTCGATCAGGACGGCGGTCTGGATGGTCATGTGCAGCGAGCCGGTGATCCGCGCGCCGGCGAGCGGCTGCACCTCGGCGAACTCCCGACGGATCGCCATCAGGCCGGGCATCTCGTGCTCGGCGAGCTGAATCTCCTTGCGCCCGAACTCGGCGAGCGACAGATCCGCCACCTTGAAGTCGCCCTCGGCGAGCGTGCTCGGCCGAACCTCGAACGGCGTACCGCTGGCGGACGCCGGGAGGGTGCTGGTCATGAAAGCTCCTGTCGAACGATGTCTGCGCCGATCCTCCACCTTACGCCCGCTGACGACGGGCGTCGGGGGACGGTCCGCAGACAGCGCACGGGACGGTCGGTGATGGACGGAGTTACCCGCCCACGTCCCGCCCGCCCCGTGCATCCCCCCGGTTTGGTTCCCCGCACGTTCTCGGACCGTCGTCGCGATAACGCTGCGTACTCATAGAGTCACACTCGGCCAGGGCGC
Source organism: Micromonospora sp. CA-259024 (assembly GCF_050936255.1). Taxonomy (NCBI): domain Bacteria; kingdom Bacillati; phylum Actinomycetota; class Actinomycetes; order Micromonosporales; family Micromonosporaceae; genus Micromonospora; species Micromonospora sp. CA-259024. The sequence goes on along the minus strand of NZ_JBNJND010000002.1, from coordinate 2,764,615 downwards.
CGTCAAGCTATTCCGGAAAAGTCGGACTTGTGTCGGCCCGACAGTGTCAGCGTCACCGCAAACCGGAGGTCGCCACGTACGCCTCGCCAGCTCCCCTGATCCGCAGCGGCTCGCCGGCCGCCGTACCGATCGCCGCCTCGCCGGACACGAGCGTCAACGCGCCCGCACCATCGTCCACGGTGATCGAGCCGCCACCGCAGAGCACCACCCGGGGACCGGGCAGCGGCAGCGTGACCGACGGCACCGCCGCACCGACGCGTACCCGGTGCAGCGCGAAGTCGTCCACCGGAACCGGCCACCAGTCCACAGCCGGGCCGACCGGCTGCGCGGCGCGCACCGGATCGTCGAGCACCTCGAAACGCAGCACCCGCAGCAACTCGTCGACGTCCACCCGCTTCGGGGTCAGACCGCCGCGCAGCACGTTGTCGCTGGCCGCCATGATCTCCACGCCACAACCGCTCAGGTAGGCGTGCAGGTTGCCCGCGGGCATCCAGATCGCCTCCCCCGGTGTCAGCCGCACGTGGTGCAGCAGCAACGCGACCAGAGCGCCCGGATCGGCCGGGTACGCCTTGGCCAGCCGGCGGACCAGCTCCGCGTCCGGCCCGTCGGCCGGTGCCGCCAGCACGGAACCCAGCAACTCGCCGCGTTCCGCGACCGGCCAGCCGAGCAGCGTTCGCACCGCCGTCCGCAGCCCCTCCGGCCCGGCCCGCAACGCGCTGACCACCGGCGTCAACTCCGGTACGCCGAACGCGGCCAGCGCCTCGGCCGACTCCGCCGGGTCCCGGAAACCGCACAGCGCCTCGAACGGGGTGAGCGCGACCAGCAGTTCCGGCTTGTGGTGCGGGTCGGAGTAGTTGCGCTCCCCCTCGGGGCGTCCCGCGTCCGCCGCGTAGCCGGCCCGGGCCTGCTCAGCGTCCGGGTGTGCCTGCAGGCTCAGTGGCGCATCGGCCGCGAGCACCTTGAGCAGGAACGGCAGCCGGCTGCCGAACCGCTCGGACACCCGCTCGCCGAGCCACTGCCCCGGCTCGTCACGCACCAGGTCGCAGAGGCTCATCCGCAGACCGGCACGGTCCACGCTGGCCGGGGCGCCCGGGTGGGCACCCAACCACAGCTCCGCCTCCGGACCGGCGCTGGGCACCGGCCGCCCCTGCAGGAGGGCAATGGCCGAGCGGGACCCCCAGGCGTAGTCCCGGATCGGCCCGTACAGAGGTTCCACCGGTCAGTCCCCGGGCCGCCCGGTCGCCTCGCCTGACGCATCCTGCGGCTGCGGCACGGCGGTGTCGGCGGCGGCGCCGGTGCCGGCCTCGGCGGCGGCGGCGCTGTACACGTCCGGCTCCAGGTAGATCACCCGGGCGATCGGCACCGCCGCGCGGATCCGCGCCTCCACGGTGTTGATGCCACGCGCCAGGTCGTGAGCGCTCTCGTGCGCCGACACGCCGATCTTCGCGGCCACCATCAGCTCTTCCGGCCCCAGGTAGAGCGTCTTCATGTGGATGATCCGCTCCACCTCGGGGCCGTCGGTGACGGCTCGCTCGATGGCGGCCACCTCGGACGCCTCGGCACCCTCACCGAGCAGCAGACTCTTCGTCTCGATGGCCAGCACGACAGCGATGACGACCAGCAGGATGCCGATCATCGCGGTGCCGGCGGCGTCCCACCGGCCGTTGCCGGTGATCAGCGTCATGCCGACACCGAACAGGGCGAACACCAGGCCGACCAGCGCGCCGAAGTCCTCCAGGAGCACGACCGGCAGCTCCGGCGCCTTGGCGCGACGGATGAAACGCACCCAGGACTGGTTGCCCCGGACGTGGTTGGACTCCTTGATGGCGGTCCGGAAGGAGAACGACTCCATGATGATCGCCGCCACCAGCACGACGACCGGCAGCCAGTGCCAGGACTTGATGCCCTCCTTGTGGTCCCACTTGTGGTACGCCTCGTAGAGCGCGAACAGGCCACCGATGCTGAACAACACGATGGACACGATGAACGCGTAGATGTAGCGCTCCCGGCCGTACCCGAACGGGTGTTCCGGGGTGGCCGCGCGCTTCGCCCGCTTGCCGCCGAGCAGCAGGAGGCCCTGGTTGCCGGAGTCGGCGACCGAGTGGACCGACTCGGCCAGCATCGACGACGACCCGGAGAGCAGGAACGCAATGAACTTGGTGACGGCGATGCCGATGTTGGCCAGCAGGGCGGCGACGATCGCCTTCGTCCCACCGTTGGCGCTCATGCCACCGCTCCGCTTCGGCGTACGAAGCCGACCGGTCCACGCATGCCGCGCCGCCCCCTACGTTCGTTCACTGGTTCGACAGCTCCTTCATTTCGGTGATGGCCGGTACGGCCATCGGGTCCAGCCCGTGGGCCAGGGCAAGGTAGATCGAGGCGAAATCCGGGACCGCGATCAGCGAGGCCAGCCGCTCCAGGGCGGAGCCGCCCTCGGCGGTGACCACGTCGCACCGTACGCCGCGGCGCTCGGCGAGGGTCTGCACCGCGTCCGCGCGACGCTCCTCGACCGCGAGGGGCTCGTCGGTGTCGTCCTCGGCGTTGAGCCCGCCGTCGCGCAGCAGCACCAGCCGCAGCCGCGTGCCCTCGCCGTCGTCGTCGTCCGTCGGGTCGGCGAAGATGTCCCGCTCCCCCTCGGCCAGGCCACCGAAAACGCCGTCGAGCAACCCGACCCGGCCCCGACCGGCCTCACCGAGCGCTCCGGTGACCACCGGGTAGCGGGCGTTGGCCGACAGGGTGTCGCCGAACCGGCGGGCGGCCACGGTGGCCAGCGGGGACGAGCCCCAGACGATCGGAATGGAGCCGGCCAGGCCCAGGGCCAGTGACTTCGCCGGGTTGACGAAGGACTCCGCAGCGGACCGGCAGCGGTCGGCGTCCGCGTCGAGCCGGGCCGCGGTCTCCGCCAGGTCCGCCTCGTTGACCTTCACGAGCCCGAGGGAACGGGCGGCGAGCAGGACCGGCACGGTGAGCGCCCAGAGGCTGGCGCGGGCCGGGGCGCGCCGGGGCACCGGGATGAACGGTGCCCGGGCCTGCTCGGCGATCGACTGCAACTGCGAGTCGGGGGCGCCCACGGCGACCAGCCGGGCACCACGCCGGTGCGCGGCCTCGGCGGCGCCGAGCGCCTCCGGGCTACGGCCGGACGCGCTCACCGCGATCACCACGTCGGCCGCACCCACCCAACCGGGTACGCCGGTGCTGCGGTGCGCGATGACCGGGACCGGGCAGCGTGGCCCCGCGACCGTGGCCAGCACGTCCCCGGTCCGCCCGGCGGTGCCGATGCCAGCGATCACCACGGCTCGGGGCCGCCCGTCGTCGGCGAGCACCGCCAGGTTCGCCTCGGCAGCCAGCGCGGCGCTCTCGCGCACCTGCGCACCGGCCGATGCCGTGTGCCGGAGCATGCCGCCCGGGTCGCGCTCGGCCAGCGCCTCCGGGTCGTCGAGCAGCGCCTCGTCGGCATCGCGACGTCCGCTGACCCCTGCCGTGCCGTCGATCATGAGGGCTGTCCCGGGCCGCCGCGCGCCTCGTCGAGCAGCAGCACCGGCACGTCGTCGCGGACCTCGAAGATCCGGCCGCACTCCGTGCAGGTCAACGTCTGCGCCTCGGCGTCGTAGGTGAGCGGGGCGTGGTGCGTGTCCGGACAGGCGAGAATCTCGAGCAACTGCGGATCCAGGGCCATGGCACGGCTCCTTCCACGTGTGCGGCTTCACCGGCGGCGGTGCCGACCGGCGCAGGCGATCTTATCGGCGAACGCGGTCGAGCACGTCGTCCCGGAGAGAGACCATCCGATCCCGGGTGGGCGCCTCGACGTTGAGCCGCAGCAGCGGCTCCGTGTTGGAGGCGCGCAGGTTGAACCAGGCGCCATCGGGGAAACGCAGGGTCAGCCCGTCCATCTCGTCGGCCACCGCGTCGGGGTACGCGGCTCGCACCTCGGCCACCGCCGCCGCCTGGTCGGTCACCGTCGAGTTGATCTCGCCGGAGGCGATGTAGCGCTCGTACTCGCCGGCCAGCACGGACAGCGGCAGCGACTGCTCGCCCAGCGCGGCCAGGGTGTGCATCGCGGCGAGCATCCCGGTGTCGGCGAACCAGAAGTCCCGGAAGTAGTAATGCGCGGAGTGCTCGCCGCCGAAGACGGCGTTGGTGCGGGCCATCTCCGCCTTGATGAAGGAGTGCCCGACCCGGGCGACGACCGGCTGCCCACCGTGCTCACGGATGATCTCGGCAACCGCGCTGGAGGTGATCAGACCGTGGATCACCGTGGAACCCGGGTGCTTGGCCAGCTCACGCGCGGCGACCAGGGCGGTGATCGCCGACGGCGACACCGGCTCACCGCGCTCGTCCACCACGAAGCACCGGTCGGCGTCACCGTCGAAGGCCAACCCGATGTCGGCCCCGTGCTCGACCACCGCGCGCTGGAGGTCGACCAGGTTCGCCGGATCCAGTGGGTTGGCCTCGTGGTTGGGGAAGCTGCCGTCCAGCTCGAAGTAGAGCGGGACGATCTCCAGCGGCAGCGGCGACAGGGCGGCGTCGCCCAGCACGGTCGGGACCGTGAAGCCGCCCATCCCGTTACCGGCGTCGACGACCACCTTGAGCGGTCGGATGCCCGAGAGGTCGACCAGCTTGCGCAGGTAGCCGGCGTAGTCGGGGAGCAGGTCACGCCGCTCGGCCGGCCGGGTCGGCTCACCGGCCGGGCGGGTTTCGCCCGAGTCCAGTAGGGCCTGAGCCCGCTCGCGGATCTCCGCCAGACCGCTCTCCTGGCCGATCGGGCGGGCACCGGAGCGGCACATCTTGATGCCGTTGTACTGCGCGGGGTTGTGGCTGGCGGTGAACATCGCGCCGGGCAGGTCGAGGGAGCCGGAAGCGAAGTAGAGCAGGTCGGTGGACGCGAGCCCGATCTCGATCACCGAGCGCCCCTCGGCCCGTACGCCGGCGGCGAACGCGGCGGCCAGTCCGGGCGAGGTGGCTCGCATGTCGTATCCGACGACGACGGCGTCGCCCGGCTCGTCGGTGGAGTTGAGCAGCTGGGTGAATGCGGCTCCCAGCGCCTCGGCGACCCGTTCGTCCCACTGGTCCGGCACCGTCCCTCGGACGTCGTACGCCTTCACAATCTGGGACAGATCAGACACGTGTTCCGCTCCTTGGCCGTAAGTTGGACACCGATCCTGAGCCTAACGGAGGGTCCGGGCCGAGCCTCGCTCAGCCGGGGAGCCGGGGCATGAACACGGTGTGGCCGCCACCGTCGGCGGGCGGATCCTCGGGCAGCGGCCGGGTCGCGGGTGCCCCCGGCATGGGCTGCGTCGCCTCCGGGGCCGGACCGGGGCTGACCGGCCGGGCACCGTAGACCCCGCCTGCGGCGGGGCGCGGGGACGGCACGGCACCCCAACCGGCGGACGGCGGCTGCTGGCCGTACACCTGACCAGGGCGACCGGGGGCGGCCGGCGACCCACCGCCGGCGCGGTAGGTGGTGCCGCCGGGGTTGCCCGGCAGGGTGCCGGGCGCCTCGTCGGACGGCGTCCGATCCTGTCGCGAACGACGGACCAGCAGCACGATGAGCAGCAACCCGACCGCCACCATCACGATGCCGAAGAACATCACCGGTGATCCGCCACCGGAGGATTCGGCGGCGGTCGCCGTGGTGTCCGGCGCGGCGGACACGCCCAGCGCCGCCGGGTTCACCGCTTCGGTCGCGGCCTCGGTCGGGCTCGGAGTGGCCGACGGCGACTTCGACGGTGACGGGGTGACCCGTGCGCCGGTCACCCGCGCCGAGTCGCTGCCTCGACCCAACTCCTGGCCCTGCGCGCTGACACCCACGCCGGTGACGACCAGCCGTCCACCCGGCGCACCCGCGGCGAACGCCACCCGGTACCGCACGGTGATGCCCTTGCCCTTGCACAGGGTCGGCTTCGTCGGCGACGTCTGCGCGGTCGCGACACTGCCCCCACCGCCGGTGACGGCCACCGGGAACCAGTGCCCGCCCGCGTTGACCTCGACCGTCACCTGGTCCGGCTCGAGACCCTCAAGGCGCAGAGCCAGCGCCGTACGCAACAGGACGCACCCGTCGGAGCGCTTGCGCACCCCGACGCTCGCCCCCTGCGGGGAGCCGCCGGCGGTGAAGCTGCTGGCCGAACTCACCCGGACCGAGTCGTCGTCGGCCAGCGCCGGCGACGCACCGAGCATCACCAGGCCGCCCACCAGACCGCAGACCGCCGCGAGTCGTGCCGCGCGTCGACGCACCGTCATGATTACCTCACCGTTCTCCCCGGGTGGGGTCCGCGGGTCAGGCTACTACCGGCCCACCCACACCACCGGTCATAGAGCGGCCCGCATGTGTGCCGCGTTACGGTTTACGACCCGGCCCGCCGACCTGCTGCTAAGCCTCTCTGGTCGGGCTGTTCCGTCCGGTCGGAGGGTTCGGCCCGAGGGATGAGTCGGGCTCGTGCGGGGCGATCAGTCGGGCCGTTGCGCGCGGGCGAGGGCGTCGCGGCAGAGTCGGTCGGCGGTGCGGGTGGTTTCCGGCAATCGGTACCGCGGCGTCAACGCGAGCACCTGCGTGGTCGCGTTGTCCAGGCTCATCCGATGGCCGACGCTCACGAAGACCGGCTTCACCCCGTCCCGGGTTCGCAGCACCCGGCCGACCACGTCGCCGCCGTCGCGCAACGGCGACCAGGCGCCCCGCTCGGCGGACGGCTGATCCCACGTCCCGACCAGCGGCGTCTTCCCCACCCCGATCGCGGGCAGCCCGGTGACCACCCCGAGGTGACAGGCGAGCCCGAACCGGCGCGGATGGGCCAGCCCGTGCCCGTCGCAGACCAGCAGGTCCGGGAGGATGGTCAGGCGGTCCAGTGCGGCGAGCAGCGCGGGCAACTCCCGGAAGGCGAACAACCCGGGCACATAGCCGAACGCGGGCCGACCCACGCTGACCGCGGAGTCCACCACGGCCAGCGTGCGGGCATCCAGCACCGTCACGGCCGCCGCCAGAAGATCACCACCCTGGTCGTACGCGACGTCCAGGCCAGCCACCGTCGCGGGCAAACTCGGCCCCGGCCCGTCCAGGTCGACCAACGGTCGCAACTCCTCCTGTACGGCCACCGCCTCCGCCACCGTGCCCGGCACCGCCACCTCCCGCCATGATCCACTCGACATCGCGGACATCGGGCTATCCGACCGCCCCGGATGCCCCGACATCCCTGTTCCGGTGTGGAACATCATCGGTGTGAGCGGAGACCCACAATCAGGCAAGGCCCAACTCTTCGCGGGCCTCCTCGATCCACCGGCGCACCCCGTGCGCACCGCTGCCGGCAGCGAGCCCGGCCGCCTCGTCGAGCAACTCGCGGGCGGATTCCCGATCGCCGTCGCTGACCGCCAGGTCCGCCAAGCCGATCAGGTTCGCCGCGACCCCCGGAGTGAAGGACAACTTCCGGCGCAGCCGCGTCGACTCCGTCAGCAACCGTGCTGCCCACCCCCGTGCTTGCGGTGATCACCTCCCGCGCCGCGTCGACGCGACCCGCAGCCTGCTCACCGAAGCAGAGGTGCCGCAGCACGTACGACAGGGTCAGCTCGTCCCCCGCCGCGGTAGCCAACTCCCGTGCCCGGGCAAAGGCCGGGCCAGCGGCCGCCTGGTCCTGTCGGATCACCTGGTGGACGGTGCCCACCCAGAAGAGCGACTCGCCTTCGCCACGGGCGTCGCCCAACTCGCGGTACAGCCCGGCCGCCCGCTCAAAGAGCGGCAGTTCCGCCGCGTCCTCCAGCCCGGTGTCCAGGAAGCGGGCGTGCAGGACCCGACCCCGCGCCAGAGCCACATCCGCGTCCAGCGCCGCGAGATCCCGCTCCGCCTCGTCCAGCGGCTTCGCGTCGCCGCCGAAGACCGCCAGTTCGTAACGCTCCTGCGCCCGAACCAACCGAGCATCCAGTCCTTCGGTCAACACTGACGCACCCTTCCGTCGATCCATTCGCGGAGCAACGCCTACTCCGCTCTCGCAATATCGGGGTCGGCACCAGGATCACCGGCCGCTCGGAGCTGTTCCTCGAACATCACGAACGTCCGCTGCCGGATTCCGCGAATGACGGCAAGGAGCCCCTGGGCATCGAGCGCACACTGCGAAGGTCAGAGGAAACATCAGCGATCCCCACTGCCATGCCTCCTGAACATGGCACGAATTGAACTCTCGTCCGGTAGCTTCTCACCGCCAGTGACGGTCTCGGCTACTGACTCAGCGGCGGCACGGTTGACGTTCTTGTAGCGGTCCACGTTCCGGTAGTCATCGAGGAAACGCACGACGAGCCCCGGGTCATAGGCCCATTCCCGAGCGCGATGATCCCAAAGAACGGCGTGGCCCAGCCCGGCATCCATGACAAAGAGTCCTGCTGGCCCCCCTTGTCCATCAATCGGGTAGATCACGTAGTAACTCAACAATCTCCTGCTCCAACTCTTCAGCGACGTGCGGCGCTACAGGGAAGTCACGCGACCCTAGCCCGAAGTCCCGCACAACTTGCGAGAGGCTTCTGTCGTGGCGAGTCAACCAGGCGCAGTACTCCTGCCAAGCGTCAGTGTTCTGACTAATCCACTTGGCGAAGGTGGCATCCTTGGCTGGGAAACGAAAATCCAATCCGAGCGGCAGGGAATCAGGAAGGTCACGCTCGCGATTCATACCGAGCATCCGCAGAAGTGCATGAACTCGTCGTTCGGAACTGTGTGATGGACGGCGCAGAACCTCATATTCCTCATGGGTAGCCAGCCACACTTGTCGCGATACCGGCGTGTGGAGCTGCAACTCGATCAGCATTCCGTCAGGCGAACGAAGAGTGCAGTTGAACCCGTAGAATCTGTTGCCCTGCCGCCAGAAATTCTTACACTCCGACTCCGGTACGGAGAAACCGGCTTCAACGAGGCCGCCAAGGACCAGGTCGACAGCCCTGCTGTAGTGCCCACCCGATGGCATTTCGAAGCAGAACCTCAGGACGTCATTGACGCTCGCCACAAAGTCCGTCACGTCGGTGATAGCAACGCGCGCCTCGTCTAGGTACTTCCGTGCCAGCGATTCGAGACTTTTGACGCGAAACTCGCGGCCCCGTAGTGAAATTGGATCACTTAGGCCGAGCGCGTCGGAGACGCTCTGCCCCACCTGAGCCAGGGCATTCTCGACCCGGTCGGCGGTACCCAGAGCGCGCTCGCGGACCTCCGTCAGCGCCGCCAACTCGGAAGTCGTGAGCTGGGCAAGATCTGAAGTTGGCCCAGTGATACCGCTCGAATCGGCCCCGCCATCGCCGACACCCGCTGAACCTGGGCCGTCCAGCAGCAGGTACATCCGGTTGATGTACGGATCGCCGTGGCCGCCGTCGTCGTGCGCGGGCGGGTGGTCCGGCAGGTCGGGCCGCTCGCTGAACCGGCCCCGGGGCAGCCCGCCGAGCGGCATCGGGCGGCCGTCCCCGCTCAGCACCAGCGCGTCGATGCCGACCACATCGGGGTACAACGGCCGGTCCCGGACCACGCCGTTCTGCGGGTCCACGTAGAGCACCGTGCCGTTCTGGTTGAGCGCGACCCAGGCGTGCGAACCACCGTGTGGCCACTCGGTGACCAGGAACGCGTAGCTGCCGTGGCCTCCCAGCAGCAGTTGGTCGTGCAGGTTGCGGTAGCCCCGATCGGCGTCCCGCCGCGCCTGCTCGGCGTGCGGGTGTTGGCCGGACGGCGGGGTGAGGAGTTGCTGGAAGCGCCCGCCGGTCACGTCCTCCACGCGACCGGGGCCGCCCACCTCGCCACGGATCGGGCGCCGGATGTTACCGTCCAGGTAGCCGTCGAAGGTGCGCGGCGCCGACACCCGTGGCCGCCCGTGCACCCACGTCTCGAACAACGACAGCGTGCAGTCCAGGCAGTTGATGCCCCGGGTGGCGTCGGCCGCAGGCCCGCCGTCGTTGAGAAGCCGGAACCAGCCGCCCTGTCGGGGGTCAGCGGTGCGGGCGACGGTGCCGTCCGACTCGCGGGGCATCTGTCGTTCGACGTCGACCTGATGCAGGGCGAGTGGTGGACGCAGCCCTCCGGGCCGTCCGTACGGTCGGGAGTCGTCGATCGGCGGCGGAACGTCGTCGCCGGTGAGCCGTGACGGGCCGGAGGTCTCCACCGCGCCGAGCGCGAGCGCGCCCACGTCCCTGTTCGCGTGTTCGAAGGCGGCGCCGATGTCCACGACCGGGGGCGCCGTGGCTCCGGTCAGCACCGCGTCAGCCAGGTCACGCCATTGGGCGTACGCGCGGGTCTCGTCGTTCGCGGCCCGCTGCCAGCCGTCGGCCCACTGCCGGTTGCCTGCCTGGTGCAACTGTCGGGCGTAGGTGGCGTACTCGACGGCCCGGCGGTCGTGCTCCGCGGCCCGGGCGCGCAGTCGGGTGACCTCCGACTGCCGGCGGTTGTTCTCGAATCCGGTCCGCTGCGACTCGTAGTGGCCCTGGTAGCGCCGCCGCTCGGCGGCTTCCGCTTCGGCCGCCCACCGGGCCGCGTACGAGTCGTTGGTCTCGGTTTCGGGCACCGACGGATCGCCGAACGCCGCCACGTCGACGGGGATCGACGCCCTGCCCCGGGCCGGATGCTCGGGCGCTCGCACCGGCGCGAGCGTCTCGCGTGTCGGGACGTGCGATGGCACGGCGAATCGGCCCACCACCGGTGGGGTGGAGGTGACCGCCGGCGGCGTGCCGCTGGTCGTGCTCGGGACAGCGAACGTGACCGGCGGGCCGGGGATGGTCGTCGGTGCTGGTATGCCAACTGACGGAGACCAGGCGGTCGGGCCGGTGGTGGTGGCGTGTGGCGAGCTGCTCGGGTGGCCCTGGGCGGCACCGGCGGCGGGCGCATGTGTCGGTTCGAGGGTCACGGGTGCGGCAACGGACGAGAGCGTCGGATCGGTTGCCGTCGACGAGAGCGTGGGGTCGGGCGTGTCCGGGTGCGATGTGGCGGGCCGGCCCGCCAGCGGCTCGTCCGGCGACGGCGTCTCGGACACGGGCATCGGACGGCCACCACCGTCCACGTCGGACAAGGAGGCGACCGGCGGCGACGGCGGCAGCTCGGCAACCGGTGACAGATCGCCACCCGAGTACGTCGGGGGCTCGGCGCGTAGCGGCGGCCCGTGGTCGGTCGGCGACGTGACCACGGCCGCCGTCGCCTGCGCCGGAACGCCCGGAGACGAAGCAACCCCGACCGAACCCACCCCGACCGAACCCACCTCCACCGAAGCCACCCCGGCCGAAGCCACCCCGATCGAGGCCGCCGCACTCGTGGCCACCGCAGGTGAGCCCGCCGCAGGTGAGCCCGCCGCAGACGCGGGGCCCGCTGAAGAAGACGCGCCCGAAGCAGCGGACGCCACCTCGGAAGCTGAATCGCCCGCGACGGGAGCCACGGAGGGGAGGGAGGGACCGGCGAGCGATGCTCCGGCGAGGGCGTTGGCCTGCGCGTCGAGCCGGGCGCGCAACGCGTGGTCGGTTTGCGCCGTCGCCGAACCGGTGGCCCCGGAAGCGGCGGCGCGTGCCACGTCCTCCAGCGAGGTGAGGCCCTGCCCGGTGGCGAGGCCTGCGGCACTGTCGGCGAGCACCTCGCCGGTCATCTCCCGCCCCAGGTGCTCCCCCACCCGTGCCGCTCGGCCGGTCGCGTGCCGGCCCAGGCCGGCGAGCGGCGCCACCGCCCCGCCGGCGAGCCCGCCGACCGCTGACGCGCCGAGGTCGGTGAGGTCCAGGCCGTGCGCCCGCCCGGTGGAGTTCTGGTACGCCTGCGTGGCCAGGGTGACACCGCTCTCCTCGGCAGCCTCCTCCAGCCCGCCACGGGCGGCCCGGGTGGCGAGCCCCCGCACGCCACCCCGCGCGACCTCCTTGGCGGCCCGCTCGCCGGCCTCCTTGAGCCCCTGCTTGAGGGATTTGCTGGCCAGTTGGCCCATCAGTCGCTTGAAGATCTGTTGGACCAGCAGCCGGGTCGCGGTGATCGCCGCTCCGGCGGCCGGGGTCGCGGCCCCGGCGGTGAGCACCGCCGCCACCGCCACCGAGAGCAGCTCGATGACCAGGATGCCCAGCTCGATCCAGACTTCCAGCTTGGCGCCCTCGATGTCGCAGCCGCACTCCTCGACCAGCCGGCCCAGGTCGGCGGTGACCGCGAGCAGCACGGGCAGCGGGGCGTCGGCACCCTCGGCGATCCCCCGCCAGGCCGCCTCGAACGCGGCGTCGACCGCCCCGACGCCGCCGTACCCGCTGTGCACCTCGGCGGCGGCCGCAGCGGCATCGGCGTACGGACCAGCGAGCACGGCGGCGACGGCGTACCACTGGTCCGCGACGTCCCAGACGGCCCGCTCGTTTCCCTCCGGCCACTGCACGCCGACCACCCAGTCGAGGGCTTCATAGATCCAGCCCGGCACGTCCCAGGGAGCGAAGTCCAGTGGGTGCGGAATCGGGCTGGGCAGCACGCTCATCGGGATCGCCAGCCGTCAGCGCTTGTCGGCGGCCCGACCGAACCGGGCGGCGCTGGCCCCGTCGGTCTGCACGCTCGCGTCGACCGCGCTGACCACGTCGCCGCCCAGCTCGGTGAGCCGGTGCCCGACGCCCGCCCAGGCCCGCAGCACGGTCTGCTCGAACCCGCGGTAGTTGCGCTCGAACACGTCGCCGATGTCGTCGCGACCCCATGGCCGGCCACCGCTGGCGGTCTCGATCGCACCACCCTCGGCCGCTCGACGGGCCGTCACCGCCTCACCGGCGAGTGCCAGGTCGGCACCGCCCCGCCGGGCCCGGAACGGATCGAGCCAGAGCTGCCCGTCGGTCATGCCTTCCCCTCACCCCTGCCGAGCACCGCGTCGGCCCGGCCGAGCAGTGCGGCGAAATCTCCGGTACGCAGGAAATCCACCGACCCGGAGCCGGCCGGCATGCTCTCGGCGACCAGGGCGCGGGTGGCGTCTGCTGCGGCGGTCGCGGCGGCGCGAACCGTTTCGGTGATTTTTCGGCTGAGCGCCTCGGCGTCCCGGTCCCGGTAGACGGCCGGCGTCAGCTCGACCGCGATCACCTGGCCCTGGGCGCCGACGGTCGCCGTCACCTGCCCGTCGGCCGACAGCCGGGTCACCCGTAGCTCGGCGAGACGCGCCTGCAGGTTGTCCAAACCGGACCTGAGCTGCTGGTATTGCCCGTACACGTCGTCGAACCGGGCCCGTAGCTCGCGATTGGCGCTGCGGTCCACCTGTTCGCTCACCGCCGCTCCTCCCGTCACCGTCGGTAGAGCGAAACCATACCGGCCGCCATCGATCCGTGTGGTCCGGTAGTTTCAGTGCGTGATCGACCGTCAACAGGCCGAGCAGCTTGCGGCCACCTGGGCCCGCCGCGACTCCCAGCGCCTCGGCCACGAGTGCACGGCGATGGTCGACGAGTTCGACCTCGGTTTCGTCATCACATCCGTCGTGCCCACTGAAGTACGGACGGTCCCCGGTGACCTGCCGACGACCGTGATCGACAAGCAGACCGGCAAGGTCACCACCTGGCCCCGAGTGCCGAGCACGGTGGTGGCGGAGATGTACCGCCGCAGCCAGCCCGAGGGGCCGACCGCTCCCCGCACTGTCGATCCGTCGAGTCTGCTGGTTCGGGAGATCCATCGGTTACCCACCCCGAACACCGCCGCGCATCTGACCATCGACGGGCGGATCTGGACGGCCCAGGGCGCCAAGGGCGACGTCCCACTGAACCATCACCCGCTCGTCCGCACCTACCTGGACCAGCTGCCGCCCGGCGAGCTGGTCCGCGGCGGCGAGGCTCATGCCGAGCTGATCGTGGTCTCCGACGTACTGCACGAATACGATCACCGCCGGGCCGCCGAGGGCATCGCGCCGATGGGTCGGGCCGAGGCAGCGGCACTGCTGGACGGCGCCCGGTTCGAGATCTTCCGGATCCGTGAGCCGGGTGATCCAGCTGGTGGTCCCGCCGATCGGCCGTGCGATTCGTGCATCGCCTTCCTGGTGCGCGCCAACGTGTTGCCGGAGTCGGCTCGGGCCTACACCACAACCTGGCGCGCGCCGAAAGAGCCCGACCCGGATCCGGGGCGTTTCCCACCGGAGGTCGCCAACGCGCTGGTCGCCGCCGGGTGGCGACCGCACATCGGGGACCAGATCATGGCTGCCGCGGCCGTACGGGATGTCACCGCGGTGTCGGGGCTGACCCATCAGCACGCGGTCTTTCCGGCCGCCGTGGAGGCGCTGACCGCGTTCCCCAGCCTGGTCGGTGCGCGGCGCGGCCGGGGCGAGCAGGTGTGGATCTCCCGTTTCGACATCCGGCCGCACGTGATCGCGCACACCGCCGACACACTCGCGGACTTCGGCGCGGTGCTCGGCGTACGACTCTTCCCCATCGGCACCGAGCAGCAGGACAGCATCCTGGCGGTGGACGAGCGCGGCCGGGTCTTCGCGCTCGACCAGGCCGGCGAGTGGTTCCTCGGCGACACCATCGACGCCGCGCTGACCACTCTGCTGCTCGGTCGCGCCCCCGCCCGGGTACGCGACGACGGCACCTGGCAGGCCGACTAGAGCGCGAGGCCGACTTAGAGCGCGAGGCCGGTCAGCACCATGACCCGGGGCTCGGTGTAGTCGTCCATCGCGCTGCGCAGCCCCTCCCGGCCGACGCCGCTGCCCTTGACCCCGCCGTACGGCATCTGGTCGGCGCGGTACGACGGCACGTCGCCGACGATCACCCCGCCCACCTCCAGGGTCCGGGCGGCGGAGAAGGCCACGTCGAGGCGCCGGGTGAACACGCCGGCCTGCAACCCGTACGCCGAGTCGTTGACCGCGCCGAACGCGGCCTGGTCGTCGGCGACCGGGGCGACCACCAGCACGGGCCCGAAGACCTCCTCGGCGACGACCTTGGCGTCGGCCGGCACGCCGGTGAGCACGGTCGGGGGGTACGTCGCGCCGTCGCGGGCACCGCCCACCTCGATGGTGGCGCCGGCCGCGACCGCCTCGGCCACCCACGTCTCGACGCGCCGGGCGGCGTCCTCGGACACCATCGGCCCGACGTCGGTCAGCTCGGAGGTGGGGTCTCCGGTACGCAGCCCACCCACCGCCGCCAGCAGCCGGGGCAGGAACTCGGCGTAGAGCGTGTGGTGCACGTACACCCGCTGGACGGCGATGCACGACTGGCCGGCCTGGTAGTTGGCGAACATCGCGATGCGCTGCGCGGCGAAGGTGAGGTCCTCGTCGGACGTCCAGTCCGCACAGATCACCGCAGCCGCGTTGCCGCCCAGCTCCAGCGTCACGTGCTTCTCCGGCACCTGGCGGCGGATGGCCGCGCCGACCGGCCCGGAGCCGGTGAACGACACCACCGGCAGCCGGGGGTCCGCGACCAGCTCGGCGGCGCGCTCGTTGGGCAGCGGCAGCACCGAGAACATCCCGACCGGGAGGTCGGTCTCGGCCAGCAGTTCACCGAGCAGCAGCGCGGACAGGGGCGTCGCGGGCGCGGGCTTGACGATGATCGGAGCGCCGACGGCGATGGCCGGCGCCACCTTGTGGGCGACGAGGTTGAGCGGAAAGTTGAACGGCGCGATGCCCAGGACGGGCCCCTTCGGCACCCGCCGGACCAGCGCGATCCGCCCGCTGGCGGCCGGGTCGGTGTCGAGTCGTTGCAACTCCCCGGAGAACCTGCGGGCCTCCTCGGCGGCCCAGCGGAAGGTGGAGACGGCCCGTCCGACCTCGGCGCGGGCCCATTTCAGCGGTTTGCCGTTCTCGGCGGTGATCAGGGCGGCGACCTCCTCGGCGCGCTCGGCGAGGCGCCGGGACACGTGGTCCAGGGCCGCCGTGCGGGCGTGCGCGGGCAGGGCCGCGGCCTGCGCGGCCACCCTGGCGGCCGCGGCGATGGCGGCTTCGACCTGGTCGCTCGTGGCGAGGGTGGTACGCCCCACCGGGCGGCCGTCGTAGGGGTGGTGGACGGTCAGCTCCCCCTCGCCGGAGGCGGGGCGGGAGGCGACATAGAAGGCTGCGGGCTCCACGTCGAGCAGCGTAGACGAGAGAGCAGTCGACGGAAACAGTCGCCGGAACCCTTGTCTGCCGCGAATTCAGTAGCGAAGATGGCAGACAGATTGCGATAACCGCCGCAGAGTGCACCCCCGGCCCCTCGGAGTGATCCCGTCATGAGTGACCAGCAACAGCTGCGCAACTTCGTCAACGGCTCCTACGTCGACCCGGCCGATGGCGGCTACGCCGACCTGATCGACCCCTGCACGGGCGAGGTGTTCGCCCAGGCCCCGGTCTCCGGCGCCGCCGACGTGGACGCGGCGATGAGCGCCGCCGCCACCGCCTTCGAGGGCTGGCGGGACGTCACCCCCGCCGAGCGGCAGAGGGCGTTGCTCAAGCTCGCCGACGCCGTGGAGGCGCGGGCGGCCGAGCTGGTCGACGCCGAGGTCCGTAACACCGGCAAACCACGCCAGCTCACCGCCGAGGAGGAACTTCCCCCGGCGGTGGACCAGTTCCGGTTCTTCGCCGGCGCGGCCCGGATGTTGGAGGGACGGTCCGCCGGGGAGTACCTGGCCGGGCACACCTCGTACGTGCGGCGCGAGCCCATCGGTGTCTGCGCCCAGGTCACCCCATGGAACTACCCGCTGATGATGGCGGTCTGGAAGGTCGCCCCGGCGCTGGCCGCCGGCAACACGGTGGTGCTCAAGCCGTCGGACACCACGCCGGTGTCGACGCTGCTGCTCGCCGAGATCGCCGCCGAGTTCTTTCCGCCGGGCGTGTTCAACGTGGTCTGCGGTGACCGGGACACCGGTCGTACCCTCGTGTCGCACCCGACCCCGCAGCTGGTGTCGATCACCGGCTCGACCCGCGCGGGCATGGAGGTCGCCGCCGCGGCGGCCCCCGACCTGAAGCGCACCCACCTGGAGTTGGGCGGCAAGGCCCCGGTGGTGATCTTCGACGACGCGGACGTGGCGGCGGCGGCCGAGGCCATCGCGGTGGGCGGCTACTTCAACGCCGGGCAGGACTGCACGGCGGCCACCCGGGTGCTGGCCGGTCCGGGCATCCACGACGACTTCGTGGCGGCGCTCGCCGAGCAGGCCCGCAACACGAAGACCGGGGCCCCGGACGACGCCGACGTGCTCTACGGCCCGCTGAACAACGCCAACCAGCTCGCCCGGGTCAGCGGTTTCGTCGACCGGCTGCCGGACCACGCGGCGATCCAGGCCGGTGGTTCCCGGCAGGGTGAGCGCGGCTACTTCTACTCGCCCACCGTGGTCTCCGGGCTGCGCCAGGCCGACGAGATCATTCAGGACGAGGTGTTCGGCCCGGTCATCACCGTGCAGCGCTTCGCCGACGAGGACGAGGCGGTGCGCTGGGCCAACGGCGTCGACTATGGCCTGTCGGCGTCGGTCTGGACGAGGGACCACGGCCGGGCGATGCGGATGACCCGGCGACTGGACTTCGGCTGCGTCTGGGTGAACACGCACATCCCGTTCGTCTCGGAGATGCCGCACGGCGGCTTCAAACACTCCGGGCACGGCAAGGACCTCTCGGTCTACAGCCTGGAGGACTACACCCGGATCAAGCACGTCATGCACAACATCGAGAGCTGACCCATGACCACATCTGACGAGCTACACAAGCGGCGTGGTGGTGCGGTCGCCCGGGGCGTCGGCAGCGCCATATCGTCCTACGTGGACAGCGCGGGTGGCGGGACGCTCACCGACGTCGACGGCCGGGAGTGGATCGACTTCGCCGCCGGCATCGCCGTGACCAGCGTCGGCAACTCCGCTCCGAAGGTGGTCGAGGCGGTCCGGGCGCAGGTCGAGCGGTTCACCCACACGTGTTTCATGGTCGCGCCGTACGAGTCGTACGTGGCGGTGTGCGAGCAGCTCAACGCGCTGACGCCGGGCGGTTTCGAGAAGCGCTCCGCGCTGTTCAACTCCGGTGCCGAGGCGGTCGAGAACGCCGTCAAGATCGCCCGGCACGCCACCGGACGACCGGCGGTGGTGGTCTTCGACCACGCATACCACGGCCGGACCAACCTGACCATGGCGCTGACCGCGAAGAACATGCCGTACAAGCACCGGTTCGGGCCGTTCGCCGGGGAGATCTACCGGGTACCGATGTCGTACCCGCTGCGCGACGGTGGGCTCTTTGGTGCGGAGGCCGCGGCACGGGCGATCGAGATGGTCGAGAAGCAGGTCGGTGCGGAGAACGTCGCCGCGCTGCTCATCGAGCCGATCCAGGGTGAGGGTGGCTTCGTGGTGCCCGCGCCGGGTTTCCTACCGGCGCTGCGAGCCTGGGCGACGGCGGCCGGGGTGGTGTTCGTCGCGGACGAGATCCAGACCGGCTTCTGCCGTACCGGCGACTGGTTCGCCTGTCAGCACGAGGGTGTCGAGCCCGACCTGGTCACCCTGGCCAAGGGCATCGCCGGTGGCCTGCCGCTGGCGGCGGTGACCGGCCGGGCCGAGCTGATGGACGCGGTGCACGTCGGCGGGCTCGGCGGCACGTACGGTGGCAACCCGATCGCCTGCGCCGCCGCGCTGGCGACCATCGAGACCATGCACGAGCTGGACCTGGCCGCCGCGGCCCGCCGGATCGAGTCCGTGCTGGCCCCCCGGCTGCGGGCCGTCGCCGAGCGGGACCCCCGGATCGCCGAGGTACGCGGTCGCGGCGCGATGCTCGCCGTGGAGCTGGTGCGGCCCGGCACGCTGACCCCTGACCCGGTCGCCACCGCGACGATCTCGGCCGCGTGTCACGCCGCTGGTCTGCTCACCCTGACCTGTGGCACCTACGGCAACGTCCTGCGTTTCCTGCCCCCGCTGGTGATCTCCGACGCCCACCTGACCCGAGGCGCCGACATCCTCGACGCCGCCTTCGGCTGACCGAGGGAAGGGGCACCTCGTCACGAGGTGCCCCTTCCCGACGGCAGTGTCAGCGCAGCACCTCGACCGTGTTGCGGCGGACCAGGTTCTTGCCCGGCTCGCGGATCTGGTCCATCGCGGCGGAGTTGAGCAGCACGCAACTCCCCGACGGGCCGGTCACCGTCACCGTCGTCGCCCGGTTGTTGTCCAGGTTGGTCACCCGCAGCCGGGTGCCCACCGGGAACTGCCCGCTGGTCGCCGCCGGCCCGGCCGCCTCCTCGAAGAAGGTGATCGCTCCCGAGCACGCCGAGCGGGGCGCCGGTCCGGATGCGCCCGGCGACGCGGCGCCGGGGCGGACCGTGCCGGGGGCCGGAGCGCCGACGGGCGGTGCCGCGCCGTCGAGGCGCTCGACGACGTTGCGGCGGATCACGTTCTTCCCGGGCTCCCGGACCAGCTCCATGGCGGTGGCGTTGAGCAGCACGCAACTCCCCGACGGGCCGGTCACCGTCACCGTGGCCGCCCGGTTGTTGTCCAGGTTGGTCACCCGCAGCCGGGTCCCCACCGGGAACCGGTCGCTGGTCGCCGCAGGCGCCCCACCCTCCGCCGAGAAGGTGACCGAGCCGGAGCAGACGGACGACCGCGCCGGGGCGGTGTCGGCGAACCCGAAGCTCGTCCCCACCGCCACACCCGCCGCGGCGAGCACCGCCACGGTCGCCGCCAGCACGTGCCTGCGCTGCACCCTCATCGCCGTCACTCCCGTCCTCGGTGGTGTCCTTCACCGCCTGGTACGGACGGGAGCGCCCTACCGTTCAGCCGGCACGGGTACCGATCGTGCGGCGGACAGGTCCACCGGCCCGTACCGGGTGTGTGGCGCACCGGTGATCAGCGCCCAGTAGCGGTCCCCGTACGACCAGTGCCACCACTCGGTCGGGTAGTTCACCATCCCGGCACCGCCGAGAGCCGCCACCATGATCTGCCGGTGCCGGCGGGCGGTGGCGCCGATGGCGGGCGCGTCGGTGAAGCAGGCGTCGTCGCTGTCCTCCGGGGTGGCGTCGATGGCCGTGCCCAGATCCAGTTCCACGCCGTCGTCGGTGCACAGCGTCAGATCCACCGCCCCGCCCGTGCTGTGCGGGGCAACCTCGACCGGCGAGACGAACTTGGTGGTTTCCCGGTGCAGCCGCTCGGGGGACCAGTCCGGGTGTCGGCGGCGCAACTCGTCCCGGTAGCCGGTGAAGATGGCCAGTTGCGCCTGGTACGGCCGGTAGCCCTCGACGACCAGCAGGCGCATCCCGCCGGGCAGGGCACGCTGCGCGGCCAGCAGGCGCTCCACGACTCCGGCGCGCAGCCGGGCGTACGCCCCCGCGGGGTCGGCCGCGCGGCCGTCGAGCCGCAGTTCCGGCAGCTCACGCAGGTCCATCAGCGGGTCGCCGTCGTCGGCGCTGGGCACGGCCGCCACCCGGGGATCGGAAAGCAGGATCATCGGATACTCCCCACAGTGGTCGCCGACCGTTCCGCGTGCCGGGTACGGGCCAACGCGACAAGTCGGTCCACCACCTCCCGGTAACCGACGCCGGCAGCGGCCCACACCTTCGGGTACATCGAGTGCGCGGTGAAGCCGGGCATGGTGTTCAACTCGTTGACGTACAGCTCGCCGGTCGTCTCGTCGTAGAGGAAATCGACCCGAGCCAGGCCCCAACCGCCGATCGCGGCGAACGCCCGCAGGGACAGCTCACGGACCCGCTCGGTCACCTCGTCCGGCAGCACGGCGGGGACGATCATCGGGTCGGCGTCGCCGAAGTACTTCTGCTGGTAGTCGAACCAGCCGCCGACGACCCGTACCTCGCCGACCGCCGACGACTCGGGGCGCCATCCGCCGAGCACCGCGCACTCCAACTCCCGGCCGGTGACCCCCTGCTCGACCATGACGAGCTGGTCGTGGCGGAGCGCCCCCTCCACGGCGGTGGCCAGGTCGTCGCCCTCGCCGACGCGGGAGATGCCGATCGAGGAACCCATGCTGGCCGGCTTGACGAACAGCGGCCGGCGCAACCCGAGCACCAGCTTCTCCGGGTCGTCGGCCGCCCGGTAGGTGTGCGCGTCGAACGCGACGTACGGGGTGACGGGGATGCCCTCGGCGCGCAGCGCCCGCTTCATCGCCACCTTGTTCATGCCCACCGCCGAGGCGAGGATCCCGCACCCGACGTACGGCACGTTCAGCGACTCCAGCAGCCCCTGCACCACGCCGTCCTCACCGAACGGGCCGTGCAGCGCCGGGAAGATCACGTCCAGCTCGGCGTGCACCGCGCCAGGGGCGTTACCGGCGGACACCTGCACGACGCCCGGACGCGGGCCGGCCCGCAACTCGACGGCCGGCCCGGTCACCGTCAGACGGTCGTCGATGGCCCGCTCGCCGGCCGGCCGGTCGCGCAGCTCGGCCAGCAGCGCGTCGGGCATCAGCCGAAAGCCGCCGCTGCGGGTGACGCCGATGGCGACCGTGCGGTACCCGCCGCCGGCGAGTGCCCGGGCCACCCCGAGCGCGGAGGCGCAGGACACCTCGTGCTCCGCCGACGGGCCACCGTACAGAATCCCGATCCGAGTTGGGGCGCTCACGCCGCCACCCCTTCCACTGTCGTATCGTCGGCGGACCGCTGGACCGCCAACCGGGCCACCAGCGCCGCCTCCACGTTTCCGCCGGTCAGCACCACGCCGACCGTCCGCCGCCGACCGTCCGTGGCGGCGAGCCGGAGCGCGCCAGCCAGTCCGGCCGCCCCGGACGGCTCGGCGAGCACCTTGAGTTCCATCAGGATCAGCCGGAACGCCGCCGCGATCTCGTCGTCGTCGACCCGGACCACTCCACGTAGTGCGTTCCGCACGATGGCGAACGGCAACTCCCCCACGCACGAGGGCCGCAACCCATCAGCGATCGTGGGCGCCGGCGCGACCGGGACACGTTCACCGGCCGCCAGGCTGCGGGCGAGCGAGTCACAACCCACCGGCTCCACGCCGTACACCGCGATGCCGGTGTCGGCGGCGGCCAGGCAGGCGCCCGCGACCCCGCCGCCACCACCGACCGGTACGACCAGAGCGTCCAGCGGTGTGCCCCCGCGCTCGGCCTCCTCGATCAGCTCCAGGCTGGCGGTGCCCTGCCCGGCGATGACGTCCGGGTGGTCGTACGCGTCGATGACGGGGTGGCCACTCTCGTCACTGAGCCCGTTGGCCACCGCCACCCGCTCCTCGACGGCGGTGCCGGCGAGCACCACCCGGGCACCCGCCGCGCGGGCCCGGTCGACCTTCGTCGGTGCCGCGTCGACCGGTAGCACCACGGTCGCCGCGAGTCCGTGCTCCCGCGCCGCCAACGCCACCGCCACCGCGTGGTTGCCGGTGCTCTGCGCGATCACCCCGGTGTGGCCGGCCGCGGCGAGCCGGCCAACCGCCCGCAACGCGCCGCGCATCTTGTACGAGCCGCCGTTCTGGAGGTTCTCCGCCTTGAACAGGACGCGAGCCCCGGCCAGCTCGTCGATCACCGGGGACCGCAGCACGGGTGTGCGGAGCACCCGGCCGGCGAGCCAGCGGGCGGCCTCCTCGACATCGGCCCGGACCTGGCCAACGGTGCGTGACATCGTCTCTCCTCTCGGGCACACCACAGGCGGGATCCAGCGGTACGCGGACCCCGGGGACGGGTGGGAGCGCTAATTCGGGTTGGGTAGCTGGACGTCGACCCGCAGGCCGCCGTTCTCAGCGGGCACGGCCGCGATGATGCCGTCGTGCGCCTGAGTGATCGAGCGGGCGATGGCCAGGCCCAGACCGGCGCCTCCGCCGTGCGAGGTGCGGTCCCGGGCGAGCCGACGGAACGGCTCGAAGAGACCGGCCACCGCCTCGGCCGGCACGGGCTGACCGGTGTTGACCACGGACAGCGCGGGCGCGCCGCCCACCACGACGGTCAGCGAACCGCCGCGCCGGTTGTACTTGATTCCGTTCTCCACCAGGTTGGTGATCAGGCGCTCCAGCAGCACCCGCTCACCGACGACGACCCGGGGTACGAGTTGGGTGTCGATGGTGACCCCGGCCTCCCGGGCGCGGTCCCGGTAGCCGGCGAGCACCGCCTCGACGATCGCGTCGAGGCGCTGCGGTATCCGCGAGCGCAGGCCCTGGTCGCTCTCGCTGAGCGCGAGCAGACCCTCGATCAGCCGCTCGTTGCGCTCGTTGGTCTCCAACAGCTGGCCGGTCAACAGCTCCAGCTGCTCGCCGCTGAGCGCCCGTGCCATGCCGACCTCGATGAGCGTCCGCTGCACCGCCAGCGGAGTACGCAGCTCGTGCGAGGCGTTCGCGGCGAACCGCCGCTGCCCCTCGTACCCGGCGGAGATCCGCTCCATCATCTCGTCGATCGCGCGGGACAGCCGGGCCAGCTCGTCACGGCCCCGGGGCCGGATCCGGTGACCGAGGTTCTGCGGCCCGACGTGGCCGATCGGCCCGGCCAGGTCACGAACCGGGCGTAGGCACCACACCGCGCCAAACCAGAGCGCCACCAGGGTGGCCAGGACCACGAACAGCACGGCCAACACGGGCAGCACGAACGCCGCTGGGCGCACGTTGGCGCATATTGTCAGCAGCCCGGGCACCGGTAGGTCGCAGGCCTGCTGGCCACGGACCCAGATCACCTCGTACAGCCACCTGCCGACCGCCGGCAGCACCGGCCCGGCCAGCAGTGCCAGCAGGCCCACCAGCAGCACCCGACGTCGGGGCGTCCAACTCACGCCGCGCCACCGATGCGGTAGCCGGCCTTCGGAAGCGTGTGGATGACCGGGGGATCGCCGAGCTTCTTGCGCAGGGTCATCACCGTGACCCGTACGGTGTTGGTGAACGGGTCCGCGAACTCGTCCCAGGCCTGCTCCAGCAGCTCCTCGGCGCTGACCACCTGACCGTTCGCGCGCAGCAGCACGTGCAGTACGGCGAACTCCTTCGGGCTCAGCGCGAGCGGGCGGCCGTCCCGGGTGGCGACGTGCCGGCCGACGTCCAGCACCAGGCCGTCCTGGGCGAGCACCGGCGGCAACGCCGGGGTGGATCGTCGACCGAGCGCCTGTACCCGGGCGACCAGCTCGGCGAAGGCGAACGGCTTGGTCAGGTAGTCGTCCGCGCCGAGACCGAGCCCCTCCACCCGGTCCCGGATGCCGGCCGCCGCGGTGAGCAGCAGCACCCGCGTGCCGACCTGTGAGTCGGTGATGCTGCGACACACCTCGTCGCCGGTGTGCCCGGGCATGTCCCGGTCCAGTACCGCCACGTCGTAGCGGTTCACTCCGATCCGCTCCAGCGCACCGTCGCCGTCATAGCAGACATCGACAGCCATCGAGAGGCGGCGCAGCCCTTCGGCCACCATGTCCGCCAACAACCGCTCGTCGTCCGCCACCAGCACCCGCACGATGTCCGCTCCCCCGAGTTCGGCTACCCGGCATACCGTTGCAGGCCAGGGTTAAGGGTTCTGTAAGCACCCGCCGAAGCCATCCTCCACGGCAACGCGTGACGGACAAACCCCCGCAACCCAGGCGCCGCCCGCTTCGTCCCCGCGCCATGCTGTCTGCGCCATCCGTCCTCGGCGACCCCGGCGGTTGGCTATCGGCGGTGACTCGCCTCACGAAGGCTCCCACGACCCCCTCGCCACCATGACCCCAAGCCAGCCCCCACCCCACCCCACTCCACCCGCCCCGCCCCGCCCCGCCCCGCCCCGCCCCGCCCCGGCGATCTTGCACTTAATGTCGCCGAAATGCCCCTTCTGAGGCACTTACCCTGACAGAAAGCGCAAGATCGATGGCGTGGGGTGAGGCGGGTCAGGAGAGGGCAGCACGGATGGTGGCGTTGATGTGTTGGGGGCGGCGGTAGAGATCACGGTCGGTGAAATAGCGCATTCGCCAACCGGCGGCATCCAGCCAGTTGACCCGCTCCCGGTCGTACCTGAGCCGGTCACGGTCCAGGTGCGACAGTCCGTCGTACTCAATGCCGATCCGACGCTCGCGGTAGCCCAGGTCGAGCCGGTAGAGAGGGATGCCACAGCGGTCGGTCACCCAGACTTGCGGCTCCGGTGGTGGCAGTCCTCCGTCGATCAGGATCAGTCGTAGTTGACTCTCCTGTCGGCACTCCGCCCGGCCGTCCGCCAGCGGTATGAGCTGCCGGGCCTGGCGGACGCCACGCAACGCATTGTGAGCTGAGACCTCCGCCACCAAATCATCCTGGGTTACCACGCCCGACCGGAGCGCAGCATCGAGTACCGGTAGTGCGTCGAGCCGCCGAACCGCGCGGGCCAGGTCAACGGCACAGCGGGCCGCCGGTACGCAGGGCAGGCCTCCGACGACGACCGGCCGAACGGGTAGAACCGTCCGATGTACGACCACGCCGGGCAGGCGCGGCTTCGGCACCTCGGCGGGTAACTGGATGTGGATCAGGTCTTCGCGCAGCACCCCGAAGCCATGTCGGCGGGCGGCACTCTGCCTTGCCAACATCGCCCCGTCGGGCAGGCGGAGCATCAGTGCACGCAGTTCGTCATCGTCGCCGCAGGGATGGTCGGCGTAGACCCCTCTGCGCACCCGGAACAATTCCTCGCGGCCGAGCCGGGTACGGATCCGGCCCACGGTGAGCTCCCGCATCAGCGCGTCAGTGCGCCACAACTGAGTAGCCATGACAGCAGGCTGACCACCCGAAGCCCCAAGAACCTGCCCCCCAACGACCACCTGTGGAAAACAAGCCCACCTGTGGACAACCCCCCGCCCGCCCTCTCCCGTGCTAATCACGCCCGCACCGCGTCCCCTTCTCCCGGCGATCTTGCACTTCCTGTCGGAGATATGTCCCATATGGACGGAAGGTGAGCGCAGAAAGTGCAAGATCGCGCGGGGCGGGGGCGGGGGCGGGGGGGCGGGGGCGGGGGCGGGGTGGGGGGCGGCGCTAGTCGCAGGCGGTGCCGTCGCCGTCGCGGTCCAGGTCGTAGATGTCACTGCCGATCACGCTGACCGGGCCGCGGACGTAGGCGGGACCGTTACCACTGCCGCCCGCGCAGTCGACGTCGCTGGCGATCGGGACGCAGGGGGTGTAGTTCGGGTCGCAATTCGACGACTGCGGCTGCTTGGTGCCGACGGCGACAACCTGGGTCACCGGCTGCTTCGTCACGACGGACTTCACGAGCTTCTTGCCTGTCCGTACCCCGTCCGTGGTGGTCACCTCGTACGTCAGGGTCTTCACACCGTTGACGCCCTTGGTCCGGACGACCCGCTTGCCCTCGGCCAGGGACGAGTCCTTGACGGTCCTCTCGCCGTATCGGATCGCGGTCTGCTCCGTCACGGTCGTCACCTGCACCACGGGCGCCGCGCTGGACGGGATCGGCGAGACCGGAGTGGAGGGCGCGGCAATCGGCGACACCTCCTGCGCGGGGGCCTCCTCGGTCGGGTCGGCGGGCGCCGCCACGATGGGCTGCTGCGCCTGCTCGGCCGCGGTACCGGTCCGGGTGGGCGTCGGTTCTCCGCCAAGCGCAGACACGATCGCGGTGCCGGCGCAGCAGAGCAGCAGGACCGACAGGGCAACCGAGCCGAGGATCACGGCGGCGCGACTGGCGGGAGCGGCCCGGTGGAACCAGTTCGGAGCGGCGGGCGATTGGGTCCCGGGACCGAACGACGGCACGTGCGGCGGGCCGGGATTCGGCGGTGGTTGCATCGTCACGGCGATGAGTGTCGTCGCAAATACTGCCTGCAATATCCACCGTCGCGTTCGTCAGCTTCGCCGTTCGCCCTGGGAAGCAGGTTCGGTGGGCACGGGCCCCGCCACCGACCGTTTTCACCCTGGCGACGGGTCGGCACGCCGGCCACCCGCTCGGCTGGACCGGCGGGGCCGATTGTGCATCCTCAGCTCGGGATCAAAACCGCAAACCACGCACAGTGCTTCATCCTGCGGGCAATACGCCGATGATGACCCCGGACGTCGGACCACCTGTCGGTTTGACGTCACCGCACTGGTCAGCGCCATCGCCGGCCCGTACCGCCTCATCGCTCCTCCAATCCCCACGGCGTCACGATGGGAGCCGAGAAGGTCCCCACGGCGTCACGATGGGGGCCGAGAAGGTCGCCCGATGGCTGACCCGCTCGCCGACCTCCTCAGTCGGTCAGGGTGGCGACGGCGGCACGCAGGTCACGCTGGAAACGCTCGTCGTCCCACACGGTGTCGTCCTCGATCCCGGCGGTGATGACGCGGCGATCCCGCTCCGCGAGGTCCCGGAGGGCCGGCAGCGCGTTGCGTGCGCCCATCTCGAGCAGCAGCGGCAGGGCGTCCCGCGAACCGTATTCGTCCTCGATGGCGCGGATCAGCACCGGGGCGAGCTCGTCCGCCGGCACCCCGAGTCGCCAGAGCGCACGCACCGCGGACACCCGGGCCCACTGGTCGGAAAGGAGGTCTCGCAGCACCGGCTCCAGCCCCGGCTCGCCCAGCAGGGCGGCCAGTTCGGCGGCGGCCCGGGCGGGCAGGTCACCGCCGGCCAGCACCGCCCGGACGGTGGGCAGGATGGCCGCGACGTCACCGGTCGCCGCGTGGACGATCCGGGCCGCCACCATCTGTAGGTGCCGCTCCGGGTACGTGGGCAGGGCCACGCCGGTCAGGTAGGGACGCAGCCTGGGGGCGAGCGCCCCGAGCGCCTCCGGTGCCTCCTCGACCAGCAGTACCAGCTGGCGGTCGTTGGCGTTCCGGCCCTGGTCGAGGTGCGCCCCGACGGCCGCCACCAGCGGCTCGGATTCACCGGTGCTGCGCCACAATGCCAACCCGGACGGAATGTCGCCGGCCGACGCCGCGGCCCGAGCCTCCGGTACGGCCACCGGTGGAAGCACCCCGATCGCGGCCAGCGCGGCCGTCACCTGGACCGGCGCTACCGCCAGCACGGCGGTCAGCTCCGGTGTGGCGGCCGCCGCAGCCGGTCCCCACCGTCCGAGGAGCGTGGCCAGCCCGGCGACCAGCAAGGTCGGCCCGCCGGCGGCGAGCCGTTTCCGGGCGACGGCCAGCAACGCCGGATCGAACGGCGGTTCGGCGACCGGCAGCCGCACGTCCTCCCCCGCCGTCCATGCAGCACAGACGGGCTCGATCCAGCGCGGGTCGGCCAGCATCGCCAGGGTCTCCACCGCCCGGCGCGGCGCGGTGATGGAGACCGAGCCGGCCACCTCCGGGTAGCCGGCGGCGATCCGGGCGAGTTGATCGGCGTACGGTCCGGCACCGGCACCAGCCAGGCGCAGCAGACCGACGGCGTTGTGGCGGACGCGCTCGTCGGGGTCGTCGAGCACCCGGTCCAGCAGGGGCAGCAACAGGCCCGGCGCGGAACGGCGTGCCCGGATCCGCACGCCCATCGCGTAGAGGGCGGCACGACGGGCATCCGGCCCGGCGTCCAGCAGCCGCGCGCACAGGTCGGCCACCACGTCGTCGCCGGCTTCGAGCGTCACCTCGTCGAGCGCCTCGCCGTGCCGCTGCCACACGTAGTCGAGCTCCGCCTCGTCGCCGACCACGTCGGCGAGGGCCGTGACCGCGCCGGTGGGCCAGGGCAGGCCGGCCCGCAGCAGCGCGACGGCGGCGGCGACGCGTACCGGTGGTTCGCCGCCGAGCAGCGCGCCGGCCAGCAGATCGGCGGAAGCGGCCGCGTCGCGTAGCCCGAGCGCCAGCGCCATCGAGGCACGAACGGCCACATCCGTCTCAATCGCCCACCGGTCCCGCAACAGCGCGGCCGGAAGGCGGTCGCCGCACTGTGCCACCGTGTACGCCGCGTACGTCCGGATCTCGGGGTCGGGATCGTCGAGCAGCGCCGGGAAGCGGTCCGCCTGAGCGCGTACCGCCTCGCGGACCTCCTCCTCCTCGTCGCCGTAGGCGTGGTGCCGGTCGGCGAGCATGCCGACGGTGGCGAGGATCGACGCCCGCTGGTGCGGGGCGGTCGATGCCAGCTCCGCCAGGAACGGCACGGCCGGCACCGTGGCGGGGTAGACGGTGCCCTGGTGGAAGACGCTGCCCACGAACCCGTCGAGGGCCTCGTCCGCCTCGTCCTCGTCGGCCGAGGCCATCGCCCGCAGCAGGTCGGGGGTGTCCTCCGCCGGGCCGTACGCGTGGAGGAGATCCGCCCAGTTGATCTCGTTCAGACCGTTCAACACGGGCGCACTCTACGCAGAATCCGGCCAGGACGCGGGCCCCGGGAAAGCCGCGAATCGCTGACCGCCTATGCCAGCGGCACAGTGCAGCGGCTCATCGCTCCTCCATTCCCCACGGCGAGCCGTAGGCGCTCAGCAGGTCGAGGAATGGCATCGGGGGCAGCGCCTCCGGGCCGAGCACGCCGACGCCGGACCACGCGCCGGTGGCGAGCAACTCCAGGGCAACCACCGGGTTGACCGCGGTCTGCCAGACCACCGCCTGATGGCCGTACTCCCGCATCGACCACTCGTTGTCCACCACGTGGTACAGGTAGACCCTGCGCGGCGCGCCATCCTTGCCGAGGCCGGTCACGTACGTGCCCGCGCAGGTCTTGCCGCGCATCCGGTCGCCCAGGGTGGCCGGGTCGGGCAGGCAGGCCGCGACCACGTCCCGGGGAGAGACCGGGGTGCCCCGGACGGAGACGGGCTTCGTGGAGTCCAGGCCGAGCGTGTGCAGCGTCTTGAGCACCTCGATGAACTCGTCGCCGAGGCCGTACTTGAAGGTGACCCGCTTCGCCTTGACCCAGCGCGGGATGAGCAGCACCTCCTCGTGCTCGACGTTGACGCACTCCACCGGCCCGATTCCCGCCGGAAAGTCGAACACCTCCGGCTCGCTGAACGGCGGTGTGGTGTACCAGCCGCGGTCGGCCTCCCAGATGACCGGCGGGTTCAGACACTCCTCGATGGTGGTCCAGATGGAGAACGAGGGCGCGAAGTCGTAGCCGTCCACGGTGAGGTTCGCGCCGTCGCGGACACCGATCTCGTCGATCTCGCTGAACAGCTCGTCGGCGGCGTAGCGGGCGAAGATGTCCGACAGGCCCGGCTCGATGCCGATGCCACCGAGCGCCAGCCGACCGGCCGCCGCCCAGCGGTCGGCGACCGCGAACTGGTCGTCGCCGAGCTTCACCCCGGTCTCGGCGTAGGGCCGCACGGGATGCGGGTGGGACAGCGACATGGCCATGTCCAGGTAGTCCGCGCCCGCCGCGAACGCGCCGTCGAAGATCGGCATGACGAAGCGCGGGTCGACGGCGTTGAGCACGTGGGTGATCCGGTGCTCCCGGCAGAGTGCGGCGACCGCGTCGACCGAGGAGGCGTCCACCTGGGCCGCGACGAACCGGTCGCCGTGCCCGGCGACCGCGCGCTCGGCGCGACCGACGTCGTGGTCGGCGACCACCATCGTCTCGAAGAAGGTCCGTCGGGCGGCGATGGCTACGGCGGCGGAGCCGACGCCACCGGCGCCGACGAGGAGGACACGCATCAGGAATCAAACCCCAAACCGAAACGATCGAGAGTACGGAGCCAGAGGTCGCGCCGGCCCTCGCGCGCGTCGGCGCGGGCCAGTGACCAGCGGGTGAGATTGATGCCGATCGCGCGCAGGGGTTCCGGCGGGAACGGCAGTGGCTTACGGCGGACCAGGTCGAGCCGGGTCAGCGGGGTGTCCCCGCCGGCCAGCAGGTCGAGCAGCACCCGGGCGCCGAAGCGGGTGGCCCCGACGCCGAGGCCCGTGTAACCGGCGGCGTACGCCAGCCGACCTCCGTACGCGGTGCCGAAGAACGGGCAGAACCGGGTGCAGGTGTCGATGACGCCGCCCCAGCGATGGCTGAAGCGCACATCGGCGAGCTGCGGGAACGTGGTGAAGAAGTGCGTCGCGAGCGCGGTGAAGGTGGCGTGGCGCTGCTCCAGCTCCGGCGCGACCCGGTTGCCGTAGTGGTAGACCGCGTCGTAGCCACCGAAGAGGATCCGCCCGTCGGCGGTGATCCGGTAGTAGTGGAACTGGTTGCCGGTGTCGGCCAGCCCCTGCCGGTTGCGCCAGCCGATCGCGTCGCGCTGGGCCGGGGTGAGCGGCTCGGTCATCAGCACGTGGTCGTAGACCGGCACCAGGTACGCCCGCAGCCGGCGCAACAGCGGCGGAAAGGCGTTGGTGGCCAGCACGATTCGTCGGGCCCGCACCGAGCCGGGCGCGGCGTCCGACCCGCCGGTGGTCGCCGCGTGCAGAGCGGCACCGTCGGCGCGCAGACCGGTGACCCGGGTGTGCTCGTGGACGCGTACGCCGAGGTCGAGGCAGGCGCGGCGCAGCCCCCAGACCAGCTTCGCCGGGTCCACCATGGCCACCCGCTCGGAGTCGAACATCCCGCCCAGGTACGTCGGCGAGTTGACCTCGGCGCGCACCTCGTCGCGGTCCAGCAGTCGCACCTGGTGGCCGTACCGGCCGGCCAGCTCGGCGTCGTCGGCGAGCCCGGCCAACTGGTACGGCTCGACAGCGACGGCCAGTTCGCCGGTGCGCTCGAAGTCGCAGTCGATGCCGAACTCGGCGACGGTGGCGGCGATGGCGTCCAGGTTCTCCCGGCCGAGGCGTTCCAGTTCGCCGACCTCGTCGGGGAACCGGTCGACGCCGTTGGCCAGCCCGTGGGTGAGCGAGGCGGCGCAGAACCCGCCGTTACGCCCGGACGCGGCCCAGCCGCAGGTCCCGGCGTCGACCAGCAGCACGTCACGGTCGGGGTCGGCCTGTTTGGCCAGCAGCGCGGCCCACAGACCGCTGTAGCCGCCGCCGATCACCAGCAGATCGGCGGTCTGCTGGCCGACGAGTGGCGGCAGCGGGTCGGGGCGGTCCGGGCGGTCCAGCCAGTAGGGCACGGGCGCCGCGTCGGCGAGCGCCCTGCCGGTATGCGGAAGGGTCATGACGTACGGCGTGCCGGAGGGGCCTGCGCCGGGCCGGCCAGCAGGTTGGCGCGGCGGGCCCGCCGACCGCGCAGTGAGCTGAGCCCGACCAGCAGCAGCGCGATCGCGAACATCGCGGTGCCGATCACGTTGACCTGCGGTGGGATGCCCCGCTGGGCAGCGCCCCAGACGTACATGGGGAACGTGACAGTGGTGCCGGCGTTGAAGTTCGTGATGATGAAGTCGTCGAAGCTCAACGAGAAGGCCAGCAGCGCGGCGGCCACGATGCCGGGCAGCACCAGCGGCAGGGTGATCCGTCGGAAGGTCTGCCACTCGCTGGCGTAGAGGTCCATGGCGGCCTCCTCCAGCCGCCGGTCCATCCCGGCGAGCCGTGCCTTGACCGTGACCACCACGAACGAGACGCAGAACATCACGTGCGCGATCACGATGGTCCAGAAGCCCTGCGGCACCCCGGCGGAGACGAAGAGAGCCAGCAGCGACGTGCCCATCACCAGCTCCGGGGTGGCCATCGGCAGGAAGATCAGCACGTTGATGCCGGACCGTCCGCGGAAGCGGTGCCGGACCAGCGCGAACGCCATCAGGGTGCCGAGCACGGTGGCGACCACGGTGGCGATGAAGCCGATCTGCACGCTGCGGACGACCGCGTCGCACATGTCCGACGTGGCGCACGGCTGCCGCCAGTTGTCCAGGGTGAACTCGTTGAAGTCGTACGACAGTCGGCTCGACGGGCGGTTGAACGACAGCCCGGCCACCACCAGGATCGGCAGCGCCAGGTAGCCGAGCACCAGCAGCGCCACGATCATCACCCAGCGGTCGGCCAGCCAACGCGAGAGCCGCATTTAGAGGACCTCCTCCGTGCCGGCCCTGCGCAGGTAACCGAGGACCACCGCGAGGATCGCCGCCATCAGCAGGAACGACAGCGCGGCGCCCTGCGGGTAGTCCAGCCGGACCAGGAACGCCGAGTCGATGACGTTGCCGATCATGTATTCCTTCGGGGTTCCGAGCAGTTCGGCGTTGATGTAGTCACCGCTGGCGGGAATGAAGAACAGCAGCGTGCCGGCGACCAGGCCGGGCATGGACAGCGGCAGGGTCACCCGACGGAACGCCTGCATCGGGCTCGCGTACAGGTCGGTGGCCGCCTCCAGCAGCCGGTGGTCCAGCCGTTCCAGGCTCGCGTACAGCGGCAGCACCAGGAAGGGCAGGAAGTTGTACGTCAGGCCGAGCACCACCGCGAACGGGGTCGCCAGCAACCGGCCGTCCGGGGCCAGCAGGTGCACGTCGCGCAGCAGGCCGACGAGCGCACCGTTGTCCGACAGGATGGTCTTCCAGGCCAACGTGCGGACCAGGAAGCTGGTGAACATCGGCGCGACCACGCAGACCAGCAGCAGGTTCTTCCACCGGCCGGCCTTCTGCGCGATGGCGTACGCCAGCGGGTAGCCCAGCAGCAGCGCCAGCACCAGCGCCAGACCGGCGTAGCCGAACGAGCGCAGGAACTGCGGCCAGTACGCCTGCAGCACGTCCGGGTAGTTGCCGAACGCCCAGGTCAGCGCGTACCCGGTGGAGAGCGAGCCGCTGGGGTCGTACAGGCTGGCCGCCGCGAGCTGCACCAGCGGCACACCGAAGAAGATCAGCAGCCAGGCCGCGCCGGGCAGCAACAGCAGGTACGGCATGAGCCGGTGCCGCCCGGACCGGGCTGCCGGCGGCGCGGGCGGCGCCTGCCCGGGTCCGGTGGGGGCCAGAAGGGTCACGACGACGCACCCACCGGCTCGTCGAGCACCGGCGACGTCCGGTCGGTGTCGGCGGCCTCCCGGGGCAGCAGGAACGCGTGCCGCGGATCCCAGTACGCCACCGCCACGCTGCCGAGCGGCACCCGCGTCGACGTTCCGCTGTTGGCCGCGAAGACCGACAGCTCGGTGCCCCAGCCGGTACGCAGCAGGTACTGGGTGCTGACTCCCACATAGGAGGCATCGGTGACCACCCCGGCGACGTGCTGATGCCCGGCGGGCACCTGGTCGGCGGAGCCGACCAGGTGCAGCTTCTCCGGGCGTACCCCCAGGTGGACCGGGCCCCGGTCGGCCCGTGACCGGCCGGCGGGCACCGAGAAGCGCGCGCCGTGCGCCGTCACCGCGACGTCGCCGCCGCTGGTGCCGGCGGCCTCGCCGGCGAGGAGGTTGGACTGGCCGAGGAAGTTCGCCACGAACGCGGTGGCCGGGAACTCGTAGATGTCGGCCGGCGCGCCGAGCTGCTCGATCCGGCCGGCGTTCATCACCGCGACGGTGTCGGCCATGGTCATGGCCTCCTCCTGGTCGTGGGTGACGTGCACGAAGGTGATGCCGACCTCGGTCTGGATCCGCTTCAGCTCGATCTGCATCTGCCGGCGCAGCTTCAGGTCGAGTGCGCCCAGCGGCTCGTCGAGCAGCAGCACCTGCGGCCGGTTGATCAACGCACGGGCGAGCGCGACCCGTTGCTGTTGGCCGCCGGAGAGCTGGGCGGGGCGTCGGTTGCCGTACCCGTCGAGCTGCACCAGGGACAGCATCCGCAGCACCTCGTCGTCGACCGAGCGGATGCCGCGTCGGCGCAGCCCGAAGGCCACGTTCTCGAAGATGGTCAGGTGCGGGAAGAGCGCGTAGCTCTGGAACACGGTGTTGACCGGCCGCTTGTACGGCCGCAGCCGGGCGATGTCCCGGTCACCGAGCAGCACCTGACCGCTGGTCGGTTCCTCCAGCCCGGCGATCATCCGTAACGTCGTGGTCTTGCCGCAGCCGGACGCGCCGAGCAGCGCGAAGAACGAGCCCTGCGGAATGGTCAGGCTGAGGTCGTCGACCGCGGTGAAGATGCCGAACCGCTTGGTGAGGTTGGCCAGGCTCAGGTCGCCGACGGGTGTCTCGCGCGCCATCCCCGTCACGCCCCGATGACCTGCTGGAACTTGCCCTCGAACTCCCGTTCCTGCTTCTCGTCCAGGGCCATGAACACCTTGGACTTCGACAGCAGCGCCTCGTCGGGGAAGATCAGCGGGTTGGCCGCCAGCTCGGGATCGATCTTCTCCATCTCGGCCTGGGCGCCCTTGACCGGGCAGATGTAGTTGACGTACGCGGCGAGCTTCGCGGCGACCGCCGGCTCGTAGTAGTAGTTGATCAGCGCCTCGGCGTTGCCCTTGTGGGTGGCCTTGTTGGGGACCATCATGTTGTCGCTGAACAGCATCACGCCGGAGTCGGGCGCGACGAACTGCACCTTCTCGTCCTCACCGGACAGTTGGATGACGTCGCCGGACCAGCCGATGCACGCGGCGATGTCGCCCTTGGCCAGGTCGGGTGCGTAGTCGTTGCCGGTGAACTTGCGGATCTGCCCGGAGTCGACGGCCTTCTTGAGCTTGTTGAGCGCGTCGTCGAACTGCGCCGTCGTGAAGTTGGCCGGGTCGTGCCCGTTGGACTGGAGCAGCAGGCCCATGGTGTCGCGCATCTCGCTGAGCGCGGTCACCTTGCCCTTGAGGTCGGGGCGGGTGAGCAGCTCATCGACCGTACGCAGTTCCTTCGTGACGTTGCCGTTGTACGCCAGGCCGGCAAGGCCGGACTGCCACGGGATGGAGATCCGGTTCTCGCTGTCGAAGGAGCGGTTCAGCAGCGACGGAAGCAGGTTGGCCTGCACGTTCGGGATCTTCGCCGGGTCGAGTTTCTGGATCCAGCCGAGCCGGATCATCCGGGCCGCCATCCAGTCGGTCAGCACGATGATGTCCCGGTCGGTGCTCTGGCAGGCGGCGAGCTGGTTCTGCACCTTGCCGAAGAACTCGTTGTTGTCGTTGATGTCCTCGGTGTACGTAACCTGAATGCCGGTCTTCGTGATGAACTCGTCCAGGCTGGGCCGCTTGGATTCGTCCTTCTCGTCCACGTCCATGTACTGCGGCCAGTTGGAGAAGGCAAGCTTCTTCTCGGTGCCGGAGAGGTCCTCGCTGACGCAGCCGGCCTCGGTCTGTTGGGCGCCCTTGGTGCCGCAGCCCGCAAGGCTGCCGCCCATGGTGAGTAGGGCGGCCGAACCGAAAGTGCCGGTGAGCAGTCCACGCCGGGAGAGGGGCCGGAGGGGAGTACGCATGACGACTCCTAAGGGGTCATCGTCGGCGGGCGGGACGGGGGAGGCACGCCGGCGGAAGGGTCGGGAGGTTCAGGTGCCTTGGACGACTGATCCTGACATGAGGTGACCTCCCTTACAAGGGATTCCGTTGCAGGATTAGCGATGCACGACGAAATACGCCAGACTGCGCGGGGATACACGCGCGACATCACGATTCGGGACATGGGGAGCGGACGATGACGAACCGGCAGCACGAGAACGGCAACAGCGGCCGACGCGTCGCTGTCCGTGAAGGTGCCAATCACGCTCTGCTGGATGACGTGGCCAAGCAGATCATCGAACAGCTCCAGGAGGACGGCCGGCGCCCGTACGCGACGATCGGCAAGGCGGTGGGGCTGTCCGAGGCTGCGGTCCGACAGCGGGTGCAGCGGCTCCTCGACTCCGGCGTGATGCAGATCGTGGCGGTGACCGACCCGCTTCAGCTCGGCTTCCCCCGGCAGGCGATGATCGGCCTGCGTACCGACGGTGACCTGGAGGCGGTGGCCGACCGGCTGGCCGAGCTGGACGAGGTCGACTACGTGGTGATCACCGCCGGGTCGTTCGACCTGCTCACCGAGGTGGTCTGCCGCAACGACGACCACCTGCTGGAGATCCTGCAACGGCTGCGAATGGTGCCCGGGGTGCTCTCCACCGAGGCGTTCGTCTATCTCAAGCTGCGCAAGCAGACCTACACCTGGGGTACGGCCTGACGCTGCTCACCACATCTTGATCCACTCGACTTCAGGCAAGTCGGGGTATCCACGCCGTGCGGACCCCGCGATTTCCGTGATCCCGAGTGGATCAGTGGGCCGCCTGGCGGACCGCGTCGATGAACGACGTCCAGGCGGCCGGCGCAAAGGCCAGGGTGCCGCCGTCGCGATCCTTGCTGTCGCGCACCAGCACCCGGCCAGGCAGGTTGTCGGCCACCTCGACGCAGGCGCCGCCGTTGTTGCTGCTGCGGGTCGCGGTGCGCCAGCGGGCGTCGGTCATGTCCATGTCGTGGCCACTTCCCTGATCAGCTCGATCGACCGGCGTTGGGGGAACGCCTCACCGGTGACGTTCTCCCACCTGCGTCCCAGGCTAGCGATGTCGATGGGATCGGTCACGACCTGACCACGTAGCTGGTTGTCGAGATACGCCAATTCCGTCCCGTCGGGCAGGCGACCGAGCACGAAGGGCCCGGCCAGGCCGGTGTGCCACGGACTCTCGGCCGGGATGACCCGGACCTGCACGTGTTCCCACTCGGCGACCGCCGCCAGGTGGGCCAACTGCCCGGCCATCACGGCGCGGTCGCCGACCAACCGGCGCAGCACCACCTCGTCGATCACCGCCACGAGCTGCGGTGGGGCATCGCGGCCGAGGACCGCCTGCCGTTCGAGGCGGCCCGCGACGATGAGGTCCACCTCGGACGGCGGGACCAGCCCACCGGTGCCCAGCACCGCGCGGGCGTACCCCTCGGTCTGGAGCAGGCCCGGCACCAACAGCGGCTCGTACCACCGAATGCCGGTGGCGTCCTGCTCAAGCTCCGCCCACGGCCGGAACCACGGCAGGTCCCGGCGGCGGAACGGCTCGGGCCAGAGGTCGGCGGCATCCTGACCCAGAACCTCGGCCACCGCGATTCGGGTACGCGGGTGCGGGATGCGCCCCGTGGCGAGCCACCGCGCCGCCGTCTTCGGGTCGACGTGCACCTTCTCGGCCAGCGACTCGACGGTCTCCCCCGCCTCGGCCATCGCCACGCGCAACGCCTCGTTCGCCACCGGATCCTCCTGCCCGCCGGGTGCACACTGCGGCGCACGATAGCCACGCTGCGTGTCGATGTCCGCCGCCTACCGGCGTGTTGCGGTGGACGTGTTGGCGCGCGTCCAGGACGCTCCGCAACTGCCCCGAAGGTGCCCTGCCCCCGTCCCGCTTGATCGACGCGGATGATCCACTCGATATCCCTGACATCGGGGTATCAACCCCGCCCGGACACCCCAACGTCGGCGATATCGAGTGAATCAAGCCTCGGGCGGCGGGCGGCGGGCAGTCCCATATCTGGGGCAACTCGACAGGCTCCCGCGACCACCCCGCCGGACCACCGCACCCGCCGACCAGGCCAGCCACCCAGGGTGCGAATTCCGTTGCCGGGACTGTGGCTACTCGCTGATTCCGTTGCACATGAGCCATTGCACTACTGATACCACTTGCCTCGGGGGCTGAGACTGTGCGATAACCGTGGGCAGAGCGGCCGGCCTCACCCCTTTGACCGGCCCGACGAACCGATGGGGCTGACATGGCCAACGCCACCGACCACCTCTGGATGCACTTCACCCGGATGGCGAGCTACTCCGCCGGCGAGGTGCCGACCATCGTGCGCGGCGAGGGCGCGTACGTGTGGGACGCACAGGGCCGCCGCTACCTGGACGGGCTCGCCGGGCTCTTCGTCGTCAACGCCGGTCACGGCCGCACCGAGCTGGCCGAGGCCGCCGCCAAGCAGGCCGGCGAGCTGGCCTACTTCCCGCTCTGGTCGTACGCCCACCCGAAGGCCGTCGAGTTGGCCGAGAAGATCGCGGGGCTCACCCCCGGCGACCTCAACCGGGTCTTCTTCACGACCGGAGGTTCCGAGGCGGTCGAGGCGGCGTGGAAGCTGGCCCGGGCGTACTTCAAGCGCACCGGCCAGCCCAACAAGTACAAGGTGATCAGCCGCTACATCGCCTACCACGGCACCTCGATGGGCGCGTTGTCGATCACCGGCCTGCCCGGCATCAAGAGCGACTTCGAGCCGCTGGTGCCCGGCGCGATCAAGGTGCCGAACACGAACTTCTACCGGGCACCCGAGCACGGCGACGACCCCGAGGCGTTCGGCCGCTGGGCCGCCGACGAGATCGGTCGGGCCATCGAGCGGGAGGGGCCGGACACGGTCGCCGCGGTCTTCCTGGAGCCGGTGCAGAACTCGGGCGGGTGCTTCCCACCCCCACCCGGTTACTTCGAGCGGGTCCGCGAGATCTGCGACGCATACGACGTGCTGCTCGTCTCCGACGAGGTGATCTGCTCCTGGGGCCGGCTGGGCGAGTACTTCGGTGCGGTGCGCTACGGCTTCCAGCCCGACATCATCACCACCGCCAAGGGCATCACCTCCGGGTACGCCCCACTCGGCGCGATGATCGCCA
Organism: Micromonospora sp. CA-259024; assembly: GCF_050936255.1. Taxonomy (NCBI): domain Bacteria; kingdom Bacillati; phylum Actinomycetota; class Actinomycetes; order Micromonosporales; family Micromonosporaceae; genus Micromonospora; species Micromonospora sp. CA-259024. The sequence continues at coordinate 2,725,697 of NZ_JBNJND010000002.1, read as the reverse complement.
GCGACCGGCTGATGGAGCCGTTCCTCACCGAGACCGGCATGTTCGCCCACGGGGTGACCTTCGGTGGGCACCCGGTCTCCTGCGCCGTCGCCCTGGCCAACCTGGAGGTCTTCGCCCGCGAAGACCTGGTCGGGCACGTACGCGCCAACGAGGACGCCTTCCGGTCCACGCTGGAGAAGCTGTACGACCTGCCGATCGTCGGCGACGTGCGCGGTGACGGCTACTTCTACGGCATCGAGTTGGTCAAGGACAAGACGACTCGGGAGACCTTCGACGAGGCCGAGTCGGAGCGGCTGCTGCGCGGTTTCCTCTCGACCGCGCTCTTCCAGGCCGGGCTCTACTGCCGGGCCGACGACCGGGGCGACCCCGTCGTGCAGCTCGCCCCGCCGCTGATCGCCGAGCAGCAGCACTTCGACGAGATCGAGCAGATCCTGCGTACGGTCCTCACCGAGGCATGGGCCCGGCTCTGAGCGGCGCCGGGGCCTACCGGGACCGGTCGTACTGGCTGTCCACCCTGGACGAGCCGCTGACCCCGCGACCGGCACTGCCCGGCGACGCGGACGCCGACGTGGTGATCGTGGGCGCCGGCTACACCGGGCTGTGGACGGCGTACCACCTGGCCCGCGCCGACCCGGCGCTGCGGGTCATCGTGCTGGAGATGGAGATCGCGGGGTACGGGGCATCCGGCCGCAACGGCGGCTGGTGCTCCGCGCTCTTCCCCACCTCGCTGACCGGGCTGGCCCGCCGGCACGGCCGGGACGCGGCGGTCGCCATGCAACGGGCACTGCACGACACGGTCCCCGAGGTGGCGCGGGTGGTCACGGCGGAGGGCATCGACTGCGACTGGGCCGACGGCGGCACGGTCACCCTGGCCCGCAGCGGCCCGCAGCTCGGCCGGGCGCGCGCCGCCGTGGACGAGGCGCGCGCGTTCGGCTTCGGCGCGGAGCACCTGGCGCTGCTCGACGCCGGCGAGGCCGCCGCCCGTTGCGGCGCCGAGGGGGTACGCGGTGGGACGTACACGCCGCACTGCGCCGCGGTGCACCCGGCGAAGCTGGTCCGCGGCCTGGCCCGGGCCGTGGAACGGCTCGGGGTGACGATCCACGAGCGCACCCCGGTCACCGCGATCCGGGCCGGCACGGCGGTCACCGCGGCTGGCACGGTACGGGCGCCGGTGGTGGTCCGGGCGACCGAGGGGTACACGCCCATGTTGCCCGGTCAGCGGCGCGTCGTGGCACCGGTGTACTCGCTGATGGTGGCCACCGAGCCACTGCCCGCGGAGACCTGGGCCAGGATCGGGCTGGGTCAGCGGGAGACGTTCTCCGACCACCGACACGTGATCATCTACGGGCAGCGCACCGCGGACGGCCGACTGGCCTTCGGCGGGCGCGGTGCTCCGTACCATTTCGGCTCTCGGGTCTCCCCCGGCCACGACCGGGAGCCACGGGTCTTCACCGCGCTGCGGCGGACCCTCGGTGAGCTCTTTCCGGTGCTCGGCCCGGACCTGCCGGTCGCCCACGCCTGGGGTGGTCCGCTGGGCATGGCCCGGGACTGGGCGGCCTCGGTCGGCTTCGACCGGGCCAGCGGGCTGGCCTGGGCGGGCGGCTACGTCGGGGACGGGGTGGGCTCCAGCAACCTTGCCGGCCGCACCCTGGCTGACCTGATCCGGGGCGAGCGCACCGAGCTGACCGCCCTGCCCTGGGTGAACCACCGCTCACCCCGCTGGGAACCCGAACCCCTGCGCTGGCTGGCGGTGAACGCCGGCCTACGGGTCATGGCCGGCGCCGACGCGACCGAATCCCGCACCGACCGACCGTCCCGTCGAGCCGCCGCCTTCTCCCGCCTCCTGGGCCACTGATCGGGTCAGTGGTTGGGAGGAATGACCCGGAGGTGACCTCGGCGGCCGGTTTGGTGTGGGTTGTCGTGGTGTTGGTCGGGCTCGGGCGGCCGGGGCGCCGGGCGGGCGGCCTCGCGGACCGCCTCGGCCAGCGCGACCAGGTCGTCCGTGGTCGGCGGCGGCGGCTCGAACTCACCCTCGTGCCGGACCACGTCCCAGCCACGCGGGGCGGTCAGGCTGCGGGCGTGCGGCTCACACAGGTCGTACGTGTGCGGCTCGGCGAACGCCGCCAGCGGGCCCACGACCGCTGTCGACTCGTTGTAGACATAGGTCAATGTGGCGACCGCTTGCCGGGGGCAGCCGTTACGGGAGCAGCGCCGTGGTGACCTCACGGCGGCAGGGTATCTCCATTACCGGGTCCGGCGCACCGCTTCGCGTTGCGACACGCCCGTCGTGGTGATCACAGTTCACCGCCCTGTGCGCGCCGCGCCATGAGAGCGGCGCTGCCGCTGGCCAGCCCGACGTGGGCGCTACCCTTTGCCTCATGACGAGCCCGGAACACCGCCGCCCCGGCTCCGGCCGGCGTGCGCACCGCGACCGACACGGACGCGGCCTGCGCGGGCGGCTGGTGCCGGCCACCGTTCCGCTGGCGCGGACCAAGGCCGAGGTCTTCGACGACCTGGTCCTGGACACCGTCGAGACGCTGGAGCGTCGGTTCGCCAAGGAGCTGGCAGGGGTCGAGTTCGCGGTCGAGGACGTCCCGCCGGACCTGAACGTCTACGACTCCGATGTGCTGGAGGACGGCGAGGTCCCGCTGGCCCGGCTGCTGCCCGGGCGCCCGGGTCGGCAGGAGGTGCCGCCGCGCATCGTGTTGTACCGGCGGCCCCTGGAATTCCGGGCGATGGACCGTGAGGACCTCGCCGATCTCGTGCATGACGTGATCATCGAACAGGTGGCGAACCTTCTCGGGGTCGACCCCGACGAGCTCGCCTGAACCAGGCCCCACGCGGGCGAGTCGGGCGGCCCCCACCGCCCTGACCTCGCACCGCTCAGGCGGCCCGCCGCTTCAACTTCCGCCGCTCCCGCTCCGAGAGCCCGCCCCAGATGCCGAACCGCTCGTCGTGACCCAGAGCGTATTCGAGGCATTCGGTCTTGACCTCGCAGCGCGAGCAGATCCGCTTCGCCTCGCGGGTCGAGCCGCCCTTCTCGGGAAAGAACGCCTCGGGGTCGGTCTGCGAGCACAACGCCCGCTCCTGCCACTCCGGCGCGTTTCCGAGCAGGTCGGCCACCTCAAGCTGGCCGTCCATCAAATGCCTCCTTGTCGCGCACCGGCGTCATCGCCGCTGCAACCCCCCACGCGAAAGGCGTGCTTGTCCGTCCGGTCCCGTTTTGTTGCGTTCCGTGCGAACAACCCCATTCAAATTACACGCGTGTAATGCGTGCGCCGTCAAGCCAAACTTGATAATGGAGTCGCCCTCCCGACACCCCCGGTCGGCCACTAAGGCCGTCCAGCCTCGCAACCTGCCCTATCGATTCAGACCCCGGCCGAGTAACGCCCTCTCCGGCGAGTTGCCCAACTTTTCTGCCGTGGCGTTCCCCCGGCAGGCCACCGACGCGGCGACACCAGACGCGGCCACCGACCCCCTCTCCGCAAGCTGATCTTGGTGGGGGACAGGTTAACGCGGCGCGGCGCAGACCGCCCGCCGAGCCGCGAACAGCGCTCGCGCCCCGTCCACGATGTGGACAGGACGCGGCGGAAAAGCCGGTGCGACGAGGTCAGCCAGCGACCCCGAAACCGCTGCTCGGCCACACGAATTCAGCTATCCCTCCACCATGGACAGATATTGTCCCGACCGACGTACTCTCGTCCCACCAGACGGTATAAATTCCGCCGGGCAGATCGGGGTAGAGCGCACTGTGGAACGAGCCGTCCCGCACCCGACGCTCCCGCACCGCCGAATGGACCCGCCGGTCACCGTCTCGACTGATCTCAATCTCCCGGCCGTGCAGATCCCGACCCGTGTAGACGATCAGGGCGCCGGTGTCGCCGCCCAGATCGAGGACGACGCTCCCGGTCTCCGACGGCCCGTACGCGTGCTCGTGCATCCCCTGCTCCCCGCGCCGGTCAGGACGCCGCCGGCGGGTTGTTGAACCCGTCGTACGGCGTACCCAGGTAGGGGAAGTTCCCGAGGAACGGGGCGGTCACGTCGGCGGCGCTCAGACCCGGGGTGACCGCGGCGGCCGCGGCGTCCGGGCGGAACGTCTTGTCGACCAGCGGCACGGTCACCCCGGCGATCGCCCGCAACGCGATGCTCACCACGTCGTCGCCGACCCGCCGCCCGTTCGGGAACCCGGCCAGGTCACCGCCGAGCACCCCGAACCGGTCCGGGCGCCGGGTGGGCGGGATCGCGGTGTTCAGCCGCAGCATGTCAGCCTGGACGTCCCCGGTGGTGTTGGTGAAGCCGTCGATCAACCCGGCCGGTACGCCGGTGAGCAGGATCGCCACCAGGTCCGCCCGGACCTTCTTCGCCTTGGTGAGCTTGTCCAGATTCGGGAAGACATCCGGGTAGAGCGCCGGCAGCAGCGCGGCCAGTTCCGGCTGCTCGACGAACCGCGCGAATCGCTTGTCCTCCGACGGCGGCAACGAGTTCCACAGGTCCTTCTTGGACATCGGCACGATGACCTCGTTGAACAACGGATTGCCCAGCCGGGAGACCTGGGTGAACGGGCCGGTGGCAGTGTCCGCGCCGCCGCCGTCACCGAGCACCCGTACCTGCCGGCGCGACGCCGACGTCCACACCCCGATCACCGATGCCCGGTCACCCGCGCCGTACCGGTTGGCGCGCCGGCGCGCCCTGGCCAGCGGCACCTGCACCGCGATGCTGTGCACGTTCATCCGGTCGGTCGCGTTGACCGGCTCCCCCTCGGCCTTGAAGATCTTCTTCCCGGCCACGTGCAGCTGCTGGAACGGTCGCAGCGTGCCGAGGTCGAAGATCGCTCCCAGGTCGACGAAGAAGCCGTCCGCGCGCTGCCCGGCGAAGACCCGCTCCCCGGTGGAGAGCGAGTACGTGGCCTGCCGGACCAGCTCGGCGTACTTCGGGGTGGACAGCGGGCCGACGTTGCACGGCGGGCAGGGCAGCTTGTGCGCCAGCCGGTGCTCCCGGCCGTCGGCCACCCGGGTCAGGCTGTAGAACTGCCGCCGGTTCCAGTTCTCGCTGTCCAGCGAGTCGATCGGGCCGGTGTTGTAGAGAAAACTGTTCGGATTGGTGATCTCGGTGGTGAATTCGAAGCGGTAGGTGACATCCGGACGGCCGTCGCCGTCGTTGTCGATATGGATCTCATAGCGCACGTCGTCGCCGAACTCGAAGAAGTTCGGGCCCCCGGAGGGGAGCTGCAACGGCACGTAGTTGGCAATCAGCGTGACCGAATCGGGCTTGTCGGGGCTGACGAACGCGTACAGGTCGGAGCTGTCGGCTACCGGATCCTTGGCGATCTCCGGGGCCTCGCGATGGGAAGACATGGCGGACCAACCTCACTGGGCGGGAGCAGGACGGCGGGACGGAGGGCCCGGGGGGGGTCAGCGCCGGGCGGCGCGGCGCAGCCGGTCCGCCAGGCCCCGGTCGCGGACCTCGATCCGGGCCTCGCCGACGAAGACGTCCATCGTTCCGGAAGCGGCGTCACGCAGGTGCACGACGATCGGTTCGTCGGGCCGTCCGGCCGCGCCGGGGGCGTTCTGCGCGGCCGACAGGCCCGGCACGGTGAGCGCGGCGGCACCGAGGGTGGCGCTGGCGGCGGCGGTCAACGTCTGTCGGCGGGTCAGGCGCGGCCAGGGCCGCTTCCGCTGATCACTGGTCATGGGCAACCTTTCCGGCGGCGGCGCGAACGCGCCCGCGGAGACGGACAGGTCCGGTGCCGCCAACGACGCCGCCGGGCCCCTGAGGGGACACCGGCGGCGGTCCTCGCCGTGACCGCCGCCGGCACCGCGTGGTACGGCCGGCGGCGGGAAAAGGTTCGACCTCAGGGCCGGGCGTGACCGTACGCGGTCGAACGCTTGCGCGCCGGACGCCCGGCCGCCGTGGCGATGGCCCGCAACTGCTCCTCCGTACGCGCCGAGCCGTTGCCGGAGCCGGCCATCCGGGAGATGGTCTCCTCCATCAGGGTTCCGCCCAGGTCGTTGCAGCCGCTCTGGAGCATCGCCACCGTGCCCTCGTCGCCCAGCTTCACCCAGGAGCACTGGATGTTGTCGATCCGGCCGTGCAGGAGCAGCCGGGACATGGCGTGCACCACCCGGTTCTCCTGCCAGGTCGGCCCGGGGCGGGCGATGCCGGCCAGGTAGATCGGGGCGTTCGTGTGCACGAACGGCAGCGCCACGAACTCGGTGAACCCGCCGGTGCGGTCCTGCACACCGGCGAGCACCCGGAAGTGCCCCAGCCACTGCCCGGGGTGGTCGACGTGGCCGTACATCATCGTGGAGCTGGACCGGATGCCCAGCTCGTGGGCGGTGCTGACCACATCGACCCAGGCGGCGGCCGGGAGTTTGCCCTTGGTCAACACCCAGCGCACGTCGTCGTCGAGGATCTCGGCGGCGGTGCCCGGGATGGTGTCCAGCCCGGCCTCGCGCAACTGCGTCAGCCACTCGCGCACCGGCACGCCCGCTTTCGCCGCGGCGGTGGCGATCTCCATCGGGGAGAACGCGTGCACGTGCATCCCGGGCACCCGCGCCTTGATCGCGCGCACGATGTCGGCGTACCCGGTGACCGGCATCTTCGGGTCGATGCCACCCTGGAGGCAGACCTCGCTGGCACCGGCCGCCCAGGCCTCCTCGGCCCGGTCGGCGACCTGCTCGACGGAGAGCCGGTACGCGTCGGCGTCCCGCTCACGTTGGGCGAAGGCGCAGAACCGGCAGCCCACGTAGCAGACGTTGCTGAAGTTGATGTTGCGGTTGACCACGTAGGTGACGTCGTCGCCGACCGTGTCGCGACGCACCTCGTCGGCGAGCCGGCACAGCTCGTCGAGCGCCGGCCCGGCGGCCCCGAACAACGCCAGAGCCGCATCGGTGTGCACCGGCTCCAGCAGCGCGGCCGGGTTGTCGGCGGCGAGCCGCAGTCCGGCACGCAGATCGTGGTCACCGGCGAGGGCCGTCGGCCCGGCGGTCACCTTCGTGGCCACCTCCGCCCAGTCACCGTAGACGCTGTCGAAGTCGCCCCGCCGGTCCTCCGTACGGCCGGTGGTGTCGATGCTGGCGTGCAGATCGGTCCGCCCGCCGAACACCTCCTCCGGCTCCTGCCAGGGACGACCCTGCGGCATGGCCGACTCGACCGCCATCCCGGAGGCCGGGTCGGCCAGCGCGCTCACGTGCGGCGACAGCCGCGGGTCGAGCCACGGGTCGCCGGCCCGCACGTACTCCGGGTAGATGGTCAGCCGCTCGCGCAGCGTGAACCCGGCCAGCTCGGTGTGCCGGGCCAGCTCCTCGATCTGCGGCCAGGGGCGCTCGGGGTTGACGTGGTCCGGGGTGAGCGGCGAGACACCGCCCCAGTCGTCGATGCCGGCGCGCAGCAGCAGGTCGTACTCGCCGGCGATGAGGTTCGGTGGGGCCTGGATGCGGGCCTTCGGGCCGAGCAGCAGCCGGGCCACCGCCACCGTGGCGGCCAGGTCGTGCAGCTCCGCGTCGGGCATACCGCGCATCGCCGTGTCCGGCTTGGCGCGGAAGTTCTGCACGATCACCTCCTGGAGGTGGCCGTACTCCCGGTGCGCGCGGCGGATCGCGAAGAGCGCGTCCACCCGCTCGGCCGGGGTCTCCCCGATGCCGATCAGGATGCCGGTGGTGAACGGCACCCCGACCCGGCCCGCGTCCTCGAGCACCCGCAGCCGGACCGCCGGCTCCTTGTCCGGCGAGCCGAAGTGCGGCCCGCCCGGCTCGCACCAGAGCCGGGTCGCGGTGGTCTCCAACATCATGCCCATGCTCGGCGCGACCGGCTTGAGTCGTTGCAGCTCCGACCAGGACAGCACCCCCGGGTTGAGGTGCGGCAGCAGCCCGGTCTCCTCCAGCACCGCGACCGCGCAGGCACGGAGGTAGTCCAGGGTGGAGTCGTAGCCGCGCTCGTCCAACCAGCTCCGGGCCGCCGGCCAGCGCTCCTCGGGCCGGTCACCGAGAGTGAACAAGGCCTCCTTGCAGCCCTGGGCGGCACCCTCCCGGGCGATGGCCAGCACCTCGTCGCGGTCCAGGAACGGCGCCGGCAGCCGGTGCGGCACGGTGGCGAACGTGCAGTAGTGGCAGCGGTCCCGGCAGAGCCGGGTCAACGGGATGAAGACCTTCTTCGAGTACGTGACGACGCCCGGCCGCCCGGCCTCACGCAGCCCGGCGTCCCGGATCCCACCTGCCACCAGGAACAACTCGTCCAGCGCGTCACCGCGAGCGGACAGCAGCGCGGTCGCCTCGTCGACGTCCAGTGCCCGCCCGGTCGCGGCCCGGCCCAGGGCCCGCCGCACGCTGGCGTCACTCGGGCCGGAGTGGGTGCGATCAACCATCCGCTCAGCCTATGCGCTTCCGGAGCCCGCTTCGCCGACCCGGGCCCGCAGCGTGGGAAAGGGCACCCGCCCCGGCCCCACCTCGTTGATCATGAAGTTATCGCCCCGACACGCCGTGTCATCGGGTAACAACTTCATGATCAACGAGGGCTGGCGGTCCGGGTGGCGGTCAGCGCGGCTGGTCCGGGTGGTCGCCGGGCTTGATCTGCTGGGTCCGGTCGCCGTCCGCGTCGCCGGGGCGGGAGATCACCTCGGTCGGGTCGGCGGACTGGCGCGGGATGGCCTGGGTGGGGTCGGCCGACGGCGGCTGCCCGAACGGCGGCGCGGCCGGGGACGGCGCTGCGGCCGGGAACGGCGGCGCCGACTGCGGGGCGGGGTTGACCGGCGGCCCGAACTGGGGCGTGGCCGGGAACGGCGGCGCGGACTGCGGGGACGGCGGCGCCGACTGGGGGTAGGGCGGCCCCGACTGCGGTGCCTGGAACGGCGGCGAGGGCTGGCCGTACTGGCCGGGGAACTGTGCCGGTGGGTAGCCGCCGGGCTGGCCGGGGGCGGGCCAGCCGCCTGCCGGCTGCCCACCGGGCTGCCCCGGGGCCGGCCAACCACCCGGCTGCTGCGGCCATCCCGGCTGGGGCTGGCCGTAGACACCCGGCTGGGGCTTGGGCCGCGGCACGTAGTAGTGGGCGCGCCAGATGGTGTAGACCACCCAGGCGGCGACCGCGAAGATCACCAGCCAGGCGAACCGGGCGAGGACACCGAGCAGCGCGTCGAGCACCTCGGCCTCGGCCAGCCGGCCCACCGTCCAGATCAGCATGGTCAGCGTGCCGAACAGTGCGCTGACCGCGTACTCACCGAGAGCCACCTGCGTGATGAGCTTCGCCTTCGGCAGCACCGGCGAGATGTGGGTGGCCAGCAGCACGGCCAGCAGCGGCAGGCCCACCGCCTCGATCCCGATGAACGCGTAGAAGGCACTGCCCGCGCGGTCGGTGAAGGAGCTGTAGTCGTTCGGCGCGATCAGCCGGAGCAGGCCCACGAAGAGGAACACGGCGTTGGCGCCGAGCAGCGCGAGCGCAGCGAGTTCGCGTAGCGGCTTGGTCAGCTGACGGGCCTGCGTCGCGTCGGTGGACGCGGGCTCGGCTGGGCTGGTCACGAGGTCCCCCTCGGGGCATGAACGGACAGGGCGCACGTGAGCCTAGTCTCCTGGGCCACCGGCGGACCGGAGGCGTCGCGTGCGCGAGGATGGTCGACATGCGCATCGTGGTTCTGGCCGGCGGCATCGGGGGTGCCCGGTTCCTGCTCGGCGTCCGGGCATACGCCCGCGAGGTCGGCGCGGAGGTGACCGCCGTGGTCAACGTCGGCGACGACCTGTGGCTGCACGGGTTGAAGATCTGCCCCGACCTGGACAGCGTCATGTACACGCTCGGCGGCGGCGCGGACCCGGAACGGGGCTGGGGTCGGGTCGGCGAGAGCTGGACCGTCAAGGGCGAGCTGGCCGCGTACGGGGCGCAGCCGACCTGGTTCGGCCTCGGCGACAAGGACATCGCCACCCACCTGGTCCGCTCCACCATGCTCAACGGCGGCTACCCGTTGAGCGCGGTCACCGAGGCTCTCGCCACCCGCTGGGAGCCGGGTGTGCGGCTGTTGCCGGCGACCGACGACCGGCTGGAGACCCACGCCATCGTGAGCGCGAGGAGTGAGCCGGCGAGCCCCGCAGTCGCGAACAGCACCAGCACCGCGGAGGACGACGAGGGGCAGCGGGCGATCCACTTCCAGGAGTGGTGGGTGCGCTACCGGGCGGACATCCCCACCCACCGTTTCGTCTTCGTCGGAGCGGAGACGGCGAAGCCGGCACCCGGCGTGCTGGACGCGATCGGCTCGGCGGACCTGGTGCTGGTCGCACCCAGCAATCCGGTGGTGAGCGTCGCACCGGTGCTGGCCGTACCGGGGCTGCGCGAGGCGGTGGCCGACGGCCCGGCACCGGTGGTGGGCGTCTCGCCGATCATCGGCGGCGCCCCGGTGCGGGGAATGGCCGACCGCTGCCTCGCCGTGCTCGGTGTCGAGTGCAGCGCCGCCGGGGTGGGCCGCCTCTACGGCGGTCGGAAGGCCGGCGGCCTGCTGGACGGCTGGCTGGTGGCCGAGGAGGACGCGGGCACGGTGGTGCCCGAGGTGACGGTCCGCGCGGTGCCGCTGCGGATGACCGACGAGGCGGCGACGGCGGCCATGGTCCGCGCCGCGGTGGAGTTGACGTGAGGCTGGAGATCCTGCCGGTGCTCGGCATCGGCCACGTGACCGAGGGTGACGACCTGGCGGCGGTGATCGCGACCGCCGCGCCGTGGCTGCGAAACGGCGACGTACTGGTGGTGACCAGCAAGATCGTCTCCAAGGCCGAGGGGCGGTTGGTCGATGTCCCGGCCGACGGGCCTGACCGACTCGCCGCACGCGACGAGGTCCTGGCCGGCGAGACCGCCCGGGTGGTCGCCAGCCGGGGGGCGACCCGGATCGTGCAGACCCATCACGGCTTCGTGATGGCCTCCGCCGGGATCGACGCGTCGAACGTGGACAAGACGCGGCTGGTGCTGCTGCCGGTCGACCCGGACGCCTCGGCACGGGCGCTGCGCGACGCGCTGCGGGACCGCTACGACCTGGACCTGGCTGTCATCATCAGCGACACGATGGGCAGGCCCTGGCGCAACGGCCTCACCGACGTGGCGCTCGGGGTGGCCGGAATGCCGGCCATCCGTGACCACCGGGGCGAGGTCGATCCGTACGGCAACGAGTTGCAGTTGACCCAGATGGCCGTGGTGGACGAGTTGGCGGGCGCCGGCGAGCTGATCAAGGGCAAGTGCGACCAGGTCCCCGTTGCCGTGGTGCGCGGCTATCTCTCCGCCACCAAGACGGACGACGCTGGTGGCGCGCGGGCGTTGGTCCGCGACGCCGCACAGGACCTCTTCTCGCTCGGTACCGCCGAGGCCCGCACCGCCGGGCTGGCCGACGGCGCCACCCTGGCCGATGGTCCCGGGCCGACGCCGGCGGACCCGATCGCGGTGCGACGGGCGATCGACGCGGTCGCCGGGGTGATCGCCCCCGGCACGGTCTTCACCCTGGTCGACGAGGCGGAGGTACGCGCCGGACTGGTCGCCGAGATGCCCGGGTGGCCGGACGGCGCCGACCTGGTGCTCGGCTCTCCGCCGACGCCCGTCGAGCCGATGGGCCTGGTCCGCTTCGGCGCTGACCTGCACCGACTGCGCGTCGCCCTGGCCGCCGAGGGCGTCGGGTCGACCCTGTTGCCGCCACCGCCCGGCAGCCCGGCGAGCGCCGCGCTCGCCCTGTGACAGCCGGCCGGGTCACGCTCCAGCGCAGCCCGGCGAGCGGCGCGCTCGCCCTGTGACAGCCGGTCGGGTCACGCGTCCAGCATGGCCCGGCCGAGCGGAGTCAACGTGTGCAGGACGCTGTTGCGCTCCCGGTGGCTGACCAGCAGACCGGCGTTGCGCAGCACGGTGGCGTGCTGGCTCGCCGCCGCTGGCGAGATGTTGAGCTGGCGGGCGACCTCGCCGGTGGTGCAGCCCTCGTCGCTGGCCTGCAACACCGCAGCCCTGGTGCGGCCGAGCAGCGCGGCGAGTGAGTCGCGGGCGGCACCCGACGGGGCCGCCCCGATGCGGTCGGCCGACGCCAGCCCACCCAACCGGTCCACCGGGTAGACCAGCACCGGTGGCAACGCCGGGTCGAGCAGGGCGACCGGGGTGCCCGCGCAGAAGAACGACGGCACCAGCAGCAACCCCCGGCCGTCCAGGTGCATCTCCCGGCTGTGCGGGTAGTTGCGGACTTCGAGCACCCCGTCTTCCCACCGCATCGCCGGGCGGAGGCTGGTGAGCAGGCCCGCGACCCCGCCGTCGAGCAGCGCCCGGGCCCGGCGAGCCCGGTCCGCCGCGACCGCGGCCTGGATCCGGCTCCAGTACGGGCTGATGGCCAGCGACCGGTACTGCTCCATCGACCCGGCGAGGTGGTGCAGCGCCGCCACGTCGCCCCGGGCCAGCGCGGCGGCCGAGGAGGGCAGCTGAGTTTCGGCGGCCAGCAGGCTCAGGTCCCGGTGCAGCAACTCGGTGGGGGTGTGGCGGAGCGCGTCGAGCCCGGCCTCGAAGCCGTCGACGCTGGCGTACGGGGTGAGGAAGTCGGGGAAGTAGCCACGGGGCGGGTTGAGCGCGAAGAGCAACCGGAGTTGCTCGGAGGCGGCGTCCTGACGCAGCCCCCGGGACACGGTGCGCCGCCAGTGCGCCGTCAACGGATCCCGGTTGCGGCCCTGCAGCACGTGCAGACTGAGGACCAGCTCCCAGACCGGGTCCGCCGCCGGCGCCACCCGGGTTCGGAGGATGTCCTCCCCAGAAAAGTGGATCTTCAGCATGGAGCGCTCCCGTGTCACCGGCAGGGGGATGCCGGGCGACCGTTCGACTCTACCTGGCCGGCACTATTCTCCATCTTTAAGCCTGAGCTGAAAAACCTCGACGTCTCCTGGGCCGGTTCGGCATGCTACCAATGCCCGAACACGGTGCTGGCGCGTCCTGGACGCCCCGCAGCACCTGGGCACCGGGACCGGGGAGGCCCGGTGATCGGGCGGCACCACGAGGGTCTGCGGCCCTTGCTCCGCAGAGGTGCCGTCCGGTCATCCCGCTCCCCACATCAGCGCCCGCCCAGCTCACCCGACCCAGAGCGCGACCCGGTGGTCCTCGTCGGTGACGTAGAACGGTTGTCCATCCAGCTCGGCCAGCCCCTCGACGTGGTGGAACGGCGCCAGATCCGCCACCACCGTGCCGACGAGCCGGTACGCGTCGTCCGCCGCACCGTCCGGCAACCAGAAGCGGACGTGTCGGGAATTGACGTCACCCCCGCCCGGATGCTCGTCGAGCAGCACCGACCCCTTGCCCAGAGCGTCGATCGAGCCGATCACGGCCGCGTACCCACCGTTCGACATCGGAGTGATCGCGCGGAACCCGGTCAGCTCCCCGGGCGGGGTGACCCCGGTCAGCGCGTACGCGCCCAACGCCCGAGGCCACGCCGGCTCCGCCGCGAACATGGCCGGGACATCGGCCACCTCGACCAGGATCGGCTCACCGCCCTCGGTGACCGGGAAACGCAGCCCGAGCAGCACGGTCCCGGCCGGGGTGAAGGCCGCGGCCTCCACGTTCAACGGCAGGTCGTCCGGGGCCAGCCGGCTCACCCAACTCTTCTCCCGCGCCGTCCCCCTCGCCAACGTCTCCACGATGAACCGGGCCCGCACCCGTTCCCCCGGCGGAACCAGGGTCAGCGGCGACCCGGCGAGGGCGTCGTTCAGCGCCCGGTGCAGCCGGAACGAGTTGCGCACCACGTGCACCGGCACCGGCCCGGCCGCCGCGTCGTCCTCCCGGAACCGGGCCACGAAGGCGCGCCGGGGCCGCAGCGGGCCGGCCTTCGACCCGAAGTGGGAGCCGAAGACGTACACCCAGCCGTCGTGGTGGGCGAGCGCCTCACCATCCTCGGTCCGCCCGTTCTCCGCACCGGCGTCCGCCGGCACGTGCCGGGCCGTCCACTCGCCGCCGTCCAACTCCAGCAGCAGCGCCAGGCAGCGCTCCACCGGCCCCTCGTCCAGCACCGTCCAGAAGCCCCGCCGCGCCCCGTACGCGCGCAGCAGCGCCGCCGACCGCACCGGCAGCAGATCGCTGGCCTCGTTGCCGGCCACCACGAATTCGACGAGTCGCAGGGTCACCGCGCCAGCGTACGGAGCACACGCTCGTACAGTGGCGGGGTGCCCGACACCGTGATCACCGGACCGACCGCCCACACGACCGACCCCGAGACGTACGCGGCCCTGCACGCCGACGCCACCGCGCTGCTCGAGGGCTGGCAGCCCACCAGCCCGGACGCGGCCGTCGCACGGGACCGGACCCTCCGGCTGCTCACCGCCGGCCCGGTCGCGATGAGCCGGCAGCACCGCCCCGGGCACATCACCGCGAGCGCGCTGGTGCTGGACTCCACCGGTACACGGGTGCTGCTCTGCCTACACGCCAAGTTCGGGCGCTGGGTGCAGCTCGGCGGGCACTGCGAGCCGATCGACCGGACCCTGGTCGCCGCCGCGCTCCGCGAGGCCACCGAGGAGTCCGGGATCGCCGGCCTGCGTATCGACCCGACGCCGATCGACGTGGACGTGCACACGGTGCACTGTCAGGGCGGCTCCCTGCACCACGACGTCCGGTTCGCCGTGCTCGCCCCGAACGGAGCGGTGGAGCAGGTCAGCGACGAGGCCGAGGAACTGGGCTGGTTCCCGCCGGACCACCTGCCCGAGCCGCTGGCCGGCGGGACCGTACAACTCGTCGCGCCGGCCCTCGCAGCTCTCAGACGTAGCCCTCTTCGCCCCGCTCCTTGAGCTCGTCGACCAGGCTCTTGACGTCCTGGGCCCGGTCGCGCGGGCAGACCAGCACCGCGTCCGGGGTGTCCACCACGATCAGATCGTGCAACCCGAGGACGGCCACCAACCGACCGGACTGCGGCACGACCACCAGGTCGGAGCTGTCCCGCAGCAGCACACCCGGTTTGGCGTCGGTGCCGAGCACCACGTTGCCCGCGTCGTCGGCCGGCAGCACGTCGCCCAGGGTGTGGAAGTCGCCGACGTCGTTCCAGCCGAAGTCGCCCGGCACCGTCGCGACGCGACCCGCGGTGGCCGCGCCCTCCATCACCGCGTAGTCGACGGAGATCTTCTGCAGGGTCGGCCAGATCGCACCGAGAACCTCGTCCTGCTCCGGGGTGCCCCAGGCGGCGGCGATCGCGGCGACGCCGGCATGCAGCGCCGGCTGCTGGCGGGCCAGTTCGGCGAGGAAGACGTCCACCCGCCAGACGAACATGCTCGCGTTCCAGAGGTGCCGGCCCGAACGGACGTACGCCTCGGCGACCTCGGCTACCGGCTTCTCCTTGAACTCGGCCACCGGCCGCCACGGCGCACCCTCGGTCTCCTCGCCGGTCTCCAGGTAGCCGTAGCCGGTCTCCGCCCGGGTCGGGGTGATCCCGACGGTCATCAGCATGCCCTGCTCGGCCCCGCGGACCGCCTCCTGGACCGTGCGAACCCAGCTGTCCGGGTCGCGGATCAGGTGGTCGGCGGCGAAGCTGCCCATCACCGCGTCCGGGTCGCGCGCCGCGATCACCGCGGCGGCCAACGCGATCGCCGCGCAGGAATCCCGCGGGGATGGTTCGACCAGGATGTTCTCCTCCGGCAGACCGGTCAGCTGCCGGGCCACCGCCGCGACGTGCGCGGCACCGGTGACCACAAGGGTCCGTTCCGGTGTGGTCAGCGGCGCGAGCCGCTCCACGGTCGCCTGGAGCAGCGAGGCGCTGGTGCCGGTCAGCGGATGGAGGAACTTGGGATGGCCGGCGCGGGACAACGGCCACAACCTCGTGCCGCTGCCACCTGCCGGAATAACCGCATAAAGCATCCGCACATCATGCCCGACGAACCTGACCGGAGTGGCACGGGTCACCGTCCGGGGCCCGGACGGTCACGCACGGGCGCGGCTCCAGGCGGCGATGTGCACCTCGGCGCTGGACTCCCAGGTGAACTCCTTGGCACGGTCGAACCCGGCCTTCGCCAGCGACAGCCGCCGCTGCTCGTCGTCGAGCAGAGCGGCCAGGTCGGTGCCGATCTGCTCCGGGTCCTCCGAGGTGTACGCGACCGCGTCGCCGCCCACCTCGGGCAGTGAGAGCCGGGGCGTGGTCAGCACCGGGGCGGCGCACGCCATCGCCTCGAGGATCGGCAGCCCGAACCCCTCGCCATAGGACGGATAGGCGGCGACCAGTGCGCCGCCGAGGAAGCCAGGCAGGTCGGCGTAGCGCAGGTAACCGGGGCGCAGCAGACGCAGGTGCGACGGGACCTCGGCCACCGCCCGGTCGATGTCGTCGTCGTGCCCCTGCCCACCGGCGATCACCAGGGCCGGCGGGTCAACCCGGTCCGCCACCGCACGTGCCCAACCACGGATCAGGTTGGGCACGTTCTTACGCGGCTCCTTGGCACCGAGGAAGGCGACGTAGCTGCTGTTGCCCAGCCCCAGCCGGGCGCGTACGCGGGCCTTCTCCTCCTCGGTGGGAGCGTGGAAGGCCGCCTGGTCGACACCGTGATAGGCCACGTCGATCCGTGTCGGGTCGGCGTCGAGCAACCGGATCAGCTCGTCCCGGGTGGCCTTGCTGGGCACGATCACCCGGTCCGCGCGACGCAGTGAGGTCTTGATGGCGCTGCGGAAGAACGTGCGGCGGGACTTGTCGTAGTGCTCCGGCTCGGTGAAGAACGTCGCGTCGTGCACGGTGACCGTGACCGGGCACCCGGCCCGCAGCGGGCAGGTGTAGAAGGGCGAGTGCAACACGTGCGCGCCCACCTGCTGGGCGAGCAGCGGCAGGCCGGTCTGCTCCCACGCGAGCCGCGCCGGGCGGTGCGCCACGGCGGCCGGGGCGGGGATGATCTCGGCGCCGGGCAGCATCCGGGTGTAGCGCTCCAGGTCGGTGCGGAGGCTGACCACCGCCAGCTCCACCCCCGACCCGCACACCTTGCCGAGGGCACCGAGCAGACCGTCGACATATCGACCGACACCACCACGGTCGGCGGGGACACTCGTGGCGTCGATGAGCACGCGGGGCGGGCGACCGGCGGTCACGGGGCGACTCCTTGCACTGGCGGGTCTGTGGGGAACAACACTCCGGGGGCCAAGCCTACGCCGGGGCGCGGGCCCGACGCTGACTGCGACCCGACGGTACGCCGACTTGTCATCGTCTTCGAGTACGGCCCGCAGGGGCGTATCGTTCGCGCCGATGGCCGACAACATTGCCCGGGTGTTCGCCGACGCGATCGCGACCGACCCGACCCGACCGTTGCTCACCTGGTACGACGACGCCAGCGGCGACCGCACCGAACTCTCCGGCGCCACACTGGCGAACTGGGTGGCGAAGACCGCCAACCTTCTCGTCGACGAGGTCGGCCTCGCCCCGGGCACCCCGGCCGGCGTGCTGTTGCCGCCGCACTGGCAGACCGCCGCGGTGCTGCTGGGCTGCTGGTCGGCCAAGCTGAGCGTCGTCGACACACCGGGCGACGTGGAGGTGCTCTTCGCCGCCGCCGACCGGCTGGACGAGGCGCAGTCCTGGCCGGCCGACGAGCGGTACGCCCTCGGGCTGGCCCCGCTCGCCGTACCGCTACGGCAGGTGCCGCCCGGGTTCGCCGACTACGTGGTCGAGGTACGCCGGCACGGCGACCACTTCACCCCGCAGCCCGGGCCGGGCCCCACCGACGAACAGCTGCTGACCCGCGCCGAGGCCCGTGCCGTCGAGTTGGGCATTCCTCCCGGCGCCCGGGTCCTCATCGACGCCGACCGGCACCCCGACCCGGTCGACTGGCTGCTGGCCCCGCTGACCCGGGCCGCCACCGTCGTTCTCTGCGCCAACCTGGCCCAGGGCAAGCTGCCCACCCGCCTGACCACGGAGAAAGTCACCCACTCTCTCCCGTGACCCACCCGCGGTGCCCATCCGGCGTCCGGCGGCGTCGAGGGCCTGCGGGTGTGCCCCGCGCCACGCAGGAACTGTCAGGCGGGAGTGCTGTCGGTGACTCGGCGTCGGGCGAGGGCGGCGAAGGCCGTGAGGGACTCGGGGTTGGCCAGGGCGCCCTTTGCGGCGGCCTGGTCGACCGGGGTGCCGGTGAGGATCTTCTTGACCGGGACCTCCAGCTTCTTCGCCGACAGGGTGCGGGGCACTGAGCGCACCTGGTGGATCTCGTCGGGCACGTGTCGAGGCGACAGCGCGGTCCGCAGTTCACGGCAGATCTTGGCGCGCATCGGGTCGTCCAACTCCAGGCCCTCGGCCAGCACCACGAAGAGCAGCAGCTCACCGGCGCCGCCCTCGTCGTCCTCCAGGTGTACGACGACCGAGTCGAGCACCTCGTCCAGCCCTTCGACCACGGAGTAGAACTCGGCGGTGCCCAGCCGCACCCCGCCCCGGTTGAGCGTGGCGTCGGAGCGCCCGGTGATCACGCAGCCGCCCCGCTCGTTGATGGTGATCCAGTCGCCGTGCCGCCAGACGCCCGGGTAGACGTCGAAGTAGGCCTCCCGGTAGCGGGTGCCGTCCGGGTCGTTCCAGAAGCCCACCGGCATGCTCGGCATCGGCTCGGTGATCACCAGCTCGCCCAGCTCGCCGATGACCGGGGTGCCGTCGGCGGAGCGGGCCTCCACCTTCGCGCCCAACGCCCGGCAGGCGATCTCACCGGCGTACACCGGCAGCAGCGGCACCCCGCCGACGAACCCGGTGCACACGTCGGTGCCGCCGGAGAGCGACTGGAGCTGGACGCTGTCGCCGACGGTCTCGTACACCCAGTGGAAACCCTCGGCGGGCAGTGGCGCACCGGTGGAACCCACGCCGCGCAGCGCTGACAGGTCGGCGACGTCCCGGGGCACCAACCCGGCCTTGCGGCACGCCAACAGGAAGGGCGCGGAGGTGCCGAAGTACGTGGTGCCGGTCTCCGCCGCCAGCCGCCACAACCCGCCGAGGTCGGGCTCAGCCGGCCAGCCGGGCTCCGCGCGGACCCCCGGGTTGCCGTCGAAGAGCACGATGGTCGCGCCCACCGCCGGGCCGGAGACCAGGAAGTTCCACATCATCCAGCCGGTGGTGGTGAACCAGAAGAACCGGTCGGCCGGGCCCAGGTCGTGGTGCAGGGCGAGCATCTTGAGGTGTTCCAGCAGGATGCCGCCGTGGCCGTGCACGATCGGCTTGGGCAGCCCGGTGGTGCCCGAGGAGTACAGCACGTACAGCGGGTGGTCGAACGGCACCGGCGTGAACACCAGCGGCTCGTCGGTGGGTGCGGCCAGGTCGGCCCAGCCCAGCGCGCTGTCGGGCTCGGCCTTCATTCGGTCCGAAGCGCCGCCTAGCGGCGCGGAGGCCGAATTATGGCCGTCGGCGCCCACCGGGTCCAGGTAGCCGATGCTGACAGTGTGCCGCACCGACGGCAGGGCGGCCCGGATCGCGGCGACCTCGGCACGCCGGTCCACCGGCTTGTCGCCGTACCGGTAGCCGTCGACGGCGACCAGCACGGTCGGCTCGATCTGCTGCCAGCGGTCCGTGACGCTGCGGGTGCCGAACTCGGGCGCGCAGGACGAGAAGACCGCCCCCAGGCTGGCCGTGGCCAGCAGCAGGACGTACGTCTCTCCGATGTTCGGGGCGTACGCCGCCACCCGGTCACCGGCGGTGACGCCGAGCCGGCGCAGACCGGCCGACACCCGGCGGACCTGCTCGCGCAACTCTCCGGCGGTCAGTGTGACCGGTGGCCGCGTCTGCCCGTGCGCGATCACCACCGGGTCGTCGTCGACACGCCCGGGCATCCGCAGCACGTTCTCCGCGTAGTTCAGCGTGGCCCCGGGGAACCAGCGCGCGCCGGGCATCCCCCGCTGGGCCAGGGTGGCGGTCGGCGGGGTGTGCGCGACCACCTCGAAGTGGTCCCAGATCGAACGCCAGAACCCGTCCAGGTCGGTGGTGGACCAGCGCCACAGCGCGTCGTAGTCGGCGAAGTCCAGCCCTCGGTGCTCCCGCAACCAGTGCAGGTAGCCGCCGATCCGGGACCGCTCGAGTACGTCCGCCGGCGGCGTCCACAGCATGTCACCCACTGCTCCACCCTCCCCTGGCCCGGCACGACACTGTGAATGGGCCGTGGCGCCATCTTGCCCTACCTCGAAGCGCCATTCTGCGCACCGGGTCCACCAACCGACGCGTGCCCGACCCACACTCCACCCCGCCTACCCATGTGGTTCAGCCGGCGCGGTGGGCCTGGATGGCCCGGCGTCGAGCCAGGCGGTGCGCGCGACGGATCTCCGCCTCCCGGTACCGGCGCTCGTCCTCCGCCGTCTCCGGCAGCACCGGACGCACCACCCGCGGCGCCCCACCCACGTCCACCCCGACGAAGACCAGGTACGCGGTGGCCACCCGGACCGGCGCGTCCTCGGCCGAGTCCCATCGCTCGGCGACCACCCGCACGCCCACCTCCATCGAGGTCTGACCGGTCCAGTTGACCTGCGCGTGCGCGTGCACGAGGTCGCCGACCCGGACCGCCTCGGAGAAGACGATCTCGTCGATCGCCGCGGTCACCGCCGTTCCGCCGCTGTGCCGGGCAGCGGCGGCCCCGGCCACGTCGTCGACGAACTTCATCAGAACCCCGCCGTGCACGGTGCCGTAGAGGTTGACGTCCACGGCCGTCATGATCTTGCTCAACGTGACGCGCGAGTACGACGTCGGCTTGCCGATCGGAGGGGTGGAGAGGTGCTCAGTCATGCCGAAAACGGTACGGTGCGCGGATGCGACATCTCTGGAGCTTCCTCGCCGGGCTGGTGGTGGCGCCCATCACCTGGGTGCTGGTCACGCTGGGGCAGGACGGGTCGAGCCGGACGGTCGACCGCTGGGTGGAGATCGGCACCTTCAACACCGCCAACCTGATCGAGCCGGCCGTTTACGTCGGTGTCGGCGGTGTCCTGCTGGGTCTGCTCGGCACACTGCGCGTCTCGCCGCTGGGCCCGCTGGTGGCCGGGCTGCTGCTGGTCACCCCGTACGTCGGGATGTTCGTGGCGCCGTTGGAGGTGCGGGACGCGATCCCGCACGAGTGGAAGGTGTTCGGCGACCCGCTGCCGCTGCGGCTTCCGGTGGAGAACGGCACCCTCTTCCTGATCGGCCTGCTGCTGCTGGTGGCGGCATTCAGCAGGCAACGCTGGCAGCAGTGGCCGCGTCCGGTGACCGAGCCGGTCACCGCGCCGGCAACAGCGGGCGGCCCTCGGACCGACGAGTTCACCCTGACCGACTGGCCGCCCACCGAGCCCGCCGAGCGCGATGCCGCCTCGCCCACCCTCGGTTACCCGGCCGATCCGACCCCGACCGAACCGCTGCCCCGCCGGGTGGCCGGCGAGTCGCCCTGGTCCGCGCCGCCGCGCGGCCAGCCGCGTCCCGAGGACACCACCGAGATCCGTTGATCGTGGGGCGGGCCGGGTGACCGGCCCGCCCCCAAACCGGAGCCCACCGGGCGCGGTGGACGGGCCGCGCTAGTGCAGTGCGACGGCCAGGTCCGCATCGACGTCGCCCAGGTCGGCGCGAGGCACGACGAGGAGCATGACCAGCGTCGCGGCGGCCATTCCGCCCGCGATGACGATCGCCATCGGTACGCTCCCGGTGCCGAACAGGCCCGCCAGCGGCGCCGACAACGCACCGATGCCGAACTGCACGGCACCGAGCAGCGCCGCCGCGGTGCCAGCGGCCTCGCTGTGCCGGCTCATGGCCAGCGCCGGGGCGTTGGGCAGGGCCAGGCCGGCGGCGGCCAGGACGAGCCACAGCGACGCGAGCAGAGTGCCCAGGCCACCGAAACCGGTCGCGGCGAACATGATCAGCAGGAGCCCGGCCGCGGTCCCGGCGATCAGGGCACTGCTGAGGATCTGCTGCGGGGTGTAGCGGCGCAGCAGCCGGACGTTGAACTGGGTGGCTCCGATCAGGCCCACGGCGCCGGCTCCGAAGGCCAGGCCGAACTGCTGCTCGTCGAGGCCGTACTCCTGCTGGAGCACGAACGACGACCCGGAGACGTACGCGAACAGGGCCGCCATCGCCAGCCCGGCGACCAGCACGAGGCCGACGAACGCCCGGTCGTTGAGCAGACCCCGGTAGTCGCGCAGGGTGGCGCCCACCCCGCCGTGACGCCGACGCGCCACCGGAAGGGTCTCCGGGAGCCGGAAAGCGGCTACGACGATCAGCAGCGCGCCGAGCACCGCCAGTGCCGCGAAGACGCCCCGCCACTCGGTCCAGCGCAGCAGACCGCTGCCCAGGGTCGGGGCGAGAATCGGCGCCAGGCCCATGACGAGCATCAGGCGGGAGAAGATCCGGGCGAAGGAGGCACCGCTGAACAGGTCGCGGACGACGGCCGTGGCGACCACGGTGGCGGCCGCGACGCCGAGCCCCTGCAGCACACGCAGCGCGCCGAGCACGGCGATGTTGGGTGCGAAGACGCACAGCACGGATGCCACGATGTGCGCGGCCAACCCGGCCAGCAGCGGCAGACGCCGGCCGACCACGTCGGAGAGCGGCCCGATCAGCAACTGGCCCAACGCGAGACCGACCAGCGTGCCGGTCAGCGTCAACTGCACCGCGGTCTCGGTGGTCTGCAGAGCCGTCGTGATGGCGGGCAGGGCCGGCAGGTACATGTCGATGGTCAGGGGGCCGATCGCGATCAGCGCGCCCAGCACGAGGACGAGCTGTACCCGCTGACGGTTGGTCATCAGGTCACCGGGCAGCTCTTCTTCGGTCGTACCCGGGTTTCCCACGCGGGTGCCCGATCCGGTCTTGTCCACCAGCTGCTTCATCATCTCGATCTCTCTGCGGGAGCTTGGGCGTCGTCACGGCGTGTGCGCAGCCACGGATGCGGGCGGCACGGTGTGGGGTGCCCGACGATGGGCAGCGGAAAAGGGTCGAGACGGGTTGGCCGGATGAACCGATCATCCGGTGGTGATTCTCTCGCTCGCCAACGCTCAGAAGCCGGACGACGTTCCCGGTGTGTGGGGAGTCACGCCGCGTCGAACACGGGCAGACGGAGGGCGGGGACCGATGCCGGTCCCCGCCTCCGCCCGATCACCGGAGGCCGAAGGCTCGGGTGATGCTCTGCTCGACGCTGTTCCCCCGGGCGTCCCGGGCCGTGGTGCGCAGGGTGACGAAACCTGCCGTACGCGGGGCGTCGATCCGGGTACGCCAACCGTCGCCCTTGTGCTGGAGCTTGGCATGGTGCCAGGTGGCGCCGTCGTCGTACGACACGTCCAGCGTCACCGTGCGGATCGCGGACGCCTCGGTCGCCGTCGGCAGGTGCAGCGCGGTGACGGTGAGCTCGGCGTTGCGCTTCGCCTTGCCGTCGAGATCGGTGTCGACGGCGTAGTCGAGCTGGATCAGGGACGGTTCCCACCACAGGACGCCGGGGCTGATCCTGCCGGAGGTGAAGCCCCATTCCGTCCTGGTGGCGGTGGAGTACGGCCCGGCCCAGGCGTCCCGCTTGTTCTCCGACACGAGTCGGTACGGCAGCGGTTCCGGGCTGAGGACTTCGCTGCTCAACATCGGCTGGTAACGGTTGGCCTCGCCGACGAGCTTGTTGCCCTGGTAGAGCCGCAGGGTGTTGTCGACGGCCTGGCTGTTGAGGGTGCTGCCCTCGTGCGCGGTGCCCGAGTCGCCCCAACCGGGGATCAGTGCGGAGATCGCGTCACCGTCCCCCCGGAAGACGGTGCTGGTCGTCAGCAGCCGGGGCCGTTGCACCGGGCCGAACCACCGCTCCTCCTGGACCGAGCCGGCGCGGTAGGTGGTGGGTGCCGTCTGCTGGGACTGCTCGTCCGGCAGCGTGACGTTCGTGGTCCACCGCGTCCCGGCGGTGACCCAGTCGGTGCGTTCGCCGCGCGCCGGGACCTCGTGGAATTCGAGGCCGGTCGACGAGCCCGACGCGGTGACACCGGTGCGAGTCTCCACGGCCCGGCCGGGACGCCAGTTGCGCAGGGACATGTCGACTCGCGCCAGGTCGCGCGGGGTGACCCGCTGGGCAAGGTCCGCCGGGATGGCGCCGGTGTAGTCGCGGATCAGGTCGTAGACGTACTCGGTGGTCGGGTGGGAGGTGACGTCGAGCCGGACCCGCTTCTCGCGCTTGATCCGGGCGATCAGCTGCTCGCCCTCGTCCCGGGTGAGGGTCGTCACGGTGACCGGCGGTGGGTCCTGTGGTGCCCACACCGAACCCGGCCACGGTGCGAGGCGCCCGGTGCCGTCGTTTACCACGAGCAGGAGACGGGCACCGGCGGACGCCGCAGCAGCAGCCTGCTTCTCCAGGGGTACGGCGTCGTTGCGGCGCACCACGGCGGCCTTGCCACGGGCGTTCAGCTTGGCGTACCCGCTGCTGCCGCCGTCGCCGGCGAACACCGCGTCGAGGTGATGCTCACCCCGGGGCAGCGGCGTTCCGGCCCGCTGTACCCGCAGGTCGTCATAGTCACGGCCGCCGGCCGCCACCGTCAGGGCGGGCTGCACCGTGCGCCACTGGGTGCTGAAGCTGAACGTGCCCTTCGTGACCCTGCGGTCGGTGGGCAGCACCCAGACGCTGTCGTACGAGGAGTCCGTCAACCACCCGTCGGTCCAGACGTTGCCGCCGAAGTCGCGAGACACTTCGATGCGGGCACCGTCCACGGTCGAGTCTTGCGGCGTGCTCACCGTGACCCGGCGGGCCTTGGTCGCGTCGAAATCGACGGTACGGTCCTGGTCGAGGTTGATCTCCGGTACCGGCAGCACGCCGAGCCCTCGCGAGTTCGGCCCGTTCGCGCCCTCGACCTCGGTCTTGAGCCACGCCGCGTACGTGCCCGCGGGAATCCGCAGCTCCAGGGTGCCGGTGGCGTCGATCTGCTGCTGCAGGACGGTGTTGTCCTGCCCGAGCAGGAGGAGATCTCCACCGGTCGGTTTGCCACTGCGGTCCTTGGCCTTGAAGGTGAGGAGGTGGCGCACGCCCTCACGACCGACGGCGAGCGCGGTACGGGTGCGGA
Organism: Micromonospora sp. CA-259024; assembly: GCF_050936255.1. NCBI lineage: Bacteria > Bacillati > Actinomycetota > Actinomycetes > Micromonosporales > Micromonosporaceae > Micromonospora > Micromonospora sp. CA-259024. Next base: position 2,700,773 of record NZ_JBNJND010000002.1, on the reverse strand, counting down.
CCGCGCCGGAGGCATCGGTGGCGGTGAGGAAGCCCGCGAAGGGGCTGTCGGCCGGTACGCGGTCGAAGTCCGTGGCCACGGTCACCGAGGTGACGCCGCGCGCCGGGACGGTGATCTGCCGGGACGACAGGGTGAAGAGGTTCTCCGGGCCACCGTCGACGGTCGCCGCGAGGTCGAGGGTGACAGCGTTGTCACTGAGGTTCGTGTAACGGACCTCCCGTTCGACCGCGCCCTCGGGGGCGGTCGGCCACTCGGGGTAGCCGAAGTCCGCGCTGGTGGTGGCGACGACGGACGCGGCCGTGGTCGCGGCGATGTCCAGGCGGCCGTTGCCGCCCTGGTACGGGTTGAGCCCACCGACCGCCTTCGCGGTGCTGACCAGGGCTTCCTTGAGCTGCTTCCCGGTGAAGTCGGGATGTTGGGCGGCCAGCAGCGCGGCGGCGCCCGCGACGTGCGGGGATGCCATCGAGGTGCCGTCGCCGAGGCGGTACCAGCCTTCGCCGGCGGAGTCCTGGGAGCGGGCGGCCAGGATGCCGACACCGGGGGCGGTGAGGTCGGGCTTGAGGGCCCGATCGCCGATCCGCGGGCCCTGGCTGGAGAACATGGCGAGGGTGTCGTTGCCGTCGACGGCGCCGACGGTCAGCGCGGCGTCCGCGGTACCGGGGGTGCCGACCGTGTATGTGCCGGGACCGGCGTTACCGGCAGAGACGACGAACAGCGCCCCGGTCTCTTCGCTGAGCTCGTTGAGCGCCACACTCATCGGGTCGGTGCCGTCGGTGGGGTCGGCGCCGAGGCTCATGTTGACGATCTTGGCGTGCTGGTCGCGCACGGCCCACTCCATGCCGCTGATGATCCACGATTCCTGGCCGGCGTTGTCGTCGCCGATGACCTTGCCGACGTGCAGCCGCACGCCCGGGGCGACGCCCTTCTCCTTGCCGTCCGAGGCCGCGCCGGTGCCGGCGAGGGTGGAGGCGACGTGCGTGCCGTGGCCGTAGACGTCCTTCACCGTCTGCCCGGGAACGAAGGACTCGGTGGCGGCGATCTGGCCGGCGAAGTCGGGGTGGTTGGTGTCGATGCCGCTGTCCAGGACGGCGACGTCGACACCCTTGCCGGTGTTCCCGGCCGCCCAGACCTGGGGGGCACCGACCTGCGCGGTGCTGTCGGCGAGGTCGGCCTCCACCTTGCCGTCCAGCCAGATCTTGGCGATGCCGCCGCCGAGCGCGAGCTGGTTGCCGGTGGAACGGGCGGTCATCTCCCCGCCGCCGGTGATCGAGGACCAGAAGGCGTCCGAGCGGTCGACGTTCAGTGCGTCGCCCTGGATGCTGTCCAGCCTGCGGACGTCGCGGGCGCCCGCGGGTGCCGAGGCGCCACGGGAACGGGCGGCGGCGGTGCTGTAGGTGACGATCAGCGGGAGCTGGTCGCGCTGCGCGTCGTCGTACCCGTCCGCCAGCAGCTCCGAGATGTTGAACAACTGCTTGTCGAGCAGCCCGGCGCTCACGTACGGCAGCACGCCGTGCGGATAGACGTAGGTGTCCCCTCCTTCCCTGGACGAGGTGAACCCGGTCAGTCGCCCCTCGGTGTCCCGCACCTGAGGACTGAGGCTTCCGTCCGCCGACCTGGTGGCGGTGACCTTTTCACCGGTGATCAGGGTGACGGTCGGGGTGCTCGCAGGAGCCGGCGGCGCGGCCGAGGCGACGGAGGGTGGGGTCGGGGGGGCAGCGGGTCCGGCCGAGGCCAGGGCGGGCGACGGGGCGAGCACCGCGAGCGCGGTGCACAGCGCTATCGGCCCGCGTCCGCGAAGACGTGGAGGTAGCAACACGTTTCCTCAAGTTGATCAACAAGGCAGGGCGGATCCTAATGTTCCGGCTATTTGTTTCGGCAATGGATCTTGGCTGTTTCCCGATGAGTGAGGCGGCCGCAACCCGCCAGAGCCACGGTCGGCGATCGGCGCTGCCCACGGCTGACCCGGGCCGCGCCGGACGAAGGCCACCGACCGGCTCGTCCGCCCGCCAACGCCTGAGGGCGTACGGCGTTCCCGGGTGCGCGGGTGATGCAGTCACATGACTGACGCGGCGGGGGAACGCCGCGCGCCAGACTCAACTGCGGACCTGTTTGGCATCGCACCAGCGGATGCCCACATGACCAGGACCGAGGTGCGGTCGGAACAAGGTCGCCAATTCCGCGCCGGCATTGTGGCACGACTGCGCCGATCGATTCCTGGCACATCGATCGTACGGATCGGTGAAACGCAGTTTCACGAGTCAGCCGCCCGTCACGTTATTGCACATTTGGAGGTTTCGTTGTCCCTACCGTCACTCATCCTCGTTCCGGGCGCCTGGCACAAGCCCGAGCACCTGGCGCTCCTGACTGACGAACTGCGGGATGTCGACGTTCACACCGTCGCACTGGCCAGCAGCGGTGACGACCCGGCGAAACTGGGTGACATGCACCAGGACGCATCGCTCATCCGGAACGCGGTCGCCGCAATCGACGGCCCAGTCGTCGTCGTGGCCCACTCGTACGGTGGCATCCCCACGAGTCAGGGCCTGGCGGGCGCCGACAACGTACGGCGTATCGTCTATCTCGCCGCGTTCCAGATCGAGGTCGGCGAATCGCTGCTGTCCAGCGCGGGCGGGTCACCGGCGCCGTGGTGGAAGATCCACCAGGACACCGGCACCGGCGAGTATGTCGAGGCGATGAACCCGGTGGATGTGTTCTACGGCGACGTCGACCCCGACATCGCACGGCAGGCCGTGGCGCAACTGGGCTACCAGTCCTACAGCTCGAAGACCCAGGAACAGACCCAGGCCGCGTGGCACACCATCCCCAGCACGTACGTTGTCTGTGAGGCTGACAACGCTCTTCCGCCCTTCGCGCAGGAGCATTTCGCCAGCCGGGCCGGCCGGGTCGCGCGGATGGCCACGTCTCACTCCCCGTTCCTGTCCCAGCCGGCAGCGCTCGCGCGGCTCATCAGGGACGATCTCGCCTCCGCGTGAGGAAACCGCGTGTGTGGCGTGCGCCACGTCGTGGACACGCCACACACGGAACCTTGATCGGCCACCGCGAGGGGGTCGGTGTAGACGCTGCCGGGTGGCGTTGATCAGGCGCTTCGGTGGCAGCGGGTTTCGAGCAACGCCCGCAGCGGCGCGGGATCGCCCGTCACCAGCCCGCTGAGTTCGACCGGACTGACGGTGACCTGCTCCGATGGCATGAGAGGGCAGTGCACTTGGACCCGCAGCCGCGGTGCCGCGGCTAAGGTGTGGAGTGGAGGGACTACCGCGCGACGAGGTTCACCAAATCCCGGCGATAGGCTCTGCCGGGCCAGGGTGCCACCGACGTGGCCGCGGATGACGACACCAAGCATGACGGGGACATGACGCCAGACATCGTCGGCAGAAATGACGCCCTCGAGGTAATCGAAGGATTTTGCGAGCGCTCACGCGAATCTGGGCGTTCGCTGGTCATTGTCGGCGAACCCGGTCTCGGGAAAACCACCCTGCTCCAACACGCGGCCCGGCTCTGGACGAAGGCGGGCGGCCAGGTCCTGGCAGCGACCGCCGTCGAGTTCGAAGCGGACATCAGCTTCGCCGGCCTGCAACAGATCCTGAGTCCGGTCGTCGACTCGATCCCCACCCTCGCCGGCGCGCGTGCTCCCGTCCTCGAAGCCCTGTTCGATCCGGATGCATCGGTAGCACTGGATCGGCTGGTCGTCACCGAGGCACTGCGGAACCTGCTGCGTGCCGCGGCGCGCGAATCGCCGGTCCTCGTTCTCGTCGATGACCTCCAATGGCTGGACCGGTCGAGCGCCGCAGTGCTCACGCTGCTGGCCCGGCGGCTCACCGGTACGCGCGTCGGCCTGCTCGGGTCGACGCGTCCGGAGGCCGAGGGCTTCTTCGAACGAGCACGGCTGGACGAGTACGCACTCTTCCCCGTTGACGAGCAGTCGGCGACAGAGATTCTGATGGCTCGCTATCCCTATTTGACACCGGCGATCCGACGAAGGGTTCTGGCCACGGCGGCCGGGAACCCGCTGGCGCTCGTCGAACTGCCGTTGATTCTGGCCGACCCGGGCCTGGACAATTCGGCGGTCGACCTGTCCGTCGTCCCGCTGAACCGGCGGCTCCAAGCGGCGTTCTCATCCCGGATCGAGAACCTGCCGGACGCCACACGGCAGTCGCTGCTGTTCGCCGCTCTTGAGGCATCCGGGAGTATCCGTGTCCTTGAGGCCGGATCGGGCGAGCGGGTGCTGGAGACACTGGCAGCCGCGGAGCGCGCTCGACTCATCCAGATCGCGGACCGCGGCACGCGAGTCGTGTTCGCACATCCACTGACGCGATCGGCCGTTGTCAACGCCTCCACCGCCGCCGAGCGACGCCGGGTCCACGGCCTGCTGGCCGAGGCTGTACGTGACGACCCGGACCGACGAGCCTGGCATCTCGCGCACAGCAGTCGCGGACCCGACGAGCGAGCGGCATTCTCACTGGAAGAAGCGGGCTATCGGCTGGCCAGCCGGGGCGACACCGTCGGAGCGGTCACCGCGCTCACGAACGCCTCGATGCTCAGCCCCGCCAAACCGGAGCGTGCCCGGCGCCTGGCTGCCGCGGCCTACGTCGGTGCCCACCTGGGCGGCGGGATCGCGTTGGCCGGCGACGCTCTGCGCGAGGTCCGCCAACTCGATTCCGCACACGCCGGCTATCTGGACACGGCGGTTGCCACATCGTTCGTCATTCTCAACGCGGACGGCGACGTCGACACCGCTCATCGCGTCCTCGCAGGCGCTCTGGACGCGGTGAGCGAGAAGTCCCATCCGATCTTCCAGATCAGGGCGGCCCTGCTCACCTTGTTGTACGTCTGCTTCTTCGGTGGGCGGAGCCAGCTCTGGCCGGTCTTCGATGCACTCGTATCGCGCCTGAACAGCCCGGAAATCGACGTTGTCGTCCTGATGCGGCACACCCACTCGGATCCAGTGAACGCCGGCGACGCCGCGTACCGACAACTCGACCGACTCGTCGAGAATCTGGATCAGGTCAACGACCCCGGCGAGATCGTCCTGGTCGGGCTCGCCAGTTCCTGGGTGGATCGGCTTCCTGGCTGTCGCGCCGCCCTGCACCGCGCGCTGGAGATAGGACGCGCCGCAGACGACACGAACGTCATGACACAGGCGCTGGCTCTGCTGGCGCTCGACTCCTACTTCATGGGGCAGTGGCAGGACAGCGATCGGTACCTGGCCGAGTCGCTGTCGCTGACCAACCAGAACGGCCTCCGGCTCTTTCGCTGGGCCACCGAACACTGGATCGCCACTCTCGCCGCCCTACGCGGCGATGACGAGACAGCGCGACGGATCACCGACGACCTCATTTACTGGGCCGTACCCAGAGGTGTCGTCGTGGTGAGCCATCTCTGCCACTACACCCGCGCCCTGGGCGCACTTGGCCGGCAGGACTACGAGGAGGCATATCGGGAGGCGACCTCGATCGGCCCCGCCGGCACCATCCCGCCTTTCCGTCCGGTGGCGATCTGGACTGTGCTCGACGTGGTCGAGGCCGCGGTGCGGACCGACCGTCACGCGGAGGCCCGGGCACACGTCGAGGCGGCTCGCGCCGCGCGGGTGGAGACGATCTCCGGCAGGCTCAGCATGCTGGTGACTGCCGCCGAGGCCCTCGTCTCTGCCGAGGAGATCGCGTCGAGTCTGTTCGACCGGGCTCTCGCGACACCGGAGGCCGACCGGTGGCCGTTTGACCGAGCCCGCATCGAACTCCTGTTCGGCCAACACCTCCGAAGGAGCCGCTCACCGCGCGCCGCCCGTGAGCACCTCGGCCGGGCCGGTGCGGCCTTCGAACGTCTGGGTGCGACGAGATGGACGGAACGAGCTCGCCAAGAACTCCGGGCAGCGGGCCAGCGGACCGGCCCCCAGCCACGAAACGAGGCCCTGACCGGCCGAGAATCTCTCATTGCCCAGATGGCCGCGACCGGCATGACCAACAAGGAGATCGGCGAGGAGCTGTTCCTGTCAGCGCGGACCGTCGGAGCACACCTTTACCGCATCTTCCCCAAACTCGGTATCACCTCGCGGGCAGGCCTGAGAGATGCCCTCACCCACATGGACAGAGACCGAGCACCGGGCGGCGCCTAGCGGCGTGACGCTACCGCACCCGGACGGCGAACTCTCGGCGGTCAGGAGGCACGGCGCCGTCGGCGCCCACCGCGTGGCTCGGTGAGTTTTTCCACCACCTGGCAGGCGTTGTGCAGCGGGTCGAGGCGGTCGGCGTGCGTCGCGACCCGCTGGAGCAGTTCCTTGAAGGCCGGCTGCTCGCCGCCGAGGACGGAGAGGATCTCCGCTTCGGCGGCGGTGAGGGCGTTGCGCCGGTCCTGCCAGAGGGTCCGACCGGCTTCGGTGGCGATCACCCTGCGGCTGCGGCGGTCGCTCGGGTCCGGCTGGCGGGCGACGAGGCCGGCGTCTTCCAGGTCGTCAATCAGGTAGGTGAGGACGGTCCGGTCGATGCCGAGCTGTGCGCCGAGCGCGCCCTGGTTCGTGGCGAGGTTCTGGCTCGCCGAGGCGATGACCTGGTAACCCCGGGCACCGCCGGGAACGTCGCCGAGGGCCTCCCCGACCGCCTTCGAGTAGCGCCGCAGGATGACTCCGAGCGCCCAGCCGAAGTCGTCCTTGAGCAGGTCGGCTGCGATCTGTTCGCCCCTGCCGGAAGAAGCGGGGGCGTTCGGCGTGGTGGCTGCTCCGTCGGACACTCGCCCATCATAGCGGTCCGACATATCATTTGTCTGACAAATCTTCTGCTTTGCTGTTCTGCGATTTAGCAGATGATCAGTCTCACAGTCTTAGTAGTTTGCAGATCGTCTGTACATAATCGGGTCTGCATCGCAGAACATATGGAGGAAAGTAGTGAGCCTGTTCCGACTCGACTCGAGCATCCAGGGCGCGCGCTCCACCAGCCGCGCGGTCGCCGACACCGCCGAGCAGGCGTGGGCGCGCACCCACCCGTCCGGCCTCATCACCCGGCGAGACCTGGTCGCGTCGCCTCTGCCGCCGCACGCCTGGACCTCGGCGGTCTCCGCCGAATTCGTCCCAGCCGACCAGCACACCGACAAGCAGGCCGAGGCCGTCGCGCTCGCCACCGAACTGGTCGACGAACTGTTCGCGGCCGAGGCGTACCTGCTCGCCGTCCCGCTCTACAACTACGGCGTCTCCCAGCATGTGAAGAACTGGATCGATCTGGTGATCACCGACCCGCGGATGGCCGGAACGGGGGGAAGGCCGCCACTGGCCGGGCGCCCTGCGGCGCTGATCACCTCCCGGGGCGGCGGCTACGGCCCCGGCGCCCCACGCGAAGGCTGGGACCACGCCACGCCGTACTACCGCCGGATCTTCGGTGATTTGTTCGGCATGGAGCTGCACGTCAGCGAGATCGAGTTGACCATGGCCGAGATCAACCCCGCGATGGCTGCACTGCGCGACCAGGCCCGCCAGCAGTTGGAGGCCGGGCACGTGTCCGCCGAGAAGCACGGCGAACTGCTCGCCCAGCACGTCCTCGACCAGCAGAGCTGAGCGGCGACCCGGACCCTCGGGTCATGCCCCCGCCCGACGATCGGTGCGGGGGCATGACCGTGCGCAGGAACGCTGCGTACCGGCCACCGTCGCACGACATCGACGGCTATCAGGCCAGCAGCAGCGCGCGTGATCGTTGTCAGACGTCAGGACGGTCGACGTTGACCGGCGTGCCGTAGTCGGAGAACACCATGACGGTCTCGGTCAGCGGAAGCCCGGCCAGGGCGTACGTTCTCGACGTTTTCCCAGGACACCTGTTATTGCCGAGAGCCGCGTGGACAGTTCCCGCAGGTTTCCGACGAGTGCCGACAGGTTCGTGAGCTGCGCCGTTATCGCGGACGAGAAAACGAAACCGGCGCGGCGGCCGTAGCCACCGCGCCGGACGTCCGTGGGAGGGTCAGCCGGTGATCCCCAGCCGGTCGAGATTCCAGGCGGCGACGAACGCCTCCCCCTTCCAGGAGTCGTAGCGTCCGCTCGGGCCGCCGTGCCCGGCACCCATCTCCGTCTTGAGCAGGTACGACCCCTGCGGTGCGGTGGCACCAAGCCGGGCGATCCACTTCGCCGGCTCGTGGCAGAGGACCCGGGTGTCGTTCAGGCTGGTGACAGCGAGGATCGCCGGGCAGTCGACCGCGGCGACGTTCTCGAGCTGAGAAGACAGCCTAAGCAATGCCGCTGAGCAGCTGCCTCGCCATGACGATCCGCTGGACCTGGTTCGTGCCCTCGTAGATTTGGGTGATCTTGGCGTCCCGCATCATCCGCTCGACCGGGTAGTCCCGCGTGTAGCCGTACCCGCCGAGGAGCTGCACCGCGTCGGTGGTGATCTCCATGGCGGCGTCTGAGGCGAAGCACTTGGCCGCCGCGCCGAAGTAGGTGAGGTCGGCGTCGCCCCGCTCGGACCTGCCGGCCGCGGCGTACGTGAGCTGCCGCGCCGCCTCCAGCTTCATGCCCATGTCGGCCAGCATGAACTGGATGCCCTGGAACTCGGCGACCGCCTTGCCGAACTGCCGGCGCTCGGTCACGTACCCCTTGGCGTAGTCGAGCGCGCCCTGCGCGATCCCGACGGCCTGAGCGGCGATGGTGACCCGGGTGTGGTCCAGGGTCTTCATCGCGGTGGCGAAGCCGGTGCCCTCCGCGCCGATCATCCGGTCGGCCGGGATCCGCACGTTGTCGAGGTAGACCTCTCGGGTGGGCGAGCCCTTGATGCCGAGCTTCTTCTCCGGGGCGCCGAAGCTCACCCCGGCGTCGGACTTCTCGACCACGAAGGCCGAGATGCCCCGGGAACGGGCGGCCGGGTCGGTGACGGCGAAGACGGTGTAGAACTCGGACACGCCGGCGTTGGTGATCCAGCGCTTCACGCCGTTGAGCACCCAGTGATCTCCGTCACGTACCGCCCGGGTGGTCATCGACGCCGCGTCGCTGCCCGCCTCCGGCTCGGAGAGGCAGTACGAGAACATGGCGTCGCCGGCCGCGACCGGCGTCAGGTAGCGGCGCTTGATCTCCTCGGAACCGGACAGCAGCAGCGGCATCGTGCCGAGCTTGTTCACCGCCGGGATCAGCGAGGAGGACGCGCAGGCCCGGGCCACCTCCTCGATCACGATGGCGGTGGCCAGCGCGTCCGCGCCCGCACCGCCGTACTCCTCGGGGATGTGCGGCGCGTGGAAGTCGGCGGCCCGCAGAGCGTCGTAGGACGCCTTCGGAAACTCACCGGTCTCGTCGGCCTCGGCGGCGTGCGGAGCCACCTTCGCCGTGCAGACCTCCCGGACCGCCTCCCGGATCGCCTCGTGCTCCTCGGGCAACCGGTAGACGTCGAACGACTCCCCTGCGGCCATCTCGGCCCTCCCCTTCACCGCTATCATGCGCAGTCTGTAGCCTTCCGTGACCGCCGACCGCGCAGACTGAAGGATAACGACTGCAGTTCAGGTGATGTTACCGGCGCGTAGGCATGGGGATGACGGAGCACCCACGCCGCCGGGCGATGATGGAAGACAGACAGAGCCACCCTCCGGTGCCCGCCGAGGCGCCACAGCAGAATGCGACGCGACGGTGCGCCGCCAGTGCGAGCGGAGAAGACAGGCGTGACAATCCCCTACCCCACCATCCAGCCGACCCCCGCCATCGCCACGGTGACGCCTCCTTCGGGCGCGCCCCGGCCGCGGGTGACGTTCCTGGGGACCGGTTACCTCGGTGCGACGTACGCCATCTGCTACGCCGAACTGGGCTACGACGTGCTCGGCTTCGACGTCGACACCGACAAGATCGCGATGCTGAACGCCGGTCAGGTGCCGATCCACGAGCCCGGCCTGGACGAGTTGCTCCGGCGCAACCTGGCCGCCGGCCGGCTCCGGTTCAGCACCGACATCGCCGAGACCGCCGAGTTCGGTGACGTGCACTTCATCTGCGTCGGCACCCCCCAGCGGGCCGACGGGATGGGCGCCGACCTGTCGTACGTCGAGGCCTCGGTGACCAGTCTGGCGCAGCACCTGACCCGCAAGGCTCTGATCGTCGGCAAGTCCACGGTGCCGGTCGGCACCGCCGAGTGGGTCGAGCAGCTCGTCGGCAAGCACACCCCGAACGACCTGGGCGTCGAGGTGGCGTGGAGCCCTGAGTTCCTCCAGGAGGGGTTCGCCGTCGACGACGTCCTGCGCCCCAACCGGATCGTCGTCGGCGTGAAGAGCGAGTGGGCCAACGGCATGCTCTACGCCGCGCACAAGGGCGTGTTCGACCTGGCCGCCACCGAGGACCGCGAGGTGCCCCTGGTGGTCACCGACTTCGCCACCGCCGAGCTGGTCAAGGTCGCCGCGAACGCCTTCCTGGCCACCAAGATCTCCTTCATCAACGCGATGGCCGAGGTCTGCGAGGCCTCCGGTGGCGACGTCACCCAGCTGGCCCGCGCGATCGGTTACGACCCGCGGATCGGCAATCGGTTCCTCCAGGCCGGCCTCGGCTTCGGCGGCGCCTGCCTGCCGAAGGACATCCGGGCCTTCCAGGCCCGCGCCCAGGAGCTGGGCGCCGGCGAGGCGCTGCGCTTCCTGCACGAGGTCGACCTGATCAACCTGCGCCGCCGCACCCGGGTGCTTCAGCTCGCCGCGGACCTGCTCGGCCGCCGCTCCGGTCCGGCCGGCCCGGACTTCTCCGGCACCCGGATCGCCGTTCTCGGTGCCACCTTCAAGCCCAACACCGACGACGTCCGCGACGCTCCGGCGCTCGCCGTCGCCGCGCTGCTGCACAAGGCCGGCGCCGAGGTCCACGTGTACGACCCGCAGGGCACCGAGAACGCCCGCCGAGCGGTTCCGGAGCTGACCTACGAGACCGGCATCAACGAAGCGGTCACCGGCGCCGACCTGGTCTGCGTCCTCACCGAGTGGGCCGATTTCCGCAACGCCGACCCGGTCGCCCTCGGCGAGCTGGTCAGTGGCCGCAAGGTGGTCGACGGCCGCAACTGCCTCGACTCGGCACTGTGGACCCAGGCCGGCTGGGATTACCGGGGCATGGGCCGTCCCTGACCGACCCGACCTCACCGGCCGGCCATCGCGCATCTCGGTGGCCGGCCGGTGTCGTTGTTTGCCCCGGACCCGCCGACAAGAGTCGAAATCCGCGCCAGCTTTGGGCATGCTGCGACAGTGGGAGTCCACAGTGCGGGTGGAGGGGTGTCGTGGCGACCTTTCAATGCTCCTCGTGCGGCCGGGAGATCAAGCCGGCCGCCCGTTGTCCGCACTGCGGGGCTGATCAGCCGCAGTGGGCCGAGCACCTGGCGGATATCGAACGTTCGATCGCGGAGATGAAGGCGCGCGAGGCCGCCATCGCCCGCGAGCAGCGGCAGATCGCCGCCAAGATGCAGGCCGCACTCTTTCAGCGGGACATCCTCGCCCACGCCGGTGAGGAGCGACTCAAGCAGGCCACCCGACCACGCCGGGTGCTCCGTCGCCGCCCCGGTCGACGGCCACCGACCGCCACCACCGGAGCGCCGCCCCGGGTTCCCCGCCAGGGCACTCCCTCCGCTGCGGGGGACCCGCCGCCTCCACCCCGGGCGAGCTGGCTGGACGCGGACGACCCGGAGCACCCCCCGGAGGCCTCGTCGCGCGAGGTGCAGAACATCCCTCTCGGCCTGGGCGCGCTGTTGCTCGGGGTGGCCGCCGTGGTCTTCGCCGCGGTGGCGACCAGCTCGATGGACGCGCTGGCCCGGCTCGGCATCCTGCTCCTGGCCACCGTGCTGATGCTGCTCGCCCCGCCGGTGCTGGCCCGGCGCGGGCTCACCTCGACCGCCGAGACCATCGCCGCGGTCGGCCTGCTGCTGGTCCCGCTTGCCGGGAACGCCCTCTGGGCGGTGGACCAGATCGGCGACGGCAGCGCCTCCTCCACGATCTTCGCTGGGGTGATCTTCGCGATCACCGCCGCCGTCGCACTCGGGTATGCCGGCTGGACGGGCCTGCGCGCACCCCGCTTCGCCACCGTGCTCGCCGCGCAACCGGTGCTGCCGCTGCTGGCGTACGACCAGATCACCGGGCCGGGTGGCTGGGCGCTGGTGCTGGCCCTGGTCGGCCTCGTCAACCTCTGGCTGGCCCGCTCCGGCGTCGCCGTGGAACGCCCCGTCCGGCAGGACCTGCCACCGCCGGCCGCCCCGTCGGCACCCCGCCAACGCAGCACCGAGAGCCGGCCGGAGGGCGACCCGGAGGAGGCCGCCGAGCTGATCGACGCGAGCGCCGGTTCCGCCGACACCCGGCCGGCCCGCCCGGTGCCCGGGCTGCGCGAGCTGACCTGGTCGCTGCACGCGGTGGCGGTCGCCGTCGCCCTGGCGTACGCGGTCACCGCCCTGCTCCGGGCGCAGACCGTGCCGACCGCGAGCGGTGCCGGGGCGGTGCTCCTGCTGGCCGCCGCGGTCGGGCTGGCCGGCGCGCTGGTGCTGCGTCGTCCGCCGCTGCCCGACGTCGCGGCCGGCATCGTCACCCTGGCCGTGATCGGCGCGCTCAGCCGAATCGCCTCGGTGGCTCTTCCGGGCCGGGCGTTGCTGCTGATCGCGGCGGTCATCACGGTGACCGGCCTGGCGGTGCGCGCGGTCCCCGAGGCGGCCCGACGCGGCCCGCAGGTCGCCTCCGCGGTGGCGCTGACCGTCAGCGGTCTGGTGGTCGCCGGAGGCGCGCTACGCGCCGGGGTGGCACCGGTCCGGGCGGCACTGCCCGCCTGGGGTGCCGACCTCGACCGGTATCCGGCCGAGTTGGCCGCCGCGGTCGGGCCCACCACCTGGCAGCTCGCGGGCGCCGCGTTCCTTCTCACCATCGCGGCGGTGCTGGCCCTGCCCACGGAGATCCGCCGCGAGTTCGCGGTCGCCGGCGCAGCGCTGACCGCGCTCGCCGTGCCGGCGTCGTTCGGTCTCGGCTGGGCGGTGGCACCCTGGCCGATGGTGATCACCGCGATCGGCATCGGGGTCATCGGGCTCTCCGCGCGCACCGACCGAGCCGCGGCGGCGCACGCCATCGGGGCAGCCGTGGTGGGAATGTTCGGCGCGGGTGCCAGCCTGGCCAGCCCCACGCTCACCGCCGCAGTCCTGCTCACCCTGTTCGCGGCCGGCACGCTGGTCGCGCTGGCACCCCGGATCCGGATCGCCTCGGCCGCCTCCGAGACGGTCACCGCCTGGGCCGCCGGAGGCGCGGCGTTCGCGCTGCCCGGGGCGGTGGCCGCGTTCGTGGCCACCACCATGCCAACCGATCCGACCCCCACGCCGGCCAGCCTCCGGGAAGTGACCGTCCCGGTCCTGGCGGCCAGCTTCCTGGCGGTCTGCGTGACCCTCGGCCACGCCGCCGTGGTGCAGGTCTCCCAGCGCCGCATCCCCGCGCCGCTGTCGGTCGGCACCGGGCTGGGCGCGCTACTGGTCACCGCCGCCGCCTTCGGCGCGCCCGGTGCGACCGTCGCGGACGCCTGGGTGGGCGCGCTGTTGCTGGTCGCGGCGGTGCTGCTCTTCCTGGCCCCGTCCATCGACGCCGGCCGTCGCGCCGACCTCACCCTGGACGGCTCGGACCTGGCCGCCGCAGCGGTCACCACCGCCCTGATCGCCACGCTGGTGCGGATCGGGGCGGTACTCGCCCCGGGCGGGCAACTGGCGGTGGCCGCCGGCCTGGTCCTCGTGGTCGCCGTCGGTGCCCGCGCCATGCCGGAGGAGTGGCGTCGGGGGCCGATCCTCGGCCTCGCCGTCGGCGGTGTCCTCATCGGCGTCCTCGCCGGCTGGTCGGCGGTGCGCGGTGGGGTCGGCGTACTGGCCACCCCCGGCCCGATCTGGGGCGGCGACCTGAGCGGCTGGCCGGCCGCACCCGTCGGCGGCGCCACCTGGCAGGCACCTGTCGCGCTGGCGCTGTTGGCTCTCGCCGCCGGCATCCTGCTTCCGCCGCCCTGGCGCTGGGACGTGTCCGGCGTGGCGGTGGTGCTCGCCACGATCGGCGCGCCGGCCGCGTTCGATCTGGCCTGGTGGTCGCCGGTCCTGGTCGGCGGAATGGTCGCCACCGTCTACGGGATGGCCGCGGTCGCCACGGAGGAGGCGCGCGCCGGGCTGTCCCGGGCCACCGTCGCCGGGGTGGTCGCACTGCACGCCGCCGGAGCCGGCCTGGTCCGACCGTGGACCACCGCGCTGGCGCTGGGCAGCATCGCCCTGATCGGCGTGGTGGTGGCCATGCTGGCCCGCGTCCTGGCCGGCCCGCAGGTGACCGACATCGAAACTGAGGGGATGCCGCCGCACCTGGCACAGATCGGTGGTGCGGCGATCGGCGCCGCGCTGCTGGCCCTCCCCGGTTCGGTGGCCGCGCTCGCCGCCGAGTTCCAACACTCGGCACAGGTGGTGCTGACCGCCGCGCTGGCGGCGTCCAGCCTCGGCCTGGCCGCCGTGGCCGCGGTCCGCCGGCAGGTGCCGCAATATCTGCCCTGGGTCAGCGTGGCGGTGGTCGGCGGAGCCACCATCAGCGCCCTCGCCGCCATCCCCACCGGCCTCCCCGCGGGCGTCTACGCGGCCGCCGCCGCCCTGCTCGGCGTCCTGGCCGAGCTGATCCGAGCAGCCACCGTGCCGCCAACCGGCTCCGCCCAGCCGGTCCGGCGCTGGGCGGTACGGCTCGACGGCGCGCTACGGCGACTGCCGAACGACCCGGAGCGGCGGCGGTGGAGAGTCAATCCGGCCGCGGGCGCACTGGCCGCAGCGGCCCTTCCGACCGCCCTGGCACTCGCCTCGATCGCACCCGCGCTGGTCGCCGCTCTGGTCGAGCCGCACCGCACGCTGACCCGGATCTGGCAGGGCCCACCGCCGGAGTTGCTCACCCCACCCCCGGACGTGGTCGACCCCACCCACGTGCTGACGGCTCTGCTGCTCACCGCGACCGCGGCACTCGCCGCCACCGGTTTCAGCGGTGGACGGCGCTCCCGCGCCGTGCCGGTGGTGTTGCCCGGAGCCGCCGTCACGCTGCTGATCGCCCCCATCGCGTTGGGCAGCGGCTGGCCGGCGAGCACCCTCGCGGCGCTCGCCGTCTTCACCATCTCGATGCTCGGCCTCGCGCTGACCCCGCCACCGCCGCTGGTCGAGCCGGCCCGCTCGCTGCGACTGGCTCGGGTCCTGGTCTTCGTCATCGGGTTGGCCGCCGGTGGCGCCGGGCTCGCCGGAAGTCTCGCCGCCCAGGAGCTGACCCTGTTCACCCTCGGCGGGGCGGTCGGCGTGGGCGTGGTGGCGGCCCTGTTCGGGGCCACCCAGCGGGCCCGCATCCTCGGTTGGCTCTTCGCCTCGCTGATGGCGCAACTCTTCGTGCTCACCGCCGGCCTGGTCGCCGGGCTGGCCGCCGTCTGGTCCGCGTTCGGGGTGCTCGCGGTCGGGGCTGCCCTACAGGTGTTCGCGGCGATCCTGCCCCGGCTGCGGCAACCGGAGGCGCAGCGTGAGGCCTCCACGGTGGAGTGGAGCGGGTATGCGGCCGCGCTGATCGCGCTGGCACTAGCCTTCGACTCGCCCCGACACATCGCCGCCCTGCTGGCCGCCTGGGGTGCGGTTCTCGGCGTGGCGGCGACCCGGCCCGGCCGCCGGCCGGTGGAACGCCGGATCCTGTTCTGGGCTGTGGTGGTCTGCGAGATCACCGCGTGGTGGATCCTGATGCGGGTCGCCGACGTGGCGCTGCCCGAGGCGTACACGCTGCCGTTCGCCGCGCTGGCCCTGCTCGTCGGCGTCCTGGAGCTGCGCCACCGACCGGACATGAGCAGCTGGGTGGCGTACGGGCCGGCGCTGGCCGCCGCCTTCGTGCCGACGCTGGCGATCGTGTTGGCCACCGAGTCCAGCACGATGCGGCAGATGCTGCTGCTTCTCGGCGCGGTCGCGGTGCTGATCTTCGGCTCGTCCAGTCGGCAGCAGGCACCGGTGATCGTCGGCGCGTCGGTCACCGCGATCACCGCGATCCACGCGCTGTTCAGTCTCGGCCCGTGGCTGGCGCTGATCCCGGTGGGCATCCTGCTGCTCGTGCTCGGTGCCAGCAACGAGCGCCGCCGCCGCGCCCAGGAACGCCTACAGACCGCGCTACGCGGCATGAGGTGAGTGCGCAACCCCCGGTCGCGGCGATCTTGCACTTTCTGTCAGAACATTAGGCGCAAAATGCCACGAAACGACGACCGAAAGTGCAAGATCGCGCGGCAGGGGGGTCAGCTCAGGGTTGCCTGGAGGGCGGCTTCCTTGGTGGCCACCAGCTTCTCCAGGTCCTGCTGGTAGGTCGTCATCTGGGCGCGCAGGTTCTCGTCGTTGGCGCCGAGGATTCGTACGGCGAGCAGGCCGGCGTTGCGAGCGTTGCCGATCGACACGGTGGCGACCGGGACCCCGGCCGGCATCTGCACGATGGACAGCAGCGAGTCCATGCCGTCGAGGTGCTTCAGCGGCACCGGCACACCGATCACCGGCAGCGGCGTGACCGAGGCGACCATGCCCGGCAGTGCGGCCGCACCCCCCGCCCCAGCGATGATCACCTTCAGACCCCGGTCGGCGGCGTCCCGGCCGTACTCGATCATCGCGACCGGAGTCCGATGCGCCGAGATCACCCGCACCTCGTACGCCACGCCGAAGTCGTCCAACACCTCGGCGGCGGCGCGCATGGTCGGCCAGTCCGAGTCGCTGCCCATGATCAGCCCGACCGTGCTCACTGCGGCACTCTCCTCGTTCGCGACAGCGTGGCTCACTCGTGCCCCTCGCGCAGCCAGCGCGCGGCCCGCGCGGCCCGCGCCCGTACGTCGTCCAGGTCGTCGCCGAGCACGGTGACGTGCCCGATCTTCCGACCGGGTCGCACCTGCTTGCCGTAGAGGTGCACCTTGGCACCCGGCTCCGCGGCGAAGAGGTGGTGCAGCCGCTCGTCGATCGACATTCCACCCGGTTCGCCACCGAGCACGTTCGCCATCACCACCACCGGCGCGGTCAGCGCGGTGTCGCCCATCGGGTAGTCCAGCACCGCCCGGAGGTGCTGCTCGAACTGCGAGGTCCGGGCACCCTCGATGGTCCAGTGCCCGGAGTTGTGTGGGCGCATCGCCAGCTCGTTGACCACGATCGCGGGTCGGCCGGCGTCGTCGCGCACCTCGAACAGTTCCACGGCCAGCAGACCGATCACGCCGAGCGCGGTGGCCAGGTCGATGGCGAGTTGCTGGGCGGAGACCGCCAGCTCCTCGTCCAGGCCGGGCGCCGGGGCCAGCACCTCCACGTTGATGCCGTCCCGCTGCACCGTCTCGACCACCGGGTACGCGGCCACCTGACCGAACGGCGACCGGGCCACCTGGACGGCCAACTCCCGGCGCAACGGCACCCGCTCCTCGACGATCAGCCGGGTGCCCCCGGCGAGCAGCGTGGCTGCCAGCTCGGTGGCCTGCGCCGCGTCGTCGACCATCCAGACGCCCCGGCCGTCGTAGCCGCCCCGGGCCGCCTTGAGCACCACCGGCCAGCCGACCTGCTCACCGAAGCCGACCAGGTCGGCGGGCTCGCCGACCGGCCGCCACGCCGGGTTGGGCGCACCCAGCTCCGTCAGGCGTTCCCGCATGACCTGCTTGTCCTGAGCGTGCAGCAACGCGTCCGCCGGCGGGTACAGGGCCACCCCTTCCGCCGCCAGCGTGCGGATGTGCTCGGTGGGCACATGCTCGTGGTCGAAGGTGACGACGTCGCAGCCCTTGGCGAAGGTTCGCAGGGCGGCCAGGTCGGTGTGGTCGCCGTACTGGACGTCGGCGGCGACAAGCGCCGCCCCGTCCTCTGGGGCGGTCGCGAGCACACGCAGTGACTGGCCGAGGGCGATCGCGGCCTGGTGGGTCATCCGGGCCAACTGGCCACCACCCACCATGCCGACAACAGGCAGACCGGTACGGGAATCCATAGCGCGGCCAGCCTATCCGGGCCGCCGGCGAGCACACCCGGAGGGCTGGCGCTCGCGTCGCCGGACCCCTCCGGGAAACGCCCACCACCACCCGGCGCGGTCGCGGTCGACTACCGGGCGCTACGTCGGTCGCGGGTGGGCTTCAGCGGAGCTCGGCGAGCAGCTCCCCCACCGAGGTGACCGGCCGCTGGCAGACGAACCCCCGGCAGACGTACGCGGCGGACCGCCCGTCGACCAGCGGCCGGTCGGCGAGCAGCGGCACACCGGGCTGGTCCGGGCGGCCGGCGACCACCACCGCCCCGGGCGGGGCATGCCGGCGGGCGGCAGCCACCAGGGGGTCGCCGGTCGGGTCGTCGGTCGCAACGGCGATCTCGTACGGCCCGGAGAGCAACGCCTCGCCGACCATGGCCGCGTACCCGGTGAACCGGGGGTGCTGCCCGACGATCGGCGCGACCGTGGCGAGCGCCGCCTCGGCGGCTTCCCGGTAGCGCGTCTCCCCGGTCAGCGCCGCGTATGCCACCAGCCCGGCGATCAACGCCGACCGGCCGGACGGGGTGGCGTTGTCGGTCGGGTCGGCCGGGCGGGCGATCAGCCGCTCCGCGTCGTCGGCCGTGTCGTAGAAGGCGCCACCGGGCGCGGCGAAGTGCTCCAACGCGCTGTCCAGCAGGTGACCGGCCAGGGTGAGCCAGCGACCCTCGCCGGTCAGCTGGTGCAGCGCGCAGAAGGCCTCGGCCACACAGCCGTAGTCCTCCAGGACGCCGGCCGGCTCGCCGACCCTGCCATCCCGGGAAACCCGGCGCAGCCGGCCGTCAACCAGATGCACCGTGGCCAGGTGCTCGGCCGCGTCGCGCATCGCGCCGTCGGCGACGATGGCCACGCCGTCCATCAGGTTGGCGTCCTCGTCCTCCGGGGACGCGTACAGCGCGGCGACCTGGAGGAACTCGGCGATGGCCGTGATCGCCAGGCCGTTCCAGGCGGCCACCACCTTGTCGTCGCGGGCCGGCTGGGGCCGGGTGTCCCGGGCCGCGAGCAGCCGTCCCACCACCTGCTGCCAGCGGGCGCGCACCTCGGGTGCGGCGTCGTCGACGTCCCTGGCGAGCTTGAGCACGCTCATGCCGTGCTCAAAGGTCCCCTCGTCGGTCACGGTGAACAGGTCGGCGGCGAACCGGCCGTCCTCCTCGCCCAGCGCCTCGACGAGCTGGGCGGGCGTCCAGGCGTAGGTGAGCCCCTCGACGCCCTCGGTGTCGGCGTCCAGCGCGGACGCGAACCCCTCCCCCGGCCGGTGCAGCTCGTCGGCCAGGAACCGGGCGGTGTCCCGAGCCACCCGGCGGGCCAGCGGGTCACCGGTGAGCCGCCACAGCTGCGTGTAGAACCGCAGCAGCAGCGCGTTGTCGTAGAGCATCTTCTCGAAGTGCGGCACCGTCCAGTGCGCGTCCACCGAGTACCGGGCGAAGCCGCCGGCGAGCTGGTCGTAGATGCCACCACGGGCCATCGCCTCGGCGGTGTGCCGGGTGATCTCCAGGCTGCGCGGGTCACCGGTGCGTTGGTGGTGGCGCAGCAGGAAGAGCAGGTTCATGTGTGGTGGGAACTTCGGGGCGCCACCGAATCCACCGTTTGTCGCGTCGTACTCGCTGGCCAGCCGGGCGGCCGCGGCGTCGAGCAGCGGGGCGTCCAGCGGGGCGGTGGGCCCGCCCACGGCCTGGGCGCCGCCGATCGCCTCGACCACCGCGGCGCCCTGGCGCACCACCTCGTCGCGCTGATCCCGCCAGGCGGTCGCGACGGACTGGAGCAACCGGACGAAGTTCGCCCGGGGGAAGTAGGTGCCGCAGAAGAACGGGGTGCCGTCCGGGGTGGCGAAGACCGTCATCGGCCAACCGCCCTGACCGGTCATCGCCTGGGTGGCGGTCATGTAGACGGCGTCGACGTCCGGGCGCTCCTCGCGGTCCACCTTGATCGACACGAAGCCGTCGTTGAGCAGGGCGGCGACGTGCTCGTTCTCGAACGACTCGTGCGCCATGACGTGGCACCAGTGGCAGGCGGCGTAGCCCACCGAGATGAGCACCGGAACGTCCCGCCGTTTCGCCTCCGCGAACGCCTCGTCGGACCAGGGCCACCAGTCGACCGGGTTGTCGGCGTGCTGGAGCAGGTACGGGCTGGTGGCGTCGACGAGTCGGTTCACCCGACGACCATAGTGCCTCCGGGTGAGGTCAGGAGGCGCCGTCGGCGCGGAGCCGGAACACGTTCGACTCCGCCGAGTCGCGCAGCGACCCCAACACCGCACCGATCTTGTCCGCCGGCATCGGCTTGAAGAAGTGGTAACCCTGTGCGGAGGTGCAACCCAGCTCGGCCAGGGCCATCCGCTGCTCGGCGGTCTCCACACCTTCGGCGACCACGCGCAGCCCCAGCTCGTGGGCGAGGCCCACGGTCGTCCGTACGATCGCCGCCGCCTCCGGCGAGTCGGCCATCCGGATCACGAACGAGCGGTCCACCTTCAACTCGTCCACCGCGATCCGGGTGAGGAAGGTCAACGAGGAGAAGCCGGTGCCGAAGTCGTCCACGGCGAGCTGCACGCCCATCGACCGGAGCGTGGCCAGCACCTCGTCGATGATCTCCAGCTCGCTCATCACCACCGTCTCGGTGATCTCCAACACGAGCCGGTGCGGCGGCACCTGGTGCCGGCGCAGCGCGTCGGCGATCTCCGCCGGCAACCGCGGGTCGAGCAGACTACGCGCCGAGAGGTTGACCGAGATCGGGACGTCCAGTCCCTCCCGGGCCCAACCGGCGGCCACACTGAGCGCCTTGTCCAGCACGTAGCGCGTGAACGTGCCGAGCTGCTCGCTGTTCTCCACCGGCCGGATGAAGTCGGCCGGGTTCAGCCACCCACGCCGGGGATGCCGCCAGCGGATCAGCGCCTCCACCCCGGTGGGCGCACCCGTGGCCAGGTCGACCGCCGGTTGCAGGGCCAGCACCAGCTGATCGTCGACCTTCAGCGCCTCACGTAGCTCGGCCAGCAGGGCGAGCTGGTCGGTGCTGGCCGCATCCCGGGTGCCGTCGTACGCGGCGACGTTGCCGCCGCCCTCCTTGGCCTGGTACATGGCGATGTCGGCGCGGCGCAGCAACTCGGTCAGGTCGGCGGTCCCCGCGTCGGCCACGACCACCCCGACAGAGACCTCGATCGACATCCGCACCCCGGCCACCTCGGTCGGCGCGGCCAGCCGCTCCGCGATCTCGCGGGCCTGACGCAACGCGTGTGCCATCGGGGCGACCCGGTCGCCGAGCACCGGCACCGCGGTGAGCAGCAGCGCGAACTCGTCGCCGCCGAGCCGGCCGAGCAGGTCGCCGGGGCGTGCCAGCGCGCTGAGCCGGTTGGCGGTCAGCCGCAGCAACTGGTCGCCCGCGGCGTGGCCGAGAGTGTCGTTGACCTCCTTGAACTGGTTGATGTCCAGCAGGAGCAGCGCCACCGGGTGATCGTGGGCGAGCTGCCGCAGCGACTGATCGCCCTTACCGAGCATCGCCGCCCGGTTGGCCAGCCCGGTGAGCGGATCGTGCACCGCCTCGTACGACGACCGAGCGGTGACCAGCCGCAGCTCGCGGTGTGTTGCGGCGTCGTGCAGCGCGGCGGCGAGCGCGTCGCCGAACGCGGCCACCGCGTCGCGTTCCCGGGCGGTGGGCGGGGCCGAGAGGGGGAACCGGACCCGTAGCTGACCGACCGGGGCGGCGCCCACCGACAGTGCCCGGCTCAGCTCGTGTTCGTCCCTCTCGGACTGGTCCGGTGGTCCCACCTCGCGGTCGACCAGTTGGCCGCTGGCGTCGCCCCGGTACCGATGCCACCGGCCGTCGGCGCGAGCCACGTCGACGTCCACCAGTTCGGCGTTGAACAGCGTCAGCGCCCCGGTCACCGCCGCGCTCGCCACGCCCCGCTCGTCGAGTTGATTGAGGGCCGCGGTGGCCTCGGCGAATGCTCGCCAGGTGCGGCGCTCCTGATCGGAGCGCAGCCGGTATCGGTAGGTCTGCTGCAGCAGCCAGAGCAGCGGCGGCAGCAACAGCAGCCAGCGAGGGTCGAGCTCCAGCAGTGCGACCACCACGAGGCCGACCGCCACGTTGCCGACGAACATGAGCAGCTTGCCGCGCAGCGCGGCGAGCAGCGGCGGCCCGATCGGCAGCCCGTGCCGCAGCCCCAGCGTCACCCCGCCCAGCCAGGCGGTCACCAGGAGGTAGGTCACCGACCCGGCGATCACCGCCACCGCCAGCATCGGGGTGGGCGGGGCGAGCAGCGGTCGGCCGAGCGCGGTGGTCACGGAGACGGCCAGCGCCGACGCGGCGGCCAGCGACGCGGCGATCCGGACGATCTCCAGGGCTGGACGGCGGTCGTTGTGCAGCGAGAGCACCGTCCAGGCCAGGCCGGTGCCGAGCAGCGTGGCGGCCGGCAGCCAGCCGGCCGGCGTCAGGTACAGGCAGACGATCAGCGCCGCCTCACCCCAGGTGATGCTGACCATGCCTGCGGCCGAACGGAACCGCAGCCGGGCGAGCTGGGCGAGAGCGAGGACGGCGACAGCGATACCGAACCGGGCGGGACCCCCGAGCGGGTCGTCGGCCGGCAGCGTGGCCGGAAGGGTCAGGCCGACCACTGCGGCGACCGCGGCGGTCAGCGTGACAGCAGCGGTGAGCACGAGCAGCCGGCCCGGTGTGCTGCGCACCCCGAGCCGATCGAACGGGTCGCCGGCCGGGCCGGAGGTCATCGACCTCCCCCGTCAGCCGACCGACCGACGTTGCGGCGGGCGGCCGGTGCTGTGCTGGTCATCGGCGCCTCCTCCCGCACACGGCTCGGAGACTTTTGGTCCCCCCGGCGGAAGGCTAAGCCAAACCGGGTGGCCGCAACAGGGGGCGACCAACCGGTTCGGCGTGAATCATGCCCGGACTACCCGTTCCGGTGCTGCTGGTGCCCGTTGGGAGAGGGCGTGGATGAATCACGCGCTCCGGTCCCGTCTGTCGGATCGACGACTGCCGCATTAGCCCTGGTCGGATCGGTCGGACCCGTCTGCTGCGGGAACCGGTCCGGCAGGCGGCGCAGCCGAGCGTTCATGTTGCGGATCAGCAGGATGGTCGCGGTGGCCAACAGCAGGATGAGGAAGAGGCCCATCGGCCCGGCCAGACCACCCGTGCGGGTGTCCCCGAAGTTGTTCTCCGCGAGCACCTGGGCAGCGGTCAGCATGGCGTTCCTCCGATGTGCGGTTGGTAACCAGGGTAGCCCCGCCCGAAATCAGCGTGCGTGCGCCGTCTCCCGCACCCCGGCGAAGAGATCGGACTCGGGCAGCGGGCTGTCGACCACCGAGCGGGCCAACTCGTAGTCCTCGGTCGGCCAGGCGCGCTGTTGCAGCTCCATCGGAACGTGGAACCAGAAGCCGTCCGGGTCGACCTGGGTCGCGTGGGCGCGCAGCGCGTCATCGCGGACCGGGAAGTACTCGGCGCACTCCACCCGGGTGGTGATCCGGGGGCCCTTGTCCGGCCGGTCCTCCCACCGCTTGAGCCACTCCTCGTAGGGCGACTCCAGACCGGCGGCCAGCATGCCCTCGTGCAGGGCCATGATCTTGCCCTTGGAGAAGCCGATGTCGTAGTAGAGCTTCAGCGGCTGCCAGGGCGCGCCCAGCTCCGGGTAGCGCTCCGGGTCACCGGCGGCCTCGAACGCGGCCACGCTCACCTTGTGGCACATGATGTGGTCCGGGTGCGGGTAGCCGCCCTCTTCGTCGTACGTGGTCACGACGTGCGGACGGAACTCGCGCATCAGCCGCACCAGTGGGCCCGCGGCGACCTCGACGTCCTGGAGGGCGAAACAGCCCTCGGGCAGCGGCGGCAGCGGATCGCCCTCGGGCAGGCCCGAGTCGACGAAGCCCAGCCAGGCCTGATCGATGCCGAGGATCGCCCGCGCGGCGTCCATCTCGGCACGCCGGATGTCGGCGATGTTGGCCCAGACGTCAGGCCGGTCGAGCTTGGGGTTGAGCACGCTCCCACGCTCTCCGCCCGTGCACGTCACGACCAGGACGTCCACCCCCTGGGCGACATACTTCGCCGTCGTCGCCGCGCCCTTGCTCGACTCGTCGTCCGGGTGCGCGTGCACGGCCATGAGACGCAGCTGCTCTGCCAACTTCGGCGCTCCTCGTCTGTGCCGGACGGTGGACCCGACCGGGCTCGACCGGCTGACCTGCCGGGATCGTTCCTCACCCCGTCGCCGGCCAGCACCGCAGGGCACGACCTGCCATTCCTGCCGCTGGACCGGGTGGGAGGATGGACTCTGTCATTCTTGCCGATGCCGCCGACAACAACGCCAGGAGATACCCGCCGGTGACCGAGACGCACGCCACAATTTCCGCAGGCGCTCCGGTATTCCCAGCCGGGCGCTACGGCCGCCGCCGGGCACCGGGCGGACGGCGCCGCCGCACGCTGCTGGCCGCGCTCGCGCTCCTGGCGCTCGTGGCGACGCTGACCGTGATCTCGGTCCGGCTCTACCGCCAGTACGGCGACCCGGTCTACGACGCCCAGGTGATCACCTACACCGACATCACGGACACCCAGGTGCTGGTCGACTTTCGGGTGACCGTACCGCCCGGCGGATCGGCGGTCTGCGTGCTGCGTGCCCGGGACCACGCGGGTGCCGAGGTGGCCCGGGAACAGGTCACGGTGGCCGCCGAGCCCGGCGACCGGCACGTCGTGACCCGGCACCGCCTGACCACCACCGCGCGGCCGTTCATCGGCGAGGTCCTGCGCTGCCGAGCCCCGTCCTGAGCTGCTCGAACAGCCTCGCGACGAGCGCCGGGTGGGCACCTACCCCCGGTGGTGGAGCCGGACACCGGCGGTGATGGCCGACACGCTGTGTCGTACCGCACTGGTAACTTGGTAGTTCACCTGTCAGCCAGCCACGCACAACTGAGGAGAACGCCTGTGTCCACTGGCAACGAGGCGCCCGCCACCTGGCTGTCGCAGGACGCGTACGACCGCCTCCAGGCCGAGCTCGACGAGCACATCGCCAACCGTCCGGCGATCGCAGCCGAGATCAACGCTCGGCGCGAGGAGGGCGACCTGCGGGAGAACGGCGGCTACCACGCCGCCCGCGAGGAGCAGGGCAAGGCCGAGGGTCGCATCCGCTACCTGCAGGAGCTGCTGCGCACCGCGAAGGTCGGCGAGGCCCCGACCGCCGACGCGGTGTCGCCGGGCATGGTGGTGACGATCTACTTCGACGACGACGCCAACGACACCGAGACCTTCCTGCTCGGCTCCCGGGAGATCGCGGCCACGACCGACCTGACCGTCTACAGCCCCGAGTCGGCTCTCGGTAAGGCGATCCTGGGTGGCCGGCCCGGGCAGACCTGCACCTACACGGCGCCGAGTGGTGCCGACATCAAGGTGACCGTGGTCAGCTTCGAGCCGTTCTCCGGCTGACCGTCGCCGGTCTCACCACACGCTGAGGCGTCGCCGCCGCCGCGGCGTGGCACTGTTCCGTGTCACGCCTCGGCGGCGAAGACCACCTGGTAGCCGCTGGCCCGCAGCGCGCTGATCAGCGTGTCCGAGTGCTCCACCCCCCGGGTCTCCACCGACAGCGCCACCTCCACCTCGCCGAGGCTCAGGTGCGGGTTGGCCCGCTGGTGCTCCACGTCCACGACGTTGGCCCGGTGCTCGGCGATCTGGCTGAGCAGCGACGCGAGTTGCCCGGGGCGGTCCGAGCAGCGCACCGTCACCCGCAGGTAACGACCCGCGGCGGCCAGGCCGTGCTCGATCACCCGCAGCATCAGCAACGGGTCGATGTTGCCACCGGAGAGCACCGCCACCACCGGCGTCTCCACCTCCACCACACCGGCCAGCAGCGCGGCGACGCCAACCGCCCCGGCCGGCTCGACCACCTGCTTACCGCGCTCCAGCAGCATCAACAGGGCGCGGGAGATGTCCTCCTCGGAGACCGTGACGATCTCGTCGACCAGCTTGCGCACGTGGTTGAAGGTGATCTCCCCCGGTCGGCCCACCGCGATGCCGTCGGCGATGGTGGAGAAGGCGGGCAGCCGGACCGGCTCCCCGGCCACCAGCGAGGGCGGGAACGCCGCCGCGCCGGCCGCCTGGACGCCGATGATCCGGACGTCCGGTCGCAATGCCTTCGCGGCCACCGCCATGCCCGAGATCAAACCGCCACCACCCACCCCGGTGATGATCGTCTTCACGTCCGGGCACTGTTCGAGGATCTCCAGCGCCACCGTGCCCTGGCCGGCGATCACATCGGGGTGGTCGAACGGGTGGATCAGCACCGCGCCGGTGCGCTCGGCGTACGTGTGCGCGGCGACCAACGACTCGTCGACGGTGTTGCCGGCCAACTCGACCTGCGCGCCGTACCCCTTGGTGGCGGCCACCTTCGGCAGCGGCGCGTTGACCGGCATGAAGACCGTGGCGTGCGTGCCGACCAGGCCGGCGGCGAGAGCAACGCCCTGGGCGTGGTTGCCCGCGCTGGCCGCGACCACGCCGCGCTCCCGCTCGGCCGCCGACAGCCGCGAGATTCGCACGTACGCGCCACGCACCTTGTACGAGCCCGCACGTTGCACGTTCTCGCACTTGAGCCAGGTCGGGCCGCCCAGTGCCGCGCTCAGCGGGCGGGAGGGCTCCAGCGGGGTGGTCCGGGTGACGCCAGCGAGCAGTTCCCGTGCAGCCCGCACGTCCTCGAGACCGACCAGTTCCGTCATGCCCCGATCGTGCCACCCGACGCCGGAGGCCTCTGCGGCGACACCGCAGTGTGTGGCGCCGCGGGCAGCGGTTGATCCACTCGACATCCTGATACCGCGTATCAGCTTCGCTGTGATGGCGCGATTTCAAGAATCCGGGGGTGGATCAGGCGGTGGCTGGCGACCCCGTTCCGATGAGGGGGTAGCCGGGGGCGTGGCGCGCCCACGGGGCGGCCATCTCGAACTGGCCGGCCACACCGAGCAGCAGCAGCTCCGAGCCGGGCGGACCGACCAGTTGCACGGCTACCGGCAGGCCGTCCGGACGGCGGCCGATCGGCACCACGACCGCCGGCAGGCCGGCGATGTTCCATGGTGCGGCGTACGGGGCGTACCGGATGTTGGCTGCCATGTTCGCCCGCCAGGAACGCTCGGACCACTGCGCCGCCTCCGGCGGTGCGGTGGCCAGCGCCGGGGTGAGCAGCAGGTCGACCGAGTGGTCGGTGAAGAAGTCGACCGACCGTTGCCGCCACGCGGCCCGGTCAGCCTCCCGCACGTAGCCGCGACGCTGCGCCCACTCGCCCAGCGCGACGTGCCGCCGGGTACGCCGTTGCAGGCCCCGCCGGTCCAACCCGGAGGCCCGGACATCGGCGGCGGCGGCGGCGAACCACGTGGCGATGCCCTGGAGGCCGAGCGCGGTGGGGTAGACCGGGTCGGCTGGCACCGTGTCGTGCCCGGCGGCGGCGAGAAGCCGGCCGGCGGCGGCGACGGCGTCCCGGTTGGGCGCGTCCGGCGTGACGCCGCGCACCGGGGAGCGCAGCGAGACACCCACCCGCAGCCGCTGCGGCGGGACCAGCTTCTCTGGACGCCGACCGGCGAGCACCGAGAAGCCGACCGCCGCGTCGGCGACCGTGCTGGTCAACATGCCGTGCTCGGTGAGGCCGAACCAGTCGTCCGCGCCGAGCTGGCAGGGGACCACGCCCCGACCGGGCTTGAGCCCGACCAGGCCGCAACAGGCCGCGGGAATCCGGATCGAGCCGAGACCGTCGTTGCCGTGCGCGATGGGCACCAGCCCGGCGGCCACCGCGGCGGCGGCGCCACCGGAGGACCCGCCGGGGGTACGCGTGCTGTCCCACGGATTGCGGGTGACCGCGCTGTCGTCGTCGGTGAGCGCCCACAGCCCAAGCTCCGGCATCCGGGTCACACCGAGAATCACCGCGCCGGCGCCGCGCAGCCGACGCACCACCTCGTGGTCGGCCTCCGCGACGTCGGTACGGGCGGCCGTCGACCCGTTCCAGGTGGGCAGACCGGCGACCGGGGTGTTCTCCTTGACCGCCACCGGCACCCCGGCCAGCGGCAGGTTGGCCAGGTCCTCCTGCTCGTCGACCTTCTCCGCCTCGGTGATCGCCTCGCCGCCGCGCACGGCACGGAACGCGGCCAGCTCTCGGTCGGCTCGGGAGATGTACTCGAGGTGGTCGGCGACGACCTGGGTGGCCGAGACGTCACCCCGGCGTACGCCCCGGGCGATCTGCTTGGCGGTCGCCCCGACCCAGGTCGCCATGATGTCCTGCACGGCCATCCTCCCCAGCGGTCAGCCCAGCGCCTGCTCCAGATCGGCGAGCAGGTCGTCGACCGTCTCGATGCCGACAGACAGTCGCACGAGATCGCCGGGAACTTCAAGCGGCGAGCCGGCAGCACTTGCGTGTGTCATCCGACCCGGGTGCTCGATCAGGGATTCCACGCCGCCGAGCGACTCGGCGAGCACGAAGAGATTGGTGCGGTTGCAGATCTCCACGGCATGGTCCTCACCACCGGTGGCGCGGAACGAGATCATGCCCCCGAACCGGCGCATCTGCTTGGCGGCCACCTCGTGACCAGGGTGCGAGGGCAGCCCGGGGTAGATCACCTGCGCCACCTTGGCGTGCCCGTCGAGGTACGCGGCGAGCCGCTCGGCGTTGTCGCAGTGCCGGTCCATCCGTACCCCGAGGGTCTTGATGCCGCGCAGCGTGAGCCAGGCGTCGAACGGGCCGTTGATCGCGCCCATCGCGTTCTGGTGGTAGCGCAGCTCCTCGCCGAGTGCGGCATCCGCCACGACGAGCGCTCCACCCACCACGTCGGAGTGACCGCCGATGTACTTGGTGGTGGAGTGCACCACCACGTCCGCGCCGTGCGCGATCGGCTGCTGCAGATACGGCGAGGCGAAGGTGTTGTCGACCACCAGCAGCGCGCCCGCGTCGTGTGCCACGGCGGCCAGGGCGGCGATGTCGGCGATGCCGAGCAGCGGGTTGGTCGGCGTCTCCACCCAGACGATCTTCGTCCGACCGGGCTGCACGGCCGCCCGGATCGCGGACGGGTCGGAGACCTTGGCCGGGGTGAACTCCAGGCCCCAGCGCTGGGCGACGCGGGCGAAGAGCCGGTAGGTGCCGCCGTACGCGTCGTCCGGGATCACCACGTGGTCGCCCGGCTGGCACACGGTCCGCAGCAGGGTGTCCTCCGCCGCCAGGCCGCTGGCGAAGGCGAGACCCACCGGCCCACCCTCCAGAGCTGCCAGGCACTCCTGGAGCGCGTCACGGGTCGGGTTGCCCGAGCGGCTGTACTCGTAGCCGAGCCGGGGCGCGCCGACGGCGTCCTGCGCGTACGTGCTGGTCTGGTAGATCGGTGGGATCACCGCGCCGGTGCGGGCCTCAGGATCCTGGCCGGCGTGGATGGCGAGCGTCTCGAAGCCGTGACTCATTCTGGTGAGGCTAGTGCCCCGTCCCGAAGGTTGGAACGGAACCCGCGCTCCGAGCGGGGCCGGCCTCGCCTGGACCGGAAACGGGCCGGCATAGCCTGGGCCGATGAACGCTTGCGTGTTCTGCGGGATCGTGGCGGGCGAGGTGTCGGCGTTCCGGGTCGCCGACGAGCCCGACGGGATGGCGTTCCTGGACACCCGGCCCGTGTTCAAGGGGCATGTGCTGGTGGTGCCCCGGGTCCATCTGGTGACCCTGGCGGAGTTGCCGTCCGACCTGCTGCCGGGCTACTTCGCGCTGGTCCGGCGGCTGGCGGTGGCGGTGGAGACCGGTCTCGGGGCCGGTGGGACGTTCGTGGCGATGAACAACAAAGTGTCCCAGTCGGTGCCACACCTGCACACCCACGTGGTTCCGCGTACCAAGGGGGACGGGCTGCGGGGCTTCTTCTGGCCGCGCACCCGCTACGCCGACGACACCGAGGCGCAGACGTACGCCGACCGGGTGGCTGCCGCACTGCCGGGTGGGGCCTGACTCACGGTGACGCGGGTAAGGAAGGAAGACCCACCGGTGTTACACGCTGGGAGTGGTACGAGAGGAGATCCCCACGTGTTTTTGCGCCGTATGAACGCCGAGATGGTTTCGCCCGACCAGGCCCTGCCGGGCCGCCCGATCGCCATGCCGGTCGCCGACCGGCACGAGGTGCTGGGCACGCCGTTGAAGGGCCCGTTCCCGGAGGGCCTGCAGGTCGCCGTCTTCGGCATGGGTTGTTTCTGGGGTGCCGAGCGGCTGTTCTGGACGCTGCCCGGCGTCTACACCACCTCCGCCGGTTACGCCGGTGGCATCACCAGGAACCCGACGTACGAGGAGACGTGTTCCGGTCGGACCGGGCACGCCGAGGTCGTCCAGGTGGTGTACGACCCCAGCAAGATCGCTTACGAGGACCTGCTGAAGGTCTTCTGGGAGAACCACGACCCGACTCAGGGCATGCGCCAGGGCAACGACGTCGGCACCCAGTACCGGTCGGCGATCTACACGACCACCGACCAGCAGCGGACCATCGCGGAGTCGTCCCGGGACGCGTTCCAGCCGATCGTGACGCGCGCCGGCAAGGGTGAGATCACCACCGAGATCGCCCCGCTCGGCAGCTACTACTTCGCTGAGGACTACCACCAGCAGTACCTCGCCCCGACGAAGAACCCGAACGGGTACTGCAACCACGGCCCGAACGGGTTGAGCTGCCCGGTCGGTGTGGCCCGTACCGCCGGCTGACCACCGCCCACCTGCACGAGCGTGATGCCCGGCCGCCGATGAGGCGGCCGGGCATTCCCGTTTGGCCCTGTGATCGAAATCCGTTGCAGAGCCCCGTCAGGACTCGATAGCGTGGGCGTACACGTGAAAGGAGGTGGTCCAGACTTGTATAGCAATCGGACTCGTGAGGTGGCTGTCCGCTAGCCGCTGTCCTCGACAGTGATCGGTTCGCCAACAGGCGGGCACCAGCACCATCGTCGAGACCGTGTGGCAGCGGTGCGGCGAATCCACGACAGCCACCCGACCCCCGGGGTGCCGGCCTCAGTCCAGCCGGCCCGCGCGTCAGCGCGGAGCACCCCGGGGGTCGCTTCATATCCGGAGGACCGGCGATGTCGATGCGCGAGCTGGTGGTCCTGGGGACGGCCAGCCAGGCGCCGACCCGTCAGCGCAACCACAACGGGTACGTGCTGCGCTGGGACGACGAGGTGATCCTCTTCGACCCCGGTGAGGGCAGCCAACGCCAGCTCCTGCACACCACGGTCACCGCCACCGACCTGACCCGGATCTGCGTCACCCACTTCCACGGCGACCACTGCCTCGGCCTGCCCGGCACCATCCAGCGGCTCTCCCTAGACCGGGTGGCGCACCCGGTCGCGGTGCACTTCCCCGGCGGCGGCGCCGAATACTTCGCCCGGCTGCGGCATGCCACCTCCTTCTACGAGACCGCCGAGCTGCGGGTGACCCCGATCGAGGCGGACGGGCAGCGGATCGCCCTGGGCTGCGGCACGCTGGAGGCACGCCGGCTGCGACACCCCATCGAGACGTACGGCTACCGGCTGGTCGAGCCGGACGGCTACCGGATGCTGCCGGAGAAGCTGGCCGCGTACGACGTCGCCGGGCCGGCCGTCGGCGAGCTGATCCGCGTCGGGCACCTGGACCTCGACGGGCGCCGTGTCACCCGCGACGAGGTGAGCGTGCCCCGCCCGGGGCAGCGGTTCGCGTTCGTGATGGACACCGGCCTCTGCGACGGGGTGTACGCCCTCGCCGAGCACGCCGACCTGCTGGTCATCGAGTCGACCTTCCTGGAGTCGGAGGCCGCGCTCGCCGCCGAGGTCGGCCACCTGACCGCGGCGCAGGCCGCCCGGGTGGCGACCGAGTCCGGGGTACGCCGGCTCGTGCTCACCCATTTCTCCCAGCGCTATTCCGATCCGCGCCGGTTCCACGACGAGGCGCGGGCGCACTTCGACGGTGAGCTGATCATCGCCGAGGACCTGACCACGGTGCAGGTCCCACCCCGCCGGGTAGCCTCGGCCGGATGACCGTCACGCTCCGCCCCGCGACCGGTGACGACCTGATGGCGGTGGGCGCCCTGCACCAGCGCTCCCGGGTCGCCGCGTACTCCGCCTTCCTGCCGCCTGAGGCCCTGGCCGACCCGACGCCGGAGGCGATGGGCTGGTACTGGGCCGAGCGGTGGCGCTGGGAACGGGACACCCACCGCATGACCGTGGCCGAGCGGGCCGGGACGCTGGTCGGGTTCAGCCACCTGGGCCCGGACGACGAGGACGACCCGTCCACCGGGCTGCTCAACGCGATTCATCTCGACCCGGACGAGCAGGGCCGGGGCACCGGCCGCGCGATGATGGTGGACGCCCTGGACGCCATGCGGGCCCGGGGCTGGCGACACGCCGTGCTCTGGGTGCTCCGGGACAACGCCCACGCCCGCGCCTTCTACGAACGCGGCGGCTGGACCCCGACGGGTGCGGAACGCGAAGAGCACATCGGCACCGCCCCAACCCTCCAGCTGCGCTACAGCCGCCCCCTCTGAGCGGCGCTTGCGCGTGCCAGGAGCCCACCCCTACCGCAGAGCAAAGGACTGGGTAGGGGTGTCCGGTGCCGCCCTGCGGGTCGGCACACGGGTGGCCTGGGAAGGGACTAGTGGGCGCCCAGGTGGGCTAGCAGGTCCTGGCGGGTGAGGACGCCCTTGGGCTTGCCGTCGACGAGGACCAGGGCGGCGTCGGACTTCTCCAGCAGGCCGACAGCCTCACTCACCGGCTGGCCACCACCGATCATCGGCAGCGGGTCGCCCATGTGCCGCTCGATCGTGTCGTGCAGGTGGGCCTGGCCGGTGAACAGCGCGTCGAGCAGGTCCCGCTCGGCGATCGAGCCGGCCACCTCGCCGGTCACCACGGGCGGCTCGGCCTTCAGCACCGGCAGCTGCGAGACGCCGTACTCGCGCATGTAGTCGATCGCGTCACGGACCGTCTCGGTCGGGTGCACGTGCACCAGCTCGGGCAGCCCGCCCGGCTTGCTGGCCAACGCGTCGGCCACCGTCGGCTCGGCACCGGAGTTGTCGAGGAAGCCGTACCGGGCCATCCACGAGTCGTTGAAGATCTTCGAGAGGTAGCCCCGGCCGCCGTCCGGCAGCAGCACCACCACCACGTCGTCCGGGCCGGCCTTGCGGGCGACCTCCAGCGCGGCCACCACCGCCATCCCGCACGAGCCGCCGACCAGCAGCCCTTCCTCGCGAGCCAGCCGCCGGGTCATCTCGAAGGACGCCTTGTCGGACACCTCGACGATCTCGTCGGCCACACCCTGGTCGTACGTCTCCGGCCAGAAGTCCTCCCCGACGCCCTCCACCAGGTACGGCCGGCCGGTGCCGCCGGAGTACACCGAGCCCTCCGGGTCGGCCCCGATGATCCGCACCCGTCCCTCCGAGGCTTCCTTGAGGTAGCGGCCGATGCCGGAGATGGTGCCGCCGGTGCCGACGCCCGCCACGAAGTGGGTGAGACCGCCCTCGGTCTGCTTCCAGAGCTCCGGGCCGGTCGTCTCGTAGTGCGAGCGCGGGTTGGCCGGGTTGCTGTACTGGTCGGGCTTCCAGGCGCCGGGGATCTCCCGGGTCAGCCGGTCGGAGACGTTGTAGTACGAGCGCGGGTCCTCCGGGGCGACCGCGGTCGGGCAGACCACCACCTCGGCGCCGTACGCCCGGAGCACGTCCTGCTTGTCCTGGCTGACCTTGTCCGGGCAGACGAAGACGCACTTGTAGCCCTTGAGCTGGGCCACCAGGGCCAGCCCGACGCCGGTGTTGCCGCTGGTCGGCTCGACGATGGTGCCGCCGGGCTTGAGCAGGCCAGCGGCCTCGGCGTCCTCCACCATCCGCAGCGCGATCCGGTCCTTCACCGAGCCACCCGGGTTGACGTACTCCACCTTGGCGAGCACGGTGGCCTGGATGCCCTCGGTGACGTTACGCAGACGTACCAGCGGGGTGTTGCCGATCATGTCGACGACGTTGTCGTAGTACTGCACGGTGTGCCCTTCGTTGCGGCGCCGGCGATGGCGGCCGGGCAGACGTTTCCTCGCCGCCCAGCGTACGTGTCGTCAGGGTGCCAACCCCCCGGGGATGACCGAGCTGCGGCGGGCCTCCCACTCCAGGAAGCGATCGGTCTCGGCGAGCACGCTGCCGGCCAACCACGTGATCATGACCGCGTCGTCGGCCAGCCCGAAGATCGCCAGCGGGATCTCCGGGAGCAGGTCGATCGGCGAGACGATGTACACCGTCGCCGCGGTCATCAGGGCCAACCGGAGGCCGCCGTCGTACTCCCCCTTGGTGGTGGCCCGGATCATCCGGGGCAGCGCTGCCAACCGGGCGCCCATCGACGGCCCACCGCGCGCCCCGGCCGCCAGTGCCCGCACCAGTGCCGTGAACGCCGCGCTGCGCTTCAGTGTCTTCCCCATCGTCGTGCTCCTCTCCGCCGGATCAGCGTGGCGGGTCGGCGCAAGTCGACCGGCCTCCCCCGCACAGATACCCCGTAGCGTCGGTTTCCAGGCACCCGGGTGGCGTCACGACGACAGCGGCGTGTCGGCCCGGCGCGATAATGTCGCGGTATGGGGGTGGCTGATTCCGTCGTACCCGTTGGTGAGCGCTGGCGGCAGGCCCGGCGGTTCGCCCGCCTAGCGGCCATCGGGACGGTCGCCACCGCGGCAGCCGCGGTGGCGACCGGTGGGGTGCTGCTCGGCCAGGCCCGGCAGGCCCGACGCACCATCCCGATGGCCGAGGCACCGCCGCCGCGCTGCGACGGCGTGTACGGCGCGAAGTTCCCCGGCCCCGCACTCACCATGGTCGTGCTCGGCGACTCGTCGGCGGCCGGCTACGGCGTGCACCGCCGTCGGGAGACACCGGGCGCGCTGCTCGCCACCGGCCTGTCCCGTCGACTGCGCCGGCCGGTGCAACTGCACCGGTTCGCGGTGGTCGGTGCGATCTCTGCGGCTCTGCGCCATCAGGTCGAGGCGGCGCTGGAGTGCCGACCCGACATCGCGGTGATCCTCATTGGCGGCAACGACATCACCAACCGCACGCCGCGCGGCCTCGCGGTGCGCTACCTGGTCGAGGCGGTGCACACGTTGCGCGACGCCGGGTGCGAGGTGGTCGTCGGCACGTGCCCCGACCTGGGCGCGATCCGCCCCATCCAGCCCCCTCTGCGCTGGTTGGCGCACCGGTGGAGCCGCCAGCTCGCCGCGGCCCAGACGGTTGCCGTGGTCGAGGCGGGCGGCTGGACGGTCTCCCTCGGCGATCTGCTCGGCCCCCGGTTCGCCGCCGAGCCGACCCGGATGTTCGCCTGGGATCGGTTCCATCCCTCCGCCGAGGGGTACGCGATGGCCGCCGCCGCGCTCCTGCCGACGATGCTCTCCGTGCTCGGCGCAGGGCAGGAACGACGGGCCACACCGACACGCGGCGAGGGCGTACGGTCGCTGCCGGAGGCCGCACAGGAGGCGGCCCGGCACGCCGGCACGGAAGTCAGCGGCACGCAGGTCCGGGGCCGCGACCGAGGGCCGGCCGGCCGGTGGGCGCAACTGCGTCGCCGGGCGTTCTTCGGTGTCGGCGCCGTGCCGCAGCACGGGTCCGCCTCGGACACCTCGACAGTGGAGGGACTGGCATGAACGAGCGCAGCGAGCGGGGCGTGACCGCCGGCCTTCCCGGCAGGCTGGGCCGGGCGGCGGCATACTCGCTGCTCGCCGGCACCGTGGGCGGCGCGGCCGTCCTGGCCGGCGAGGCGTTCGTCGCCCGGCACCGGCGCTACGCCCAACCGGAGCTGGGGCTGGCCCTGCGAGCCACGATCGGCCGGGAGGGCGCTCCGCCGCTGCGGCTGGTGCTACTCGGCGACTCGTCGGCACTGGGCGTCGGTGTCGACCGCCTCGAGGACACCATCGGCGGGCAGTTGGCCAACCTGCTCGCCGAGGGCCCGACCGGCCGGCGGGTGCACCTGTCGAGTGTCGGCGTCTCCGGGTCCCGCTCGACCGACCTGGCCACGCAGGTGGCCCGGGCCCTGCTCGGTGAGCGGCCCGACGTGGCGCTGATCCTGATCGGCGCGAACGACGCCACCGGGCTGCGCCGGCCCTCCGACGCGGCGGCGTACCTCGGCGCGGCGGTGCACCGGCTGCGCGAGGCGCGGGTCGAGGTGGTGGTGGGCACCTGCCCCGATCTCGGCGCGGTGCGTGCCATCGCACCTCCGCTGCGCCAGGTGGTCAGCTGGTCCGGGCGCCGGACGGCCCGCGCGCAGACCACGGCCGTACTGGACGCTGGCGGTTCGGTCGTCGACCTGGCCACCGAGACCGGGCCGGTGTTCCGGGCCGACGCGGGGACGCTCTGCCACGACGGCTTCCACCCCTCCGCCGACGGCTACCGGGTGTGGGCGCACGCGCTGCTGCCCGCCCTCGCCGCCGCGGCGGCGGTCGCGACCCGGCGCTAGATCGGCCCCGCAGGGGGTGACATTTCCCGCCGCGCCGGCTCCTTCCCCGCCATGTTACTGGCGGGTTAACGTTGGTCCATGCCGATTGAGTCGTCCCGCGACGCCGTCATCGTCGCCACCGCCCGCTCCCCCATCGGCCGGGCGCACAAGGGGTCCCTGCGCGACGTCCGCTCCGACGACCTCGCCGCGACCATCGTCCAGGCCGCCCTGGACAAGATCCCGCAGCTCGATCCGACCACGATCGACGACCTCTACCTCGGGTGCGGTCTGCCCGGCGGCGAGCAGGGCTTCAACATGGCCCGGGTGGTGTCCACACTCCTCGGCCTGGACACGGTGCCCGGCGCCACGCTGACCCGCTACTGCGCCTCGTCGTTGCAGACCACCCGCATGGCCATGCACGCGATCCGCGCTGGTGAGGGCGATGTGTTCGTTTCCGCCGGCGTCGAGATGGTCTCCCGCTACGCCCGGGGCAGCTCCGACGGGCTGCCTCCCGAAGCGCAGGCCCTGGTCGGTGGCAGCTGGGAGAACCCCCGCTTCGGGGCGGCCGGCGAGCGCTCGAAGCGCCGCGCGCAGGGCGGGGCAGAGGTGTGGACCGACCCGCGCGAGGCCGGTGAGCTGCCCGACATCTACCTGACCATGGGGCAGACCGCGGAGAACCTGGCCCAGGTGTACGACGTCACCCGCGCCGACATGGACGAGTTCGGCGTACGCAGCCAGAACCTCGCCGAGAAGGCCATCGCCGACGGCTTCTGGGCCCGGGAGATCACCCCGGTCACCACGCCGGACGGCACCGTGGTGAGCACCGACGACGGGCCCCGCGCCGGCGTCACCCTCGACGCGGTCGCCGGCCTGAAGCCGGTGTTCCGCCCGGACGGCCGGATCACCGCCGGCAACTGCTGCCCGCTCAACGACGGTGCGGCCGCCGTGGTGGTGATGAGCGCCCAGCGGGCCGAGGAGCTTGGGCTCACCCCGCTGGCCCGGATCGTCTCCACCGGTGTGACCGCCCTGTCGCCGGAGATCATGGGTCTCGGGCCGGTCGAGGCGTCCCGGCAGGCGCTGCGCCGGGCTGGCATGACCATCGACGACGTCGACCTCGTCGAGATCAACGAGGCGTTCGCCGCGCAGGTCATCCCCTCCTACCGCGAGCTGGGCATCCCGGAGGAGAAGCTGAACGTGATGGGCGGCGCGATCGCGGTCGGTCACCCGTTCGGCATGACCGGCGCCCGCATCACCGGCACCCTGCTCAACGCACTGGAGTGGCACGACAAGACCATCGGTCTGGAGACGATGTGCGTCGGCGGTGGCCAGGGCATGGCCATGGTGCTCGAGCGGTTGAGCTGAAGCTGACGTCAGAGCGCGCTGCGGGTCGCCGTTACCTCGGCGGCGGCCCGGGCCAGCGCCTCGGCCCCCGGGCCGGCAGCCACCAGGTCTGCCGTCACCACCCGTAGCTGATCGGGCAGGGCCAGGTCGTTGGCGAGCCGGGGCACCACCCGCCGGGGCTCACCCTCGGCGTCGGCGGCCAGGTTGGCGATCTCCTGCACCAACCGGTGCACCAGGTCGGCGCGGGACACGTTGCCGGTGGTCGCGGCCGCTGCCCAACGCGGCTGCTGCCAGTGCCCGATCTGACGGACCAGCAACTGCACGGCCTGATCCAACTCCGCTGCGCTCATCGCCGCCGAGTCTACGGCCGGCCGGCGCGGAGCCCGAGATCGACTCGATTTCCTGGAAATCGGGGCATCACCGCGACCCGGACACCCCGACGTCATGAAAACCGAGTCGATCAAGCCGGCGCGAGGCCGATCCCCGGGGGCCGGCGCGAGGCCGGTCACCGGAGGGCCGGTCACCGGCGCAGGTAGCTGAGCAGCCGCAGCAACTGCCAGTAGAGAAAGACCAACCCGGTGAGCAGGCCGAACGCGCACAGCCACGCGAACCGGCGGGGTCGACCGTCGCGCACCGAGCGTTCGACCAGATCGAAGTCGAGGATGAAGCTGAACGCCCCGGCGATGATGGCCACCACCGAGAAGGCGTACGGCAGCCAGCCGACCTCCCCACTGACGCTGTAGACCGCCAGCCCCGGGCGCCCCGAGATCAGGTACGACACCAGGTTGACCACGCTGAGCACGGCGATGCCGAGCAACGTGCCGATCACCAGGCGGGCGAGCCGGGGCGTCGCCCGGATCACCCGGGCCCGGTAGAGCGCCGCCATGCCGAGGAAGACGCCGAAGGTGCCGGCCACCGCCTGCACCACGATGCCCGGGTACACCTGCTCGAAGGCGCGGCTCGCCACCCCCAGCAGCAGTCCCTGGAGCACGGCGTAGCCGACGATCGGCACCGGGTTGGTGATCCCGCGCAACGAGATGACCAGGACCAGCGCGATCGAGGCGAGCGCGCTGCCGGCCAGGGCGGCGCCCAGCCACGCCGCGTCGGGGATCACCGCCCAGGACACCGCCGCGGCCGCGCCGGTGACGAGCAGCAACCCGACCGTACGGACCACCACCTCGTCGACCGTCATCGGCTCGACGTCACGGGCGCCGAGCACCCGGGCCTCCACCCGACCGGTCTCGTCCAGCCGGTTGAGCACCGGGTTGTTGCTGCGCACCGCCGCCTCCTTCGCCCGCGTACCCCTCGCAGTCACTCTGCCCCGGGCGGCCCGGCGGCGACGGGGAAACGGCGCGCCCGGTGCGAACGACGGCGCCCGCCCCCGCGAGAGCGGGAGCGGGCGCCGGTCGGCAGTGCGGACGAGGTCAGTCGTCGCCCTGGAAGTAGCTCAGCAGACGCAGGATCTCGATGTAGAGCCAGACCAGGCTGACCAGGATGCCGAACGCGGCCGTCCAGGAGTAGCGCTGGGGCAGGCCCATGCGGACGCCGTCCTCGATCTCCTTGAAGCTGAGCACGAAGCTCAGCGAGGCGACCACGATGCAGACCAGGCTGAAGCCGATCGCCAGCGGGCTGCCGTCACGCAGGCCGGTGTTGACGCCGAAGAGTGCCAGCACCAGGTTGATCAGCATGACGGCGAAGAGGCCGACCATCGCCGCGATCATGCCCTTGACGAACGCGGGGGTGGCCCGGATGACCTTCGCCCGGTAGAGCATCGCCATCAGGAAGAAGATGCCGAAGCTGGCGACGGCGGCCTGGAGCACGATGCCGTCGTAGAGCGTCTCGAACGCCTTGCTGACCATGCCGACGAAGACGCCCTCGACGACCGCGTACGCGATGACGAGCGCCGGGTTGGCCATCCGGGAGAACGAGATGATCAAGCCGAGGACCAGCCCGACCACCGCCGCGCCGATCCAGGCGGTACCGACCAGCGCGTCGGGCACGAGCACCCAGGCGGCCGCGGCGGTGATGCCGAGGATGCCGAGCAGAGCGACCGTCTTGACGACCACGTCGTCGACGGTCATGGGCGCCACGGTGGGCGGCGCGGCCGGGTAACCGGCCTGGGACGGGTACTGCTGGGGAATGCCGGGCTGTCCGTACGGCCCGGCCGGTGCGTACCCGGCGGAGCGCTCCCGCTCGGCCGCCTGGCCGAGCCGGGCGAGCACCGGGTTCGAGGTCTTCACTGTCTGGCCTCCCTCAGGGGGTCGTTTGCACGTGAACGTGCCCTCCAAGAGTAAACGGCGCAGCCAAGTCCTGGTGATCACGGATGAGAATGCGTTCGAGCCGACCTGTGCCCGGGGCGGGGGTCGAACCCGCACGCCTTGCGGCAGCCGCTTTTAAGGCGGCCGTGTCTGCCGTTCCACCACCCGGGCGGGTGGCACCGGCGCGCCGACACGCACGGTGCAGTGTCACCGTATCCGGTCTGCGGCGACCCGGCGTACCCCGCCGGGTTGGCCACATTAGGGTCGATGCCGTGAGCAGCGCAGCCCCCACGGCCCCCGACGCCGCCCCTGAGCAGGCCTTCCGCCTCGCCGATCAGATCAACCGCCGACCCCGGGCCACCCGGCTGCTGGCCGCCGTCCACCGACACCGGGCGGACCTGCTGGTCGCCCTGGCCTGCGCGGTGCTGGCCGGCTGGCTCACCCACGGGCTCTGGCCCAACCCGGCGGGCCGCACCCTGGCGCTCAACCCGGAGGACCAGGCCCTCTACGAGTGGTTCCTGGCGGTCGACGCCCGCGCGCTGCTCGGCGACTTCGGTCTGCTCACCGACCGGCTCAACGCCCCCGACGGCGTCAACCTGATGGCCAACACCACGGTGATCGCGCTCGGAATCGCCCTCGCGCCGGTCACCCTGCTGCTGGGCGCGCCGGTCGCCTTCGCGCTGCTCGCCGCCGCCAACCTCGCCGGCACCGCCCTCGCCTGGTACCTGCTGTTCCACCGGACGTTGCGCGCCCGCCGGCTCGCCGCCGCGCTCGGCGGAGGGCTGTGCGGGTTCGGCCCCGGCATGGTCTCGCAGACCAACAGCCACCTGCACATGACCGCCCAGTGGCTGGTGCCGGTGATCGTCTGGCTGGTGGTCCGACTGCTGCGGGCGTCCGACCCGGGGCCCGCGGCACCCGGTCAGGCCGGGCACACCCGGCCCGCCGGGCCGGATCGCCGGCGGATGGTCACCTCCGCGGCAGGGCTGGCCGCCGCGGTCACCGCGCAGGTCTTCATCGGTGAGGAGGTGCTCTTCCTCGCCGCCGTCACACTGCTGGTGATGGCGATCAGCTACGCCGTGGCGGACCGGGACCTGGCCCGGCGGGCACTGCCCGGCTTCGCCGGTGGGCTGGCGATCGCCGCCGGGCTCGCCCTGCTGGTGCTCGGCTACCCGCTGTGGTTCCAGTTCGCCGGGCCGCAGGGGGTCGCCGACGGCATGTTCACCCCGGCCTACTTCTCCGCCGACCTGAGCAGTTGGTGGACGATCTCCCCACTGTCGGTGGCCGGCAGCGACGAATCCGCCCGGCTGACCACCGGCCCGGCGGAGTACAACACCTTCCTCGGCTGGCCCCTGCTGCTGGTCGCCGCCGCCTGCGCGATCTGGGTCGGGCGACGCCGACTGGTCTTCGCCTGCGTCGTGGCGGGCCTGGTGATGGGTGCGCTCTCGCTCGGCCCGGAGGTGGTGCTCGGCGGCACCAGGACCGCGCTTCCCGGCCCGTACGCCCTGATCGGCGGGCTGCCGATCGTGGACGGCGCGTTGCCGATGCGGTTCGCGCTGGCGTTGTTGCCGATCATCGCGACGCTGCTGGTGCTGGCCGTCGACCGGGCTCTGCGCAGCACCGGTCGGGCGCGACGGCTGGTGCCGTTGGCCGTCGGCGCGGCGCTGCTGCCGATCTTCCCGACCCCGCTGCCGACCGCCGAACGACCCGCCCTGCCGGAATTCGTCACCGGCGGCCACTGGCGGCAGTGCGTACACCCCGGCGGGGTGCTGGTTCCGGTGCCGCTGCCCACGCCCAAGGAGCCCTGGCCGATGCGCTGGGCAACCGCCGCCGACGCCGGCTTCGGTCTGCCGGAAGGGTTCTTCATCGGCCCGTACGGGCGGGGCGGCACCGCGGCGATGGGCACCTTCAAGCAGCCCACCTCCGCCCTGCTGGCGGACGTCGCCCGGCGCGGCGACCAACCGGCCATCGGTGACGAGCAGCGCCGTCAGGCCGCCCGCGACGCGGACTTCTGGGGTGCCTCCTGTGTGGCGTTGACCGACGACGCCCCGCACGCCGACAGCCTGCGGTCCACCCTGGAGCAGCTCTACGGCCCGGCCACCCGCATCGCCGACGCCTGGATCTGGCGGGTCTGACAGCGCCGGGCTCGGACGATCCCGGACGCAAAGAAGGGGCCCCTCCTACACCGGAAACGGTAAGAAGGGGCCCTTCCGTACAGCTGGGTCAGACGCGGGGCGCGCCAACCGGCTGGGACGCCTCGACGAACTCCTCGCGCGGGTCGTGCAGCTGACCCAGGGCGACCACCTCACGCTTGAGGAAGAACGCCAACGACCAGTCCACCACCACGCGGACCTTGCGGTTGAACGACGGGATCCGGCTCATGTGGTACGTCCGGTGCATGACCCAGGCCGGCCAGCCGGTCATCTTGATGCCGTACACCTGGGCGACGCCCTTGTGCAGGCCGAGGCTCGCGACACTGCCGACGTGCTTGTGCTTGTAGTTGACCGGCTCGCGGCCCCGGATCACGGCCACGATGTTGTCGGCCATCCGGGCGGCCTGGCGCACCGCGTGCTGGGCGCTCGGCGAGCAGAAGTTGCCCGGCTCCTTGGTGAGATCCGGCACGGCGGCGCAGTCGCCGGCGCTCCAGGCACCCTCGACGACCTCGTCACCGTCGACCACCTGAAGGGTCGGCAGGCAGGTGATCCGTCGACGGTCGTCACGGGGGAAGTCGGTCGAGTCCAGCATCGGCGACGGCTTCACCCCGGCCGTCCAGACGATCGTGTCGGACCGGAAGCTGTCACCGTCGGAGAGCTTGACCACCCCGTCGACGCAGGACTCGAGCCGGGTGTCCAGGCGGATGTCCATGTTCCGCTTCAGCAACTGCTGGACGGTATAGGCGCCCATGTCCCGGTCGACCTCGGGCAGCACCCGCTGGGTGGCCTCGACCAGCACCCAGCGAACCTCGTCCTGGTTCAGCTCCGGGTAGTAGCGCAGGGCGTCGCGAGCCATGTCCTCCATCTCGGCGAGCGCCTCGATGCCGGCGTACCCACCGCCGACGAAGGTGAAGGTCAGCGCCGAGCGGCGGACGTCCTCATCCGCCGTGGCGGCAGCGACGTCGAGCCGGTCCAGCACGTGGTTGCGCAGGTAGATCGCCTCGCCGATGGTTTTGAACCCGATGCCCTGCTCGTGCAGGCCGGGGATCGGCAGGGTGCGGGAGACCGAGCCCGGGGCCACGATCACGTGGTCGTACGTGATCTCCCGGGCCGGGCCGCTGATCGGCTGCACG
This sequence comes from Micromonospora sp. CA-259024, assembly GCF_050936255.1. Lineage (NCBI taxonomy): Bacteria > Bacillati > Actinomycetota > Actinomycetes > Micromonosporales > Micromonosporaceae > Micromonospora > Micromonospora sp. CA-259024. Next base: position 2,657,591 of record NZ_JBNJND010000002.1, on the reverse strand, counting down.
GTGGCCACCTTGCGGTTGTGCTCGATCCGCGTGACCGTTCCGGCCACCATCTTGCACCGACGCAACTCCCGCCGCAGCGGCACCACGGAGTGCCGCGGGGAGATGTTGCCCGCCGCCGCCTCGGGCAGGAACGGCTGATAGGTCATGTGCGGCTGGGGGTCCACCACCATGACCTCAGCCTCACGGGAGCTGAGCTTCTTCGACAGGCGCAGGGCGGCGTAGAGACCGACGTGCCCAGCACCAACCACAAGGATCCGCTTCGGATTCACGTCGTCTATCTTTCCCCGGCCGGCTCAGGTAATCCCGCTCGCGCCCCCCATCTGTGACGGAGCACAACCCCTGTGACCTGCCTAACCCTCATGTCACAGCGTTTACCGACGCCGCAGCAGCCAGCCGAGCAACGCTGCCGTCCCCACGGCCACCAAGAGTCCCAGCACGGTTACCCACTGATATCCGGTTTCGCCACCCGTGTCCGAGACCTGCAACAACAGCACCCCGAGGACGGCGGTGCCCAGCAGGACAGCGGCCGAACGCAGCAACCACCGGGTGATCAACTCCGGGTCCACCACCGCGTCGTAGGGCAACAGCGCGGCCAGCGCGCAGAGGGTGTGGCCCAGATAGAGCAGGGCGGCGATGGCGAGCAGACGCCAGAGGGCGACCGGGCGGCCGTACCCGTCGGTGGCGAGCAGCCAGCCACCGACCGTGACCAGTGCGGTGAAGGTCGCCCAGACCCGTCGCGGACCGACCGCCGGTAACAGCGCGGCCACCGCCAGGAAGAGGATCGTCCGGCCGGAAAGCGCCTCGGCGGGGAACGCCAGGGCAAACCCGGCAAACACCGTGACGAAGATCCCGGCCCGAACCAGAAGCGGGGCCACGCTGATGCGGGCGACAGCATTCTGGGCCGCCCGGACCCGTCCGGTCACGACGTCGATCATCTGCGCGCTCACCGGACTCGCCTTTCGTTCGCGACCGCGGGGCTCGTAAGCTCACTCCTCGCGCTCACCGGACTCGCCTTTCGTTCGCGACCGCGGGGCTCGCAAGCTCACTCCTCGCGCTCACCGGCCACCCACTCTCGGTGCCGTCGCCAACCGGGCCACGTCCCGCAGCACCTGGTCCAGGCTGCCGGCGCCGGCCCAGCGCACCACCGGCACGCCGTGCTCCCGGAGCTGCCCGATCATGATCTCGCGATCCAGACGCCACAGCCGGTACGCCACCTCGGCCCAGCCCCGGTCCTTTGGCGACGCCAGGTCGGTCGGCAACGTGTCGACCGCCACCACGAACCGCCCGGCGCGGGTCAGCCGGGCGAGCATCTGCGCGGACCGTTCGTCCAGCAGCGGGGTGAGCACCACCACCAGCGCGTCCGAGGAGAGCAGTTGCGGGCCGAAGACCTGGTCGTACGGCTCGTGCGAGGACGAGCGGACGCGTACGTCGAGCAGCCACTCCAGGACGGTCAGGTACTGCCGACGCCCGGCGGCCGGACGCAGGCGGCGAGCCGCCGGCCCGTACTCCAGCAGGGAGACCCGGTCGCCGCGGTGCAGGTAGTGCTCGGCGATCGCGGCGGTGGCCCGGACGGTGGTGTCCAACACCGAGGCGGCGCGCCCAACCCCACCGGAACGGCCCGCCTCGGCGAGCACGTCGAGCAGCACCACCACCTCCGCGTCCCGGTCGGAGAGGGTGGAGGCCACGTGCAACTGCCGGGCGCGCAACGAGACCCGCCAGTCGATACGGCGCAGCCGGTCCCCGGGGGCGAAGATCCGTACGCCGGCCAGCTCACCGCCCTCGCCGGGCCGCCGGGAGTGGTGCGCCCCGACCAGGCCGGCGGCGCGGGGCATCGCCTCCACAGCCTCGAACGGCTCGGTACGCGGGTACACCCGCACCTGGACCGGCTCAGTGATCACCGCCCGGGAGACCAGCAGGCCACCCGCCGTGGCGACCCGGGCACCGGCCGGACCGACCGGGTGCCGGCCCCAGCGCAGGGCACGACCCGCCAGGTCCAGGTCAACCGCCGAACCGGTGGGCACCGACGTCACGAACGGCCGGTCGACGACGGAACGGCCCGTGCCGCTGGCCGGAGCCACGGCACCGGCCAGCGCCGTCGTAGCGGCCGGTGGCACGTCGTCGACCGCCTCGTCGCGGGCGAACCCAGCCCGCTCGATCCGCAGCCACGGCGACACGCGGGAACGCAGCACCACCATGTCGTAGTCGACGCTGTCCGGGTTGCCGACGCTCACCGCCGCCGTCACGTCGCCGCCCTCGACCAGCGGCCCGCCGTCATCACCCGCGGTGATCCACACCTGCGGCAGCGCCGTGGGCCGCCGGCGCAGCGCGTACGCGGTGCCCAGCGCGAACGGGGCGGCCAGCACGATCAGGTCTACCCGCCCCAGCAGCACCCCTGCCACCAGCAACAGGCCGGCGAGCAGCACCGCCCGGCCGAGCGCCGGGGTGGGCGCCCAGCCGGCAGCCGCTTCCGGCTCGGCGGCTCTCGGCACGGTCGGTCCGGTCATCAGCGCCGGGGCCCGCCGGCGGCGTAGCTGGGCAGCGCGCCACTCGCCGGTGCGGGGGTCGCCTCCAGCACCTCGCCGACCACGAACGCCGGATCGACCCGGCGCAACCACATCTCGGGGCGCAGAGTGATCCGGTGGGCCAGGGCGGGCGCCGCCACCTCCTTGACGTCCTCCGGCACCACGTAGTCCCGTCCACCGAACACCGCGCGGACCCGGGCCAGCAGCAGCAGCGCCAGCGAACCGCGCGGCGAGGCGCCGACCAGCACCGACGGGTGCTCCCGGGTGGCCGCGGTGAGGGACACGATGTAGCGGCCGATGGAGTCCTCCACCACCACGTCCTCCAGGGCGGCCTGCATGGCCCGCAGCGTGGCCGCGTCGACCACCGGCTTGATCTCCGCCTCCTCGCGGCGACGGCCCATCCGACGGCGCAGCACCTCCCACTCCTCCTCGTGCTGGGGGTAACCGAAGGAGACCCGCAGCAGGAACCGGTCCAGCTGCGCCTCGGGCAGCGGGTAGGTGCCCTCGTACTCGATGGGGTTGGCGGTGGCCAGCACGTGGAACGGCTCGTCCAGCTTGTAGGTCACCCCCTCCACCGAAACCTGCTTCTCCTGCATGGCCTCCAGCAACGCGGACTGGGTCTTCGGGGGCGTCCGGTTGATCTCGTCGGCGAGGAGCAGGTTGGTGAAGACCGGGCCGGCCCGGAAGGTGAAGTCGCCGTTGCGCTGGTCGTAGAGGAACGAGCCGGTGACGTCGGCGGGGAGCAGGTCGGGGGTGAACTGCAACCGGCGGAAATCCAACCCGAGCGCCTGCGCGAACGAACGCGCGGTGAGCGTCTTGCCGAGCCCCGGCAGATCCTCCAGGAGCACGTGCCCGCCCGCCAGGATGCCGGCGAGGACCAACTCCAACGCGTCCCGCTTGCCGACCACGACGGTGCCGACCGCGTCCAGGACCGTCCGAGCCAGGTGGCCGACCTCGGCGGGGGCAATGCTCCGGTCCACGTCGTTCATTCAGATCTTCTCCAGTTCGGCGACGATCACCGCGAGGTCGCGCGGCGACGGGGTGCGACGAGGCGGGGTCTCCAGGAACGTCCACAGCCGGTCACCCAGCAGGGCACGGGCGCGGACCGGATCCGACTCACGGGTGACGCCGTGCTTCAGGCGCATCCGTTCGTCGGCCAGTTCTCCGAGCCGGGGCAGGACCACGTCGCTGAACCGTTCGGGTCGTGTCGTGGACCAGTCCAACGGCCGTTCCCAACGGTTGATGGCGGTACGCAGCGCGTCCCGGGCATCCCAGTTGTAGCTGCCGTCGTCCTCGCCCGTCACGACCCGGCCACCTGCCGGCTGCGGGGGTGGCGGCGCGAGCAGAGCGGTGATCCGGCGGACAGCCAGGACGGCGAGCACCCCGGCGATCAGTACCGGCAACGACACCTGGAGGCCGACCGCGCGGAGGCCGACGAGCAGCACCGCGACCACAGCGGCGGCCCACGCGAGCGAGCGCAGCACCGGCCCGGCGCGGGAGCCGCGCGCCTGCGGGCCCGCCGGTGACGCCTCCTCCTCGAACGCGAGCAGGTCGTCGATGCTGGTGCTACTCATGCGGAGCCGCCTTGGTTCGCGACTGCGGGGCTCGCAAAACCGGCTCACTCCTCGCGCTCACGGAGCCGCCCTTGGTTCGCGACTGCGGGGCTCGCAAAACCGGCTCACTCCTCGCGCTCACGGGGTCACCACCGCTGAGAGCTCCCCGCGTAGCCGGCGTAGCGCGGCGCGGGACTGGTCGCGGGTGCCTTCGTCGACCGGGCGGGTGGCGTACCGGGCTTCCCGGTAGACGTGCGCGAACTCGGCCAGCACGTCGGTGCTGACGATCGCCGGCACCCCGGCTGCCGGATCACCGCGAAGCAGCCGGCTGACCAGGTCGGTGGGGGTGTCCCCGGCGAGCCGTGGAACACCGGCCGCCGCAGCGGCCTCCTCCAGGCGTACCCAGCAGGCGATCACCGCCACCCGGGGGTCGGTGTCCCGGTCGTCGAGCTCGACCAGGCCGGCATCGAGGGCGGCGACCACCTCGCGGGCGGTGCCCTCCGCGGTACGCCGGGCCCGCTGCGCCGGCAACGCCCGGGTGGTGCGGCGCAGCGCACCCCGAATCAGGATCCAGGAGAGGTAGCCGAACGCGGCGAGGATGGCCAGCCCGAGCAGCACCATCGCCACGGTGGCGATCCACTGCGGTATGTGCGCCTGGGTGGCCTCGCCGGCGTCGCGCGGTTCGACCGGGATGGACGGCGCCGGTTCGGCGGTCGGGTACTCGGGCACCCAGGGCACGTTGTCCGCGGCCGGCGGGATCCGGCTGGCCCCGATCGACGAGTGGGCGGACGCCAGCGCGGCACCGGCGAGCAGGGCGGCGACCGCGCCCACCGGCCACCACCGGCGGAGCAGGCCGAGCGCCGGGCGCAACACCCCCGGCTCGACGGCCGGGGACGGCGTGGGCGGGCGCGTTCCGTCTGTCATCGCCACCGCCCCACGCGTTCTCAGTCCACTCCGGCCAGCTGCTTGGCCTGGCCGAAGAGGTCGTCCAGCATCTCTGGTGTCAGTCGCCCCGTGAAGGTGTTCTGCTGGCTGACGTGGTAGCAGCCCAGCAACTCCGGAGCGTTCGTGCCGGACCAGTGTGCCCCATGACCGAACGCCGGTCGCGGGCTGGGCGGGCGCTGCCCGTACACCTCACGCAGCACCGGCCACCACGCGGCCCAGGCGAACGCGCCCAGCGCGACCACGACGCGCAGGGTGGGCCGGATCAGCGTGACCTCGCGGTGCAGCCAGGGTGCGCAGGTGTCCCGCTCCTGCGGGGTTGGCTTGTTGTCCGGTGGCGCACATCGGACGGCCGAGAAGATCCGGAGGTCCCGCAGGACGAGCCCGTCGTCGGCGGCGACGCTGGTCGGCTGGTTGGCCAGCCCGGCCCGGTGCAGCGCGGCGAACAGCACGTCACCCGACCGGTCGCCGGTGAAGATCCGGCCGGTGCGGTTGCCGCCGTGCGCGGCGGGCGCCAGCCCGAGGATGGCGATCCGCGCGTCGCCGGTGCCGAAGCCCGGCACCGGCCGGCCCCAGTATTCCTGGTCACGGAAGGCGGCCCGGCGGGTGCGGGCGACCTCCTCCCGCCACTGGACCAACCGTGGGCAGGCGAAACAGTCGCTCACCGCCGCGTCGAGGTCGGCCAGGTCGGCCGCCCGCGCTGCGTGGGCGACCACCTGCTCCGGGGTACGCGACTCAGCCAAGCTTGGCCCGGAAGAGTTCCAGGGTGCGGGCCCAGGCGCTGGCGGCGGACCGCTGGTCGAACGCCTCCGGCCGGTCGTCGTTGAAGAACGCGTGCGAGGTGCCCAGGTAGTCGTAGAGGTGGCAGGTGCCACCGGCCTCCTCGATGGCCCTGCGGGCGGTCTGTACGCCCTCGTCGGCCGAGGTGCCGTCCTCTTCGGAGCAGTGGATGACCGCGGTCTTGCCGGCGTAGTCGGCCCAGTCGGGACGCATCGACTCCCACGGGAGCACGGGATAGAAGCCGGCGGTGGCGACGATCCGCTCGGAGAGGGTGGCTGACCAGAGGGCCAGGCTGCCACCGGCGCAGAAGCCCACGGCACCGACCTTACCGGTGACCTCCGGCCGCGCGGCGAGATAGTCGGCAGCGCCGGCGATGTCCTTCGCCGCCTCGTCCATCCGCATCGCCATCAGCAGCCGCTGCGCCTCGTCCGGCTCGCTGGTCGTCTCACCGTGGTAGAAGTCCGGGGCGAGAGCGACGAAGCCGGCCTCGGCGAACCGGTCCGCCACCGACCGGATGTGCGGGACGAGGCCCCACCACTCCTGGATGACGATGACGGCGGGGCTGGCCATGCCGCTCGCGGGTATCGCGAGATACCCCTCGCTCGTGCCCCCGTTGCTGCGGTAGCTCACCATCTCGCCCATGGGCCGTCCTCCTAGCGGTCAGTCATCGTTGGCTGGTCGCCCAGTGGTCCTACGTGCCGGTAGCCTGCCATGCCGCGCCGCCGCCGGGAAGACGCCGGAACAGTGGCATTCACCTCCCGTTCGCCCGCCGGTGACTCCGGGTACGCCGACGGCGGCGGGGTTGCCCCCGCCGCCGTCGACCCGATCTGTCGCTCTGGTCAGGCCTTCTTGGTCAGGCAGAGCACATAGCCCGTCTTGCCCGGCTCGATGCTGGAGAAGACGTACGCCTCCTCGCCTTCCTTGAAGTACTGGCTACAGGCGGTGTCGGCCTTGGCCTGCGCCTCGCTCTGGTCGTCCACCCGACCGACCACGTTGTACGCCGCGTCGGTGGAGGTGCACTCGACGACCTTGGCGCCCTTGACCGTCTCCTGCTCGGTGCCGGTGATCTCGGGCAGCTCGGCGATGCAGTCGCCGGCCTTGGCGGCGGCGGTCTCGTCCTTGTTGAAGTAGTTGCCGATCGCCGAGGCGATGCCGAACTTCAGGCCGGCGACAACGACGATTGCGAGGATCGCGCCGACGATGCCGAGGGCCTTCCTTCCACCGGGCTTCTTCGCCTCCGGCTCGGCCGGCTGGGGTGGTGCGGCCTCGGGCGCGGGGGGCGGTGCGACCTGCTCTGACACGGGGGTTCCTTCCGAGGGGTTGATGAGCAGACGACACCGTAACGATCATTGATTTCCGGTGTCGTCCCGCTCGCCTCGTCCGTTCAGCTATTTCCCAGCTTCGTATGCATGATCCAGTTCACACCGTGGTTCAGCTCGTCGCGGTGGGGGTCGGCGCGTCGCTCGGCGGCGCCGTCGGGCCTGCCGTGGGCCCGCCGGTGGCCGTCCCGGTTGGCTCCGGCGTAACGGTCGGGTCCGGCGTGGTGCTCGGGTCCGGCGTGGCGCTCGGCGTCGTGGGTGGGAGGGGCGCTCCCGGTGCGCGGGGCCCGAAGGGCGCCTGGTCCGGGCAGTACGGGTACGCCCGTAGCAACGGCTTGCCGTAGACGTCGATGGGGCTCGGGCAGTCCGGGTAGCCGAGGCGGATCGGATTGCCGTTCTGGTCGAAGAGCCGAGCGTCCTCCACCAGCCGGCCCTCACTGTCGTAGACGAAGACGTCCCGGATCTGGCTGTACTGACTGTCGACCGACGTCGGGGAGTAGCCGTAGTCGCCGTAGCGCATCCGGTCCTCGGCCTGCATGAGGGCGGCGAACGCGAAGATCACCAGCACCACACTGCCGACCTGCACCGCCGAGCGCGGCCAGCGGGTCAGCCGGGCGGAGCGGCGGCCGATCCAGATGGAGGCGAGCACGAAGCCGACCAACATGATCAGGCCGGCCAGCAGCTCGCCACCGAACCGGGGCAGCAGGCCGAAGCTGCCCCCGGTGCTGATCACGGTGACCAGCATCGCCGCCAGGTAGCCGCGCAGCACCCACCAGCCGGGGCGCAGCAACCGGAGAAAGTCGCTGGCCGTCGCGTACCCGAGGGGTGGGCCGAGCCGGGTGTCGATGACGCGCAGTCGGCTGCGGACCCGGACCACCGCGGTGGCGACCCGCTGGTCGAGATTGCGCCCACCGCCCGGGGCGGCGCCGGCCGCGGCGCGCAGCTCGGCGGCGTACGTCTCGGGCTCACCCAGCCGCTCGACGAGGGTGCCCTCGGACTCGGCGGCGACCTCGGTGAGGTGATCGGCGAGATCCTCGGTCAGCTCGTCGCGTTGCGTGGTCGGTAGGTCGGCCAGAGCGGCCCGGACCCGCGCCACGTAGTCGGTGATCTCCTGCTCAGTGACGGTCATGCCGCCATCCCCCGATCGTCGAGCAGACTGTCCATTGTCGTGGCGAACGAGCGCCAGAGCTTGCCGGAGCGGGTCAACTGGTCACGCCCCGCGGCGTTGAGTGAGTAGTACTTACGGTGCGGCCCGGATTCGCTCGGCACGACGTAGGTGGTGAGCAGGCCGGCGGCGAAGAGGCGGCGCAGCGTCCCGTAGACCGAGGCGTCGCCGACCTCCTCCAGGCCGGCCTCGCGCAACCGGCGGAGGATGTCGTATCCGTAGCCGTCCTCCTCCCGGAGAACGGCGAGGACGGCCAGATCGAGCACGCCCTTCAGCAACTGTGTGGTGTCCACGCATTGCACACTACTGCGCATTGCGAAATACCGTCAACGATTCACCTCGACACGCCGGGCGGGGCGGCGCAGGCGGGGGGCCGAGCCGGGCGGGGGGCGAGCCGGGCCCGGCGAGGCGCGCGCGGCCGGGTTTCCGCCGAGGCTTTGATCGACGCCAGGTCGATCAAGCGCGGCCAGGTCGATCAAGCACGGCCGGGTCGATCACGCCCCGCCAGGTCGATCACACACCCCCGGCTAGGTCACACCGAAGCTAGTTCTGGGCCGGCTGGAGGCTCCAGGCGATGCCGTCGAGGATGTCGTGCTCCGAGGCGACCACCGACGGCATCCCGGCGCGCTCCATGATCACGCGAAGCACCAGCGCGCCCGCGCCGATCACGTCGGCCCGGCCCGGGTGCATCACCGGGATCGCCAGCCGCTGCTCACGGGTCTGACCCAGCAGGTCCGCGGTCACCTGAGCCACCGCCTCGTACGACACCCGGGCGTGGTGGATGCGCTCCGGGTCGTACTCCCGCAGGCCCTGGGCGATGGCGACCACGGTGGTGACCGACCCGGCGAGCCCGACCAGGGTGGCCGCCTCGCGGCCGGGCACCACGGCGAGCGCCCGGTCCACCACGGCCGCGATGTCGGCCTGCGCGGCGGCGACCTGATCGGGAGTCGGCGGGTCGCCGGGCAGGTGCCGCTCGGTCATCCGGACACAGCCGATGTCCACCGAGATCGCCGCACGCACCCCGTCGGCCCGGTCACCGACCACGAACTCGGTGGAACCGCCGCCGATGTCGACGACGAGGAACGGCTCCTTCGCGTCGGCCGGCAACCCGCGCACCGCACCGGTGAACGACAGCCGGGCCTCCTCGTCGCCGCTGACCACCTCGGGTGCGACACCCAGGGTGCGCTGCACCATCTCGGTGAAGTCGTCGGCGTTGGAGGCGTCCCGGGAGGCCGAGGTGGCGCACATCCGTACCCGCTCCGCGCCCAGCTTCTCGATGTCGGCCGCGTACGACGCCAGCGCCACCCTGGTCCGTTCGATCGCCTCCGGCGCCAGCCGGCCGGTGCGGTCCACACCCTGCCCCAGCCGGACGATCTCCATTCGTCGGGTCAGGTCGACCAGCGGCGCCTGCGACCCGGCCGGCTCCTCGGGCAGGTCGGCGACCAACAGTCGGATCGAGTTGGTCCCGCAGTCGATGGCCGCCACACGCGTCGTCACGGCAGCAACCTTACGGCAGGACGGGGGGCCACCCGGCGGCTTGGCCGGGCGGCGGCCACGCCTCGGACCAGTTCTCCGCCGACGCGTCCGGACCCGCGCTCAACAGCCCCACTCCCAGCGGTGTCAGGTGATGCCGGACGGCCCCGCCCTCCCGCTCGCTGGCCACGAGCCCAGCAGCCCGCAGCGCCGTGGCGTGCTCCGACGCCGAGGAGAGGCTGATCCCGGCGGCCCGGGACAGCACGGTGGTGGTCAACCCGCCTTCGGCTGCCAGCCGGCGCAGCACCAGCGCCCGGGTGGCACCGAGCAGTCGGCCGAGGGAATCGACCGAAGCGGTGGCGCCGCGCGGAGGCATCGCCGCCGGATAGACGAGCAGGATCGGGTGACCCGGCTCGACCAGCACCCGGGGGCGCGGGCCAGCCAACGGGGAGGGCAGCAGGATGATCCCGTGGCCGGTGCCGGGCAGGTCCCCGCTCCACCACGTCCGCACCTCCAGCACCGGCTCCCGCCACCGGATCGCCGGGTGCAGCCCCGCGAAGAGACCGGCCAGGCCGTGCTGCGCCAGCCGTTGGCTGGCACAGATCACCTGCTGGCGGTACGCGGACACCAGCTCGTGCCACTGCGGCGCGAGGACGGCGTCGAACCAGGTGCGGACGGCCCCGCCGAACAGGTCCAGCACCTCCGGATCGGCGGCCGCGAACCGCCGCCGCAGCGGGGTGGCGACCTCGTTCCCGTACGCGGCGGTGACCTCGGCGCGGACCCGTCGTGCCGGAGTGGCCCGGATCGCCTCCAGACCGGCGGCGACCGACTCCAAACCGTCGAAGGGGGTCACGAAGTCCGGCAACCGCCCCCGGTCCGGTAGCAGGTGCCGCAGGATCGCGGTGGCGGTCTGGGCGGCGCCCGTGCTCTCGACCACCGCGGCCCGCTCGGCCAGGGCCGGTGCCATCGCCGCGACCGTGGGATCACGCAGCCACTGACCGGCGAGCAGGGCGGTGCCGACCGGGTGCAGCCGGTCGGCGAACCGAACCCGGCACAGGTCCGCCGGCCCGAGCTGGAGGCGAAGCATGGCAACAGCCTGCCCCCCTTCGCCCAGGACCGAAAGGGTTGATCCGCACCCGGGATACCTCCAGTGTGGACAGCGGAGTCGACGGGGGGTGGCCGGCGTGCGGCTGACGAAGGCGGTGTTGACGGGGCTCTGCCTCATCGTGATGGTCGCGGCCTGTGGTGAGCGGGGGCAACCCTCGCCGACCCCGCCAGCCACACCCTCCGCGCCGGCTGAACGCCCGGCGCCGGGCGACCACCTGCTCACCATGAAGCACAACGGGCTGGACCGCACCTACCTCCTGCACGCGCCGCCCGGGTACGACCCGAGCCGCCCGTCCGCCCTGGTCATCGCGCTGCACTTCTATCCCGGCGCCGGCCCTTCCATGCGCGAGCTGGCGGGCCTGGACGCCCGAGCCGACAAGGACAACGCCCTGGTCGCCTACCCCGACGGGGTGAGCGGCGGCTTCAACGCGCTGGTCTGCTGCGGCACCCAGGACGACGTCGGCTTCCTCAACGCCCTCACCGATCACCTGGTGCAGACCTGGCGCGCCGACCCCAACCGGGTCTTCCTCACCGGCATCTCGAACGGCGGCGACATGAGCTTCCGGGCGGCGGTCGAGGGTGCCGGCCGGTTCGCCGCGATCGGGGTGGTCAGCGGCGGTTACAGCGGAAAACTGACCACGGCCGAGAGCTACCTGCCGACGAACCCGGTCTCCGTGATCACCTTCATCGGCGGGCAGGACCGGTACGCCCCGATCTTCCAGACCGGCATCCGGACCTGGCAGCAGCGGCTCACCTGCCAACCCAGCCCGAAGGCGTCCGGGGTGCCGAAGGTGACCAGGACCGTCGCGTCCTGCGCGGACGGCAGCGAGGTCAGCGTCTACACCCTCACCGACATGGGCCACAGCTGGCCGGGGGCGGCATCCGGTCAGCTCGCCGCACCCGCCGCCGGCCTCTCCGCCACGGACCTGATGTGGGAGTTCTTCGCCGCACATCCCCGGCGGGCCTGATCACAGGCGCAGCAGCATCCGGGTGTTGCCCAGCGTGTTCGGCTTCACCCGCTCCAGGTCCAGGAACTCCGCGACACCCTCGTCGTACGAGCGCAGCAACTGCTCGTACACCGGTTGCGGCACCGGCGCGCCGTCGATCTCCTGAAAGCCGAACGCACCGAAGAACCGCGTCTCGAAGGTGAGCACGAAGATCCGCCCCACGCCCAGCTCCCGGGCGGCGTCGATCAGCTCGCCGACCAGCCGGTGCCCGATCCGCTGGCCCCGGCAGGACGGATCCACCGCGACCGTACGGATCTCCGCCAGGTCCTCCCACATCACGTGCAGCGCACCGCAGCCCACGACTGCGCCGTCGTCGGCCCGAACCGCCACCCGGAACTCCTGCACGTCCTCGTACAGGGTCACGGTGGCCTTGCTCAGCAGCCGGCGGTCGTCGGTGTACGTGTCGACCAGGCGCCGGATGCCCCGCACATCCCCGGTACGGGCCCGCCGCACCAGAATCTGACTCTCGGGTGCCGAGGACCCAGCCCGCGCGCTCATTCGCCCGCCGGCACGTCCACGCACGGGCCGGCGGCCCACCACGGCTCGACCAGCTCCAACGTCTCGTCCCCGAACGGGTTCACCCCGGGGCCGGCGCCCAGCGCGTGCCCCAGGTGCACGTGCAGGCACTTCACCCGACCCGGCATCCCGCCGGCCGAGACGCCGGCGATCTCCGGTACCTCGCCGATCGCCGCCCGACGGGCGAGGTAGTCCTCGTGTGCGGCACGGTAGTGGGCGGCCAGCTCGGGATCCGTCGTCAGCCGGTCCGCCATCTCCTTCATCAGCCCCGCCGACTCCAGTCGGCTGCACGCCGCGGTGGCCCGGGGACAGGTCAGGTAGTAGAGCGTCGGGAAGGGTGTGCCGTCGGCGAGGCGGGGGGTCGTCTCCACCACGTCCGGGAGACCACACGGGCACCGGTGGGCAACCGCCCGGGTGCCCCGGGGTGTCCGGCCGAGCTGCGCGGCCACCGCGGCCAGGTCGGCCTCGGTGGCCGGTTCCCGCTGCGGCAGGGGTACTGAATCCGCCGCCGACTCGTGCGGTGGTACGACAGTCACGGTCTCTCCTGGTGCGGTGGGTCGGTGGATCACTTGCCCGGCTGCTGGCTGTCCGCCGCCCGCACGCTCGACCAGAGCGTGTCGTACCAGGTCACCGGCCCAGCCGGGGCGGACGAGCCGGCCGGCTTCCCGGCGTCCCGGGCGGCGCCCTCCGGGTCGTGCAGCACCACCATCATCTTCTCGCCCGGCCGGCCCATGAAGAACCGCTCCCGAGCCTGCGTCGTGATGTACGCCGGATCCTTCCAATTGGCGGCCTCGGCTTCGAGCTTGGCGATCTCCGCCTCCTGCACCGCCTGGGCCGCCTCCATCCGCTCGATGTCGGCCTGCTGGTCCAGGTAGACCCGGACCGGGTAGGTGTAGGCCAGGGCGAGCGCGATCAGGACCGCGAACAGCACGGTGGCCCGGCCGGTGAAGCGACGGGGGTGGGGTGCGGCGAGCCGTTTGACGGAACCACCGGCGGCGGTACGCCGAGCGGCGGCCGGACGATTCGCGGAGCGCACGCCGTCGGCGCCCCGGGCCGCGCCCGGCGCCCGACCAGCGGCGCCACGCGGCTCGGCGCGTACGCCGGTCTCCCGGACCGAACCCCGCGTGGCGCGGGCGCCACCCGGCCGACCGGACTGACCCGGCCGGCGGGCGGGACGCTGACCACCCGGTGTGCGGCGCTGCTGCATCGTCACACCCCTCCCCCGAGGCTTCGTGCGTCTCAGGCCGAACGGTAGCGCGGGAACGCGCCGGCGCCGGCGTAGCGCGCCGCGTCGGCCAGCTCCTCCTCGATCCGGAGCAGCTGGTTGTACTTGGCGACCCGGTCCGAACGGGCCGGCGCGCCGGTCTTGATCTGGCCGCAACCGGTGGCCACCGCCAGGTCGGCGATGGTGGTGTCCTCGGTCTCGCCGGAGCGGTGGCTCATCATGCACTTGAAACCGGCCCGGTGGGCCAGGTCCACCGCGTCCAGGGTCTCGGTCAGCGAACCGATCTGGTTGACCTTGACCAGGACCGCGTTCGCGGACTTCTCCGCGATACCGCGGGCGATGCGCTGCGGGTTGGTCACAAACAGGTCGTCACCGACGATCTGCACCCGGTCGCCGATCGAGGCGGTCAGCGTCTGCCAGCCGCTCCAGTCGTCCTCCGCCAGCGGGTCCTCGATCGACACGATCGGGTACTCGTCGGCCAGCTTCGTGTAGTAGGTGCTCATCTCGTCGGCGGACTTCGCGGCACCCTCGAAGGTGTAGGTGCCGTTGTCGAAGAACTCCGTGGCCGCCACGTCGAGCGCGAACACGATGTCGGTGCCGAGCCGGTAGCCGGCCTTCTCGACCGCCTCGGCGATCAGGTCCAGGGCTGCCGCGTTGGTCGGCAGGTTCGGCGCGAAGCCACCCTCGTCGCCGAGGCCGGTCGACAGGCCCTTCTTCTTCAGCACCGACTTCAGCGCGTGGTAGACCTCCGCGCCCGAGCGCAGCGCCTCACGGAAGGTGGGCGCACCGATCGGCGCGATCATGAATTCCTGGATGTCGACGTTCGAGTCGGCGTGCGCGCCACCGTTGAGGATGTTCATCATCGGCACCGGCAGGAGGTGCGCGTTCGGGCCGCCCAGGTAACGGAAGAGGCTCAGCTCGGCGCTGCCGGCAGCGGCCTTCGCCACCGCGAGGGAGACCCCGAGGATGGCGTTCGCGCCCAGCTCCGACTTGCTGTCGGTGCCGTCGATGTCGAGCATCTTCTGGTCGATCAGCCGCTGCTCGCTGGCCTCGTACCCGATGATCTGGTCGACGATCTTGTCTTCGACGTTGGAGACCGCCTTCTCCACGCCCTTGCCCTGGTAGCGGTCGGCGTCACCGTCGCGCAGCTCGATCGCCTCGAAGGCGCCGGTGGAGGCGCCGGAGGGCACGGCGGCGCGGGCCACCGTGCCGTCGTCCAGGCCGACCTCGACCTCGACCGTCGGGTTGCCCCGCGAGTCGAGAATCTCCCGGGCGACGATTCCCTCGATGGTTGCCACTGAGTCGCTCCTCGTTGTTGTGATCCGGTCCGTGGGTGGGCCGCGACGGTGCGGCTGAGGCAGGTGTTGAACGCAGCGTATCGGGCGGCGCGAACGGGCACGGCGTCGCCCGCGCACCCGAGTCGCCCCGCGTTGACGGACATTCCCGGATTTCCGGGCGTCAACCGGCAACGGGTTTGCGCTGCGCGGACCAAATCCACCAGGCTGGTCGCCATGCCCGCCGCCTCGACCACCCTCCGCATGCTCGCCGTGTCGGTCATCGCGTCGCTCACGGTCACCGGCTGTCAGACATTCGAGGACGCCGGAGTCGCCATGGGTCGCTCGGAACTCGTCAACGACCTCGCTGCCCGACTCGATCGGGCACTGGAGTTGACCTACTCGGCCGACTACCAGCTCCCCGGGGGCCAGAGCGCCGCGATCGTCCAGGCGCAGGACCCGGCCCGTTCCGCGTACATCTACCCGGGCGGGCGAGTCACCGTCACCCCGGAGGCCATCACCCGGTGCACGACGACCGGCAACCGCCCGCAGTGCACGTTGGTCGCCCCGCCCACCCCGGGCAGCAAGCCCACCGTGACGCTCTTCGGCGAGGCCAACAGGCAGGGCCTCGTCACCCCACCGGTGGTGGTCGGGTTGCTGAGCGCCGCCGCGCTCGACCCACAGGCGGTCATCAAGCAGAGCGACACCACCGTCGCTGGGCACCACGCCACCTGCGCCACGGTGCAGAGCTCGTCCGGCGACTTCACCGCCTGTGTGACCACCGAGGGCGTGCTCGGCAGCTTCACCGGGCCGGTCGACGGCAAGCCGATGGAGCTGGCGCTGAGCCACTACTCCACGACGGTCGACACGAGCGCGTTCGACCCGCCCGCTGGCGCCGGTGTGGTGGACCGCCGCCCCGGTGGCTCGTGACCGACCCGACAGCAGGCACCACGTCCGCCGTACCACCTGACGGGTCCACGTCCCCCGCGCGGCTCGGCGGGTCCACCTCCAGCGCAGCTCCCGGCGGATTCCTGCCGGGGGCCGACCGGAGCCGGCCGCCCGCCGCCGATGACCTGGCGCTGCCGGTGACCGGCGCGAAGCTGCTGACCAGCGCCGACGGCCGACCGCTGCGCGTCGCCGACCTGCCCGCCGACACCGACTGGGTGCCGCTGGGCACTCTCGGCGGGGTGCCCGCCTGGGCCACCGACCTGGCCACCGCCGACGCGCTGCCCGGCCGGGCACGCGGCTGGGCGTCGCTCGCCGCCGAGGTGCCGGAGCCGCACGCCACCCTCGCGGGCCGGGCGTTGGCGATGATCACCTGGCGGCGTACCCACCGGTGGTGCGGCGCCTGCCGAGGAGAACTGACCGACCTGCCCGGCGAGACCGCACGGCGGTGCCCCGACTGCGCCCTGTACCTGCCGATGCAGCTCTCCGCCGCGGTGCTGGTGGCGATCACCCGCCCGAGCCCGACCGGTGGCACCGACGAGCTGCTGCTGGTGCGGCACGCCACCGGGCCGACCGGGCTCTGGGCACTGGTGGCCGGCTTCGTCGAGGCCGGCGAGACACTGGAGGCGGCGGTGCACCGGGAGGTCGGTGAGGAGGTCGGGCTGTCCGTCGGCCGGCTCGCCTACTTCGGCAGCCAGCCGTGGGCGATCTCCGGCCCCGGCGTGCTGCTCGCCGGCTTCACCGCCCGTGCCGCGGACCCGCACGCCGAGCCGGTGGTCGACGGCCGGGAGCTGACCAAGGCTCAGTGGTTCGGTGTGGACGCGCTGCCGGCGGAGCTGCCGCCCGCGTACTCCATCTCGCGCTGGCTGATCGACGCGACGGTGACCGCCGCGCGGCGCTGAGCCACGCGCGGCCCGGCGTTGTCCTCAGAGACCCAGCAGGGTGCGCAGGTGGCGCGGGGGCGGGCAGTCGTGGGCGAGCATCGCGTCGTGCCAGTCGCGGACCGCCACCCCGTCCGGGCGGGCCGCGGCGATCTCGGCGACCTCGCTGTACCCCACGAAGTAGGTGGAGAGCTGGGTGGAGGTGAGCAACGCCCGGCGCCACTTGCCGGCCGCCTCGCCCTCCTCCTGGAAGCCGCGCCCGGTCATCAACGCCATCGCCTCGGCCTCGGGCAGGTCCTCGGCGTGCACCAACTGGTCGAGCAACGCGTTGATGGTCATCCGTAGCTGCATCTTGAGTTGCTGCAACCGCACCGGCAGACCGCCGAAGCCGAGACCCACCATCAGCTCCTCCGCGTACACCGCCCAGCCCTCGATGAACGGGCCGGACTCGGCGAGCGCGCGGACCCGGGTGCCGCCGACGTAGCGGCGGGCATGGGCGAGCTGGAGGAAGTGCCCCGGCATCGCCTCGTGCACCGTCAGATTGCGGATCATGTGGTCGTTGTATTCGCGGTAGAACGACTCGACCCGCTGCGCCGGCCAGTCCGCCGGGGTGGGCGCGATGCAGTAGAAGGTCGGCAGGGCCGCGGTCTCCAGCGGGCCGGGCGAGTCGCAGTAGGCCACCGCGACGCCCCGGGCGAACTCCGGCATCTCCTGGATCACGCACCGGTCGTCGACCAGGGTGACCAGGTCGTGGGCCCGGACGAAGTCGGTCGCCTCGTCCAGCGTCACCCCGGCCAGCTCCACGATTGTCGAGTCGTTCGGGTGCTCGGCGGCGAGCAGGTCCAGGGCCCGGCGTACGGCCGCGTCGTCGGCCGGCCCGCCGACCAGCCCGACGGCCGCCTCGCGGATCTCCGCGGTGACCCGGTCCAGGTTGGCCCAGGCGCGGCGCTGGATCTCGGCGGCGCCCAGCTCGGTGTCGAGGGTGTGCCAGAGCCGGGCCTCCCAGCGGCGCCGGCCCAGTCGCGGGTCACGGCCGGGGCCGGCATCCGCGGCCAGGCCGATGCGTAGCCAGGCGACGAACTCCTCCAGCGCGGCGATCGCCGCGGTCGCCGCCGGCTCGACCCGGTCCAGGGTGCTCGGCGCCTGGGCGAGCAGCGCCGGCAACTCGTCACGGATCAGCGCGGCCGTGCCGGTGAACTGCCCCACCGCCGTCTCCGCATGGACCCGCGGCATGTCCCGCAGCGTCGCGCGGGCGGTGGCGAGAGCATCCGGTACGGCGGCGAGCCGGCCGGCGAGCTGGGTCAGCCGCACCTCCGCCGGGGCGTACGGACGGGCCAGCAGCGGGTGCAGGAGCGGCCCGGGATTGTGCCGCAGGGGATCCCACTCGTGCGCGCGGATCTCGGTCAGCTCGAACAGCTCCCGATCCACGAAGGAGGTGAGCAGCGCGTGGTCGACCCGGTCGTCGACGTCGAGCGAGTCGGGGTCCAGTTCGGACAGCGCGTTGGCCGCGTCGGAGAGCATCGCCCGATCGCCGGCCAGAGCATCGGCGGACAGGTCCGGAAGCCGAGAGTCGAACCGGTGATCCCCCGCCGCGGTGGCAACCCCCGGCCGTGACTCCAGTAAAGCCTCGACAACCCGCTCCGCCAGCACCCCAAACGCTTCCACCCGGCCCACCCTACCGACCGCCCCCTGCACTGCCGCCTATTCGTCGATCATGAAGTTGTTGCCGTCCGACTCGGCGTGTCGCGGCAACAACTTCATGATCAACGCGGGTCTGGGGGTGGGGGTTGGGTTTCGGCGGCGCGGACGGCCTCGGCGTAGGCCAGGGTGGTGCGGCGGAGGGCCGCCTCGGGATCGATACCCGCCTCGCGGGCTGCCGCGACCGTAGCCAGGAGGCTCGCGCCCAGTCGTGCTTCCCCGCCCACCTGGGTGTCGGCCAGGGGCGGAGGAACCGACAGACCGATGCGGGCGGCACGCTCCAGGATCTGCGCGGCCAGGGCCAGTGCGGGCTGGCTCAGTGCCACGCCGTCCAGCACCGAGTCACGCGACTTCTCGGCGCGCTTGATCCGCTCCCAGTTCTCGGTGATCTCCTCCAGAGTGCCCGCCTCGGCACCGGCGAAGACGTGCGGGTTACGCCGGATCATCTTGTCGACCAGGCCACCCGCCACGTCGTCGATGGTCCAGCGTTCGCCCTCGGGCAACTCCTCGGCAAGCCGCGCGTGCAGCACCACCTGCAACAACACGTCGCCCAACTCTTCGCGCAGCGCGTCGGTGTCGTCGGCGCCGATCGCGTCGTACGCCTCGTAGCTCTCCTCCAGCAGGTAACCGGCGAGGCTGCGGTGCGTCTGCGCCCGCTTCCACGGGTCGCCTCCCGGCGAGGCCAGCCGGTCCAGCACGGCCACCGCGTCGAGCAGCCGCGCTCCCGGCGGATCCCACGAGCCGTACATCAACTCCATCTCGGCCAACCCCGGCTCCCGGGCCAGCCGCAGACCCAACTCCCGGGCCAGCGCCTCGTCGCCCGCCGGGCCAGCGAGCCAGACCACCGCGCCGTGCGTCGCCACCGCATCCAGCAGCGGCTGCGTCGCCGGGCCGTCCACCACAGTGACCTCGGCGCCCGCCTGGCGCACGGCCGTGGCCAACTCGCTCTCCGCACCGGCCAGCACCGGATGCTGGCGTACGACGTCCCAGGCCGCGGAGGTCAACAGGCCCGCGGGCAGCCGGGGCGAGGTGACCAGGAGGACGATCCGTGCCGACATGCTCAGCTGGCCGTGCCCTCGGCGCCCGGGACCGCACCGTCGGCGCCCGGGGCGTCACTCGACGGCAGCGGCTCCGGGCTGGAGATGTCGGTGACAGTGCTGACCTGGTCGAGATAGGGCAGGTCGTACGCGCCGAGGCCACGGCCCGGCACCTCGAACAGGGCCGGAATCTCCAGCCCGGAGTAGCGCGGGTTGAGGGAGACGTCCTCCCGCTTCACCTCTTCCTGGAAGGCCGCGCTGAGGGCCACCACCGCCGCCACCTGCCGGGCGATGTCCGGCTCGGCGAACCCGGCGCGCTGCTCCTCGACGGACCAGCCGGCGGGGGCCACGCCGCCCTCCACCAACGCGTCGTAGACCTTGGAACGCTCCTCGTCGGTCAGCTCAGCCGCCGGCAGCCCCGTCTGAAGTGCGATGAAGAGGTCGTACCAGTCGGCGGCGAGCTTCGCGTACTCCGAGCCGGGAACCTTGAAGCTCTGACCCAACTGCTCGGCGTTGATCTGGTCCTGCACCGGGAGTTGCTTCTCCGCGATGATCCGCTTGGCCAGGTCGATACCGACGAGCAGGTTGAGCATGTCCTGCGGGGTCGCCTCGATCCGGAGCAGCTCGGGCGAGGGGGACGCGGACGGACCGTTCTGCTGCTTGAACGCCGTCCGGACGGTCTCCTCGTACTTTGCCTGAGCCTCGGCGTGAATAGCGTCGACCCGGCCCACCGAGTAGGTGGTGTCACCGACGTAAGCGGCGACGCCCGGTGCGGACCTGCCGCAGGCAGCGAGGGAGAGGACACCCAGGGCCGCGACGCTGGCGGCGGCGATCACACGGCGAGCACGCATGCCCGTCACTCTCTCATGCCCTCTCCCGCGCTGTGACGGCCCCCACCTCACCCCGCCGCTACGGCGAGCGGGGCGGGGGCACCCAGCACATCGGAGAGCAGTTGCGCACACCACTGGAGCAGCGCCTGGTCACGCAGCGGCTCGCCACCGACCCGCCGGGTGGTCGGCCGAGGCACACTGACCTGGTCGGTGGCCTGCTTGTAGACGGCGTCGGGGTGGTAGCGCTTGAGCCGCAGCTGCTTCGAATCCGGCAACGGCAACGGCCCGAACCGTACGTGCTTGCCCTGCATGGACACGTCGCTCAGGCCGTACCGGCGGGCCAGCAGGCGGAACCGGGCCACCTCCACCAGGTTCTGCACCGGGGCCGGCGGCTCGCCGTACCGGTCGGTCATCTCGGCGACCACCTCGCGTAGCCGCTCCTCGTCGCGCGCCTCGGCGAGCTTGCGGTACATCTCCAGGCGCAGCCGCTCCACGCTCACGTAGTCGTGCGGCAGGTGCGCGTCGACCGGCAGGTCGATCTTGACGTCGGTCTCCTCCTCCGGCCGCTCGCCCTTGAACGCGGAGACCGCCTCGCCGACCATCCGCACGTACAGGTCGAAGCCGACGCCCTCGATGTGCCCGGACTGCTCGCCGCCGAGCAGGTTTCCGGCACCCCGGATCTCCAGGTCCTTCATCGCCACGTACATGCCGGCGCCCAGCTCGGTGTGCTGGGCGATGGTCGCCAACCGCTCGTGGGCGTGCTCGGTGAGCGGCTTCTCCGGCGGGTAGAGGAAGTAGGCGTAGGCCCGCTCCCGGCCCCGGCCGACCCGGCCACGGATCTGGTGCAGCTGGGCCAGGCCGAGCAGGTCGGCCCGCTCCACGATCAGCGTGTTGGCGTTCGGGATGTCGATGCCCGACTCGACGATCGTGGTGCAGACCAGGACGTCGAACTCCTTCTCCCAGAAGCCGACCATGACCTTCTCCAGGGCGTCCTCGCTCATCTGGCCGTGCGCCACCGCGACCCGCGCCTCGGGCACCAGCTCCCGCAGTCGCCGCGCCGCCCGGTCGATCGACTCGACCCGGTTGTGCAGGTAGAAGACCTGCCCGTCGCGGAGCAGCTCCCGGTGGATGGACGCGGCCACCTGCCGGTCGTCCTGCGCGCCGACGAAGGTCAGCACCGGGTGCCGCTCCTCGGGTGGGGTGGCGATGGTGGACATCTCCCGGATGCCGGTGATCGCCATCTCCAGGGTGCGCGGGATCGGGGTGGCCGACATGCTCAGCACGTCGACCGACGCGCGCAGCGTCTTCAGGTGCTCCTTGTGCTCGACACCGAAGCGCTGCTCCTCGTCGACGATCACCAGACCGAGCTGCTTGAAGCGGGTGGCGGTCTGCAGGAGCCGGTGGGTGCCGATGACGATGTCGACGGTGCCGTCGGCGACCATCTCCAGCGTCCGCTCGGTCTCCTTCGCGGTCTGGAACCGCGAGAGCTGCCGGATCTGCACCGGGAACTGGCTCATCCGCTCGGCGAACGTGTTGAAGTGCTGCTGCACCAGCAGCGTGGTCGGCACCAGCACCGCCACCTGCTTGCCGTCCTGTACCGCCTTGAACGCCGCCCGGACCGCGATCTCGGTCTTGCCGTAGCCGACGTCGCCGCAGATCAGCCGGTCCATCGGAACGGTCTGCTCCATGTCCCGCTTGACCTCGTCGATCGCGGCGAGCTGGTCGGGTGTCTCCTGCCAGGGGAAGGCGTCCTCCAGCTCCCGCTGCCACGGGGTGTCCGGGCCGAACGAGTGGCCCTTGGACGCCTTGCGGGCGGCATAGAGCTGGATCAGCTGCGCGGCGATCTCCCGGACCGCCTTCCGGGCCCGGGCCTTGGACTTCTGCCAGTCCGAGCCGCCCATCTTGTGCAGGGTCGGCTGCTCGCCGCCCACGTAGCGGGAGAGCTGGTCGAGCTGGTCGGTGGGGACGAAGAGACGGTCGCCGGGCTGGCCCCGCTTGCTGGCCGCGTACTCGATGACCAGGTATTCGCGGCTGGCGCCGTTGACCGTGCGCTGCACCAGCTCGACGTAGCGGCCGATGCCGTGCTGCTCGTGCACCACGTAGTCGCCGGCCTTCAGCTCCAGCGGATCGATGGTGTTGCGCCGCCGGCTCGGCATCTTGCGCATGTCCCGGGTCGACGTGCCCCGACCACCGGTCACGTCGTTGCCGGTGAGCAGCACGAAGCGGGACGCCTCGTCGACGAACCCGCTGCTCAACGCGCCGCAGGTGACCACCAGCTCGCCGGGGACGGGTGCGGTCGGCACCTCCTCGGTCAACCGGGCACCCAGGCCGGCGTCGCGCAGCACCTCCACCGCCCGCTGGGCGGGGCCGTGCCCCTCGAAGACCAGCGCGATCGACCAGCCCTCGCCGGCCCAGCGCTTGAGGTCGTCGACCACCCGCGTGGTCTCGCCGTGGTAGAGCGGGGCTGGCTGGGCGGACAGGGTCACCGCGATGGCGTCGTCCGGGGTCACGACGGCCTCCTCCGGCGCGTCCTCCCAGGGCTGCCGCGTCTCGGTGGTCTCCGCCTCGGAGAGGCCGAACGGGGACAGCGTCCACCACGGCTGGCGCAGCTTGCCGGCGACGGCGCGTACCTCACCCAGGGTGCGGAAGGCGGCGGCGCCGACGTCCACCGGGGCCTGGCCGCCGACCGCGGCGGCGGCCCAGCTGGCCTGGAGAAACTCCTCCGAGGTACGCACCAGGTCGTGGGCCCTCGTGCGGATCCGCTCCGGGTCGCAGAGCAGCACGTGGGTGCCGGCCGGCATGGCGTCCAGCAGCAGCTCCAGCGAGTCGGGCCCGACCAGCACCGGCGCCAGTGACTCCATGCCCTCCACCGGGATGCCCTCGGCCAGCTTGTCCAGGATCTCGGCCAGCTCGGGATGCTGCTCGGCCAACGCGGCGGCCCGGTCGCGGACCGACCGGGTGAGCAGCAGCTCACGACAGGGCGGCGCCCAGAGCAGCGGGACCTGCTCGATGGTCCGCTGGTCGGCGACGGCGAAGGTGCGGATCTCCTCGACCTCGTCACCCCAGAACTCGACCCGGGACGGGTGCTCGTCGGTGGGCGGGAAGACGTCCAGGATGCCGCCGCGCACCGCGAACTCGCCGCGCTTGGTGACCAGGTCGACCCGGGCGTACGCCATGTCGATCAGCCGGCGGGCGACCTCCTCCAGGTCGGCCTCCTCGCCCGCGGCGAGCTGCACCGGCTCCAGGTCGCCGAGCCCCTTGAGCTGCGGTTGGAGCAGGGAGCGGACCGGGGCGACGACCACCCGCAGCGGACCGGTCCTGCCGTGCGCGTCGGCCGACTCGGGGTGCGCCAGCCGGCGCAGCACGGCCAGCCGCCGGCCCACCGTGTCCGAGCGTGGCGAGAGTCGCTCGTGCGGCAGCGTCTCCCACGAGGGGAAGACCACGACCTGCTCGGACGGCAGTAGCCCGCCCAGAGCGGCGGCCAGGTCGTCGGCTTCCCGGGTGGTGGCGGTCACCGCCAGCACCGGGCGCCCGGCCCCGCCGCCGGTGCCGTCGGGGTCGGCCGCGACGGCGGCCACCGCGAACGGGCGCAGCGCCGCCGGGGCGGTGATGTCGAGGCCGTCGACCTGGGCGGCACCGGAGCGCGCCAGGTCACGCGCCCGGGTCAGCCCGGGGTCGGCCAGGGCGGCGGAGAACAGACCGGTGAGCAAGGGAATCCTTCCAGGGGAGTCGACGCACACGACGGCGGCCCCTCGTCCAGTCGGACGGGGGGTGCACGACGACCAGCCTATCCCCGTGCACCGACACCCACCCCCTTCCGCGCCGACCGGGCCCGAGTAGCGACCGAACCGGGACGTGGATCTTGACGGAGGGTGCCCTTCGTGGTCCGGTTTCGGAATGGGTGAGCAGTGGCGGGCGCAGTTCGACGCGGAGGTGAGTTTCGCCAACGGTGGTGGACTGCGCACCGAGGGGTTCCGGCTGGACATCCCGGGGCAGGAGATCACCGACGACGACCTGGCGGCGCTGTTCGTCCGGCACCTTGGGCTGCTCATGGTCGCCGAGGTCCGGATCAGCGCGAAGACGATCATCGAAGAGCCGCACAAGGGCGGCCGGGGCGTTGCCGTCGACGCGTCCGGCACCGGCCGTCGGCTGGTCGAGCTGAGCCATGTGATCAGCGACGGGATGACGACCCTGCCCGGCTGGCCGGGCCCCCGGATCGACGACTGGCTGACCTTCGCGGCGTCCCGGTCGACCTACGCGCCGGGCACCGAGTTCCACGTGGCCCGGATCGACATGATCGCCAACACCGGTACGTACCTGGACACTCCCGCCCATCGCTGGGCCGGCGGCGACGACCTGACCGGGGTGCCGCTGGACCGGCTCGCCGACCTGCCCGGGGTGGTCGTGCGGGTGCCGGCCGGCACGCGAGCCGTGGACCGGCTGATGCTGGCCCCGTACGAGGTGGCCGGGCGCGCGGTGCTGCTGCACACCGGGTGGGATGAGCACTTCGGCACCGAGCGGTACGGCGAGCCGGGAGCACCGCACCTGAGCGGGGACGCCGCCCAGGCGCTGGCCGACGCCGGCGCGGCCCTGGTCGGCATCGACTCGATCAACATCGACGACATGAGCCCGGCGGCCGGAGGCGTGCGCCCCGCACACAGCACGCTACTCGCCGCCGGCATCCCGATCGTGGAGCACCTGACCGGCCTGGGCGCGCTGCCGCCGAGCGGGTTCCGGTTCACCGCGGCACCACCGATGGTGGCCGGCATGGGCACCTTCCCGGTCCGCGCCTTCGCCGTCGTCGACGGCTGACGTCGCGAGGGTCGACACGCCAGACGCCGGCCTGCACGTGGCGAAGGAGGGTCAGTAGCGCACCGCGATGCGGTGGGTGAGCGCGTCGACCCGGATCTCACCGCCGTACGGGATGATCAATTGCGGGTCGGTGTGGCCAAGGTCGACGTCGAACACCACCACCGCGTCCGGGTTGTACGGCGCGAGCGCGCGGGTGATCGCCTCCCGCTGGGCCTCGCCCCACGCCGACCGTTCCGGCACCGACAGCGGCTTGCCGAAATCCCACGCCTTGGGGCGACCGACGACGATGGCCGGGAAGGCGGCGAGCAGGCCCCGCTCCCCCATGTTCCGCACGATCCGGAACACCTCCTGGGCGCCGGGCATCTCCTCCGAGGTCTCGACGATGAGCACGGACCCGGCCAACTCGTCGCTGGTCGGCACCCGGTCGGTGGCCAGCAACCAGTGCAGGATCTCCAGGTTCCCGCCCCAGGTGCGCCCCCGCACCACCCGCTGCGGGCCCTGCCAGCGCCAACCCTCGCCGGGCAGCATCTCCGGCTCGTGCGCCAACGTCTCCGGCTCGGTCCAGGGGTTCGGCCGGTCACCCCATTCACGGGCGGGCGTCAACTCGTACCAGTCGGAGGTGAAGAGGGCGGCGCGCAGCGAGCCGAAGGTCAGCGGGTGCGGCGAGCCGGGCCGGCCGAGGTGCACCAGCACCGACCCGCCGTGGTACGCGACGATGCCCAGCCGGTACAGGTGGTTGAGCACGTTGGTGTTGTCGGAGTAGCCGAAGTAGGGCTTGGGATTGGCGCGCAGCACGTCGTCGTCGAGATACGGGGTGACCGTGATCAGGTCGTCCCCGCCGACCGTGGCGAGCACCGCCGTGATGCTCGGGTCGGCGAAGGCCGCGGTCAGGTCGCGGGCGCGCTCACGGGGGTCTGCCCCCATGACCCGGGTGGTCGGGTACTCCACCGGCTCCAGACCGAACTCATCGCGCAGCCGGCGCAGCCCCAACTCGTACACGTGGGGGAAGAGGGCGGGCAGACCGGCGGAGGGCGAGACGACCGCGACCCGGTCGCCCGGCCGCGGCTTCGACGGGTATTCCAGCGACACCATGATCAGAACCTAGTCGGTCATGGTGGCTGAGATCACGCCGGAAAACACCGCTCCGGGGACAGTGGATCGCCCGGGGGCCCTCCAGACATCCGGTGCGCGCGGATACCATCCAGTAAGTCGGACAGCGCTGTCCTTCGTATCCACGTGAGGGAGCGCATCGTGACCGACCAGCACGACCACGACGGCCCGGACGCCGCGCTACGCGCCGACATCCGCCGACTCGGCACCCTGCTCGGCCAGACCCTGGCCCGCCAGGAGGGTCGCCCGCTGCTCGACCTCGTCGAGGAGATCCGCGCACAGGTCCGCACCGACGCCCCGGCGGCCGCCCAGCGCCTCGGCGGGCTCGACGTGACCACCGGCACCAAGCTGGCCCGAGCCTTCTCCACCTACTTCCACCTGGCCAACATCACCGAGCAGGTGCACCGTGCCCGGGATCTGCGCCGGCGCCGCGCGGTGCAGGGCGGCTGGCTGGACCAGGCGGCCAAGATGATCGCCGAGCGCGGGGTGCCGGCCGAGGAGATCGCCAACGCGGCGCGCCGGCTGGCGGTCCGGCCGGTCTTCACCGCACACCCGACCGAGGCGGCCCGCCGCTCGATCCTGTCCAAGCTGCGGGCCATCGCCGACGAACTGGACACCGAGACCGCCAACGCGATCCTCTACGGCGCCAGTGACGAGGGCCCGGCCAACCGCCGCCTGGCGGAACTGCTGGACCTGATGTGGCAGACCGACGAGCTGCGACTGGACCGGCCGGACCCGACCGACGAGGCCCGCAACGCGATCTACTACCTGCGCGACCTGTACGCCGAGGCCGCCCCGCAGGTGCTCGACGACCTGGCCGACACGCTGCGCACGCTCGGCGTCGAGACGTCACCGACGGCCCGGCCGCTGAGCTTCGGCACCTGGATCGGCGGCGACCGGGACGGCAACCCGTTCGTCACCCCGGCGGTCACCCGCGAGGTGCTCACCATCCAGCACGAGCACGGCATCGCGGCCACCGAGAAGGCGATGGACCACCTGATCAACGAGGTCTCGGTCTCCCGCCGGCTGCGCGGGGTGTCCCTGGACCTCTCCGCCAGCCTCGCCGCCGATCTGGACGCGCTGCCCGAGGTCGCGCCCCGGTTCCGCCGGGTCAACGCGGAGGAGCCGTACCGGCTCAAGGCACGCTGTGTGAAGGCGAAACTCGCCAACACCCGGCAGAGGTTGCGCCAGGGCACCGCGCACGTGCCGGGCCGGGACTACCGGGGCTCCGCCGAGCTGATCGCCGACCTGGATCTGCTGCGCGCCTCGCTGGCCCGCAACTCCGGGCAGCTCACCGCCGTCGGCCGGCTGGCCTCCACCATCCGTACGGTCTCCGCGTTCGGCCTGCACCTGGCCACCATGGACGTGCGGGAGCACGCCGAGGCGCACCACGCGGTGCTCGCCCAGCTCTACGAGGCCGTCGGCGAGGTCTCCGACTACCCGGCGCTGACCCGGCTGGAGCGCACCAAACTGCTCGCCGACGAGCTGACCGGCCGTCGACCGCTGTCCACCCTGGACACGTCGCTGTCCGAACCGGCCCGCAAGACGTTCGACGTGTTCAGCACCATCCGGGAGGCACAGGACCGGTTCGGCGCCGAGGTGATCGAGTCGTACATCATCTCGATGACCCTGGGCGTCGACGACGTGCTGGCCGCGGTGGTGCTGGCCCGCGAGGCCGGCCTGGTGGACGTGCACAGTGGGCGGGCCCGGATCGGGTTCGTGCCGCTGTTGGAGACCCCGGCCGAGCTGAACGCCGGCGGTGAGATCCTCGACGAGCTGCTGTCGCTGCCCGCGTACCGGGCGCTGGTGGCTGCCCGAGGCGACGTGCAGGAGGTCATGCTCGGCTACTCCGACTCGAACAAGGAGGCCGGGATCACCACCAGCCAGTGGTCGATCCACCGGGCGCAGCGGGCGCTGCGCGACGTGGCCGCCCGGCACGGCGTACACCTGCGCCTGTTCCACGGCCGCGGCGGCACGGTCGGGCGCGGCGGCGGGCCGACGCACGAGGCGATCCTGGCCCAGCCGTACGGCACCTTGGACGGCGCGATCAAGGTGACCGAGCAGGGTGAGGTGATCTCCGACAAGTACACCCTGCCCTCACTGGCCCGGGAGAACCTGGAGCTCACGCTCGCCGCGGTGCTCCAGGCGACCCTGCTGCACACGGCACCTCGGCAGCCGGCCGAGATGTTGGAACGCTGGGACGCGACGATGGACGTCGTCTCCGAGTCGGCGTACCGGTCCTACCGGTCGCTCGTCGAGGACCCGGACCTGCCGGCGTACTTCTGGGCGTCCACCCCCACCGAGCTGCTCGGCGCGCTGAACATCGGTTCCCGGCCGGCGAAGCGCCCGAACACCGGCGCGGGCCTGTCCGGTCTGCGGGCCATTCCGTGGGTGTTCGGGTGGACGCAGACCCGGCAGATCGTGCCGGGTTGGTTCGGTGTCGGCTCGGGGCTGGCCGCCGCCCGTGAGGCGGGGCTGGCGGACGTGCTGGCCGAGATGCACCGCAACTGGCACTTCTTCCGCACGTTCCTGTCGAACGTCGAGATGATGTTGAGCAAGACCGACCTGAGCATCGCCCGCCGGTACGTCGAGACGCTCGTGCCGAAGAAGCTGCACCCGATCTTCGAGCAGATCGAGCAGGAGTACGAGCTGACCAAGCGGGAGGTGCTGGCGGTGACCGCCTCACCCGCCCTACTGGAAAACTCGCCGGTGCTCCAGCGCACCCTGGCCGTCCGCGACACCTACCTGGAGCCGCTGCACCATCTCCAGGTGGCGCTGCTGCGCCAGTATCGGGAGTCCGGCGCCGCCGGACGGGCAGTGGCCACCGCCCCCGGCGGCCGGCGTGCACCGAGCGACGGCACCGCCCTGGAGCGGGCACTGCTCACCACGGTGAACGGCATCGCCGCCGGAATGCGCAACACCGGCTGATCTGCGAAAACGGACAGGCCCCGGTCGCCGTGACCGGGGCCTGTTTCGACGTCACTCGACGACGGTCAGAAGTCGCCGCCGCCGAAGTCACCACCCCCGAAGTCACCGCCACCGAAGTCGCCACCGGCATAGTCGCCGCCGCCGAAGTCCCCACCGACGTCGCCGCCCTGGTCCCCGCCGCCGAAGCCCTGGTCGCCGCCCTGGTCGCCGCCTTGGTCGCCGCCGTCGCCGAAGCCCTCCTGGTAGCCCTGGTCGTAGCCGTACCCCGGGTCGGCGAAGGCGGGCGAGAACAGCGCGTCGGCGATCAGGATGCCGCCGAGCGCACCAGCGCCGGCGCCGAGTGCCGTCTTCCACCACGGCGTCGAATACCACCCGGCCGGTACCGGCCGGCCCTGATACCGCCCACCGGGGTAGTAGTAGGGCGTGTCCCCGCCGGGTTGCGGACCGGCCCGGAAGGTCTGCCCCTGCACCTCGACCTCGCGCTCCCTGGTGAGCTGCCCGACGCCGCGGGCAGCGGCCAGCGTCGGCACCTCGGGGCCCGGATCGATGCCCAGCGCGGTACGCGCCGCCCGGATGTACGCCAACCCCTCCAGCGCGGTCTCCCGGGCCAACCCGAACTGGTGCGGCATGCGCGCCTGCTCCAGCTGCGAGCCCGCCGCGTTGTACCGCTCACTGGCATCGGCCAGCGCCTGGCGTACCGCCGGCTCGTCGCCGTGCAGGTTCGTCAACTGGCCGCCGAGGCGCTCGTACCACCGCTGCGCCTCCGCGCGGGCGTCGCCGAGCTCGGTGCGCTGGCGGGCGGTGGCCTGGGCGCGGATGAGCGCTACGGCACCCAACGCGCCGACCAGCACGATCGCGAGGCAGAGCACAAGTTCCATGTCATCGAACGTACCCCTGGCTGGCACGTCGTATCCGTCTGGCAAGCTCCGGTGATGGACGTCTCGACGCTGCTCCTGGTGATCGTGTGCCTCGGTGCCGGCGGGGCGGTGGGCTGGCTCGCGGCCCGGTCCCGGTCGGCGGCCGACATCGCCCGTCTCGATGCCACCCTGGCCGCGACCCGGGAGGGCGAGGGCCGGCTGGAGCAGTCCATGCGGGCGTTGGGCTACGAGGCCACCGCGCAGTCCCAGGAGGCGGTGGCCCGGGCGGTCGCGCCGCTGCACGACACCCTGCGTCGCTACGAGCAGCGTGTGGCTGAGCTGGAGCACGACCGGGTCGACGCGTACGCCGAGTTGCGCGAGCAGGTCCGCTCGATGACCGCGGTCTCCGGCGAGCTGCGCACCGAGACCAAGCAGTTGGTGGCGGCGCTGCGGGCCCCACAGGTGCGGGGCCGCTGGGGTGAGCACCAGCTGCGCCGGATCGTCGAGGCGGCCGGGATGCTGGAGCACTGCGACTTCTCCGAGCAGGTCACCGCCGCCACCGACGAGCAGGTCGTCCGCCCGGATCTGGTGGTCCGGCTGCACGGCGGCCGATCGGTGGTGGTCGACGCCAAGGCGCCGTTCGACGCGTACCTGACGGCCATGGAGGCCCGCGACGAGCGCAGCCGGGACACCCACCTCGACGCACACGCCCGGCATCTGCGGGGGCACGTCGACGCTCTGGCCGCCAAGTCGTACTGGTCGGCGTTCGACAGCGCACCAGAGTTCGTGGTGCTGTTCGTCCCCGCCGACCCGTTTCTCGACGTCGCGCTCCAGCGCGACCCGACGCTGCTGGAGCACGCCTTCACCCGCAACGTGGTGCTGGCCACGCCGGCCACGCTGGTCGCCCTGCTCCGCACGGTCGCCTACTCCTGGCGGCAGGAGGCCCTGGCCCGCAACGCGCTCGCGGTGCACACCCTCGCCCGGGAGCTGTACGGCCGGCTCTCCACCCTCGGCGACCACGTGGGCAAGCTCGGGTCGTCGCTGGCCGGTGCCGTGACGGCGTACAACCGGGCGGTCGGCTCGTTGGAGGCCCGGGTGCTGGTCAGCGCCCGAAAGCTCGCCGAGCTGGGCGTCTCCGACGAGGAGTTGGCCACGCCCGCGCAGGTCGAGCTGACGCCCCGACAGCCGCAGGCACCCGAGCTGATCGATCCGGCCGACGACGAGGTCTCGACGAGCCGGTCCGCCCGGCCCGCAGTCATGTGACAGTGCGTATGCATGCATGTCACGAAGTGGCCACAAGGGACTGACCGGTAGTGACAGTGCTCGTCGATACCACGAAGGATTTGCTCACCCACGTGCCCTCGTCACCGAGGGCCCTGTTCTCTGGAGGAAAGAGAACGTGAGCAAACCCCGAAACCTGAGCCGGCGTACCTCTGCCGCGCTCTTCGCGTCGGTCCTGGCGGCGAGCGCCGTGACCGCCGTGGGCGGTGCCGCCACCGCGGCCGCCGCCCCCGTCACCACACCGGACGCTTCCCCGGCCACCGCCGCCGAGACCCTGGGCGCTCACGACGCCAAACTGCTGAGCGAGGCCAGGGCCAAGAAGGCCCCGACCGTCACCCTGATCGTCTCCACCGAGAAGGGCGAGGCCGGGGACGTCGCCGAGGGCCTCACCAAGCTCGGCGGCACGGTCAGCCAGCGGCAGGACAGGGTCGGCTTCGTGCTCGCCAAGGTCCCGACCGACAGGGCCCTCACGGCGGCACGGCTGCCCGGTGTCTCGGCCGTCGACCTGGACGAGGTCATCCACCTGCCAGACCCGACCCCGGAGCAGACTGCCGCCGGCACCGCCGGCGCACGGCAGGCAGCCGTCGGCGCGCCGGGCGAGGCCACCCGGGCGGTCAACCCCTACATGCCGACCAACGAGATCGGTGCGGTCGCGTTCACCGACGCCCACCCGGAGTGGGACGGCCGGGGCGTCACGATCGGCATCATGGACTCCGGTGTGGACCTCGCCCACCCGGCGCTCCAGCAGACCACCACCGGCGAGCGCAAGATCGTCGACTGGGTCACCGCGACCGACCCGCTGGAGGACGGGACGTGGCGGCGGATGCAGGCCGAGGTCACCGGCCCGTCGTTCACCATCGCGGGCGGCGCCTGGACGGCACCGGCCGGCACGTACCGGTTCAACCTGTTCAGCGAGTCCGTCACGGCCGCCAGTGACGCCCGGGGTGACGTCAACCGCGACGGCGACACGACCGACACCTGGGGTGTGCTCTACGACCCGGCCACCAACAACATCTGGGTGGACGCCAACCAGAACCTGAACTTCACCGACGACCCGATGATGCGGCCGTACAAGGAGAAGTTCGACATCGGATACTTCGGCACCGACAACCCGGCGACCGCCGTCGCCGAGCGGCAGCCCTTCGTCGTCGAGTACCGCAAGAACGTGAACACCGCGCCCATCGGGCTCCCGGGCACCTGGGACTACGTCAACATCGGCATCGTCGAGAGCACCCACGGCACCCACGTCGCCGGCATCACCGCCGCCAACGACATGCTCGGCAACGACGTGTTCGACGGGGCGGCCCCCGGCGCCAAGCTGGTCTCCTCCCGCGCCTGCTCCTGGGGCGGCGGCTGCACCGCGGCGGCGCTCACCACCGGCATGATCGACCTGGTGGCCAACCGCGGGGTCGACATCGTCAACATGTCGATCGGTGGCCTTCCGGGCCTGAACGACGGCAACAACGCGCGGACAAACCTCTACAACGAACTGATCGAGACGTACGGCGTGCAGATGGTCATCTCGGCCGGCAACTCCGGCCCGGGCCTCAACACCGTCGGCGACCCGTCGGTCGCCAGCAACGTGATCAGCGCCGCCGCCAGCATCAGCAAGGACACCTGGCTGGCCAACTACGGCTCGGTCGTGCGGAAGAAGAACGCCCTGTTCAACTTCTCCTCCCGCGGCCCGCGCGAGGACGGCGGTTTCAAGCCGAACATCACCGCCCCCGGCTCGGCCATCTCGACCGCACCGACCTGGCAGCTCGGCGCCCCGGTCCCCGAGGCCGGCTACGCGCTGCCCCCGGGCTACGCGATGCTGAACGGCACCTCGATGGCCTCTCCCCAGACCGCCGGCGCCGGCGCGCTGCTGCTGTCGGCCGCCAAGGCCACCGACCGGGGCGTCAGCCCGGCGGCGCTGCGGCGGGCGCTGTTCAGCTCGGCCAAGCCGATCGCCGACGTGCCGACGTACGCGCAGGGCTACGGCATGGTCAACGTTCCGGGCGCCTGGCAGTTGCTGCGCCAGGGCGTCGAGACCCGGTCGTACGTCTCCGACGCGCCGGTCTGCAGCCCCCTGTCGGACCAGCTGACCATCTGGAACGGCGTGAAGTTCGTGCCGAACCCGGGTCGCGGGACCGGCGTCTACAACCGCTGCGCATCGTCCCAGGGCGGCCACAAGATCGGGCAGAGCAAGACCTACCAGGTCAAGCTGACCCGCACCAGCGGGCCGGCCGGCACCATCAAGCACGACGTCACGCTCCAGGGCAACGACGGCACCTTCAAGGCACCGAAGACCGTCGCGCTGCCGCTCAACCAGACCGTCACCGTCAGCGTCACCGCCAAGCCGGCCACCGAGGGTGCGCACGGCGCGATCATGCGGATCGACGACCCGGCCACGAACGTGGTCGACTTCGAGGTCTCCACCGTGGTGGTGGTCTCGAACGACGTGACGAAGCCGGCCTTCTCGTACGCCAACGAGGGCTCCGTCGACCGGAACGGCTTCACGTCGTACTTCGTGACGGTGCCGGAGGGCGCCAAGGCGCTCCAGGTGAACCTCTCCGGGATCGCCACCGGCTCGCACACCCGGTTCATCGCGATCAACCCGCTGGGTGTGCCGGTGGAGAGCACCACGAGCACCGTCTGCTACACCAACTTCTCCGACGTCAACGTCTGCAAGCCGCAGGAGCGTGACTACCAGAACCCGATCCCCGGGGTCTGGGAGATCGAGGTGGAGTCCCGGCGGACGTCCCCGGCGCTGAACAACCCGTTCAAGCTCCAGGCACGGGTGCAGGGTCTGACCGTCGAGCCGGCGCTGATCGAGCTGCCCAGCGTCAAGGCCGGCGAGCCGACCAACGTGAGCTGGAACGTCACCAACGCCTTCGGTCCGGTCTCGGTCAGCGGCCGCAGCGGGGCGCTGACCGGCGTGCGTACCGAGCGTCCGACCATCACCGAGGGTGGCGCGAACCAGGAGTGGACCGTCGAGATCCCGGCCGGGACGTCGACGTTCACCGCCCGGATCGGCAACCCCGCCAACGCGGGCGCCGACCTGGACCTGTACGTCTACCGGGGGACCGCCGAGGTCGGCCGGGCCGCCGACGGCGACTCGGAGGAGGCGGTGACGCTGACCAACCCGCCCGCCGGCACCTACCGCGTCGTGGTGGAGCCGTACGGGGTCGACGGGCCGGGCACCAGCACCGCCTACGACTACTACGACGCGTTCGCGTCCGCGTCGCTGGGCACGATCACCGCTCCCGCGGTCGCGGTGCCGCTGATGCACGGCGAGTCGACCACCATCACCGGCACGGTGACGGCCGTGGCCGTTCCGGCCGACGGACGTCAGCTCTCCGGTGAGCTGGCGATCGTCACCACCGAGGGTGCGGTCGTGGGTCGCGGCAGCGTGTCCATCGGGGCCGTGAACTGATCCGTCCGTAACACCAACAGGAGCCCGTCCCCGTATCCGGGGGCGGGCTCCTGCACGTTCAGAGTCGTCGGGGCGGGCGGTCAGGACCGGTGGGCGGCCGTCACGACGAAGGGGGTGCCCTGCTGGCAGGTGGTCATCATGCCGGGCTCCGCCCGACCGGTGACCTCGACCCGCGCGCCCGGCGTCAGCACGTCACGCGGGCCGCCGACCAGCAGGTAACCGTCGAGGAGTACGCAGTTGGGCTCCACGCCGCCCTGCACCGTGCCGGTCAGGGTGGTGGCCCCGACCCCCGGGGGCGTGCTCGGACCGCCAGGTTTCCCGGTCTTCGGGCCCGGCGACGGTGTGGGGTCGGCGGTCGGCGGCAGGGCGGTCGGGTCGGGCGTGGGCTGGCTGGTCACCGGCTGCGCTCCCGTCGGGGTCGGGGTGGGTGTGCCGCCTCCGGTGCCCTGACTGCCGCAGGCGCTCAGCGCCACGCAGACGGCCAGCGCGGGAACGGCGAGCCGAAAGGTCCTCATGCCGAATCTGACGTACGCCGGACGGAGTTCGTTCCCGCGCTCAGCCGCGCGCCGCCGCAGCCTTCATGTCCCGCTTCAGCTCCTGCGGAAGCGAGAACGTGAGCCGCTCGTTGGCGGTGGTGATCTCCTCGACGTCGGCGAAACCGCGCGCGGCGAGGTGGGCCAGCACCTCCTGGACAAGATCGTCCGGGACGCTCGCACCGGAGGTCAGGCCGACCGTGGTGGCGCCCTCCAACCAGGCGTCGTCGATCTCGTGGGCGAAGTCGACCAGGTGACCAGCGCGGGACCCCGCGTCCAGGGCGACCTCGACCAGGCGGACCGAGTTGGAGGAGTTCGTCGAGCCCACGACGATCATCACGTCGCACTCGGCCGCGATCTCCTTGACCACGTGCTGCCGGTTGGAGGTGGCGTAGCAGATGTCGTCGCTGGGCGGGGACTGGAGCAGCGGCAGCCGCTGCTTGAGCCGGGCCACCGTCTCCAGCGTCTCGTCGACCGAGAGCGTGGTCTGGGAGAGCCAGACCACCTTCTCCGGATCGCGGACGGTGACCTTGTCGGCGCCGTCCGGGCCGTCGACCAGTTGGATGTGCGCGGGAGCCTCACCGGCGGTGCCGATGACCTCTTCGTGCCCCTCGTGGCCGATCAGCAGGATGTCGTAGTCGTCGGCGGCGAACCGCTTCGCCTCCTGGTGCACCTTGGTGACCAGCGGGCAGGTCGCGTCGATCGCCTTGAGCGAGCGCTGCTTCGCCTGCTCGTAGACCTCGGGAGCCACGCCGTGCGCGGAGAAGATGACGGTGGCCCCCTCCGGCACCTCCTCGTTCTCCTCCACGAAGATCGCGCCCTGGGCCTCCAAGGTCCGTACGACGTGCTTGTTGTGCACGATCTGCTTGCGCACGTAGATCGGGGCACCGTAGAGCTTCAGCGCCTCCTCGACGGTCTGCACCGCCCGGTCGACGCCCGCGCAGTAGCCGCGGGGCTTCGCCAGGAGCACGCGCTTGCCGGTCCGGGGAGTCGCCTGAGCCTCAGTCACCCGTCCATCGTACGTGCCCGATCCGCCGCCGGCAGCGGCCGCGGGCCCGCGATGGCGCGGCGGCCGGCTGGGCTGGCCTGACCCCGGTGATCAAGAGGTTTGGGTCAGAAACGCGCCCAGGGCCGACGCAAACTTCTTGATCACCGCGAGTGTCCGTAGGGTGGGCGGGTGAGTGATGGGGCGCGGGGGGACGGGGCGGCGCGGGCGGGCAGCAGCAGCAGCGCCGAGGAGCCCTGGCCGGTGCGGGTGGTCAGCCAGAAGGTGGGGGCGTGGATCGCCAAGCTGGGCTGGGTGTGGGTGGACGGGCAGGTGGCGCAGATCAGCCGGCGCCCCGGAGCCAGCACTGTCTTCCTCACCCTGCGTGACCCGTCGGCCGACCTGAGCCTGACCGTCACCACCAACCGGGACGTGCTGGACGCCGGCGCACCGGAGCTGCGCGAGGGCGCCCGCGTGGTGCTGCACGCCAAGCCGGAGTTCTACGCCGCCCGGGGGACGCTGAGCCTGCGGGCCGACGAGATCCGCCAGGTGGGGCTCGGAGAGCTGCTGGCCCGGCTGGAGAAGCTCAAGAAGCTGCTCGCCGCCGAAGGGCTCTTCGACCGCGCCCGCAAGCGCCGGCTGCCGTTCCTCCCCGGGCGGATCGGGCTGATCACCGGTCGCGCGTCGGCGGCGGAGCGGGACGTGCTGACCAACGCCCGGCGGCGCTGGCCCGCGGTGGAGTTCCGCACGGTCAACGTGGCCGTGCAGGGCCCGTCCGCGGTGCCGCAGATCGTCGACGCGCTCAAGGTGCTGGACGCCGACCCGACCATCGACGTGATCATCATCGCCCGGGGCGGCGGTGGCATCGAGGACCTGCTGCCCTTCTCCGACGAGGCGCTCTGCCGCGCCGTGTTCGGCTGCCGTACACCAGTGGTCAGCGCGATCGGCCACGAGACGGACGCACCACTGATCGACTACGTCGCCGACGTCCGTGCCTCCACCCCGACGGACGCGGCCAAGCGGGTCGTCCCCGACCTCACCGAGGAGGTACGTGTCATCGGCCAGGCCCGGCACCGCCTCGAACGGGCGGTACGCAACCTGGTGGACCGGGAGACGCACCGGCTCGACGGGCTGCGGTCCCGGCCGGTGCTGGCCCGACCCCAGGTGATGGTGGAGCATCGGGCGACCGAGCTGACCGCGTTGCGTCAGCGGGCCGGCCGCTGCCTGGAGCACCGGCTCGCCGCCGCCGACGACGACCTGCGGCACACCCTGGCGCGGCTGCGCGCGCTCTCCCCCGCCGCCACCCTCGACCGGGGGTACGCGATCGTGCAGCGCGCGGACGGTCATGTGGTCCGCGCGGCGGCGGACGTCGGCAAGGGTGACCCGTTGCGGGTACGGCTGGCCGACGGCGAGCTGGCGGCGACGGTGGACGGCTGAGTGGCGACGCGGTGACCCGGGGAGCGGTGTGCTGAGATGGACGCGATGACTGACGACACGAAGGCCGGGCCGGACGAGCGGCTCAGTTACGAGCAGGCCCGCGCCGAGCTGGCCTCGGTGGTCGAGCGGCTGGAGGCCGGCGGCACGTCCCTGGAGGAGTCGCTGGCGCTCTGGGAGCGCGGCGAGGCGCTGGCGGTGATCTGTCAACGCTGGCTGGACGGGGCGCGGGCGCGGATCGACGCCGCCCGGCAGGAGCCCGCTTCCTGACCCCCGGTGGGGCGGCCGGAGCCGCCCCACCCGCGTACGGTCAGTTGAACAGGCTGTACAGCTCGGCCGGCGCCTCGACGACCTGGTCCGCCGGCGGCTTCTGGGCGGCGGTGGCGGCGCCGTAGTCGGAGTACGTCATCCGGATCTCCTGGGCGGCGGTCTGCCCGGCGGCCGGCAGCTGCAGCACCAACTCGCTGAGGCGGCCCTGCGGGTCCACCTTCGCGGTGAACGGGACCGTCTTCGCCTGGGTGCCCAGCGCGGCGATCGTGGCGGCGTTCAGCGAGCCCGCCTCGGCGGCCTTGGTGACGTCGATGGTGCCCGCGTACGCGCCGGTGCCGGTGCTGCGGACCTCGGTGATCCCCTGGGTCAGCACCGCGCTGCCCGCCGGGTCGACCTTGTCGAAGTCGAAGCCGAGGTTACGGTTGCCCTTGATCCGGGCCTGGTCCAGGTGCTGGTACTTGCCGAGGTTGAGCTGCTTGATGGCGGGCAGGCTGTCGGCGGTGGGGCCGGTCAGCTCCAGCTTCACCCAGCTGTCCGGCTTGTAGTGGATCACGTCGAGCTTCATCGCGAGGTCGGACGAGGGGCCACCGATGGCGATCTTCATCGCCGCACTCTGACTCGGCTCGTGGACCTGCCCCTCCGCCGTCGAGCCGGCACCGGTCAGGGTGAACCGGAAGTTGCCGTTGCTGATCTCCTTGGTGGAGTCGAGCAGGGCCTGCTTGGCATCGCCCGCCACCGGCGCGCCGCCGGACGGGCTCGCCGTGCCGGACGCGGTCACCGTCGGGGAGGCGGTCGATCCGGCGGTGCCGGTTCCACCGTTGGCGCAGGCGGCCAGGGCGGGCGTGAGCAGAGCGGCGGCTACCAGGCCGGCGCTCAGTCGTCGAACAGTCATACGTGTCTCCCAAGGGGGTCACCCGACGACCGGGACGGCGCCGGAAACCGGGCGACGCAGCAGAACCGTCGGCTGCGCCGCGCGATCCGAGCCGAACAGCGCGCCCGGATCACTCCCCCTTTGTGCCCAGTCGACGCGTCGGACAATCGCCCTTCTGTCCGGTTGCCCATCTTCGCCGTCACCGGGGCCACCGATCGGCGGAGCCGGTCAACGCAGCGCGCCTGCCAGTTCGCGCAGTTCGTTGTCCCGGGCATCGCCGACGACGATCACCGTGCGGGTCGGCTCCAGCAGGACCAGTGCCTGCTGGTTTCCCCGAGCCGTGTAGAGCTGCCAGGTGCGCCCGGCCAACTCCGTCGGACCCTGCGGCTGGCCCTGGTCGGTCAGCTCGGCGGGGAGCAGCCGCTCCGCCGGCACGCTGCTCTGCAGGAGTTGGACGCCCCGTCCCTCCGGCGTGACGTAGCCGAGGCGCAGGTTCGCACCGCCCTCGACGGTCTGATAGCGGGCGCTGACCGTCGACCAGCCGGAGCCGAGGCCCTGCGGCTGGCTCACCGGGAAGACGTTCGCCGACCGTGCCTGCTCGATCGCGGGAGCCGGATCGACGGTCGTGGCCTGATCGCCGCCGAGGAATCCCCGGTAGAACGCCACCAGCAGCGCGATCGGGATGAGCAGCACCAGCAACGAGATCGCCATGTCCTTCGGCGACCGCTCGGATTTGCCGGACCCCACCCGAGGCGGTGGCGTCGGATCGATCGCGGCGGGCTCACCAACGGGGCCGGCGGGGACGTCGACCGGCGGTTGGCCGTCGGGCGGCGTGCGGTCGGCGGGGACGCGGTCGGCTGGCTGTGCGGGTTCCACCCCTCCATCTTCGCAGCCGCCCGACCGGCGGTATCCGGGCCATCACCGCCCCGCGCCGACGCCGGGTCGGCCATCGTGTGAGGATCAGCGACAAAGCCGGCAGCGGGGACCGCCCTGCCGCCGGCCGTCCCCGCACCGTCGCGAGGAGGAGTAGCCGTCATGACGAACACCAGGACGCGGATCCCACAGGATCTCGACCGTAACCTCGCCCTCGACCTGGTTCGGGTCACCGAGGCCGCGGCGATGGCCGCCGGCCGGTGGGTCGGTCGGGGCGACAAGGAGGGCGGCGACGGGGCCGCCGTCGACGCGATGCGCAAGCTGATCAACTCGATTCAGATGCGCGGCGTGGTGGTGATCGGCGAGGGCGAGAAGGACAACGCCCCGATGCTCTTCAACGGCGAACACGTCGGCGACGGTACGGGCCCGGAGGTGGACGTCGCTGTCGACCCGGTGGACGGCACCACCCTGATGAGCAAGGGCATGCCGAACGCCGTGGCGGTGCTCGCCGTCTCGGAGCGGGGTGCGATGTTCGACCCCAGCGCCGTGTTCTACATGGAGAAGCTCGCCGTCGGGCCGGCGTACGCCGACGTGGTGGACATCAACGCCGGGGTGGCCGAGAACCTGCGCCGGATCGCCAAGGTCAAGGGCACCGACATCTCCGAGGTCACGGTCTGCGTGCTGGACCGGAGCCGCCACGACGACCTGGTCGCGCAGATTCGCCGGACCGGGGCGGGCATCCGGTTCATCTCCGACGGCGACATCGCGGGCTCCATCGCGGCCGCCCGGGGCGAGTCGGATGTCGACGTGCTGATGGGCATCGGCGGCACCCCGGAGGGCATCATCTCGGCCTGCGCGTTGAAGTGCATGGGCGGTGCGATGCAGGCCAAGCTCTGGCCGCGCGACGAGCAGGAGCGGGAGAAGGCCATCGCCGCCGGGCACGACCTGGACCGCGTCCTGAGCACCGATGATCTCGTCACCGGAGACAACTGCTTCTTCGTGGCGACCGGGGTCACCTCCGGGGATCTGCTGCGCGGGGTGCGCTACCGGGCCGGCGGCGCGTACACCCAGTCGATTGTGATGCGGTCGAAGAGCGGCACCATCCGGGTGATCGACTCGTACCACCGGCTGGAGAAGCTGGCGCTCTACTCCGCGGTCGACTTCGACGGTCGTCCCCTGGCCGAGCAGGAGTGACCGCCACCGACACGGCGGCCCCGCAGGTCCTGTCGGCCACCCGCCGGATCACCGGTGTCGCGCTGGCGTCGGTCT
Organism: Micromonospora sp. CA-259024; assembly: GCF_050936255.1. Taxonomy (NCBI): domain Bacteria; kingdom Bacillati; phylum Actinomycetota; class Actinomycetes; order Micromonosporales; family Micromonosporaceae; genus Micromonospora; species Micromonospora sp. CA-259024. The sequence continues at coordinate 2,616,679 of NZ_JBNJND010000002.1, read as the reverse complement.
CCGGGGTCGCGGTGGCGGTGCAGTCCCGGATCAACGGCGAGTTGGGCGTACTCCTGGCCGACGGTTTCGCCGCCGCGGTGATCTCGTTCGGCGTCGGTCTGTTGGTGCTCCTGGTGCTCGTGCCCGCCACCCCCCGCGGGCGGCGTGGTCTGGTCGCGACGCGGCGTGCTCTGGCGACGGGCGCCCTGCGGCCGTGGCAGTGCCTCGGCGGGATGTGCGGGGCGTTCCTGGTGGCCACCCAGGGCCTCACCATCGGCACGTTGGGCGTGGCGGTCTTCACCGTGGCGGTGGTCGCCGGCCAGACCGGCAGCAGCCTCGCCGTGGACCGGGCGGGGATCGGGCCGACGGGCCGGCAGCCGGTCACCCGGCAGCGGCTGGCCGGCGCGGTGCTCACCGTGCTGGCGGTCGGCCTGGCGGTCGGCGACCGACTGGGGGACCCGGGCACGCTGGCGCTGGCCCTGCTGCCGCTGCTCGCCGGGGTGGGCATCGCCTGGCAGCAGGCGGTCAACGGCCGGGTCCGGGCGGCCGCCGACAGCGCGTTGACCGCCACGCTGGTCAACTTCTCCGTCGGCACGGTCACCCTGCTCGTCGCGTTCGCGATCGACACCGCGGTACGCGGCTGGCCCACCGGCCACCTGCCGACCGAGCCGTGGCTCTACCTGGGCGGCCCGATCGGCATCGTGTTCATCGCGATCGCCGCCGCGATCGTGCGCTTCACTGGTGTGCTCCTGCTCGGCCTGGCCACCATCGCCGGTCAGATCGTGGGCGCCGTCCTGCTGGACCTGGTGCTGCCCACGGCGGCCTCGCACCCCGGCCTGAACACCCTGCTCGGCGCCGCACTGACCATGGTGGCGGTGCTGATCGCCGCGCTCGCGCCACCCGGCCGCCGCTGAGCGGGGCCGGTCCGGCCGGGTGGCGGGCGGGGTTCAGCGACGCAGGGCCTCGACGGTCTCCTTCACCACCTGGTCGATGGGGGTCGGCTGGACACCGAGGGTGGCGGTGGCCGCGGTCGAGTCCATCAGGTAGGGCCGGTCGAACTGGTAGGCGGTCTCCCGCAGCTCGCGGATGAACGGGTTGGTCAGGCCGCCCAGCCACAACACCGGGTACGGCATCCGCGTCAGCTTGGGCGCGGGCGCGCCGGTCAGCGCGGCGGCCCGGTTGGCCAGCTCGCGCATCGGCCTGGCCGGGGCGCTGGGCACGTGCCAGGCCCGTCCCCAGGCCTGCGGGTCGGCGGCTGCGGCGACGAGGGTGCGGGCGACGTCCGGGATGTACGTCCAGGTGTGCGGGGCGTCCCAGTCGACGGGCAGGAAGACCCGCTGCCCGGCGAGCACCCGGGGCAGCACCATCATCGCCAGCGACGTGCCACCGGCGCCGACGTAGTCGGAGCCGCGCACCTCGGTGACCCGGACCCGCCCGGCCTGGTGGGCGGCGCGCGCGTCGGCCCACATCCGGTTGCGCACGCGGCCCTTCGTGCCGGTCGCGGCCAGCGAGGTCTGCTCGGTCATCGGGCCGTCGACCGGCCCGTACCCGTAGAGGTTGCCGACCGTGGCGAGCACCGCGCCGGTCCGCTCGGCGGCGGTGAGCAGCGCGCCGGCCAGTGGCGGCCAGTCGGTGGACCACCGGTGGTACGCCGGGTTCGCGCAGTTGTACAGCGCTCCGGCCCCGGTGGCGAGCGCGGCGAGGCGGTCGGCGTCGGCAGCGTCGGCAGCGACCCGCTCGATGGCCGGGTGCTCCGGTCCGTTGCCCCGGCGGCTGATGACGCGGACCTGCTCGCCGCGCTCCGCGAGGAGACGTGCGGTGGCGGTGCCGACCGGACCGGTGCCGACGATCACGTGCAGTGACATGGGAAGACCTTTCGAAGCAGGGGTACGAAACGAGAGCAGTGCTCTCTGTGCACCACCACCATGCCCGCCGGTGGGGTCGTACGTCAAGAGCAGTGCTCTCTATTTTGATTGGCGCTCCGTCTCGTGAGAGAGTGCTCCCATGCCCGCTTCCTCGATCCGTGCCCGCGTCCGCGCCGAGATGATCGACGAGATCAAGGCGGTGGCCCGCCGTCACCTGGCCACCGACGGAGCCAACCTGTCACTGCGGGCCGTCGCCCGGGACATGGGGATGGTGTCCTCCGCCATCTACCGCTACGTCCCGAGCCGCGACGACCTGCTCACCGCACTGATCCTGGAGGCGTACGACGGACTCGGCGACGCCGTGGAGGCCGCCAACTCCCGCACCGACCCGCACGACCTGCGCGGCCGCTGGCACGCCGTGTGCCGGGCCGCCCGAGACTGGGCGCTCGCCCACCCGGCCGAGTACGCGCTGCTCTACGGCAGTCCGGTGCCCGGATACACCGCCCCCGCCGACACCGTCCTGCCGGCCCAGCGCCCCCCGCTGACCCTGGTCGGCATCCTCCGCGACGGCCTGGCGGACGGACGGCTCACCGTCCCCGCCGAGGAACCGCCGGAGCCGGTCCGCGCTGACCTGACCGAACTGGCCGACGCCTTCTTTTCCGGGATGCCCAGCGCCCTGCTCGCCCGGGGAATGGCCGGCTGGACACAGCTCTTCGGGCTCATCAGCTTCGAACTGTTCGGCCGGTTGAACCAGACCATCTCGCACCGGGACGCGTACTTCGAGCATCAGGTCGGGTTGATGGCCGACCTGATCGGCCTACCCCGACCGGAGTGACCGCACCGGCCGCGGACCAATCCGCCCCGGCGTCGCCGCTCAGCCGGCGTCGGAGGAATGCCCCGGGAAGAGGTGGGCGCTCGGGTCGATGGCCACCGCCGCGTTGTTCACCGCCGTCGCCGCCTCGCCGAAGCCGGTCGCGATCAACCGGACCTTGCCCGGGTATTCGGTGATGTCACCCGCCGCGAAGACCCGGGGCAGGTTCGTCGCCATCGCGCTGTCCACCAGGATGTGCCGGCGGTCCAGTCGTAAACCCCACTCCGCGAGCGGGCCCAGGTCGGCGGTGAAGCCGAGGGCTGCCACCACGATGTCCACCGGCAACGTCTCGGTCGCGCCACCGCGTACGGTCACCTCGGCGCCGGTCACCATGCCGTCCCCGATCAGCCGGCTGACCTCGGCGTTGACCACCACCCGCACCGGCAGCGACAGCACGCGGGCGACCGTCGAGGCGTGCGCCCGGAACTTCTCCCGGCGGTGCACCAGCGTTACGGAACGGGCCAACGGCTGCAACGCCAGCGCCCAGTCGAAGGCGGAGTCGCCGCCACCGACGATCAGCACGTCCCGGTCGGTCAACTCGGCCGGGTCGGTGACGAAGTAGACGATCCCCGAACCGGGAGCGCCGTCGGCGCACGGCAGCGGACGAGGGCAGAAGCTGCCGAGCCCGCCGGTGACCACGACCGCGCCGCAAGCGAGCTGCTCACCGCCGGCCAGGCCGAGCACCGGCCGGTCGTCGGCGTACGAGAGCTTCTCGGCCCGTGTGCCGAGCAGGTACTGCGGGCCGAACGGGGCGGCCTGGGCGACCAGGTTGGCCACCAGGTCACGGCCCTTGACGGCGGGGAAACCGGCCACGTCCAGGATCAGCTTCTCCGGGTACATGGCGGTGACCTGACCGCCCGGCTCGGGCAGCGCGTCGATCACCGCCACCGACAACCCCCGGAACCCTGCGTAGTACGCGGCGAAGAGGCCAGCCGGGCCGGCCCCGATCACGGCGATGTCGACCTCGCGCATGGCGTACCGTCGCTTTCCGCTCACGGATCAACGCTTGCTGATCTCGACCGTAGGCGGGTGGCGGCGGTCGGGCAAGCACGTCCCAGAGGCGCGCCGAGGAATCGGTCAGGGCAGGCTGAGTGTGGAACCCGAGTAGTCCGGGCCATCCACGGCCGGCCGGCGACGACGGAACAGGATCGCCGCCACCACCCCGCCGAGCAGCCCGAACAGGTGACCCTGCCAGGAGATCCGCTCGTCGGTGGGGAGGATGCCGACCAGTTGCCAGCCGTAGAGCAGGCCGACCAGCAGGAAGACCGCGAAGTTCCACCAGCTGCGCTCGACGATGCCCCGGGTGAGCAGGATGCCCAGGTAGCCGAAGATGACGCCGCTGGCGCCGACCACCACCGAGTTGGGCGAGCCGGTGAACCAGACGCCGAACCCACTGACCAGGATGATGACCAGGGTCGACCAGAGGAACCGGCGGGCGCCGGCGGCCAGGACGAAGGTGCCCAGCAGGATCAGCGGGATGCTGTTGCTGTAGAGGTGGTCGAAGCCGTGGTGCAGGAACGGGGAGAAGAAGACCCCGTCCAACCCGTCGATGCGTTGCGGGATGATGCCGGCGGTGGCGTCCAGGCCGAACGCAAGGCCCTGGTCGACGGCCTCGATGAGGAAGAGGAACGGGACCACCGCGCACATCGCGACGAACGCCCGGCCGAGCGCGGCGTAGAACGCCTCGGTGCCGAACCGGTAGGGGTCACCGCTTGACGGGTGCAGGGTCACCCCACAACTGCTATCAGCAAAAGCGTCCGACCGCCACTCGCGTCCCGTCCGGGCCGACCGGTGTACGCGCGACGGCGGGGCGGTGGTCGCCCACCCGTCCCCGCCGTCGGCACCGAATCAGTAGTGCCCGTTGCTCTGGAAGTAGCTCCAGGCTCCGCAGGGCGTCTTGTACCGGCCCTTGACGTAGCCCAGCCCCCACTTGATCTGGGTGACCGGGTTCGTCCGCCAGTCGTCGGCGATGGTACCCATCTTGCTGCCGGGCAGGGCCTGCGGAATTCCGTACGCGCCGGACGAGGAGTTGGCGGCCTTGTGGTTCCAGCCGCTCTCCTTGGTCCAGAGCTTCTCCAGACACGGGAACTCGGCGATGCCGAAGCCCGCCTCGATCATCAAGGCGCAGCCGGTCTTGCGGTTGCCGCTGTACTCGGCGCAGGAGGCCGGGATAGGCCCGTCGTACGGCTTGGGGGCGGCGTTCTGGGCCTCCCGCTCGCGCTTGCGGGACGCCGCGGCGGCTTCGGCCCGGCGGGCCCGCTCGGCGGCTTCCTTGGCGGCCTGCGCCGCGCGCAGCTTGGCCTGGTACTCGGCGGCCCGCTGCTGGGCGAACTTCACCTGGTGGGCGGCCTGCCGCTCACGCTGGTAGGCGAGATCCGCCCGGTCGACCTCGGCACCGACCTGCGCGGTCAGGCCCTGTTGCTGGGTTTCCCGGTCTTCGCCCAGGTAGAAGCCACCGGCAACGCCCACGGAGAGCAGCGCGACAGCGGCCGTACGGGCGCCCAACCGGCTCCACAGCCGACTCACGAAGTGGTCCCTTCGTCGGGGGCAAGGACGCGGCACGGCGCAGGCCACAGGCGGGCCATCGGCCGTGCCACGAGCGCCCCGACCGGTTGCCGGTCGCGCCGACGCACCGGCCGCCGCCGATGTCGCCCATCTCGGGACGAACGATCACCAACGATTCCTGTGGTGCGTGGACGCTCGTGGGACACGATTGCGCACAGTGAGGCTGATGGGAAACCAACCGACGGGTTTGTGATCTGCGCCACACCAAAAATGCGGACAAAAGCCCGCATAAACACCATCAGATCGGGATGTCCTCCAGGAGATCCGTGACCATCGCGGCGATCGGCGACCGCTCCGAACGGCTGAGCGTGACGTGTGCGAAGAGCGGATGGCCCCTGAGCGCCTCGATGACAGCGGTCACCCCGTCGTGCCGGCCGACCCGCAGATTGTCCCGCTGGGCCACGTCGTGGGTGAGCACCACCCGGGAGCCCTGCCCGATCCGGGACAGCACCGTCAACAGCACTCCGCGTTCCAGCGACTGGGCCTCGTCGACGATGACGTAGGCGTCGTGCAGGCTGCGCCCCCGGATGTGGGTCAGCGGCAGCACCTCGAGGATGCCCCGCGAGGTGACCTCCTCCAGCACGTTCTCGTGCACCACCGCGCCGAGCGTGTCGAAGACCGCCTGGGCCCACGGCGACATCTTCTCCGACTCCGAGCCCGGCAGGTAGCCCAACTCCTGGCCGCCGACGGCGTACAGCGGGCGGAACACGATCACCTTCTTGTGCCGGCGGCGCTCCATCACCGCCTCCAGCCCGGCGCAGAGCGCCAACGCCGACTTACCGGTGCCGGCCCGGCCGCCCAGCGAGACGATCCCGATCGACTCGTCGAGCAACAGGTCGAGAGCGATCCGCTGCTCGGCTGAGCGGCCGTGCAGCCCGAACGCCTCGCGGTCGCCCCGGACCAACCGGACCGACTTGTCCGGCAGCACCCGACCGAGCGCGGAACCACGCGCCGAGTGCAGCACCAGACCGGTGTGGCAGGGCAGCCCGGCCGCCTCGTCCAGGTCGAGCGTCTCGCCGGCGTACAACCGACCGATCTGCTCCTCGCCCAGATCCAGCTCGGACATGCCGGTCCAGGTCGGGTCGCTGGCCTGGCCATGGCGGTACTCGTCGGCCCGCAGGCCCACCGAGGCTGCCTTGACCCGCAGCGGCATGTCCTTGCTGACCAGGGTCACCTCCCGCCCCTCGGCGGCGAGGTTGAGCGCGACGGAGAGGATCCGGGCGTCGTTGCTCTCGGTGCGGAACCCGGGCGGCAACACACCGTCGTCGGTGTGGTTGAGCTCCACCCGCAGTGTGCCGCCGACATCGTTGGCGGGCACCGGTCGGTCGAGTCGGCCGTGCCGGACCCGTAGGTCGTCGAGCATCCGTAGCGACTGCCGGGCGAACCAGCCCAGCTCCGGATGGTGCCGCTTTCCTTCCAACTCGGTGATGACCACCAGAGGCAGCACCACCTCGTGCTCGGCGAACCGGTGGAACGCGGCCGGGTCGGAGAGCAGCACGGACGTGTCCAGGACGAAGGCCTGGCCGGCTGGTCGCGGCTCCTTGGGTTCGGCCGGCGCGGCGGCCGCCGTACGGCGGCTCCTGGTGGCACGGCGGGTCGTGGCAGTCGCGGCCGGGGTCTGGTCGGCACCGGCGGTGGTACGGCGAGTCGTCACAGGCCTGCTCCGACGGATGGGCACCCGCCACCCGTGTTCCGCCTCCTCCGGTGCCCGGGGACACGGGGTCGGATGCGGAACCCCGTGTGTGAGGTTGCAGATCCGGGCGGCCGGCTGGCCCGGGAGAACCCCGTGCCATGCCTAGACGCTAGCGGCGCCGGACCCTCCCGGCTAGAGGTCGAACGTGGATCTCCGAAGACGGACGCGCAAACACCGCTCGCCGCGGGTCGCACCGACACGAGGGTCAGCGCTGGGCACGGCGGAGCCGGCCGGGATGCATGCCCCCTGCGCGCATCCCGGCCGGCGGGGCCACCGTCACCGGTCTGACGTGACCCCGACGGTGCGTGTCCGCCGCGGACGACGCACCGTGATCGTGGCGCCGGTCGGCAGGCTCCCGCCCGCCGACCGACCTCAACCGGTACGTCGAACGAGCGTGCCGGTCGGGTGCCGCCCGGTGATCGGGGCGGCCGGCGCGGTGAACGACGAGCCGGTGTAGGTGGTGCCGGGGCGGGCGACGGTGCCTGCGGAGCGGACGACGCCCGCCGGGGAGACCGACAGCGCGGAGGCGATGGCCGCCTGTGCGTCCCGTCGCCGCCGGTTCCAGGCGCCCCGGTCACCGTCGAAGTAGCCCTGCCGGTAGCCGAACCGGTAGCCGATGCGGTAGCTGAGCTGCCCGTGCAGCCGGCCGGCCGCGTAGCTGGTGGCTCCGAGCACCAGCACGAGGAACACCGCGAGGAAAGGGCTCATCGGGCAGCTCCGGCCCAGCCCGGACGCCAGGTCATCGCTCCTCCGGCTCGATCGTGGTGGGATCCGCGACGAGCAGCCGGTCCAGGTCGTCGGTGCTGACCTCCTCGACCAGCTCGACGCTGATCCGGCAGCCGTCCAGCATCACCTCGGCCACCGAGGATCGGCGGATCTCGCCGCCGGCGTCGTAGACCCGGACGCTCAGCTCCGGGCAGCCGAGATGGGTACGCCAGGCGTTCCATTCGGCGCGGTCACCAACGCTCAGCGACAGGTAGCGGCAGCCTCGGGCGAGGTAGAGGCGCCAGGGGGCGGTCAGCCCCGCGGCCACCCCCTCGGCGATCAGCCCGAAGGCCTGGGCGCGGGTGGCGAGCTCGGTCACCACACCCCCCTGGCACCGGGGGCATGACGCATGTGAGCACCAATCGTCTCATGCACGTGACACACCGTAGATTGTCCCATGGGCGTGACAGTATCAGCTTTTCGTCCGCTTACGTTCGCCACTATGGGCATCTATTCTGCCCGCGTGACACCCCTCAACAGCGGCACTGAATCGTTTACCGGAAATCCGAAGATCCCGTCACGTCTGCGTGACAGTGGCGCGCCGGGGGGCGCGCTCGCCGCCGGCTGGCCGTACCGTCACGGGGTGACCGAGACGGCCAATGCGCGGAAGATCGCCTTCGCCACCTTCGTCCGGCGAGCTCTGGACGAGGCGCGGGCGACCCGAGCCTGGAGTGGCACCGAGGTGTCCCGGCGCACCGGTGTCTCCCGGCAGACCATCAACCGGTGGGTCCGGGGCGACTGGGCCAGTGACCCGGAGGCCGAACGGGTGGTCGCCTTCTGCGAGGGCCTGGGCCTGAATCCGGCCGCCGCCTTCGCCGCACTCGGCTGGGATCGCACCGCGGCCGGCCCCCGCGCGGGCCAGCCGGCCCCTCCGATGGACCCCGACGTGGAGGCACTGCTTCGCCGCCTGGTCGATCCGAACGTGTCGGACGCGGAGAAGTTCCACATCCGCGAGACCATCCGATACCTCGCATACCGCCCAACGTTGCCGGTCGATGTCCGAAAAAGGGGCAATCAGGCAGGGTAGTTCCTCAGATAGCGAAAGAACGCCTGGTCGGGTTCATTCGTTTGCCTCCGGGGCCGGAACGGGCACGCTAGCGTCCCTATTCGTACTGCTTGGGCTCGTCATCGGCGGGGGGACGGGACAAGGCCGAACCCAGCCCTGCGGGACAGAAGGAGGGGTCTGTCCATGACCCTGAAATGGTTGGCAGTCGTGGTCGCGACGGTGTCGATGACACTGTGGGCGACCGGCAACGCAGTGACCCTCGCGGTCGACGGCGGGCAGCTTCCGCTGCTCGTCAACCTCTTTGTGCTCACCACCGCCGGCACCGCGGTCGTCCTGGCCGTCGTCGCCGAGTTGCACGAACGTCTGAACGACCGGATCAGCGCGCTCACCGAGTTCCTGGTGGCGCGGCTCAACGAGATCGAGAACCACACCGGCGATCGCAATACCGGGTTCGTGGAGGGCTACCTGTTGAGCCATGGCCAGGAGGCGGCGGTGGTGCCGTTCGGCCGGCGCGGACGAGGAGCCGCCGAACGCTGACCGCGCACCGCCGAACGGGTCCGCTCGGCCAGGAATGAGCCTCCATCGCCGGGGTACGCTGACGCGCGTGCCGCCGTTGAATCTGGGCAATCAGCAGCCGAGAACCCCGTTGAACGCCGACCAGGCCTGGCAGACCACTGCCAGCCGGGCGGCCGGGACCGTGCTCTTCTTCGACTTCGACGGCACGCTCGCGCCCGTCGACGACGATCCGACCGCGGTACGCCCGGCGCCCCAGGCGCTGGCTGCCATCGAGGCGCTGGCCCCGGTCGTGCGGCGGGTCGCGATCGTCTCCGCCCGACCCGTCGAGTTCCTCCGGGATCAGCTCGGCGGGCTCGTCGGCGTGGATCTCTACGGCCTCTACGGCCTGGAGCACAGCCACTGCGGCGGGGAGACCGTCACCGAGCCGGCCGCGCTGCCCTGGGTGCCGACCATGGCGGAGCTGGCCGACCTGGCGCGGGCGGAGCTGCCGCCCGGCACCCTCGTCGAGTACAAGCGGCTCTCCGTCGCGCTGCACTGGCGTACCGCTCCGCAGCTCGGCTCGACCGTGCAGCAGTGGGGGCAGGCGCAGGCCGACCGGCTGGGGCTGCGGGTGCAGGCCGGGCGGATGGTGCTGGAGCTCAAGCCGCCAGTCGACCGGGACAAGGGCATGGTGATCGGCGAGGCGATCAAGGACGCCACCGGCGCCTGGTACTTCGGCGATGACGTCTCGGACATCAAGGCCTTCGCCGCGCTGCGCGCCCGTGCCGCCGCGGACCCGGACTTCCTCGGCGTCTGCGTGGCCGTCGCCAACCCGGAGACCGGCCACGAGGTGGCCAGCGCCGCCGACCTGACGATCGAGTCCCCGGCCGCCCTGGGCGACTTCCTCACCCGGGCACTGGCCCACCTGCCCTGACCTGGCCGGGCGGCGACAGACAGGCGTCGCCGCCGGCTCAGGCGCCGTAGCGGCGTTGTCTGGTGGCGTACGAGCGCAGTGCGCGCAGGAAGTCGATGTGCCGGAAATCCGGCCAGTTGAGTTCGCAGAAGTAGAACTCCGAGTGCGCGGACTGCCAGAGCATGAAGCCGGACAGCCGTTGCTCGCCGCTGGTGCGGATGACCAGGTCGGGGTCGGGCTGACCACGGGTGTAGAGGTGCTCGGCGATGTGCTCGACGTCCAGCACCTCCGCCAGTTCCTCGATCGTGCCGCCGGAGGCGGCGTGCTCCAGCAGCAGCGAGCGGACCGCGTCGGCGATCTCCCGGCGACCGCCGTAGCCCACCGCGATGTTGACCTCCGCGCCGCCGGTGCGCTCGCGGGTGCGCTCCTCGGCTCCCTTCAGCGCCGCGGCGGTCTGCGCCGGCAGCAGGTCGAGCGCCCCGACGATGCGCAGCCGCCAGGGGTTGCCCTCCTCCGCCAGCTCCACCACCAGGTCCTCAATGATCTTGAGGAGAGGGTCCAGCTCACTGGCCGGACGTCGCAGGTTGTCGGTGGCCAGCAGATAGAGGGTGACGTGCCCGACGCCGGCCTGGTCACACCAGCCGAGGACATGCTTGATCTTTGCCGCGCCGACCCGGTGCCCATCGTTCGGGTCGACGAAGCCCATCTCCCGGGCCCACCGGCGGTTGCCGTCACACATCACCCCGACATGCCGGGGCACCGGCTTACCCGCGAGCTTCGCCGTGAGCCGGCGCTCGTACACGGAGTAGATAAGGTTCCGCAGCGTCATCACCTAGCAGCGTAGCGACCCTTCGGCCAGATCACCGCCTCGGAGCCCCATCCCCGCCGGGCAGACCGACGCCGATCATCGCCAGCGTGCGTGCGGTGAGACGTCCGTCACCCAACCCCAGCTCGACCACGTCATAGAACACCCGGTCGTCCCGACGGGCAGCCCGGACCGCCGCGTCGACCACCCGGCGCCGCCGCGCCAACCAGGCGGCGACCGAGCTGTGCCGCAGGTGGGTGCCGAGGCGGCGGCGCAGCCCGTCGGCGTAGCGGCGGGCGGCCCCCTCGGGCGCCTGAGCCGCCGCCGCCCCGGCGAGCGCACCGGAGAGCAGCGCGTAGAAGATGCCCTCCCCGGTGAACGGGTTGATCAACGACAGTGCGTCCCCGGCCAGCAGCGTGCGCCCCCGACCTGGTGTCGGCCGATGGGTGGACAGCGGCAGGTGGTGGGCGCGCAACGCGGTCACCGTCGCGAGGTCGGTGCCGGGCAGCAGCGTGGCCAGCCGGTCCAGCAGGTAGGCGCGGCTCAGCGGCTCACCGCGCAGCACCTCCCCGTACCCGACGTTCGCCCGTCCGTCACCGATCGGGAACGACCAGGCGTACGCCGGCCAGCGCGCCTTCGAGGTGACGATGAGCTGCTCGGACGGGCCGGGCAGAGCCGGCGCGTACCCCCGGATGGCCAGCGCCAGGTGCCGGTCGGGGTTCTGCGGCTGGCCGAGGGCTCGACGCACCACCGACCCGGCGCCGTCCGCGCCCACCACCACCCGGCCGGACAACTCCCCGTCGAGCACCACCCGGTCAACGCGCGGCTCGACCCGGCGCACGGTGTGCCGGCGCAGCTGCGCGCCGGCCGCCACGGCGGCCGCCACCAGCCGCGCGTCGAAGACCTCCCGGGGCACGGTGTACGCGGGACGGGGCAGCGCCCGGGCCACCGCGCCACCACCCGGTGCGATCATGCGTAACGCCGGCAGCGGCGCGTAGCCGGCCACGGCCTCGGTCACCCCCAGCTCGGCGAGCACGTCCACCGAGTGCGCCGCGATCCCGTCGCCACACGCCTTGTCCCGGGGAAAGTCGGCCCGGTCGAGCAGCAGCACGCTGGCGCCCGCCCGGCGCGCCGTCAGCGCGGCCGCCGCACCGGCCGGCCCCGCTCCCACCACCACCACGTCGAACTCGTCGCCCACCGCGCGCCTCCCTCCGACCAACGCGGCGCGGACCCGCCGTTCCCACACCGCCTCGGCGATCCGCCTGCGCCACCCGCGCCGCCCTCGGTGACCGGCGCCACCCGCCATCCTGCCCCCTGCCCGCTCACGTCGACCGATGCCGCACGGCGCCGATTCTGGGTCTCCTTCATTCGGAGAACACTGCGAGGTGGAGGCGGGGCCGAGCGCGGAGCACACGAAGACGCCCGCCCGGCCAAGGCCCGCATACCTACCCACGCTCCTGTAGACCTGCCCCAGATCTGGGGCAGGCCACGGCCCTGGAACGACACGGATGGGGCTCGGCTCGGAACCGGTCCATTTCTGGGGCAGCTCTACAGGGGCTGCGACCACAGGGTTGTGTCTTCCGGCGCGAGACGGCCGACCAGTCGGGCACCGGGTTGATGCCGTCTTCAGGGCGCGGCGGCTTCGGCGCGGCCCGCCCGGCGCAGACCGTAGAGGGCCAGCACGGCGGCGGCGATCAGCGGGCCGCCGTCGCGGACCAGGCCGTCCAGCCCCAGCAGCCACCAGCACAACGGCAGGTCCACGGCGAGTACGGCCACCGTGACGACGAGCAGCAGGCCACGGGCCCAGTCCTTGCCCCGCATCAGGAACGCGGTGCAGAACAGCACCGCGTAGCTGGCCGCGATGCCAGCACCGAACCAGAACAGCACGGCCGGCACCGCGGTCAGGCGGCCGTCCAGGATGGAACCGCCGGCCACCAGCGCCGGCACCAGCATCAGCGGGCTGTAGGTGAACGCCGCCACCCGGCTGGTCAACAGCCAGGCGCTGGCCTCCGGTCGGCGCGGAGGGGTCTCACGCCAGGAGATGCCGGCCCGGTCGATGACGAGCCGGGGTCGGTGCCGGACCAGGTGCCCCGCCAGCGCCGACGAGCGGTAGAGCAGCCAGACCACCGCGGCGCAGAGCGCGGTGAGTACGGCGAAGCCGAGCAGGCCGGGCAGTGGAGGAACCCCCTGCCGGGGCACGATGAGCCGGCCGACGGCGAAGATCGTGGTGACCGCGAGGATCAGCCCGAACGGGCGAGCCACCGTCCGGCCCCGTCGGACGTGCCCGATCAACAGCAGGAAACCGAACGAGCGCAGCATCGCCCAGCCGGTGCGTACGGCCAGCCCGAAGCCCTGCTCCGGGGCGTACCACCAGTTGAGCAGCTCGACCACGACGGTGGCCGCCGCCGTCGTCGCGAGCAGAACGGTGAGCACCCGGACGGCGGACGGCCGCCGGACCTGGGTCTCGGCGGCCGTCCTCATGGGTTTTGATGATGCCCGCAGGGGGCGATCTTCACACCTAGCGCTGCGGCTGCACCGCGTCCAGGCGTGCGCGGAGCGCGTCCAACTCGGCCCAGAGCACGCCGGGCAGCTTGTCACCGAACTTCTCGAACCACTCGGTGACGAGCGGCAACTCGTTACGCCACTCGTCCGGGTCGACCTTCAGGGCGATCCGAACGTCCTCCGGGGTCATGTCCAGGCCCTCGACGTCCAGCGCGTTGGGCGCGGGAACCATGCCCACCGGCGTCTCGACCGCCTCGGCCGTGCCCTCGATCCGCTCGACGATCCACTTGAGCACCCGGGAGTTCTCCCCGAAGCCGGGCCAGAGGAACGAGCCGTCCGGGTCCTTGCGGAACCAGTTGACGTAGTAGATCTTGGGCAGCTTCGCCTCGTCGCCGTCGGTGCCCTTGCCCATCTCGATCCAGTGCCGGAAGTAGTCCCCGGCGTGGTAGCCGATGAACGGCAGCATCGCCATCGGGTCCCGCCGGACGACGCCGACGGCGCCGGACGCGGCAGCGGTGGTCTCCGAGGAGAGCGTCGCACCCATGTAGACACCGTGCACCCAGTCGCGGGCCTCGGTCACCAGCGGAATGGTGTCCCGCCGACGGCCACCGAAGAGGATCGCGTCGATCGGTACGCCGTTGGGGTCGAAGTACTCCTCGGCGAGGATCGGGCACTGGGTGATCGGGGTGCAGAACCGGCTGTTCGCGTGGGAGGAGAGGCTGCCGCTCTCCGGCGTCCAGTCGTTGCCCTTCCAGTCGATCAGGTGCGCCGGCGGGTCACCCATGCCCTCCCACCAGATGTCGCCATCGTCGGTGAGGCCCACGTTGGTGAAGATGGAGTTGCCCCGGTCGAGGGTGCGCATGGCGTTGGCGTTGGTCTTCCAGTCGGTGCCGGGCGCGACACCGAACAGGCCGTACTCCGGGTTGACCGCGTAGAGACGGCCGTCCGGGCCGAACCGCATCCAGGCGATGTCGTCGCCGATGGTCTCGACCTTCCAGCCGGGAATGGTCGGCTCCACCATGGCCAGGTTGGTCTTGCCGCAGGCCGACGGGAAGGCGCCAGCGATGTGGTACGTCCGACCCTCCGGCGAGGTGATCTTGAGGATCAGCATGTGCTCGGCGAGCCAGCCCTCGTCCCGGCCCATCACGCTGGCGATCCGCAGGGAGTAGCACTTCTTGCCGAGCAGCGAGTTGCCGCCGTAACCGGAGCCGTACGACCAGATCTCCCGGGTCTCCGGGAAGTGCGAGATGTACTTGGTCTCGTTGCACGGCCAGGCGACATCCTGCTGGCCCGGGGCGAGCGGGGCGCCGATCGAGTGCAGCGCGTGCACGAAGTCCGCGTCGTCGCCCATCGCCTCGAGGACCCGGGTGCCCATCCGCGTCATGATTCGCATCGAGGCGACCACGTACGGGCTGTCGGTGATCTCGACACCGAACATCGGGGACTCGGCCTCGACCGGGCCCATGACGAACGGGATGACGTACATGGTGCGACCGCGCATGGAACCGCGGTAGAGATCGGTCATCGTCCGCTTCATCTCGGGCGGCGCCATCCAGTTGTTGGTGGGGCCGGCGTCCGCCTCGTCGACGGAACAGATGAAGGTGCGTTCCTCGACCCGGGCGACGTCCGTCGGGTCGGTACGCGCGTAGAACGAGTTGGGCTTCTTCTCCGGGTTCAGCCGGATCAGCGTGCCGGCCTCGACCAGCTCATCGGTGAGGCGGCGCCACTCCTCGTCGGACCCGTCCACCCAGACGACACGGTCGGGGGTGGTCAGTTCCGCGACCTCACGGACCCAGGCGAGCAGTTTCGGATGGGACGTCGGGGCCTGATCGATACCCCGCACAACAGCCGGAGCAACCATGACACATCTCCTTGTGGTCGACGCTGACCGATCTATGGGATGCACGAGACTCGGCGGCGCGATGCGTCGCCTTCGTGGAAACCTGGGATTGGCCTCAGCGTAAACCGGGCAGCCTTCCGAGTCAGTGGGACTGGTTGTGAAGAACTGCACAAGGTACGGCCACGCTGCGGTATCACGAGCTGATACCCGCTTTCCCGCGCAGTTTCACGCAAATCTTGTTGTGCACCCCGGCGGACGCTTGTTGCGGTCGGGCCGTGGACCTGCCCCGCCGACCGGTGCGTGGATTCCCGTTCCGGAGCGCATCAGTCCTCCCAATTGGTTACGCTGCGTTCAACGGTTCCACACGGGGCGATGGGCTCACCCGAGCGACCACGCCCGCGCGCCGTTGCTACCCCTCTGACTGGCCGACAGCCGGTAGGCTCGCCCCGTGGCCGCCACGATGACCGGGGAGCAACCGGGTCCCCGGCAGACCCGACGGGGTCTCGTCGGCATACTGCTCGACCGCTTCGGTCACCTTGTCCGCGAGATGAGCAAGTTCGCCACCGTGGGCGGGGTCGCCTTCCTCATCGACTTCGCGCTCTTCAACTACCTGACGAGCAGCCGTGGCATCGAGGAGTTGACGGCGAAGACGATCTCCACGGTGATCGCCGCCTCCGTCGCCTTCGTGGGCAACCGGTTCTGGACCTGGCGGCACCGCCAGCGCAGCAACCCGGCCCGTGAGTACGCCCTGTTCTTCTTCTTCAACGCGGTCGGCCTCGGCATCGCGGTGGCCTGCCTCGCGATCAGCCGGTACGGGCTCGGCAGCATCTGGCCGGCCGTGTTCCAGACGCGTCTGGCCGACAACCTCGCCAGCTACATCGTCGGCACGGGCCTCGGCACGCTGTTCCGATTCTGGTCGTACCGGCGGTTCGTCTTCGTCGAAGCGGGAACCCCGACCCTTCCGCAGGTGAAGCCCGACCGTGATCACGGGGCGTGACCTGCCGCCCATCTCGTTCGGCCGGTGATCGCCGGCCACACCGACTGCCCTAAGGTGTTTCGCATGCGTCTTGTCCGTCTGCTGCCTGAGCGCTGGCAGAAGTTCATCCACGAGGCGCTCAAGTTCGGCATCGTCGGCGGCATCAACACCGTCATCAATTACGCGGTGTTCAATGCCCTTGCACTGACCGTTTTCGTCAATGGTCAGCTGAAGGCGACCGTGATCGCGACCATCGTCGCCACGATCACGTCGTATCTAATGAATCGGCACTGGACGTACCGGGATCGCCCGAAATCAGCGCTTCGCCGGGAATACGTCCTCTTTTTCCTGTTCAACGGGGCTGGCCTGCTCATCGAACTGGGCGCCGTGGCAGCGGCGAAGTACGGTCTCGGCGTACATGGCCTGCTGGCGCTGAACGTGGCCAAGACCGTCGGCGTCATGCTGGCCACGCTGTTCCGGTTCTGGTCATACCGGACCTTCGTCTTCCAACCCGTCGCACCGGTCGAGGACGAGGCGAAGCCCGAGTCCACCTGGCACAGCATCCCGCGCGACGAGTGGGACACCATGGCCGAGATGGACCCGGTCGCGGAGTTGGCCGAATCGGTGTCCGAGCTGGAAGAGGCGGAACCCGCCATGCGCGCCGACGCAGCGCCGGGCGCGCCCGCTCAGGCGCGGCCCACGCGGCTGAGCGTCAGCCCTGCCGCCGACCTCGACGCGGAACTCGCCGCGGAGCTGCACGTCGGCACACGCCGCGCGCCCCGCCGGTGACGACACCAGTCGCCCGCTCTGGCACCGGGCAACCCGCCGAGCTGTTCTTCGAGGATCTCGTTCCCGGGCTCACCGTCGACCTCGGCGTGGTCACCGTGGATGGTGACGAGATGGTGGCCTTCGCCCGCCGCTTCGACCCGCAGTGGTATCACGTCGACCCCGACCTGGCCGGCGCGAGCCGGCACGGTGGGCTGATCGCCAGCGGCTTCTACACGGTCAGCCTGTTCATGCGCGCGTACGTCGACCACCTGCTGTCCCGGGCGGCCGCGGACGCGTCCCCCGGCCTGGAGGAGCTGCGCTGGCTCGCGCCCGTACGCGCCGGCGACCGGCTCGCCGTCCGGGTCGACGTGATGGGCGCCCGACCGTCGACCGCGCGCCCGGGCCTCGGCACCGTCAGCCTCACCGGCACCATGCTCCGCCTCGGCCCGGACGACCGGCCCGAGCAGGAGGTGCTACGGACCCGCTTCCGTGGCTGGTTCGCCCTTCACCCGATTGAAGCCGACCCCGCCGAGACCGACCCGCCCGCGAGCGGCCCAGCCGAGGCCGACCTGCCCGAGAGTGGGCGGCCCGGCACCGACCGGGTGGAGACCAGCCCGAGCGGGCCCGAACGGCCCGGGGACGGCCCGTCCCGGGCCGAAACGCACGACTGACCCGCCCCGACACTGTGGCAGGGGCGGGTCTCACCGCCTGGATCAGGTGGTGGTGTCGCGCAGCGGCTTGCCCTCACGCATGTCGGCGAGGATCTCGCGCATCTCCCCGTCGCCCAGCGAGTGCTTGTCGTGCTGTGCCTCGACCAGCTCGTACAGGGTGGTCTGCACCTGGCTGACGCCCGGCACGTCGGCGAGCACCGACTGGCCGCGCTCACCGGCCGACTCGATCGTGAGAGTGCCACAGCCGAGCAGCCGCTCCAGGAAGCGCTGATTCATCGAGTGGTCGTTGACCCGGGTCAGCGGAAGGTCCCGCCGGTCCCGGGAGAAGACACCCTGCTGGATCAGCACCCGCTCGTTGGTGAACAGGTAGTGCGTGGTGCGCCAGACCAGGAACGGCCACAGGCCGAGCCAGAACACCGCGACCAGGGCGATCGCCCCGATCACGGCCAACGCGATCGAACCGCCGCCACTCTCGGGCAGCAGGAGCACACCGACCACCACCGCGGCGATGGCCAGCACCAGCACCACGATCGGCCGGATCAACGCCTTCCAGTGCGGGTGTAGGTGCAGCACGACGTGCTCGTCCTCGGTGAGCACGTCTTCCGGAAACGCCACGGGAACCTCCAACGCCATTTTCTCGACGCGCAGACCGTAAACCCCCCAAGGCCCACCACAACATCCGCCACGCGGCCCCACCCCAGTCTTCACGATCTTGCACTGCGAACGCCGCTCCGCGGCTTTCGCCCGTTCCCCTCGGGGGTAATCGCAAGATCACGCTGAGGGGTGGGTCAGCGCAGGTGAAGGACGTCGCCAGCCGCGAGGGTGCGGGTCGCCGTCGGGGTGGTGAGTTGGAGCTGGCCGTCCTGGTCCACTCCGGTGGCGGTGCCGGTCAGGGCCTCCCCGTTGGGAAGCAGGACGCGCACCTCGCGGCCGACCGTCCCGCAGGCCGCCAGGTAGGCGTCGCGCAGGCCGCTGGCCACCGCGTCGCCACCCGCGGAGCGCCAGCGGTCGTACCACTCGGCGACCGCCCGCAGCAGGGCCCGCAGCAGCGGGTCTCGGTCGGTTGCCGCCGCACCGGCCAGTTGCAGCGAGGTGGCCGGCAACCCGGTCGGGTTCACCGGCAGCTCGTCGGCCCGCAGCGTCACGTTGAGCCCGATGCCGAGCACGATGGCCGGCGCCTGGTCCGGTGAACGCCCCGGCACCGCCTCGGCCAACACGCCCGCGCACTTCGCCTCGTCGATCAGCAGGTCGTTCGGCCACTTCAAGGTGGCCTCCAGCTCCGCCAGCCGGGCCACCGCCTCGACCAGCGCCACGCCGGCCAGCAACGGCAGCCACCCGTACCCCGTCGCTGTCGCCGGCAGCCAGCCGCGGTCCGGCACGGCCTCGCCGGGCCGCAGCAGGACGCTGGTGGTGATGCCGGCCCGCGCCGGCGACTGCCAGACCCGACCCCGTCGGCCCCGCCCGGCGGTCTGCCGCTCGGCGACCACGACCAGGCCCTCGGGCTCACCGGCCCGGGCCGCCTCGGCCACGTCGGCGTTGGTGGAACCGGTCTCGGTGCGTAGCTCCAGCCGGGCCCACGGCCCGTTCGGCGCGACCAGCGCGCGGCGCAGCCGGGCCGCCGACAGCGGCGGGCGGTCCAGATCGGTGTACGGGGAGCCGGGCATTCCGCCAGCCTACGGCGGTGGCCACGTCGCCACTGAGGCGTACTGCACAGCGGCACCGCCCTGAACCATCGTTATATTCCCTGGGTGACTACCGAGACCGGGACCAACATCCACAGCACTGCGGGCAAGCTGGCGGACCTGGAGCGCCGGGTCGACGAGGCGGTGCACGCCGGGTCGGCCCGCGCCGTCGAGAAGCAGCACGCGCGAGGCAAGAAGACCGCGCGCGAGCGAATCGAGATGCTGCTCGACGAGGGCTCCTTCGTCGAGCTCGACGAGCTGGCCCGGCACCGGTCCACGGCCTTCGGGCTGGAGCGGAACCGCCCGTACGGCGACGGCGTGGTCACCGGCTACGGCACGGTGGACGGCCGGCAGGTGTGCGTCTTCGCGCAGGACTTCACGGTCTTCGGTGGCTCCCTCGGTGAGGTCTTCGGCGAGAAGATCGTCAAGGTGATGGACCTGGCCATGAAGATCGGCTGCCCGGTGGTCGGCATCAACGACTCCGGCGGCGCGCGCATCCAGGAGGGCGTGGTCTCGCTCGGCCTCTACGGCGAGATCTTCTTCCGCAACGTGCGGGCCTCCGGCGTCATCCCGCAGATCTCGCTGGTGATGGGTCCCTGCGCCGGTGGCGCGGTCTACTCCCCGGCGGTCACCGACTTCACCGTGATGGTCGACCAGACCTCGCACATGTTCATCACCGGCCCCGACGTGATCAAGACGGTGACCGGCGAGGACGTCGGCATGGAGGAGCTGGGCGGGGCCCGCACGCACAACTCCCGCAGCGGCAACGCGCACTACCTCGCCAGCGACGAGGAGGACGCGGTCGACTACGTCAAGGCGCTGCTGTCGTACCTGCCGTCGAACAACCTCGACGAGCCGGTGGTCTTCGAGGCTCCGGCCGACCTCTCCGTCACGGACGAGGACCGGGCCCTCGACACGCTGATCCCGGACTCGGCCAACCAGCCGTACGACATCCACCGGGTGATCGAGCACGTCCTGGACGACGGGGAGTTCCTCGAGGTCCAGCCCCTCTACGCGCAGAACATCGTGGTCGGCTACGGCCGCGTCGAGGGGCGCCCGGTCGGCGTGGTGGCCAACCAGCCGATGCACTTCGCCGGCACCCTGGACATCGCCGCCTCGGAGAAGGCCGCCCGGTTCGTCCGCACCTGCGACGCGTTCAACATCCCGGTGCTGACCTTCGTGGACGTGCCCGGCTTCCTGCCCGGCACCGGCCAGGAGTGGGACGGCATCATCCGCCGGGGCGCCAAGCTCATCTACGCGTACGCCGAGGCGACCGTCCCCAAGGTCACCGTGATCACGCGCAAGGCGTACGGCGGGGCGTACGACGTGATGGGTTCCAAGCACCTCGGCGCGGACCTGAACTTCGCCTGGCCGACCGCGCAGATCGCCGTGATGGGCGCGCAGGGCGCGGTGAACATCCTCTACCGCTCCGAGCTGGCCGGCGCCGACGACCCGGCGGCGGTCCGCGCCGAGAAGATCGCCGAGTACGAGGACACCCTGGCCAACCCGTACGTGGCGGCCGAGCGCGGATACATCGACTCGGTGATCCCGCCGCACGAGACGCGCACCCAGATCGTCCGGGCGCTCCGTGTCCTGCGCACCAAGCGCGAGACCCTGCCGCCGAAGAAGCACGGCAACATCCCGCTCTGAGTTGTCCCGGCGCTGAAGTCATCGCCGTGGCCAGGGTCAGCAGGCCGGGTTGGCGGCGGCGCACATCCGGGCCGCCGCCGCCACGGCGAGCTGGCGGAGTTCCGCTTCGGTGCCGTCGCCCGCGAGGCGGAGCACCGAGACGGTGTCGCCGACCCGGACGACGGCTGCGAGGGTTGGCGGCGGTGCGTGGCCGAACGTCTGCCCGGTCTGCACGTCCCGGGCGGCCGTGAGCGAGTCCCGCAGGATGGCCGCGTCGTCCCCGGCGAAGCCCCGCTGCACCACCGCCCACCGGTGGACCACCTCCACGGTGTGGGTGCTCCCTACCGTCTCCAGCGGCCCGGCGCTTCGCCACTCGGCGCACGGGGCGACCAGGTCGTCCAGAGTGGCGAGGAGCTGTGTGGCCGTCTCGGGTACCAGCCGGAAGAGATCCTGCATGACCAGGGCGTCGCCCTCCACGAGCATGCCCGTCGAGGGCTTCCGCATGAGGGTCTGTGAGCGGGACAGGATCGACGGCTGCCAGCCGTCCGACAGCCCCTGGCTCGTCCGGCAGTGGCCGAGCACCGAATCCAGCAGGACCGGCTCGCCCAGCCCTGACTGGCTGAGCTGCACGTAAACCGGCTGTGGCAGGTCGGCCGGCTGCAACAGGGCGTCGGTGGTGATCTCGTGCCGGGTCGGCGAGGCCGAGGGCGCGGCGGCCGGCAGGACCGGCGACGGAGACGTCCCCGGGGCGGCGACCGCCACGGCGGAAACCCCGGCAAGGGCCAGCACGACGGTGGCCACCACGATCCTGCGCTGGCTGCGGCGACGGGCTCGGGAGCGAATCTCCTCCGGGCCGAGCCAGCGCACGTCGTGCAGATCCCGCTGGACTCGTTCGACGAACGTCGGGTCGTCACGCATCGGTTGCCTCCTCCAGATCAGAGACGGCGAGCAGCCCGGCGAGCGCGGTGCGCCCCCGGGAGAGTCGGGCCTTGACCGTGCCCACCGGGGCCGCGGTTTCCCGCGCCACCTCCGCGACCGGCATACCCATCAGGTAATAGAGGGCGATGGCGACGCGTTGCTCCTCGGGCAGGAGACGCAGGGCGGCGACCACCTCGACGGTGTCGGTGCCCGGGCCGGGAACGGTCTCGGTGGCCCCGTGTCGCAGATAGGCGCGAGCACGGCTGCGCAGGTTGCGCCACCGGCTGACCGCGATCCGGCTGGCCACCACGCGCACCCACGCCTCCGGGTCGTCGTACGCACTGACCGTCGACCAGCGCTGCCACGCCCGGATGTACGCCTCCTGCACGGCGTCCTGAGCCTCGACACGGTCGCCGGTGAGCGCGTAGACGAAACCGAGCAGCCGTTGCCGGCTGCCTCGGTAGAACTCGTCGAACCCGTCGATGTCCGGCACCCACTACCTCCCCGTGTCGGTCGCAGGGAACACGCACCGGGCGGGGTCGTCGGTTGCCCCGGTCAGGCGATCATCTTCTCCAGCTCGGCGAGCGGGAACGCGCCGGCCCCGATTCGCTCCCGGACCGCCCGGCGGACCGCGCGCTGCACGGCCACGTTGGCCGGCGTCGGTACGCCGTGCAGCCGGCCGAGCAGGGCGATCTCCCCGTTGAGGTGGTCGACCTCGGTCGAACCGGTGCCCCGGGCCAGGCTCTGCCAGGTGGAGCCGCCGGAGCGGGCCTCGCCGTCGACCGGGCGCTGCCCGACCAGGTCGCCGCGTTCGGCCTTCTCCTCCTCCGCCGAGGTGTGCGCGATGCCGGCGGCGGCGAGGGCGGCGACACCTTCGGCGCGTACCCGCTCGGCCAGCGCGTCCGGAATGTCCCGGCCGAGCAGCGCCTGGAGGCCGTTGCCGAGGTTGCTCAGCAGCTTGCCGTACTTCCAGCGCAGCACGTCCGGCCGGACCGGGGCGACGAACCCGGCAGCCGCCAGATCGGCGGCGATCGCCCGGTCGGTGTCGTCGGCGCCGCTGGGGTAGCGACCGATGTGGAGCATTCCGGGGTGCGGGTACCCGTTGGCCACCACCACGCCCGGGTCAAGATGGGTGGCCGGCAGCCAGACGCACACCGGGTGCACGTCGGCGAAGAGCCGCAGCGCCGCCCGCTCGTTGGCCACCCCGTTCTGCGCGGTCACCAGCGGCAGGCGCTCGCCCGCCGTGCCACCGCCGGCCACCGGCGCGTCCACCCAGGCGGCCAGCGCGCCGGCGGTGTCCTGCGACTTGACGGTGAGGACCAGCACCGTGTCCGCCGGCAGCGGCTGGTCAGCAGGGCCGTCCACGACGTTGAGCTGGGCGGTGACCTCGCCGTCGGGCTGCCGCAGCGTCAGACCCCGCGCGCGGATCGCGTCCAGGTGGGCACCCCGGGCCACCAGGGTCACGTCCCGGTCGGCCTCCGCCAGCCGTACGCCGATGGTCCCGCCGACCGCACCCGCCCCGATGATCACGTATCGCATGCCGCCATTCTGCCCGGCCGCGCCCGTCCCTCCGGGATTGTCAGACGGTCAGGCCGGCCTCGGTGAGAATCTGCCCGGTGAGCAGGAGGGCGCCGGCGACCAGAGCGGCCAGGTTCACCAGGGCGAAGACGGTCACCCAGAAGAGTGGCGGGAACGGGGTGAGCCCGGCGAGTTGGTCAGCGTCGGAGGCGGGCATCCGACCGCGCGAGCGCAGCCGTTGCAGCTCGACCACCGGTCGTACCCCGCCGAGCAGCAGGAACCACACCCCGGTGTACGCGAACGCGGCCTGCACCTGCGGGGTGGCGTACCACGAGACGACGAACACGAGCGCGCCGGTGACCAGCAGCGACACCACGCCGAAGGCGTTGCGGATCATGACCAGCATGGCGAGCAGCAACGCCACCGCGACCCAGAGCAGCAGGGTGATCCGGTTGCCGCCGAGCAGCCAGGCGCCGGCCAGGCCGACCAGCGGCGGGGCGACGTAGCCGGCGAGCAGAGTCAGGATCATGCCCGGCCCGGTGGGACGGCCTGCGGAGAGCGTCAGCCCGGACGTGTCCGAGTGCAGCCGGATGCCACGCAGCTTGCGGCCGGTGAGCAGGGCAACCAGAGCGTGTCCACCCTCGTGCGCGATGGTGATGGCGTTGCGGGCGATCCGCCACGGCAGTCGGGTGGACACCACCACCAGGGCGACAGCCGCGGTGATCAGCACCAGCAGTGGGGGCGGGTCCGGCTGCGCGCCGAACAGCGTGTCCCACAGGTCGCTCAGCCCGTCGATCGACATCATGGGGCGCGAGCCTACCGGCGGCGTTCCGTGTCGCTCCCAAGGCACCGCCTCGTATCCCCGTGAGACTGATCGGGTGGCGACTGGAGCTGGAGGTGAACGCAGGTGAGCGCAGCCCCCTTGGAGCCGCACATCGGCCTACAGCATCGAGACCGCAGCAGAAACTCGGGGTCTATCGGTCTACGACGCGATCAACGTCCGTCTGGGCATCGACCGGGTTGTCATTCCGGCGCTGACCGTCGTCGAGCCGTTCCGTTGGCAGCTCGACCCGCCCGCGCTGCGCTGATTCGTTCCACTCCGGTCACCGGGGCGACCGACGCCCGTCGATGAAGCTTTTTTCAGCCACCCTTGTGATCTAGGGCACTTACCTCCAAAGATGGATGTCGATAGAACGACGTCCTTGGAGGCATTCATGGCCCGTACCCGATCATCGCTGCGCCGCGCGCTCGCGGCCGGCCTCACCGTCCTCGCCACCGCGACGGCGGCCCTGGTGGCGACCGCCGGACCGGCGGCCGCGGCCACCACACCCGGCGTCGACGTGTCCCACTACCAGGGCGCCATCAACTGGACCAGCGTCCGTAACGCGGGCATCCAGTTCGCCTTCATCAAGGCGACCGAGGGCACCAGCTACAAGGACCCGAACTTCAACGCGAACTACGTCAACGCGTACAACGCCGGGGTGATCCGCGGGGCGTACCACTTCGCCCGGCCGAACATCTCCGCCGGCTCCACCCAGGCCAACTACCTGGCCTCCAACGGCGGCGCCTGGTCGGCGGACAGCCGCACGCTGCCCGCCGCGCTGGACATCGAGGCCAACCCGTACACCGGCGGTTACTGCTACGGGTTGAGCACGACCGGGATGCGCAACTGGGTGCAGGACTTCCTCAACACCTACCGCTCCCGCACCGGCCGGTACGCGGTCATCTACACCACCACGAGTTGGTGGAACCAGTGCACCGGCAGCTGGACCGGCCCCTGGGCCAACCACCCGCTCTGGCTGGCCCGCTGGTCGAGCACGCCGGGCGCTTTGCCGGCCGGCGCGTCGGTGTGGAGCTTCTGGCAGTACACCAGCACCGGCGCCGTCTCCGGGATCAGCGGCAACGTGGACCGCAACTACTGGAACGGCGACCGGAGCCGGCTGATCGCTCTGGCCAACAACACCTGACCGGGCCGTTGGCGGCAGCGGGATCGACGGTCACCGAACGGTCGACAATCGGTCCGGCTGCCGCCACACCACCGGCTACGGGTCAGGCCCGCCGCCGGCCCATGGCCGGCGCCACGGCTTCCTTGCGAGCCAGAGCGCCCCTGCGCGTCAGCCGCCATGCGGTCGCACCACAGACGGCAACGGTCACGACGCTGAGCAGTGCGATGAAAGCCGAGAGTCCCATGCTGACCAGTAGCAGGATCGCGTCGCCGAGAGCGACGAGCATCCACAGTGCCAGCCGGGGCCGGGCGTCCCTCCGTCGGTAACCCATGTCGCGCCTCCTTCCGTCGTCGAAGGTCAATTACCCCGAACGACGGAAGGTCATGCGACTCGGTTTCAGTCCTGACGGTCGGGCACGAAGCCTTGAGCGATCCGGTCGAAGTTCGGCAGGTTGGCCTGCCAGTCCTTCTCCGCGATCTCCCACCGCAGCGCGTAGCCCCGGTTGCTGGCCGTCACGAAACCTCGGTTACGGACGTGGATCCGGGTGCCGTCCCGGGTCTCCAGCCACTCCCAGTCGCCGCAGGTCTTCCAGAAGTCACAGGACTTGATGCTGAGGTACTGGTAGTTGTTGACGTGGTTCTTGCGGTCCGACTCCTTGCTCCTCCAGTCGGCCACGGCGTCGCTCTGCGGGTTGCTGGTCCACTGCACGAGCAGCTCACCCGGCCCGTTGGACTGGTCGAAGACGACCGTGCTGCCGTCGACCTGCCGGCGCACCCAACCGTCGGGGATCGGCAGGGTGAAGCCGGCCGGGTCCTTGTGCAGCTTCCAGCCCGCCGGCAGCGCGTTCGGGTCGACGGAGGGCGTCGCCGAGGGCGTCGGACTGGGGGCACCCGTGGTGGGCGGCGGCGCCGCCGGTGCGGTGGTCGGTGCGGGCGCCGAGGTGGCGGCCCCGGTCGAGCCGGCCCGCGGGGTCTTGTCGTCGCCCTTGGTCAGCATCGGCACGATCACCACGAGGCCGATGAGCAGCAGGACGACCACCGCACCGATCAGCAGGTTGCGTCGCGTGTTGTTCGGCTTCGTACCATCCGACAGCGGCACCGGCGCGCGCCCGGCCGGAGCCACCGGAGGCATGAGCGACGTGGGCGTCGACGGCTTGCGCTGTTCCGGCGCCACCGGCGGGCCGTCCACGACCGTCGGCTCGTCGTCGACGTCCGTCGTACCGTCACCGGTTGCGTCGCCCGCAGCCGCGACCTTCGCGGTCGGGTCGGCATCGGACGAGGCCGGGCGGTCGATCGTGGCCGTCGGCTCGGCCGGCACCACGGCGGTTGGGTCGGCGTCCGCAGTGGAGGGAGCGACGGCCGTCGGCGTGGGGTCGGCGGCCTTCGGCGTGGGGCCTGCGGCCTTCGGCGTGGGGCCTGCGGCCTTCGGCGTGGGGCCTGCGGCCTTCGGCGTGGGGTCCGCGGCCTTCGGCGTGGGGTCGGCGGCGAAGGCCGCGGCGGCGGCGACGGGCGCTGGCGGCGACACCGGCCGGTCGACACTCCCGGCGGGTCGCGGTGCCGGCACCAGCGGTGGGCGCGGCTCGCGCGGGCCGTTCGGCCCAGGCCGGCGTACGCCATCAAGCAGCGAGATTCCGCGCGACCGCTTGCCCGCGGCGCGGCGCAGCAACCGCTCGGCCACCTCGGCGGTGATCCGCTCGTTCGGGTCCTTGCGCAGCAGCCCGTTGAGGACTGCCTTGAGCGGGCCGGCGTTCTTCGGCGGGGGCATCGGTTCGGTGGCCAGCGCCGCCAGCGTGGCGATCGCCGACGGCCGCGCGTACGGCGACTTGCCCTCGACCGCCGCATAGAGCGTCGCGCCCAGCGACCACAGGTCGGCCTCCGGCCCGGCGGTGCCCTCCCGGGCCCGCTCCGGAGAGATGTACGCGGGCGAACCGAGCACCATGCCGGTGCGGGTCACGTTGGGGTCACCCGGAATGGTGGCGAGACCGAAATCGGTCAACACCACCCGGCCGTCGTCGCCGAGCAGCACATTGCCCGGCTTGACGTCACGGTGCATGACGCCGGCCTTGTGCGCCGCGTTGAGAGCGCCCAACACACCGAGCCCGATCTCGACCGCGCGGGCCGGCGACACCGGCCCGTCCTCGGCGAGAGTGTCCTGCAACGACTTCGACGCCACGTACTCCATGACGATCCACGGATCGCCATCGGTGCGCAGCACGTCGAAGATGCGGACGACGTTGGCGTGGTTGAGCCGGGCGATGGCCCGGGCCTCCCGCAACGAGCGCTCCCGCATCTCGCGGCGCTCCTCGTCGGTGAGACCCGGCGGCGGCACCAACTCCTTGATGGCGACGTCCCGGTGCAGCACCTCGTCGCGCGCCTTCCACACCCGACCCATGCCGCCCTGGCCGAGCGGCGACAGAAGCCGGTATCGGTCAGCGACAAGTTGGGGAAGCGCATTCGACATCGCTGAGACGGTACCCGGACCCGCCGACGGTCACACCGCCGGCACGCCACTGTGCGCTCCCGGCAACTTCCTGCCGCGTACCCTGGCGTCATGTCTGCCGAAGAGCCGCTGTTCCGGGTCGTCCGCGGCGTGCCCACCGCCGAGGAACTGGCCGCCCTGGTGGGGGCGATCGTCGTCCGGTCCCGCCCGGCCGCCGCCCCCGAGCCCGCGACCGCGTCCGCCTGGGCGCGCAGCGGCCGACCGGCCGGCCCTCGTGGGTGGCGCGCCGCCGGCCTCCCCCGCTGACCCGACCTGCCGCGCGGGGGCTGCCAGGGGCACGGACAGCCGTTACCCTCACTCAGGGAAACGGTGCCGTGACAGGTAGGGAGGATCCATGATCCCCGAAGAGGACCGGCCAGCACCCTGGCTGCGCGGTTACGGCGGCATCGAGGCCGACATCAGCCAGCTCAGAGAGTTCGCTGACCGGCTCGCCGCCGAGGTCGAGACCAACTACGCGCCACACCTGTCGTACATCGCCGAAGACATGTCCGCCAAGCTGCCCAACCCGTGCGACGCCTTCATCGAGCTGGTCACGTTCCTGCACGCGCACCACGACACGCAGCAGGCCACCGCCGACATGGTGTACGCCGTCCGAGGCGCCACCGGCCACCTGGCCGCCGCCGCCAACCAGGTCGCCACCCGATACGCCGACAGCGACGCCTTCACCGCCGCCCGGGTGGTGGACGTCCGACAGGCCCTCGCCAACCCGGGGACGATGCTGCCCGGCGGCCCAACGCCAATGCTGACCGACCCGACCGGCCCCGACGCCGAAGGGGCGGTGGTGCTGCCGTGATCGAACGGGGCACCGGCCGCACGTCCGGCCTCACCGACTGGCAGCTGATGGACGTCAACAACATGTGGGCCTGCCTGCAGGACCACGACACCGCCAACCACTGGAAGCAGGTCGCCGGCTGGCGCAAGGTCTGCGACCTGGCGCAGATCCACCTCGGCCGCCTCCAGGACTACCGGCGCGGGCTCGCCGAGGCATGGCCACCCGAAACCAGCGCCGCCTCCAGCACGTACCTCGCGGAACTCGACGACCTGATCGACAAGGTGAAGCGCACCCACGACGCCGCCGCCGCGAACTACGCCGCACTCTCCGCCGCCACCCAGGCCATCGGCACCACCCGCGCCGCACTCCGCAAGATCCACGAGGAGTACGCGACCAAGTTCCAGCAGAAGCAGGCGTACGAGTCGATGGCCGCCGACCCGAAAGCGGTGATGGGCAACCGGGTCACTGAGTCACCTGTTAGCGATGCAGAGTTGGAACGGCTCAACGTGCAGGCACGGAACATGATGTTCAACCTCAGCGGGGAACTCCAACAAGCCCAAGCAACTCTTCAAAAACCACCGCCACGGCCTGCCCCTCGGGTTGATGAACAGGCCGCTGGCACCACAGCAGACGCGGCTCCAGCAATCCCCCCTATCGTTTCGGTTCCAATACGGGTATCAGGGCCTCCTGCATCAACCGACCACTCGTCAAACAGACCCCGAACGGAGCGAGTGCCGACCACAACCGGGTTAGGGCCTGTTCTTGGTGGGGCGCATTCAGGGCCAGCGGTGCCAGTTCAGGACTTGTCGCGTACTCAACAGCTGGGACATGGCAACGCGCCACCTAGTCTTGGAGTGCCGCCAGTCGTGGGCCCCAGCCTCAACGCGCCTGGAAACCTCCGGCCACCGTCTGAGCAGCGAGGGTCAATGGGGCGACCAATACCTGAGAGGGCTCAGAGCGCGGTTACCCCAACAGCACCACCCCGACCCATGCCGCCAGGCGGCTTAATCGGTGGAACACCCGGATTAGGACTTGGCCAACCCGGCCCTGGTCCGACTTCGCCGCGTCGAGTCAATCCGATCGGGGGAGTCATCGGTGGTGGTGGCGCCGGCACGGCGCCGACGGGAGGAGCAGGCTCACGGCCGAGCGCTCCGCGCACCCACAGCGGCGTAAATGCCCCGACTCCCCTCGGCGGCGCCCCTGGGAATGGCTCAAATTGGAGCATGGGCAGGACGCCTGACCGGCCTATACGACGTAATCACAGTGAAGGTGTCGATGAGCCCGATCGGTGGGACCCCGACCATCCGTGGAAGACGGAGCAAGGGGTGTCACCAGTGGTAATTCCACCCGAAGAGGATGGCCCAATCGACCCTGGCCCCGCCCTCGGTCTCCCTCGGTGACCTCCCATCTCCTCACCTCCCTCCTAGTGGCGTTGAGCCTCACAGGGGGAATCGCAACACCACCGTTGCAAACCCGTACTGAACACCTGCAGACGGCGCAGTGGCATCTGGACTTCCTTAAGACGAGCGACGCGCACAAGGTCAGCCAAGGCGATGGGATAACTGTTGCGCTGCCAGATAGTGGCGTAGATCGTCATCCGGACCTGCAAGGCAATCTCCTTCCGGGGAGGGACGTAATAGCGGGAGGAGGCGGCGATGGACTTACCGACAAAGATGGTCACGGTACGGGAATGGCCGGCCTTATTGCGGCACACGGCGAGGGCGACTCGGGCGCAATCGGCATTGCACCCAA
Organism: Micromonospora sp. CA-259024; assembly: GCF_050936255.1. Lineage (NCBI taxonomy): Bacteria > Bacillati > Actinomycetota > Actinomycetes > Micromonosporales > Micromonosporaceae > Micromonospora > Micromonospora sp. CA-259024. The sequence goes on along the minus strand of NZ_JBNJND010000002.1, from coordinate 2,586,249 downwards.
AGCAAAGATCCTGCCAATCTTCTGCTCACCTCCCGGCTTGGATGGCGATACTGAGGCGCTTGCGGCCGCTATCGAATATGCCGTTAGCGGCGGCGTGAGCGTCATAAGCGTTTCGATTGCCGGCGGCCCAAGCGCCCGTCTAGAAGAGGCAGTCAGAATGGCACTGCAAGCTGATATCGTAGTTGTTGCCAGTGCCGGCAACGCCCCTGTGACACAGTTCGTCGACTACCCGGCCCGCTACCCAGAGGTAATTGCTGTTGGCGGAATCGACCGAGACGGAAAGCGCGCTGCCTTCTCCGTGACCGGACCGGAGATTGACGTGGTGGCTCCGGCGGTCGACATCTACAGCACGAGTATCGATGGCAAATACCGCAAGGGCACGGGAACCTCTGACGCTACGGCGATTGTGGCGGGGGCGGCCGCGTTGATCAGGTCCAAGTACCCGTACCTGCCGGCGAGGGAGGTGGCGCACCGGCTCACGGCAACAGCCGTCGACAAGGGGCCACCTGGGCGCGACGACGAGTACGGCTACGGCGTGATCGACCTGGTGGCGGCGCTGACTGCGGACGTACCGCCGCTGGGCTTTGAGTCGGTGAGCGCGCCGGCCGGGGCTGGCCCGACGACGGCCGGCGCTCGGCCGGGCGACGACGACAGCGGCGCGACGGCCCGTGGCTTTGCCACCCTTGGGGTGATTTTGGCTGCCGGGGTTGGATGGGCGGTGGTGGTAAGACGCCGCCGGCGTGGTGATGATCCGCCGCCCAGAATCAGTCGCTGACTGGCCGGCGGCCCGGTGATCGACTCGGGTTCCTTGAAGTCGCGGTGTCCGAGGCGGTGGGATACCCCGATTTCAAGGAGGCCGAGTCGATCATGCAGTGCGCGCGCTGTGAGTGCGCGCGCTGTGAGTGCGCGCGCTGTGAGTGCGCGCGCTGTGAGTGCGCGCGCTGTGAGTGCGCGCGCTGTGAGTGGTTGGGAGGCGTGCCGGGCGGGGAGGTCGTTGTGGGGGTTGTGAGCCGGTAACGTCGGGCGGGTGTCTGAATCTCTGCCGCTCCGCCTCGTGCTCGCCTCCGCGAGCCCTGCCCGTCGTAAGTCCCTCCAGGCCGCCGGCATCGAGCCGGACGTGCTGGTCAGCGGGGTCGACGAGTCCCTGGTGGTGACCGATCGGGCCGAGGATCTCTGCCTGGAGTTGGCTCGACTCAAGGCGCAGGCGGTGTTGACCCGACTGAGCCCTGGCGTCGATCAGCGGATGCTGGTGATCGGCTGTGACTCTGTGCTCGCGTTCGACGGCGAGATCCTCGGCAAGCCGGCGGACCCGGCGGACGCAACCCGGCGTTGGCATCGGATGCGGGGGCGCAGCGGCGTTCTGCACAGCGGGCACTGCCTGATCGACGTTACCGCCGGCCGGCGTGCCGAAGCGGTCGCGTCGACCACCGTCCACTTCGCGGACATCAACGACGACGAGATCGCCGCGTACGTGGCCAGTGGTGAGCCGCTGGCGGTGGCCGGCGCGTTCACCATCGACGGGTTGGGTGGGCCGTTCGTGGAGCGGATCGAGGGTGACCCGGGGACGGTGGTCGGGCTGTCGATGCCGCTGCTGCGGAGACTTCTCGCGGAACTGGACCTGCGGATCACCGACCTGTGGACGAAGATCGAGCCCGGGGGCCAATCGGTCGAGCCGCTCGGTAACGTCCGGTCATGACCACCAAGTCGATCCCGCTCACCGACGAGCTACACGCCTACCTGGTCGCACACGGCTCCCCACCCGACGAGATCATCCGGGACCTGGCCGAGGAAACCCGGTCGGTGCTGCCGGAGCACGCCACCATGCAGGTGGCCCCGGAGCAGGCCGCATTCCTGACGTTCCTCACTCGGCTGCTCGACGTACGGCAGGCCGTCGAGGTCGGCACGTTCACCGGGCTGTCGTCGCTGGCGATCGCCCGCGGGTTGCCCGAGGGCGGGCGGCTGACCTGCTTCGACATCTCCGAGGAGTTCACCGGCATCGCCCGGCGTTACTGGGCACGGGCCGGCGTGCAGGATCGGATCGACCTGCGCATCGGCCCCGCCGGGGAGACGCTGCGGGAGCTGCCGCACGAGCGTCACCTGGACTTCGCATTCATCGACGCGGACAAGACCGGCTACCCGGTCTACTGGTCGGAGTTGGTGCCGCGGATGCGGCCGGGTGGGGTGATCGCCGTCGACAACGTGCTGCGCGGCGGCAGGGTGATCGCTCCGCAGGACGCCAACGACCGGGCCATCGCCGCCTTCAACGACGAGGTGCTGGCCGACGTACGGGTCGACCCGGTGATGCTGCCGATCGCGGACGGCCTGACCCTCGCCCGGGTGCGCTGAGCGCCACCGAAACGCGGAGATCGGGGTGTCCTCGTGCGGAGGACACCCCGATTTCCAGAAAAGAACGGGGAACGTCAGCGGACGCTGCGGGCGAACTGGCGGGCGGCCCAGTAGACGCCCAGCGCGGCGAGGACCGCCGTGATGGTCAGGCCCTGCCAGACCTTGTCGCTGCCGAGGTCACCGGCGAACAGCGCCCGGGTGCCGTCGACCGCCCAGGAGAACGGGTTCCAGTCGGCGATGCCCTGCAACCAGCCAGGGGCGAAGGTCAGCGGCAGCAGGATGCCGGAGAGCAGCAGTACCGGCTGTGCCACGGTGTTCATCAGTGGGGCCAGCGCGTCCTCACTCTTGACCTTGAGTGCGACGCCGTAGGAGACGGCCGAGGTCATGAGCGCGATCAGAGCCAACATCAGGTACGCCAGCAGCAGGTCCCCGATGAACACCCGCAGGTCGAACAGGAGCGCCAGCAGGGTGATGATGACCGCCTGCACCATGAGCGAGACCACGTCGCGCAGCGAGCGGCCGAGCAGCAGGGCGAGCCGGCTGATCGGCGTGACCCGGGAGCGTTCGATGACGCCGGCGCGCAGCTCGGCGATCAGGCCGAAGCCCTGGAACAGGCCACCGAAGATGGCCAGCAACACCAGCAGGCCGGGTACGAAGATCTTGTAGGCGGCGGCCTGGGTGGGCGCGTTCAGCGCCGGCTTGAGCAGCGGGGCGAAGAGCAGCAGGTACATGACCGGCTGGAAGACGCCGACGAAGACCCAGACCGGGTTGCGCAGCAGGAGTTGGGTCTGGCGCTGGAAGATCAGCCACGTGTCACGGGCGAATTTCATGAGTCGTCTCCGGTGGTCAGGACTCGCGCAGCGAGCGGCCGGTCTTGGTGAGGAAGACGTCGTCCAGGCTGGGTCGGTGCAGCTCGATCGAGCGCAGCTCCAGCCCGGCGTGGTCGAGTCGGCGCAGCACCTGCGGGATGGCGGTGGCACCCTCGTCGACGTAGAGGCGCAGGCCGCCCTCGTCGGCGGTCTCCAGCTTGTTGACGTACGGCTCACCGTCGAGCGCCTGGGCGGCCTGCGGGGTGGCGGCCAGGTCGAGGCCGACCAGCACCACGTCGCCGGAGATCTCCCGCTTGAGCTCGGCCGGGGTGCCCTCGGCCACCACCTCGCCGTTGTCCATGATCGCGATCCGGTCGCAGAGGGCGTCGGCCTCGTCCAGGTAGTGCGTGGTGATGAAGACGGTCATCCCGTCGGCGCGTAGCCGCCGGATCTCGTCCCACATGTGGGCGCGGCTCTGCGGGTCGAGACCGGTGGTCGGCTCGTCCAGGAAGACGATCTTCGGCTCGTGGATGATGCCGAGCGCGATCTCCACCCGCCGGCGCTGACCGCCGGAGTAGGTCTTGCACTTGCGGTCGGCGTACTCGGTGAGCTGGAAGGCATCCAGAGCGCGGGCGGCGCGGCCCTGCGCGTCGGCCTTGCTGATGCCGTACATGCGGGCGTGCAGCACCAGCTCCTCACGGGCGGTGGACTCGTCCCAGGTGCTGCCGCCCTGCGGGACGTAGCCGATCCGGCGGCGCACCTCGGCCGGGTCTTTCCGCAGGTCGGCGCCGGCGATGGTGGCATCGCCGCCATCCGGCTCGATCAACGTGGCGAGCATCCGCAGCGTGGTGGTCTTGCCGGCGCCGTTCGGGCCGAGGAAGCCGAAGATCTCGCCTTCGGCGACATCGAGGTTGACACCCCGCACGGCGTCCACCGTCTTCGTCTCTCGACCCGCGCGGGAGCGAAACGACTTTCGCAGCCCCCTGGTCTCGATCATTTCTGCTCCTGGTCGTTCGGGCCGGTCGGGCCGGCCGTCGAGTGGGACGACGCCGGACGGCGCACTCCCCCGCTGTGCCGTCAGCAGGCTAACGCGATATAGCTCTTATGGTCAACGTTGATTATTCCGCGTTTGGTCCGGGCCGCTCTTCGCCGTCCCGCCACCCCGTCCAACCATCGGCGCTCTCCAGCCCAGCAGGCAGGTACGACACTCCGGATTCGATCCGCTCCGCGACCCGCTCGCACCAACTCATCTCCGCCTCCGCCCGCGCCGACCACAGCTCGAACATCCAACCGACGTGCACCGGCTTGGTGTTACGGACCCAGTCCGACTGGAGCGAGGCCCGCATCGACTCGATGCCGGCCCGCAGCAGGTTGGCCCGGTTGCGTAGGGCCGCCGCCGCCTCGGACCGTGGCATCGCGGGCAGGAAGGAGAAAGCCGCCGTGAACGGGTCGACCGGCTCGGAGAAGTTCCACCAGAGATTGCGCAGCAGGGTCTCGAACTCGTCCTCACCCTTGGCGGTCACCTCGTACGTGGTGCGTGCCGGACGGGCACCGACCTGCTCGGTGGCGACGGCGCGCAGCAGGCCCTCCTCGGTGAGTTTGCGCAGCGCGTGGTAGATCGAGCCGGGTTGCACGTTGGCCCATTTGTCGGCGCTCCAGCTCAGCAGCTCGCGGCGCACGTCGTAGCCGTGCACGGGCTGCATCCACCGCACCAGACCGAGGATCATCATCCGAGTCGCAGACACTCGGCAAGCGTAATAGCCAAGTTTGACTAATCAGCGCCCGGGCACAGTGCGCCATTCCACACTGAGCGATCGTTAGGGCCACCAGGGCGGCCGATACACTCCCCGTCAGTAACCTGCCCGGGAGGAGCCACGAAGGTGCGCAAGGTACTCATCGCCAACCGCGGCGAGATCGCCGTCCGGGTGATCCGTGCGTGCCGCGACGCCGGTTTGGGCAGCGTCGCCGTGTACGCGGACTCCGACCGCGACGCCCTGCACGCCACCCTCGCGGACGAGGCATACGCGCTTGACGGGGACAGCGCGACCGAGACGTACCTGCGCATCGACAAGCTGCTCGACGTCGCCGCCCGGGCCGGTGCGGACGCCGTGCACCCCGGCTACGGCTTCCTCAGCGAGAACGCCGACTTCGCCCAGGCGGTCATCGACGCCGGGCTGACCTGGATCGGCCCCACCCCGCAGGCGATCCGTGACCTGGGCGACAAGGTCACCGCCCGGCACATCGCCCAGCGCGCCGGGGCCCCGCTGGTCCCCGGCACCCCGGACCCGGTGGCCAGCCCGGACGAGGTGATGGCGTTCGCCGTCGACCACGGCCTGCCGGTCGCCATCAAGGCCGCCTTCGGCGGCGGCGGGCGCGGCCTCAAGGTCGCCCGGACCATGGAGGAGATCCCCCAGCTCTTCGAGTCGGCCACCCGGGAGGCGGTCGCGGCCTTCGGCCGGGGCGAGTGCTTCGTCGAGCGGTACCTGGACCAGCCCCGGCACGTCGAGGCGCAGGTCCTCGCCGACCAGCACGGCAACGTGATCGTGGTGGGCACCCGGGACTGCTCGCTCCAGCGGCGGCATCAGAAGCTGGTGGAGGAGGCGCCCGCGCCGTTCCTCACCGACGCCCAGCGGGCACAGATCCACGACAGCGCCAAGGCGATCTGCCGCGAGGCCGGGTACCACGGCGCCGGCACGGTGGAATACCTGGTCGGCGTGGACGGCACCATCTCCTTCCTGGAGGTCAACACCCGACTCCAGGTCGAACACCCGGTCACCGAGGAGACCGCCGGCATCGACCTGGTCCGCGAGCAGTTCCGGATCGCCGACGGCGAGAAGCTGCGGATCACCGAGGACCCGACGCCGCGCGGGCACTCGATCGAGTTCCGGATCAACGGCGAGGACCCGGGCCGCAACTTCCTGCCCGCGCCGGGCACGGTCACCGCGCTGCGCCTGCCCACCGGCCCGGGTGTGCGGGTGGACACCGGCATCTCGGCCGGCGACGTGATCGGCGGCAACTTCGACTCGCTGCTGGCCAAGGTGATCATCACCGGGGAGACGCGGACCGAGGCGCTGGAGCGTGCCCGCCGCGCGCTGGACGAGATGGTGCTCGATGGGATGGCCACCGCGCTGCCGTTCCACCGACTGGTGGTGCGGGACGAGGCGTTCACCGCCGAGCCGTTCACCGTGCACACCCGCTGGATCGAGACGGAATTCCACAACACCGTGCCGCCGTTCGCCGCCGCCGCCGGCGCCGCCGAGGCGCCGGCCGAGCGCGACACCGTCGTGGTCGAGGTGGGCGGCAAGCGCCTCGAGGTCAGCCTCCCCGCCGGCTTCGGCGGGGGTACGACCACCGCGGCACCCGCCACCCGTAGGCCGGCCCGGCGCGGCGGCGGAGCCAAGGCCGGCGCCCCGGTCGGTGGCGACGCGCTCACCTCCCCGATGCAGGGCACCATCGTCAAGATCGCGGTGGCGGACGGCGACACCGTGGCCGAGGGTGACCTGGTCGTGGTGCTGGAGGCGATGAAGATGGAGCAGCCGCTGCACGCCCACAAGGCGGGCACGGTGAGCGGGCTCACCGCCGAGGTCGGCGCCGTGATCACCGCCGGTGCCCCCATCTGCACCATCGCCTGAGCGGTCCGGACGGACCGGCGGTCAGCGCAGGTTCTCGGCGGCGACCGCGCGGACGGCAGCGGTCAGGGCGTTCAGCACGTCCGACTCCAATCGCCAGTGCTGCCAGTAGAGCGGGACGTCCAGGTGTCGGCCCGGCGCGAGGTCGACACAGCAACCGGAGGCCAGGTCGGCCTCGGCGATCTGTTCCGCAACCAGACTCCAGCCCAACCCGAGCCGGATCGCCTCGTTGAAGGCCGGCACGGACGGCAGGTAGTGCACCGGAGGGTCGAGCGACCGGCCCACCACGGCCCGGATGAACCGGTGTTGCACCCGGTCCTTCCGGTCGAAGACGACCATCGGCGCGCCCTCCAGCGCTGCGGCGGTGAATCCTTCGACGAAGTGGGTCGCCGCGAATTCCGGCGTGGCCAGCGCGCGGTAGCGCATGGCCCCGAGGGGCAGCACCCGGCAGCCCTGCACGGCCTCCCGTTGGGCGGTCACCGCCGCCGTCACCGAGCCGTCCCGGAGCAACTCGGCGGTGTGATCCTGATCGTCCTGCCGCAGGTCGAAGAAGAGCCCGGCCCGCTGCGGCAGTCGGGCCAGCGCGGCGGGGAACCAGGTGGCCAGCGAGTCCGCGTTGACCACCACGGCGACCCGTACGCGACCGCCGCCGGCCAGCGGACCGCGGGCATCGGCCAGTGCCTCCCGTTCCAGCAGCGTGAGCTGGCCGGCCAGGCGCAGCAGCGGGCGACCGGCGTCGGTGGCCACGCACGGTCGGGCCCGGCGGACCAGGACCTGGCCGACGGTCTCCTCCAGTGCCTTGATCCGTTGGCTCACCGCCGACGGCGTGACGTGCAGCAACCGGGCCGCCGCTTCGAAGCTGCCCTCCGCGACCACTGCGGCGAGTGTCCGCAGTTGCGCCGAGTCGAGACCATCCATAAGCAAAGCTTAAGTTACATCAGAATCTTTAGTTGGACTGGTGGATGGCCCAGCCCTAGCGTGAAATCCGTGCTCACCTCCGCCGTCGCCGGCTTCTCGATCTCCATCGCCCTGATCGTCGCCATCGGCGCTCAGAACGCCTTCGTCCTGCGTCAGGGCCTGCGTCGCGAGCATGTCGTACCCGTGGTGCTCACCTGCGCCGCATCGGACGCTCTGCTGATCACGGCGGGCGTCGCCGGGGTCGGCACGCTGGTGACGGGCCGGCCGGGGCTGTTGACGGCGATCCGGTGGGGCGGCGCGGCGTTCCTCCTCTGCTACGCAGCGCTCGCCGCCCGCCGCGCCCTGCGTCCCGGCGCCCTGCTGCCCACCGAGCGGCCGCCGGCCACCCTGGGGGCGACCCTGCTCGCCTGCGCCGCCTTCACCTACCTGAACCCCCACGTCTACCTGGACACCGTGCTGCTGCTCGGCGGGGTGGCCCAGAAGCACCCGCACCGGTGGGTGTTCGGTGCCGGAGCCGCCCTGGCCAGCGTGGTCTGGTTCACCGCCCTCGGTGCCGGCGCGCACCGCCTCGCGCCGCTGCTCGCCCGTGCCGGCACCTGGCGGGTGCTGGACGCGGTCATCGCCGTCGTGATGGCCGCGCTCGCCGGGGCGCTCCTGTTGGGCTGACCGGGCGCCGCTGCGGGAGCAGTCCGGTGACGAGAGTGTTTTCCGCGACCACGGGCGGCTGGACGGGCCACGAGCGGGAATGATGGCCGGGTGCGGTTCCTTCACGGCGCGGTTCCCGCGCACGACCTGACCTATACCGACGTCTTCATGGCGCCGGCCCGCTCCGACCTGGGTTCCCGGCTCGACGTCGACCTGTCCACCGGCGACGGCACGGGCACCACCATCCCGCTGGTGGTGTCGAACATGACCGCGGTCGCCGGCCGGCGGATGGCGGAGACGGTCGCCCGCCGGGGCGCCATCGCGGTGATCCCGCAGGACATTCCGATCGAGGTGGTGGCGAATGTCGTCGCCTGGGTCAAGCAGCGGCACCTGGTCTACGACACGCCGATCACGCTGGGCCCGACCGAGACCGTGGGCGACGCCATCCACCTGCTGCCCAAGCGCTCCCACGGTGCGGTGATCGTGGTCGACGACGCCGGACGGCCGATGGGCGTGGTCACCGAGGCGGACACCACGGGCGTGGACCGGTTCGCTCAACTGCGTCACGTGATGTCCACCGAACTGCACACCATCCCGGCGGACGCGGATCCGCGCACCGGTTTCGACCTGCTCTCGGCGGGCCGTCGCCGGCTCGCCCCGGTGGTGGACGCCGACGGTCGACTGGTCGGGGTGCTGACTCGACAGGGCGCTCTACGGGCCACCCTCTACACGCCGGCCGTGGACGACCGGGGCCGGCTGCGCATCGCGGCGGCCGTCGGAATCAACGGTGACGTCACCGGCAAGGCCGCCGCGCTGCTGGAGGCCGGGGTGGACACGCTGGTCGTGGACACCGCGCACGGCCACCAGGCGCGGATGATCTCGGCGTTGCAGGCGGTTCGCAAGCTGGACCCGGGCGTCCCGGTGGCGGCCGGCAACGTGGTCACCGCCGAGGGTGTACGCGACCTGGTGGAGGCAGGAGCGGACATCATCAAGGTCGGCGTCGGCCCCGGTGCGATGTGCACCACCCGGATGATGACCGGCGTGGGTCGACCGCAGTTCTCCGCCGTACTCGACTGCGCGACCGCGGCCCGCCAGCTGGGCCGACACGTCTGGGCCGACGGCGGGGTGCGGCACCCACGGGACGTGGCGCTCGCGCTCGCCGCCGGCGCGTCGAACGTGATGATCGGCTCCTGGTTCGCCGGCACCTACGAGTCCCCCGGTGACCTGTACACCGAGCCGGACGGCCGGCGGTACAAGGAGAGCTTCGGGATGGCCTCGGCTCGGGCGGTCAGCGCCCGTACCGCCGACGACAGCCCGTACGACCGGGCCCGCAAGGCGGTGTTCGAGGAGGGCATCTCCTCGGCCCGGATGCACCTGGACCCGGCCCGGCCCGGCGTCGAGGACCTGATCGACGAGATCATCGCCGGGGTACGCAGCGCCTTCACCTACGCCGGCGCGCGGGATCTGACGCAGTTCCACGAGCGGGCGATCGTCGGCGTGCAGAGCGCCGCCGGCTTCACCGAAGGAATGCCCCTCCCCACAAGCTGGTAACCCCCGCGCGCCCAGGAGCGGTGGTTACTCGGCCAGGCGGCTCAGGACTTCGCGGGCCGCCTGACGAGGGTTGTCGCCTACGCGGTCCGGCAGTGCGCCCGCCAGCCAGAGGGTGGCGAAGCCGTGCGCGATCGACCAGGCGGCGAGCGCGTCCCGGTCGGTGTCGCTGGGCGCGTCGCCAGCCGGAAGCGCCGCCACCTGGGAACGGAGGGCCGCGCCGGCGCGCTCCCGTGCGGCGGCCAGCTCGGCGTCGTCGGCCCGGTAGAGCTCGGGCCGGAACATCACCTCGAAGTGCGCACGGTGCCGCACGGCGAAGTCGACGTACGCGACTCCGGCGGCCAGCAGGTCGTCGCCGGCCGAGTGCAGGGTCTGAGCCAGCAGGTCGAAGCCCTGGGCGGCGAGGGCGGTGAGCAGACCCGCCTTGTCGCCGAAGTGGTGCGCGGGCGCGGCGTGCGAGACACCGGCCCGACGGGCCAGGTCGCGCAGGCTCAACGCGGCCGGGCCGACCTCCTCGATCGCGTCGAGCGAGGCCGCGAGCAGGGCGCGACGGAGGTCGCCGTGGTGGTAGGCGCGCGTCTCAGTCATGCCCGGAATCCTATCTTGTCATTGACAAGATGCCATCCTCCGACGCAATCTTGTCACTGGCAAGTTTCCCCGAGGAGGATTCCATGGCACCCCTGATCGCCCTGCTCGTCGGCACCGCGCTTTCCCGGCTCGCCGGCCTGGCCGGCATCGCCGCGCTCGACGGCTGGCAGCCGGCACTGCGGGTCGGGCTGGCCCTGATGTTCACGCTGACCGCCGTCGCGCACTTCGTCGGCCAGCGCCGCGCCGACCTGATCGCGATGGTCCCACCCCGATTGCCCCGGCCGGATCTGCTGGTCACCCTCACCGGCGTGCTGGAGTTGGTTGGCGCGATCGGCCTACTGGTTCCGACGACTGCCCAGGCGGCCGCGGCCGGGCTCGGCCTGCTCATGCTCGCGATGTTCCCGGCCAACATCTCGGCCGCACGGCGGCGACTGACCCTCGCCGGGCGCCCGGTCACTCCGCTCGGGCAGCGCGCCGTCCTGCAAATCGTGTTCGTGGCCACTGCGGCGGTAATTTCGTTTGGGCCCTGACTATCAGGGGACTAATCTGCCTCTCGTGGAACTCGTCACTCTCCAGGACGTGCCGCTGGGCCGGCTGCTGGTGGTGGCCGGGCACCTGGTCGGACAGCGGTGGAATCGCTACCTGGCCGAGGAGCACGGCCTCACCCAGGCCGGCATGGTCACCCTGCTGACGCTCGCCCGCCACGGCGAGCTGCCCCACCGGGAGGTCGCCGAGAAGGGCTTCGTCCGCCCGGCGACCCTGACCGGCATCGTGGACACGCTGGCCCGCGACGGGCTCGTCGAGCGGCAGCGCGACGACAGCGACCGACGCAGCGTGCGGCTCGCCCTCACCCCCGCGGGACGGGAACGGGTGGCCGCGCTGAGCGCACTCATGCACTCCGGACGCCCGCTCACCTCGGTCGACGCCGACCCGGTGAAGGCACAGGTGATCCGGGAGTTCCTGCTCGAGGTCATCGGCAGTGGGGACGACCCACGGATGACCGGACGCCCTACCGAACCGAGGGATCCGGCGTGTTGATCCGACTGTTGCGCAGCCAACTGCGCGCCTACCAACGACCGCTGCTGGCGGTGGTGCTGCTCCAGTTCGTGGGCACCATGGCCTCGCTCTACCTGCCCAGCCTCAACGCCGACATCATCGACCAGGGCGTGGCCCGGGGCGACACCGACTACATCGTCGGAATCGGCGGTTGGATGCTGCTGGTCAGCCTGATCCAGATCGTCTGCTCGATCGCCGCGGTCTACCTGGGCGCGCGGATCGCGATGGGCTTCGGCCGGGACGTCCGGGCCACGCTGTTCGGGCACGTCAACCGCTTCTCCGCCCGCGAGGTGGCCCGGTTCGGGGCGCCGTCGCTGATCACCCGCAACACGAACGACGTGCAGCAGGTGCAGATGCTCGTACTGATGAGCTGCACCATGCTGGTCGCCGCGCCGATCATGAGTGTGGGCGGCGTGGTGATGGCGCTCCGCGAGGATGTCGGGCTCTCCTGGCTGATGCTGGTCAGCGTGCCGGTGCTGGCCATCGCGCTCGGCGCGATCATCCGTCGCATGGTGCCGGGCTTCCGGCTGATGCAGACCCGGATCGACACGGTCAACCGGGTGCTGCGCGAGCAGATCACCGGCATCCGGGTGGTCCGTGCCTTCGTCCGCGAGCCCTACGAGACGGATCGCTTCGCCGTCGCCAACGCCGACCTGACCGCCACCGCGCTGCGTACCGGTCGGCTGCTGGCGTTGATCTTCCCGGTGGTCATGCTGGTGCTGAACGTCTCCAGCGTGGCGGTGCTCTGGTTCGGCGCGCAGCGGGTGGACTCCGGCGCGATCGAGATCGGCGCGCTAACCGCGTTCCTGCAGTACCTGATGCAGATCCTGATGGCCGTCATGATGGCCACCTTCATGCTGATGATGGTGCCCCGCGCCGCGGTCTGCGCCGAGCGGATCGTCGAGGTACTGGACACCGAATCCTCGGTGGTTCCCGCCGCCGAGCCGGTCACCGAACTGCCGGCCCGGGCCGAGTTGGAACTGCGTGGGGTGCGCTTCCAGTACCCGGGCGCGGTCGAGCCGGTGCTGCGCGACATCTCCTTCCGAGCCACCCCGGGCACCACCACGGCGATCATCGGTAGCACCGGCGCCGGCAAGACGACCCTGCTGTCGCTGATTCCCCGCCTGGTCGACGTCACCGATGGGGCGGTGCTGGTCGACGGGGTGGACGTGCGGGAACTGGCACCGGACGAGCTGTGGCGGCGGATCGGCCTGGTGCCGCAGCGGCCGTACCTGTTCACCGGCACGGTCGCCAGCAACCTGCGCTACGGCAATCCGGACGCCACCGACGAGGAACTGTGGGCGGCGTTGGAGATCGCCCAGGCCCGGGACTTCGTGGCCCAGATGCCCGGCGGGCTGGACGCGCCGATCGCGCAGGGCGGCACCACCGTCTCCGGTGGGCAGCGGCAGCGCCTGGCCATCGCCCGAGCCCTGGTCCGGCAGCCGGAGATCTACCTCTTCGACGACTCGTTCTCCGCGCTCGACCTCGGCACCGACGCGCGGCTGCGGGCGGCTCTGCGGCCGGTCACCGCGCAGTCCGCAGTGGTCATCGTGGCCCAACGGGTTTCCACGATCATCGATGCCGACCAGATCATCGTTCTTGAGGACGGAGGGGTCGTCGGAGTGGGACGACACGCGGAGCTGTTGGAGACCTGCCCGACGTACGCCGAGATCGTGGCCTCACAGCAGACGGCGGAGGTGCCGGCATGAGCGAGCCCGACGAGCCGCGCACCCCGGCGGTACCCAGTCAAACCGCACGGCCGCCGGGAGGCGACGCGCAGCAGCCGGGCGGCGACGCGCCGACGCCGAAGCGGCTGCCCGACGGCCAGCGCGGCGGCCCGCGGTGGATGAGCGCCGGGATGCCCGCCGAGCGGTCGATGAACTTCGGGCCGTCGGCCCGACGGTTGCTCGGCCGGCTGCGCACGCACCGACTGCACCTGCTCGCGATCATCGGGTTGGCGGTGGTGAGCGTCGGGTTCAGCGTGGCCGGGCCGAAGATCCTCGGCCATGCCACCGACCTGATCTTCAATGGGGTGATCGGCCGTCGGCTGCCCGCCGGCACCACCGCCGAGCAGGCCGTCGCGGCGGCCCGAGCCAGCGGAAACGACAGCTTCGCCGACATGCTGGCCCGGATGGACGTGGTGCCCGGGGTGGGCGTCGACTTCAGCGCCCTGAGCCGGGTGCTGCTGCTGGCGCTCGGGCTCTACCTCGCGGCGGGCCTGCTGTCCTGGTGGCAGGGTTGGCTGCTCAACGGGGTGGTCCAGCGCACCGTGCTGCGGCTGCGCGCCGAGGTGGAGGAGAAGCTCAACCGGCTGCCGCTGCCCTACTTCGACCGGCAGCCCCGGGGCGAGTTGCTCAGCCGGGTCACCAACGACATCGACAACATCGCCACCAGCCTCCAGCAAACCCTCAGTCAGCTGCTCACCTCGCTGCTGACCGTCGTCGGCGTGCTGGCCGTCATGTTCTGGATCTCGCCGCTGCTGGCGCTGGTGGCCCTGGTCGCGGTGCCACTGTCGGTGCTGGTCACCCAGCGCATCGCCAAGCGTTCGCAGAAGCAGTTCATCGCCCAGTGGACACACACCGGTGAGCTGAACGGTCAGATCGAGGAGGCGTACACCGGCCACGAGCTGGTGAAGGTCTTCGGCCGGCAGCGTGAGGTGGAGGCCGCGTTCACCGCCAAGAACGAGGAGCTGTTCCGGGCCAGCTTCGGGGCACAGTTCATCTCCGGGATCATCATGCCGTCGATGATGTTCATCGGAAACCTGAGCTTCGTGGCCGTCGCCGTGGTCGGCGGGCTGCGGGTCGCCTCCGGGACGATGACCCTCGGCGACGTGCAGGCGTTCATCCAGTACTCCCGGCAGTTCACCCAGCCGCTCACCCAACTCGCCTCGATGGCCAACCTGCTCCAGTCCGGGGTGGCCTCGGCCGAGCGGGTCTTCGCGGTCCTCGACGCCGACGAGCAGAGCCCCGACCCGGTCGAGCCGGCCCGGGTGGTCGACCCGCACGGTCGGGTCGAGTTCGAGCACGTCTCGTTCCGCTACGAGGCGGACAAGCCACTGATCGACGACCTGTCGCTGGTCGCCGAGCCGGGGCACACGGTGGCCATCGTCGGCCCGACCGGCGCTGGCAAGACCACACTGGTCAACCTGGTCATGCGGTTCTACGAACTGGACGCCGGCCGGATCACCCTCGACGGGGTGGACATCACGACCATGCGTCGCGACGACCTGCGTGGCCGGATCGGCATGGTGTTGCAGGACACCTGGCTCTTCGGCGGGACCATCCGGGACAACATCGCCTACGGGCGGCCGGACGCGACCGAGGAGGAGATCCTCGCCGCGGCCCGGGCCACCTTCGTGGACCGGTTCGTCCGCAGCCTGCCCGACGGCTACGACACGGTCATCGACGAGGAGGGCAGCAACGTCAGCGCGGGCGAGAAGCAACTGGTCACCATCGCCCGGGCGTTCCTCGCCGAGCCATCGTTGCTGATCCTGGACGAGGCGACCAGTTCGGTGGACACCCGCACCGAGGTGCTGCTCCAACGGGCGATGGCCGCGCTGCGCTCGGACCGGACCAGCTTCGTCATCGCGCACCGGCTCTCCACCATCCGCGACGCCGACCTGATCCTGATGATGGAGAACGGTCGGATCGTCGAGCAGGGCACCCACGAGCAGTTGCTCGCCACCCAGGGCGCGTACCACCGGCTCTACCGCTCGCAGTTCACCGGTGCCGTGGCCGACGAGGAACCCGCCGCCCAACCCGCGTCGGTCTAGGGCCGACCGTCGTGCGGGCGACACGATCGACGACGGTCCGCCCCACACCGGCGGGCGGGTCAGCCGGTCGGCAGGAGGTCGACCGCGCGGGCGGCGACCTGTCCGCCGATCAGGGCCAGCGCGGCGGCGGCGGGCATCGGGGCCAGGGCGCGGCCCCCGCGCAGGCGCAGCGCGAGATGCCCGTCGACCGCCTCCCGGGCGCCCAACACCCCGAGGTACGGGACGCGGCGACGTGCCGCGTCCCGGATCCGGGAGCCCAGCGAGCCGGCGACGTCGACGTCGACCCGCAGGCCGGCGTCGACGGCCCGCCGGGCCAGCTTCGCCGCCGCGTCGGCCTGCCCGGCGTCCACCGGCAGCAGCACCAGGTGGACGGGCGCGTACCAGGCCGGGAAGGCGCCCTCGTGCACCTCGATGAGGTATGCGAACAGCCGCTCCATACTGCCGAGCAGACTGCGGTGCAGCATGACCGGCCGACGGCGCCTGCCGTCGGAGTCGGTGTACGACAGGTCGAACCGCTCCGGCTTGTCGAAGTCGAGTTGAATGGTGGAGATGGTCGACTCCCGGCCGGCCGCGTCGACGATCTGGATGTCGATCTTCGGGCCGTAGAACGCGGCCTCCCCGGGTGCCTCGACGTACGCCACCCCGGCCAGCGCGGCGCGGAGCAGATCCTCCGCGCGGGCCCACTGCGCGTCGTCGCCGACGTACTTCTCGCCCGGCCCGCGCAGCGACAACCGGAATCCGGCCGGGCGGACGCCGAGTGCCGCGTGCGCGGTCCGAATCAGCCCGAGGATCTCCGCGACCTCCTCACCCACCTGCTCCGGCGCGCAGAAGGTGTGCGCGTCGTTGAGCGAGATGGCGCGTACCCGGGACAGGCCACCGAGCACGCCGGAGCGTTCCGAGCGGTACATCCCGCCCAGCTCCGCGATTCGCAACGGCAACTCGCGGTAGGAGCGGCCCCGGGCCCGGAACACCAACGCGTGGTGCGGGCAGAGCGCCGGCCGGAGCACGAACTCGTCGTCGGCACTCAACCGCATCGGCGGGAACATGTCGTCGGCGAAGTAGCCGAGGTGCCCGGAGAGTTCGAAGAGTTCACGTTTGCCCAGCGGTGGCGAGTAGACGTGCTGGTGGCCGGAGCGGCGCTCCAACTCCCGGACGTACTCCTCGACGGCGTGTCGGGCGGCGGCGCCGGCGGGCAGCCAGATCGGCAGGCCGGCGCCGGCCAGCGGATCGGAGACGAAGAGGTCCAGCTCACGGCCGAGTCGGCGGTGGTCGATCATGTCGGGCTCCTGGATCGGGTACGACCCGGAGGCGACCTGGACACCGAACGCCGCGCGGCCCTCGGGGGCGGATCGCCCCGGGGCCTGGTCGACGGTGGTTACGTCAGAGCGGCGCGCCGGGGACACCCGGCGTCGTGGTCACCACTACCGCACTGCGCATACGGCGACGCTACCCATCGGGCCGTCGAGGACGCACCCGGATTTACGGCGGTGGGAGCGGGGGCGGGCCGCCGGCGCGGGACCCGCCGGCGGCCCGGGCGGCCCGAGTCGTCAGGAACGGGGGACCCGACGGGCGGGGCCGCGCCGACAACGGTACGCCGACGAACGCCGATCCGCCGACCGCCGCGGGACGGCTGGGACGGCGGCCGAACCCGTCACCCGAGAGCGGTTCGCCTCGTTGTACCTGGGTGGCCCCGGTGGTGTCGACGGTCACGACGGGCCGGGGCTGTCCACGGTGACGCCGGACACGCCGTCAGGCTCAAGACACCCAATCGGCCGCATCCGGCGAGGTGGCAGGCGTGCCTGAACTACTGACTGACGTCGCATCGCCGACGTGGGCGTACCTGGTGCTGCTAGTTCTGCTGATCGCGGACGCGTTCGTACCGGTCATTCCCACCCAGATCATCATGATCACCAGTGGTGCGCTCACCGTCTACGGCGGGCTCAGCCTGCCGGTCACCATCGCCGTCGGCGCGCTCGGCGTGTTCGCCGGCGACCTCGCCTGCTACCTGCTCGGGCGGAGCGCACCGGACCGGCGGCCACCCCGGCACGCCGAACTGAGCCGGGCCCGCCGGGTGGCCAGCCGGGTCACCCGGGGGTTGCGCCAACCCGGGCCACTGGTCATCCTGCTCTGCCGGTTCGTCCCCGGCGGCCGGATGGCGGCCTGCTTCTCGGCCGGTCGCAGCCGCTACCCGTACCGGCTGTTCCTGCTCTACGAGGCGGTCGCCGCGCTGGGCTGGGCCACCTACGGCGCGCTGGTCGGGCACCTGGGCGGCACCGCGCTCACCGAGTCGGCGTGGCGGCTGGCCATCATCGCCACCGCCGCGGCGGCCGGCTTCGCCGCGGCCGGATGGGCGATGACCCTGGTCAGCGCCCGCCACACCCGCGCCGCCGTCGGAGCCGACATC
Organism: Micromonospora sp. CA-259024; assembly: GCF_050936255.1. Taxonomy (NCBI): domain Bacteria; kingdom Bacillati; phylum Actinomycetota; class Actinomycetes; order Micromonosporales; family Micromonosporaceae; genus Micromonospora; species Micromonospora sp. CA-259024. The sequence goes on along the minus strand of NZ_JBNJND010000002.1, from coordinate 2,568,534 downwards.
CCCATCGACTGAGGTCACCCCCTGCCCCAGCGATCTTGCACTTACTGTCCCCGCAATTGGGGCATGCCGCGCATAAGGGCGACCGAAAGTGCAAGATCGCGGAGGGTGTGCGCGGGCCTCTAGGGGTGGTCCCGGGGAGGGATTTCGGTGGCTGTCCCGGATTCGGCTCGGGTGCTCTCGGCGACAGGCTGAGGCATGCCTGTTACCCGGAGTACCGGTTTGCTGGCCCTGGGCGGGATCGCCCTGGCGGCGCTACTCACCGTGATCGGCCACCTCGAAGTCAACGACGACCTCAACCCGTGGGCGTTAACCATCAGCGACTTCGCGGTCTCCGACCGGGGCGGCGCCATCGACATCGCCATGGTGGTGCTCGCGCTCGCCACCGTGGCCTTGCTGTACGGACTGCGCCGCCCCGGCCCACCCCGACCGCGCTCCGGTCGAACGGCCGAGCTGCTGCTCGGCGCATGGGCGGGTGGGCTGCTGCTGGCCGCCGTGGTGCCGACCAACGAGCCGGGGACCGCCATGACCACCGCCGCCTACCTGCACCGGTACGCCTCGGTGATCGCCTTCCTGGCGTTGCCGGCGGCCGGTTGGTTGCTCGCCCGCCGACCCGACCTGACGCCCGCCGCCCGGACGCTACGCGCCCTGGTCCTGCTGAGCCTGGCCCTGGCGGCAGCGATGATCTGGTCCGCCTACCCCGGCGACCGGATGCTCATCGGTCTGGCCGAACGCCTCCTGATCCTCACCGAGGTAGCGGTCCTGGCCACGATCGCGATGATCCAAACGCGGGGGGTGCGCGGGATTACTCCAGCTCGTGGAGCATGAGCTGGCGGGCCGCCTCGGTGATCGAGCCGGAGAGGCTCGGGTAGATGGTGATGGTCTGGGCCAACTCGTTGACCGTGAGGTTGTTCTCCACCGCCATGGTGATCGGCAGGATCAGCTCGCTGGCCTTCGGGGCGACCACCACACCGCCGATCACCTGACCGCTGGCCGGACGGCAGAACAGCTTCACGAAACCGTCGGAGAGGTCGTCCATCTTGGCCCGGGCGTTGCCGGACAGCGGCAGCATCACCTGCCGGGCCGGCACCTTGCCCGCGTCCACCTCGTCCTGGGAGACACCCACGGTGGCCAACTCCGGGTCGGTGAAGACGTTCGCCGCGACGGTACGCAGCCGCAGCGGGCGGACCGCCTCGCCGAGGGCGTGCCACATCGCGATCCGGCCCTGCATGGCGGCCACACTGGCCAGCAGCAGCACGCCGGTGCAGTCGCCGGCGGCGTAGATGCCGGGCACGTTGGTCCGGGAGACCCGGTCGACTGTCACGTAACCGCCCCGACCCAGCTCCACGCCGTACTCGGCCAGGCCCAGGTTGGCCGTGTTCGGAACCGACCCGACCGTGATCAGCGCGTGCGAGCCGGTCACCTTGCGGCCGTCGGAGAGCTCCACCTCGACACCATCGGCGGTACGCCGGACCGCGTCGGCCCGGGAGTTGTTGAGGATTTCCATGCCCCGGTTGCGGAACACCCGCTCGATCGCGGACGCGGCGTCGGCGTCCTCGTGCGGCATCACCCGGTCCCGACTGGAGACCAGGGTGACCTCGACCCCCATCGCCAGGTACGCGCTGGCGAACTCCGCGCCGGTCACACCGGAGCCGACCACGATCAGATGCTCGGGCAGCTCCGGCAGGTCGTACACCTGGCGCCAGGTCAGGATGCGCTCACCGTCCGGTACGGCGGTGGGTAGCTGGCGGGGTGTCGAGCCGGTGGCCACCAGCACGGTGGACGCGGCGATGGAGTATTCCTCGCCGCCGTCGGCGGGGGTGACGATGACCCGGTGGGTGTGCCCGAGGGTGTCCTCGCCGAGCCGGGCCGTGCCGGCCACGAAGGTGACCCCCGCCTTGAGCAGCTTGGCGTGGATGTCGGCGGACTGCGCCAGCGCCAGACGCTTGACCCGCTCGTGCACCGCCCGCGCGTCGACGGTGACCGCCTCCAGGCCGTCCGAGTGCACCCCGAACTCCTCGGTGTCGCGGTACCCGGTGACCACCTCGGAGCTGGCGATGAAGGTCTTCGACGGTACGCAGTCGGAGAGCACGCAGGCCCCACCCGCACCGTCGGCCTCCACCACGGTGACATCGGCGTCCAGCTGGGCGGCGACCAGCGCCGCCTCGTACCCGGCCGGCCCCCCACCGATGATCACGATCCGGCTCACAGCGTTCGCCCTTCGTCCATGCTCACAGTGACTTTCTTCTCCCGAGCGCATTCGACACGCACTGTCGTATTCTCCCCCACCCGTCCGCCGGGCTATCGTCATCGCCGTGCGTCATCACGCCGCCTACGGCTCAAATCTCGACCCCGCCCGGATGCGCGCCTACTGTCCGCATTCGCCGATGGTGGGCACCGGCTGGCTGGAGGGCTGGCGGCTGACCTTCGCCGGGGCGGACGTGATCGGCTGGGAGGGCGCGGTGAGCACCCTGGTCGAGTCCCCCGGTGACCGGGTCTTCGTGGCGCTCTACGACATCCACCCCTACGACGCGGAACAGCTCGACGAGATCGAGGGGGCGACCGCCGGCACGTACCGCAAGCTGCACGTCCGGGTCTCCACCCTCGACGGCGACGTGACCGCGTGGATCTACGTCTTCAACGGGTACGAGGGTGGCCTGCCGACCTCGTGGTATCTCTCCGAGATCGCCAACGCCGCCGAGAAGGCGGGCGCGCCGGACGACTACGTCACCGAGCTGCGGTCCCGCCCCACCGGCACCGCGTCGGCGTAGCAGCGCGTATCGCACGTCACCAGTCTGCTACCGCTGCCGGCGGGTTCGCCCGGCGGGCCCGACCGGGGTCGTCAATCACACACCGGCGGCCGGGACGATCAGCTCGTACATGTCGGTCCACCGGGTCTCCCGTAGACCCACGGACCGGTAGAGCGACAGCGGGGCCGTCGGGTTGGTGAGGTCGACGCCCAGGCCGGCCGTGAGCCGCCCCTTCTCGGCGTAGCGGGCGAAGGCGCGGCGCAGCAGCGCCGCACCAACACCCCGCCGGCGGTACGCGGACAGCACCCCCAGGTTCTTCACGAAGCCCTCCTGCTGGTCGAGCGCCTGATCCGAGGACTGCAACGCGCCAGCCGGCACCCCGTCCACCTCGGCGACGAACCACTCGTCCCAGGCGGTCAGCTCACCGATCCGGGCTCGCCACCGCTCGTACGACAGCGGCTCGTGGTCCGGGGTGTCGGCGAAGGCGACATCGTGGATCCGGTGGAACTCCCGCAGGTCGGCCTCGTCGTCCGGGCGGACCGGCCGCACGGTCACGCCGGGCGGCCCAGCGGGCTCGTCGGGCAGGTCGGCCAGCGGGCGGCTCATCCGGACGTACCGCTTGGCCAGGGTGAACCCGGCCGCCCGCAGGGCGCGGTCCCAGTCGCGTTCCGGCGCGAAGACCGCGCAGCGGACGGTGAGCGCCGGCAGGCCCCGCTCGGCGGCGCGCTCGGCGACCCGGTCCAGCTGCCGGGCCAACAGTGGCGCCCGGACGGCGGCAGCGCGTTCCGGGTCGACGTAGACCTCGACGAACTCCCGACCCACACCGGTCGGGTTGTCCAGCGTCGCCCAGCCGACCACGGTGTCTTCCGGGTCGAGCGCCAGCCAGGAGTCCCGGGTCGGGTCGAAGTAGGGGGCGCTCAGCGACGCCGCGACGTCCTCAGCGTCGAAGTCGGGGTGGCCGATGGCGAAGGTGTCGGCGGCGTGCACCACCGCGAGGATCGCCGGCACGTCGTCGGGCGTGGGCCTGCGCGTTGTCCAACCAGCGGGAAGGGTCACGGCAGAAGATCCTGGCAGCCGACCGCCCGCGGTGCCGCCCATTTTCGTCGGCCGCGAGGCTCAGGCGAGGTCAGCTCGGGTGCGGTGCAGCAACTCCACCAGCTCCGCGCCGCCGTCAGGGCCGAGGGCCGTGAACGCGGGCGCGGCGAGGCGGTTGGTCACCGCCTCCGCCCAGAGTCGCCGCCGCACCAGCGGCCCGATCGGCGGGTACGGAGGTGGCCAGCCGCAGGCCACCGCCCCGGCCTCCCCCTCCGGCCCGGCCAGCACGGCCTCCAGCGGGGTCATCCCGGCGGCGCGTACCGCCAGCAGATACGCGCCGGTGAAGTGCTCGCGGAGCAGTCGCAGCCCGGCGGCGCTCCGGGCCCCCGGGGAGAGGTCCGGCAGCGGCATGGCCCGCCACGCGGCGAAGAGCGGCATCCCACTGGCGTCCGCCGCCACCACCGCCCGCTCGACGAGTGCCGCCAGGCGCTCGGTGGTGGGCAGGGGGTCGAGCCTCTGCGACCCCCATCGACAGCACTCGGCGAGGCTCGCGGCGGCCACCTCGAACGGCGGGACGATCCGGGCTGCGGCGTCCCAACCGTCGGCGACCGCGTCCGGGGCGATGAACCCGACGGCGGCGGCGGCCGTCTCGGCCCGCACGTCGCCGAGCGCGCCGGCCCGACCACTGATGTAGAAGGCCCAGCCGGAGATGCCGAGCAGCCGGGCCCGGCGCAACGTGGTCGGGTCCCGGCTGAACGCGTCGCCCAGGTCGAGCACGACGGGCTTGCTGGCGGCGGCGACCTGCTCCGGAGTCATTCGAGCGCCACCCCCGGGCAACCCGAGCCGTCGACCACGACGACGCCCCGACCCGGGGTCACCCGCCGTGGACGGCCCGCACACTCGTTGTCGTCCATCGATGGTCAGTCTGCCGCGCCACCGCCCGCGTCCGCATCCCCCTCTTCGGCCGCCAGCGCCTCGACCTCGCCCGCGCGCCGCCGAGCCACGGTGACCGCTCGCTCGGCGGCACGCCGAGCGAGCTTGGCCCGACTGAGATCCTGCTCGGCGACCGCTCGCCGCCGCTCCAGCTCGGCCAGCTCAGCCTCGATCCCGTCGAGCACGGCGGCCCCGTCGCGCTCCTGCCCGGCCGCCTCGGTCAGCTCGGCCTCGGCGCGTTCCTGGTCGGCCTGCGCCTTGGCCAACTCCCGGTCCAGGGCGCGGCGCTGCCGGGCCCGCTCGGCACGGGCCGCTCGCTGCGCAGCCCGCTCGGCCTGCTCGGCGCGCTGCGCCGCACGGTCCGTGCGGGGTGCCGCCTCGGGACGCCCCCGCTGGGCACCGGGTCGACGGGCCGGACGTTCCTCCTCCGCCTCCTCGTCGTCGCCGGTGACGAGCCGCAGCTGTGGCCGTGGTACCTCACCGAAGCCGGCGTAGCTGGCTGCCCGGAGCAGGCGGCCGGCCCGGACCTGCTCGGCGACCTCGACGTCGGAGAACGCCGCGTTCAGGGTCGCCTCCACCTCGGCCAGTGGCAGCCGACCGGCCGGCGGGGCGTCCGGCTCCGCCGCGGCGAGCTTGCGGACCTCGGCGACCAGTGCGCCGACCACCGCCCGGCGCTGCGCGGACAGCTCCCGCAGCCGGGGCCCGCGCAACTCCCGCTGGGCGGCCCGCAACGCGTCAGCGAGCTGAACCAGGTCGGCGACCAGCTCGGGACGGCGGATGGCGAGCAGGTTCACCAGCCAGGCGGCCACCGTCGGGCGACGCAACCGGGCCAGCTGTCGGGCGGTGGTCGGGTCGCCGGCCCGGCGCGCCTCGGCCACGGCGGCGTCCCGGGCGGCCACGAACCGGTCCGGTGGGGTGCGGTAGAGCTGCTGTACCAGCTCCGCTGAGGGGCCGGGCATGGTTCAGACGTCCACCCGGGTACCGGGCTCCAGCCGCTGGTATTCGGTGCCGGACAACGCGGTGTACTGCCGGTCGAGCACGGCGAACCCGTTGTCGTTGAGCAGGGCGTCGTGCAGGGCGTACGCGCGCCGCGGTGCGACCGCCCGGATGAAGTCGAGCACCTCGGAGAACTTCGACCAGGGTGCGTGGATCGGCGCGAAGAGCGTGTCGACGGGTGTCTCCTCGGGCACCACCAGGGCGTCACCGGGGTGGTAGACCACGTCGTTGATCAGGTACCCGAGGTTGTCCACCACCGGGATGTCCGGGTGGATGACCGCGTGTCGCCCTCCGTAGGCGCGGACGGCGACCCCGGCGGCGGTGAACGACTCACCGGCGGTGACCGGGCGCAGCGCCTCGGCCGCGTCGCCCAGGGCACTGGCGAGCGACGCCGGCCCGTGGATCGGGAACGGCTGCCGGTCGAGTTGCAGGCGCACCGCCGCCAGGTCGAGGTGGTCGGGGTGTTCGTGGGTGATCAGCACCGCGTCCGCGCCGTCCAACGCGACCGCCGGGTCGCTGAACATCCCGGGGTCGACGACGAGCACTCCCCCGTCGTGTTCCACCCGGAGGCAGGAGTGGGCGTACTTGGTGAGCCGCATCGTGACTCCTCGATTATCGAATCGTGACGTCCTGAGCGCAGTCTGCCGGAACCGGCCGACGCGTGCGCCGCGTCCGAGCTATCGCCATACGGGATGACGACGATGGGAGCGGGGATGGACGGACAGGTGGGACGACGCCGCGGCGCGCTGTTGGCGGCGACGACACTGGCAGCGGCGTTGGCGGTGACGGGATGCGGTGCCGACGACAGCGGGGCGCGGGACACCGCGGGCTCGGCGGCCGAGGCGCCGGCGGCCAACGGCGGCGAGGCGGGCAAGGACGCCGCTGCGGGCGCACCGGAGGCGGCCGGCGCGGGTGCACCGGACCTGCGGGTCGACCAGCGGGCGATCATCTACACCGGAACGATGCGGGTGCAGGTGGACGATGTGGACGTGGCCGCTCGCGAGGCCACCGCCGTGGCTACCCGGGCCGGTGGTTTCGTCGGGGGTGACCAGCGACGCAGCGCCGACGCCGACGCGGTGGCGGAGTTGCAGCTGCGGGTGCCGGCGGCGGCGTTCACCGGCGTGGTGGAGGATCTCGCGAAGCTCGGCCGACAGCAGAGCCGGGAGATCGACACCCAGGACGTCACCGAGGAGACCGTCGACCTCGACGCCCGGATCACCAGTCAGCGCGCCCGGGTGGACAGCGCTCGCCGCCTGCTCGCCCGCGCCACCTCGATCACCGATCTGGTGTCGCTGGAGAACGAGTTGGGTCGCCGGGAGGCCGACCTGGCGTCGCTGGAGGCCAAGAAGCGACGCCTGGCCGACCTGACCGCCCTCTCCACGATCACCGTGTCGCTGGCCGGGCCGGCGGCGAAGGCCACCGAGGAGAAGGCAGAGACCGGTTTCCTGGTCGGGCTCAAGGGCGGCTGGAAGGCGTTCGTCGCCTCGTTGACCGTCCTGCTCACGGTGCTGGGCGCGTTGCTGCCGTGGCTGGTGGCGCTCGGCGTACCGGTGGCGGTGCTGCTGGTGGTGCTGCGTCGACGGCGGAAGTCCCCGGCTCTGGTCGCTCCGGTCAGCGCACCGCCGCCAGTGCCCGCAGCGCGGTCTGCACCATGACGCGTACGCCGGTCGGGATGGCCCGCTCGTCCACGTCGAAGCTTGCCCGGTGCAGGTCGACGTTGGGGCCGGAGCGACCCACGCCGAGTCGGGCGAGGGCGCCGGGGACGTACTCCAGGTACCAGGAGAAGTCCTCGCCGCCCATGCTCTGCGGTGTCTCGGCGATCCCCTCCGGGCCGAGCGCGGCGGCGGTGGCGGCGGTCAGCACCTGGATGGCTCGCGAGTCGTTGCACACCGGCGGCCGGCCGCGCAGGTATTCCAGGTCGACCGTGGCGCCGGTCGGGGCGATCACATCCCGGACCACCTGAGCGACGATCTTGGGAGCCTGCTCCCAGGTGTCGCGGTCCATCACCCGCAGGGTGCCGGAGGCGCACGCCTCCGAGGGGATGACGTTGTAGCGGGTGCCGGCCGAGGCGTGGCCGAAGACCAGCAGCAGGCCGCTGTTGGCCGGCACCCGGCGGTTGACCAGGGCTGGCACCTCGGTGATCAGCCGGCCGAGTGCGTCGACGAGGTCGACGGTCAGGTGCGGGCGGGCGGTGTGCCCGCCCGGGCCCGAGAGCCGGACGGTGACGTTGTCGGCGGCGGCGGTGATCGGGCCGACCCGCAGGCCGACCTGGCCCACCGGCAGGTTCGGGTCGCAGTGCAGCGCGAAGATCTGCACCACGTCGTCCAGCCCGCCGGCCTCGATGACCTCGAGCGAGCCGCAGGGCAGGATCTCCTCGGCCGGCTGGAAGATGAGCCGGACCCGCCCGTCCAGCTCGCCGAGATCGGCGAGCTGGGCCAGCAGCATGCCGACGCCCAGCAGGATCGAGGTGTGCACGTCGTGCCCGCAGGCGTGGCAGACGCCCTCCACGGTCGACCGATAGGGCACGTCCTTGGGGTCGTCGAGCGGCAGGGCGTCGATGTCGGCGCGCAGCGCGACGATCGGGCCGTCCGGCCTTCCGTTGACGTCGCAGATCACGCCGTTGCCCTTGGGCAGCAGGCGCGGGCTCAGCCCGGCCAACGAGAGCTCCCGGGCGATCAGTGCGGCCGTCTCGAACTCCGTGCCGGAAAGCTCGGGGTGCGAGTGGAGGTGACGGCGCGTGGCGATCAGCCCGGGTACCCGGAGCGCGAGCAGGTGGTCCAGGTCGCGGGGCAGGGGCTGGGATCCGGGCGGCGGCTCCGGCCAGGACGACGCCAGCTGGCTGCCGGTGGGCAGCGTCAACGCACTCGTCACGTCGAAATCTCGATCACTAGAGATGGATGGATCATCGGGAACAGCAGACAGCCTAGACCTCCGGCGGTGACGCTGCGCAACCTCGTTACGGTGATAATCAGAGCGCGCAGAGTCACGTATGCCCTGTTGAGGGCGCTCTGGGAGGTGTGAGACAGCAGGTAGATCGCGGTCGAAGGCCGTCATCTGCCCCTCACCTCCTACAACGCGTAACCGATCCCGGCGGTCACGAATCCCGGCGCCGACCATCGGTGCCTATTGCGAATTGTCGCATTAGTCGGGGTGATGAACTGACACTCCGACAATTAGCCGACCACGCTCCGCAACGAGCCGAAAGGACGCTCACACACGCTCGGCCGCCGGGACCGCACAGGCTGTGCGTCACCACCGACCCGGGCGGGGTACCCGCAAACCCGGATCACCACACCGCGTGCCCGTCGGGACGGGTCAGAAGCGATCGGTGGGCCGGTACATCCCCCACACCTCGCGCAGCGTCCCGCAGACCTCACCCACGGTCGCCCGGGCTCGCAGCGCCTCCTTCATCGGGTACAGCACGTTGTCCGTGCCGTCGGCGGCCGTCCGCAGGTCGGCGAGTGCCCGCGCCACCGCGTCGGCGTCCCGCTCGGAGCGCAGCCGCGCCAGCCGGTCGGCCTGGGCCGCCTCGATCGTCGGGTCGACCCGCAGCGGCTCGTACGGCTCCTCCTCGTCCACGGTGAACCGGTTGAGCCCGACCACCACCCGCTCCGCGGAGTCGATCTCCAGGGCGGTCCGGTACGCGGACTGCTCGATCTCCCGCTTCTGGAACCCGGCCTCGATCGCGTCCACCGCCGAGCCGTGGTCGGCCACCCGCTCCATCAACTCCACAGCGGCGGCCTCGATCTCGGCGGTCATCGCCTCCACCACGTAGGAGCCGGCGAACGGGTCCACCGTGGCGGTCAGGTCCGTCTCGTACGCGATCACCTGCTGCGTACGCAGCGCGAGCCGGGCGGCCTTCTCGGTGGGCAGCGCGATCGCCTCGTCGAAGCTGTTGGTGTGCAGCGACTGGGTGCCGCCGAGCACCGCACCGAGCGCCTGCACGGCCACCCGGACCAGGTTGACCTCCGGCTGCTGGGCGGTGAGCTGCACGCCGGCGGTCTGGGTGTGGAAACGCAGCATCATCGACTTCGGATCCTTGGCGCCGAACTCGTCGCGCATCAGCCGAGCCCAGATCCGCCGGGCGGCGCGGAACTTCGCCACCTCCTCCAGCAGCGTGGTGCGGGCCACGAAGAAGAACGACAGCCGGGGCGCGAAGTCGTCCACGGCGAGCCCGGCGGCCAGCGCCGCCCGGACGTACTCCACGCCGTTGGCCAGGGTGAACGCGATCTCCTGCGCGGGCGTCGCGCCGGCCTCGGCCATGTGGTAGCCGGAGATGGAGATCGTGTTCCACTTCGGCACCTCCTTGCGGCAGTACGCGAACGTGTCAGCCACCAGGCGCAGCGAGGGCTTCGGCGGGAAGATGTACGTCCCCCGGGCGATGTACTCCTTGAGGATGTCGTTCTGGATCGTGCCGCTGAGCGCCGAGCCGGGCACCCCGTTCTCCTCGGCGACGAGCTGGTAGAGCAACAGCAGCACCGAGCCAGGCGCGTTGATGGTCATCGAGGTGGACACCTTGTCCAGCGGAATGTCGGCGAAGAGCAGCCGCATGTCCTCGATGGAGTCGATGGCGACGCCCACCTTGCCGACCTCGCCGTGCGCGATCGGCTCGTCGGAGTCGTAGCCCATCTGGGTCGGCAGGTCGAAGGCGACCGAGAGGCCCATCGTGCCGGCCCGCAACAGCTGGTGGTACCGCGCGTTGGACTCGGTGGCGGTGCCGAAGCCGGCGTACTGGCGCATGGTCCACGGTCGGGAGGTGTACATCGTGGGGTAGACCCCCCGGGTGTACGGGAACTCGCCGGGGCCACCCAGCCGGGCGTCCAGGTCCTCCGGAAGGTCGGCCGCCGTGTAGATGCCGTTGATCGGGAAACCGGATTCGCTTGACCGCCGTTCGCTCATCCCCGGATGGTAGGACGCCCGGTCATGCCGCCGGGTGAGGGATACCGCACAGTGCGTCCCGACCGGTCGACAAGAGGTGAACACCAGAGCACGTTCTGTCGACTTCGATAAACGTCCGTCGCGTCGGCTTTCGCATCGGGCGTCGGAACCAGCAAGATAGGGGGGTTGTGTCCCAGCCCCCCTCGATTTCCCCCGGTGGCTTTTCTGTGACTCAGATCCCGACGTGGAGCGGCGGACCAGTTAGTCCCGCCAACGGACGAGCGGCGCCCGGCACCACCATTGGTGGCCGGTACTCGCTGCGGTCCTCGGTGGGCAACGGCGGCATGGGCACGGTGTGGCGCGCCACAGACACCCTGCTGCGCCGCGATGTGGCGGTGAAGGAGGTCGTCCTGCCGCCGGGGCTGGCCCCCAGCGACCGTGACGCGATGTACGAACGCACCCTGCGCGAGGCCCGTGCCGCCGCCGCCATCCAGCACCCCGCCGTCGTGCAGGTGTACGACGTGGTCACCGAGGCTGGCCGGCCGTGGATCGTGATGGAGCTGCTGGACGCCCGCAGCCTCGCCGACATGGTGATCGAGGACGGGCCGGTCGCGCCGCGCGCCGTCGCCAAGATCGGCATCGCGCTGCTCGGCGCGTTGGAGGTCGCGCACGCGATCGGCGTGCTGCACCGCGACGTCAAGCCCGCCAACGTGCTGATCTGCACCGACGGGCGCTGTGTGCTGACCGACTTCGGGGTCGCCCGGATGCCCACCGACGTGCAGCTCACCACCCCCGGCATGGTGCTCGGCTCGCCGCACTTCATCTCGCCCGAGCGAGCCATGGGCCAGGAGTTCGGCCCGCCGAGCGACCTCTTCTCGCTGGGCGTGACGCTCTACACCGCGGTCGAGGGGCGGCCCCCGTTCGACAAGGGCGACCCGATCGAGACCATGCACGCCGTGGTCGAGGACCCACCCGCCCCACCGCAGCGCAGTGGTCCGCTGACCCGCGTGCTGATGGGTCTGCTGGAGAAGGACCCGGCGCGCCGGCTGGACGTGCACACCTCGCGGGCCATGCTGCGCGAGCTGCTCGCCGGCCCGCTCGGCAGCACGGCGACCGCCGTGCACTCGGTCACCGACCCGTACGCCGTGGTGCCGGTGCAGCAGCGCCCCGCGCCGGTCCACACGCCGGCCCAGCCGGAGCCGAAACCGGACAACCAGATCGGCGGCCGGGCGATGCTGGCCCCGGGTGAGTCCCTGACCGACCGGCTCGCCGCGCTGCGTCGGGGCGAACGCCCGCAGCCGGATGGCACGGCCGGCGCCACCGGGCTCGACGAGACCAGCGCCGACGCGTTGGCCGGCCCGCTGCACACGCCCACCGGCGCGATGCCCCCACCCGGCCGACCGGCCGACGGGCGCACCTACGGCGGCAACGCGGACGCCACCCAGCGGGTGGACGCCGGCGGGCACCCGGACGCCACCCAGCGGGTCAGCTACGGCAGTCCGGCCGATGCCACCCAGCAGGTCGGCTACGGCGGCGCACCGGAGGCCACCCAGCGCATCGGCGGCACCTACGGCGGAGGCAACCAGTGGTCGGTGCCGGGCACCGGCCAGCCCTGGGCCGCCTCGCCCGCTGCCTCGGGCGGCGGCGCTCTGGGCAAGGTCCGTGCCACCGGAGGCCAGCTCGTCAGCACGGTCAAGGGCTGGCCGCGCAAGGTGCAGCTCGCCGCTGCCGGTGGGTTGGCCGTCGTGCTGCTGCTCACCGTGATAGCACTGTCCGGCGGCGACGACCCCCCGCCGAGCACCCCGGTGGCGCAGCCCACCCCGTCCGCCCCGGCGGCTCCCGCGGTCGACATGCAGGAGCACACGGCCCGCGGGATCCAGGTCATGGTGCCGAAGGGCTGGAAGAAGACCACCGGGGGCTCGTACACCGACTACATCGACCCGGCGGACAGCGGCCGCAAGGTCCGCATCATCACCGAGAAGTGGTCCAGCAGCTCCGCCCGGTGGGCGGAGACCGCCGAGAACGGCCTCAAGACCAAGAGCACCTCCTGCGTCAAGCCGTACAACCAGATCTCCGCCACCGAGACCGAGCTGGCCAACAAGCCGGCCGCCGAATTCGAGTACACCTGCGGCGAGGGCGACGCCATGCGGCACGGCGTCTGGCGGGGCGTGGCGCAGGGCGGCAAGGCCTACTCGTTCTACCTCACCTCCACCGACGCCAAGTTCGCCGAGAGCAAGCCGATCTTCGACGAGATGGTGCGGACGTTCCAGCTCACCGGGGACGGCTGAGCCGGAGGGAACCGACAGCGGTGATCCGTCGCCGTGCTATCAAGGGGCATGGCGGCGGACACCACTGACATCGACGACATTCGCAAGCAAGCCCGGCGCTGGCTGGCCGACGACCCCGACCCGGCCAGCCGGGACGAGCTGACAGCGGTGCTCGACCGGCTGCCGGCAAGCGCGCCGGAGCTGGCCGACCGGTTCGCCGGCCCGCTGACCTTCGGCACCGCGGGCCTGCGCGGCCCGCTGCGCGCCGGTCCGAACGGAATGAACCTCGCCGTGGTCACCCAGGCCGCGGCCGGCCTGATCGGTTGGCTCGCGGCCCAGGGTGGCACCGGTCCCCTGGTGATCGGGTACGACGCTCGGCACGGCTCCCGGCAGTTCGCCGAACGCACCGCCCAGGTGGCCACCGGGGCTGGCCGGCCGGCGCTGCTGCTGCCCCGCCCGCTGCCCACCCCGGTGCTGGCGTACGCGGTGCGCCACCTCGGGGCGGTCGCCGGGGTGATGGTCACGGCCAGCCACAACCCGCCACAGGACAACGGCTACAAGGTCTACCTCGGCGCGGAGCTGGGCGGTGAACTGGGCGCGGGGGCGCAGATCGTTCCGCCGGCCGACGCCGGTATCGAGGCGGCCATCCGATCGGTCGGTCCACTGGCCCAGGTGCCGCTGGGCCAACCCGGGCAGGTGCTCGGTGACGACCTGGTCGCCTCGTACGTCGACCAGGCCACCGCGGTGATCGACCCGAACGGGCCACGGGACCTGACGGTGGCGTACACGCCGCTGCACGGGGTGGGCGCGGCGGTGCTCACCGCCGCCTTCGCCCGAGCTGGTTTCCCGGTCCCCGGTGTGGTGCCCGACCAGGCTGAGCCGGACCCGGCTTTTCCCACCGTGTCGTTTCCCAACCCGGAGGAGCCGGGGGCGGTGGACCGGCTGATCGCCCTGGCCGACTCCACCGGCGCCGACCTCGCCATCGCCAACGACCCGGACGCGGACCGGTGCGCCGTGGTGGTCCGCGAGGACCGCGACGGCTGGCGGATGCTGCGCGGCGACGAGGTGGGCGTGCTGCTCGCCGACCACCTGATGCGTCGCGGGGTGACCGGGCTCTACGCCACCACCATCGTGTCGTCGTCGCTGCTACGGGCGATGTGCGCGGCCCGGGGCCTGCCCTACGACGAGACGCTGACCGGCTTCAAGTGGATCGTCCGAGCCGGCGGCGGGAGTGCGCCCCTGGTCTTCGGCTACGAGGAGGCGCTCGGCTACTGCGTCGCCCCGGAACACGTCCGGGACAAGGACGGCATCACCGCCGCGCTGACCGTGGCCGAGTTGGCCGCCGGGCTCAAGACGCAGGGCCGCACGTTGACCGACCGGCTGGACGAGTTGGCCGCCGAGTTCGGCGTGCACCACACCGACCAGCTCTCCGTCCGGGTGGACGACCTGCGGGTGATCACCGACGCCATGGCCCGCATCCGGGCGGCCACCCCGGCCACCCTGCTCGGACAGCCGGTAGACAGCGTCCGGGACCTGCTGCCCGAGGCGGACGTGGTGATCCTGCGTACCGCTGTGGCCCGGGTGGTGATCCGCCCCTCCGGGACCGAGCCGAAGCTCAAGGCGTACCTCGAGGTGGTGCAGCCGGTCGTGGACGGTGACGTCCCGACGGCCCGCAGCCGGGCGGCGCAGGCGGTCGCCGCCCTGCGCGGGGAGGTCGCCGCAGCTCTGGGGCTCTGATCGGCGGGCTGCGCCGGGCCAACCACCGGGAACCCGGCCGCCTGCCCCTCGGTGTCCTCTGCTCTGGTCGCAGCTGGGGAAGACCGCCGCGAGCGGCGTCAGCGGCGGGGGCCGAGGGCCTGGTCGACGGCGCGGCCCAGGGCCGCGACGACCAGGCCGACCGACGGGCGGACCACCGAGTCGTCGGTGCTCACCTCGCCGGAGAAGCCCGCGCCGGTGGCGATCTCCTCCAGCCTGCGGCGCGCGTCGGCGGCGGTATCACCGCTCACTCCGAGCGCGGACTCCATCCGCAGCACCACGACCAGGGTGGCCAGCGCGGCGGTCCGCTCGTCGGGGGCCGCTGCGCCGGTCAGGGCCTCGGCCAGCCGCTGCCGGGTGTCCGCCTCGATGGAGGTGTCCACCACCGGGTAACGGTGCACGTGGATGAAGCCCAGCTCGGTCTCGTCGATGTCGCGGACCACGCCCTGGCTGCACAGGTCACCGAGGATCCGGTCGCGCAGGCCGTGCCGCAGGCGCTGCACCCAGGAGGCCGGGGTGTGCGGGGTGTCGGCCGCGATCCGGCCGAGCACCTCGTCGGCGACCGGCTCGCCGGTAGGCGTCGGGTCGACCACCGTCAGGGACCCGTCGGCGTACGCGATCCGGCCGGCCAGGGCCAGCTCGACCAGCACCGCGGCGGCCATGCCGAGGTCCAGGCTGATCCGCGGCATGGTCGCCTTGCCGGTCGTGTCGTCGTAGGCGAGGAGCAGCAACTCCTCGGCGAGCGCAACACCAGTCATGGCCGGAAACGGTAGCGGGTCCGCGCACCACCGCGCACGGACCCGCCGGACCCGGCACCGACCGGGTAACGCCCTCAGAACCGGGGCATGCCACCGAACTGGCGGTCACCGGCGTCGCCGAGCCCGGGAACGATGAACATGCGCTCGTTGAGCCCCTCGTCGATCGAGGCCGTGACCAGGCGCAACGGCAGGCCGGAGCGTTCCAGCCGCTCGATGCCGACGGGCGCGGCGAGCACGCAGAGGACGGTGATGTCGGTGCAGCCGCGGTCGGCCAGCAGCCGGCAGCAGTGCTCCAGCGAGCCGCCGGTGGCCAGCATCGGGTCCAGCACCAGCACCGGCAGGCCGGCCAGGTCGCGGGGCAGCGACTCCATGTACGCGCGCGGCTCGTAGGTCACCTCGTCGCGGGCCAGGCCCACGAAGCCCATCGAGGACTCGGGCAGCAGGCCGAGCGCGGCGTCCGCCATGCCGAGGCCGGCCCGCAGCACCGGCACCAGCAGCGGCGGATTGGCCAGCCGGGTGCCCTCGGTGCCGGTGACCGGCGTCTGCACCGGGTACCGCTCGACGGGGAAGGAGCGCGCCGCCTCGTACACCAGCATGGTGGTCAGTTCGTGCAACGCGGCCCGGAACGTCGAGGAATCGGTGCGCGCGTCCCGCATGGCGGTCAGTCGGGACTGGGCCAGCGGGTGGTCAATGACGTGTACGTCCACGATCGCTCAACCTACCGGTCTGTACGGCGCGGCGGTGCGGGTGCGGTCGGACCAGCGACGCCGCTCACGTCGACGTGACCGACCAGCCCATCGTGAGCAAGATCACTCGACCCTTCGGTGCGTAGACTTCGGGGCATGACGGCGACAACGACGTCGGCCCGGTCGGAGCTCTCCGAGCTGGGACGATCCGAGACCGCTCTGCGGACCTTCCTGCACGGCCTGCCCGGCGTGGACCAGGTCGGCGCGGAGCAGCGGGCGGCACAGCTCGGCACCCGCTCCATCAAGACCACTGCCAAGGCCCAGGCGATCGACCTGGCGATCCGGATGGTCGACCTGACCACCCTGGAGGGGGCCGACACCCCGGGCAAGGTGCGCGCGCTGGCCGCGAAGGCGCTGCGCCCGGACCCGGCCGACCCGTCCTGCCCGCACGTCGGCGCGGTCTGCGTCTACCCGGCGATGGTCCCGTACGTCGCCGAGGTGCTGCGGGGAAGCGGTGCCGGGTCCGGGCGGCCATCCGGCGAACCGGGACATGCGGGCGGCGCCGTGCCGGCCGGACCTGGCATTGTCCACCTGGCCAGCGTGGCGACGGCGTTCCCGTCGGGTCAGGCCCCCTTGGAGATCAAGCTCGCCGACACCCGGGCCGCCGTCGCGGCCGGCGCCGACGAGATCGACATGGTGATCAACCGGGGTGCGTTCCTGGCCGGGCGGTACAAGGAGGTCTACGACGAGATCGTGGCCACCAAGGACGCCTGCGGGGACGCACACCTCAAGGTGATCCTGGAGACCGGCGAGCTGGCCACCTACGACAACGTGCGGCGGGCCTCCTGGCTGGCCATGCTGGCCGGGGGCGACTTCATCAAGACCTCGACCGGCAAGGTCCCGGTCGCGGCGACGCTGCCGGTGACCCTGGTGATGCTGGAGGCGGTCCGTGACTTCCGGGCCGCGACCGGGCGGCAGGTCGGCGTGAAGCCGGCCGGTGGCATCAAGACCACCAAGGACGCGATCAAGTACCTGGTGATGGTCAACGAGACCGTCGGCACGGACTGGCTCGACCCGGACTGGTTCCGCTTCGGCGCGTCCAGCCTGCTCAACGACCTGCTGATGCAGCGCACCAAGCTGACGACCGGCACCTACTCCGGTCCCGACTACTTCACCCTGGACTGATAGCCGATGTTCGAATACGCCCCCGCCCCCGAGTCCCGCTCGGTGGTGGACCTCAAGCCCTCGTACGGGCTGTTCATCGACGGCGCGTTCGTCGATCCGACCGACGGCGGCAGCTTCAAGTCGATCAACCCTGCCTCCGAGGAGGTGCTGGCCGAGATCGCCGAGGCCGGCACGCAGGACGTGGAGCGCGCGGTACGCGCAGCCCGGAAGGCGTACGACAAGGTCTGGGGTCCGATGCCGGGCCGGGACCGGGCGAAGTACCTGTACCGGATCGCGCGGCTCATCCAGGAGCGTTCCCGCGAGCTGGCCGTCCTGGAATCACTGGACAACGGCAAGCCGATCAAGGAGTCCCGCGACGTCGACCTGCCGCTGGTCGCCGCGCACTTCTTCTACTACGCCGGCTGGGCCGACAAGCTGGAGTACGCGGGGTTCGGCCGGAGGCCGACGAGCCAGCACGGCGGTGCGAACCCGCAACCCCTTGGGGTTGCTGCGCAGGTCATCCCGTGGAACTTCCCGCTGCTCATGCTGGCCTGGAAGATCGCCCCGGCCCTCGCGGCCGGCAACACGGTGGTGCTGAAGCCCGCCGAGACCACCCCGCTGACCGCGCTGCTGTTCGCCGAGATCTGCCAGCAGGCCGAGCTGCCGGCCGGCGTGGTCAACATCGTCACCGGCGCCGGTGACACCGGCCGTGCGCTGGTCGAGCACACCGGCGTGGACAAGGTCGCGTTCACCGGCTCCACCGAGGTCGGCCGCGCCATCGCCCGTTCCGTCGCCGGCACCCGGAAGAAGCTCACCCTTGAGCTGGGCGGCAAGGCCGCCAACATCGTCTTCGACGACGCGCCCATCGACCAGGCCGTCGAGGGGATCGTCAACGGCATCTTCTTCAACCAGGGGCACGTCTGCTGCGCCGGCTCCCGCCTGCTGGTCCAGGAGAACGTGGCCGACCGGGTGTTGGAGTCGCTGAAGCGGCGGATGGCCCAACTCCGGCTCGGTGACCCTCTGGACAAGAACACCGACATCGGCGCGATCAACTCGGCCGCCCAGTTGGAGCGGATCCGCGAGCTGTCCGACGCCGGCTCGGCCGAGGGCGCCGAGCGTTGGTCGCCCCCGTGCGAGCTGCCCGACCGCGGTTTCTGGTTCGCGCCGACCATCTTCACCGGCGTCACCCAGGCCCACCGGATCGCCCGCGAGGAGATCTTCGGACCGGTGCTGTCGGTGCTCACCTTCCGCACCCCGGCTGAGGCCGTCGAGAAGGCCAACAACACGCCGTACGGGCTGTCGGCGGGGATCTGGACCGACAAGGGTTCCCGGATCCTGTGGATGGCCGACCGGCTGCGCGCCGGGGTCGTCTGGGCCAACACGTTCAACAAGTTCGACCCCACCTCGCCGTTCGGCGGATACAAGGAGTCGGGCTACGGTCGCGAGGGCGGCCGGCACGGGCTGGAGGGGTACCTCAATGTCTGAGCGGGTCGCGGTACGCAAGACGTACAAGCTCTTCATCGGCGGGAAGTTCCCGCGCAGCGAGTCGGGACGGTCGTATCTCGTGCAGTCCTCGAATGTGTCACTGGCCTCCCGCAAGGACGCCCGGGACGCGGTGGTCGCCGCCCGCGCAGCCGTCAAGGGCTGGGCCGGCGCGACCGCGTACAACCGGGGTCAGATCCTCTACCGGGCCGCCGAGATGCTGGAGGGCCGCCGCGACCAGTTCGTCGCCCTGGGCGTACCCGGCGACGAGGTGGACGCCGCGGTGGACCGCTGGGTCTGGTACGCCGGCTGGGCCGACAAGCTCGCCCAGGTGTACGGCGGTGCCAACCCGGTCGCCGGCCCGTACTTCAACATCTCCGCGCCGGAGCCGACCGGCGTGGTCGCGGTGGTCGCCCCGGAGCGCCCGGCGCTGCTCGGCCTGGTCAGCGTGATCGCCCCGGCGATCGTCACCGGCAACACGGTGGTGGTGGCGGCCTCCCCGACCGAGCCTCTGGCGGCGGTGACGCTGGCCGAGGTGCTGGCCACCTCCGACCTGCCCGGTGGGGTGGTCAACATCCTCACCGGCGCGATCACCGAGACGGCGCCGACGTTGGCGGCGCACATGGACGTCAACGCGATCGACCTCAGCGGGGTGACCGACGCCGGCCTGGCGGCCGACCTGGAGGTGAAGGCGGCGGAGAACCTGAAGCGGGTGCTCCGGCCGGCCTCGGCCGACCACGACTGGTTTGCCGACCCCGGCGTGACCCGGATGACGACCCTGCTGGAGACGAAGACGGTCTGGCATCCCAAGGGGGTGTGATGCTGTCCGCGGCCTTGGGGTTTTCCGGGGAGCCCCGCCCGCTCCGGGCGGTCAGGCTTGACCCCTGCGCGGGCGGGGCTCCCCGGAAAACCTGACGTGGGCCGGGTTCGCTCTGGTGTTCGATCTTGCTGGCCGGTGCCCCTTGATGGGTCACCGGCCAGCGGTGCCTCATGATCGTTGGCGGTCGGGCCGAGTGGTCTCCGGGACGGGGGATCTACTACCGGGGGTAGGATTCGAGGGTGACTCGGTTAGGCGATCTTGAGCGTGCGGTGATGGACGTGTTGTGGGACGTGGTCCCCGGCACGTCGGACGGTGTGACTGTGCGCGAGGTGGCCGACGCGCTCGATGGCCGCGAGCTGGCGTACACCACGGTGATGACCGTGCTGGACCGGCTCGCCGGCAAGAGCATGGTGCAGCGCGAGCGGGAGGGCCGCGCCTGGCGGTACCGGCCGGCCGCCAGCCGCGAGGCGCACATCGCCCAGCTCATGCTCGATGCCCTCGACCTGGGAGGCAGCCGGGACGCCGCACTCGTGCGGTTCGCCCGGTCGGTGACCGGCACCGAGGCCGACGTGCTCCGGGCCGCCCTGGGGAGCGAGGCCGGCCTGACCGGGCCGGCTTCCACCGGCGGCGACACGGACGGGGCAGAGCTGACCGACCGGGTGGACGGGCCGACGGGTCGGCGACCTGCCGGCGAGGCAGCGGAGCGGTAGGGCGCCGCGCCATGGCCTACGCCGTGCACTTCGCCGCCACCATGCTGGCCTGCTATCTGACCGCTCAGGTGCTGGCTCGCTCCACCTGGACGTGGCGCAGCCCTCGGGTGGCGATCATCTGCTGGCAGGCCGTGGGGTTGGCGCTGGGCCTCTCCGCGATGGGCCTGCCGATGGCACTCGGGTTGAGCGCGTACGACCTGCCCACCGGGAGCGCACTGCTCGCCCTGGCCAACGACCTCGGCCACGGCGCCCTGCCGGTCGGGGTGGGCACGTTCCACCTGGCTGGCGTCGGGGTGGGCTTCGGCATCGGCGCGGTGCTGGTCACCACGACCGTGCGCAGCATCCACGGCACCGTCCGCGCGCAGCGCCGACACCGGGACCTGCTCTCCCTGGTCGCCCGGGACGACCCGGCCGCGCCCGGCGCCCTGGTGCTGGATCATCCGAGCGCCGCCGCGTACTGCCTTCCGGGGGTGAAGCCGCAGGTGGTGGTGAGCGCCGGCACGCTCAGCCTGCTGGATCGGGCCGAGCTGGCGGCGGTGCTCAGCCACGAGCGCGCCCACGCCCACGAGCGTCACGACCTGGTGTTGCTGCCGTTCACCGCGCTGTGCCGCGCGTTGCCGTGGTTCGGCTGGGTTCGCGACGCCCACGAGCGGGTCGCCCTGCTGGTCGAGATGCGCGCCGACGACAAGGCCCGTGAGCTGCACGCCGAGGCGCCACTGGCCGGAGCGCTGCGCCGGTTCGCCGCCGCCGGTCACCGGATCACCCCGGCCGGCGCGCTGGGCGTGGGCGACCGGGACCTTGACGTACGGGTGCAGCGCCTGATGGTCAGCGACCGCCCGCCTCGGGTGCTCGGTGCCACCGCACTGGCGATCGCGACCACGCTGGTCGCCCTCCCGATCACCCTCTTCCTGAGCTGACGGCACCGCTCCACCCGCGCGGTACGCGCCCACGCGTCCGACTCCACGATGGGCCCACCAGGCCACTGCATCCAGGATCGAGTACGACCCTTCCGACCCACACCTACTACGTTGTGTCGTAGACTTCTTTACGACACAACGTAGTAGTCGGACGTGTAGCCAAGCTACGTGTAGGGTGACTACGACAAGGGAGCCGACAAGTACGGAGAGCCGGCCATGGACACCCTGCTCCTCGCCCGCCTGCAGTTCGCCACCACCACCTCGATCCACTTTCTGTTCGTGGTCGTCACGCTCGGGCTGGTGACCCTGCTGGTCGGGATGCAGACCGCCTGGGTGCTCACCGGCAACCCGAAGTGGGAGCGGCTCACCCGCTACTGGGGCCAGCTCTACGTGATCAATTACGTCCTCGGCATCGCCACCGGCATCGTGATGGAGTTCCAGTTCGGGCTGAACTGGAGTGGCCTGTCGCGATACGTCGGCAACGTGTTCGGCGCGCCGCTGGCCATCGAGACGCTGGTGGCGTTCTTCCTGGAGTCCACGTTCGTCGGGATGTGGATCTTCGGCTGGCACCGGCTCCGGCCGGGCGTCCACCTCGCGCTGCTCTGGGGTGTGGCGCTCACCGCGTACGCCTCGGCGTTCTGGATCATGGTGGCCAACTCCTGGCTACAGCATCCGGTCGGGTACGAGGTACGCGACGGAATCGCCCACCTCACCGACTTCGGCGCGCTGCTCACCAATCCCAGCCTCGGCATGGCGCTCGGGCACGTGGTCTCGGCCGCGCTGCTGGTCGGCGGGATGCTGATGGCGGCGGTCAGCGCCTGGCACCTGATCCGGCGTACCCCCGACTTCGCGCTCTTCCGCACCTCGCTGCGGATCGGCGTGGTCACCTCGGCGCTGGCGATCACCCTGGTGCAGGGCTTCGGCTTCGCCCAGTTCGGCCCGGTCGGCGCGGTGCAGCCGACCAAGTTCGGCCAGGGGCCGGATTCGCAGGCACTGATCGCCGAGTGGACGGCCCGGTTCGGGCCGGGCGACTACACCCCGCCCGTGCTGGCCAACGTCGGGTTGGGGTTCATGATCCTGATCGGCCTCACCCTCGGCTTCGTCTGGTTCCTGCTTCCCCTGCTCTTCCGGGACTGGATCATCCGGCTGCGCTTCCCGCTCTGGCTGATCCTGCTCGCCCTGCCGCTGCCGTTCATCGCGGTGATCCTCGGCTGGATCGCCCGAGAGGTCGGCCGCCAGCCCTGGGTGGCGTACGGGCTGCTCCCCACCGAGCAGGCGGTCTCCCCGGTCGGCGCGCCGGTGATGCTCGCCTCGCTGATCGGCTTCAGCCTGCTACTGGGCACCCTCGCCGTCACCAACTGGGTGCTGCTCGCCCGGCACGCGGCACGTGGCGCGGCCGACCCGGCACTCGGCCGTCCGCCGACAACGCCAAGCGAGCCGGCCCAGCCCGAGCCCGCCCTCAACTGAGGAGAAAGACAGTGGACCTCGCCTGGTACGCCCTGCTCGGCCTCTTCTTCGCCGGCTACCTGGTGCTCGCCGGTTACGACTACGGCACCGGGCTGCTGCTCGCCCGGGGCGGCGGCCCGACCGAGCGACGGGAGGCACTCACCGCGCTCGGCCCGTTCTTCCTCGGCAACGAGGTCTGGCTGGTGGCCGCCATGGGCATTCTCTTCGGCGCGTTCCCGGTGCTGGAGGGCGAACTGCTCTCCGGCTGCTATCCGGCCGTCGCCGGCGCCCTGGTCGGGGTCATCCTGGTCACCGTCGGGGTGCAACTGCGCAGCCGGCGCACCGACGAGCGGATCCGCGCGCGGTGGGACCGCGTCGTGGTGATCGGCAGCGCCCTCGCCGCACTGGGCTGGGGTGCGCTGCTCGCCGCACTGCTGCAGGGCGTGCCCCGCCAGGCCGACGGGCACGTCGCGGGGGTGTCGCACCTCGCCACCCCGTTCGCGGCCGCCGCCGGGCTGGCCATGGTCGCCCTGGTCGCGGTGCACGGCGCGACCTTCCTCACCCTGCGACTGTCGGCCGACGCCGCCGCCGTGGTCGGCCGCACGGCCCGCCGACTGGTGCCGGTGGCGCTCACCGCGGTCGCCCTGGCCACCGTCGTGGGCCTGCTCTCCGCCCGGGTGCGCGACGCCGTCCAGCGGCCGGCGGTGGCCGTACTCCTGCCGGTGCTCCTCGCGGCGGCGCTGCTGGCGGCCCGAGCGGCGCTGGCGCGGCGGCGGCCGGGGTGGGCTCTGGTCGCCACCGGCGCGGCCCTGGCGCTGCCGGTG
Organism: Micromonospora sp. CA-259024; assembly: GCF_050936255.1. Classification (NCBI taxonomy): domain Bacteria; kingdom Bacillati; phylum Actinomycetota; class Actinomycetes; order Micromonosporales; family Micromonosporaceae; genus Micromonospora; species Micromonospora sp. CA-259024. The sequence continues at coordinate 2,545,116 of NZ_JBNJND010000002.1, read as the reverse complement.
CTGCTGGTCGGCACGGCCCTCTGGCCCTACGTGCTGGTGTCCACGACCGACCCGGGCGCTTCACTGACGGTGGCCGACGCCGCCGCCAGCGCACCGACGCTGCGGCTGCTCGGCTGGGTGGCGCTGCCGCTACTTCCGGCCCTACTAGGCTTCCAGGCGATGTGTTGGTGGGTTTTCCGAGGACGGACCGACGGCAGGGCACCGGTGTACTGGTGAGCCGCCGTCCGTTCGATCCACGTCTGCTGCGCCGGGTCCCCGAGGCCCGGCGCGATCTTGCCGTGCTCGCGCTTCTGGGCGTGCTCGCCGCCGGGTTGATCGTGGCGCAGGCCACCACGCTCGCGGCGGTGCTGGCCGCCGCCGTCGACGGTCGGCTGGATCGACGGGCGCTCGCCGGCTTCGTGGTCGCGGTCGCTGCCCGCTCGGCGCTGGTCTGGGCGCAGGGCACGGTCTCCGCGCGGGTCGCCGCCACGGTCAAGGCCACACTGCGGGCCGACCTGCTCGGCGCGGTGGGCCGGCACGGGCCGGGCTGGGTTGCCGGGCAGCGGGCCGGCCAGCTCGCCACCCTGGCCGGGCGCGGGCTGGACGCGCTGGACGCGTACTTCACCGGGTACCTGCCGCAGCTGGTGCTCAGTGTGACGGTGCCCCTGGCGGTGCTGGCCCGGGTCGTCTTCGCCGACTGGAGTTCGGCGTTGATCATCGCGCTGACCCTGCCGCTCATCCCGGTCTTCGGCGCGCTGCTCGGCTGGCAGGCGCAGGCCGCCACCGAGCGGCAGTGGCGACGGCTCTCGCTGCTCGGCGGGCACTTCCTGGACATGGTCGCCGGGCTGCCCACGCTGCGCGCGTTCGGGCGAGCCCGGGCACAGACCGACGTGGTGCGCCGGATGGCCGACGGACACCGCGTCGCCACCATGAAGACGTTGCGGATCGCGTTCCTCTCCGCGCTGGTGCTGGAACTGGTCGCCACCCTCTCGGTGGCGCTGGTCGCGGTGCCGGTCGGCATCCGGTTGCTCGGCGGCGGGCTGGCCCTGCAGACCGCGCTGCTGGTACTGCTGCTCACCCCCGAGGCGTACCTGCCGTTGCGGGCCGCCGGCAGCCGCTTCCACGCCAGCATGGAGGGGCTCGCCGCGCTGGACGAGGCACTGACCATCTCGGCCGTGCCCGTCGCACCCCGGGTCGCCGAGGGCGCCGCCGCCCCGGCCGCGCGGAGCGAGATCCGGTTCGAGGGGGTGACCGTGGCGTACGAGCGGACCACCGCTCTGCGCGACGTGACCCTGACCATCCGGCCCGGCGAACGGATCGCCATCATCGGGCCCAGCGGCGCCGGCAAGAGCACACTGCTCGGCCTGCTGCTCGGCTTCGTGACGCCGACCAGCGGCCGGATCACCGTGGACGGGGTCGACCTCGCCACCGCCGACCCGGACGCCTGGCGCCGGCAGCTCGCCTGGGTGCCACAGCGGGCGCACCTCTTCGCCGCCTCGCTGGCCGACAACATCCGGCTCGGCGCACCGGACACCCCGCCCGACGCGCTCGCCGCCGCGGTGCACGACGCCGCCCTGGACGACGTGGTGGCCGGCCTGCCGGACGGCCTGGACACCCTGCTCGGCGAACGCGGGCACGGGTTGTCCAGCGGCCAGCGGCAGCGGGTGGCACTGGCCCGGGCATTTCTGCGGGCCGCGCCGCTGGTGCTGCTCGACGAACCCACCGCCCGACTGGACAGTGCGGCGGAGGCGGTGGTGCTCGACGCCACCCGCCGGCTGATCGCCGGGCGGACCGCGCTGCTGGTCGCGCACCGGCCGGCGCTGCTGGCCGACGCCGACCGGATCCTGCGGATCGAGGACGGCCGGCTCACCGAGCTGACGCCCGAGCCGACCGGAAAGGTGGCCCGATGAGCACGGCACGCGGGCCGGGCCCGGTGGACGCGGCGCCGGTCGGCGACGCCGCACCGGCCGGGCGGGTCGCCGCCGAGCGGTCGGTGCTGCGGCTGGCCCGGCCGTACCTGGGCCGCCTGGTCGGTGCCGGGGTGCTCGCCGCCGCCACCGAGTTCGCCGGTCTCGCCCTGATGGCCACCGCCACCTGGCTGCTGATGAGCGCCGCCGGCCGGCCTCCGCTGGACCGGCTCACCGTGGCGATCGTCGCGGTCCGGGCGCTGGCTATCAGCCGGGGCGTGTTCCGCTACACCGAACGGCTCGCCGGGCACGACGCGGTGCTCCGCATGATCACCGACGTGCGGGCCCGGGTCTTCGCCACCCTCGCGGCCCGCCGCAGCCCCGCGCACCGCTCGGGCGACGTGCTGAGCCGGCTGGTCTCCGACGTCGAGGCGGTTCAGGACCTGCTGCTGCGGGTGCTGGTCCCGGGCTCGGCGGCGGCCCTGGTCGGTGTGCTGGCGGTCGCCGTGGCGGCGCTGATCTCACCGCCGGCCGCCGGTGCGCTCGCTGTCGGTCTGCTGGTCGCCGGGGTGGCGCTGCCCGCACTGGCCACCGCGGTCACTCGCCGCAGCGCGGCCGAGGTGGCCCCGCTGCGCGGCGCACTGGCGACCGACGCGATCGACCTCACCCACGGCGCCGCCGACCTGGCCGCGTTCGGGGCGACCGACGTCGCGCTACGCGCCGCCGAGCAGCGGGCCCGCCGGCTGGCCCGACTGGAACGTCGGCTGGCCGCCACCGGGTTCGCGGTGGACGCGGCCGGAGTCCTGACCGCCGGGTTGACCGCTGCGGCGGTGGTGCTGGCCGCACTGGCCGCCGACGTGTCGGGGGTGCTGGTGGGCGTCCTGGCCGTCGGCGCACTGGCCGCCGTCGAGGTGACACTGGCGCTGGTCACGGCAGCCCGGCAGTGGACACAACTGCGACCCGGCCTGGCCCGGGTGGCAGCCCTGCTCGATGCCGACACGCCGACTCCCCCGCCCACGGACACGGTGCCGGACCTGGTCGGCCCACACGAACTGCGCTTCGTCGACGTCACCGTGCGGTACCGCACCGGCGCGGCCCCCGCCCTGGACGGCGTCAGCCTGGACCTGCCGGCCGGGCGGAGGATCGCCGTGGTCGGCCCGAGCGGCGCCGGCAAGAGCACCCTGGCCGCCGTGCTGACCGGCACCGTCCGGCCCGTGTCCGGTCGGGTCACCCTGGACGGTCAGGACCTGTCGGCGTACGCCGAGGAGGCGCTGCCCGGTGCGGTCGGCGGGCTGCTGGCCGAGGCGTACGTCTTCCACGCCACCGTGCGGGAGAACCTGCTGCTCGGGCGCGCCGGGGCAGGCGAGGAGGAGCTGACCGAGGCCACCGCCGCCGCGGGCCTGCTGGAGTGGGTACGCGCCCAGCCGGCGGGCTGGGACACGCTGGTCGGCGAGGAGGGCGGACAACTCTCCGGCGGCCAGCGACAGCGGCTCGCGCTCGCCCGGGCCCTGCTCGCCGCGCCGCCGGTGCTGGTGCTCGACGAGCCCACCGAAGGGCTGGACCCGACCGCCGCGGACGCGGTGCTCGCGTCCGCGCTCGCCGCCACCCCGGCCGGGCACTCGGTGCTGCTGATCAGCCACCGGCTCAGCGGGCTGGCCGAGCTGGACGAGATCGTCGTCCTCGACGGCGGCCGGGTGATCCAGCGCGGTCGGCACGCCGAGCTGGTCGCCGCCCCGGGCTGGTACCGCGACCAGTGGCTGCTGCAGGCGGCGGCCGAACGCGGTTACCTGGCGCTCGCCCCCTGACCGGGACTCCGGGACGGGCCAGGGTTCTCCCGGACGTCGACAGGCTTGACTCGTGGCAGGGTGGTGCCATGCCACGCTGCGAGGACGTGTTGGTCGACGAGCACCTGCGGGAGTTGGCCGCCCGGTTGCACGGGCCGGCGCGACTCAAGTCCGACCTGCTGACCGAAGCCCGGCACGGGCTGCTGGACGCCGTCGAGGCGTACCGCGAGAGCGGTGTGCCACCCACCGAGGCGCAGCGCCGGGCGGTGGTCGAATTCGGCTCACCGGCGGAGCTGCTCCCGTCCTGGCAGGCCGAGCTGGCGACCGGCGCCCTGCGCGGCCTCTCCCTGCGGATGCTGGTCATCGCCGCGGTGGGGGTGGTCGCCGGCGACCTGACCTGGCAGGGGGCGAGCTGGAGCGACGGCTCCCGCCCGCCGGGCCTCTACCTGCTGCTCTCCACCTCGGTCGAATGGATCTGGTGGGGTTCGCTGCTGCTCGCGGTGGCCGGTCTGCTGGTGGTCGAGGCGAGCGTCCGTTCGCCATGGCCGGGCCTGGCCGTGGCGCAACGCGCGGTGGGCACCGGCCTGAGCGGCATGCTGGTCCTCGGCATGCTGACCGGTTGCGCCCTCTTCACCTGGTCGTTCAATCTCTGGGAGGCCGCGCTGCGCTGGCCGCCGATGATCATCGGCGCGGTGCTGGCGGGCGGCGCCTACTTCTCGCTGACCCGCGCGGCGCGCGGCTGGCTGCTGGCCACCGCCCGCTGACCCGCTCCGCCCGTTGGAGGATCAGGCCGGGGTGACCGGTGGGCTGCCGGGGTCGAGGAACCGGCCGACGGTCAGCTGGAACTCGCGCCAACCGGCACGCTCCCCGGCCAGCGCTGCCCGACCGGAATCGGTGAGCTGGTACGTCCGCCGTTCCCGCCCGTTGACCGTGCTCCAGGTGCTCGCCACGTGCCCGGCGCGTTCCAGGCGACGCAACGCCGGATAGATGGTGCCGGTGGGCAGGTCGAGGCTGCCGTCGCTACGCGCGCGCAGCGCCTCGATGATGGCGTAGCCGTGCAGCGCGCCCTGTTCGAGCACCGCGAGCAGCAGGGCGTCGAGATGGCCGTGCAGCGCCTGGGCCTTCATAAGTAGCTACGCTACTTGTCAAAGGGCCGGCTCGCCACCGACGGCCACCAGCAGGTCGGACCCGTGCGCCAACCGGCCAGCGGGGTGCGGGCATCGGTCGCCCAGGGCCGCCGACTAGGGTATGTGCCCAGAGTCACTCGCCGGTCAGAGACCCCGGCGGGTGGGCAACCCGAAGCACACGGAGGTCAGCGTGGCCCGCCAGTCGCCCCAACGGCCCGACGCCGACGAGCCCGAGCTCGACGACACCACCGGCGCGGCCGAGCCAGATGAGGCCGAGGAGACCGACCGCGCGTCGGGTCCGGTCGACCGTTCGCTCTGGGACGAGCTGCGCATCGACCCGGTGGAGATCGCCCTGCCCGCCGGCACCGGCTTCACGCTGCGGGCGTACCGGCCGGCCAGCTCGCTGACCCCGACCGACGTGACCGAGCGCGACCAGGACGACCCGTTCCTCGCCCGCCGTCAGGCGGTCGAGGAGGAGGACGACGAGACGGTCGTCATCCTCGACGAGGAGCTGGCCGAGGAGTTCGCCGACAGCGACGAGGACGCGTCGACGCGCCGTCGCCGCGACGCCACCGCCGACGCGGACGACGAGGCCGACGACGAGGCCGACGAGGACGTCACGGACGAGGCCGACGACGAGGAGGTGCCGGTCTTCCTCAGCAACCGGGGCAAGCTGCTGCTGTTCAAGACTCCCGAGTCGTTGGTCACTTTCATCCGATCCGGTGCGCCCAACGATCTGTCCCAACTGGACAGCTGGAATGAATTGTCCGAACGGGTGGAGCCGGCTGATATCGCCCCACTCGACGAGGACACCTACGAGCTCGACCTGGTCGTGGAGAACCTGCGCGGCGGGCACGACACCTGGGATTCGACCCTGCTGATCGAGGCTGGCGAGATCGCTCGTGACCTCTCGTACGCATTGCGGCTGCCTGCGGTATTGGACATGCTCTCCGCCGGCTCCAGCCTCGACGACCTGGACGAGGCGCTGCGTGCCACCGCCAACGGCGGGATCGGCGCGTTCATGGGTCGGCGGCGGCTGAAGAAGATCGGAGCGCAGACCGCGAGTTTGGGTTGGCGCACCATTGTCGGCAAGATCTCTGCGGTGGTGGACTGGCGCGACTGACCCGTACCGGGGAGCATCAGTTGCTGGCAGAGGAAAGACCTGTCCCGGGAGGAGGACGACGCCGTGGCGCTCGTGCGCGTTTACTGCGGTCTGGCCTCGGCGGATCCAGCTGACCGACCGGCCTCCGCCGGCTCGACGCTGACGTCCGCTGTGGTCGACGACGCAGGCCGTCTGCTGCATGTCTGCGAGATCAGCGACGACGCCGCTGGCTACGCCCAGCTCGTCGCGCTGCTCGTGGAGCGGTCGGGCGGGCCGAGCGGTGCGGCCATCGCCGCCGACAGCGACGACCACACGGTCACATCGCTGCTGAGCGCGGCGGGTCGACCCCTGGCGATCGCCGACGACGACTCGGTGGACGACTTCGCCGAGCGGTTCGCCGATGACGACTCGCTGGAGGAGATGCAGTCACCCCCGGTCGAACGACGGGCTGTCGGCCTGGCCCGCGCGTTGCAGGCGGGTGCGCTCTCCGCGGTCACCCTGCCGGCACCCCGGGACCTCGCCGGTTACAAGCAGGTGCTCGCCGCGCACGCCGCCCTGGCCAGCGGTCGGCACTCCGCCGCCGTGGCGCTGCGCGAGGTTCTGCGTGAGCTCTACCCGGCGGCCCTGCGCGCCTACCCGGACCCGGCCGAGCCGGTCTCTCTGGCGGTGCTGGACGCGCTGCCCGAGCCGGGCATGCTCGGCGGCACCGTCGCCCGGGGCCGCGAGGTGTCGGTCGCGGCCGATGCCATCGCCGCGCACCTCGCCGCCGACGGCGTCGCCGACGCCGAGGAGATCAACGAAGCGGTCACCGCCCTACGGGTCGCCATCTCCGAGACGCCGCGTCGCGCCGCGGTGAACCGTGCGCTCACGTCCGCGGTGGCCGAGACGGTCCGTCAGGCCGTCGCCTCCGTACGGGCCTGCGACGCGGGGTGTGAGGCGCTGGTCAGCGCGCTCAGCTCACGGGTCAGCACGCCTGCCCAGGCACCCGGCCGCCGTGCCGCTGCCCGCCGTGGTGAGTCCGTCGGCGAGTTGACCGGTCTGGCCGGCACCAGCGCCGGGTTGCGGTCGGTCCGGCCCACCCCGGCCGCCACCGACCTGTCATCCGCCCTCGGGCGGCGCAGCCGCCCTGAGCCGACTCCCGGTAACCCGCCGCTGGCGTCGCCCCGCCCGCTCGGGCCGCCACCGGTCGCCCCGGCTCCCATCACGCCGCCGCCGGTCGCACCCGCGCCGATGACCCCGGCAGCGATGGCTGGTCCGCCAGCGTCCACGGTGCCCGGGCGCACCGAGCCGGCCCCCAGCCGAATCGACGGTCCGACCAACCGGCCGGTCTCCTCGCCGCCGCCCCCGCCACCCGGGATCACCCCGATCGCACCGGCCCAGCGCGGCACGGTGCCTCCGGCCGAGGCCGGTGAGCCGTTCCGGCCGACGCTGACCACCGCCGCGATCAACAGCGCGCGGGCCGAGCGGCAGCGCACGGTCATCCCGCCCCGCCCCAAGACCAACGGCGAGCCCCGGCCGAGCCACCTGCAACGCCCGGTCGACGAGCCGCCCACGGGCGGGTTCAGCGCCACCGATCTCAGCATCCCGGTGCCGACCCCCCGCCCCGGCAGCCAGGAGTCGGCACCGCCCGGCTCCCGAGCCAACTGGCCGCTGGTCAACAACCCGGAGGACCCGGCCGACAGCTCGGCGAACAACCCGGTCGCCTACTCCTACGGCGGCAGCCGTGGCATCGACGCCCCGACCGATCCGGGTCGGGCCGACGGCCGCGTCACCCCGCCCTGGCTGGCGGACGACCTGCCGCAGGAACCCCCCATGCTGCGGCTGGTGGAGCCGCCGCCACTGGCTGACCGGGCGCTGCGAGAGGGGCTCAACCCGCCCACGGACCCGCACCTGGAGACGCCGCCGCTGCGGTTGGTCGACCGGGAGCAGGCCGCCCGCAGTGGCCGCCCGGCCGCTCGCATCGACCGCGCGGCCGAGCACCGGCCGCCGCCACCCGTCGAGCACCGGCCGCCTCCGGTCGAGCACCGCCCACCACCGGTCGCCGACGAGGGCGACGGCGACCTGCTGATCTTCGCGCAGGCCAAGTCGGCCTGGTTCGTCGGGCAGCCCGAGGAGTCCGACCTGGACTGGTCGACCACGGCCGACACCGGCTGGCAGGCCGCCGAGCAGGCCGCGCGCCCCGCGGTAGGTGCCGAGACCAACGCCGGGCTGCCGAAGCGCGTGCCACAGGCCAACCTGGTCCCTGGCTCACCGTTGCGTGAGGAGCGTCCATTGCGCATAGTGCGCGATGCGGCAAGCCTCGCGGAGAACACCACCGGCTACTTCCGCGGCTGGCGTCGAGGACAGGAGATCGGCGGTTTCGCGGTGGGTGGTCGACCCGGTCGCGAGGCAGCCGGTGGCTGGGACTTCAGCCGCGACCACGGGGACCGCGACGACGACCGGGAGTACGAGTACCGCTCCGCCGGCTACCAGTCCTGACCGTCACCCTCTTCCATACGCTTCGCGCCCCCAGTCAGCTGACTGGGGGCGCGAACGCGTGTGCACGAAGACGCGAGACGCCGCCTCACAAGGATCATGGAAGGAGTAGGGCCCCTGCGGGGGCCGACAGCTTCCACGACCTCAGAAAGGCGGCGTGGTGACAAACCGACGTCGGAACGACGAGCCCGCCCGGTGGCGGCCGAAGCCACCACCGGGCGTGGAGCGCCCGATCAGGCCGGGGCGACGGCGCGCGTACGGCGCATGGTGAGCACGTACTCGACCAGCGAGATCAGCACGTGCTTCGTCGACTCCCGGTTACGGGCGTCGCAGGCCACCACCGGCACGTCGCTCGAGATCGCCAAGGCGTCCCGGACGTCCTGCGGGTCGTGGTACTGCATCCCGTCGAAGCAGTTGATCGCCACCAGGTACGGCAGGCGTCGGTGCTCGAAGAAATCGATCGCCGCGAAGCAGTCGGCCAGCCGGCGAGTGTCCACCAGCACGACCGCACCGATGGCACCCCGAACCAGTTCGTCCCACATGAACCAGAAACGGGTCTGACCCGGCGTACCGAACAGGTACAGGATCAGGTCACGGTCGATCGAGATCCGGCCGAAGTCCATGGCCACCGTGGTCGTCGTCTTACCCGGCACCTGCCGGGTGTCGTCGACGCCCACGCCGGCGGAGGTCATGATGGCCTCGGTGGTCAGCGGCGTGATCTCCGAGACCGAGCCGACCAGCGTCGTCTTACCGACGCCGAATCCACCGGCGATAACGATCTTCGCCGACGTCACGCGCCCGCTCGGGTTCGGCGGGCGGTGCGACATGTCAGAGCCTGCGAAGTCCACTCAGCACCCTCTCCAGCAGTTCAGTGCCCACCGCGTCGTCGGAGTCGTCCAAAATGGTCGGCTCGTGGACCGCGACCAGGCCGTCCGTCGCCATGTCGGCGATGAGCACCCGGGCCACACCGAGCGGGAGCTGCATCCGCGCCGCGATCTCCGCGAGCGATTGCACGCGTCCGTCACACAGCGCGGCGATGTACTGGTGTTCGCGGCCCTGGCCGCCGTTGCCATTGGCAGCGGCCCGGCCGCGCACCGTCGTCTCGACGAGCGCCTCCAGCGCGATGTCGAGCCGGGGACGGGTACGACCACGGGTCACGGCGTATGGACGGACCAACGCTCCGGTCGGTTCGTCACGATCGGCCATCTCGCCGCTCACCTCCTTCGTACCCGCTACCGGCTCCCACCGGTGAAGCCCGTCGTTGTCGTCGTTGCAGTTGTGCCGACCTCACGATCGGCGCGGCGTCAGCCCAGCATGCCCGCAGCCGCACGCGGCTGCGGGGTCAGCGCGTCGCCCACCCGGTCGACCAGCAGCGCCATCTCGTAGCCGACCTGGCCGACATCCGAGCTGCGGGCTGCCAGCACGGCGAAGGACGAGCCGTCCGAGATGGACATCAGGAACAGGAAGCCATTGTCCATCTCCACGACGGTCTGCAACACCGCGCCGCCCTCGAAGCAGCGAGCTGCCCCCTGGGTCAGGCTGACCAGACCCGACGAGATCGCGGCGAGCTGGTCTGCCCGGTCCCGCGGTAGATCCCGTGACGACGCGAGAAGCAGGCCGTCCGCCGAGACGGCGACCGCATGCGCGACACCGGGCACCCGGTCGGCGAAGTTGGCCAGCAGCCAACCAAGATCCTGCGTAGTTGTCATCCTTCTTGCTCCTTCTGCCCGCTCCCGGCCACCGGGCCTGAGCCAGACTGCGAGGATTGCCCTCCCGGAGTTGCCTCCGGGCTGGTCGGGTTGTCCGAGGTGCTACGCCCTCGCTGCACGCCCCGGTGGTAGGCGGAGAGCAGGCCACGGACCGCCTCCGGGGAACGCCGCTGGACCGAGGTGGTGGGCTTTTCTACCGCACCCGGCACCAGCTGCGCCATCGGCTTGCGCTTCGGCAGACCGGTCGTGGTGGTCTCGCTGACCGGCACCGCGCCAGCCGCCGCCGAAGCAGCACGCCAGCCGTCGTCGGCAGCGGTCTGCCAGCCGTTGGTCTGCGGTTGGGGCCGGCGGTTCGGCAGGCTCTCCGCGAGGCCGGGGCGAGCGCCCTCGTTCGCTGTGGAGCCGTTGTCCCGCGGCGCTCCTCCGGCCGTCGGAGTGTCTGCCATCGGTTTGTTACCTGTCGTCCCGGGTGGTGTCTTGTGGACTGCCCGACCGGTGGCCTCGACCGTGGCGAACTGCTGGGTCGCGGTGTCGCCGTTCGTTGCCGGCTGGGCACCGGCCGCGCCCTCCTCCGAACCCGGGCGGCGGGTGCGGAACCACGCCGACTCGAGCTCCCGGAAGATCGGCAGCTCCATCGTCTCGTCCGCGTACCGCTGGCGGTTCTGCGCCTGCGGCTGCTGCGGCGCCGGCCGACTCTGCGGGGCCGGGGCCGGGGCGGGAGCTGGCGGCTGGGCTACGGCGGCCGGCTGCTCGCCGGGTCGCGGCACCCGCGGCAGCTCCGTCGTCATGTCCAGAGCGGCGGCGAGCCGCTCCGGCACCGGCGGGGTCGCCGCTTCCCGGTCGCCACCCGGCACCGGCGGCCAGGCCGGGGGTGCGGGGGCGCTGGGGGCCTGCGCGGGCGGGGCCGATCGGGGGGCGAACCCACTGAACGACTGGCCGGAGGCGGGCGGCGCCGAGTACGGCTGCCCCGAATATGGCTGCCCGGACGCGGGCGAGGCCGACACCGGCGACGCGGACACCGGCGGACCGGCGTACGGCTGCCCGGAGGCCGGGGCGGCGGACACCGGCGAACCGCCGTACGGCGCACCCGAGTAGGGATGCCCGGAGTACGGCTGGCCGGAGGCGGGCGAGGCGGAGACCGGCGCGCCGGAGTAGGGCTGCGCGGAGACCGGCGGCGCAGAATACGGAGGCGCCTCCGGGCTGCTCGGCAACTGCCGGGGAATGGACGGCTGCTGGCCGGCACTCGTGGTGTCGTCCCCGGCGCGGCGCTGCGGCAGCGGGTCGATCGGCTGGCCGTTGGCCGGCCGCGGGGTGAACCCGTCGCCGCCGTTGACGCCGTTCGTCCCGGCCGCGCCGGTCAGGTCGGACCAGGCCGGCATCGAACGGTACCCACCGTTGTTGGCGGGGGTGCCGGCACCGTTGCGCGACGCGGGTTCGAACGGGCGACCGCCGAGGGTGACCTGGTTGCCGGACTCACTCGGGCGAGGACCGTTGCCCAGCGCGGGCAGCGCGCCGAAGGTCGGGGCGGGCCCGCCGTGCTGGGGGCCACCGGCCGCGGGCAGGGCCGGGGGCTGCTGCACCCGGCCGGAGAGCGCCCGGGGCACCAGCACCGAGGTGGGCAGGGTCACGTCGGCGACCGTGCCACGGTCGGCACCGGGGCGCAGCTCGACCCGGACACCGTGCCGGGACGCCAGCCGGGCGACCACGACCAGGCCCATCATCCGGGACACGGCCACGTCAACCTGCGGCGGCGTCGCGAGCCGCTCGTTGAGGTCGTGTAGCTGTTCGGCGCTGATGCCGATGCCGCGGTCCTCGACGTAGAGCGAGGAGCGGTCACCGACCCGGCGGGCCTCGACCATCACCTGCGAGTCGGGCGGGGAGAACGCGGTGGCGTTGTCGAACAGCTCGGCGACGAGGTGCACCAGGTCGTTGACCGCGTGCGCGGCGACCTCGATGTCGCGGTCGATGACACCGAACTCGATCCGGGTGTAGTGCTCGACCTCGGACTGCGCGGCGCGCAGCACGTCGATGAGCGCGGCCGGCTCACGCTGTACGCGGGTGGAGTCGGCACCGGCGAGCACCAGCAGGTTTTCGTCGTTGCGGCGCATCCGGGTGGCCAGGTGGTCGAGCTGGAACAGCTCGGCCAGCCGGTCCGGGTCCTCCTCGCCGCGCTCCAGCCGGTCGAGGTGCCCGATGAGGCGGTCGACCAGGATCTGCGAACGGCGGGCCAGGTTGACGAACATGGTCGCGACGGAGGCGCGCAGTGCCGCCTGCTCGGCGGCCGTACGGACGGCTTCCAGGTGGACGGCGTTGAACGCCTCGGTCACCTGGCCGAACTCGTCCTTGCTGCGGACCGGCAGCGGCTCGGCGATCTGGTTGGCCAGCTGCACCGGGGAGAGCTGCCCGACGACCTGCGGGTCACGCAGCCGTGCCACGGCCTGAGGCAGACCGTACTGGGCGACGGAGAGTGCGCCCTGCCGCAGCTCACGGAGTGAGCGGGCCATCGAGCGGGCGACCAGGTACGCGAAGAGGATGGCCAGCAGCAGCATGCTGAGCAGCAGGCCGGTCTCCAGGAACACCTGACGCTGAACGTCCGAGCGGAGGTTGTCGGCCTCGGCGACCACTTCGCGATCGAGCTTGGTCTCGACGGTGCGGATCAGCTTGGCGTTGGCCGTCATGGCCGACTCCCACTGGTCCGGGCCGAACGGCGCGTTACGCATGTCGCCGGTGGTGTTGCCGTCGATCCAGCCGGTGTAGTTCTGTGCCTCTCGACGGTCACCGCCCGCAACCGTCTGGTCGTGGAACTTCGCGTCGTCCGGGGTGGCGACCGCCTTGAAGCTCTGCAACGCCTGCTGCTGGCCGGTGCCACTGGCGATGTAGTCGGTGCGCAGCGCCGGAGTCAGGCGCTTGCCGCCCTTGACGCCCAGCGCGCGGTGCACGACGACACGGCGTACGGCGAGGAACTCCTTCTCCCGGGCGACCGCCGCGGCGGCGCGCATCCGGTCGCTCAGGTCGTTGTCACCGGCGAGCTGCGTGGCCGAGTCGCGGATGGCGAGCAGGTCACTGATCAGGCCCTCGTACGCCTGGACGGTCTCGGTGAGCGCGAGCTTGCCGTTGAACACCTGGCTGCGGATGCCCGGCAGGTCCTTCAGGTTCTGGTCGATGCCGTCGAGCAGACCTTCCAGGCTGCTCGGCAGGTCCTCGATCTCGGCCCGCTGCTGCCGGTAGGGGCCCGTCTCCTGGTCCACCCGGGAGTTCACCCGGTTGTAGGCCTCCTGGTACTGAGCCGTCGGCTGCGTCCCGTCCGCACCCAGCAGCAGCACGGCGGCGGTCCGCTCGTCCTGCAGTGTGTCGACCAGGTTGCCCGAATAGCTCGACAGGTTGGCCAGGTCGCCGGCTCGGTTGGCATTGTTGAGCGTCTCCACGTGGTCGACAAGACCACTGGTGCCCACCACAACCGTGGCGATGGTCGGCACGATCATGATGAGACCGAGCTTGGACCAGATCGGCATGTCCCGGAGCCGGCTGGCCGGCCGGCGCAGCCGCGACAGGAAGGAGCCCGCCGTCTTTGGCCGTTTGCTCACGTCACCGCCCTCGCGATTACAGCTTCAACGCGTTGCCCCGGGCAACGCCCAGCGACCGACCCGGCGGGTCGGACCCCCGAGATTCCATCACGCCCGTCGACAAGAAGAAAGCCCAGGTTGTCACCTACCGAAGGTGTGATGAGATGTTGATGCGATTTGATAGCAGTCCGTCTGGCCGGAGTAACTGAAGGTAATGGAACATCCGCACCGCGTTGTCCTGCTCGCGGGCCCCTCTGGGTCCGGAAAGTCGTACATAGCGCAGCAAACCGGGTTGCCGGTGCTCTGCTTGGACGACTTCTACAAAGACGGTGATGACCCTACGTTGCCACGACGAAACGGCCAGGTGGATTGGGAGTCGCCACTGTCCTGGGATGCCTCGACGGCAGTGGAAACGATTGCCCGAGTGGCTCGCGAGGGTCGGGCCGATGTGCCGGTTTATGCGATCGGCGCGGATCGACGGGTAGCCACCCGGCCATTTGATCTCGCCGGATCGCCACTTTTCGTGGCCGAAGGGATTTTCGCCGCCGAGATCGTCGAGGAGTGTCGCCGCCGCGGACTGCTCGCCGGGGCGTACGCGCTGCGTCGGCCTCGCGGGGCGACCTTCCTGCGCCGGTTGGCCCGCGACCTGGCCGAGCAGCGCAAGGCTCCCCGGGTGCTGGTCCGGCGCGGCGTGGCGCTCCTCCGAGCCGAACCCGCGGTGCTGCGTCGGCAGACCGGCCTGGGCGCGGAGGCGGCCCGCGCCCGGGAGGTGCTGCGCCAGGTGGCCGGCCTGCTCGCCGGCCACCCGCACTCCTGAGGAGGACGCTCCTATGCCGGGTCAAGTGTTTGGGGTGGGGTTTCGAGGCGTCGGTAGATTTCGCGGGCGACGTAGCGTTTGAGGCAGCGTTTGATCTCTCGGTCGGTTTTGCCTTGGGCGCGGCGCCGTTCGGCGTAGGCGCGGGTGTCCTGGTCGCGTTGTAGGCGGGTCAGGACGATGGTGTGCAGGGCGCGGTTGAGTTGGCGGTCGCCTGAGCGGTTGAGCCGGTAGCGGATGGTCTTTCCTGATGATGCGGGGATCGGGGCGGCGCCGGCGAGCATGGCGAACGCGGCGTCGTTTCGGCAGCGTCCGGGGTGGGACCAGGCGGTGAGCACGGTGGCGGCAACGATCGGTCCGACTCCGGTGAGGTCGAGTAGGTCGGGTCGCCAGGAGCGGACGATCGTGCGGATCGCCCTTTCGTGTTCGGCGGCTTCGGCTTCGAGGAAGCGGACGCGGCGGGCGAGGTCGCGCAGCACGGTCAGGCAGGTGAACACGTCGATATCCGCGCTGCTGGAGGGGCGTAGTCGGGTGGCGGTGGTGAGCATGGCCCGGGTGCTCTGGCCGCGGAAGCGGGCCCGCACCACCTCGGGAGCGGTGATCACCAACGCGTGCAGCTGCCGCTGAGCGTCAGCACTGGCTTCCACGGCCGCTCGGCGGGCGGTCAGCCGCACCTGCAGTGCTGCTCGTTGCGCGCCGGTCTTGGGCTGCGCCAGCCGCGTGCGGGCCAGGGCGTCGCGGGCGGCGCGTTCGGCGTCGATCGGGTCAGACTTCGCCCCGGCCCGGCGGGCCGGTCGCAGCGGCCGGTCCAGTTCGACGAGCAGCTCACCGGCATCGGCCAGGTGTCGGGCGAGGCCGGCGCCGTAGCCGCCGGAGCCCTCGAGGGCCCAGGCCCGCAGCCCTGAATGCTGTCCGGCCAGGGCCACCAGCTGCGCGTAGCCGTCTGCGTCGGTGTTGACCGTGATCCGCGCCAAGACCCCGCCGGTGCGGGTATCGAGCAGCGCAGCAGTGTGGGTGTCTTTGTGCGTGTCGACGCCGATGACGACCTCGACCAGATCTGCCAGCATGGACATGCGTTCTCTCCTCACCGTGGGGACGCAAAGGTCCGGTCCGGTGCGGAGATGGCAGGACTGTGATGAGACACGCCAGCCGCTAACTGGCGGTCAAGCTCCTGATCAGGCCAAACGTCTCCCGCCGGGCCGGCGCCGGCAGCAGCGGACGGACAAGTCCAGCCAAAGGCACAAAGCCAGTCAGGCCAAGAGTCACGCCCACCACTGCCAGCTATCAGCTCACCACTGCTGAACCGACCCCGCCATGCTCACAGTCAGGCCAGCAGCTTGGCGTACGCTGGCTTGATCACCTCATCGATGATCCGCAGCCGCTCGTCGAACGGGATGAAGGCGCTCTTCATCGCGTTGATGGTGAACCACTGCAACTCCTTCCAGCCGTAGCCGAACGTCTCCGCCAACAGCCACATCTCCCGCGACATCGAGGTGCCGCTCATCAGCCGGTTGTCGGTGTTGACGGTGACCCGGAACCGCAGGTCCCGCAGCAGGCCGATCGGGTGGTCCGCGATCGAGGCCACCGCACCGGTCTGCACGTTCGACGAGGGGCACAGCTCCAGGGGGATTCGCTTGTCCCGGACGTACGCGGCCAACCGGCCGAGTGCGCCGTCGGGGGCGATGTCGTCGACGATCCGCACCCCGTGGCCGAGCCGGTCCGCCCCGCACCACTGGATCGCCTGCCAGATCGACGGCAGACCGAACGCCTCACCGGCGTGGATGGTGAAGTGGAAGTTTTCCCGTTGCAGGTACTCGAAGGCGTCCAGGTGCCGGGTGGGCGGGAAACCCGCCTCGGCGCCGGCGATGTCGAACCCGACCACCCCGGCGTCGCGGTGCCGCACGGCCAGTTCGGCGATCTCCTGCGAGCGGGCCGCGTGCCGCATCGCGGTGAGCAGGGTGCCCACCCGGATGGTCAGCCCCGCCTCGACGGCCTGGGCGGTGCCCTCGGCGAAACCGGCCAGCACCGCCTCGACCACCTCGTCCAGGCTCAGGTCCCGCTCCAGGTGCTGCTCCGGGGCGAAGCGCACCTCGGCGTAGACCACCCCGTCGGCCGCCAGGTCCAGTGCGCACTCGCGAGCCACCCGGCGCAACGCCGGCGCGGTCTGCATGACCGCCACGGTGTGCGCGAACGTCTCAAGGTAACGCTCCAGCGAACCGGAGTCGGCCGCGTCCGCGAACCAGCGTCCCAGCGCCTCCGGATCGGTGGTGGGCAGCTCGTGACCCACCTCCGCGGCCAGGTCCACGATCGTCGCCGGCCGCAGCCCCCCGTCGAGGTGGTCGTGCAGCAGCGCCTTCGGAACCTTGACGATGTCCTCGTACCGGATAGTTGCGACCATGCTCAGACCCTAGTCAGCGACCCTGGCGGACCGGGACGGGACCGGCCGGGTGTCACGGCCGCCAGCCGTAGACCCGGTCCACGGCGAGGCGGATCACGAGTCGCCCGTCGGCGACCATGGCGGCCCGGTAGTCCGCCCAGTCCGGGTGCTCGCCGCGAATCCTCCGGTAGACCTCGACCAGCTCGTCGACCGTCGCGTCGGCGATGGCGGCGGCCGGCTGGGTGAGGGTCACCGTCCCCTCGGCAACCGCGTACGCGCCACCGTCCGGGGTGGTCACGTGGAAGCTGGCCCGGGGATCGCGGCGCAGGTTGCGCACCTTCGCCCGGTCACCGGTGGTGGAGCAGCGAATCAGCGCCGGCTCGGCCAGGTAGTCGAGGTTGGACAGCTGGGGTCGGCCGTCCCGGCGCAGGGTGACCAGCACCCCACGCCCCCGCTCACCGAACAGCTCCCACAGATGATTAGTTGACATGTCATCGACCGTAGGGGGTCGTTCGATGACATGTCAACAAAATGGCTAGACTGGGAGCATGGGCGCGCCACGGTGGCTGGACGAACGGGAGGACCGCGCGTGGCGTGGTTACCGCCGAATGCGTCGGCTGCTCGACCTGGAGCTGGCCCGGGAGCTGACCCAGGACGCCGACCTCTCCGAGGCCGACTACGACGTGCTCTCCGACCTCTCCGAGACACCGCAGGGGCGGCTGCGTCTGCGGGAGCTGGCAGACCGGATGCTCTGGTCGCGCAGCCGGCTCTCCCACCACCTGACCCGGATGCAGCAGCGCGGCCTGGTGACCCGCGAGGAGTGCGCCGACGACGCCCGGGGCTCGATCGTGGTGCTCACCCCGGCCGGCCGGCAGGCCATCGAGTCCGCCGCCCCCGGCCACGTGGCCGCCGTCCGCCGGCACCTGATCGATCTGCTCACCCCGGCGGAGATCGACGCGCTCGGCGCGCTCACGCACCGGGTGGTTGACCACCTCAGCGGGCGGGCACCCCGCCCACGGCACGATCCGGCGGCCTGACGTGGACCCCCGCATCCTCGACCGGCTGCGCTGCCCGGTCTGTGGCGAGCCGCTGGCCGAGGCGACCGCCGGCACGGCCAGGGCGCTGCGCTGCCCGCGCCGGCACAGCTTCGACATCGCCCGGCAGGGGTACGTCAACCTGCTCGCCGGCCGCGCCCCGCACGTTGGCGACAGCGCCGAGATGGTCGCGGCCCGGGCGGACTTCCTCGCCGCCGGGCACTACGACGTCATCTCGGCCGCCCTCGCCGCTGCCGCGACCCGGGCCGTACAGCAGCTCGGCGCGGCCGGACCGGAGGCGGCGGCGCTCGAGGCGTACCCCCTGGTGGTGGATGCCGGCGCCGGCACCGGCCGGTACCTCGGCGCGGTGCTGGCGGCGCTGCCGGACGCGGTCGGTCTGGCCCTGGACGTCTCCAAGCCGGCGCTGCGCCGCGCCGCGCGGGCGCATCCCCGGGCCGCCGCGGCGCTCGCCGACACCTGGCAGCGACTGCCGCTCGCGGACGCCTCGACCGCCGTGCTGCTGAACGTCTTCGCCCCGCGCAACGGCCCGGAGTTCCACCGGGTGCTCGATCCGGCCGGCACGCTGCTGGTGGTCACGCCCGACGCCGACCACCTCGCCGAGGTGGTGGACGCCCTCGACCTGCTGCGGGTCGACCCGGACAAGGCCGACCGGGTGAGCGGCAGCCTCAGCGGGCACTTCACTCCGGTCAGCTCAGCCGTACACCGGGTGGAGCTGACCCTGACCCGGCCGGAGGTCGCCACCCTGGTCGGGATGGGCCCGAGCGCCTGGCACACCGACCCGGGCGCGCTCACCGCCCGACTGGCGGCGCTGCCCGAGCCCGTCCGGGTGACCGTGGCGATCCGAATGGACGCGTACCGACCCCGCTGAGCTCAGGTCGAGAGGTCGACCTCTTCCCAGCCGGGCGGCTCGTCGTGGTACGGCCCGCGCAGGATCACCGCCCACTCCAGCGCCCAGCGCCGCTGACCGATCGCGTTCGCGTCGATCAGCCCCGGCGCCCGCCGGCCGCCGCGTTCGGTCTCCAGGTACGCCCAGTCCAGGCAGTAGTGCAGGTCGAGCAGCGCGGCCGCGTCGGCCGGATGCTGCGGCGCGGTGAGGATCCGAGACTGCCAGCGCGGGAACGTCTCCCCCTCGGCGATGTGCGGCAGCCGCTCGACCAGCCGCTCGTCGACGGCCAGGGTCGGGTCGAGCTGCTTGCTCAGTCCGAGCACCCAGGCCAGCGCGAAGAGCGCGTCGTGGTGCAGCACGAACGAGCGGTGATCGCCCTTCCCGCCCATCACGAACTGCCACTCCGGCGGGGTGACCATCTCGACCAGGTGCGAGCCGAGCAGCCAGCTCATCGCCGCCTGCGGGGGCATCCCGAAGCAGCGAGCCAGGATCAGGTGCAGCACGGCAATCCGCGCCTCGATCTCCGCGGTGGGGCGCAGCTCGATCTGGTCGCCCGGCTCCCAGACGAGGGGAAACTGCGCCGGCGGCAACGGCAGGCCGAGCCGGGACAGCTCGTCCAGGCTCGCCTCGCGCACCTCACGTGGGTCGGGGGCAGCAACGGTCACGGCGGATCTTCCTGTCTGCTCGCGCCGGCTCAAGGCCGGTTGTCCCCCTTGGCCTGCGAGAATAGCGCTCCCAGGTGACCGGCACCACGCCACCCCGGCCCCCCGCTGGATCAGCCGATGCGCTCGATGACCAGCGGTGCCGCCGCCGGGGCGGTCGGTGCGATCCGCACCGCGCGGGCGGCCTCGGCCAGCGCCGCCGGGAGCCGCGTCGCATCCTCGGCCCGCAGCTCGTAGAGGGGGTCACCGGCCCGCACCGCGTCGCCCGGCCGCTTGTGCAGCACCACACCGGCCGGCACGCTGACCGGGTCCTCCTTGCGGGCCCGACCCGCGCCGAGACGCCACGCCGCAACTCCCATGGCGTACGCGTCGATGGCCGCGACGTGCCCGTCCCGCTCAGCACGGACCACCTCGACCTCGGCGGCCTCCGGCATCGGCGCGTCCGGATCACCGCCCTGTGCACGGATCATCGCCCGCCAGGAGTCCATCGCCCGGCCGTCACGCAGCGCCGCCGCCGGATCGGCGTCGGGCAGGCCTGCGGCGTCGAGCATCTCCCGGGCCAGGGCCAGCGTCAGCTCCACCACGTCGGCGGGCCCGCCGCCGGCCAGCACCTCGATCGACTCGGTCACCTCGACCGCGTTGCCGATCGCCAGGCCGAGCGGGGTGGACATGTCGGTGAGCAGGGCGACCGTCCGCACGCCGTGCGCACCGCCCAGCTCGACCATGGTGCGAGCCAGCTCGCGCGCCTGGTCGACGGACTTCATGAAGGCACCCGAGCCGACCTTGACGTCGAGGACGAGCGCGCCGGTGCCCTCGGCGATCTTCTTGCTCATGATCGAGCTGGCGATCAGCGGGATGGCCTCGACGGTGCCGGTCACGTCGCGCAGCGCGTACAGCTTGCGGTCGGCGGGGGCGAGCCCGGCACCGGCCGCGCAGATCACCGCGCCGACCTCGTCCAGTTGGGCGATGAACTCGTCGTTGCTCACCGTGGCCCGCCAGCCCGGGATCGACTCCAACTTGTCCAGCGTGCCGCCGGTGTGCCCGAGACCCCGGCCGCTCAGCTGCGGTACGGCCGCGCCGCACGCGGCCACCAGCGGGGTGAGCGGCAGAGTGATCTTGTCGCCGACGCCGCCGGTGGAGTGCTTGTCCACGGTCGGCCGGCGTACCGCCGAGAGGTCCAGCCGCTCACCGCTGGCGATCATCGCGGCGGTCCACCGGGCGATCTCCGGGCCGGTCATGCCGTTGAGCAGGATCGCCATCGCCAGCGCGGACATCTGCTCGTCGGCGACGACCCCCCGGGTGTACGCGTCGACCACCCAGTCGATCTGCGCGTCCGACAGCACCCCGCCATCCCGCTTGACCCGAATAACGTCAACAGCAGCAAAACCACTACTCATCAGAAGATCTTTCCTAGTCGAATGGCAGAACCGAACCGCGGCCGGTGACCACGACGGGGCCGGGGCCGACCGGGGCCGGCGGAGGGATCAAGCCTGACCGCCCGGAGCCGGGCACGGTCGGCCCCGGCCCCCAACCGCAACCACAATCAAGCCCAACGCACCGGGATCTCCGCAGGCGGCTCACCCTCACCGGCCCAGAAGATGGTGCCGGTCGCGTCCACCACCACGACCCGGGGCGACCGCGCCAAGCCCCAGGTGATCGCCTCCGCCGGGTCGTCCCAGCTCGGGGCCTCCTCCAGCACCCCGGTCTCGGCACCGGCATCGTCCCCGGCCGACCGTTCCCAGTACGCCGTCCAGACCTGCTGACCGGCGGACATGTCCGGGTGCACGAAGACGGTGCCGCGCCCGCGCCAGGCGGCCAGCCGCTCCGGGACCACCGGCACCGGCGTCTCCCCGGTGACCGCCTCCAGGTCCTCCACGCCGAAGGCGTGTGGCAGCAGCTCGGCCATCCGCAGCGGGCGGGTCTTGGTCTCGATCAGGCACTCCGGCCCGCCGTTCTCCCAGAGCAGCTGCCGACAGCGGCCACACGGCATCAGCGGTTCGCCGGTGGCGTCGACGCAGGAGAGCGCGACGATTCGACCGCCGCCGGTGGCATGCAGGCTGGAGACCACCCCGCACTCGGCGCAGAGGGTCACCCCGTACGCGGCGTTCTCCACGTTGCAGCCGACCACCACCCGGCCGTCGTCGACCAGCGCGGCCGCGCCGACCGGGAACGTCGAGTACGGCGCGTACGCGTGCCGCATCGCGTCGGTGGCGGCGGCGCGCAGCCGCGCCCAGTCAATGTCGGTCATGCCATCATTCTGCCGAAGTGACCCAGGTCAGAAGCGGGCAGGGCTTCGGGAAGCTCGGCCGCGCCACCGCATCCGGGTGCGGTGATCAGGTGCTGAGAAGTAGGTCGGAGATGGTCCTGGCACCTACTTTCTCAACACCTGATCGAGGTGAGAGCGGTGGTGGGCGACGTCGGTCAGCCCTTGATGTACGGCTTGCCGTCGGCGGCGGGTGCCCGAACCCGGCCGACCAGCCCGGCGACCGCCAGGATCGTCGCCAGGTAGGGCAGCATGGCCAGGAACTGGCTGGGGATGACGCTGTTGATCGCGCCCAGATAGGTGGCGAGCTGGTCGGCGAAGCCGAAGAAGAGCGCGGCGAGCAGCGCGCCGGTCGGGTTCCACCGGCCGAAGATCAGCGCGGCCAGCGCGATGAAGCCCTTGCCGCCGATCATGTTCTTGGTGAACGAGTAGAGCGCCAGCGTGTAGGACGCCCCGCCGATGCCGGCGACCACGCCGGCCAGCAGTACGTTGCGGTAGCGCACCCGCAGCACCTTGACACCGAGCGTGTCGGCGGCGGTCGGGTGCTCACCGACCGAACGGGTACGCAGCCCCCACCGGGTGCGGAACAGCCCGATGTGGATCACCAGCACCAGGAGCAGCCCGAGGTAGAGGAAGATGTTGCCGCGGAACAGCGCCGGCCCGAGCACCGGAATGTCCCTCAGCAACGGGATCTCCCAGTTGCTGAAGCGGGGGGCGCTGTTGTACTTCGCCGCGTCGGTCTGCATCAGCCGCTCGTAGAGGAAGCCGGTGACACCGACCGCCAGCAGGTTCAGCACGATGCCCATGACGACCTGGTCGACCAGGTAGCGGATGGCGAAGACGGCCAGCAGCAGCGAGATGAACGCGCCACCGATGGCGGCGGCGACCAGGCCGACCCAGACGCTCCCGGAGATGCTCCCGAACAGCGCACCGCTGAACGCACCCATCAGCAGTTGGCCCTCGATGGCCACGTTGACCACGCCGGACCGCTCGCAGAGCACCCCGGCGAGCGCGCCGAAGATCAGCGGTAGGGCCAGGATGAACGTGCCCCGGATGATGTTGACCAGCGGCATGAAGTTCTGCCCGGTCGGCGCGGCGGAGACCTGCCAGCAGAGGAACGAGAGCACGAAGCCGACGAGCCCGACGCCGAGCACGGGAAGGAACCACCGCTTCGGCACCCCGGCGAGCAGCGCCGCGCCGGCGGCGATCGCGATGATCCCGAACAGGATCGCCCCGATCGTGCCGTTGATCTCCAAGGCGGCACCGGCCGCGTCGTCGCTGAGCGTGAACCGGGCCTGCTGATCGGTGGCGAGCGCGCCGAAGAGCACCGCCGACAGCAGGCCGAGCCCCAGCAGCGTGAGGCCGACCTTGCGGCTACGGGTCCAGAAGCCCTCGTCGACCGGGGCGACCGCGATGTCGGGGACAGCCATGGTGGACATGAGTTACCAGCCCTTCGCCAGGCTCGTCTGCAACCGGGCGGCGCGCGCGGCCCGGAGCTGGAAGATCGCCTTCACCAGGGCCGGCGCGGCGATGAAGATGACGATCAGCGCCTGGAGCACGGTCACCAGCTCCAGCGAGATCCCGGAGTACGACTGCATCCGGTTGCCACCGGCCTGCAACGCCCCGAACAGCAGCGCGGCGAGTAGCACGCCCCAGGGCTTCACCCGCCCGAGCAACGCCACCAGGATGCCGTCGAAGCCGATCTGCGCGACCACCAGCGGGGTCAACGCGCTGGCGGTGGAGCCGAGCACCATGTTCGAGCCGCCGAGGCCCGCCAGGATGCCGGCGAAAACCATGATCAGGATGTACGTCCGCGTGACGCTGATGCCGGCGGTCCGGGCGGCGTCCGGGTTGGCGCCGACCGCGCGCAGCTCGAAGCCGAGCGTCGAGCGGTTCAGCAGCCAGGCGACCGCCCAGGTGGCCAGCACGGCGAGCAGGATGCCGGCGTGCACCCGCAGGTTGTCGCCGAGCAGTCGGGGCAGCTGGGCCGAGCTGTCCACCGCCTTGCTGATCGCGTCGGTACGGGCCGGGTCCTGCACACCGTTCTGCACGATCAACCAGGTGAGGAAGTACGTGGCGACGTAGTTGAGCATGATCGTGTTGATCACCTCGTGCGCGCCGGCGCGGGCCTTGAGGATGCCCGGGATGAAACCCCAGATCGCGCCACCCAGGGCGCCGGCCAGCACCGCCACCAGCAGGTGCAGACCGGGCGGCAGCGGCAGCAGGAAGCCGGCCAGCGCCGCAATGATCACGCCGATGGTGGCCTGGCCCTGCGCGCCGATGTTGAACAGGCCGCCCCGGAAGGCCAGCGCCACCGACAGGCCGGTGAAGACCAGCGGCGCCGTGTAGGTGAGCGTCTCGGAGATCGGCGCGAGCACGGCCTGCCAGCTGTTGGTGCCGTTCAACCAGCCGGCGAACGCCTCCGGGTCGAAGACCGAGCCCTTGAACAGGTTCGCGTACGCCTCGCTGACCAGCGTCCAGCTGGCGCTGAACGCGTCGGACGGACGCGCGGTGATGTACGAGTAGGTGGAGAGCACCGCCGGATCAGAAATGATCATCAGCACCGCGCCGACCACGATCGCCAGCACCAGCGACAGCAGGGTCACCGTGAAGGTGTTGGCCGCCCAGAGGTTGTCCAGGAACAACCGGCCCAGGCTCGGCTTCGGCTCCGGCTCCGGCTCGGGCGTCGACGGGCCGGGCTTGGTCGCCTTCTCCGCCTGCTCGGTGTTGCCGAGCGCGTTCTGCGCGGCCTGCGCCTCGCTCGCCGGTTCCTTGTCCGGCGAACCGGACTGCGGGGTGGGGTCGCTCATGCCTCGTCCTCGTTCACGGAGCCCGCGTCGCTCGCCGGGCTCCCGTCGGTAGCCGCGCCGTCGGTCGGCACGGCATCCGTACCGCGCTCGTGGGCCGCGTCCGGGCTGATACCGGCCATCAGCAGGCCGATCTCCTCACGGGGGGTGTCCGGGCCGACGATGCCGATGATCCGACCGCGGTACATCACCGCGATCCGGTCGGCCAGCCCGATCACCTCGTCGAGTTCGCTGGAGACCACCATGACGGCGGTGCCGATGTCCCGCTCGCGAATGATCCGGCTGTGGATGAACTCGATCGACCCGACGTCGACGCCACGGGTCGGTTGGGCGGCGATGAAGAGCTTCAGCGGCCGGGACAGCTCCCGGGCCACGATCACCTTCTGCTGGTTACCGCCGGAGAGGGTGCCCACGGCCGCTTCGGCCGATGAGGTGCGGACGTCGAACTGCTCGATCCGCTCCTTCGCCGAGGCTGCGATCGCGTCCGGCTTGAGCGCGAGCCCGGAACCGAACGGCGGCCGGTCGTAGATGTCCAGCACCAGGTTCTCGGCGACGCTGAACTCCTTGACCAGGCCGTCCACGCTGCGGTCCTCGGGCACATAGCCGACGCCCGCGCGGAGCACCTTCTTCGGCGTCCAGCCGTCGATCCGGTCGCCGACCAAACTGACCGTGCCGGCGAGCACCGGCCGCAGGCCCATGATCGCCTCGATCAGCTCGGTCTGACCGTTGCCCTGTACGCCCGCCACGCCGAGCACCTCGCCCGCGCGCACCGTCAGGTCCACACCGTCGACCGCGCGGATCTGCCGGTCGTCGTCGACGACCAGCCCGCTCACCTCCAGCACCGGGTCACCCGGCGTGGCCGGGGACTTGTCCACAGTGAGCCGGACGTTACGGCCGACCATCAGCGCGGCCAGCTCGTCCCGGCTGGCCTCCGGCGAGGCGGTGCCGACGGTCTTTCCACGCCGGATCACCGTGATCCGGTCGGCGATGGCCTTGACCTCGCCAAGTTTGTGGGTGATGAAGACGATCGACTTGCCGGCCGCCTTGAGCGACCGCATGACCGTCAGCAGTTCCTCGGTCTCCTGAGGGGTGAGCACGGCGGTCGGCTCGTCCAGGATGAGCAGGTCGACGTCGCGGGTGAGCGCCTTGACGATCTCGACGCGCTGCTGGATGCCGACCGGCAGGTCCTCGATCACCGCGTCCGGGTCGACCCGCAGGTTGTAGCGCTCGGACACCTCGGTGACCTCGCGCCGGGCGCGCCGCCGGTCCAGGAAACCGGCGATGCCGCCTCTGACCTGCTCGGCGCCGAGCATGATGTTTTCGGCGACGGTGAAGACCGGCACCAGCATGAAGTGCTGGTGCACCATGCCGATCCCAGCCCCGATCGCGTCGGACGGGCCCTTCAACTTCAACGGCTTGCCGTCGACCAGGATCTCGCCCTCGTCGGGCTGGTAGAGCCCGTAGAGCACGTTCATCAGGGTCGACTTGCCCGCGCCGTTCTCGCCGAGCAGGGCGTGAATCTCTCCAGGCTCCACCGTCAGGTCGATGTGGTCGTTGGCGACCAGATCACCGAACCGTTTGGTGATGCCGCGCAGTTCGAGTCTCAGCGCAACCTCCTGGAGTGCGAGCGATGGTGCAGCGTAGCTGCCGTCAGACCGGACCGGACCGGCCGCCGTGGTGCGCGACCGGCCGCTCCGACCCGGCGGGTCACCCGCAGGGCCAGAGCGGCCGGATCGGTCGTACCTGTTCCCTGCCGCCCCCCTGGTGATGATCTCACCGGAGGGGCCGGCCGGTCGTCACTTGGTCGGCTGAGCCTTGGAGGTGACGGTGATGGTGCCCGCGGCGATGTCCGCCTTGATCTTGTCGACCTCGGCCTTCAGCTCGGCCGGAACCTTGCTGTCGAAGTCGTGGTACGGGGCGATCGAGACGCCGGTGTTGGCCAGGGTGCCGACGAAGCCCGGCTTGGCCGGCAGCTTGTCGCCGGCGGCGGCCTTGAGCACGGCCTCCTTGACGGCCTCCGGGATGTTCTTGACCACGGTGGTGATGATCGCCGAGCAGTCCGGGGTGCTCTCGCAGCCGTCGACGTCCACCCAGATGGTGCTGTACTTGCCGCCCGAGGCCTTCGCGGCGGCGGTGGTGCCGAGGCCGGAGCCGCCGGCGACCGGCATGATGATGTCCGCGCCCTGGGCGACCAGCGCGTCGGAGACCTTCTTGCCCTCGTCCTGCTTGGCGAAGTCGTTGGTGAAGGAGCCCTTCTGGGTCTCCTTGTTCCAACCCAGCGCCTGGACGTTCTTGCCCTTGGTGGTGTTGTAGTACGCCACGCCGTCGACGAAGCCGTCCATGAAGATGGTCACCGGCGGGATCGGCAGACCACCGTAGGTGCCCACCTTGCCGGTCTTGCTCATCCCGGCGGCCAGGTAACCAGCCTGGAACGCGGCCTGCGCGGTGTCGAACTGCATCGGGTAGACGTTGGCGTCACCCGGGTTCGCGTCGACGATGCCGAACTCCTGGTTCGGGTTGGCCTTGGCGATCTTCGAGGTGGCGTTGGCCATCAGGCCACCGACCGCGAGGATGAAGTTGCACTTCTGGTTGACGTACTGCGTCAGGTTCGGCTCGTAGTCGGCCTCGGCCTTCGACGCGACGAACTTGATGTCGATGTTGTCGTTGGCGGCCTTGGCCTCCTGCAGACCCTTCCAGGCCGAGGTGTTGAACGACTTGTCGTCGATGCCGCCGACGTCGGTCACCATGCAGGCGCTGAACTTGCTGGCGCCACCGCCGGCGTTGTTGTCATCCTTGGGGGCCTCGCCACACGCGGCGGCGGTGAGCGCGAGCCCACCCACCGCGAAGATCGAGGCGATCCGCATCCCACGCACCGAGCGCAAGACGTCTCCTTCCCATTGCACACCGCGCCTAGTGCGGTGGCAGCCCATCAGCCGACCTGCGGTGTGCCGCCGGCTGTCCCACGTTACGGACGGGAGCGTACGCCCGCGCCCACCCACCGGCCGACAATCGTGCACGACTGTTGAGCGCCTGTTACCCGGGTGTAACCCTTGCGTGGGGCAAGTCACTCTTCGTGCTGGTAAGCAAGCGCCGAGGCGTCCGCAACGTCCGTTTTTCGGGGGCGGCTCCCTCTCCGGACGTTACCGCCAAAAGACCGCGACCGCCGCGTTGACCAGGGTCAGACCGACGATCGCGAGGAAATGACCACGGTTTACCACGTCCCGCTTCCGGGAGAAGAAGACCATTACGAAGATCAGCACCGCGATGACGAGCTTGGTAACAAGCTTCGCCGGCGCCGGCTCGTCCCCGTCGCGCAGCGGCGCGCTGAGCCCGATACCGGTCAGCAACTGGATCACGGCGCCCCAGAGCATGGCCGCGTTGATCCGCAGCCGGCCACTGACGTACTGGGCGATCGAACCGCCCAGCAGCAACGCGAACCCGATGAGATGGACGTAGAGAAGGATCAGCCTCAGTGCTTCCACGGGACACATCCTCCCCTATCAACGACACTTTGTAGTAGGGGGGCGGCCGGCGCGGCGCGCCCCGGCCCGACGAGTTAGGCACCCGGCCTGCGGACGGAGCGATCAGGCCGCGGCCACCGCGGAGCGCTCGGCCGCCGGACCGCCGGCCACCGGCGCCGATCCGGCCCGCCGGGCGAACAGCACCAGGAGCAGCCCCGCCACGGCGTATCCGGCGAGGATCGCCACCGCCTGCCCGGCATCGGCGCCACCGAAGAAGGCGGCGGAGCGCAGCGCGGTGCCGCCCGCGCCGACCGGCAGCCACTGCCCGATCTCGCCCCAGGGCTGCGGCAGCAGCTCGGGAGCGGCGGAGACGGCCGAGAGCGGGTTGCCGACCAGGAACACCAGCAGTGCGCCGAGCCCGATCCCCAGCCGGCCGAGCACCGCACCCAGCCCGGCGACGGTGGCCGCGGCGGCGAGCGCGAAGAGGCCGATCACGCTCCCCTCGGCGAGCCGGCCCCCGTCGATCACGCCAAGCCAGTCGTGCAGCACGACGACGCCCGCCACCCCGGCGAGCACGGCGTAGGCCGCCAACCCGGCCAGCCGGGCGGTCCGCCCGCGCACGAGGAGGGTCAGCAGCGCACCGGCCAGCAGGCTGGTCATCGCGAACGGCAGGAAGCCGGCGGCGAATCCGGCGCCCCGGGGGTCGTCCGGATCGGCGGGGACCACCGACACCACCGGCACCGGCCGGCCGGCGGAGACCTGCCCGGCCGCTTCAGCGAGCAGTGCGGCGACCGTCGGGCTGGCGGCCGGCGCGGTATGCAGGGCCACGCCGTCCGGGCCGGCGACGAAGGCCGCGTAGACCTCGCGGTCGCGCAGCGCCCGGTCGGCCGCTTCGGCGTCCGGCAGGGTGGTCACCGCGAACGCGCCGGGCCGGGCCGCGGTGAGCCGGCCGGCCAGGTCCCCGGCCACCGGTGCCGGCCCGGCAACGGCGATCGGCAGGTCGCGGGGGGCGAGGTTGGCCGCCGGAGCGGCGAAGAGTGGTACGAGCAGCGCCTGCACCGCCACCGCCAGGACGGCGACCAGGAGGGCGAGCTGCAACGGCGAGCGGCTGCGGGTGGGCGACGGGGACATGGCAATCTCCTAAAACGAACGCTCGTTCTCTGATAGAAGAGTGCGCCGTGAGCCGTCGATGCGTCAAGAACGAATGTTCGCTTTACACTGTGCGACGTGCCACGGGTCTCCGAAGAACACCGCACCGCCCGCCGCCGGCAGATCGTCGAGGCCGCCCGCCGGTGCTTCCTGCGGGAGGGCTTCCACCGCACCTCGATGCAGGACGTGATCGCCGAGGCCGATCTCTCGGTGGGCGCGGTCTACCGCTACTTCCCGAGCAAGACCGACCTGATCAACGCGATCGCCGAGCAGGCGATCGGCGGTGCGGGTCAGGTGCTCACCGAGCTGACCCGGCAGGACCCGCCGCTGCCGCTGCTGGCGGTGCTCGACCGGGTGCTGGCGTACATCGAGACCCAGCTCGACGAGGATGGTGCGCTGCGCATCGCGATCCAGGTCTGGGGCGAGTCGCAGCGCGACCCGGCACTGGCCGCCTTCGTCGCCGAGACGTACACGGGCTTCCGCGAGCACTTCACGGCCCTGGTCCGGCGGGCCCAGCGGTCCGGCGAACTCCCCGCCGACGCCGACCCGGCGGCCACCGGAGCGGCGCTGTTCGGCCTGGTCCCGGGCTGGTTCATCCAGCGCCTGCTGACCGGCGTCCCGGACCGCGCGACCTACCTGACCGGGGTGGCGGCCCTGCTCGGCGCGACCCCGCGATCGTCCTGAACCCCGGCGGCGAACCGTCGCACCGACCAGCAGGAGCGCGAGCCCGAACTCAGCCCAGCCGCCAGACCTGGAAGGTGGGGCCGTCGCCGGGCAGCGTCACCGCACCGTCCGGGCCGGGCCGCAGCGCGGGCGCGCCGCCGTACAGGTTCTCGCCGACCCCGAGCCCGGTGAGCCGGACCGGTTCGGCGGTCGACCGCCGGGCCAGCACCAGCACCGCACCCATCGGCGATTCCCGCAGGAAGATCAGAGTGTCCGGATCGTGATGCAGCCAGCGCAGGCCACCGTGGCGTAGTGCGGGCTCGGCACGACGCAACGCGAGCAGCGACCGGTACGCGGCGAAGGTGCCCGCGTCCCAGCTCCGCGGCCGGTGCCACGGCATCGGGGTACGCGAGGACTCGCCGTTGGTGCCGGTCAGGCCCAGCTCGTCCCCCGCGAAAATCATCGGGGTGCCGGGCATCGTGGCGAGCAGGCCAGCGGCCACCTCCTGCCGGGCCGCGTCGCCGACCACCGTCCGAATCCGGGCCGAGTCGTGTGAGCCGAGCAGTTGCCAGGAGTGCGCGTACGAGCGCCAGGAGATCAGCGACCGGTAGGCGTCCATGGTGGCCAGCACCGTGCGGGCGTCCCGCCGGGGCACACCGCCCGGGGTGCCGAGGAAGTTCGGTACCGGCTGGTCGCCGTGCCGCAGCCAGGACCAGACCGGGTCGGTGAAGCCGACGTAGTTCATCGTGCCGTGCCAGCCGTCGCGGTCCAGGTCGCCGGTGTGGTCGTGGCCGTGCTCGGCCATCAGCAGCCCGTCCGGCCGGTCCCGCACGAGCACGGTGCGCAGCAGTGCCGCCACCTCGTGGGTGTACGCGTCGACACCCCGCCGACCGGTCATGTTCGCGACGTCGACCCGCCACCCGTCCAACGCGTACGGCGGTCGCAGCCAGCGGCGCAGCGCCGCGTCGTCGGCGCTCGCGAATCGGCGGCGTAGCTCGGCGCTACCCCAGTTCAGCTTCGGCAGGGACGTGACACCGTTCCAGGACTCGTAGTCCCCGGTGGTCTCGTCGAAGTAGTACAGCCCCCGCTCGGGCGCGTGCACGTCCGAGGACGCGACGGTGAACCAGTCGTGCGCGTCGCCGGTGTGGTTGCTGGTGATGTCGCCGATCAGCCGCCAACCCCGGGCGCGTACCGCGTCCGCGAGTCGGGCCAGCGCGGCGTCCCCGCCGAGCAGCGGATCGACCCGGTCGAAGCTGGCCGCGTCGTAGCGGTGGTTGGATCGGGCCGGGAAGATCGGGGTCAGGTAGACCGTGTTCACCCCGAGCCGGTCCAGGTGGTCCAGCCGCTCGGCGATGCCGTCCAGGTCGCCGCCGTAGAACTGGTGCGGCGTCTCCGGGCCGCGCCCGACGACCGGGGTGTCCCAGTCGCACGGGATCGCCCAGTCCGGCAACGGCCGGGTGTCGGCCGCCGCCGAGCGGGCGAACCGGTCCGGGAAGATCTGGTAGATCAGCGCGTCCCGCGCCCAGGCCGGCGGCGGGGCATGGGTGACCAGCCTGAAGTCGCCGTGGTCGGGCACGTCGTGGTCGGCTGGTCCGGCGGCGTTCAGCCACCGGGGTCCGCCGCGGCCGGAGAGCAGGAAGCGGTAGTTGCTCACCGGGTTGCGGACCTCGACCTCGGCCCGCCACCAGACCTCGTCGCCGTCGACACGGTCCACGGTGGCTTCCCCGAAACGGGGCTCACCGTCACCGGTGGTGCGTACGTGCACCTGGCTCACATCGGCACCGGCCGGCACCCGGACGAAGACGTCGACGATCTCCCCCAGCGTGGGCTCCTGTTGGGGAACGTAGAGCGGGGATCCGTCGTGGTGGGGTTGCACGGCAGGTCTTCCTCTCGGACGTACTCGTCAGGGTCTGGCTACCCCTTCACCGCTCCGGCGGTCAGCCCGGAGACGATGTAGCGCTGGAGGAACTGGAAGACCAGCACGGTGGGGATCGCGGTGAGCAGGGTGCCGGCCGCGAAGAGGCCGAAGTTGTTGTTGCGCTCGTTGCCCTGCAACATGCCGTACATCCCGACCGCCAGGGTCTTGGAGTCGGTGCTGGTGAGGAACACGTTGGCCATCAGGAACTCGTTGATGGTGCCGATGAAGGCCAGCAGCCCGGCCACCGCCAGGATCGGCGCCACCAGTGGCAGCATGATCTGGAAGAAGATCTGGGCGTGCGACGCGCCGTCCATGGTCGCCGACTCGTCCAACTCCCGAGGCAGGGTGTCGAAGAAGCCCTTCATCAGCCAGGTGTTCACGCCGAGCGCGCCACCCAGGTAGAGCAGCAGCAGACCCCAGGGGGTGTTGAAGCCGATCGACGGCCACAGGTCGGTGATCGTGCCGAAGATCAGGTAGATCGCCACGATCGCCAGGAACTGCGGGAACATCTGGATCAGGAGCAGCGACAGCAGCCCCACCCGGCGGCCGCGGAACCGCATCCGGGAGAAGGCGTACGCGGCGAGCGCGGAGAGGAACACCGACGCGAACGCCGCCACCCCGGCGATCAGCAACGAGTTGAGGAACCACCGCCCGAACGCGGTCCGCTCGAACAGCCCACCGAAGTTGCCGAGCGATATCCCGCCGGTCGGCACCAGATCGGTGGTGGAGAGCGTGCCGAGCGGGTTGAGCGCGGCGGAGAGCACGAACACGATCGGGAACAGGCTGAACAGCACGGCGAGCACGGCGACCAGGTGCCGCCAGCCGACCTGGGCGAACCAGCGGCCACGTCGCCGGGCCGCCAGGTTGTGGTTGACCGTTGTCACGCGTAGACCTCCTCCTGCTTGCGGGTCCGCCGGAAGCTGACCGCGGAGACCACCGCGACGATGGCGAAGATGAACAGCGAGATCGCGGCGGCGAAGCCGAACTGCGCGCCCTGCCCGCCGAAGGCGAGCCGATAGGTGTACGTGATCAGCAGGTCCGTGGCGCCGTTTGTCGGGTTGTCGGCCGGGAAGGGCGCACCCTCGGTGGTCAGGTAGATCGCGTTGAAGTTGTTGAAGTTGAACGCGAACGACGAGATCAGCAGCGGGGAGAGCGCGACGAGCAGCAGCGGCAGGGTGACCGCGCGGAAGGACTGCCAGGCCGAGGCCCCGTCGACCGAGGTGGCCTCGGTCAGCTCGCGCGGGATGGCCTGCAACGCGCCGGTGGCCACCAGGAACATGTACGGGTACCCGAGCCAGAGCTGCACCAGGATGACCGCGAAGCGCGCCGTCCACGCCTGACCGAACCAGTCCACATCCAGGCCGAACAGACTGTTGACCAGGCCGAAGTCGGCGTTGAACATGTCCCGCCAGGCCAGCAGCATCGCGAACGACGGCATGGCGTACGGCAGGACCAGCAACACCCGGTAGACGTTGGTGCCGCGCATCCGGGGCGAGTGCAGCACGAGCGCGATCAGCATGCCGAGCAGGAACGTCCCGCCGGTGGAGCCGATGGCGAAGGCGAAGTTCCAGATCAGGGTGCCGAGGAACGGGCCGGAGATGTTCTCGTCGGTGAGCACCCGGGTGAAGTTGTTCAGCCCGACGTTGACCTTCCAGCCCTGGGCGAGACGCTCGCCGTCGGCGGCGACGAAGGCGCCCACCTCGGCGTCGGCGGCCCAGGTCTGCCCGGTCTCGGTGTCCCGGACGCAGTCGCAGGCAGCGTCGTACGCCCGCACCGCCTTGCCCTCGTACGCGCGGGACAGGCCACTGGAGCGCAGCGCGCCACCGGCGGTGGGGACCACCAGGTCGGTGATCTCCTTGCTGCGGGCGCTGGCCTGGCCGAAGTTCAGCACGGTGTAGCCGTCGGCGGCGGTGACCTTGCCGCCCGTGGCGACCGTGACGTCGGCGGCGTCGAGTTGCCGCAGGCCCCCGGTGTCGCCGACGGAGACCGTGCCGGTGCCCGGGTCGGTGACCAGGAAGACCAGCGGGCCGGTGGCCGGGTCGCCGGTGGTGGCGATCGACAGGGCGTACTCGGCGGAGCCGGGCACCTGGGTGACGGACGAGGACTGGATCGCGACGATGGCGTCGTCCTTGCTGCCCCGGTGCCCGTCCCCGAAGTTGGTGAAGGCGGTGCTCGCGGTGTAGAGCACCGGGAAGACCTGGAAGGCGATCAGGAACAGGGTGCCCGGGACCAGGTACTTGGCCGGGATGTGCCGGCGGGTGAGATACAGGTAGAACAGCCCGGCGGTGGACGCCGCCAGCATGGCCAGGCCGGCCCACATCTCGGCGGCGATGAGCGGGAAGGCCGCCCAGACCGCCAGACCGGCGGTCAGGCCGAGCAGGAGCACCTTGCCGGCGAGGCCGGTCACGGTGATCGGGGCGTGATCCCGGCTGGCACGGGAGCGCGGGGGTGGGGAGCCGGCGGGCTCCCGGCCCGGAGTCCGCGTGGCGGACCCCGGGCCGGACAGCGGCGTACTCATTACTTGATCTGGCTGGCGATGGTCTTGCCCGCCGCGGTGATGGTGCTGGTCGGGTCGGCCCCACCGACGACGGCGGCCTCGGCCTTGCCGAACGGGTCCCAGATCGCGGCCATCGCCGGGATGGCCGGGAGCACCTGCCCGTTCTTGCCGGCCTCCTGGAACTTGGCCAGGTCAGGGTCACTGCCCTTGACCTGGTCGAGGGCGGCGGTCAGCGCCGGCGGCCGGGACTCGGCGTTGTAGAGCGCGACGGCCAACTCGGGGGTCGTGGTGTAGTTGGCCACGAACTCCTGGGCCAACGCCTTGTTCTTGGCCTTGGCGGCGACGTAGAACGCCTGCACACCCACGAACGGCTGGGCCTCCTTGCCACCGGCGAAGCCGGGGATGGCGGAGATGTCGTACTTGATGTTGGCCTTCTTCACGTCGGCCACCGCCCACGGCCCGGAGACCAGGTACGCGCACTTCTTGCCGGTGAAGGTGGCGATCGAGTTGGTGTCCGAGATGGAGCGCTTGAGCACGCCCTCGCCCTTCTCGCCCAACGCGCCGATCTTCTTGAAGGCCTCGATCGACTCGGGCTTGCCCACGCCCAGGTCCTTCGGGTCGTAGTCGCCGTTCGCGCCGGTGCCGAAGAGGTAGCCGCCGGCCGAGGTGTACAGCGGGTAGACGTGGTACGCGTCGCCGTTCTGGCCGACCTGGAGGCAGAGCGTCTCGGTGGTCTTCTTGGCCGCCTTGAGCTTCTTCCCGGTGGCGACCAGGTCCTCGACGGTCGTCGGGGCGTTGGGCGCCAGCTCGGTGTTGCGGATCAGCGCCAGGTTCTCCTGCGCGTACGGCACACCGTAGAGCTGGCCGTTGAACGTGACCGCCTTGATGGCGGTCTCGTTGAACGCGCTCTTCTGCTCGGCGGCGAGCTGCACGGGGTCGATGGCGCCGTTCTGCACCAGGTTGCCGATCCAGTCGTGCGCGCCGACCACCACGTCCGGGCCGCTGCCCTGCTGGGAGGCGCTGACGAAGTTGGTCTGCAGGTCCTTGCTGACGGCCTGGACCTCGACGGTGACCCCGTTCTCCTGGCCGAACTTGTCGGCGAACGGCTTGAGGGCGGCGGTGCGCTTGTCGTCCGCCCAGATCACGAGCTTGCCACCGGCCGCCTTGGGGGATGAGTTCGCGGCCGGCTCGTCGCTGTCGCCGCCACAGCCGGAGGCGGCGAGCGCCAGCGCGAAGAGGGCGACCACACCCGCGGTACGGATGCGCATCGGTACTCCTGTCGTCATGGCGGGTCCGCCGGGGGAAGGGCGGCCCGCCAGTGGGAACCTCTGGAAGTTCTTGCCATCCGGCGCATCGATGCTGCGCCGCTGCTCTCGCATGTTGCGGGGACGTTAGCAAGAGGTTGCAAGTAATGGAAGGGCTTGCAGAGCACCCCGCAAGAACTTGCCGGTGGGCTAAAGTGCCGCCATGCGCGCTCGACTGTCCGACATCGCCCAGCAGGCCGAAGTCAGCGAGGCCACGGTGTCGCGGGTGCTCAACGACCGCCCCGGCGTGGCCCCGGAGACCCGGCAGGCCGTCCTCACCGCCCTCGACGTGCTCGGCTACGAACGCCCCGCCCGGCTGCGCAAGCGCAGCGCCGGCCTGGTCGGCCTGGTGGTGCCGGAGCTGGACAACCCGATCTTCCCCGCCTTCGCCCAGGTCATCGAGTCGACACTGGCGCAGAGCGGATTCACGCCGGTGCTCTGCACCCAGACCGCTGGCGGCGTGACCGAGGACGAGTACGTGGAGATGCTGCTGGATCGGCAGGTTTCCGGGATCGTCTTCGTCTCCGGGCTGCACGCCGACACCGCCGCCAACCACGACCGCTACCGGGCGCTGCTGGCCCGGCCGCTGCCGGTCGTGATGATCAACGGGTACGTGCCCAACATCGGCGCACCCTTCGTCTCCTGCGACGACCGGGAGGCGGCCGAGCTGGCCGTCGCCCATCTGGTGGCGCTCGGGCACCGACGGATCGGGCTGATCACGGGCCCGGACCGGTTCGTCCCGGTGCAGCGCAAGGTGGCCGGCTGGCGCTCGGCGATGACCCGACTGGCCGGCGTCGCCGAAGCCGATCTGGGACCACTGGCCGAGCTGTCGTTGTTCGGTGTGGAGGGTGGTGAGGCAGCCGCCGGTCGGCTGCTGGACCGCGGCGTCACCGGGGTGGTCTGCGGCTCCGACCTGATGGCGCTCGGCGCGGTCCGGGCGGCCCGCCAACGCGGCCTCGCGGTGCCCGACGACCTCTCCGTGGTCGGCTACGACGACTCACCGCTGATGGCCTTCACCGACCCGCCGCTGACCACCATGCGGCAGCCGGTCATCGCAATGGCGGTGGCCGCCGTCCGGGCCCTGGTGGACGAGATCAACGGGCACGGCGCCCCGCACTCGGAGTACCTGTTCCGCCCGGAACTGGTGGTGCGCGGCTCCACCGCGGTCGTTCCGAGCACCGCCCGACTCTCTTACGCAAGATCTGCTTGACTCTTGCAACGGCGGGCCGGCATATTGCTCTGACAACCGAGCCCAAGCGCAAGGAAAACGGGGACCGCCACCGATGACCGCCAGCACCGCCACCCCGCCCCGCAGCACCGACGACGACTGGTGGCGCTCCGCAGTCGTCTACCAGGTCTACGTCCGCAGCTTCGCCGACAGCGACGGCGACGGCACCGGTGACCTCCAGGGCATCCGGCAGCGCCTGCCGTACCTGCACGACCTCGGGGTGGACGCGCTCTGGCTGACCCCCTTCTACGCCTCCCCGATGGTCGACGGCGGTTACGACGTCGCCGACTACCGGGACGTCGACCCGATGTTCGGCACCCTCGCCGACTTCGACGCGATGATCACCGACGCGCACGCCCTCGGCCTGCGGATCATCGTCGACCTGGTCCCCAACCACACCTCCAGCGCACACCGCTGGTTCACCGCCGCCCTCGCCGCCTGCCCCGGCTCGCCGGAGCGGGCACGCTACCTCTTCGCCGACGGCCGGGGCGTGCACGGCGAGCTGCCCCCGAACGACTGGGAGAGCATCTTCGGCGGCCCCGCCTGGACGCGGATCGCCGACGGCCAGTGGTACCTGCACCTGTTCGACCCGGCCCAGCCGGACCTGAACTGGCGGCACCCCGAGGTCCGCGCCGAGTTCGAGGATGTGCTGCGGTTCTGGCTGGACCGGGGCGTGGACGGATTCCGCGTCGACGTGGCGCACGGCATGATCAAGGCCGAGGGATTGCCGGACGTCGGCTTCAACACGATGACCACCGGCCAGCGCCAGGTCGAACTGCTCGGCAAGGGCCGGCTGCCCTACTTCGACCAGGACGAGGTGCACGAGATCTACCGCGCCTGGCGGCCCATCCTGGACAGCTACCCGGGCGGCCGGATGGCGGTCGCCGAGGCGTGGGCCGAGACCCCGCAACGCCTGGCCCGCTACATCGGCCCGGACGAGCTGCACCAGGCGTTCAGCTTCGACTTCCTCGACGCCACCTGGTCCGCTGACTCGTTCCGCAAGGTGATCGACACGGCCTTGGCCGAGGCGGCCGTGGTCGGCGCCCCCACCACCTGGGTGCTGTCCAACCACGACAAGCAGCGGCACGTCACCCGCTACGGCGACGGCGCTGAGGGGCTGCGCCGGGCCCGCGCCGCGAGCCTGCTGATGCTCGCCCTGCCCGGCTGTGCCTACCTCTACCAGGGTGAGGAGCTGGGCCTGCCCGAGGTCCTCGACCTCCCCGACGAGCTGCGCCAGGACCCCGCGTTCCTGCGGACCGGCGAGAGCCGCGACGGCTGCCGGGTGCCCATCCCGTGGAGCGGCGAGGTGGCCCCGTACGGCTTCGGGCCGACCGGCAGCGAGGTGAGCTGGCTGCCCGCCCCGGCGACCTGGCGGGCCCTGTCCGTCACCGCGCAGACCGGCGTGCGCGGCTCGACGCTGGAGTTGTACCGGGCCGCGCTGCGGATCCGCCACGAGCACCCGGCGCTGGCCGGTGACGCCGACGGGGTCACCTGGCTGGAGGCTGGACCGGGCGTGCTGGCTTTCTCCCGCACCGCCGGCGAAACCGTGCTGACCTGCGTGGTCAACCTCAGCGGTGCGCCGGTCCTGATCAACGGGTACGGCCAGCCGGTCGTCGCCAGCGACACGCTCACCGGGCAGGGCTCGGGCCACCTGCTGCCCGTTGACGCGGCCGCCTGGTTGGAACGGCGCTGAGCGGGTAACCCGTTCTCGACCTGGTCGTCCGTTGTGCTCCGCGCCGACGGGCGACTGGGCTACCGGCCCCTTGTGGTGGGGGGTGAGGTGGCGCCGGCGCCACGCGGGGCCCGCTCCGCGCGGCGCCGGTGTCCGTCTGCGCCGAGGTGTGCTCCGTGGCCGCCGTGGGTACCGCAGGCCTCATGGTGGTACGGATGGCACAGTGCACGATCGACGTCGAAAACGTGAACCTCATGGCCGCGTTCTGGTCGGCGGCCCTCGGCTACGAGACCGAGCAGGGCGACGACGGCAGCGCCAAGCTCTGGCCCCCGGGCCAGCCTTCCGCAACGGCGCCCACCGTCTGGTTGCAGGGCTCCGGCACGACCAAGCGGAGCAAGAACCGGCTGCACCTCGACCTGGTCGCCGACGGTGACCCACAGGCCGAGGTACGGCGGCTGATCGGGCTCGGCGCGCGGCACGTGGACGTCGGGCAGAGCGGGACCGAGCAGTTCACGGTGCTCGCCGATCCCGAGGGAAACGAGTTCTGCGTGCTGGACAGCGCACCGACCCGCTGACCAAGTCCGCACCGGTGGGCGCGCGGTGTCCCCCGCCCGAAGGCCGCTCACTTCGCGGTGAGCAGCGCCGCGATCCGGGTGAAGCCCGCGCGCACCTCGGCCTCGTCCGGGGGCTCGACGGGCTCACCGTGACCCGCCTCGTCCGCGGCGGCGTCCAACTCCTCGTCGATCACGTCCTCGAAGTCGCCGTACAGATCGGCGCTCTCGACCTGCCGGGCCTCGTCCTCGGCGGCGACCTGCGCGGCGGCGATCTCGCTGCGGATCTCGTCGGCGGACAGCGCCGGCAGCAGTGGCTCCACCACGGCCATCAGCTGCTCGTCGGCCACCACCGCCTCGGCCAGTGCCAACGCGTGCGGCCGCTCGTACGGCCCGCAGACCACCGGCTCCCACTCGTCGAGGTCACCGAGCGGACCGAAGGTGATGATCCACGGCAGGCCGAGGAGCGGCGAGTCAGCCGGCAGGTCCAGTGTCATGAGTGCGCCCACCGGCTCATCATGGGCCGCGAACGCGAGCGCCGGACGCGGTTCAGCGCAGTACCGCCCGTCCGGCGGCCGATCCGCCGCCGGTCAGCCGGGGCGGACGGCGTCCAGTGCGGCGCGGACCAGGGCGAGCGCGGTGGCCTGCGGTACGCCGAGCCGAGCCGCCTCGGCCGCGTAACCGGCCGCCGCCTGGTGCAGCCGGTCGACGGCGTCGTCCCGACCGGGGGCGACGAAGGTGCCGTTGCGCCCCCGGGTCTCCAGCAACCCGGCACCCTCCAACTCCCGGTATGCCCGGGCCACCGTATTGGCGGCCAGCCGCAGGTCCGCAGCGAGCTGCCGAACGGTGGGCAGCCGGCTGCCGACGGGCAGGCGGCCGTCGCCGATCAGCTCGGCGAGCTGCCCGCGCACCTGCTCGTACGGGGGCACCGACGAGTCCGGGTCGACCGAGATCAGCACCTGCACACCTTCCGTCATCAGCCCGCACCGCCCGGCGTACCGGGATCGCTGCCCTCGTCGACAGCCGCCGGCGGGGTGGGCTCCGCCAGGTCCACCACCCGCCCGTTCGTGCTGGTCGCGAGAAGCGCCGCGCCGAACAGCACCAACTGGTTGAGCAGGTAGAGGTAGAGCAGCAGACCGACGGCGCCGGCCACCACGGTGTACGCGGGATTGCGCTCGGTACGCACCACGTAGTACCGCCCGACCGTGTTCAACAGTGTGATGCCGACCGCCACCAGCAGCACCACCGGACGCAGCCGGGACCGGGTCATCCGCAGCCGGGGCACCGCGAGCAGCAACGCGGTGGCGAGCACCGCGTTGACCAGCACGCTGAGCACCGCGCTGATCGTGGTCAGACCGACCGACCCGGTGCTACGCAGCAGGAAACGCAGCAGCGACTCCAACGCGTCCACTGCCGCGACCGAGACGCCGAGCAGCACGAAGACACCGATCATCACGCCCAGGTCGACCAGCCGGCGCACCACCAGGTTGCCCGGCTGCTGGTTGAGCGCGTACATCAACCGCTGCGAGGAGCGGATGGCTTCCACCCACCCGCTCCCGGTGAAGACCAGGATGACCAGGCCGACCACACCAACGGTGTTACTGGAGTTGGCGATCTGCTGCGCGTCCAGGAACGGCAGGTTCTCCTTGAGGAATTCGGCTGCCGCCGCGCTGACCTCGTCGTTGTCCTCGAGGATCGCGCCGAAGATGGAGTACGCGACCAGGGCGAGGGCGAACACGGCGAAGAAGCCGTAATAGGCGATCGCCGCGGCCAGCCGCCCGGCCAGCACCTCGGCGTACAGGGCGCCGGCCCGCCACACGTGATCGAAGAGCCCTGACCGGTGGCGCGCGGCGCTCACCCAGCGGTCGATGCCCGCTTCGATCCGGCCGATCACGTTCACGCGATCATCCTCGCCGATATCCCACCGCTGTGGTGGCAACCGGCTTCCGATGCTCGCCGGCGGGCGCGTCGCCAGCGGCTCAGTCGCCGAGGCGGAAGTCCCGACGAGGCTGCCACCGGGCCTGCCCGCTGTGCGAGAAGAGGGTGAACGCGCCGACCTCGAACATCGCAGAGAAGTCGGCCAGATCCTCGTACACCTTGTCCAGGGCCTCGGGTGCCACGTCCTGTGCCACGGTGACGTGCGGATGGTACGGAAAGCGAGCCTCGCGG
The DNA here is from genome assembly GCF_050936255.1 of Micromonospora sp. CA-259024. Taxonomy (NCBI): domain Bacteria; kingdom Bacillati; phylum Actinomycetota; class Actinomycetes; order Micromonosporales; family Micromonosporaceae; genus Micromonospora; species Micromonospora sp. CA-259024. The sequence continues at coordinate 2,503,994 of NZ_JBNJND010000002.1, read as the reverse complement.
TGCAGGCCCGGCATCGCGGTGATGGCTGCGGCCAGCAGCTCGCACTCGCTGATCCCGGCGGCCACCGCGACGAACACCACCTGGGTGACCGGGCGGAACGTGCCGGTGCCCCGCAGGTGCAGAGCGAACGGCAGGTGCGCGGCGGCGACGGCGGCCAGGTGCCGCTCGACGGCGGGCAGGTTGGCCGTCCGGATCTCGGTGGGCCCGAGCAACGTCACGTGCGCCGGCACCGCGAGCGGGTCACCGGCCTCGACCCGCCGCCGGGTGAGCTGGGCGCCCCACGGCTCGGGGATGTCCACCGCGATGCCGATCTGGATCGTGTCGCCGGTCGGCGGCACCCCGCCACTGCGATCCACGCTTCGCGCCGCCCCTCCGGCCACCGACCCGTCCCCCTGCCCCGCGGCGCTACTCGCCGCGCACCGGCGGGAAGAACCCGACCCGCTCGTACGCGGACCGCAGGGTCGCCGCGGCGACCGCGCGGGCCTTCTCCGCGCCCGCGGCGAGCAGCTTGTCCAGCTGCGCCGGATCGTCGAGGTAGGTGCGGGTGCGCTCCTGGATCGGGCGGACGAAGTCCGCCACGACCTCGCCCAGCTCCTTCTTCAGGTCGCCGTAGCCGCGGCCCGCGTACGCGGCCACCAGCTCGTCGATGCCGCGACCACTGAGCGCCGAGTGGATGGTCAGCAGGTTGGACACACCCGGCTTGGTCTCAGCGTCGAAGACGATCTCCCGACCGGTGTCGGTCACCGCCGACCGGATCTTCTTCGCGGACCGGGCCGGATCTTCCAGCAGGTCGATGATGCCGGCTGGCGAGGACGACGACTTGGACATCTTCGCGGTCGGGTCCTGCAGGTCGGTGATCTTCGCGGTGTCCTTGACGATGTGCGGCGCGGGCACCGTGAACGTCGGGCCGAACAGCGAGTTGAACCGCTGGGCCAGATCCCGGGAGAGCTCCAGGTGCTGGCGCTGGTCCTCACCGACCGGCACCGCGTTGGCCTGGTAGAGCAGGATGTCGGCGGCCTGCAGGATGGGGTAGGTGAACAGCCCGACGCTGGCTCGCTCGTTGCCCTGCTTCTGCGACTTGTCCTTGAACTGGGTCATCCGGCTGGCCTCGCCGAAGCCGGTGATGCAGCCCAGCACCCAGGCCAACTGCGGGTGCTCGGGCACCTGCGACTGCACGAACAGGGTGCTGCGTTCCGGGTCGAGCCCGACCGCGAAGAGCTGGGCGGCGGCCACCCGGGTCCGCTGGCGCAGCAGCGCCGGGTCGTGCCCAGCGGTGATGGCGTGCAGGTCCACCACGCAGTAGAACGCGTCGTGGGTGTCCTGCAGTGCCACCCAGTGCCGCACCGCGCCCAGATAGTTGCCGAGGTGGAACGAGTCGGCCGTCGGCTGGATGCCGGAGAAGACGCGGGGGCGGGCGGGAACGTCGGACATGGCGATAATTCTGTCAGCAAGCAACCGGGTCCGTCATGACGGGCCGGCGGGTCGGCTGCGGCCTGCCGGTGTCGGGGTGCTGACCTCGCGTGGTTCGCCGGCGCCGACCCGGCGCGTCGGCCCGGCCGCGACCCGATGGTGCGGCCCGGCCACGGCCTCCCGCGCCGGACCGGCGCCGATCTCCCGGGCCGGCACGGCGTTGGGTTCGTGCCGCTGCTCGGCGTTGGGCTCGTGCCGCTGCTCGGGCGCCCGCACGGCGGAGACCGCGAGCCGGGCCACCCGGCGGCCGTCCAATGCCAGCACCCGCAACAGCCAGCCGCCGCCCGGCAGGTCACCCGTCTCGGGCGCACCGACGTCGGCCGGTTCACCGGGCACCGGCACCTCGTCACCAGCAACCGGGAGCCGGCCCAGCGCGGCCATCACGAACCCGCCGACCGTCTCGTACGGCCCGGCGGGTAGTGCCAACCCGGTCCGTTCGGCGAAGTCAGCCAGGTTGAGGCGGCCGTCCACCACGGCGGGTAGGCCGGCGTGCACCGGGTCCGGAGTGGCGTCGTACTCGTCGTGGATCTCGCCGACCAACTCCTCGATCAGGTCCTCCAGGGTGACGATCCCGGCGGTGCCGCCGTACTCGTCGACCACCACCGCCAGGTGCTGGCCCTCCCGGCGCATCTCGGTGAGCGCGGGGAGCACCCGTTTGCTGCCCGGGAGACGCTTCACCTCCCGGGCCAGCTCGCCGACGGTGACGCACGGGTCGGCGTCCGGGCGCAGCAGCACGTCGCGTAGGTGCACGAAACCGACGACGTCGTCGTGGGTGCCGTCGGTGACCGGGTAGCGGGTGTGCGTTTCGGCGCGGACCAGCCGGGCGGCCTCAGCGATGGTCAGCCGTGCCGGGAGGAAGACCACCTCGGTACGCGGCATCATCACCTCGCGGATCAGGCTGGCGCCGGCCACCAGGACCTCGTCGATGATCCGCCGTTCATCCGGGTCGAGCACCGTGTTCGCCGCGACCAGGTCCCGCAGGTCGGCCTCGGAGATGCGCTCCCGACCGGCTGCCGGGCCGGTCCCGAGCAGATCGGTGACGAGTCGGGTGGCACCATCTGCGGCGCGGACCAGCACCCGGGCAACGGCCCGGGCGAGCGGGCCGGGGTCGCGGCGGGGTCGCACCCGCACGCGTCGCCGGAGCCCACTACGGGCCGCTTCCCGCATGACAGAGATGGTAGACACCCCACGCCCACCGCACCGGGGATCACACGGAGCGGACCCTGCATGTTCGGCTCTGTTTAATCGTGAAAGATTATGATGGAATGGGGATGACGGTGGCGTCGGCGCGGGTGCCGACCGCCGCCTTAGGGTGATCACCGAAGGGCCACGTCCCGGGCGGGCCAGGCAGGAGGCAACGACGTGAAACTGCTCGTCACCGGGGGCGCCGGGTTCATCGGCAGCGTAGTGACCCGGATGCTGCTCGACGCGGGGCACCAGGTGGTCGTCCTGGACGACCTGCGCACCGGCCACCGCGAGGCGCTCGCCCCGGACGCGACCCACGTCGAGGCGTCCATCCACGACGCCGCCCGCATCATCACCCCGGACGCCGGCTTCGACGCGGTGCTGCACTTCGCCGCCCTGATCGCCGCCGGCGAGTCGATGGTCAAGCCGGAGCTGTACTGGCAGAACAACACCATCGGCACGCTCGCCCTGATCGACGCGGTCCGGGCCGCCGGGGTGCCCCGAATGGTCTTCTCCTCCACCGCCGCCGTCTACGGCAACCCCACCGAACTGCCCATCACGGAGACCGCGGTCAAGGCGCCCACCAACACGTACGGCGCGACCAAGCTCGCCGTCGACATGGCGCTCACCTCCGAGGCGATCGCGCACGGGCTGGCCGCCGTGTCGCTGCGCTACTTCAACGTGGCGGGCGCCCACCTCGACGGCGACGTCGCACTCGGCGAACGGCACGACCCGGAGACGCACCTGATCCCGATCGCGCTGGAGGTTGCCGCCGGCCGACGGGAGAAGCTCCAGCTCTTCGGCGACGACTACCCCACCGTGGACGGCACCTGCGTCCGCGACTACATCCACGTCGCCGATCTGGCTCGGGCGCACCTGCTGGCACTGGACGTGGCGACCAGCGGCCAGCACCGGATCTACAACCTGGGCAACGGCAACGGCTTCACCAACCGCCAGGTCGTCGACGTGGTCCGCGAGGTCACCGGGCACCAGCTGCCGGTCGAGGTGGCTCCGCGCCGTGACGGCGACCCGGCCGAGTTGGTCGCCTCGTCCGCGCTGGCCCGCGACGAGCTGGGCTGGGTGCCGCAGAAGCCGACCCTGCACGACATGGTCGGCGACGCCTGGGCCTTCTACCGCACGCACATCCTGGAGCAAGGGTGAGCGCGAGGAGTGAGCCGGGCTTGCGAGCCCCGCAGTCGCGAACGGATGCGGCACGGTGAGCGCGAGGAGTGAGCCGGGCTTGCGAGCCCCGCAGTCGCGAACGGATGCGGCACGGTGAGCGCGAGGAGTGAGCCGGGTTTGCGAGCCCCGCAGTCGCGAACGGATGCGGCACGGTGAGCGCGGGGAGTGAGCCGGGTTTGCGAGCCCCGCAGTCGCGAACGGAGGAGACACCGTGACCCACCCCACCGGTGACGTCGCCGAGCGGGCCGCCGCTGGCTTCAGCGCGCAGTTCGGCGGCCAGGCCGCCGGCCGCTGGGCGGCTCCCGGCCGGGTCAACCTGATCGGCGAGCACACCGACTACAACGACGGGTTCGTGCTGCCCTTCGCGCTGCCGCTGCGCACCGTCGTCGCGGCCGACCGGCAGGACGGGGAGCACTGGACGGTCTGGTCCGAGCTATCCGGCGAGACGATCACCTTCGGCGCGGACGACGTCGCCGAGCCGGGTCGGGTCACCGGCTGGGGCGCGTACGTCGCCGGGGTGGTCTGGGCGTTACGTGAGGCCGGCCATCCGGTGCCGGGCGCCCGGCTGGCGATCGCCTCCGATGTGCCGCTGGGCTCCGGGCTCTCCTCCTCCGCCGCGCTGGAGGCAGCCGTGCTGGCCGCCCTGCTCGACCTCGGTGGTCTGGAGCTGCCCGCCGAGCGGCAGCCTGGGCTGGCGCAGCGAGCGGAGAACGTCTACGTGGGCGCGCCGACCGGGATCATGGACCAGTCCGCGGTGATCCGCTGCCGCGCCGGCCACGCCCTCTTCCTGGACTGCCGCGACGAGTCGGTCGAGCAGATCCCGTTCGACCTGGACGCCGCAGGGCTGGCTGTGCTGGTCATCGACAGCCGGGCGCCGCACCGGCACGCCGACGGTGAGTACGCTGCCCGCCGTCGATCCTGTGAGGCGGCCGCGGAGGCGCTGGGCGTCGTCGCCCTGCGCGACGTGGGCGTCGACCAGCTCGACGCCGCACTGGCCCGGCTCGACGACGAGGAGACCCGGCGACGGGTCCGGCACGTGGTCACCGAGGACCAGCGCGTACTGGACACGGTGGCGCTGCTGCGCGCCACCCGGGTCCGCGACATCGGCCCCCTGCTCACCGCCTCGCACGTCTCGATGCGCGACGACTTCGAGATCACCGTGCCGGAGATCGACACCGCGGTCGAGGCGGCGTTGGCGGCCGGTGCGCTGGGTGCCCGGATGACCGGCGGCGGCTTCGGCGGCTGCGTCCTCGCCCTGGTCGAGGCCGACCGCGCCGACGCGGTCGCCGCCGCCGTCGCGGCCGCGTACGCCGAGCACGACTTCGCCGCCCCCGGCACCGTGACAGTCCTCCCAGCCCCCGGCGCCACCCGCCTGAACTGACCCCACCCCCACCGGGTTGATCAAGAGGTTTGCGTCAGAATCCAGGCTCGGACTGACGCAAACCTCTTGATCACCGGTCGAGGCGGAGTGGGGTGGGGTGGGACGGGTTCTGGTTAGGCGGCTTCGACGATCATGGCGGCGCCCACCGTGCGGTTGGTGGTCTCGTCGATGATGACGAAGCCTCCGGTGGTGCGGTTGCGGCGGTACTCGTCGGCCAGCAGCGGCACCGTGGTGCGCAGCCGCACCCGGCCGATCTCGTTGAGCCGCAGCTCGTCCGCCGACTCGTCACGGTGCAGTGAGTTGATGTCCAACCGGTAGTGCAGCCCGCGCACGATCGCCCGCGCCGACCGGGTGGTGTGCTTGATCGCGTACCGGCCGCCGACCCGCAGAGGGGCCGTCTCGTCCATCCAGCACACCATCGCCTCGATGTCCTGGGCCACCGCCGGTGCGTTGTTCGGCCGGCAGATCAAGTCGCCCCGTGAAATGTCGATCTCGTCGGCCAGTCGTACCGTCACCGACATGGGCGGGAACGCCTCCGTGACCGGCCCGTCGGCGGTCTCCACGGCGGCGATCCGGCTGGTGAAGCCGGAGGGCAGCACCATCACCTCGTCACCCGGCTTGAGGATGCCGGAGGCGACCTGACCGGCGTAACCGCGGTAGTCGGTGATCGTGGTGGACTGCGGACGGATCACGTACTGCACCGGGAACCGGACGTCGACCAGGTTGCGGTCGCTCGCGATGTGCACCCGCTCCAGGTGGTGCAGCAGCGACGGGCCCTCGTACCAGGGCATGTTCTCGGATCGGGCGACGATGTTGTCGCCGCGCAACGCGGAGATCGGCACCACGGTCAGGTCCGGTACGTCGAGCTTCGCGGCGAACGCGGTGAACTCGTCGGCGATCCGCTCGTAGACGTCCTGCGACCAGTCCACCAGGTCCATCTTGTTGACACAGAGGACCAGGTGCGGCACCCGCAACAGGGAGCACAGGAACGCGTGCCGGCGGGACTGCTCGACCAGGCCCTTGCGCGCATCCACCAGGATCAGCGCCAGGTCGGCGGTGGACGCCCCGGTGACCATGTTGCGCGTGTACTGGATGTGCCCGGGGGTGTCGGCGATGATGAACTTGCGCCGGGGGGTGGCGAAGTAGCGGTACGCCACGTCGATGGTGATGCCCTGCTCCCGCTCGGCACGCAGACCGTCGGTGAGCAACGCCAGGTTGGTGTATTCGTCACCGCGGGCCGCGCTGACCGCTTCCACCGCGGCCAACTGGTCGGTGAAGAGCGACTTGGTGTCGTAGAGCAGCCGACCGATCAGGGTCGACTTCCCGTCGTCCACGCTGCCGGCGGTGGCGAACCGCAGCAGGTCCATCGCCCGGGCGTCAGCGGCCGGAGCCACGATCTCGGTGCTCATCAGAAGTAGCCCTCCCGCTTGCGGTCCTCCATGGCGGCCTCGCTGACCCGGTCGTCACCACGGGTCGCGCCACGCTCGGTGATCCGGGTGGCAGCCACCTCCTCGATGACCTTCTCCACGGTGTCCGCGTCGGAACGGACCGCGGCGGTGCAGGAGGCGTCGCCCACGGTGCGATAGCGCACCTGTGCCTTGAACCGCTCCTCGCCCGCCCGCGGGCGGAAGAACTCGTTGACGGCGTAGAACATGCCGTCCCGCTCGATCACCTCGCGCTCGTGCGCGTAGTAGATCGAGGGCAGGGGGATGCGTTCCCGGGCGATGTAGTGCCAGACGTCCAGCTCGGTCCAGTTGGACAGCGGGAAGACCCGGATCGACTCGCCCGGGTGATGCCGGCCGTTGTAGAGCGACCACAGCTCCGGACGCTGGTTCTTCGGATCCCATTGGCCGAACTCGTCGCGGAAGCTGAACACCCGCTCCTTCGCCCGAGCCTTCTCCTCGTCCCGGCGGGCGCCACCGAACAGGGCGTCGAAGCGGTGCTTCTCCACCGCGTCCAGCAGCACCGGCGTCTGGATCCGGTTGCGCGTCCCGTCACCGGGCTCCCGGACCATGCCGCTCGCCAGGGCCGCCGGCACGCTCGCCACCACGAGCTGCAACCCCAACTCGGCGACCCGCTGGTCGCGGTATTCCAGGACCTCGGGGAAATTGTGCCCGGTGTCGACGTGCATGACGGGGAAGGGGATGTTGGCCGGGGCGAACGCCTTCTGCGCCAGCCGCAGCATGACGATCGAATCCTTGCCGCCGGAGAAGAGCATCACCGGTCGTTCCATCTCGGCGACCACCTCGCGCATCACGAAGATGCTCTCCGCCTCCAGGGCGTCCAGGTGGGAGAACCGGTAGGCCGCGGGGGTGGTCATGACACCGGCTCGATTCGCTCGCTCATCCGATTTCCAGACCTTTCCCGTCGGGCATGTCAAGAAAGTGCGCTCAGGCTACCCGGAATGTCTCTGCAGCGCTGCAAGCAACCGAGTGGCGAGATCCTTGCGACAGACCAGCAGGTCGGGCAGCCGCGGATCCGCCTCGTTGTATTTCAGCGCAGAACCGTCGATCCGGGAAGCGTGCAGTCCGGTGGCCGTCGCCACAGCGACCGGGGCCGCCGAGTCCCACTCGTACTGCCCACCGGCGTGAATGTAGGCGTCCACCTCGCCGGTGACCACGGCAGCGATCTTCGCCCCGGCCGAGCCCATCGGCACCAGGTGCGCCCCGACGTCCTCGGCCAGGTCGGTGAGGAAGACGGGCGGCCGGCTCCGGCTCGCCGCCAGGCGGATCTTCCGCTCGCCGGCCGTCGCCGCCTCCACCGTCATCGGTGGATAAGCCGGCGGGTAGTCCGTGCCCAGCACCCGGTGCTGCGCCGGCAGCCCGACCGCCCCGGCGGCCAGCCCGTGCGGGCTCGGCGCGTCACGCGCCCAGAGCGCCACATGCACCGCCCAGTCCGAGCGGCCCTCCTCGGAGAACTCCCGGGTGCCGTCCAACGGGTCGATGATCCACACCCGGTCCGCGGTCAACCGGGACACCGCTCCGGTGTTCACCTCCGCCGCCCAGGCCAGCCGGGACCCCTCGTCCTCCTCGGAGAGCACCGCGTCGCCCGGCCGCCACTTCGCCAACTCCGTGCGGATCAGGTCGTGCGACACCTTGTCCCCGGCCGACTTCAGCGCGCCGGTGTCCGCGAAACCCATCTCCGTGCGCAGGTCGAGCAGCGCCTGCCCGGCCCGGGACGCCAACCATCGGGCGAACGCGCCATCGATCATCGGAGGATTGCTCATCTGCCCGCTCCCGTCGCCTCGCCGCGCGACCCGTGCCCGCACGGAGCGATTGGCCGCGACCCGCGTCGCCGGTCGTGGCACGTCGAAAGGCGCAGACTACCGGCCGACCCTTTCCGATGCGGTACGCCCCGCCCGGCTCAGCCCCCGTGGTAGAGGTTCTGCGTCGGCTCCACGCCCTTGACGATCACCGACTCCACCACGTCGGCGGCCCGGTCCACCAGGAAATCCAGCTCCTTGCGCTCCGCCGCGCCGAAATCCGACAGCACATAATCCGCCGGGTCCTGCCGGCCCGGCGGTCGGCCGACGCCGAACCGCACCCGGGCGTAGTCCTTCGTGCCCAACGACTTCGACATCGAGCGCAAGCCGTTGTGCCCGCCCTCGCCGCCGCCGAACTTGACCCGCACCTGACCGAACCCGATGTCCAACTCGTCGTGGACCGCGATCACCTGCGTCGCCGGCACCTTGTAGAACTGCGCCAGCGCCGCCACCGGCCCACCGGAGAGGTTCATGTACGTCAGTGGCTTCACCAGCACCAGCTTCGGCCCACCGAACCCCAGTCGAGCCTCGGTGACCTCGGCCACCGCCCGCTTGTGCCGGCCGAACCGCGCGCTCATCCGCCCGGCCAGCAGATCGGCCACCATGAACCCGACGTTGTGCCGGTTGCCGGCGTACTCCCGACCTGGGTTGCCCAGGCCGACCACCAGCCACGGCCCCGCCTCGTCCGTCACGACCCGCCCCTCCCGACGTCCGTCCCACCGACTCCCGATACGCCGACAGGCGCCCCCGAACCCTCGGGGGCGCCTGTCGCACAGTACGAACCGATCAGGCCTCGGTGCGCGCCTCGGTGGTCTCGTCGCCCTCGGGGGCGTCCGCGCCCTCGGAACCCTCGGTGGTCTCGCCGACCTCGGCCTCGGCCTCGTCGGTGGCGGCCTCGACCTCGGGCAGGGTCGCCTCGAGCTGCTCGGCGGTGGGGGCGGCGGTCACCGACGCGACGGTCAGCTCCGAGTCGGCGGCGAGCTCGACGCCGGCCGGCAGCTTGACGTCGCCGGCGGTCACCTGGGTGCCCGCCTCCAGGCCCTCGATCGACGCCTCCAGGTGGTCCGGCACCTTGGTGGCGTCGGCGGTCACCGAGAGGGTGTCGTGGTCGTGCACGATCAGGGTGTCCTTCGCGGCCTCGCCGACCAGCTGCACCGGGACCTCGACGGTGACCTTCTCGCCCCGACGGACCAGGATCAGGTCGACGTGCTCGAAGCTGTCCTTGATCGGGTCGCGCTGAATCGCCTTCGGCAGCGCGAGCACCTGGGTGCCGTCGGTGATGTCGATCGCGAAGAGCTGGTTGGCACCGCCCTTGCGGATCGCCGCGGCGAACTCCCGCGACGGCAGCGCGATGTGCTTGGGCTTCTCGCCGTGGCCGTACAGCACGGCGGGCACCTTGCCGGCCCGGCGGGTACGGCGGGCACCACCCTTGCCGAACTCGGTGCGGGGCTCGGCGCTGATCTTTACCTCGGACACGGGGAAACTCCTGATGCTTTTCGCTGCGGCGGCTTGTCGTCTGGCGGTGCTGGGGCGAGGGGCTCGCTGGGGCTCATGCGTCATGAACGACTGCCCGGAGCACCGCGTCGATGACGGTGCCTCCGTGCGGCGCTTTTCAGCGGCCCGCCGGGCACCCTCGCCGTGGCAACCGCACTAGTCTACCCGAGCTGTTTCCAGGGTTTCCGGCAGTCCCCGATCACGGCTCCAGACCGGCGCGTCGGTGGTGCTCCCACCAGCACGCCGGCCCCGTTTCCACCAGTTTGACAGCCCCGCCCCCACCGGCGCGCCGAGTGGCGGAAACGGGGCTCATCGCCACGCGAGGCTCAGCTCAGGCCACCGAAGAGGGTGGTCACCGAACCGTCGTCGAAGACCTCCCGGATCGCCCGCGCCAGCAGCGGGGCGATCGACAGCACGGTCAGCTTGTCCAACTGCTTCTCCGGTGGCAGCGGCAGCGTGTTGGTCACCACGATCTCGCTGATCGAGCTGTTCTTCAGCCGCTCGGTGGCCGGGTCGGACAGCAGCGCGTGGGTGGATGCGACCACGATCTCCGCCGCCCCCGACTCCTTGAGGATGGCGGCGGCCTTGGCGATCGTGCCACCGGTGTCGATCATGTCGTCGACGATCAGACAGACCCGGCCCTCCACCTCGCCGACCACCCGGTTCGCCACGACCTGGTTCGGCTTCATCGGGTCACGGGTCTTGTGGATGAACGCGAGCGGGCAGCCGCCCAGCCGGTCGGTCCACCGCTCGGCCACCCGTACCCGGCCCGAGTCCGGTGCCACCACGGTCATCGGTCGGCCGGCGTACTTGTGCTCCACGTACTCCGCCAGGATGTCCATCGCGAAGAGGTGGTCCACCGGGCCGTCGAAGAAGCCCTGGATCTGCGCGGTGTGCAGGTCGACGGTGAGGATGCGGTTCGCGCCGGCGGTCTTCAACAGGTCCGCCACCAGGCGGGCCGAGATCGGCTCCCGACCCCGGTGCTTCTTGTCCTGCCGCGCGTACGGGTAGAACGGCAGCACCACGGTGATCCGCTTGGCCGACCCCCGCTTCAGCGCGTCCACCATGATCAGGGTCTCCATGACCCAGGTGTTCACCCCGTGCGTGACGGACTGCACCACGAAGGCGTCCGAACCACGCACCGAGTCCTTGAAACGTACGAAGAGCTCGCCGTTGGCGAACTCGTACGCGTCGGCCGGGGTCGGCGCCACGCCGAGCACCTCACCGATCTCCTTGGCCAGCTCCGGAAAGCCACGTCCGGAAAAGAGCATCAGGCTTTTGCGGTTTTCGGCGACGATGCTGCCCATGGGCCCGTCTGCTCCCGTTTTGTCGGCGGTACGCGACCCGGTGGTGGTGGGTCGGGACTATTCGGTTGCAGTATCTCCCGTGCCGGATGCGCCGCCCACCGTCTCGGCCACCCCGTGCATTGCCTCACTGTCGCTTGCGGCGCCGGCCACCTCCGACGCACCCTTCGCGTCGCCGGCTCGCTGCGCGGCCTCCGCCGCGGCCGTGCCGGCACGCCGCTTCACCACCCAGCCCTCGATGTTGCGCTGGCGCGCCCGGGCGACACCCATCGCGCCCGCCGGCACGTCGTCCACGATCACCGAACCGGCCGCCGTGTACGCGCCGTCGCCCACCTCGACCGGCGCCACGAACATGTTGTCCGCGCCGGTCCGCGCGTGGCTGCCGATCACCGTGCGGTGCTTGTTGACTCCGTCGTAGTTGACGAAGACCGAGGCGGCCCCGATGTTGGTCTGCTCGCCGATCGTCGCGTCGCCGACGTACGTCAGGTGCGGCACCTTCGAGCCGGCGCCGATCTGCGAGTTCTTCACCTCGACGAACGTGCCGACCTTCGCCTTGTCGGCCAGCCGCGCCGCCGGCCGCAGGTACGCGTACGGCCCGACGCTGGCGCCCTCGCCGATCTCGGCGCCGACCGCGTGACTGCGGACCACCGACGCACCGGGGCCGACCACGGTGTCGACGAGTGTCACGTCCGGCCCGATCAACGCGCCGGAGCCGACCACCGTGCCGCCGCGCAGCTGGGTGTTCTGGTCGACGACCGCGTCCCGGTCGAGTGCGACGGTCACGTCGATCCAGGTGGTCGCCGGGTCGAGCAGGCTGACGCCGGTACGCATCCACGCCTCGTTGACCCGGTCGCGCAGCAGACGGCGTAGCGAAGCCAACTCCACCCGGTCGTTGCAGCCCAACGTCTCCACGTGGTCGACGGCCACGTGCACCGCGACCGGCTCGCCGGCCGAGCGGAGCAGCCCGAAGACGTCGGTCAGGTACTCCTCGCCCTGATCGTTGTCGGTGGAGAGCTTGCCCAGCGCCGCGCGCAGCCGCACCGCGTCGAACGCGTAGATGCCGGCGTTGATCTCGCGAATCGCGCGCTGGGTCGCGTCGGCGTCGCGCTCCTCGACGATCTGCTCAAGCCGACCGTCGGCGTCCCGGACGATCCGCCCCAGGCCGGTCGGGTCGGGCACCTCGGCGGCCAGCACCGTGGCCGCCGCGGCGGCCTCCTCGTGTGCGGTCACCAGCGCGCCCACCGTCTCGGGCCGCAGCAGGGGTACGTCTCCGTTGATCACCACGACCGTGCCGGCACCGTCGGCTACGGATTCCAACGCGATCCGTACGGCGTGCCCGGTGCCGAGTTGCTCGGCCTGGAGCACAGGCGTGGCGTCCGGGGCGACCTCGGCCAGGTGTGCTCGGACCTGGTCAGCACCGTGCCCCACCACGACGACGGTGCGGTCCGCGGCCAGCGGCGCGGCGGCGCTCAGCACGTGACCGAGCAGCGTCCGACCGAGCAGGGGGTGCAGCACCTTGGGCAGTGTCGACTTCATCCGCTTGCCCTCACCGGCGGCGAGTACGACGACGGTACGAAGGTGAGGCTGGGGCACGATGTGGCTCCCGTCGGGACGGCGGACACTCTCGCGGCCATGCTAACCGCGGGGCCCGGCACGTTCCCCTGTTACCCCCACTGGAACCTAAAACGGACGTAGATGGGCAGCTCGGCCGCCAGGGTTCGAACCTGAAATACGGGTACCAAAGACCCGGGTGTTGCCAATTACACCACGGCCGATCAGCGACGCGAGCACGTCGCATCAGGGATGGGGCATCCCGCCGGTACACCTTAGCGCCCCAGTCGCCGGACGCCACCGCTCATTCCGCCCCGACGGCCGGACGGCCCGCCCGGGGCGGGCCGTCCGGCCGCGGCCCGGAGGTCGTGAACCGGCCGTCTAGAGGTTGTACCCGCCGGCGACCTCGATGTTCTGGGCGGTGATCCAGCGGCCCTCCTCGCCGAGCAGCGTGGCGATCACCATGCCGATGTCGTCCGGCTCGCCCACGCGACCGAGGGCGGTCTTCGCGGCGAGCAGCGGGATCACCTCGGGGAACCGCTCGAAGGCGTTGTCGGCGAGCCGGGTCCGGGTGGAGCCCGGGGCGACGGAGTTGACCCGGATGCCGCGGTTGCTGAACTCCTTGGCCATGTACCGGGTCAGCACGATGAGGCCGCCCTTCATCGAGGCGTATGCGGAGTAGCCGGGCTCCAGCCCGGAGGCCATCGCCGAGTTGCTCGTGGTGTTGACGATCGCGCCGCCGTCGGCCAGCAGCGGCAGCAAGGCCTGGGTCAGGAAGAACGGTCCCTTGAGCAGGACCCGCATGACGGTGTCGAACAGCTCCTCCGAGGTGTCCTCGAACATCGCCATCCGCGCGAGCCCGGCGTTGTTGACCAGGGAGTCGAAGGTGTCCCGCTGCCAGGTGCCCCGCAGCGCCGCGACGACCGACTCACGGAAAGCCGGGAAGGTCTCGCTGCGGCCGACGTCCAGCGGCAGCGCGACAGCCGTGCCACCCTCCTCTTCGATGGCCGCCACGGTTTCCAGCGCTCCGGGCTGGTTGTTGCCGTAGGTCAGGATCACCCCGGACCCGCGCTTGGCGAGCTGGATGGCTGCACTCTGCCCGATGCCCGAGCTGGCACCGGTGACGATTGCGACCCGCATGATTGCCCTACCTGTTCATTTGTGGAGCAGCCGGTTGCTCCGGGGAATTTGACTGACCCCAGAAAACCATTCTGAGCAGTGGAACTGATAGGCAGATGCTCGCTATCTCTTGCCTGATCCTCTCATTGCCGGGACGCAGTCCGGATGCTCAATCGAGGTGTGCACCGCTGCGAACCACACGCCCCGCCCGCCCGGACGGCATCACCCCCGTCGAGGGCCTGCTGATCTCGACGGTCGAGCCGGCCCAGTTCAGCCGGGAGTACCGCCGGCAGTTCGGCGTACCGCCGAGCTTCGATGCCACCCGACTGCCCAGCGCGATCCGCCCGCGCCGCATCGACCCTGCCGTGACGGGCCGAGCGGGCCACCGACCGCAGCCGAAATAAGGGCTCTGACCTGCGCCTCAGCAGGACGCTGCAGGGGCGTTCGGAAACTTCCCCGTGCGATCTACGGTGCCGTAAGTTACGGTGACGTAGGCGTAGCTTCGTGATCGCTCCCGTCCCCTCTGCGAGGTGCCATGTCCACCGCTCTGCTCGAACCCAACACCGCCGGACCCGGCCCCAAACCACTCACCGACGGCAGCCAGTCCCCGGGAATCCTGGCCGCCCTCTGGGCTTTCGTGGTGATTCCCTTCGTCGCCCTGCTGGTCGCCGTGCCGGTGGCCTGGGGTGGCTGGCTGGGCTGGACGGACGTGATCATCGGCCTGGTCTGGTACGTCGTCTCCGGGCTCGGCATCACAGTCGGCTTCCACCGCTACTTCACGCACGGCTCGTTCAAGGCCAAGCGGTGGCTGCGGGTGACGCTGGCGGTCGCGGGTTCGCTGGCGGTGCAGGGCGAGATCATCCAGTGGGTCGCCGACCACCGGCGGCACCACGCATTCTCCGACCTGGAGGGCGACCCGCACTCCCCGTGGCGCTTCGGCACCAGCTTCTGGGCCCTGACCCGGGGCCTGTTCCACGCGCACGTGGGCTGGCTGTTCCGTCGCGAACTGTCCAATCGCGAGCGTTTCGCGCCGGACCTCATCGCCGACCGGGACATCAGTCGGGTCGACCGGCTCTTCCCCGCGCTGGTGGCCATCTCGCTGCTCGGCCCCGCGCTGATCGGCGGCCTGGTGACCTGGTCGTGGCAGGGCGCGCTGACCGCGTTCTTCTGGGCCGGGCTGGTCCGGATCGGCCTGCTGCACCACGTGACCTGGGCGATCAACTCGGTCTGCCACGTCTACGGCGAGCGTCCGTTCGCGATGCGCCAGGGCGACCGGGCGTCGAACTTCTGGCCGCTGGCGATCCTGTCGTTCGGCGAGAGCTGGCACAACCTGCACCACGCCGACCCGACCAGCGCCCGACACGGCGTGCTGCGTGGTCAGGTGGACATCTCGGCCCGGGTGATCTGGCTGTTCGAGAAGGTCGGCGCGGCGACGCAGGTGCGCTGGCCGAAGCCGGAGCGCCTCGCCGCCAAGCTGGTGAAGCCGGTCGCACCCCGGTAAAACCGGGCGGTGCACCGGGATGCCGCCTGGCAGGATGGCTGGGTGACCGAGCGACGCGGGGGGACCGGACAGCTCGGTGGCCGGACAGCCGGGCCCGATCCGGGCTCGGTCGGACGGCGCGGCAGGGCGGTCGGACCGCCCGTCAGTGAGGCGACGACGTGAACGGGCACAGCGGAGGCACCATCCCACGGCAGGGCGTCACCGAGCGCCAGCGAGGCGGCGACATGCCCGAGGTCAACAACGCGGCCGAGGGCCGGCGGGCAACCGCGGCACCGAAGCCGGCCCCGGCACCCAAACCCAAACCCGCCTCGCGGGTCCGGATGTCGGCGGCCCAGCGACGAGAGCAGTTGATCGCGACCGGTCGGCAGCTCTTCGCCGAGCGCGGCTTCGATGCCACCTCGATCGAGGAGGTGGCAGCGCGCGCCAAGGTCTCCAAGCCGGTGGTGTATGAGCACTTCGGCGGCAAGGAGGGGCTCTACGCGGTGGTGGTGGACCGGGAGGTCCGGGCCCTGCTGGACCGGATCACCACGGCGTTGACCGCCGGGCATCCACGGGAGCTGCTGGAGCAGGCGGCGATGGCCCTTCTGGGCTATATCGAGGAGGAGACCAGCGGGTTCCGGGTGCTGGTCCGCGAGTCGCCGCTGATGTCCGCGACGGGCACCTTCAGCAGCGTGATGAACGACGTGGCGCACCAGGTCGAGCACATCCTGGGCGCCGAGTTCAAGAGCCGCGGGTACGACCCGAAGCTCGCCGAGCTCTACTCGCAGGCGCTGGTGGGCATGGTGGCGTTGACCGGCAGTTGGTGGCTGGAGGTGCGCAAGCCGCGCAAGGAGACGGTGGCGGCGCACCTCGTCAACCTGGCCTGGAACGGGTTGTCGCACCTGGAGGCGAAGCCGACGTTGATCACCGCCCGGCGTCGCTGACCCCGATCAGCGGCGGTGCACGTCGGCCACCGGGTGCTTGCGGTGCTCCAGCTCCGCCTCTGCGTGCTCCGGAGGGCCGACCTTGTCGTAGAGGCCGGTGCCGAGCAGGACCAGGCCGAACAGCATCGACACAACCACTGTCGACATCGAGAAGTTGAGGAAGTTCGCCTCGGTCTGCAGCACGGACATCATCAGGATGCTGGTAACCAGGAACACCACGCCGGCGGTGAGGTTCATGTAGTGGCCGAGGTTGGTGCGCCGGGACGCCCCGATGATCAGGACGATTCCGAAGATCACCGAGGCGAGCGAGAAGGCCAGGTTCGTCCGCAGCCCGAGGGCCCAGTGGCTGCCCCGGTCAAAGAGCGGGTCGCCGATCGTCTCGGCGACACCCCAGACGCCGAAGACCAGGATGTAGACGCCGATCAGACCGGAGAGGACCCGGTACAGCGGTCGTGCCGGATGGTTCACCGGAAAATGCGGCATACCCCAGACCCCCTGAATCGACCGTTTCAGGAGGATTGTCACCCAAGGCAGAGCCAACTGTCCGAAGAACCACAAAGCTGAAGCGGTCCGCCGAAGGCCGGACCCGGTCAGGTTTTCGCCGGAGCCCGAGCTGCGCAGGGATCAAGCCTGACCGCCCGGAGCAGCTCGGCTCCGGCGAAAACCACCGCCGCAACCAAGGAAAGCTCAGAGCACGAGGCGAGCCTTCTGGAAGGCCTCCGCCTCCTCCTTCGACCCGACCTTGCCGTACATGCCGACCATGAGCAGCACCAGGGCGACCGTCATCACCACGATCACGGTGGCGATGCTGAAGTTGAAGAAGTTGGCGTCGGTCCGGATGAACGCGAGACCGGCCAGGCTGATCACCATCAGGGCGTACGCCAGCCACTGGTTGATCGCCACGTCGATGTTGCGCCCGAGCGCGGTGCCGGCCAGCACGACGAGCCCGAGCAGCACGCTGAGCAGCGAGAAGCCGAGGTTGGTGCCCTGACCGAGGACCCGGGTGTCGTCCTGGGCGAGGATCTCGCTGCCGGTGCTCGTGATGATGCCGAGCACGCCGAAGACGACCAGGTACAGACCGGTCAGCCCGCCGATCGCCCGGTAGATCGGCCGCGCGGGGTGGTTGACGGGGGTGTGAGCCATGTCTGTGTCTCCAACGCCGTGGGGTGAGGTGTCGCCGACGATTGTCTCGCATGTGGCGCTGTGACGCCGCACACGGTCCCCGGACGGCGCGCCTGGCCCGGTCAGCTCTCCGGCAGATCCTCGGCGAGGGTCATCCAGCTCTCCTCGATCCGCTCCCGCTCGGCGCGCAGATCCTTGAGCTGGGTGTCCAACTCGGCGACCCGGGCGTAGTCGGTGGCGTCCGCCGCGAGCTGACCGAGCAGCGTGGCCTCGCGCTGGTCGAGCTTGCCGAGCTGGCGTTCCAGCCGGGTCAGCTCCTTGCGGGCCTGCCGGACCTCGGCGGCGGACATGCCGCTCCCGCTCGGGCCGGTGGGCACGGCGGTCGGGTTGGCTCCGACCCGGGTGGTGCCGGCCCGCTCCGCGGTCCGGGCGAGGTACTCGTCGACACCGCCCGGAAGGTGCACCAGCCGACCGTCGCCGAACATCCCGTACGCCGTGTCGGTGACCCGCTCGATCAGGTAACGGTCGTGACTCGCCACGATGATCGTGCCGGGCCACGAGTCGAGCAGGTCCTCCAGCGCGGCGAGGGTGTCGGTGTCCAGGTCGTTGGTGGGCTCGTCGAAGAGCAGCACGTTGGGCTCGCCGGCGAGCAACCGCAGCATCTGCAACCGGCGGCGTTCCCCACCGGAGAGGTCACTGACCGGGGTCCAGAGCCGGCGGTCGTCGAAGCCGAACACCTCGGCGAGCTGCGCGGCCGAGACCTCCCGGTCGCCGAGCTGCACCCGACGGGCGACCTCCTCGACGGCTTCGAGCACCCGCAGGTGCCCGGGCAGCTCGGCGAGCTCCTGTGAGAGGAACGCGGGCCGCACGGTGGAGCCGGTGCCGAGCCGGCCACCATCGGGGCGGGTGATGCCGGCGAGCATCCGCAGCAGCGTGGTCTTACCGGCGCCGTTGGCACCGAGGATGGCGATCCGGTCGCCCGGGCCGACCAGCCAGGTGACGTCGCGCAGGATCTCCTTGGGCCCGGCGTGCAGCTCGACGTTCTCCAGGTCGTACACCTGCTTGCCGAGGCGGGAGGTGGCCATGCGCTGCAGGGACATGGTGTCGCGCGCCGGCGGCACGTCGGCGATCAACGCGTTCGCGGCGTCGATGCGGAACTGGGGCTTGGAGGTCCGGGCCGGCGGGCCACGGCGCAGCCAGGCGATCTCCTTGCGGAGCAGGTTCTGCCGGCGGGCCTCGGTGGCGGCGGCGACGCGCTCGCGCTCGGCGCGAGCCAGGGTCCAGGCGGCGAAGCCACCCTCGTAGGCGCGGACGGTCTGGTCGGCGACCTCCCAGGTCGTGGTGCAGACCGCGTCCAGGAACCACCGGTCGTGCGTGACCACGACCAGGGCACCCTTGCGGCCGACCAGGTGGCGGGCCAGCCAGTCGACACCGCCGACGTCGAGGTGGTTGGTGGGCTCGTCGAGGATGAGCAGGTCGGAGTCGCGGACGAGCAACGCGGCGAGTGCCACTCGACGCCGTTCGCCACCGGACATCGGGCCGACCGGCTGGTCGAGGCCGAGGTGCGGCATGCCGAGGCCGTCGAGGATGGCGCGCACCCCGGCGTCGCCGGCCCACTCGTGCTCCGCGCCCATGCCCTCGGCGAGCCAGGCGGTGCCGAGCACGACGTCCCGGACGGTGGCGTCGGGGGCGAGCGTGAGCTGCTGCGGCAGCCAGAGCACGCGCAGGTCCCGACGGTGGGTCACCCGGCCGTCGTCGGGGTCCTCCTGCTTGGTGAGCAGCCGCAGCAGGGTGGACTTGCCGGCGCCGTTGAGGCCGACCACGCCGATCCGGTCGGCGTCGTCCAGGCCGAGCGAGACGTCCGTGAGCAGCCGCCCCGCGGCGCCATACCCCTTGGACACCCGGTCCAGATTGACGATGTTCGCCACGTTCCACCCTTCATGATCAAGGCGTCCCGGTGCCGGCGGGCACCTGGACGCCTGCCCCAAGGGTACGCGGACGGCCCGGACACCCGCTGAGGCACCGGCGGAGGCCGGGTCATCTCCAGGTCGGCGCGGTGGGGATGTCCGCAGCGGCGGGGCACGCCCCCGTCGCCGACGTGGGATGGATCTCGAATACCGTCAGCCGACGCGGGCGCCGGCGACCGGGCCGTGTGCGACCCGCGCCTCCCGGCACACGCCGGCGGTGCTCAGATCGGTGGCGATCCGCTCGGCGTGGGCCGCGTCAGCGGCGAGAAAGACGCAGGTCGGGCCGGAGCCGGAGACGATGCCGGCGAGCGCACCGGCGGCCTCGCCGGCCTTGAGGGTGTCGGCCAGCGCCGGGCGCATGGCCAGCGCGGCGTCCTGAAGATCGTTGCCGAGGGTACGGGCGAGCACCCGGGGGTCGCGCTGGCGAAGCGCGCCGAGCAGCGCGTCGGTGCTGCCCAGCCGGGCACCAGCGGTGCCGGCGTCGCGGAGCCGATCCAACTCGCGGTAGGCGGCCGGGGTGGAGAGGCCGCTGTCAGCGATCGCCACCACCCAGTGCCAGGAGGTGGGGCGGGCCAGCACGGGGCTGACCGCCTCGCCCCGACCGGTGCCCAGCGCGGTGCCTCCATAGATCAGGAACGGCACGTCGGAGCCGAGGTCGGCGGCGATCCCGGCCAACTCGTCACGGGACAGCCCGGTCCCCCAGAGCGCGTCGCAGGCCACCAGCGCGGCGGCCGCGTCGGCGCTGCCGCCGGCCAACCCACCGGCAAGCGGGATCTGCTTGCGCAGGTGCAGTCGGGCGTGCGGCAGCACACCCGCGTACCCGGCGAGGGCGTGCGCCGCGCGGATCACCAGGTTGGAGTCGTCCAACGCCAGCTCGCCGGTGCCCTCGCCCTCCATCGTCAGGGCGAGGGTGTCGCCCCGGCGGGCCGTCAACTCGTCATAGATCGAGATGGCGTGATAGACGGTGTTCAGCTCGTGGTAGCCGTCACGGCGCAGCGGGCCCACCCCCAGGTGCAGGTTGACCTTCGCGGGCACCCGGACCTTCACCGGCCCGATGGCCCCGCGCCGCTCGTCCTCGTCGTCCGGTCGCCAGGCCTCGGTCACGGGGTGGTGCCCCGTACGCGCAGACGAATGTCGAACGGCTTGGCCACGATCAGCTCCTCAGCGAAGTCGGCGGCCAGCTCGTACCGGCCGTCGACCAGGTCGTACGCGTACACGTGCAACGGACTCTGCGCGATCCGCCGGTGGTGCGGAATCTCGGCGGGCACGACGTCAGCCTACTTCGCGGCCGGCGTACCGACCGGAGCCGACGCGGCGATGGCCGCGAACTGCTCGACGGTGAGCGACTCCCCCCGGGCGCCGGGGTCGACGCCGGCCGCGGTGAGCGCGGCGGCGGCCCGGTCCGCGCCACCGGCCCAACCGGCCAGCGCGGCGCGCAGGGTCTTACGTCGCTGCGCGAACGCCGCGTCGACCACGGCGAAGACCCGTTCCCGGGACACGTCGGTGCGGGGTGGCTCGTGGCAGGTGAAGGCGACGAGGCCGGAGTCGACGTTCGGCACCGGCCAGAACACGTTCGGAGGCACCCGGCCGGCGCCCCGGGCCTGGGCGTACCAGGCGAGCTTGACCGACGGAATGCCGTACACCTTGGAGCCGGGACCGGCGACCAGCCGGTCGGCGACCTCCTTCTGCACCATCACCAGGCCGTGCCGCAGGGTGGGCAACACGGCGAGCAGGTGCAGCACCACGGGCACGGCCACGTTGTAGGGCAGGTTCGCCACCAGCGCGGTCGGCGGCGGGTCGGCCAGCTCGGCCGCGTCGACGCGCAACGCGTCGGCGCGGTGCACGGTGAGCCGACCGGCGTCCGCCCCGGCGTGCCGCGCGACGGTCTCCGGCAGCGCCCCGGCGAGCACCGGGTCGATCTCCACGGCGTGCACGTGCCCGGCGACCGGCAGCAGCCCCAGGGTGAGCGAGCCGAGCCCGGGGCCGACCTCCAGGGCCACGTCGTCGGGGGTCAGGCCGGCGGCGGTGACGATCCGGCGCACGGTGTTCGGGTCGTGCACGAAGTTCTGGCCCAGCTTCTTGGTGGGCGCGACGCCCAGCCGGGCGGCGAGTTCCCGGATCTCCGCCGGGCCGAGGAGACCGGTCATGGCTGGCAGCGTAGCGGCGGTGTCAGGGCCGACCGTCGGGCCGGGCTCACCACGGGCCGAAGACCCGGTCGCCGGTGGCGGAGATGGCCGCGCACAACTCGTCGAGGTCGGTGCCGGTGGTCGCGGCGAGCGAGCGGACGGTGAGCGGAATCAGGTATGACGCGTTCGGCCGGCCCCGGTGCGGCGTCGGGGTGAGGTACGGGGCGTCGGTCTCCACCAGGATCTGATCCACCGGGGTCAGCGCGGCGGCCTCGCGCAGGGCGTTGGCGCTGCCGAAGGTGACCGTGCCGGCGAAGCTGAGCAGGTAGCCGCGGCGGACACACTCGCGGGCGAAGTCGGCGTCACCGGAGAAACAGTGCAGCACCACCGTGCTCGGAGCGCCCTCGTCGTCGAGGATCCGCAGCACGTCGGCGTGCGCGTCCCGGTCGTGGATGACCAGCGCCTTGCCGTACCGCTTGGCGATGGCGATGTGCGCCCGGAAACTCTCCTCCTGCGCGGCCCGCCCCTCGTCCCCGGTACGGAAGAAGTCCATTCCAGTCTCGCCGACCCCCCGGACCCGGTCGCGGGCGGCGAGTGACTCGATCTCCCGCAGCGCCTCGTCGAGGTCGGTCAACCGAGGCGCCTCGTTCGGGTGCAGCGCCACGGTGGCCAGCACGGCGGGGTGCCGGTCGGCGGTGTCCGCGCCCCACCGCGAGGAGGCGACGTCCACCCCCACCTGGACCAGCCGATCCACGCCGACCTTGGTGGCCAACGCGATCGCCACGGCAACCGGGTCGTCGGCCGACCCGCCGCCGGGCACACCGGCCTCGCTGACCGTGATGTCCAGGTGCGTGTGGCTGTCCAGCACCGGCCGGGGCAACGGCTCAGGGGCGGGGGGAAACTCTCCGGCCCGCCGGGCGGCACGCTCTCGGCGGGATTCAGTGGGCTCGCTCATCAGCGACAGCATCACACACCAGGCCTGTCCATCCGCCCGCCACCCGACGTTCACCTCAACTACGCCGCGCAACTCTACCGTCGCCCTCGAGCGAGCGCGGCGAGCGAACCGGTAGCACAGCAGCGTGGCGCGAAGCGACAGCACGGAGCGAAGCGGAGTGCTGGCAATGAGCGGACTGAATGCGCCACCGGGCCGACGCGACAGCGTGACGGCCCGCATCTCACCGAACAGAGGGAGGTGACGGCATGAGCGTCACCCCCCAGGTCGGCGGCGCCGCCGGCGAACGTGCCGGGCTGCACGTGGCGTTCGGAGGCGGTGTGTACCCGGCCGAGGAGGTCGCCCGAGGCGCCGCGTACGAACTGTTCAGCGCCGACGAGGTGGCCGGCTTCGAGTGGGCGCCCCGACCGGGCAGCGCCCTGCCGTGGCGGCGATTCGTGCACGTCACCGAGGTGACCGCGGTGCACGGGGCGACGGAACCGGCCGACGAGCCGGAGACGCCGCTGATGATGCCGGCGCACCGCGAGCGGGGTTGGGCGTACCTGCACCAGCTCAGCCAGCAGCCGGCCGCGGCGGGCGACCCGATGCTGGCCGCCGCGCGCGCGTCGGCGGTGGTCCGGCGGGGCACCCGCATGGTGAAGGTGCTCTCCGCCCAGCAGCTCGCCGGGTACGTGCGGGGCTGGCTGCCGCACGGCTTCTGCTACCGGGAGCACGACGTGGCGCATCTGCGTACGCCGGCGGCGACGAGGGTGCTGCGCACCGACGGCGAGGTCGGCCGGGACGGCCCGGATGTGGCGTACGCGCTGCGCTGGCGGGCGTCCGACCCGGGTGACTACGACGTTCCGGTGGGTGAGGCGCACCGCGGCCTGACCGCGCTGGCATCCCGCGACCGGCTCGGCCCGCCGGTGCTGGGCACCGGCTTCCTGCCCAGCAACGGTCAGCTCATCCCGGAGTTCATCACCCGGGACTTCGCCGACCTGCCGATGCCGGCGAACGCCGCCCTGATCGCCTACCCGGCGGAGGGGGCGGAGGTGGTGCTCTACACCTACCAGGCCGAGCAGCGCGGGTGGCTGCGGATGGTGGGCCCGCAGTGGCGGCACCTGCTGGCCGGGGTGCCAGGTCTCTCCCCCGACCAGGAGTACGTGCCGAACGGGGACGCGCCGCGCTCCACCCAACTCGTCGGCGTACACGGCGACAACGAGTACGAGGCGCTGGCCGACCTGCCGGGCGGGTTCCGGGTGCTGGCGATGACCCGCGCGGCCCGGTACCCGGTGGATGCGGTGGCCCGCCGGCTCCGGTTCGCCCAGTGGCGGGGCGTGCCGTGCCTGGTGCTGCGGGAGGAGGCCGGTTGGCTGCGGATGCGACTGCGCTACCCGAACCCGGACGCGGTGGTCGCCACCGGCGCGCAGTGCCACGAACGGGGGGTCTACGAGGCGTGGGCTCCGGGCGCCGAGGTGACCGACGACCAGGTGATGGACACCCGGTACGCGATGTGACGACGCGCGGCGGTGGGGCGCCCCACCGCCGCGCGTCGTGTGCTCAGTCGGCCAGCCGGGCCAGTTCCTCGTCGACGATCGACGGGTCGAGCTTGCGGAACACCGGCTTCGGCGTCGCCAGCGGTCGGCCCGCCTCCAGCGGCACCGACTCCCAGCGCGTGCCGACCGTGTAGTCCCCGGTGAGCACCGGGTACGCCGGACCACCGTCGAGGTCGTCGACCTGCTCGATGACCGGCATGGGCGCGTGCACGCCGGTGCCGCCGAGCAACTCGTGCACCTGCTGCGCGGAGTGCGGCAGGAACGGGGTGAGCAGCGTGTTGGCGTCGCTGATCACCTGGAGGGCGACGTGCAGGATGGTGCCCATCCGGGGCTTGTCCGCCTCGTCCTTGAGCTTCCACGGCGCCTGCTCGGAGAGGTACTTGTTGGCCTCGGCGACCACCTTCATGGCCTCACCGATCGCCTGCTTCTGCCGGTGCCGGCCGATCAGGTCGCCGACGACTGCGAAGCCGGCCCGGGAGGTAGCGAGCAGCGCCTCGTCGGCCTCGGTGAGGCCGGCCGGGTCGACCGGCGGGATCGCCCCGAAGTTCTTCGCGGCCATCGAGATGCACCGGTTGATCAGGTTGCCCCAGCCGGCGACCAGTTCGTCGTTGTTGCGGCGGAGGAACTCGGCCCAGGTGAAGTCGGTGTCGTTGCTCTCCGGGCCGGCGGCGGCGATGAAGTACCGCAGCGCGTCGGCGTCGTAGCGCTCCAGGAAGTCGCGGACGTAGATGACCACCTTGCGGGACGAGGAGAACTTGCGCCCCTCCATGGTCAGGTACTCGCTGGAGACCACCTCGGTGGGCAGGTTGAGCCGACCCAGCTCGCCCGGCTCACCGTCACGGGAGCCCTCGCCGGAGTACCCGGAGAGCAGCGCCGGCCAGATCACCGAGTGGAAGACGATGTTGTCCTTACCCATGAAGTAGTAGGACCGGGCGTCCTTACCTTCACCGTCGGTGGACCACCACTTGCGCCACGCCTCCGGGTCGCCGGTGCGCCGGGCCCACTCGATCGAGGCGGACAGGTAGCCGATCACCGCGTCGAACCAGACGTAGATCCGCTTGTCCGGCCGGTCGCGCCAGCCGTCCAGCGGGATCGGCACGCCCCACTCCAGGTCGCGGGTGATCGCCCGGGGCTGGAGGTCGTCGAGCAGGTTGCGGGAGAACCGCAGCACGTTGGGCCGCCACCCCTCCCGGGTGTCCAGCCATTGCCGCAGCACCTCGGCCAGGGCGGGCAGGTCCAGGAAGAAGTGCTCGGTCTCGACGAACTTCGGGGTTTCCCCGTTGATCCGCGACTTCGGGTCGATCAGGTCGATCGGGTCGAGCTGGTTGCCGCAGTTGTCGCACTGGTCGCCGCGGGCGCTGTCGTACCCGCAGATCGGGCAGGTGCCCTCGATGTAGCGGTCGGGCAGGGTGCGCCCGGTGGACGGGGAGATGGCACCCATGGTGGTCTTCGGCACGATGTAGCCGTTGCGGTACATCCCCTCGAACAGTTCCTGCACCACGGAGTAGTGGTTGCGGGTGGTGGTGCGGGTGAACAGGTCGTAGGAGAGGCCCAGGCCGTGCAGGTCCTCGACGATCACCCTGTTGTACCGGTCGGCCAGCTCGCGCGGGGTCACCCCGTCGGCGTCGGCCTGCACCTGGATCGGGGTGCCGTGCTCGTCGGTGCCGGAGACCATGAGCACGTCGTGGCCGGCCATCCGCATGTACCGGGCGAAGACGTCGGAGGGAACGCCGAAACCGGAGACGTGGCCGATATGGCGGGGGCCGTTGGCGTATGGCCAGGCCACTGCCGCGAGAACGTGACTCATGAGCAGCAAGCCTAGTGACCCGTCCGGTGCGCCCGCGAACCAATGGGGGGTGCCGGGCCGACGGACCGGGCCAACCACCCCGCCCATTGGTCCGATTTGTCGCCGACACGCGGCTCAGCTGCCCGTTCCGCCTCCCGGGCGGGTGTGCAATGAACGTCGTGACTGGCAGACGAGCGGCACGGGAGCACGAGAACCGTCCCACCGGGCCGACGGTCGGCGACGAGACCGAGCCCGCGTCCGCCGCGCCCCGGAGTGCCGGGGTCGCGCCCCAGCCCCGACTGGTGCCCGGCGCCGAACCGGGCTCCACGCCGCGACCGAGCAAACCACGACCGAGCCCCACCCCACGACCGAGCCCCGCTCCCGCCGATCCGGACGAGCAGCAGCCCTCGCCGCCGGGGCGGGCGGCCACGCCGAGGCGGAACGCCTCAGCGGATCTCGCCGCCACCCCGGCCCGACCCGCGCCGACCGCGCCGGCGCCCACCCCGGCCCGTCCGACCCCGGCGGCACCCGTACCCAGCCCGGCCCGCCCCGGCTCACCGGGCCCGACGGCCGACTCGGCACCCGCCGCCGCGAAGCCCGGCGCGGAGGCCGTCGAGGTGGAGCCGACGACCGGGGCACCGGTGGACGCGGTGCCGCGTCGAGTGCCGGTCCGGCAGCAGGGTCGCCGGCACCGGGGCCGCCAGCCCGACGGCGACACGCCGGATGACGACGGTGCCTTCTGGGCACCGATCGAGCAGGTGCACTGGGACGGCACCCCGGTCCGGGAGGACCCGGCGCCGGAGCGGGACCGGGGCTCCCGCCCGGCGTGGCGCCGGGCGCCGAGTCGTACGGCCCGACCGCCGGATCCGCTGCCCGGGCTCGCCGCTCTGGTGACGCTGAGCCTGGTCGCGGCCTTCTTCGCCTGGGTCAGCGCAGGCCCGTTCTGGCTCGCGGTCGGGCACGCCCGCGACGGCACGGTGGTGATCGACGACTGCACCGGCGGCGGGCTCACCCAACGGTGCCGGGGGATCTTCACGACGGAGGACGGGCGGTTCGTGGCGCACGGTGTACGGGTCGGCGGCGTGCCCGCCGGAGGGGACGCGCCCGGTACGGCGCTACCGGCGCGGATGACCGGCCCGGACGCCGACAGCGCGTACGCCGACACCGGCGTGGGCCGGCACCTGCGCTGGCTGCCCGGTCTGCTGGTGGTGCTGGGCTGCACCGCCGGCATCGTCCGGTGGACCGGGTCGGCCCGGGTGCCCGGCCGGCGGCACCGCCGGTGGGCGGTGGCCGCCGCCATCGCCGGCCCGGCGCTGATCACCGTCGGCTTCCTGGTCGCCGCCTGGTGAACCCGCCGCCTGGTGCACCCGACCGGTCAGCTGTGCACGATCGTGTAGACGTCCCGGCGGCGCAGCGCGTACTCGGTGGCGACGTCGGTGATGGCGTCCCGCCGGGACCGGCCGGCGGCCTCCCGCTCGGCGACCGCCGCCCGCAGGGTGTCGTCGTCGGGCCGCTCGGGGGTGGTCACCGGCGCCCCGGCCACCACCAGGGTGATCTCTCCGCGCGGGTCCCCGTCGGCGGCCCACCGGGCCAGCTCGCCGAGGGGACGGCGGAGCACCTCCTCGTAGGTCTTGGTGAGCTCGCGGCAGAGCGCGGCCGGCCGGTCCGCGCCGAACGTGTCGGCCAGGTCGGTGAGCGCCGCGGCGATCCGGTGCGGGGCCTCGAAGAAGACCAGGGTGCGCTCCTCGGTGGCGAGCGCGCGCAGCCGGGATCGGCGGGCGCCGGGGGTGCGCGGCAGGAAGCCCTCGAAGCAGAACCGGTCGCAGGGCAGCCCGGAGACCGCCAGTGCGGTGGTGACCGCGCTCGGGCCGGGGGCGACGGTGACCGGCGCCCCGGCATCCAGCGCGGCCCGGACCAGCCGGTAGCCGGGATCGGAGACGCTCGGCATCCCCCCGTCGGTGACCAGCGCCACCACGTACCCGCCGAGGATGACCTCGACCAGCTCGGGGGTGCGCCGCTCCTCGTTCCCCTCGAAGTAGGAGACGATTCGACCGCCGACAGTGATGTCGAGGTCGCGGGCCAGCCGGGTGAGCCGTCGAGTGTCCTCGGCCGCCACCACGTCGGCACCGGCCAGCACCTCCCGGAATCGGGCCGAGGCGTCGGCGGGGTTGCCGAGCGGGGCACCGAGCAGGATCAGGCGCCCAGCTTCGGACATTTCACCCACGAAATCGTCTCCTTCATCGACGGTGAGTACCGGTATCAGGGACGACGGGCGCCACCGGACACCTTGGCAGCCTACGATCGCCGGGTGACGAGTGCGTCGACAGCGCAGAGCCCGAGCGCCGACCCTGCGAAAATGGTCGAGGTGACGGGCGATCCCAGCCCCAACCAGGAGCCGACCGCACCGCGCGCCGGTGGCGGCGGGGTGTCTGCCGTGGTTCGGCGACGGTTCGCCACCGTCGACACCCAACTGGACCGGTTCTCCTGGCTGGCCACCGCCGTGGTGGTGGCCATCGCGGCGATTCTGCGCTTCGTCGGGCTGTCCAGCCCGAAGGGCAAGATCTTCGACGAGACGTACTACGCCAAGGACGCCTACGGGCTCATCGCCCGCGGCGTCGAGTGGAACTACAAGGACAACGTCCCGTCGTACGTGGTGCACCCACCGCTGGGCAAGTGGCTGATCGGCCTCGGCGAGTGGGCCTTCGGTTATCAGGACGCGGAGTCGAAGGTCTCCGTCCCGGGGCACCTGATCACGACCGCGCCGGAGTTCGGCTGGCGGTTCTCGGCGGCCGTGATCGGCACGCTGTCGGTGCTGCTGCTGGTCCGCATCGGTCGGCGAATGTTCCGCTCGACGGTGCTCGGCTGCGCGGCTGGCCTGCTGCTCGCCCTGGACGGCTTCCACCTGGTGCTGTCCCGCGCGGCGCTGCTCGACATCTTCCTGCTCTTCTTCGTGCTGGCCGCGTTCGGCGCGTTGGTGCTCGACCGGGACGCCCGCCGCCGTCGCTGGGCCCGGGCGTTGGACGACGGGCTCGACCCGAGCCAGCCGGGCCGCGCCGGCCGGCCGCCGACCGGTTGGCGCACCTGGCCGTGGTGGCGGTTGGCGGCCGGGGTGCTGATCGGCTGCGCCTGCGCGGTGAAGTGGAGCGCGCTGTACTTCGTCCCGGCCTTCGCGCTGCTGGTGCTCCTGTGGGAGGTCGGCGTCCGCCGCTCGGCGGGGGTCCGCCGGCCCTGGCGGGACACCCTGCTCGACGAGCTGCCCTGGCTGGTGCTCGCCGGCGTGCTCATGGTGGGCACCTATCTCGCCACCTGGTCGGGCTGGTTGCTCAGCGACGACGGCTACTACCGGCTGGCGTCGTCCTACCCGAGCGCCCCGCTCAGTGATCGGCCGGTGATCGGCCCGCTGATCAACCTCTTCGAGTACCACCGAGCGGCGTACGGCTTCCACGCCCAGCTCGACGACGCGCACAAATACCAGTCGTGGCCGTGGCAGTGGTTGCTGCTCGGCCGCCCGGTGGCGTTCCACTGGTCCGGCGACGGGGTCTGCGGCGCGCCGAGCTGCGCTTCCGAGATCCTGCTGCTCGGCACCCCCCTGCTCTGGTGGTCGTTCCTGCCCGCACTGGTGGCACTGGCGTGGCTGGGCGTGGCCCGTCGGGACTGGCGGGCCGGCGCGATCCTGCTGACTGTGGCGGCCGGGCTGCTGCCCTGGTTCGCCATCGCCCTTGAGGGCCGGACGATGTTCTCGTTCTACGCCGCGCCGGCACTGCCGTTCCTGGTCCTGGCCGTGGTGTACGTGCTGGGCGCGTTGATCGCCCCCGCCGGGGGTGACGTGGGTGAGGTGGCGCCGCTGCTGCCCGGCGAACCGGGTTACGAACGCCGGCTGGTGGGCAGCGTCGCGGCCGGGGCGTACGTGCTGCTGGTGGGGCTCTGCTTCGCGTACTTCTATCCGATCTTCGTCGGCCGGGTCATGCCGTACTCGGACTGGCTGTCCCGGATGTGGCTCGACGGTCGGTGGATATAAGCACCGACAGGCGACGCGCCGCACAGCGCGACGGAAACGGGCCCGCACGCTTCGGCGTGCGGGCCCGTTTGACAAAGACGCGCGCCCCGATCGCCTGCCACGGGGGAAGCGGGCGATTGGGGCGCGCAAGAAGAGCTTAACCACCGCGCACCACCGGCACAACGGGTGGACTTGGGTCAGATTTCCGACGGATAGAGGCCGGGCCGACCCCTCCCCTCCGGCAGTTGACCGAGGGTGACCCGGCGTGGACCCAGAGCGCGGAAACCGCCGGTCAGGGGCGGTCGTCGACCTGGCCGGAGATGCCAGAAACAGAACGCCGGCCACCCAAACGATCATCCAAAGTGGATCTCACTACACTGCGGGCCGTGATCAACTTCAAACGATCGACGGCTATCCTCTTTGGACTGCTGGCGACCACCGCGCTGGCCGGGCCCGTCCCGGCGCAGGCCGACGAGGA
This sequence comes from Micromonospora sp. CA-259024, assembly GCF_050936255.1. Lineage (NCBI taxonomy): Bacteria > Bacillati > Actinomycetota > Actinomycetes > Micromonosporales > Micromonosporaceae > Micromonospora > Micromonospora sp. CA-259024. Next base: position 2,473,659 of record NZ_JBNJND010000002.1, on the reverse strand, counting down.
GCCGGTGCCCGAGCCGCCCCGGGTCGAGTTGGTGCTCGACGTCAGCGGCTCGATGCGTGCCGCCGACATCGACGGACGCAGCCGGATCGCGGTCGCACAGCAGGCCTTCAACGAGGTGGTGGACGCACTTCCGGAAGAAACCCAGCTCGGCATCCGGGTGCTCGGCGCGACCTACCGTGGCAAGGACAAGAAGGTCGGCTGCCAGGACACGCAGCAGATCGTGCCGGTCGGACCGGTGGACCGTTCCGCGGCCAAGGCCGCTGTGGCGACGCTGCGGCCGACCGGCTTCACACCGGTCGGCCTCGCACTGCGCTCCGCCGCACAGGACCTCGGCACCGGGGCCACCACCCGACGGATCGTGCTGATCACCGACGGCGAGGACACCTGCGCTCCGCCGGACCCGTGCGAGGTGGCCCGGGAACTGGCCGCCCAGGGCACCAGCCTGGTCGTCGACACCCTCGGTCTCGCCCCCGACGAGAAGGTCCGCCGGCAACTGCTCTGCATCGCCAGCGCGACCGGCGGCACCTACACCGCCGCGCAGAGCGCCGAGGAGCTGACCGACCGGATCAAACAGCTCGTCGAGCGGGCCGGCGACACGCACACCAGGGCCCCGACCGTGGTCGGCGGCGCGAGCGCCTGCGACTCGGCGCCGCTGCTCGCCCCCGGTGTCTACGCCGACCGGGAGGCGTTCTCCGAGCACCGCTACTACCGGGTGCCGGTACGCCCCGGGCAGGAGCTGCGGGCCTCGGTGAGCATGGCGCTGGACCGACCCGTGAACCGGGACTACGGGGTCCTGCTGCGGGCCACCGCGGCGGACGGGCGGGAACTGGTCCGGGGCGCGGACGCCGGCAGCGGCCGGGCCGATGTGCTCTCCGCCGGGCTGCGCTGGTCGGCCACGGCCGACGATGAGGATGCCGCGAAGGACGAGGAGAGCTCCGCACCGGTCGTCGAACCCACCACCGTCTGCCTGGTGGTGAGCAACTCGTTCGCCGCACGCCCCGGCACCGCGGCCACCCCGGGCATGCCGGTGGAGTTGACCATCGACGTGGTCGCCGCCGCGCCCGCACCGAACGGACCGGACCTCGGCCGGGGCTGGGTGCTGCTCACCCTGCTCACCGTTGCCGGACTGATCACCGGCCTGCTCGCCGGCCTGCTCACCCGCTGGTGGGTCGCCACCTGGAGGGAGAACTGATGCGTACCGCACTCTTCCGGCCGCTGGCGGCGCTGCTCGCCGCAGGCGGGGCCGCGTTGCTTCCCGCCGCGGCCGTCGCCGCCCCGACCCCGTCCCCGGGTGCCACGCCGGTGAACCGGGCCGGCACGTCGTTCCTCAGCGCCACCCCGATCACCGCCGGGCAACCGGTCCGGGTGGACGCCTCGATCGGCGACCACCTCTACTGGTCGTTCCCGGCGGCGGCCGGTCAGGTGCACGAGATCGGTGCCACCGTCACCTTCCCCAAGGGCCGCAGCGGCGCCTCCACCTGGACGGTCGACGTCTTCGACGGGTTGCGCCGCCGCCAGGCGTGCACCGCGGGGGCGCAGACCCCGACCGTGGACGCGAAGGCGTCGAGCGTGGCGCTGGGCTGCACGCTGCGCGAGGTGCGGCCGTGGGCGGAGCCCTGGTCGGCCGATCCACTGCCCGGCACGTACGTCATCCGGCTCTCCGTGATCGACCTGCCGGAGCCGGACCTGGGAGCGCCGATCGACGTGGACCTGCTGGTCGGCACCATCGCCGACCGGGGCGCCTCGGCCGACGACGGCGAGTTGGCCGCACCACTGGTGCCGAACACGAAGGCGGGCACGGTGCTCAACGCCGTACCCCCGGTGGACGCGGAGGCCGACGAGGGCGACTCGCCCTCGGACTGGCTGCCGGACCTCGGCTCGCGCTGGGTCTGGACCGGCATCGGCGGCGTGCTCGCCGCGGTGGCGGGCGTGGCTGGCTTCGCGCTGACCCGGCGCCCACGGCGTCGCTGAGCTCCGCCCGGCCCCGCCGGTGGCCCCGCCCGGCGGCGGGGCCACCGGCGGTTCAGCGAGGCCGGGAGCCGCGCGGCAACCAGCCGATGAACCGGTCCTGGAGCGACATCACCGGGGCGGTACGCAGATCCTCGGTGGCGGCGGCGAGACAGGAGCCCAGGTAGACGCTGAGCATCGCCCGGTCATCCCCGTACTCCGCCAGCAGCCGGCTGCGCTTCGTCGCGCACGGCCACTCGTCGCCGCAGGAGCTGCAACTCCAGCAGGGGGTTTTCGGGGCGTGATCGTCAGCCCGCACCCCCGGCCGTTCCGCACCATCGGTCATCGCACGTCCTTCCAGATGTCCACGGGACTGGCAGAGCTGCCCTGCCGGACAGCATGTGATGGTGGTCCCCCCGGAGCCATCAGGGATGGCGCTACGCGTCCCTCCGGTGTTACATCTTTGCGGTACCTTCTCCGGTCGTGGGAGTCGGAAAGTTGACGCTTGACCGGATGCTCCGTCCCTACCGACCGGTAGGCCACGGCGATGCGTGACCTGCTGCCGGCGACAGTCGCGGTGGCCGTCGCCGGGCCGGACGACTGGACCGGCGAGTTGCTCCCCGCTGAGCAGGCATGCCTCGGCGAGCGGGCCGTGCAGACCCGTCGGCGGGACTTCACCGCTGGTCGGGCCTGCGCCCGCAGGGCTTTGACCGATCTCGGTCTGCCACCGACCGCCGTGCCCAGCGCCGCCGACCGTGCACCCGTCTGGCCGGCCGGGGTGGTCGGCACCATCACCCACACCACCGGCTACTGCGCCGCCGCGGCGGCGTACACCACCGACATCCGGTCCGTCGGGATTGACGCCGAGCAGCACCGCGAGGTCAGCCCGGGCGTACGCAGACTCGTGCTGCTGCCCGAGGAGGAGGCCACCTGCGCGCGGTTGCCCAGCGGCACCTTCTGGCCGGTCGTGCTGTTCAGTGCCAAGGAGACCGTCTACAAGGTCTGGTACCCGGTCGTCCGGAGCTGGTTGGACTTTCAGGACGCCCGCCTCGAACTTGATCCGGACGCTGGCACGTTCACGGCCCGGATCGCGCCGGCCCGGGTGGACGCGGCGGCGGTCGACGACCCACCGACATCGATTAGCGGCCAATTCGTGATCGCCGACGGGCTGGTCCGCACCGCCGCCGTCCTCTCGCTGCGCTGACCTCGCCCTGATCACTCGGAGTAGCGGTTAGACCACAGTCCACAGTGGCTCCGATTGCCCGGTCGCATACCGTCCACGCTGGACTTATGGGTGCACCAGCACCGATGGTGGGATGGAATCCGGCGCGGCGACCGGGTGTTCCGCCACCCACGGTAGCGTCGGTGATTCCCGAACCGCACGTACCGAGGCGTCAAGGAGTACGGTGACCCACCCCCATCCCCCCGTCGGGCCGCAAGATCCCCAGCAGTCGACCCCGGAGCCGCCGACCCATCCGTTCACGGCGACACCGCAGCCGCCTTTCTCGGGTGCCGCGTATCCGGCGGCCGGCGGTGGATACGCGGGCGCTGGCAGCGGATACCCGGTGGCGGGTGGGCCGGGCTATCAGCTCATCGCACCGCCACCGGTGCAGGCGAACGGCTCCAGCAAGGCCCCCGTGGTCGTCGCGGTCACCACGGCCGTACTCACCCTGCTGTTGTGCGCGGGCGGCATCGTGGCGGTCGTCATCGGCACCAACCGGGCCTCGACCACGGTGACCGAGGCACTGCCCACCCCCGAGACGACCCGGGACGTCGGGCAGCCGCTGGCCACCGCACCCTCGTCGACGCCACCGCCGGCCAAGGGCGAAACCCGCAACATGTCCCCCGGAGACACCCTGGTCATTGACGGCGACAGTGGCACCGTCGAGATCACCGTGACGAAGTTCAGCAGCGCCACCAAACCCTGCCGCTCCACCGGCCTCAAGCCCGACGAGGGCATGTACGTGATCGCCGACGTGACGGTGGCCGTCACCAAGGGCAAGGCCGCGGCGAACCCGCTCTTCTTCCAGTGGGTCGCCGCCGACGGCACCGAGACCAACGCGATCGCCGGGGCGTTCTCCGGCTGCGGCAAGCCGATGCCGTCCGACAACGGCCTCACCGCCGGTAGCAGGCGCACCGGCAGCGTCGTCTTCGACGTGCACGACACCAAGGGAGTGCTCGTGTACCAGCACGGGTTCGAGACCGCCGGCTCGTGGAAGCCGTAGCGCGGTGACGTGACGTGGGGCCGGCCCCGACGGGTCGGCCCCACGTGGTTGGAGAATCGGTGGGTCAGCAGCCCGTCCAGCGCACCGGGGTCACCCGGTCACCGTTGCGGAACCCGACGATGGTGCCCGTGTCGGCGATGGACTGGGCACCGATGCCCACCCGGTCGCCACCGCCGGGCAGGACCCGGGAGGTGGACCCGCGCGAGACCCGGTCACCGCCCACCACGACGCCCTTGACGTTGACGTCCGTCAGTCCGGGCAACTCCTGGTCGAGCGTCGTGTACGAGCCGTTCCGGAGGTCCCAGCGCACCTTGGTCGGGCTGGTGCCGCCCAGCCAGACCTGGCCGATCGCCCAGCGGCCCGCCGCTGCGGCGACCGTGGTGGACCCGCCGCCGGGGACCGTGAGCGCGTCGATCCGGCCGTTCGGCCGGCGGACCCAGCCGCTCCAGTCGCCAAAGGGCCCGGCGTAACCGACGATGGTGCCGTTCGCCGTGATCCCCGTCGGCTGGGCGTTGACCGGGGCGTCGAGCACCTCGACCGTGTCCGGACGGGCGGCCGGCCAGCGCAGCCCGACCCACTCCCCGGCCACGATGTCCGAGCCGTAGCCGACGATGTCGCCGGCGTCGTTGATGGCGGTGACGAAGATGCCGGTGGACGGCAGCACCGGCAACTGCTCGAGCTTGCCGTTGCGGTACCTCCACGGCTGGCCGATGCCAGTGCCCGCCGCCGAGCCGTTGCCGATCACGACGCCATCGGCGTTGATGTCGACGGGGTCGCTCATGCCCGGTGCCTCGACCTCGGTGACCTGCTGCCCGTCCCAGAACAGCAGCAGGTACTGGTTGTCGACCTCACCGACCCGCAGGGCGGTGCCGGCGACGAAGCGGCCCGTCGGGTCGACAGCGCTCGCGTCGGCACGGTAGGTGTCGGCCGGGTACGGCAAAGTGTTGATCGTGCAGGCGCGGACGCCCGCGCCCCCGGGCGCGGCGGTCGCCGGTCCGGAGACAGCGACGCCGAGAGAGGTGCCCAGCAGACCGGCCGCAGCGCCTGCCAGCATCCTGCGTCGAGTGCTTCGAGTCATCTTTGCTCCCCGTGTGGGCCCGGATGTTCCCGGGCGTCAGTTGATAACTGGTTCCACTGATGAGCAGGCTTCAGGGTTGCGATGTGTCGGAGGGACGACAGAAGCGGGACTACCTCGCCCAGGGCTGGGTAGTGGTGACGACGGGCTGGCCGGTGCGTACCGATTCTTCGATGGCGAGGCTGATCAGGTGGTCCTGGCAGGCTTCGGCGAGGGAATACGGCCCGGGACCCTCCTCCCGCGCCCACGCCCCGGCACGGGCGACGATGTCGGCGACCGCGATGTCGTCGTCGGAGAGCCCGCTGCCGACGAACGGATTGCGATAGACCACGTCGCCGTCGAAGCTGATGTGCTTCAGGTCGAGCCCTTCCAGGTTCAGATCCAGGCCGGTCTGGCGCCGCACCAGGGCGGACTCCACCGGTGTGGTCGGGTCGACCAGGCGAACGACCTGGTCGTCCACCAACTCGCCGAGCGAACCCCGCACCACCAACCGGCGGGTACGCAACGGATTCCACCACTGGTTGTCAGTGAAGTCGTACAGCCCCATCCGACCGCCGAAGTCGATGGTCGCCAGGGTGGTGGAGAGTTGCTGCGGGGTGTCGTCGCCGCTCCAACCGGCGGGCGACAGCGGGTTGGCCAACGGCGCGACGAAGGCGCGCGCACTGACCTCGGCGGTCTCGTGACCGACCCCGAGCAGGCCACGAATCAGCGAGACCGCGTGGTAGAGGTGGGTCGAGGAGATCTGCACGGAGGTCGGCTCGCCGAGCACCCCGGCACGGACCAGCGACAGCCGGGCCGCGTGCCCGGGCATCAGCAGATACTGCTCAGCGACCTGCACCAGGCCGCTGCCCCCGACGTCGGCCCAGAGCGAGCGCAGCCCCGCCAGGTCGGGGGCGGGCGGCGTCTCGGCGAGCACCGGTACGCCGGCCGCGACCAACTCCCGGGTCGCGCCGGGGGTCACCGGCCAGGGCACCGACACGATGACGAAGTCCGGTCGCTCGTGGGCGAGCAGTTCGGCCGTCGTGCGGAAGGTCCGCACGCCCCACTCGGCCGCCACCTCGGCACCACGCGATTCGGTACGCGTGACCACCCCGGTCGCCCGCAGCCGCTCCGGCAGGAGCCGAGCCAGGCGGAGGAAGAACTCACCCCGCCAGCCACTGCCGACGAGGCCGAACCGGGTCTGGGTCGCCGTTGTCATCTGGGCTCCTCACGTCGAGATCCGGATGCTAGCCGCTCTGGAGGCGCGGGCACCGCCTTCGCTACGGTTGCGCTGATGACCACCGACCCCCTGCGCGCAGTGCCCGCTACGGCGACCATCGAGCTGGCCGGGCGGCGGCCGGCACTGGACTACTACCTGATCCGGCCTCGACAACGGGACCGTGACCCGTCCGCTGACGCCGACGGGATCGTCGTCGAGGAGTTCACCCGCGACCACGACTTCTCCACCACGGGCCTGGACAGCGCGGGCTGGACGCCGGATGCCGGCTGGTGGAGTTCCGCCTCGCTGAGCCGCGAGCTGCGCACCGACCCGGAGTTGCGGGCAAGGGTGACGCCCACCTCTCGCCGCGAGGCAGAGGGCGTCTATCGCGCTTGGACAGGTGGGCAACTGCCGGACGAAGCCGCACTGCGGACGTACTTCCTTGACCACCAACCGATCGCGAGCGCCCCGCCGCTGCGGCTCGGTCCCGCACAACCGCCGGCCGGCTTCCAGGAACAGCGCGTGTACCGCGTCCTCTTCGCCAAGGATCTCAGCACCGAGCAGGTGACGAACCTCCGGGCGATCTGGCAGACGCCGGTCGGCGGCACCAGCGCGGCAGCCGCGAGCGGTCATCTCGAGAAGCACGGCGACCAGCTCACCTGGGAACTACGCCACGTCGGCCACACCCTCGCCTGGTGTCTCGACGTGACCGCGCTGCTGCGGACCGACGTCACCGAGGCGGTGGGCTCGACCCTGTCCGAGCTGACGAACGTCATGCGACAGCACGGCCTGATACCCGTGACGACCGAACGCTTCTCCTAGCTTTCGCACCGCGCGGAACAACGTCTGGTGTGCCCCGTCGAGGGACGCCGGAAGCACCGGCTGCTCAGTACGATCCGGTTCCAGGCAATCCATGGGGGTAGGCAGCTGTGCAGACCGACGACCGGCACGTCACGGACATCGGCAGCGAGAGTCACGTCGGTCGTTACCGTCGGGTCGGTGCCGCAACGCTGGGCGTACTGATCGCCCTCGCGCTCGTCGGCGGCATCTTCCTCAGCCGCCGCGTGCCCGACCAAGCCACGACGCAGCTCGCGGCCACCACCACGGCACCGCCTGCGGTGCCGGCAATCGAGTGGAACACCGCGATGGTTGCCCGTGACGACACCACCATCACCGTCTACGCCAGCCCGGGCGACAGGCCATGCAAGGAACTCGCGCAGCCGCAGGCAACGATCACCGAGCAGACCGACACCTCGGTGGTCATCGCGGTGAGCGGTCGCATCGTCGACCTCTCGGACTGCACGGCGACCACCGGCCTCCGGGTGCCCCTCGTCGTGTCACTGCAGCAGCCCCTCGGCAGTCGAGTGCTCCGCGACGCCGCCAGCGCACTGCCACCGCCGACCTTCTCCGAACGTGATCTGCCGGACCTGACGTCGGACAAGCGGTGGAGCCCGCATTCGACTCACTGCGATGAGGGTTGGTGTCAGGGCTACAACGGTCCGAACGGTTCCGTGCTGCACGTGGCTGGGGACCGCCGGGTCGGAGGGGAGCGCCCCTCCGCCGTCGGCACCGTCTCCATCGGCTCGCGCAATGGCACCATCACCGGCAGCGCAGCAACCACCTGGGCGGTGCGGTGGGAGGTCGAGGACGTGACGTACACGCTAAGGCTGAGCCCCACCGAGGGCGAGACTTTCAGCCTCAGGCAGTTTCGCGCGGAACTTGCCAGGCTCACGTGGCACTGACCACCCGCCGGCTCGGTCGCATACCTTGGAAGGTCGGGAAAGGCCGGGCGCCCGGAGCACTCGCCCGAGCCGTTGGCTCGTCGGTGGTCACCCGCTCGATGCGGTGCGGGGCAGCGGGGAGCTTCAACTTCGTGGCAGGCTGCGGCGGTGATCATTAGCTCGCGGAAGGTTGCGGGCATCACCGCAGCGGTGCTCGTCGCGATGTTGTGTGGTGCCTGCGGAGCAGGTCGCCGAGACGCCGTAGCCGAACCTCAACGACAGGCGACACCGTCCGCGTCGGCGGCACCGCAGCATGAAGACCGAGCCTCGACACCGGATGGATCCGTCGTGCTGCCATGGGTGGCAGCGATCGTCGCTCGCGACGACACCTCGATCACCGTGGCCACCGGCACAGACAGCGCAGTCTGCGGAGAGCCCACGCGTCGCCCCGAGGCGACGATCACCCATCAGGACGACACCCAGGTGGTCATTTCGGTGACCACGAGCATCGTGCGAGCAGAAGAAGAGTTATGCGCCAGGACCCGTGACGGCGCGCCCGCTTTCGTGTCGCTGCAAGAACCCCTCGGTGACAGGGTTCTCCGCGACGCCGCCACCACCCGGCCGCATCCGACCTACTACGAGCGAGATGTGCCGGACCTCCTTGCAGACAAGCGGTGGGATCCTTCCGGAGGGCACCTGAGTCCCGACGAACGCTGGTTTCAGAGCTTCCGCGACCCTGGCGGCACAATGCTGCTCCTCAACGCGCAACCCACAACCAAGGCGCACCAGTCGGCCACTATCGCCACGGTCCCGATCCACTCACGGCAAGGCATCATCACCAGCGACGGCGCAGCAAGCTCTTGGACGGTCTGGTGGGAGGTCGAACAGGTCACATACTCCCTGTCGCTCATACCCCCCGAGAGCCACCGCTTCACCCTGAAACAGTTCAAGCAACAACTCGCCGGGTTTACGTGGAGTTGATCGTGCCACGCTGACAGCACCACTCCCACTGTCTGCCGTCGTGCTGCGGCGGCCTCCGGAGCCCCGCTGTCCGCGCCAGCCGCCGGTGTTCTGCGCGGTCGGAGTCGAGCGCCAGCGGCGCTACGGATTCGAAAAGGCCGTCTCCCACTACGGGAAACGGCCTTTGACCTGGGGTGGAGCTGAGGGGATTTGAACCCCTGACCCCCTCGATGCGAACGAGGTGCGCTACCAGTCTGCGCCACAGCCCCCCGCCGGCGAACCGGCTTCGGTCCCACCCGGCTAACACCGGGCGGGCCGGCAGCAAGGCTAACAGGTCGTCGGCCCCCACCGCGAATCCGCCCCCGGCGCGGCGCTGGCCCCCAACCGGAGATCCACTCGACTTACTGGAAATCGGGGCATCCGGGACGCCTCGACACCCCGCCTTCCGCAAAACCGAGTCGATCATCGCCGCGCGCGATCAGGGCCGCCGTCGATCAACGCCGGGCGCGCGATCAGGGCCGCGCTCGATCAAGGCTGCGCTGCGGCGTCAGGGGGCGGTCAGGCGCCTCGGCCGGCCTCGTACGGGCGGCCTCGCAGCCCGCCCGACCGCCGGTACGAGACCGACCCACCGTTGACCGCCGCCGGCAGGTCCCCCGGTCGGTCCAGGCCCATGGCAGCTCGGCGTACCCCCTCGCGCTGGGCGGCCAGGCGACGCTGCGCCTCCCGCCGGGCCGCGGCCCGGCGAGCCTGTTCCCGGCGAACCTCGGCCTGACGGGCGGCCAGCCAGGCGGCCTCCCGCGCCCGGGCGCGGCGGCGACGACGCCCGGCGACTGCCCGGCCACGCAGGTGAACGACGTACACGGCCAGGAGCAGGAAGGTGACCGAGAAGCCGATCCAGAAGCCGGGGCTGACGAACAGCACGCCGATCAGCTCGACGACGTTGAGCAGCAGCAGCGCGGCGAGCACCCGGCGACGCCGGTACACGGCGGGGGTGTGCTGCCGGCGGGGCGGCGGGCGGCGGCGGGACCGCTTCGGCGCGGGCGGCACGGCGCGCAGCCGACCGGAGCGGCGGGTGGCCGGGGGCGCGGAGACCGGCGCGGTCAGCGCTCCGGTAGCCGCATCCTCGCTGAGAGTGACGATCAGTGAACGCGGAGGGCGGACGGGCCGCCGTCCCGGCACAGTGCGGCGCCGACGGCGGCGCTGGAGCACCCGCGCCGTCGACTGCGCCCGCTCCGCCACCAGCCGCTCGGTGGCGTCATACCGGCGAACCAGCGCCGGGGCCAGGGCGAGCAGGCCGGCGGCGGCGAGGACGGCGAGGAGCACCGAGGTCGGCACCCTCACCCCTCCCGTCACCGAATTCGAAGCAACCGTCACCCGACCGCAGGATCTTCCACCGATCGCGCCTGGGTGCGTGGATCGTCCGGACGGGGAGCGCTTGCCGTAGCTTGCAGTTACTTGAGGTTACGGCGCGCCGACCGGGATGCCACCGCGCCGCGCCGATCCCGTCCGTGGGACGGCTCACCGGGCGTTGGCGCGTACCCGGTGCCAACGGGCCAGCAGGCCACCCTCGGCGGCGACCTCCTCGCTCGTCATCGCATATCCGATGTGGTCACGCCAGGCGCCGTCGATGTGCATGTAGCGCACGTGGTACGACTCCTCGCGGAAGCCCAGCTTCTCCACCACCCGCCGGGACGGCCGGTTCTCCGGACGGATGTTGACCTCCACCCGGTGCAGCCCGCCCGGGCCGAACGCGTGGTCCACGGCGAGCGCGAGCGCCGTCGGGATGACCCCCCGACCGGCGACGCGGGCGTCCACCCAGTAGCCGACGTAGCCGGAACAGAGCGCCCGCCGCACGATGCTGCCCACGTTGATGTGCCCGACCAACCGATCCCGGTCGGCCTCGCGTAGGCAGACCGCGAACGGCATGCCCTCACCCTCCCGGGCCGAGCGCCGCTGGTCGCGGTGCACCCAGCGGAACGCGGCCGGCGAGTTCAGCTCGTCCCAACCGCCGGGCACCGACGACTCCCAGGGTGCCAGCCAGGCTCGGTTGGCCCGCCGTACCTCCGACCACGCCGCGGCGTCGGAGCGCCGGTAGGGCCGGAGCAACACCGGGCCGTCCGCCAGCTCCACCGGCCAGCCCGGTGCCCGCGCGGGTCCGAAGAGACTCACCCGGACAGTCTCCCGCGCGGGACCGTGTCGCGCGCAAGTGGACCCGGCACTCTCACCACGATGAACCGGGGACCGCGCGACGCCTGGGCGGCCCGCCGGCGGACCGACCGGAGCACCGTCACCTCCGGCGGTCGAGCAGCAGGACGTCCACGGTGGATCCGGCGGCGGCGGTGGTCACCCGCTCACCGAGCACCAGCAGGCCGTTGGCCTCGGCCAACCCGGAAAGGGTGAACGGCCCACCGCTGAGTGGCTGGACCGTGTACCCGCCGCCGCGCCGCTCGGCGACGTGTGCCGGCCGGAACTCGCGCAGCCCCGCCGGGGACGACACGGTCTCCAGCAGGTGCGCCCGCACACTGGGTCGGAACACCGGCTCGGCGCCGGCCAGCAGTTGGATGGCGGGGCGGGCCAGCACCTCGAAACCGATCAACGCGGCGCCCGGGTCGCCGGGCAGGCAGACCACCGGCACCTCCTCGGCGCCGACCGTGCCGAACCCGAGCGCGGTGCCGGGATAGAGCGCCACGTCGGTGAACGTGACCGGCCCGGCGCGACCGCCCTCGCGGCGGGACAGGATCCGGCGCACCATGTCGCCGGGGCCGGTGCCGGTGCCCCCGGTGGTGATGATCAGGTCGGCCCGCAGGGTCTGGTCCTCCAGCAGCCCGCGCAGCCCCTCCGGGTCGTCGTCGCAGATACCCACCCGGTACGCCAGTGCGCCCACCTCGGCCGCGGCGGCGGTCAGCGCGTGCGAGTTCGCGTCCACCACCTGCCCGGGCTGGCTGCCCCGGCCCACGTCGACGAGTTCGTCACCGGTGGCCACGATGACCACCCGTGGGCTGGGACGGACCACCACGTGCCCGATGCCGGTGGCGGCGAACACCGCGACCAGCGCCGGGGAGACGTACGTGCCGGCCCGGGCGAGCAGGGTGCCGGCCGGCAACTCCTCGCCGGCGCGGCGTACCCCGTACCCCCGTTTGGGGGTGCGGAAGATCTCCACCGCGGCCATGCCCTGGTCGGTCCACTCCACCGGGACCACCACGTCGGCGGCGACCGGCAGCGGCGCCCCGGCGGCCACCGAGAAGCATGAACCGGGGGTGAGCCGGACCGGCCGCCAGCTCGCCGCGCCGAGATCGCCGACCACGTTGAGCCGGATGGTCCGACCGCCGCGCGTGCCGGAGGGGGCCGGGACATAGCTCGGGCCCCGGCCCCCTCCCGAGATGTCCTCCCAGCGGGCGGCGTAGCCGTCCACGGCCGCCTGGTCGAAGGCCGGGAAGGCGTGCGGCGCGACGACGTCCTCGGCGAGGACGTTGCCGTGCGCCTGGGTGAGGTCGAGGTCGAGTGGTGGCAGCGCGCGCAACCTGCGCAGCACGCTGCCCAGGTAGTCGGCGAGCGGCGTCAACTCGTTCGCGGCCGCCTCGGCGTCGGCCGTCGCGGTCATGTACCAGATCCGCCCGCCGCGTCGGCCTTGACGAAGTCGGCCAGCCAGGACCGGAACTCGGTGCCCAGGTCGTCGCGCTCGGCGGCGATCTGCACCACCGTCTGGAGGTAGCCCAGCGGCATGCCGGTGTCGTATCGGGTGCCCCGGTAGACGATCGCGTGCACCGGGGTGCCCTCGGTGCGCAGCAGCTCCATCGCGTCGGTCAACTGGATCTCGCCGCCGCTGCCCGGCTTGGTCCGCCGGATCGCGTCGAAGATCTTGCCGGGCAGCACGTAGCGGCCGAGCACCGCGAGGTTGCTCGGGGCGTCCTCCGGCTGCGGCTTCTCCACCATTCCGGTGACCTTGACGACCTCACCGATGTCGCTCAGCTCCGACTCGGCGGGCTCGACGGAGGCGATGCCGTACCGCTTCGTCTCGGCCGGATCGACCTCGAAGAAGGCGAGCACCACGCCACCGGTGCGGGCCTGGAGCTCCAGCATCGCCGGCAGCAGCGGCTCCGACGGCTTGACGAACTCGTCGCCGAGCAGCACCGCGAACGGCTGGTCGCCGACGTGCGATTCGGCGTACCCGACGGCGTGGCCGAGCCCGAGCTGCTCCGGCTGGCGCACGGTGTAGATCTCGGCCAGCTCGCTGGGCCGGCGCACGGCGGCCAGCCGCTCGGCGTCGCCCTTCTCCTCCAGCCTGGCCTCCAGGTCGGGGCGACGGTCGAAGTGGTCCACCATCGAGGTCTTACCCCGACCGGTAATCAGCAACACGTCACCGATGCCGGCCTGGGTGGCCTCCTCGACGATGTACTGCAGAACCGGCCGGTCCACCACTGGCAGCAGCTCCTTGGGCACCGCCTTGGTGGCCGGCAGGAACCGGGTGGCCAGTCCGGCCGCCGGGATGACGGCCTTGACCGCCAGGGGACGGTCAGTTGCGGCGACCGTCGATGAGGGGTTCGCTGAGTGCTCCGACATGCCGCGAGACTATCGGCCGCGGCTCTGCCGCGGCGGGTGTGGCCCAGAAGACGCGCCGCCACTCGACCCCGGCCGCGCGGCGTCCGGGCCGGCCCACGCCCCGCCCGTCGCGCTGGCCGGCGGGTCGTCGGCCGACTCGGGCCGGGCGGGCGCCGGGCCTGCCGGCAATGATTCCGGTACGCCCACAGTCGGCTCCGACCGGGCGGGCCCGCCCGGCTCCCGGCTGACCTGCACCGGCCGGCCGGCGCGGGGCAGCCCGTCGGGTGGGCTCACGGCACCCGCGAGCACCGGTATCTCCCGCGTCGGCACGTCCGGGCGCACCTCGGCCACCCGGTACGTGTCGCGGCCGGCCGCCTTGGCCGCGTAGAGCGCGTCATCGGCGGCCTCCAGCACCTCCCGCCCGGTGCTGCCGTTGTCCGGGTAGACGGCGATGCCCACCGACACGGTCACCACGACCGGCCCGGCGTACGCCTCGACGGCGATCGGCGTTTCGCGGACCGCCGCGCCGAGTCGCTCGGCCACGATCGCCGCACCCCGCGCGTCGGTCTCCGGCAGCAGCAGCACGAACTCCTCACCACCCTGCCGGAAAGCCAGGTCGACCTCACGGATCTCGCCGCGCACCCGCCGGGCGAACTCGGCCAGCACGGTGTCCCCCGCGGCGTGCCCGTACGTGTCGTTGACGTCCTTGAAGCGGTCGAGGTCCAGAGCGAGGATGCTGAGCATCCGTCCGAAGCGGCTGGCCCGTTCCACCTCCCGCCGGATCGACTCGCGCAGGTAACGGTAGTTCCACAGGCCGGTGAGCGGGTCGGTGAGGGACAGCCGCTGCGCCTCCTCGTGCACCCGGACGTTGTCCACCGCCACCGCCGCGTGGCCGGCGAAGGTGCGCAGGGTGACCAGGTCGTCGTCGTCGAACTCGTCCGCGCCGAGCCGGTCGTAGAGGGCCAGTACGCCGAGCGCCGCCGCCACGCCGGCCTCGTCGGGCGGCCCGGAGGACCCGCTGAGGGTGGTCGCGGCGCCACCGCCCGGGGCGGCGAACGGGACCGCGACGTACGTGCGGCAACGCGGCTCACCCGACGGGGCGTCGGTCGGCTCCGCCCTTCCCCGCTGCGGTTCCCCGGTTGCGGCGACGGCGCCGACCACGCCCACGCCCACCGGCACCCGAAGCGTCTGCGGCCCGTCCGCGTCCGCCTCCGGCCAGCGCCCGTCCAACCCCTCGGTGCACTGCGCGACGAGCATTCCGCCGGTCTCCACCAGGAGCACCGCCCCGGCGCGCGCGCCGGTGGCCCCGATGGCGCTGTGCAGGATCACCCGCAGGATGCGTTGCAGGTCGTGCGTGCTGGCCAGGGTGTCACCGAGCACTGCGAGGTGCCCGCGGAGCTGGTCCCGGTTGCTGGTCAACGCCGCGACGTAGGACCCGGTCTCCCGGGTCATCCGGTTGAACGCGGCGGCCAGTCGGCCCAGCTCGTCCCCGCTGCGTACCGGCACTCGGGCGGTCAGGTCGCCGTGGGCCACCCGGTCGACCGCGCCGGCCAACTCCATCAGCGGCCGGGTGGTCACCCGGGCCAGCCGCCAGGCGGCCAGCACGGCGAGCAGCCCGGCCAGCACCACCACCCCGATCAGCGTGGCGTGCAGCCCGGGTGGCCGCTCGCTGGGCACGGAGAGCACCAACGGCAGCGGCTGCCCGTCGGACGGCCCGATCCGCCGCACGTACCGGCCCTCGCTGGTCTCGGTGACCCGCTCGCCGTGGACGGCGCTGGCGGCGGCCAGCACCGCGTCGCGTACCTCGCGGGACTCGGTGGTGTGGGTGACCCGCGCGGCGCTCGCCTCGCTGTCGAGCAGGGTGACCGCCACCCCGGTCACGGCCGCGAGCCGGGCCACGAAGGCCGGGTCGACCAGTTGGGCGGCGCTCACCGTGCCGCGCAGGGTGCCGGCGCGGTCGTGCAGGTCGACCTGGGCGGTCAACGCGCGGACCGGGCCGGTCGCCCCCGTGGTCGGGCCGGAGCAGTCCCGCCACGGGGTCGACGGCGCGCCGGGCGACACGTAGGTGACCTCGCCGCTCACGTCGGTGATCAGCACCGCGGCGGCCAGGCCCCGGCCGATGAGTTGGGCGGCGGCGACGGCCGGGTCGGTGGTGAGGGCCACCGCGTCGGCGGTGGCGCGCAGCTGCTGACAGAGTGCGTCGACCGAGGTACGCACGGTGGACGCCGCCACGGCCAGGCGCTCGGTGGAGCGGCTGCGGTCGACGGCGGCGATGGTGGAGGCGACGAAGAGCGCGCCGAGCAGGACCGGCCCGAGCACCACCACGAGGAAGGCTGCCGTCAACCGCCCGCGTAGCGTCACTCGGTCCCCCCGGAAGTTCCGCCTCCGTTGCTTGCGATGCTGACACAGAGCGACCGTGGGAGAGGCGTTGCGTCAGGAGTGTTGCGTGCCGGAATTTTCTGATGAAGCGGAAGTGACCCGAATGGCGAAGCGGGACGCCCGCGTCGAGCTGCTCGCCCGCCGTCGGGCGCTGACCGGCCCCGCCCGGGCCGCCGCCGCCGGGCGCGTGCAGGCCGAGCTGGTCGCGCTGGTACGCCGCCTGCGCCCGCACCGGATGACGGCGTACGTGCCGGTCGGCTCCGAACCGGGCGGAGCTGACCTGCCGGAGGTGCTGCGGGCGGCGTTGCCGGCTGACGCCGAGTTACTGCTGCCGGTGCTCCTTCCCGACCTGGATCTGGACTGGGCGGCCTATACCGGGCCGGACGCTTTGGTCGCCGCGGGTCGGGGTATCCGAGAGCCCGTCGGTGCCCGTCTCGGGGTGGCCGCCGTGGCGGACGCGGAGCTGGTGGTCGTACCTGCTCTCGCGGTCGACCGTCACGGTCGGCGGCTCGGACGCGGCGGCGGCTCGTACGACCGTGCGCTCGCCCGGGTACCCGAGGCGACGCTGACGGTGGTGCCCCTGCATGACGGCGAGTTGGTCGAGGCGCTGCCGGCGGAGCCGCACGACCGCCTTGTGCGCGCGGTCGTCACCCCCACCGGTGGGGTGCGTACGCTTGACGACGGCCCGGGTACGGCGCACGGTGTCGCGCCCCACACGTCCGCTGGACGAACCCGGGGCGAATGACGCACCATTGGCACTCGAATACGTCGAGTGCCAACTGGCCGAGTCCAGATCCGGAGGAGAACGTGCCCACGTACCAGTACGCCTGCACCACGTGCGGTCACCAGCTCGAGGCGGTGCAGTCCTTCTCTGACGAGCCGCTGACCGAGTGCCCGGCGTGTCAGGGGCGGCTGCGCAAGGTCTTCAACTCGGTCGGCATCGTCTTCAAGGGCTCGGGCTTCTACCGCACCGACTCTCGGGCGTCCGGGTCCGAGACGACGGCCGGTGGCACGGCCAGCAAGCCTGCGAAGTCCGAGTCGTCCTCGTCCTCTGGTGAGGGCTCCGGGTCGTCGTCGAGCTCCTCGAACGGTTCGTCCTCGTCGTCGGGTTCGTCCTCGTCGGGTTCGTCGTCGTCCGGTTCCTCGTCGTCGGGCGGGTCGACCGGCGGCAAGGCCCCGGCGGCAAGCTCCGCGTCCTGACCCGTCGGCCCCCATCCCGCTGGTCCCGCCCACCCTGGGCTTGATCCACTCGGGTTCACGGATGTCGGCCTGTCCCGGCTGGCCTGACAGCCCGCCTCCCTTGACCACGAGTCGATCAAGGTCGGTGCCATAGCAGGTCGGGCCCGACCGATGGACGTTGTCCACAGGCCGGCCGGTTGTCCACAGGCACCGGCCGACGTCCGCCCGACCAGGCTGAAACGGCCTAACCTGCCGCCACGGGTGTCGCTTCGGCACCCGGGGACGGGAGGCGGCAGAGACGATGGGTGATCCAGACTCCGCGCGGTCGTTGCGTCCGCTGCGCCGGCCCACCCTGCCCGGCGGGCGCACACTGCTCCGGGCCGGTCTGGTCGCCGCGTTGCTCGGCCTGGCCGCCGCCGTTCTGCACACCCCGACCGGCTGTCCCCCGACCACCGTGCCCTCCGAGGCGCCGGCAGGAGCAGACGGCGGCGCCCGGCGAGTCGACCAGGCCGTGCCGCCCGACACCGCCGGGGCAGGCTCCACCGACCGAAGCGGAACGGCCGGGCCACCGCCGACCGAGGCGACCGACGGAGTCGGCGCGACCTCCTCGGGCGGACAGACCAGGCCGCTGCCCCTGCCCAGCGGGGCGGTCGGGGTGCCGATCCGGCTCGCGGAGCCGGCCGCTCTCGCGGTGGTCCACCCGGGCAGCCGGGTCGACCTGCTCGCGGCTCCGCCCGGCGGCACGGGCCCCGAGGCGACGCTGCTCGCACCCCGAGCACTGGTGCTGGACGTGCTGAACGCCGGCGCCACCGACGGGTCCGCGGCGCTCTATCTGGCGCTCCACCCCGACCAGGCGCAACGCGCGGTGGGGGTGCCCGAGGGCAGCCGGTTCGCCATCGTCGTCCGCGGCTGAGCGCGAGCCCCCGTCGGGTTCATCCGACGGCGAGCCGGCCCGGCCGTCGGGCCAACACCGCGCCGAACCGGCGGGGGCCGTCAGACCCACATCGCGCCAGCCGGCCGGGCCGTCGGGGTCAGTCCCAGTGCGGAGGGCGTTCGGCGAGCAGCCAGTCGTCGTTGCCGCCTGTCCGCTCACCCCAGCCACGGTCGGTGTCGTCGGAGGTCTGCTCGGGCAGCACCACGAAGTCTTCGCTGAGGTCGACGGTGCGGTCATCGTCGCCGCGCGCGCCCTGCGTGCCGGGGTCCTCGGTGCTCACGAGCGGCAAGACTAGCGCAGCCGACGGCAGCGGACCGCTCGCCGACGGTGGCGCGCCGGCCAGAAACGACCGCTCCGCCGACCCGATTGGTAGCGTCGGACGGCGTGACGACCCCCAGCGGTGGCAACACCCCGGACGACTACTGGCGACGGCCCGCCACCGGTGACGACGTGGTGGCGGACCAACCCCCCGCCGCGCCCACGACCACACCCGCGAGCGGGTACGCCGGTCCGCCGCCGAGCGTGCCGCCACCGACCGGCTGGCGTCCACCCGTACACCTGCGGCCGGCACCGCCCCGACGGCTGCCGCCGCAGGACATGGCCGACCTGGACGCGGCCGAGCAGCGCTCGCAGCGGGTCACCTACGGCTTCGGCGCGGCGGCCGGTGTGGTGCTGGTGGTCCTGGTCTGCCTGCTCTGCTCCCGGATCATCTTCTGAGCCCCCGCCACCCCCTCCGGTCAGAGGGTCGTGCCCCAGACGGCCTCGGCGCCGCTGTGGCCGGTCAGGTAGACGTAGATCAGGGCGGCGATGGCCAGCGCCACGACCGCCACCGACAGCACCGGGGTGACCAGCGCCGGCAGCCGCGGCACCCGGGGGTGCCCACTGGTCGCCACCAACAGCAGGATGGCCACGATCCCGAGCGGCAGCACGATGCGGAACAGGATGTCGCCGTAGCGGGAGTGCTCGAAGATCTGGTCGAGGATCTGGCCCTGGAAGCCCCGAGCGACCAGCGCGTCAGTGAACGCCTCACCCGACTCGACAGCCACGAAGGCGGTCACCGGCGCGGCCACGGCGAAGATGCCCAGGGCCCAGTCCAGCCGGTGCCGCCACCGCGGCAGCCCCACGTACGCGATGCCCAGCACCGCGAGCAGCGGTACGAACACGACAACCGCGTGGACCACCAGGACGTGTGCCGGTAGACCCAGGATCTCCTCGAACATCGAACCCTCCAGGTGGATCATGGTCAGGGGATGGCCAGCCTACGGTCCGCGGGTCGTCCCCCAGGCTCTCGACCGGACACACGCGCGCCACCTCGATCGGGTTCACCGCCGTGGGCCGGCGCCTCCGATCGTCCTGGCTGTGTCGGTGGCCACCTGGGCCGGGCGACGGTTGTCGATGCTGGTCCCGCGTGCTGTCATTGGCGGATGTCCGGTGCGGAGGAGCTGCTGCGATCGAAGGGCCTGCGTGTCACGCGGCCCCGACTCGCGGTGCTCGACGTGCTGGCCGGCGGCGGCCACCTGGAGGTCGACGAGATCACCCGGCGGGTCCGCGAACGCCTCGACTCGGTCTCCACCCAGGCGGTCTACGACGTGCTGGGTGCGCTGTCCCGGGCCGGGCTGTCCCGCCGGATCGAGCCGGCCGGCAGTCCCGCCCGCTACGAGGCGCGTGTGGGAGACAACCACCACCACGTGGTCTGCCGGGGCTGCGGCGAGATCGCCGACATCGACTGCGCGGTGGGCAGCGCCCCCTGCCTGGAGCCGAACGTCGCGCACGGGTTCGAGGTGGACGAGGCGGAAGTGACCTTCTGGGGCCTCTGCCCGGGCTGCCGGGCCCGCCGCTCCACCGACGTCTGACGGCGGAACGCGGCCGACAGGGTCGGCCCGAGCGTGGCACCCTTGGGCGGTGGACTCCGATGACCTCGGCCTCTTCGGTCCGGGTTCGGTCACGTGGAAGGTGCACGAGGAGCCGATCCTGATCGTCGCCGGCCTGCGCTCGCTCTACCTCCAGGCGTTGCACCCGCGGGCGATGGCCGGGGTCGCGCAGAACAGCAACTACCGCACCGACGCCTGGGGCCGCCTGGTCCGCACCGCCACCTACGTGGCGACCACCGTCTACGGGACCACCGCCGAGGCGGAGGCGGCCGGGGCGCGGCTGCGCCGGCTGCACGCCCGCCTACGGGCCACCGACCCGGCCACCGGCGCGGAGTTCCGGATCGACGAACCGGAACTGCTGCGCTGGGTGCACGTCACCGAGGTCGAGTCGTTCCTCAGCACGGCCCGGCGTGCCGGGTTGCCACTCACCGACGGCGAGGTGGACGGCTACTACACCGAGCAGCGCCGCTCTGCCGCTCTGGTCGGCCTGGACCCGGCCACCGTCCCGGGCACCGCGGCTGAGATCGCGGAGTACTACCGCGCCGTACGGCCGCAGCTGCGGATGACCCGGGAAGCCGCCGAGACAGCGCTCTTCCTCACCGCCCCGCCACTGCCGTGGAAACTCAGCCTGCCGGCCCGGTTGGGGCTCACCCTCGGCCCACCGCGCTGGGCGTACCTGGGGATCGCCGGCACCGCGCTCGCACTGCTGCCGGCTTGGGCGCACCGGCTGTACGGCGGGCTCGGACTGCCCACCACCGCCGTGTCGGCGGACCTGACCGTGCGCGCCCTGCGACTCGCGTTGGCCGCGGTGCCCCGCCGCTACGTCGAGGGACCGTTGATACAGGCCGCCAAGGAGCGGGCCGCGCGGCGCGCCGCGACAACGCCGGCCGGCTGACCTGATCGGCACCGCCCGGGGGTCAACCCTCGGTGGCCCGGTCCACGGCAGCCCACGGCTCCTTGCCCGGTGCCTGCGCGCCGGTCGGGCAGTGCCGCCGGAAGTCGCACCAGCCACAGCGTGGGCCGGGTGCCACCGGGAACGCCTCGTCCGCGTCGGCGCCGTCCGCGACCGCCCGCTCGGCGGCCATGATGTCGCGGGCTGTCTCCTCCGCGCGGGTCAACTGCCGGGCCAGCGACTCGACGGTGTGGTCGTGACCGGCGACCGTGCCGGTCGGCAGGTGGTGCAGCTCCACCCGACGGCACGGCCGGCGGAACACCCGCTCGGCCGCGTACGCGTAGAGGGCCAACGCCTGCGAACCCCGGGCGTCATCCGTGTCCAGCCCGGTGCGGCCGGTCTTGTAGTCGACGATGACCAACTCTGGCCCCTCCGGCCCGGGCCGCGAGTCGATGCGGTCGGCCCGGCCGTTGAACGCCAGCACGCCGGTCTTGACCGCCACCACCCGCTCCACGCCGAGCGGGTCGGCGTCCGGCTCCAGCGTCTCGACGTACGCCTCCAGCCAACCCAGCGCGCGTCGGTAGGCGGCCCGCTCCTGCTCGTCGTCGCGGTAGCCCTCGCGGACCCAGGTGCCCTTGAGCAGGGTGGCCAACGCCTCGGGCCGGCGCCGCTCGGCGGGCAGCGCATACCAGTTCTTCAGGGCGGTGTGCACGCTGGCGCCGAGCGAGTTGTGCGCCCACGGCGGGCCCTTGGGCGGGGCCGGCCGGTCGACGTAGGAGTAGCGGTAGCGGCGTGGGCAGTCCGCGTACGCGCCGAGCTTGCTCGGTGTGCAGACGAACAGCCGCTCCGGCATGCCCTCGAAGCCGAGTTGCTCGGCGCCGCCGGGGCGTTGCTGTGGAGCCCGGCCGCTGGCGGCGGGCCGGCCCGCTGAGGAGGATCGTCGCACGCCTGCGATCCTGCCATCCACCCCCGACACCGTGGGCGTGCCGGTCAGGTCATGTTCACGTACTGCGTGACGAAGGCGGCCACCGCATCGGCGATAAGCTGCACAGCGATCGCGGCCAGCAGCAGGCCGGCGATCCGGGTCAGCACCTCGATCCCGCCCGGCCGGAGGATCTTCACGATGCCACCGGAGAAGCGGAGGACGATCCAGACCGCGAGCATCACGGCGAGGATCGCCAGGGCGATGGCGGTGTAGTCGGCCAGCCCGTCGGCCCGCTGGACGAAGAGCATGGTCGCCACGATGGCGCCCGGGCCGGCCAGCAGCGGCGTGCCCAGCGGCACCAGCGCGATGTTCGAGGTGGCGTCCTGGCTCGGGCCGTCGGTCTTACCGGTGAGCAGCTCCAGGGCGACGAGCACGAGCAGCAGCCCGCCGGCCGCCTGCAACGCCGGCAGGTCCACGTGCAGGTAGTCCAGCAGGGTCTGCCCCGCCACCGCGAAGATCACGATCACGCCCAGCGCCAGCGTGACGGCCTGCCAGGCCGCTCGGTGGCGGTCGCGGGCGGGCAGCTGGCCGGTCAGGGCCAGGAAGATCGGCATCATGCCCGGCGGGTCAGTGATCACCAGCAGGGTCACGAAAACCTCGCCGAACAGCTTCAGATCCACGTGATCAACCTAGCCGCGCCGCCATCTGTCGAAACGGGGATCAGCCGGAAGCGACCTCGGTCACTCCCTCGGCGACGATCCGCTCGTACGCCTCGACGCTGGTGCTGAACTCTCCGAGCTGGACGGTCTTGTGGGTGCCGTGGAAATCCGAGGAGCCGGTGACCAGCAGGCCCAGCTCGGCGGCGAGCGCCCGCACGTGCGCCTGCTCGGCCGGGCTGTGGTCCTCGTGGTCGGCCTCCAGCCCGGCCAGCCCGGCGGCGGCCAGCTCGGCGATCAGTTCGTCGGGCACCACCCGGCCGCGCCGGGTGGCCCGGGGGTGGGCGAAGACCGGAACGCCGCCGGCCGACCGGACCAGCCGGATCGCCCGAAACACGTCGATGTCCTCCTTGGGCAGCCGGTACCGCTCGCCCAGCCAGTCCGAGCCGAACGCCTCCCGGGTGGTGCCGACGAGGCCGGCCCGGATCAGCGCCTGCGCGATGTGCGGACGGCCCACCGTGCCACCACCCGCACCGGCCAGGATGTCCGGCCAGCTCACGTCGATGCCGTCGGCCCGCAGCAGCGCGACGATCCGCTCGCCGCGCTCCTCCCGGGCGGCCCGTACCCGGGCCAGCTCGGCCACCAGCTCCGGGTGGTCCGGGTCGAACAGGTACGCCAGCAGGTGCAGCGGCACCGCCGGCCGCACGCCGGACCAGCGACAGGACAGCTCCGCGCCCCGGATCAGGCGTAGCCCCGGCGGCAGCGCACCCACGGCCTCAGCCCAGCCCGCGGTGGTGTCGTGGTCGGTGATCGCCAGCACGTCCAGCCCGGCTGTGGAAGCCGCGCGGACCAACTCGGCCGGGCTCAGCGTGCCGTCGCTGGCCGTCGAGTGGGTGTGCAGGTCGATCCGCGGGGCGGAGCCGGTACGCGAGGTCACCGTCCGACGCTACCGAGGGCCGGTTGAGCCCGGCTCGCCGAGGTCGACCAGACCGTGTGGGGTCAGAAGTGGGTCACCAGGACTGGCCGGTCCCCGGCTGGCACGCCGGCCACCGGCGCGGGGCTGGCGGGCTTTCCTGCCCGCACCCGGCCGACGTCGACCCGGACCAGCTCGCCGCTGCCGTCGAGGTACGAGGCGTGGGACTCGGTGCTCCAGACGATCGCGCCGGTCATCGACGGACCGGCCGGCACGGCTGTCGTGGTCGGCCCGAGTCGCTGCAGGTCGACCAGCAGGGCGCCGCTGGCCTTGCCGACCGATCCGTTCACCAGCAGCCACCGCCCGTCAGTGGAGATTCCGCCGACGCCGTCCTGGCTCAGCTCCGGACCACAGCCGGTGCGTACCGGATTCAGGTGACGCGTCGGGTCGAGCACGGCCAGACAGGTACTGCCCGGGTCGGTTGCGGGGATCTGACCGACGAGCCGTCCGTCGGGCAGCGCCCCATAGACGTTGAGGGTCTTCCGGGCGACGGCTTCGGTCAACTGCCCGGCACCGGGCCGCCACAGGGCGTGGCCGGCGTCGGCCGGGTCGAGGCGAACCAGCACGTTGTCGCCGACGAACCGGACGGGTTCCGCGTCTGCGGGCGCCGGGGTACGCGCCGCCCCGATGAGTTGGGTGCCGACCACTCCCGCCACCAGCAGGTCGCCGCCGTCGCGCCAGGCGACCTGGCGGCCGTCGGGTGCCAGGGCGATCGAGCCCGCCCCGGCCAGCAGCACCTGCACCAGCCCGTCGTTCTGCACCGCCCAGAGGGAGCGCCCGGCGGTGGTCGGCGTGCTGACCACCAGCCAACCGCCGCCACCGGGCAGGAGTTGGGCGCGTTCGGCCGGCCCGACGTCGGGCAGGACCAGCCGCTGTCCGTCGGCGCTGACCAGGGTCTCGCTCGGGTGCAGGGGCGCGGGCGTTCCGGGCGAGGGGGTGGCGCCGGGAACGCTGGCCGTCGGGATCGGGCGGTTGGACGGGTCCGGGTCACCGATCACCACGATGGGTGCCCCGTCCCGGCCGGTCTCGGCACCGAGCTGGGCCATGCCGGCGCTGAGCAGAACGGTCGTGACCGCCGCGAGGGCGAGGCCGGCCGCGGTGCGCCGACGCCGGATCCGATTCGCGCGGCGGATGGCCTGGCCGGCCGGGTCGACGCCCAGCGGGCGGGCAACGGCGACCTGGCGCGAGAGAGTCTCCCGCACCGCCCCTTCCAGCTCGTCAGGTCGCACCTGGTAGGAACGCCGCGGGCCGCCCGTCGGGTTGTCAGGCCGGCCCGGGAATCCACTCACTGCTGCTCCCCGGAGCCCGTGCCGACGGGCACGGCCGCCGGGGCGGTGGGCAGCACAATCTGCGGGCCGATCGGGTGCGGCGCGGCGGGGCGGGGCGCGGGTCGACCGGTGGCCTGCCGGGCTCGGGACGTCGCGGCGGCGCCGGAGGCCGGGGCGCCCTCGTTTCTGGCGCGGACGGTCGCGGCAGGCCGACCAGCGGCACCAGCTGCGGAAGGCTGATCGGCGATGCCGGCTGCGGCGGCAAGGTCCGGTGCGTCGGCACCCATCCGCCTGCGCAGCGTGGCGAGCGCTCGGGATGCCTGGCTCTTCACCGTGCCCGGTGAAATATCCAGCATCGCGGCGGTCTGCGCCTCGGACATGTCCTCGTAGTAACGCAGCACCAACACCGCCCGCTGGCGGTTGGGCAGCTCCCGGAGATGCCGCCAGAGCAGGTCACGGTCGAGTTGCTGCTCGATCTCGTCGACACCGGCCCGCTCAGGCAGCACCTCGGTGGGTCGCTCACCGTGCCAACGTCGCCGCCACCAACTCGTCGAGGTGTTGACCATCACACGTCGGGCGTACGGCTCGACCGCCTCGATCCCACCGAGCCGCTTCCACGCGAGATAGGTCTTGGTCAGCGCCGTCTGGAGCAGGTCCTCGGCCGTGGCCCAGTCCCCGGTGAGCAGATAGGCGGTGCGTAGCAGCGCGGCGGAGCGTGCCGCGACGAACTCGCGGAACTGCTCCTCCAACGAGTCTCTGCTCGCCACCGCCCACCTCCACACCCCAGCCGTCCTGGCAGAGTGCCACGTCAGAGGCGGCCTGGTCCATGACGAAAGGTGCGCACTTGCTCCGATGTTCGGTCGAAAACCTTCACGCCCCGTCGTCGGCCTTGGCCTCGTCGGCCTCCTTGCCGAGCCGGGCCTCGACCGCCTGCGGCTCGTACATCTCTTCGACCACGCGCAGGTAGAGCTCGTTCGGGTTGGGCAAATTCTTGATTTCGCGGAGCGCCTGCTCCTGGCCGGCGGACTCCAGCACGAAGGTGCCGTAGTTGAGGGCTCGGCCGGTCGGCGTCTGCTCGTACTTCATGTCGGTGACCCGGACCAGCGGCATCATGGCGACCCGTCGGGTGATGATGCCGTTGACCACCATGACCCGCTTGTTCGTCAGGATGAAACGGTCATACCACCAGTCGGCGACCTTCCAGGCCACCCAGCCCATCACGGCGAACCAGAGCAGCACGGCGATGGTGGTCAGCGCGCCCACGTTCTGCCCGGCGAGAAAGCCGGAGAGGTAGCCGAGCACGAAGGTCGCCGCGATGCCGATCAACAGCGGGGTGGTGAGGTGGATCCAGTGCCGCTTCCACTCGCCCCGGTAGCGCTCGGTGGGGAAGAGGTAGCGGGCGACCAACGAGCTGGGCTCGTCCTCCAGTGGCAGCACCCGCCGAGGAGCCGAGCCGGTCGCGTCGGCGCGCAACCCGGCCAGCTCGTCCTCGGAGATCTGCGGCGGCTGGTAGCCGGCCTCTGGGTCACGGATCCACGCCCGA
This sequence comes from Micromonospora sp. CA-259024, assembly GCF_050936255.1. Taxonomy (NCBI): domain Bacteria; kingdom Bacillati; phylum Actinomycetota; class Actinomycetes; order Micromonosporales; family Micromonosporaceae; genus Micromonospora; species Micromonospora sp. CA-259024. Next base: position 2,447,374 of record NZ_JBNJND010000002.1, on the reverse strand, counting down.
CCGGAACGACCCTGGCCGGCATAGCCGGGCCCGTCGCCATAGCCGACGTCGTCCGAAAGGGACGGACCATCGGACAGGCCGGGCCCGGCCCCGTAGCCCGGGCCGTCATCAGGCCCGATCCGCGGGATCGGCTCGGTGTCACGCTCACGGCGTTCCCGGTCGGGGTCGTCCGGGTCGAAGGGTGGACCGGAGGGGCTGCCCATCGGTGGCTAGGCGACGAGGCTGGTGAAGAAGTCGCCGAACCCTTGGGCGATGTCCATGATCCCGCCGCCGAGCGACTTGAACACGTCCGCCGCAGAGTTTGGCCGGTAGGCGACGAAGAAGATCAAGAATGCGATTCCGGCCCAGGTGAGGACCTTCTTGACCATGGCGGGCCATCCTCTCGCGCGGCGCCGGGTCCCATTACCGCAGCGGCACCCAGAGTATCAGTGTGGTGTCGTACAGTGAATATCTGCGTCCGTTCTCCGTCAATCCGGAAGGGTTGTCAAGCCCTCCCGGGTAGGTACGGGGACGGTGCGCCGTACACGAGCTCGGGCGGAGTCCACTCGGTCAGGTCGTGTAACACGACGTCTTCCGCGAGCAGGTGACCCGCACTCGCCGGCCAGGCTATCGCATGGAGCCACATTCCCCGAGCCTCGCCTGCGTACGCGCTTCGATCCGTCGGAGAATTCACCAACCACAGTGGAGTAGGGTGCCCGCCGACCCTGATCCTGGCCTGCCCGACGTGGTCGGGGTGACCCGGCCCCGGATCGGTCAGCGCGTCGGCCAACTCCGGCCCCGGATCCGGGCCGGCCAGTCCGGCGAGTCTGGTGCCCAGGCCGACGCCCGGCTCCTCGGCCACGAACACCAGGTCCGCCGGACCACCGCCCAGTGGCGCCGGGCCCGCACAGGCCACCGCGGTCGCCCGCACTCCGGTCCGGTCGTCCCCGGCGTACGCCACGCCGGTGAGCGTCCAGCCGGACGGCAGCGGCCACGGGCACCACAACGGCGTCCCCGGCGGATCCGCGGTCGCGGTGATCCGCTCCACCACGCTCGCCATGATCTCCGCTCCGATGTGCTCGGGCACGTGCAGTGGCGGCACCGGGCCACAGCGCAGGCACCTCGAGTCGGTGTGCATCAGATCCGGCGCCCGTACCGGGCCCCCGCATCTCGGACAACTCACCGCGACACTCACATCCCCACCGTCACCCCGGACCGCCGGCACGTCAAGCCGGAACGTCCGATTCGGCACCTGGGTGTGGGTCAGTCCGGGGGCGCGCCGGCGTGGGCCCGGATCCAGGCGTGCATCGCGATGCCGCTGGCCACGCCCGCGTTGATCGATCTCGTCGAGCCGTACTGGGCGATGGAGTAGAGCTGGTCGCACGCGGCGCGGGCCGGCTCGGAGAGCCCAGGCCCCTCCTGCCCGAACAGCAGCACGCAGTCGCGGGGCAGGGCGCCGTTCTCCAACGGACGCGACCCGGGCAGATTGTCGATGCCGAACACCGGCAGCCGCCGCTCGGCCGCCCAGGCGACGAACTCCTCGATCGTCTCGTGGTGTCGCACGTGCTGGTAGCGATCGGTCACCATCGCGCCGCGCCGGTTCCACCGTCGCCGCCCGACGATGTGCACCTCGGCGGCGTTGAAAGCGTTGGCGTTGCGGACCACCGTGCCGATGTTGAAGTCGTGCTGCCAGTTCTCGATCGCGACGTGGAAGCCGTGCCGGTGCTGGTCCAGGTCGGCGACGATCGCCTCGTGCCGCCAGTAGCGGTAACGGTCGACGACGTTGCGCCGGTCGCCCTCCGCCAGCAACTGCGGGTCGTAACGCGGGTCGTCCGGTGGGTCCCCCGGCCAGGGGCCCACGCCCACCTCAAGCTGGTCGTCGGTCACGGTCATCAGAGGGTACGGACCGCCCCGGTGCTCGCCGCGACGGCCTGCCGAATCAGCCCAGCCCGAGCGCGGCACCGAGTCGGTCCAGGAAACGCCGGTCCGCAGGGCTGGCCGGGTGGTCCATCCGGCGTTCGCCGGGGCTGGGCACCGCGCGGCAGACCCGAGCCGCGACCGACTGCACCCACTGGCGGTACGCGGCCGAGTCGGCGGGGTCGGCGCGCCGCCGCAGGACCCGGCTCGCCGCCCGGCAGGCGGCCAGCAGATCCACCAGGTCGGTGAGCCGCTCGGCGGGCTGCGGGGTGCCGTCGTGACGGGCGTAGATCGCGGCGACCACCGCGCGGACCAGGTCGCTGTCGGAGGCCCGGCCGGCGGCCACGGCGTCCAGGCCGGCGAGCCCCGCCGTGACACCCCGTTCGGTACGGCCGGGACCGGGAGCGGCGGCGGCCACGAGGACCCGACCGGGCAGGCTGGTGAGCAGGTCCCACTCGGCGGCGGAGTAGACAGCGGTGGTCAAGGGTGCGGCTCGGCGGCCGGCAGAGGGCGGCTCTCCGGCGACGGAGTGGCTCATCGGAACCTCCGGCGCCAGCATATGCCCCGAGAACGGGAACAGGGCCCGTCCCCAGCAGAACCCGCTGTGGGGAGAGAGCCCTGAGGCCGGTGGTGGTCGCCCCGCTCCGATGCTCAGCGCGGCTCGGGGAAGCTGGGTCGTTCCGGATCCACTCCGTCGGGTACGGCGCCGGCCGCGTACTCCCGCTTGGGGACCATGACCTTGCGCCGGAAGACGCAGACCATGGTGCCGTCCTGGTTGTAGCCGCGGGTCTCCACCGACACCACGCCCCGGTCGGGTTTGGAACCGGACTCGCGCTTGTCCAGCACCGTCGTCTCGCCGTAGATGGTGTCGCCGTGGAAGGTCGGAGCGACGTGCCGCAGCGACTCGACCTCCAGGTTGGCGATCGCCTTCCCACTCACATCGGGCACCGACATGCCCAGCAGCAGGGAGTAGATGTAGTTGCCGACCACGACGTTGCGCTTGAACTGGCTGGCCGTCTCGGCGTAGTGCGCGTCCATGTGCAGCGGGTGGTGGTTCATGGTGAGCAGGCAGAAGAGGTGGTCGTCGTACTCGGTGACGGTCTTGCCCGGCCAGTGCCGGTAGACCGCGCCGACCTCGAACTCCTCGTAGTAGCGGCCGAACTGCATCCTGGTCCCCTTCGACGGACGGCGATGGAGTTCGGAACAGCATGCCTTACCGGTGGTTAAGGTGACCGGCCGGGCGCGACGGCGGCGGAAATGTCACACCGGTCACTCGCACGGGGGGAGACGCAATGAGCGGCGGGGCCCTCCCCGGCACCCGCCGCCCACGCTCTGATGCCGAGAATTCTGCCCTACGGCAGCGTAGGTTCGACAGAGATCGACGTCACATTTATCTTTTTGTAACACTACTCTCGGTGACTGAGCAGAGGTTGATCAGCGATCTCTGCAGGCCGGATACCTCCTTGTCAAGGGGCAAGTTACCGATTCGTAGTGCCCAATCGGGTGGATCTCCTTGGAACCGCTCCCATCACCGCTGGTCACGCAAGTGCGTCATGCACTTGCGTTCCGCAGGTCGGTACGAACAGATGTGGGTCGATGACCCTCAACACCCTCGGGCAGCCCCGAGCACGTTTCGTGCCGCACCGCCCGGGAATTGGATACGGTCAGCCCTGGTTCTACGGGACGTAGATAAACCGCGGTGATCGGAGAGTGCAATGGCAACCGTTGAGCTGACCTCGGCGAACTTCGACGAGGTGACCGGCAACGACGGCATCGTCCTGGTCGACTTCTGGGCCGACTGGTGTGGTCCGTGCAAGCGGTTCGCTCCGGTCTACGAGCGCTCCTCGGAAAAGCACCAGAACATCGTCTTCGGCAAGGTCGACACTGAGGCTCAGCAGGAGCTGGGCGCCAAGTTCGACATCCGGTCGATCCCCACGATCATGGCGATCCGTGACGGCGTCATCGTCTTCGCCCAGCCCGGCGCCCTTCCCGAGTCCGCGCTGGAGAACCTGATCGAGCAGGTCGAGGCGCTGGACATGGACGACGTCCGCAAGCAGCTGGCCGAGCACAACCACTGAGTCGTCCTCAGGACGGCACGCGAGGCCGGGCCCGGCGCGGGCCCGGCCTTCGTCGTACCCCGGGAAGCGCACGCATGATCACCTGCCTGGCCAGGCGGAACTGACCGTCGGTGGGACCCGACGCGGCCGGTACATCCCGTATCGTCACGACCCGATGGAGAACCTGACCACCCGCGGCCGCGTGACCCGGCTGGGCGCGACCGCACTCGGTCTCGTCCTGCTGCTGATCGGCACCCTCTGGGGCAGCGACGACGACTTCCCGTTCGGCCCGTTCCGGATGTACTCCACCTCCAATCCGCCGAACGCACCCGCCCCCGACACGCGTGTCGAGGGGGTGAACACCGTCGGGGCCGTGATCGACCTCGACCAGGACGCGACCGGCATCCGCCGCGCCGAGATCGAGGGTCAGCAGGCCCGGTACGCCGCCGACCCGACGCTGCTCACCGAGGTCGCCGACGCGTACGCCGAACGCCACCCGGACGCCGCCGCGCTGGTCGAGGTTCGCATCGTCATCCGCTGGCACGGCATCCGCGCCGGCCGACCGACCGGCCAACACACCGATGAGACCGTGGTCCGCTGGCAGGCACCCCGATGAGCCGCTGGTTGACCGAGGCCGTGCCGCGGGGCCGGGTGGCCGCGTTCCGCACCGTGATCTACCTCTTCGTCGCCGCCGACCTGGTGATCTTCACCCCCTGGGTACGCACCCGGGTCAGCGTGCCCGGCGACCTGTACCAGCCGCTGCTGATCGGCCGTCTGCTCCCACTGCCGACGCCGACTCCGGCGCTCGTGGCGGTGATCTTCTGGGCGCTGCTGGCACTCGCCCTCCTCGCCGCCACCGGGCGGGCACCCCGGCTGCTCGGCTGGGCGGTCTGCGCGCTGTACCTGGAGTGGATGATCATCGCGATGAGCTACGGGAAGGTCGATCACGACCGGTTCGGGCTGCTCATCGCGCTGGCCGTGCTGCCCACCGCCGGTCGGGCCCGCCACGGCGACGCCACACGCACCGAGGCCGGTGGCTGGGCGCTGCGAGTCACCCAGATCGCGGTGATCTGCACGTACTTCCTCGCCGCCTGGGCCAAGCTGCGTTTCGGCGGCCTGGACTGGCTGACCGGCTCGGTCCTGGCCCGCGCGATCATCCGGCGCGGCACCGACCTGGCGGACGTGATCGCCCAGGTGCCGTACCTGCTCATCGTCGCCCAGTTCGGCATCGTGGCCTTCGAGCTGCTGAGCCCGGTGGTCTTCCTCCTGCCGGCCCGCTGGCGACTCGCCATGGTCGGCTTCTTCTACTCGTTCCACGCGGTCACCATCGCGACCATCACGATCTCGTTCGCGCCGCACCTGGCCGCGATGACCAGCTTCCTACCGCTGGAGCGGGTCCGCCCGCTGGTCTGGGCCCGCCGGCTCGCCGGCCGCCGAACCTCCGGGCCAGCGACGGACGCGCCGGAACCGGACCCGGTGCCGCTCGACCAGGCCCCGGTGGGAGCCGGTGCAGAACGGGCACCGCTCGGCGATCAGGCCCCGGTGGTCGGCCGGCCGGCCGGCCCGTAGAGCCGCTCCCGGGCCTCCTGGGGCAGCGAGCAGGCCGCCGTGCCACCGGGAAGCCGGTGCCGGTTGCGCGCCACCCAGCGGTACACCGGCCAGGCCACGGCGCGCGCTGGCGGAAACCGCAGGCCGGCCCCGGCAACCCGCCAGAGCGGGCCGCTCGCGGCGAGCAGCTTCGCGATGGCGTCCGGCCCGGCGGCGCGTGAGCCGTCCGCTCCGACCCACTGCACGGCCTCCTCGCACTCGGCAGCCGTGAGGCCGAGAGCGTCCAGGTCGGCGAACTGCCAGGGCACCACCCGCGCGGCGGTGGGGACGCGACGTTCGATGAACTCCGCGCAGCTCGTGCAGAACGCGCAGTCCCCGTCGTAGACGAAGGTCGACCTCTCCATGGTGTCCATCCTCCACTCCGCGACCATCCGAACGACCACCGGTGTACGGCGGGTCACTTGCGCCGTGCTCGTACACGTGTTCGAATAGTGCCCATGCGCTGGGACAACCTCACCGCTCCCCCGGTTGAGGGAGACCCCGAGCGGGCAGCGCCAGCGACGCCACCCCTGCCGCTGGCGCTGCCCGGCGCCGTCGTCCGCACCTTCGACACCCCCGAGTTCGCCGGGATGACCTTCTACGAGGTGCAGGCCAAGTCCATCCTCAACCGGGTTCCCGGTCAGTCCCGCGTCCCCTTCGAGTGGACGATCAACCCGTACCGAGGCTGCTCTCATGCATGCGTTTACTGCTTCGCGAGAAATACTCACACCTATCTCGATCTCGACGCCGGCGCGGACTTCGACCGGAAGGTGATCGTCAAGGTCAACGCCGGTGAGCTGGTCCGACGGGAGTTGGCCGCGCCCAGATGGCGGGGCGCACACGTGGCGATGGGCACCAACGTGGACTGCTACCAGCGCGCCGAGGGCCGCTACCGGCTGATGCCGCAGATCATCCGCGCCCTGCGAGACTTCGCCAACCCGTTCTCGATTCTCACCAAGGGCACACTGATCCTGCGGGACCTGCCGCTACTGCGCGAGGCAGCCGAGGTGACCAGGGTCGGCATCTCCTTCTCGGTGGGGTTCGTCGACGAGCAACTCTGGCGTGCCGTCGAGCCGGGAACGCCGCACCCACGCCGTCGACTGGACGCGGTCCGGGCACTCACCGACGCCGGCTTCTCCGTCGGGGTGCTGATGGCCCCGATCCTGCCCGGCCTGAGCGACGACGACGAGTCGATCGACGCCACGGTGGCGGCCATCGCCGCAGCCGGCGCGACCAGCGTGACCGCCCTGCCCCTGCACCTGCGTTCCGGCGCTCGGGAGTGGTATGCGCACTGGCTCACCCGCGAGCACCCGCACCTCGTGCCCCGCTACCGTGAGCTGTACCGGGCCGGCGCGTACGCCCCGCAGGCGTACCAGCGGGAGTTGACCGCGCGGGTGCGGATCGCCGCTCGCCGACACGGCCTGCACCGGGCCGAGGTGGGCGACAATCGCAGCCTGCCCGAACCACCTCCGTCGTCGGCAGCCGAGCAGCTGACCCTTCTCTAGCCGGGTCCGGGGCTACAGTCGGCTGGTGCGTACCGCTCAGCAGATCCTCGCCGACTCCGCCGTGATCGCCGTCGTGGGCGCGTCCCGCGACCCGTTGAAGGCCGCGCACCGCGTGCCGTTGCAGATGCAGCGGTACGGCTGGCGGATCATCCCGGTCAACCCGACCGTCGACGAGCTCTTCGGGGAACGGGCGTACAAGACGCTGGCCGAGATTCCGCACCCCGTCGACCTGGTGGACGTGTTCCGGCCGGCCGCTGACGCCGTGCAGGTCGCCCGCGACGCGGCGGCGATCGGCGCCCCGGCGGTCTGGCTGCAGCTGGGCATCGTCTCGGCCGAAGCGCGGCGGATCGCGGAGGAAGCCGGCATGGACTACGTCGAAGACCGCTGTCTCATCATCGAACGCGCCGCCGCCGACCTGACCCGCCTCCCCTAACCACTCCCACCCCCGCACGCCCCCGCCCCCGCGATCTTGCACTTTCGGTCGCCGCTTTGACCCTTATGTTCGGGTATGCCGGAACAGCAAGTGCAAGATCGCGGGGGTGGAGGCGGAGGTTAGAGCTTGTACTCCTTGAGGAGGCCTCGGGAGATGATGGTCTTCTGGATCTCCGAGGTGCCCTCGCCGATCAGGAGGAACGGGGCCTCCCGCATCAGCCGCTCGATCTCGTACTCCTTGGAGTAGCCGTAGCCGCCGTGGATGCGGAACGCCTCCTGGACGACCTCGGCGCAGTATTCCGAGGCGAGCAGCTTGGCCATCCCGGCCTCGACGTCGTTGCGCTGGCCGGCGTCCTTGAGCCGGGCGGCGTTGACCATGAGGGCGTGGGCCGCCTCGATCTTCGTGCCCATCTCGGCGAGCTTGAAGGCGATCGCCTGGTGCTTGGCGAGCGGCTGGCCGAAGGTCTTGCGCTGCTGGGCGTAGCTGACCGCCAACTCGAAGGCTCGGATGGAGATGCCGCAGGCGCGGGCTGCCACGTTGACCCGGCCCACCTCGATGCCGTCCATCATCTGGTAGAAGCCTCGGCCCACCTCGTCGGCGCCACCGAGGATCGCCGAGTCGGGCACGGTCACCCCGTCGAGCACCATCTCGGTGGTCTCGACACCCTTGTAGCCCATCTTGTCGATCTTGCCCGGGATGGTGAGGCCGGGAGCGGTCTCACCGAAGCCCGGCTCCTTCTCGAGCAGGAAGGTGCTCATGTTGCCGTACACCGACTCGGCACCGGTGTCGGTCTTGACCAGGGTGGCCACCACCGAGGAGTACGCCCCGTTGGTCAGCCACATCTTCTGCCCGTTGAGCACGTAGCGGTCGCCGTCCCGGACGGCCCGGGACTTGATCGCTGAGACGTCGGAGCCGGTCTCCGGCTCGGACATGGAGAACGCGCCGCGTACCTCGCCGGTGGCCATCTTCGGCAGCAGCCGGGCCTTCTGCTCGGCCGAGCCGTGTTGGGAGATCAGGTACGCCACGATGAAGTGGGTGTTGACGATGCCGGAGATCGACATCCAGCCCCGGGACAACTGCTCCACCACCAGCGCGTAGGTGAGCAGCGACTCGCCGAGCCCGCCGTACTCCTCGTCGATGGTGAGACCGAACAGCCCCATCTCGCGCATGCCGTCGAGGATGTCGGTGGGGTACTCGTCGGCGTGCTCCAGCCGCTGGGCGTGCGGGATGATCTCCTTGTCGGCGAAATCCCGAACGGTCTCCAGGATCGACCGTTGCACATCGGTCAGGCCGGGCGTCTGGGCGAGTCGGGCCATCTCAGCCTCCGGGGATCCGCGCACTACTCATGGGTAACTGAACGCTGGGTCAGTATCGGCCTCCGAGGTCGAGGAGGCCAAGGTGACCAGTCCACACAACCGCTGTGAAAAGGTTCACCGCTGCGGGTAGCGTCCGGCAAGAGGGACTTTTCCGGCACCGGCAGGAGGAGCACAGCCGTGAGCTACCCGCCGCCGTCGGGACCACCCGGGGACGAGCCGCCACCGTCACCCTACGAACCACCCCGGGACCAGTCGCCGTACGCGCCGCCGCCCGCCGGCCAGTCGCCCTACGCCCAGCAGCCGGATCAGCCACCGTTCGAGCTACCGGCGGAACGCTCACCGTACGGGCCACCGGCGGACGAACCGTCGCCGTACGAGCAGCAGGGGCCGCACCAGTCGGCACACTGGAGCCAGCAGCCCCCGTACCCCCCGCAGGGCCCCTACGGTCAGTACGGCCCACCGCCCTCCGGCCCGGGTCGGGGTACCAACGTGCTGGCGATCCTGTCGCTGGTGTTCGCCTTCGTGTTCCCGCCGGCCGGTGCCGTCCTCGGCCACCTGGCCAAGCGGCAGATCCGTACCAGCGGCGAGGACGGCGACCAGCTCGCCACCTGGGGGCTGATCCTCGGCTACGTCTTCACCGGGCTCACCGTGCTGGCCTGCTGCGGTTGGCTGGCCCTGGTCGCCCTCGCCGACACCGGCGACAGCGGGGGCTACTGACCAGCGCCCCGACGGCCCGATCCGGACCGCGGCGCGGTCAGCGGAACCGGGCCTCGCGGACGCTGTTGCCGCCGTCCACCACCAGCATCTGACCGGTGATGTACGAGGCGGCCGGGGAACAGAGGAAACTGATCGCCGCGGCGACCTCGTCCGGAGTGCCCGGTCGACCCACCGGAGTGCCCAGCCCCTGCTTGATCTCGGCCATCGTGGACGCCGCGGTGTAGATGGTGCCGGGCGCCACCGCGTTGACGGTCACCCCGTCGGCGATCATCTCCATGGCCAGCGCCCGGGTCAGCCCGACCACCCCGGCCTTGGCCGCGGCGTAGGCGGCCTCGGTGGGCAGGGCGTTGACCGGCCCAGCCGTGGCCGCCAGGTTGACGATCCGACCCCAGCCCCGCTCGGCCATCCCACCGATGAACGCCCGACTGCACAGGAACGCGGTGGACAGGTTACGGTCGATCTCGCCGCGCCACTCGTCGTAGGTCAACTGCGCGACCGGCCGCAGCACCCCCTGGCTGGCCCGGCTGGCCAGCCCTGCGTTGTTGACCAACACCTCGACGTCGCCCAACTGCTCGGCGACCGCGTCGGCCAGCGCCCCGACCTCCGACTCGTCGGTCAGGTCGGCGACGAAGCCGGTCACCCCCAGCTCGCTGGCCCGCTCGTGGATGCGCCGGGTGGTGGAGACGATGGCCACCCGGGCGCCCAGGTCGCTGAGCCGCCGGGCGGTGGCGTACCCGATGCCGTCCGGGCTGCCCGCCCCGGTCACCAGGGCGACCCGCCCGTCGAGCCGCATGGTCACCGGGTCGGCGAGCGCGACCGGCTCGTCCGGACCAGGACTGCCGGCCGGCGTTGCCGCACGGGCACGGCGGGCCACGCCCGGACGGCTGACGTCCCGTCTGGGTCGGCTGCCGGAGCGGTCCGCGGCGCGCGCGTCGAATGCCATGCCAGGATCCTGCCCGTTACAACCGGCCCGAGCAACGCGGCACCCGGGAGCGGGGGCAACGGTTTTGGTCACCCCTGGCTACCCTGACGGCGCACCCGACCTGACGGAGAGATCGCATGACCAATCCCCCGCCCTCCGGCGGCTGGCACGACCCGGCGTGGTCGGGACAGCAGTACGACGACCCCACCCTCCCGGTGAGCAGCCAACCGGTACCCGCCCAGCCGACCGCGGTGAACCCGTACGCGCCGACCGATCCGTACGCGGGCGGCGCGCCGCAGATACCGGCCCAGCCCGGCCCGTACCCGGCCCAGCCCGGTTACCCGCCGCCGTCCGGCTACCCGGGTTACGGGTACCCTCCCGCACCGAAGCAGAACGGCCTGGCCATCGCCGCGATGGTCGTCTCGATCATCGGCGCCCTCGGCCTCTGCGGCTACGGCCTCGGTGGCTACATCGGTGCGATCGGCGCAATCCTCGGCCACGTGTCCCGCAAGCAGATCAGGGAGCGCGGCGAGGGCGGCGAGGGCTTCGCCACCGCCGGCATCATCGTCGGCTGGGTCGCCACCGCGCTGGCCGTGCTGGCCACCATCGCCATCGTGATCTTCGTTGTCTGGCTGGCGAACCAGGAACCGTCCAGCTACGAGAGCGGCACCTACTGAGGTCGGCGAGCCGCCCCCGGTGCGACGCGGGGGCGGCTCGGCCGGTCACTCCGGTGGGGTGAACTGCGAGGTACGGCTCATCCCGGCGGCCCGGCCCTTGGCGGCGATCACGAGCGCCATCTTGCGGGACGCCTCGTCGATCATCTCGTCGCCGAGCATCACGGCGCCGAGCCGGCCGCCAGCCTCCGAGGTGTAGTGCTCGTACGCGTCGAGGATCAGCTCGGCGTGGTCGTAGTCGGCCTGCGCCGGCTGGTAGACCTCGTTGGCGGCGTCGATCTGACCCGGGTGCAGCACCCACTTGCCGTCGAAGCCCAGCGCGGCCGAGCGCTTGGCCACCTCGCGGAACGCGTCGACGTCCCGGATCTGCAGGAAGGGGCCGTCGATGGCCTGCTTGTCGTGCATCCGGGCGGCCATCAGGATCCGCATCAGGATGTAGTGGTACGGGTCGCCCGGGTAGTCCGGGATCAACGCGCCGACCACCAACGACCTCATGTTGATCGACGCCATGAAGTCGGCCGGGCCGAAGATGATGGTCTCCACGCGCGGCGAGGCGGCGGCGATCGCGTCCACGTTGACCAGGCCGGCGGCGTTCTCGATCTGCGCCTCGATGCCGATCCGGCCGACCTCCAGGCCGAGCGTCTTCTCGATCTGGGTGAGCAGCAGGTCCAGCCAGTGCACCTGCTCGGCGGTCTGCACCTTCGGCAGCATGACGCAGTCCAGGTTGGCGCCGGCACCCTCGACGACCTCGATGACGTCCCGGTAGGTCCACGGGGTGGTCAGGTCGTTGACCCGGACGACCCGGGTCTTGCCGGCCCAGTCACCCTCGTTGAGCGCGGCCACGATGTTCTTGCGCGCGTCCGGCTTGGCCAGTGGCGCGACGGCGTCCTCCAGATCGAGGAAGACCTGGTCGGCCGGAAGCCCCTGGGCCTTGCCGAGCATCTTCACGCTGGAACCCGGCACGGCGAGGCAGGACCTGCGGGGGCGACCGACTGCGGCCATGGATGCGCTCCTTCCAGCGGCCGGCGGGCATGCCGACGCCACCTGACGACAGATCCGAGAACTTAACGATCCCAAAGGGCCTTGTGACGCCACGGTAACCTCGCGCCATGACCGGGGTGAATGGACCTGTGGAAGATCTCACTGGGCGTCGACTGGTGGTGGTGACCGGGGCCAGCTCCGGCATCGGGTTGGCGGCGGCGGTGCACCTGGCCTGTCGTGGCGACCGGGTGGTGCTGGTCGGGCGGGACCCGGCCCGCCTGCAGGCTGCCGCCGAACGGGTACGGGAGAACTCCGGCGAGCGCCCGGAGCTGTTCCGGGCCGACTTCGCGGTGCTCGACGACGTACGCCGGCTCGCCGAGCGACTACGCGACGCGTACGACCGGATCGATGTGCTGGCCAACAACGCCGGCGCGATCGCTTTGCAACCACTCACCACCGTCGACGGCTTCGAGATGTCGATCCAGGCCAACCACCTGGCCCCGTTCCTGCTGACCAACCTGCTCGCCGACCGGGTGGGCCGGATCGTGGTGACCGCGTCCGGTGCGCACCGCTTCGGCGCTCTCGACCCGGACGACCTGAACGCGCCGCTGCGCGGCTACCGGCCGATGGGCGCGTACGGCACCAGCAAGCAGGCGAACATCCTGTTCACCGCCGAGGCCGCCCGGCGCTGGCCGGGCACTCCCGCGTACAGCTTCCACCCCGGCATGGTGCGCACCCGGTTCGCCAACGACAGCAGACTGGTCGCGTTCGGCATGCGGATCCTGCCGTTCCGCAGCCCGGAGAAGGGTGCCGAGACGCTGGTGTGGCTGGCCAACCAGGACCGCTCCCGGCTGGTCGACGGTGGCTACTACGCCGACCGTCGACTGCGTCGGCCGTACCGGAAGGCGGCCGACCCGCAACTCGCCGCCCGGCTCTGGGCGGCGAGCGCCAAGGCCGTCGGCCTGGACAACTAGCGCGGCCGGCGTGCTGACACTTGTCGCGATCGTCGAGTTCACCGTCGGGGCCGAAGCCGCCGGGCAGCGTTACGAGGACGAGGTGCTGGCGCTGCTCGGGCGGCACGACGGCCACCTGGAACGGCGGTTGCGCGGCACCGACGGGCAGACCGAGGTGCACGTGATCCGGTTCGAGGAGCGGGCCGGCTACGAGTCGTTCCTCGCCGACCCGGACCGGGCGACCCTGCGCACCGCCCTCGGCGAATCCGCGCCGACCACCCGGGTGATCGAGGTCGACGAGGGCTAGGCGGGCGGCCGTCCGGTCCGGACGCGTCGCCGCGGACGCCGATCGCGCCACCGCCGCAGCAGTGCCAGCACGGGCAGGGCGGCCAGGATCGCCACCACGAACCCCACGGCGAGCAGCCAGAACGGCGGCGGGCCGTAGTCCGGGCGGCCGGATTCGCGTACCACGCCGTCGATCGCGAGGTCGGCGGCGACCGACAGGTCGGTGATGCCCTCCGGCGTACGGAAGAGCACGTCCGGCGCGGCTGCACCCCGACGCAGCACCACAAGCTCCACCGCCTCGGTGCCAAGCTCCTGATAGGGCCCCCAGGCGATGTCGTGGTCGTCCGGCCGGTCGACCGCCATCGGACCTGGCACGCCGACCAGCGCGACCGCCTCGTCGGCCGACCGCCAGTCGAGCAGTTGGACGAACGTGCGGGAGGGCACCGACGGGAAGGCCGCACCGGCCAGCGGCGTGTTGTCGACGGCGGACCGCAGCGCGAGTGTCCAGGTGCGCGGGTAGGACGGCACCGGGCAGTCGGTGCAGGTGGACCGGCCCAGGACGGCCACCGACCGCCCGTCCGGCAGCCAGGACCCGGCCCCGGCGAGCCGCCCACCGGCCAACGGCAGCTTCCGGTACGGCTCGGCGATGCCGCCGGCGCCCGCGTCGGCGACCCGGGTGAGCCAGACCTCGTCGCGGACCTGGAGGGCCAGCTCGCCCCCGTCCGGCGAGAGCGCCGCCGTGCGTCCCGGCGGAATCCAGGCGGTGCCGACCCGCACCCGCAGCACGTCCGCGCCGCGTTTCCGGTCGTAGACCCCGACGTACGGGGTGGTGTAGGTGTTCGGCGGGGTGAACGCGGCTTCGTCATCGGCGTAGGCGAGCCGCTCACCATCCGGCGCGAAGGCGAGCGGGTAGCCGTCCGTGCGATCCGGGGTGAACCTCCCGGATGTCAGGTCGAGCAGTGCCGCGCCGACCCAGGCGTACCGGCCGTCCGGGGAGAGCAACGCGTCGAAGCCCGGAACGAAGGGACCGGCGTCCAGCACCCGATACCGGTCGGCGTCGGCGGCCACCAGGCCCATCCGGGTCTCGAACCAGTCGGTGCGCACGGCCGGACCGCCGAAGAACATCGCCGCCGCGCCAGGGGCCGAGTCCCGTACCGAGGCGGTACGCAGCGGCGGGTCGACGAGTCGGGTGGGCAGGCCAGGGGCGTCGTGACGCGGGCCGGCGGGCGCCGGCAGTGCCACCGGGTGCAGCGCGTACCCGGTGCCGAGGAGCAGGACCAGGACGGCGAGCGCGCCGGCGACGGCGGCCCGGCGACGGCGGTGGCGGGTGCGCGCCGCGTCGAAGAGCCCGTCCGGTACGCGCGCGGGCGGCACGTCGTCGGCGAGACGGCGCAGCGCCTCGGAGAGCTGGCCGGTCATCGGGTCACCTCCTGCGTCCCCTGGCCGACGAGTTCGGCCAGCTCGGGAGCGAGGACACGCAGCCAGCCGAGGGCGTGCCGGGTCTGGCTCTTCACGGTGCCGACCCGACAGCCGAGCAGCGCGGCCGTTTCTGTCTCGGTGCGGTCCTCGTAGTAGCGCAGCACGAGGACCGCCCGCTGCCGCACGGTCAGTCGGGCCAACGCGGCCGACAGCACCAGCCGCAGGTCGGTGTCGTCGCCCAGGCCGGGTCGTTCCGGCAGCACCCCGCCCAGCCGCTCCGGAGGGCGGGCCCGCCGCCACCGCCACCAACTGGCCGCCTGGGTGCAGAGCACCCGACGCAGATAGGCGTGTGGGTCCTCCAGCCGCTCCCAGCGCACCGCGACCCGAGCCAGCGCCACCTGGACCAGGTCCTCGGCGTGGTGCCGATCGCCGGTCAGCAGGTACGCGAATCGGGTCAGCCCGGCGGTCTCGGCCCGGACGAAGTCGGCGAAACCCTCGCGGGTGCGGTCCTCGGTCGTCAACGAATCGCCTCCTCACCCGGACAGACGCCGGACGGACTCGCCGGGGAGGGAACCAGCGCCCATATTCCTCGTGTCGTCCCAGAGTTTCGTGCGATCAGTCGTCCAGCGGGGCCGGGTCGGTCGGCAGTGCGGTGGGTGCGGCCCGACGGCCGCCGAGCACCACCACGGTCACCCCGACCAGCAGCAGCGCCATCCCGAGCAGCGCGTACGGGCGGGGCAGCTGACCCAGCCAGGCCCAACCGAGCAGGGCAGCGCCGGGCGCCTCCAGCAGGATCAGCACGCTCACCGTGGTCGCCGGGATCTTCCGCAGCGCGTAGTTGAACATCGAGTGCCCGAGCAGCTGGGCGCCGGCCACCAGGGCCAGGATGGCCAGCCAGGTACGCCCGTCGAACCCGGTCAGTCGCACGCCGCCAACCAGGCACATGACCAGCAGGATCAGCGCGCAGATCCCGTAGCAGATGGTGGTGTAGGTGGTGGTGCTGATGCTGGTCCGGGCCCGCTCACCGAAGGCGGTGTAGACGGCGGCGAACATGCCGCCGGTCAGCGCCAGCACGTCGCCGAGGACGGCCCTGCCGGAGACGCCCACGTCCGCCCCGGTGGCGATCACCGCGCCGCCGACCGCCACCGCGATGCCGATCCACACGACCTGGGGCAGCGGACGCCCCTGGGCGCGGGCGATCAGCCCCTGCCAGACCGGCTGGGTGGCAACCAGGGCGGTGGACGTGGCGACCGAGGTGAGCTGGGCACTTGGCACCCAGGTCGCGAAGTGCCCGGCCAGCGCGATCCCGGACAGGACGCAGAACAACCCCTCCCGCCGGCCCACACCCACCGTCAGCCGGCGGAACTCGGCGCGACGCCGGGCCAGCGAGAACGGGCTCAGCACGGCCACCGCGAGCAGGTTGCGCCAGAACGCGATGGCCAGCGCGGGTGCGGCGGCGTACGCGATCAGCGGCGCGGACGACGACACGGCGACCACGGCGAGACCGACCGCGCCGGTGGTCAGCGGATCGGGAGACGGACGGTGTGAAGGTGAGGGCACGGGACGTAATCCTCACACGTATCACGAAGAGCACGGAACGTCAGCACTCCGTTACGATCACGCGGGTCCGCGCCAGCGACCCTCGACCGCCCGGAGAGGCGCCCATGCCCAGCTACCAGGCGGTGCTGTTCGATTTCTTCGGCACCCTGACCCGTTCGGTGCAGCGCGGTGTCGCGCACGTCGGCACCGCCGAGTTGCTCGGGTGCCACGCCGACACGTTGACCGAGGTGCTGGACCGCACCTACTACGAGCGGGCCACCGGCCGGCTCGGCAACGCGGAGGCGACCCTTCGCTGGGTGTGTGCCCAGGCCGGCGTACACCCCAGCGACCATGCGGTGCGGGCGGCGGTGGCCTCCCGGCACCGGGCGGTCCGCGCGGACATCTGGCTGCGCCCGGACGCCGTGCCGGTGCTGGCGGCGCTGCGTGAGCGCGGCCTGCGTACCGGCCTGATCAGCGACTGTACGCACGAACTCCCGGCCTTCCTGCCACAACTCGCGGTCGCCCCGCTCCTCGACGTGCGGGTCTTCTCGGTGCAGGTCGGACGGTGCAAGCCGGACCCGGCGCTCTACCTGACCGCCTGCCAGCGACTCGGGCTCGCGCCGGGCGACTGCCTGTACGTCGGTGACGGCGGCAGCCAGGAGTTGACCGGCGCCGAACGGGCGGGGATGACCGCCGTCCGGCTCGCCGCGCCGGATCTGGACACGCACATGGTGTTCAACGCCGACCTGCACTGGCGTGGCCCCACACTCGGCACCCTGGGCGAGGTGCTCGCCCTCGTCGACAGCGACGCCGAGGTGGCGGGCGTCGGCGGTCGGGCGGGCTGACGAGCGGGCGGCCCGATCAGCGGCGACGGACCCGGTGCAGACGGAACGGCTTGCGGGTGGCCCGGACCGCCGGAGTGGCCCGGGGCGGCTCGGCCTGCGCGTCGGCCGGCAGGTCGGCGCCGGCCAGCGGCATGCCGGCCGGGGCGAGCCGGTTCACCGCGCACCCGTCGGCAGCCCACCGGGCCACCAGATCGGCGGTCGGGCCGGGCGCGTTGAGGCGCTTCGCCGCCACCAGCGGCGCGGTGGCGTCCCACGCCTCGGTGCCCGGCCGCACCCGGGTTACCCGGGCCGGCCAGGTGACGATCCGGCCGCCGTGGTCGCCGCGCAGGGTCACCTGGGCCTCGGTCGCGTCGGCCAGACCCGGTGCGGCCTGCTCGCCGGGCCCGCTGACCACCAGGAGCGCGCCCTCGAGCGGGGCGCACCACAGCGCGAGTGCCGGCCCGCCGGAAACGCTGACCCAGGCCACGGCGGCCTTCTTCATCGCCTCGTCGACCAGCGGCGTGCCCCCGGGGGCGTCCTCGTCCGTCACACCCGCATTCTCCCGCATCGGCGCCTCCACGCGGTCAGCCCACGAACGGCGGCACGATGATCTCGCCCCGAGCCACCGGCACCACCTGACCGGCGACGGTCGCGCCGACCGCCACACCGTTCGCCGCGGTGACCGTGCAGGCCAGCGCGGACGGGCGGTTCATCTCCACACCCTGGCGGACCGCGTAACGGGACAGCCCCTCGCCGGGCAGCAGACCGGTCGCCACCAGCCACACACCGAGGCCGAGCGCCGCCGAACCGGTCGCCGGGTCTTCCGGGACGCCGATCCCCGGCACGAAGACCCGGGCGTGCGCGGTTTGCGTGGCGGCGTCCCAGGAGAAGACGCTGACGTGCGAAACCCCATACCGCTGCGCCGCCGCCGGGTCCACCCGGGCGCGGGCCATCGACTCCGGCCGCACCGGCAGGTACGGGAACTCCAGCCCACAGCCGGCGACGCGCGGGGCGGGCCCGATGTGGTCGTCCGCGACCAGCCCGGCGATCTCCAGCAACGGCTCCGGGTCCAACTCCGGCCCGAGGGTCGGCATGCCACCGGTCAACGTCGCCCCGGACGCGGTCACCTCGATCGGCAGCACTCCGGCCACGCACTCCTGGGTGACCTGCCCCACACCGAACATCCCGCGCCGGCTCGCGGTGACCGCCGCGCCGACACTCGGGTGCCCGGCGAACGGCAACTCCTCGACCGGGGTGAAGATCCTGGCCCGGTAGGTGGCGCCGACCTGGGTCGGGGGCAGCACGAACACCGTCTCGGAGAGATTGAACTCCAGCGCGAGTGCCTGCATCTGCTCGGTAGCGAGCGCCTCCGCTCCGAACACCACGGCCAGCGGGTTGCCGGCGAAGGGGCGGTCGGTGAAGACGTCCACGATCTCGTAGGCCAAGGTCGACATGTTGATAAACACTAGGCGCTTAGGCTGGTGCCCGTGAGCACGCCGACCCGGGTCTACATCGCCCGCCTCGCCGGAGTCGCCGTCTTCGACCCGAACGGCGATCAGGTGGGCCGGGTTCGTGACGCCGTGGCACGGCTACGGGCGACCAAGCGTCCGCCGGAGGTGGTCGGCCTGGTCGCCGAGATGCCGATGCGTCGTCGGATCTTCCTGTCGATCAACCGGATCACCTCCATCGACGCGGACGCCGTCGTGCTCGGCTCCGGCACCCTCAACCTGCGCCGGTTCGAGAAGCGCCCCAACGAACTGCTGGTGCTCCAGGAACTGCTGGACCGGCGGGTGCAACTCGACCCGGGCGGCCAGCCCGGCGCGGTCGTGGACGTCGCGATGGAGTGCAGCCGGGGTGGTGAGTGGTCGCTGACCCGTGTCGCCGTACGCGAGCAGACCGGTCGGCTCAGCCGCCGCGGCCATCTGCACCAGGTCGAGTGGGACCGGGTGCGCGGGCTCAGCGGCATCGCCGACAACCGGGGTACGGCGAACCTGCTCGCCGTCCTGGAGGACATGCGCCCGGCTGACCTGGCCAACGCCCTGCAGGATCTGCCCGACGCCCGCCGCAACGAGGTCGCGGCCGCGCTGAACGACGAGCGGTTGGCCGACGTGCTCAGCGAGTTGCCGGAGCACGACCAGGTGGAGATCCTCGCCGCCCTCGACCGGGAGCGGGCCGCCGACGTCCTGGAGGAGATGGACCCGGACGACGCCGCGGACCTGCTCAACGAGCTGCCCCCACCGGAGCAGGACGTGCTGCTGGACCTGATGGAGCCGGACGAGGCCGACCCGGTGCGTCAGCTCCTCAAGTACACGCCCGGCACGGCCGGCAGTGTGATGACCTCGGAGCCGGTCATCCTGCCGCCGGACGCCACCGTCGCCGAGGCGCTGGCCCGCATCCGGGAGCCACAGCTGTCGCCCGCCGTCGCCGCGCAGGTCTTCGTGACCCGGGCACCGCAGAACACCCCGACCGGCCGCTATCTGGGCATGGTGCACTTCCAGGCACTGCTGCGCGAGCCTCCGGCCGACCTGCTGGGCAAGGTGGTGGTCAACGACATAGACCCGCTGCGCCCGACCACCCCGCTGCCGGAGATCACCCGCCGGATGGCCACCTACGACCTGGTCGCCATGCCGGTGATCGACCGGAACAACCGGCTGGTCGGCGCCGTGACGGTGGACGACGTGCTGGACCACTCGCTACCCCGCGACTGGCGGGACCGCGATGCCCTGATCGCCCCGGGCGCCACCGACGCGGTGCTGGATGGCGCGGATGACTGAACAGCGGCGGGCGGAACGGCTCGACCAGCCACGCGAGCCCCGGGGCATCAAGCTGCCCCGGTTCGACGCGGAGGCGTTCGGCCGGTGGTCGGAGGGCATCGCCCGGGGCATGGGCACCGCGAACTTCATCGTCGTCATGACGGTGGTGATCACGATCTGGTTCGTCTGGAACACGTTGGCCCCGGCGGACCTGCGCTTCGACCCGTACACCTTCACGTTCCTGACTCTGGTGCTGTCGTTGCAGGCCAGCTACGCGGCGCCGCTGATCCTGCTGGCGCAGAACAGGCAGGCCGACCGGGACCGGGTGGCCCTGGAGGAGGACCGGCGGCGAGCCACCGCGCAGAAGGCGGACACCGAGTACCTGGCCCGGGAGATCGCGGCACTGCGGATCGCGTTGGGTGAGGTGGCCACCCGCGACTTCCTCCGCTCCGAACTTGCCCGGCTGGCCGAGGAACTGGACGAGGCGGGGCAGCGCCGGCAGCGGCTGGAGCGCCGCCAGCAGGAGAAGGACAGCCGGCAGGAGAGGCGTGGTCAGCGGCCGACCGACGGTGTCGGCCTGGACGAACCACGCGACGACCTGGACGGCGACTTCGCCCGGGACACCCGTCCGGACGGCACCGGCCCGCGCCGGTCAGAGGGCTGACCAACGGTCATCGATTGGCTCACACCGCCCCGGGCAGCAGCGGCAGCGGATGCCCCGCGACGTAGCATTGTGGGCATGTCAGCACCCGTGAGCACCGTCGAGGACGCGATCCAGGCCGCCCTGGCCACGGTCAACGACCCGGAGATCCGCCGGCCCATCACCGAGCTGGGCATGGTCCGCTCCGCCACGATCGGTGCCAGCGGTGTCGTACGGGTCGAGCTGCTGCTCACCGTGGCCGGCTGCCCGCTCAAGGACAAGCTGCGGACGGACATCACCGCCGCGGTCGCCGCGGTGCCCGGCGTCACCGGCGTGGAGATCGACTTCGGTGTGATGACCCCCGAGCAGCGGCAGTCGTTGCAGTCGCAGCTGCGCGGTGGGGGCGCCACCGCGGAGCCCGTCATCCCGTTCGCCCAGCCCGGCTCACGCACCCGGGTGTACGCGGTGGCCAGCGGCAAGGGTGGCGTCGGCAAGTCCAGCGTGACGGTCAACCTGGCTGCGGCGCTCGCCGCCCGCGGGCTCTCCGTCGGCGTGGTCGACGCGGACATCTACGGCCACTCGGTGCCCCGGATGCTCGGCGCGGACGGCCGGCCCACCCGCGTCGAGGACATGATCATGCCGCCGCAGTCGCACGGCGTGAAGGTGATCTCGATCGGCATGTTCACCTCCGGCAACGCGGCGGTGGTGTGGCGCGGCCCGATGCTGCACCGGGCGTTGCAGCAGTTCCTGGCCGACGTCTACTGGGGCGACCTGGACGTGCTCCTGCTCGACCTGCCCCCGGGCACAGGTGACGTGGCCATCTCGCTGGCCCAGCTGCTCCCCAACTCGGAGATCCTGATCGTCACCACCCCGCAGACCGCCGCCGCCGAGGTGGCCGAGCGGGCCGGTGCGATCGCCCTGCAGACCCACCAGCGGGTGGTCGGCGTCATCGAGAACATGTCCTGGCTGGAGCTGCCGGACGGCTCCCGGATGGAGATCTTCGGTGCCGGGGGCGGGGCCGCCGTCGCCGAGTCGCTGAGCCGGACCATCGGCGCTCAGGTGCCGCTGCTCGGTCAGATCCCACTCGACACCCGGGTCCGCGAGGCCGGTGACGCCGGCAACCCGGTCGTGCTGGCCGAGCCGGAGTCCCCGGCCGCGCAGGCGCTCGGCACGATCGCCGACCGGCTCGCGCTGCGCCGTGAGTCGCTGCTCGGCAAACCGCTCGGCCTCAAGCCCGCCGGCCGCTGACCGCTGACCGCTGTGGCCGCTGGCGGCCGCTGGCGGCCGCTGGCCGGCATGATCAACTCGGCTTTCAGGATATCGGGGTATCTCGGACCGACTGACCGGCCGACTTCCTGAAATCCGAGTCGATCACGGCCCGATCGAGGCCGGGCGGGTGCAGGCCAGACGGGCGCGGGCCGGGCGGGCGGGTCAGGCGGGCGGGTCAGGCGCGGGCCGCGCGGGTGCGGGTTGGTCGGGTGCGGGTTGGTCAGGTGGCGTCGTCGTAGCTGGCCCGGGGGGCCGGCGCCGTGGGGGTGCCGGTGGCCGTGCCGGACCGGGTCCCGTTCGACCGCAGGTCGGCGGCGCTGGCCACGTCCTTCAGGTCGTTGTGCACGCCACCGACGTCCGCACGCAGGTCGTCGTAGACGCCCTGCAACGGCTTACGGATCGCCGCCTCGTCCTCCTCGCTGAGGAGGTGCTTGCGGATGAACGCCTTCGGGTGCAGATCCTCCAGCTGGATGTCGGTCCCCAGCTCGCGACTCAGGTCGCCGGTGGCGTTACGGGCCATGTTGCGCAGGTTGCGCACCAACCGCAGGCCGTCGGTGATGACTGCGGGCAGCCGGTCACCGAAGATCAGCAGCGCCAGGAGCAGCAGCGCCCCGATCTCCCACCAGTTCAGGTTTTCGAACATCCCGCTGGCCTCCTCTCGGCGTCAGCAGCAAGACTACGCACGCCGGACGGCGTTCGGGCAAGGGGTGAGCCGCTGTTCACTTTGCGTCTGCGGCGAGAGTTACCGAGGTGTTCTGCCGGGTGGAGCCCCGCCGAAACTCGACGGTCACCACCGAGCCCGGCGCGAACTTGCGGACCAACGCGGTCAGGTCCGTCGGCTCGGTCATCGGCCGACCGTTGATCTTGAGGATCACGTCGCCGACCTTCAGCCCGGCACCGTCCGCCGGGCCGGAGGGCTCCACCTCGGCCAGCCGCAAGCCGCCCCCGGCGGCCCCGTTCGGGCCCTCGGCCCGGGCGCCGATCACCGTACGCCGGGCCTTGCCGGTGCCGATGATGTCCTGGGTCACCCGCTTGGCCTGGTTGATCGGGATCGCGAAGGCGAGCCCGATGTTGCCCGCCTCCTGCCCCTCGGCGACCAGCGACTTGATGGTGGAGTTCACTCCGACCACCCGCCCGGCGCCGTCGACCAACGGACCGCCCGAGTTGCCGTGGTTGACCGCGGCGTCGGTCTGGATGGCCGCGTAGTAGCGCACCGGGCCGCCGGGTTCGCCGGCCTGCATCGTCCGGTCCAGAGCACTCACGATGCCGGCGGTGACCGTGTTGGCCAGCGACAGCGGCGAGCCGATGGCGAGCACCGGGTCGCCGACCGCCAGCGCGTCGGAGTCACCGAACTCCACCGGTCGCAGCCCGGGGCGGCTCACCTTGATCACCGCGATGTCCGACTCCGGGTCCTGACCGACGATGGTCGCCGGCGCGGTAGTGCCGTCGTTGAAGACCACCGAGGCCTTGCCGCTGCCTCCGGCCACCACGTGGTCGTTGGTGATCACGTGGCCGTCGGCGGTGGCGATGAAGCCGGAGCCCTCACTGGTCCCGCCGAGGCTGCTGACCCGTACGGTGACCACGCTGGGCAGGACACGTTCGGCGACCCCGGCCAGTGACTCCGGCTTGCGCTGGGCGAGCGCTGGCACTTCCGCCGGCGCACCGCCGAGCACCGTCCCACCAGCCCCGCCGCGTACCGCGAACGCGTAACCCAATGCGCCGCCGAGGGTGCCGGCCAGCAGCGCGGTGATCACGGGGATGAGCAGCAGGTGACGCAACGTCGGCCGGCCCGGCGCGTCCGGATCGGTGACCGGCTCCGGCTCGGTGCCGGCCGCCACCACCCCGGGCACCACCACCGCACTCGGCGCCGCCGGGTCCCGCCATGGATCGGCGAGCGCGTCCGACCACCAGGGCGACGCGCCGGCCGAGCCGGGCCCACCCGCGGTCGATACCGGCCAGCCCGCCGATGCCCCGGCGGTCGGCACACCCGCCACGGGCGCCGCCGATGCCCCGGCGGTCGGCGCACCAGCCACGGGCGGGTGCCCGGACGTCGGTGCGTCGCCTGGCGGCACAGTGGGCGTGCTGCCAGCCCCCGGCATGGTCGGCGACCCCGCCGGCGGAGCCCCTGCTCCGGGCGGTCGCGCCGGAGCCGGAGTCTCACCGCCCCGGCGCCAGTCCCAGCCGTCGGTCACGTCGGTGCCTCCCAGTCCGTCCCCGGATCCCGTGCCGCGTCGCCCGGCCACAGGCCGGTCTGGTCGCGGCTGACGGGATACCGCCTCCAGGATTGCACGGATGCACGCGGTGGAGTCAGCGGTTGTCCCGGTGATCGCAACAGGCGGAGGCGCGGCTGCGCGCCGCGACGGTCGCCTCTACGCTCACAGTGCCAACCCGCCCCCGCACCACGCACCGCCCCCGGAGGTGCCTCATCGCCACGGTCGCCGGTTCCGGCAGTTCGACGGCCCAGGCTCAGCAGTTCGCCGAGTCGTACGTCACCGAGGATCTCGTCCTGCGCACCGCCCGCAGCCTGGCCCGGGAGGTCGGCCTCGACGCGGTCACCCCCGGCGCGGGGGCGGCACTGCGGCTGCTGGCCGCCGCCGGCAACGCCCGAGCGGTGGTGGAGATCGGCACCGGCACCGGGGTGAGCGGGGTCTGGTTGCTGCGCGGCATGCGCGCCGACGGTGTGCTCACCACCATCGACGTGGAGGTGGAGCACCAGCGGATCGCGCGGCGGATCTTCGCCGAGGCGGGCTTCGCGGCCGGCCGTACGCGGATCATCACCGGTCGTGCTCTCGACGTGCTGCCCCGGCTCGCCGACGGTGCGTACGACCTGGTCTTCGTGGACGCGGAGGCCACCGGCTTCCATGCCTGCGTCGAAGCGGCGCTGCGGCTGCTGCGCCCGGGGGGCGTGCTCGCGCTCAACGGCGTGCTGGCCAACGGCCGGATCGGTGACCCGGCCGCCCGGGACGCGGAGACGGTGACGGTCCGCGAGACGATCAAGGCGGTCCGGGAGTCGGAGCACTGGATCCCCGCGCTGCTGCCGGTCGGGCACGGGGTGCTCGCCGCGGTGAAGTGCTGACCGTCGCTCAGTCGACGCTGGCCAGCCAACGCAGCAGCGAGCGCACACCCCAGCCCGTCGCGCCGCGGCTGACCTCGGCCTGGTCGCCGTCGGCCCAGGATGGGGCCGACATGTCCAGGTGCAGCCAGCGGTCCCGTAGTTCGCCGGTGAACTCGCGCAGGTAGAGCGCGGCGGTCACCGAGCCGGCACCCTGTGCCGGTGCGCTGTAGAGGTCGGCGATCTCGCTGCCCAGGTACTCGACGTAGTCGGTGTGCAGCGGCATCCGCCAGGCCGACTCGCCGGCCGCCTCGGCCGCTGCCAGCACGTCGGCGGCCAGCTGGTCGTTCTCGCTGTACAGGGCGGCGGTGCGCTTGCCCAGCGCCACGGCGTTGGCACCGGTGAGGGTGGCCAGGTCGAGCAGCAGGTCCGGTTTGAGCTGCTGCTCCGCGTACGCCAGCGCGTCGGCGAGGACCAGTCGCCCCTCGGCGTCGGAGTTGGTCGTCTCGCTGGTCGTCCCGCCGTAGTGCCGGACGATGTCGCCGGGGCGGAACGCCGAGCCGCTGACCATGTTCTCGGCGAGCGGGGCCAGCGTGGTGACCCGGACCGGCAGTCGCAGCGCGGCGGCGCCCAGGGTGGCGGCGACCACCGCGGCCGCGCCGGCCATGTCCTTTCGCATCAGCTTCATCGCCGGCACCGGCTTGATCGAGATGCCACCCGTGTCGAAGGTGATGCCCTTGCCGACCAGCACCACATGCGTGCGCGCGTCGGCTGGATGCCAGTCCAACTCGATCAGCCGGGGGCCGCTGGCCGAGCCGCCGCCCACGGCGAGGATCCCGCCGAAGCCCTCGGCGGCCAGCTCGGCCGGGCCACGGACCCGCAGTCGCAGGCCCGGCAGGTCGGTCGCGGCGGAGGCCACCTGGTCGGCGAACCACTGCGGGTTCTTCACCGAGGAGGGGGTGTTGGTCAGGTCACGGGCGAGATGGGTCATCGCCGCGGTGGTCCGGGCCGCCGCGACGGTCGTCTCGTACGCGGTGGGGTCGGTGTGCAGCAGGTCGACGCCGCTGAGCGCGGGAGGATCGCCAGCCTGGGTCAGCCGGAACCGGTACGGGGCGAGCAGCAGCCCCTCGGTCAACCCACGGATCGCGGCGGGAGTCACCTCGACCGGCAGCACGATGGTGATATGCGTCTCATCGGCAGCTGAGCGGGCCAGGGCCGCGCCAGCCGTCCGCCAGGCCGCCTCGCCGCCGTCGCCGATGCCGAGCAGCAGCAGCCGAGCGGGGGTACGCCCGGGGCGCACCTGGGTGTGGACCTCGCCGGCTCGGCCGGTCAGTCGGGCCGCCGGCACCAGTGCGGCGGCCTCGTCGGCCGTGCTGTCCGGGGGCGTCACGGCGGTCGGCATCGGCTCGGCCGGAGCGTCGCCCTCCGCTGCCGGATCGGCGGGACGGACAGGCAGGACGAGGACGTCGAGCCGGTCGGGCTCGGCGATCAGACGGATGGCGAGCACGCGGAACCGTACCTCCAGGGAAGTCTCGCGGAGCGGGATCTGCCCCGCCTGCCCGCACGGATGAAGACCCTGAGCCACCGGGGATCCCGGTGGCTCAGGGTCCGAAGAACGTTCCGGGCGGTGTAGACCGCCCGGACCACTCCTTACTCAGCCGGCCGCTGCCTTCAACGCGTCACCGAGCGCGTTGGCCTCGTCGGGAGTCATCTCGACGACGAGCCGGCCACCGCCCTCCAGCGGGACCCGCATGACGATGCCCCGACCCTCCTTGGTGACTTCCAGCGGACCGTCGCCCGTCCGCGGCTTCATCGCCGCCATGTTGTCTCCCCTCAGACCTACACCAGGGTCGGTGGGTTGCCCCACAGCCACTTCGTCACGACCACCCGCAACGGTCGCGGGGGTGTCGACCAACGATTTTCCCTGATGAACACCGCCGGACCCAAACCGGAGCAGCATTGATGTAACAGCATCTAGCTTATCTTGAGAAGGCCTGTCACAATGTGCGGTCATGCAGGCACGGTCGGCACTCTTCGACCTGTACGGCGACCACCTCCGTCCGAGGGGTGGCCGGGCACCGGTCGCCGCCCTGGTCAAGCTACTGGCGCCGCTGGGAATCGCACCGCCGGCTGTTCGCACCGCCGTCTCCCGGATGGTGCGTCAGGGCTGGCTCGAGCCACTCCGGTTGGCGTCCGGACCGGGTTATTCGATCACACCGAAAGCCGCCCGGCGACTCGACGAGGCAGCGGCCCGGATCTACCGGACCGGCCGGGTCACCTGGGACGGCCGGTTCGATCTGCTGGTGTTGGAGGCCCCGGGTTCCCGACGGGACCGGCAGCGGCTCGCCGCCAACCTCAGCTTCCTCGGCTACGGCACGCTCGACGAGCAGACGTGGGTGGCCACCCGCCCCGCCGAGGACGTCGACCTGCTGCTCGCCGAGACCGGCATCCGGTTCGAGCGGTTCACCGCCTCGCACTTCGCCGGCACACCCGGCGCGATGGGCGTGGTCCGGCGAGCGTGGAACCTGACCGAGATCGGCCGCGCCTACGAGCGATTCGTCGCCGAGCAGCGCCCACTGCTCGCGGCGGTCACCGTCCGCAGCAGCGACGAGGAGGCGTACGCGACCCGGTTCCGGCTCGTGCACGCGTGGCGTACCTTCCTGTTCCGGGACCCGCAGCTGCCCCCGGCACTGCTGCCCGAGCGCTGGCCCGGCACCGCCGCGGCCAGTTTCTTCGACCGGCACGCGACTCGCCTGCGTCCGGCCGCCGACCGGTACGTCGAACAGTGCCTCGACGCCGGCAACCGCATCGTCCGACAGAAGGGTCGTTAGACACGTGACCGAGCCGCTGCTGGTCGACCGGACCGACGCCGTCGTCACCCTCACGCTCAACCGGCCGAACGCGATGAACGCGCTCGACGTGCCGCTCAAGGAAGCGCTGCGGGACGCCCTGGCGCAGCTGGAGACGGACCGGTCCTGCCGGGCGGTCGTGCTGGCCGGAGCCGGTGGGTCGTTCAGCGCCGGGCAGGACCTGCGCGAGCACGTGTCCACCCTGGAAAACTCCGCCAGTGACCCGCTGGCCACCGTGCGGGCGCACTACAACCCGATCGCCGCCCGGCTCGCCAACCTGCCCAAGCCGGTGATCGCCGCGGTCCGCGGGATGGCTGCCGGGGCGGGCGCCTCACTGGCGTTCCTCGCCGACATCCGCATCGGGGGCCCGACCACCAGTTTCCTGATGGCCTTCGCCAAGGTCGGCCTCGCCGCCGACACCGGCGCCTCCTGGACGCTGCCCCGGCTGGTCGGCCACGCCAAGGCGGTGGAGCTGCTGATGCTGGCCGAGCCGGTTCGCGCCGAGGAGGCCTGCCGGCTGGGGCTGCTCAACCGGTTGATGGACGACGACGAGCAGGTGGTGCCGGCCGCCCAGGAACTGGCCGCCCGCCTCGCCGCAGGCCCCACCGTCGCGTACGGGGCGATCAAACGGCAGCTCTCCATCGCGGACGCCGGCACCCTCGCCGACGCCCTCGCGGCCGAGGCGCAGGCCCAGTCGATCTGCGGCGCCACCGCCGACCACCGGGCGGCCACGCTCGCCTTCGTCGGCAAGCAGAAGCCGGTCTTCGAGGGACGCTGAACGCCGCGCCTAGTCGTCCTCTTCCGGGTCCTGGTTGGCCTCCGCGCCCAGCACGAACGCCTGCATGGCCAGCTCGTCGCCGGACGGCGAGACGAAGGCGGGCAGCTCACGTGGGCCCAACTCCTGCACGTACGACCAGAACAGCCGCACCGCCTCGGCCGGCGTGCCAGCCTCGATCGGCAGGTCGAGGCTGACCAGCCAGGTGCGCCGCGTCGGGGGCGGACCGAGCTGGTCGGCCAGCGCCCGGAAGGCCGCCGGCTCCAGCGCGGTGACCGGCCCGTCGAGCGTCAGCAGGTCGGCCGGCACCGGCTCGTCGAAGGCCCGCCGGGTGTACGCGACGACGAGCGTCCCCGGCTCGACCGGGGACTGCGGGTCGTCCGGGTCTTCCCGGTGGCGCTGAGCCGGCGCGGTGACCCGGCCGAGCGCCACCAGCCGCGGCGGCCCGTCGGCCAGAACCGCCACCCGGTCACCCGGCACCGGCCGGGCGACGTCGGTCAGACCGGTCAGCTCCAACGTGTCGTGGTGCACGAGCCGCTCGGCGTCGTACCGCTCGGCTGGCAGCAGCACGGCCCAGGTTCCCACCCCGTCGGCACGGCCGGTTCCACCGGCCCGGTACGCGGTCTCGGTCGTCATGTCTGCCATCCCATCATGTCGCCGGTGGGAGCGTGACGTGACAGCCGACGATGTGATCGTCGACCATGCCGGTGGCCTGCATCAGCGCGTACGCGGTCGTCGGACCCACGAACCGGAAGCCACGCTTCTTGAGCGCCTTGGCCATCGCCGTCGACTCCGCGGTGATCGGCGCGAGCTCGGCGAACGAGGCGGGGCGGGCCGGCCGGGGCTCCGGTGCGAAGGACCAGAGCAGCGCGGACAACCCTTCCGGCAGCTCCAGTGCGGCGCGGGCGTTGGCGACCGCCGCCTCGATCTTGGCCCGGTTACGGACGATGCCGGCGTCGGCGAGCAGCCGGGTCACGTCGGCATCGTCGTAGCCGGCGACGGTCGCGATGTGGAACTCGTCGAAGGCCAGCCGAAACGCCGGGCGTTTGCGCAGGATGGTCAGCCAGGAAAGCCCCGACTGGAACGCCTCCAGCGTCATCCGCTCGTAGAGCGCGTCGTCGCCGTGCAACGGCCTCCCCCACTCGGTGTCGTGGTAGACGGCGTAGTCGGGGGTGCTCGACCCCCAGGCGCAGCGAGCCAGCCCGTCGGCACCGATCACCAGGTCAGTCACCTCGTACACGCTAGGGCATCGGACCGACACCCCATTGCCACCGGCCGCCCAGCTGCCTATGGTGCTTGTTACCGACCGGTAGGCCGGAGTCGCCCAACGGTGCTCCCCGGCCGGTGACGGCGAGCGGAGGCCGCGCGATGAAGGAGTTCCCGGACGTCATCGCCTGGTCGATCCCGGCCTTCCTGCTGCTCATCGCGCTGGAGCGGATCTCCTACCTGCTGCACCGCGACGACGACGAGGTCGGCTACGGCGGCGCGGACACCGCGACCAGCCTGGCGATGGGGCTGGGCAGCGTCTTCACCGACCTGCTCTGGAAGGTGCCGATCGCCGCCGCGTACGCGTTGCTCTACGCGCTCACCCCGCTGCGGGTGGCCGAGGTTTGGTGGAGCTGGCCGCTGATCCTGCTCGCCCAGGACTTCTTCTACTACTGGTCGCACCGCGGTCACCACGTGATCCGGATCCTCTGGGCCTCGCACGTGGTGCACCACTCGTCGCAGCGGTTCAACCTCTCCACCGCTCTGCGCCAGCCGTGGACCGGCCTGACCAGTTGGGTCTTCTACATCCCGCTGATCCTGGCCGGCGTCCACCCGGCGGTGGTCGCGTTCTGCGGCTCGGTCAACCTGCTCTACCAGTTCTGGATCCACACCGAACGAATCGACCAGATGCCGCGCTGGTACGAGGCGATGTTCAACACCCCGTCGCACCACCGGGTGCACCACGCCTCGCAGGGCGGCTACCTGGATCGCAACTTCGGCGGCATCCTGATCGTCTGGGACCGGCTGTTCGGCTCGTTCGCGCCGGAGCGGGAGCGCTGCGTGTACGGCCTGACGAAGAACATCGGCAGCTACAACCCGGTCCGGGTGGCCTTCCACGAGTACGCCTCGATCGCCCGGGACCTCCGCGCCGCGGCAAGCTGGCGGCACCGCGTCGGGCATCTCTTCCGGTCGCCGGGCTGGCACCCGACACCGGGCGTGGTCAGGGCAGCCGGCCCTGCTCGACCAGACGGGCGAACCTCTTCAGCGCCTGGGTGAGGCCGAGCTTGGAGCCGGGCCAGAGCACCGGCCACGCCAGTCGACCGACCCGGCCGCCCGGTAGGTGGAACCACTCGTGCCAGACGACCTGGGTACGAGCACGGCCCAGCTGGGTGCAGCGCAGCACGCCCGGGCCGCGCAGCAACTGGCCGTAGTGCACCACACCGATCTCGTACGGCTCGTCGACGCGGACCACCCGCATCTCGTCGCGCAGCGTCGCCCGGCCGAGCGCCGTCACCGCCTCGATCCGGCTGCCCTCGCGCCCGTCGCCGTCGACCACCCGCACGCGGGTGAACGGAATCCAGTCGGACTGACGGTCCCAGGCGAGCAACGCCGCGAAGACCCGCTCCGCCGGGGCGTCGACGATCACCGTTGCGGTCACCTCACCGGCGCCGGGTTGGGCTGCCTCCCGAAGATCGTCAGCGCCCTCCGGGCCGGTCACGCCAACTCCGACCGCACCACCGCGCCGTGTTGCCCCGTGCCGTCGGCGGATGCGCCGTCGGTCTGCTCGCGATCGGTCTGCTCACGATCGGTCGGCTCACCGTCGACCGGCGCGACCGCTGGTGCCACGCCGTCGGAATCCGCCGGGGACGAGGTGGCGGCGGGCAGCGCGCCCGCACCAGCCGAGCCGACCGGAGCCGCGCCGGAGCCGGCGTCCCCGTCCAGCGGAACATCCGCGCCCGGCTCGGCCACGTCCGCGTTCGTCCCCTTGCCGGCGGACTGCTCACGGGCCTGACGCAGCACGTCCGCGTCGTCGACGCGTCCTTCACGCAACGCGATGACCTCCGACTCCAGTACGCCGATCAGCTCCGACTTGTAGCCGATGTCGTAGGCGGCGCGGCGCATCGCCTGATCGACCTGGGCCATCCGGTACCCGCGCAACCCGGTGTCGAAACGGACCGCCGACACATCCGATTCGTGCAACGGCCGGGTGCCGGGCAACGCCACGGCCTGCGAATCGGGCTCGGCGGGCACCAGGCCGGGATCACGGCCGGTGACCAGCACCGTCACACCGAATATCACCGCCGCGACGGTCAACGCCACGACCAGGAGGAGCAGAAGCTGACCCATGCACTGATCGTGGCATGGCAGCCGGCCGGGAGCGACCCCGCCACCCGTCCCGATCACGATCGGTGCCGACGCCCGCCCGGAGTTGCGGCCGGGCGACCGACTAGCGTCGGGATCGGCCGACGCGGCGGCGACGGCGGACTCTCAGGAGGCGGGCATGGCCGGGGCGCTTCGGCTGGGTGGGCGCACGTTCGCCCCCGGTGAGCTGGTGGTGATGGCGATCATCAACCGCACACCGGACTCGTTCTTCGACCGGGGGGCCACCTACGCCGCCGACAGCGCTCTGCGCGCGGTGGAACGCGCGGTGGACGAGGGCGCGGCCATCATCGACATCGGCGGGGTCAAGGCCGGCCCCGGCGTGAACGTGGACGTCGCCGAGGAGATCCGGCGCACGGTGGACACCATCGCCGCCGTCCGGACCGCGTTCCCGGAGGTGGTGATCTCCATCGACACCTGGCGTGCCGAGGTGGCGACCGAGGCCGTGGCAGCCGGCGCCGACCTTCTCAACGACACGTGGTCGGGCGCCGACCCGGCGCTGGCCCAGGTGGCCGCGCAGACCGGCGCGGGCCTGGTCTGCTCGCACGCCGGCGGCCTGACACCGCGGACCAGGCCGCACCGGGCCGCCTTCGACGACGTGGTCGCCGACGTGGTCGCGACGGTGACCGGGCTCGCCGAGCGCGCGGTGGCGGCAGGGGTACGCCCCGACGGTGTCCTCATCGACCCGGCACACGACTTCGGCAAGAACACCCGGCACTCCCTGGAGATCACCCGCCGCCTGGGCGAGCTGACCGGAACCGGCTGGCCGGTGCTGGTGGCGCTCTCCAACAAGGACTTCATCGGTGAGACGTTGGACCTGCCGGTGGCCGAACGGCTGGAGGGGACGCTCGCCGCGACGGCGGTGTCGGCCTGGTTGGGCGCCCGGGTGTTCCGGGCCCACCAGGTCGGCCCGACCCGCCGGGTACTGGACATGGTGGCCTCGATCCGAGGCGACCGTCCGCCGACGGCGACCCGCCGGGGTCTGGCCTGACTGTGAGCATGGCGGGGTCGGTTCAGCAGTGGTGAGCTGATAGCTGGCAGTGGTGGGCGTGACTCTTGGCCTGACTGGCTTTGTGCCTTTGGCTGGACTTGTCCGTCCGCTGCTGCCGGCGCCGGCCCGGCGGGAGACGTTTGGCCTGATCAGGAGCTTGACCGCCAGTTAGCGGCTGGCGTGTCTCATCACAGTCCTGCCATCTCCGCACCGGACCGGACCTTTGCGTCCCCACGGTGAGGAGAGAACGCATGTCCATGCTGGCAGATCTGGTCGAGGTCGTCATCGGCGTCGACACGCACAAAGACACCCACACTGCTGCGCTGCTCGATACCCGCACCGGCGGGGTCTTGGCGCGGATCACGGTCAACACCGACGCAGACGGCTACGCGCAGCTGGTGGCCCTGGCCGGACAGCATTCAGGGCTGCGGGCCTGGGCCCTCGAGGGCTCCGGCGGCTACGGCGCCGGCCTCGCCCGACACCTGGCCGATGCCGGTGAGCTGCTCGTCGAACTGGACCGGCCGCTGCGACCGGCCCGCCGGGCCGGGGCGAAGTCTGACCCGATCGACGCCGAACGCGCCGCCCGCGACGCCCTGGCCCGCACGCGGCTGGCGCAGCCCAAGACCGGCGCGCAACGAGCAGCACTGCAGGTGCGGCTGACCGCCCGCCGAGCGGCCGTGGAAGCCAGTGCTGACGCTCAGCGGCAGCTGCACGCGTTGGTGATCACCGCTCCCGAGGTGGTGCGGGCCCGCTTCCGCGGCCAGAGCACCCGGGCCATGCTCACCACCGCCACCCGACTACGCCCCTCCAGCAGCGCGGATATCGACGTGTTCACCTGCCTGACCGTGCTGCGCGACCTCGCCCGCCGCGTCCGCTTCCTCGAAGCCGAAGCCGCCGAACACGAAAGGGCGATCCGCACGATCGTCCGCTCCTGGCGACCCGACCTACTCGACCTCACCGGAGTCGGACCGATCGTTGCCGCCACCGTGCTCACCGCCTGGTCCCACCCCGGACGCTGCCGAAACGACGCCGCGTTCGCCATGCTCGCCGGCGCCGCCCCGATCCCCGCATCATCAGGAAAGACCATCCGCTACCGGCTCAACCGCTCAGGCGACCGCCAACTCAACCGCGCCCTGCACACCATCGTCCTGACCCGCCTACAACGCGACCAGGACACCCGCGCCTACGCCGAACGGCGCCGCGCCCAAGGCAAAACCGACCGAGAGATCAAACGCTGCCTCAAACGCTACGTCGCCCGCGAAATCTACCGACGCCTCGAAACCCCACCCCAAACACTTGACCCGGCATAGGAGCGTCCGGTCGTCGCCGTAACCGACCGCGAACGGCCGGGCGGGCCGGCACGATCGCCGGAGGTCGCGACGCTCAGGTCCAGCGGAGGATGTTCCTACGCCAGGCATAGAGGATGCCGAGCGCGAGCACCGCCACGAACACCGCCATCTCCACCACCGTCACCAGACCGAAGCCCGGCCGGTCGAAGACCACCGCCCAGGGGAAGAGAAACACCGCCTCGACCGCGAACAGCACGTAGAGGTACGCGTAGACGTAGTAGCGGATCTGCATCTGTGCCCAGTCCGCGCCGACCGGGTCGAGCCCGCACTCGTAGCTGGCCCGCTTGCCCGGCGGATCGGCCGGACGCATGGGACGTAACACCCGGTTCGCCGCAAACGCCGTAACGAAGAACAGGACGCTGGCGAGCAGTAAGAGCCCGAGCGTCGCGTACGAGCCCAGGTATCCGGTCACAGTCCGGAGCCTACCGTCCGCCAGGAAGAGCCGTCCCAAACACGTTACGGATTTGTTTCCAGATGGGACTAGTGCACCGGGGCAATTGTTACCGAATATTGGACACCCACCCATGTCACCGGAGGACAGATGGCCCGCGTGAAGGCGTCGCCCGGTAACCGGGCGGAGGGGCGGCGTCCCACGCCCCTGCTGGCGACCGCGCTCGCGCTCGGTCTGCTCGCGGCGCTCGCCGCGGCCCCGGCGTGGGCCAGCGCGACAGCGCCGGAGGCGGACCCGGTCGTGACGCTGACCGACCCGGTCAGCGACCCCGAGGCAGACCCCGAGACCACCCCGGCGGAGGAACCCACCCCCACCGAGGACCCGAGTGATCCGGGGCCGACGGACCCGGCGCCGGAGACCACCGCGCCACCGCCGGTGACGACGCCGCCGGTGCCGGTGACCACGGCCCCGGACGTGCCGCCGACCATCACCGCGCCCGCACCGGGCGGCACGACCCGACCGCCCACGCCGGCGCCCCCGGTGCTCACGGTTCCCCCGGTTCCGCCGACGCCGCCGGTTCCGCCGGTACGCCCGCCCGCTCCGGGTTCGGCGGCACCGCCGCCGGCGCACCCCCTGGGCGTGCAGGTCACCACCCAGGACGTTACCCTCACCGAGGCGTACTGGAACCAGGCCAGCACGGCCACGACATTGCAGGTCACGGTGAGCAACACCGGCACGACGGCGCAACGGATCCGGCTCTCCTACACGCTGCCCGCCGGCCTGACCGACGCCGGGACGAAGGGCTGCGCCGCCGCCGGTGGCGGCACCTACCGCTGTGGGGCCTGGACGGCCGCGGCCGGCGTCCGGTTCAGCACTCTGCTGCGGCTGCGGGTGGACGGCGCCGCGTGGAAGCAGATGCCCCTCGGCGGCTCCGTCCAGGTCACCGCGAACGCGCCGGGAGTGCCCGGGCAGGCGATCGACGACCAGGGCTTCGCGGTGCTCTTCCCGCCCGGTCCGCCAGCGCCCGGGATCGCCCTAGCCGCAGACGAGGTGGCCTTCGACATCAGCGGCGCGGCCAGCACCCTCACGCTTCGGCTGGGCAACACCGGCGCGGTGGACGCCGCAGGCCGGGTCGAGGTGGTCCTGCCGGCCGGGGTGACCGTGCCGGCCCCACCGCTCGGCTGCGTGGCGGTCGACCCGACCCGGACCCGCTGTGACGCGGGCCTGGTGGCGGCGGGCGAGACCGCCGAGTTTCGGCTGCCGGTGGAGGCGACTCCGCAGGCCCAGCGGGAAGCGCCATTGTCCGGCGCCGTCATCGGCCACCTCGACCCGCGCAGCGGCCCGACCCGGCAGGTGCAGATGAGCTTCCGGATCACCGCGGCGGCCGCGCTGGCCACGCCGGTGGTCTCACCGCCCGCGCCGACCGGCTCCCAGGGCGTACTCCCGGCCGGCGCCGCCGAGGACGAGGGCGGGATGACCTCGGTGCGGCGCACCGCGGTCATCCTGATCGCGGTCTCCGCGCTGCTGGTGGTGCTGGCTCTCACGCTGGCCACCACCTCGCTGCGCCGCCGACTCACCGGCCCCGCACCCAGCCCCGCCGACTGATCGACGGGCGACCACGACCGAGCCCGGCCGGGGTCGTCGGAGCGGCCCGGTGGTGATCTGAATTACGGCGGGCGGGGCGTAAGGCCGCAAACCTGGGCATTTCTCGGGTCAGTTGGGTCCCAGTCGGCGGACCTCCGGGGATAGTTAGGGCTCCCTTAGACGTAGGCTCTCAGGTGAGGAACGACAGCGGCCGGACCAGCCTGGAGCGGTGC
The DNA here is from genome assembly GCF_050936255.1 of Micromonospora sp. CA-259024. Taxonomy (NCBI): domain Bacteria; kingdom Bacillati; phylum Actinomycetota; class Actinomycetes; order Micromonosporales; family Micromonosporaceae; genus Micromonospora; species Micromonospora sp. CA-259024. The sequence continues at coordinate 2,411,014 of NZ_JBNJND010000002.1, read as the reverse complement.
GGTGAAACGTCGCGTCAAGGAGGTCCTGTGACCGGGCAAGGCGAGGTCACCATCATGTTCAGCCGCCCGCGCGATCGCGCGCAGCGAAGCGAGGTGCAGGCGTGAGCGCGAGGAGTGAGCCGGTGTTGCGAGCCCCGCAGTCGCGAACGAAGGTGGCACAGTGACCAAGCAGATCCGTCAACTTGACCGGGTGGTCATCCGGTTCGCCGGTGACTCCGGCGACGGCATGCAGTTGACCGGTGACCGGTTCACCTCGGAGACGGCGCAGTTGGGTAATGACATTTCCACGTTGCCGAATTTCCCCGCTGAGATTCGGGCTCCTGCTGGGACTTTGCCGGGTGTGTCGAGTTTCCAGGTGCATTTCGCCGATTACGACATCCTCACCCCGGGTGACGCGCCGAATGTGTTGGTGGCGATGAACCCGGCGGCGTTGAAGGCGAACCTGGCTGATCTGCCGCGTGGTGCGGACATCATCGTGAACACTGATGAGTTCACCAGGCGCAACCTGGCGAAGGTCGGTTACCAGTCCAACCCGCTGGATGATGACTCGCTGGCCGGGTATGTGGTGCATCCGGTGGCGTTGACGTCGATGACGGTGGGTGCGCTCGCCGCGTTCGAGGTGTCGAAGAAGGACGCTGAGCGGTCGAAGAACATGTTCGCCCTGGGTCTGTTGTCGTGGATGTATTCGCGGCCGTTCGAGTCGACGTTGCGGTTTTTGGAGCGGAAGTTCGCGGCTCGTCCGGAGTTGGTCGCGGCGAACGTGGCCGCGTTCCGGGCCGGGTGGAACTTCGGTGAGACGACCGAGGACTTCGCGGTGCGTTATGAGGTGAAGCCGGCGAAGATGACGCCGGGCACCTACCGCAACATCACCGGTAACGCGGCGTTGTCGTTGGGGTTGGTCGCCGCGGGGGTTCGTTCCGGGTTGCCGGTGTTCCTCGGCGCGTACCCGATCACGCCGGCGTCGGACATCCTGCACGAGTTGAGTAAGCACAAGCGTTTCGGTGTGCTCACGGTGCAGGCCGAGGATGAGATCGCCGCCGTCGGCGCCGCCCTGGGCGCCTCGTACGGCGGATCGTTGGGGGTGACGACCACCAGCGGTCCGGGTGTGGCCCTCAAGAGTGAGACGATCTCGTTGGCGGTGGCGTTGGAGTTGCCGCTGGTGATCGTGGACGTGCAGCGTGCCGGTCCGTCGACGGGTATGCCGACGAAGACGGAGCAGGCCGATCTCAACATGGCGCTCTACGGTCGCCACGGTGAGGCGCCGGTCGCGGTGATCGCCCCCCGCTCGCCGTCGGACTGTTTCTTCGCGGCGTTGGAGGCGGCCCGGATCGCGTTGACCTACCGCACCCCGGTGATCCTGTTGTCCGACAACTACGTCGCCAACGGCTCCGAGCCGTGGCTGCTGCCGGACGTGGAGTCGCTGCCCGATCTGCGGGTCGAGTTCGCCACCGCACCCAACGGGGAGGACGGCACCACGTTCCTGCCCTACCTGCGGGACCCGCAGACCCTGGCCCGACCGTGGGCGATCCCCGGCACCGCCGGCCTGGAGCACCGCATCGGTGGGTTGGAGAAGGCCGACAAAACCGGCGACATCTCCTACGACCCGGCCAACCACGACTTCATGGTCCGCACCCGCGCGGCCCGGATCGAGACGATCCCGGTGCCGGACATCGAGGTGGAGGACCCCGACGGCGACGCCCGGGTGCTGGTGCTGGGTTGGGGCTCGACGTACGGGCCGATCGGCGCGGCGTGCCGCGGGCTACGCCAGCGGGGCCTGTCCGTCGCCCAGGCGCACCTGCGGCACCTGGCCCCGATGCCAGCCAACCTCGGCGAGGTGCTGCGCTCCTACGACAAGGTCGTCATCCCGGAGATGAACCTGGGCCAACTCGCCCACGTCATCCGGGCCCGCTACCTCGTCGACGCGATCAGCTACAACCAGGTCCGCGGCCTCCCGTTCACGGCCACCGAGCTGGAGACGACGCTGGAAGAGGTCCTGAAGAATGTCTGAGCCCGTCACCCTCAAGCTCACCGCGAAGGACTTCAAGTCCGACCAAGAGGTCCGCTGGTGCCCCGGCTGCGGTGACTACGCGATCCTGGCAGCCATCCAACAGTTCATGCCGGAGCTGAACATCCCCCGCGAACGCACCGTCTTCGTCTCCGGGATCGGCTGCTCGTCGCGTTTCCCGTACTACATGAACACCTACGGAATGCACTCGATCCACGGCCGCGCCCCAGCGATCGCGACCGGCCTGTCAGTGTCCCGCCCCGACCTGTCAGTCTGGGTCGTCACCGGCGACGGCGACGCCCTCTCCATCGGCGGCAACCACCTCATCCACGCCCTACGCCGCAACGTCAACCTCAAGATCCTGCTGTTCAACAACCGGATCTACGGCCTGACCAAAGGCCAGTACTCGCCCACCTCCGAAGTCGGCAAAATCACCAAGTCGACCCCGGCCGGCTCGGCCGACGCCCCGTTCAACCCACTCTCACTCGCCCTCGGCGCCGAAGCCAGCTTCGTCGGCCGCACCATCGACTCCGACCGCAAACACCTCCAGTCAGTGCTACGAGCCGCCGCCGAACACGAAGGCTCAGCGTTCGTCGAGATCTACCAAAACTGCAACATCTTCAACGACGGCGCATTCGACCAACTCAAAGACCCCACCACCCGCGACGACTACCTCATCCGCCTGGAACACGGACAACCGATCACCTTCGGCGCCGACGGGCAGTTCTGCGTCGTACACCCCCCGGGCGGCTTCGGCCTGGAAGTCCGCGACACCAACTCGGTCCGCCCCGACGAGATCGTCGTACACGACGCCACGGTAACCGACCCGGCATACGCCTTCGCACTGTCCCGACTACCCGGCCTCGACCTGCGCAACACCCCCATCGGAGTGTTCCGCTCAGTCGACCGCCCGTCCTACGACAGCGTCGTACAGAGCCAACTCACGGCCGCCAAAGCCACCGTCACCGAAACCCCCGAACAGCAACTCGCCGGCCTACTGAACAGCGGCGACACCTGGACCATCCTCTGATCCGTCGTACCTGACGAGAGCGGCCGTCCCTGAAACGGGGGCGGCCGCTCTCGTCGTACCGGCAACGCCTCAGCGCTGGGCCGAGGCCGGCAGCCAGAGGCTGTCGATCTCCTTCTCGGCCGCCGCGAGGCTCGCCTCGTGCAGCGGGATCAGCTCCGCCATCGCCGGCACCGAGGTGGAGAGGGTCAGTTCGGTGCTGATGAAGCGCGGCTCCATGCCGGTGAGCGACAAGCCGTGCGGGAGCCACGGCTCAGCGTGGTCCCAGCCGTTGCGCGGGGTGCCCTCGCCGTAGCCGCCACCCCGGGTGGCCACCACCACGAACTCGCGGTCGCCGAGCAGGCCCTGCTGGGTCGTCGGGTCGTACGCGAGGCCGGGCACGATCAGGTGGTCGACCCACGCCTTGACGCTGCTGGGCGCGCCGTAGTTGTAGAGCGGCAGCCCGAGCAGCACCACGTCGGCCTGCTTCACCTCGTCGACCAGCCGCTCGCTGAGCTCCCAGGATTCGCGCTGCGCCGGGGTGTGCTGGTCCGGTGGCGTCATCCGAGCCAGGCCGCCCTCCGAGTCCAGGTGCGGCAGCGGATTCGCGCCCAGGTCCCGGTAGGTGACCGTGCCGTCCGGATGGGCCGCACGCCACGTGGAGACCGCGCGGGCGGTGAGCCGCCGGCTGACCGACCACTCGCCCCGAATGCTTGAGTCGATATGCAGCAGATGCATTATTCCCCCTCCAATGATCGTCTGTGCAGCACAAACTATTTATAGCAGGCCGATGTTCCTCTGGCTCGGTAGACTGAGTCACATGTCCGCGCCGCCGCTTGACCCTTCGGAGCACCGCTCGGGCGCACTCCTGGACCACCTGGCCCGGCGGATGCGACTGAGGTCGGAGTCGGTGCTGGCGCCGCTGGGCCTACGCCCCCGGCATCTGGTCGCGCTCACGGTGCTGCGCGCCGGCGGCGGCACCGGTCAACAGGCGCTCGCCACCATCCTGGAAATGGACAGCACCAACATCGTCGGGCTGCTCAACGACCTGGAAGCGAAGCAGCTGATCGAGCGTCGACGCTCACCAGAAGACCGCCGCCGGCACGTCGTCGAACTGACCGAAGACGGGGCAAAACGCCTCAGCGAGGCCGAGTGTGCCCTCGCCAGCGCTGAGGACGAGGTGCTGGGGGCACTGGATCCGACCGAGCGGGAGACGCTCTACGAGCTGCTCCGGCGGGCCTCCACCGCGACGTCGGTCAACTGCACCGAGGCGATCTGCGCCGCCGACGACGCCTGCTGACGCTGCACCTCTGACGCCGCCGCAGCGGCAGGACGGTCAGGCGGTCGTGGCCGACTGGGGGCGGTCGTCGCGCACGTGCACCAGCATGTCGCCGGTCTCGATCACCGCGCCGGCCCGGTCGGCCAGGGTGACCACCTTGCCCCGCCGCACCAGGGCGATCACCAACGAGTCGAGCTCACGCGGCGAGCGACCCACCTCGTCCCGCTCCGCCGAGCGCATCGCCAGCGCCATGCCCTGGCCGGGAGTGAGCAGATCCTCCACCACGTCGATCAGCGGCGGCGCCGAGGTGGACAGGCCGAGCAGCCGGCCCGCGGTGGCCGAGGAAACGATCACGTGGTGCGCGCCGCTCTGCTTGAGCAGCGGAGCGTTCTCCGCCTCCCGCGCCGCCGCGATGATCCGGACCTGTCCGGCGGTGAGCTGCCGTACGGTCAGCGCGACCAGCACCGACGCATCGTCGCTGTCGGTCGCGATGATCACGGCCTTCGCGTTGCGGACGTGCGCCTCGTTCAGCACCGACGAGCGGGTCGCCGAGCCCTCGATCGCCACCAGCCCGGCGGAGGTGGCCTGCCGCAGAGCGGCGGCGCTGCGCTCCACCACCACGATCCGCGACCGGTCCAGACCGTTCTCCATCAGCGCGGAGACCGCGCTGCGCCCCTTGGTGCCGTAGCCGCAGATGATGACGTGGTCCTTCACGCTTCTCCTCCACCGCGACAGGCGACGGCCGGTCCGGTACTGCTCGGTCAGAACTTCCAGGGTGGTGCCGACCAGGATGATCAGGAAGATCACTCGGGCCGGGGTGATGAAGAGGACGTTGACCAGCCGGGCCGACGGCGTGGCCGGCGTGATGTCGCCGTAGCCGGTGGTGGAGAGCGAAACGACCGCGTAGTAGAAGCAGTCGAGCAGGGTGAGGCCGTCCTCGTTGACGTCGCGGTAGCCGTCCCGACCCAGGTAGACCGCGGCGACCACGGCGAAGACCAGGCCCAGGGCGGCCGCGAGCCGTAGGCTCAGCGCGCTCAGCGGGCCCCGGCGCTGCGCGGGAAAATGGATCACCGTCGAACCTGCTCCGCCACTGTCGCCTGCACGCCCACAACATAGCGGGTACGCCGTTCACCGCACGTCCGGGTTGGGCAGGGGACAACCGAGGCCGACGACGAATACACCGAGTACGTCCGATCCCGGATGGTCCAGTGGCGACGGACCGCCTACCTCGCCCGCGCCGATTCGGCGGTGCGGCCCGCACGGGTCGGTCCGGACGGCCGGTGACGTGCATGATGGGGTTGTCCTCCCGACGACGACCGCGAGAGTGAGGCCGGCATGTCGTTGCTGCGACGAGTGATCGGCGGGGTGTTGCGCCGCCTGCGGCAGAGCCAGGGCCGCACGCTACGTGAGGTGGCCGCGTCCGCCGGGGTTTCCGTGCCCTACCTGTCCGAGGTCGAGCGGGGCCGCAAGGAGGCTTCCTCAGAGGTGCTCGCGGCGATCTGCCGGGCGCTCGGCATCCGCCTCTCCGACCTGTTGGAGGAGGCTCGCGATGACCTGCGCAGGGTCGAACCCCGCATTCCGACCGCACCACGTGCCGCGCTGACCCGGTTGGAACGCGCCTCGGTCGTCCGACAGGAGGCAGGCCGGCACACCCTGCGCACCAGCGGCCCGATCCTGCACCGGGCGCCCGGGGCGAGCGGGCCGACCCTCTGCGTCGGGGCGAAGGCCTCCGCCGGAGGCTCGCGCCCCGGTCCGCGTACCGCCGCGCTGCGGGGTTGTGTGTGGGCCCGGGCGGGGGCGCGGCGGCTGACCGCCGCGTAGGCCGCGCGGTTCTGCCGTTGGCGGATCTGCCGGCGGCAGAATCACTGGGCCAGCCACCGCCGTCGCGCGCACGCTGAAGAGGCCGGTCCACCGGGCGGTTCCCCCCCGCCCGCCGGCACCGCGGAGGGTGGCGGCACATGATCGGGTACGGCGTGCGGATGCTGGACGGCGGGCAGCCGTCCTTTGGTGATCACGTGTTCGAGCGGCTGCTGCGAGAGCGCATCGTCTTCCTCGGCACCGAGGTGACGGAGGAGTCGGCCAACCAGATCTGCGCGCAGATCCTGCTGCTCGCGGCCGAGGACGCCGACCGGGACATCTACCTCTACATCAACTCACCGGGCGGTTCGGTGAGCGCGGGCATGGCGGTCTACGACACGATGCGCTACGTCCGCAACGACGTGGCCACGCTGGCGCTCGGGTTCGCCGGTTCGATGGGGCAGTTCCTGCTCTGCGCGGGCGCGGCCGGCAAGCGGTACGCGCTGCCGCATTCGCGGATCATGATGCACCAGCCGTCCGGCGGGATGGGCGGCACCGCCTCCGACATCACCATCCAGGCCGAGAACATGCTGCACGTAAAGCGGACGATGCAGGAGTTGATCGCCCAGCACAGTGGACGGACGCTGGACGAGATCCAGCGCGACTGGGACCGGGACCGCTGGTTCACCGCCGAGCAGGCCCGGGAGTACGGCCTCATCGACCAGGTGCTCACCCGAGCCGAACAGCTACCGGCGGTCTGATTCCCGTGGTTGCCACACTCCGGCCTGCATCGGCTTGGCACTCGCCGCGGCAACCGCGGTACCTCAGGTCACGGCCGCGCTTGAGGCAGACAGCCACAAGGAGGGCATATGTTCGCCGCTTACGTCACGGTCACCATTCTCGCCTCGGACTTCACCGGCATCGCCGCCGATCGAGCTGACATGAGCACGGTTCGGGTCTGCGCCTATTTGCGATGATCAGTTGATGGACAGGGAGGTCACCAGCACCAGCCACCACCGATCGGCACATCTGGACTGGCGCGGCCGGCTAGCCAGCACGCTTCTGGGAACCACCGGCGGCGGACTGGTGATCAACATTCTCAGCAATGACTACCGGTGGCGTGTCGTGGCAGCCAGCCTTGGGCTCGGCGCGATCGTGGCGGTTGCTGCCTGGCTACGCCGCCGGCCCGGAACGCCGATCAGCCGCTGGGGCATCGGGACAATGCTGTTGGCTGCGCTCGTCGCGACGGTGCTGGCTGCCGTTGGGCCAACGTCCGTGGTCCCCTGGGCCACCGGTGCCTCCAGCGCCCTGACCTTCGGTGCCGCCCTCGTTCCGGCAGGCCGAGAGAGTGCAGGACTTCTGCTCAGTGCCAGCACAACCATCGCCCTGGGAACGGTCCTCAGTGTCATCGGGGTTACCGCGTTGGCAACCAGGAACATCATTCCCGGGAACTTCAGCCTCGGGGTCGGAGCCGCCTTGATCGCATTCGGCATGTCCATGCTGACCGGTGGGCACGGTTACACGTCCATCGTCGGCCTCGGAGCGGCTATCGCCGCCTTCGGCCTCGGCTTGTCAACCGCCGGCGCTGTGCTGATCGGTATCATCTGCGTCGCCGTTGGAGCGATGATCGGGGCCGCGGGATACGCCGGACTAGCTGACCGCCGTCATTGGTTCGGAGTCATTGGCTTGGGTCTTGCGGCTGCCACGGCAACCGGAGGCGTCGTGGTCCTGGCGAGCGTCAGCACGCTCGTCGGAATCGCGCTCCTCATCGCCTCCCTGGCGTGCGCCACCGAGAGCTTGTCCATCATGATCAGAAGTCCCGATCTCTTCGCGGTGGCGGCCATCGCCCTCGGAGCAGCATTGTGTGTCACCGGTTTCGGGATGTTTTTGATCAACCAGCGCGCCTTGCTGATCGGGGTTGCCATGGCCGGCGCTGGCGTATCGGTCGGCTACACCGGCGTGAACGTGCTCTGGCAGGGCACGACGAGCAAACGACTGGGCGCGTGGTGGGCCCGAATGAACATTCCCGCAGCCGGGGGGCACGACGGAAGCTGACGGCGTGCAGCCGGTAACACCGAGACCCACTGCTGTGCTTCGTGCAGCGTCACATCGTGCGGCGTCCGCAGATAAGGCGTCAGTCGATCGATCGGAATGCGTATCCCCAGGCCAGACCATCTGTTCGATGATCTTCGAGGTGCCCCCGGCAGGATTCGAACCTGCGACACACGGTTTAGGAAACCGATGCTCTATCCCCTGAGCTACGGGGGCGCGAGGGCCCAGTCTAGCGACCTGAGCGTTCACCTGGGGTGGCAGGGAGTGGCCCACGTTCACCCAGGTCACCCGCGCCTCCTTTCTCCCAGCCCAGGACCACACCCGGAGCACACGGACCCGGTTGGCGACCGGCGGCCGGCCACGGTGACCCGTGCGAGCTGGTCCGGCGGTCGAGCCCGCCACCACCACGACCGATGGCCGGCCAGTCACCCCGACTGGCCGACCATCGCATCTGGTGGATCAGACCGGTACGGCCTCGATCTGCTGGAGCAGGTCGAGCATGTTGAACGCCTCCCAGCGTTCGGCGATCCGGCCGCCGACAAACCGGTCGAAGGTCATGATCGGTACGGAGAAGGTCCGGCCGGTGCCGGCTATCCCGTTGAAGTCACCGATGTGCGTGCCGGTGAACGTCCAGCGGCACGCGACCAGATCTTCCGACGCGACGATGTCGTCGACGATGATCCGCGCGTCGAACGTCTGCCAGAGCCCGGTCACGAACAGCTTGACCCCTTCGGCACCAGCCGGCAGCCCTGGCGGAAGATGATGGTCGACCACATCGGACCTGACAAGCGCGTCGTACGCTCCCGGGTCGCGATCGTTGAACGCGGCGACGAATCGGTACACGATATCGGTGTTGGTGGGCTCGCCCATCAGTTTCTCCTTGCGTTTCGGCGGGGGCACGGAGCCATTGCGGCTTTGGTCTCCGGGTGCGCGGGGGCTGTTTCTCCGCCCGCGTTCTCAGGCCACCTGGACATCGTCGTGGTCAGTTTTTTCGGCGAGCCCACGCCATTCGGCGAGATCCTGCCGCATGCTTGCGATCTTGGCCTCGATGTTCTGGATTGCGTCCCGCCCCAGCGGCAGCCGCACCGGGGCCCGCCCCGACTCGACCACGTCGGCGATCGCACTGGCGGCCTTGGCCGGGTCGCCGGGCTGGACGAACCGCGCGGTCAGCTGCCGCATCTCCTCCACCGGCCCGGTGGCGTAGGCGTCCAGCGGCTTCGCCGTGTAGCGCAGGCTCCGGTCGGAGATGAAGTCGGTACGGAAGTAGCCGAGTTCCACGGCCGTGACCTTCACCCCGAACGGGGCGAGTTCGGCGTGCAGCGCGTCGGTGAGGCCCTCCACCGCGAACTTCGTCGAGCCGTACACCCCGTAGCCCTGGAGGCCGATGACGCCGAGCAGGGAACTGATGTTCACGATGTGCCCGGCACCCTGGCGACGCATCTCGGGTGCGACCGCTCGCACGACCGCGAGCAGACCGAAGACGTTGATGTCGTACTGCTGGCGGACCTCGGCGTCGCTCGACTCCTCCACCGCGCCGAGCAGGCCCGACCCGGCATTGTTGACGAGTACGTCGATCCGGCCGAACCGGTCGATGGCCGCCCGTACGGCGTCGAGGGCCTGACGCTCGTCGGTGACGTCCAGCGCCACGGCGAGGAGGTCGTCACCCGCATCCGGGAAGGCGGCGGTCACCGCCTCCGGCTTACGCGCCGTCGCGACCACCTGATGCCCCCGGCTCAGCGCCTCCCGGGTGACGTACGCACCGAAACCTCGGGACGCGCCCGTGACGAACCAGACACTCATCGCTCTCTCCCCTCCCTGGCGGACGCGCCGACCAATCCACAGCGGACGGAGGTCCGACGGAGGATGCGGGCGCGTTCGTAAGCGTCGACTACCTTTTGGCGCTTACAGTTGTAGCAGGTTGCCGCCACCGCCGTAAAGGTCTTTATGAGCTAGGCCATTTCAATCAGGGGGCCCACACACGACGCCAGAACAAGGGCGGGCACCACCGCTGGAGAGGCGCGGATGCCGCCCGGCGTACGCCGGCTCAGCCCTCCACGCCGGTGGCGGCGTGCGCGGCCCCGACCGGCTTGGACTGCGATGACCCCCGCTGCCGCAGATAGATCGACAGGACCACCATCGACGTGACGGCCAGTAGTTCCGACTGCCAGTTCTGCAGGGTGCGGTTCCAGAAGTCCGGTTGGAGCAGGTACCGGTCCCAGGAGACCGGATCCTGGAGGTTGCCGAGTTGCTCCTCGTTGTACGCGGCGACCCCGCTGATGGACTGGGCCAGCCACGACAGCAGGAAGATCACGCCCATGACGAGGCCCAGCGAGTGGGAGAACAGGGCGCCCCGCAGGCCGCCGACACGCGCCCACACTGGGGACGTGTCGGTGGCGTGGGCACCGACCATCTGGTCCTCATCCGATTCGCGGCCGGCCTTGTGGAGTTCCTTGGACTCCGGTGAGCCCTTCTGCAGCAGCCAGACCGTCAGGAAGATGTAGAGAAAGAACTGCAGGTACTCCGACTGCCAGTTCTCGGTGACGTCGACGGCGAAGCTCGCCGAGGTGACATACCGGCCGAGCGACACGGGCGACAGGCCCTCGCTGAGTTGCCGCTGATTGAAGTCGGCGTGCCCGGCGAACGCCTGACCGACCAGCGTCACGACGAACAACAGACCGAAGGCGAGACCGAGGGAGTTCTCGCGCAGGAATCGCCTCACCGGTGCAGCACCCCCAGCGCGATGAAGTAGACAAGGCCGGCGGCGACCACGAGCAGCAGCAGAACGAACTGGAGCCGCATGGCTCAGCCTCCCTGCAGCACGCAGTCGTAGGGCTTGTCACCTCGGGCGGTGCAGCCGGCGGCGACCACGCGCCAGCCGCCGGGGAAGACGGCGAGGAAGACGGTGTCGCCGCTGAGCCGCACCTGCGCCCGCTGGCCGTACACGTCAGTGCCGACCACCGCGCCCGGTTCGGGCAGGCCCTCGGCCAGGACTGCCTCCGCGCACGGCTTGTCGGCGGACTGTTCCAGCTCAGCGGCGGTGTCGGGTGCCAGCAGAGCGCAGGCGGCAGTTCCGTCCTTCGCGCCGGTGGCGCTCAACATCCGCACGGCAGCGGCAGCCGCCGAGTCACCGCGGTCGGTCGCCGAACCGCACCCTGCCACGGTCACCACGGCGAGGGCTGTGCCTACCGCCGCACCTGCAAACCTCATGGAGCGCACTTCCCCCGCTCGGCGCTTCCCAATCGGAATCGAGTCACCGACTCGCATCGGTTTCCGATATGACCAGGTTCATCCGGACTCCGGCAACCGCGAGCAGGTAGGTGACGCACGGGGCGGCATCGCCCAGGATCAGGTCGACCCCGGCGCAGGTGGCGGCGCGCCGCGTTCGCAGCAGGGCGCTGATGCCGTGGGCACTGAAGAAGGTCACTCGCGAGAGGTCGAGCACGAGCCGTACCGGATGCTGAGCGATCAGGTGTTCCGCCAGCTCACTGATGAGGTGCGCGGTACTCATGTCGACCTCGCCACGAACGGTGACCAGTGACGCCGATCCTTGGGTGGCCAGGCCCAGCGTCATGATCGGTTCGGCGAGCTGCGCGCGGTGGCGGGTGGACCCAGCGAGGATGGACATGACATGCCTCCCGACGGTGCATCGGTGAGTCGGACCCTCCCGCGGCGTCTGAGCGCGGTCGGCGGACCTGGGCGCATGTCTTGACCCGCCGACCACCCTACCCACCATGTCCGCCGTTGGCACGACCCGCGGTGCCGCCGCGCCCCAGGCGCTGGTCGTTGCCGAGTGACGTCCGCCGGAGCAGCTGCCAGGCGACCGGGGGTACATTGACGGGTCTGTAGCTCACGTCCGCCCATCGGACGTGGCGAACCGGCGTCAAGACACTGGCGTGGGTCCCGGCTCCGCCCCACAGCGGGCCCGTACAGCAGCCCCTGAGATGCGGGCTGCCATCCCCGCGCCCTCCTTGATGTCTCGTCGTCGGGCTGGGTGCCGGCCGTGAGGACCTGGTGCCGTGACCCACTCACCGACGGACCCCGCTGACGCCTTCGCCGAACTCGGCCGTATCAAGCTCGGCGAGGTCGGTCTCGATGACGTACTGCAGCGCGTCGCTGAACTCGCCAAGCGGGTACTCCCCGTGCCGGTGGAGGTCTCGGTGACACTCGTGCGCGGCGGGACCGCCCACACTGCGGTGTTCACCAACGAGTTGGCCCAGGACATGGACGAGCGGCAGTACGCGCAGGGGTCCGGCCCCTGCCTGGAGGCCGCGACCGCGGGTGAGGTTCTCGCCGTGCCCGATCTCGCCACCGAGGACCGGTGGCCCGCCTGGGCCGAACGCGGCCGCACGGCGGGGGTGGGAAGTTCGGTGTCGATCGGGCTGCCGATGCAGGAGGCGGTCGTCGGAGCGCTCAACGTCTACGCGGGCACACCGCATGCCTTCGACGACGACACGGTGGCGGTGCTGGAGACCTTCGCCGCGTACGCCGCGGTCGCCCTGGCCAACGCGCAGCTCTACGACAGCACCGCCACCCTTGCCCGCCAGATGCAGGAGGCGATGGCCAACCGTGCGGTCATCGAGCAGGCCAAGGGCATCGTGATGGCCGAACGTCGCTGCAGCCCGGCTGAGGCTTTCGCGATCCTGTCAAAGGTCTCGCAGGACTCCAACCGCAAGGTCCGCGACGTGGCCCAGGCCCTCGTCGACCGGGCCGCCAAAGGTCCGTCGACGTCCTGATCCCGCGTCGGCAACCGTCACCCGCGGGCCCGGAGCCAGTTGACTCCGGGCCCTGTCACTGCCCCGATCAGGGACTGGTGCAGCTGATGTTGCCGGGTGGGGTGGCGCCGTCGCCGGTCGCGGTGAACCCGAACGTGGTCGAGGCGTTCGCGCCCACTGTGCCGTTGTACGCGGCGTTCCTGACGGTGACGCTGCCGGTGGTGCCCGTGTTGGTTCCGTTCCAGAGGCTGCTGATGGCCTGGCCACTTGCCAGGGTCAGACCCACGGTCCAGCCGTTCAGTGTCGTGGCGGTGCTGTTGGCCACGGTCACCTCACCCTGGAAGCCGCCGGGCCAACTGTTGACCGCCCGATAGGTGGCGGCGCAGGTGCCCGGTTCGCCGGTCGGCGGCGGAGTCGTGGGTGGCGGCGTGGTCGGCGGCGGGGTCGTGGGCGGCGTGGTCGACGAGAACTGACTGAAGAAGCTCCAGATCTCACCCGAGGTCCACGTCCGGGAGTCGTTGGGGCTGCCGGACCCGTCGACCGGGCTGGGGGTGTGGTCACCATCAAAGGCCGCCCACTGCACCGGGTAACCGGCTCGGCATCCGGCGTAGGCGGTGGTGATGTGGGTGAGGCTGCCCCGGCTCGGCTCGCGCGGGCTCTGCGCGGTGCAGCCGTTGTTCCTGACGAACGTGTCGCGCAGTTGCCGGCCCTGGGAGATGTTCAGCACGCTGTCGTAGGTGCCGTGGATACCGAAGTAGGCCACGGGTTGCGTGCCGCCGTTACATCCGCTGAGGTTGGCGCCGGACAGGACGGTGACCGCGCGGACGACGTCGGGCCGGGCACAGGCCACCGCGTAGCTCATGGCCCCGCCGTAGCTCCAGCCCAGGGCGAAGCGCTGGCTCGTGTCGACACAGAGGTCGTTCTCGATCTGCCGGGAGATGTCGTCGAAGAGGGTCAGGTCCCGGCCGTTGGTGTTGGCCCAGCCGGCGTTGAGGCCCTGCGGCGCGACGAAGATCGTGCTGTTGTTCGACAGGGGCTGCAGCCCGTAGTAGCCGGCCGAGGTGACGTTGTTGGCCGAGCCGTTCAACCAGTGGAAGCCGAAGATCAGTCGGTAGGGGTGGTTCCTGTCGTACCCGTCCGGGATCCGCAGGTTGTAGGTACGGCTCTGTCCGCTGCTCTGAATCGTGCGCGTTCCGCTGGTCAACGTGGGAGCCTTGCCGCAGCCGGCGGTCGCCGCGAGGGTGCCGTTCGTCGCCGCCACCGCCGCTCCACGGAAGCCGCCGCCCAGTGTGCCGCCGGCCGTGGCCGCGAGGAGAATCGCCGCGGCCGCGATGGATGTGAATAGGTGCCTACGTTTCGCCATTACGTGACTCCTTGCGATCGGGCGTCAGGTGCCGGTGGTGGTGCGATGCCGGTCGCCCACGGTCCACCTGAGCCCAGGAACCGGGTCGCGCCGAGGGCTGCCTGCGGCAGGGCTTCGGAAGATGGGCATGTGGCCGGAGCGAGGTCGTACGGCGACCGACTGGGGTCGCCTGGCATCGACGGTGTGGCCCGGACTGGTCACCCATCGGTGACCGGGAGCGTGCCCTTCGCTCCCGGGGAAAACATAGCATGTTATCGATAACATGCGGCCTGTCCGCCGCCACCGGGCCGGGGTCAGGACGGCAGCGGTCGGGCCGCCCATTCGGCGGCCACCGCGCCCGGGTCACCGGTCTGGAACAGCGGCGGCTCGTGCAGCAGGAAGTCGCGGTGGCTGATGTTCCAGGCGTACGCGCCGGCCATGGCGAACGCCAGCACGTCACCCACACCGATCGGGCCCGCGGTGGTCGACCGGGACAGCACGTCCTTCGGAGTGCAGAGCTGTCCGACCACGGTGACCGGCCCCCCGTCGGTGCGTGGGCCGCCGCCGCGTCGTCGGTGCACACCGAACGGCTGCGCGTGTCCCTTCGCCGCCGGTGTACGCAGGTGGTGGGTGCCGCCAGCAACCACCACGAACCACTCACCGTAGGAGCGCTTCACGTCGATGACCTCCGTGAGGTACGCCCCGCAGTAGGCGGTGACCGAGCGACCCGGCTCGATGCGCAGCCGCACTCCCGGGTACGCGTCGAGGACGTCGGCCAGCGCTCGCCCGTAGCCGGCCCAGTCGAATCGTGCCGCCGGGTCGGTGTAGTCGACGGCCATTCCTCCGCCGACGTCGACCTCGGCGGCACCGACCTCGGTGACGGCCCAGCGGACCACCTCGGCGGCGACCGCGCCGGCGAGTGGGGCGTCCAGCCCGCTGGCCAGGTGAGCGTGGATTCCGCGTACCTCGATGCCGGCGGGTGGGTGGCGGGCACACTCGACCGCGTCGGCCGGGTCCATGCCGAACGGGCTGGGGCCGCCCCCCATGACCAGGCTCGCGCCCGGAGCGTCGACCGGCAGGTTCACGCGCAGCAGCACCCGGGCGGTCCGGCCCGTGGCGGTGGCCAGCGCGCCGAGCCGCCGAAGCTCGGCGGGCGATTCGACGTGGATGCGGCGTACCCCGGCGGCGAGGGCGGCGGCCAGGTCCGCGTCGGTCTTGCCGGGCCCGGCGTACGCGGCCGGCGCCCGCGGCGGCAGCACCTCGGCCAGTCTCCGCAGCTCGCCACGGCTGGCGGCCTCGAAACCGTCGACGACCGGGGCGAGGGTACGCAGCACGCCGGGATCCGGGTTGGCCTTGACCGCGTAGAGCAACTCGACCCGCCCGGGCAGTACGTCCCTGATGGACCAGGCGTGCACGGCCAACGCGTCGAGGTCGTGGACGTAGACGGGTCGGGTCACCGTGGCCCGCCCATCGGGTTCGGCACCGGAACGAACGGTGCGGCCCGGTCCGCGTCCCGCCGCCACCGGACCAGCAGGTTCGCCTTGGCCACCAACGGCTCATCGCTCAGCAACGCACGCAGCTCGGGCGGGTCGTCGAGGTCGGCTGCCACCGCCTCGACGACGGCACGCAGCTCCTGCCACAGCCGCCGTTCGAGCCCCGGTCGCGCGTCGGCGAGAGCCCCACAGATGCCACCGAGATGATTGACGAACAGGCAGTAGACGATCCGGCGGCGGGCGGACCGCGGACCGTAGCGGACCTGCGTCGGGACACCGTCCGGCCAGGTGGCCCACCGATCCGCGTCCAACTTCACCCCCTCCAGGTCCCGCAGCAGCATCCGTACCGGGCGGCGGTCGCGGTCGAGGACGACGACCACGTTCTGCAGGTGCGCCTCGTGCACGACACCGTGGTTGAGCCAACAGCCCAGCACCGCCGGCACCAGCAGCTCGACGTACGCACGCCACCAGGCCAACGGGTCCGGTGTCGTCAGGGGCGCGGCGGCCAACGCCGCCGCCAGGATCGGGGTGTCCCCGGGTCGCAGGTGCGGGCGCAGGCCGGTGCGCAGGATCGTCCCGTACGCCTCGTCCGCGCCGGGGACGTCGACCGTGCGGTAGGCGGGCTCGGCGAGCAGCCCGACCCCGGCGGGCATCGGCACCCGAGCCAGCAGGTCGGTCAGGGCCACCGCGCCGGCGAGTTCGTACCGGGCGTTCTTGCGGAGACAGTTGGTGATCCGTACGTGCAGGCTGGTCTTGACGAACAGGTCCGCCTCGGGGGCGTAGAGGGTGCGGACGCTCGCCGTCGGCCGTACCTGGACACCGGCCTCGCCCAGGTCGCGCAGCCGTGGGTGCGTCGGCGGGACCAGCGACAGCTGCCAGGGATGCACCGGCAGGACACGGTGCCCTCGCGGGGGCCGTGGCGGGCCGAGGGCGGCCACCAGCGGATCGAACGGTCCGGCGCCGACGACCAGGTCATCCGGTACGGCGAGCCAGTGCAGCCGGAACGACGTGCGCAGCTCCGGCGCGTACGCCCGCCAGCTGTCCGGGTCACCGCTGCGCCACTTCGGGGTGGGGTGGTGCGGGTGGCCGAAGACCAGTGACTGCTCGGAGTCGACGTACGCGTCGATGGCGGGCTCGCCGGTGGGGGTCGGATCCTGGGCCGGCCGGTCGGCCAGCAGCCGGGCCACGGTGTCCCGGCTGGCCCGGACCTGCCCGACGAACTCGTCGTTCACCAGGCCGGTACGAGTGGCGAGTTCCGCCGCGACCAGGCTGGCCAGCCGGTCCGCGTCCAGGTCCTCCCACCGTCCGCCGTCGGTCATCCGCTGTACCGGGCCGGCGTAGCGGTGCGCGCCGAGCGGTGAGTCCCGCGTGACGGCGCAGCGCAGTGTGACGTCGAGGTGCCGCAGCAGCAGGCGTGCGGTGCCGTCGACCACGGTTGAGACGCCGTCCGGCAGGGCGAGCTCGCGCATCAGGCAGCCGAATACGGTGTGGGCGGCGGCCAGGTCGGCGAGCTGGCCGGTGTCGGTGGCCGGCCGGGAGCACACCTGGGCGCTCGTCATCGTGTCTCCCGGAGGTAGTTCGGGCCGGTACGCAGGTAGTACTTGTTGATGTCGGCACAGCCCAGCCGCTGCTTGGGCAGCAGCGTGCCGGCGGTGAGCATCGCCTTGATGGGTAGGTGGGCGGCCCGCAGGACCCGCTCGGTGAAGGTGCGCATCGCCGGTCCGTCGCCCCAACGGTCGCGGGCGGCGGCGAGCCGGGGCGCCAGCGCCTCGGCGGGTGACGGCACGGGCAGCCCACGGGCGGCCAGGGCGACCAGCGGGGCAGCGGCGGCCAGGTGCAGGGTGATGGTGATGAACACGTCGGCCAGCTCCTGCGGATCGCGCGCCCACATCCGGTCGTCGTCCAACGCGAGTCCGGTCGGGCCGCCGTGCCGCGCGTCGAGTCGGGCGCCGTCGTTGTCCTTGTAGAGCAGGCCGACCGTCCCGCCGGGGTGCACCAGCAGGTGAATGTTCTGCGGGTGCGCCTCGAGGGCGATCCCGTGGCGTAGCCAGAGGAAGACGTGCCAGTCGAGCAGCAGGTCCAGGTAGGAGCTCAACAGCACCAGGGGACCCTCGGGGCTGATCCGTTCGAGGACCGTGCCGGCGACCGGATCGGCCGCGGCGAGGGCCGCGACCGGCACCACGTGGACGCCGACCAGATCGCGCGGGAATCGGCGCAGCAGGAAGCCGCGCCGCTCGTCGCCGTCGACGTCCGCCCAGGTGCTCTCGTCGGCGTGCCGGATCCGGCCGGCGAAGGCGGGTTCCGCGTTGGCGATCCGGTCGAGCAGCCCGGCGACGGCCGCCCCATCGGCGAGCGAGCCCGGGTTGAGCGTGCGCCGGTTGCGGGCGCCGAGGCTCGCGGTCGGCAGTGGCAGCTTGAGGTGCAGGTACGGGTCGTGGTCGAGCGCCACCGTGCGCATGGAGAGGGTGGGCCGCACGGAGATCACCGGCAGGTCCGTCACCGGTAGCGCGTCGCGTGCCGCGGTGATCGGGTGCACCGGCAGCAGCAGCTGATCCGGTCGCTGTGCGCGCGGCCACCAGGACGGGAGTGCGCCCGTGAGCCGGACGTCCTCGGCCGCGGCGGCGTACCACCGCAGCGCGAGGCGCGGGGCGTGCTCCGGGGCGTACCGGAGCAGTTCGTCGTCGCTGAGGCCGTGCCGGCACCGGTCGGTGGGGTAGACCGGATGGCCGTGATGGGCGGCGAGCACGTCGTCTAGGAGGGCCGCCGGCATACCGGTCGGGGTGACAGCGCGTTCGGCGGCCACCTCGGCGAGCACCCGTGGTCGGTTCCGGGCCGCGAGCCGCCGGGCCCGGAGGTCGGCGTGGCACTCGGCGGTGAAGTCCCGCCAGCCGGCCTCCGCCTCGGCGTCGCCGCGCGGGGTGAGCAACGTCAACAGCCCTTCCACAGTCTCGGTACGGTGGATGTCGCCGTTGTCGACCACCAGCACCATCGGCGCTGCGCTGCGCAGGCCCTGCTGGAAGCCGTCCACGCGAACCGGGATCCGCAGCAGGCCGGCAGAATGCGGCACCTGCCACCAGCCCGGCCCGCCCGGTCGACCGCTGCTGAGCAGACCGAGGTGGTCCTCGCGCAGAAGAGCGTCGAGCACCCGGGCGAACACCTCCCGCTCGCAGTCGTCGCTCACTCGACGATGGTCCACTGGAGGTCACTGCGGAACGCGGCCAGCGCCTCCCGGACGGTGCCCTGGTCGGGGCCGATCGCGTGCAGCACGGCGAGGTAGTCGCGGTTCGTCCCGGTGTGGTCGGCGCTGCGGCCCACCTCGCGCAGCGGTCGGCAGCCCAGCCGGACATCGCCGTGGACGGTGTCCAGCCGGCCGGGTGCGGCGGCGAGCCGGCCGGGCCGGTCCGCGCAGACGTACTCGACCTGGGCGTACCGGTCGACGGTGGTGGGCAGGTCGAGGGCGACCAGAGGCTCACCGAGGTGCAGCCGGATGACGTACTCGAACAGCGGCACGCCGAGCATCTCGGCGAGGATCAGGTCCATCCGGTCGCCGATGAGGCGGTAGTTCACCTCAATCAGTCGGACCCGGCCGTCGGAGATGACGTACTCGGTGTGGCAGGCGCCGAAGCCGACCCCGAGCGCTTCGAGGCGCGCCCGCAACTGTGTGCTCGCATGGTCCGCCGGGGGCGACCAGTCGAGGCTCTCCTCGGTGAAGGTCGGTGGCGGGCCGAGCCTGGTGCGCCACCCGCCGAGGGAGGCCACCGCCGCGCCGTCGCCGAGGGTTTCGAAGGTTCGCAACTCCCCGGCGAGGTACTCCTCGACCACCAGGGCCACGTCCGGCCGCCGGGCACGGATCTCGGTGACCCGGGCGACCAGGTCGCGGTGGTCGGCCACCAGGTACGCGTCCTCACTGGCCACCCCCTCGCGGGGCTTGACCACCGCCGGGAAGATCCCGCCCGGCACCTCTGGCACGGCACCGGGGTCGATGGTGACGGTGCGTACCAGATCGAGCCCCGCAGCCGCGATCGCCCGGCGTGCCGCGGCCTTGTCCTTGCAGACACGGGCGGCGTCGGGATCCTTGCCGGGCAGGCCGAGCTCTCGTGCGGCGATCGCGGTGGCCTCCTGGAGATGGTCGCTATTGGACAGTAGCGCCACCGGTCGGGTCGATGCCGTCGCCGCGACCACGGCGGCCGCCTCCCGGACCGCACACCGCGCCACCGGCACGTCGACCGACCATTCCTCGGGTCGGTCGGTCAGCACGGTGACCGGCAACCCGAGCGCCGCCGCCGCCGGGAGGAAGCCTTCCAGGACGGCGTCGGTGGGGTTGAGCGCGGTGATGTACAGCCGCATACCGCCTCCGTCGACTACGACGATTGTCGGGGATCAGGGCCCTGTCCGTGCCGATGGCCGATTGGCCGTGGTCACGCCAGGGCCTTCACGCCGTCCGTCGAGGGGTGCTCCGCCGGCGGGCCGCCGACGGGACCGGGCGTGCGGGGGAACCGCCGCTGGTGCGCGACGCCGAGGGCCACCCCGGCGGCCACCAGCACGATCGCGGCGACCGCGACCCCCGGGTAGCCGACCCGGTCGGCGGCCGCGAGACCGATGGACGCGGCCACGAACGAGCAGACCAGACCGAACGACGACAGGACGGTGAAGTCGGTGCCGCCGGTGTCGGGTCGCGAGTAGTCCATGTTGACCGTGTAGAGCACGACGTTGGCGATGGTGTAGGCCACCATGAAACAGCAGAGCGCGGCAACCGTCCCGCCGAGGGGCGCGCTGCCGTTCATCAGCGGCAGCAGCAGCACGGTCGACACCGCGAGGGCCACGCCGCCGACCACGAGCACGCCGCTGCGTCCGAACCGCCCGATCCCGAGCCCCGCGACCAGACCTGCCACGATGGCCGGCGCGCTGGTCACCACCCCCGTCACGACGCCGATCCGACCCAACGACCACCCGGCGTCGACCAGGGCCGGCGTCACCAGGGCGTACGCCATCCCGGCGCCGACGTAGACCAGCGGCACCACACCGAACGTCCACCACCGGCAGCCGGCCTGGCCGAACACCGACAGCAGCGCCCAGTAGGCAGTGCCGACCCGCGCGACCCGATCGGTCCGGGGAGGCTCCCGGAACCGCCACACCACCAGCAGGCCGACCGCCGTCATCGCGGCCAACAGGCTGATCGCCGGCACCCAGCCGAACTGGTCGTAGACCAGGACGCAGGCGCCGCCGCCGAGCAGATTGCCGAGGTAGCTCGCGGCGACCTGGATGCCGTTGCCGGTCCCCCGGGCCGACTCGGCGAGCATCCGGACGGCGACCGCGTCCACGGCGATGTCCTGCGTGGCGGAGAAGAGAACGTACGCGGCACAGATCGCGATGATCGGCCCGAGCGCGTCCGCCGGGCTGGAGAACGGCAGCAGCGCCAGCAGGGCGAGCACCAGGGCGCTCTGGAGCACGAGCAGCCAGGATCGGTAGTGGCCGCGGTGCCGCGAGCCGTACCGGTCGAGGATCGGCGCCCAGAGGAACTTGACGGGCCAGATCAGGCCGACGATCTGCAGCAGCGCCAGAGTGTCCAGAGAGGTCCCACCGTCACGCAGGATGGCGGTCAACCCGACGGTGATGAAACCGACGCCGAGGTACTGGGTGACGTACAGCGCGGTCAGGGTGCCGAGTCGGCCCTTCATGCGGCTTTCCAGTAGCCGAGCGAGGTCACCCGGTCCTTGTCCACGCCCAGCGTCCGCCGGATGTGTCGGGTGATGCCACGGGTGGTGGCCGCCTCGCAGGCCACCCAGTAGTGACCCGCGCCGTTGGTCGACAGGGCGGCGCAGACCGTGTCGACGAGGTGTTGCCCGGCGTCGCGCCGAGGCACCCAGGTGACGTCGTGGTGCGCGCGGGCGCGCGGCAGGAGAGCCTTCTCGCCCTCGTGGGCGTACTCCAGCCAGACCGTAGCCGGGATGTCGGCACCGGCGTCGAGCAGGCTGTTGACCGCAGGCAGGGACGCCGCGTCGCCGACGAGGTAGAGGTGCCCGGGCGCGGGGTCGGGCAGCTGGAACGCGCTGCCCTGGACGGTCGCGCCGATGGTGTCGCCGACCCGGGCGGTGGTGGCCCAGCGGGCGGCGCAGCCGTCGTGAATGGCGAATTCGAGGGTGAACCGGCCGGTGGCCGGGTCAGGGTCCACCAGCGTGTACGCGCGCTGGTGCGCCCGGCCGTCGTTGTCGAACCACAGCCGGATCCACATCGTGGGGTGCACCCCGCACGCCTCCAGCAGGCCACCTCCGTCCAGGAGGAGCCGCTGGTAGTGCCCGTCGATCGACTCGGTGCCCAACACGGTCAACCGAAAGTCCCGGCCTCCCATGGCCTTCAGGACCAGGGCCTCCCAGTTCCTTTTCACGCACCCCTCCAGGTAAGGTCATCCTTGGTTAGGTGAGGGTAACCTAAGTCTCGGCACGGATAAACAGAGGACAGCACCCGATGACGTACCAGGAGAAGATCGCCGGTCTCGGTGAGTTGTCGTTGGTGACCGTGCGCCCGGACCGGGACGCCGTACTCCTGCACGGCTGGGTGACCCGTCCCCGTAACTCCTTCTGGGGCATGGGCTCGCACACCCTGGAACAGGTACGCGAGATCTACACCTTCGTCGACAGCCTGCCGACGCACCACGCGTACCTGATCATGATTGACGCTGAGCCGGTCGGTCTGTTCCAGAGCTACCAGCCCGAGGCGGACCCGGTCGGCGAGCGCTACCCGGTGCAGCCCGGCGACGTCGGGATGCACCTGCTGCTCAACCCCGACCGGCGCCTCGCCCGCGGCCTCACCAACGCCGTCGGCCCCGCTCTCGCCCGCTTTCTGTTCAGTGACCCGACCGCCCAGCGGATCGTCGTCGAGCCGGACGTCCGCAACCACCTTGCGCTGCGCCGGCTGGAGATCGAGGGCTTCACCTTCGACTCGGAGATCGATATGCCGGACAAGCGCGCACAGCTCGCCTTCCTTACCCGCGCCCGGTTCGAGTCGGGCCACCCGACGTCGGCCTGACCCCCGATCCGAGACGGTCCAGAGCGCTCAGCTCGGCGGTCCGGGCCTGCTGGATCCGGCCGGCGAGCGCCTTCAGCTCCGGGCTGCCCCCGGCGGTCTGCTCGCCCCGGCACAGCACCACGGTCTGCGTGAGGTGCGCCCGGATCAGCGCACTCGCCCGGAACGGCAATTCGGCGTCCGGCGCGGCGCGCAGCTCGGCGAGACTGTCGTCGGTGACCATGCCGGGCATCTGATGTCCCTCGTGGATGTTCTGCTCCGCGACGTTGCCTGCGGCCAGCAGCCCGCGCAGGTCCCGCAACTCGGCCTGGTGAGCCACCCGGATTCCGCCGAGAAGGGACCGCAGTGCCGGATTCACGCCCGTTGGCCGGGTGTCGAGGTGGTCGATCAGTGCGACCGCGCCCTCGTTCATCGGGATCAACAGGTGGATGAAGGCGTCGTCGGTGCTGTTGAGCACCACGGGCGCGGCCGGCAGCGCGGTGGCGGACGGGGGGACGACAGTCGACGGGTTTACGGCGGTCTGGTCGGCGCCGCCCCATGTCTGGGTGAGACCGACGGTCAGCACCGTCGCGGCCAGAGTCGCCACGACTCCGGCGATCCGCCAGGCGCGGACACCGGACGAGAGGGGCTCGGTCGTGACCTGGTGTTCGTCCATCCGTCCGCCTCCGCTCAACGGGCGGCTTGGAATGCGCGACCGACCAGAGTCGGCTCGCTGCCATCGCTGAACAACCCGGACCGGTCCTTGTCGGTGGCGGGCAGGCCGAACCAGGCGTAGCGCTGCACATAGGAGAGTTGGCCGAGCATGGCGGTTGCCGCGGTGAGGAAGGCCGCCTGCTGCTCCTGGCTGGGGAACTGTTGACGACCACCGTCGAAGCGGATCAGTGCGAACTCGGTCAGCCAGATCGGCTTCCGGTACCGCTGGTGGACAGCCTGCAGATACTGCCGGAGTTGGTTGACCGCGGTCGCACTCGTGAAGTCGGCGCCGAACCAGTGCAGGGCGATGAAGTCCACCCGGTGGCCTCGGGCCTGAGCGCCGGTCATGAACCTGTCCAGCCAACCCTGCGGGTCTGGAGCGCCCCATGCCACCGCTGGGCTGCCCAGCCTGCTTCCTGTCGCCATCAGTTGCGGCCACAGGTCGAGCGCCTGCTCGACGGTCATGTTCGCCTGCTCAGGCAGGTCCGGCTCGTTGAAGGTGAGCAGGTACGGCCCGGCGGCCTTGGCCCGGGCCAACTCGGCGGCGGTGACGTTCTCCGCGCTGCGGATCATGGGAACGAACGTCACGCCCCGTGGAGTGCTGATCCCCGGGTGCTGGGTGCCCCAGGTGTAGTACCAGCCGGCCCTGGAGTTCGCCAACGCCTGACTGGCCCCGGCGAAGTTCCACACCCCGACCCCCTTGCGCGCGGAGCTGACCGCAGGCGCGACCGGGGCCCTCGACGAGGGCCGGACGCTCGGCGACGCCGCGCCGCTCGGGGAGGCGACGGCGCTGGGCGGCGGGGGCGGCGGCGCAGCCCAGGAGGGTGCGGCCGGATCCTCCGGCAGGATCACCACCGCCATGGTGATGGCGAGGACGGCGGCGGCCACTCCGGCGGCGAGGGATGGCACGAGGCCGCGGGGCCGGTTCACCGCGAGGTCGATGACGCTCGGGCCGTTGCCCGCATCGGTGGGCACACCGCCGGGTGGGGTTGGCCCGGCGGTGTGCCCGGCCGTCGGGCCCGGGGGGTGATACCCGACGGCCTGTGAGGCGGCCGGGGGCACGGCCGCGCTCGGGAAATGGGCACTGAGACCGGCCGGCAACGGCAACAACGGCAGGCCGGCGAGGAGCCGGTCGATCGGCAGGAGGGTGGAGCCGAGGCGCCCACAGAACGCGCAGTCGCGGACGTGCCGGGCCAGTCGCTTGCGCCACAGCGGGCTGGGAGTGCCGTCCCACTCGGCGGTCACATCGCTCAGGTCCGGGCAACCGGGGCGGGCGCGGAGCGCGCGTACGACGGCCCGGGCGCCCTGGATCTGCTCCTTCATCCGGTGGATCCGCACCGCGACGTGCCCGGGCGACAGCCCGAGCGCGTCCGCGACCTCAGTCCGGGTGAGTTCGCCGGTCTCCTCCAGCCACCACAGCGAGAGCAACTCCTGGTCGTCCGGGTCGAGCCAGCGGGTCGCCTCGGCGACCTCGCGTCGTTGGTCGGTGAGGCCGAGTCGGAGGATGGTCATCCCCGCGAAGTCCGAGGCGGGGTCGGCCACGTTGTGGATCGCGTCGAGCCCGGCGTCTCGGTTGAGCGCGACGCGTCGGCGCTGCTCCCAGTCGCGCACCTGACGGATGGTGATCGCCACCAGCCAGGACCGGTAGGCCGCCGGGTCGTTGAGCGCGGGTAGGTACCGGATCACCCGTACCAACGTCTCCTGGACCACGTCGTCGACGTCGGCGTGGCCGCGGAGCGCACGCCCGACGATGTTGTAGACCAGCGGGAGCGAGGCCGCGACGACGTCATCGAGAGCGCGCTGGTCGCCCTGTCGGGCCGCGACGACCAACCCGGCATCGGGTAGCGCCCGACCGGCTGACGACATGGGTGTCACTCCTTGCGCGCTCATCCGCGGTGCCAGCGCTGTGTGCGCTGACCGTCCTCAGGATCGGAGACTGGGACCAGCGGAGTGGATTACAGAATTCTCGGCCCGCCGGTGGGTCGGATGGCACCCGGGGCCGCCGGAGGGGCATGAGGGGCGACGACGCCGGGTATGGTGCGGGGTGTCGGTGTCGCCGGGCGCTCGCCCGTGAACGAGACACCTGATCGGGCGCCAGTGTGAGCGCCGCAATGTCTCCAGGTCGCGCGGCGAGAGTTGCCGGGGCCGAGACGCATTTTTCCCGGAAGACAGGAACCCTGCATGACATCGAACGACAACGCTCGACCGGCCCTGTTTCTCGCCACGTCGAACGCCGACGCGCTCGACGGGTCAGCTGTGACCTTCGACAGCAGCGAGGAGGCCATGCGACGTCTGCGCCATCCGTTCGGGGTGCAGCCTGCCGAGCAGGCCTCGACCGTCGGCGACGACCCGGATCAGCGCGGCTGATCGGCTTACTCTCGCCGCCCGCAGGCACCAATCGTCAGCGCGGGGTCATACTTTCGGCTAGTAGTTGGCCGGTCGTTCGGGTAGTGTCCAGGTTGTCACGTGAACGACATGGCGCGGTGGTGGGGCCCGTGCTCGTGGCCTCACGACAGCGCACTCGGCCCGTTCGTGCGCCCCGGCGGCAGCCGGTTCGGAGATCTTCCGATCGATTCCCACTCGGCGGGCACGTGCGGGAAGGACGATCCCATGGCCATCACCGTCGGAACGGCGACCAGCACCCGCGTCGGTCAGGAGAGCAGCGACCAGAGCCCGGACGACCTCCTGGCCGCCATGGCGGCGACCCCCGCGGAGGACCCCAACCGCCCGGCGCTGCGGGACCGCGTCATCGAGGCATGGCTACCACTCGCCCGGCATCTGGCGCGCCGCTACGCCGGGCGCGGCACGTCCGACGACGACCTGACCCAGACCGCCTCGATCGGGCTCATCAAGGCCGTCGACCACTTCGACCCCGGCCGGGGTGTCGACTTCACCGGGTACGCCATCCCCACCATCATCGGCGAGATCAAACGGTACTTCCGGGACCGCACCTGGGCCGTACGCGTGCCCCGCCGCCTCCAGGAACTACACCTGTTGATCAGCGCGGCGAACAGCACCCTGACCCAGACCCTCGGTCGCTCGCCGACCGTGGCCGACATCGCGTCCCACCTCGACCTGTCCGAGGAGACCGTCCTGGACGGGTTGGAGGGTGCACGCGCCTACCGGGCGACGTCGCTGTCGACCCCGGTCGGGGGCGATGGCGGCCGGGAACTCGGGGACACTCTCGGCGGCGACGACAACGAATTCGACCTCGTCGAGATCCGCGTCGCCCTCGGCCCGGCCCTCGCGACGCTGCCGGAGCGTGAGCGCCAGATCCTGAGCCTGCGCTTCCACGGCAACCTGACCCAGACCCAGATCGCCGACCGGATCGGCGTCTCGCAGATGCACGTTTCCCGCCTGATCACCCGATCGTTGGCCACGCTGCGTCATCACCTCTCCGACCGGAGCGCGTGACGTCCGACCGAGTGCGGTCAGGGTCGGGGCGCGGCGAGGTCGCGGAGGTGCCCGAGCGGCAGGTGCGGCGGCTGCCACTCCACGAAGAGCGCCGTCGCGTCGTCCTCAAGCTTGTCGTCCTGGTAGCCGACGACCGCGCGCACCAGGCGACGCATCGTCTCCGGGCTGGGCAACCCGTCGTTGAGTGCGCGATTGACGAAGTCGACGAGCCGGTCCAGCCCGAAGTGCTCCCCCTCCGCGCTCCGCGCGTCGGTGATGCCGTCGGTGTAGCCGAGGATGCGGTCGCCCGGGTGCAGATCCTCCACGTGCACCCGCGGACGGCGGGGGGACAGGTGGCCCAGACCGAGCGGCAACGCGGTCGGCCCCGGGAACTCCCGAATGGCCTTACCGTCGCGCAGCAACATCGCACCGGGATGACCCGCGTTGATCATGCTCAGTCGGCCGGTCCGGCGGTTCAACTCGATGAGCAGCCCGGTCGCGAAGAAGTTCGGGTGCTCGGAACGCACCCACCGGTCGATGCTGGTGGCGGTGTCGACCAGGTCGAGGCCGCACCGGCGGGCGTTGCGGTACGCGCTGATCACCAGCGAGGCCAGGGCGCTCGCCTTCATGCCGTGCCCACAGGTGTCGAACAGCCCGACGCTGAGCACGTCGCCGTTCAGCGCGTAGTCGAAGATGTCGCCACCGACGTCGTAACACGGTTCGAGGATGGCGGTGATCAGCAGGTCGTCGGTGGCGAAGGTCAGCGGCGGGAGCAGGCCCCACACGATCTCGGCCGCGACCTGCATTGGGCGACGGCGCCGCATCCGCTCGACCACATCGCCGTAGAGCCGCCGGTTGACCAGGATCTGGGCGATCGTGACCGCCACCTCCCAGGCCGGCCCGTCCATGGTCTCGTCGGCTGCGGCCGGCGAGACGATTTCCAGCACGCCCATCCGTTCGCACCCGAGCAGCAGGGGCACCCAGACCCGATCCGGGCTGTCGGCCGCGCGCTGGATGTCGAGACTGGTGAAGGCCCGGCCGGCGAGGGTCGTGTCGACCGACAGCTCGTCCCGGACGAGACCCGCGCCGAGCAGTGGCACGAGGAGGGACTGCGTGTAGTCGGCCAGGTAGATCACGATCTCGCTGGCGTTGATGGCGGGAGCCGCACGGACGACCAGCTGGGACAACTCGTCCGGCCCACCACGGGGCGCGTTGAGCTGCAGCCAACGCACCATCTCACCGACGTCGACCAAGCTCCACCTCCCCGTGTCTCCCCTCCCCCGCCGCAGGAGCGCGGCGGTGGCCCCGCCACAGCGCTATCTTGCCCTGCCGCCGTCAACATGCGGCGGCCACGTTGCCCTTCGGCCATCCCGGTTCCTGGTCGGGGACTCCACCATTGCCGCGAGGAGGGCGGGCACCGGCACGCTGGCGAAACCCACTCGGGCATCGCTCGCCCCGTACGGCAACCACAGCTCACCATCGTGGACGAGTGCCCCGCAGGAGTAGACGACGTTGGGTACGTACCCGTCCCGGTCATTCTCGTCGGGTGACAGGAGCACACCAGGCAGGTGCGCGACGACCCGCTCCGGTCTCTGCAGGTCGAGCAGGAGCGCGCCGATCGCGTACCGGCGCATCGGCCCGACACCGTGGGTGAGTACGAGCCAGCCAGCGTCGGTCTCGATGGGAGATCCGCAGTTGCCGACCTGGATCAACTCCCAACTGTCGCGCGGGGCGTGCAGCGGGGTTGGTGCCTGCCAGCGGTTCTCGCCGTCCAGGATGGTCAGGCCGATCGTCTCGCCGTCGGCGCGGCACAGCGCCAGGTGCCGGCCGCCGACGGTACGGGGAAACAGCGCGATCCCCTTGTTAGCGGCGCCCGGGCCGCGCATCGGGGTCATCTCGAAGCGGCGCAGGTCGGTGCTGACCAGCGCGCGGGTGGCGATACTCCGGCCGTCGTAGGCGGTGTAGGTGGCCCGGTACACCGGCCCGGAGTCATCCACGAACCGGACGAACCGCGCATCCTCCATGCCGTTGCCCTCGCTCGGGGTGGCCGGCCAGAGCACCCGTTGGTGCAAAGCGGTGTCGGCGGGAAACGCCGTGGCATAGCTGCCCGCGTTGGTGCGACGCAGTTGTTCGAGAGTGCCCAACCCGGTGCTGCGGGAGAGCAGATCCGGCGGCAGGTTGCCGAGCACCCGCTCGAAGGTGGCCTCGTCGTACCGCTCGGGCAGAGCGTCGAGCACGGTGGCGGTTACCTCGTTGTCGCAGTCCTCCTCGGCGAGGCCGGCCACGAGCAGGTCCCGGCGGTGCCGTACGCCCATTCGCTGCCCAACGGTCAGCGGACCGGATCGGTCGGCGACAGTGAGCTGTCGCCCGGGTCCGAGGACCGCAGTGGCGAACCCGATGGACGATAGGTGGCCCTCGCCGATCTGGCGCAGGCTGACCGCGACGCGCAACTGGCCGGCGCCCAGATCGGTCTGGTCCGGGTGGGCCACCAGGGATGGGTTGCAGAGGGCGGCGGCCTCGACGGCGTACTCATGGCTGAAGTAGGCGCCGACCAACAGCCGACTGGTGGGCGAGAGGTCCCGGGCGCGGGCGGCACGGTGCCGGACGAGGTCGTAATGGTGGTGGAACGTGCCGGCCAGGTCGCGGTGCCGGGCGGCGAAGCGGTCGAAGGTGTCCCGCAACAGCCGGCCGGTTTCCTCGTCGTCGAGGTGCGCGACCCGGTCGATGAGCGCCCGCGCGCGGGTGCGTACCACCGCGGCGTCCTCACCTGGGACGAAGAGCTTGACGATGACCCGGCGTGGATCCGGGGTGAGGGTGGCCTCCTGCCGGACGGCCGCAACCCCGGTCACGACCACCGCCGGGCGTGCTGCAGGGTGGCGATGAGCGCGAGGGTGGATTCGGCGCCCTGATTGAGGTTGGGTCCGTGCGCGGTCAGCCCGTCGTAGCCGCCACCGGTCGCCGTATCCCACATCGGCGTGCCGAGGTCGTTCTCGCCGAGGAACCACCCGACCGCCTGTCGCACCCCGTCGTCCCAGTCCGGGTCTCCGGTGACCGTGGCCGCTGTGGCGCAGGCGTCGGCGAACGCGGCGACCTCGATCGGCTGCTGGTCGTGGTGCAGTCGTACGGCGCCGCGCCGCCACCCCCCGGCGGGTACGACCGACAGTCGTCCCTCGCGGAGCTGGACGTCACGCAGCCAGGTCAACATCCGCAGACCGTCGTCGAGGGGTGGACCACCCTCGCGCAGCTGGCTGGCGGCGATGACCACCTCGGCGAGAGCCGCGTTGGCGTAGGTCAGCTCCTGCCGCGGCCACGGCCACCGCGGGTCGGACCCGGCTGGGCCGACCGTGCTGGCCGCGTCCGCGAGCAGGGACGCCGCGGCGACGTGGCCCGGGTGACGACGGAGCACCTCGACCGCACCCAGGCCGGCGAAGGCCATCGCATGCGGGGCCCGGGTGCGCTGGGTGGCACCCCGGCTGAACGCCACCAGCGCCTCCTCCCGTAACCAGGGCGCGGGGCTGCGGGCGACGGTCGTGCCCAGGCCCCACAGGGCCCGGCCCCACCAGTCGCCGAGCCCTGGTTCGTCGGCCCAGCGTCGGTCGTGGCCGAGTCGGTTGTGGAAGGCGCCGCCGGGGTCCTGCGCGTGGGTCAGGAACGCGAGGTAGCACTCCGCGAGCCGGAGCAACTCCTCGCTCGGCGCCGGCTCGCGGCTGATGACGACCAGGCCGCGGGCCACGTCGTCGGTGCAGTAGCCGTGCTCGCGGCGGACGATGGCGTGCCGGGCATGCTCGAAGAGACCAGTGTCGTCGCTCAACCGGGCCAGGTGCGCGAAGCTCGGGGCGGGCGCCGTCACCCAGTGCTTACGCGTCGGTGTCCGAGGGCGGCCGGTGGTCGCGGTCATGCCAACGCCGCGCTGACGGCGGGCGAGCGGGCGTCGATGAGCTGCTCGGCGAGGGTGCCGTAGCGGGCTGCCACCGCCGGCCAGCGCAGGTGCGCGGCCAGCGGCCGGACCCGGCCGGCCAGCCGCGCGGCCAAGCCCGGTTCGGTCAGGATCCGCCGGATCGCCGCGGCCAGCGCCGCCGGATTCTGGTGGGGTACGACCAGACCCGGCCCACCGGTCAGCAGCTCGACAGCATGCGGGAACGCCGTCGCCACGACGGGCACCCCGCCGGCCACCGCTTCGATGAGTACGCCGGAGGTGACCTGCTCGCGGGAGTCGTAGGGCAGGACGACCACGTCGGCGGAGCGGATCAACCGACCCAGTGCCTCCTGGTCGTGGTAGACGTCCTGGTAGTCGACGGCGTGCGCGATGCCCAACTGGGCACCGAGCTGGTGCAGCCCCGCCCGGTACGTCTCACCGTGGTGCTCGATCACCTTCGGGTGGGTCCGGCCCGCCACCGTGTAGGTGGGTGTCGGTTCCAGATCCTGCAACCGCGCGAGGGCCCGCAGCGACCACTCGACGCCCTTGCCGGGGCCGAGCAGCCCCCAGGTCAGCAGGTGCGGGCGGGTACGCCGGTCGACGGGTACACCGGCTAGCTCGGCGGCGCCGTGCGGGATGACCGTCACCTTGCCCGCTGTCACGGCGTACCCGACGAGCAGTCGGTCGCGGGCGGTGTCGGTCATCGTGACGACTGCCCCGGCAGTGGCCACGATCTGCTCCAACAGGGACTTCTGCCGGGCGGAGGGCTGCCGGAGCACGGTGTGCAGGACCACGATGCTCGGCACGGTGAGCCGCCGCAGCAACGGCAGGACGTCCTCGCCGTCGTTGCCGGGGTAGATGCCGTACTCGTGCTGGACGATGGCCACATCGAAGGCGTTCAGGGCGGTCGCCGCGTCCCGCCAGCCGGCCGGGGTACGCGCCGACCACGTGTGCACGACCCCGGGCACGGGCCGCTGGTCGTCGCCGTGGTCGGTGACCCGAACGATGCCGCCGCGCGTGCCATCGGCGGTCAACTGGGCGGCGAGGGCGGAGTTGAACGTGGCCAGCCCACACCGGGTCGGTGGGTGGGTGCTGAGAAATCCGTAGCTGGGCATGGACGTCGGGCCTTCCGGTTGTCGGCCGCTGCCTGAACAAAAGGCGAGCCTCACGCGGTCACGGCGCACGCCGGTCAGCGTGTGTGACCGGCGGAGCGGGGTTCGGGGCGGTTCAGTCAGTTGCGAACGAGCTGGTCGTAGACGGCGAGATAGTCGGTGACCATCCGGTCCGCGCTGAAGCGCTGCCGAGCCCGCGCCCGGCACTCGGCCCGATCGAGGCTGACGACCCGGGTGACCGCGTCGACGGCCTCGTCGACGGTGTGGACAAGGAAGCCCGTCACCCCGTCGTCGACGACCTCCGGCATGGACCCCCGCCTGTACGCGACGACCGGAGTGCCACAGACCATCGACTCCACCACCGACAGTCCGAATGGCTCGTCGAAGGCGATCGGATGCAGTAGTGCGGTGCTGTCGCCCAGCACCTCCGCCCGCCGCCGCGGACCCACCGACCCGAGGAAGACGACCTGGTCGCCGTCGATGTGCGGGGCCACCTGTTCGGCGAAGTACCGCTCGTCCTGCACGATGCCGCAGATGGTCAGGGGTCGGCCGGCGCGACGGGCGATCTCGATCGCGGTGTGGGTGCCCTTGTCGGGGTGGATCCGGCCGAAGGCGGCCAGCCCGGGGCCAGCGTCGCTGGTGAACGGCAGCCCGCTGAGATCGACGCCGTGGTGCACCGTGGCGACGTAGTCGAGCTCCGGTGCCCGGTCAGCGTCGGAGATCGACACGTACGACGAGCGGGCGCGGCCGTACGCGGGCAGGATCCCCGCGCCGGAGAAGCCGTGCACGGTGGTGAGCAGTGGAGCACGACAGTGCTCGGCGAAGGCCAGCGGCAGCCAGTCCAGGTGGCTGTGCACCAGATCGAACTGCGCCGAGCGGGCCATCGCGTGGGA
Organism: Micromonospora sp. CA-259024; assembly: GCF_050936255.1. Lineage (NCBI taxonomy): Bacteria > Bacillati > Actinomycetota > Actinomycetes > Micromonosporales > Micromonosporaceae > Micromonospora > Micromonospora sp. CA-259024. The sequence continues at coordinate 2,378,298 of NZ_JBNJND010000002.1, read as the reverse complement.
GACGTGCATCGCCTCCCACACCCGCCCGTCCATGTCCGGGTCGTCCGCGTACCCGCGGGGACACACGCCGTCGAGTTGGGCGGAGGTGACGGAATCCAGCGTGGCGAACAGCGTCACGTCGACGCCGCGGCTGGCCAGCCCCTCGGCGAGCAGGCCGGTCACCTGCTCCCAGGGGCCGTAGTGGTGCGGGGGCGTTCGCCAGGCGACCGGTCCGAGCAGCGCAACCCTCACGGAGAGGGCGCGTCGGCGAGGTCAGCCGGGTCGAGGTGCAGGGTGGCGAGCAGCCCGGAGTGCTTCGCCGGGTCCACGCGCTCCGGCAGCTCGCGCTCGACCCAGTCGGCCCTGGCCTGCTGGCCCCGGTCGCGAAGTGCGCTGACGATCCTGTGCCTGGCGATCCTCATCTAGTGCTCCCCTGGGTTAAGGCGTTCAGAATGATCATTCGCACGGACAGTGGTGTGCGCGCGCAGGTCGGATCCGGACCACCACCCGTCCCGGCTGCGATGACCGGCGAATCCGACAGTCGGGGCGTGGTCGGGGCGTGGTCGGCGATCAACCAACACGACCAGCACGTCGCGGCGATGGGGGATGACGATCGGTAACGCCCCTGATGGGCTGGTGGCGACGGCGTCTGGCGGCCACCGGGATCCCGGGCGACATGTTCACCGTACGCTCTCGCGCGGTGCGGCCGCACGCGCACCGGCGGCCGGGCCTGTCGGAAACGTGCTGCACAGCGGCGTGGGTCGCGGAGGCGTACGCTGACAGCACCGCCCCACCCATCGCGCACCCCCGGACAAGTCCGTCAGGGTGCGATGCGCAGCACCCGGATCGCACTGTCGTCGTAGCCACTGAAGCGGAACCGGAGCCCGGCGAACGGGCTGCCCGGGAAGTCGCCGGTGATCGTCGCGGTCACGACGGTGCCGGCGGGAGTCTCCTCCACGTCGGTGAGCTCGTACGACACCCGCGGCACCTCGCGGCGCCACTCGCGGATGGCCGCGATGCCGCGATACTCGGTCGACTCGTCCTCGACGACGGCGTCCTCGGCGAAGAGGGCGAAGTAGTCCTCGGAGTCCGGCTGGCCGGCGAGTTCGAAGTACCGGCGGATGATGGTCGGCGTGACCTGGTTGGGAGTCATGGTTCGATGTCCCTTCTGGATGCTGTCGCCCGGCCCGGTCAGACCGTCGGAATGGTGCCGCCGTCGATGACGTGTTCGGCGCCGACGATCGCGGAGGCACGGTCGGAGACGAGAAAGGCCACCAGGTCGGCCACCTCGGCCGGCTGAGCCGGACGACCCAGCGGGATCCCGCCCAGGGAGTCCATCAACTGCCCGAGGGCCGTGTCCCGGTCGACGCCGTTCCCGGCGGCGAGACGGTCGACGAGCGCGTCGGCGGCGGTGGTCTGGATGAAGCCGGGTGCGACGCTGTTGACCCGGATGCCGTACGGCGCGAGCTCGTTGGCCAGGCCCTTGCTGTACGCGGTCAGAGCGGCCTTGGCGGCCGCGTACCCCAGGGTGGCCTCGTACATCGGCTTGCGGCGCTGGATCGACGAGAAGTGCACGATCACACCGGCGCGCTTCTCGATCATGGATGGAACGAGGCGTCGATCGAGGCGTACCGCGCCCAGGAGGTTGAGGTTCAACTCCTCCATCCAGGCCTCCTCGGTGAGCGCGGCGAAACCACCGGCCGGGGCCCGCGACCCCCCGACGACGTGCACGACGATGTCCGCGCCGCCCTCGCCGAGCAGACGCTCGGCCGCCGCCTCCGCGCCGTTCACGGTCGACGTGTCGGCCGCGATGAACCGGTCCGGAAACTCGAACCCCTCGGGCTCGCCGCGGGCGCTGACCCAGACGTCCGCACCGACCTCGCGCAGCCGGGCGGCGATCGCCGCACCGGCACCCTTCGTTCCGCCGGTAACCAGGGCACGTCGGCCGTGCAGTGAGTCCCGCTCGGACATCTGTTACTCCTGTCTGCCCAGCATGGGGCGGACGTCGTCACGACGTCGTATAGTTACTTCTGAAACAGCACCTACTGACTTCGACACTAGCACCAACTCGGGAGAGGGCACGTCTGTGGCCGGGAAGATCCGCTTGGAGGACCGCGAATGCCCACTGTCCAGCGCACTGGGCCACGTGGGCGAGTGGTGGACGCTCCTGATCCTGCATGACGCTTTCGACGGCTATACCCGGTTCGAACAGTTCCAGGCCAACCTGGGCGTCTCGTCCAGCATCCTGACCAGCCGGCTGAAGACGCTCACCGGTCAGGGGCTGCTCGAACGACGCCGCTACCAGACCAGGCCCGACCGCTACGAGTACGTCCTCACCGACCTCGGCCGCAGCCTGCGCCCCGTCGTCGTCGCCCTCGCCGCATGGGGCAACTCACGCCTCGACCCCAGCGAGCGCAGCATGATCCTGGTCGACCGGACCACCGGCGTGGAGGCCGACCCGGTGATCGTGGACCGCAACACCGGGCGCCCGCTCGACGACGCCGACTTCGTCTTCGCCGCCGGCCCGGCCGCCAGCGAGACCATGCGCAAGCGCTACGAGCACATCCCCACCCAGGCGACCCCGCGCCAGCCCTGACGGGGCCGCCCGCTCACTCCGAGGGGTAGAGGCGGGCCGGATCGCCCGGCCGGAGGCTGTCCGGGATGTCGTCCTGGGTGCTGGCGGCAATCGAGCCGAGCAGAGCCAGTAAACGCGCGGACTCCGTACCGGGCTCGGCGTGGTAGATCACCAGAAGCTGCCCGTCGGCGCCGGCCACGGCGAGCTTGTCGCAGTACAGGTCGAGGTCACCCACCTCGGGATGGCGCAACCGGCTGATGACGCCCTCGCGCCGACGCACCTCGTGGCGCGCCCACAACCGTCGAAAGCAGTCATCCTTGATCGACAACTCGCCCACCAGCGCCGCGAGCCGGGGATCGTCGGCCGCCCCACCCGAGTCGGCACGCATCTGCCCCACCACGCTCGCGGTCGCCTGCCTCCAGTCGCGGTGGAAGTCCCGCTCGGCCGGGTCGAGGAAGGCCGCCCGGAGCCGATTGACGCCGGGCGCGAGGTTCGGCGACAGCGCCCGTGCCATCCGGTTCGAGGCCAGAACGTCGAGGTAGCGGCTCTGCACGAACGCCGGCATGGGAAGCCCCCGCACCAGGTGCAGGACGCTGGCCGGCACCCGTTCGGTGGCCGGGCGGGCCGCGCGGCGGGACCGGGCGCGGGTCAGACCGATCATGTACGCGGTCGCCTCCGGGTCCAGCCGCAGCACCCCGGCCAGGGCATCGAGGACCTGCACCGAGGGGTGCCGTTCGCGACCCTGCTCCAACCGCAGGTAGTAGTCGGCGCTGATACCGGCCAACATCGCCACCTCCTCGCGCCGCAGGCCCGGCACCCGGCGCAGGCCCACGCCCGGGCTGAGCCCGACATCCTCGGGCCGGACCTGCTCCCGGCGGTTGCGCAGGAAGTCGCCGAGCTGGTTGGTCGCGTCCATGCCCTCGACGGTAGGCCGCTTCGCCGACCGGTGACTGGTCGTGTCACTACCAGGAACATCTCGCCCTGCCGGGAGGCCGGGCGGCGACGCACAGTCGTCGGTGCGCGACGGACCCGGCTTCCCGGACAGTCGCATGACCCTCCTGAGAACGGATAGAGGACGACATGAGCGAGAACCTTCCCGGCGGTGCCCTGACCCCGGCCGACGGCCTCACACTGAGCCGGATGGGCTACGGGGCGATGCAGTTGGCCGGCCCGGGCGTCTTCGGCCCGCCCCGCGACCGGGAACAGGCGCTCGCCGTGCTCCGCGAGGCCGTCGACCTCGGTGTCCGGCACATCGACACCAGCGACTTCTACGGCCCGGTGGTGGTCAACGAGCTGATCCGTGCGGCGCTGCACCCGTACCCCGCGGATCTGCACCTGGTGACCAAGGTCGGCGCGCGTCGCGGCGCCGACGGCTCCTGGATCCCGTCCCTGGAGCCGGCCGACCTCAAGGCCCAGGTGCGGGAGAACCTCCAGCATCTCGGCCTGGACGTCCTCGACGTGGTCAACCTGCGGGTGGGCGCGACGGAGAGCAGCATCGACGCACCCCTCGGGGAGCAGTTCGCCGCCCTGGCGGAGCTGCGGCAGGAGGGCCTGATCCGGCACCTCGGGCTCAGCGGCGTCACGCTCAACCAGCTCACCGAGGCCCAGGCCATCGCCCCGGTGGTCACGGTGCAGAACCTCTACAACCTCGCCAACCGGCAGGACGACGCCCTGGTCGACCGGTGCGCGACCGAGAACATCGCGTTCGCCGCGTTCTTCCCGCTCGGCGGGTTCACTCCGCTGCAGTCCGACACGCTCAACGACGTCGCCGCCCGGGTTGGCGCCTCGCCGCAGCAGGTCGCCCTCGCCTGGTTGCTCCAGCGGTCTCCCACCACCGTGCTGATCCCCGGCACGTCGAGCATGGCGCACCTGCGGGAGAACGTCGCCGCGGCCGACCTGAAGCTGCCGGCCGACGTGATCGAGGAGCTCGACACCATCGGCGGGTGATCGGCGTCCTAGTGCTGGTGCGGCCGGTTGCGGACGAGCGTGAGCGCGAGCACGGCGGTGACCAGGAAGACGACGCCATTGACCCGCAGGCCGGCCTGAACTCCAGCGGTCAGTGCCTCGGCGAGCGCCGCCCGTACCGGATCGGGCAGCGGCTGGTCACCGGTGGCACCGGTGGCCACCGCCGCCCGCACAGCGTCCCGCATGGGTTCGCCGACCTGGTGGGCGGCGAGCCGGTCGGGCAGGTCGGTCACCATCGTGGTGGTGAGGAGCGTGCCCAGCAGGGACGAGCCGAGCACCGAGCCGACCTGGCGGGCGGCGTTGACCGCGCCGGAGGCCATGCCGGCCTGAGCGGGCGCGACGCTGGCCAACGCCGCGGCGGTCGCCGGGGCCACCACCAGTGCGCCCGCGGCACCGAACAGCGCGAACAGCGGCCAGCGGTGACCGAACGAAGCGGTCGGCCCCTGGGCTGCCAGAGCGAAACTCGCCACCGCACCGAGGACCAGGCCGAGGGTGAGCGGGGCTTTGAAGCCGGTACGACGGATCACCCGCCCGGCGCCGAAGGCGACGAGCACGTAGGTGCCGAAGAGCACCAACATCCGCCAGCCGGTGTCCAGCGGGCTGAGTGCCTGGGCACGTTCGTGGAAGAGGACCAGCAGAATCGCCACGCCGGTGAAGCCGAACAGCGACACCGCGGCGACGACCATGACGGCGCTGAACGACGCCGACCGGAACAGCCGTACGTCGAGCATCGGCGCCGTGGCCCGCAGCTCGACCAGCACGAACCCGACCAGTGCGAGAGCCGAGACGACCCAGGCCGCCGTCATCACCGGGCTGGTGTAGCCGTCCCGGCCGCCCTGGATCATCGCGTAGACGGCGGCGGCGATGGCGATGGTGCCGAGCAACAGGCCGGGTACGTCGAGTCGGGCTGCGCTGGGCCGGGACTCGGTCACCCCGATGGCGGCGATGACGAGGGTGGCCACGCCCAGCACGACCGTCGACAGGTAGACGCTGTGCCACTGGTAGTGCCGCAGCAGCGTGCCGGCGATGAGCGGGCCCACGGCGAGCCCGATGCCCGAGGCCGCCGACCAGGCGGTGATGACCTCGGTGCGGCGGTGCGGATCGGTGAAGGTCGCGCCGAGGATCGCCAGGCTGTTCGGCAGGATCAGGGCCCCGCCGAGGCCCGCGACCAGCTGCCCGGCGATCACCCACCCCACGGTCGGGGCACTGGCCACGACGACGCCACCAACGATCATCGCGCTGACGCCGGCACCGAACATGCGCTTGCGCCCGTACCTGTTGCCCAGGGTGGCGGCGGACAGCACCACGCTCGCCACCACCAGCGTGTAGGCGCTGGGGATCCAGATCAGGGTGGTCGGGTCGACTCGTAGGTCCCGCTGGATGGTGGTCAGGGCGGAGACCGTCGCGGTGATCTGCAGGAACGTGATCATCGCGCCCAGACACATGGCGATCAGGGTCACCGGGCGGGAGCCGCGAACGGATGCGCGGGCCCTGGCGGCCGAGCCCGGTGCGGTCGGTTCGGTGGTGCTGGTGGTCACTGGACGTCCTTAGGGCTGGTCGGGCTGACTTGCGTTGAATGAAGCCAGCAGCGACCCAGTGAAGCACCTGACTAGCCTTGACGCAAGTCAGGTAAGCTTGGCGACATGGAAGACCTACGGGAGGACCGCGACTCCTGGTCGACGGCGAACTGCTCGGTCGCACGGGCGATGGACATCGTGGGCAGCCGGTCGACGATTCTGATCATGCGCGAGGCCCTGCTCGGCACGCGCCGCTTCGACGACTTCGTCCGCCGGGTCGGCGTCGGCGAGCCCGCCATGGCTGCCCGACTCAAGGAGATGGTCGCCGCCGGCCTCCTCGAACGAATCCCCTACCGGGAGCCGGGGCAACGCACCCGCCACGAGTACCAACTCACCCGCAAGGGTCGCGAACTGCTGCCCGTCATCACCGCGCTGCGCAACTGGGGCGACACCTGGGCCGCCGACGACGCCGGGCCGTCCGTCACCGCCACCCACCACAACTGTGGCGAGCCGGTTCGTGCGGTGCTCCGCTGCGCCGCCGGCCACGACATCGAGGACGGCGGCATCGACATCGCCGCCGGGCCCGGCCTGGTCCGACGCGACTGACGCCTGAAGCTGCCAACCCCGTCAATAGATCATGATGACTGGAAGAGTCGCACACCTGTTCTAGCCTCGGGCAATGGTTGAGGAGCTGGCCCAGGGAGACGACGCGGTCGCTGCCTGCGTTGACGCCGCCGCCTGGGCCCTCCCGGAGCACGACCTGATCGCGGCGCTCGATGCCGCGCACCGCCTGGAGCAACGCCTCGCCGCAGTCAAGTTGGCCCTGGTCCGCGAACTCGACGGCCGCGGCACGGCCCGCGCGCAGGGCGCCTCCTCTACTGCGGTCTGGCTGCGCGAACGACTCCACCTCACCATCCCCGCCGCCCGCCGCCAACCCCGGAATTCGTCAAGCCCTGGCCGACGGGCACACCACCCTCGACCAGGCCCGGGTCATCGCCGACACCGTCACCACCGTGCACACGGCCGCCGGGCCCGAAGCCGCCGACAAGGCCGTCACCGTGCTCACCGACTGGGCCAGCCAGTTCGACCCCACCCTGCTCCGCAAACTGGGCACACGGATCCTCGGCCACGTGGCCCCCGACATAGCCGACGCCGCCGCCCAGGCCGCGATGGCGGCCGAGGCCCGTGACACCACCCGCGACCGCCACCTCACCCTCTCCGAGCAGACCGACGGCCGACTCCGACTCAGCGGCACCCTCGACGCCGAAACCGCCGGCCTGCTCCGCGCCGCCATCGACCCCCTCACCGCACCCACCGGGCCCGACGACACACGCACCCCCGGGCAACGCCGGCACGACGCCCTCGCCGACGTGTGCCGCCTGGCGCTGCGCACCGGCGGGCTGCCCGAGCACGGCGGCGAACACGCCCAGATCGTCGTCACCACCGGCTATGACGAGTTGACACGGCAGTTGAGCAGCGGGGCCCTCGACACCGGCCTGCGGCTCACCCCGGAAACCGTCCGGCGACTCGCCTGCGACGCCACCATCCTCCCCGCCGTGCTCGGCGGCGCAGGTCAGGTCCTCGACGTCGGCCGGCAACGCCGACTCGTCACCGGCCCGCTACGCCGAGCCCTGGTGCTGCGCGACCGCGGCTGCGCCTTCCCAAGCTGCGACCGACCACCCCGCTGGTGCGACGCCCACCACATCCAGCACTGGGCCGACGGCGGTGCCACCAACCTTGCCAACGCCGTGCTGCTCTGCGGCCACCATCACCGACACATCCACCACGGCGAGTGGACGGTGCAGCTGGCGCGGACCAGTGCCGGCGGACCACGGTGTGCACCGCGCAGGCCCGGTCGAGCGACGCACCCGGCGGCCTGAAATGACGCGCAAAGTACCCGTTGTGTTACGAGCTTGTTTCCAGGATGACATCCAGGTTACGAGTGCTTCTCGATGATCGATACCGCTCCTAGGTTTCGGCCACCGTCATCAGCCGTGGCGGCCGGCACCGAACGTGGAGGCAACGACGTGCCACAACCGAACGCACATCGGACCGGACGGGCCAGGCGCGGGGTCAGCATGCTGGCCGCCGTGGCACTGACCGCCGCCGGCCTGACCAGCCTGCCAGGCAGCGCGTCCGCCGCGCCGGCCAGCAGCGGACCGACCGCCCGCTACCTCGTCCAGCTCGATGAGGAGCCGCTGGCCACCTACACCGGCGGTGTCCCCGGGATCCCGGCGACCAAGCCGACCGACGGCGCCAAGCTGAACCGCACGTCGGGCAACGCGCAGGCGTACCGGGATCACCTGCGCCAGAAGCGCACGTCCGTGCTGGACCGCGTCGGCGTGCCCGCCGACCGCACCCGCGTCACCATGGAGACCGCGTTCAACGGCTTCGCCGCCGACCTGACCGGGCCGCAGGCCGCCCGGCTGCGCGCCACGCACGGCGTGCGGGCGGTGTACGAGAGCCAGAAGGTGCACGCGACCACCTCGCACACTCCGGAGTACCTGGGCCTGACCGGCAAGGGCGGGGTGTGGCAGAACGAGTTCGGCGGAGACTCCCGCGCGGGTGAGGGTGTCATCGTCGGAGTCATCGACAGCGGCTACTGGCCGGAGAGCGCGAGCTTCGCGCCGCTGCCCAGCCCCCGGCCGGACCAGGCCATCATCGACGCCAAGTGGAAGGGCACCTGCGACGTCGGCGTCGAGGCACCGGTCACCTGCAACAACAAGGTGATCGGAGCCCGCTGGTACAACGACAGCGGGATCGCCGACGCGTTCCCGGACGACTACTCCTCGCCCCGTGACCGCAACGGCCACGGCACCCACACGGCCAGCACCGCGGCCGGCAACCACGGCGTACCGGCGACGTCGGGGACCCAGGACCTGGGCATGATCTCCGGCATGGCGCCGGCGGCCCGGTTGGCGATCTACAAGGCGCTCTACGACAACGGCGCGGGTGGAGCGACCGGTACCGACATCGACATCGTGCACGCCATCGACGACGCGGTCGCCGACGGCGTCGACGTGATCAACTACTCGATCGGGGACGACACCGAGCGGTTCGGGGCGGTCGACGCGACCTTCTTCAACGCCGCAGCCGCCGGAGTCTTCGTCGCTGCCGCCGCCGGTAACTCCGGCCCGTTCGCCAACACCGTCGACAACTCGACGCCGTGGCTGACCACGGTGGCCGCGAGCACCACCGACCGGCAGAACACCCGGACGCTCACCCTCGGCAACGGCACCACCATCGCCGGTGTGGGCATGGGCGAGACCGGCGTCGGGCCGGCCCGACTGGTCTTCGCGAAGGACAGCGCGCTCGACCCGAACGGTGCGTACGGTGCCGGTCTCTGCGCCGACGACACGTTGGATCCGGCCAAGGTCAAGGGCGCGATCGTGCTCTGCGTGCGCGGCGAGATCCCCCGTACCGACAAGAGCATCGAGGTGGCCCGGGCCGGCGGCATCGGCATGGTCCTGTACAACGAGGAGCTGAACTCCCTCAACGCCGACGTGCAGACCGTGCCGACCGTGCACATCAACGAGGTCGACCTGGCCACGGTCACCGCGTACGTCGCACAGGGCAACGCCACGGCGACCATCTCGCCGAGCAAGCTGGAGACCGTCGAGGCGCCCGCGGTCGCCGCGTTCTCCTCGGCCGGCCCGTCTAACCTGAACGCCGGCGAGCTGCTCAAGCCGGACATCAGCGCGCCGGGCCAGGACATCGTCGCGGCCTTCTCCCCGTCCATCGGCGGGAACAAGTTCGCTCTGGAGTCGGGCACCTCGATGGCGGCGCCGCACATCGCCGGCATCGCCGCCCTGCTGCTGGCCAAGCACCCCGACTGGTCGCCGGCGGCGGTCCGCTCGGCGCTGATGACCAGCGCGGTGGACAAGACCGACAAGGGCAACCCGATCAAGATCGGCACGTACGACGCCACGCCGCTGAACTACGGCGCCGGCCAGGTGAAGCCGGGCAGCGCCTTCGACCCGGGGCTGGTGTACGACTCCAACCAGCAGGACTGGATCCAGTACCTGTGCGGCGTTTCCGCCGACCGGGGCAGCGACTTCGGGCTCGCCGACCTGGAGGGTTGCGACACGATCGGCGCGATCGACACGGCCCAGCTCAACTACCCGTCGATCTCGCTGGGACGGATGGTGGGCACGCAGACGGTCACCCGTACCGTCACCAACGTCAGCGACAAGACCAGCACCTACACGTCGTCGGTGCAGACCCCGCCGGGCTACAGGGTCAAGGTCACCCCGGCCAAGATGCAGATCCGTCCCGGCAAGACCGCGCGCTTCACCGTGGAGGTCACCAACACCGGCGGTCCGTTCGACACCTGGGCCGACGGCGCGCTGACCTGGCGCGACCAGTTCACGCACGAGGTGCGCAGCCCGCTGGTCGTGCACAACTCCGGGCTGGTCGCCCCCGACGCCATCACCGGCAAGGGCACCTCCGGCAGCGTCCGGATCGCCGCCGAGGTCGGCTACAAGGGTCAGCTGATCTCCCAGCTCTCCGGCCTGACCTCGGGCACCAGCAACGTGGTCACCCTGCAGGGCGACGGGCCGAGCTGGGACTGGAGCACGTCGAACAACCTGCCGGTGCCGCTGCCCGCCTCCATCAGCAGGACCACGCTCCACGTGCCGGCCGGCACCCGCAACCCACTCGTGCAGGTGACGTCGGAGCGGCCCACCTGCTCCCACATCGACTGGGACGACGAGGAGGGGGTGATGGAGTGCACCGAGTTCAGCCTCAACGTCTACGACAAGGACGGGAAGTTCGTCACGGCCACGGTCAGCGGTCGGGACGGCGCCAAGGTGAATCTGCCGGACGGCGCAGGTGACTACATCGTCGTCGTCGAGCAGGAGTTCACCGAGAACATCGCGGACGGCGCCAACGCGTACACCGTCACCAGTTACCTGCCGGGCGCGCCGGGTACGTCCACCGGCCGGTTCACCATCGACCCGAAGCAGCGCAGCGTGCAGCCGGGCGCGACGGCGAACCTGACCCTGCGCTGGTCCGGCCTCGCCCCCGGACAGCGCTACATCGGGGTGCTGGAGTTCCGCAACGGTGACGGCTCGCTGAAGACCGTGCCGGTCACCGTCGAGTCCTGACGATGCCAACAGGCCGGTGGCCCGGTGTGTGACCCAGGTCACCGCCGATCCGCCGGCCGACCGTCCGTTCGGGCAGGGGTGATCTGCTCGGCCCCACGGTGATCGACGGCGGCGAGGACAAGACGCGGGGCGGCGGGGGCCTATCTCCCGTCCGCCCCGAACGTCTGCGCGGACCAGTCGAGTTCGTCGGACGGGCGGCGGAACTGGCCCAGCTACGCCGGCTCGTCGAAGCCCCGCCCTGCCTGATCCTGCTGGAGGGCGAGCCCGGGATCGGTAAGAGCCGGCTGGTGGCCGAACTGCTCGCCGAACTTTCCGGGCGCCACCTCGTCGGCGAGTGCGACGACGTGCCGGAGCCCTTCCCGCTCGGCGTACTGCTGGACGCGATCCGGGGCAGCGCGGACCGACTCGACGCGCTCAGCCCGGTCGCTGGCGCCCTCGCGCCGCTACTGCCCGAACTCGCCGACGTACTGCCCGACGCGCCACCCCCGCTGACCGACCCGGCGGCCGAGCGGCACCGCCTGCTCCGGGCCGTCGCGGCGGTGCTGACCGCACTGAGCCCCGCCACGCTGCTGCTCGAGGATCTGCACTGGGCCGACCCGGCGACCTGCGAGTTCCTCGCCTACCTGAGCACCCATCCGGTGGACGGGCTGGCGGTGGTGCTGACCGCCCGCACCGCGGCACCGGGAGGCAGTACGCCGATCCACGACGCGTTGGCGCGCACTCCACCATGGAGCGTCACCCGTGTCCCGCTCAGCCCGCTGGACGCCGACGACGTCCGCCGGCTGGCCGCCCGGACCCTGCGGCTCGATGATCCGCCGCAGCAACTGACCGCCACCCTGCTCGACCGGACCGCCGGCATCCCGTTCGTGGTCGAGGAGGTTCTGCGGACGCTCGCCGAGCGGGGCGGTGACCCGTTGGCGGACGACAGCGTGCCGTTCGTCCTGCGGGACGTGCTGCTCTGGCGGCTGCGCCCGCTCGACGAGGCCACCCGGGAGGTGCTTGGTGCCGCCGCCGTGCTGGGGCTGGCACCGGACCAGCGCATCCTCGCCTCGGTGCTCAGCCTGGACCGGATGGCGGTCGGCGCCGCGTTGGCCGCGGCGCACCGGGCGGGACTGCTGCACGACGCCGGCGACGGCCTGCGGTTCCGCCACGACCTGGCCCGGCAGGTGGTGTACGACCTGGTGCCCCGGGAGAACCGGGAGTGGCTGCACCTGCGTGTCGCGCGAGTCCTGGAGCAGGAGCTGCCGAGGCCGGTTGCCCAACTCGCGCACCACTATCGCCGGGCCGGCAGCGGTGCCGACTTCGTCCGCAACGCCGAGGCCGCCGCCGACCTGGCCACCGAACGCGGCGATGACGCGACCGCCGCCAGCTTCCTGCTCCAGACGATGGGCATCGCCGAGCTACCCCGACCGGTACGGGTCCGGCTCGCCGCAAAGCTTGGCCGGTCCGCCATCGACGGGCTCAGCCAGGCGGAGGCGATCCCGGTGCTGGAACGGCTGCTCGCCGACCGGCGGCTGCCGCCCGGCGCCCGAGGTGAGCTGGGTCTGGTACTCGGGCGGATGCTGCGCCAGCAGGGCGAGGCACTGCGCGGGTACACCGAGATCGAGCGTGCCGTGCCGTACCTGCGCGCACCGCGCCGCAAGGCCCCGGCGCTCGCGGTGCTGGCGGCCCCCGACACCGTCGTCGGCCGGCACGTCGACGACCACCTCGCCCGCTGCGCGGAGGCGGAGAGCGCCGCGACGGCCAGCGGGGACCCGGCGGCGCACCTGGCGGTCCGCATCGCCCGAGCCTCCCTGCTACTGGAACTGGGCGACCCGGCGGCCTGGGCGATCATCGCGGAGCTGCGGGCGTCCGCCGAGTTGGCCGACCGGCCCCGCGAGCATGCCCGGGCCTGCCTGAACTGGGCGCAGGGCGCGTTGCACGCCGGGCACCCGGAGCAGGCCGAAGCGCTCCTGGCGGCCGGCCGGGCGTTTGTCGACGAGACCGGGTACGAGCGACTGACGTGCCTGGTGGAGGTGACCGAGCTGTCGCTGGACCGGGCCGCCGGGCGGCTGGACGGGCTCGCCGAACGGCTCACCCGGCTGGTCGCCTCCGCCGAGCGGATGCCGGTCATCCTGCTGGACGCGCGGGTCGAACTGGCCACCGTGCTGGCCCGTACCGCCGGAAGCGGAGACGAGGTCGAGTACGCCGAACGGGCGCTGCGGGAGGTGGTGGCCGACGCCCGACGGGTTGGCGCGATCTGGCCGCTGGTGCAGGCACTCTCGGCACTGGCCCGGCTCGCCCTGGCCGAGCGGCCGGACGAGGCCGTCCGGCACGCGACGGACGCGCTGGCACTGGTACGCGGCAAGGGCATTCTGGCGTGGGCCGTCGAGGCGGTGCTGGTGCTGGCGGAGGCGGCGGCCGCGGCGGGTGAACCGGCGCGGGCAGCGGAAGCGGTCGCCGAGTTGGAGGCCGGGATCGCGGGCCGGGACGCGCCGCTGGCCCTGGCTGCCCAGCGCCGATGGCGGGAACTCGTCAGGGCCTGAGCACGGCTGCCTGGGTGGCGGGCCGCCAGTCGACGGCCCGCCACCATGGATCAGAGGACGATCTGGTGCACCCGGTCGTCCACGCCGCGTACCGCCAGCCAGGCGCTGCCGTTGGCACCCGCGGCGGCCCCCGGCGCGCCTCGGAACGCGTCGGTGGTGAACTCACCGCGTCGGAACCAGCCGCCCCACGCGCCATCGGTCAGGTTGCGCTGCCAGAGCCGGTTGTCGGCGGCCAGCGAGAACAGGTAGACCCGGCCGGCCGTGGCGAGCAGCGTCGGGCTGCCGCTGGTGGTGCCGCCCAGGTTGGTCCAAGCCGACCAGGTGGTGCCGGTGCGGCTGCTCCACCACACCTCGTCGGTGCGACTGCGGACCGCCACGTGCAGCACGCCCGCGTCGTCGACGACAGCGCTCGGCCGGCCGTAGAACGGCCGGTTCTCCGGAGCCCCGACGCTGGTCCAGCCGGTGCTCGGCGTACGCGACCAAAGCTTGCCGTCGGCACCACGGGCGACCAGCGTCCACTGGGTCGGGCTGGTCCAGGCCACCGTGGGACCGTCGGTCAACGTGCCGCCGAGGCTGCGCCACGGTCCCCACTTCCCGGCGGTGTAGCTACGCTGCCAGGCCGCGTTGTCGGTGCCGCGTACGAAGACGTCGAGCCGCCCGTCTGCCGAGCCGTACGCCGCCGGCTGACCGAGGATCCGACCGTCGACCGGACCGCCGAGCGAGGTCCAGCGGTTCCCCCACGTCGCGCCGGAGCGGGTGTTGACCGCCAACGCTCCCTCCGCGTCGCGGACGAAGGCGGTGGCGTGCGTGTCGTCCACCCGGACCAGCGCCGGGCTGGCGCTGGCGGTGCCGCCGAGGTCGGCACCGGCGACCTGGTCGGTGCCGGTCAGACCCAGCATGGCCACGCCGTGCGCCGGCACCTCGACGGTGTAGGAGCCGGTGAACGGCTGGACGCCCGGGGTGGCGGGTTGCGCGTCCACGGTGGAACGGGACCAGAGGTCACGGACGCGGACCGACCCACCGAGCGAGACGTCGGCGAAGTTCACCGTGATCTCCTGGGCGGTGTCGTGCCGGTTGAGCAGCGCGACCGCCCGCTTGCCGGAACCAGCGAGCACCTTGCTCCAGACCTGCGCGTCGACACCGGTGTCGGTGACCTTGACGCCCTGTCGGACCAGCGGGTCCTGGTCCACCGCGACGATCTCCGGGTTGGTCAACACCGAGATCATCTCCTTCGGCAGGCCACGCGGGTCGGAGCCGATCACCAGCGGCGCAGCCATGATGGCCCACATGCCGAGCTGCGTCTTGGACTCGTCCAGGCTCAGCTCGTACCCGCCGTCGGGCAGGGGACGCATCGGCAGCAGGTAGTCCGGGTCGTTGTAGTGCCCCGGGCCGGTGGCCGCCGGGTGGTACGCGTTGACGTCCATGTTGCGCAGCACCCACGGGTACGCCCACTGCGGCGTCGGGTCGGTGAGCCCCACGTCGGTGTAGGTCCGCCAGGAGTCGGCGACGGTGGGCGCGTACGTGTAGCTCCAGGTGGAGAGCTGCTCGGGGGTGTACGGGCCACCACCCCAGTCGGAGCTGACCGGGTTGCAGATGTTGAGCAGCATCGGTCGGGGCGACTGGCGTACCGCCTCGGCGAGCTCACGGAAGGTGGTCTCCGGGTCGAGTCCGGCGGCCCGGCCACAGAGCCAGTCGGCCTTGAGCGCGTCGAAGCCCCATCCGGCGAACTGGGCGATGTCGGCCTGGTAGTGGCCGTTGCTGCCGAGCCCGCACTGCCCTGGCAGGTACGGACCGGCGTCGGTGTAGATGCCGGCCTTCATCCCCTTGCTGTGGATGTACGCGGCCAGCGCGGCCATCCCGCCCGGGAAGCGGGCGGGGTCGGCGACCAGCCTGCCGGCCTCGTCGCGCGGGGTGGGCGCGGCCCAGTTGCCGTCGATCCAGACGTAGGTGTAGCCGGCATCCCGGAGGCCACTGTGGACCATGAAGTCGGTGACCGACCGGACCTCAGCCTCGGTGGGATCGCCACCGAGGCCGAAGTAGGTGTTCCAGCCCTGGTAGGGCGTCGGGGCGAGCCCGCTGTTGAAGAAGGCGGGCGCGCCCTGGTCCTCCGCGCCGGTGGCGACCGGAACGTGGCCGGGGCCGTGGCCGACCTGCGGTGGACCGGCGTGCGGTGGGCCGGCCATGGCCGGCATGGGGCTGGCCAAGCCCAGGCCGAGAACGGCCAGGGCTGCGGTCAGCGGTCGGATCAGGCGCATGGAGGTACTCCTGTCCCTCGGGGGTGGGGTGTGGTGGTGCTCCGGCCTCAGTCGCGGGTCAGCACGATGAGGTCGGCGTCGTGGGTCGGGCTCCACTGCACGGGCAGGCCGACCGCGCTGAGGTGGCTGCCGGAGTAGTGCCGCTCACCGTCGCCGTAGCGGGCCGCCGGGTCGAGGCCGCGCAGTGGCAACCGGACCGGGCGGGACGGGAGCAGGCCGGCACCGTCGAGTCGGCCGGTGTGCCAGGCCAGTACGACCACCCGACTCGCGTCCGGGGCGGTGTACTGGACCGCGCAACGGGCCTGGTCGGGGCCGCCGATGAGGTGCACCTCGCCGTGCGTGACGACGTCCCGGATCTCCTTGTAGCGGGCGATCCAGCCGGCCGCCTCGGCCCGCTCGGCGGGGGTCCAGGCCCGGATGTCCGCTCCGATGCCGAGCACACCGGCCATCGCGAGGACGAACCGGAACGCCAGCGTTCGCGGCCGGGGGTCGAACATGCCGGGCGCGTCGGTGACCCAGGAGCTGAGCAGGTGCGGGGCGTTGGCGTGCAGGAAGCCGTACTGGATGGCCAGCCGGTCCAGCGGACCGGTGTTGTCGCTGGGCCAGAAGACGTCGGCCCGGGCGGCCATCGCCAGGTCGGTTCGCGCGCCCCCGCCGGCACAGGCCTCGATCAGCACGCCGGGGTGGTCCCGACGCAGCCGCTCGTAGATCCGGTGCAGGTTGGCCACGTGCGCGCCGTCCAGATCGATCGGGCCGACCCCACCCGGGCGCCCCGGCTCGGTACGCGGCCGGTTGAAGTCCCACTTCAGGTAGTCGATGTCGTACCGGCGTAGCAGACCGTCCACGGTGGAGTGAACGAACTCGGCCACCTCCGGTCGGCCCAGGTCCAGCAGGTACTGGTTGCGGACCGGGGTGAGCGGTCGACCGTCGACGGAGTAGACCCACTCCGGGTGCTCGGCGTAGAGGGTCGACTTCGGGTTGACGCACTCCGGCTCGACCCAGAGCCCGAAGTTCAGCCCCAGTGCGCGGACGTCGGCGATGAACGCGTCGAACCCGGCCGGGAACTTCGCCGGGTCGGGCGTCCAGTCACCCAGTCCCGCGGTGTCGTCGTTACGGCCGACGAACCAGCCGTCGTCCACGACGAACGTCTCCACACCCAGCTCGGCGGCGACCTTGGCGAGCGCCAACTGGCTCTGCGCCTCGACCGCGAAGTAGGTGGCCTCCCACGAGTTGTAGAGCACCGGGCGCGGGGTGAGTCGTTCACCGGCGAGCAGCCGCTGGTGGGTGTGCCAGACCCGGGCGAGCCCGTCCAGGCCGTCCGGGCTGTACGCGCCGGTGACCTCGGGCAGGGTCAGCCGCTCACCGGGGGCCAGTTCCAGCGGGCCGTCGACCAGTTGACGGCCGGCGCGGACCCGGGTCAGGCCGCCGGTGTCCCGTTCGGCGCTGATCTCCCACGAACCGGTCCAGGCCAGCGCCACCGCCCAGGCCGGGCCGGTCGGCTCGGCGGTGTCCCGTACGGCCAGCCAGGGCACGTGCAGGTGCCCTGGTACGCCCTGGGAGCTGCCGATGGTGAACGCGCCGTGGCCCAGCTCGACGTGGGCGAGTTGGAACTCCTGCGCCCACTGCCCCCACTGGTGGCTGAGCAGCGCGCCGTGCGGAGTCGGTACGGAGAACCCGCCCGAGCCGGCTCGGACCACCCGCAGCGGGCCGGTGCCGTCGTTGGTCAGCTCCACCCACCGCTGCACCACGTCGGTGCCGGCGGGCACCCGGTAGTGCACGGTGGCGCGCAGACCGGTCACCGGGTCGGCGAAGTCGACCGCCAGCTCCCGCTGATCGGCGTCGACCCGCGCGTCGGTGTGGACGAAGCCCACCCGGCGCTGCCCGTTGGCGGTCTCGATCACCAGGTCGGCACCGGTGAACGGCCGGTCCGCGTCGGTGGCGTACTCGATGGGGGCGGCGTCCCCGGTGGTGAGGAACGGCACCGGGCCGTCGTAGGCGACCGGCGACGGGCCGTCGGAGACGCCGTGCGGTCCCCACGCGACCAGTTCCAGCCAGCGGCCGTGCGCGGGCACCGTCACGGTGTACTCGGTGTGCGCGCCGCGCAGCGTCCAGCGCTGCGGAGTCGCGGCGGTCACTTGACCGCTCCGAGCGCCAGACCGGAGACGAAGTGCCGCTGGAAGCGCAGGAAGACCGCGACCGTGGGGACGGCCGCGATGACCGTACCGGCGGCGATGACGTTCCAGGACGAGACGAACTGTCCCTGGAGTGCGAGCAGAGCCGGGGTGACCGGCATGTTGTCGTCGGTACGTAGCACGGTGATCGCCCAGAGTAGGTCGTTGAAAATCCACGTGAAGGAGAGCGCGCCGAGAGCGGCCAGCGCGGGCCGGGTCAGCGGCAGCATCACCCTGGTGAAGATCTGCGCGGTGCCGGCGCCGTCGATCGTCGCCGCCTCCTGGATCTCGCCCGGCAGGTCCCGCATGAAGCCGTGCAGGACGAAGGTGTAGAAGCCGAGCCCGAAGCCGACCTGCACCGCGATCAGCGCCCAGAGCGTGTCGTACAGGCCGGTCAGCTCGCTGAACTTGGCCACCGGGATGAGCAGGATCTGCGGTGGCAGCAGGTTGCCGGCGAGCATCAGCAGCAGGATGGTCCGCCGGCCGGGGATCCGGAAGCGGCTCAGGGCGAACGCGGCCATCGCGGCCAGCCCCAGGCTCAACGCCACCGACGGAACGGTGACCAGCATGCTGTTGATCAGCGCGCGCAGCTCGCCGCCGTCGGTCCAGGCCTGCCGGTAGGTGTCCAGGGTGAACGACTGGGGCAGGCTGCCCACGCCGTGCGCGGCGATGTCGTCGAACGATCGGGTGGACATCACCACGACCCAGATCACCGGGCCCAGCCACAGCAGCGAGAGCAGGATCATGCCGGTGTGGAAGGCCCCGGTACGGAGCTTGTTCATCACGCTTCCTCCCGGAACGCGCGAACCAGGTAGCCGAGGATGACGGCCAGCGCGAGCACGAAGATCACGACGGCGATCGCGGAGGCGTAGCCCAGCCGCAGGCTCTGGAACGCGGTCGAGTACATGTAGGTGCTGAGCAGCTCCGACGAGTGGTACGGCCCGCCCTTGGTCAGCGACCAGACGATGTCGAACGAGCGCAGCGAGTCGATCACGATGACCGACAGCACGACGGCGTTGACCCCCTTGAGCTGGGGGATGGTGACATGCCGCAGCCGCTGCCAGGAGTTGGCGCCGTCCATCCGGGCCGCCTCGTGCAGCGCCGGGTCGATCGCCTTGAGCCCGGCCAGGAACAGCACCATGACATAACCGATCTGCCGCCACAGCGCGGGCAGGATGACCGCGTACAGCGCGGTCTCCGGATCGGCGAGCCAGGGCCGGATCAGGCTCTCCAGGCCGACGGCCCGCAGCAGCGTGTCGGCGATGCCGTCGGGCTGGTAGAAGACCCGCCAGACCAGCGCGGTCACCACCAGCGAGAAGACCACCGGGGTGAACAGCGCGGCCCGGTAGAAGCCGACCCCGCGTCGTTCCTTCTGCAGGACCAGCGCCATGCCGAAGCCGCCCAGCACGGAGAGGCCGCCGAAGAGCACCAGCCAGATGACCGTGTTGAGCAGCGCGCCCCGGAAGGTGGCGTCACTCGCCAGCTCGACGTAGTTGTCGGTGCCGACGAAGGTCGGCGGTGACATTCCGTCCCAGCGGGTGAGGGAGAACCAGAAGCCCTGGAGCGCCGGCCAGAACACCCAGACGCTCTCGACCGCGAACGGAACGAGGACGAACGCCACCAGCAGCGGCGACAGTCGAGCCGACCGTCGCCGCCGCCGCTGGGTGGGGGTGACCGAAGTCGTGGAGATTGTTGCGGTCACGTCAGCCCTTGAAGACCTTCTCGGCGCTGGCCTGCCACTCCCGCAGGATCGCGTCGATCTGGTCCGGCTTGTCGATGAACTTGGTCAGCGCGGTGTCCGCGGTCGGCTGGAGTGCGTCACTGGAGTCGCGGTTGAAGAACTGGGTCAGCTCCTTGGCCTCGTCGAGCATCGCCTTGCCCTTGGCGACCAGCGGCGAGTCGGACGCCTTGGCCTTGGGGTTGGCCGGCAGCACGATGCCGGAGCTGGCCTTGACGTACGCCTCCTGCGCCTCGACACCGGCCAGGTAGCTGAGCAGGGCCTTCGTGCCGGTCGGGTTGGCGCTCTTCGCGCTGGCGAAGAAGCCGTCCGTCGGGGCCTCCTCGGCCAGTGGTACCGCCGGGTCGATGATCGGGAACCGGAAGAAGTCCAGGTCGCCGAGAGCGTCCTTGGGTGCCGCGTCGGCGAAGAACGTGCCGATCAGGAACATGCCGGTCTTCCCGGCCAGCAGCGCGGTGGTCGCCTCCTGGAACGGGTACGCCTTGCCCTTGGGGTCGAAGTAGGGCAGGGCCTCGCGCCAGCGGGTGAAGACCGCCTTGACCTTGGGGTCGTCGAAGCGCTGCTTGCCGGCGAGCAGCTCGCGGTGGAACGGCGCGCCGTTGATCCGGATGTTGAGGTAGTCGAACCAGGCCGAGGCAACCCACGGGGTGTCGCCGAGACCGATGCCGATCGGCGGGACGCCCTTGCTCTTCAGCGTCTCGCAGAGAGCCAGGAACTCGGTCCAGGTCTTCGGCTCCTGCACGCCCCACTTGGCGAAGTTGGACTTGCGGTAGAAGAAGCCCCACCAGTAGTTGTTCATCGGCACGAAGATCTGCTTGCCGCTGGCGTCGGTGGAGAGGGTGCGCAGCGACTGCGGGTAGTCGCCCAGGGACTTCCAGACGTCGGAGACGTCCAGCAGCAGGTTCTTGCTGGCGTAGTCGTTGGCGACCGAGCCCGCGTACCAGGTGTAGAGATCCGGCGGGTTGGCCGAGGTCAGGTACGTCGGTAGCTGGGTCCGGAAGGTCTCCGAGGCGATCGTGTTGAGGCTCGCCGTGCCCTTGCCCTGCGCGTTGAAGTTCGCGATGAGCTTCTCCATCGCCGCCTTGGCCTGCGGCGAGGAGAGGTTTGACTGGATGGTGACCGCGCCCGAGCCGTTGCTCGTGGTCGGTCCGCTGGCGGAGCTGGCGCACGCGCTGAGGAACGAACTGGCGCCGAGCGCGCCCAGGCCGGCGAGCCCGAGGTGGCCAAGGAATCGCCGGCGACCGGGGTCGAAGTCGCTCACGAGGTATCCCTTCCTCTACGACACGTAGCGTCACCGCGCGATGTGTCGTCCATGTGAATGCTTGTGACGAGAAGGTTGCATCGACCCTCGCCGGCTGTCAAGATATCTTCGTAATTAATGATTAGACGAGACCGAGGCGAGGGTCAGGTGGATCAGCCTATGCGCCGGCTTGAGGGCAAGAACGCGCTGGTCACTGGCGCGATGGGCGGGATCGGCGCCGCAACCGCCCGCCGGCTCGCCGCCGAGGGGGCCGCAGTCGCGCTGCTCGACGTGGCCGACCCGACCCCGCTGGCCGAGGAGCTGACAGCCCGTGGCGGCCGAGCACTGTCCGTAATGGGTGATGTCAGCGAAGAGGCCGACTGGACGGCCGCCATCGCCGCCGTACGGGCGAGCTTCGGCCCGGTCGACATCCTCGTCAGCACCGCGTACGCCGTGCAGGTCGCACCGGCGCACGAGACCAGCCGACAGTCCTGGGACCACCAACTCGGCGTCAGCCTCACCGGCTCCTTCCTCGGCGTCCGCGCCTGCCTGGACGACCTGCGGGCCCGCGCGGGCGCGGTGGTGCTGATCTCCTCGGTGCACGCGCTGGTGGGGTTGCCCGGCCGGCCCGCGTACGCCGCGGCCAAGGGTGGCCTGGTCGCGCTCGGCCGCCAGCTCGCCGTCGAGTACGGCCCGCAGGTGCGCGTCAACACCGTGCTACCCGGGCCCATCCTCACCGGAGCCTGGGCCGAGGTGTCCGAAGAGGACCGGCAACGCAGCGTCGCGGAGACTGTGGCGAAGCGGTTCGGCACCCCGGACGAGGTGGCCTCGACGGTCGCCTTCCTCGCCTCACCGGACGCCGCCTACATCACCGGCGCGAGCCTCGTGGTGGACGGTGGATGGACAGCGGTGAAAGCCTCGGCCTGAGAGATCGATACCGACCAGCGAAAAGGCCAGGAGCATTGGCACAGTACGCACGCCGCGGCGTCCATGGGCAGACCGTCGAAGCGATCGCCCGTCGCATCCTCACCGGTGAGATAGCCGCCGGCGCGACCCTGAACATCGTCGCGTTGCAGGAGGAGTTCGACGTCAGCCTGACGGCGCTACGCGAGGCGCTGAAGGTCCTCTCGGCCAAGGGCATCGTCGACGCCCGACAGAAGCGCGGCACCTTCGTCCGGCCCCGGGCGGACTGGAACCTGCTCGACGGTGACGTGATCCGTTGGCAGTTCGCGGAGGGGACCGACCAGCGGCTGCTCGACCAACTGCACGAGGTGCGCGCCATCATCGAGCCAGCCGCCGCGCGGCTGGCCGCCACACGTGCGACCGAGGACGACGTAGCCGCCCTCGACCGGGCTCTGACCGGGATGGCCGAGGCCGACGGTGATCCCACCGCCGCGATCGCCGCCGACCTCGCCTTCCACCGCGCGCTGCTCGCCGCCACACACAACGAGCTGCTGGAGCGGATGGAGGTGGTGATGGAGACCGGGCTCGCCGAGCGGGACCGGCTGGTGCACGGCGGCGCCGCACACGACGACCCGGTGCCCAGCCACCGTGCCGTCGTCGACGCGCTGCGCCAGCGGGACGAGACGGCGGCCGAGACCGCCATGCGTGAGTTGCTGGACAAGGCCGTCCGCGACGTCGAGAAGGCACGGGGACAGAGGGGCAGTCAGTGAAGATCGAGCGGATCGAGACCTTCCTTGTCGCGCCACGGTGGTTGTTCTGCCGGGTGGAGACCGACGACGGGTTGGTCGGGTGGGGTGAACCGGTCGTGGAGGGGCGCGCCGAAGTGGTGCGCAGCGCGGTCGAGGTGCTCTCCGAGTACCTGATCGGTGCGGATCCACTCCGGATCGAGCAGCACTGGCAGGTGCTCACCAAGGGTGGCTTCTACCGGGGCGGCCCCATCCTCTCCAGCGCGGTCGCCGGGCTGGACCAGGCACTCTGGGACATCGCCGGGCAGGCGTACGGGGCTCCCGTACACGCGCTGCTCGGCGGGCCCGTGCGGGACCGGGTACGCATCTACTCCTGGATCGGCGGGGACGAGCCCGCCGAGGTGGCCGACGCCGCCGCCGCGCAGGTCGCCGCCGGTCTCACCGGCGTCAAGATGAACGCCTGCGGGCGACTCTCCCCCATCCCCACCTCCGCCGAGGTGGACGGGGTCCTCAGCCGGGTCGCCGCCGCCCGGGAGGTGCTCGGCCCCGACCGGGACATCGCGCTGGACTTCCACGGCCGGGCCGGGCTGGCGGCGGTCCGCCGGATCCTGCCCGAGCTGGCCCCCCTGCGCCCGTTCTTCGTGGAGGAGCCGGTCCTCCCCGACCAGGCCCACCACCTGCGCGACATCGTCGCCAGCACGCCGATCCCGGTGGCCACCGGCGAGCGGCTCTACGGCCGCTCCGAGTTCCTCGCCCCGTTGCAGGCCGGGGTCGCCGTGGTCCAGCCGGACCTGTCGCACGCCGGTGGGATCTCCGAGGTCCGCCGGATCGCCGCGCTGGCCGAGACGTACGGCGCGCTGCTCGCCCCGCACTGCCCGCTCGGCCCGATCTCCCTGGCGGCCAGCCTCCAGGTGGCCTTCGCGACGCCGAACTTCCTGATCCAGGAGCAGAGCATCGGCATCCACTACCACGTCGGCTCGGAGCTGCTGGACTACGTGGTCGACCCGGAGCCGTTCCGGTTCGTGGACGGGCACATCGCCCGCTTCGACCGGCCCGGGTTGGGGATCACGGTCGACGAGGCGGCGGTCCGGAAGGCCGCACGTACCCCCCATGCCTGGCGGAACCCGGTCTGGCAGCACGCCGACGGGTCGTTCGCGGAATGGTGACCGGCGCGAAGCCGGTGCCGCTGCGCGTGGCGTACGACGCGGCGCACGGCGGCCGGTGGACCAGCCTGCACGGCGGTGGCCGGGAGTGGCTCTGGCGCGGCCCGGGGCACGGCCGGAACGAGGTACGCCCCGACGACGCGTTCGTCGACGCCGGCGGGCTGGAGGAGTGCCTGCCCACCGTGCGCGGTCGACCCGACCACGGCGAGGTGTGGTCGCGCCCCTGGCGGACAGCCGGCCCCGGCACCGTGGTCATCGAGCGGCCGACGTTCACCCTGACCCGCCGGATCACCGACGCCGACGGCGTGGTGGTAGCCGACTACCGACTGGCCGCCGACCCTGGTCACCGGTTCGTCTGGGCCGCGCACGCCCTGCTCGACGTCTCCCCCGCCGCGCGCCTCGACGCACCCACCGGCACGCCGACCCGGCTGCACCCGGAGGCCGCCGCGCTCCTGCCGCCGGGCACCTGGCCCACCGGCAGCCCCTGGCTGACCGGGCCGTGGCCGGCCCCGGCCGGGCTGACGCTGGGCTCCCTCGGCCCGGACGACGGGACCGCGCTCGGCGCGGTGCTGCTCGACTGTCCCCGGGTCCAGGTGATCGACGGCGTCGACCGGCTGACCCTGGAGCTGGAGTGCGCCGACCAGCCCCGAGCCACCGCGCTCTGGCGCAACCTGGGCGGTTGGCCGGCTGACACGCCGTACCGCAGCATCGGCGTCGAACCGATGCTCGGCACCGCCTTCGACCTGGCCGACGCCGGCCCCGCCGACGCGGCGGTCGTCCCGCCCGCCGGTGAGGTCATCTGGCAACTCACCATCTCCGCCCACCGCATCCACTGAGGACACCCGCGATGAACCTGCTCGACGAGCTGCGTACCCACCGGTTGTTGGCCATCGTGCGCGGCCCGGACCCGGCCGCCGCGTTGACCGCCGTGCTCACCCTGGCCGAGAGCGGCGTCGCGCTGGTCGAGGTCTCGCTGACCAGCGCCGACGCGCTCGGCGTCATCCGCCGCGCCCGGGCCGCCCTCGGGCCCGACTTCGGCCTGGGCGCGGGCACCGTGCTCAGCGCCGAGGATGCCCGGGCGGCGGCCGACGCCGGGGCCGGGTTCCTGGTCACCCCGGCGGTCGCGCCCAGCCTCGCCGAGGCCGCCCGGCTCGGGCTGCCGGTGCTCGCCGGAGCGCTCACCCCCACCGAGGTGGTCCAGTCCACCAATGGCGGGGCCGCCGCCATCAAGCTCTTCCCGGCCTCCCTCGGTGGGCCCGACTACCTCGGCGCGCTGCGCGACCCGTTCCCCGGCACCGCGTTCGTGCCGGTCGGTGGGGTCGACGCGGACGGCGCGCGGCGCTACCTCGACCGGGGAGCGGTCGCGGTCGGCGTCGGCTCCCCGCTGCTCGGTGACGCCGTCCGCGGCGGCGACCCGGCGGCGCTGCGCGATCGCGCCGCCGCCTTCCGCGCGGCGGTGGAGCAGTGATCGACCTGCTCACGCTCGGCGAGACGATGGCGGCCTTCCGCAGCACCGGCCCGCTGCGGCTGGGCGGCACCGCCGGGATCTCCGTCGCCGGGTCCGAGTCGACGGTGGCGATCGGGCTGGCCCGGCTCGGCCACCGGGCGGCCTGGGTCGGCGTCACCGGCGCCGACGAGCCCGGCGAGCTGGTCCGCCGTACGCTGCGCGCCGAGAGCGTCGACCTGACCTGGTCCCGGGTCGAGTCGACGGCCCCCACCGGGCTGATCCTCTTCGAGAGCCGGGTCGCCGACATCAACCGGGTCACCTACCACCGCGCCGGGTCGGCCGGCTCCCGGCTGCGCCCGGCCGACGTGACCCGCGCCTTCGACGCGCCCGGGCCACCGCCCCGGCTGCTGCACGTCACCGGCATCACCTGTGCGCTGGGTGCCGAGCCGTACCAGGCGGTGGTGGAGGCCGTGCGGCGCGCCCGTGCGGCGGGCAGCACCGTCTGCCTGGACGTCAACCACCGGCAGCGGCTCTGGTCGGTCGCCGAAGCCGGCGTCGCGCTACGACCGCTGCTGCCCTCGATCGACCTGGTGGTCGCCTCCGACGACGAGTTGGCCGTGTTGACCGACGCGACCGACCCGGTCCCGGCGCTACTCTCGGCCGGCGTGACCGAGGTCGTCGTCAAGCACGGTGCCGGCGGTGCGACCAGCCACAGCGCGACCGGCACGGTGCACCGTCCAGCCCGGACGGTGCCGGTGGTGGACACCGTCGGCGCCGGTGACGCCTTCGTGGCCGGCCTGCTCTCCGGCTGGCTCGACAGCCTCGACGCGCCGGAGAGGCTCGACCGGGCGGTCACCACCGGTGCGTTCGCGGTCGCCACCCGGGGCGACTGGGAGGGCCTGCCCGACCGGGCGGAGCTGGCGCTGCTCGATCACGGCCCCGGCGGTACCGTCCGCTGACCGGCGCGGCGGCCGACTGCCGCCGCCGGAGATCGTTGGAGGAACACGATGGAGCTGACCGAGCCGACCGTCTGGAGCACCGACCGGTTGGAGCTGGGCGAAGGACTGCGCTGGGTCGACGACCGACTGGTCCTGGTCGACCTGCTGGCCGGACGGCTGCTGGAGACCGACGGCGACGCGCCCGGCCCGCTGCGGGAACTGCGCCGCCTCGACGTTCCGCTCGGCGCGGTCGCCCCGGTGGCCGACCGGCCCGGCGACTGGCTGGCCGCGGCCGGGACGGGCGTCACCCTGCTGCCCGCCACCGCCGACCCCCGACCGATCGCCGACCTGGTCGCCGACGAGCCCGAGCCCACCCGCATGAACGACGCGGTCGCCGACCCGCACGGTCGATTCTGGGCCGGCAGCATGACGTACGCCGGGGTGCCCGGCGGAGGCGCGCTGTACCAGCTGACCCCGGGCGCAGCGCCGGTGCCGGCGGTGACCGGGCTGACCATCCCGAACGGGCCGGCGTTCGACGCCGCCGGCACCACCATGTACCTGGCCGACTCGCCGCGCGGCGAGGTCGACCGGTTCACCGTCGACCCGGGCACCGGGGCCCTGCACGGGCGGGAACCGTTCCTGCGGTTGTCCCCCGCCGACGGCAGCCCGGACGGGATGACGGTCGACGCGGCAGGCCACCTCTGGGTCGCGCTGTGGGGCGGCTCCGCGGTACGCCGCTACCGGCCGGACGGCACCCTCGACCGGGAGATCCGGCTACCGGCGGAGCAACCGGCGGGCATCTGCCTGGGCGGCCCCGACCTGCGCCGACTCTTCATCGGCACCGCCCGGTTGGGGCTGGCCGCGGCGGGCCCGGTGGACGGCGCGCTGCTCGCGGTGGACGTCCCGGTCCCCGGTCTGCCCACCGCGACCGCCGCCGCGCCCATCGTGGGCTGACACCGGAGGCATATCGGACGCCGGGGCGGGAATAGCGCACTGGAGCGTGCGACGGGCTGACCGGCAGGGGGCGGGGCGATGGGATCCGTGGGGTGGGCGTCATGAACGGGCCGGTCGGCGACGAGCCGGTCGGCGAGCTGGAGCTGGTGCACACCTTCACCGGCCCGATGCCGACCGGGGTGAGCGTCTCGCACCGGGGCCGGATCTTCGTCAACTTCCCGAAGTGGGGCGACGAGGTGCCGGCCACCGTCGTCGAACTGCGCGACGGCCGGGAGGCGCCCTACCCCGACCAGCCGTGGAACGACCCGTCCGGCGACGACGACGCGGGCGCGTTCGTGTCGGTACAGAGCATCGTGGTCGACCCGGCCGACCGGCTCTGGGTGCTGGACACCGGCAGCCCGATGTTCCAGCCCACCAAGCCGGGTGGCCCGAAACTGGTCCGGGTCGACCTGGACACCGACCGGGTCGCACAGGTGATCACCTTTCCGGCGGACGTGGCGCTGCCGACGACGTACCTCAACGACGTCCGCTTCGACCTACGACGGGGCGAGTCGGGGGTCGCGTACATCACCGACTCGGCGGCCTCGGGGCCGAACGGCATCATCGTGGTGGACCTGGCCAGTGGGGCCTCCTGGCGGCGGCTGCACGACCACCCGTCCACGAAGGCGGAGCCGCTGGCGACGTTCCGCCCGGTGGTCGAGGGCCGGCCGTTCCTCGAACGCCCGGCGGACGGGCCACCGAAGCCGGTGACCATGGGCGCCGACGGCATCGCCATCTCGGCCGACGGCACCCGGCTGCACTACTGCCCGCTGGCGTCCCGGCGCTGGTACAGCGTGTCCACCGAGGCGCTGGCCGACCCGGGCGTCACCCAGGAGGCGGTCGCGGCGACCGTGATCGACGAGGGCGACAAGGGCACCGCCTCGGACGGGTTGGAGAGCGACGACGCCGGGCGGTTCTACCTCACCTCGTACGAGCACAACGCGGTGTTGCGCCGGCTGCCGGACGGCGCGTACGAGACCCTGGTCCACGACCCGCGGCTGCTCTGGCCGGACACCATGTCGGTGGCCACCGACGGGCACCTCTACGTCACCGCCAACCAACTGCACCGGCAGCCGCAGTACCAGCGGGGCCAGGACCTGCGGCGCCGGCCGTACGCGCTGTTCCGCACCCGGATCGACGCCGGCCCGGTGCTGCTGCGCCGCTGAACCGGTAGGCATGGCTGGTCGGGCGGTGGGTAGCCCGTCGGGTGGCCGACTGGGCAGACGTGTTCGTCCCGGACACTCCGCTGCTGGAGATCGTGGTCCGGGGCAGCGTCATGTACCTCGCGCTGTTCACCCTCCTGCGGGTCATCCTCAAACGGGAGAGCGGCACCACCGGCGTCACCGACCTGCTGGTGATCGTGCTGCTCGCCGACGCCGCGCAGAACGGACTGTCGGGCGGCTACACCTCGGTCACCGACGGGGTGCTGCTGGTCGGTGTGATCATCGGGTGGTCGTACCTGCTGAACGCGATCGCCTATCGCTGGCAGGGCGCCGCCCGTCTGATCCGACCCGGGTCGCTGGTGCTGGTACGGGACGGGCGGATCCTGCGCCACAACATGCGCCGTGAGCTGATCACGAACGAGGAGCTGCACACCCTGCTGCGGGAGCAGGGCGTCGTCGACCTCTCCCAGGTTCGCGAGGTGCGGATGGAGGCCGACGGCCGGTTCAGTGTCACCACCCGTTCGCCCGGCCGGCCCAGAAATAACCGTAACG
The DNA here is from genome assembly GCF_050936255.1 of Micromonospora sp. CA-259024. NCBI lineage: Bacteria > Bacillati > Actinomycetota > Actinomycetes > Micromonosporales > Micromonosporaceae > Micromonospora > Micromonospora sp. CA-259024. The sequence continues at coordinate 2,349,323 of NZ_JBNJND010000002.1, read as the reverse complement.
CGCCGGGCGGCCTCGGCTGAGGACCGGCCCGGGGCGCGGGTCGAGTGCCGTGGTTCAGTTGGTCGGCAGGGTGCGGTCCAGCAGGTCGAACAGGGCTGCCCAGTGCCGTTCGGTGGCCTGCTCGTCGTAGACCGGGGTGTCGGCCATCGTGTAGCCGTGGTGCGCGCCCGCGTACACCTCGGAGCGGTAGCGCACGCCGGCGGCGTCGAGCGCCTTCTCCAAGGTGGTGATCTGCTCGGGCGTCATCGACTGGTCGGCGTCGGCGTGCCCGAAATACACCTCGCCGGTGATCGAGGCGACGCCCAGGTGTGGGCTGTCCGGCGCGTCGGTGACGATGCGCCCGCCGTGGAAGCTGGCGGCGGCGGCGATCCGGTCCGGGTGCGCCTCGATGGCCCGCAGCGCGTTCATGCCGCCCATGCAGTAGCCGGTGACCGCGACGGGGCCCGGCCGGACGTCGTCGCGGGCCGCCAGGAAGTCGAGGTACGAGCCGGTGTCCCGGCTGATCACGTCGGGGGTCAACACGCCGACCAGCGGCATGATCTTCTCGAAGAGCGCGTCGCGCTGGTCGGCCTCACCGAGTCGGGACAGGTCGAACAGCGGTGCCCGCCCGGCCCGGTAGAACAGGTGGGGCGTCAGCACCAGGTAGCCCCGGGCGGCGATCCGCTCCGCCATCTCCACCAGGCGCGGGCGCGGCCCGATGGCGTCCATGAAGAACAGCACCGCCGGGAACGGGCCGTCCCCGTCCGGTCGGGTGAGGGACGCGTCCGCCACTCCGTCACCTGTCGGGATGTCCACCGTCGTCGTCAGCACCGTGCCTCCTCGTACGCCGATCTTGGCCTGTTCGGAACGTTACTCGCCAGGCCGGCGAGTCCGGCACAGGTCCGTCAGCCAGGGACTGTCGATCCCTGGACAAGGCCACCCTGGGCGGTGGCCGGAGCCTGACCCAGTGTTGGTAGCGACCAATGAAGGACACCGTTGACCTGGGGGTTGTCGTGCTCGACCTGACCGTTCCGGAGCTGACCGGAAAGCTCGCCGTGGTGACCGGCGGCAGCGACGGGCTGGGCCTCGGCCTGGCCACCCGGCTGGCGCGCGCCGGTGCCGAGGTGGTGCTGCCGGTCCGCAACCCGGCCAAGGGCACCGCCGCGCTGGAGACCGTCCGGGCCGCCGCGCCGGGTGCCGTCGTGTCGACCCGGCCGCTGGACCTCGCCTCGCTGGGGTCGGTGGCCGCGCTGGCCGACACGCTGCTCGGCGAGGGCCGACCGATCCACCTTCTGATCAACAACGCGGGCGTGATGACCCCTCCCACCCGACATGCCACCGCGGAGGGCTTCGAGCTCCAGTTCGGCACCAACCACCTCGGCCACTTCGCGTTGACCGGACGGCTGCTGCCGCTGCTCCGGGCGGGGCAGGCGCGCGTCACCACGATGTCGAGCAGCGCCGCCCGCTCCGGCCGGCTGGACTGGGACGACCTCCAGAGCAACCGCAGGTACGCGTCGATCCGCGCCTACAACGCCTCGAAGCTGGCCACCCTGCACTTCGGGCTGGAACTCGACCGGCGCAGTCGGGCCGGCGACTGGGGCATCGTGAGCAACGTCGCCCACCCGGGCACCACCATGACCAACCTGTACGCGTCCGGCCCCAATCTGGGCCGCAGCCGCCCCTCGCTGCACCACTCGATCATGGGTCGGCTGGCCCGCTGGGGGATCCTGGTGCATTCGGTGGATGCTGGGCTGCTTCCTGCCCTGTACGCGGCCACCAGCCCACAGGCGCAGGGCGGCCGGTTCTACGGCCCGGACGGTGTGGGCCAGTTCACCGGCGCACCAACCGAGTTGACCGTCTACCGCTCGGCGCGCAGCACCGACGACGCCGCCCGGCTCTGGGCCGCCTCGGAGCGGCTGGTGGGCGTCGAGTACCCCGGCAACTGATCGGGGCGCCCCGCCGTGAACGCGGCGTCAAGAAATGGCGGCGGCCCGTCGAAACCGCGTATCGACGGGTGCTCCGCCGTCGCCCGGTGGTGACGATGGGTCCATGAGTCCTTGGCGGATGACGCGCTGGGAACGCGGCGACCTACCACCCAGCACCGATACGGACAGCAGCCCCGGCGAGCCCGCGACCAGGGCAGACGAGCCGGAGCGGCGGCACGAGGCGCTGGTCAGCGTCCGGCTCGGCCCGTCCGCGCCCGGCAGTCACCTGGTGGAGTACCTGCGGCACGAGCCGTGCGCCGTCGCCGCGTGGTGGATCGCCGCCGACGTCGACGCCGTGGTGCGGCTCTCCGCCGACAGCGTGACCGTGCTGCACCGCGCCGTGGCCGACCTGCGTCGCCGCGCCGGGGTGGAGGTGGCGGTCGCCAACTACATCCTCCGTGCGCTCGACCTGACCACACCGGCGGACCCCCGTACCGCGAAGGACACCACGGCCTGGGTGGTGTCCGCCGCATGAACCGCCCCGCAGTCGCCCGACGGATCGTGGTCGGCGTCGACCGGTCGTTCGCCGGGATGCAGGCGCTGCGCCGCGCGCTGCAGCTGGCCCGCCGCGACGGTGCGCAACTGGACGCCGTACGCGCGTGGGTCTTCGCACCGACGTGGCGGCCCGGCACGCTGACCTGGCGCTGGCAGGACGAGTGCGACCGGGCTGCCCTGGTCTACCTGCGTGGCGTCTTCGACGCGGCGCTGGGTGGCATGCCCCGGGACGTGGCCGTGCGGTTGGTGGCGACACAGGGGTACGCCGGGCAGGTGCTGGTCGACCACGCGCACCGGGAGTCCGACCTGCTCGTCATCGGCAGCCCCGAACGCGGCCGGTTCGGCCGGTCGCGCGGCCACGTCACCCGGTACTGCGTGACGCGGTCTGCTGTGCCGGTCATCGCGGTGCCCGCGCCGTCCTGGGCGCGGGCCGCGACGATCCGCCGCTTCGCCCGCGACCTCGAACGATTCAGCCGATGACCGCCGCTTGCGCGGCACAGCCGATCACCGCCGCTTGCGCGGCACAACCGATGACCGCCGCTTCCGCGGCACGAGTGGAAAGGACCAACCCGACCATGGACGAGGCCCCGATAATGTACGTCGTTCCGGTGCGGGATCTGCCGGGACGGCTGGTGCGGACGGTGCGAATTGGCCGTTCGCCGCAGGGGCAACGGGTGGGCATCGCCTTCACCCGCGCTGAGCTGCTGGTCGCCGCCATGGGCGCGGAGCAGCCGTGGGAGGAGCTCTGCGAGTCGGCGCTGCGCGGCATGCTGCGCCCGCTGGGCATCGACGTGATCCAGGTTGATCCGCTGCTGGTGGCGCCGCCGCTCGATCGGGCCGACTCGGCATCCGCCATCGGTCAGGCGCGGACGAAGCGCACCGCGTCGGCGATCACGTGGCCGTCGGTGTCCTCGGTACGGATCAACACGCTCCCGTCGCTGCCCGCCGTGAAGGGGTAGGTGCCCAGCGGCACCCACTGGCCGCCGGACTGTCGCTGGTTGACCGTCCGAGTGACCAACCCCCCGGAGTACGCGATGTCCACCGGCACGTTGGTCGCCCGGTTCGGGTCGGCGGTCCAGCGCATCTGCACGGTCCACGACCCGGAGGCGGGCAGCGTCGGGCGGAACCGTAGCCGGTTGACGCCCTTGGCGGTGTTGCCGTCGTGCTCGTAGTCCGGGCCGTAGTAGCCGCCGATGCTGGTGCTGCGCAGCCACGTGCCGGCGCGGGTGATCCCGCTGGACGCCGCGTTGTCCAGGACCACCTCACCGGTGGAGCCCCACTCCAGCACCGCGCCGTCCTGGCGCAGCCGGGCCTGGAGGGCTGGCACGGAGACCGCCTGCACGGCGATGTTCCCGGCGAGCGCCAGCGACGCCGCGGTGGCTGCGGCCTGCCCGAGGATCATGAACACCGGTTCCATCCGGATCGAGCCGTAGGCGATGTGGCTCGCCGAGAGGCAGACCGGCACCAGCAAATTGGCACACTGGGTCTGGTGCGGCACGATCGCGCGGTAGCTCACCGGGTACGGCGCCGGCACGCTGACCTGCACGTCCCCCTCGTTGCGCACCCTGCCGTCGACCACGACCCGCTGACAGTTGTGCGAGTCCATCGTGTAGCTGGCCAGGCCCACCGAGTCGGTGGCACGGACCCGGCCCCGGCAGTCGTGCTCGGTCATCACGTACCCGGAGACCATCCGGCGGGCCTCGCGGATGTAGAGCAGCGGCGGCCAGCCGCCGGTGCTGGTGAACTCGTCGACCGGCAGCCCCCAGCGGGCGGTCGAGTCGCGGACCGACGCCGGCAGCCGAGGGTCGTTGGCCAGGAACCACATCAGCCCCTGCTGGTAGCTGCGGTGCTCGGCGACGATGCTCTCCCGCGCGGCCCAACTCGCCGTCGGGTACGCGTAGTTGACGCCGATGTTGTCGGTCGAGACGGCACCGTTGTTGTTGGAGTCGGTCTTCCCACCGCCGATCGAGTGGGTGGTGAAGTAGGGCCCCGCGTAGCCCGCCTGGATGTGCCGCAGCAGCAGCTCGTACCGGATCGGGTCGTAGCCGGACGGCCGGCCGAACGGGATCCGGTTGGCCGCCTGGGTCAGGCACATCCGGAAGCAGTACGCCTGGATCCGGTCGTCGCCGCTGCCCTGCGGGGCGAGCGGGGTGGCGGAGATGCCCGGCAGCAGGCCGCTGGCGGGCGAGCCGGCCGTCACGTACGGGTCGACCGGGTAGGCGAACTGGTGGGTGTTGCGCGACTGCACCCCGTTGATCGTCTCGCCGTAGGTGTCGTTGGACTCCCGCCCGACGGTGAACCCCACCCCGGCCATGGCCAGCAGGTCGCCCTCGTAGGTCGCGTCGACGAACACGCCGCCCCGGTAGATCGACCCGTCCTCGGTACGCAGCTCGGTGATCCGGTCACCGGCACGGCCGACGCCGGCCAGCCGGGCGCCGACGATCACCGGTACGCCCGCCTCGGCCAGCATCTCGGCGAAGACGTCGGCGGCGACGTGTGGTTCGAAGGTCATCCGCAGCGGCGAGGTCGGCGTCAGGGTTCCGCCGTGGTATTTCACGTACACCCGGCGGTAGAACTCGGCGGCCAGCCCGCCGATGGATGCCTGGACGCCGGTGTCGGTGGCACCGAGGCCGGCGGTGCTCAGCCCACCGACGTGGCTCGTCGGCTCCACCACCACGGCGGTGCGGCCGAGCCGGCGCATGGTGATCGCGGCGGCCAGCCCGCCGGAGGTGGCGCCGTAGACGACCAGGTCGGCGGTGGTGACGGCGGCTCGGGCGGGGTCGGCCCGGAACGGGTCGGTGAGACCGGCCAGGACGAGGCCGGCGGTCAGCAGCCGACGACGGGACAGGGGCAGGGACACGGGGGACTCCCGAGGGGTAACCGGTGGGGGACGGTTACAGAAGCACGCCGCTGCCGCTGCGAACGAAATTCTTCAATCTCTGCCGGCGCGTGTCAACCGGTCAGGGGCGGTAGCGGTAACCCATGCCCGGCTCGGTGATGAGATGCCGAGGCCGGGCCGGGTCGTCCTCCAGCTTGCGCCGCAGCTGGGCCAGGTACTGCCGCAGGTAGTTGGTCTCGTTCTGGTATTCCGGCCCCCACACGTCCTGCAGGAGCTGGCGCTGGCTGACCAGCTTGCCGGGGTGACGCAGCAGCTTCTCCAGCACACTCCACTGGGTGGGGGTCAGCTTGACCTCGGTCCCGTCGTCCCGCAGCACGCTGTGGTCGGCCAGATCGACGGTGTGCTGACCGATCCGCAGTGCCGGCACCGCCTCGCTGGGCGCGCCGAGGCGGCGGGTCACCGCGCGGATGCGGGCCAGCAACTCCTCCACCCCGAACGGCTTGGTGACGTAGTCGTCCGCACCGGCATCCAGCGCGGCGACCTTGTCCTCGCTACCGGCCCGGCCGGAGAGCACGATGATCGGCACGGCCGTCCACCCGCGCAGGCCCCGGATCACCTCCACCCCGTCGATGTCGGGCAGGCCGAGATCCAGCACCACCAGGTCGGGCGGGTGGCTGGCGGCGGCCTTCAACGCGGCGGCACCGGTGCCCGCGACGTCCACGTCGTAGCGGCGGGCGCGCAGGTTGATCCGCAGGGCACGCAGGATCTGCGGTTCGTCGTCGACGACCAGGATGCGTGTCATTCCTGCGGCCCCTCCGAGCTGGTCTGCACGGCGGCCGGCAGCCGCAGCACCATGGTGAGCCCACCGCCGGGCGTGGTCTCGGGGGTGATGCTGCCACCCATCGCCTCGGCCAACCCCCGGGACAGGGCAAGGCCGAGACCGACACCGGTCTGGTTGTCCCGGTCGCCGAGGCGTTGGAACGGCAGGAAGACGTGCTCCCACTGGTCCTCGGGGATGCCCGGCCCTCGGTCGATCACCCGCAGCTCGACCTGACCGGCGTGCGCGCTGGCGGTGATCATGGGGGGCTGGTCGGGCGGGCTGAAGCGCAGTGCGTTGGCGACGATGTTGACCAGCACGCGTTCCAGCAGGCCCGGGTCGGCGGTGGCGGCCGGCAGGTCGGCCGGGATGTCCGTGCCGACGGTCGCGGCCACCGGGCCAAGTTCGTCCAACGCCAGGGGTACGGCGTCCTCCAGGCCGATCGCGGTCGCCGTGATGCCGAGGACACCGGCCTGGAGCCGGCTCATGTCCAGGAGGTTGGCGACCAGCCGGGCGAGGCGGTCCAACGACTCCTCGGCGGTCTCCAGCAACTCCTCGCGGTCCTGCTCGTCGAACTCGATGTCGTGGCTGCGCAGGCTGGTCACGGCTGCCTTCGCCGACGCCAGCGGCGTACGCAGGTCGTGGCTGACCGCCGCGAGCAGCGCGGTGCGCATCCGGTCCGCCGCGGCGAGGGGCCGGGCGGTGGCGGCCTCCTCGGCGAGCCGTTCCTGGCGCAGTGCGACGGCGGCCTGGGCGGCGAACGCCTCGACGATCCGCCGGTCGGCAGCCTCCAATCGTCGACCGCAGAGCACGACGGTGATCCGGTCGTCGACCGGTACCGTCGTCTCACCGCCTTCCGGGGTGCAGGGCGGGTTCTCGCCGACGCTGGCCACAACGCCCCAGGCGTGCTCCTCGCGGGCCCGCTCCGGGCGCCCACCGGCCTCCTCGGCCAGTTCCAGCACGCTCACCGCGCGCAGCCCGAAGGTCTCCCGGAGCTGTTCCAGCAGTGCGGGCAGCGGGCGTTCGCCGCGCAGCACGCCACCGGCGACGGCGGCGAGGGTCTGCGCGTCGGCGGCGGCGCGGGCGGCCTCTCGGGTACGCCGGGCGGCCACGTCGACGATCCAGCTCACCGCCAGCGCCACACCGACGAAGACGGCCAGGGCGAGCAGGTTGTCCGCCTCGGCGATGGTCAACGTGCGGTACGGCGGGGTGAAGAACCAGTTGAGCAGCAGCGAACCGCCGAGCGCGGCGACCAGGGCCGGCCACACCCCGCCGACCAGAGCGACCCCGATGACCCCGGCGAGGAACAGCAGGATGTCGTTGGTCAGCGTCAGGTCGGGCAGCGTCTTCAACAGCAGGGTGAGCAGCGGCATACCCAGCGCCGCCAGGCCGAAGCCGAGCAGCCGCCGGCGTCGGGACAGCGCCGCCGGCACGGCCGCCGCCCGACGGCCCTTGCCGGCCTGCTTGTGAGTGACCAGGTGCACGTCGATGGAGCCGGAGAGCGCGGTGGTGGTCACCCCGACACCACGGGAGAAGAACTGCGCGAAGCGGCCCCGCCGGCTGGCGCCGAGGACCAACTGGGTGGCGTTCACGCCCTGGGCGAAGTCCAGCAGTGCGGCCGGCACATCGGTGCCGAGCACCTGGTGGTACGTGCCACCCAGGCTCTCCACCAGCACCCGCTGGCGGGCCAGTTGGGCCGGGTCGGCGCCGGCCAGGCCGTCGCTGCGGGCCACGTGCACGGCGAGCAGGTCGGCACCCTTGCTGCGGGCCGCGACCCGCGCCGCGCGGCGGATCAGCGTCTCGCCCTCCGGTCCGCCGGTCAGCGCCACCACGACGCGCTCCCGGGCCTCCCAGGTGGCGGCGATGCCCTGCTGGCTGCGGTAGCGGTCGAGCTGCTCGTCGACCTTGTCGGCCAGCCAGAGCAGCGCCAGCTCGCGCAGCGCGGTGAGGTTGCCGACCCGGAAGTAGTTGCCCAGCGCGGCATCGATCTTGTCCGGGCGGTAGATGTTGCCGTGTGCCATCCGCCGGCGCAGCGCCTCGGGGGTCATGTCGACCAGCTCGACCTGTTCGGCGGCGCGGACGATCTCGTCCGGCACGGTCTCCCGCTGGGTGGTTCCGGTGATCTGCGCGACGACGTCGTTGACCGACTCCAGGTGCTGCACGTTGACCGTGGACAGCACGTCGATTCCCGCGTCGAGCAACTCCTGGACGTCCTGCCAGCGCTTCTCGTGCCGGGAACCGGGCACGTTGCTGTGCGCCAGTTCGTCGACCACCGCGATCTCCGGCCGGCGGGCCAGTACCGCGTCCAGGTCCATCTCGGTGAACTCGACGCCGCGGTAGTCCATCGTGCGGCGGGGCACCTGCTCCAGGTCGCCGAGCATCGCGGCGGTGTGCTGGCGGCCGTGGGTCTCCACGAAGCCGATCACCACGTCGGTGCCGCGCGCGGCACGCCGCTGGGCCTCCTCCAACATGGCGTACGTCTTACCGACGCCGGGAGCGGCCCCGAGATAGATGCGCAGTTCTCCGCGTGGCACGGGAACCATCCTCCCTGGTCAGATCGGCGGGCGGGGCCGCGCCCGGTTGGCACGGCCCCGCCCGAGGTGCGCTCAGCGTGCGGCGAACTGCTTGTCGAGGGCGATGTTGAGTTCCAACACGTTGACCCCGGGCTCGCCCATGAAGCCGAGCGCCCGCCCGGTGGTGTGCTCCTTGACCAGCTTGCGAACCACCTCCGGGTCCGCGCCGCGCTCCCGCGCGACCCGGTTCACCTGCAACTCGGCGTACGCCGGGCTGATCTGCGGGTCGAGGCCGCTGGCGCTGGCGGTCACCGCGTCGGCGGGAACCGCCGGGTCGGCGGGCGCGTTGCCGCGGATCGGGGTGACCACCCCGCCGGCGGCCACGTAGTCCTCGCCGGGCTGGGCCAGCTCCACCGCGACGCCCTCGTACGAGGCGACGAACGGGGTGGCCGGGGCGGCCTGGTTGACGCTGACCACCCGGGTGACCGGGCCGGTCAGACCGTCGGCGCGGAAGACCGCGAGCACGGCACCCACCCCGTCGTCGGTGCAGAAGGGGCGCCGGCCGTCGACGCCGTTGAGCTCGCCGACCTCCTTGCTGCGCCCGCACACCTGGGTGAGCAGACTCTCGCTGGACTCCTCCGGGTCGGTGGCGATGGTGTCGACGACGCTCTCCGGGCCCAGGTTGCTGGCCGAGGTGGAGGTCGGGTCGTAGCCGTCGCCGGCGGCGGAGGGGCGGGACTGGAAGTAACGGGCGACGGGGTTGCCGTCCGCGTCGGTGAAGGACTGACCGATCAGCGCGCTGCCGACCGTCGTCCCGCCCGACACGATCAACGAGCCGTCGGCCTTGTGGTTGAGGCCGGGCAGCTGACCAACCGCCACCAGGGCCAATGGGTAGACCAGGCCGAGCAGCACCGTGAAGACGAGCACGGCGCGCAGAGCGGCGAGGTGTTGGGCGATCCAGGTGGGTAGGCGCATCACGAAATCCCCGGGATGAACTGGATGAGCAGGTCGATGATCTTGATCCCGATGAACGGCACGATGATGCCGCCCAGTCCGTACACCAGCAGGTTGCGGCTGAGCAGCTTCGACGCGGCGGCCGGCCGGTACCGCACGCCGCGCAGGGCGAGCGGGATCAGCGCGATGATCACCAGGGCGTTGAAGATGACCGCGGACAGGATCGCCGACTCCGGGCTGGACAGCCGCATGATGTTCAGCGCGTCCAGGCTCGGGTAGAGGCCGGCGAACATGGCCGGGATGATCGCGAAGTACTTCGCGATGTCGTTGGCGATGCTGAACGTGGTCAGCGCGCCACGGGTGATCAGCAACTGCTTGCCGATCTCCACGATCTCGATCAGCTTGGTCGGGTCGGAGTCGAGGTCGACCATGTTGCCGGCCTCCTTGGCGGCCGACGTGCCGGTGTTCATCGCGACCCCGACGTCGGCCTGAGCGAGCGCCGGCGCGTCGTTGGTGCCGTCACCGGTCATCGCGACCAGCCGGCCACCCTCCTGCTCGCGCTTGATCAGCGCGAGCTTGTCCTCCGGCGTCGCCTCGGCCAGGAAGTCGTCCACCCCGGCCTCGTCGGCGATCGCCTTCGCGGTACGCGGGTTGTCACCGGTGATCATCACGGTCCGGATGCCCATCCGGCGCATCTCGTCGAACCGCTCGCGCATACCGGACTTGACGACGTCCTTGAGGTGGATGACGCCCAGTGCGCGGGCGGGCTCACCGTCGACGTGCTCGGCGACGACCAGCGGGGTGCCGCCAGTGCCGCTGATGCCGTCCACGATCTCGCCGACCTGCTCGGTCGGGTGCCCGCCGTTCTCCCGTACCCACTTCATCACCGCGGCGGCGGCGCCCTTGCGGACCCGGCGGGCCGTGCCGACCGCGCCGCCGTCCACGCTGGCGTCCGGGGTCAGGTCGACGCCGCTCATCCGGGTCTGCGCGGTGAAGGGTACGAAGGTGGCGTGCGGCATCACGCCGGGCTCGCGCTCGCGCAGCCCGAACTCGTTCTTCGCCAGCACCACCACCGAGCGCCCCTCGGGGGTCTCGTCGGCGAGGCTGGACAGTTGTGCGGCGTCGGCCAGGGTCGCTGCCGTGACCCCCTCGACCGGTACGAACTCGGCGGCCTGCCGGTTGCCCAGCGTGATGGTGCCGGTCTTGTCCAGCAGGAGGGTGTTGACGTCGCCGGCCGCCTCGACGGCCCGACCGCTCATGGCCAGGACGTTGCGCTGCACGAGCCGGTCCATGCCGGCGATGCCGATGGCGGAGAGCAGCGCGCCGATGGTGGTGGGGATCAGGCAGACCAGCAGCGAGATCAGCACCACCCCGGTGACACCGGAGTCGGTGATCGCGCCGCTGTCCGGCGCGGCCGCCTGGTACGCCTTGGAGAAGATGGCGAGCGGCTGGAGGGTGACCACGGCCAGCAGGAAGATGACCGTGAGCGCGGCGAGCAGGATGTTCAGCGCGATCTCGTTCGGTGTCTTCTGCCGGTTGGCGCCCTCGACCAGGGCGATCATCCGGTCGATGAAGCTCTCCCCCGGCTTCTGGGTGATCTTCACGATGATCTGGTCGGAGAGCACCTTGGTGCCGCCGGTGACCGCGCTGCGGTCACCACCGGATTCCCGGATGACCGGGGCCGACTCGCCGGTAATGGCCGACTCGTCGACGCTGGCGATGCCCTCGACGATGTCGCCGTCGCCGGGGATGATGCCGCCCGCCTCGACCAGCACGATGTCGCCCTGGCGCAGCTCCGGCGCGGGCACCGCCTCGTCGGAGTAGGTGTTGGCCCGCGCACCGGGCTTCCAGTCGACCAACCGGGTGGCGATGGTGTCCTTCTTCGCCTGCCGCAGCGTCGCGGCCTGGGCCTTGCCCCGGCCCTCGGCGACCGCCTCGGCCAGGTTGGCGAAGAGCACGGTCAGCCAGAGCCAGATGGTGATCGCCCAGGCGAACACCGACGGGTCGGTCACCGCCAGGACGGTGGTGAAGGCCGCGCCGACCTCCACGATCAGCATCACCGGGTTACGCCAGAGCGTGGTCGGGTTGAGTTTGCGCAGCGCGTCCGGCAGGGACCGGATCAGCTGCTGGGGGTCGAGCAGGCCCCCACCGACCCGGTTGCCCTGGGTGGCCGGGGTGCCGGGGAGTTGCTCTGTTGGGGCGGACGTGACGGACATGTCCTCGTTCCTCATGATGGTCAGAGCCCCTCTGCCAGCGGGCCGAGCGCGAGCGCGGGCAGGAAGGTCAGCGCGACGAGGACCACGGTGACGCCGACGACCATGCCGATGAACAGCGGTCGGTGGGTCGGCAGGGTGCCCTCGGACGCGGGGGTGGGTGCCTGGCGGGCCAGCGAGCCGGCCAACGCGAGCACAAAGATGATCGGCAGGAAACGGCCGAACAGCATGCACAACCCGAGCGCGGTGTCCCACCAGGTGGTGTTGACCGTGATGCCGCCGAAGGCGGAGCCGTTGTTGTTGCTGGCCGAGGTGAACGCGTAGAGCACCTCGGAGAGGCCGTGCGGGCCGACGTTGAGCGCCGTGGAGTTGTTGCCGGTGGCGAACGCTGCCGCCGTGCCGACGAGCACCAGGATCGGCGTGATCAGGAAGTAGAGCGAGGCGAACTTGATCTCCCGCGAGCCGATCTTCTTGCCCAGGTACTCCGGGGTGCGGCCCACCATCAGGCCAGCCACGAAGACCGTGATCACCGCGAGGATGAGCAGGCCGTACAGACCGGAACCGGTGCCGCCGGGCGCGACCTCGCCGAGCATCATGTTGACCATGGTCATCATGCCGCCGAGCGAGGTGAACGAGTCGTGGAACGAGTTCACCGAACCGGTCGAGGTCAACGTGGTGGCGGCGGCGAAGGTGGCCGAGTTCGACACGTCGAACCGCACCTCCTTGCCCTCCATCGCCGCGCCGACCGCCTGCGGCACCGTGCCGTGGCCGGCCAACTCGAAGACGTTGGTGATGACCACACTGGCGAACGCGAGAATGCCCATCACCGCCGCGATGGCGTAGCCCTGCCGGTTCTGCCCGACCATCCGGCCGAAGACCCGGGGCAGGCTGAACGGGATCAGCAGGAGAAGGAAGATCTCCAGCCAGTTCGTCCAGGTGGTGGGGTTCTCGAACGGGTGCGCGCTGTTGACGTTGTAGAAGCCGCCACCGTTGGTGCCCAGCTCCTTGATCACTTCCTGGCTGGCGACCGGACCACCGGTGATGGTCTGGGTGCCGCCGGTCAGCGTGGTCACGTCCGTGCCGGCGGACAGGTTCTGCACCACCCCGCCGATCATCAGCGCGATGGCGCCGAGCACCGCGATCGGCAGCAGGATCCGCAGCGTGATCCGGGTCAGGTCGACCCAGAAGTTGCCGAGCTGCCCGGTGCGGCTGCGGGCGAAGCCGCGCACCAGCGCGACCGCCACCGCGATGCCGACCGCCGCCGAGACGAAGTTCTGCACGCCCAGGCCGGCCATCTGCACCAGGTGGCCCATCGTCGACTCACCCGAGTACGACTGCCAGTTGGTGTTCGACACGAACGACACGGCGGTGTTCCACGCGCCGTGCGGCACCACCGGGTCGAAGCCCAGCGACAGCCACAGGTGGTTCTGCACCCGCTGGAACAGGTACAGGAACAGGATCGAGACCGCGGAGAACGCGAGCACGCTGCGGGCGTACACGCCCCAGGTCTGCTCGGCGGCCGGGTTGACCCCGACCAGGCGGAAGATTCCCCGTTCGACCCGCGACTGCTTGGTTCCGGAGACCGCCCGGAACATGTAGTCACCGAACGGCTTGTAGGCGGCGACGAGGGCCGCCACCAGCGTCAGCACGAAGATGACGCCCGCTGTTGTCATGGTCATCAGAAGCGCTCCGGAAACAACAGGGCGAACACCAGGAACGCGCCCAGGACGATCGCGAGCACCAGACCGACGGCATTGACCGCGTTCACAGCTTCTCCACCGCCCGGACCACCAGGGCGAGCACTGCGAACAGCGCCACCGTCAGGATCACGAACACCACGTCAGACACGCTGACTCCTCATACCGGAAAGGTTCGTCGCGACCGCCTTCCGGTCGCGCCGGGCAATCAAAGCCCCACCACCCGCCGGACGGCAGGGGTCATAACGCGACCATGACGGCGGCTGACCTTTTCTTGACGTGGTTTTCACACCTGCCGCCCGAACAGGTGAAATACGGCACAGAACGCACAGAGAACCGCCCCCGGAGAGGCCGGCGGAATGGCGGCGACGTTCTGCCGGACGGCCGGCAGCGGATCGATCAGGCCGGGCGGCGGGCCACCAGCACGTCCCGCATGATCGACTGATCCACCCGGTGCCGCAGCGCGCGGTAGGGCTCGGTGTCGACCACGGTCAGGCCGGCGTCGGCCAACGCCGCCGCCGCGTCGTCGCGGCTGGCGACGTGGGTGTTCCAGGAGATACCGAGCGCTCCGCCGGGACGCAACAGCCGCGCCCAGACCGGCGCGGCGTCCGCGAGCAACGCCAGCGGATCGCGGGTCAGCCCGTGCTCGGCCGTACGGCTGCCGTGCTGTACGCCGTACGGCGCGTCCGCGACGACCAGGTCGACGGTCTCGGGGCGGAAGAACTCCGCCGAGCGGGTGGTGTCGGCGTTGACCACGTCCAGCAGCTGTGTCTGGCCGGCCTTGTGCTCCTCGCGGGTCGGCGCCAGCTCGATCCGGACCCGCCGGCCGACCACCTTGCGCTCCCGCCGCACCGGCCCCGACTCCAGCACCCGGTGCTTGACCCGCTTCTGCTTCAGCCAGGTGCTGATGAACGCCCGGTACGCCTCGACGTCCTTCTGGTCGCGCTCCACCCCGGCGGCGTCGAAGCCGTACATCAGCGCCTGGTTGAGCGTGGTGCCCCGTCCGCAGAGCGGGTCGAGCACCCGGAACCGCCGACTGGTCAGCTCACCGGCCCAGTCCGAGGCGAGCAGGGTGACGTTGAGCAGCAGCTTGGTGAACTGCTCGTTGGTCTTGCCCGGGTACTTCTGGATGGTGAGCAGGTCGTCGTCGTACCGGTCCAGCCGGCTCCACTCGATCGGCCGCAGCAGCTCACCGACGATCTCGAACAGCGCGTACCCGGCGGAGAGATTGCCCAGGACCGTCAGGTCCCGCTCGGTCAGCCCGTCGCCGGTGAAGGTGACGTAGGACGCCCCTCCGACGACTTCGGTGCCCAGCTCGCCGATCCGGCCGTCGAGCGCCGAGCGGCCGAAGATCTCCAGCTCGGCCCGGGTGAGGTCGACGGCGGAGCGGGCGTACACCCGGTTGGTGGCAGGCAGGATCAGCAGACCGTAGCGCGTCATGATCCGGCGAGTATTCCACAACAGGCCACCGTCTCCGGGAACCGGAGCGGCCGCCGGAGCGACTACCGGTACATGGGGTGTGAGCAGTGGCGGGAGGTCCTGTCCGCGCAGTTGGACGGGGAGGAGACTGCCGCCGAACTGACGGCGGTGCAGGGGCACCTCGACGGGTGCGCCGAATGCCGGGCCTGGTTCACGGCGGCGGCCGCCGTGACCCGCCGGGTTCGTACCCGGTTGGTCACCGAGGTGCCCGACCGGACCGAGGCGATCCTGGCCGCCACCATTGCGGGCCCGGCCCGCCGGTCGTGGTGGCGGCGCATGGCCGGGCGTGGCCCGCTGGTCGCCGGGCTGCGGGCGGCGCTCGGGCTGCTCGGCGCGGTGCAACTGGTGCTCGGCCTGGCCCAGGTGGGCCGGGGCGCGGCCGCCGACCACCTGCACCCCACCGGCCAGCACCTGTGGCACGAGTCGGCCGCGTGGAACGTGGCCGTGGGTGCCGGCTTCCTCTTCGTGGCGGTGCGCCGCAGCCCGCCCGCCGGGCTGCTACCGATGCTCAGCGCATTCGTCGGCACGTTGCTGCTGCTCTCGGTCAACGACCTGGTTACCGGGTCGGTGGGCGGCGAACGGCTGGTCAGCCACGGCTTCCTGGTGGTCGGCTACCTGATCACTGTGCTGCTGTCCCGGCCCGGCCTGCGCCCCGGTGGACCCGCGCCGCAGCGGCAGTCGACACCGTCACGGTGGCGATTCCGGGCCGACGAGGTGGACCGGCCACTGCGGGTGGTCCGCTCCGAGGCGTATCCGGCGCAGGCCGCCGACCGCCACGCCGCCCCGGCGGCTCAGGGCGGGCATGCCACGCGTACCGATCAGGCCGGACGCCGCGCCGCCTGATCGCCGGCGGCCCGGCGGACGCTCAGGTCGTCCCGCTGCGGACAAAATCCTCCGGATCACGCAGGTACCGGTCGAGGTCCGGGTCCTCGTGGAGCTCCGTGAAGTCGTCCTGGATCCGCCAGGAGGGCCCGAGTTCCGCCCGGAGGCGACCGAGAGCCTTCCGGACCGCTTCGTTGAACCGGCGGCACTGCGGTTCCCGCCAGGGGCCCGGGTCAGGGGGGTATTCCCAGTTCACGTGGGTGTCGTACTGCGCCACCAATTCGACCAACTCGGCTTGGAGGTCGGGGCTGATCGGCAGCTCCTTCAGATCCACCGCGTATCCCCAGATGGCCTGGTCTTCGGGGCCGACCGTCCATAGGACCGTGCCCGATCCTGCGTCGAAGAAGAACCTTGCGCTGGCCATCCACCGTTCCTGACGTGTCGTGTCGGCCGATTCGAGTCGTCGGTCTGGCACGGATAGCTCAATCCGTCTGCCGCCTGCGCGCACGGTGGGCGCGCAGGTTGGTCGGGTGACCGCAGACGCGTACGGAGTGCCAAACTCCGCTGTTGTTGCGCGAACGATCGTAGAACGCCACCCCGCAGCGGGGGTTGCGGCAGGTCTTGATCCGGCGCCCGACGTCGGCGAGTTGCGCCTCGAACAGCGCCGCGAGGACGAGCGAGATCAGCAGATCGGCCCCGGACCCGGTGGGATCCAGGTGGACGGATCCGTTCCGGTCGAGCCGGAGCGCGGCACCCGCGGTACGCAGCGCGGTCGGGGTCCGGTCCTCGGCGGCGGGGTGCCCGGATTCCAGCGTGCCGTGGATCCGGGCATGGATCTCTTCCCGTAGATCGTCGCGAAGGCCCCGCAGCGCGTGGATCCCCGCGGAGTCGAGCGCGATCTCGGGTACCGGCCGCCCGGTGGTCATCGACCACCGGGCAGCGGCATCGCGTGCCCACGCCGTGGCGCTGGTCAGATCGTCAAGAAGGTCCGGCTGCCGTGGCACGCCGGCCGAGATCGTGTTGAGCAGATCCTGGACGAGCCCGAGGCCGCCCGGAGCATGGTCGATCTCGTACCTCGCGGTGGCCATCCACGGCGCGGGGTCGGATACCACGGACATGATCAGGTCACTTCCCGAGCAGGGCGAGCGCCCCGTACCAGACCGGCCCCGGGTTCACCCAGTCTGGGTAGAGCCGCATCATCTCGTCGAAGAACTCGCGGGCGGTCGGCTTCTCGGCCAGCAGCCGCTCCACGTTCAACAGGTACTTCCGGGTCTGGTCGATGCTCGCCGGGTCGTCGGGGCGGTCCCGATTCTTGTGGCCGGCGACAACCGCGCGGGGCGCGAGTGCTTCGACGCGGTCGAGGGCTTTGAGCCACTCCCGCAGGCCCCCGTTGACGGTCTCCACGATGTACTGGTGAACGCCGTTGTAGACGACGTCACCGGCCACTACGAGGCCGATCGATGGCACGTGCAGGACGGTGGTCTGGTCAGTGTCGGTGTGCCCGGTCTCGACCGCCTGGATGAGATTGCCCTCAAGCAGGAATCCGTCGGTCGGCACGGGCACCGCGACGACCGGCGTTTCCGGAATCAGGCCAGGGAAAACCCGGTCGAACAACTCGCTCCGCCCGACGGTGGCCTGCTGGTGCATGACCTCGATGGTGCCGGGCGTCGCGTAGGTGACGGCACCGGGGAAGCGCTTGACCAGTTCGCCGGCGCCGAACCAGTGGTCGCCGTGCCCGTGGGTGGCGTAGATGTACGTCAGCCGCTTGCCCGACTGTGCGATCCAGTCACCCACCTTCGAGATCTGCTCGTGAGTGAACGGCGGGTCCACGAGGAGCGCCTCCTCGGCCCCGAAGATCAGCGTGGACGCTGTGGGATTCCAGTTGATCCGCGATCCGTCCGGCATGCGCTGTTCGCCCGCTCGAACCGGACCATCAGAGACGAAAACCTCGTAGGACAGGGCAGATGTGGCCACGTCTCCTCCTCGGTGACGAGATGAACCGCGTGTCACGGGTACTCGTCGTTCCCCCCGGCCGCTGAAATAACCATAATGCTTATGCCTATTTCAAAGGCTCCGTCGCCCCCATGGCCTGGGTCACACACGGAGGCGCTGGCGGGGTCGGACCATTGCCGGTGATGACCTGCGGGATGACCTGCTCGACGATGGTCAACAGCGTGGTGGTGAGCAGCAGATGCACCTGGGCGCGGGTCAACGCGTCGCGCTGGAGCCACTCCCGGGCGGTCGACGTGGCCAGCCCGCCGTACGCCCGGACCATTCCGCGCAACTCCTCGCGGTGCTCCGCCTCGCCGGCCAGCCCGACGGCGACCAGCATGCGGTCCGCGGCGACCTCCTCGGCCTCGGCGAGCACCCGCTCGACGTCGACGTCGCCGCCCATCCCCCGCGCGGTGACGGCGGCCAGCCACGAGGTGCTGTGCCGGGACACCACGTCGAGGAACCAGGTGACGCTGGCGTCGACCCGGCTCCGCAGGTCACCCTTGGGCAACCGCTCCAGGGCGACCTCCGGGATGGTCACCATGACCCGGACGACCTCCAGGTAGAGGTCCTTCTTGGCACCGAAGTAGTGGTTGACCAGGCCCCGAGCGACTCCCGCCTCCCGCGCGACGTCGGTGGTCGACACCTCCGCGTACGGGCGTTCGCCGAACAGCCGGACCGCACAGGCCAGGATCTGCCCGCGCCGGGCGTCCGGCTCCAGGCGGCGGCGGCGAGGAGCCGTCTCGACACTCATCTGCCCGACCCTATCGGCAGTTCACGGGCCAACCGCTTGATCAACTCGGTTTCCCTTGACATCGGGGTATCCGGCGCCGGGGAAGGCCCCACTTCCAGGAAACGGAGTCGATCAACGCTGGGCCTCGGCATGCGGCGCGGCCGAGCAGCACCCTCGCCCGTCCAGTGGGGCTTATTGAAGACAGGCGGGGGCTGTGCCTCCAGGTCACCGAGAGTCTGGTGCCATCCGCACGAACCTCACGTCCCCGAACTCGAACTCCGCCTGAGCGACAGCCTCCATCTCCGTTGGATGAAACGTGTCCGTCAAGACCACCCAGTCACTCGTGCAGTAGAAGAGGTAGGCATCCGGGCCGTCGTCGTAGCTGGCGATCGCGAGGCGTACGACCAGCTCTGCGAAATCGCGGATGGAGTGGCGCGTCGCACGGGTCGGCAGCTGTCCCGGCTTCAGGTTGGCGAACATGGTGACCCGGGCACCGTCGAGCAGGGCCGGAGGTCTGGCACTCATGGCACGATCCTCGCCCATCAGCACGACCCAGATCGGCCATCATCGACTCAGATTTCTTGAACTCGGGGTGTCCCGCGCTGGGGATAGCGCGACTTCCAGGAATCAGAGTCCGACCCGACAACCCGCACCCGACGGCGATCGAGACTTATTGACATGCCGCCAACAGCGCGCGAGGGTGATGCACATGCCGACGCTCCCGCCCGACGGTCGCCCCTCTCCCTGGCGAGAGCCGGAGCACGACGACCTGGCCGACCTTGCCCGCACCTTCTTCACCAAGGAGGTGTTGCCGCACGCCGACCGCCTGCTGGCGCAGGGCCATCCGGACCGCGAGCACTACCGGCGCGCCGGTGAGCTGGGGCTGCTCGGCCTGTCCGTCCCGGAGGAGTACGGCGGCGGGGGCGGCGGTTTCACCCACGAGGCGGTGCTGCTGCATGAGCAGGCGTACAGCGGGGAGAGCAGCCTCGGGTTGGCCGTCCACAGTGGCATCGTCACCGGTTACCTGGTGGCGTACGGCAGCGAGGAGCAGAAGCGGCGCTGGCTGCCCGGCCTGTGCAGCGGTGAACTGGTCGGCGCGATCGCGATGACCGAGCCGGACGGCGGCTCCGATCTTCAGGCGATGCGTACCCGGGCCGTCCGCGATGGCGACGACTACCTGGTCACCGGCGCGAAGACGTTCATCACCAACGGCGGCCTGGCCGACCTGATCATCGTGGCCGTGAAGACCGACCCCGAGCAGCGGGCGGCCGGCGTCTCGCTGCTCGTCTGCGAGGTCGGCGGCGACCCGGAGGGCTTCCGCCGGGGCCGGCTGCTGTCCAAGATCGGGTTGCACGCCAACGACACCGCCGAGCTGTTCTTCGACGAGTTCCGGGTGCCGGTGGCCAACCTGCTCGGCGGCGCCGAGGGGCTGGGCTTCATCCAGCTCATGCAGCAACTTCCGCAGGAACGACTGGTGATCGGCGTCGGCGCGGTCGCGGCGATGGAACGCGCGGTCGAGCTGACCGTCGCGTACGCCAAGGAGCGCACCGCCTTCGGCAAGACGCTGATGGGCCACCAGAACACCCGGATGGTGCTCGCCGAGTGCGCCACCCGCACCCGCGTCAGCCGGGTCTTCCTGGACGACTGCATCGTCCGGCACACGCGCGGCGACCTGGACGTGGCGACGGCCGCGATGGCGAAGTCGTGGCTCACCGACGGGCAGTGCGAGGTCATCGACCGGTGCCTGCAACTGTTCGGCGGCTACGGCTACACGACGGAGTACCCGATCGCCCGGATGTACGCCGACGCCCGCGTCCAGAAGATCTACGGTGGCACCAACGAGATCATGAAGGAGTTGATCGCCCGTGCCCTCTGAGGCGTACGTGGTCCGTGGCCCACGAGGCCGGGACACCGGCGCGCGGGACGGCGCCAAGCGGATCTTGAGCGTCGCGTGACGGCGTCCGGCGAGCCGGCCGGGTCGGCGCGCGGTGGGCCCCTCGCCGGAGTGCGGGTGGTCGAACTCGCGAGCCTCGCCCCGGCACCGTTCGGCTGCATGGTGCTCGCGGACCTCGGCGCGGACGTGGTGCGGGTCGACCGCCCGGGTAGACCGGGTGCGGGGCGACTGGCCGCGCCGACCGGCGGGCCGTTGCAGCGGGGCCGGCGAGTCACCGCGCTGGACCTGAAGTCCCCGGCCGGGATGGTGGACCTGCTGCGCCTGGTCGAGCGGGCGGACGTACTGGTCGAGGCGTACCGGCCGGGGGTGGCCGAGCGGCTCGGCTTCGGGCCGGAGGTCTGCCGGGCCCGCAACCCCCGGCTGGTGTACGCGCGGATGACCGGCTGGGGTCAGGACGGCCCGCTGGCGGCCCGGGCCGGGCATGACATCGACTACATCGCGGTCGCCGGGGCGTTGGAGCCGCTGGGCCGCGCCGGCGAGCGCCCGTACGCGCCGATGAACCTGCTCGGCGACTTCGGCGGGGGCGGCATGCTGCTCGCCGTCGGCGTGCTGGCGGCACTGCTGGAGCGGGAACGCTCCGGCATCGGCCAGGTGGTCGACGCGGCGATGGTGGACGGCTCGGCGCTGCTCACCTCATTCCTGCACGGGCTGCTCAATTCCGGCGCGTGGTCCGCGCCGCGCGGGCGCAACATGTTCGACGGCGGGGCGCCGTTCTACGACACGTACCGGACCGCCGACGGCGGATTCATGGCCGTCGGCGCGATGGAACCGGCCTTCTACGCCGTACTGCTCACCGGCCTCGACCTCGCCGACGACCCGGACCTGCCCGACCAGTACGACCCGAGCGGCTGGGACGAGCTGCGCCACCGGTTCACCGAGCGGTTCGCCGAACGGACCCGGGACGAGTGGACGGCGGTCTTCGCCGACCTGGACGCCTGCGTCGCGCCGGTGCTCGCCCCCGGCGAGGCGCACCAGCACCCGCACAACGCCGCCCGGGACACCTTCGTCGAGGTGGGCGGCGAGATCCAGCCGGCTCCGGCGCCCCGCTTCGACCGAACACCCGCGGCCAAGCCCGCCCCGGCGCCGCACCCGGAGCGGGACGTCCTGCCGGTCGAGGAAATCCTCAGCGTTTGGCCACAACGCACCTGACCCACCCCACCCCCGCGTTGATCAAGAGGTTTGCGTCAAGGGACCGTCCCCGGGTGACGCAAACTTCTTGATCAACTGCGAAGGGCGGGAGGGGCGGGGGCGGGATCGGCGGTGGTACCAGGTGGCGAAGAGGGCGATGGCCAGTAGCAGCTCCGCGATGTCACCGCCGTAGTACATGAGTTGGGCGGCGGAGCGGAACGCCGCCGGGTCGGGGTCGGTGAGGCCGGGCGGGAGGGTTCCGGCCTGCGCGTAGAGGTACTTGGCGAGCGCGGAGTGCCCGGCCGCCGCGCCGAGCAGCGCGCCGACCCGTACCGCCAGCCCGGGGCGTCGGGGCGCGGGGTCCGGTCCAGCCAGCGACCAGGCGACCAGGTACCCGGCGGCCACGTAGTGCACGTGCAGAGCGTGGTGCAGGGCGGGTTGGCGTTCCGCCGCCGCGTACAGCGGGGTGAGCAGCACCAGCGCCAACCCACCGGTGCTGAGCAGCGCGGCGGTGACCGGGTGGGAGAGCAGGTGCAGCGGGCGGGCGCGCAGCAGCCGGCCCGCCGCCCGGCGTACCGGCGGTGTGGCGACCCGCAGCAGCAGGGTGACCGGGGCGCCGAGCACCAGCCCGAGCGGGGCCAGCATGCCGAGCAGCAGGTGCTGCGCCATGTGCCCGCGCGGGTCGTCGGGGAGCTGACCCAGCGGCCCGACGGCGACCGCCAGCAGGGCGCAGCCGACCAGCCAGGCAGCCGTGCGCCGGTGGTCCCAACCCCGCGGATCGCGTACGGCGGCCAGCAGATAGCCGCCCGCCAGCACGACAACCGGGAGCAGCGGGAACCAGCCCGGCCCCTCCGCCACATGCCCGCCATGCGCGAGCGCAGGTTGCGCGACCACCGTCACCGGGCGCCGCCGCCCGCCCGGCGGGACCGGGCCGACCACACCACGGCCACACCGGCCAGCAGCAGCACCGCGCCGGCGACGTTCCACACCACGTCGTACGGCACCAGGTGGACGCCGTAACGGATCTGGTGCAGTCGGAGCACCTTGTGGTCGACCAGCCCGTCGAAGAGCTGGAACCCTC
The DNA here is from genome assembly GCF_050936255.1 of Micromonospora sp. CA-259024. NCBI lineage: Bacteria > Bacillati > Actinomycetota > Actinomycetes > Micromonosporales > Micromonosporaceae > Micromonospora > Micromonospora sp. CA-259024. The sequence continues at coordinate 2,326,642 of NZ_JBNJND010000002.1, read as the reverse complement.
CGGCGCCGAGCAGGAAGCCACCCCAGGCCAGCCGGGTCGAGAGGGTGCGCCGCCGGCGCAGGTCGGCGAACCAGAAGAACCCGCCGACCAGGGCGATCACCTCGGCGGCGTGCAGCAGCCCGTCCGAGAGCAGCGCCACCGACGGGGTGGACCGATCGTAGAAGTGGTGCCAGGCCAGTAACTGGTGGAAGACGATCTCATCCACCGCCGCCATGATCGCCACGCCGATCAGGACGCCGACGAGCGTGGAGGAACGGCCGTCCGGGACGTCGACCGTGCGTGTTCTCGGCAGGCTCGAATTGGCCACCACACACCTCGCGTCCACGTCGGGTCAGGGCCGAACTACCCCGAACTGGACGATCCATGCCCGCCGAAGCCACCACGGGACGTCCCGGCTTGCGGCGACATCCCCGTTTCGCGACTCCCGCCCGACTAGCGGCATGATCATGGAGCCTGAAGGCAGCGGAGCTCAAGAAGGCAGCGGAACCCGAGGAGGTGCCTGTGCCGGACGCGGACGAACTCGTCGCCAACGCGCTCGCGGCGGTGCGCGGCACCGACGTACGGCAGGCCGAACGGCAGCTGGACCAACTGATGGTCGGCACCGGCACGGCGGACGGCACCGAAGCGGTCGACGCGGCGCTGCTGCGCCGCCTGGTACGCGGCCTGGGGCGGCTCTGGCCACGCGGCTGGCAGCCGGTCGACGTGGACCGGATCACCGCCCGGCGGCTCGACGCCCGCTCGGCCCGGTTGGTCCGCGATGCCATGGCCGCCCAGCGGCGCGACCAGGCCGAGCCGGTCCCGGCCTGGTGGGACGAGCAGCTGCACGAGTTGGCGGGCACCGCGGGGGATGACGACCGTAGCGTGCTGGCCGGCTGGGCCACCCGGGAAGGGCTCGACCGGGCCGACACGCTCCGCGCCGCCGTCGACGTACTCGCGCTGGTGGAGAGCCTGCCGCCGATCGCGGTGCTGCGCCCGCCACCCGGGTCGAGCGGCGCGGCGACCGCCCGACCGACCGGTACGGCCCGCAGCGGGTCGCCGATGCTGAACCGGGTACGGGCGCTGCTGGCCAAGGCCGAGTCGACGACCTTCCCGGCCGAGGCGGAGGCCCTGACCGGCAAGGCGCAGGAGCTGATCGCCCGGCACAGCATCGACGAGGCGCTGCTGGCCGCCGGATCGGCGAGCGGCGACCTGCCCGGCGGGGTACGCCTGAGCACCGACGCCCCGTACGCGGGCGCGAAGGCGCTGCTGGTGCAGGAGGTGGCGGCGGCGAACCGGTGCGAGGCGGTCTGGTCCGACGACCTGGGTTTCGCCACGGTGCTGGGCTGGCCGGCGGATCTGGTGGCGGTGGAGCTGCTCTACACCTCGCTGCTGGTCCAGGCGACCGCCGCGATGCTGCGGGGGCGGGCCGAGCGCCGACCGGGGGCCGGACGGCGGACGAAGGTGTGGGACGAGTCCTTCCTCAACGCGTTCGCGCTGCGGATCGGCGAACGGCTGCGTACGGCCACCGACGCGGCGGACCAGGCGGCGGCCGAGACGGCCGGGCCGGAACGGCTGCTGCCGGTGCTCGCGGCGCGTGGCGAGGCCGTCCGGGAGCGGTTGGACACGCTCTTCCCCGGCGTCACCCGACACCGACTCAGCGTCCGGGACGCCGAGGGATGGTCGTCCGGTACGTCGGCGGCCGACCGGGCATCCCTGGATGTCGGCGGCGGCGGGAAACCTCGACAGGTGCCCGGCCGACCCGACTCACGCTGATCCGTCCGGCGTGGGAGCGCCGCCGACGGAACTTTCTGCGATGTTCTTCGGGACGCGGGTAGGGAAACGGGGCGGCTGCTCCGACCCTCCGCTGAGCCGCGCCCCGACCGGGGTGCGACCAAGGCCCGAGGAGCATCGCCGTGAAGTACATGCTGCTGATCTGGAACCGACCCGGCTTCAACGAGGAGCTGACCGAGCAGGACCGCACCGCCCTCTTCGGCGAGGTCGACAAGATCATGGAGGAGCTGACCGAGACCGGCGAGCTGGTCGGCGGTCAGGCGCTGGCCAACCCGTCGCAGACGTTGACGGTCCGGCTCGTGAACGGCAACACCGAGGTCGTCGACGGGCCGTTCATGGAGAGCAAGGAGCAGTTCGCCGGCTACCTGACCGTCGAGTGCGACACCCCGCAGCGGGCCGCGGAGATCGCCGCCCGCTGGCCGGACGTGCGGCACGGCGGCGCGATGGAGGTCCGCCCGATCATGGACGAGGCCGGGACGGAGATGTGACCGACGACCGGACGGTCGAGGATCTGCTGCGCACGCTCGCGCCGCAGGTCCTCGGCCTGCTGGTCCGTCGGCACGGCCAGTTCGACCGGTGTGAGGACGCGGTCCAGGAGGCACTGCTCGCCGCCGCGACGCAGTGGCCCGGGCAGGGCGTACCGGACAACCCCCGCGCCTGGTTGCTCACCGTGGCCACCCGCCGGCTCACCGACGAGTGGCGCAGCGAGAGCGCTCGCCGGGACCGCGAGGTGGCGGTGGCGCTGCGCGAGCCGGGGTACGCCGGGGTGGCACCGGCAGCCGACACGGAACCGGCCGTCCCGGACGCCGACGACACGCTCACGCTGCTGTTCCTCTGCTGCCACCCGGCGCTGACCCCCTCGGCGCAGGTGACGCTCACGCTGCGTGCGGTCGGCGGTCTCAGCACCGCCCAGATCGCCCGGGCGCACCTGGTGCCGGAGGCGACGATGAGCCAACGGATCCGCCGGGCCAAGCAGCGGATCGAGGCCGCTGGAGCCCGGTTCACCATGCCGGGGCCGGGTGAGCGGGACGAGCGACTGCGAACGGTGCGCCGCGTGCTCTACCTGATCTTCAACGAGGGGTACACCGCGTCGAGCGGGCCGGACCTGCACCGGGCCGAGCTGACCGGCGAGGCGATCCGGCTGGCCCGCATCCTGCACGGGTTGCTGCCCGACGACGGCGAGGTGGCCGGGCTGCTGGCGCTGATGCTGCTCACCGACTCGCACCGGGCGGCTCGGCTCGGCCCGGACGGGGAGCTGGTCCCGCTGGCCGAGCAGGACCGCACACGGTGGGACGCAGCCGCCATCGCGGAGGGAATCGCCCTGATCACCGAGGCGCTGACCTGGTCGCCGCCCGGCCCGTACCAGCTCCAGGCGGCGATCGCCGCGGTGCACGCCGAGGCGCCGACGGCAGCGCAGACGGACTGGCGGCAGATCGTCGCCCTCTACCGGCTGCTGGCCCGAATCGCGCCGAACCCGATGGTCACCCTCAACCAGTCGGTGGCGGTGGCCATGGTGGACGGCCCACGCGCCGGGCTCGCCCTGCTCACACCCTTGGACGCCGACGAGCGCACCGCCGGGCACCACCGGCTTGCCGCCGTCCGGGCCCACCTGCTGGAGCTGGCCGGTGAGGTCGAGGCGGCCCGGGCGGCGTACCTGGCGGCGGCGCGGGGCACCACGAGCCTGCCCGAGCAGCGGTACCTGGAGCTGAGGGCGGCTCGGCTCACGGGGTAACGCCGATCTTGCCATTCTGGCAACAAAGTTTGCGTACTGCTGCCGTCTCGGCCACAGTCGCCGGTGACGCGCGAAGGAGCAGGTCAGATGGCCGAGCAGCACGAGTTCGACAAGGACTACTGGGAACGGCACTGGCATCAGGCGCACGGGAACAGAGCGGGGGCCGGAAGCCCACCGCACCCGTATCTGGCCCACGAGACGAGCGGCCTGGCACCGGGGACGGCACTGGATGCCGGGTGCGGCACCGGCGCCGAGGCGGTCTGGCTCGCCTCCCACGGCTGGCAGGTCACCGCGGTCGACATCGCCTCCGAAGCCCTCGCCCGCGCCGCCGACCGCGCCACGAGCAGCCAGGTGTCCGAGCGCGTGCGGTGGGTGGAAGCGGACCTGACGGTCTGGGACCCCGGTGCGCGGTTCGACCTGGTCACGACGCACTACGCGCACCCCGCGATGCCGCAGTTGGCCTTCTACGACCGCATCGCCGCTTGGGTGGAACCCGGCGGCACCCTGCTGATCGTCGGGCATCTGCACGCCCCGGGAGCGACCGGGCACGGTCACCACCCGCCCACCGAGGCATCGGTCACCCTCCCGGACATCACCGCCGGCCTGGACAGCGCCAGCTGGGAGATCACCACCGCGACGGAGCACCAGCGCACGGTGACCGGCCCCGAGGGCCAGGAAAACACGCTGCACGACGTGGTCGTCCGCGCCGCCCGACGCCCCTGATCGACGTCCGAGCCGCACTGGTCGCCTCGATGGCCCACGCCGCCGGCCACCGGGGGAGTCCCCGACGGCCGGCGGCATACGGTCACCCGCCGGGTTGGACGGCCGGGCAGGTGGTGCCCCGGGCGGGCACCACCTGATCGATCAGGTAGGAGTCGAGGGCTCGCCCCACGCACGGGCTGGTGGTGTAGCTGCCGTGCCCCCACCCCTGGTACGTGAGCAGCGCGCCGTGCCGACCCAACTGTCGCGCCACGTTGGTGGCCCAGTTGTACCCGCTCGCCGGGTCGTGCACGGTCGCGGCAAGCAGTAGCGGCACCTCGGTGCGGACCCGCAACCGGTGCTGCGGGTTGGCGACCGGCGTCGGGGTGCCCAGGCAGGTGGCGAGGGCGAACAGGACCGGCGGGTAGCGCAGGTCCGGCGCGAGCCGGGCCATCCGACGTAGGTGTCCGGCGTACTCCTGGTAGTCACGGACGGGCAGGCTCCAGTCCTGGCAGAAGACCGCGAACGGGTACGGGGCCACGGCGTCGCCGGTCGACGTGACGTCGGCCGGAGGTGCCGTGGTCGGCGAGGCGGAGGCGTCCATCCTGGTGATCCAGTCGGCCAGCTCCGGCCACCACCGGGTCTCGTAGAGCTTCTTGTGGGCGAGCCGGCTCAGCTCGAACGGGGCGAGCGCGGCCCCGGCCCGGTCCGGGTCGGTCAGCGTGCCGCGCTCGGCCCGGGCGTGCAGCCCGGCCCAGATCGCGCGGGCGTCCCGACCGTGCAGCGCGCAGTCGGCGGGCCGGGCACACCAGTCCAGGAACTCGTCGAACGCGCCCTCGGCGGTGACGGCCTGGGTGTCGAGGAAGGCGCGAGTGCCGAGGCTGTGATCCATCGGGGCCTCCAGCACCACGGCCCGCACCCGTTCGGGATACAGCTCCGCGTACCGCTCCCCGAGCAGGGTGCCGTACGAGCTGCCGTGGAAGGTCAGCCGTTGCTCGCCGAGCGCGGCGCGGACCGCGTCGAGGTCGCGGGCGGCGCTGGTCGTGTCCACCTGGTCGTAGATCGGGCCGGTACGGGCCCGGCAGTCAGCACGTAGCAGAGCGTTGTCGGCCAGGGTGGCGTCGAACTGCGCCTGGTCGGCGATCACCTGCGGCTGCCGGGCGAGCAGTTCCCTCGAACAGATCACCGGGTTGCTGCGCCCGGTGCCGCGCGGGTCGAAGCTGACGATGTCGAACCGGCGGCGCAGATCGGCGCTGAACCGGGAACTGCCGGTCAGCACCCGGGCGACCCCGCTGTCGCCTGGCCCACCGGGGCCGAACACCAGCGAACCCGTCCGGACTCCCGGGTCGGTGGCGACCCGGCGTGCCAGCGCCAGGTCGAAGCGTTCCCCCCGGGGTCGGTTCCAGTCGACCGGGAGCGAAAGGGTGCCGCACTCGGCGGTGGCGTCCTCGGCGCAGGGGTGCCAGTCGATGGTGGGGCGGGCGGCGGCCGGGCTCGGCGGGGTCAGTCCGGCGGCTGTGAGGGCCAGGGCGACCGCCCAGCCGACGGCGGATTTGCGTACGCGCAGCATGAGGTGCTGTCCTCTCCGGGAAGGAGCGTTGCCGGTGAACCTCGCCTGTTGGGCGAGGTGATGCTGCTTCCACCCGGGCCGTCGAGTAGCCGCTCGGCGGCCCGGGGCCTTTTCGTCGAGAGGTCAGTCGACCTCGCGCAGGACGCGTTCGAGGGTCGTCATCCGCGTTTCCATTCCGCCCAGCCGACCGTCCATCGCCGCGAGCAGTCGGGCGTTCTCCTCCTGGGCCTGGGTGGCCGTCTCGGCGAGCCGGCGGTAGTCGTCCGCGCGGGCCGATTCGAGCCGGGCCCGCCGGGTCTTGGCCAGCTGGACGACGGTCACCGTGAACACGCTGATCAGCAGGGCGAAGATGCCGATCGCGCCGACCACCTCGGTCCAGTCGTGTTCGCTCATCGCGCCGCTCCTGGTTGCTCGGCCGAGTCGGGCACGGTCAGCGTCTCGACCGCCGCCGCGATGATCTCGGGGGTGAGTGTGAGCACGAACGGCTCCACCTCGTAGTAGTTCATGGCCTTCCCGTCCTCCGACAACTCCAGGCGGGCGGTGACCAGCCCGGCCGCCGCCAACTTCCGTAGGTGGACCTGCAGCAGCGCTCGGCTGATGCCCAGTTGCCGGGCCAGCCCGCTGACGTACGCACGCTCGCGGGCCAGCGCGGCGACGACCCGCAGCCGGTGCGGGTTGGCCAGGGTGGCCAGCACCCGGACCAGGTCGTCGCCGCTCGGCGCTGGAGCGCTGCTCATAACCAGCCCTTGCACATGCCAATAGAAGTTAGCAGGTATCGCCACGCGGAGGCGGTCCCCGGCGACGGAATCAGGGGGTTCTCAGGGTTACCGGCACAGCCCCACAGACAGCACGCCGGGCCGGTGATCGATCACCGGCCCGGCGTGCGGGTTACGTCGTACGTCAGCTCTTGAAGGCGTCCTTGATCTTCTCGCCCGCCTGCTTGAGCTTGGCTCCGGCCTGGTCATTGCGACCCTCGGCCTCGAGCCGCTCGTTGTCGGTGGCCCGCCCGGCGCCTTCCTTCAGCTTGCCGGCCGCGTCCTCGGTGGCGTTGTTGATCTTGTCGTCGAAACCCATTGCCAACCTCCATCGCAAGCGTCGCCTACGACCTCAGCAGTACCCCGGCCACCTCGGGTCCAACCGTCTCCGCGTCAGAGCCCCTCATCGGAGGCGGCCGGACGGAACCGGCGTAGCCGCAGACTGTTGGCCACCACGAAGACCGAGGACAGCGCCATCGTGGCGCCAGCGATCATCGGGTTGAGCAGCCCGACGGCGGCCAACGGCAGGGCCGCCACGTTGTAGCCGAACGCCCAGAACAGGTTGCCGCGAATGATGCCGAGCGTGCGGCGCGACAACCGGATGGCGTCCACCGCCGCATCCAGGTCGCCCCGGACGAGGGTGAGGTCGGACGCCTCGATCGCCACGTCGGTGCCGGTGCCCATGGCCAGCCCGAGGTCGGCCTGGGCCAACGCCGGGGCGTCGTTGACCCCGTCGCCGACCATCGCCACCGAACGCCCCTCGGCCTGGAGGCGCCTGACCACGTCGACCTTCCCCGCCGGCAGCACCTCGGCGATCACCTCGTCGACGCCCACCTCGGCCGCGACCGCGCGGGCCACGGTCGTGTTGTCGCCGGTCAGCAGGACCGGGGTGAGCCCCAGCGCGCGCAGCCGGGCCACCGCCGCCCGGCTGGTCGGCCGGACCACGTCGGCGACCGCGAGCACGCCTCGGGCCTGCCCGTCCCAGCCGGCGACGATCGCCGTACGGCCGGCGGCCTCGGCGTCGCTCACGGCCCACTCGATCTCCGGGGGTACGTCGATCCCGCGCTCGCGCAGCAGCCCCGGCCGGCCGACCAGCACGAGCCGCCCGTCGACCGTGGCGGTCACGCCGAGCCCCTCGAGGTTACGGAAGCCGGTCACCGGGGGCAGCGCGCCGGCCTCGGCGGCACCCGCGGCGACCGCGCGGGCGATCGGGTGCTCGGAGGCGGCCTCCACCGCACCGGCGAGCCGGAGCAGCTCGGCACGGTCCTCACCACTCGCCGGCACCACGTCCACCAGGGTCATCCGGCCGGTCGTCACGGTGCCGGTCTTGTCGAGCACCACGGTGTCCACCCGCCGGGTCGACTCCAGCACCTCCGGCCCCTTGATCAGCACACCGAGCTGAGCACCCCGGCCGGTGCCGACCAGCAGCGCCGTCGGAGTGGCCAGGCCGAGCGCGCACGGGCAAGCGATGATCAGTACGGCCACGGCGGCGGTGAACGCGGCGGTCGGGCCGGCCCCGGTGCCGAGCCACCAGCCGAGCGTGCCGACGGCCAGCGTGATGACGATCGGTACGAAGACACCCGAGATCCGGTCCGCCAGCCGCTGCACGGCCGCCTTGCCGCTCTGCGCCTGCTCGACCAGGTCGGCCATCCGGGCGAGCTGGGTGTCCGCGCCGACCCGGGTCGCGGTGACGACCAGCCGCCCGCCCGCGTTGATGGTGGCGCCGACCACGCCGTCGCCCGGGCCGACCTCGACCGGCACCGACTCACCGGTGAGCATGCTGGCGTCGACGGCGGAGGTGCCCTCGTCGACCACCCCGTCGGTGGCGATCTTCTCTCCGGGGCGGACCACGAACCGGTCACCGACGGCGAGCTGATCCACCGGGATCAGGGTCTCCACCCCGTCGCGCAGCACCGCCACCTCCTTGGCGCCGAGTTCGAGCAGGGCGCGCAGGGCGGCACCGGCGGTCCGCTTGGATCGGGCCTCGAAGTAGCGACCGGCCAGGATGAACACGGTCACCCCGGCGGCCGCCTCCAGGTAGATGTTGCCGGCACCGTCGGTGCGGGTGATGTCGAAGCGGAACGGGTGCGTCATCCCGGGCATTCCGGCGTCACCGAGGAAGAGCGCCCAGAGCGACCAGCCGAAGGCCGCCAGGGTGCCGAGCGAGACCAAGGTGTCCATGGTTGCCGCGCCGTGCCGCAGGTTGGTCCAGGCCGCCCGGTGGAACGGCAGCCCACCCCAGACCACCACCGGGGCGGCCAGGGTCAGTGACAGCCACTGCCAGTAGTCGAACTGCCAGGCCGGGACCATGGCCAGCAGGACCACCGGCACGCTGAGTACCACCGAGACCCAGAGTCGGGTACGCGGGCCCTCCAGCGGGTCCACCGACTGCCCGCCGGCCACGTCGGTGGGTGGGGCCGGCAGTGCGGCCGTGTAGCCGGTCTTCTGGACGGTCTCGATCAGGTCGTCCGGCGTGACGTCGTCGGTGTACCGGACGGTCGCCTTCTCGGTGGCGTAGTTGACGGTGGCGCTCACCCCGTCCATCCGGTTGAGCTTCTTCTCGATCCGGGCGGCGCAGGCGGCGCAGGTCATCCCGCCGATCGCCAACTCGATCCGGTTCGGCGCCTCAGGCAACGGTCTGCTGGTGGTGGTCATCGTCTGGTCCCGTCAGTTGTGCCCGTGCCCGGGGGTGCCGTGGTCGGCGCCGCCGGTCGGTGCGGGTCCGCTCGGGGCTCCCCCGGTCGGCGGGGCGTCGGTCGGCGGGGTGCCGGCGGGTGGGGTGCCGGCCGGTGGAGTGCCGGTGACGACGGTGAACTCGGCGGTGCGCACCGTCCCGCCGTGCCGGAAGTCGAGATAGAGCCGGTAGCTGCCCGCCGAGGGCACCTCGGCGAGGAAGGTGACGGCCGGGCCGGGTTGCGTCCGCCCGTCGCCGGGCGTCCCGTCCGGGTGCACATGCAGGTACGCCAGGTCGCCCCGGCGCAGCGCGACCAGGTGCCCGTACGCGCCCAGGTAGGGCTCGAGGTCGGTGACCGGCTGCCCGTTGCGGCTGATGGTCAGGGTGAGCGCTGACGTGCGACCGGGCTGCGGCGAGCCGGTCAGGGTGACCGTGTAGCCGTCGACGGTGGTGCTGGTCGCCGGGGCGGGTAGCGGCCGTTCGGTCAGCGCACCGGGGACGGTCACGTCCACGCCGAGGGTCAGCGCCTCACCCCCGGTCGGGGTGAAGTCGGCGAACGCCCGCCACTGACCGGGGCCGGCCAGCGGGGTGTCGACCCGCCAGGTGCCGTCCGGGGCCAGGTCGGGGTGCACGTGACGGAAGCCGGAGAGATCCCGCCGGGCGACGATCAGGTGCATCTGCTTGTCGTGCGCCACGTCGTACCGGGTCACCGGTCGGCCGTCCGGCCCGGTGATCCGGAAGGCGAACTCGTCGGCCGGGGCGTCGACCGGTTCGAGGGTGTAGCCGCGGTCGGAGACGAGCAGGCCGCCGGGGAGCCGGTCGGCCGCCTCGTCGTGCTTCCCCGTTTCGTCGTGCTCGGCACCGCTGTCGTGCCGGCTTTCGACGACCGGGGCGTCGACCAGCTGGCCGACCCCGTACGTCGCGCCGAAGACCGCCGCCAGACCGACAGCGAACCCGGCCAGTCTCGTCACGGTGCGCATGCCGGCCCTCCGATCACGCGTCGACGAGGTCGTAGCCGGCCTCGTCGACGGCGGCTCGGACGACCCCCGTGTCCAGCGGCTGGTCGCTGCTGACCGTGACCTGGCCGGACGCGAGGTCGACCTGGACATCCTGGACACCGGGGATGGCGCCAACCTCGGCACTCACCGCGCTGACGCAGTGCCCACAGGTCATGCCCTGCACCTGGTACGTCGTGGTAACCATCGCACTGTCTCCCTTCGCCGCCTCCGCAGCCCATACCCCCAGGGGGTAAGCTGGAGGCAGACCTCTGCCTGCGTACGTTACCGGTACCCGGTGGGGGTATCCGGTCAGGAGAGGACCGTACCATACCCCTGGGGGGTACGCTATCCTGGTCGGCATGACCGCACCCACCCCGATCCGGGGCTACACCGCCAGCAAGGACCAGCTGCTCGCGCGGCTCCGCCGCGTCGAGGGGCAGGTCCGCGGCATCGAGAAGATGGTCGAGGACGATCGCTACTGCATCGACGTGCTCACCCAGATCTCCGCGATCCAGGCCGCACTCGACAAGGTGGCGCTGGGGCTGCTGGACGGGCACGCCCGGCACTGCATGCACGAGGGGGCGGCCGAGGGCCGGGCCGACGAGATGGCCACCGAGATGATGGCGGCGGTCGGCCGGCTGATGAAGCGCGGCTGACCGCCCTCAGTCCGACGCCGGGCCGAGACGGACCCAGCGCAGCAACTGCGCGTTGAGCGCCACCACGATGGTGGACGCGGACATCAGCACCGCGGCCAGCGCCGGGCTCAACGCCACGCCGGCCCAGGCCAGCACCCCCGCCGCCAGCGGCAGCGCCACCACGTTGTAGCCCGCCGCCCAGGCCAGGTTCTGCCGCATCTTCCGGTACGACGCCCGGGACAGCCGGACCACGGCACCCACCCCGCGCGGGTCCGACGACGCCAGCACCACCCCGGCGGACTCGATCGCCACGTCGGTGCCCGCGCCGATCGCGATGCCCACGTCCGCCCGAGCCAACGCCGGTGCGTCGTTCACCCCGTCACCGACCATCGCCACGGTCAACCCTCGCCGCTGGAGGTCGGCCACCCGGTCGTCCTTCTCCGCCGGAAGCACCTCGGCGAAGACCTCGTCGACGCCGGGCCGGAAGCCGAGTTCGGCCGCGACCGCGTCGGCCACCGACCGGGCGTCGCCGGTGATCATGGCGATGCTCCGGACGCCCTCGGCACGCAGCTCGTCGATGGCCCGCCGGGCCTCCGGACGCACCTCGTCGGTCAACGCGAACGCGCCGAGCACGGTCTCCGGCAGCCGCACCAGATGCAGCACCGCGGCACCCCGCGCCGACCACGGCCCGGTCGCCGCCTCCAGCTCCGCCGGGAGCGTCAGGCCCAGCCCTCGCAGCAGCGCCGGCCCGCCCACCGCGTACTCCGTACCGTCGATGGTGGCCTGCACCCCGCGGCCCGGCAGCGACCGGAACCCGGCGGCCGGGGCCGGACCGGCGGGCCCGGCCGCCGCCACGATCGCCCGGGCCAACGGATGCTCACTCTCCGACTCGACGCCCGCCGCGATCCGCAGGACCTCGTCCCGCTCGGCACCCGCCGCCGACACCACGTCGGTGACCACGTGCTCACCCCGGGTGAGGGTGCCGGTCTTGTCGAAGAGCACCGCGCCGACGGTCCGCATCCGCTCCAACGCCAACCGGTCCTTGAGAAGGATCCCGGACCGCGCGGCCAGCGCGGTGGAGAGCGCGACGACCAGCGGGATGGCGAGACCCAGCGCGTGCGGGCAGGCGATCACCAGTACGGTGACCGCGCGAACGACCGCCTCGTCGGGCTGGCCGAGCGCCGTCCAGACCAGCACGGTCAGCACGGCGGTGCCGGTGGCCAGGTAGAACAGCGCGGCGGCGAACCGGTCGGCCAGCAGTTGGGCCCGCCCGCCGGAGCCCTGGGCCTGCGCGACCATCCGCTGGATGCCGGCGAGCGCGGTCTGCTCACCCACCGCCTCGACACGGACCCGGATCGCGGAGTCGGTGGCGACGGTGCCGGCCACCACCCGGTCGCCCGTTGAACGGGCGACCGGCCGCGACTCGCCAGTGATCATCGACTCGTCCAGCTCGGCGCTGCCGTCGACGATGCCGCCGTCCGCCGGCACCCGGCTCCCCGGCCGGACCAGCACCACGTCACCGACCCGCAGGTCGGTCAGCGGAACCGCCTCGACCCGCCCGTCCGCAGCCACCCGCTCGGCCTCGTCCGGTAGCAGTGCGGCCAGCGCCGCGAGAGCGCCCCGGGCCTGCCCGATGGCCTTCATCTCCTGCCAGTGCCCGAGCAGCATGATGGTGACCAGCGCGGCCAACTCCCACCAGAAATCCAGATCGAAGGCGCCCACGCTGGTGGCCAGTGACGCGGTGTAGGCGACGGTGATCGCCATCGCGACCAGCAGCATCATGCCGGGCGCCCGGTCCCGCACCTCCCGGACCGCGCCGACCAGGAACGGCCAACCGCCCCACCAGAACACGATCGAGCCGAGCAGCGGGCCCACCCAGGACCGGCCGGGGACGTCCTCGCGCAGGCCCAACTGATCCCACACCAGGTGACTGGTCAGGACCACCGGGATGGTGAGCGCCAGGCAGACCCAGAAGCGACGACGGAACATGGCCGGATCGTGCCCGGCGTGCTTGTCGTGCCCGCCGTGCTTGCCGTGCCCGGCGTGCCGCATCGCGGGGGCGTCGTGCTGCTGGCGGTCCGACGGAGTGGGCATGACTCCAACATGACGGGTCGGGGGCCGCCCCGCGAGCGGTTCGACCACCCGACACTCCGTCACGACCTGCATCCGCGGGTCGGCCTGGCTAGCATCTCCCACGATGGCCCTCCGCATGCCGCTGCACAGCCGGGCCACGTCGCCACCGCGACGTGGCGCCGCCTCCGGCCGACCGGGCCGGGCGCTGACCGTCCGTGATCGAGCGGTCGTCAGCCAGCGATCCGCCGCGCCTCTGGTCGGGTTTCCACGGCCACGGTGAACCGACCCGACCACTGACACGTATCCCGCACCGGATCGTTGGGAGTCTCGCCTTGGGTTCCGACCACACCCACCCCGCTCCGTCCGCCCCGCCCCGGGTACGACGGATCCTCGTCGTGACGGTGGTGCCCCTCTTCATCGCCACCGTGCTCGCCGCCGTGCTGCTCTGGCCGCGCGGCGGGTCACCGCAGACCGACGGCGGAGCGGACGTGCCGCGCTACCCCGGCACGGTGACCCGGGTGGTGACCGAGCCGTGCCCGCCGGTCCCGGCGAGCCCCGAGGGCACGCCGGAGGTCGGTGCCGGGCCGTGCGGCACCGTCGACGTCCGGGTGGACGAGGGGCCGGCCGCCGGCCAGCAGGTGCAGACACCGGTTCCCGACGGGCCCGGCGCACCCCGGGTCGAGGTCGGCGACGAGGTCATCCTGGTCGAGCTGACCGACCCGACCGATCCCACCATCAGCAACTGGAACATCGCCGAGCACCAGCGCGGCACCCCGATGGTGTGGCTGGCGGTGGTCTTCGCCGCCGCGATCATCGCGTTCGGCCGGTGGCGAGGCCTGGCCGCGCTCGCCGGGCTGGCCGCCAGCTTCGCCATCCTGCTCACCTTCGTGCTGCCAGGCATCGGCGCCGGCAGGTCACCCCTGCTGGTGGCGGTGGTCGGCGCCGCCCTGATCATGTTCGTGGTGCTCTACCTGACGCACGGGGTCACCGCGCAGACCTCGGTCGCGGTGCTCGGCACCCTGGGCAGCCTGGTACTGACCGGCGTGCTCGCCACCATCGCCACGGCCGCGACCCACCTCACCGGCTTCGGCAGCGAGGACGCGACGACGCTGTCGATGTTCCAGGGTGACGTGGACCTGCACGGCCTGCTGCTCGCGGGGATCATCATCGGCTCGCTCGGGGTGCTCGACGACGTGACGGTCACCCAGGCGGCCACCGTCACCGAGCTGGCGAACGCGAACCCGGGGCTGACCCGGCTGCAGCTGTACCGTGCGGCCACGCGGGTCGGCCGCGCGCACATCGCCTCCACTGTCAACACCATCGTGCTGGCGTACGCGGGGGCGTCGCTACCCCTGCTGCTCCTGCTCACCGCCGACTCGCGGCCGATCGGGCAGATCCTCACCAGCGAGTTCCTCGCGCAGGAAATCGTCCGCAGCGCGGTCGCCACGCTCGGTCTGATCGCCGCCGTGCCGCTGACCACCGGGCTGGCCGCGGTGGTGACCGCCGCCGGGCGCACCGATGCCACACCGTCCGCCGGCGCTCCCGCCCCGCGACCGGAACCGGACCGGTCGGAGGCGTTGGCCGCACTCATCTCACCGCGAACGGGTCGCCCCGACGAGCCGGATCAGACGCGGACCCCACCCCCATCCACGGCCACCGACCGGTGGCCGCAGTCGAACAGGAGCACGGATACGACATGGTGACACTCCTCAGCGTGACCAGATCGGGCATCCACCCTGAGAACCACGTCACTGGTCACTCAACGCTATGGCGAAATGACACTTTTGGTCGGCATCCAGGCGTAGCTCACTCGGTCGACTCTCGGGTAACCTCGCTGCCGGTTACCGATGAAGGCGCGAAGCGGCGCCTGCGGTGCCGCCGCCCAATCGCCAACCGGCGAGCCGGGGACCCAGGTACGTGGGGTGAATCCGCGTCAGCGGTAGGGGCCACTTCCGCCCCGAACCCGTCAGCTAACCCGGTCGGCGGTCGACGGAAGGGAACATTGTGACGGCACCCCTACGCCGCTGGTTGACACCCGTGGTGGCCGTGATCGCCGCACTGACCGTGCTCGCCGGACCCCTCCCGGCCCACGCCGCCCCGACGACCCCCACACCGTCGGGGCACGAGGAGGACGGCGAGCCCAAGCTGCTCAACGACGTCATCGAGCAGGCCAACCGCGACTACTCCGCCGCCAAGTCCAAGCTGGACAAATCCAAGAAGCGGCAGCTGGAGCTGGCAGCGGAGGTCGACCGGGCCAAGGCTGACCTGGACGCGCTGGCGCCACAGGTCGGGCAGATCGCCGCCCAGTCGTACCGGACCGGCCGGATCGGTGCGATCGCGATGCTGCTGGAGAGCGACGCTCCCGACTCGTTCGTCCAGCGCGCCGCGGCGCTCGACGAGATGAACATGGTCAACGAGAAGAAGCTCTCTGAGGTCAACGCGGTGAAGGCTCGCGCCGAGCAGGCCAAGCTGGCCCTCGACACGGAGGTCCGTGAGCAGCAGAAGCAGACCGCCCTGATGGCGAAGCGGAAGAGCGAGGCGGACAAGGCGCTGTCCCTGGTCGGCGGGAAGGGCTTCACCGGTGGCCTGGTGGACGCCACATCGCCCGTCGCCCGGATCGGCCCGGGTCGCACCGCCGACGGTGACTGGAAGCCTCAGTCGTGCAGCGAGAACGACCCCACCACGTCCGGTTGCGTCACGCCTCGCACGCTGCACGCGTACAAGGAGGTCAAGCGGGCCGGTTTCAACCGGTTCGTCGGCTGCTACCGCTCCGGTGGGCCGTGGGAGCACCCGAAGGGCCGCGCCTGCGACTGGTCGCTGCAGAAGAGCGGCTTCTCCCCGTGGCACAACGAGGACACCCGGACGTACGGCAACAACGTCGCCGCGTTCCTCATCCGTAACGCCGACCGACTCGGCATCTACTACGTGATCTGGAACCGGCAGATCTGGTTCCCCGCGACCGGCTGGAGTTCGTACAGCGGGCCGTCGAACCACACCGACCACGTCCACATGTCGCTGCTCTGACCCGCACGATCCCCCGTCGAGGGCCGTTCCGCGTCGCGCGGGGCGGCCCTCGACGCGTCAGGCGGCGGGCGCGGCCGGCACGTCGAGCGTCGCGAAGCCGGCCGGCACGGCGGCCACCGGGCGCACCACTCCGGCGGCGAGCTGATACGACACACCCACCACCGCGCAGCGCCCCTGCGCCACCTCGTCGGCCAGCACGGGCGACTGCCCCAGCAGCGTCTCGACGGTCTGCGCGATGTGGATGTCGACGATGCCGCCGATGTCGTCCACGCCCTCGGCCTCGGCCCGGCGCAGGCTGGGCAGCACGGCGTCGACCACCGACCGCAGGTGGCCACCGGGTGCGGTGCCGGTCGCCACGGCCTCCCGGGCCGCCTGCACCGCGCCGCACGAGTCGTGGCCGAGCACCACCACCAGCGGGGTGCCGAGCACGGTCACCGCGTACTCCACGCTGCCGAGCACCTCCGGGCCGGCGGTGTGTCCGGCCGTACGGACGACGAACAGGTCACCCAACCCCCGGTCGAAGATGATCTCCGCGGCCAGGCGGGAGTCGGAGCAGCCGACGATCACCGCGAACGGGTGCTGCCCGTCGGCCACGGCGGCTCGGTGCTCCGCGTCCTGATTGGGGTGCCGTGGGGCGCCACTGACGAAACGTTGGTTGCCGGCGACCAGCTCGGCGTACGCCCGGGTCGGCTCGCTGGGCGCGGACGCCCGGTCGGTGGTCCGCTGCGGACCCGGCTGCCTGCCGAACATCCCGGGTTGGCTCATCCCCGCACCTCGTCTTCACGCATCTGACCTGGTCAACCGGCTCTTCAGCCGGGCCGGCGGCGGGCGCTGGCTCGGCCTCCACCGTCACACGCACCCTAAGACGCGTCAAGGTATGCGTGATATAGATTTCATACGTTGACCCCGGGTCGACCCTGGGCGACGGCCCGAGTGCAGGGCGGACGAGACTGCCGTGAGGCAGGCGGACATCCGGAGATAGGGTCCAACGATGGCGAGCACGGCGGCGGGCGACACCGGTGGCGGGCGGAACTGGACGTTCCTCACCAACCACGGGCACGTCCTGCTGGCCATCGCCCGCGACCCCACGGCCCGGCTGCGCGACGTCGCGGCCGAGGTCGGCGTGACCGAACGGGCCGCGCAGGCGATCGTCGCCGACCTGGAGGCGGGCGGCTACCTGCACCGCACCCGCGTCGGACGGCGCAACGAATACACGCTCAACCCGGCCGGCCGGTTCCGACACCCCGCCGAGGCCGACCGCCAGGTCGGTGACCTACTCGCGCTGTTCGCCGAGACACCGACCGCGGAGGCGACGACCCCCGGGGCCTGACCGTCGTCGCCGGGCCGCTGCCCGACGGGACACAGCGGTAATCTCTGCGGGTGCGCGATTGCCCGCCATTGAGCGCGACCCGACCGTCCCGCCGTACCGGACGTGCCATCCGGAGCGTCCTCAGTGGAACGCTGGCGGCCCTGCTCGGCTCCGGCCTGGTGGCGCCCTCCCCGGCGGCAGCGGCGCCGCCAAACTGCGGCCCAGCCGGCGAGGAGGGCCTGGCGGAGACGCCGTGGGCGCTGCGCCGGCTGGAACCCTCCTCGGCGTGGCCGCTGTCCCGAGGCGCCGGGGTGACGGTGGCCGTGATCGACTCCGGCGTCTCCGCCACCCATCCGCTACTCAAGGGCCAGGTGCTCGAGGGCCGCGACTTCAACGACCTGCCGGCCAACCAGGGCCAGTGCGACATGGTCGGGCACGGCACGATGATCGCCGGCATCATCGCTGGCCGGGAGGGCACGGGCGTCCCGTTCAGCGGGATCGCTCCGGCGGCCCGCATCCTGCCGATCAGGGTCCTGCCAGACCTCAAGGACACCAACGACCCGCTGCTTCCCGTGCAGATCGCCGCAGCGATCGACTGGGCGGTCGCGCAGGGCGCCGACGTGATCAACCTGTCCCTGACGACCATCCCCCGCCCCGAGCTGACGGCGGCCGTCGAGCGCGCGCTCGCCAAGCGGGTGGTGCTGGTCGCCGCCGCTGGCAACCGCACGGAGGATTCCCAGAACAGGCCGGGGTACCCGGCCGCGTACCCCGGGGTCATCGCTGTCGGTGGCGTGGACGAACAGGGCGGTCACGTCGGCACCTCGATCAGCGGCGACTACGTCGACATCGCCGCACCGGGGTTGAACATCATCGGGCCGGCACCCCAGGGGGCCGGATACCGCGCCGAGCCGAACGGCGGCACCAGCTACGCCGCCGCGTACGTCTCGGGAGCCGCCGCGCTGGTCCGGGCCGCCTACCCGAGTCTCAGCCCGCAGCAGGTCGCCGAACGGCTGGAACGCACTGCGGACAACCCACCGGCCGGTCACAACGCCGACATCGGTTACGGGGTGGTCAACCCGTACCGGGCGGTGTCGAGCCTGCTGGGCACCCGGACGAACCCGCCCGCCACCGCGCTCCCAGCCCCGGCCGTGCGCGACGACCCGTTGAGCGGGCAACGCACCGCCGCGATCTGGGCGGCGGCGATCGGCGGGCTGCTCACCGTGCTGCTGCTGATCGCGCGACCCATCGTGACCCGGGGTCGCCAGCGCGGCTGGCGCCCTGGCCGGCGCACCGACGCACCGGCTGCCGGCTGACCGTCGCTGCGGTGACGCCTAACACAATGCGGCTCCGGCCCGGGTGAACCGGACCGGAGCCGCATCGGCGAATGCCTCAGCCTGCTCGGCGGTGCTGGTCAGCCGCGGCGGCCGCCGCCGCCATCCCACACCTTGGAGTTGCTCATCTCGGTGGAGACGTAGTTCTCGCGGGCGATGCCGACGGCGCCGCCGATCTCGTTCAGGATCCGGTTGATGTCCCGGACCGCCGTGTCCCACTTCGCCTGGTGCTGCTCGTAGGCAACCCGGTCCTCGCCGTCCCACTGCAGCTTGGACAGCATCGACCGTAGCGTGTCGAGCTTCTCGTCGATGGTCTTCGAGATGGCCTGCATCTGCTGGTTGCTGCTCTCGAGGACCGCATAGTCAACTTTGATCGTCACGTTTTCCTCCTCTGCTGGCTACGGATCACGGGTTGAGAGCAGAGTGGAACTTGTCCAGCATCTGCTGCTGCTCTTCGTCGTTGACCTGGTGCGTCGTACCCGACTGATCGAGCAGGTCGGCGATGTTGTCCATCGCCGTCAGCAGTTTGACGGTGTCCTCGTTCCAGCGCGTCATCAGCGACTGGAAGCCCGTGGACGCCTGACCCTTCCACGCCATGGCCAGGTCGTCGACCACGTTCCACAGCTTCTTCAGCTCGCCGTCGACCTCGCTGCGCGTGGACCGCACGTCACTCGCGGCGGTATGCAGAGTCGCAGCTTCGACCTCGAACGCCATGCTTCACACCCTTCCGTCATGTTGTGGTGGCGGCTTTGCCGCACCCCTCCCCCGCGGCAAGGCACCAACACCCCACCGACGGACACTCCAGTGAAGACCGTAGCGGAACCTGTCCAGCCCTCGCAGCCCTGACCGGTGACGTTCGATGGATGGCGGTGAATCGGGCCGACATGGCTCACACCTCCCACCGAACTACCGACCCGCTCAGGACGGCTCGGACCAGGCGGTCTGGATCAGCTGCTGGCCGTCGCGGCGGCGGACGAGGGTGCCCCGGCCGGGCGGTTGCGGGCTCGGTCGCAACGTGCCGAAGACCGCGCCCTCCTCCCGGTTGCCGGACATCAGCAGGCCCGGCGAGTCCAACTCGCGCAGCCGCTGCAGCACCGGCTCGTAGAGCGCCCGCGACACCCCGCCGACCCGACGCGTGATGATCAGATGCAGGCCGATGTCGCGTGCCTGCGGCAACAACTCCTGCAGGGCGCTGAGCGGGTTGCTGCCACCGGAGGCCACCAGGTCGTAGTCATCCACCAGGATGTACAGGTCCGGGCCCTTCCACCAGCTGCGATCACGAAGCTGGGCGGTGGTCACGTCCGGACCGGGCAACCGGTTGGACAGCGCGCTGCGGATCGAGCCGAGCCCCTGGGCGAACGCCTGGTTGGACGGGGCGTAGTCGAGCAGGTGATCGCCCTCCACCGCCCCCAGCAGGCCACGCCGGTAGTCGGCGATCACCAGCCGGGCCTGAGCGGGCGTGTACCGCTCGGTGATGCCCCGGGCGATCAACCGCAGCAGGTTGGTCTTGCCACACTCGGCGTCGCCGAACACCGTCAGGTGCGGCTCGTTGGCCAGGTCGAGGTAGACCGGCGCGAGCGCCGACTCGTTGACACCGATCGGCAGACCGGGCACCGACCGGTCGATGATCCGGGCCAGCTCGGCCACCGGCAGCCGGCGCGGCAGCAGCCGCACCTTCGGCGCCGGGCGGCCCGGCCAGTTCGCCGCCACGTGCCCGGCCAGGGAGAGCGACGCCTCGCTCAGATCCTCGATGTCCCGACGGCCGTCGATCCGCGAGATCGCGGTGAGGAAGTGCAGCTTGTCCCGGGTCAGACCGCGACCGGGCGACTTCTCCGGCACGTTCATCGCCGCCCGGCGGTCGATCTCGGACTCGGACGCGTCGCCGAGGCGCAGCTCCAGCTTGGTGCCGAGCAGATCCCGCATGTTGATCCGGATCTCCGCCCAGCGCACCGCGGTGAGCACCACGTGCACACCGAAGCCCAGGCCCCGGTTGGCCAACGTGGTGATCGTCTGCTCCAGCTCCTCGTAATCCTGGCGCAGCGTGTTCCAGCCGTCCACCACCAGGAACACGTCGCCGAACGGGTCGTCGGCGAACTCGCCGGCGGCCCGCCGACGACGGTAACTGGCAACCGAGTCGATGCCGTGCTGGGCGAACCGCGCCTCCCGGTCATCCAGGACGGCGACGACCTCGGCCACCGTACGGCGCACCGCCTCGACGTCCCGCCGACCGGCCACCCCGGCCATGTGCGGCAACCGCTCCAGGCTGCGCAGCGCGCCACCGCCGAAGTCCAGGCAGAAGAACTGCACCTCACGTGGCGTGTGGGTGAGCGCCAACGAGGCGAGCAGCGTACGCAGCATCGTGCTCTTGCCACTCAGCGAGCGGCCGACGATGACCACGTTGCCGCCGGCCCCGGCCAACTCGACCATCATCGGGTCGCGGCGCTGCTCGTAAGGACGGTCCACCACACCGACCGGCACGGTGAGCCGCCCGCGGCCCGGCCAGGACGCGGTGCACAGCCCGTACGTCGGGTCGACCGCCAGCGGGCCGAGCAACTCACCCAGACCCGGCGGGTCGGCCAGCGGCGGCAGCCACACCTGGTGCGCCGGACGGCCCCGGCCCTTGAGCTGGTCGATCAGCACGTCGAGCATCGCCACGGCCTTGCCGTCGGCCGGCTGCTCCGGCTCCGGAGCGGTGTCCACCGGCATCTGCGGAAGCTGCGCCGGAATGAAGTCGAGGCCGTACGGCACGATCCGACGCTGCACCAACGCCTGCGAGGCGGAGGCCTGCTGCCCCGGCGCCCGGTACGCCCCTGACACGTACGCGGCCCGGAACCGCAGCATCGTGCTGGTGTCGGTCTTCAGATAGCCGTGGCCCGGCGCGTTCGGCAGCTCGTACGCGTCCGGCACACCGAGCACAATCCGGCTCTCCACTGCGGAGAAGGTGCGCAGACCGATTCGGTACGACAGGTGGGTGTCCAGGCCGCGCAGCTTGCCCTCTTCGAGCCGCTGGCTGGCCAGCAGCAGGTGCACGCCGAGCGACCGGCCCAACCGGCCGATCATCACGAACAGGTCGATGAAGTCGGGCTTGGCGGCGAGCAACTCGCTGAACTCGTCACAGATGATCAAAAGGCTGGGCATCGGGGCCAGCGGCTCGCCGGCCGCGCGGGCCTTCTCGTACTCGAAGCGGGAGACGTAGTTGCCGGCCGCGCGCAGCAGCTCCTGCCGCCGCACCATCTCGCCGGCGAGCGCGTCGCGCATCCGGTCGACCAGCGGCAGCTCGTCGGCCAGGTTGGTGATCACCGCGCTGGTGTGGGGCAGCGCCTCCAGCGACGCGAACGTCGCGCCGCCCTTGAAGTCCACCAGGACGAAGTTGAGTTCCTCCGACGAGTGGGTCACCGCCAACGCGGCCACCACCGTACGGAGCAGCTCGCTCTTGCCGGACCCGGTCGCACCGATCACCAGACCGTGCGGGCCCATACCCTCGTGCGCCGACTCCTTGAAGTCGAGCTCGACCACGTTGCCGTCCGGGCCGACGCCGAGCGGGATGCGCAGCCGGTCCCGGTGACCACGCGGACGCCAGGTGTTCTGGACGTCCACCGTCGCGGCGTCACCGACGCCGAGCAGGTCCGGCAGTTCCATGCTGCGGGCCAGCGGCTCGTCGTTGCTGGTCTGCTGCTGGGAGAGCCGGTAGGGGGCGATCTGCCGGGCCAGCCCTTCGGCGGCCTCGGCGCTGAGCTGGTCGGGCCGACCCAGCGGCGACGACGAACTGCCCCGGACCAGGTCGAGCGAGCTTCCATCACCCACGTCGAGGCAGAGCAGCCAGCGGCCGGCGTCGCGCGGCACCGTCCCGGAGAGGTCGATCACGGTGGCGCCGAGCAGCCCCGGGCCCACCAGCTGGCAGGTCGGTGAGATCTCGCCACCGTCGATCACCACGACCAGGTGCGGGGCGGTCGTCAGCGGCTTGGCCTCCGGGGCGAACCGAGGCCGCCCGGCCAGCTCACTGGCGAGCGACGCCTCGGCCTCGGCCAGACTGGCGAAGACCAGGCGGCGTGCACCGGCGGCGTCCGTACGGCCACTGTGGTGCGCGTGTGGCAGCCACTTCACCCAGCCCCAGGACGACTGCCGGTCGGGCGCGGCGACCACCGCGATCACCAGGTCGTCCGGGGCGTGGAAGGTGGCCAGCTGCCCGAGCGCCGCCCGGGTCAGGTCGAGCACCGGCTCGCGGTCGCCGCGGAGCACCACCCGGCTGAACGCGCGCACCGACAGCGCGGTCGGCAACTCGGGCACGGTCGAGTGGGCGCGGACGAACCGCCGCAGCGCGATGGCGCTCATCGGCTCCAGGTCCTCCACCGGCTTCGTCTCCGGTGGAACGATCTCCACCGCGAGCCGCTGCGGGCCGAGCGCGATCCTGGTCTCGCCGAAGTCGTCCTCGGTGATCCGTCGCTCCCAGAGCCGCCGGGACGCGGCGATCGACCAGAGCGCGTCGGGCTCCGGGTGCCGCCAGGCCATCGCCGCCCGCTGCTGCTCCGCGGCACGCCGGGTGCGCTTGCGCATCTGGGCCAGGTAGCGCATGTAGTCGCGGCGGTCGGCGTTCAGCTCGGCCTTGTCCTTGCCGCCGTTGTTGGCCAGCGAGCCGATCGCCATGCCCAGCATCGAGACGCCGAACAGGCCACCGGCGACGTACGTCATCATGCCGCCGCCCTTGCCGGCGTAGAGGAACGCCATCGCGCCGACCCCGCAGAACATCGGCAGGATCATGAGCAACTGCCCCATCCCGCGGGGCGTCGGCTCGGGTAGCTCCGGAGGGGACTCCAGCAGCACCTCACCGCGCGGTAGGGCCGGTCCCGGCTGACGCGGGAGCCGGCGGAACACGACCGTGCTCACGGCTGTCTCCTCCCCAGAAGCGGCCCTGATGACATGCCGCCGCGGACCGGAGCCCGCGGGTGGGCACTGTACGTGCCCGCCATCGTAGGTAATCTGCCGTGGGCGCGGTGGACCCGCACCGAAGCATCGCGGCTAGCCGATCACAGACGCACACCTGGAGGCCACTGTGGCGACGAAGACGGCGACCGGTGGTCTGAGCCGGATCACCATCGTGGCTCCCCGTACCCGGATGGATCTGGCGCTGCCGTCGGATGTGCCGATGGCCGACCTGCTCCCCACCCTGTTGCGCTACGCCGGCGAGGACATGGCCGACGAGGGTGCGCGGCACGGCGGCTGGGCTCTGTCCCGGTTGGGTGGTGCGCCCCTGGATGGTGGGCGTACCGCTGCGCAGCTCGGCGTCCGTGACGGTGAGGTGCTCTACTTCAACCCCCGGTCCGAGGCCGCACCGGAGATCGTCTTCGACGACGTGGTGGATGCGGTCGCCACCGCGACCAACCAACGCCCTGGTGCCTGGCAGGTCGGCGCGACCCGGTCCTTCGCGGTGGCCTTCGCCGCCGTGGCACTCGGCGCCGGGGCGCTTGCCGCGCTCTTCTCCGGCCCGCCGCACCTGCCCGGCGCGGTGGCCGCGCTGCTGGTCGCGGTGGCGCTGTTGGTGGCCGCGGCGGTGCTGTCCAGAGCCTCCGGTGACAGCCGCACCGGCGCGGTGCTGGCCATGGTCGGCCTGGCGCACGCCGGCACCGGCGGCCTACTGCTGCTGGCCGGCGATCGGCCGCTGACCGAGCTGGCCAGCCCGCACGTCCTGCTCGCGGCGACCGCAACGGTGGTCGCCGGTGCGGTGGCCGTGCTGGCGGTCGGCGACCGGTACCCCCTCTTCTTCGCCGCGATCGGGGTGGGGGCCGCGACCGGCCTGGGTGCGCTGCTCTGCCTGGTGGTCGGCCTCGACGCGCCGGCCTCCGCCGCGGTGGTGGCGGCGATCGCGTTCGGCGTGGTGCCGGCGCTGCCGATGGCGGCCTACCGGCTGGCCCGGCTGCCGGTGCCGTCGATCCCGACCGGCCCGGATGACCTGAAGACCGACAGCGAGTCGGTGGACGGCCGGCAGGTGCTCCAGCAGAGCGAACGTGCCGACGAGTTCCTGACCGGTCTGCTGTGGACCGTGTCGCTGCTGGTGCTGGGCGCGCAACTGGTGCTGGCCCTGGACGGGCGCCTGTCGGCGGTGTTGCTGTGCCTGGTGCTGGCCCTGCTGTCGCTGCTGCGGGCCCGACCGCTCCTGGGCCGCGCCCAGCGCACCCCGGTGCTGCTGGCCGGGTCCGTGGGGCTGGGCCTGGCCGCCGCGACGACCTTCGCCGGTGGATCACTGCCGGTCCGGCTCGGCCTGATCCTGGGCGGGCTGGTGCTGGCCGCCGTGGTCAGCCTGATCTACGGTCTGACCGTCGCCGGCAAGCGCATCTCACCGGTCTGGGGCCGGTTGCTCGACATCGCCGAGATCCTGCTGATCATCTCGCTTGTCCCGCTCGCCTTCTGGGTCTGCGGTCTCTACGGCTGGATCGTCAACCTCCGGCCCTGACCGCCCGAGCCCCGGCCGTCAGCGCGTCTGCGGGCGGCCGGAGACGCCCAGCGCCGACGCGACCGGCGCGGTGGCGTAGACGCCCGGGCCATGCTGACCGTCCATGGGCCGGGTGGACGTGCCCGCCCGATGCGCCACCTCACGGACCACCTTGACCAGCGCCTCGACGTGGTTGTCCATCGCTGCGACCCGCAGCAGCGGGGCCGCCACCCGACCGTCCGCCGATACCGTCGCGGCCACCGTGTGCGACGGCGCCGAGGTCGCGGTGATCGCGTCCACGAGTGGGCCGAGCGGTGCGTCCGAGCGACCCCGCAGGGCCATGCAGCGGTGCGTCCAACCGCCGCCGCGCAGCCCTTGCCAGGTCTCGGCGGGCGCCTCCGGCACCAGGTCCAACCCGGCGGCCGAGACGATGGCCGCGCGCAGTTCGTCGCGGCCCAACGGCCGGTGGGCCAGGCCCGCGGAGGTCAGCGCCTTGCCCAGCCGACCGATCCCGGCAGCCACCGTCCGGTGCACGCCGGGAAGTCCGCCACCCCGGCTCACCGCCTCCACCCGGGCGTCGCGGACCGTGATCCGCAGTGCCACCCAGACGGTCCGATGCGCCGCCGGCGGCGCACCGGGTGCCGGATACCAGACCAGGGTGTGTGCGACCACCTGGGCCCGGGAGACCGGCGCGCTGAAATCCGCCAGCACCTGTAGCGCACGGTCCACCGTGGACGCCTCCACCGAACCGACGGCCGCGCCCGTGGCGGACTGCAACGCGACCGCGGCGAACCAGCCCTGGTCGTCCTGCCCGATGCCGAGCCGCGTGCCCCGATCGGTCAACTCGATGACGCTCAGCTCGGGGGCGAGCGCGGCCAGGCGCGGGTCGGTCGCCGTGCCGCCGTCCAGTGCCGCCGACGCGCGTTCGGCGCGTCGCCGCAGCCGCCGGCGCAGCAGCACGTCCTCGAACCACCAGCGGCCACCTCGGCGGGCGAAGGCCGTCAGGACGATCAGCAGCGCCACGGCGCCCACCACGGCGAGCAGCCAGCTGGGGCCGGCCGTCGCGGCCCAGACGCCGACCACGCACAGCTCCAGCACGACGAGTTGCCCGACCAGCACAGGGCCGATCCGGCCACGGCCCGGCCGTTCGATCGGCAGCGTCGACCGAGTTGTCACGTCGGACGGGCCGGTGGCCGCCGGGGCGGGTCGCGCCTGAACCTGCGTCATCGCTGACTGTCCCTCCTGCACGGTACGGCTCTGCGCCGGGTCGGTCCGGTGCCGGCCACGGGCGGTGGTCCCGAGGAACCGCCGCCGGCCCCTTATCGTAGGGAAGCCCGCGACGGCACCCCGACCTGATCGTCGCGGATCCACCCCGCCGGAGGTAAGTCATGCGGACCCGCCGCGATCAGGTGCAGGCGTACCGCTTCGTCACCCGCCGGATCGTCTCCGCGTTGCTGTCGGGCGATCCGGAGACCACCAACCTGCCGATGCGACGCCTCGGCATGGCGGTCTTCGGCAGTGTCATCGCCGCCGCCGTGGTGCTCGGCGGGGTTGGTGCCTACGGCCAGTTGACCGGAAACACCGCGCCGCTGCAAGACCAGACGCTGGTCATCGAACGGGAGACCGGCGCGACGTACGTGTTCATGAACGGGCAACTGCTTCCGACGCTCAACTACACCTCGGCCCGTCTGATCCTGAACGATCCGAATGCGCAGGTGCGGACGATGTCCCAGGCGTCGCTGCGGGACCGGCCACGTGGGCACACCCTCGGCATCGTCGGCGCACCGGACGCCCTGCCGGACCGCAAGTCGCTGACCGGGCTGCCCTGGTCGGTCTGCGACGTGCCCGACCCGGTCGACAGGCAGCGGTCCAGCACCCGAGTGGTAATCGACCGGGCGCTGCCCGGCGGAACGCCGCTGGGCGACCGCGCGGCGCTGGTCGTCGTGGACAACCAGCGGTACCTGCTCACCAACAACGCCCGACTCCAGGTGCTCGGCGGCGACCAGACGATCACGGCGCTGAAGATGGCCGGCACCACACAGCTACGGGTCGGGCAGCAACTGCTCAACGCCGTACCGGCCGGGCCACCGCTGCGCAAGCCGTCGCTGCCCGGCGAGGGCGAGCGCAGCAGGCAGAGCGTGGGCAACCGACCGGCCACCGTCGGTCAGGTGTTCCGGGCCGCCGGGCGGCACTACGTACTGACCCGGGAAGGTCTCGTCTCAATTACTGAGATCACGGCTCTGCTGATGGTCAGCGGTGGCGGTCAGATCACCGACATCACGCCGGATCAGGCCGGTGATCTCTACGTCGAGCGTCGGGTGGAGGAGGAGGGGCTGCCGACGACGTTGCCCGCCCTCTATCCGACCAGGTCCGGTCAGACGGCGCTCTGCGCGACGTACCGGGCGGGCAGCGCGGGCGGCCCGCCGACCACCACCCTGGAGGTCTTCGACCGGGCGCCGGCTGAGCTGACCGCGAGCGATCCTGGCCCGCTGCCGGTGCGACAGACCAGACGGGACGCCGTACGCACCGCCGAGGCGGTGCTGCTGCCCGGTGGCAAGGGCGTCATCGCGCAGGCCTCGCCCGGTGCCGGGACCAGCGGATCCGGTGCCGCCGGCTCGACGATCTACCTGATCAGCCCGCAGGGCATCCGGTACCCGCTCGGTTCGGCGGCGACGCTGGACGTGCTGGGCTACGGCGGAATCACCCCGCTGGCGGTGCCCGGCTCGTTGCTCTCGCTGATCCCGACCGGGCCCACCCTGGCCCTCGAGGACGCGTTGGCCGTCTTCTCGCCAGACGGGCCGGCGCCGGCCGCACGGACGTCCGCCGCACCGTCGACCGGCGCACCCCCGTCCAGCTCACCGCCGTCTTCCGCGCCCACGTCCGCCGCACCGCCGTCCACCCCGCCGTCCACCCCACCGAGGTCAGGGTCGACGCCGTCCGCTCCGGCCAGCGGCGCCCCTTCGTCCGGCGGAGCGGGCGGCGGCACGCCCATCGGATCGACCGAGGCCGACCACTGAGCAGCTTTGACGGGTCGCACCGAGTCGCGGCGGTGGACTAACCTGAATGTCGCTGACGGTTGTCAACCAGAACGACGGGGATGTTGCCATGACCGGGCGTACGGAAGTCGACCTGCTGTCCCTAGAGGACTTCCACAAGCACCTGGCCTCGCGGCTGAGCCAGGTCGATACGGTGCTGCGCAAGCTCAACACCGAGATGCAGTGCCGCCCTCCGGCGTTGGGCGCGTTCTTCGACGCCACTGACAAGGCGCAGCGCTACAGCGAGGTCCACCAGTCCTATGTCGTCCAGGCTCAACGGATCCGACAGGCGGTGCTGGCGGCACAGCAGGCGACCGACACGATCCTCACCAACTACCGCACCGCCGAGGCACGGAACGCGGCCAACGCCAGCGATGTCACCGCCGCGCTGAGCGGGGTCGATCGGGCGCTGCAGCCGAAGGAGGACGGGCGTGTCTGAGTACACCCAGCGCTACCAGGGCCGCAGTCACAAGGAGCTGTACGACGGCGTGATGGCCGGCAAGCCGGAGCAGGTCGAGGGCGTGGCCGCCCAGTGGGCTGAGCTGAAGGGAATCCTGGACGGTCTCGGCCGTGAGCTGAGCGGCGACCTTGAGAAGCTCGGCAACACCTGGACGGGCTCGGCAGGGCTGGAGTTTCACCGGCGGCTCAGCCTGATCGTCGCGCACGCCGACGCGTTGGGCGAGGGGATGGCCGGCATCAAGCAGGGGTTGACCATGATGGCCGACCATCTGCGTACCGCCCACAAGCAGGCGGAGAGCCCGGAAGAGACCGATGACAACGACCAGTTGATCAGCGGCGCGATCAAGGGGGCCGCCACCTTCGGTCTGACGGGCGCGGTGGTCGGCGGCTTGATGGGTCACCAGCAGGACAAGGAAGAGCAGGAGAAGGCCCACCAGCGGATGGTGACCGTGGTGGCCGAGTTGGCCAGCGGTTACGAGCTCTCCGCCTACGACCGGGTGGTCGATCCGCCCCTGCCCGACCCGGACACCCCGGACAGCGTCAGCAAGGATTCGACGACCCCGCAGAGTGTCTCGGCCATCGCCAAGGTGAGCGCTGGGCCCACCACCACCGATGGCACCACGCGTAGCGGCGACGCGACCATCGCGACACCCGACCGCGTTGGCCCGCCGCCGGTCACCGGGGACAACTTGATCCCTGGGCACGGTCCCGCGACCGGTGGCACGCCGGCCGTCGCCATCGGCCCGGTCGGTGCTGACGCCTCCGGCGCCACCGGCACCAGTCTCGCTGGCGCGGACCCGCTGATCGGCGGCGCGCTGCTCACTGGTGGCACCGCCGGGCTGGCCGGCCTGGCCGGGCCGACCACGGCGACCGCCGGTGGCGGCACCGGCCCGGGCCTCCTCTACGGGACGCAGGGCGGGGCACCGGCCGGCGGGGTGCTGCGCACCGCCGCGCTCGCCGGTTCGAGCAGCACGCCCACCCCCTCGGCCCGTCCGACCGGTGGGGCGGCCCCGGCTGACAGTCGCTCCGCCAGTGGGATCGGGCGCAGCGTGGACGGCCAGCGCGGCGGGAGCGGCGGCAACGCCCGATCGGGCTCCGGCCGCGGGGCGGGCGGCGGCACCGGTCGGCCCGGGGTGCTCGGTGGGCAGGGTCGACCTCAGGACGACGACTCCGATGAGCGGCTGACCTGGTTGACCGAGGACGAGATGGTGTGGCGGGACGGCGGGGACGCCGCGCCTCCGGTGCTCCGCACTGGCGACTGATTGATCCACGCCGTCGGGCGTCACCACCGGCGGTGCCACACGAACGAC
Organism: Micromonospora sp. CA-259024; assembly: GCF_050936255.1. Lineage (NCBI taxonomy): Bacteria > Bacillati > Actinomycetota > Actinomycetes > Micromonosporales > Micromonosporaceae > Micromonospora > Micromonospora sp. CA-259024. Next base: position 2,296,841 of record NZ_JBNJND010000002.1, on the reverse strand, counting down.
GCGCGGTGCCCCCGACCGGACCGATCCGGCCGGGGGCACTGCCTTTCCGGGTGTCGATCGGCGGCGTCCACTGTGCGCATGGTGGTGGCGGTCACGCCGGACCGGGCCGTCGCCGAGCTGCGGCACGCCGGGTCGGGCGATAGGTTGGTCGAGTGTCGTCCGCAGCGCCCCTCCGCCCAGTCCGATGGGCTGTGCTGCGGTCACTGCGGGACCTGACCCGGCTGGCGCTCACCGCGCTGGTGCTCGCGGTCGGCCTCGGCGGCGCCCTCGCCGCGACCCCACCGCCCGTCCCGACGCAGCTGCGGCCCAGCGCCGTGAGCAGCCGGGTGGCGGCTGTGCACCCCGACGCCGGCCCGGCCATCGAGCGGGCGGCTCAGCCCACTACCGCCCGACCGGTTGACACGGTCGACACCGCCGCGGTGGCCGCTCCGGCCGCTGTGCACCCGGAGCACACTCCGGCCGTCGATCCCGGCCGTGGCACTCCTGCGCGACGCGGCCCTCCTCTCCACTGATCCAGGCTCGGCGACTTCCGGGGCCCGGTCCCGGTTCATCCGTCGCACCGCCCCCAGTCGGCGCCGACGAGATGACCCCGCCACCCGGCGGGCCGTGCCACCGCCGGGCTCCTCTCTGCCACCCGTCGATACCCGCCTTCGACCGCGAGGTGCTGATCATGCAATCCATCTTCTCCACCGTTCTGCCCGACCTGTCCCGGGCCGCCGTCATCTGGCTGAGCCTGCTCGGGGTGGTCGGGGTCGCCTTCTCCGCCCTCCTGCTGCGACCCGGCCGGCTCCGCATCGACCCCGGTGCCCGGATCCGCCGGGCGGCCATGCCGAGCCACCTCGAACAGGCACAGCAGGAGCGGGAGCAGAGCCGCTACGCGCAGGAGGTCGCGGTGGCGGCCGAGCGAGCCACCGCCACCGCTCAGCGCCGCCGGTCGGAGTGGGTGGCCGCGCAGGAGACGGTCGAGGCCGCGTGGCAGGCGTACGAGGCGGCAGAGGCGGCCGTACGGCGTCTTGCCGCCGCAGCCACGATGCCGCTGCCGCACACCGCCCGGACTCCGGCCGAGTACGTGGACCGCGAGCGCTACCTGCACCGTGCCGCGTTGGACGCCTACTGGCGGCGGGAGCTGTCGGTGGAACAGCTCAGCGACGTCTTCGCACACCGCGACGGCTGGGACCCGCGGCTGCACCCGGTCGAGCAGGAGTTGGTGTTGCAGCGGGCGATCCGGGAGAACCTGGCGGCCAAGCACGCCGCCGCCCGCGAGCAGGAGCAGGTTGCCTGGCGGGCGGCCGAGTTGGCCGTGGCGGCGGCCCGCAGTCTGCGCGAGGAGGCCCACGCTGCCACCGGACACCGGGTCGCGGAGTCGGCGTCCGTACTGCCGCTCAGCGAGGTCGCCCGGCCGGCGGTGGAGCAGACCCGGGAAAACACGGTGATCGCCCGCGGTAGGGCGACGGTGCCCGCGTTCTGATCCGTACGGCGTCGGGTGGGTTAGCGTGACGGCATGTCCCGACAGGCGTGGGTCCTCGTGGTGATCGCTGGCATCCTGGCGATCGCCACACTGGTGGGTGCCGTGGTGCTGGCGGTGCGGGTGGTGCGCACGCGGCGCCTGCTGACCGGGCTCGGCGCGGGCGGCAAGGTCGCCTTCTACGGGGCGCTGATCTACACGATCTTTCCGGTCGACGTGCTCCCGGACCCGATCTACCTGGATGACATGGGCGTCCTGGCCGCCGCGCTGATCTACCTCACCCGGCTGGTGCACCAGCGCCGGGCGGCCGGTCGCCAACTGCCCGGCCAGCCGGACGCCCCGCCGGACCCGGACCGGGTACGCCGCCGCGTGCCATGATCGAGGTCGGTTTCGGCGGACAGGGGACGGGCATGGCGGGCGATCATCGGTTGGATGTGCGCGATGAGCGCGTTGCCGCATTCTGCGCGGAACGACACCTCGCGACGCTGACCACGCTGCGCCCCGACGGCACCCCGCACGTCGTTCCGGTCGGTGTCACCCTCGACCCGGCCGCCGGACTGGCCCGGGTCATCACCTCCGGCGCCTCCCGCAAGGCCCGCCAGGTGGCCGCCGCCGGCCCGGCGGGCGCGGCGGTGGCCGTGTGCCACGTGGATGGCCGCCGGTGGCTGACCATCGAGGGCCGTGCCGTGGTCCGGTCGGACCGAACCGCCGTTGCGGAGGCGGAGCGCCGCTACGCCGAGCGGTATCGCGCGCCACGCCCGAATCCGGAGCGGGTGGTCATCGAGATCACCGTGACCCGGCTGCTGGGGAGCCTCTGAGCTGACAGCGGTGTCCGATCTGACCGGTTCGTAACCGGACGGCCGATTGCGGTCCGACCCGGCGGCCCACCCCTGACCGACACGGCGCTCGACCGCGTGTGGTTCTCGGAATCCCACCTCGCCGCCCGCTGTTGCACCCGAGCGCGACGCCGCACCTACAGCAGGTGACGGAATGCGTGCCGGAGCAGGGCCGTTACATCCCCGGTACGCCCACGGCGGCAACCGCCGCTGGTCGTCGCCCCGTGATGAGCCGAGCGCCATTCCCGGTGCTGCCGCCCTCCGCCGGTCGGAGGCGGCCAACCCCCCGAACGGAGACTCGACCATGAACCCGATCATCCAGAAGAGCGGCCTGTCCGTCGTCGGCCTGCTGGTCGCCGGCGGTTGCGCCCTCGGCCCGGCGGTAGCCGCCCAGGCCGCCCCGATGCCGGCTGCACCGACGTCGTCGAGCCAGACCGACCGGTCCGCCGAACGGATCCTCGGCATCGACTACCAGGCCCAGCCGAACTTCTTCTACTGCGGTCCGGCCGCGACCCGGATCGCGTTGTCCGCCCAGGGCAAGGCACTCTCCCAGGACGAGGTGGCCAAGCTGCTCGGCACGACCGAGGCGGGCACGCCCTCGGCCCTGGACACCACGCGGGTGCTCAACGAGCTGACCGGCGGCAAGTACCGGACCATCGAGATCAGCGACTCGGTGGCTCGGCCCGATCAGGTCGAGCAGCTGCGCCGGGACGTGCTGGCCGCGGTGGACGCCGGTCGACCGGTGGTGGCCAACATCAAGGGCACGACCGTGGACACCGACGGCAACCCGCACTCGTACGAGGGCGGCCACTACGTGACCCTGGTCGGCTACCGCGACGGTGGCGACTCCATCCGGGTCGCCGACCCGGCCGACCCGGCGTTGGGCGAGTACTGGGTGAGCCTGCCGAAGGTCGCGAACTGGATCGCCGAGCGCGGTTACTCCGCCTGAGCCTGATGGTTCACCGGGCCGGTCTCCCTTCCGGGGAGGCCGGCCCGTTTGCCATGCGCATCCGGGCGGCGAGGTGCGCGCGTCGACGAGCCCGGACGGCCCGCGTCGGCCGGGCGCGGTGCAGCTGCCGCCGGACCATCGGGTGGACGGCCGCCTCGCCGGCCCCGGCCGCCCGGCGCACGATCCGGTTGGCGTCGTCGGGGTCGCAGCCCGCTGCCCGGAGAAGGTCACTCGCCGCGGTACGCAGACCGGTGATGAGCGACTCGCCGAACGACTCGACCCCGCTCGCCGCGGCCCGCCCGGCCAACTGGGCGCACTGTTCGACCAGCTGACGGGTGCGCTCGGGGTCGTCACCGACTCGGCACTCCGTACGCATCTCCGCCACCCCGTGACCCAACCGGCCCATCGCGTCCGGCAACTCCCGCGGGATCGGTTCGTCGTACTGCAGTGCGGTCGTCGACCACCGGGCCATGGCGCGGGTGTCCAGCAGCAACCGCTCCAGGTGACCCGCGCTGCGGGCGTACCGGTGGTACTGCTCTCGGCGGTGCCAGCGGACCGGAGCGATCGTCACCACCTCCTCCGCCCCGCTCAGCGCGTCGTGCAACCGGCTCACGTCGCCGTCGGTGGCACGGAGCCGTTCCAGGACACGCATCGTCCGATCGCCGTCGCGCTCCCGCATCGCCTGCGCCAGCTCGGCGAGTTGCTCGCAGATGATCTCGAAGATCGGCGCCGCGGCCCGATCCAGCACTCGCATCGGATTGACCGGCAACAGCAGGGCGACCACCACCAGGCCGACCGCCCCGCCGACGAGCGCGTCGAAGATGCGGGGCACCTCCAGGCCGCGTTCCATCGGGGCCAGCGTGGCGATCAGCACCGCCGTACCGCCGGCCTGACCGACCAGCGGCCCGCCCTTCCCGGCCACCAGCAACGCGGCGGCGATGGCCAGCGCCACCACCACGCCGGTCTGCCACGGGCCCGAGCCGAGAACGAACCGCAGTGTGTCCCCGATGACGATGCCCAGGCCCACGCCGCCCAACAGCTCGAAGGTGCGTCGGGCCCGCTGCCCGATGGCGGTGGCGATCGTACCGACGGCGGCCGCTGGCGCGAAGACGTGCGCTCCGGGGCCGAGCAGGTTCTGGGCGAGCAGGGCGGCGATCGCCGCGGCCAGCCCGGCCTGGATGGAGATCACCAGGGTGACCTCCCACTGCCGGGCGCGAATCCGGCCGGCCTGCCCGCTGCGGCGCCGTACCCGTCGAACCGCCCGGCCGCTCCGCTCGGTGGCCTCGTCGAGCCGCGACTGGTCGCGGTCGTCCGGTGGGCGGGCGTCGGTCATGGCGGCGGTTACCCCGGCGACGGCGGGGCAATCGTGCCGGTACGACCCACCGGCACCACTGACACCCCCGGCACCGGCCGACCCATCGGCGGTCGTAGGTTTGCGCAGCCCCGTGGGGGTACCAGGGCCACACACCTCCCACCGATCATGAAAGAGCTGGGAGTCCGTCGACCCGTCCGACCCTCGCTTCGACGAGTTGGTCGCTCATCTGACCAGCACCGTCCGAGACCACGTGCGGGAGGAGGAGAACGCGAGAAACAGCTGCACTGACGGTGCCGCGTCCGGACAGGGGACTCCCGGGCCGCCGACGACCTCGGCGGCCCGGGAGGCGTCCGGTGCGTCAGCGGACCTGGTCGCCCTCACCGGTGCGCGCCTGCGCCTGATCGACGCCCTTGTCGATCTGGTCGTCGTACTTGCCGCCGGTGCGCTTGTCGGCCATGTCGCCAGCCTTCTCCATACCCTGATCGACCTGCTTGTCATGCTTGTCGGCGAAGTCCTTGGCCTTGTCCATGAAGTCACCCACGGCACTCCTCCTCCAGTCCGGTCGCTCGCCGTTCGCGTTCCCTCGGCCCGACGGTGCAAACGCCGACGACCCGGGTGCGGAGTTGATACAGGTGTCGGCGCACGACCGGCTGGGTACCGACCTCGCCGAGATCGAGGAGGACCGACATGGCGGCAGAGGAACCCGGAGCGACGAGCGGCGACCCCGGGCCGCGCCAGAGTTGGGCCGCGCTGCCCTGGCTGGTCCGGACCGCGGTGTTGTGGAGTGCCTGCCTGGTGGTGATCGTCGCCGGGCTCTATCTGCTGGGCCGGATCGCCGTCCTGCTGGCGCCGCTGGCCATCGCGCTGGCCGCCACCATCTTCCTCACCGCGCTGCTCGACCCGGTGCTTCTCCTGCTGCGCCGGCTGCGACTGCCTGGGGCGTTGGCCGCACTGTGCACCGTGCTGCTGCTGCTCGGCATCCTGGTCGGCGTCGGCGCCCTGGTGTGGAATCTGACCGCCAGCCAGTTCGACCAGCTCAGCCAGGAGCTGACACAGGGGGTTGAGCGCAGCCGGGACTTCGTGACGTCCACGCTGCCGGTCACCGACGCACAGCTTGACCGGCTGGTCGACCAGGCCCGGCAGGGGCTGAGCGGCACCTCGCCGGACCCGGTGGCGGGTGCCCGGACCGCCACCGAGGTGTTCGGCTCCGCGCTGCTCGCCCTGGTGCTGCTCTTCTTCCTCCTGAAGGACGGCCGGTCGATGTGGCACTGGGTGCTGTCGCGGGTGTCCGGCCCGAACCAACCCGTGCTGGCCGAGGCAGGCCGGGCCGGTTGGCAGACGTTGGGTGCGTACAGCCGGGGCACCATGGTGATCGCCGCGATCGACGCGATCGGCATCGGTCTCGCTCTGGTGGTTCTGCGGGTGCCGCTCGCCCTACCGCTGGCGCTGATCACCTTTCTCGGCGGTTTCGTGCCGATCATCGGGGCGACGGTGGCCGGCGCGGTGGCGGTGCTGGTGGCACTGGCCGCGAACGGCCCCACCACCGCACTGCTCACCCTCGCCGCGGTGATCGCCGTGCAGCAGATCGAGGGCAACCTGCTGGAGCCGCTGATCATGAAGCGGCAGGTCCGACTGCACCCGGCGGTGATCCTGGTAGCGGTCACCGCGGGGACGCTGATCGCGGGCATCGCTGGCGCCTTCGTCAGCGTCCCGATCACCGCCGTCCTCTGGCGCGTCATCGACACCGTCCAACAGCGTCGCTCCACGTCAACCCTCATGCCGGCAGACTGATCATCGGCTGAGGTGGGTGGTGAACCAGGTACCCGCGTGGTCGGCGACCTGTTCAAGGGTGCCGGGCTCCTCGAAGAGATGAGTGGCGCCGGGGACGATCCGCAGCTCGCCGACCTCCCCCAACTCGGCCAGCGCCCGCTCGTTGAGCGTGATCACTTCCTCGTCCAGGCCGCCGACCAGCAGCAGCGTCGGGGTACGCACCTGGGCCAGCGCGTCTCCGGCGAGGTCCGGCCGACCGCCCCGGCTGACCACGGCGCCCACCCGATTGGCGCGGGACGACGCCGCGACCAGGGCGGCGGCGGCACCCGTGCTGGCCCCGAACAGACCGATCGGTACGTCACCGGCGGGCCGCTCGACCGCCAACCAGTCGACGATCCCGGCCAGCCGGCTGGCCAGTAGCCCGATGTCGAACCGCAGTTCGGCGGTGCGTGCGTCCACCTCGTCCTCGGTCGGAGTGAGCAGGTCCACGAGCACCGTGCCGAGCCCTCGACCGTTGAGCGTACGAGCCACCGCCACGTTGCGCGGGCTGTGCCGGGAGCTGCCGCTGCCGTGCGCGAAGAGCACCACGCCGACCGGCTGAGCGGGCAGCATCAGGTCGGCGGGGAGTTGAGCGTCCCCGACCGGGATGGTCACCGTGCTGCTCTGCTCGTCCATGCCCCACCTCCGTGTGCTCGGCTGCGACCCGGGTACCCCGCCCGCCGCACCGCACGCACCGAGCGGCATCGCTGACGGTCGCGTTTGTCGGGAGGGCCGTCGGGTACGCGACGAGCGACCGCAGACCGTGTCGGCGCAACCGCGCCCCGACGGATCGCGAGGATCGTCATGGCCAAGCAGCAGATTTCCCGGCAGCAGGAGTTGACCGAGCGGACCCGGCGTGAACAGGATGCCGAACGCAACCAGGACTTCGGGGACCAGGCCGCGTCGGCCCGGCTGCCCGACGATCCGAAGGCGATGGCGCCCCGGGACGCGATCGGGCGCCCGTCGACCGGCGAGCCGGTCTGACATCCACGCGGGGGGCGGTCGGGGCGGGAGCACTCCCGCCCCGACCGTCACTGTTCGCGCTCGGGCAACCGCAGCAGCGGTGACCTGCCTGGTGGCTGCTCGGGCGGAGGGCCGGACGGCTCGGCCGGCGGCACCGGCACCGTCACCGGCTCGTCGCAGGTCACCCGCAGCACCTGGTCATGGTGGCGCAGTTCCACCACATCGTCCGGGCCGCCGTGGCGGAGCGAGTATGTCGTCTGGTGCGGTCGGACATCCACCCGCAGCGCCAGGCCTCGCCACTGGAGGGAGAACTCCAGGCGGCTGAGTCGGCTGGAGAGCCGGGGCGCGAAGGACAGCTTGCCGTCGTGGTCCCGCAGACCGCCGAGTCCACCGACCAGGGCGAGCCACGCGCCGGCCAACGACGCCATGTGTACGCCGTCCCGGGTGTTCTCGTTGAGGTCGTGCAGGTCCATCAGCGCGGCCTCGCGCAGGTAGGTGTGCGCCAGCTCCGGGTGGCCCACCTCGGCGGCGAGCACCGCCTGGGTGCAGGCCGACAACGACGAGTCGCGTACGGTTCGGCGCTCGTAGTAGAGGAAGTTGCGTACCTTCTGCTCGGGTGTGAACGCGTCCCCCCGCCAGTGCATGGCGAGAACGAGGTCGGCCTGCTTGACCACCTGCTTGCGGTACAGCTCGAAGTACGGGTAGTGCAGCAGCAGTGGATATTTTTCCGCCGGTGTGTGCGTGAAGTCCCATTCCTCGAGGCGGGTGAACCCCTCCACCTGCTGGTGGACGTTGAGCTCCTCGTCGTACGGTACGTGCATGGAGGCGGCGGCGTCCCGCCAACTCGCGGCCTCCTCGTCGGTGACCCCGAGGTGGAACGCCTCGTCCTGGTAGCGCATCACCACGTCGGCGGCGGCCTGCAGGTTCCGCTGCGCCATCAGGTTGGTGTAGATGTTGTCGTTCTTCACGGCGGTGTACTCGTCCGGGCCGGTGACACCGTCGATGTGGAACTGCCCGTGCCGGTCGTGGTGGCCGATCGAGCGCCACAGCCGGGCGGTCTCCACCAGCAACTCCAGCCCGATCTGCCGCTCCAGCTCGGTGTCTCCGGTGACCAACACGTAGCGGCGCATGGCGTCGGCGACGTCGGCGGCGATATGGAAGGCCGCCGTGCCGGCCGGCCAGTATCCGGAGGACTCCGGGCCCTCGATGGTCCGCCAGGGGAAGGCGGCACCCTTGAGGTTGAGCGTCTCGGCACGCTCCCTCGCCGAGTCGAGCGTGCTGTGCCGCCACTGCAGCGCGCTGCGCACGGCGCTCGGCTGGGTGTACGTGAGCACCGGCAGGACGAACATCTCGGTGTCCCAGAATGCGTGCCCGTCGTAACCGGGGCCGGTCAGACCCTTCGCCGAGATCGGCCGCTGCTCGGCCCGGGCACCGGCCTGGAGCACGTGGAAGAGACCGAACCGGACCGCCTGCTGCACCTCCGGGTCGCCCTCGACCAGCACGTCGGCCGCGTCCCAGAACGCGTCGAGGTAGTTGCGCTGCTCCCGGTGGAGCCCGTCCCAGCCGTCGAGCCGGGCGCCAGCCAGCGCCGCGCCCACCTGGTCGCGCAGCGCGGGCAGCGACCGCCGGCTCGACCAGCTGTACGTCAGATACTTGATCACCCGCAGCTTCTGGCCGGGTTCGAGCACGCAGGCGATCGTGGTGCGCACCCAGTCCTGGTATCCCTCGGACTCGATGGTGGTGCGGTCCGGGCCGTGCACCTCGTGCTCCATCGCCGCGGCGACCCGCAGCCCGGAGACCTTGGTGCGGTGGATCAACTGCCCGCCGTCCGGGGTGGTCAGCTCCTCCTCGGCCTGCAACGGCGACTCCAGCACCGCCGCGACCCGCGGATCATTACTCTGCGCGGGCAGCGACTCGTTGGCCACCAACTCGGACTGCACGATCAGCCGCAGGGGGCCGTCGACGGCCTCCACCTCGTAGCTGATGGCGGCGACCGACCGCTGGGTGAACGAGACCAGGCGGGTGCTGCGGACCTTGACCTCCCGGCCGGCGGGCGAGCGCCAGTGCAGCTCCCGGTGCAGGGTCCCGGCCCGCAGGTCGAGGATCCGCTCGTGGGCCAGCAGCTCCCCGTAGCGCACGTCGAGCGGTTCGTCGTCGACGAGCAGGCGGATCAGTTTGCCGTTGGTGACGTTGACGATGGTCTGGCCGGACTCGGGAAAACCGTAGCCGGCCTCCGCGTAGGGCAGTGGGCGCAGCTCGTAGAACGAGTTGAGGTACGTGCCGGGCAGGCCGTGCGGCTCACCCTCGTCGAGGTTGCCCCGTAGCCCCACGTGCCCGTTGGAGAGCGCGAAGACCGACTCCGACTGGGCCAGCACGTCCATGTCCAGCCGGGTCTCCCGGATGTGCCACGGCTCGACCGGATAGGCCCGCTCCCTGATCACGCGGAACCCCGTTCGCCGGTCGGGTGGGCGGCAGCGTCGCGCGCCGGCGGATCGGCCGCGTCGAGCAAATCGGCGAGATCCTTGACGACGGTGTCGGCGCCGTGCGCGAGCAACTCGTCGGCCTGCCCGACGCGGTCGACGCCGACCACGTAACCGAAGCCACCGGCACGGCCGGCGGCCACCCCGGAGAGCGCGTCCTCGAAGACGGCGGCTTGCGTCGGGTCGACGCCGAGCAGCCTGGCCCCGGCGAGGAAGGTGTCCGGGTGCGGCTTGCCGCGCAGCCCCTGAGCCCGCGCGACCAGCCCGTCCACTCGGGCCTGAAGGAGTGACTCCAGCGCGGCCGCGGCGACCACCTCGCCCCCGTTGGCGCTCGCGGTCACCACGGCTCGGCGCAGCCCGGCGGCGGTGGCCGCCTTCAGGTAGCGCACCGAGCCCGGGTAGACGTCGACGCCGGATGCGCGCAGCCGCTGCAGCAGCAGGACGTTCTTGCGGTTGCCCACGCCGTTGACGGTGTCGGCGTCCGGCGGGTCGTCCGGGCTGCCCTCGGGCAGCACGATTCCGCGCGAGGCGAGGAACGATCGGACCCCGTCAGCGCGGGGCCGGCCGTCGACGTAGCGGTTGTAGTCCGGGCCGGGATCGAACGGTTGGAACGGTTCGCCGGAGGCTGTCGCGCGCTGCCGGAGAAACTCGTCGAACGTCTGCGTCCAAGCGGCGTTGTGCACTCGGGCGGTCTGCGTCAGCACACCGTCCAGATCGAAGAGACAGGCGGTCACATGAGCAGGTAGGCCCAGCACGGTACGAATCTATCCACCCCGCTGGGCCGACAAACACGTTTCCGCCCGCCCCGGCGTGTTCAGTTCGGTCGCAGCGTCCAAACGACGGTCATCGCCGAGGTGGGCGTGCCGTCCTCGGTCGCGATCTCCACCTCGACGGGGAATTCCGGCCGCCGGCCGGACTCCAGCTCCTCGATCACCTCGAGAGCCGGTCGGCCGAGCCGTGCGGTGGCCAGCACCGGGCCCATGGCGAGCTTGCGGTAGGCGATCTCGGCCCGGACGGCGAGCGGCACGGCCCGGTCGAGCAGCTGCCCGAAGGCAGCCAGCACGACCGCGCCGGAGGCCGTCTCGCCGAGGGTGAACATGGCGCCGGCGTGTGGCCCGCCGACGTGGTTGTGGGTGGCCGGCGAGTCGGGCAGCCGGACGACCGCCCGCACCCCGCCCTCGGCCTCGGGTGCCACCTCGACGAATTCGAAGCCGAGCGTACGGGCGAACGGCACCGCTTCCAGCATGCCGGCCGCCACCTGGCGGGAGTCGATGGTCATGGCCTGACGTTACTAGCCGGTAACCAGCCGGGCAACCAGGCGATTCGCCGGTTCCGGCCGAGCCTCAGAGGTTGGCGATGGTCCGCAGGATCGCTGCGTAGAAGTTGCCGTCGATGCTGCGGAAGAAGGAGAAATCCTGGCCCGGGTCACCGAAGAACGGGCGCAGTGTCCAGGCCAACTGGGTGCCGACGAAACCGAAGAGCAGGATCCAGATGTAGAGCAGGGTCATGCTGGCCGGCCGCTGACTCGGCTCGCCGCGCCGGACCGGCGGATTGGCCCACGGGCGGTGTGGCGCCGGGTAGCCGGGCGGCAGCATGCCGGGCGGGAACGCGGTCCCGGCCGGCTGCCCGCTCCACTGGGCCGGGACCTGCGCCGGAGTCTGCGCGGCGACCGCGGCGCCGTTCGAGGTCGACTCGGCCACCGCCGCTCCGGCTGGCACGGCGACCGGCACGGCTCCCTGGTCCGCGCCCGGCGCGGCAACCGGCACCGAACCGGCCGGCACGGCAACCGGCGCGGGCTGGGCCGGGGCCGGGATGTCGGCGGCCGCCGGGGCGGTGCCGTGGTCGTTGAGCACCTGCATCCCGCCGGTCAGGAAGCGGAGCCCGACCAGCGCCGACATGGTCAGGATCGCCACGTTGAGCAGCTTGAAGAACTGGTAGTCGTCGGCGGTGATCAGGAAGAAGAGACTGATCGGCGCGAACGCCACCGCGAGCATCGAGGTGACCGTGATCGCCACCATCACCAGCGCCAAGGACTGGCGCACCGAGAGCCGGGCACCGAAGACCAGATTGAACAGGTAGAGCGTCGGCAGGCAGATCGCCAGCGTGACCAGGAACAGCAGCGGCAGCTTGAGCGCCGAGGTCAACGCCATCAGCGGGCTGTGGAAGAAACCCAGCACCGCCCCGTAACAGGCCAGTGCGACCGCGGAGCTGGCCAGCATCCGCCCGGTCAGTACGTTGAGGTCACGCTCGGCCACGATCTGCTGCCAGATGCCCTCGCGATCCCGCAGGATGCGCTCGATGACGAGTGGGCTGGGACGGTCACCCGACACGGGTGCACCCCTCTCAGTGGTCTTTCACGATGGATGGGTGCGCAGACGGTAGGGCACCGGGTGGCAGGTCCGCCACCCCGCTCCGGTGGGTCGTCAACGCCAACCCACGTCGATCCGGGCGCCGCGCTCGTCGAAGAAGTGCAGCGCGTCCATCCGGACCGAGACGGCGAGCGGGTGGCCAGCGGTGACCGCCGGGTACGGTGCCAGCCGCACCGCCAGCTCCGCCGGGCGGCGATGGTGTCGGCCCGGGTCCGGGAGCACGCTGGTCCGGGTGCTACCAACCGGTGCGTCCTGCGCCTCCACCGGCTTGCCGGTGAGTCGCTGCATCACCGACCCGAACCGACGCAGGCCGCGCTGGCCCACCGGTGGCGGGTCCAGCGGCGCACCCATCTCGTCGACCACGATCGCGGTCGCGCCGATGTCGAGGAACGCCAGCGACTCGTGCCCGTGGTGCTCCAGGTAGCGGATCCGCCCGCGCAGCACGTCGCCAGGGGTGTCCGGGGAGACGGGGGTGAGCGCCTCGGCCCGCATGCCGACCACGATCCGCTCACCGTGGTAGTGCGCCACCGCCCGGCTGCGGATGTCGTTCCAGGGCAGGTAGAGCGACTGGTCACCGAGATTGAGCGTGACGTACCGGTCGAGGTGGACGTAGACCGACGCCTCCAGCAGGTTCATCCGCGGGCTGCCCAGGAAGGCTGCCACGTAGAGCGTCGCCGGCCGACCGTACACCTGGGTGGGTGTGCCCACGTCCTGGAGCACGCCGCGGCGCATGATGGCCACCCGGTCGGCCATGGTGAGCGCCTCGGCCTGGTCGTGGGTGACGTAGACGGTGGTGACGCCCAGCTCGCGGGTCAGGCCCGAGATCTCCGCGCGCAGCTCGGCGCGGAGGCCGCTGTCCAGATTGGACAGCGGCTCGTCCATGAGGAACAGGCCGGGCCGGCGGACGATCGCCCGGCCCATCGCCACCCGCTGCCGCTGCCCACCGGAGAGCTGACCAGGCTTGCGCGCCAGCACGTCGCCGATGCCCAACGCGCTGGCCACGTCGCTGACCCGCTCGCCGCGTGGCGCCGGCTCCACCCCGGCCAGCCGCAGCGGAAAGGCGATGTTGTCGCCGACGGTCATGTGCGGGTAGAGCGCGAAGTCCTGGAAGACCATGGCAATCTTGCGGTCGCGTGGGGGCAGGTCGTTCGCCATCTCCCCGTCGAGCATGACCGCGCCATGGGTGGGATCCTCCAACCCGGCGATCATCCGCAGCACGGTGGACTTGCCGCAGCCGGACGGCCCGAGCAGCACCATGAACTCGCCATCGTTGACGTCAAGGTTGATGCTGTCGACGGCGAGCGTGCCGTCCCTGAAGATCTTGGACACATCCTTGAGCGTGACGGTGCTCACCGTCGCCTCCCCAGCTCGTCGGCCGAACCCCACAAGACTGTGACCAGGATCATTGGATCAGCACATCGGGTAAACGTCTTATGTTCGGCACATGACGCTGCTATTACACGACAGAAGGGCGACGCACGACGTGATCAGCAGCGCGACGACCGCTCGCCCGGCTCCCCCAGGAACACCTGGCGCACCACCCGCTCGGCCGCACGCCCGTCGTCCAGTGTGGAGAACCGGCCCCGGAAACGCTCGCGGGCCTTGGTCGCCGTGTCCGACCGCACCGCGTCGGTACGGAACACGTCAAGCAGATCGGCGAAGGTGGTCGCCACCGCGCCCGGCGGCTCGGCCGTGACGTCGAAGTAGACCCCCCGGGCCAGCCGGTACGCCTCCCAGTCCGGGGCGTAGAGCACGATCGGCCGGTCCAGCACCGCATAGTCGAACATCGCCGACGAGTAGTCGGTGACCAGGACGTCGGCCACCAGGTAGAGATCCTCCACCCGCTGGTGACCGCTGACATCGCGAACCCGCTCCCAGTCCAGCGGGCGGCCGGGCCGGCGGTCACGGTCGTGGAAGTAGTGGCTGCGCATCAGCAGCCGGCCCGACTCACCCAGCGCCCGCACGAACCGGTCCGGGTCGAACGGCGGCCGGTAGCCGGGCAGGTGCTCGCGGTGCGTCGGGGCGTACAGCACGACCTGCTCGTCGGGACCGACGCCGAACTCCGCGCGAAGCCGGCGCACCTCGTCCGGGCCGGCTGTGACCAGGCGGTCGTTCCGCGGGTAGCCCACCTCCAGGGTCGTGTACGTGGCTGGGTACGCCCGGTCCCACATCTGGGTGGAGAAGCTGTTCGCGCTGACGCTGTAGTCCCAGCGGTCCACCCGGCGCAGCAGCCCGGCGAAGTCCATCCGCCCGGCCCCGATCGGGTAGCGCTGCTGGTCCAGCCCCATCACCTTGACCGGTGTGCCGTGGTGGGTCTGCAGGTGCACCTGTTCCGGCCGCTTGCGGACGAAGTCCGGAAAGTTGACGTTGTTGATCAGCCACCGGGCGCGGGCGAGAACCCGGTAGTACGCCGGGGTGCCGGCGACCACGTACTCCACCCCGTCCGGCACGGTCTCCACCCGGTCCCGGCGCACGATCCACACCCCACGCACGCCCGGCGCCAACCGGCGGGCGACCTCGTAGATCGCCGCCGGGTTGCAGGAGTACCCCCGGTACCAGTAGGCGGCGTACACCGCGAGCGTCGGATCGATCGGCCGGCGCAACTCCGCCCGGTAGTACTCGCGCAGCAGGCCGTCGCGGGTCAGCCGGGCACCACGTCGAGCGACCGGACCGACCCGCCGCCGGGCGGTGCGGGCCTGCCGGCGGGCAACGTCGCGAGCCCGGCTGGCGGTCCGCAACGCGCTGAACGTACGCCAACGGCCAGAAGCGACGAGCCGGTGTTTGATTCCCTCCACCCCGTCCGGCACCGGGTAGCCGCCGGGCGGCAGCCAGCGTTCGTAGTCGGCGGTGATCTGCGCGAAGAACGCCGGTCGCAGCTCCGGGGCGATCCGCTGGCCGTTGCCGAGCACGGTCAGGTAGTGCCAGATCATCCGCTCGAAGACCGCCGACCGCAGACCATCGGTCGTCGGCGCCCACGAATCCATCAGGTGGAAGACCCGGTGCCACTGTGGGAAGACCTCGAAATGCCGGTCACCCCGGGTCCGGGTGATCGCGCCGGCGCGGCGTTGCCGGTAGTTGACGCAGACCTGATCCAGTACGCCGATCCGCTGCGCCGCCATCAGCACCGGGTAGCTGAACGAGACGTCCTCGTACCAGCCGGGCGCGAAGCGCAGCCCCAGGTCGACCAGGAACTCCCGGCGGACCAACCGGTTCCACGCCGTGTGCAGCAGGTGCATCGCCTCCGGCCGGTCCCGCAGCCGGAAGGTGCCCGCGCCCGGCGACTCCGGGAACACCTCGGCCATCGCGCTGCGGGTGACGGTGTCGTTCCAGTGCGCCCGGACGTGGTCGACCAGCAGCACGTCGGGGCTGGTGGCCCGCAGCCGCTCGGCGACCTCCGGCAGGCAATCCGGCACCAGCCAGTCGTCACCGTCGAGGAACCACACGTACTCACCGACGGCCCGGTCCAGCCCGATGTTGCGGGCTGGACCGAGGCCGACGTTCTCCGGCAGCCGGACCGAGCGGACCCGCTGGTCGCGGGCCGCGTACTCGTCGATGATGTCGCCGCTGGCGTCCGGCGAGCAGTCGTCGACGGCGATCACCTCGATGTCGGTCACCGGCTGACCGAGGATGGAGTCCAGGCATTCGCGCAGGTATCCCTGCACCCGGAAGGCCGGCACCACGAAACTGATCAGGGTCATCCGGCCGTCCCTCCGTCAGCGCGGCGCGGCACCTCCAGCGCCCGCCGGCGCGACCGACGCCCGCGCGCTACGGGCCGGTCGGACGAACCAGGCCAGGACGACGCTCACCACGAAAACCACGAGAAGGTACGCACCGAGTGTAGCCAGCCCGATACCCGCGATGCTGGCAATCGCCGCGAGGGCGAGCAGCACCGAGCGCCCCTCCCAGCCCAGGGTGGCCGCGTGCAGAGGTGGTGCCGCCTGCCGTTTCTCCAGCCGGGCGGTCAGGTCGTAGTGGTGCACGGTGAGCACGAAGACGTACCCGAAGATCAGCCAACCCGGCGCCTCACCGACCACCCCGACCGCGATGGCGAACAGGTACTCGGCGGCCCGCAACGCCGCGGGCACCAGCCAGTCCAGCGGACCGTTGTGCGCCGCCCCGGCCCCCAGACCGCCGACCAGCAACACCAGCAGCGCCACCGGTACCGCCCAGCGCGGCCCCTCCGGCGCGTCACCCAGCAGCGCGGCGACCAGCAGCACCGCCGGGCCGAGCGCGGCGATGACCGCCAGGGTGAGCGGCCCCATCGGGCGGAGCACCGGCAGCCAGCGGGCCAACGGCCCGTCGTCGCGGTGCAGGGTGGCATCGACCGTGTCCAGCACCGGCACCCACATCCAGCGGGCCCGCAGCGTCCGCAGAGCCCCGGTGTACGCGAACGCCAGCACACCCCAGACCAGCACCGCGATCAGGCTGACCAGCGGGTTGAACAGCGCCACGGTCACCGCGATCAGCGCCCACCGCTCACCGATCGGGAAGACGACGGTCCGCTTCAGCCAGTACGACACCGAACCGGTGTCCGCCTGCACCCGGGTCGACGCCGCGTTGAGCCGGTCACCGATCCCGCCACTGGCACCCGTCGCCGTGCGCGGTCGACGGGCCGCCTCGTCGTGCAGCACCCCGTACCAGGTGTCGGTCATGTGCCGGACGGTCTGCAACGTCATCGCGGCGATCGCGAGCGCCCAACCGTTGCCCAGCCCGGCGTGGCTCACCCCGAAGCCCAGACCGGCGTAGACCAGGTACTCCTTGGCCCGGTCCGCCATCGTGTCCAGCCAGCCACCCCAGGCGCTGAAGTGCCGGGTGTAGCGCGCCAACTGGCCATCCACGCAGTCCAGCACGAAGCCGAGATAGAGCAGCACCGCACCGCTGACCAGCGCGGGTCGCCCGCCGACCCCGAACAGCACCGCCGCGGCCAGCGCGAAGAGCACCGAGATCACCGTCACCCCGGTCGGCGTGAGCCGAAGCCGGGCCGCCAGCCGCACCACGTACGGCGACCAGGTGCTGACGAGGTAGGTGGAGAAGAAGTCGTCCTTCTCCTTCACCGACAGCCGCAACTCGGCCCGGTCCTCGTCGACCGCGGTCACCGCCGCCTCGGCGGCGGTCAGCCCGGCCGCGTCCTCGGCCCGGTGCGCGACGAGCAGGCGTACCCGCTGGGCGAAGATCAGGGTGCCGAGCGCCGCGAGACCCGCGAAGAGCCGGTCCACGGCGGACCCGGGGCCACCGGCCGCGACCGACCCGCCGGGCCCACCCTCGACGGCCGGTGCCAGCGGTGCCACGTCGCCGACCGGGCCGACGGGAGTCGCGATGGGCAGCAAGCCGGACGCGGCGGCCCGGGCGGCGGCGGCGAGGGTGGGCAGGTCGTCCACGCCGACCCGCAGCGCCCCGCCGAACACGCCGGTGGCGTCCCCGTCGAGAGCGTCCACCGAGCCGGCGTCGACCACCTGGCCCCGCTCCTCCCGCACGGCGGTCCGCCCGGGCACCGGCGGGTCGCCGAGCACCAACGCCACCGTGGGCCCGACCGGGCTGGTGGCGAGATGCCGCAGTACGGCGGTGTGCGCGACCAGGTCGGTGCCGGTGATCAGCACGGGAGTGGAGGCGTTGTCGACCAGCGCGCTCAGCTCGTCGAGGTTGGCGGCGAAGCGCACCTCGTCCGCACCGGCCCGACGCAACTGGTCGGCCAGCCGGTCGGCCAGTGGCTCGCCGGTCGCGGTGGTCAGGCCCGCCGCGGGCGTCCCGGCGGCGAGCACGATCGCGAGCGTCACCGTGCGACCGCGGCGTGGTACGCGTCCAGCGCCTCGGCGATCGTGCCGTCGAGCGTCAACCGGCCCGCGTCGAGGTACAACCCCCGACGGCAGAACCGGGTCAGGTCCTTTTCGTTGTGTGACACCAGCACCAGCGTGCGCCCCTCCCCGAGCAGACGATCAATCGTCGCGTAACACTTCTTGCGGAACTCCGCGTCTCCGACCGCGGTCACCTCGTCCATCAGCAGGATCGGATGCGGCAGGTGCGAGATGATCGCGAAGCCGAGCCGCACCTTCATTCCCGACGAGTAGTGCCGCACCGACGTGTCGATGGCCCGCTCCACCTGCTCACCGGCGAACTCGACGATCTCGTCGAAGTGCCGCTTCAGGTAGCTCGCCGACAGCCCGTGCAACCCACCGACCAGGTGCAGGTTCTCCCGCCCGGTCAGGTCGTTGGAGAAGCCGGCGGACAACTCCAGCAGCGGGGCCACCGCTCCGTGCACCCGGATGCTGCCCTCGTCCGGGATGAGCACCCCGGCGATCAACCGCAGCAGCGTGCTCTTGCCGGTGCCGTTGCGGCCGATCACCCCGACGGTCTCGCCCGGCTCGACGGTGAACGACACGTCGCGTAGCGGCCAGAACTGGCCAGGCAGGGCACCGCGTCCGCCCCGGTGGATGAACAACTCCCGCAGCCGCAGTTGCCGGCGACGGTTACGGACGAACCGGATGCCCAGACCGTCGGCCTCGATGATCGGCGGGGCCACGTCAGAGCTCCTTGAGCACGGCGGGTTCCAACCGGCGGAACGACCACCAGCCGGCGGCCAGCACCAGCAGGCTGCCCACGACCGTCGTGGCGAGCAGCCGGGCGTCCGGGAACTCGTCCGGGTACCAGATCGCGTGATGCAGCTGGAAGATCCCGACCAGCGGATTCAGCTCGTAGACCACCTTCAGCCACCCGGGCAGGCCGGACTCCCGGACCAGACTGAGCGGATAGATGATCGGCGTGGCGTAGAAGAGCACCCGGATGATCAGCCGCATGAACCGCTCCACGTCGCGCATCAGCACGTTCCACGCGGACAGCAGCAGGGCGAGCCCGGTCAACAGGACGGCCTGGACAGCCACCGCGAGCGGCAGCGAGAGCAGCGACCAACCGGGGTGGATCCGGCCGTGCACCGCGTAGATCACCGCGATGGCGATCAGGATCGGCAGGCCGGCCGCGTACTCGGCGAAGCGGCCGGTGACCCGGCCGATCGGGAAGACCTGACGCGGCACGTTCATCGTGGTGATCAACCGGGACTGGCCGGTCAGCGCGTTCGTCGCCTCGCTCAGCGCCGAACTGGTCCACATCCAGGCGAAGATCCCGGTGATCAGGAACAGCGGGTACGACCCGGCCGCCTCGCCGAGATGCCGACCAGTGTCCCGGGAGTAGAGCACCCCGAACACGAACCAGTAGATGGCGCCCATGCCGAGCGGCTCGATCAACGACCAGAAGTAGCCCAGCACCGACTGCTGGTACTTGACCGCCAGGTCCCGCCTGACCAGGATGCGCAGCGAGTTGCGGTGCGACCACAACGCCGCGACGCCAGAGGTCACCGCAGCCTCCCGCCTCCTGAAACGGACGACAGGTTAGCAGTCGGTGAACGAATGCCCCGAATCGGCCGGACTCAGCACTCGATCACGTTGACGGCCAGACCGCCCCGCGCCGTCTCCTTGTACTTGACCTTCATGTCGGCGCCCGTCTCCCGCATGGTCTTGATGACCTTGTCCAACGACACCTTGTGCACACCGTCGCCGCGCAACGCCAGCCGGGCGGCCGTGATCGCCTTGATGCTAGCCACCGCGTTCCGCTCGATGCAGGGGATCTGCACCAGGCCACCCACCGGGTCACAGGTCAGCCCGAGGTTGTGCTCCATCCCGATCTCGGCCGCGTTCTCCACCTGCTCCGGGGTGCCGCCGAGCGCCTCGGCCAGCCCCGCTGCCGCCATCGAGCAGGCCGAGCCGACCTCACCCTGGCAGCCGACCTCCGCGCCGGAGATCGACGCGTTCTCCTTGAACAGCACGCCGATCGCGCCGGCCGTCAGCAGGAACCGCACCACACCGTCGTCGGAGGCACCCGGCACGAACCGGGTGTAGTAGTGCAGCACCGCCGGGATGATCCCCGCCGCGCCGTTGGTCGGCGCGGTCACGACGCGGCCGCCGGCGGCGTTCTCCTCGTTCACCGCGAGGGCGAACAGCGTCACCCAGTCCATCGCGTGCAGCGGATCGGTCGTCCCGGTGTCCGCCTCCAGGCTGCGCCGCAGCTCCGCCGCACGCCGCCGGACCTTCAACCCACCCGGGAGTACGCCGTCCCGCTCGCAGCCGCGCTCCACGCACTCCCGCATCACCCGCCAGATCTCCAGCAGGCCGGCCCGGATGTCCGCCTCGCTGCGCCAGGAACGTTCGTTGGCCAGCATCACCTCGCTGATCGACAGGCCGGTGCGGGTGGTCACCTCCAACAGCTGCGCGCCGGTCAGGAAGGGGTACCGCACGACGGTGCTGTCCGGCTTGATCCGGTCCGCGCCAGCCGCGGCCTCGTCCACCACGAAACCGCCGCCGACGGAGTAGTAGGTGCGGCTGCGCAGCTCGACCCCGGCCCCGTCGTACGCCACGAAGGTCATCCCGTTCGGGTGGTACGGCAGCGACCGGCGGCGGTGCAGCGTCAGGTCCCGATCCGGGTCGAAGTCGATCTCGTGCGCGTCCAGGATGCTGATCCGCCGCTCGGCCCGGATCCGCTCGACCCGGGGACCGACGGTGTCCGTGTCGACCGTCTCCGGCGACTCGCCGGCCAACCCGAGCAGCACCGCCCGGTCGCTGCCGTGGCCGTGCCCGGTGGCACCCAGCGAGCCGAACAGCTCGGCCTGCACCCGCGCGGTGTCGGTGAGCAGACCGTCGGCCTTGAGCCCGCCGACGAACGTGCGCGCGGCCCGCATCGGCCCCACCGTGTGCGAGCTGGACGGCCCGATACCGACGCTGAAGAGGTCGAAAACACTGATCATGGCTACGCTTCCTCGCCGTCGTCCCGGCGTACGGAACCCGGCCGGGTCGTGGCCACCGGTCTGGCGGCCCCGCTCGTGACCGCCCGGGGGTGTGGGTGTCGGCCACCCGGGGTGTGGGTAGCCGATCAGCCAGCCTACCCGCCCAGCTCAGCGCCCACCCGGTCGCCGGGACGTGGCCATCTGACGGCCCTCTGCCCGCCGGGGAGGGCTTCAGCCGGGGTGGCCCGGGTAAAGCACCTACGGGTCCACGGGTCGCGGCTCCTCCTCGGGACCGAGGGCGAGCTGGTCATCCCTGTCTACCGTGGATTGCAGACGCGGCGCACCGCCGCAGAGTGGGAGTACGACGATGAGTCGCAAACTGGTCCGACCCCGCCAGGGGCGCATGATCGCCGGTGTCTGCGCCGGCCTCGGTCAGCGGTTCGGCATGTCCGCCGGAATGGTCCGGCTGCTGTTCCTGCTGTCACTGCTGCTGCCCGGCACCCAGGTGATCGTCTACCTGATCCTTTGGTTCCTCATGCCGAACGAGGACAGCTACCTGGCCTCCACTCACCGCTGACGCTCGGCCCCCCCGCCCCGCTGGACACCGCGCGCGTCGAGGCCGCGCCGCGCCAGGGATGCCTTGATCAACACGAGATCCCGGAAGTCGTGGTATCCGACTTTTGAGACAGCCCGACATCACCAAACCCGTGTTGATCACTCCCTGAGGCCGGCCGGATCCGCGCCGAGCCGACGACGGCACTGACGGAAGCGCCCGCTCCGACGGCAGTCGGGGCGGGCGCTTCGGCGTACGGGGTGAGGTGGGTCAGGGAGCCGTGTAGGTGACCGTGATCTGCTGGTAGCCGAGGGAGCGCAGCAGCCCCTCCAGCATCTTGCGGGTGTTCTCCTCGGCGCGGGCGGAGAGCCCGCTGTCCCGGGCGGCGGCGGTGATCCGGTCCTCGGCGAGCTGGTAGACCTGCTGCTGCCGGTTGGGGTCGTTGCCGACCAGGTCACCGAGCCGGTTGAGCAGGCCGCGCTCCTCCGCGAAGACGTAGCTCTTCTCCATGTCGAGGTTGGTCTCGCCGAGCTGCGGCGCGGGCAGCTTGATCTCGACGGACTTGCCGTCGGCGGACTGGACGACGGCACCCTCACCGATCTTGGTGAAGTCCACGTACGCCTCGACACTGCCGGCCCCGACGAACAGGGTGCGCTCGTTGAGCAGGAAATCCGGAACGTTGCGCCGGTCGTTCTGGGTGTCGACCACGACCTGGAAGTTGCCCTCCGCGGCCACGTAGCGGCTGAGGTCCTGGATCGACTTCAGCAGCGGCGGCTGGCTGCGGTCGGTCTGTTCCTTGGCGAACGGGTTGCGGAACTCCGGCAGGATGCCGGTCGCCTGCACGCCGAGCAGCACGACCACGGCCAGCGCGGCGGCGCCGAGCAGCAGGAGCAGACCTCGGGCGGCCCCACCGCCCGTCGGGCCGTCGGAGCCGCCGTAGCCGCCCGGTGTGTCCGTGGTCGGCTCAGGTGTCGCGGCCGACCGCTCCTTGAGGGCGTCGCCGGTCGGGTAACCCGGGAACTCCCTCGTGGGCTCGTTGGTGCCAGCGTCGCGGGCCATCACGCTCACCGTCCTTGTCAGACACGTCGTCTGTCAATGACGGTACGGCCCCGGTACGACAGCCGCGCGCTGAGCGCCCGGAAAGCGTAAACGTGCAGGTCAGGCGAACGCGGAGAGCCCGGTGAGCCGCTGCCCGACGACGAGCTGGTGGATTTCGGAGGTGCCCTCGTACGTCAGCACGCTCTCCAGGTTGTTGGCGTGCCGCATCACCGGGTATTCACCGGAGACGCCGTTGGCACCGAGGATGGTGCGGCACTGCCGGGCGATGGCCAGGGCCTCCCGCACGTTGTTCAGCTTGCCCACGCTGACCTGCTCAGGCCGCAGCCGGTGGGCGTCGGCGAGCCGGCCCAGGTGCAGCGCGAGCAGTTGGCCCTTCACCAGCTCGACGGCCATGTCGGCGAACTTCGCCTGGGTGAGCTGGAAGCCGGCCAGCGGGCGGCCGAACTGGGTGCGGGTGGTGGCGTACGCCAATGTGGTTTCGAGGCAGTCGCGGGCGGCGCCGATCGCGCCCCAGACGATGCCGTACCTGGCCTCGGTGAGGCAGCTCAGCGGCGCCTTGAGCCCGATCGCCTCGGGCAGTTGGGCGTCGGCCGAAAGCCGGACGTCGTCGAGCACGATCTCGCCGGTCACCGACGCGCGCAACGACATCTTGCGGCGGATCTCCCGGGCTGTGGCACCGGGCGTGTCCATGGGGACGAGAAATCCCCGTACGCCCTCGTCGGTGCGCGCCCAGACCACCGCGACGTCCGCGATCGGCGCATTGGTGATCCACATCTTGCCGCCGGTGAGCACCCAGTCGTCGCCGTCGCGGCGGGCTCGGGTGGCCATCGAGGCGGGGTCGGAGCCGTGGTCCGGTTCGGTCAGGCCGAAGCAGCCGATCGCCTCACCGGTGGCCATCGACGGCAGCCAGCGTTGCTTCTGCTCCTCGCTGCCGTAGCGCCAGATGGCGTACATGGCGAGCGAGCCCTGCACCGAGACCAGCGAGCGGACGCCGGAGTCGCCGGCCTCCAGCTCCTGGCAGGCCAGGCCGTACGCGACCGCGGAGGCGCCGGCACAGCCGTAGCCGGTCAGGTGCATACCGAGCAGGCCGAGCTTCCCGAACTCGCGGGCCAGCTCCCGGGCGGGCACCCGGCCGTCCTCGTACCAGTCGGCGACGTGTGGACGCACCCGGTCGTCGACGAGCTGACGGACGACGTCGCGGATCTGCCGCTCCTCCTCGCTGAGCGACGGGTCCAGGTCGAGCAGATCGAGCGGAGCGGTCATGGACGCCACCCTAACGAAGACTCAGGCCGGTGGGCGCGGTCGCGTCACTCGATCGGCTCGGAGAGCAGCAGCACCCGCGCGTGGATCTGGTTGCGCTGCTGCAGGGCGGCACGCAACGCCCGGTGCAGCCCGTCCTCCAGGTAGAGCCCGCCGTTCCACTGCACCACGTGCGGGAAGAGATCACCGTAGAAGGTGGAATCCTCGGCGAGGAGCTTGTCGAGCGCCAGCTCACGCTTGGTGGTGATCAACTGGTCCAGGCGCAGTGGCCGCGGAGGAATCTCCGCCCACTGCTTGAGCGTCAGATTGTGCTCCGGATAGGGACGCCCGTCCCGGACCGCTCTGAAGATCACGACGGCACGCTCCCCTCCCCGTGGCCGGGCCGACCGACGGCGCCGAGCCGGGCCGCGGCGGGCACCGCGCGGCGCGGCACCGATGACCGTGCCAGCCTAGCCGCCCAGCGCACGTCGCGTTCTGCTCCCTGATGTCAGTTTCGCTACCGTCCGTCCGGTCCTCAACCGGACGAACGGGACGCAGCACTCAGCTCCACCTGCCGCGCCGCACGACCTCGTCCAGAGGACGACGCCCACGGCGCAGCGACGGTGACCTATGGTCGGCTGCTCGGTAACCGATTGTGACGGCTCCGATGGGTTGGTACTCCAGCGGCACGCCGAACGCGTCCCGATAGGTGGCCAACCGCTGCGGCGGAATGCCGAAGAAGCACGCCCCCAACCCCTCGTCCACGGCGGTGAGCAGCATCAGCAGCGCGGCGAAGCCGGCGTCCACGTGCCAGTACGGCACCGGCCAGCGGTCGGCGGACCGGTCCGTCCAGCCCTTGTCCGGCTCCGCGTACCGCTCGAGGTAGGCCGACTCGTTGGCGTGCGGCACCACGATCAGCGGCGCCCGGCGCATCCCCGCGAGCCAACGCTCCCGCCCACCGCCATCCGGCGTGGTGGCGGCCCAGAACCGCTCCCGGTCGGCCTCCTCCTCCAACACCAGGAAGCCCCAGCCCTGAGCGAACCCGGCCGACGGAGCGCGGACCGCGTGGTCGAGCAGCCGGTCGACCACGTCGGGCGGGACCGGCCGGTCCGGGTCGTAGTTGCGCACCATCCGCCGACGCCGGACGACCTCGACGAACTCCATCAGGCTCCGGGGCGGATGCCCCAGGCACCCCGCCAGGTCGTGCCGGGCTTGAGCGTGAGCAGATCCCTACCCGAGCGGAACGCGTCCGGCGGGCAGGTCATCGGCTCGATCGCCACCGAGCGGCGGTGCCGAACGCCCGTGAGGGCGTCGCCGCTGAACACCTGCCACCAACCGAACTCCGCGTCCGCCCAGATGCTCACCCCCGCCGAACCGTCCGGCGCGGCCAGGCTCACCGAGGAGCCGCCGTCGGCGTCGCGGATCACGTCGCCGAAGCAGAGGTCCAACTGGGCCGTGCCGATCCGGCGCGGGCTGGTCCAGTCGTACTCGGTGCCGGCCACCGGGGTCACTCCCACCGGCAGCAGGCGACCGTCCACCAACACCCGGGTACGCGTCGGCAGGCGCATGACCAGGTCGTCGACCGCGACGCCCGGCAGTTGCAGGTACGGGTGCACGGAGAAGCCGAACGGCGCCACCTCGCCGCCGATGTTGGTCACCTCGTGCTCGGCGCGCAGCCCGTCCGCGCCGACGCTCCACCGGCTGAGCAGCCGCAGCGGCCACGGGTAGCCGGGCTGCGGCGGCAGGTCGTAACCGACCGTCACCGCGTCCTCCGACTGCTCCAACAGGCGCCACGGCACCCAGTTGACCAGCCCGTGGATGGCCACGTGCCGCTCCGGCTCGGTCAGCGGGAGCTGGTGCGTCCGCTCCCCGAACGGGTAGCGGCCATCGCGGATCCGGTTCGGCCACGGTGCCAGCACCTGCCCGGCGCAGCCGGGGCAGACCTCGTCGGTCTGGTACCCGTCGACCAGGTCGACGCCATCGTGCCGGTACGTCCGCAGCCCACCGCCCACCTCCACGATGACGGCCTCGTGGCCGGCGGCGGAGATGGTCCACTGGGCGCCGGAAAACGGGCGCTGATCGGGGCTTTCCATGCCGGCGACCCTAACCGGTCACGTCCGGTCGCCGCTCGACGCCGTCGCGGCCCGGTAGCGCAGCAGCGCCGGGAACGCGACCGCGAGCACCACCACGAGCACCGCCGAGGCCAGTCCGCCGGCCACCCAGGCCACCCCGCCACCGAACCCGGCGGCCATGGTGCCGGCCCGCAGGTCACCCAGGCGGGGGCCGCCGGCCACCACGACCGTGTTGACGCCCTGGAGCCGGCCCCGCATCCGGTCCGGCGCGTACACCAGCAGCATGGACTGGCGCAGCACCGCGCTGACCAGGTCCGCGGCACCGGCCACGGCAAGCAGCAGGACCATCAGCCAGAGCTGGTGGGCCAGTCCGGCCGCGGCGATGGCGAGGCCCCAGCCGACCACCGCGACCACCAGGCCGAGGCCCTGCCGGCGGAGTCGACCGATCCAGCCGGAGGTGAGCCCGCCGATCATCGAGCCGATCGCGATCGCGGCGTAGAGCAGGCCGACCGCGCCACCGCCGCCGAACCGCTCATGGGCGATCTCCGGGAAGAGCGCCCGCGGCATGGCCAGGATCATCGCGATCAGGTCCACCCCGAAGGACAGCAGCAGCACCGGCGTGGTGGCCAGGTAGCGGAACCCGTCGATCACGCTGGCCAGGCCGGCACGGCGGGGCTCACCGTCGGCGGTCGGCTCGGGGGGCAGCGCGGGTAGGCGCAGCGCGGCCCAGAGCATCGCGGTGAACAGCACCGCGTCCACCCCGTACGCGATCGGCAGCACCACCGCGGTGTCCGGCGAGGCGGCGAGGATCAGGCCGGCGGCGAGCGGCCCGGCCACCGAGGCGGCGGTGAATGTCGTGTAGTTCAGGGTGCTGGCGGCCGGCACCAGGTCCTCCGGAACCAGCCGGGGCAACATGGCACTGCGAGCCGGCGAGCTGATCGCGAACGCCACCGACTGCAACGCCATCAGCGCCAACAGCAGCACCGGGCTTCCCACGTCCAGCAGAGCCTGGACCAGCAGCCCGAGGGTGGACGCCCAGAGCAGCACCGACCCGCCGAGCAGCACCACACGGCGGTCGCGGGCGTCGGCCACCGCGCCGCCCCAGAGCCCGAAGATCAGCAACGGTACGAAGGCAGCCACGCCCAACAGGCCGACCCAGAACGAGTCCCGGGTCAGGGCGTACATCTCCACCGGTACCGCGACGGCGGTGAACTGGAAGCCGAACATCGCCACGGTGTTGCCGAGCCAGAGCCGTCGGTAGGCCGGCACCCGCAGCGGACGTACGTCGATCGCCCAGCGGCGCGCTCCGCGCGGCCGAGCCTCCTGCACACCCGTCACGGCGCCAACCGCTCGACGGTCCAGCCACCCTCGTCGAGCTGGCGGAAGCGGAGCCGGTCGTGCAACCGGCCGGCCCGGCCCTGCCAGAACTCCACCGACTCGGGCTGCACCCGCAACCCGCCCCAGTGCGGCGGGGTCGGGATCACGGTCTCATCGGCGAACCGCTCGGCTGCGGCCTGGTAGCGCTCCTCCAGCTCCGCTCGGCCGGGCACCACCTGCGACTGCGGGCTGGCCCACGCGCCCAGTTGGGAGCCGCGCGGCCGGCTGGCGAAGTACGCCTCGCTCGTCGCGCGGTCGACGTGCGCGACCCGTCCGGCGACCACCACCTGACGCTGCATGGGAAACCACGGGAAGACCAGGCTCGCGTACGGGTTGGCGGACGTCTCGACGCCCTTGCGCGACAGGTGGTTGGTGAAGAAGACGAAGCCGTCCGGGTCGTACCCCTTCAGAAGCACCGTCCGGCCGCTCGGCCGCCCGGCGGAGTCGGCGGTGCCCACCACCATCGCGTTCGGTTCGGGTAGCCCGAAGGCCACCGCGTCGGCGAACCAGCGGTCGAACTGGGTGTGCCAGTCGCCGGCCAGGTCAGCCTCGGTCAGGCCCCGGTCCGCGGCGTACTCGTTACGCATCGCAGCCGGGGCGGGTGTGTCACCCGTCACGTCCCCACTCCTTCTCGGCGACCTCGCCAACGCCCTCCCGCGCTGGCCAGCCCGCACCGCCCAGTCTCACCGAGCCGGGCGGAGAATGCGCGTCCGGGGATGTCGCGTGCAGCACAGTCGCAGCGGGTCGCGTATCCCCTACTCAGCAGGCAAGATGTTCCGAACACATCCCTGAGGGTCGCCTAAGGCGCTCGGCCGACCGGGCCGGATGAGCCGACCGGGCGCACCGACCAGATCCAGGAGAGCGACATGGCCGATTTCAAACCCGGGCTGGAGGGCGTCGTCGCCTTCGAGACCGAGATCGCCGAACCTGACCGTGAGGGCGGCGCGCTGCGCTATCGCGGCGTCGACATCGAGGATCTGATCGGCCAGGTGTCGTTCGGCAACGTGTGGGCCCTGCTGGTCGACGGCCGGTTCGGGCCGGGCCTGCCGCCGGCGGAGCCGTTCCCGGTGCCGGTGCACTCCGGTGACATCCGCGTCGACGTGCAGTCCGCGGTCGCCATGCTGGCCCCGTACTGGGGGCTCAGCCAACTGCTGGACATCTCCGACGAGCAGGCCCGCGAGGATCTTGCCCGGGTCTCGGTGACCGCGCTCTCCTTCGTCGCCCAGTCCGCCCGGGGCCTCGGCCTGCCGGCGGTGCCGCAGAAGGAGATCGACAAGGCGCAGACCATCGTCGAGCGGTTCATGAAGCGCTGGCGCGGCGAGCCTGACCCGCGGCACGTCAAGGCCGTCGACGCGTACTTCATCTCGGCCGCCGAGCACGGCCTGAACGCCTCCACCTTCACCGCTCGCATCGTCGCCTCCACCGGGGCGGACGCGGCCGCCTGCATCTCCTCCGGCATCGGCGCCCTCTCCGGCCCGCTGCACGGCGGCGCCCCGTCCCGGGTGCTCAGCATGCTGGAGGCGGTCGAGCGCAGCGGCGACGCGGAGGGCTACGTCAAGGGCGTGCTCGATCGCGGCGAGCGGCTGATGGGCTTCGGCCACCGCGTCTACCGGGCCGAGGACCCGCGCGCCCGAGTGCTCCGGCGTACGGCCAAGGAGCTGGGCGCGCCGCGCTTCGAGATCGCCGAGGCGCTGGAGAAGGCCGCCCTCGCCGAGTTGCAGGCCCGCCGCCCGGACCGGGTGCTGGCCACCAACGTCGAGTTCTGGTCGGCCGTGGTGCTGGACTTCGCCGAGGTGCCGGCGCACATGTTCACCTCGATGTTCACCTGCGCCCGGATGGGCGGCTGGAGCGCGCACATCCTGGAGCAGAAGCGACTGCAGCGGCTGGTGCGCCCGTCCGCCCGCTACGTCGGTCCGGAGACCCGCAAGCCGTCCGACGTCGAGGGCTGGGCCGCCATCCCCCACGGCGTCTGAGCTGTGAGGAACGGGCCCCTTCTCGACGCCTGGCGTAGCGGAGGGGCCCTTCCTCGACCACGGTCGGGTCGGGTGTGGCGAAGGCCTCAGAGCTGCCCTCGGGGGCTCGGCTTCCGCCGATCGGTCCGGGTGCGAGGATGAGGGTCGGCAGTGTCGCCGGGCCCGCCCTCGCCCTTGCGGAAGGATCTTGAAGACCGTGGCTGACGCACCGACCATCCGGATTCCCGATGACATCAAGCCCGCCGACGGACGCTTCGGCTGCGGCCCGTCCAAGGTCCGCCCGGCGGCGGTGTCCGCACTTGCCGAGGTCGCCACGAGCTACCTGGGCACCTCGCACCGGCAGAAGACGGTCCGCGACCAGGTGGCGCGGCTGCGCTCCGGCATCGCCGAGTTCTTCTCGCTGCCCGAGGGCTACGAGGTCGTGATCGGCAACGGCGGCACCACCGCGTTCTGGGAGGTCGCCACCTTCGGCCTGATTCGCGATCGGGCCCAGTTCGCCAGCTTCGGCGAGTTCGGCGCCAAGTTCGCCAAGTCGGTCAAGGACGCCCCGTTCCTGGGTGAGCCGACCGTCCGCAAGGCCGACGCGGGCAGCGCGCCCAGCCTGGTCGCCGAGTCCGGCGTGGACGCGTACGCGACGCCGCAGAACGAGACCTCGACCGGTGTCGCCGTCCCGATCAGCCGGGTGGCCGGGGCGGACGAGGGCGCGCTGCTGCTGGTCGACGCGACCTCCGGCGCGGGTGGCCTGGAGGTCAACGTCGGCGAGACCGACGTCTACTACTTCGCCCCGCAGAAGTGCTTCGGCTCCGACGGCGGTCTCTGGCTGGCCCTGATGTCGCCGGCCGCGCTGGACCGCGCCGCCGAGATCAAGGCGTCCGGGCGCTACATCCCCGCCTTCCTCGACCTGGTCACCGCGATCGACAACTCGCGGCTGGAGCAGACCTACAACACCCCGGCGCTGGCCACCATCTTCCTGGCGGCGGAGCAGACCGACTGGATGAACGCGCAGGGTGGCCTGGCCTGGGCGGCCAAGCGCACCGCCGAGAGCGCCGCGACGGTGTACGGCTGGGCGGAGCGGTCCACGGTGGCCACCCCGTTCGTCAGCGACCCGACGCTGCGCTCCAACGTGGTCGCCACCATCGACTTCGCCGACGGGGTGGACGCCACGGCGATCGCCAAGGCGCTGCGCGCCAACGGCATCGTGGACACGGAGCCGTACCGCAAGCTCGGTCGCAACCAGCTGCGGGTGGCGCTGTTCCCGGCCGTCGAGCCGGCCGATGTCGAGGCGCTGACCGCGTCCATCGACTACGTGGTCGAGCGACTCTGAGGTTCGTCACGGTCGGTGTTCGTCGGGGCCCCGGTGGACACCGACCGTGATCATTGCCGCAGCTCAGTCACGACATGCGGGGTGTCGCTTCCCCCACCCCGAGGCAGATGCGCGTACGGTGGACCGAGACGCCTGGGTGGCCGACTCGTGGCGTGCGGCCAGCGAAGCGGGACGGAGGCAACGCTATGCGCCCAGTACGCTTCGTCGCCCTCTCCGAGGACGGCCATGCCCTGGTTCTCGCCGACGAGGTGGGGCGGCTGCTCGCCCTGCCGATCGACGACCGGATCTCTGGTGCGCTGCACGCCGAGCCCGGTGCACCGCCGCTCGCGGCGGCGCCGACCGCAGCCGACCCGGT
This sequence comes from Micromonospora sp. CA-259024, assembly GCF_050936255.1. Classification (NCBI taxonomy): domain Bacteria; kingdom Bacillati; phylum Actinomycetota; class Actinomycetes; order Micromonosporales; family Micromonosporaceae; genus Micromonospora; species Micromonospora sp. CA-259024. Next base: position 2,265,936 of record NZ_JBNJND010000002.1, on the reverse strand, counting down.
TCCCTCACTGTCCCCTCGGGACATCCAAGCCCGCATCCGCTCCGGTGAGTCCGCCGAGGATGTCGCCCGGATCGCCGGGGTGCCGGTCGACCGGGTGCTGCGCTATGCGGGCCCGGTGCTGCAGGAGCGGGCGATGCTCGCCCAGCACGCCCGCCGCACCCGCCTCAAGGGGGCAGAGAAGCCCACACCGCTCGCCGAGGTGGTCAACGGTCGGCTGAGCCAGCACGGCATCGACACCGAGAAGATCTCCTGGGACGCGTACCGGCGGGACGACGGCACCTGGCGGATCGTCGCCACCTGGCCGTCGGGCAAGGCCACCGCGCAGGCCATCTGGGATCTCGACAAGACCCGGCAGGCGGTCACCCCGCACGACGACATGGCGCAGTACCTGTGCGCCGAGCGTCCCACGCCGATCCTCGGTCAGGAGCCGGCACCGGAGCGGGGCGGGCACGCCCTGCCCGGTCCGTCGCGCGGCGAGCCGAGCCGTGGTGGGCACGGGTTGCCGGCGGCGTCCGAGCACCCACGCCCCGGCCGGGATCCGATCCGGGCCGGCCGGGACGCGCTGCTCGCCTCACTGGACCGCCCGCTCGGCGCCTCGTCGGGTCGTGGCCTCGAGCCGCGTACCCCGGCTGCTCTTGCCGGGTCGGACGCGCCCCGCCAGCGGCCGGTCGGCGGGGGTGCCGCCGCGCTGCTCGGTGGCGGCCAGGGGTCGGCCTTCGACGACGACTCGGACGCGCCCAAGGAGGTGCCGGCCGTGCCGTCGCTGGCGGTGCTGCGGCCCCGCCGGACGGGCGCCGCAGCGGCCGCCGGCGAGTCCACCGATGCCAACGGCAAGCCGCGCAAGCGGTTGCCGAGCTGGGACGACGTGCTCTTCGGCAGTGGCCCCGCCGCGCGTGAGTCCTCCTGACGCTTCGCGTTGACGGGTGGCGGTTCGCCACCCGTCGGCGCGAGGCATTCGGGACTTCACCGACGGCTGGTCGTGTCGTCGGCGCCCTCGCGGTCAAGGACGGCGACCTCGCGTACGGCCTCGGCGATCGCGGGGAAATCCTTCTTGAGGATCGCACCGTGGTTGCTCGCGACCTTCGCGGCGATCTGGATGTGCGGGTTGCGGGCGGTCACCGCGTCGAGGCTGGTACGAATCCGCTCCTGCTCGTCACCGCGACTCCCCAGTGACGTCCCGGAGGCGACCACGTACCGCACCGGCACGGTGATGCTGTCCAGCACCGGGCCCAACTCGCGCTCACGGGAGAGTTTGCCCAGCTCGATGTTGCTGTCCGCCATCTGTTCGGCATTCATCCGGGGGGTCAGGCCCGTCGGACGCAGCAGCGGCATGAACAGGTTCATCCGTCGGAACAGCTTGCGGATCCGCTGCTCCATGGCCTCGTCGAGCCAGTCGTGCGGGAACGCGCCGTCGACCAGGACCGCGCCCAACGCACGCTCCGGGTTCCGGCTGGCCCAGTGCGCCCCGACGACCGCACCGTAGGACCAGCCCACCAGCACCGCCCGGTCCACAGCCCGGGCCGCGAGGACGGCATCGACATCCCGGACAGCGGCCTGGAAGGAGTAGTCCGCCGAGCGCTGTGACTGCCTGCCGCGAGCCCGCTCGTCGTACGTGATGTGCCGCCACTCCGGTCCCAGTTCGGCGATGACCCGACGCCAGTACCCCTGGGTGGCGAACTGGCCGTTGAGGTAGACGACGGGGATGCCGGGACCACCGGTGTCGGTGACGGCCAGGGCGGTGTCGTCGACCGGCACCAGGCCGTTCCACGTCGAACTGGTCGGGGACATGCTGTTCTTCGTCATCTCGATCCGTCCTGTTCAGAGGCTGCAGGCGCTGATGTCGCCCTGGAGGGTGGTGGCGCGGATGTCGAGTGCGGTGGTGCCATCGTTCTTGAGGGCGTTGCTGACCCGGCCGTGGCCGGTGCCGGCATCCAGGGCGGCCGATACGCCGGCGGCAGCGGCGACCGAGATGTTGCCGGACTGGGTACGGAGCACGACCGTGCCGTGCACGGCCTCCGCGATCCGGATGTCGCCCCGCGCGGTGCTGATCTCCGCAGGGCCGTTGAGTCGGCCGACCTCGACGTCGCCGTCGATCGCGGTGAGACGGACGCTCGCGGCCTCGTCGATCTTGATCTGGCGGTACGCGCCCTCGAAGGCGACATCGCCGAGACGCCCGACGCCACGGAGTTCGGCGCTGGCGGTCTTGGCGTCGATACGGGAGTCGGCGGGCAGTTGGACGGTGATCTCCAGGGACCCGGACGGGCCGAAGAGCGGGTTGCCGGGGGTCGCGGCCGTGATCCGCAGGATGCCGTCGGCGTAGGCGACGGTGGTCTGCTCGGCGGCCTTGGCGTCGCGGCTCTTGGACGGGTCGGTGGGCCGGACCTCGACGGTGGTGTCGGCGCGGTCCGCGGCGATGAACTGGATGCGGCCGGCGGGGATGTCCAGGACGGCGGAGATCGGGGCGGGGGTGTCGAACGTCTGCATCATGCTCTCCCGTGTTCGTTCAGTGTTTCTGACAACGGAAACGCTACGTTGCTTTCCAAATTCAGGCAACGTCCTTGTTGCTATGCACAGGAGTTTTCCCAGGTGGTCCGCTATAGTTTGTTGCAATGACCTGCCAGGCAATGCAACGGATCCGGTTCCGTTCATTGCAATGGGCGAGAAGTGAACGCTATAGTGCGGGGGTCAGCGAAGCCGCGCAGGATCACCAGGGAGATCGCGATGCCGGGTGGCAGACTCAGCCAGCAGGAACGTCAACAGATCGGGCTGGGGCTGGCCGACGACCTCCCCTACGCCGAGATCGCCCGACGCCTCGATCGTCCTACCTCGACCATCACGCGCGAGGTGATGCGCAACGGCGGCCCCACCGCCTACCGCGCCGACCTGGCCCACCGCGCCACCGAACGCCGCGCCCACCGGCGCAGGCCCACCCCAACCCGCGGGGCAGCCGTCCCCCAAGAGCACGGACGCGATGCCGAGGCCGTGGCCGAGTACGAGGAGACGTTCACCACCGTCCTCATGGCCTCGGGCCTGAACAAGATGGCTTCCCGGGTGCTGACCTGCCTGTTCACCACCGACGCGGGCAGCCTCACCGCGTCCCAACTCGCCCAGCGCCTCCAGGTCAGCCCGGCTTCCATCTCCAAGGCGATCGCCTTCCTGGAGAGCCAGAGCCTCGTCCGCCGGGAACGCGACGATCGCCGCCGCGACCGCTACGTCGTCGACGACGAACTCTTCTACCAGGCGACGATCGCGACCGCCCGAGCCAACGATCAGCTCGTCGAGACCGCACGCCAAGGCGTCGCCATCCTCGGTGCCCACACCCCTGCCGCCGCCCGACTGGAGAGCATCGCCCGCTTCCTCGACTTCATCAGCGAGTGCATCGTCCGCGCCGCCGAGCAGGCCCGCGAAGTCCTTCACACCCAACGCGCGACGCCTCCGAGCGGCCCGACCCAGCCAGGTCCCGACCACGGATAGCCAGCCGTCTCGATCGTCAGGCCGACGCCGCCGAGTCAGAGCGGCCAGGCGGCGAGCCGGTCGTGGCGCGGTCGTCCGGAGCCGAGGTGGCTACCCATCAGCAGCAGCTCGGTCGCCGGCCACTCCGGGCCCTGGTAGTCGTCCAGGACCGCCCGGTCGGCCTCGATGTCAGCCAGGTCCATCCGGTCGCCGGGCCGGGCTACGGTCAGGTGCGGGCGGAAGGGCTTCTCGTCGTACGGCAGTCGGGCCTGGCGCAGCCGGTCCCGGATGAGCCGGGCCAGCTCGTGCAGTGCCTCGACATCGCCCCGAAGGTCCACCCAGAGCACCGTGAGCCGGCCCTGGCCGAACCGGCCACCGCCGCCGAGGCTCAGCCGGGGCGAGGCGTACCGGCCCTCGCGGAACCCGTCGGCGGCCAACCCGAGCGCGCTCTCCACGTCGACCAGCCGGGCCGCCTCGACGTCGCCGAGGAAGGCCAGGGTGACGTGCAGATGGGCCAGGTCGGCGAGCCGGACGTCGCTGCCGGTGGCGGCCGCCGCGCCGACCCGCAACCGCGCGACCTGCGCGGCGAGGTGACTGACCGACTCGGAACACGGGTAGACCGCGACGAAGAGCCGCAACCGTCGCGCCTCTCAGCGGTGCCGTTGCCGGTGCCCGGCCCGGGCCGCCGGCAGGGCCAGCCCGGCGGCGTGCAGCACACCCTCCACCCGCACCCGCTCGATCTCCTGGTCGACACCCTCCAGTTCGGCGAGGTGTTCGATGATGCCCAGGGCACGGCAGGCCAGTCGGAGCCTCTCGTCGTACGCCTGGAGCAGCGCGCCGTGCCAGACCATCGACCGGCCGGTGCCGCCGAGCCGCTGACCGCCGAGGCGGCGCAGATCGGCGGCGAGTTGCTCCAGCGACCGACGATCGGGGCGGTCGAAATCACTGAGGTCGATGTCCCGGGTCAGCGCGTCGGCCTCGATGGCCCGGTCGAGACGGGCGATCGTGCGTTTCTCCCGCCGGCGCTCACGCCACTCCGACCAGCCGCAGACCACCCGGTCGAGGACCTCGTCGTAGCAGAAGAGCAGGGCGAATGCCGCCGGAAGACTGGCCACGGCGAGGAACGCCAGGGCCAGCATCAGCGCGCGTCCGACTCCCACGTATCGACGCTAAGCCCTGCCGTGCCACCCCGCCAGCGATTTGGCCGCATCCGCGCGATCCGCTCAACGGGACGGGGCCCGGCTCGCCTTCGGTAAACCTCAGCAGTCGGTCGAGGTGACGTAGAAGCGGGGCATCGGTAGCACCCGGAAACGCAGCCGGGCACCGGAACGGCGCAACTGCCAGGTGAGGGCGGTCAGCGCGGCGGCCAACGAGATCAGCCCACCCATCCAGATGCTGGCACCGGCACCGAAATGCTCCGCGACCCAGCCGATCAACGGCGCGCCGACGGGGTTGGTTCCCAGGAAGACCAGCACCCACAGGGCCATCACCCGTCCCCGGAACGCCGCGTCCACGCCCAACTGGACCCGCTGGTTGGCGGCCTGGGCGAAGAAGACCATGAAGAAGCCGGTCGGCACCAGCAGTGTCACGACCAGCCAGTATGCCGAGGCGAGACCGACGAGGGTGCCGAAGCTGGCGCAGGCGATCGCCGCGCCCAGCACCAACCAGACCGACGGACGGCTACGCCGGCCCGTGCCGCTGAGCGCGCCGCCGAGTGCGCCGACGGCCAGCGCGGTGCTGAACAGACCGAAGGAGGCCGCACCGGTGTGGAAGACCGTCTTCGCCAGCGCGGCCAGGGTGAGCTGGAAGTTGAACAGCGACATGCCGATCACCGACATGACCGCCATCGGCAGCAGCAGGTCGGGACGGCGCCACACGTACCGCAACCCGTCGACCACGCGTGCGGACGCCCGCTCGTCGCGCGGCAGGAGTGCGTCACGGTGCAGTTCGGCCGTACGCATCCGGACCACGTTGACCAGGGGCGCGATGGAGCTGAGGGCGGTGAAGAGGAAGACCGGGCCCACGTCGAAGGCGGCGATGGCCAGGCCGGCGACGGCCGGGCCGACGATCCGGGCGGAGTTGAACACGGCGGCGTTCAGCGACAGCGCGTTGGGCAGCAGGGGCGTGCCGACGAGTTCGGAGACGAACGCCTGACGGACCGGGGTCTCCACGGCGTTGGCCGTGCCGAGCAGCGCGGCGAAGGCGAAGACGTGCCAGAGCTGCACCAGGTCGGTGAGGACCAGCAGCGACATGCCGAGCGCGAGCACACTCCACAGGGAGTTCGCCGCGAAGAGCAGCACCCGCTTGTCGTACCGGTCGGCCAGCCGGCCGGAGAAGAGGGTGAGCAGGAGCACCGGGGTGAACTGGCAGGCGGTGACCACGCCGAGCGCGGTGGCCGAGTTGTCGGAGAGCTCGAGGACGAGCCAGTCCTGGGCGATGAACATCATCCAGACGCCGATCAACTTGATCAGCTGCCCGGATGCGAAAAGGCGGTAGTTGCGGACCTGTAGGGACTGGAACATCGTGCTCAGCTTGGCCTGCACTCTTGGTGCGCCTCCTCGGACGTACGCGTCATCGACAGGTGACGGCACGGACCCGGTGGCGCGGGCGCGGCTCAGGCGCGAGCGAGCTGCTGAAGAATCTCGGCGGCCCTCTGCAGGGTCTCCCGTTCGTCCTCGTCGAGCGCGGCCAGCCGGTGAGCCAGCCACTCGTCGCGGGCCCGCTCGAACTGGTCGAGCACGGCCTGCCCTCCTTCGGTCGCCGCGAGGATGACCTGCCGGCCGTCGGTCGGGTGGGGTGTCCGCCGCACGAGGCCGCGGTCCTCCAACTTCCCGACGATCTTGGTCATCGTCGGTGGCTGCACCCGCTCCACGTCGGCCAGTTCCCGGGGCGTCAGCGCGCCCGCCAGCCGCAGGCTGGTGAGCGCGGAGACCTGGGTGACCGTGAGGTCGCCGACCGGTCGGGCCTGGCGGACCCGCCGGTTGAGTCGGGTGATCGCATCACGCAACTGGGGAGCCAGTTGCGCCGGTGGCACGCGTTCCGCCGTCACCGTCCGCTCCATCACATTAGTTAGCTTAACTAATGAGCCTGGCTAACGACATCCGTTATGACCAGGCTCACGAGGACGTTTGTGCTGTTCCGGGCGGGAAATCACGTTCGATTCCCCGCCCGGACGTAGGTCAGAGCACCAGGGACTCGATCGGCCCGCGCAGGAAGTACAGCACGAACAGTGCCGCCACCCCGTACAGCAGCGGGTGGACTTCCCGGGCCTTACCCCGGGCCAGCTTCACCACCACGAAGGTGATCAGGCCAGCGCCGATCCCGTTGGAGATCGAGTAGGTGAACGGCATCAGCACGATCGTGAGGAACGCCGGGATGGCGATCTCGTAGTCGGACCAGTCGATCGTCCGCACCGCGGTCATCATCAGGAAACCGACCACCACCAGGGCCGTCGACGCCGCCTCGAACGGCACGATCACCACCAGCGGCGCCAGGAACATCGCCACCAGGAAGAGCGCGCCGGTGACCAGGTTGGCCACCCCGGTCCGGGCACCCTCCGCGACACCGGCGGCGCTCTCGATGTACGACGTGTTGCTGGAGGTGCTGGCCGCACCGCCGGCCGCCGCGGCGATCGAGTCGACCAGCAGGATCTCCTTGGCCCGCGGCGGGGTGCCCTGCTCATCGAGCAGGCCGCCCTCCTGGCCCACCGCCACCATCGTGCCCATGGTGTCGAAGAAGTCCGTGATCAGCAGCGTGAAGACGAACATCAGCACGACCAGCCACCCGGCCCGGCCCCATGAGTCGAGCACGTTGAACTTGCCGAGCAGCGACAGGTCCGGCAGGTCCACCACCGTCTTCGGCAGCTCCGGCACGTTCAGCGACCAACCCTTCGGGTTGGGCTGACCGTTGACGAAGGACGGGCCGATGTTGCCGATCGCCTCCACGATCACCGCCAGCACGGTCGAGACCAGGATGCCGATCAGGATCGCGCCCCGCACCCGGCGGACCACCAGCACCAGGGTGATCAGCAGGCCCACCACGAAGACCAGCATCGGCCAGCTCACCAGCTTGCCGCCGATGCCCAGCCCGACCGGGACGGTGGTGTTCGCGGCGTCCGGAATGCGCCGCACGAAGCCGGCGTCCACCAGGCCGATGATGGTCAGGAACAGACCGATCCCGACCCCGATCGCGGTCTTCATCTGGGTCGGTACCGAGCGGAACACCGCGGTCCGCAGACCGGTCAGCACCAGCACCGCGATGATCACACCCTCAATCACCACCAGGCCCATCGCGTCGGCCCAGGTCATCTCGGGGGCGATCTCGTACGCCACCAGCGCGTTGACGCCCAGACCGGCGGCGAGCGCCAGCGGGAACCGGCCGACCACACCCATCAGGATGGTCATCAGGCCGGCGACCAGCGCGGTCGCGGCGGCCAGCGCCGGGATCGGGAGCGTCTTGCCGTCACCGTCGACGGCACCACCCAGGATCAGCGGGTTGAGCACCACGATGTACGCCATCGTGAAGAATGTCGCCAGGCCACCGCGTACCTCGCGGCTCAGCGTCGAGCCACGGGCGGAGATCTCGAAGAACCGGTCGAAGCCGTTACGCGGGTGCGCGGGGTCGGGTGGTGTGCCGTTCTCGGGCGGCTCTACTGCCATCAGGTCCTCGCAGGTGATCTTCCGGTTGTCGCGCGCATCGTCCCAGATCACGGATGGGCAGGGGAAGTAGGTCGCGTACGCTTGCCGAATGCCGAACGAGCAGCCACCGCGGCCCGCACCACTGGACCCGCCGATGGTGCCGTTCGCCCTCGCCGGATTGATCGCGTGGGCGGCGGTCGGATTGGTCCTGTTGATCTTCTTCCGGGGCTGGCTGACCGAGCACGGTCACCAGAACTGGCTCTGGACCTGCCTCGCCGGTTTCCTGTGGGGCTTCCCGGGTCTCGCCGTGATGATGCGGCACGACGCCAACCGACGCCGCCGCCGCGCGGGCTGACCCCGCTGCGGCCGGCGCGACCGGTCAGGAGTGCCCGTACGGCTCCGCCGGCTCGGCGGCCTCCACCGAGCCCGGGGCGCGGCTGACCGACATGGCCTCCACCGCGCTGTCGTCGTACACCGTGGGCAGTTCGTCGACCGCGGTCTCGGCGGCCTCGATCAGCGTCTCGGAGTGGGCGCCGCAACCGTGGTCGGCGCTCACCACCCGACCGTCATCGGGGGCGTAGAAGTTGCCGCACGCCCCGAAGGCCTGCCGCATCGCACCGGCCAGCGGCAGGTAGAAACCGCAGGTGCCGCAACGGGCGGCGGCCGGCGCGGCGGCCGAGATGGGTGCGGCGGGGCCGTGATCGCCGTCGTACCAACGCTGCGCTGTCTCGGCGCGGCCCTCCCGGGAGAGCACCCGGGCCCGCCCGAGGCCCAACTCCCATGCCGTCTCCTCGACCGCCGGGTCGTCGGAGAGCAGGTAGCCGGGGACCAACCGATCGTCATCCGGCGAGGTCGGCAGCAGATCGCCCGGGCCGAGGTCGCCCGGCTTGAGCCGCTCCTGCCAGGGCAGCCAGCCGGGCGCGAGCAGGGCGTCCGGGCCGGGCAGCAGCACCGTCTCGCAGATGGTCACCGTCTTGCTGCGCGGCACCCGGGTGACGGTGACCGCCCAGCGCCAGCCGCGATAGCCGGCGAGGCGGCATTCGAAGTAGTGGGTGACCAGCCGATCACCCTCGGCCACGACCTGCAGGTGGTCGCCGACATCGTCGGCGTCCACCTCGGTGATGCCAGCGCGGGCCACCTCGACGGCGGCGGCGCAGACCTGGTCGAGACGGGCGGCACGGGTGGAGGCGGGCCTGGTCACCCCACCATTGTTCCCCATGCGCCTCGCAGGGGTGACAGGGACTCCCGGGGAACCTTTCCCCGCAGTGGTGCGGCGTACCTGGATCGAATGGGCAAGGATGGTGCACATGCCGTCGTACTCCCGCTCCGGGCGATCCGTCCTCGGGCGGACCGTCGGCACCGGCATCCGCGCCATTCGCCTGCTGCTGCGCGGCTCGATGGGCAGTGGCCGCTGGGTGACCCGCCGGGCCGGTCGGGCCCGGGCGCGGGGTGCCGGCGGCGAGGTCGGCATGGTTCGCCTGTTCGACCTGCACGCGCTCTCCTGCGCCGGGGACACGCTGATCGCCATCGGCCTGGCCGGGACGATCTTCTTCAACGTGCCGCTGGGCGAGGCCCGCAGCAAGGTCGCGCTCTACCTACTGGTGACCATGGTGCCGTTCGCGATGCTCGCCCCCGTGGTGGGCCCGCTGCTGGACCACTTCCGGCACGGCCGGCGCTACGCCCTGGCCGCCACGATGCTCGGCCGGGCGTTCCTGGCCTGGTTGATCTCCGACTACATCCACGGCTTCGGGCTCTATCCGGCCGCGTTCGGGGTGCTCGCGCTGTCCCGGGCGTACGGCGTGGCCCGGTCCGCGGCGGTGCCCCGGTTGTTGCCGGAAAGGCTCGGCCTCTCCCAGGTGGGTGCCCGGGCCAGCGTCTACGGCACGGTCGCGGGCGCCTTGGTGGCGCCGATCGGGTTGGCCGCGTTCTGGTTCGGGCCGCAGTGGCCGCTGCGCGTCGCGTCGGTGATCTTCCTGGTCGGCATGGTGATCTCCCTGCGGTTGCCACCGAAGGCCGACTCGGAGCCACCGGAGCGGGTTCCCCGGCCACTGCGCGCGCTGGGCCGCCGCCGTGGCGACCGGCCGCTGGGTCGGGGTCGACCGGCTGGCCGACTGGTTATCGCCACCCTGGTCGGTGCCGCGACGCTGCGCGCGTTGTACGGCTTCCTGTTGCTCTTCCTCGCCTTCGCGATCAAGAAGGGCGACCTGACCACGGTGCTGTTCGGCCGGGACCTGGGCGCCGAGTGGGCGCTGGGGGTGGTCGGCGGCGCGCTCGCGGTCGGTAGTTTCCTGGCCACCGCCATCGGCACCCGACTTCGCATCCACCGACCGACCGCCATCCAGTCCAGCAGCATGATCATCGTGGCTGGGGTGGCGGTGCTCGCCGTCATCCAGTTCTCGCTGGTGATGGTCGCCCTGCTCTGCCTGGTCGCCGCGCTGGTCAGCGGGATAGCGAAGCTGGCCGTGGACGCCTCGATCCAGGAGCGCATTCCGGAGCGGCTGCGGGCCAGTTCCTTCGCCCACTCCGAGACGGTGCTGATGCTCGCCTTCGTCGCTGGCGGCGGGCTCGGGCTGGTGCCCTTCAACGGTCGCATGGGCATCGCGGTCGCCGCCGGGGTCGGCGTCCTGGCCGCGATCCGGGGCGTGCTGGCCGCCGCCCGGCTGCGCGGCGAGAAGCTGGCTGGCCGGCCGCTCGGCGACGACGAGCTGACCGAGGACGAGCCGGCGGACGAGCCCGCGGACCCGGCGCCCACCTCGCCAGCGCCGGCCCAGGCCAGCTCGCCGCAGTACGACGACCCGGGGCTCGCCCCGCCGGGCTACCACATCTACCGCCCGTCCTCAGCGGTCGGCGGCCCGGGTGGCGGAGCCGACGACGAGACCCGCCGAGAGTCTCCTGGCTCACTCTCGTGACCGGTCTACTGGTGGTGACGGCGGTGCCAGCCGAGGCGGACGCGGTGCGCGACGGGCTGACCGACCCCACCGTGACCGTCACCCCGGTCGGCGTGGGCCCGGCTGTCGCCGGTGCCGCCACCGCCCGGCTGTTGGCTCTGGCCGAGGCCGCCGGACGCCCGTACCGTGCGGTGGTCAGCGCCGGCGTGGCCGGCGGCTTCGCAGGCCGGGCCGCCGTCGGCGACACCGTGCTCGGCACCGCGAGCATCGCCGCCGACCTGGGCGCGGAGTCACCGGACGGTTTCATCCCCGTCGACGAGCTGGGCATGCCGCCCGCGCTGCTCGGTGGCGGCAGCCTGGTGCCGGCCGACCCGGGCCTGCTGGCGGCGCTGCGGGCCGCCCTGCCGGCGGCCACGATCGGCCCGGTGCTCACGGTCAGCACGGTCACCGGCACCGTCGCCAGCACCGAGGAGCTGCGCCGCCGGCATCCGGAGGCGGTCGCCGAGGCCATGGAGGGGTACGGGGTGGCCGTCGCCGCCGCGCAGGCCGGGGTGCCCTTCGCCGAGCTACGCACCATCTCCAACCCGATCGGCCCGCGCGACCGCGACGCCTGGCGGCTGCGCGAAGCCCTCACCGCGCTGACCGCGGCGGCCCCGGCGCTGCACTGACTACGACCGGGGAGGACGGACTTCGAGCGTCAGCGCCGACGGCCGACTCGCCTGTAGCTCGAACCCGCAGGCGAGCAGGAACTCGACCTTGCCGAACTCTGCGACAGCGTGGGTGGTCCTTATGCCCGCTGCTGCCATCTCCCTGGTCAGCAGCCCGATCAGCTGACGCCCGATGCCCAGGTTGCGCAGGCCTGGAGCAACGACCACGCCCTCCAACACCAGCTCACGCCGGTCGCCCCAGTCCTCGCCGAGGAGGAGGTCCACGCTCCGCTCATAGGCTCTCAACTCACCGACCGGCCCGGCCCCGGGCACCTCGGCGAGAAAACGCCAGGGCGTCGCCGGCGGACGCGCGCCGAAACCGCACCTGGGCTCGCGTCCGGTTCCGCCACCGCCGCTCGTCTCGCCGCGCTCGGTCCAGGTCGTAGGTCAACTCCGGGACACGCACCGGCCATAACCGCTCCGGAAGGGTGTACGAGTGGGCCCACCAGGCACCCGGCCAGTCCTTGAGGGTCAGGACTCGACGGACGTCAAGGTGCGCCGGGTAACGGCGACCAGCCTCGTCCCGTGGCTCATCCTGTGCCTCGTCGTCGGGCGCGGCGAGCGCGCTCGGCGACCTAACCGCTGCCGCGCAGCAGTGCACGCCGGGCAGCCTGAGGGCGAGTTCACCACCGACCGCACGGACCAGCCGCTCCACCGTCCGGAACGCCGGCCCGGCACCCCGCCCCGCCTCAATGCGAGCCAACGTGCTCTTCGGGATGCCAGACCGCTCGGCCAGCTGCCGCTGGCTCAGATCGGCACGTCGACGAAGATCCCGCAGGGTCGCCCCCACGTCGATTTCACCCTCATCGGTAGCCACCCGTCCATGGTTTTCCGCTCAGCCCCGGTCGTCAACAGCACCCCTTCGGGCTGTGGACAACCCTGTGGATAGCGTCGCCGTCACTGTGCATACCCCTCGGTCAGCGCCTGTAGAGCTGCCCCGAAAATGGGGCAAGCCGACGGACGGCTAGGGCAGCCCGAGGTTCAACGACCGCCACCGCCGGTACCGGAGCGTCGGCACCGCACCGCCGGCACCGTGCCCCACGGATGGGGCAGCTCTACAGGGATCGACAGTGACGCCATACCCTCGCTGGCTGGTACCCGACGTTGCCTTGCGCAGCGACAGCGGCTGGCGGGTGGACGGCGGCGAGCACCTGGCAGGTCACAAGCGTGGGACCGCGCCGGAGGAGCGTTCGGGGGCGGGGCTAACGTGAGGGGCGTGGCGCTCTCCCTGGCGATCTCGCCCTGCCCCAACGACACGTTCGTCTTCCACGCCCTGGTGCACGGCCGGGTGCCCGGCGCACCACCTGTCGAGGTGACGTACGCCGACGTGGACGTCACCAACACGGCGGCCGAGCGGGGCGCGTTCGACCTGGTGAAGGTGAGCTTCGCGGCGCTGCCCTGGCTGCTCGACGACTACCACCTGCTGCCCTGCGGTGGTGCGCTCGGTCGCGGGTGCGGGCCGCTGGTGCTCACCCGGGGCGACCGCGAGGGCGGGCCGGACCGCACCGACCTGACCGGGGCCACGGTGGCGGTGCCGGGCGACCGGACCACCGCGTACCTGCTGTTCCGGCTCTGGTCGGCCGGGCGGCCACCGGCCCGGATCGAGGTGGTCCCCTTCCACGAGATCATGCCGGGCGTCGCGGCCGGCCGCTACGACGCTGGGCTGGTCATCCACGAGGCCCGGTTCACCTACCACCGGCACGGCCTGAGCGCCCTGGTCGACCTCGGCGAGTGGTGGGAGGCCGACACCGGCCTGCCCATCCCCCTGGGAGCGATCCTGGCTCGCCGTGGCGCAGTGGACCCGGAGGCCGCGACCGGCTGGGTCCGCGAGTCCGTCCGGCAGGCGTGGGCGGACCCGGCGGCCAGTCGGGAGTACGTGCTGGCGCACGCCCAGGAGATGGAACTCGACGTGGTGGACCGGCACATCGGCCTCTACGTCAACGAGTTCACCGCGGATCTGGGCGAGGCCGGTTTCGCCGCGGTGGCGGCACTGCTCGACCGGGCCGCCACCGCCGGGCTGGTGCCTCAGACCTCCAGCTCGCGGGCGACCGCGTGGACCAGCTGAGCGATCTTCTGGGCGGTCTTCTTGTCCGGGTACCGGCCACGGCGCAGGTCCGGCTGGACCTTCGCCTCCAGCACCTTGATCATGTCTTCGACCAGGCCGTGCAGCTCCTCGGCCGGCCGACGGCGCAACTCCGCCATCGACGGCGGCGCGTCGAGCAGCTTGACGCCCATGGCCTGCGCGCCTCGGCGGCTGTCCACCACGCTGAAGTCGACCCGCTGGCCACCCTTGAGGTCGGTGACACCCGCCGGCAGCGCCCCCTTGGGCAGGAACACGTCCCCGCCCTCGTCACTGGTGACGAAGCCGTATCCCTTGGCCGTGTCGTACCACTTCACTCGACCCGTAGGCACCTGAAAACCCCTGCTTCACTTGAGCCGCTACTGCTCCAAGGCTAGCTGGATCATGCCGTCGAGCGCCGCTGGGAATTCGGTCAGCTCGCCCAGCACCACTTCCGCCCCGGCCGCGCGCAGCTCATCGGGGGAGCACGGGCCCGTCGCGACGCCGATGCCGGGCACCCCAGCTGCCCCCGCAGCCACCATGTCCGCGACATGGTCACCGACGTAGTGGGTGGCGTCGTGCTCCCGCAGGGCGGTCGCCTTCTGCTCGGCGAACAGGTCACCGGCCAACTCGTCGACCGTGAGACCGAGGTGGTCCAGGTGCAGCCGGGCCAACCGACCGATCTTGGACGTGACGACCAGCACACGGCCACCCCGCGCACGGATCGCGTCGGTGGCCTCCCGCGCGCCGGGCAGCAGGAGCGTCGGGGTGATCGCGTACGCCGGGTACAGCTCGCGGAACACATGCACGGCCTGCTCGACCTGCTCCGGCGGGAACCAGTGCGCGATCTCGGTACGCAGCGGCGGCCCGAGCCGGGACACCGCCAGCTCGGCATCGATCGGCACGCCGGTCCTCGCGGTCAGCGCCCGATACGCCGCGGCGATGCCGGGGCGGGAGTCCACCAGGGTCATGTCGAGGTCGAATCCGACGGTCAGTGCAGACATGTCGAGAAACGTACCCGGCGACTCCGGACCGGCCGGACGTCCGAGGGGCGCGACAGCCCCGTGCCGGGCTAGCGTGGAAAGACGATGACCACCTCACTCGCCGACCACCTGCGGTCGCTGCCCGATGAGTCACTGGCCGCGCTCCTCCAGCTGCGGCCCGACCTCGTCGTGCCCGTGCCAGCCGACGTCTCCGCCCTGGCCATCCGTGCCCAGTCCCGGGTCTCGGTGGCCCGCGCGCTGGACGGGCTGGACCAGTTCACCCTCCAGATCCTCGACGCCGCCCGCCTCACCCGGAATCCGGACGACGGCACCACGGCCACCGACACCGTGCTCGCCATGGCGACCGCCGGGCCGCACCCACCGGCTCCGACGGCCATCCGAGCCGCCGTGGGCCGGCTGCGCGCGCTCTTTCTGCTGTACGGCCCGGAGCACGCACTGGAGGTGGTGCCCGCCGTCGACGAAGTCGCCCCGTACCCCGCTGGGCTCGGCCGACCGGCCGCGGAGCTGGACCCGCGCACGGCCGCGCTCTGTGCGGACCCGGCGAAGCTACGACGGACTCTGCTCGCCGCACCACCCTCCGCCCGGGCGATCCTGGACCGGTTGGCGGCCGGCCCGCCGGTGGGCAGCGTGCCACCGGGGGCGTTACAGGCACCACCGGTCGGCGCGGAGGACCCGGTGCTCTCGGACCCGACCAACGGCGGCGCTCCGACCGGTTCCCCGGTGCGTTGGCTCGTCGACAACCGGCTGCTGGTCCCCGTGACGACTGGATCGTCGACGACCAGCGGCACGGTGGAGCTGCCCCGCGAGGTCGGTCTGCTGCTGCGCCGCGACAGTGGTCCGCTCGGGCCGCTGCGTACCAGCCCCCCTCCCGTGGCCGCCGCGCCGCGCGAGCCGAAGGCCGTCGACTCGGCCGGTGCCGGGCAGACCATGGAGGTGGTCCGGCACACCGAAGGGCTGCTGGAGCAACTCTCCGAGGAGCCCGCGCCGGTGCTGCGCTCGGGCGGCATCGGCGTGCGGGACCTGCGCCGGTTGGCGCGTACCGCCGGGCTGGACGAATCGACCACCGCGCTGTTGCTGGAGGTGGCGTACGCGGCGGGGCTCGCCGGTGAGCTGGAGATGCCTGGCGCGACCACCAGCCGGTACGGGGCGGATCAGCAGGTGCTGCCGACCGGCGGGTACGAGGTGTGGCGGGCCACTTCGCTGGCCCAGCGTTGGGAGCAGTTGGCCCGAGCCTGGCTGACCATGACCCGGCAGGTGGGGCTGGTCGGCCGCCGTGACGACCGGGACCGGCCGATCACCGCGCTCTCCGCCGAGGCCGAGCGGGCCAGCGTGCCGGCCACCCGGCGGGCGGTGCTCGGCGTGCTCGCCGACCTGGTCCCGGCGACCGCGCCCACCCCGGAGGAAGTGCAGGACCTGCTGGACTGGCGGGCGCCGCGACGCAGCCGGGGCCGCGACGCAGCCCACCGGGAGGTGCTGGCCGAGGCCGCGCAGCTCGGCGTCACCGGCCTGGGGGCGCTCACGTCGTACGGTCGGCTGCTCCTGGGTGACCTGACGTCGACCGACGAGCGGGGCGGCGACGACCCGCTGGGCGTGCACGCGGACGTCGAGAGCGGAGACCCGTCCAGCGCCGCCCGGGCACTGGACGCACTGCTGCCCGCCCCGGTCGACCACTTCCTGGTGCAGGCCGACCTGACCGTGGTGGTGCCCGGCCCACCCGAGCCGGCGCTCGCCGTCGAGTTGGAGGCGATGACCGAACTCGAGTCGGCCGGCGGGGCCAGCGTGCACCGGGTCACGACGGCGAGCGTGCGGCGCGCCCTGGATTCCGGCTACTCGGCCGGGGACCTGCACGACGTGTTCCGGCGGCGGTCGCGTACCCCGGTGCCGCAGGGGCTCACCTACCTGGTGGACGACGTGGCCCGTAAACACGGCGGGCTACGGGTCGGTCTGGCCGGGGCGTACCTGCGCAGCGACGACGAGACGCTGATCAGCGAGGTGCTGGCCGACCGGCGGCTGGAGTCGTTGGCACTGCGCCGGCTCGCGCCGACGGTGCTGTGTACGCAGTACCAGGTCGGCCGTCTGCTGGGCGCGCTGCGCGACGCCGGGTACGCCCCGGTGCAGGAGGACGGGTTCGGCAGCACCGTGCTGACCCGACCGCGGATCCGGCGGGCACCGGCCCGGGTGTCGGTGACCACCCGGACACTCGATCCGCTGACCGCCCCGAAGCTGCCCATGCCCCGGCTGCTCGGGGTGGTGGAGCACATCCGGCGGGGTGAGGCGGCGGCACGCGCCGCCCGACGGGCACCGGCGGTGGTACGCGGCGGCGCGGCGGGGCTGGGCGGCGGCCCGGTGCCAGCGCACACGCACAGCGAGGCCCTGGCGGTGCTCCAGCAGGCGGTCCGCGACAAGGCGCTGGTCTGGGTCGGTTACGTCGACGCGCACGGGGCGACCGCGTCCCGACTGGTCAAGCCGGTCTCGATCGGCGCCGGTTACCTCCGTGCCGAGGACGAACGGACCGAGATGCTGCACACGTTCGCGCTGCACCGGATCACCGCGGCGGTGGTGGCGGACTAACCCCAGGCGCCGCCGCGGGCGCTGTCGGTCAGCGGCGGCTACGGCGTACGGTGCCGACCACCGAGATGATCAGCAGCAGTGCGAAGCCGGCCCCGGCGGATTCCCCGACCGAGTCGACGAAACCCTGCCGCAGCACCAGCCAGCCGAAGAGGAACCACCCGATGAGGAGCGTCGCCGCGACGACGTACGCGATCACCGTCGCGCGGGACACCTCGTCGGGTGGTGCTTGCTCGTGCTCCGCGATCACGTCACGGTCGACCGTCATACCCAGCCTCCCCGCCCGGTCCGGCCCTGGACTCCCAGGGTGACACTCGAAAGACCGGTCGGACAGGGGGTGACACCCCCGATTCGGCGCGTGTCGGTCAGGTGCCGGGACGCCGGCCGATCAGCACCACCCGGGTGCCGACCTTGCCCAGTTCCCACATCCGGACGGCGTCGGCGTGCAGCAGGTTGACGCACCCGTGCGAGCCGATCGACTTGTCGTGCAGGTAGGTGGTGGTCTCGTGGAAGCCCATGCCCTGGGTGAAGTGCTGCCAGTACGGCAGCCACACCTCGTACGGGTCGGACCACTCCTTCGGGTTGCGGAAGTTGACGGTGAACGTGCCGGCCGGGGTGCGGTAGCCGGACATTCCGGTGCGGGTCACCGTCGGCTCCATGATCACCTTGCCGCCCCGGATCGCCCAGACGGTCTGCCGGGTCAGGTCGACGCAGAACGTGGTGCCCGTGCCGACCCCGCAGCGGGTCGGGTCGGTGGTGGCGAGGCGCTGGGCCACGTCGTACGTGGTCGGTCCGGCGCGACCCTCGACGGGGCGAATGCCGTACCTCTTCTGGAACTTCTTGATCGCGGCGCAGTCGGCGGCGGACTGCCGACCGTCCACGGTCACCGCCCCGAACCCGCCTAACCGGGCCAGGTACGTCTCCACCTCGCGCTGGTGCTGGCCCTGCGGGCAGCCGGCGGCGGTCGGCGTACCGGTGCCGGGGGTCGGCGTGGGCGCCTTGCGGGTCGGCTTCGGCGTGGGCGTCCGGGAGGGTGTCGGGGTGGGGACGGCGGGCGTGGGCCGGCCGCGCTGGTCCGGACCGGGCGTTTCGCTCGCCCCCGTTGCCTGCTCCGCCGCACCGACTGGGGCGGCTCCCCCGCCACCACTCCCGTCGGACTGCGGATCAAACGCGCACGCACCGGCGCCGACCAGCACGACCACCACCAGGGCGACCAGCCGGGGAATTATCCGGACACGCTGCATGGCACCTCCCCCTGAGAGTCGTCCCTTTACTAGACGTTCGTCAGTGCCGTCACGGTTGCGGCCGGTGAGCATCTTTCTTCCGACATCTCACGACGTGCAACACTGGATGGTCGGCCAGCGGCGGGTATGCGACCCGTTCCGGCCGGACGGCCAACCGAGGAGAGGACGCTGGCGTGAGCGGTGGACCACTGATCGTGCAGTCGGACAAGACCCTGCTGCTGGAGATCGACCACCCCGACGCGCAGGCCTGCCGGATGGCGATCGCGCCCTTCGCCGAGCTGGAGCGCTCACCGGAGCACGTGCACACCTACCGGTTGACGCCGCTGGGCCTGTGGAACGCACGGGCCGCGGGGCACGACGCCGAGGGCGTGGTCGACTCGCTGATCAAGTACTCCCGCTATCCGGTGCCGCACGCCCTGCTGGTGGACGTGGCCGAGACGATGGACCGGTACGGCCGGCTCCAGCTCGCCAACGACCCGGCGTACGGGTTGGTGCTACGCGCGCTGGACCGGCTGGTGTTGATCGAGGTGGCCAAGAGCAAGAAGCTCGCCGGAATGCTCGGCGACAAGATCGACGACGACACCATCCGGGTGCACCCGTCCGAGCGCGGCCGACTCAAGCAGGCCCTGCTCAAACTGGGCTGGCCGGCGGAGGACCTGGCCGGCTACGTCGACGGTGAGGCACACCCGATCGAGCTGGCCGAGGCCGGCAAGGACGGCCGCAAGCCGTGGACGCTGCGGTCGTACCAGCGGGAGGCTGTCGAGGCGTTCTGGGCCGGCGGGTCGGGTGTGGTGGTGCTGCCCTGCGGGGCCGGCAAGACCCTGGTCGGGGCGGCGGCGATGGCCGAGGCGAAGGCGACCACGCTGATCCTCGTCACCAACACCGTCGCCGGCCGGCAGTGGAAGCGGGAGCTGATCGCCCGCACGTCGCTGACCGAGGAGGAGATCGGGGAATACTCCGGCGAGCGCAAGGAGATCCGCCCGGTCACCATCGCCACGTACCAGGTGCTCACCTCGCGGCGCGGCGGCGCCTTCACTCACCTGGACCTGTTCGGCGCCCGCGACTGGGGCCTGGTCGTCTACGACGAGGTGCACCTGCTGCCCGCGCCGATCTTCCGGTTCACCGCGGACCTCCAGGCCCGCCGCCGGCTGGGCCTCACGGCGACTCTGGTACGCGAGGACGGCCGCGAGGGGGACGTGTTCAGCCTGATCGGCCCCAAGCGGTACGACGCGCCCTGGAAGGACATCGAGTCGCAGGGCTGGATCGCCCCGGCCGAGTGCACCGAGGTTCGGGTGACCCTCACCGACGCGGAGCGGATGTCGTACGCGACGGCGGAGGCCGAGGAGCGCTACCGGATGGCGGCGACCGCCCGCACGAAGTTGCCGGTGGTGAAGGCGCTGGTCGACCGGCATCCGGACGACCAGGTGCTGGTGATCGGCGCGTACATCGACCAGCTGCACCAGCTCGGCGAGTATCTTGACGCGCCGATCATCCAGGGCTCGACCACCAACAAGGAGCGGGAGCGGCTGTTCGACGCGTTCCGCACCGGTGAGATCCGCACGCTGGTGATCTCGAAGGTCGGCAACTTCTCCATCGACCTGCCCGAGGCGGCGGTGGCGATCCAGGTGTCGGGGACGTTCGGGTCACGCCAGGAGGAGGCGCAGCGGTTGGGGCGGGTGCTCCGGCCAAAGGCCGACGGCCGGCAGGCGCATTTCTACACGGTGGTCTCCCGGGACACGATCGACACGGAGTACGCCGCGCACCGGCAGCGCTTCCTGGCCGAGCAGGGGTACGCGTACACGATCGTCGACGCGGACGACGTCCTCGGCCCGAAGCTCCCGACGGTCGACTGACCCGCGCGACCTTGATCGACCCAGTTTTCAGGAAGCCACGGTGTCCGAGGCGCTTTGATACCCCGACTTCCTGTAACCCGAGTCGATCAGCGCCCTGGGCGCGGGCGCGGCCCGGGGACGTGGTGTCTCTCGCGCTCGCTATCGAGCTGATGTCGTAAACGAATCGGCCGGATCCGGGGGGTACAGCCGGTCGTTGTCATCGCATGGTTCACTGTCGCGCATGTCGTGGCGGAGGGCTCGGTCGTCCCTGGCGGTCATCGTGACAGCCACCGTGGCGGTGGCAGGAATGGCCGCCTGGCGGTGGACGCACAACCACCCGCCGTACGGTCCGGCAGCCCTGGCCGTCACCTCCTCGCTCAGCCTCGTCAGCTACGCGGAGGCGCAGGCGGCTCTCGGCGAGAAGACCCGTCCGCCGCTGGTCTCCGACGAACGTGACCAGCTGGTGCTGGGCCGGGTCACCTGGCAGCCGCCTCCCGAGCCACTCGATGGCGGCTACTTCGCGGTATTCCTCATCGACAAGCGCAGCAACCGCAAGCCGGGCGACTTCGTCGTCTCCGATCCGCAGGAGGACGTCAGCGTCGGTAGCGCCGGCGTCGATAACAGGATCGCCGAACGCTATGCCTGGTTGCGAGGTGCGGGCGACGTCAAGGTTGGGGACAGCGAGTGGCGGAGCAACGGCAACAGACTTGGTGTGTTCGACGAGAAGGTTTCGCCGCTGACATTCGTCGCGCGTTTCCCGTACGTGGATGAGCCTGGTCGGAAGCCGACGGTAGCCACCGCTCCGGTTGGGATGTCCGACCTGCTGTTGGCTCTGGTCTCCATGGGGCCGGACGGACAGGTCTACTGGGCGCAGCGACTCCAGGGCTGAGTGATCCAGGCAACGGAGAAGACCTGAACCGGATCATGACGCAAGGCCGACGAGCCGGGTCAGCGCCGGGTGGACTTGGACTCCGCGACGAAGACGCCTCGACCCGGACGACCGACGAGCACGTCCTGTTGCCGCAGCTTCGCCACTGCACGACTGATTGTGGACTGTGAGACGTCGTACTCGTCTGCCAGCGCGCGCCCGGACGGGAGCTGCGATCCAGGGGGATAGGTCCCGTCCTTGATCTTCTTCAGGAGATCGTCGAGCAGCTCGGCATCGTGGGTGGGATAGGCACGTAGAGCCCTTGCAGTCGGTTGGCTCGCCCAGTATTGATCAGCCGCTTCGACGCACGCAACGTATGTAGCGCGAGTGGCGTAGGTGGGTAGCTGACTCGAAGACATGCTTGGCATAGGTGACTCAGTGTCGATACCGTCGCTCTCGGTGACGCGGTGCTGCTGCGGTCGGTTGGCGCCTCTCGCGCTGGTCTCACATCGCCGCCAAGATCCGACACGTCGAGACTCCACCCGCCGCGCTCCCCGGCGCGGGCCTGCTGTTCGCCCTGTAACCGGAGTCCACCCCAAACCCGACCCCGCCCGCGTTGATCAAGAGGTTTGCGTCATCGATCGGCCTGATGATGACGCAAACTTCTTGATCAACGCAGTCGAGAAGCGGGCGATGGGTCACGGCGTGGGGTGGGCAGCGGTCGGGGAGGGTGACCTCGCCGGGGCGGTGGACGTCTTGGTCCACCGGCAGGGTGGGGTTGCCCTCCGAGCCGTTGAGCTGCGGCTTGGGCTGGCTGCCGTCCTGGCGGGGTTGTCCGGCCCAGGGCATCTTGAACACCGCGTGGGACGGGCCCCATCGGAGCCTGTCCAATTGATGTCGCGAAGCGCATGATGTGGGGGTGACTGCGCGGCGGGTAGCAATCCTGGTGACGTGTCTCGTGGTAGGAGCGCTCGGAGCGACCTTCGCGTTCAGCCAGTGGGACCAAGCAGATCAAATCGCTACCGTAGCGTCGGCTCTAGCCGCGGTAGCGGCGCTAGGCGTGGCGGTGTGGGCGGCGTTGCCGGGCAATAGCCCAGGCCACCGTGCCGGCAACACCGGCAGTGCCACGGCAGGTGGGCCGGGCAGCCGAGCGAACAGCGGGGTGACGGGCTCGTCCACGATCGCAGGACCAGCGGTTGCGGATCGCACCGGTGACGCTCGGGCTAGTAACGGCGGCAGCGCCAACAGCGGTGTGAACCTCCACCCTTGACATCGAGGCCCGGCACGGCGAAAGGGCTCGCGGTGAGCTTGAGACGATTGCCCGAGGCAGTAGCCCGCGATACCGGCAACGCGATAGCTGACAGCGGCGGATTCGCCAACACCGGCGTCATCAAGGGGCCAGTCACCATCGACTCGCGGCCTGTCGCCCGGTCGGCCTACCGCCAGCAGGTGCAACGCATCGCCCCGTCCGTTCTGCTGAACCGGGAACAGGAACTGGCCGAGCTCACGGCGTTTTGCACGCTGCCTGATGCCGCCGGCTATCGGTGGTGGCGTGCGGACGCGTGGGCCGGCAAGTCGGCATTGATGTCGTGGTTCGTCCTGCACCCGCCGCACGGGGTACGGCTCATCTCGTTCTTCATAACGGCCCGATGGGCTGGACAAAGTGACCGCGTTGCCTTCACCGACGTGGTCATCGAGCAACTTGCCGAACTGCTTGGCGAGCCGATGCCGGCCCACTACACGGACGCGACTCGCGACCAGAACTTTCTCGATCTACTCGACCGCGCTGCCGAGACCTGCCAGACACGAGGTGAGCGACTGATCTTGCTCATCGACGGCTTGGATGAGGATCGTGGCGTGACTGTCGGGTCGGACGCGCACAGCATCGCCGCATTACTGCCGGCCACGCCGCCGGCCGGTATGCGCATCATCATTTCCGGGCGCCCGAACCCCCCGATCCCCACCGACGTGCCAGATGGTCATCCGTTACGCGATCCCCAGATTGTTCGACCACTGATCAGGTCACGACAGGCGGAGGTGAACAGGGCAGACATGCTGCGGGAGTTGGCGAGGCTGCTGGCGGGCGCTCCAGGCGAGCAGGACCTGCTAGGTCTTCTCACAGCCGCTGTGGGCGGCCTCAGCGCCAACGACCTTGCTGACTTGACCGGCTGGCCGGCCTGGCAGGTTGAGGGCCACCTCAGTACCGTGGCCGGTCGTTCGTTCACTCAACGCCAGAGCCGCTGGCAGCCCAACACGAGACCCGACTTGTACGTGCTCGGTCACGAAGAACTGCAGAATGCCGCGGTTGAGCGCCTTGGCCAGGCGCGCCTGCAGGGCTACCGGCGGCGTCTACACGTCTGGGCCGACACCTATCGGGAGCAACGATGGCCGGCCGGCACCCCCGAATATCTGCTGCGTGGCTACTACCGGATGCTGCTTGCCACCGGCGACGTATCGAGGATGATCGCCTGTGCCGTGGACCCTCACCGACACGATCGGATGCTCGACATCACCGGGGGCGACACCGCTGCTCTCGCTGAAATCACCACCACTCAGGACGTCATTCTCGCCCAGCCCGATCCTG
Organism: Micromonospora sp. CA-259024; assembly: GCF_050936255.1. Classification (NCBI taxonomy): domain Bacteria; kingdom Bacillati; phylum Actinomycetota; class Actinomycetes; order Micromonosporales; family Micromonosporaceae; genus Micromonospora; species Micromonospora sp. CA-259024. Next base: position 2,242,092 of record NZ_JBNJND010000002.1, on the reverse strand, counting down.
ACCTACTGGACATGGCTCGCCTTGCCATTCATCGAGACAACCTCGCGGGACGCAACGCCACCATTCCAACCGGGCTACCCGCGGTCTGGGCATCCCTCGGCCAGCCTGTTCGGGCCGAGGCATTGGCACGCTCCATCGACCAACCCGGTCGGCGGGCGTTGGCGTTGGCTGATCTCGCGACGACGGTCGCCAGAGATGGCGACGTCGAGCGGGCTGGCGTGCTGGCCGACCGCGCTGAGGCGCTGATTCACTCGGTCGCTGATCCACACCGGCGGGTGCAGGTATGGATCGCCCTGGCCGGGGCAGTTGCGCAGGCAGGCGACGCTGAGCGGGTTGGCGGGCTGGCTGACCGCGTCGAGGAGTTGGTTCGCGCGGCCGACCGCCCCGACTGGCAGGCGTGGGCGCTGGCTGGCCTAGTCGTGGCGGTGGCCGCAGCAGGCGACACCGCGCGGGCTGGCGGGCTGGCAGACCGCGTCGAGGAACTGGTTCGCTCGATTGACGGTGCGGAGAGGCGTGCGCGGGCGTTGGCCGGACTGGCGGCGGCGGTGGCCGCAGCAGGCGACAGTCATCGCTCCTACACCCTGGCCTGCTCGATCGGTCAACCTGAGCCGAGGGCGCGCGCATTGATCGCCGCGATGAGGGCGCTGGCCGCAACGGGCGACGACGAGCGGGCTGGTGCGTTGGCTGATCAGGCCGAGGATCTGATTCGCTCGCTTCCTGACCCACACCAGCGGGCGCAGGTCTGGATCGTCCTCGCCGGGGCAGTCGCCCAGGCAGGCGACGCCAAGCGGGCTGGGGCGCTGGTCGAGGGTGCTGAAAACCTGATTCATTCGATGGACCCGACTGACCGAGCGCAGGCGTTGATTGGCATGGTCGCGGCAGCCGGCCGAGTTTACGACTCCGAGCGGACGACTGTGCTGGCCGACCGGGCCGAGAAGGCAGTCAACTCGATGGTTCGCCCGGACAGAAAAGCGTGGGCGCTCAGTGAGTTGGCGAGGGCTGTCGCGGAGGCCGGCGACGCGGACCGGGCCGGTGCGCTGGCTAACCACGCCGAGGAACTGGCTCGTTCGGTCAGCGACCCGGACCGGCGGGGGCGGACGCTGGCCGCTCTGGCCCCGGCGCTGGCAGCGGCCGGCGACTTCGATCGGGCAGAGACACTGGTGCGTTCGATAAGCGGTGGAAGGCTGGAAGCAGAAGCCTGGGCATCCCTGGTGCGAGTGATGGCTGCGGCAGGCGAAATCGAGCGGGCCGAAGGGCTGGTGCGTTCGATCAGCGGCCGTGACCGCCAGGAGCGGGCGCTATGTGCGCTCGCGCCGGCGGTGGCCGCAGCGGGCGAGATTGAGCGGGCAGAGATGTTGGTCCGTTCGATCACGAACCGCGACCGACAGGAGCAGGCGCTATCTGCGCTGGTGCCAGCGATGGCCGCAGCGGGCGAGATTGAGCAGGCGGAGAACCTGGCCCGTTCGATCACCAACCGAAGTCGCAGGGAGTGGACCTTAGGTGCGCTTGTGTCGGCGATGGCCGCAGCGGGCGAGATTGAGCGGGCAGAGATGTTGGCCCGCTCAATTGGTCGCCGTCAGGAGCGGGCCAAAGCGATGACCGCGATAGCGGAAACGGCGGCAGGCATGGCGGAGACCGCGGCCGCCGACGGCAACACGAAACGGGCGGAGGCGATCGTCCGCTCGATCAGGAGCCCCGACCGGCAGGCGTCAGTGGTGACCGCTCTTGCCCGACGGATCGCTGCGGCTGGCCAGATCGAACAGGCAGAAGCGTTGGTGCGGTCCGTTCAGCGTCCCAAGCAGCAGGCAGAGGCGCTCAGCGCGCTGGCGGAGGCGGTGGCTGCACAGGGCGACGCGGAGCGAGCGGAAGCGTTGGTCTCCTCGATTGACCGCAGCGACTGGCAGGTGCCGGCGTTGGCGGCTCTGGTAACGACGGTCGCCAACGCTGGTGATACCGAGAAGGCGGGCGCTCTGGCCGACCGGGCGGAAGAGCTGGCTCGGTCGATCAACCATCTGGACCGGCGTGCCCGGGTGATGGGCGTGCTGGTTGCGGCGGTTGCTGCGACCGGTGACATCGATCGGGCCACCAGGCTTGCCCAATTGATCGACAATCCGGAGAGTCGGGCGAGAGCCTTGACAGCAGTCATGATCTCGACGGCCGGGGCAGGGTGCAGTGAGCCGGTCTGGGCGCTTGCTCACCGGGCCGAGGAGTTGGTCCACCTCATCGAACGTCTGGACAGCCGGGCGCGGGCGTTGGTACGGCTGGCAGTTGCAATGGCGGTGGTCGGCGATGCTGAGCGGGCCAGTGCGCTGGCTGACCAAGCCGAGGAAATGGTTCGTTCAATCAGCAACCGGAACCAGCGTGCACAGATTTCTCTCACGCTTGCGGAGATGGCTGTGGCAGGCGGCAAGATCGAGTGGGCCCAGAAGCTGGTCCGTTCGATTGGCCGCCCGGATCAGCAGGCGTCCACGTTGGCCGCGCTGGCAAGGACGGCGATGGAAGCCGGGAACGTCGAGTCGGCCAAGGTGTTGGCCCAGTCGATACGCAATCAGGAGCGGCAGGCGTCGGTGCTGACCAGGCTCGCCAGAACAACAATGGCCAGCGGCGACAACGTGGGTGCCGAGAAATTGGCCCGCTCGATCGGAAATTCGGAGCGACAGGCAGCGGCGCTGGCCACGTTGGCAGAAATGGACGCTGCCCATGGACCGATGCTCATCGCGTGGGCGTTCCGTCTGGGCAGCTGGACGGCTCCGTTGAGGGCTCTGGTTCAAGTCCAGCCAGCTGCACTAACGGAGGTCGCTGACGAATTCCTGGACCTCGCCTGAAAGGCCAGAGCCGTGTCGTTGAGCCCAAGTCACCAGAAGGAACGGATGAGGCGGCAACGGCAGCAGCCGTAGAGGATCTTGCCACCGCCCGGGCGTGCGGCGGGACGCGCTACGACGTGGGGGGTGGGCAGCGGTCGGGGAGGGTGACCTCGCCGGGGCGGTGGTCGAAGGTGTCCAGGGTGAACCACTCGTCCAGCTCCGGGTCGAAGAGGTTCTGCAGGCCGAACTGCAACACCTGCCACCACCGGCTCGGGTCGTGCTGGTCGACGTAGATGTCGCCGAGCGCGATCGGGAACCGGAAGAACTCCCCCGGCACGGTGGAGCCTCCGACGACCCCGACCCGCCAATGGTCGACGTGCCGGTCGTTGGCACCCTGCAGGATCTCCGGCCCCACGTAGCGGGCGGTCTTCAGCCTGTCGTTGAAGATCTGGCGGTTGAAGAATCCCGGGATCTTGCTGCACGCGCGTGGCGGGAACAGCGGGATGTTCGGCCACCTGTAGGTGAGCGTGTAGAGCGTGTTCTCGTAGATCAGGTTCGTGAACCAGATCGGATGCTCCGGGCCGCCGGCGGTCATCTGGCTGTTGCCGTCCCGGCCCTGCCAGCTGAACGGCACGTCGATGCCGAGGTCACGCACGATGTACCGGCCGGCGCCCTGAAAGTCGGCGGGGAGCAGCGGTGGGCGCGGCTCGCGCGGGTCGGGGTCGGTAGGGCCGTCGGCCTGGGCCGCGCGAGGCAGCGGCGCCGCCGCCGGACCCGGTGCGACCACACCGAGGGCGAACAGAGCGCCGGCCACCGCCGCAACCACAGTCCGACGTGTACGCCGCAACCCCATCTGCCCTCCGCCGGTGTCGGAAAAGCGGCCGGTGCCCGACCGCGCGTGTCTTCGGCGAAGCGTAGGAGCAGGAAAAACGTGAGAGCGGGCGGAACGAATGGCCTCCACCGGACGGGTGACGCACCCGCGCGGCCCTGATCGACTCCGTTTGCTGAAAGTCGCGGTATCCGAGGCATGTTGATACCCCGACTTCCTGAAAACCGAGTCGATCAAGGCGCGGGGTCGGAGTGCGCACCGGCCCGGGACCAGCAGCGGTCCCGGGCCGGCGTATCGCGAACCTCTTTACTTGATCAGCTTCCAGGGGCCGTTCGTGTCGCCTGGCTCCTGGCCGCGTGTCCACCACTTCGCCTCGTAGACGTGGCCCTTGAAGGACACCCTGTCGCCGGCGTTGTAGACCCGCGTGGACGTCCAGCCGGCCGGGCTGTTGTCCGGCGGGGTCGGGGCGATCTCCTCCCAGGAGCCGTTGCGGTCACCCGGCTTCTGGTTGCGGGTGTACCACTGGGCACGCCACTTCTTGCCGTCGTAGATGGCGAAGTCGCCCGAGTTGAAGATCCGCGACGGGGTCCAGATCGCGGTGCCGTCCTCGGTCATGGCGATTTCCTGCCATGCGCCGTTGGCGTCGGCACCCGGCTTCTGGTTCTTCGTGTACCAGGAGGCCCGGAAGACCCGGCCCTGGTAGGTCACCCGGTCGCCGTCGTTGTAGACCGTCGACGAACTCCACTCCGCCGGCAGGTTCACCGTCAGGGTGGCGGTGGCCTGCACGGCGGTGAGGTGGTCGCTGCCCGGGTACGAGGCGGCCAGCGTGTGCTGGCCGCCGGCGAGGCCCACCGGGAGGGTGAACGTCGCCGCGCCGTTGGTCAGCGTGGCCGAGCCGCGAACGGTCGTACCCTCGCGCAACTCCACCGCGCCGGTGACCGGCGTACTGCCGGCCGCGACCCGCACGGTCACCGTCGCCGCGGTGCCCCAGTTGGTCGGGGCGGCGGTGACGGTCATCGTCGGGACCTGCTTGGCGGTACGGAACACGGCCGGCTGGGCCACCGCCTCGCCCCCGTCGGCGCTCTTCGCGGACACGATCCAGCCGTACGAGGTGCCCGGCAGGAGCTTGTCCCAGGTCGCGGTGGCGACACCGTTCGAGGTCACCTCGTCGGTGCCGACGGTGCCGGACGGCACGTACGCGGCGAGCGAGTCGGTGGCGAACGACGTCTTGCGGGTGGTGAGGTCCACCGGCAGCGTCAGGTTGTCCTCCGAGCCGTTGTACCGCGGCTTGGTCTGGCTGCCGTCCTGGCGGATGTCGTACTCGGTCGCCCCGAAGTTCTTCAGGAACGGCGAGTAGGTGTCGATGTGCATCTCGGCGCGGTCCACGTCGAACTGCAGCAGGCGCAGGAAGCTCGCGCCGAACTGCAACCGGTCGGTGGCCTTGTGGTCCGGGATGCCGTCGCCGTTGACGTCGATGGTGCCGTCCGCGGCGACCTGGTTCGGCCAGAGCTCCCCGGCGGTGACCGTGTAGAACTGGTAGTCCGCCAGCAGCTCGACGACGTCGTGGCTGACGGTGACGCCGATCTTCGACTTCAGGTTGGTGCCGACGCCATGCTCGTGGCCGGCGAGGACCAGGAAGACGTTCGGGTTCGTCTCGACGACCTGCTTGAAGAGCGGCGAGCCGTCGGGAGCGGAGAAGTCCGCCCCGCGTCCGTCGGGGTTGGCCGAGGGCTTCAGGTAGTCGTGGGAGAGCAGGATCCCGTTGCGGTCCCGGTACCGCTTGAAGATCGAGTCAGCCCACTTCGCCTCGGCCGGCGTCACGCCGTACGACAGGCCGACCGCGACGAAGTCCAGGCCACCGGCGGAGAAGAGCAGGTAGTTGTTCTGGTTGTCCTTGCCCGGCGTGACGGAGCCGTCGGCGTTGGTGGCCTCGTCCCACGCGTGGTATTCGGTGCCCTTCGGCCAGGACTTCGCCGTCCCGTAGTACCGATCGGCACTGAAGGTCCTGCTGAACCGGGACGTGGGGCCCGTCTCGGCACCGAGTTGGTCGTCGTGGTTGCCCGCGATGACCTGGTTGACGACGCCGTTGTCGTCGAGGATCTTCTGGAAGCCCGAGGCGGTGGCGAGTTCCCTCTCCACCTGCTCGTGCAGACCGGGCCGCTTCAGCGAGCCGTCCGGGTTGGTGGCCAGCGGATCGTAGTAGTCGTTCTCGATGACGTCGCCGGTGTGCGCGGCGTAGGCGATCTTGCGGCTGTCCGCGTTGTCGGCGATCCACTGCATCTGGTCGCGGTACGCCGCCGACCAGATCGCCTGCTCCTCGGCCGTCTCGACGTCCGAGGGCTCGGCCTTGCCGTCGAAGTCGTCGTACGTACCGCCGGCCGCACCTTCGGTGATGTACTGGGTGTCGGTGAAGTGTGCCAGCGAGAAGTCGTACGAGTTGGGGTCTTCGAAGCGATCCTTGTCGATCTGCGCTGACTCGTCGTGCGGGGACAGGTCGTCGGCGAACGGGTCCTCGCCGGTGACCAGCACGTGGACGACGCCGCCGTCCTGGTAGCCAGCCTCCACCGGCGCGGTCAGGACCGTCTCGTGCCCGGCCTGCCCACGCGCGGAGGTCAGGACGACCCACTTGTCGGTGGCCGGGTTCCACGCCCGCAGCGCCACGATCCGCGCCGGGTCGATGGTGCCCGACCAGCGCAGCGTCGGCTCCTGCCTGGTCGCCCCCAGCGGCAGGTCGTACCGCTGGAAGACCACCCCCCGGCTGGACGGGGTGTCGATCGTCGTGCCGTCGAGCGGACGCAGCGAGGTGACGTCCACGCTCCTGTCGTGCTGGACGTCGAGCGTGGTCGGCACGTCGGCTGCCTCGCCCTGGTAGCCGTTGGTCGGCAGGACCACGTCCGCCTTGGTGAAGGTGGCGGTCAGCCCGACACCCTGCGCGCCGGGGATCCGGGCGGACAGCTCCGCCGAGAGCGGGTCGGTGTCCTTGACGGTCGCGTTCAGCTCGGTCGGGACATCCGGGATGCTCGCGCTGGTGAAGCGCACCTCACGGGTGGCGGTGTTGCCGAGCGCGTCGGTGGCCGTCATCGCGATGGTGTGCTCCCCGGCCGGCAGGCCGTGGCCGATCTGGTCGCCCTGCTTGACGGCGGCGCCGTCCAGCGTGATGGCCGGCGTACCGGCCACCCCGGTGGCGTCCTTGATCTTGATGTTGAGCGCGACCGTCGAGGTCAGCCGCTGCCCGGCCGCCGGGACACTGCTGTCGATCTCCGGGGCGGTGTTGTCGGTGGTGAAACGCCGCGTCGAGGTCTTGTCCCCGACGACCGCCCTGATGGTGTGGGCGCCGTCCGCGATCGTCGTCGTGTCGACGTCCGCGCGCTTGCCCAGCGCCGGCAGCACCGCGCCGTCCGGCGCGGTGACGTCGAACAGGACCATCGTGGTCAGCGCACCGTTGAAGCTGCTGCCACAGGTGCCGTCACCGATGTACGTGGTCACCTGCGAGCCTGGCGGGTAGCTCCCCGAGCCGATGGTGACCGTCGTCTGCGCGATCGACCGGGTCAGCTGGACCGCCTTCGCGCCGGTGGGCAGCAGCTGGAAGTCCCGCAGCGTGAAGTCGTCGTAGTTGTCGCAGCCGCCCGGCTTGGCGCTGCCGTGGTCGTTGCCCGCGACGAACTCCACGGCGTTGACGCCCGGCACCAGCCACTCGTTCGGGAAGGTGAGGTCGGCGACCTCCTTCTCCCACATCCCGATCTCCAGCGGGATGCCGTTGATCAGCACCGTGTTGTCGTAGCCGTTGTCGCTGCCGTTGCCACCGACGAACACCTTCAGGTGCGCGTCACCGCCGCTGCCGAGGGTGTCGACCGTACGCGTCGTCGGCGCGCCGTCGATGGTGAAGTGGAACTCGGCGTCCTTGTTGGCCGCACAGGTGCCGTCGCCCAGCGCCAGCGAGGCGGCGGTCGTCTCCGCCTTCGTCACGGTCGTGCCGCTGGTGGTGACGATGTACGTGGTGCCGGCCGTCACCGTGCCCGTCGTGCTCAGCGTGAGGCTCGTCGCCTCCCGGGTGAGCTTGAAGTCGTCGTGGTTGGCGCAGGTCGCACCGCTCACGGTGCCGTTGTAGTCGCCGGTCCTGATCTCGACGACGTTGTCACCCAGGTGCAGGAACCGGGTCGGGAACGCCAGCTTGACGGCCTCCGCGCCGGTGGCGCCGTAGTCACCGCCGAGGTCGAACCGGTGACCGTTGACCAGCGCGTAGTTGTGGTAGCGCGCCTCGACCGAGTTGCCGGCCTCGACGGTGAGGCCGAGGGTGGCGGTGCCGGCGGCCAGCGTCTCCGCGTTCTCGGCGGGTTTGTCGTCGATGGCCAGCGACTCGACGTGGTCCTTTCCACCGCTGGGCAGCGCGGCGATGACCGGCCGGGTTCCACGTACGCGGGCGCCGTCACCGGGGGTGACCACTGCCGCGCCGGCCGGGGCGTTGTTGACGTCGACCGTCACGGTCGTCTTCGCGCCCGACTGGGTTGTCGCGCTGACGGTGTGCGTACCGTTGGCGAGCTTGGTGGTGTCGAGGTCGGTGCGCAGGCCGGACGTGCTGCCCGGCTCCCCGGAGATGACGAAGGTCAGGTCCTGCTTCAGCAGCTTCGCCGAGCTGCCACAGGTGCCGTCACCGAAGCTGTAGCTGAACAGGTTCTGCTCGCCGTCGGCCACCACGCCGAGCAGGCTGAGGCTGATGCTGCTCAACGCGTAGTCGTCGTAGTTGGGGCAGCGGCCTCCCTCACCGTTCGGCAGTTCCTCGTAGCCGACGGCGGTCTTGGTGGTCGAGTCGACCCAGTTGGCTCCCGCCTGGACGGTGACGGTGTTCGCCCCCGGACGCAGCCAGTCGCCGGGGAAGTCGAGGGTGCCGACCTGCCCGCCCGGGATGTTCGGAAGGTAGACCCGGTCCGCCTCGGCGGTGTGACCGTTGACGGTGATGTAGTTGCGGTAGCGGGCCTCGGTGCCGTTGCCACCCATCTCGAAGGCGAAGTGGGCGGTGCCGGCGGTCCGGTCAGCGTCGATCTTGTCGCCGTCGACCGCGAGCGTGGTGACGGAGTCGTTCTCCGTGACCGGCTCGACGACGACGGGGACCGCGCCCTCGATGTTCTGCCCGCCGCTCAGGTTGATCAGGGGTGCGTTGCCGCTGGTCGGGGCCGTCTCCGCCCCTGCCAGCGTGGGGCTGAAGGCCGTCGCCGGTCCGGCGATGAGGACGAGCGCGAGCGCGGACAGGAGCCCGCGTGTTCGCTTTCTACGCGCACGTGGTTCGTGCGTCATGGCGAGGATTCTCCTTTGACTCGTGCGAAGAACCGCAACGACTGCGGTCACGCCGATGCCGAACACCGTGATGCCGACTGCGGCGGGCAGGGGGGCCACCACGGGTGGCTTGTCTCAGGACGTCGGTCGGGCGGGTGCGGCCCGCCGGCGACGTGCCTGGCGCCTCAGCAGCACCACGACCGCGACGAGCAGCACGCCGCCGATGACCGTGGCGATCCGCGGGGCGATGCTGCTGCCGACGCCCGCGTCGCTCACCTCCGGCACGTCGCCGAGCACCCAGTCGTGCGCGTACCGACCGGGGCCGTACACCTGGCGCTCGCCGCCCGGGCCGGTTGCGACCGTCTGGTACGCGGGGTCGAGGTCGGCCAGCATCCGGATCTCGATGCGAGCCTTGCCGACCGGCCCCGGGCAGGTGTAGTCGACGTTCACACCGGATTCGACGAGGTCGACCGGCGCTTCGACGGCGCCGGCGCACGAGCGTCCACCGTCGCTGACGGTCATCTGCCTGAGCAGGTAGCTCGCGAACTGCTCGGACGAGCCGAGGACGGTGGCGTCCGACGCCTGGAAGGAGATCGCGCCGTCGAGCATGACGCGCTCCTGCGGCAGCAGGCCGAGTTGGACGCCGAGCAGGGTCAGTTCGTCGACGCCGCCGACCTTCCACCGGACGTGCAGCACCTCACGGTGGTCCGGGTCCGCGGCGATGGTCACGGTCTGCGGGTAGCCGTACGGATGGGCTCCGGCGGGGACGGCCAGGGCGACCAGGGTCAGGGTGAACGCCACCGCCGTGAGGAGGCCCGCCACGACGCGGCGGGGCCACCGTGCGGTTGAGGGCATGCCAGCGCTCCGGTCTACAGGTGCTGTGGCACGCCGGTGGGCGCGGCCGATCAGAGACCTTGCCGGTTCTGCGCGAACTCGCCAGGCAGACCTGATGAGAAGCGGACGCTGTGGGGGTGAACAGTTAGTTGATCAACTACATGCGAGAAGGGGCCGACGAGTCGCCACATTGCGACCCGCCGGCCCCGACTCGTGCCGAGCTACCCGGCGCGGAACGCCACCCAGGCGTCGCTCATCCGGTCCGCCTGCCCAGCGGTGAACATGTTCATGCAGGAGTCCTGCGTGTAGTCCATGAAGTTGTGGATCGGGTCCAGCCCTGGTGCGCTGCAGGTGTCCGCGCCCACCGGGCAGTCGAACTGTGGCGCCGCCTCGCGCGGGGTGTCCGCGACGAAGTCGCCGGACGCGGAGCAGCCGTGCGCGAAGGTGTGCTCCAGCATCAGCCAGTGCCCGACCTCGTGCGTCAGCGTGTCACCGAGGGCGTACTTGCCGGCCGTGCCACCCGGCATCGACTCGTCGAGCATCACCACGCCGTCGATGAAGTCGCGACCGTTGTTGTAGCCCTTCGGGAAGTACGCCCAGCCGAGGAGCCCACCGCCGATGTTGGCCGCGTACACGTTCAGGGTGCGGGAGTCGCCGGTGTACAGCGCCTTCTTCATGTCCCGCTCGTTCTTGCCCGGCACGACCGTGTACCAGTCGGCGTTCACCGTCCACGTCGTGTCGACGAGCGAGAACCGGAACGGCGTGTCGGAGGCGTTCGCCGCCGTGCGGCCCGCGAACGAGTCGTTGAGCACCGTCATCTGCGCCGCGATGAGGGTGTTCCACCTGGTCGTCTCGGCCGCGGTGAGCGGGTGGTCGGAGACCATGTGGAAGACCGTCGGCACGGTGACGCTGCCGTTGGCCAGGCGCGGCACATCCTTGATCACGCCGTAGGCGTTGGCCTCGTTCTTGGCGTACAGCTCCGGCTCCTGCGCGGTGGCGCCCTCGGCGACCCGGGCGGCGCCATGCGCGTCGGCGCCGGGCTCACACGCCACGACGCCCGGGGAGGCGGTCGCCGGCGCGGCCAGGCCCACCGCGCCGTACGCGCCCCCGGACGCCAGGAGCGTCGCCGCGGACGCGGTGAGGACGGCCAGTCGGAAGGTCGGTCTCCTGTGCATCGGTGCACCTTTCAGTGAGGGAAGCGGCGCGGGTCGATGACATCGTCGTCCGGGTATGAGAACACGCCGACGGCATCGACAAAAGACCCTCTGAGCAGGGCAGATGTCGATGTAACAGAACAGGGTCGCGGAACGCTGTTGGAGCCGGTCCGGCGAAGATCAGAGGACCCGGGTCACCTGCTCGGCGGCGGCGACCGCGTCCCGCCGCGCCGGGTCGAGGTTGGCGCTGATGACCACGGACGCGCCAGCGGAGAGCGGCGCGAGCAACCACTTGAGCGGCTGCTCGTGCTCGGCGGCGTCGACCAGCAGACGGTCACCGGCGCGCAGGTCCAGCGTCTCGGCGATGCCCTTGGCGATCGCACCCCACTGGCCGTAGGTGGTGCCGTCCGCGCTGGCCGGGTCCGACGGGTGGATGGCGGTGTGGTCGGGCGTGACGTCGGGGTGGCGGAGCACCTCGGCCGACCAGTCCAACCAGCCCAACGGCACGTCGGTCAACCGGCCCGGGCCGGTGCCGACGAGGTAGCGGTGTGGGGCGTCGGGCACGTCCTCCAGCCAGTCGTCCTGCCGCTCCGGCGTCACGAAGACCGCGTCGAACGGGCGGTCGCCGCCCGGTTCCAGGACCGGCAGGCCCGCGGTGGCGCGGGGCCGGAACGACACCGCCAGGCCGCAGGCCCAGGCGCCCAGCAACACCGCGGCGGTACGCCAGTGCGGCGGCAGCAGCACCGCTACGCGGCTGCCCGGGCCAAGCCCGCAGCCGTCCCGCAGCAGACTCGCGCTGCGCGCCGCCCAGGAACCAACCTGGTGTGCGGTCAGGTCGACGCGCTCGCCGGTCGCCTCGTCGCGGTAGCTGAGCAGTGGGCGCTCGGCGCCGGCGGGCGGAACCGACAGGTCGGTCGTGGCGGTTGGCTGCATCTCCACGCTCCCCAAGTGCGACGTCGCCCCACCCTACTCAACGACCTTGGTCACTCTGACCCTGGTCGGTGGCGCCTGGTGGCGGCTGCGCCGCACTTCGCCGGCTGTTCACGTCCGCGCAAGCTGATGCTCCCTCTCGGGTGCCAGCCTCCGTCCGGGTACCAGCAGACGGAGGAACTCCTTGTCAGTGAGAAGAGCATTCACCGCGCTCACCGCAGCCGGTGTCGCCGCCGCCAGCCTGACCGGGGCCACCCCCGTGTCGGCCGGCGCGCACCACCACCCAGCCAGGTCGCTCGCCTTCGACCGGGTCGCCACGTACCCGGTGTTCCAGAACCGTCCGGCCGGTGCGGACCCGGCGACCGCCACGGTCGCCGAGATCTCGGCGGTCAGCGAGGACGGCCGAACCCTGATCCACACCGACGCGCTGGCCCGGCGCATCGGGTTCCTGGACATCTCCCGTGCCGACCGGCCGCGCGGCCTCGGCACGCTCTCCCTGGCGCAGCTCGGCAACGCCGAGGACGAGCCCACCTCGGTCGCCGTGGTCGGCCGGTACGTGCTGGTCGTGGTGAACACCAGTGGCAGCTACACCGCGCCGTCCGGTCGACTCGACGTGATCGAGCTGGCCAGTCGCCAGCGGGTGGCCAGCTTCGACCTCGGCGGCCAGCCCGACTCGATCGCGATCAGCAAGGACAAGCGGTACGCGGCGATCGCCATCGAGAACGAGCGCGACGAGGAGGCCACCCCGCCCGGCGGCGAGGAGGGCGACCTGCCGCAGGCACCGGCTGGTTTCGTGCAGATCGTCGATCTCGCCGGTAGGTCCCCGGCTGGCTGGCGGCTGCGGCCGGTCGCGCTGACCAGCGCCGACGGGAGCGCGCTGCCCGCGCTGGTCCAGGCCGGCCTCGCCGCGCCGACGGACCCGGAACCGGAGTACGTCTCGATCAACAGCCGCAACGAGCTGGCGGTGACCCTCCAGGAGAACAACGGCGTCGCCCTCGTCGACCTGCCCACCGGTCGGATCACCCGGGTGTTCAGCGCCGGCACCGCCACGATCAGCGGGATCGACACCAAGAAGGACGGTGTCATCGACCTGACCGGCAGCATCACCGACGTACCGCGCGAGCCGGACGCGGTTGCCTGGGTCGACGACCGTTACCTCGCCACGGCCAACGAGGGTGACTGGCACGGCGGCACCCGCGGCTGGTCCATCGTCGACAGCCGCAGCGGGCGGGTCGCCTGGGACGCCGGCAACACCTTCGAGCGCCTCGCCGTCACGTACGGGCTGCACAACGAGGACCGGGCCGGCAAGAAGGGCACCGAGCCGGAGGGTGTGGCCGTCGCCGAGTACGACGGTGTGCGGTACGCGTTCGTCGGCTCGGAGCGGAGCAACTTCGTCGCCGTCTACGACCTCAGCCGCCCGACCACCCCGGTGTTCAAGCAGGTGCTGCCGACCACGAACGGCCCGGAAGGGCTGCTGCCCATCCCGTCGCGGGGTCTGCTCGCCGTCTCCAGCGAGGAGGACGACGCCTCGGTCAACGTCCGGGCCTCGGTGTCGCTCTTCCATCTCGGCAAGGGCACCCCGGCGTTCCCGAGCATCGTCTCCGCCTCGGACAGGTCGGGTACGCCGATCGGCTGGGGCGCCCTCGGCGCATTGAGCGCCGCACCGGGCGAGCGGGACCAGCTCTACAGCGTGACCGACGCCGCGTACAGCCAGACCCGCATCCTCACGATCGACGCGAAGCGGACGCCGGCCGTGATCACCGGTGCGCTGCCGGTGAAGGACGCAACCGGCGCGCCGGTCGGGTACGACGCGGAGGGCATCTTCGCCCGTCCGCAGGGCGGCTTCTGGCTCGCCGTCGAGGGGGCCAAGGGCGCGGAGAACAAGCTGGTCCGGCTCGACCCGGCCGGGGTGACGCGGCAGACCGTCGCACTGCCCGCCGAGATCGCCGCCGGGCTGGGCAAGCAGGGCCTGGAGGGCGTCACGGCGACCACCGACCGGCAGGGCCGGGAGATCGTCTGGGTGGCCGTGCAGCGGGAGCTGAGCACCGACCCGGCCGGCATCGTCCGGCTCGGCCGGTACGACGTGGCGGCGGGCTCCTGGAGCTGGTTCGGCTACCAGCTGGGCAGCACCAGCGTGCCGGGCGACTGGATGGGCCTCTCCGAGATCACCGTGGTCGGCGACCGGCTGGCGATCATCGAGCGGGACAAGTTGAACGGCCCGGCCGCCGCAGTCAAGCGCGTCTACACGGTGCCGCTGCCGGGTGCGGCGGCGACCGGCCCGCTGACGGTGCTGCCGAAGACGCTCGCCGTCGACGTACTGCCGGCGCTGCGCGCCAGCAACGGGTGGACCCAGGAGAAGCTGGAGGGTCTGACCGTGGCCGGCAACGGCGAGGTGTACGCGATCACCGACAACGACGCGGTGCAGGACGCCACCGGTGAGACGGTCCTCCTGCGCCTCGGCTCCAGCCGGCAGGTGTTCGGGCGCCGCTGATCCGGTAGCTGCCCGGCGCCCACCTCGTTGAAGGGCGGGCGTCGGGACCGGGCCTGGGCCCGGCGTCCACCAGGGTGGACGCCGGGCCTCGTGGGTCTACTCCTTGATCATCACAACGTCGGTCGGGCGCTTGACCGTCACGTCGGTGCCGTAGTCGAACAGTTCGAGCGTCGAGTTGACCGTCCCGGTGTCGAGCCGGCCCTTCGCCGTCGACTGCCAGGTGACGGTGAGCGCCACCGTCGCGATCCGGCCGTCCCGGTCCAGCCTGACGTCGCCGGCCGTGCTGCTCGACCCGTCCCTGCCCGTCGTGGTGTAGGTGAAGTGCAGGGTGCCGTCCGGGTTCTCGGTGATGGTCGCGTTCGCGCGCTTCAGCGCCGCGAAGAGGGCAGCCGGGTCGGGCTGGGCGGCACCCAGGACCCCGTTCCCGTCGTCGTAGAGGGAGAGCCGGTCGTACCTCCCCGGGTACTGCCCGTAGCGGCCGTACGTCTCACCCGGGCCCTTGTCGGCCGGCAGCTTGCCCAGCGGTCGTTCCCCGCCCTCGTACCGGGTGCCGTTGATCAGCAACTCGGTCATGACCGAGTCGTCCTGCGGCACACGGACGTACCCGGTGGCGGTCCTCGGGTCGAACGCGCCCTCGTACGTCAGCCCCTGCGGGCCGGAATTGGTGAGCCGCATCCGGTAACTGATGTTCTCGCTGGCGGCGGCGGCCGACACCAGCCGCATCGCTGGCGTGACCGACTCCGGCCGCGCAGCCCCGGCGGTGACCGAGGGAGGGCCCGACGGGGAGTTCGTCGTCACGGTCACGGCAGTGCCGACGCCCAGCGCCAGCAGTGCGCACGTCGTACCGACCACCGCGGTGGTCCGGCGTCGGCGGGCCCGCCGACCGCGCTCGATCAGCGCCCCCGTCGGGGGGACGGAGTCCGTCTCGCCGTCGACGATGTCATGCAGCCGCTGGGACAGCGCTTCGTCGATGTTGTTCATGACTGGTCACCTGCTTACCGAGTAGAAGGAATCCTGAAGGAGGTGTCGAAGCTTGGCCAGCGCCCGGGCGTTCTGGCTCTTGACGGTGCCCAGCGAGCAACCCAGCACCTGGGCGACCTCACGCTCGCTCAGGTCCTCGTAGTGGCGGAGCACCACCACCGCGCGTTGCTTCGCCGGTAGCGACATCAGCGCCCCGCGCAGGACGACGGCGTCGGGGCCGACTCCGCTGGCCGGGGTGACCCCGTCGGGGACGTCCGCGAAGAGGCTCTCGCGGCGACGCCGCCGCCAGCCGGACGTGTGGTTGTTGACCAGGGCCCGGCGCAGGTAGGCGTGCGGGTCGCCGAGCCGCGACAGCCGCCGCCACCGCTCGTACACCTTGACCAGGCTGTCCTGGAGCAGTTCCTCGGCCCGCCACCGATCGCCGCTGAGCAGCATGGCCAGCCGAATATGTCGCTGCCACGCCACCTCGACGAACGCGACGTAGGACCGGTCCGCCGCGGACAGTGGTTTCTGTTGGTCGGTCACGCCCCTAACACGTGGCGACGGCACAGAAGGTTGTCGGGGCTCGCGGATGTTCTCGGCAGGTCAGCGTGCGGGCACTTCCGGGCCACCGTCGAGCAGTGGGGCGAGCAGGTCGTCGTACTCCTCGACCCGGCCCAGCACCTCGGCGGCCGTGAACTGGCGGACGGCCGGCTTCCGACCACGGGCGCCGGCCTCGACCTCGTCCCAGGTCAACGGCGTCGAGACGGACGGCACCGACTGGGCCCGCAGCGAGTACGGTGCCACCGTGGTCTTCGCCGCGTTGTTCTGACTCCAGTCGATGAAGACCTTCCCCGGGCGCAGGTTCTTCGCCATCTTCGACACGATCAGCTTCGGGTGCGCCTTCTCCAACTCCTGTGCGATGCGCTTGGCGTAGTCGGAGACGACCTCGGACGACTGGGAGCCGGCAATCGGGCAGCAGAGCTGCATGCCCTTCTTGCCGGACGTCTTCGGGTACGACTCGATCCCGTCGAGAGCGAGCCGGTCACGCATCAGCACCGCCACCGGGCAGCACTCGGCGAGCCCGGCCGGCGGCCCCGGGTCCAGGTCGACCACCATCATGTCCGGGTGCTCGCCGACCTTCCACTGCGGCGTGTGCAGCTCCAGCGCCGCCAGGTTGGCCAGCCAGACCAGGGTGGGCAGGTCGTCGGCGACCACGTAGTCGATCGTCTCCCGACCCTTGGTCGACCCGGGCGCGGGCAGGTTCTCCACCCGCACCCAGTCCGGGGTCGCGGCCGGCGTGTTCTTCTCGAAGAACGACTTGTCGTCCACCCCGTTGGGGAAGCGGATCCGGGTGACCGGTCGGTCCCGCAGGTGCGGCAGCAGCACCGGAGAGATCCGGGTGTAGTAGTCGATCACCTCACCCTTGGTGAAGCCGGCCGCCGGATAGAGCACCTTGTCCAGGTTGGACAGCTCCAGCGGGCGACCCTCGACGTCCACCCGCAGCCGCTCACCCGGCATCGTCGACCTCCTCCGGCGGCTTGTCCGGGCGCAACCGCAGCACCCGGGGGAAGCGCAGCCGGCCGTCGGGAGTGCGCTGGCCGTACTTCACCTCCACCACCACGGTGGGTGTTACCCAGATGGCGCCTCGGGCATCCTCGCGCGGCACGCCCGGTGCGAACGGTGACACGCCGGAGCGCAGCGGTTCCAGCTCGGCGAGGAGTTGCCGTTCGATGGCGGCGCCGATCCCTCCGCCGACCCGACCCCGGTAGATCAACCGGCCGTCCGGGCCGGGCACCCCGACCAGCAGCCCGCCGATCCGACGCGCGCCCGGCCGCCAGCCGCCGATGACGAAGTCGCCGGTCACCTCAAGCTTCACCTTGATCCAGTCCGGCGAGCGCACCCCCGGGCGGTAGACGGCCGCGATCCGCTTGGCCATCACACCCTCCAGGCCGTGCTCGCCGGCCGCCTCGTAGGTGGCCGGACCGTCGGCGAACACCGGCGGCACCGCCCACCGGGCACCGCCGAGCGCGAGCGCGTCCAGGGCCTCCCGACGGCGCTCGTACGGCCAGCCGGTCAGGTCGTCGCCGTTCAACCGGAGCAGGTCGAAGATCATGTACGTCACCGGCATGACCGCGGCCAACCGGGCCGCCTTGACCCGGTCGCGCACGTGCATCCGCTCGGCCAGCGCCGTGAACGACGGCTGCCCGCTCTCGCCGAGCAGCACCACCTCGCCGTCGAGCAGCGCGTCGTCGACCTGCTCGGGCAGGGTGGCCAGTTCCGGGTACGCGGCGGTGATCTCCACGCCGGAGCGGGCGTACAGGTGCTGACCACCACCGGAGATGTCGGCGAGCGCACGGACCCCGTCCCACTTGAACTCGTACGCCCAGCCGTCACCCGCCGGGAGCGGCCCGGTCATCGCGAGCATCGGCTTGAGCGGCGCGCCGGGCACGACCCGACTGTAGTAGCAGGCCGAACACCTCGCGTCCGGTTCTTCGGGATGCGAGCATGGTCGATACCGGAGAAGGGAGCGCAGGATGCGTGCCATCTGGAAGGGAGCCGTGTCGTTCGGGCTCGTCTCGATCGGGGTGAAGCTCTACTCCGCGACCGAGGAGAAGGACATTCGGTTCCACCAGGTGCACCGCGAGGACGGCGGCCGGATCCGCTACAAGCGCACCTGCTCGGTCTGCGGCGAGGAGGTCACCTACGACGACATCGCCAAGGGCTACGACATCGGCGGTGGCGAGATGGTGATCCTCACCGACGAGGACTTCGCCGACCTGCCACTGACCAGCTCACGCGCGATCGACGTGCTGGAGTTCGTGCCGGCCGAGCAGGTCGACCCGATCCTCTACAACAAGGCGTACTTCCTGGAGCCGGAGGGCGCGGCGACCAAACCGTACGTGCTGCTGCGCGACGCGCTGATCGACTCGGAGCGGGTGGCCATCGTCAAGGTGGCACTGCGCCAGCGGGAACAGCTCGCCACGCTGCGGGTCCGCGAGGGTGTGCTGCTGCTCAACACCATGCTCTGGCCGGACGAGATCCGTACCGCGGATTTTGGTTTCCTCGACGAGGACCTGAAGGTTCGCCCGCCGGAGCTGGCGATGGCCAGTTCCCTGATCGACTCGATGACCGGTGAGTTCGAGCCGGACGTCTTCACCGACGACTACCGGGCGGCGTTGCAGGAGGTCATCGACGCCAAGGTGGAGGGTCGGGAGGTCGTCCAGCCGGAGGAGGTCGAGGAGGCCCCGGCCGCCGCGGTGGATCTGATGGCCGCGCTGAAGGCCTCGGTGGAGCGCGCCAAGGCGGCCCGCGGCGAGCAACCCGCCCGTGGCGGTGGCGGTGAGCCGACACCCATCTCGTCGGCCCGCTCGGCGAAGAAGGCGGCCGAGAAGAAGGCGGCCAAGGCGCCGGCGAAGAAGACCGCGGCGAAGAAGACGGCCGAGAAGAAGGCCGAGCCAGCGAAGAAGACCGCCGCGAAGAAGACCGCCGCGAAGAAGACCCCGGCGAAGAAGGCGGCCGCGCGCAAGACCGCACCCCGCAAGACCGCCTGACCGTACGGCAGCGAAGGCGGTGTCCGCCGGGCCGGGTACGCTCCGCCGGCCGCTGGCCACCGGAGGAGCCCTCATGCCGTACACCCCTGACCTGGACCGGTTGCTGACGCCCGGCGCCCGTTTCACCGACGAGCACGGCGCGTACCTGATCGAGGCCCACCCCGTGGGCGACATCGTGCTGCCGACCGGCCGGGTGGTCGGATGTGACCCGCTGGTCTGCCCGGAGGCCGAGCCGTTCACGGTGACTGTGCCGCCCGGGCGGCATCCCGCCCGCGCCTGGGTGGCGGTGGTGCTGCGGGAGGACGCCGAGGTGGACCGGCGGGTGGCCGCGCTGGAACTGGTGGTCGCCGACGAGCCGACCATCCGTTGGGAACCGGCCGTCGCGGGCGACCAGGACGTCGCCTCTCTCGGCGCGGACGACTACTTCGGGTACGGAGTCGACGCCGGCGCCGGCACCCTCGCCGACCCGACGGCGCTCGCCGCCCTGGAGAGCTGGGACGAAGACCGTGTCGAGGAGGTCTTCATCCCGGCGGAGCTGCCCTCGTCGCCGGTCCCGGGGCTGATCACCGCTGTCCTGGACGAGGCCAGCGGCGCCAACGTCGTCACCGTGGCCACCGGTTGGGGGGACGGCTGCTACGGCACCTGGATCGGCCGTGCCGCCGACGGCCGGGTCACCTCGTTCGTGACGGACTTCATGGTCGTCCCGGAATAACCGCCCGGAAAAGCCGCCGAACTGCCGCGCTGGGCGATCCGACGCGTCCGCGGCGGGCACGGCGGGCGTCGGTGCGGGTACCGTGTGCGTCGGCTTTCCCCCCGGCACCGGTGTGCCGGCCACACCTTCGCAGCAGGGAGTCGACGACGTGAGCGAGCGGACGCAGCAGAACCGGTCGGCAGGCCAGGACCAGAGCCCGGCGACCAAGTCGGGGCGCCGACTGGCCGCCCAGCTGGCGGCGAAGAAGGCCGCCGACGCGAAGCGACGTCGCCAGGCGTGGGCGGGCGGCCTCGCCGGCGTCGCGGTGATGGCGCTGCTGATCGGCGGTTTCGTGTGGATCGACCGGAACCGGAGCGACGACAAGCCCGCCAACCAGGCCGGCGCGACCCCGTCCGCCTCCGCCCCGGCCCCCGACGCCGCTGGCGCGCCCCCCGCGCCGCAGCTGCCCGCGGGCGCCGACCCGGCGCTGGGCAGCAAGCCGACGGTGGCGCCGGGCACGGGTGAGCTCAAGAAGCTCGCGGTCACCCCGCTGATCAAGGGGACGGGCCCGGCCGTGCAGAAGGGTCAGACCATCACCACCAACTACGTGGGGGTGTTCTACAAGGACGGCAAGGAGTTCGACTCCTCCTGGACGGCCGGGCAGCCCGCCTCCTTCCCGATCGGCGTGGGCCAGGTCATCCCCGGCTGGGACCAGGGCCTGGTCGGCGTGACCGTGGGCAGCCGGGTGCAGCTCGACATCCCGGGCGAGCTGGCGTACGGCAACGACGAGGCGAACGCCGGTGGGCGCCCGACCGGCCCGCTGCGCTTCGTGGTGGACGTGCTCGCCGCCCAGTGACCTGTCCGGATGGCCCCGCTTGTCGCCCGGTCGCGATGGACTTGTTCACATGGGGCTTCCGGCCCGTCACCCAGCGGCAGTAGGTTCGGCGTCACCCCGGGCGGTTCGCCGCCCGGGGTGAGCATCCGGGACCGGGACGCGGAGGTGCATGTGACGGCGCTGGACGAGCCCGGGCGAACCGCCCGGTTGATGTGGACACACTTCGAGCCGGTGCACGCCGTCACCTACCTCCACCCTCGGGCTCGGGCCGCGTACGAGGCGGTCGGGCTGCGCGGCTACTGGCGGGGTTACTTCGCCGGCCGGGCCGCCCCGCTGGGCGCCACCGAGGCGGCCCCGGTGATCGCCGCGTTCTTCACCTTCGCGCCGCCCATGGTGACCCGGGCGCTGCCAGCGGTGTGGCGGTTGGCCACCCCGCAGGAGGCGCTACGCGCCCGCCTGACCGGCGCGGTGCAGGCCCTCGCCGAGCTGACGTACGAGCTGCCGCAGACGCACCTGGCGGAGGCCGCCGAACTGCTGGAACGGGCCGCCTCGGCGGTGCAGACAGCCGGCCGGGTGCTCGCCGCGGTCAACGCGGCGCTGCCGGTCGGGGAGTACCCGCTGGCTCGGCTCTGGCAGGCCGCCACCACGCTGCGGGAGCACCGGGGCGACGGGCACGTGGCGGCGCTGGTGGCCGCCGGGCTGGACCCGGTGGAGACGCTGGCCTGGCGGGTCGCGATGGACGGCTCGCCGCCGCAGTACCTGCTGGGCCGGGGCTGGTCCGAGGAGCAGTGGCACGCCGCCCGCGAGCGGCTGGCGCGGCGGGGCTGGCTGACCGGGGACGGCACGGCCACCGACCACGGCCGGGCCGAGTTCCAGGCCGTCGAGGACGCCACCGACCGGGCCGCCGCGCACCCGTGGCAGACACTCGGCCGGGCCGACACGGATCGGCTTCGGGTGCTGCTGGAGCCGATCGCCAGTTCCTGCCACTCGTTGGTCCCGGCCGGCAGCCCGGTCGGGCTGCCCGCGCTGCCCGGCTGACCGGGCGCCCACCAATCGGGCAGGATGGGCCCGTGGCGGATGCGGTGGTCTTCGACCTGGACGGCGTGATCGTGGATTCCGAGCCGGTGTGGGAGGAGGTCCGTCGGGCGTACGTGGCGGCGCACGGCGGAACGTGGCAGCCGGACACGCAGCGTCGGCTGATGGGCATGAGCACCGGCGAGTGGGCCCACTACCTCAGCGGCGAGCTGGGCGTGGCCCGCACCGCCGAGCAGGTCGCCGGCGAGGTGGTCGAGGAGATGACCCGACGCTACCGGGACCACGTACCGCTCATCGACGGTGCCGACGAGGTCGTGCGCCGGCTGGCCGGGCGGTGGCCGCTGGGGTTGGCCAGTTCCTCGCCGACCCGGCTGATCGCGGCGGCGCTGGCCGCCACCGGCCTGACCGACGCGTTCGGCGCGACCCTCTCCACCGAGCAGACCGAGCGGGGCAAGCCGGCGCCGGACGTGTACCTGAGCGTCGCGCAGCGCCTCGGCATCGACCCGGCCCGCTGCGTGGCGGTGGAGGACTCGTCAAACGGGGTGCGCTCGGCCGCCGCGGCGGGGATGCGGGTGGTGGCGGTGCCGCACGGTTCCTACCCTCTCGACCCGGATGCGGCCCGGCTGGCCGTGGTGACGCTGGGCGCGATCGGTGAGCTGACCCCGGAGTTGGTAAACGAGCTGGATTGACGAGGGCTGGGCGGGGTACCGCAGCCGCCGGTGCCCGGCGCAGCTGCCGCGCACCGGACGGGTGAGGAGACCACGGATGAAAGCCATCGTGTACGAACGCACCGGCGATCCTTCGGTGCTGGAGTTGGTCGACCGGCCGGTGCCGGAGCCGGGTGCGGGCGAGGTCCTGGTGCGGTTGGCGGTCGCGGGGGTGAACCCGACGGACTGGAAGTCCCGCCGCACCTCCCCGCCGGACGGGTGGCAGATCCCGGGGCAGGACGGCGCGGGGGTGGTGGAGGCCGTCGGCACGGGGGTCGACCGTGAGCTGATCGGTGAGCGCGTCTGGGTCTGGGAGGCGGCCTGGCAGCGGCCGTGGGGCACCGCCGCCGAGTACACGCTGGTGCCGGTCCGGCAGGCGGTACGCCTCGGCGACGCCTCGTTCGAGCTGGGGGCCGCCCTGGGCATCCCGTTCCTCACCGCGCACCGTTGTCTGACCGCTGGCGAGTTCATGCCGGACACGCTCCGCGCCGGTGCGCTGGCGGACCACACCGTGCTGGTGCAGGGCGGGGCGGGCGCGGTCGGCAACGCCGCGGTCCAGCTCGCCCGCTGGGCCGACGCCACGGTGATCGCGACGGTGAGCAGCGCGGAGAAAGCGCAGCTCGCGGCGGCGGCCGGTGCCTCCTTTGTGATCAACTATCGGGAGCAGGACGTGGTCGAGGAGGTCCGCAAGATCGCCCCCGACGGGGTCCACACGATCGTCGAGGTCTCCCCCGCCCGCAACGCCTCGATCGACGCGCAGGTGCTGCGGCACGGCGGCGCGGTCTGCATGTACGCCGACGACGGCGGGGCCGAGGTGAGCATCCCGATCCGGGCGATGATGGCGCCGAACGCCCGGTGGCAGTTCGTGCTGGTCTACACGGAGCCCAAGGCGGCCAAGACGCAGGGCGTGAAGGATGTGGCGGCGGCGGCCAACCAGGGTGGTGTCCGGGTCGGCGCGGATGCCGGCCTGCCGCTGCACCACTACGCCCTGGCCGAGGCGGCTGCGGCGCACCAGGCGGTGGAGGACTCGGCGGTGGGCAAGGTTCTCATCACCACCAGCGACGCCTGATCGGGTCGCTGGCCACCTGATTTCCCCGTCACCAGGACAGAGGCGAACAAATTTCGCAACAATGACGGTGCGGGTCACCCCGCGTGAAACGGGCGGCCCCGGCGCGGTGCGAACGCCGGGGCCGCCTCTGGGGAGGGACCTTCACAGGAGAACCCCTGCCCTGACAGGCGACAGTGCCTGGGAAAACGTTACGGGGCTGTCAGCTCTCGGACAGTCAGCTCGCCCCCGGCGTACCGCGAACGGACGACCTTCTTGTCGAACTTGCCCACGCTGGTCTTCGGCACCGTGTCGATGAACGCCCAGCGCTCGGGCAACTGCCAGCGGGCCACCGATCCGGCCAGGAAGTCCCGTAGTTCCTCGGCGGTCACCGAGGCGCCCTCCCGGACCACCACGGTTGCCAGCGGCCGCTCGTCCCACCGCTCGTCCGGCACTCCCACCACACACGCCTCCAGCACCGCCGGGTGGGCCATCAGCGCGTTCTCCAGCTCCACCGACGAGATCCACTCGCCCCCGGACTTGATGACGTCCTTGGCACGGTCGGTCAGCGCGATGTATCCGTCCGGCGAGAGGGTGCCGACGTCGCCGGTGCGCAGCCAGCCGTCCCGGAACTTCTCCTCGTCCGGGGCGTCGTCACCGACGTACCGGGCGGTCACCCACGGCCCACGGACCTCCAACTCGCCCACGGCCTTGCCGTCGGCGGGCAACGGCGCACCCGACGGGCCGACGATCCGCGCCTGCACGCCCGCCGGCACCCGGCCCTGGGTGTAGCGGTAGCGCCACGCCTGCTCGCCGGTCGCACCGGCGGGCGGACGGGACACCGATCCCAGCGGCGACATCTCGGTCATCCCCCAGGCGTGGATGACGTCGATCCCGTGCCGCTCGTCGAACGCGTGCATCAACGCCGGCGGGCAGGCCGAGCCGCCGACGATCACCTCGGTGAGCGAGGAGGTGTCCACGTCGTGGGTGTCCAGGTAAGCCAGCAGATCGGTCCAGATGGTCGGCACCGCGCCGGCCAGGGTGGGCCGCTCGGCGGCGATCATCTCGGCGATCGGCGCGGCCTGGAGGAACCGGTCCGGCATGATCAGCGACGCGCCGGAGAGAAACGCCGCGTACGGCAGACCCCACGACATGGCGTGGAACATCGGCACGATGGCCAACTCCCGGTCGGTTGGCCCGAGACCGAAACCCTCCGGCATGCAGACCTGCAACGAGTGCAGGTAGATCGACCGGTGCGAGTAGGCCACGCCCTTCGGGTTACCGGTGGTGCCCGAGGTGTAGCAGAGCGCCGCGGCGTCGCGCTCGTCCACCTCGGGCCAGTCGTACGTGTCGGGCCGGCCGGCGATCAGCGCGTCCCAGTGGTGCACGGTGATCCGGTCGCCGGCCGCGGCCACCAGCGGCCCCGGGTCGCCGCCACCGACCACCACCACGTGCCGCACCGTGGTCAGCTCGCCGATCACCCGGGCCAGCGGCGGGATGAGCGTGCTGTCGACCAGCACCACCCGGTCCTCGGCGTGGTTGGCGATGTAGACGACCTGGTCGGGAAAGAGCCGGATGTTGAGCGTGTGCAGCACGGCACCCATGCTCGGCACCGCGAAGTAGGCCACCAGGTGCTCGTTGTTGTTCCACATGAAGGTGGCGACCCGCTCGTCGCCGGTCACCCCGCACTCGTCGCGCAGCGCGTGTGCCAACCGGGCGGCGGCGCGGCCCACCTCGGCGTACGTCATCCGGCGGGGTTCGGCACCGGTCCAGGTGACCACCTCGGCGCTGCCGTGCACGGTGGCGCCGTGGTCAAGGATCCGGGAGACCTGCAGAGGGGCGTCCATCATCGTGCTACGCATGGGTAACAAGCTAGTGTCGGCGGTCACGCGTTGGGAACCCCCGTAAATTGTCGCAGGTGAGCATCTCCTGGGCCGACTCGTACGTCGGGCAGTTACGCGCACTCGCCGGGGACCGGACGCTGATGTTCGTCGGTGCCCGCGCCGTGGTCAGCGACAACGCCGGCCGCATCCTGCTGATCCAACGCTCGGACAACGGCCAGTGGGCCATGCCGGCCGGGGCGATGGAGCTGGGCGAGTCGATCGCCGACTGCGCGGTGCGCGAGGTCCGCGAGGAGACCGGGCTGCGCGCGCTGCGGGTCTGCGCGTTCGCCCTCTACACCGGCCCGGACCGGACCAGCACCAACATGTACGGGCACACGTACCAGGTCTTCACCACCGCGTTCAAGGTGGAGGAGTGGGACGGGCAGCTCGCGCGGGTCACCGACGAGACCACCGACGCCGGCTTCTTCCCCCGGGACAGGTTCCCCACCCCGCTCTCCACCTCGGTCACCGAAACCCTGGCCGACCTGGACGTCTTCGAGCAGACCAACCGGCTCATCCTCAAGTAGGGCGGCCCCGGAGTCACCGACCCCGGGGCCGTGCCTCACTGCGGCAGGCGGAGACCAGCGAAGTACCCCTCCTGGATCCAGTTCGGGTACGCGACCGGCAGCTTGGTCACCTCGTCCAGTTCGGTGAGATCCTGCGCGGTCAGGGTGAGGTCCGAGGCGGCGATGTTGTCCACCAACTGCTCGTGCTTGCGCGCGCCGACGATCACGCTGGTCACGGCCGGTCGGGACAGCAGCCAGGCGACCGCCACCCGGGCCGGGCTGACCTCGTGCCGCTCGGCGACGCCCTTGAGCACGTCGACCACTCCGAAGGCGCTCTCCGGATCGAACGGTGTGAAGCTGGCGTAGCCAGGCTGGGCGCTGCGCGCGCCACTGTCGGCGACGGCGCCGTCCCGGCTGACCTTGCCGGAGAGGAAGCCACCGGCGAGAGGGCTCCACACGGTCAGCCCGACACCCTCGTCGAGCGCCATCGGCACCACGTCGCGCTCCACGTCCCGGCCCAGCAGGGAGTAGTACTCCTGCACGGAGACGAAGCCGGCCAACTTCTCCCGGGCGGAGATGCCCAGCGCCTTGGACATCTGCCAGGCGGCGAAGTTGGCGGCGCCGATGTAGCGGACCTTGCCCTGCCGGACCGCGTCGTCGAGCGCGCGCAGCATCTCCTCCATCGGGGTGATCTGGTCGAAGTTGTGGATCTGGTACAGGTCGATGTGATCGGTGCCCAGCCGGCGCAGACTGTCCTCCAGGTTCTGCATGATGTGCAGCCGGGAGGTTCCGACGTCGTTCGGGCCGGGCCCCGTCCGGGAGTGCACCTTGGTGGCCAGCACCACGTCGCGACGCCGCTTGCCGAGCGCCTGGCCGAGCAGTTCCTCGCTCTCGCCGTCGCTGTAGCCGTCCGCGGTGTCGATGAAATTGACCCCCGCGTCCAGCGCCGTGTCCACCATCCGCTGCACGTCGGGCAGCGCCAGCCCGCCGAGGGTGCCCCAGAGCGGGTGCCCGCTGCCACCGAAGGTCATCGCGCCGAGCGAGATCTCCGAGACGTACACCCCGGTGGTGCCCAGCAGTCGGTACTTCACGTGTGTTGCTCCTCAGGGTGCGGGGGTCGGAGGCCGAGGTCAGGAACTCCCCGGTCACAATGTCGGACACTATGTCCGGCAACGAGACTACGTCGCCGACCCGCCGCCCGGCCACCTAGGATTCCGGCTATGCCCTCGATCACCCGCCGCCGCCCGCGCAACCCCGACGGGCGAGCCGCCGTCGAAGCGCGGGTGCTGGCGGCGACCGAGCGGCTCCTACAGGAGGGAATCCGCTTCACCGACCTCGGCGTACAGCGGATCGCGGCCGAGGCCGGCGTGGCGCGCTCGACCTTCTACACCCACTTCCGGGACAAGAGCGAGCTACTCATGCGCCTCGCCGGCACCATGCGGGAGAGCTCCTTCGACCGGACCGGCGACTGGGATCCGGGCGCACCCGGCGACCCGCTCACGAGCTTGACCGAGGTTTTCGCCGACGTGATCCGGATATACCGGACGTACGCCCCGGTGCTGGCAGCCATCACCGAGGTCGCCGCGTACGACGAGGTGGTCCGGGAGTACTGGGCGGCGGGGCTGGAGCAGTTCGTGGCGCGCACCGTGGACCTGCTCCGCGTCGAGCAGCGGGCCGGGCGCACCCCCGCCAACCTGGACGTGACGACCGCCAGCCGGCTGATCGTGCTCGGCGGCGACCGCTTCCTGGCCGACCACGTCAGCACGACCTCGGCCGACCCCGACACCGACGCGGCGGCCGCCCGGGAGTTGGCCGCGATGTGGTGGTACGGCGCCTACCGCCGCCCCTCCTGACCCTCAGCCCAGCCTGGTC
The DNA here is from genome assembly GCF_050936255.1 of Micromonospora sp. CA-259024. Classification (NCBI taxonomy): domain Bacteria; kingdom Bacillati; phylum Actinomycetota; class Actinomycetes; order Micromonosporales; family Micromonosporaceae; genus Micromonospora; species Micromonospora sp. CA-259024. Next base: position 2,214,691 of record NZ_JBNJND010000002.1, on the reverse strand, counting down.
GACTCCAGATCGACTCCGGATCACGGAAGTCGGGGCATCCCCGGTACCCGGACACCCCGACTTCGTTGACCCCGAGTCGATCACGCCGGCCAACGCCCTTGTACTCGGCGACCGTCGCGGCAGGGACGACGGCCGGGCCGTCGGGCGTGGGCATCTGACCGACACCGTGACGCGACCCGAGTGGGACCAGGATCATGGGGTCGAGCATCGGCTGGTAGGTGGCCGAGGCGCCTCCTGGCCGGATGACACCGACCGCCCCGGAACGGTCCGGGGCGGTCGACGTCGACGCGGTCAGATCATCGTCTGGGACTTGGCCTCCATGTCGGCGGCCGCCTCGTCCTTGGATTCGCGGGTCAGCGGCTTGCCACCCGGGGACGGCGCCTTCCCGCCCAGCGGGTCGGCACCGCCGGTGGCACCCTGCGGGCCCGCTCCCCGCAGGGCGTTGTTCGGCAACGCGACGGTGACCAGCACCGCCAGGATGGCGACCAGGCCGGCGGTCAGGAAGACCAGGTGCAGCGACTCGACGAACGCCGCCTGGATGGCGGCCCGGACCGCACCGGGCAGCGCCATGATGGTCGCCGGGTCGTTGATCGAGATGTTCGTGCCGCCGCTGGCCGCGACCGCGGCCTGCTGCTCAGGCGGAAGCTGGGCGATCGCACCGGGTAGCCGGTCGGCCAACTGCGAGTTGAGCCGCGACGAGAGCAGCGTGCCGAGGATCGCCACCCCGAACGAACCACCCAGCGACCGGAAGAACGTCGCCGAGGACGTGCCGGCGCCCAGATCCCGGACGGAGACCGCGTTCTGCACCGCGAGGACCAGCGACTGCATGCACAGACCCAGGCCGACGCCGATCACCACCATGAAGCCGAACGCGACCCAGAGCGACGTGCCCACGTGCAGTTGGGTGAAGAGCAGCATGCCCACCACCAGGGTCACCGACCCGGCCACCGGGAACCACTTGTACCGGCCGATCCGGCTCATCGCCCGGCCGGTGAGGATCGAGGTGACGATGATGCCGGCCATCATCGGCAGCATCAGCAGACCGCTTCGGGTCGGCGAGGCGCCCTTGACGATCTGCAGGTACAGCGGGATGAAGATGATCGACCCGAACATCACCAGACCGAGCACGAAGCCGGCCGAGTTGGCGAGCGCGAACGTGGCGCTGCGGAACAGCCGCAGCGGCAGGATGGGCTCGGCGACCCGGGCCTCCTGCAGCACGAACAGCACGGCGAGCACCGCACCCGCGACGATGAGCCCAATGATCACGCCGGAGCCCCAGGGGTACTCGGTACCACCCCAGCTCAGCGCGAGCAGCAGGGAACTCACCCCGGCGACCAGCAGGCCGGCACCGAGCCAGTCGATCGCGTGGTCCCTGCGTTCGAACGGGATCAGCCGCATCACGTGGTAGCAGACCACGATGGCCAGAATCGCCAGTGGCACGTTGATATAGAAGATCCACCGCCAGTCGGTCTCCGCGAAGTAACCACCGACCAGCGGCCCGGCCACCGACGCGATCCCGAAGACCGCGCCGAACAGACCCTGGTAGCGACCACGCTCCCGGGGCGACACCACGTCCGAGATGATGGTGAACGCGAGCGTCAGCAGACCACCGGCTCCGATGCCCTGGATGCCCCGGGTGACGATCAGCTGGGTCATGTTCTGTGACAGCCCGGCCAGCAACGACCCGACCAGGAACGTGCCGATCGAGAAGAGGAAGACCGGTCTGCGCCCGTACAGGTCGGCCATCTTGCCGTACAGCGGTGTCGACGCGGTCGAGGCGAGCAGGTACGCGGTGACCACCCACGAGTAGTGGTTGATCCCGCCCAACTCGCCGACGATGGTCGGCAGGGCCGTACCGACGATGGTCTGGTCGAGTGCGGCCAACAGCATGCCGGTCATCAGGCCGACCATGAGCAGCCGGATCTGCTGACGGTTAAGCACCGGTGCGGCGGAGGCTTCGGTGGTCATGTGCCCTTCTATCCCGACAGCCGCAGAACATGCGCCGAACCGGAGAAAAACCAAGCCGCCTCCCGAGTCCACCCCAGCTCTGGTGATCAAGAGGTTTGCGTCATATCCGTGTCCTGTTCTGACGCAAACCTCTTGATCAACGGGACAGGGGGGGGTGGGGTGGGGGACAGGGGGGGTGGGTTAGGAACTGAAGGTTTGGGTGATTTTCTGGCAGAAGGCCGGGAGGTCATCCGGTTTGCGGCTGCTGGTCAGGTTGCCGTCGGTGACGCATTCCTCGTCGACCCAGGTGGCGCCGGCGTTGGTCAGGTCGGTACGCAGGCTGGGCCAGGAGGTGATCCGCCGCCCCCGCACCACGTCCGCCTCGATCAGCGTCCACGGGCCGTGACAGATCACCCCGACGGGCTTGCCCGCGTCGAAGAACGCCTTCACGAACCGCACCGCGTCCGGGTCGCTACGCAGAAAGTCCGGGTTCGCCACCCCTCCGGGCAGCACCAACGCGTCGTAGCCGGCGGCGTCCGCCTTGTCCGCGGTCACGTCCACGTCGTACGTCTTCGACTTGTCCAGGTGGTTGAAGGCCTGGATGGAACCGGGCTTGAGCGAGACCAGCTCGACCGTCGCGCCGGCGTTCTCGACCGCCTCGCGCGGCTGGACGTACTCGACCTCCTCGACGCCGTCGGCGGCCAGGAAGGCGATCCGCTTGCCCTGCAGTGTCGCTGCCATCTCGGTACATCTCCTCTCCGGGGATACCTCAATTCCCTTCCCGGCCCGGAACGCTCGAAACGGCCCGACCGAGCAGGAAGGGCACCTTGTTGACAAGCCGCAGGTCAGGCGCCGGGGACGGCCCCTGCGCAGGTTTGGCCCGGAGGGCGCTGGGGACCCGGGGAGGCATGGCAGGAGCAGCAGCGGAACAGCGTCGGCTCGCCACCGTCGTGGAGAGCTGGCTCGGACGCCCCGTCCTGATCGTCGGTGACGCCATGTTGGACGAATGGCGGTTCGCCGACTCCGACCGGCTCTGCCGGGAGGCACCCGCCCCGGTCCTCACCCTGCGCCGAAGGATCTCCGCCGCCGGTGGGGCCGCGAACACGGCGGTCAACGTCGCCACCCTCGGCGGCCGGGCCGTGCTGGTGGCACCGGTCGGCGCCGATGTGGCCGGCGACGAACTACACGACTGTCTGGACCGCGCCGGCGTCTGGGACCGTACGGTCAACCAGCCCGGACGGCCCACCCCGGTGAAGCGGCGGATGCTGGCCGGCAACCAGATCCTGCTGCGCGAGGACTCCGGCGACCCGGACGACGCACTCGACCCGGAGGGCGTGAGCCGACTGCTCACCGCCCTGGACTGCGCCACCGAAGAGCTGCGCGCCGCCGCCGGTGGCGAGGCGCCGACCCTGGTGGTCTGCGACTACGGCCTGGGCGCGCTGGCTGCGCCAGTCCGCGCGTGGCTGGTCGAGCAGCGCGAGCGGTACGCCACGGTCGCGTTGGACGCCCATGACCTGGCCGACTGGCGGGGCCTCGCGCCGACCGTGGTGACCCCCAGCTTCGCCGAGGCGACCCGACTGCTGGCCCGAGCCGGTGGCACGACCCGATCGACGACCGGGATCGAACTGCACCTGGAACACCCCGACGGAGACCCGGCCGACGGGCCGTCCGAACTGACCGTGGGCGCGGCCCCGGGCGGGGTACGCGCCAACGACATCGCCGCCGAGCCGACCCTGGAGCCGTCGCCGGCCGACCGCCAAGGGCCGGTCGGTGAACCCACCCCGGGTGAGGGCCGGGTGGCCCTCACCGGCGACGGGCTCAGCGTCACCGGCACCGGCGTCACCGTGAACACCCAGGCCGGGGAGGGCGTCGACCGGGCCGTCCTGGCCGAGTCCCGCCTGGCCGAGCTGCGCGCGCACACCGGTGCCGACGTGGTCGCGGTGACCCTGGACACCGAGGGCGCGGTGGTCGGTGGCGCCGACGGGGAGCCACGACGCAGCCACAGCACTCCGGTCCCGGCGAGCCACGCCGTGGGTGCCGGCGACGCGTACCTGGCGGCGATGACGTTGGCCCTGGCCGCCGACGCGCCACTGCCCACCGCCGCCCAGCTCGCCCAGTTGGCGGCCACCATCACCGTCTCCGACACCGGCACCTGTGTGTGCCGGCGGGAGGACCTGCTCGCCGCACTGAACCAGCCGAGCGACACCACGAACCACCCCTCGCTGGTCGGCACCGACGAGCTGGACGCGATCGTCGCCGAATACCGCGAGGCGGGACGGTCGGTGGTGTTCACCAACGGCTGCTTCGACGTGCTGCACCGGGGGCACGTGCGCTACCTGGAGCAGGCCCGCGCGCTGGGTGACCTGCTCATCGTGGCGGTCAACTCGGACGGCAGCGTACGGCGGCTGAAAGGCCCGGACCGGCCGGTCAACCCGGTCGAGGACCGGGGCGCCCTGCTCGCCGCACTCGCCTGCGTGGACCACGTGGTGATCTTCGAGGAGGACTCACCCGCCGCGCTGATCGAGGCGGTCCGACCGGACATCTACGTCAAGGGCGGGGACTACCCGCCGGAGCTGGTGCCGGAGGCGCCGCTGGTACGCCGGCTGGGCGGCCAGGTGCGCACCCTGGGGTACGTGCCGGACCGGTCCACCTCGGCGATCATCGAACGGATCCGGTCACACAGCCAGGACCGGGAACCCGACCCGTCGGCGTACGCCAAGGATCGGAAGCCCGACCCGTCGCTGAGCACCCGCACCCAGGCGTCGTGAACCGCCCCCTCGAACTGGGCGCCCCGGAGGCGTTCCGCGACGACCGGCTGGTCGACGTGCTGATTCCGACCCGGAACCGGCCCGCCGAGCTGGCGGTCACCCTGGGCGGGTTGGCGGCGCAGGACGGGGTGCCCGGCTTCGGGGTCGTCGTCAGCGACCAGTCCGACGGGGAACCGGCGTACGCGCATCCCGCCGCGGCCACCATGGTCCGGGCGTTGCGCCACCGGGGTCACCCGGTGCTGCTGACCCGCCGGCTGCCCCGACGAGGGTTGGCCGAACACCGGGCATACCTGCTCGCCGCCTCGGCCGCCCGGTACGTCCTGAGCCTCGACGACGACATCTGGCTGGAACCGGGGGCGCTGCACCGGATGGTCACCGCAATCGGCGAGCTGGGCTGCGGGTTCGTCGGCAACGGCGTACACGGGCTCTCGTACACCGACGACGTGCGGCCAGAATCGCACGGGCACTACGAGGAGTGGATCGGCCCACCCACACCGGAGCGGATCCGACCCGACACACCCGAGTGGAACCGCGCCGCCATCCACTCGGCGGCCAACCTGCTGCACATCACCGAACACCTGGCGCTGCCACCGGGCGCGTGGCGGGCGTACAAGGTCTCCTGGATCGGCGGGTGCGTGCTCTACGACCGGGCCAAGCTCGTCGACGCCGGTGGCTTCGACTTCTGGCGGCGGGTGCAGGAGAAGCACCAGGGCGAGGACGTGGCCGCCCAGCTCGCGGTGCTGGCCCGGTACGGCGGGGCGGGCATCCTGCCCAGCGGCGCGTACCACCTGGAGTCTCCCACCACCGTCACCGACCGGGACGTCGAGGCCTGGGAGGTCGTCCTGGCCGACGAGGACACCCCGCAGCCGGCCTGAGCACCGTCACCGTGCGGTGAGCAGATCGCGGGCGGCTTCCAGCACCTCGATCACCGGAACGTCGGCGACGAACGAATCCCGGTGCGGGCACTCGCCGTCGCCGGGCCGGTGCGGATAGATGCCCGGCGTGCAGTCCACCCCACAGACCGTGCAGTGCACCGTCCAGGAGCTGATCGGCCGGTGCCGGCCGCGCAGCGGATTCGCGGTGGTGATCAGGTTGCCGACCCAGAAGATGCCCACCGTGGGCGTGCCCACCGCGGCGGCCAGGTGCAGCGGACCGGTGTCATTGGAGACGACCAGCGCGCAGCCGGCGTAGCAACCCACCAGCCCACCGAGGCTGAGCGTGCCCACCTGCGGCCGGACCGGCACCCCCGCCGCGGCGACCACCCGGTCCACCACCTCCTGCTCGGAGGGTGTGCCGGTGACCAGCACCTCGTACCCGTCCCCGTGCAGCTCACGGGCCACCTCGGCGAAGCGTTCGGCGGGCCAGCGACGGCGGGTGTCAGTGGCACCCGGATGCAGCGCGACCCGGGGTCGGCCCGCCGGGCCGAGCACCCGCACCGCCTCGGCCCGGTCGGCGTCGGTCACCGCCAGCGTCGGCACGATGGTGGTCGCCGGCGCGCCCACCAGTGCCGCCACCTCCAGGTAGCGGATCACCTCGTGCTGGTAGTAGATGTAGCGGAGCCACCGGTCCAGCGGCGGTGCGTCGTCGGCGCGCAGGCCGACGGTCACCCGGGCGCCGAGACGACTGATCAGCGGGTTGGAGTTGGCGCCGCCACCGTGGATCTGCACGGCCAGGTCGAAGCCCGCACTGGTGGCAGCCGCCAGAAAGCCGTCCATCGACGAATCCGGCTCACCCGGTTCCGGCGTGCGGATACCGGGCGCCGGGGGCACCACCAGCACCCGGTCCACCGGCCCGGGCCGGTCGCGCCAGAGCTTCGCGTGCCACGGCGCGCCGAGCAGCACGATCTCCGCCGAGGGGTACGCGGCCCGCAACGCGTCCAGCGCCGGCAGGGCGAACACGAAGTCGCCGAGCGCGTTGGCGCGCAGCACGGCGATCCGCTGCACGTCGGGGACACGCTCGGCCGTCGGGCCGAGCAGGGACGGGGTGACCACGCAGCCCTACGGGCGGTCGATCTCGCCGACGGTGTCCGGGCGGTGCAGCTCCCGGTCCGCGGCGGGATCGGCCGGCATCGGCGTACCAGTGGAGAGACCACCGGAGCGCGGCCCGGTGCGACCGACGGTGATGGTGCGCGGCGCGGGCCGGGTCGCCCGGGGCAACCGGACCCGGAGCAGGCCATGGTCCATCACCGCGTCGATGGCCTCCGGATCGACCCGCGACGGCAGGTTGACGCGGTACTCGAAGCCGCGGGTCTCGAAGCCGCCGGGAATGCCCTGGTCGGCGTTGACCTCCGCCTCGGATCGGGCCCGCACGGACAACTCGCGGTCGTCCAGTTCGACCGCCACTTCCTCCGGTGCCACCCCGGGCAGCCGGACGACGACCTCCCAGCCGTCCGCGGTCTCGGTCAACTCGACGTCGGAGGCCCCGGCCCGGCCACCGACCAGTCGACTCAGCTCGGCGCGCAGCGACTGCAACTCCCCCATCGGGTCCCAGCCCTGCTGCCGGCCGCTCCGCCATCCCCGGCCGAAGCCGCCGAACTGCTGCTGCTCGCTCATCACACCTCTCCGATCCGCTGACCGGCCGCTGGCGGCCGTAGTGAGCTGGGCGCGTCCAGGCCGGCGTCGCGGTCGACGCCCACGCCGAGCCGGTCGACCAGCTCACCGCCGAGCCAGGCGCTGACGCCGAGGATCGCCAGCGCGACCACCTCGATGGCGACCAGAGCGCCACCGGCGGCCCGGGAGTCCGCGTTGAGCCGGACCGCCCACACGGCGGCGAAGAGCAGGATCACCGCGAGGTTGGCAGCCGCGTGCAGCAGACCGATCCGCTTGGCGCGGGTGCCGGTCGGGATCGCCAACAGGTCGAACGAGCCGGCCGCCGCGGCGAGCAGGCCACCGATCAGACCGACAGTGATGTTCCAGTACGCGACCTCGCCGAGGAAGTCGGGACCGCCGACGGTGTCCACCACGTCGAACAGCACCGCCGTGGCCAGCAGCGCGACCGGGAACATGACCAGCATCGGATGGACTGGGTGACCCAGCACCTTGAGTCGGCTCTCCATCTCCCGGCCTCCACTGGTCGGCGTCCTACGGAACGATCTCGTGCGGCGGGTGCGCGGGTCAGCCGTACCCCCGGCAACCGGGCACAAACCTCGCGCTGGTCACGGCGGCCTAGGCTGACGAACGGTGGTGCCCGCCACCGGGTCAACGGCTGAGGGAGGATCAACGTGACGGTGGAGATCACCTCGCACGAGGAGTTGCGCGAACTGCTCGGGGTGCCGAACGCGCGGGCCGCCAACAAGGAGCGCATCCGCCTGCATGAACGCGACCGGGAATGGCTCGGCGCCTCGCCGTTCTGCCTGATGGCGACGGCCGGCGCGGACGGAAGCTGCGACGTCTCGCCCAAGGGCGACCCGGCCGGGTTCGCCCTGGTGCTGGACGACACGACCATCGCGCTGCCCGAGCGGCCGGGCAACAAGCGGGCCGACGGCTACCGCAACATCCTCGACAACCCGCACGTCGGTCTTCTCTTCATGATCCCGGGGCGGACCGACACGCTGCGGATCAATGGACGTGCCCGGCTGGTGAGCGACGCGCCCTGGTTCGACGACATGGTGGTCAAGGGGCACCGGCCGGTGCTCGCCGTGGTGGTGGAGATCGAGCAGATCTTCTACCACTGCGCGAAGGCGTTCCTGCGGTCCGCGCTGTGGCAGCCGGAGACCTGGCAGCCCGACGCACTGCCGTCCCGAGCACGCCTGATCAAGGAGGTCGAGGCACCGGTGGAGAGCCTCGAAGACCTGGAACGGCACTACGGCCCGGAGTACGCAAAGAAGATCTACGTCTGAGCGGGCTTGTTGGCTTCGTCGGACGTCCCATGGATCAGACGCCGCGCGCCCGGACTATCTCAGCGATGAGCCGGACCTCGAGGGCGATGGCCACCTCCCGCGCCGACCTGCCCGCCGCGGTGACATCGACGCCTTGAACGATCGCGGCCTCGGCACTCGACAGCGTGTCATCGGGCCGTGATTCCAGGAAGGACCGCAGGGTCTTGAGGTCCCACCAACGCAGTCGCCTGTCCCGTGGCGTATGGCCGGCGAGCCGTCGCAGGATGGCGCTGCGTGTCTTGCTCCATCCTTGGCCGCTGTCGACGAACGTGTGCAGATCACCGTGCACATCACCGAAGTACACCATCTGCACCGAACGATTGAGGTTGGCCTCCGCGGGATCGTCGAGCAGTGCCATGTACTCGGTCTCGGCATCGTCGTCGCCATGCAGGATCGCGCCGAGCGCAGCGGAACGACGGAGCAGCGGGGAAGTCTCGGTGGTGAACGCCCGCACGAGCATACGAGGCGCCTCGTCGACCGGGAGTCGACCGACGTAATAGATTATCTGCTCTCGCAGCCGTTGACTCCGGTCCGTGTCGCGGCTGGCGTCATCGCTTTCCAGCTCGTCGTACCGAGCCGCGAGATTCTGCTGAATCACCGATACACGCAATGCACCCAGATCCGCCAGACCGCTTCTCACGTAGCTGTTGACGTCATCGCCGACGGTGACGGCCAACGCGCTGTCAATGGCAGGGCCGCCGGCGATGAACCCATCCAGGATGGACTGCGCGATCAGGAACTCTCCGATGGTCTCGTGTCGGAATCCCCGAAGGATCTCGGCGTCGTCGCCCCGACCCGGATCGATATCGAGAAGTTCGGTGAAGGCGGTGTCCGTTCGCAGTTCCGTCCACACCTCGAAACCGAGGCTCTCCTCCGGGCGCGCCCGCTCCCCACGGTTGGTGTAGAACCAGCGAGCCAGAGCGGTGTGCGATCTCCGCACCAGCGAGGAATCGATACCTCCAGTCCCTCGGTGCCGCTCCCGGGTCAACCACTCCCCGTAGAACATGGTGTAGAGGGCGTAGGGCTCGGTAAGACGGACGATGTCGATGGCCGCGCCGGACGCGAGGAGGTAGAGCAAGAGGGTGAGACGCATGGGGTTGGAGGACATCTGCGCGGCACCCGGAACGTTGTCGATGATGCTCTCGGCTCTGACCGAAACTGACGGATCGCTGATCCGCTGCGAGTATTTGCTCGCGAAGTCGAGAACGTCCTCCCTGGTCCACGACTTGACCTCCAACACCTCCCGCGGCACGCCCAGGCTTCGCTTCAGGATGTCGCTCTGGCGGTCGAAGAAGTCGGTCCGTGCGGCGAAGAATATCGTCGCGCCTGCGGCCGCGAGCTTGCCCAGATCGCTACTCACGGCCTCGACCAACCCTTCCCCAGCCTCGTCGAGCCCGTCGACCAGCAGGGCCAACCGCGACGTCCGCCGTGACCGGGTGGCCAGTTCGCTGGCGCGCGCCGGCAGGTCACGTGCGTGTACGAAGACGCGTTGGGACGGAAGGTCGCCACCCCCGGAGAGCATCAGCGAACGCAGAGCCGTCGTCTTGCCGGCACCGGCGACCCCAACGACGGCGAAGCACGCCGCCTCGGTGTTCGCCGACGTGAGCCAGTTCGACAGACGGTCGTCGCTGCCTGGATGACGGAGCGGAGAAACGCTTGGGTCGATGATCATTTCGGGCCACACAAAGTCGAAGCTAGGGCTTCCGAGGCCGAGCCACGGGAGAATCGGGGCCGCAAGAACGTCTCGCCTTTCCACCGCGGACTGATTCCGCTCTTCCGCCTCGGCGGCAGACCAGCGGATGGCCGCAATGAGGTCAGGCATGATCTCGTCAAGGTCTCGACCCTCCCGAACGTCCAGGTACTTGATTCGGCTGAGCAGCGAGGGCATGGCGGTCGTCTTGAGGAGCAGTGGCAGGAGAAGCCGGTGGTTGGCGGCCGGATCACGCCAGACGACGACGTCGGACTCCAGCCGGGTCCACTCAGAAGCGAGCCACGCTGGAGTGATGACAGCGACCAGGCAGCCGGAGCGGTCCAGAGCCTGCGAGATCGCGCCTGGGATCGACTCACCGACAGTGATGGCCGTTGGTGCGAAGAACACCCGGAGGCGCCTGCGGCGGAACTTGCTGCGACGGAGAGCATCGTACAACCGATGGGCGAAATCACGGTCAGCATCGCTGTAGCTGAGGAAGACGTCGTATCGGGTATCAGTTCTCGCCACGGCCACCGCTCGTCGATTGCCGGCTGTAACCAAGCTCCCAGTAGGGCTTGTTACCGAGGTAATCGCCCAGACGGCGCTTGATCACCTCAGCAACCGCCGCAGCCGGGGCGATGCCGAGAGGATCGTACTTGTCGACGTCGCGTCGATACTCGCTCATATCGCCGCGATTTTCCTTCGCGTAGTACATCGCGGCGGCGATGATCTGCAACTCCTCTGCGGCCTCGACCAGCCTTGCCTCCAACGTCTCCAGCGCGTGCATCTCCTCGAGAAGCGGAAGGATAGCCTCGGCGACACCGCCGAGAACGTCCTTCGCGGCGCGCCGCTCAGCTTCCCGCTTGAAGTTCTTCACGTACGGAGAGGAACGCCGCGGTAGATCGGTGAGCCGGACCTCGCCGGTCTCGTGGAACAACGCCATCGCGAGGACCTTGCCCATGTCGACGGGCTCGTCGATGTGCTGGGCGAGCATGTAGGCGATCACGGCGGTCTCAAAACAGTGATCGGACACAGACTCCGGATCTGGGACGCCGGCCATGACCCAACCAATCCGCGGCAGTCTTGTCAGCGTATGCATCTCTGCCATGCTCTCAAGCATCCGTTCCGGGTCCATCTCATACCTTTCTCAATTTTGCGGCTCATGCAGTTAGCAGGGTGTCGACGTTTCGAGCAGCCACCAGGGCACGCCCTATGACCGGGTGGGCGTCCGGACCGTCGCGATGCGCCAATGCGCGGACGACGGCATCAGCGAGGTGCCGGGCCGTAGCCTCGATATCGAGATCGAAGGCCGCACGGAAATCGTTTCCCGCCCTACCGTGGCGGATCGCCGCCAAGATTGCGTCACAGGTCTGGTCCCTGAAGAGATTGGTGGCGGTTCTCAGCTCCTGCACCGACTCCCCCAGGGCGCCGGCCGTGCCGAAGCGCGACAGACTCTTTGAGGGGTAGTACAGGGGATGTAGCCGGCGATTCCACAACTGCACGGAGTCGTAGAGCCGCTGCACCTCTCGATCCGCGAAGCGGTAGGAGTGCATGAGCGTGTCCGGATCGAACGCCGGGTCATGGAGAACCACACCCTGTGCTCGCTCGTACTTCTCCAACAGAGTGAGATAGTGCGAGGAGGTTTGTAACCGCAGTTCACTGCTGATCCCGGAGGCCACCGACGCGAGATTGTGCTGGCGCATGAACTGCAGGCTGTCCTCGATCTCATCGAGCGTGCAGAGCGGATCGAACAGGATGACCCCGATCTCGACCCGGACGCCGAGAGACCGCAGGAGTTCGGCGGCCGCGACAGCCTCGGACCGCGTGTGCCCCTTGGCGTACCGCTTTAACTGCGCCGGGGAACACGACTCGATACCGAGGAAGACCTTCTGCAGCCCGGCACCCGCCAACGCCTCGACCAGCGCCCTCCGCCTCGCGGCCGCATCCGCCGTGTCCCGCCGCGAGAAGACCGAATGGATGGTCGCGCTGGCATCGAAGCGGAACGTCGGGAGTGGCATGGCCAGAAGTTGGTAGACGAAATCCTCGGTCTGGTCCAGATCACCACCCAGAAAGTCCTCGTCTGCGATGGTGACGTCCCGGATGCCGCGCACAGCCAACTCGTTGAGGTCCTGGGCAACCGCCTCCGCGGACTTCCGCCTGAACTCGAATCCACGCCCCTGAACGTCGGTCAGGCCTCGGAGGCAGAAGGTACACGAGGCCCAGGAGCAGCCGCGGCTGGTCTCGACGAAGATCTCGCCCCCCAGTTCCGCGATCCGGTCCAGATGCAGACGGCTCGGGGGCGGAACGGCTCTCAGGTCGACCAGCCGTCGTGGTGTGGCGATATCGACGCCATGCACTCGATCTCTGTACCGCAGGCCGGCCACGCCCGACCAGTCCGAGAGACCATGCATCCAAGCCCGCACCAACTCCGGGAGCGCCTCGTCCGCCTCCCCGAGGATCACCACTGCCTCAGCAGCGACCTCGTCGATGAGCCGATCGCTCAGGTAGGTAGCGAGCGGGCCACCAACGACGATGAGCGCATCGGGACGTCGTACTGCGGCCCGCAGGAGCGCATAGTGCTTCTGCAGAAATGAGAACGTCCCGTATTGCAGACCGATCGCGAGAACGTCGGGTTGAATCTCGCTGATAGCTTGCGCGAGTCGGCTCGCATTTTCCTCGCCCCACTCGACCATGTCCACAAGCGTGACCTGCAGCTCCGCTTCAGCGAAGGCCCCGCGCAGGGACCCCGCGATCGCGGACAGCCCGTGGCTTTCCCCGATTGCTGGATACCGCTCGGAGTACAGCGAAACAGCCATCAGTCGAACTGGGCGTGCAGTTGACCCCTGCTCTTCGAAGCTGCGAGACACGGCCCTCCCGCCCCGGTCGCTCGTGTGGGGCCGACGGTACCGGGCAGCGTGTTGCTTGTCAGCCTCCCCCGCACCCCTTGTGCGACTGATGTCGACGATGGGTGAGCGACTGAGCAGGTGACGCCTCATTCAGGACACCAGCAGAGGCAGCAGGATAGATCTTGCTCAATGCTGCGAACCGCCGGGGCTGTCACCGAAATGGCAGCCTGAACCACGCTTCGCGGCAACCGGCGTTGCTCCACAGCCGAAACATCCGCAGGACGGCATTGCGTCTACCGATGCGACCGGTCAAGCAGCCGCTGGATGGTGTCACGCAACAACCACCAAGGTCAGGTGTCGTCATCTGCTGGGACGGATCTGTCATGCACAGATGGGACTGCGCAACGCGGTGGCAGCGTCCCGTCACGGGACCTGCTCGACACGCGCGTCCCAGCAGACGCTTACATGATCGAGGTACCCGGCCGCAGTAGCCAGGCCCCGACGGTCGGCGCTACCGGCTGGTACACCCTGGCGCGGCATCTGGATCAACCTTGGGAAACGGCGAAGCCCAGGTCAATGACCTGGGCTTCTGTGCCGAGCCGCCTGACGGAATCGAACCGTCGACCTACGCATTACGAGTGCGTCGCTCTAGCCGACTGAGCTAAGGCGGCAACGATCAGCAAGTGTACGGCACCCCACGGCCCCCGGCCGAACGGGATACCCCCTCCCCACGTGGTCCCGCCAACCGGACATCGGCCGTCATCTGGACGTTTACCGGACAGCGCATGATCGGGAGCGGGACTACGCTGCGGCGGGTGAGCGACGAACGCGACGACCCCGACCGCCAGGACGAGGCGCACAGCCGTCCTGACCGTGCGCCGGCCAGCGAACGCGCCACCCATCGACCGCGCAGCACCGACCCGCTGGAGTTGGGCTTCACGCCGCGCAAGCCGGTGCCGTGGCTGGCCCCGTTTCTGCTGATCAGCACCGGCATCCGAACGCTGTTGGCGGTGCTCTTCGGCGCGTACCTGGACAAGCGCGAGTTGCAGAACGCGTTCGGCGACGACGTCTTCCGCCAGGTCGGGCCGGACGGCGGTCTGTGGCTCGACTACGTGGCCGACCTGGGTGACGGCTTCAACGCCACGTACTCGGTCGCGTACCTGCTGGCGCAGCCGGAGCTGACGGTGGACGGGCATCGGTTGCCCCGGGCGCAGACCCTGGTGATGGGCGGCGACCAGGTGTACCCGTCGGCGGCCTACGCCTCATATGAGGACCGGTGCAAGGGCCCCTACCAGGCCGCGCTGCCGGTGGCACCGCCCGAGAAGCCCACGCTCTTCGCGGTGCCGGGCAACCATGACTGGTACGACGGCCTGACCGCGTTCCTGCGGTTGTTCGTCCGCTCCCGGGACCGTAACTTCGCCGGGTGGGGCACCGGGCAGTCACGGTCGTACTTCGCGGTGGAGCTGCCGGCCGGCTGGTGGCTGCTCGGGGTGGATGACCAGTCCGGCTCGTACCTGGACGACCCGCAACTGGCGTACTTCGACGAGGTGGCCCGGCGGCTCGGCCCCGAGTCAAAGCTGATTATCGCGGCGCCGGCGCCGACCTGGGTCAAGGCTGCCGACAACCCGACGGCGTACGACTCGATCGACTACTTCATCCGTACGATCATCGATCCGACCGGGGCGCAGGTGCGACTGCTGCTCTCCGGCGACCTGCACCACTACGCCCGTTACGCCGGGGCGGACCGGCAGCTCATCACGTGCGGTGGGGGCGGCGCGTACCTCTACCCCACGCACAAACTGCCGGAGCGCATCGAGGTCCCGCCGCGGGACACGCTGGCCCGACGGGCCAGCTCTACCCGGCCGTACGATCTGGTGGCCCGCTATCCGGACGCGGCCCGCTCCCGTCGTTACGGCTGGGGTATCTTCCTCCGGCTGCCGTTCCGCAATCCCGGCTTCACGACACTGCTCGGCACCCTGCACACCCTGCTGATGCTGGCCATGGCGGGTGCGACGGCGAACTGGGCCGACAGCACCGACCAGCGGCTGTTCACCGTTCCGCTGGTGATGATGGTGCTCGTGACGGTGTTGGCGGCGGCCCTGTTCGCCAAGCCGCCCAGCGCGAGCGGCAAGCGGCATGCGCGGCGCTGGCTTCTCGGTGTCGGCCACGGCATGGCACATGTGGCCCTGGCTGCGGCCGGCACCTGGGCGTGGTTGGCGCTGCCGTTCTACGACTGGCCGTGGCCGCTGCCAGCGGTCGCCGCGGCGGTGCTCTACGGCCCGGTGATCGGCTTCGTCGCCAGCCAGTTGGTGGCGGCGTATCTGTTGGTGGCGGGCTCGTTCGGGGTGAACGTCAACGAGCTCTTCGCCGGCCAGGGCATCGAGGACTCCAAGGTGTTCCTGCGGCTGCGCATCGACCCGGACGGAACGCTGACCATCTACCCGGTCGCGGTCGACCGGGTCTCCCGCGACTGGCAGGTCAGCCCCGACCAGTCCCCCACGGCAAGCTGGCTGACCCCAAAGACCCCCCTAACTCCCCGCCTGGCCGAACCCCCCACGGTCCTGCACTGACACCACACCCCACCCAACAGCCCAGTTGATCAAGAAGTTTGCGTCACTCCAGGCCGGATTTCTGACGCAAACCTCTTGATCAACTCTGAGACAGCATCACGACATCCGTCATGCCCGTTCGTGCCGTGTCAGGGCCGTGACAGGCCTGTGGCAGGGGGTGGAGCGAATCTTTGCGGCATGGAGAACACGCTGACCCGCACCGCTGCCACAAAGGCCACCCGCCCGAACCGCCTGGTCGAACTGCTCCTCGCCGACCGTCACTCGCTTCCGCTGTCGATCGCGCTGCACCTGGTGCCCGGTGCCCTGATCGTCGCCGCCTACCTGTTCCTCGCCGAGCCGTTCGTCAAAGCGATCAACTATCCGATCTTCCTCGCCTGGGCGATCGCCCTGGTCATCGTGCTCACACCGCTCCTGTTCGGCCTGTTGTGGTTGGGCCGCAAACGCACCGGCCGCTACACACTGCGCACGGTGACGTACTACTGGGACAGGCCCATCGGGCGGGGAAAAATCATCGCCACCATCGCCGGCCTCATCGTGTGGATGACGGTAGTGTCACTCGCGCTCGTTCCGCTGGACAACCTCGTCTTCGACAACTTCTTCACCTGGATCCCCTTCGAAGGCGCGGGCGGCAGCGCCACCACCTACATCGATGGGTACTCACACTCGCAGCTGGTCGTCACGATGCTGATCTGCCTGCCGCTGACCGGCTTCACCCTCCCCCTCATCGAGGAGTACTACTTCCGCGGATTCCTGCTGCCCCGCATCTCCCACCTGCGCTGGGGAGCACCCGTGCTCAACACGGTCCTGTTCTCGGTCTACCACTTCTGGGCGCCATGGACCGTCCTGTCGAAGATGATCTTCCTGTTCCCGGCAGTCTGGCTCGTCTGGCGCAAGCGCGACATCCGGATCTCGATCGGTATGCACCCCGGCACCTGCCTGCTCATGGCCACGATCGGCACCATTGCCATCATCCTGGGCGTCACGCCGTAACACCTACACGACCGAGAACCACGGGGACCTTCATGTCACGGGTCCACTTCTGATCACACGGCATCCCGGTCTTCATACGCCTTGCGGCTTCCGCACACGTCGGCGCGGGAGCACATGGAACGCGAGCCGTCGGCGTCCAGGCGGACGGTCACCGCGTCTCTCGGGACGCTGTGACCGACCACCCGGCCCTCCCCTTCCGGCGTGGTGACGCGAGCGCCGGTCGCCGGGGCGGACTCCTGGAACCTGGCGTACAGAGGATGCTCGTACTTCAGGCAGCACATCAACCGGCCGCACGCGCCGGAGATACGCAGCGGGTTCAGCGGCAGGTCCTGGTCCTTCGCCATCCGGATGGTCACCGGCTCGAAGTCGGTGAGGAACGTCGCGCAGCACAGGTCCCGACCGCAGGAGCCGATGCCGCCCTGCACCCGCGCCGAGTCGCGTGCGGAGAGCTGGCGCAGCTCCACCCGACAGTGCAGGGTGGCACCCAGGTCGCGGACCAGGGAACGGAAGTCCACCCGGTGCGGGGCGGTGAAGTACACGGTGCTGCGCTCACCGCCACCCTCGGGGGCGCCGAGCACATGGTCGACCGCCACCACCTTCATCGGCAGGCCGTGCGAACGGATCAGCCGTTTCGCGGCCACCTTGGCCTCGGCCTTACGCCGACGCAGCACCTCGTCCCGGCGTAGGTCGTCGTCGCCGGCCAGCCCCACCAGGCGGGGAAAGCCGTCGGTCTCGTCGGTCACCCACTGCGCGGCCCACACGCACTCCGCCACCTCGGGCCCGTCGTCGGTGGGCACCAGCACCTTGTCGCCCACCTGCGGACGCAGCTCACCCGGGTCGAGGTAGTAGAGGCGCCCATACCGGTTGAAGCTGACCGCGCAGAGCATGCCCATCCCCCCACCCTACGACGGTTCGTGGCAGAGCGACGCGTCGGCCTGTCGTCGGACGACTACACCCCGATGCCATTCATAACCGTCGACTTGACCTATTGCGGGGCGGCCCGGTTGTGCCGTTACCCCTCGCCCGGACGGTTGAATCCGGGCCCGGGCGGGAGACAAGACGCGCCACGGCGGCGTTGAGTGGAGGCAGACCTGCGGGGGGTGCAGGGGGAAGACCACGGCGTCGCCGTGGGCGCCGGCTCAGGTCAGGCGCCCGCGAGCGACGCCGTGGCCTGTCCGGGGATCGGCGACGGCGACCGAAGACCGCGACGGACGCCCAGAGCGGCTACCAGCCGACCCGGGTGGGCTGGTCGTAGCGGGGCCGAGCGTCCAGCGGCGGCCGCCAGGCAGACTCGGCCAGGCTCGGCGCCCACTGGCGCAACAGCGTCTCCGCACCGTCGTACGCGACGCAGAGCACCGCCAGCACCCGCGCGGCGATCTCAGCCGCGTCGGCCGCACCGGGTCCGACCGGCCCAAGGCGCGTCGACACACCCGCGGCGGTGGCGGCGACCACGGCAACCGCCTCGGCTGAGCGGAGCACGTCGGCCAACGTCCGGGCCAGGGCGAGGCGGCTGCCCTCCACCCAGTCGGCGAGCGCGTCAGCGTACCCGGCGGTGGATTCCAGTCGCCCGACCAGGCTGTCCGGCCCCTCGTCGAGGTGCCGGAGCAACGCCGCCCGCTGTTGCCCGTACGCCGTTGCGGCCGAGCCGGACCAGAGCACCGCGTCGGTGAGCGTGGCGGAAACGTCGTCGTACCCCCGGACCAGCCGGCGCACCGCGTGCCCGGCACCGACGAGCGGCGCGGGATGGAGGTCGAGGAAACTGCGGACCGCGTCGCCCGGCAGCACCTGCATCCGGCGCAGCAGCGGCCAGACGCGGTGCCCTTCCGGGACGCCGGCGGCGAGCAGAGTGTCCACCCGGCGCAGCAGGTCGAGGCCGGGCTCGGCGAGCCGGTCCAGCGCGTCCATCACGGCTCCCCGGCGAGCCGGCTGCGGGCCGCCCGGTCGACCTCGGCATAGCGGTCGGCGGCCTCGCGCACAGCCGAGGCGGCGGCGGCCAGCCGACCGGCGGCGGCGCGCGCCTCCCGGGCCCGATCGTCGGTGGCGGTGGTCCACTGCCGGTGCAGGGCGCGACCGATCTCGCCGGGGCGGCCCGCGGCGTCGGCGCCGAAGGCGGCCTGGGCCGGGTCGCTGGCGGTGACGGTGTGCGAAACGGCGGTGAGCGTGGCGCTCGCTTCGTCCAGCCGGGCGGAGAGCGCGCGCAGTGTGTCCATCTCAGGCCCCCGCGAGCGGTCGGTAGGCGGCGAACGTCTCGTTGTGCAGCTTCTCCCGGGCCCACTCGGCGGCGTCGGCCGCGGCGGTGACCGCGGCCTGCACGGAGCCGGCCACATCCCGCGGGTTGCGGGTGTGCAGCGGCCCGAGGAACCGGACGTCGGTGATCCGCCCACCGGCGGTGACCACCACCTCGACCAGACCGTCCGGCGACCGGACGGTCACCTCGACGGTCGACACCGCCTGGTCGAACTCGGCCTGGAGCGACTCGATCCGGCGGTAGCGCCGCACCGCCTCCTCGATCCAGGCTTCGTCGATCTCCCCCCGCGGCATCGGCCGACTCCTCCCGGGTGGTCCCTCACTCAGCGTGCCGTCACCGTCACCACGGCACACCGGACCGTACCGCACAGCAATTGTGCGTGTCGATGCCTGTGGATGACGGGTCCGGCGAGTGGGACCAGGGCCGGGGAGGGCGGCTCAGCCCTTCCAGAGGGCGAGCATCATCGCCTCGACCGCGATACGCGGCTTGACGTTCGCCTCGATCGCCGCCCGGCAGGCGAGCACGGCCTCCAGCCGGCGCAGCGCCCCCTCGGCGTCCCACTTCTGGGCACCCGCGCCGGCCAGTGCGGCGGTGTCGGTGTGCACCGGGGCGACGGGCGCGCCCAGCGCCATGGTGAGCGAGTCCCGGTAGAAGCCCGCCAGGTCGACCAGCGCGCGGTCCAGCGCGTCCCGCTGGGCTCGGGTGGCCCGGGACTTCTGCCGCTTCTCCAGCTCCTTGAGCTGCCCGGCGGCACCCCGTATCGCGCCGGCCGCGCCCCGGCCGGTGCCGCCCGCGCCGAGCGCGGTCTCCAGTGCCGCCCGCTCGGCCGTGTCGGCCTCGGTGACCGACGCCTCGGCCTCCGCCTCGGCCGCCTCGATCAGCGCGGACGCCGCGTCGAAGGCCGCGCCGACACCGGTCAACCGGCGTGGCACCGCGAGCACCGCCTCGCGCCGCTTACGGGCCTCCGGGTCGCGGGCCAGCCGGCGGGCCCGACCCACGTGCCCCTGCGCGGCAGCCGCCGCCCACTGGGCCACGTCGGGCGCGATGCCGTCGCGACGAACCAGCACCTCGGCCACCGCGGCGGCCGGCGGCTGCCGCAGGGGTACGACCCGACAGCGTGACCGGATGGTCACCGAGATGTCGTCCGGGTGGGTGGACGGGGCGCAGAGCAGGAAGACCGTACGCGGCGGTGGTTCCTCGATCGCCTTGAGCAGCGCGTTGCCGGCGGCCTCGGTGAGCCGGTCGGCGTCCTCGATGACCACCACCTGCCAGCGACCGCCGGACGGGGTGCTGGCCGCCCGGAGCACCAGCGCGCGCATCTCGCTGACGCCGATGGAGAGCCCTTCGGGCACCACCAGTCGGACGTCGGCGTGGGTGCCGCCCATCGTGGTGCGGCAGCCGGGGCACTCACCGCAGCCGGTGCCGTGCACGCACTGCAGGGCGGCGGCGAACGCCCGCGCGGCGACCGAGCGGCCGGAGCCGGGCGGCCCGGTGAAGATCCAGGCGTGCGTCATCCCGGCGGACGGATCCACCCCGCCGGGCGCGGCATCGCCGGCCGGCGCGGACTCGGCGTCGCCGGCCGGGCCGGCGGCGATCAGCGCGGGCGCCCGGTCGGCCGCACCCGCGCGCAGCACGGCGGACGCAGCGGCGGCGGCCCGGCGCAGCTCGGCCACCGCCTCGTCCTGACCGACCAGGTCGGCGAAGACGTCCGGCATCAGGTCTTGTGCTCCATCGTCACCAGCTCCGCGTCGGATAACTCGGGCTGCACCGACGTGTCCGGGCCCTGCGCCGGCCGGGGGTGCACGATGCCGCCCGGCTTGCCGAGCATCTCCTCGACCCGGCGGACCACCTGCCGGGTGATCTCCTCGACCGGTCGGGACGCGTCGAGCACCAGGTAGCGCTTCGGGTCGGCGGCGGCGAGGTCGAGGAAGGCGTACCGGACGCGCTCGTGGAAGGCGATCGACTCGGCCTCCAGCCGGTCGGCGCCCTCGTTGCGCGAGGCCACCCGGGACAGGCCGGTGTGCGGCTCGACGTCGAGCAGCACCACGAGGTCGGGCTTGAGCCCGCCGGTGGCCCACGAGGAGAGCCAGGACACCTCGTCGACCGGGAGTGTCCGTCCGGCGCCCTGGTACGCCAGGGACGAGTCGACGTACCGGTCGCTGATCACCACGCCGCCGCGGACCAGCGCGGGCCGGACGACGGTGGCCACGTGGTGTGCCCGGTCGGCGGCGTAGAGCAGCGCCTCGGCGCGGGGTGACGGCGCGTCGTCGCCGGAGGTGTCCAGCACGAGCGACCGGATCCGCCGACCGACGCCGGTCGCCCCCGGCTCGCGGGTGACCACGACGTCGCGGCCGTGACCACGCAGCCGCTCGGCAAGCGCGGTGAGCTGGGTGGACTTGCCCGCACCCTCGCCACCCTCGAAGACCACGAAGAGCCCGGCGGAGACGAACGGCTCGGCCGGCATCAGCGGACGGCCCCGGATGGATCCCCAGAGGTCGGCGAGGACCGGCACGCCCTTCTTGTCGTCCATCTGGCCGAAGGCGCTGATCCCGGCGAAGATGCCGGCGGCACCGGCGGCGAGCAGCAGCAGTCGGGTGGAGGAGACGGAGATGCCGAGGTCGGCGATGGCCAGCTTGCGGGAGCCACCGACGCCGACCAACACGCTGCTCAGCCCGATGGCCAGGATCAGCACCAGCCGGGTGCCGATCTGCACCACCGCGAAGACCCGGCCGCGCACCTCGTCGGCCACCTCGCCGCCCAGCAGCGTGGTGCCGGCCAGGAAGGCCATCCCGGCACCGGCGCCGACCAGCACCGCGCCGACGATCGCCATGGACAGGTGGATGGCGAAGGCGAGGGTCATCACCGCGGCGCTGGCCAGCACGATGCTCATGCCGAACCAGCGGCGCCGGGACATCTCCTTGACGATCATCGGGCCGAGCCCGATGCCGAGCGCCAGACCGACGAAGATAGCGCCGAAGAGCAGCGAGAACGCGGCGTCGCCAGCGCCCAGCGAGTTGGCGAAGAACTTGGCCGTGCCGACCACGATGCCGCCACCGGCGAACGCGCCGAAGATGCCCAGCACCAGGCCACGGACGAGCGGGGTCTCGCCGATGTACTTCCAGCCCTCGGAGAACTGCCGGAACATGCTCTGCTCGGCACGCTCGGCCTCACCGCGTTGCGCCTCGCTGATCTCCTTGATCCCGAATGCCACCACCAGTGCGGTGGCGAGCCGGGAGAAGGAGTTGATCCAGAGCGCAAGCTGGGCCGGCTCGGCCCAGGAGGGTAGGTCGCCGCCGACGGCACCACGGACGCCACGGTCGAGCACGGCAAGGCCGACGGCGGCGGCGACCGGGGTGAGGCCGTACGTGGTGATCAGGGTGAGCTGGTTGGCCGCCTCCAGCCGGGCCCGCGGGATCAGGTTGGGGACCGCGGCCTCCTTGGCCGGGATCCAGAGCAGGGTGAGCGACTCGATCAGGAATGTGGCGATGAGCGCCCAGCCGACCACCAGGCCGCCTGCGGCGCCGGAGAGGGCGTAGAGCGGAATGGAGGCGAAGAGCACGAAGCGCAGCAGGTCACAGATGACCATCGTCCAGCGCCGGTCGAACCGGTCGGCGAAGACGCCGGCCACCGGGCCGAGCACCAGCGCGGGCAGCAGCCGGATCGCGGTGACCCCGCCGAACGCGGCGCCCTGGGCGGTGCTGCCCTGCACCTGCGAGGCGGCGAAGAGAGCGGTGGCCAGCAGGCCGAGCCAGTCACCGAAGGAGGCCGCGCCGAGCACGATCCAGAGCCGCCGGAACGGCCGGATGCGCAGCACGGACCGGATGGCGGCATAACCGGACGGGTCCACCTGGCCACCATTGGACGGGTTGGCGGCGTTGCCCGACTGGTCGCTCGATCGCGACACGCCGGGCGACTCGCCGCTGTTCTGGCTTTCGATGGCCGTACCTCCACGTGCCGGCCCATCGCTGGGCACCCCCGGTGGAACACTCTAGACCCGGTGGGGGGCCGCCCCACCGGCGACATTCTCCTGCTCGCTGAGCCTAGGCCGCCGGAGGCGCCGGCCGCAGCCCGGACGTACGCGAGGGTATTTCGCATTCACCGTCGGACAGTTAGCGTGCACACGTGGCCATCGAAAGCGACAAACTTCGCGAGCGTCTGGATCGAGCGACCGCCCACCTCGACCCGCCGTACGCGGTGGTCGACCTCACCGCCTTCGACGCGAACTCGGCCGCACTGGCCGACCGTGCCGCCGGAAAACCGGTCCGGTTGGCCAGCAAGTCGGTCCGCAGCCGCGAGTTGATCAGCCGCGCCCTCGCCCGGCCCGGCTGGCGGGGCATCATGGCGTTCACCCTGCCCGAGGCGATCTGGCTGGTCCGGGCCGGCGTGAGTGACGACGTGCTGGTCGCGTACCCGAGCGTGGACCGCGCGGCCCTCGCCGAACTGGCCGCCGACCCGGCGCTGGCCGCCACGATCACCCTGATGATCGATGGCACCGGGCAGCTCGACGTGATCGACGACGTCCGGCCCCCCGGGCAGCGCGCCGAGCTGCGACTCTGCCTGGATCTGGACGCCTCCTGGCGACCGTTGCGCGGGCGGGTGCACGTCGGCGTCCGCCGGTCACCGGTGCACAGCGCACGGGCAGCCGGCACGCTCGCCGCGACCGTCGCCGGCCGGGCCGGCTTCCGGCTGGTCGGGCTCATGTCGTACGAGGCGCAGATCGCCGGCCTGGGCGACGCGCCGCCGGGGCAGACGCTGCTGGCGGGCGCGATCAGGCTGGCCCAGCGCGGGTCGTACCGCGAGTTGCTGGCCCGCCGGGGCGCGGCGGTGGCCGCGGTACGCGAGCACGCCGACCTGGAGTTCGTCAACGGCGGCGGCACCGGCAGCGTGGCCGCGACCAGCGCCGATCCCGCGGTAACCGAGATCACCGCGGGATCGGGCCTGTACGGACCGACGCTGTTCGACGCCTACCGTGCCTGGCGCCCCACCCCGGCGGCGTTCTTCGCCTGCGCGGTGGTCCGCCGGCCGACACCGGAGCTGGCGACCGTGCTCGGCGGCGGCTGGATCGCCTCCGGCCCGGCCGCCGGCAGTCGACTGCCCCGGCCGTGGCTACCGGCCGGGCTGAAGCTCGTCGGCACCGAGGGTGCCGGCGAGGTCCAGACCCCGCTGTCCGGCGCGGCGGCGGCCACCCTGCGCGTCGGCGACCGGGTGTGGTTCCGGCACGCCAAGGCCGGTGAGCTGTGTGAGCGGGTCAACGAGCTGCACCTGGTCGAGGGGGACGCGGTCGTGGCGACCGTGCCCACCTACCGGGGTGAGGGGCAGGCCTTCCTCTGAGCCCACCGCCCCACGCCGACTCAGGCGGGCTGGGCCGCCTCGGCCTGCTGCCCGACGGTGGACCGGCCGCTGTCCGGGCCGTCGACCTGGCGGTGCAGGTACTCCCGGATCAGTGCCTTCGCCTCGAGCAGCACGCGCTCGTCGCCGTCGGACTTCCGCCGGAACGCGAGCTTGATCAACGCGTCCGCCGCCTCGACCGCGATCTCCAGGACGAAGCGGAGCTGCGGCACGTCGGTGAGCCCGAAACGTTCCGTGAGCACCCGGGCCAACTGGTCGGCGATCACGCCGTTGTTGTCCCGCTGCTCGTCGAGCAGGTGCAGGTCGACCACGTCGCCGAAGTGCAGGGTGCGGAAGCCGGGGACGGTGCGGTGCATCGTGATGTACTCGTCGATCCCCGCGTCGACGCCGTCCCACCAGTGGGTCATCTCGTCGGAGGCGAACCGCTCGTCGAGGCGCTGAAGGTAGGACTCCATCGTGCGCAGGGTCAACGCCTGCACGATCGCCCGCTTGTCCGGAAAGAACTGGTAGACCGACCCGATCGCCACTTCGGCGCGCTCGGCGAGCAGGGTGGTGGTCAGCCCCTCGTACCCCACCTCGTCGACGAGTTCGGCGCAGGCATCCAACATGCGCTGTACCCGCGCGACACTTCGACCCTGCACCGGTACGCGGCGCAGCGGCCCGGTCGTGGCGGCTGGTGTGGACACTCGGCGCCACCCCCCTTCGACGGATGAACATATCTCCACGTCACGAGTCCGTGACTACCGGTACAACGAGCGGACCGCATTTGCGGTATTTACCAGCCAGAACGTTCCTGATAAGAAGTCAGTTCATATTCATGAATGAGGAGCGCGCATGGTCGGCACCGCACCGCTCACCGCCCCCTGGTCGAACTGGGCCGGCAACCAGCGTGGCAGCGCCACCGCGATCCTGCGCCCCGGCTCGCCGACCGATGTCGCGGAAGCCGTCCGAACGACCGCAGCCGCCGGCGGTCGGATCCGCGTGACCGGCAGCGGCCACTCCTTCACCGCCGTCGCGCTCGCCGACGACCACCGGATGGACCTGTCCGAGCTGACCACGGTGGTCAGCGTCGACATCGCCCGTCGGCTCGTCACCGTACCGGCGGGGATGACCCTGCACGCGCTCAACGGCCTGCTCGCCCGGAACGGCCTCGCCCTGCCCAACCTCGGTGACATCGACGCGCAGACCGTGGCCGGGGCGATCTCCACGGGCACCCACGGCACCGGCGCCGGGTGGGGTTGCCTCTCCACCTTCGTCGAGGCGATCACCCTGGTCACCGGCACCGGCGAGGTGCTGCGCTGTTCCGCCGACGAGCATCCCGACGTCTTCGCCGCCGCCCGGGTGTCACTCGGCGCGCTCGGCGTACTGGTCGAGGTGACCCTGCGCTGCGTGGACGCCTTCGTGCTGCACGCCCACGAACGCCCGGCCGAACTGACCGACGTGCTCGACGACCTACCCACGCTGATCGGCGGGCACGACCACGTCGAGTTCTACTGGTTCCCCTACACCGACCGGGTCCAGGTCAAGACCAACGACCGGGTACCCGCCAACGACCGGCCACTGCCCCGCTGGCGCGGCTGGCTGGACGACGACTTCCTGTCGAACACCGTCTTCGCCGGTGCCTGCCGACTCGGCCGTGCCGTGCCCGCGCTCGCCCCGAGGATCAGCGCGGTCTCCGCCCGCGCCCTGACCGAACGCCGGTACACCGGCCGCTCCGACCGGGTCTTTTGCACCCCGCGCCGGGTCCGCTTCGTGGAGATGGAGTACGGCCTGCCCCGCGAGGCGCTGCCCGAGGCGCTCGCCGCGCTCCAGCGGATCGTCGACGGGCTGCCGTTCAAGGTGCTCTTCCCGGTGGAGGTGCGATTCACCGCCGCCGACGACATCTGGCTCTCGCACGGTTACGGCCGGGACAACGCCTACATCGCCGTGCACCAGTACGTCGGCATGCCGTACGAGCCGTACTTCCGGGCCTTCGAGGAGGTGGCCGCCGGGCTGGGGGGTCGCCCACACTGGGGCAAGCTGCACTACCGCGACGCCGCCTCGCTGGCCACGGCGTACCCCCGCTTCGCCGACTTCCAGGCCGTCCGCGACCGGCTCGACCCCGACCGCGTCTTCACCAACCCGCACCTGAATCACGTCCTCGGGGTCTGACGACCTCCGTCGGCACGCCCTGGAGCAGGAGGTCGTCCAGGTCGACCGCGTCGGCCATGGCCTCGGCACCCCTGTCGTTCAGGTGCATACCGTCGCCGCTGTCCAGCGCGGGATGGATGTGGTCGGGGGCAGCCGGGTCCGCGACGGCGCGGGCCACGTCGAAGACGGCGTCGAAGGCGTCCGTCGTACGGATCCAGTCGTTCACCTCGCGTCGGGTGGCGAGACCCGCCGGGGTGCTGATCTCCGGGCCGGCGCCCGCGAAGGGGCCGATGGTCGCGGCGACGATCCGCAGACCGGCACCGTGGGCGCGGTCGGCCAGCGCGCGGAAGCCCTCGACGAGGGCGTCGGCGGTGACGGCCGGCTCGCCCAACATGGCCGGCAGACCGAGGTCGTTGATACCGAAGTGGACCAGGACGTGGGTCGCGGCGGGGATGGAGAGTACGTCGCTGTCGAAGCGGGCCAGCCCGTGTTCGCCGACGCCGTCGCGCAGCAGACGGTTGCCGGCGATGCCCTGGTTGACCACCCACCCGCGCTTCAACCGCCGGTTGAGAAGGTCGACGGATCGACGGTTCGCGCCGATCGTGGTGCCGACCCCTTCGAACCAGGAGTCGCCGAAGGCCACCCCGACGGCGGTGTCCGGGGCGGCGAGCACGTCCACACCCGCGATGAAGAACCGGGCCTCGACCTCCTCCCCTCTCGGCAGGACGGGCGAGGCGACCCGGTTGCCACCGGCTATCCGCGCGACCTCCACCGGCTTGTGGGAGTAGGTGGCCAGGTCGGTCCGCTCCGGGAAGTAGAGGCTCACGACAAGATCGGCGCCGGGCGCGACGGGAATGCTGACCGGGTCGGTGACGGTCTCTTCGCCCGCCGGCACGACGCCGCGCTCGGCACCGCCGAAGGTGAGGGCCGCCTGCCGATCGCCGACGGCGACAGTGGCGGCCCCGATGGTCAACGGACTGCGGCCGTAGCGGTTCGTCAGGCGTACACGCAGGGCGTCCCCGCCGCCGGCCAGGTGCAGCACCTGACGAACGGTCTGGTCGGCGAAGCGCCGGGGTTGACCGAACTGGAGCTGCTCGTACGGACTGATCACCGCGGTACGGAAACCGGCTGTCCAGATCATGGTCGTTTCAGGCCCTTCAGATGTCCAGGACGATCCGGCCGCTGGCCGAGCTGTGTTCGGCCAGCTCGTGCGCCTGTGCGATCTCCGCCAACGGAAGGCGGGCGGCGATGGGGTAACGCAGATCGCCGGCGACCAGCGCGGAGGTCAGTTCACCCGCGGCGGCCTCGTTCGCTGCCTCCGGGAAGTCGTCGTTGCTGAGGAACCGGACGGTGATGTTCTTGAAGCCGAGTGGCCAGTACGGGATGGTTGGCTCGGCCGCGCCGGTCGCGTAGGTGGCGATCACCCCGCCGTTGCGGAGCACCTCCAGGTTGGTCGCCATGTTCGCGTCGAACGCCAACTCGGCGACCCGATCGATCGGCTCTGCACCCGTGTAGTCGAGGATTCGGGTGGCCATGTCTCCACCGGCGGTGTCGAGCGCGTGGTGCGCGCCCGCGGCCAGCGCGTGTTCGACCTGCTCCGGGCTGCGTACTGTCGCGATCACGATCGCATCGCCCCGACGGGCCACCGCGAGCGCGGCCCGCCCGACCGCGCCGAGGGCTCCGGTGACTAGGACCCGCTGGCCGGTCACCGGCCCGTCGCCGAAGATCGCCCGGTGGGCGGTGATGCCCGGGATGCCCAGCCCGGCCGCCTGCTCGTACGGCACCCCGGCGGGCAGCGGCACGGCGTGCCGAGCGGGCACCACCGTGTATTCGGCGGCGGTCCCGAAGGGGCGGTACGACTGGGCGAGATAGACCCATACCCGTTCGCCGATCCGCGACGGATCAACGCCCAGCCCGACCGCATCGATCACTCCGGCGCCGTCTCCGTGCGGGACGACCCGGGGGAACGTCATCGTGGACCCCCACCAGCCCTGCCGTTTACCCAGGTCACCCACGTGGATTCCGGAGACCGACACCCGGACCCTCACCTCGCCCTCGCCTGGCCACGGGTCGGGTAGCTCGCCGACCTCGAGCACCTCGCGCGCCGGACCCTGCCGGTCGTACCACGCGGCACGCATCACGCACCCACCACGTCGGTCGTCGTGCCCTCCTCGGTGCTGACCACCGACTCGATCAGCGAGAAGAACGCCTGGATGCCGGGCCGGTTCGCGCCCCGGCGACGGGACTCCGCGTAGTCCTCGGACGAGCCCCAGAAGACGACGTCCAGCCACTCGTCGGCCGGCAACCGGATCAGTCGCGCGCCGAGGAAGCCGGCACGATCGGCCTGGAAGTCGCTCAGCATCGCCGGTCGCGCGGCGAGCAGAGCGTCAGCGCGCTCGGCGGGAACGCGGAAGCGGGTGATCTCGACGGTGGTCATCGTTCCTCGATCCGTTCGGGTGTTGGTGCGGAGTCGTCGACGCCCAGCATCAGCCGGAGCTGGGTCAGTAGGACATCGCGGAAGTCCGCGGCTGCCGGCGCGGGGTCCTGCTGGACGCGAAAGATGATCAGACCGGCCAGCGCCGCGAGCAGGAGATCCGTCACCGCGTCGGCGTCGTGGGTCAGCGTGAACGCACCCCGGGCGGCGCCTTCCCGCACGGCAGCCAGGAAGGGCGCCCGGTACCGCTCCCGCACGTCGGCGCTGTAGTCGCGGAGTTCGTCGTCGCGCATCGCGGAGCGCCAGAACTCGACCAGGACCTGCCGGGTGCTCTCCGAGTTGTGCAGGCTCCGGTCCACCAGCGCGACAAGTCGTCGCCACGGATCGGCCTCGGCGGCGGACACCGCTCGCAGGGCCTCCACCTCCCGGTCGGTGAACACCTGCATGGCCTCGATGATCATGTCTTCGCGGGAGCCGAAGTACGTCTGCAGGGTGCTGATCGCGACCCCGCCGGCCGCCGACACATCAGCGAAGCGGGTGTTCTCGTATCCCCGGGTGGCCAGCACGCCGGCCACGGCGTCGAGAACGGCGTCCCGCTTCTCGCCGCCCGCGCGCCTCTTCCTCATCGGCATGGCCATACGGTACGACGGTACCGACAAAAATCGCGAAGGTTGAACCTCTCATGTGACCCGAAACATCAAAAAATAGATCTTGGACAGTTTCCGTTCGGGCGGAACGGAAACTGCCCAAGATCTGGAGCGTCGGAACAGCGCCACCCGACGGGTCAGACGGCGCGGAGGGCTACTCCGTGCTGGTGGCGGCCTTGCGCGGGGCGGCCTTCTTCGCCGGAGCCTTCTTCGCCGCCGTCGCCTTGGCAGTGGTGGCCTTCTTCGCGGCAGTGGACTTGCTGGCGGCGGCCGTCTTCTTGGTGGCCGTGGCCTTCTTCGCGGGCGCCTTCTTCGCCGCCGCCTTCTTCCGCGGCGCCGGACCCTTGGCCCGCTTCTCGGCCAGCATCTCGGACGCCTCCGCGAGGCTCAACTCCTCCGGCGTCTGCCCGCGCCGCAGCGATGCGTTGAACTCGCCATCGGTCACGTACGGGCCGAACCGGCCGTCCTTGATCACCAACGGCTTCTCGGTCAGCGGGTCGACGCCCATCTCGCGCAGCGGCGGCGCCGCGGCCCGCCGTCCACGGGCCTTCGGGGCGGCCAGCAGCGCCAGTGCCTCGTCCAAGCCGACCGTGAACATCTGATCTTCGGATTCGAGTGAACGGAACTCCTCGCCCCGCTTGACGTACGGGCCGTAGCGGCCGTTGTTGGCGAAGACCTCGACGCCGTCCGGCGCGACACCGATCAGCCGGGGAAGGCTGAGCAGCTTCAGCGCCTCCTCCAGGGTCAGCGAGTCCGGTGTCTGCGTCCGCAGCAGCGACGACTTGCGCTCGCCGCTGGACACGTACGGACCGAACCGGCCGGACTTGAGCACGATCGGCTCGCCGGTGGCGGGGTCGTCGCCGAGCTTGCGCTCGCCGCTGCCGCCCAGGAACAACTCGTGCACCTTCTCCGGGGTCAGCTCGTCCGGGGCCAGGCCCTCGGGGATCGGCGCCCGGTCACCCTGGGCACCGCCCTCCTCGCCCTCGGCCGGCGTCGGCTGCTCGCCGCCGGGCAGCTCCCGTTGCAGGTACGGCCCGTACCGGCCGACCCGCACGACGACCTCGCGGCCGTCGTCGTCGGTGAAGAGCGGGATGGAGTTGACGCTGCGGGCGTCGATGTCGCTGAGGTTCTCGGTGACCAGCTTCTTGAGCCCGCCGGAGCGGGCGATGTCCTGGTCGCCGGCACCGTTGGAGCTGCCGAAGTAGAACGCCGTGAGGAAGTCGACCGCGGCGTGGTCACCGCCGGCGATCTCGTCCAGCTCGTTCTCCATGCTGGCGGTGAAGTCGTAGTCGATCAGGCGCGGGTAGTGCCGCTCCATCAGCCCGATCACCGCGAACGCCAGGAAGGTGGGGATCATCGCCTGGCCGCGCTTGGTGACGTACCCCCGGTCCTGGATCGTCTGCATGATCGACGCGTAGGTGGACGGGCGGCCGATGCCCAGCTCTTCCAGTGCCTTGACCAGCGACGCTTCGGTGTAGCGCGACGGCGGCTGGGTGTGGTGCCCCTGGGCGGCAAGCTCGTCGGCGGTCAGCGGCTGGTCCTTGACCAGGGTGGGCAGCCGGCGCTCGGCGTCCTCCGCCTCGGCGTTCTCGTCGTCACTGGACTCGACGTACGCGCGCAGGAAGCCCGGGTCGGTGATGGTCTTGCCGGTGGCGCCGAAATCGGCTTCCTCCTGGGAGGTGGAGACCGCGCGGATGCGCACCGAGACACTGGAGCCGACCGCGTCGGTCATCTGCGAGGCGATGGTGCGCCGCCAGATCAGCTCGTAGAGCTTGAACTCCTCGGCGGACAACTCCTTGGCCACCTCGCCCGGGGTGCGGAAGTTGTCCCCCGCCGGGCGGATCGCCTCGTGCGCCTCCTGCGCGTTCTTCACCTTGCCGGTGTAGCGGCGCGGCTCCGGCGGCACACTGCGCTCGCCGTACAGCTCGACGATCTGCCGGCGGGCCGCCGAGATGGCGGTCTCCGACAGGTTCACCGAGTCGGTACGCATATAGGTGATGTAGCCGTTCTCGTACAGGCGCTGCGCGGTGCGCATCGTCTGCTGCGAGGACAGGCGCAGCTTGCGGGCCGCCTCCTGCTGGAGCGTGGAGGTGATGAACGGCGCGTACGGGCGGCGACGGTACGGCTTCTCCTCGACCCGGGTGACCGTGAACGGCCGCCCGTCGAGCCGGGCCGCGAGCCCGCGGGCTCCGCTCTCGTCGAGGTGGACGACGCCCGCACCGGCCCGGACCCGACCCGTGGTCGGCTCGAAGTCCTTACCGGTGGCGATCCGGTCGCCGTTCAACGCGATCAGGGTGGCGTTGAACGTGCGCGGCCCCTCGCCGGCGTTGGCCACCGCGAGGGTGGCCAGGATGTCCCAGTACTCGGCGGTGCGGAAGGCCATCCGCTGCCGCTCCCGCTCGACCACGATGCGGGTCGCCACCGACTGCACCCGGCCGGCCGAGAGCCTCGGCATGACCTTCTTCCACAGCACCGGGGAGACCTCGTAGCCGTAGAGCCGGTCGAGGATCCGCCGGGCCTCCTGGGCGTCGACCAGGTCGCGGTCGATCTCCCGGGGGTTGGCCACCGCCGCCTGGATCGCCGGCTTGGTGATCTCGTGGAAGACCATCCGCTTGACCGGGACCTTGGGCTTGAGCGTCTCGACCAGGTGCCAGGCGATCGCCTCGCCCTCGCGGTCCTCATCCGTCGCCAGGAAGATCTCGTCGACCTCCTTGGCCAGCTTCACCAGCTTGCTGATCTGCTGCTTGCGGTCGGCGGAGACGACGTAGAGCGCGTGGAAGCCGTTGTCGACGTCCACCCCGAGACGCGCCCAGGGCTCCTTCTTGTATTTGGCCGGCACATCGGCGGCGTTGCGCGGCAGGTCGCGGACGTGACCGAAGCTGGCCTCCACGACGTACCCCGGGCCGAGGTAGCCCGAGATCGTCTTGGCCTTCGCCGGTGACTCGACGATGACCAGACGGGTGGTTCCAGCGTTGCTCGGCACGTCTCTCCCCGACCTCACTCCTGCTCGTGGCCTGCCGGCGCCCGGACAGCGACCGCTTTCGACCCCGCCGTCGCACCGGCGGTTCGGATGTCCAACGTAACGCGCCGCCCGCGTTTCGGGTTTCGCGGGCCGTAAACCGCTACGGCACGGCGGCCAACGTCCGCCCCGCCGCGCTCGGCACTGCCGGACGGCGCCACCGTACACCGTGGGTAGGGCTCGAAGCGGGTCACTGTGACGATGGCGGACCTACGGCCGAGGTGCGACCCGCCCGTTTTCCGCCCGGATCGAACCCCCGGGCTGTCCGGCACCGGACAGCCCTGCCCCCGTCGATCATGGAGCCGTGGTGTCCGTTTTCACCCCGGGCGCGAAGTACGTCCCCTAACACAACTCCATGATCGGCCGAGGCGGGGCGGGGCGGGCGGGGTTGGAGATGGGGTTAGGGGTGGGGTGGCCAGGCGGTGGTTGGTGCTGCGGTGGGTGGACCGCCGACCAGCTCGGCGAGCCGGGCCAGTCGGCGGCGGCCGGTGATCCGGTACGCCGGGCCGCCGTCGTCCGGGCCGAGCAGCGTGCCAGCGAGTCCGGCCGCGGCGAGCGCCGCGCCGACCGGTTCCCAGCACTCCTGGTCGTTCTCACCGAGCCGCAACAGGAACCCGCCGGGTTGCTCCGGCGCCCCGGCGGCGGCGAGCCACAGCCGCAGCCGCCGGCCGGTCAGGTGAAAGGTGGCCGGCGGGCGTTTCGCCGGGCCGTGCAGCCAGGCCGCCGCGAGCGGCTTCAAGACCCGGGTGTACGACGTACGGACGGCGTGTCGCTCGCCCTCGGTCGGCTCCCAGCTCGCCGCCAACCCGCGCGACGCCAGTTCCGCGACGAGCACGTGCACCCGCCACGCGGCGTCCACCTGCACCGAAAGACGGGCGGTACCGCCCATCCGCACCACCTCACCCGGCCCGGCGAGCAGCCCGGCCAGGTCGGCGACCGTCGGTTCGGCCGCTTCCGCGCCGAAGAAGACAAGTTGCCGGCCCGCGTCCTCGGTCGGGGACGGCTCGGACGGCGGCGCACCCGAACCGGGGCGGGTCGCCGGGCTGCGCCGCCGTGAGGGCTCGACTGCCGGCGCGGCGGGCTCGGGTGCCGGGAACAGCGCCGGCAGCGGCTGGGCCGCTCCGGTGTCACGGCGCCCGCTCAGCGACACTCCGGCACCTCGTCGAAGGCCTGTTTCAACTCCTCGGAGTTGAGCTTGCTGGTGTCCAACGCACTGGCGTCGTACTCCTTGTTGAGGGTCTCCACCGCGGCCCGTACGCCGTCGTAGAACACGGTGGGCTCACCGGTGCCCAGCCCGTCGATGGTGTCCCGGGCGCGGCCGTAGGCGTCCCGCATCTTTCCCAGTGAGCTGCGGAACCCGGCGGAGATGGCGGCACCGTTGTCGGTCTCCGGTACGCCGGCCTGCTCGACCTTGCGGCGCGCGGTCTCGCTGGCCTGCTCGGCCCCACCGAAGAGCCGCACCAGGTTCTCCTTGGCCTGCGCCGGTGTGGTCTGCGCGGTCATCTGCTCGTCCGTACTGCTGGTCAACTTGCTGATCTCGGAGCGCCACGGGGTGAGCGCGCCGCAGACCGAGGCCGCCCAGGCCCGTGGGCTGGGACCCCCGCCGCAGCCGGCGAGTACGACGGCGATCGTGGCCAGGACCACCGTGAACTTTCCGGCGGCAGACGCCCGGCACGTACGCATGCGTTGCAGCGTACGACCTTTGGCCAGGTGTGGCATCGGCCCGGACGGCCGGGTCCCCGGTCGACGCGGTACGTCGGCCGGGGACCCGGTGCCGGTGGTGGGTCAGGCGTTGACCGTTTCCGGCCGGTGGTCGGTGCTGCCGGCGCCGGTGTTGCCATCGGCGTCGGAGTCGGACATCGCGATGCCCTTGCGCTTGCTGAACACCACCGACGCCACGATGATCAGCGTCGCGACCAGCGCGATGCCGACCCGCAGGCCGACGTTGCGGTCGTCGCCGACGCTGTACGCCACCACAGCGGGCGCGATCAGCAGCGAAACCAGGTTCATCACCTTGATCAGCGGGTTGATCGCCGGGCCGGCGGTGTCCTTGAACGGGTCACCGACGGTGTCGCCGATGACCGTGGCGGCGTGCGACTCGGAGCCCTTGCCGCCGTACGCGCCGTCCTCGACCAGCTTCTTGGCGTTGTCCCAGGCCCCACCGGAGTTGGACAGGAACACCGCCATCAGGGTGCCGGCCCCGATCGCACCGGCCAGGTACGCCGCGAGCGCGCCGGGCCCGAGGCCGAAGCCGACCGCGATCGGCGCCAGGATGGCGAGCAGGCCGGGGGTCATCAGCTCGCGCTGCGCGTCCCGGGTGCAGATGTCGACGACCTTGCCGTACTCCGGGCGCTGGGTGCCGTCCATGATGCCGGGCAGCTCGCGGAACTGCCGGCGGACCTCCATCACCACGGCACCGGCCGAGCGGGACACCGCGTTGATGGCCAGCCCGGAGAAGAGGAAGACCACCGCCGCACCGATGATCAGGCCGACCAGGTTGCGCGGGTTCGCCACGTTCAGCGAGTTGAGAATCTCGGTGCCGACATCCTGCACACCCGCGCTGGCGTACGCCGTGCTGAGCGTGTCGGTGTACGAACCGAACAGCGCGGTCGCGGCGAGCACCGCCGTGGCGATCGCGATGCCCTTGGTGATCGCCTTGGTGGTGTTGCCGACCGCGTCCAGCTCGGTCAGCGTGCGAGCGCCGTGCTCGTCGATGTCGCCGGACATCTCGGCGATGCCCTGGGCGTTGTCGGAGATCGGCCCGAAGGTGTCCATCGCGACGATCACGCCGACCGTGGTGAGCAGGCCGGTGCCGGCCAGCGCCACCGCGAACAGCGACAGCGTGATGGAGCTGCCGCCGAGGAGGAAGGCGCCGAAGACGCCGGCGCCGATCAGCAGCGCCGAGTAGACCGCCGACTCCAGGCCGATGCTGATGCCGGCCAGGATCACGGTCGCCGCACCGGTCTGCGAGCTCTTGCCGATGTCCTGCACCGGCCGCCGGTTGGTCTCGGTGAAGTAGCCGGTCAGCGCCTGGATCGCGGCGGCCAGCACGATGC
Organism: Micromonospora sp. CA-259024; assembly: GCF_050936255.1. Lineage (NCBI taxonomy): Bacteria > Bacillati > Actinomycetota > Actinomycetes > Micromonosporales > Micromonosporaceae > Micromonospora > Micromonospora sp. CA-259024. The sequence continues at coordinate 2,179,120 of NZ_JBNJND010000002.1, read as the reverse complement.
CGATCACCACAGCGCCGATGGCCACGACCCGTGGGTCACGGTCGGTGAAGCCGAGGCCGCCGTCCAGCTCGGCGAAGGTCGCCGGCAGGTACGCGTAGGCGGCGATCGCCACCAGCACCGCGGAGAGCACCGCCGAGAGGTAGAACGCCCGGTTGATCGCGGTCAGGCCATTGCGGTCGGACGCGCGCAGCCGGGTGATGAAGACGCCGACGATAGCGATCAGCACGCCGATGGTGGAGATGATCAGCGGGAAGACCAGGCCCTCCTGGCCAAACGCGGCGCGGCCGAGGATCAGCGCGGCGACCAGCGTCACCGCGTACGACTCGAACAGGTCGGCGGCCATGCCGGCGCAGTCACCGACGTTGTCGCCCACGTTGTCGGCGATGGTGGCGGCGTTGCGCGGGTCGTCCTCGGGGATGCCCTGCTCGACCTTGCCGACCAGGTCGGCGCCGACGTCGGCGGCCTTGGTGAAGATGCCGCCGCCGACCCGCATGAACATCGCGAGCAGTGCGGCGCCGAAGCCGAAGCCCTCCAGCACGGTGGGCGCGTCACCCCGGTAGACGAGGACGACCAGCGCCGCGCCGAAGAGGCCGAGGCCGACGGTGAAGAAGCCGACGACGCCGCCGGTCCGGAAAGCGATCTTCATGGCCGCCTCGCGGCCGCCTACCCGCTCCCTCGCGGCGGCGGCCACACGCAGGTTGGCTCGGGTGGCCAGCCACATGCCAGCGCCACCGATGAACGCGCTGAACAGGGCGCCCACCACGAAGAAGAGTGAGCGGCCGATCTTCACCGCGAGCTCACTGCCATCGGTGTCGTGCACCGGAAGCAGGAAGAGCAGCACGACGGCGACGACGACGAAGATCGCCAGGGTGCGGAATTGGCGAAGCAGGTAGGCCGAGGCGCCCTCCTGGACCGCCCCCGAGATCTCCTGCATTTTCTCGGTGCCCTTACCAGCGGCCAGCACCGTTTTTGTCAGGGCGGCAGCGAAACCGAGCGCCACCAACGCGACAACCGCGGCGATGACGACGTAGGTGACATTGCTTCCGGTAAGGGAAAGCCCGCCGCCGTCGGCGGCCAAGGTCTCGGACATCTGTGTCCTCCTGTTACCGAACAATCGCGCCGGTGAGTGGAGACGCACTGACCGACGCCTGGATGCGGACTCGCAAGCGCGCGCCAACCCACCAGCGGACCAGCGATGAACACCCATACCCGCTGGCTGCGGGATGGGTCACTTGCTGACAACCCGGGTACTGTAGCCCTCCACAGTGTTGGAGGTCACACCCAGGTGGCACCGTGTCGCGATGATCTTCGTCGCTGTGTTATGAAACGAAATCTGATATAGGGCCCCATCCATGCAACAAGGCCGCATCCCAGTGGGATGCGGCCTTGGAACCGGATTGGGTCAGCGGCCGACCGGCCACACCATCCGCACCTCGGTGCCGATGCCCTCGTCGACCGGGCGCACCTGCAGGTCCTCGACGAAGCCGGCGAGCAGCGCGAAGCCGACACCGGTGGTCAGCGCCTCGTCGGTGAGCGACTCGTTGGCCAGCTCGTCCGGTGGCAGCGCGGTCAGACCGATGCCGGCCTCGATCGGCGCCCGGTCCACCACCCGCACCGCGTACGAGCCGCCGTCGGACATCTCCACCAACACCGGGTCGGCCAGGCCGTACTGGCGATGCAGGGCCACCGCCCGGGTGCACGCCTCGCCGATGGCCAGGCGCACCTCGTCCAGCAGGTCCTCCCGGACCCCGGCGCGCCGGGCGACGGCCACGCCGACCAGCCGGGCCGTGCGCACGTGCACCGGGGCGGGCGAGAACGAGAGCTTGACTGTCGCCATCACGCGCCGGCGCCAGCCGGGTCGGCGCTGACCGCCGCGTCGACCGTCGGGTGCAACGGGAACACCTGGTCCAGTGCGGTGATCCGGAAGATCTTGAGCAGTGGCTCCTTGTCGCAGACCAGGGCGAACGACCCACCGGCCGAGCGGAGCCGCTTGAGCGCGCCCACCAGCACGCCCAGCCCGGTGGAGTCGAGGAAGTCCACCCGACCGAGGTCGACCACCACGTGACGAGCGCCACCGTCGATCAGTTCGAGGAGTCGTTCGCGGAGCCGGGGCGCGGTGTAGACGTCCACCTCACCGCCGACCTCGAGCACCGTGTGCTCGCCCACGGTGCGGGTCGCCAGCGACAGCTCCATCGGTCCTCCTCGCCAGAGCCGTAAACTCTCGTGGGCATCTAACCATTACCGCCGGTGCGGCCTGCGGACGCCAGCGGAGGCTTCCCCTTACCCCAAGGCCTGACTTTTCATCTCCGAACACCAGTGCGAGAGTGCAGGGCGTGACCTCCAACGACTTCAGCTCGGCGCGTCTCGCGCCGCGCCACGACCTGGAGTCGTCGTCCGCCGCCACCGTATCCGCTGGTCCCGGCCCCGGGCCATCGCCGGCCGACCTGCTGCGCCGGCTGCGCGCCCGGGGCGCCGCCGACCCGGTCACCCACGTCGAGCGGGTGCCGGCACGCGCCGGGGTGCCCGCGCCGTGGCCGTCGTGGGCGCAGGCAGAGCTGCGCGCGTCGTTCACCCAGCGTGGCGTGGTCGCGCCCTGGCAGCACCAGGCCGAGGCGGCCAACCTGGCGTACGAGGGCGAGCACGTGGTGGTCGCCACCGGCACCGCGTCCGGCAAGTCCCTGGCGTACCAGCTCCCGGCGCTGGCCACCCTGCTCGCCGATCCCCGGGCCACCGTGCTCTACCTGGCACCGACCAAGGCACTCGCCGCCGACCAGCTGCGGGCCGTCGCCGCGCTGGAGCTGGAGGGGGTACGCCCAGCCTGCTACGACGGGGACACTCCGCGCGCCGAACGGGAGTGGATCCGCCGGCACTCGAGGTTCGTGCTGACCAACCCGGACATGCTGCACCACGGCATCCTGCCCGGGCACGCCCAGTGGTCCGGCTTCCTGCGCCGACTCGCGTACGTGGTGATCGACGAGTGCCACACCTACCGGGGTGTGTTCGGCTCGCACGTGGCACACGTACTGCGTCGACTGCGCCGGCAATGCGCCCGGTTCGGGGCCACCCCGGTGTTCGTGCTCGCCTCGGCGACCTCCGGTGACCCGGCGACCGCGGCCGGGCGACTGACCGGGCTGCCGGTGACGGCGGTCACCGAGGACGCCTCACCACGAGGCGGGGTGACCTTCGCACTCTGGGAGCCGCCACTGCTGCCACCGGACTCCTCGGCGTCCCCGTCGGTGCCCGCGCAGGCGACGGGTGGGCACGACGGCGCGACGGACCTCGTCCAGGTCCGCCGGTCGGCGCTGCGGGAGACCGCTGACCTGCTCGCCGACACGGTCGCCGAGGGAGTACGCACACTCGCGTTCGTCCGCTCCCGCAAGGGTGCCGAGGTCGTGGCGGCCAGTGCCCGCCGGTCGCTCGACGACGCGGTGCCGGGGCTCGGCGACCGGGTGGCCGCCTACCGGGGCGGCTACCTGCGCGAGGAACGGCGCGAGCTGGAACGGGCGCTGCTGCACGGCGACCTGCTCGGCCTGGCCTCCACCAACGCGCTGGAGCTGGGCGTGGACCTGGTCGGGCTGGACGCGGTGCTGATCTGCGGCTACCCGGGCACCCGGGCGTCGCTGTGGCAACAGGCGGGCCGCGCCGGGCGCGCCGGGCAGGAGGCCCTCGCCGTGCTGGTGGCCCGCGACGACCCACTGGACACCTACCTGGTGCACCACCCGGAGGCGATCTTCGGTGCGCCGGTGGAGGCTACGGTGCTCGACCCGGCCAACCCGTACGTGCTGGCACCGCAACTCGCCTGCGCCGCGGTCGAGGCGCCACTCACCCCGGCCGACCTGGTGCTCTTCGGCGACGGGGCGAAGGAGGCGGTCGACGAACTGGTGGCGGCCGGGGCGCTGCGGCAGCGGCCCACCGGCTGGTACTGGCGGCACCGGGAACGGCCTGAGGTGGACCTGCGCGGCGAGGGCGGCGCCCCGGTCGCCGTGGTGGAGTCGTCGACCGGCCGGCTGCTCGGCACGGTCGACGGCGGCTCCTCGCACTTCCTGCTCCACCCCGGCGCGGTCTACCTGCACCAGGGCGTCTCGTACGTGGTCGACGAGCTCGACCTCGCCGACGGTTGCGCGCTGGTGCACACCGAGGAGCCGGACTGGTCCACCCACGCCCGCGACGTCACCGACCTCTCCGTGGTGTCGGTGCGCTCCTACGTGGATGCCGGGCCGGTCGGCATGTTCCTCGGCGAGGTGGACGTGACCAGTCAGGTGGTGTCGTACCAGCGGCGCAGGATCGCCACCGGCGAGGTGATCGACACCCGGCCACTCGACCTGCCCACCCGGGAGCTGCGCACGGTGGCGGTCTGGTTCACCCTGTCGCCGCAGTCGTTGGCTCTCGCCGGGGTCCAGTCGGCCGACGTGCCAGGTGCGCTGCACGCCGCCGAACACGCCGCGATCGGCCTGCTGCCGCTGATCGCCACCTGCGACCGGTGGGACATCGGTGGGCTCTCCACCGCGGTACACCCGGACACCGAGGCACCGACCGTCTTCGTCTACGACGGCCATCCGGGTGGCGCCGGGTTCGCCGAGCGCGCGTACGGGACGGCCTCGGCCTGGCTGCGGGCCACCCGGGACGCGATCGCGGAGTGCGGCTGCGAGACCGGCTGCCCGTCCTGCGTGCAGTCGCCGAAGTGCGGCAACGGCAACAACCCGCTCTCCAAGCCGGACGCGATCCGGGTGCTCGACGTGGTGCTGGCGAACCTGCCCGAGTGAGCGCCTTGCATGAATCGCCGTGGCGCGGGGCACAATGATGTGGGAGCGCTTCCATCGATGATGCCCATATTGCTGATCGCCCCCCGCGCCCGAGGAGGAGCCGTGGCCGACACCATCGCCGAGACCGTCGACCTGCTCTACACGATCGACCAGGAACAACTCACCCTCGACCAGCAGATCGCGCTCGGGTCGGCGCTGGCCGCCCTGGCCCAGGCGGAACGGCTGGAGCAGATCAACGAACGGCTCCGCGGCATCCACCAGGTCCTCAACGGGTGGGCGCTGCGCGCCACGGTCGACGGCCGTTGACCTCGGGCACCGGCAGCAGATGTCGGGCTGTGCGAGACTCCGGCGGACCAACCCCCAGAGGAGTTCACATGCAGCTCGACAATCTGCAGAACCAGCACCAGTTCCACGTCCGTCAGCGACTGCGCATGATGGTCAACCAGTACGAGGTCCGGGCGGTCTCCCCGGACGGCACCGAGGGCGAGCTGCTGGCGTTCGCGCAGCAGAAGCGGCTCGCCTTCAAGGAGCAGGTGACGATCTACGCGGACGAGTCCAAGCAGCAGCCCCTGCTCGGCTTCAAGGCCCGCCAGCGCATCGACCTCGGCGCCACGTACGACGTCACCGACGCGGCCGGCAACCCGATCGGCCTGTTCCGCAAGGACTTCGCCCAGTCGCTGCTCCGGTCCACCTGGCACGTCGAGCAGGGCGGTCTGCCGCAGGTGACGGGCCAGGAGCGCAGCATGCCGGTGGCACTGCTGCGCCGGTTCGTCGACTCGCTGTCCTGGCTGCCGTACCACTTCGACTTCACCGCCGGCGGCCAGCCGGTCTTCACCGTGGTCAAGAAGTGGGGCCTGCGCGACAAGTACGTCGTCGAGGTGCAGAACCCGCAGATCGACCGCCGTCTGGTCATCGCGATGGCCGTCGCCCTCGACGCGCTCCAGGCCCGCTGACACATCCAGGCCCGGCCACCCTTTCCCACCGGGACAAGCGGCGATCTGGGTCGGCACGGACCCCCGCATCTGCCCACCACACAGGTCGTCGAGGTCGAGGCGTAACCGTGGCGCCTCCGGCTGATGGGTGACCGATGTGCCGCGACACGAGCGCGCCGCCCGCCGCGGATCCGTGGCGGGCGGCGCGGTTGGCGGGCGGAGTGACCTGGCCGGCTCGGCTGCCCGCTCAGCCACGCAACGGGCCAGCACGGGCCGTCGACACGGCGGTCCGGGTCAGGCCGGGAATTGGCGTGAACGCCACCTCGACGGTCACCAGCACGTCCAGCCCGTCGAGGCGACAGCCGACCATCCGGCCACCGTTGCGGCCGACGATGTCCGCAGCGGACGCGCACGCCGTCGTGTCGCCGCCGAGCGCTCGGGCGGCCCCGGCCAGCGCGCCGAGATCGGCCGCCACCAGCGCCCGCTGATCCGCCATCCCGGCTGCTGCGACAGCGGCGCCGAACGTCCCGAACAGCACCAGGACCAGCCCTATCGCCAGCAGCAGGACGGTCGCACCCCCTCGCTGGGCGTCCGACCGGTCATCATCGAGTCGCTCGGCAGTCGGCCGGTGGCGGCAGCGCTGTGACCCACCATCAGGTCGTCGCATCACCAACTCCCCTCGCCAGCGCCCGGTTCCACGGCTGCGACGGCGGTGGCGACCACGGTGATCCGCGGTAGCCGACCGCCCAGCGTGCGCACGGGAGCGCGTATCGTCGCCCGCACCCGATCGCCATCGGCCGACACCGACACCTCCGCCCCGGGCGGCGCCACGCGCCCGCCAACCGCGCCGCCATCCGCACCGCGGGCGGCGGCCAGTGCCGCCTCGCGGGCCGCGTGCAGGCAGGCCGCCTTGGCACTGACGGCGTTGACCGCGCTCAGGCCGGCCAGCAGGAGCAGGAGCAGCGCCGGCAGACCGGCCGCCAGTTCGGCGGTGAACGATCCTCGATCCCCGCCGACGGCTGGTTCGACAGTGCGGAATCTCCGCCCATTGTCAGCCGCCAGCCCACGAGTGCCAGACCTCCGATCGCGGCCGGTCTGCCGGCGCCCGATCACTTCAGCGCCCGGTCGATGACGGCGGTCAGCGCCGACTGGACGTTGCCCGAGGTCAACACCTTCAACAAGATCCCGGCGAAGGCGACGGCGGCGAGCGTGCCGACGGCGTACTCGGCCGTGTTCATTCCGGCGTCCCCGCGCAGGCGGGCGATCAGTTTGCGCATGGCTGTTTCCTTTCTCGATGGGTCAGAGCACGTCGCCGAGAACGGCGACAATCACCGGCACCAGGCCGGCGAGAATGAACGCCGGCAGGAAGCAGAGCCCCAACGGCAGGACGATGAGCACGCCCGCCCGGCGGGCCGACGCCTCGGCAGCGGTGGCCCGATCGGCGCGCAGATCGTCGGCGAGCCGGGCCAGCGCACCGGCCAGGGCGGCACCGCTGTTGGCCGAGCGCATCGCCGCTGCGGTCAGCCGCTCCGCGCCGGGCACCCCATCCAGCACGGACCATGCCTCCGCCGGCCCTCCGCCGAGCAGCAGGATGCGCCCGGCCCGGGCCAGCCGACCGGCAAGCGGTCCGTCCAGCGCGTCGGCGACGGCCAACACCGAGCGGTCAACCGGGGCGCCCGCGCGCATCGCCGCGGCCAGCAGGTCGGCGGCGAGCGGGAGGTCGGCCACCTCCTGAAGCCGCCGCTTGCGCATGCCCGGCGACTCGATCCGCCGCAGCAGGAGATCCAGCAGGAACGCGGTCGGGACCGCACCGAGCAGCCCGAGCCAGCCCTCGACGACCACGGCCACAGCGAGCCCGCCCAGGGCTGCGGCGAGCCGGATCGCGTCCGGCCGGTGCCGGGGCATCAACCGGCCCGCCCCGGTGTCGCGCCCAATCGTTCGGCCCACAGGAGACCGACGACCTGCAGGGCGACCGCGAGAACCGCGCAGACTCCACCGACCGTGCTGTGCAGGAGCACCGCCACGGGGTCGACGCCGATTCCGTACCCGAGCCCGATCCCGCCGATCGGCAGCGCCGCCAGCAACCAGCCCGTGGCCCGCGCACCGGCAGCCTGTGCCGCCGCGGCGGCCAGGCCACGGTCGGTCGCCCGAGCGTCCGCCTCGATCCGCTCGACGAGTTCCGCCAGTGGCGCGCCGGTCCGGTCGGCCAGCCGCACCGCGGCGGAGGTCAGCTGACGCAGACGGTCCGAGTCGTCCCAGCCGCCGGCGACGGCGACCTCGAGCGCGTGCGGGACAGACAGACCCGCCCGAAGGTCCGCAGCGAGGCCGCAGAGCTGGTCCAAACCACGTCGTCGGATTCGCTCGGCGCGACGGTTCGTCCGCCAGCGCAGCACGGCGCGCACGGCCAGCATGCCGTAGCCGGCCACCGCGACCGCAGCCACCGGTCCGCCGACCACAGCACCGACGCCGCCTCCCACTAGGCCGACCAGCGGCAGCAGACGTGCCGTCGACCGCGTGGCACGGACCGACGTAACCGCGCTCGACGGACCGGCCGTCATGTCGGCGAGGCCGACGGACCGATACTCACGGCGGTCGACGTCCTCCCCACGCCCCTCGGCCGTGGCCGAGCCGAACAGTTCGCCCCGGCGGGCATCCTCACCGTCTCCGCGCCCAACGGCCGCCACCGCGCCTGAAGCCTCGCCCCGACAGCCCGCCTCCACGGCTCCGCTGTCGCGTTCGATCGCGGCCACTGTTGTGCCGCCCCCACGTCCCGTGTCGGGGGTCGTGGCCGCCGGCCGGGCGGTGCCGGCCGGGCGCCGAGGATCCCGACGGGTCGGCGGACGTGTCGGGCCTGCCGGCCCCATCGGCCCGGCCGGCCCTCGCGTCGCCCCGGGCCAGCTCGGGCTGCCGGTGACGTCCCGGCTGGGCCAGCCGAGCGCCGTCTGTCTTCCGCTGGTAGCCGCGGCCGTTGCCGGCTGGTAAGGGACGCCGCCCGGACGACCCAGGGTCGGCGAGTCGCCCGAGGCGTCGACCGGCGCCTCCGGCGTACGGCCGAGTTCCCGGATCCAATCCATCAGCGCGTCATCCGGGTCGGCACCGCCGCTCCCACGTCCCGTCACCAGCACGCGACGTCGGCGGGCCCGGATGCTGTGCACGGGCCACACCACCAGTGCGGCGGCGACCAGGAGCAGCGCCGCCACCAGCACCGTCCCGCCGTTCATGCCGGGCCCGCCGATCCCGGCCACGGCTCGCTGAGGATCGGTGGCACCGCCACGCCACGCTCTCGCAGGAGCGCCCCGAGCGCGCGGGCGGCCAGACCGAGCCCGCTGCCGCGTACCCAGGCAGGCACCACGGTCACCAACCGTTCGGGCCCCTCTGGCAACAGCAGGCAGACCGACTCCAGCACCCGTCCCCGATCGCCACGTCGCACCTGGAACAGCACCTGCAACGCGGCGGCCACCTGGGCGTGCAGCGCGGCGCGGGGTAGCCCACCCAGCATGCCCAGCGCCTCCAGCCGGGCCGGCACGTCGGACGGGGTGTTGGCGTGCAGAGTGCCAGCGCCCCCGTCGTGGCCGGTGTTGAGCGCGGCCAGCAGGTCGACCACCTCACCGCCCCGGCACTCACCGACCACCAGCCGATCCGGGCGCATCCGCAACGCCTGCCGGACCAGGTCGCCGAGGCTGACCACGCCCGTCCCCTCCACATTGGCGGTACGCGCCTGGAGCCCCACCACGTGCGGATGACCCGGACGCAGCTCGGCGGCGTCCTCCACCAGCACGATCCGCTCGGTGGCCGGCACCAATCCCAGCAGTGTGTTGAGCAGAGTCGTCTTGCCAGACCCCGTGCCGCCCGTGACCAGATACGCCAAGCGGGCCGCGACGACGGCGGCGAGCACCGGTGCCACCGGTCGCGGCACGGTCCCCTGGTGCACCAGCTCGTCGAGAGTGAACGGCCGGTGTCGGAAGGTCCGCAGGGACAGGTACGGGCCCTCGGTCGCCACCGGCGGCAGCACGGCGTGCAGCCGGGTGCCGTCGGGCAGCCGGGCGTCCGCGTACGGGGAACCGTCGTCGAGCCGCCGCCCGGCGCTGGCGATGAGTCGCTGCGCCAACCGGCGGACGTCCTCCACCGAGCCCACCGGGACCGCCACCTGGTGCAGCCCTGCCCCCCGGTCGACCCACACCCGGGTGCCGTTGACAAGGACGTCGGTCACCTCCGGGTCAGCCAGCAGCGGTGCCAGCGGCCCGGCCCCGACGAGGTCGTCGTGGACCCGGTCGGCGATCCGCAGCACGGCGGTGTCACCGAGCACCGCGGCGGTGGGCTCAGCCCGTACTGCTGAGACGATCGCCGCCGGGGTGACCGGGGTGGTGGCCGCGGCGATGCGCTGCCGCACCCGGGCGGCCAGGGTGCCGTCCTCCGGCCGGCCCGTCATGCCGCACCCGCGGCTGGTACGCCGGTGAGCTCGGTGACGATCCGCTGGCAGAGGGCGGCCAGCGGACCCCTGCCCGCGGCCGCCGGCGCCTCGCCTCGCTCCAGCCCTCGACAGAGCCCCGGCTCGGGGCGCAGCGTGCCGGCCAGAGGAAGCCCGAGCGCCCGTGCCACCTCGGTCGCGCGCAGCCGGCCCGGGGCGGGCCCGCGCACCACCACCGAGAGCGCGGCGCAGTGCGGGACGGCGGCGGCCACCACCCGCGCGGCCGCCGCCGTGGCTCGCAGCTCGGCCGGGACGACGACGAACGCCTGATCGGCCGCCTGCAACGCCATCACGGCGGCGTCGTCCAGTTGCCGAGGCAGGTCGATCACCACGAAGTCCCGCCCACGACGTGCCGCGTCGAGGGTCGCCGCCATCGCCGCCGCGGGCAGCACCAGCAGGTCGCCGCGGTCCCAGGAGAGCACCACCAGGTCACCGCGGCTGGGTAGGGCCCGGACCAGCGCCGGGGCGTCGACCCTCCCGTCCGCACCGGTGAGCGAGGGCCAGCGCAGCCCTTCCAGTTGCTCCCAGCCCAGCACGAGGTCGAGCCCACCGCCGAGCGGGTCGGCGTCGACCAGCAGGGTGCGCAGCCGGGCCCGGGCGGCGGTCACGGCAAGCCCGCCGGCGAGCACGCTCGCCCCGGCACCGCCCCGCCCGCCGAGCAGCGCGACGATCCGGGCGCCGGAGCCGTCCCGACGGTCCGGGCTCTGTTCGGCGAGCCGGTCCACCAGCCACGGTTCCGCGGCGGGCAACGCGGCGACGTGCTCGGCGCCGATCAGCTCGGCGATCTGCCAGCCGGGGTCGATCTGGCCGGCCCGGCCGACCAACACCAGCCGGGGCCGGTGCGGTAGCCGTGCGCGCAGACACGACTGCGCCTGGTCGGCGCCGAGCAGCACCAGCGGTGCGGGAACCCAGCGGGTACGGGCGGCCGCCGGGTCGGCGGCGAGCTCCACCTCGGTCCCGCCGGCGGCGGCGAGTCGAAGCAGGTCGTCGAGCAGATCGCCGTCCCCGGTGACGACCAGGGGGAGTTGTCGGATCGGCGGAACGGAGGTACGGGGTGCCATCGCGGCCTCCAGCGGGTCGGGCTCCGGTGTGCCGCCGACCCTGCTCGGAATTCGCCCCGCGAACCGTCCCGACCGCCCCGCCTGTGGACAACTCGGCGGGCTGTGGACAACGCCCGACGAGACAGTTGATCTGCTACGCGCAGCGCATGTGCGACCGATGCTCCGACTGGAATGAATCGTAGCGGGGCCGCTCCCGAGGGAGCGGCCCCGCTACCGGTCAGCCCAGCCGGTCGGTCCAGGCGGTATCGAGGATCACCTTGTACGAGCTGATCCGCACGGGTGCGAGCGTCAGCCGCTCGTGGGCGAGCAACTCCCCCGTCAGTGGGTCGAAGATCAGCAGAGACTGCGCGTCGTGCTCGCGGTCGTCGAAGGTGACCGCGACGCCCTTCCGTCCAGCGCGGTCGGTCACCTGCCCTCGCCAGCGGAAGCCGGGAACGTCGGCGAGGACGCGCAGGATCTCCGCGCGGGTCTGCCGCGGCACGACGTACCGCCCGTACACCGTGCTGACCTCCTTGCTCACCGCACCGGCGCCGTACGCGGTCTTCAGCAGTTCGCGTAGTTGCACCCGATCAGCCTGCGGTGGCGTGAGTTCCCTGGGCGGCAGCGGAACGGTGGCGGGTGCGGGCGTGCCAGCCACCGCAGGGCCCTTCCCGAGATTGCGTTGCCAGTAGTCCCGGGACTCCTGGTCGGGATACTGCGGTTCCAGTTGGACGGTGATCCGGTTGCCGGTCCCGTCGGCGGCCTGCCAGACCTTGGTCTCGTCGGCGAAGGCGACATGAAAGCGGCCGTCGGCGGAGGTCATCACCGGGTCGCCCCACAGCTTCGTGTGGTGATACATGTAGCGCCCGGCCCGGTTGTCGTACTTCGCGTCGGCGAGCTTGCCGGCCAGGGCGCGCAACTGCGGACCAGCCGGCGGCGCGTCCGCGTCGAACTGGTACGCGACCGGCACGAGCACTGATCCGGGCACGGCACCCGGCACGTCCCCGGTGTCCGGGCCGACCCCGTCGAACGGCTGGAGGACCGCCACGGCGCCGGCCGCGACCGCCAACGTTCCGGCCGTCAGAACCAGCCGGCGCGTCGGGCGTACGCGGCGACGACCGACGACCGGCTCGGCAGGTCCGGCACGGTCGATCAGGTCGCGCGCCGAGACCGAAGATGGCGGCACGGCGGTGTCCCGGGCCGGGTCGACCGGGCCGAGGAGGGTACGGGTTCGCTCTGCTCCGAACATCACAGGTCCTCTCGAATACTCGCCAACACCGGACGCCGGGGCCGGGCGGGCTGGTCTGACATCGCTTCGGTGAGGCGTCGGCGGGCACGGTGCAGACGTACTGCCACGGTCGCGCGCGTACAGCCGAGTACCTGGGCCGCCTCGGAGACCGTCAGCTCCTCCCAACCAATCAGCCGGAGGATCTCCTGATCGAGGTCGTTGAGGGTCGCCAGGGCCGCCCGGACGTCAGCGACCCCCACGGTGACGTCAGCGCCGGACGGGTGCGCCACCTGCGCCAGGTCGGCGTCGGTGATCGGCAGGAAATCGGGGGCGCCACGCCGCGACCGCCAGTGGTTCGCCAACAGGCGCCGGGCCACCCCGTACAGCCAGGGCAGGCTGCGGTCCGGCACCTCGCCGCGCCGACGCCAGGCGACGACGAAGACCTCCTGGGCGAGCTCCGCCGACGCCTCCGCGTCGGCCAGCCGACGCAGCCCATACCTGACGATGTACGCGTACTCGGCCGCGTAGAGCCTGGTGAACCAGGCTTCGTCGCGTTTCTCCGGTGGACCCACCCGAACCCCCATTGCCTCGGCGACTCTCACCCTGGCTTGTGTCGCGACCGGCCCGACGATTACCGCGGTATTCCTCCCCGGCGAGCTACTCAGTAGCCGGGGGCTGTGCGAAGCGGGCAGCAAGTCCCTCGTCGGTTGCCCGGGCTCAGTGCCAAGGCGTCGAGGACGGAATGACTGTGGCCCCGCACCGAAGCACCGCGTCAGGGAGGCGGGTGCGCAGCCGCCGTGGGGCTACTCGGCCGACACGATCGCACCTGTGGTCACCGGTTGGATGGGACACCGTCCGTCTGCGATGCGATCTCGGCGTCGACGGAGCTTTACCAGTACAAGAAAACTAGCAGGCACAAGGTCTGACCGGTATCGGGCAAATGCTCGATATTGTGCGCTAGGACAGATGGCTAGATTGGCCCGGCTGCCGCCAAGAGAGAGGCTCACCGGGTCTGTGACGAGTGCACAAAATGAAACCGCTATTCAGCGTTCCAACAATGTCCCTGCGGGGGGTCCGCAAGAGCGGCACTCCTGGCTGGTTGGTCGCGGGCTCATTCCAGAGTCGCCTCCACAGCGGATTCTCGCGCTGGCGACGTTCGTGAACATGATCGGCAGCGGCGTCTTCATGGTCAGCGCCGCGCTGTTCTTCACCCGCGTGCTCGGGCTCCCGGTGGCGCAGGTCGGCCTGGGAATGGGCATCGCCGCCGGGGTCGGCATGTTCGCCGGGGTGCCGGTCGGGCATCTCGCCGATCGGCGGGGGCCACGTGAGGTCTATCTGCTGATGCTTGTCATTCAGGGCATCGCAATGGCCGCGCTGGTGTTCGTGCATTCCTTCTGGCTCATCCTGGTGGCGCTCTGCGTGGGCGAACTCGCCCGCTCCGCGGGGGGCGCAGCACGTGGACCTTTGGTCCGCGGTGTCGGTGGTGCCGACCTGACCAGGTACCGGGCGTACCTGCGTTCAGTCGCCAACCTCGCCGGAAGCTGCGCGGCCGTGGCCGCCGGTTTCGCCGTGCAGCTCGACACACGTCCGGCCTATCTGATCCTGGTACTGGGAAACGCCCTCAGCTTCGCGGCGAGCGCCGCCATCATCGCGACGCTGCCGTCGCTGCCGCCCGTGCCCGCGCCGCCCAAGGCCAGCCGGTGGGCGGTGCTGAAGGATCGCGGGTACGTCGCCGTCACCGCGCTCGACGCTGTCATGTCCGTACACCATCAGGTGCTGCTCTTCGCCCTGCCGCTGTGGATCGTGGGCCACACCAGTGCCCCCCGATGGCTCATCGGCATGGCCGCGCTCATCAACACCGCCGTGGTGGTGCTACTCCAGGTCAGGGCCAGCCGAGGGGTCGACGACACCGTCACCGCCGGCAGGGCCATGCGCCGTTCGGGCCTGGCGTTCCTCGTCGGCATGGCCGCGATCGCCGCAACCGCGGGGCTCCCCGGGTGGGCCGCCGTCATCGTCATCGTCGTCAGCATCTTCATCCACACCGTGGGTGAACTGTGGCATACCGCCGGATCGCTGGAACTGCGGTTCAGCCTCGCGCCCGCACACGCGCAGGGGCAGTACATGGGGCTTTTCGGGGTCGGCACCGGATTGGCGAATGTGGTGGCCCCATCCGTTCTGGCGCTGCTCTGCATCAGCTGGGGAGCCCCCGGTTGGTTACTGCTCGGCGGGGTGTTCGTCGTGGTGGGGCTGGTCACGCCCATCGTGGTTCGGTGGGCAGAGCGGACGCGGTCGCCGATGGAGCAGCCCGCATAGGCGTCTCGCCCCCCTCGGTCCTCGGCCACCACCTACTCGACGTCGACCGTGACCTGCTGCGACGCGCCTCCGCCGGGAAAGGGACGACCCCCGTCGGGGGGAGACGGGGGTCGTCGAAGGTTCGGCTCCGGGGGGGTCGAGCCGAACCACTCAGCGGTCACGGGGGGTGCAACCGCTGAGGGTCTTGTCTGTTTCCACGATGTGAAAGCTCGTCGTACGGACAAGTCTGCCTGAGCGGGCCCGTCACGTCGAGTGGTGCCGACTCCACTCACCGCGAAAATCTCCTCGCGGAGTGTGAGCGTGATCACGCGGAGCGGAGATGGTGGTGCCAGCCCGCAGGTCTGAGGGGTGGCCTGACCCCGGGCACCCGCCGACGATAGACCATCCGGCTAGACTTTCGCGCCGTGGGCCGAAGTGCCGCTTTCTTCGATCTGGACAAGACCGTCATCGCCAAGTCGAGCGCCCTGGCGTTCGGTCGGCCGTTCTACCGGGACGGGCTGATCACCCGGCGTGACGTGGTCAAGTCGGCGTACGCGCAGCTGATGTTCCGGCTGGGCGGCACCGACGAGCAGACCATGGCCCGAACACGGGACTACCTGGCCGCACTCTGCAAGGGCTGGCAGGTGGAGCAGGTCCGCCAGATCGTCGCGGAGACACTGCACGAGCTGATCAACCCCTATGTGTACGCCGAAGCCGCCGCCCTGATCGAGGAGCACCAGACGGCCGGGCGGGACGTGGTGCTGGTCTCGGCGTCGGGCGAGGAGATGGTCCGGCCGATCGGCGAGCTGCTCGGGGTCACCGACGTGATCGCCACCCGGATGACGGTGCGGGACGGCCGGTACAGCGGCGAGGTCGAGTTCTACGCGGCCGGTCCGAGCAAGGTTGAGGCGGTCAACGAGCTGGCTGCCGCGCGGGGGTACGACCTTGCCGACTCGTACGCCTACTCCGACTCGTACAGCGATCGCCCCTTGCTGGAGTGCGTGGGCCACCCGAGCGTGGTCAACCCGGACCGGCAGCTGCGCAAGCTGGCCTCGGAGAACGCGTGGCCGGTGCTGGAGTTCCGGCACCCGATCCCGCTGGGCCGCCGCCTCCGGGAGCGGCCCGCCGTCCCGGTGGCCGCAGCGGCCCTGGGAGTCGGGGTGGGCGTAGCGATCGGCATCGCCTGGTACGGCCGGCACCGCCGCACCCGCGCCGCCACCAGCGCCTGACCTGCGACCGCTCAGGCGGCGGCGAGGATCTCGTCGCCGATGGCGGTGAGCTGGTCGGCGCCGACCTCGACGGCTGCCATGTAGTGGCGTAGCCAGGATCGCAGCCCGTCCGGGGTGCCGGTGGCGAACGCACCGGCCGAGCCGACGTACTCGGGCTCCCGCTCGCGGTGCCCGACGTCGACGCCGAGCAGGCCACGGGGGTCGAGGCCGCTGGAGAGCAGCACCAGCCGGGCGGCCCCCCGGGCCACCACGCCGGATGGCCCGGCGAACGGGCGCAGGTTCAGCAACTCTCCGTGTACGACGGCGGCGAGCACCAGCGGGGATACCTTCGTGCCGCCGGCGACCAGCCCAGCCAACCCGTCCAGCCGGGTGGCCACCACTGGGTCGGCCACCGGGCGGCCCAGCTCGGCTTCCGACACCATGTCGCGGGCGGCGAGTACGTGCAGCTTGGCAAGAGCCTGCCGGGGGGCCTTCGGCCAGAGCTCACTCAACCCGGGAAGCGCCCCGGCGACCCGCAGTGCCCCCTGGAGCACGGGGTCGGTGACGGTGCCGGCCCGGACCTCCTCGCGTTCGTGGATGGCCCCTTCGAGGGCGGCGCTGGCCACCGCGGAGCGCAGGCTGACCTCGGCCGCGACCTGGCCGCCGTTCCGGCGTAGCGCACGGTGCCCAAGCGCCTGGTCGAAGCGCTCGCGGGCCTGCTCGACGGTGGCGGCGATGTCGGCGAGCGCGAGCAGGGGTGCGAGCGGGTCGGTGGTCACCCCGCCACGCTAGCGACCCGACCCGACGCCCCGGGCCGAACCCCGGCCGCTACGCGACCTGAGCCATCCGCCCTCGGCGGGCACGACCCGTCGCGCCGTCCACGACAACCACGCCGGACCCGCCGCACCTGCCCGATCCGGCTCGCCCGGGCCGCCACGGCCGTCGGGCGCGCGGCGGGGGCCGCTCGGCGCGACGGAGCGGGCGGCCGTCGCCGGTCGAGGGCCGCGCGACTACCCTCGTGCCCAACGAGACGCAGGTCACCGCAAGAACCAGATCACCCCGAGGACGAGGAGTCACGGCATGAGCGAGGCCTTGGCCAATCTGCTGAACGAGACGCGCCAGTTCCCCCCGCCGGCCGAGCTCGCCGCGCACGCCAACGTCACCATCGACGCGTACGCCGAGGCTGAGGCCGATCGGCTCGCCTTCTGGGCCAAGCAGGCCGATCGGCTGGCCTGGTCGAAGAAGTGGGACGAGGTACTCGACTGGTCGAACCCGCCGTTCGCGAAGTGGTTCGTGGGCGGGCAGCTCAACGTCGCCTACAACTGCCTGGACCGGCACGTCGAGGCGGGTCGCGGTGACAAGGTGGCGATCCACTGGGAGGGCGAGCCGGGCGACACCCGCACCCTCACGTACGCCGACCTACACGAGCTGACCTGCCGGGCGGCGAACGCTCTCACCGATCTCGGGGTGACCGCCGGTGACCGGGTGGCTATCTACCTGCCGATGGTCCCGGAGGCGGCGGTGGCCATGCTGGCGTGCGCCCGGGTCGGTGCCGCGCACAGCGTGGTCTTCGGCGGCTTCTCCGCCGACTCGCTCAGCAACCGGATCCAGGACGCCAGCGCCAAGGTGGTGATCACCGCGGACGGTGGTTACCGGCGGGGCAAGCCGTCAGCGCTGAAGCCCACCGTTGACGAGGCGGTGGCGAGCTGCCCGTCGGTGGAGCACGTGCTGGTGGTCCGCCGCACCGGTGAGGAGGTGGCGTGGTCGGAGAAGGACCACTGGTGGCACGAGACGGTGGAAACCGCCTCGGCCGAGCACACCGCGCAGCCGTTCGACGCCGAGCACCCGCTGTTCATCCTCTACACCAGCGGCACCACGGCTCGCCCGAAGGGCATCCTGCACACCACCGGCGGCTACCTCACCCAGGCGTCGTACACGACGCACGCGGTCTTCGACCTGAAGCCGGAGACGGACGTCTACTGGTGCACCGCCGACATCGGCTGGGTGACCGGCCACTCCTACATCGTGTACGGCCCGCTCTCCAACGGCGCCACGCAGGTCATGTACGAGGGCACCCCGGACACCCCGCACAAGGGCCGGTTCTGGGAGATCATCGACCGGTACGGCGTGAGCATCCTCTACACCGCCCCCACCCTGATCCGGACGATGATGAAGTGGGGCGACGACATCCCGGCGGGCTTCGACCTGTCCTCGCTGCGCCTACTGGGCAGTGTCGGTGAGCCGATCAACCCCGAGGCGTGGATCTGGTACCGGCAGCACATCGGCCGGGGTGAGCTGCCCGTCGTGGACACCTGGTGGCAGACGGAGACGGGCGCCATCATGATCTCCCCGTTGCCGGGGGTGACCGCGGCCAAGCCCGGTTCGGCGATGACGCCGCTGCCGGGCATCGTGGCCGACGTGGTGGACGACCAGGGTCAGTCGGTGCCCAACGGCGGTGGCGGCTACCTGGTGTTGCGGGAACCGTGGCCGTCGATGCTGCGCACCATCTGGGGTGACGACAACCGGTTCATCGAGACGTACTGGTCGCGGTTCGAGGGCATGTACTTCGCCGGGGACGGAGCGAAGAAGGACGACGACGGGCACATCTGGCTGCTCGGCCGGGTGGACGACGTGATGCTGGTGTCCGGGCACAACATCTCGACGACCGAGGTGGAGTCGGCGTTGGTGTCGCACCCGTCGGTGGCCGAGGCCGCGGTCGTCGGTGCGACCGACCCGACCACCGGTCAGGCGATCGTCGCGTTCGCCATTCCGCGTGGCAGCACGGACATCGCCGGTGAGGCGGGTGAGCAGCTCATCGCCGACCTGCGCAACCACGTGTCGAAGACGCTCGGCCCGATCGCCAAGCCGCGCCAGATCATGCTGGTGCCGGAGTTGCCGAAGACCCGCTCCGGCAAGATCATGCGTCGGCTGCTGCGGGACGTGGCGGAGAACCGGTCGCTGGGCGATGTGACGACGTTGCAGGACTCGTCGGTGATGGACCTGATCTCCTCGGGGATGAGCGGCGCGAAGTCCGACGAGGACTGACGGTAGGCGTACCCCAGCGGTGGGTGGCGGTCCGGACGGGCCGTCACCCACCGCTGTCTTTTGTGGAGGTACGGCGGCAGCGCTCCCACCTGGCTCCGCGATATCGATGAGCCGAACCGGTCGAGCGGATAACGCATCGATCACGAAGCCGCCACTCGGATTGTTTCTCATCTAGTTTCACGCTCGTCGGGCGGTCTCGACGCGCTTCAGCGCGCCTCGGAACCGGCCGACGTCCTCTGCCCGAGAAACGGAGTGGCATGAACAGAAACTCCCATCCGGGGTCGCGCCGACGACTACTCGTCGCGCTACCCGTCATCGCCCTCGCGGCCACGTCACTGACCGTGACTGGCAGCGCGGCCGCCCAGTCGTCGTCGGGCACTCCCCGGGCCGTGATCGAGGCTGACGAGCACTACATCAACTACGCCGAGCCCGAGGTGCAGCCGGACACCGCCGGCCGCGAGGTCAAGGGCAAGGGGGGCGTCTACGCCCCGGCCGTGGACTCCGCGCGCGCGTTCGACCAGAAGCACGCTCGGGGCAACCCGGTGGCGGCCCGCCAGCTGGCCACGCTCGAAGCCAAGTCGATCAAGACTGGCAAGAACCCCCGGCAGATCAAGCAGTCGCCGACCACGCAGACGGCGAAGCTGCTGACGCTGCTGGTGGAGTTCAACACCCAGGCGAACGACGACTTCACCGGCGTGATGGTGCCCAAGACGGTCTTCGAGGACCGGACGTGCGTCCCCGGCACCGTCCAGAACGGCCCGAAGCACAACAACATCCCGAACCCGGCGACCCTGCCACACGAGGACAACAACTCGATGTGGGTGCCGGACTTCTCGCCGTCGCACTACGACAAGATGCTCTACAGCAAGAAGGGCATCACCGAGCGGGTCCGCACGGACCTGCGCGGCCCGGACGGCAAGAAGGGTGTCGACCTGTCTGGTCGCACCATGCACAACATGTACCTGGAGATGTCCAAGAACGCGTACACGGTGGACGGGCAGGCCAGCCCGTGGATCACCGTGCCGCACTCGGAGGGCTGGTACGCGGCCAACCGCTGCTTCCAGGACGAGACCGGCGCCTGGGTCCCCGGCCGTGAGCAGTCGATGAACGGTCACCCGGACAACCCGGCCGGCGCGGGCCGCCTGGCGACGGACGCGATCGACGCGCTCGCCGCGAAGGACCCGAGCTTCCCCTGGGCCGACTACGACATCGAGGACCAGGCTGACCGGGACGGAGACGGCAACGTCTTCGAGCCGGACGGTGTGATCGACCACCTCGTGCTGGTGCACGCCGGTCAGGGCAAGTCGCGCGGCGGAGGCGCCGAGGGCGTGTACGCCGTGTGGGCGCACTCCTCCACGGTCGCCGGTGGCTACAGCATCCCGGGCACCAACCTCAAGGTGTCGAACTACATCGTGCAGCCGGAGGACGCCGGTGTCGGCGTCTTCGCCCACGAGTTCGGTCACGACCTGGGCCTGCCCGACCTCTACGACACGTCCGGCAACGCCGACTCCGACGTGGACTTCTGGGACCTGATGGCCTCGGGCTCGCACTCTGGTGAGATCTTCCAGGCGCTGCCCACGCACATGGGCATCTGGGACAAGTGGGTGCTCGGCTGGGCCGACCCGCTGACCATCCGCCCCGGGTCGAACCCCCGCGAGGTGAAGCTCGGCCAGACGTCGCGTACCCCGATCGACGCCGAGGACGGCATCAAGATCGACCTGCCGGACAAGGTGACCACGCTCGCCACGCCGCACAGCGGCACGAAGATGTGGCACAGCAACAACGACCAGGAGTGGGCCGACGTCAAGCTGAGCCGCTCGGTCGACGTGCCGGCGGCAGCGGACTCGAAGTTCTGGATGTGGAACAACTACATCATCGAGGAGGACTGGGACTACGGCTTCGTCGAGCTCTCGACCGACGGCGGCACGACCTGGACCGAGCAGAAGGTGTACGACGAGGCGGGCACCGTGGTCACCACCCCGGACGGCTACGCCGACCCGAACGGCCGGATGAACGACTTCGGCGGCAAGAAGTACGGCCTGACCGGTGACACCCACGGCTGGCGGCACGACTACGTCGACCTGTCCGCGTACGCCGGAACGACGGTGCAGGTGCGGCTGCGCCTCGCCACCGACGAGGCGTTCGAGGAGCGCAACTGGTTCGTCGACGACTTCTCGGTCACCGGCGGCGGCGCCACCACCTGGAGTGACGACGTCGAGGGCGGCGCCAACGGCTGGACGGCCACCGGCGGCACCTTCGTCGACACCACCGGCGAGGGCTGGAAGGTCTCCAGCGGCACCGAGACCCACGCGCACTACTACCTGGCGGAGTGGCGCAACTTCGACGGCTTCGACGAGGGCCTGAAGTACGCCTACGACACGATCTACTCGCACGACGCCTGGAAGGTCGACCGGTTCTCGTACAACGCTCCGGGCATGCTGGTCTGGTACCGGGACACCGCGCTCGGCGACGTCAACCACGTCACCGGGCAGATGACCGCGCTGCCCAGCTACGGCGCGAAGGGCGGGCTGCTCATCGTCGACTCGCACTTCGACCCGTACCGCCGCACGGGCGAGGCGGCCGTGAAGGACCCGTCGGTGACGGACAACCTGCCCAGCCGCCCGCAGTCGGCGAACGCGGCCTTCTCGTTGCAGCGGACGTACCCCTTCACGGAGTGCCTGGAGGCGGCCGACGAGCCGTACAGCGCGTACTGCACCACGTTCAAGGCGCAGGCGCCGGTGAAGGCGTTCACCGACGCCAAGGGCTGGTACCCGGGCATCGAGATGCGCGACGGTGCTGCCTACGCCCGGGACAACGACGCCTCGGTGGTGCTGCCCTCGCGGGGCAACGCGCCGTACACCACCCGGGTCACCCACCCGGACGGCAGCCCGGCGCCGGAGTTCTACGGCGTGACCCTGGGCGGCGGGGCGATCGTGCTGGGCACCGGTAACCCCGGCGACCAGGGCGTGAACTACGGCGTCTCGCTCACCATCAGGAAGGCGGCACGGGACAACTCGTCCGCCACGATCTTCGTCACCTCGGCGAGGAACTGAACCAACAGGTCCCTCGTCCGACAGAACAGCGGGCGGCCCGCTCGGAGCACACGCTCCGGGCGGGCCGTTCCGCGTTCGGGGCCCAACGCGCGCGCGTGACGTTTTTGCCCGCTCGGGCGCTCCACTTCTGGGACTTCATAATCCCGACCGAAAATAGATGATCTTAATCGAACCGCAATGTAAATAGTCGCCTGAGGCTACGACTATTTGGTCGTATTTGTCATCTCAAAGCTCACCAAAAATACCTCGGCCGCGCTTGATCGACTCGTGACAACCGCCGGAACCCTCTGCAAAGGTGAGTGGCGCATCTCATGACAGTGATCGCTTCGGTGACCCCTGGCATGTAACACAGGCCACAAAGGAGGAGACCTTTGAGGAGACGAGTCACAGCCGGTCTGGCCACCGCCACGGCCGCGCTGCTGGCGGCGGGAGTCATGGCGACGCCGGCCTCCGGCGCCCCGGCGGCAGGCCCAACCCCCGGTTCCGACAAGGCGAAGCAGGGCAGGGACAACCTCCCGGATCCGATGGCGGATCAGCGGCGGGAGGTCCGGAAGCAGGCCATCGCCGACCTGCTCGCCGGCAAGGCCAAGCTTCAGACGCGCAACGGCTCGAAGGTCATCCAGGTCAAGGACGACCTGTTCGTCGAGTACCAGCAGCCGCCGAAGACCGACCCCATCTTCACGATGCTGGTCAACTTCGGCACGCAGACCGACCCCCGCACCGGCGGCGCCCCCGGACCCGTGGTCAACCAGATCCCGGAGCCGGACCGCAACTGGGACGGTAGCGCCACCGACGACAACAGCACCCTGTGGCGGCCCGACTTCCATCGGGAGCACTACCAGGAGATGTTCTACGGCGACGGCGAGTCGATGCGGGACTTCTACCTGAAGCAGTCCGGCGGCCGGTACACCGTCAGCGGCGACGTCAGCGACTGGGTGACCGTGCCGTTCAACGAGGCGCGGTACGGCAGCAACGCCATCCCGGAGAGTGACGGCTCCTGGAACTTCGTCAAGGACAGCGCCACCTCCTGGTACGACTCGCAGGTCGAGGCGGGCAAGACCCCGGAGCAGATCAAGCAGTACCTGGCCCAGTTCGACATCTGGGACCGGTACGACTTCGACGGCGACGGGGACTTCAACGAGCCCGACAGCTACATCGACCACTTCCAGGCGGTGCACGCCGGCGAGGGTGAGGAGGCCGGCGGCGGCGCCGAGGGCGAGGACGCCATCTGGTCGCACCGCTGGGCGGCGTTCCCCAACCTGGCCGGCACCGCCGGCCCGGCCGGCAACAAGGCCGGCGGTGTGCAGATCGGTGACACGGGGATGTGGATCCGCGACTACACCACCGAGCCGGAGAACGGCGGGTTGGGCGTCTTCGCCCACGAGTACGGCCACGACCTGGGCCTGCCGGACCTCTACGACACCGTGGGCGGCGACAACGGCGTCGGCTTCTGGAGCCTGATGGCCTCCGGCTCGTGGCTGAGCCACGGCACCGACGACATCGGTTCGACTCCCGGCTACATGGACCCGTGGTCGAAGCTCTTCCTCGGCTGGCTCAACCACTCCACCGTCGAGCACGGCAAGGGCACCACCCAGGTGACCCTCGGCCCGGCCGGCGACAGTGACGGGCCGAAGGCTCAGGCGGTGGTCGTCAACCTGCCGGCACAGACCCAGACCACCAGCTACAACACGCCGTACGGCGGGTCGAACGAGTGGTGGGGCGGCAGCGCCGACGACCTGAACACCACGCTGACCCGTCAGCTGGACCTGACCGGTACGACCACCGCGTCGATCACCGCGAAGACCTGGTACGACATCGAGGAGGACTACGACTACCTCTACGCAGAGGTGTCGACCGACGGTGGCGCGAGCTGGACGGCGCTCACCAACTCGCTGGTGGACGCCGGCGAGACCGGGGTGGACGGTTCCACCAGCGGCAGCTGGGTTGACCTGAACTACGACCTGTCGGCGTACGCCGGGCAGACGGTGCAGTTCCGCTACCGCTACCAGACCGACGGCGGGGTGCACCTCGCCGGCGCGTTCCTGGACGACGTCTCGCTGGTCAAGGGCGGTGCCACCGCCTGGACGGACGACGCGGAGACCCTGGCTGCGGAATGGACCGCCAAGGGCTTCACCCGGATGGGGGGCGCGGTGACCGCCACGTACCCCCGCTTCTACATCGCGGAGAACCGCAGTTACGTCGGCTACGACGACACCCTGCGGACCGGTGGGTACAACTACGGCTTCGCCAACACCCGGCCGAACTGGGTGGAGCGGTTCGCGAACCAGCCCGGCATGCTGGTCTGGTACGTGAACTACGCCTACGGCGACAACAACACCTCGGAGCACCCGGGCTTCGGCCTGAACCTCCCGGTGGACGTCCGTCCGGGAGCGATCACGGTCAAGGGCCAGGGCACGATCACGAACCGTCGCAACGGGTTCGACGGCACCTTCAGCCGGTACGCCAAGCCCGCGCAGACCTTCCACCTCAACGGGGTGGCGGTCAACCTGCCGACGCTGAAGGCCAACCCGGTCTTCGACGACAGCGCGGTGAACCGCTACTGGACGCCGGGCAACGAGCAGAACTCGGTCAAGGTGGCGGGCAGCGGCACCCGGATCGAGATCGTCACGCAGGGCACGCAGCCCACCGATGAGATGGTTGTGCGGATCCAAAACTGATTACTCGGTGCGCGGTGGGGCCGGTGGCGGATACGCCGCCGGGCCCACTGTCGTATGTGCGATCACAATGATCGAACCGTGTCGTTGTATACGCTCGCGTCCGGCCCCCGCTGGTCAGCGTGGCTGATGAACCGCGGGTGTGTGACGGTGAAAAGCATTCCCAACAAAATCTTGCAACAAATCGACGCGTGCGTCTTCCCACCTGTCCCGGCAGTGTCTATGTTCACCATTGGTCCCACTAGTGGGATCGATCTCCCACCGGCCCGTACCCCCGTTGGGCCGGTTCCCTCACACCGGAGGTACCACGTGCGCAAAGTCGCAGTGGGTCTGCTCGGGCTCTCACTGACGGCGACAGGCCTGGCGTTCGGACCGTCCGCCAGTGCCGCGCCGCAGCCGAAGTTGCCGACGGCCGCTCCGTCGGTCGGCGAGCCCGCCCATGTGGACCATGACCTGCCGAACCCGCTGGAGGACAAGCGGCGCGCTCTGCGCCAGGAGGGCCTGAGCGAGGTCCTCACCGGCAAGTCCAAGGCACAGAAGATCAACGGCAGCACGGTCGTCAAGGTCGGCAAGACCCAGGCCGAAGGGGCCACCGCCCGCGCGGCCAAGGCCGGCGCGGTCCAGACCGAGGATCAGTACGTCGAGCTCTCCCGGGAGCGGACCGACAAGATCTTCGTGATCCTGGCCGAGTTCGGTAACGAGCGGCACCCCAGTTACCCGGATCAGGACACTGACCCGGACACCGCTGGCCCGACCCGGTTCGATGGCCCGCTCCACAACGAGATCCCGGCTCCCAACCGCGCGGTGGACAACTCGACCGTCTGGCAGTCGGACTTCAACGCGGACCACTACCGGCAGCTCTACTTCGGCACCAACCCGGGTGACGAGTCGCTGAAGCAGTACTACGAGGCCCAGTCCTCGGGTCGCTACAGCGTCGAGGGTGAGGTCACCGACTGGGTCAAGGTCCGGTACAACGAAGCCCGTTACGGTCGTTCCGGCGGCTACCCCTGCGCCGACAATGTCTGCACCAACACCTGGGCCCTCGTTCGGGACGCCGCCAACCAGTGGGTCGCCGACCAGAAGGCCTCGGGTCGCACCGACGCCCAGATCGCCGCCGACGTCAAGTCGATGGACGAGTGGGACCGGTACGACTTCGACTCCGACGGCAACTTCAACGAGTCGGACGGCTACATCGACCACTTCCAGATCGTCCACTCGGGCGGCGACGAGGCCGACGGTGACCCGTACCAGGGTGAGGACGCCATCTGGAGCCACCGTTGGTACGCCTTCGCGTCCGACCAGGGTTCGACCGGCCCGGTCAACTTCCCGGCCGGCGGCACCCAGATCGGCAACACCGGCATCTGGATCGGTGACTACACGATCCAGCCGGAAAACGGCGGCCGTAGCGTCTTCTACCACGAGTACGGCCACGACCTCGGCCTGCCGGACGACTACAACGTGCAGAACGGTGGCGACAACAACAACGAGCACTGGACCCTGATGGCCCAGAGCCGGCTCGGTGCCAAGAACGACGCCGGCATCGGCGACCGTGGTGGCGACCTCGGCGCCTGGAACAAGCTCCAGCTCGGCTGGCTCGACTACGAGGTGGTCGTTGCCGGACAGAAGCGCACCATGACGCTCGGCCCGCAGGAGTACAACTCGCCGGAGGCCCAGGGCGTCGTGGTTGTTCTTCCGCCCCGGGAGTACACCTTCGAGAACGGCGCGCCGTCCGAGGGCAGCAAGCAGTTCTTCTCCGGCAATGAGGACGACCTCAACAGCTCGATGACCCGAACCCTGGACCTCACCGGGAAGTCGACAGCGTCGCTGTCGATGAAGGGCCGCTACAGCATCGAGGCCGGCTTCGACTACATGTTCTTCGAGGCGTCCCTCGACGGGGGCCAGACCTGGTCGCCGCTGCCGGGCACCGTCAACGGCCAGCCGATTCCGGAGATCTCTCCCGGACGTCCGGCGCTCGACGGCACCAGCAACGGCGAGTGGGTCGACATCAACATCCCGCTGGACGTGGCGGCGGGCAAGGTCGCGCAGTTCCGGCTGCGTTACCAGACCGACGGCGGTGTGTCCGAAGGCGGCTTCTACGGTGACGCCATCACCGTGACCGCGGACGGCCAGACCGTGCTCTCCGACGGCGCCGAAACCGACGCGGCCGGCTGGGCTCTCGCCGGTGGCTTCGAGATCGTCGCGGCCACCTACACCCGCGAGTTCGACAACTACTACATCGCGGGCACCCGGTCCTACACGTCGTACGACAAGTACCTGAAGACCGGCCCGTACTTCTTCGGCTACGCGAACACCCGCCCGGACTACGTGGACCACTACGCGTACCAGGAGGGTCTGCTGATCTCCTACTGGAACCTGCGGTGGGCGGACAACGACACGTTCGAGCACCCGGGTGAGGGTCGGAACATGATCATCGACGCGCACCCCCGGCCGATCTACAACCTGACCGGCGCTCCGTGGCGGGCCCGCGTCCAGGTCTACGACGCGCCGTTCAGCCTGAAGAAGGCCGACTCGTTCACGCTGCACCTCAACAGCCAGCCGCAGTACATCCGCGGCCAGGCGGCGCAGCCACTGTTCGACGACACCGCCCAGTACTGGTACCCGGAGCTGCCGAACCACGGTGTCAAGCTCCCGGCCACCGGCACCAAGATCAAGGTGCTGGAGCAGGACGGCATCAACACCAAGATCCGCATCTCCTGACCATCGGATCACGCGACACCCGCACCACAGCGATGCCCGGGCAGGTCACCTGCCCGGGCATCGCCCTTTCCCGAGGCAACCCGATGCGGCCCGTGCGGAACCCCGGCTCGCCCCGTCGCGTCCGATCGCTCGTGCACCCGCGAACCCGCACCGTCCTGACCAGCGCCGGCCTCGCCCTCACCCTGGCGCTGGCCGGCTGCGCCGACACCAGCAACGGAGACACCGTGTCCGCCGAGCAGGACCCGTCCACCACTCCGGCCGACGAGGCATCGCCGTCCGCCACCCCACCCACCGCCACCCCGGCGGCCTCCTCCCCCGACGGCCGGCCGGCACGGTCTCGGACCCCGCTGCCGACCATAGGCCCGCCCACCGGGCCACCCCGCGACCCGACAGACCTGCGGAAGAAGAACCTGCTGGCCGGCCGGATCAACAGGGGCGGCGACGGCCCCTGCTACGGGCTGATCACCGACGACGGCCGGCAGTACGCGCTACACGGGCCTGGCATGGGGAACTTCGGAGTCGGCACGGTCGTTCGGGTCACCGTCGGTCCGGCCGACCCGGCAATCGACTGCGGTCCGGGCACCGCGGCCAGCATCGTCAAGATAAGCACTGTCGGCTGAACCACCACCGCCAGTCCGGGGCGCCCGGGGGTCGGCGAAACGGCGACTCGGCACGGGGGTCCTAGGCTGTCAGCCATGACTGACCAGCGCGGCGGAGCCGTCGACGAGTCCCGCGTCCTCACCGAGGGGCCGTGGACGCACCGCTTCGTCGGCGCCAACGGCACCCGTTTCCACGTGGTCGAGGCCGGCACCGGGCCGATGGTGCTCTTCCTGCACGGCTTTCCGGAGCACTGGTGGGCGTGGCACCAGATGGTGCCGGCGGTCGCCGACGCCGGCTTCCGGGCGGTCGCCGTGGACCTGCGCGGTTACGGTGCCAGCGACAAACCACCCCGGGGGTACGACGGCTACACCCTCGCCGCCGACATCGCCGGGTTGATCCGCGCGCTCGGTGAACGGTCGGCGACGATCGTCGGCAGCGGTGTCGGCGGCATGGTGGGCTGGACGGTGGCCTCGTTCCACCCGACCCTGGTCCGCCGGCTCGTCGTGCTGGGGGCACCGCACCCGTTGCGGCTGCGCGCCGCCATCTTCGCCGACCCGCGCGGGCAGTTCGCCGCCTCCACCCCGGCGCTGAAGTTCCAGCTCCCCCGCTACGAGCACGTGCTGACCCGGGACGGCGCGGCGGCGGTCGCCGAGATTCTGCACCGCTGGGGCGGACCACGCTGGGTGGCCGGGCCGGACTTCGCGGCGTACGCCGAGCGGTGCCGGGAGGCGATGTGCATCCCGCAGGCCGCGTTCTGCGCGCTGGAGGGATACCGCTGGGCGTTCCGCTCGCTGCTGCGGCTGCACGGCTACCGGTTCGTCCGCCTGATGCAGAAGCCGCTGTCCACCCCGACCCTGCAACTGCACGGCGCTCTGGACGTCGCCTCCCTGCCGCGAACCGCCCTGGGCTCCGGCCGCTACGTCGTCGCCCCGTACGAGTGGCGGCTGCTCGACGGGGTGGGGCACTTCCCCCACCTGGAGGTGCCGGAGCTGGTGCTCGGCGAAATCCTGCGTTGGGCCAAGACCTGATCGGTCAGACCCGCTGCTCCCGCAGGTCGCTGACCTCGGCGGCCGGTGCCCAACCCTGGTAGACGCCGAAGTCGAAGACCTCCAGTCGCATCGCCTCAGCCACCGGCCAGCGGCCGCCGGTGTATTCGACCCGCAGCCAGGCTTCGTGCTCGCCGAGCACGATGAACGGCTGCCCCTTCCAGGTGCAGGTGGTCCGCACGTACGCCAGATCCTCGATGTCGCTCGCCGGCAGCACCCGGACGTACCGGCCCGGGCGGACCTCCTCGAAACCCTCGCCCGGCTCGGGCTGGTAGAGGCGAATGTCGTCGCCGTCCGGGCTGGCCTGGTATTCCCGGCCCTGCCAGCGGGCCACGTAACCGTCGCGCATCACGCCTCACCGACCCGTCGCCAGACCACCGCGTCGGTGTCGAGCTCCGCGACCACCCGCTCGGTGCCGTCCGCGCCGATCCGCCAGAGCTGCGTGCCGTGCGGGAGGCGCGCGCTGTCCACCTTGAACTCGGCCACCACGTCGCTGCTCTCGCCCGGAGCGAAGCCGTTGCCCCGGAATGGTGGACGCTCGATGACCCAGCCCTCCATGGCCCGCATCGCCGGCTCGTTCTGACCGCCGTACGGGATCCGGTAGAGGCTCGGCCGGTGCGCCGGCCAGCGCAGCACGTAGATCTCCTCGGCGTTCCGGGCGAACGGCGAACCGGGGTAGCTGAGGCCGAGTGCGTCGTACACCTGAGTCGGCGTGGTCAGGTGGGCCAGCTCGTTGGCCCGGTGCACGAAGCCGGAGACCCGGTCGTACCCCCGATCCAGGTAGTACGCGAGCTGACTGGGCGCGATCGCCTTCTGCATGACCGTCGGTCGGGTCGGGTCGACGGCCGCCGGGGCGTACCGGGGGCGGGCGGCGGGCTCCGCCACGGCCGGCGCTTCCTCCGCGTCCACCTCCAGGTCGTCACCGAGCCCTACCTCGGCGGCCCAGTTGGCCAACGCGACGATCTGCTCCCCCGGCAACTTGGCGCCGACCGGGGTGCCCGGGTTGACGGCGAACGACCAGTCCTCGTCCGGCCAGCGCCGGATCAGTTGGGCGAACTTCACCCGGACCGTGTCGACGTCGCCGTCGGCGTGGTCGGCCAGACGCTCCGGCGACGTGTAGACCACCACGTACGTCTCGCCGTCGAGTTGCGCCGTACGCCAGACGAAGCCCGGATCCCCGGGGCGGCTCCCCCGCACCGACTCGGGTGCCGCCGGCAGCAGCACCCGGGCCAGCAGCAGGGTGGACAGGAAGGTGTCCGTACTGCCCGCACCGGCGGCGCCGAGCAGGTCCTCCTCGACCGTGTTGGCCGGCTCGAACTCGACCGGCGCCGGCTCGGCGGGCGGCGGGCGCTGTCCTACGCCGTCGGCGATCGTGTCCGCGCCGGGGCCGGGCCGTAGCGGCTCGGTGCCGCTCTCGGCCGCCGTCGACAGGCGCGGGGCGGACGGGCTCGGACCGGATGGGCTCGGATCGGGCTGACTGGGGCTGAACGACGGTGGGCCGGACGGGCCCGGACTGAAGGACGACGGACCGAACAGGCCCGGGCCGGAGGGCGCCGAGCCGAACGGTGGCGGGGCTGCCTCGGCGGGGCCGGGCCGCCGGGCCGCGTCGACCGGGCCGTTGGTGTCGACCGGGTCGGTGAGGTCACGGGACTCGATGATGGTGCCCTCGATGACGATGGGCGTGAAGCCACGGCGCGGTGCCGGCGGGCCGGAGACCGGTTCCGCGACGGTCGTGGACAGTTCCTCGACCGGCCCGAACCGGCTCGGCCGGTCGAGCGGGATCGCCTGGGTCTCGTCCGCCGGAGGGCTGGGCCGTTCCGGCGCCCTCGCTGGCGGAGGTTCGCCGGTCATCCGGAAGGCGCGGGTGGGTTCCTCCGCGACCGGATTGGGCCGGCGTGGTGGCAGTGGCTGGGTGGCGTCCTCGCCGGATGCCGGTGCCCGGCCCCCTCGGGACACGCCGAAGTCGCCCGCCGGCTGCCGCAGCGGCCGGGTGGCGTCCGGATCCGTCATCGGGAAGGCCCGTGTCGCGTCGCCGGGCGCGTCGGCGGGGCGGCGACGCGGGAAGGGCTGGCTGCCTCGCCCGAATCGGGTCGGCGGGGTCGCGCGGTCGCCGGGACGGCCAGCGCCCAAGGTCGCGTCGGACACCCGGTCCCGACCGGACGTGGGTTCGAAGAAGGAGCGCCGGGCGGCCTCGGGACCGCCGTTGCCGTTGCCGGCGGCCGGGCCGTCGACGTCGTCCGGCCGATTCGCTGCCGGCCAGGGCGCGCCCGGGGCCGGTTGATCGGCTGGAAAGACCCGAGGACGGTCGGGGGGGGTGGACGGGGCGAACCGGGACGGCCGGCCCGTGCGGGGCAGGGCCCCGGTGCCCGACGCGCCGGATCGGGGCGGGTCGGACGGGCGCCGCTGGCCGGCGGCGGGCATGTCCTCCTCCGCCGATCGACGCGACGGCTCAGCGGGGCCGGGCATCCTGGACGCCGTGCCCGGCGCCGACGGTGCGCTCACCCGGGGCACCGCACCCCGCGCGGGCCGCCGGGGCGGGAGCGGGGCGGGCGGGACCGGGGCGGGCGGGACCGGATCGGGCACGGCCGACGCCGCACCCGCTGCGGGAGGCGATCCGGCGGCTGGCGCGGAGTCCCGGCCGGGCGCGGCGGTCCGGGTGCGGGCGAGGGTCTCCGCCCGTTCCAGGCGGGCGCGGGCGCCCATGGCGCGGCCCGGCAGTCGCACGTCGCCCCGGGAGAGCTGGGAGACGAACCAGGCCGGCAGGTAGCCCTCGACCGGTAGACCCGGGTTGACGGCGAGCCACCACTCCTGGTTGGGCCAGCCGACCGCGAGGTCGGCGAAGGGGATGCGTCGGTTGCTGCCGGGGTGCTCGCCCAGGCAGGCCCGCAGTGCGGCGGCGGAGGTGAAGGCCAGCACGTGTGTCCGGCCGCCCGTGGTCCAGGTGCCCCAGCCGGCTGGTGGCTGGCCGGGCTGGGCCGGCGCGGAGACCGGCAACAACAGATCGGTGCGGGACAGGAGCCGGAAGTAGAGCTCCTGGTCGTTGGCGCGCAGCGCGTCGCGCATCGCCACCTCGGCCTCCGTGGCCGGCTCCCATTCGGTCACGGCCACCTCCCCTTCCGAGAACAGGCCACAGGTATCGCGTACAACCTACAAGGTGGTACCAAGATCACAATGGCTGGCCGGCAGCGGCCTGCCGGGGCGCGGGCGAGGCGATAACATCCCGTCCCGGAGCCGACACGATACGGAGGCTGTCGATGTCCCGGTCGATCACGCGCCCGGTCCTCGCAGGTCTGGCTGCCAGCCTGCTGACCGTACCGGCTCTCCCGACCGTCGCCGTCGCCGCCGGGCTCCGGGCGGCACCGGCCTGCGCGACCCCGCTGGCCCCGGCCCGGCCGGTCCCGGCCGTGCCCTGGCCACAGCAACGGTACGACCCCGCCCGGCTCGCGCCGCTGGCCACTGGCGCCGGGGTGACCGTCGCGGTGGTCGACTCCGGGGTGGACCGGGCGCACCCACAGTTGGCCGGTCGCGTGCTGGCCGGCACCGACCTGCTCGACGTCGGCGGGGACGGCAGCCGGGACTGCGCCGGGCACGGCACCGGCGTGGCGAGCATCATCGCGGCGGCCCCCAACCCCGGAGTCGCCTTCCGCGGCCTGGCGCCGGGCGCCCGGATCCTGCCCGTGCGAGTGAGTGAGCAACAGGTGGTGCAGGGGCGGGAGTCGGGACGCACGGTCAGCGCCGACGACTTCGCCCGGGCCATCCGCTGGGCCGTCGACCACGATGCCGACGTGGTGAACCTGTCCGTGGTGCTGTACGCGGACGACCCGGAAGTCCGCTCGGCCGTGCGGTACGCGGTCGACCGGGACGTGGTGCTGGTGGCCGCCGCCGGCAACCTGCACGAGAGCGGGAACCCCCGCCCGTTCCCCGCCGGCTACGACGGGGTGCTCGGTGTGGGGGCGATCGGGGCGGATGGTGGACGGGCGACCTTCTCGCAGACCGGTTCGTATGTCGATCTGGTCGCGCCGGGCAGCGAGGTGCTGACCGCCGCACCCGGTGCCGGCCACCTCCGGGTCGAGGGCACCAGCTACGCGGCGCCGTTCGTGGCCGCCACCGCCGCGTTGCTGCGCGAGTACTGGCCCGACCTGACCGCCACCCAGGTGGCGGAGCGGATCATCGCCACCGCCGATCCGGCTCCCGGTGCGGGCAACGGTGGCGGGTACGGCGCCGGCGTGCTGAACCCGTACCGGGCGGTCACCGAGACCAGCGGCGGCCGTGCGGCCGACTCGCGGCCGGTCGCCGCGCTCGCCGACGACCGGGCCGACCCGGCGCTGCTCGCCCGCCAGGCCCGCCGGGCGACCGCCCGAAACCGGGCCCTGCTGATCGGTGCGGTGGTCAGCACGACGGCTGCCACCGTGGCACTGCTCGCCCTGGTGTTGCCCCGTGGTGCCCGCCGACGCTGGCGCCCGGCCGACCAGGCCTGACTCCGCCAGCCCACCGTCCTGACCTCTGGCCCGCAGAGGTCGGGGCGCCGACCCGGCCACGGTCAGCGCTCCCGACCCACCGCGGTCACTGGAACAGCCCGGTGTTCTTCTTCTCGGTGTCCAGGTAGTCGGCGGCGGAGTCGTTCACCGCCAACCTGATGTCTCGCAGCATCGCCTGGAGGTCCTGCGAGGCGGACCTCCATCGCGCCTGCCGCTGCTCGTAGGCCTGTCGGGCCTCGCCCGTCCAGCTCGCCACCAGCGGGGCCGCATCCCGTTCGAGTTGGCCGAGCTGCGAGTCGAGTGTGTTCAGCGCCTTCTGGATGTCCGCGCCGGCCTGCTGAAGCGCGGCGAAGTTGACGACCAGCACACCGTGGTCCATCGGATTCCCCTCCCGAACGGGATCAGAGCGGCAGCTGGATGCCGCCGCGGTTGGTGCCGGCCACCCGGCTGGCCACCTCGTCGTCGGAGACGTCGTACTGCCGGCCGGCGGTGCGGATCGCACCGGCGGTCTCCCGCAGCGCCCGGTGCAGCGCCGCCTGGTCCTGTGACCACTGCTGCTTGACCTGCTCGAACGATCGGCCACCAGCGCCACGCCAGGCCTGCTGCAACACCTCCAGCTCGGCCAGCAGGCCGGTCAGCATGGACTGCAACGACTGGTCCACCTGCTCGAACTTCGCGGCGGTCTGCTGCATCACCGCGGCTTCTGCCTGGGTCTGGGACACCCGGACGTCACCTCGTCTCTCTGATCGCACCTGGCCGTCGGCGCGCCCGCCCTGGGGACGCGTCGTTCGCTTGGCCCGGTCGTCGAGCACTGAGACGCGGGTCAGCGATGAGCTTCGTGGCTGACGGTAGCGGCCTCGTAGCGGTTCTGCTACCCCGCGCACTTCCCCTGTGGACAACCACGACAGCCATCGGTCGCTTACGATGTGCCGCAGCCACGTCGCGGCGCGTGACGGGCCGTCGTCGGGCGGTCGGCCGCTCTGACACGGTCCCCCACTGGTCGAGGAGGCACGGTGCCGGCGATCACCACGGGAGGGCCGCACCCGGCGACCCCGGTCGGGTCCGGGCCCAGCTCCGCGCCGGGAGCGACCGGGCCGCACCGATCGAGTGGGCCACTGGGGTCGAGTGGTTCTGCCGACCGCGGCCTGGGCTCAGCCGAGGGCACATCTCGTCGCCGGTCACCCGTCGAACGCTGGGCCTCGTTCAGTCGGCGCGCGGGCGCAGGAGTGCGGGCCGGTCAACTGGTGACCGCGCAGATCGCGGCGGCGCTCGTCCTCACCACTCTCGGCCGGGGCGCACCGGTCACCGCGGCGGCCGTACTGGTGGCCGTGCTCCTGGTGGCTGCCGCCTGGGTACGGGTCCGGGGCCGGTGGCTCTTCGAGTGGCTGGGCACCGCCGTCGGGCACCTGACCCGCCGTCGGACGCTGGCCGGGCCGGCCGGAGCGGCCGAACTGCTCGACCTCGTCGCTCCGGGCACCGTCGTCCGGTCGACGGAGCTGACCGGCGGGCCGGCGGCGGTACTGGAGGACACCGGTGGCCTGGTGGCGCTCCTGGAACTCGGCGACCCAGGCGACCTGCTCGGCGACGCGTCCCGGGCGATCCCCGCGCCATCGGCGTTGCTACCCCCGGCCGGGCCGGACGTACCACCGCTGCGGGTCCAGCTGCTGCTCGCGGGAACACCGGCGCCGGTGCCCGCCGCAGGCGGCACGGTCGGCACCTCGTACCGGCAGCTCACCGATGGGCGGCTCGCCGGGCGGGAGCGGGCGGTGGTGGCGGTCCGGGTGTTGCGGGTGGACGGCTGGTCCGAGGAAGACCTGCGCCGCGTGCTCGCCGGCACGGTACGCCGGCTCGTCCGCCGGCTCGGGCCGCTGACCGCGCGGCCGCTCGGC
Source organism: Micromonospora sp. CA-259024 (assembly GCF_050936255.1). Lineage (NCBI taxonomy): Bacteria > Bacillati > Actinomycetota > Actinomycetes > Micromonosporales > Micromonosporaceae > Micromonospora > Micromonospora sp. CA-259024. The sequence goes on along the minus strand of NZ_JBNJND010000002.1, from coordinate 2,143,685 downwards.
GCGCCCGCGGCCCTGCGCGTCCTCGGCGAGCTGGCCCACCACGACGGTCATCCGGTACGGGAGTCCTGGCCGGCGCTCCGCTCCGGCAGCCTGGTCCAGGCCACCTTCCGCCTGATCCGTTGGCCACACGCGGGTGGACAGCGGCTGGTGCCCCGACTGCTCGCGCTGCCGGCGACCGCGACGACGGTGTCGATCTCCGCGGGTCCGTCGCCGGTCACCGGCGCCGTCGGAGTGCCGACCGAGCTGACCGTACGCGTGGCCGCCTGGACGGCGACCGAGCTGGCGGCGGCCACCGAGGCGCTGGACCGCCTGGTGACGGGCCTGGGCGGAAAGCTGCGGCGGCTCGACGGCGCACACCTGAGCGGCTTGGCCGCCACACTGCCGTTGGCGCTGACCGCACCCCGGGCGCAGCTCCGCCCCGCGGTGGACGACGGGGAGCTGACCCTCGGCGACGCGGGAATGATGGTCGGCACGAACCGGCGCGGCGGAGCGGTCACCGTCCGGCTGTTCCGGCCGGAGAGCACCCGGGTGCTGCTGGTCGGCGGGGTGCGCGCCGCCCAGTTGGTGGCCCTGCGCGCCTTGGCACTCGGTGCCCTGGTGGTGGTGCAGACCGCCCGGCCGCGTGCCTGGGAGCCGTTCGTCCGGGGGGTGGGCGCGCCGGGTGGAACGATCCCGTTGATCCCACCCGGTCGACCGGTCGCCGACGGGGTGGGCACCGCGCTGCGTCCGCTACTGCTGGTCGTCGACGCCGGGCCGGTGTCGGCCGAGGCCGAGCCGGGCCCGGCGTGGCGGGCCACCCTGGTGGTACGGGACGAGCTGACTCCAGCGGACGTCGACGTGTTGAGCCGGTCCGATCTGGCGGTGCTGCAGCCGCTGAGCGCCGCCGAGGCCGGGTTGGCCGGCGCCGCGCTGGGGCTGGGCGGCTCGGCCGAGTGGCTGACCCGGATCCGGGACGACATGGTGGCCGTGGTCAACCGGCGGGCGCTGCGCTGGGCACTGCTCTCCCCGACGCCGATCGAGTCGCAACTGATCGGGCGGCCGGGGCGCGGCTGATCCGCCATGACGGTCGTCTGCCGGGTTACGTGGGTGCGCCGTCCGTGGCACGATCCCCGCCATGGGTTTTCTGAAAGGTCTGCTGATTCGGCTGGCCAGCACAGCGCTGGCTTTCTGGCTGGCCACACTCCTTATCCCGGGCATCTCTCTGGAGTCGAACTCCGCCGTCGAGACGGTGACCACGCTGCTGCTGGTGGCGGTGATCTTCGGCGTGGTCAACGCGGTTCTCCAGCCGATCATCAAGACCGTCGGCTGTGGCTTCTACCTGCTAACCCTGGGGCTCATCGCGCTGGTGGTGAACGGGCTGCTGTTCCTGCTCACCAGCTGGATCGCCGACCAGGCCGGGCTGCCGTTCTCGGTGGACGGTTTCTGGCCGGCAGCCGTGCTCGGTGCCCTCTTCGTGAGCATCGTGACCTGGATCCTCGGCGCCGTCCTCGACCGGGACTGACCGGCCACCATCGACCCGGCCCGCTTCGGGCTCCGACCACGGCCGGGGCCCGGGCGGGCCGATGACCAGAGTTCGGGAATTGGCCGACGTGGCCGCCCTTCTCGGCGGTTAGCGTCGAAGGGTGTTCACGCTAACCCGCACCGACGGTCACCTGCTCAGCACCGACCCCGCCCGACTCGATCTGGACCTGGTGCACCACTGGCTGTCCACCGACGCGTACTGGGCGGTGGGACGGGACCGGGAGACGACCGCGCGAGCGTTCGCCGGCTCACTGCCGTTCGGTGTCTACCGGCCTGAGGACGGCCGCCAGGTGGCGGTGGCCCGGGCTGTCACCGACGGTGCCACCTTCGCCTGGCTCTGCGACGTGTACGTCGACCGCGCCGCCCGGGGTCGCGGGTTGGGCGGGTGGCTGGCGAGCGCGGTCCGCGACCACCTGGCCGAGCTGGGCGTACGCCGGATCCTGCTGGCCACCAACGACGCCCACCAGGTGTACGCGAGGGTGGGCTTCACGCCGCTGGACGTCCCGCAGCGGTGGATGCAGCTCGACCGCCGCCCTCCGGTGACCCCGCTCACCGGAAAGGAACAAAGCGGCGGTACGCCCCTTACGGTGGAGGCGTGACGCCACTCCGTCTCGGATACCTCTACGGCCTCGGCGCGTACCTGCTCTGGGGTTTCTTTCCGCTCTACCTCAAGCTGCTGCGACCGGCTGGCCCGCTGGAGATCCTGGCCCACCGGATCGTCTGGTCGGTGGCCTTCGTGGCCCTGCTGCTGGCCGCGCTGCGCAACGTCGGCTTCCTGCGGGCGCTGCTGCGTCGCCCCTGGGCGATGGCCGGGATCGTCGCCGCCGCAGCACTGATCGCGGTCAACTGGGGGACCTACATCTACGGGGTCAACTCCGACCGGGTGGTGGAGACAGCGCTCGGCTACTTCATCAACCCGCTGGTCGTGGTGCTGCTCGGGGTGACGGTGCTGCGGGAGCGGCTACGCCCGGCGCAGTGGGCGGCGTTGGGCATCGGCGCGTCGGCGGTCGCGGTGCTCACGGTGGACTACGGCCGGCTGCCCTGGCTGGCGTTGACCCTGGCGTTCAGCTTCGCCGGCTACGGCCTGATCAAGAAGCGGCTCGGGCTACCGGCGGCGGAGGGTCTCTTCGTCGAGTCGGCGGTGCTGGCGCTGCCGGCGCTGGGTTACCTCGCCTGGCTGACGAGCAGAGCCGAATCGACCTTCGGGAACGTCTCGGCGGGGCACACCGCGCTGCTGGTGCTGGCCGGCGCGGCCACGGCGATCCCGCTGCTCCTGTTCGCCGGATCGGCCAACCGGCTGCCGCTGAGCAGCCTCGGCATGATCCAGTATCTGGCGCCGATCCTTCAGCTCGGCTGCGGTGTACTGATCTTCCACGAGCCGATGCCTCCGGCCCGCCTCGCCGGCTTCGCGCTGGTCTGGCTCGCCCTCGTCGTCTTCACCGCCGACGCCGTCCGCACCTCCCGCCGCACCCGCCAAACCCGGGAATCCACCCACCCCCCCACCCCCACCCCACGCGATCTTGCAGTTGCGGTCGTCGATATGCCGTCAATGCCCTCTTACGGAGGGCAGAAAGTGCAAGATCGCGGGGAAGAGGGAGGGGCGGGCCGTCAGGGGACGGCGTAGGTGAGCAGGGGTGTGCCGTCGGCTCGTTGGAGCTCGACGCTGACCAACTCCGCGTCGGTGAACCGGGTGGCACCGGTGAACTCGAGGGCGTCGCCGGGCGCGGCGAGCCAGGAGCCGATCTGCTCGCTGGCCCCGTTCGGGCCGCGCGCCACCAGCCGGAACGGGTACGCCTTGCCATAGCTCGTCCGCGCGTCGTACCCGCAGCGCATGGTCACCTCGGTGCCCCACTCGGTGCCGGTCAGCCCGATGTCGGCGTGCACCGGCCCGGCGGCGGCCACCGGCCGCATAGCGACCATCGACATCTGCGGGGCAGGGGTGGTGCCCTGCGCCCCGGGAGGGGGCGGCGGGCTGGTGGGCCGGGGCAGCGCCACTGCGGTGCCCACACCGACCATCAGGGCCAGCCCGGCGGCTGCCAGCGTGGTCAGCGCGTACCGTCGGCGCTCCGCGGAGCGTTCCCGACGCCGGCGGCGTCGGGCCTCATCGAGGAGGGCGGGCACCCGGGGCGGGGCCGGCGGCGGCAGGATCTGCTCCAACCCCGCCGGGTCGAGGCGCCCGAGCAACCCGGGCAGGACAGCGATCTCGGCGACCGCCTCCCGGCAGGAGGCGCAGCCGGCGAGGTGCCGCTCGTAGGCCGCCCGCTCGGCGGGAGCCAGGGCGCCCAGCACGTACGCGCCATCGTCGTACGCGAACTCGCACCGGGTCATCCCGTCACCCCCATCTCAGCCAGGACCAACCGTAGAGACCGCAGCGCGTAGTGGGTGCGGGATTTCACGGTCCCTGGCGGTACGCCCAGGCGGGACGCCGCCTCGGCCACCGACCGTCCCTGGTAGAAGCACTCGACCAGCACTTCCCGGTGGGTCGGGCTGAGCCGGTTCAGTGCCTCGGCGACGGTCCACGCCTCCACCGCCCGCTCGGCCTCGTCGACCGCCTCCGGCGGCTCGGGCAGATCGTCGGTGAACACCTCGCCGACCCGGGTGGACCGTCGCCGCCAGGCGTCGATGGCCAGGTTCCGGGCGGTGGTGAACAGCCAGGACCGCACCGAACCGCGCCGCGGGTCGAGTGACTCCGGGTGCCGCCAGGCCCGCAGCAACGTCTCCTGCACCAGGTCCTCGGCCCGCTGCCGGTCACCGTTGACCAACCGCAGTGCATGGGCGTACAGCGCCTCCGCGTGCTCGTCGTGCAGCGCGCGGAGCAGTTGAGCGTCATGGTCGCTGATGGCGGTCTCCTCGCTTCCGGCGCGCGTCCGGCGGTGCGTCCGCTCGGGAATACGTGCGGTCACGCCGTTCGGTTCAGCCCGAGGTCAGACCGGTTGCGCGCCGGTCGCCACCCGCAAAGGTGTTCATGCCCGGTTCACATCGTGGCCGACGAGCGCTCACCACGTCCTCCTAGCGTCCGGCTGGTACGCCCACCGATGACCTCTCCGGCTTGCCACCCACTTCCCAGGAGGCTTCCCCCATGAGCGACCGTCCCCGGCTGCTCCCCCTGTTGACCGGCACCCGCCATGGCACCCGTGACGCCATGACCTGTCTGTACCGCTGCGGAAACGCCTGTGACCACCCGGTCCCGAACACCTCCGACAACGCGTACTTCGGAGACGTCGTCAACGCGGAGGTCTCGCGGCGTGGCGTGGTCCGGGCCGGCGCGGTCGGCGCGCTGGTCCTCGGCTTCGGTGGCGCGGCTGCCGGTGCGCTCGCCGGTGCGGCCCCCGCCGTGGCGGCTCCCACCACCCCGGACGTCCCGGAGGCCTTCGGCTTCGGCCGCCCCAGCACCGGCGTCGGCAACGGTGCCCTGACCTTCAAGCCGATCCCGCCGAACAAGTTGGACACCCTGATCGTGCCGAACGGCTACGACCACGCCGTGGTGATCAAGTGGGGTGACCCGGTGGTGCCGGGCGCGCCGGCGTTCAACCTGCACCACCAGACCGCCGCCGCGCAGTCCAAGCAGTTCGGCTACAACAACGACTTCGTGGGTGTGCTGCCGCTGGACAAGCAGGGCAAGCGGGCGCTGCTCGTGGTCAACCACGAGTACACCAACGAGGACCTGATGTTCCCGGGCTTCCCCGGCCTGGACGGGCTCTCCGTGGAGCAGCTGCGCACCGCCATGGCCGCGCACGGCATGTCCGTGGTGGAGCTGGAGCGGGTCGCGGGCACCGGGCAGTGGAAGCCGGTCGACAAGGGCGCCCGGCCGTACAACCGGCGGGTCACCGCGCACAGCACCAAGTTCGACCTGACCGGTCCGGCCGCTGGCTCGGCGTGGCTGAAGACCGCCGCCGACCCGAAGGGCCGTACGGTCGTCGGCACGCTGAACAACTGCGCCGGCGGCGTGACCCCGTGGGGCACGGTCCTCTCCGGTGAGGAGAACTTCAACCAGTACTTCGTCGGCGCCGACGCCGCCCCGGCCGAGCTGAAGCCGAAGCTGGACCGCTACGGCATCAGCACCGCCAGCCGCTACCCCAGCGGCAGCCGCAAGTGGGAGCGCGCCGACGAGCGTTTCGACCTGGCCAAGCACCCCAACGAGGCGCACCGGTTCGGTTGGATCGTCGAGATCGACCCGTTCGACCCGGAGAGCCGCCCGCGCAAGCACACCGCGATGGGCCGGTTCAAGCACGAGGGCGCGAACGTGATCGTGGCCAAGGACGGCCGCGTGGTCGCCTACATGGGCGACGACGAGCGGTTCGACTACCTCTACAAGTTCGTCTCGGACAAGAAGTTCATGAAGGGCAACTCCTGGGCTGCCCGCAAGAACAACCTGACCCTGCTGGAGTCCGGCACGCTCTACGTGGCGAAGCTCGACCAGACCAGCGCCGCCGAGATCGACGGCTCGGGCAAGCTCCCCACCGACGGCGCGTTCAACGGCCGGGGTCGCTGGATCAAGCTGGTCAGCGGCAACCGGTCGTTCGTCGACGGGATGACCGCCGCGGACGTGCTCACCTTCACCCGGCTCGCCGGTGACAAGGTCGGCGCGACCAAGATGGACCGCCCCGAGGACGTCGAGCCGAACCTGCTCACCGGCAAGGTGTACGTGGCGCTGACCAACAACACCGACCGCGGCAAGGCCGGCAAGGCGGCAGCCGACGAGGCCAACCCTCGCAACGAGAACAAGCACGGGCAGATCCTGGAGCTGGTCGAGGACCGCAACGACAACGTCTCGGAGACCTTCGCCTGGTCGCTGCCGATCGTCTGCGGCGACCCGACCGACCCGTCGACCTACTTCGCCGGGTACGACAAGACCAAGGTCTCCCCGATCTCCTGCCCGGACAACGTCGCCTTCGACGCCACCGGCAACCTCTGGATTTCCACCGACGGCAACCAGCTGGGCAGCAACGACGGCCTGTTCGCCACCGCCGTGGAAGGCCCGGAGAAGGGTCACCTCAAGCAGTTCCTGACCGTGCCGCTCGGCGCCGAGACCTGCGGCCCGTTTATCACCGACGACAACCGCTCGGTCTTCGTCGCGGTCCAGCACCCGGGTGAGATCACCGGCGCCTCGGTGGAGACGCCGAAGTCCACGTGGCCGGACGGCGACTACGCCAAGCCGGGCGTGGTGGTCACCTGGCGTCTGGACGGCGGCCCGGTGGGCAGCTGACGTTGCCCCTGCGGCCGGTGGGTCGCTGACGTTGCTCAGGCGGTCCGGCGCTGGACCGCCACGAGAGGCCCTCTCCCAGCCCGGGAGAGGGCCTCTCGGCCTGGGGCGTGTGTCAGCTGTCGGCGGCGATGCCGTCGGCGACGCTGCGGGCCACGGTGAGCAGCTTGGCCCGTACCACCCGGGCGGAGGTCATCATCTCGCTGGCCGGCAACGCGCAGGCCAGCACGACACGGCGTTCCATGTCCTTGTCCGGCGTGACGAGCACCGCCGCGCAGGCCACGCCCTGGCGGAACTGGCCCATCTCCAACTGCATCCCACGGCGGTCGCCCGCGGCCAGGTCGGCCTCGAACGTCTCGGTGGTGGTCAGCGTGGCGGTGGTGAACGGGCGCATGCCGTACTCCCGCAGGTAGCGGTAGCGCTGGTCGGGGGTGAGGGTAGCGAGCAGCGACTTGCCGAGGGCGGTCGCGTGCGCCCCCTCGTCGAAGCCGGGAACCAGATCTTCCAGGTAGGGCGAGCGGTGCCCCTCGGCGACCGCTGTGAGGGCCACCTGGCCGCCGACGAAGCGACCGAGGTAGTGGCTGTAGCCGGTGTCCACAGCGGCCCGCCGCAGCGTCTCACCGACCGCTGGCGGGCCTCGGAACGCCGTCACCAGCTCCCGGTATCGGTCGGCCACCTCCAACCCCACGATGTACGTGCCGTCCTCGCGACGGATCACGTAGCCCTCGTAGGCGAGCGTGCGAACCAGGTGGTAGGTGGTGGCCACGGTCAGCTCACACCGCCGGGCGATCTGCTTGACGGTCAGGCCTTTCGGGGCGCGACCGACCGACTCCAGCACCCGCAGCGCTCGGGACACGCTGCGGATCAGGTCCGAAGGTTCTGCCAAGGGGTCGCGCACAACCACCTCCGCCGCCGGGGACTTACACCATATGAAAAACAGGCCCGGTGCGAAATGCCTGTTCGGGTCGAGGATGCCAGATCACCATCCACAGCTTGTGCCCCGCCGGTCACCGGGAGTGGTCTGAGCGGGACTCGCGTAGGTTTGCCGAACGATGACCGAGACCAGCCCCACCCCCGATCCGACCATCGCCCGACCCCACCCCATCAGGGCGAGTGCCGGCGCAGTCGTCACGACCGTGGCGTGCGTACTGCCCGTCTTCCTGCTCGGTGGGCTCGCCGTGCAGATGGGCGAGGACCTCGACTTCTCACCGGCCGGCCTGGGTCTGGCCGTGGCCGTCTACTTCGGGGCCAGCGCGCTGGCCTCGATGCCCTCCGGCCGCCTGGTCGAGCGGTACGGACCGGCCCTGGTGGCCCGCTGCGGCATCGTGCTGGCGGCCGGGTCGATGCTGGCCGTGGCCGCCCTGGCCCGGTCGTACCCGGTGCTGGTCGGGTTGCTGGCGCTCAGCGCCGCCGCGAACGCGCTCGGCCAGTTGGCCAGTAACGCCGCGCTGGCCCAGCATGTGCCGGCCCGACGGCAGGGGCTGTCGTTCGGCGTCAAGCAGGCCGCCATCCCGGTCTCCACCCTGCTGGCCGGGGTGGCGGTGCCCACCATCGCGCTCACCGTCGGCTGGCGCTGGGCGTTCGTGGCCGCTGCGGTGGCCGCGCTGACGACGCTGCCCGCCGTACCCCGGCAGGTGCCCGGCCGGGCGCGACGGGCCGGTGGCACGCGCGCCGGCCGGGCGACGGCGGCGCTGGTGGTGATCGGCGCGGCGGCGACGTTGGCCGCGGCCGCGGCCAACGCCTTGGGGACCTTCCTGGTGGACTCCGCCGCGGGCCGGGGCCTGTCGCCGGGCCTCGCCGGTCTCACCCTGACCCTGGGCAGCGCGGTCTGCGTGGCGGCCCGGGTGGGCGCCGGCTGGTTGGCCGATCGCCGCGACACGGGTCACGTCGCCGTCATCGCCGCGATGCTGGTCGTCGGCGCGGCCGGGCTGGGTCTGCTCGCGTTGACCGGCTCGGTGCCGCTGGTGGCCGGCGTGGTGCTCGGCTTCGGCCTGGGCTGGGCCTGGCCCGGCCTGATGACCTTCGCGGTGGTCCGGCTGCACCCGCAGTCACCGGCCGCCGCCACCTCGATCACACAGACCGGGGTGTACGCGGGCGGTTGTCTCGGCCCGCTGAGCCTCGGCCCACTCGCCGCCCGTCTCGGCTACCCGGCGATGTGGACCACTGCGGCGGTGGCCATGCTGCTCGCCGCCGCCCTCATGCTCGTCGGCAGCCGTCTGTTGGCCCGCGCCGCCGCCGGGACGGGCCGGGGCGTGGATCAGCTGGTGCGGTCGGCGATGTAGTCGCAGAGCGATTCGAGAGCGTGGCGGGACGGGCCCTGCGGAAGCGGGGCCAGTCGTGCGCGCGCGTCCTCGGCGTAACTGCGCACGGTCTCACGGGCCCGCTTGAGCGCCGGGCTCTCCCGGAGCAGCCCCAACGCCTCGGCGTGCAGCGCGTCGTCGGTCAGCGGGCCGGTCGCCAGGATCTCCCGCAGACGCACCGAGGACGCGTCGGAGTCGTCCGCCTCCCGGGCGTAGAGCACCGGCAGCGTCGGGACGCCCTCGCGCAGGTCCGTGCCGGGGGTCTTGCCCGACTGCACCGACTCCGAGGCGATGTCCAGCAGGTCGTCGGTGAGCTGGAAGGCGACGCCGATCGTCTCGCCGTACCCGGCGAGGGCCTCGACCTGCTCGGCGGGGGCGCCACCGAACATGCCGCCGAACCGGACCGACGTGGCGATCAGCGAGCCGGTCTTCTCGGCGATCACGTGCAGGTAGTGGTCCACCGGGTCGTCGTCGGCGCGCGGCCCGACGGTCTCCGCGATCTGGCCGTGCACCAACCGGGCGAAGGTGCGCGCCTGCAACCGGACCGCCTCGGTGCCCAGATCGGCGGCGATGTCCGCCGCGCGGGCGAAGAGATAGTCGCCGACCAGGATGGCGACCGAGTTGGTCCAGCGGGAGTTCGCGCTCGGCGCACCTCGGCGGACGGCGGCCTCGTCCATCACGTCGTCGTGGTAGAGGGTGGCCAGATGAGTGAGCTCCATCACCACGGCGGCCGGGATCACCTTGGCGGCGGTGGGGTCACCGAACTGGGCGCCGAGCGCCACCAGCAGCGGCCGGAAGCGCTTCCCGCCGGCCTCGACGAGGTGCCGGGCAGCCTCGGTGACGAACGGGTCGGCGCTGACCACACTGGCTCGCAACTCAACCTCGACGGTGTCCAGCAGACCCAGCACGGACGCCTCGACGCGGGGATCGGCGAGGTTGAGGCCGAGCGTGCCGAACTGACTTGTGCTCGCCCGACCCCGACGACCGCCGGAGCCGGAGGCACCTGAACGCTCGCCAGCCGGATTCACCACGCTATCAACCATGCCACACCCGTTCGACCTGCTCCGGGCCGGGGATACGCACCAGGGGCCGGCACGTGAACACGCGCCGACCCCCAGTGATCGAACCTTCCGTCATCGAACGAATTCGGCAGCTCCGGTGGCCAGGTCGAGCAGCGGCGCCGGGGCGATGCCCAGCACCAGAGTGGCCAGCACACCGATCATCAGCGCGGCGGAGGTGAGCCCACCGGGCACGGTGACGGTCGGGGTGGACTCGCCCGGCTCGGAGAGCCACATCATCACCACGACCCGCAGGTACGGGAATGCCAGCACCATGCTGGTCAGCACACCGGCGATCACCAGCCAGGCCTGACCGCCCTCCAGCGCCGGGCCGAAGATGGCGAACTTGCTGGTGAAGCCGCTGGTCAGCGGGATACCGGCGAAGGCCAGCAGGATGAAGGTGAACAGTGCCGCGAAGAACGGCGAACGCCGGCCCAGCCCGGCCCAGCGGGACAGGTGGGTGGCCTCCCCGTCGGCGTCGCGTACCAGGGTCACCACCGCGAACGCGGCCAGCACCGAGAAGCCGTACGCGACCAGGTAGAACATCGTGCCGGAGAGCCCGTCGCGGCTCGGCGCCAGCACACCGACCAGCAGGTAGCCGGCGTTGGCGATCGAGGAGTACGCGAGCAGCCGCTTGATGTCGGTCTGGGTGACCGCGAGCACCGCACCAACCAACATGGTCAGCACCGCGACCGCGCCGAGCACCGGAGTGAAGTCCCAGTTGGCGTCGGCGAACGCGACGTGGAAGACGCGCAGCAGGGCACCGAACGCGGCGACCTTGGTGCAGGCCGCCATGAAGCCGGTGACCGGGGTCGGCGCACCCTGGTAGACGTCCGGGGTCCAGACGTGGAACGGCGCCGCCGCGGCCTTGAACAGCAGGCCGATGGAGAGCAGCGCCATGCCGGCGAAGAGCAGCACCCGGCTGGCCGGAGACTCGCTCACCGCCGCGTCGATGGTGGCGAAGTCGACGCCGGCCGGGCGGCCCGGGATACCGGCGGTGAAGCCGTAGATCAGGGCCACGCCGAACAGGAAGAAGGCGGAGGCGTACGCGCCGAGCAGGAAGTACTTCATCGCCGCTTCCTGGCTCAGCAGTCGCCGGCGACGGGCCAGCGCGCAGAGCAGGTAGAGCGGCAGGGAGAAGACCTCCAGGGCGATGAACATGGTCAGCAGGTCGTTCGCCGCCACGAAGATCAGCATGCCGCCGATCGCGAACGTGGCGAGTGGGTAGACCTCGGTCAGGCCGTTGCGCCCCTCGGCCTGTCGCCGGTCGTCGGCCGACTCGGCGGTCACCGCGGCCTGGGCGACGAACGCCCCGCCCCGCTCGACCGAGCGGTCACCGATCAGCAGCAGCGCCATCGCGGCCAGCACCAGGATCGCGCCCTGGAGGAAGAGCGTCGGCCCGTCCACCGCGAGCGCCTGACCGGCGGTGATGATCCGGTCGTCGGCGTTGAGCACCACCATGGTCAGCGCCGCGAGGACCGCGAGCAGGGCCAGCGTCAACTGCACCACGTGCCGCCAGCGCCGGGGCACGAGGGCCTCGACCAGCACGCCGAGCAACGCGGTGCCCAGCATGATCAGGATCGGAGAGATCGCCGAGTAGTTGATCGACGGCAGGTTCAACTCGGTCACTTTGCCGCCTCCTGGACGGTGCCGCCCACGGACGGGGCCGGGTCGGTTCTGCCGATGTCGTCCATGGTCGCCTGGACGGCCGGGTTGATCACGTCAGTGACCGGCTTGGGGAAGAAGCCGAGCAGCACGATCAGCGCGATCAGTGGGGCCACCACGACCTTCTCGCGCAGGTTCAGGTCCCGGCGCATGCCGTCGACCTCGGTCAGCGCCGGGTTGAGCGTGCCCTGGGTGGTGCGCTGCACCATCCACAGGACGTACGCGGCGGCCAGGATGATGCCGAGCGTGGCGATGATCGCGACCGGCTTGTTCACCGTGAACGTGCCGATCAGCACCAGGAACTCGGAGATGAACGGCGCCGTACCGGGCAGCGCGAGCGAGGCGAGACCGGCGAAGAAGAGCACCCCGGCGAGCACCGGGACCAGCTTGCCGGCACCACCGAAGTCGCTGATCAACGCCGAGCCGCGCCGGGCGATCAGCATGCCCACCACCAGGAAGAGCAGGCCGGTGGCCAGTCCGTGGTTGAGCATGTAGAGCACCGCCCCGGTGCCGGCCTGGGTGGTGAAGGCGAAGATGCCCACCCCGATGAAACCGAAGTGCGCGATCGAGGTGTACGACACCAGCCGCTTGAGGTCGTTCTGGCCGACCGCCAACAGCGCGGCGTAGACGATGCCGATCACGCCCAGCGCCAGCGCCCACGGCGCGAACCACTTCGACGCCTCGGGGAACAGCGGCAGGCAGTAGCGCAGGATGCCGAACGTCCCGACCTTGTCCAGCACGCCGACCAGCAGCGCCGCGGCGCCCGCCGGGGCCGCGCCACCGGCGTCGGGCAGCCAGGTGTGGAACGGGAAGAACGGCGCCTTGATGGCGAACGCGAGGAAGAAGCCGAGGAACAGCCACCGCTCGGTGCCGGTGCTGATGTCGACCTGCGACAACGCCTGCCAGTCGAAGGTCTTCCCGCCGACCACCCACAGGCCGATCACCGCGGCCAGCATGAACAGACCGCCGACGAGTGAGTAGAGGAAAAACTTCACCGCCGCGTACTGCCGCTGGTGGCCGCCGTAGCTGCCGATGAGGAAGTACATCGGGACCAGCATGACCTCGAAGAACACGTAGAACAGGAAGACGTCGGCGGCGGCGAAGACGCCGATCATCGTGCACTCGAGGACCAGCAGCAGCGCGAAGTAGACCGGCACCGACCGCTTCGACGACTCCGCGTCGTGCCACGAGGCCAGGATCACCAGTGGCACCAGCACCGCGATCAGCATCAGCATCACCAGCGCGATGCCGTCGGCGGCGAAGGTGAAGCTGACGCCCCAGTTCGGGATCCACGAGTACGACTCGCGGAACTGGAACCGGTCGCCGCCGGCGTTGAAGCTGACCCACATCACCACCGAGAGCACCAGCACCAGCAGCGACCAGGCGAACGCCACCTGCTTGGCCAGTTCCGGCCGGTGGCGCGGCAGGAAGGCCACCACCAGGGCGCCCACCAGCGGCGCCACGGTGAGCACCGAGAGGAACGGGAAGTTGGACATTATGCGGCCTTACCTCCGTCGTCACTGCGTGGTCCGCCGGCGGGGGCGGCCGGAAAGAGGTCGATCACGCCAACCACCCCGCCTGCACCGCCAGGAACGCCGCCATCACCAGCAGCGCACCGGCCAGGATCGAGGTCGCGTACGAGCGGACGAAGCCGGTTTGCATCCGCCGGAGCCGACCCGAGCCACCACCGACCGCGGCGGCGAGCCCGTTGACCAGCCCGTCGATGCCCCGGTTGTCGAGGTAGACCAGCGCCCGGGTGAGGAAGATGCCCGGCTTCTCGAAGACCGCCTCGTTGACCGTGTCGGTGTAGAGGTTGCGCCGGGCGGCGGTGACCAGCACCCCGGCCGGCTGCGGCGCGGTGGCCGTACCCGCCCGGAACAGGAACCAGGCCAGCCCGGCACCGAGCACGGTGACCAGCAGCGAGAGGATCGTGATCACCGTGTGGGAGAGCACCCCGTGTGCCTCACCGGCGGCCTCCTCGCCGAGCACCGGAGTCAACCAGGAGGCGACGCCGTCGTTCCGGACCATCAGCCCGCCGGCCAGCACAGAACCGGCCGCCAGCAGGATCAGCGGGATGGTCATCAGCTTCGGCGACTCGTGCGGATGCTCGATGTCCTCGGTCCACCGCTTCGGGCCGTGGAAGGTGAGCACGAACAGCCGGGTCATGTAGAACGCGGTCAGCCCGGCGCCGAGCAGCGCCGCCCCGCCGAAGAGCCAGGCGGTCCAGTCCTCCCGCTCGAAGGCGCTCGCGATGATCGGCTCCTTGGAGAAGTAGCCGGAGAGCGGCGGGATGCCAATGATGGCCAGCCAGCCCATCATGAAGGTCAGCCAGGTGATCTTCATGTGCTTGGACAGCCCGCCGAAGCGGCGGATGTCGACCTGGTCCTTCATCCCGTGCATGACCGAGCCGGCGCCCAGGAACATGTTGGCCTTGAAGAAGCCGTGGGCCAGCAGGTGGATGATGGCCAGCGCGTACGCCCCACCGCCCAGGCCGACGCCGACGAACATGTAACCGATCTGACTCACCGTCGACCAGGCGAGCACCCGCTTGATGTCGTCCTTGGCCGCGCCGATGATGCAGCCCATCAGCAGGGTGAGCGCGCCGACGCTGACCACCACGAGCTGGAGCGTCGAGTTCGCCGAGAAGATCGGGTTGGAGCGGGCGATCAGGTAGACGCCCGCGGTGACCATGGTGGCCGCGTGGATGAGCGCCGACACCGGAGTGGGACCCTCCATGGCGTCCGGCAACCACGCCTGCAACGGGAACTGACCGGACTTACCGGCCGCGCCGAGCAGCAGCAACAGACCGAGGATCAGCACGGTGGTGCCGGTCAGTGCGCCGACACCGTTGAACACCTCGTCGTACTGGGTGGTGCCCAGCGTGGCGAACATGATGAAGATGCCGATGGCAAGGCCGGCGTCGCCGACCCGGTTCATCAGGAAGGCCTTCTTGCCTGCGGTGGCCGCGCTCGGCCGCTCGGTCCAGAAGCTGATCAGCAGGTACGACGCCAGACCGACGCCCTCCCAGCCGAAGTACAACATCACGTAGTTGTTGCCGAGCACCAGCAGCAGCATGGCCGCGACGAACAGGTTGAAGTACGCGAAGAACCGGCGGCGGCCCGCGTCGTGGGCCATGTACTCCACCGCGTACAGGTGGATCAGGAAGCCCACCCCGGTGATCAGCAGCACGAAGACGGCGGCCAGCGGGTCGAACAGCAGGCCGAAGTCGACGCGCAGATCACCGACCGCGATGAAGTCCCAGAGGCTCAGCTCGACCGACTTGTTCTCCAAGCCACGAAGCTGGAAGAAGAAGGACAGGCCGAGCACGAACGCGGCACCGATGGCCGCGACGCCCAACCAGTGCCCCCAGCGGTCGGCCCGCCGGCCGAGCAGCAGCAGGACGGCCGCGCTGAGCAGCGGGATCGCCACCAGCAGCCAGACGCTGCCGAGCAAGCCCGTGGCCTCCGCGTAGTGCACAGTCTCTTCCACGTGCTCGCCCCTTAGTACTTGAGCAGGTTGGCGTCGTCGACACTCGCCGAGCGTCGCGTCCGGAAGATGGACATGATGATCGCGAGACCGACCACGACCTCGGCCGCCGCCACCACCATCACGAAGAACGCCATGATCTGACCGTTGAGGTCACCGTTGATCCGGCTGAAGGTGACCAACGTCAGGTTGGCCGCGTTGAGCATCAGCTCCACGCACATGAACAGCACGATCGCGTTGCGCCGGACGAGCACCCCGGCGGCGCCGATGGTGAACAGCACCGCGGCCAACACCAGGTAGTAGTCAGGCGTCATGGCTGGACTCGCTTTCGTTCGCGACTGCGGGGCTCCGCTTCGCTGCACTCCTCGCGCTCACCGGTCCGTACCTTTCAGCGTGGTCTCCTGCGCGGTCAACTCCCGCACCGGCAGGATGTCCGGCGTGCTCCGCTCGGAGAGCCGGCCGTCCGGCAGCCGTGCCGGGGTCGCCACCGAGGAGGAGGTCGCGAAGACACCGGGGCCCGGCTTGGGGCCGGGGTAGTTGCCCGGCGCGAAGCGGGCCCGCATGGTCGACGGCTGGTCGACCTTGTCCTGCTTACGCCGCTCGATGTGCGCGAGCACCATGGCACCGACCGCCGCGGTGATCAGCAGCGCCGAGGTCAGCTCGAACGCGAAGACGTACTTGGTGAAGAGCAGTCGGGCGATGCCCTGCACGTTGCCCTCCGCGTTGGCCTGCTCCAGGCCGACCGCGGTGGTCCCCTCCAGCGCCCGGTAGAGCGCGCCGCCAACCAGGCCGGCGAAGCCGAGGCCGAGCACGATCGCGGCGACCCGCTGCCCGCGCAGCGTCTCGATCAGCGAGTCCGTGGAGTCCCGACCGACAAGCATCAGCACGAAGAGGAAGAGCATCATGATCGCGCCGGTGTAGACGATGATCTGCACCATGCCGATGAACGGCCCGGCCTGGAGCACGTAGAACACGCCCAGACAGAGCATGGTCAGCACCAGCCAGAGCGCCGAGTGCACCGCGTTGCGGGCCGCCACCATCCCGATCGCGCCGATGAGCGCGAGCGGCCCGAGGATCCAGAAGGTGACCTCCTCGCCACCGGACACCCCACCCGCCGCGGCCAGCACCGTAGACGTGGTCATGCTCCCTCTCCCTTGCCGGCCGCGACCCGCTGGGCGGCCTGCTCGGCGCCCGGGAACGTCACGCCGGGGTGCTCCTCGACCTGGTAGCGGCCGGGGCCCATCGGGGACGTCTCCGCACCGGCGGAGGTGCCCGGGTTGTCGAGCGCGCCGACGTAGTAGTCCTTCTCGCTGTCGCCCAGCCGCATCGGGTGCGGCGGCTGCTCCATGCCCTCGAGCAACGGCGCGAGCAGCTGCTCCTTGGTGAAGATCAGGTCCTGCCGGTTGTCCCGGGCCAGCTCGTACTCGTTGCTCATGGTGAGCGACCGGGTCGGGCAGGCCTCGATGCACAGCCCACAGAAGATGCACCGGGCGTAGTTGATCTGGTAGATGCTGGCGTACCGCTCACCCGGCGAGAAGCGCTGCTCGTCGGTGTTGTCGCCACCCTCGACGTAGATCGCGTCCGCCGGGCAGGCCCAGGCGCACAGCTCACAGCCGATGCACTTCTCCAGGCCGTCCGGGTGCCGGTTCAGGATGTGCCGCCCGTGGTAGCGCGGCGCCGACACCGGCGGCTTGAACGGGTAGTCGGTGGTGACGACCTTCCTGAACATGTGCGAGAAGGTGACACCGAATCCCTTGAACGTTCCGGTGATCGCGCCCACGTCACACCTCCCTGGAGTCCGAGCCGGCAACGATGTTGGCCGGCTCCCGCTCGGCGACCACGCGCGTGATACGCGGGCTCGGTGGTACCTGAAGATCCATCGGTGGCAGCGGGAAGCTCCCGTACGGCCGGCTGTCCACCTGTTCCTGCGGCGTCGGCTTCGGCTGCGGCCGGCGGCTGGGCCAGAACAGCGTGGCGATGAGCAGGAGGCCGGCCGGGATACCCACGGCGATCACCTTGCCCCGCGTGTCCCAGTCCTCGATGGACCGCAGGCCCGACAGGACCAGGATCCAGACCAGGTTGATCGGCAGCAGCACCTTCCAGCCGAGGCGCATGAACTGGTCGTAGCGCAGCCGGGGGAGCGTGCCGCGCAGCCACACGAAGACGAAGACCAGCGCGATCACCTTGCCGAAGAACCAGAGCATCGGCCACCAACCGGAGTTGGCGCCCTCCCAGATCGTGATCGGCCACGGTGCCCGCCAACCGCCGAGGAACAGCGTGGTGGTGACCGCGGACATGGTCACCATGGCGACGTACTCGCTGAGCATGAAGAGCGCGAACTTCAGCGAGCTGTATTCCGTCATGAAGCCCGCGACCAGCTCGGACTCGGCCTCGGGCAGGTCGAACGGCGCCCGGTTGGTCTCACCCACGGTGGCGATGAAGAAGATGACGAAGCTCGGCAGCAGCAGGATCGCGTACCAGCCCGGCGCCGGGACCTCGGTGCCGAAGATGGTCAGCCGCGTGGCGTCGCCCTGAGCGGCGACGATCCCACTGGTACTCATCGTGCCGGCGGTCATGAAGACCGCCACGATGCTCAGCCCCATGGCGACCTCGTAGGAGATCATCTGGGCACTCGACCGCAGACCGCCGAGGAGCGGGTACGTCGAGCCGGAGGCCCAGCCGCCCAGGACGATGCCGTAGACGCCCATCGAGGAGCAGGCCAGCAACAGCAGCACCGCCACCGGCACGTCGGTGACCTGCAACGGCGTGTGGTGGCCGAAGATGCTCACCATCGGGCCGAACGGCACCACCGACAGCGCGGTGACCGCACAGATCACCGAGATGGTCGGGGCGAAGAAGTAGACGACCTTGTCGGCCGCCTTCGGCAGGATGTCCTCCTTGAAGGCCATCTTCAGGCCGTCGGCGAGGGTCTGCAGCAGGCCGAACGGGCCGACCTGGTTGGGGCCGGGCCGCACCTGCATGTAACCGACCACGCGCCGTTCGAACCAGACACCGAGCAGCGTGGCCAGCAGGCCGAAGGCGAACGCGAAGACGATCTTGCCGAGAACCAGCCACCACGGATCCCGGCCGAAGTCGGCCAGCGTCGGATCCTGGGCCAGGATTGACGAAGTCACTGGTTACCCCCGGAGTTGAGGAGCGGACCCGGAAGCCCGGTCTCGTCGGCCGCCACGCGTCCGGCCGGGATGGCCGTAGTCGAAGCGGGGACGGAGATCCGGACGACCGCGCCGGACGTCGCCCCGAGGCTGCGCCGCACGGTCGAGCCGGGTGAGTTGGTCGGCAGCCAGACCACGCCGTCCGGCATCTCGGTGAGTTCCGCCGGCAGGGTCAGTGCCCCCCGGTCGGTGCCGACCGTGACCGCGTCGCCGTCGGCGACGCCGAGCGCCTCGGCGGTGCCCTTACCCAGCCGGACCACCGGCGGGCGGGCGGTGCCGGCGAGGTTCTCGTCGCCTTCGGTGAGCGTGCCGAGGTCCACCAGTTGGTGCCAGGTGGCCAGCACGGCCTCCCCGGCGCCCGCGTGCGGCACCCGGCCCGGCGCCACCGACGGTGCGGCCGGCCGAGACATCCGCGTCGCCGGCAGCGTGCCCAGCTCGCGACGCACGCTCGGCACGTCCGCGGTGCCGAGCCGCACGTCGAGCAGTGCGGCCAGCGCGTCGAGCACCCGGCCGTCGGTCATCGCGGCGGTGTTCAGCACCGCCTCGAACGGGCGAAGTCGGCCTTCCCAGTCCAGGAAGCTACCGGCCTTCTCGGCCACCGGGGCGACCGGAAGCACCACGTCCGCCCGCCGGGTCACCGCGCTGGCGCGCAGCTCCAGGCTGACCAGGAACGGCACCGCGTCCAGGGCGGTCTCGGCCAGGCGCGGGTCGGCCAGGTCGGCCGGGTCGACACCGCCGACGACCAACGCGCCGAGCTGTCCGTTGGCCGCGGCGGCGAGGATGCCGTCGGTGTCCCGACCGGCCTGGCTCGGGATCACCCCGGCCGGGATGTCCCACGCCTCACCCAGCTCGGCCCGAGCCGCCGGCTCGGTGACCAGCCGGCCACCGGGGAGCAGGTTGGGCAGGCAGCCCGCGTCGACCGCGCCGCGGTCACCCGCGCGCCGGGGCACCCAGGCCAGCTTCGCGCCGGTACGTCGAGCGACGTCCGCCGCTGCGGAGAGCCCACCCGGTACGGTGGCCAACCGCTCGCCGACGATCAGGATCGCGCCCGGTGCGCTCAGCGCCTCGGCGACCGTGGCGTGCTCGGCGAGCACGCTGGCCTCCTCGCCCGGCACCACCCGGGCCAGCTTGGCACCGAGCTTCTCCAGGCCGCGGGTGGCGAACGGCGCCAGCGCGTACACCGTCAGGGTCTTCTTCAGGTACGCCTTGCGCAGCCGCAGGAAGAGGATGGGGCACTCCTCCTCCGGCTCCAGGCCGACCAGCACCACCGCCGGCGCGTTCTCCACGTCGGTGTAGGTGACGTCGGTGACCCCGGCGACCGAGCTGGCCAGGAAGTCGGCCTCCTCGCGGGAGACCGGCCGGGCCCGGAAGTCGATGTCGTTGGTGTTCAACGCGACCCGCGCGAACTTCGCGTACGCGTACGCGTCCTCGACGGTCAGCCGACCGCCGGTGAGCACCGCCGTGCCCTGCCCGCTCTCCCGAGCCGCGTGCAGCCCCTCGGCGGCCACGGTGAGCGCCTCGCTCCAGGACGCCTCGCGCAGCTCACCGGTGTGCTTGTCGCGGACCAGCGGGTTGGTCAGCCGGTCGGCGGCCCGGGTGTACTGGAAGCCCCAGCGGCCCTTGTCGCAGTTCCACTCCTCGTTCACCGCCGGCTCGTCGCCGGCCAGCCGGCGCAGCACCTTGCCGCGCCGCCAGTCGGTGCGCTGCCCGCAGCCGGCCGAGCAGTGCTCGCAGACACTCGGGCTGGAGACCAGGTCGAACGGGCGGGCCCGGAAGCGGTACTGGGCACCGGTCAGCGCACCCACCGGGCAGATCTGCACGGTGTTGCCGGAGAAGTAGGAGTTGAACGGGACGTCCCCGGCGTCGCCCTTTTCGCCGTACGCGTCGTCCCGGTAGATGTTGATCTCCTCGGCGGACGACCGGCCCATCAGGTCGATGAACTTGTCGCCGGCGATCTCCTCGGAGAACCGGGTGCACCGCTGGCAGAGCACGCAGCGCTCGCGGTCCAGCAGCACCTGGCTGCTGATCGCCATCGGCTTCTCGTACTCCCGCTTGTGCTCGTGGAAGCGCGAGTCGGTGCGGCCGGTGGACATCGCCTGGTTCTGCAGGGGGCACTCGCCGCCCTTGTCACACATCGGGCAGTCCAGCGGGTGGTTGAGCAGCAGCAGCTCCATCACCCCCTCCTGCGCCTTCTTGGCCACCGGGGAGGTGATCTGGGTACGCACGACCATGCCGTCGGCGACGGTCTGGGTGCAGGAGGCGACCGGCTTGCGCTGCCCCTCCACCTCGACCAGGCACTGCCGGCACGCACCGGCCGGCGCCAGTAGCGGGTGGTCGCAGAACCGGGGGATCTCGGTGCCCATCTGCTCGGCGACCCGGATCAGCAGCGTCCCCTTGGGGGCGGTGACCTCGACGCCGTCGATGGTGAGCGTGACGGTCTCGGTCTGCTTGGCTACGTCCGTCATCAGTGAGCTCCAACCAGCTGCTTGTCGGAGAGCTTCGGCGCGGTACGTCCCTCGATGTAGTCGAGGTAGTCCTGCTTGAAGTACTGCAGTGACGAGGTCACCGAGCTGGTCGCGCCGTCACCCAGGCCGCAGAACGACCGGCCGAGGATGTTGTCGCAGGTGTCCAGCAGGGTGTCCAGGTCCTCGTGGGTGCCCTGGCCAGCGAGGATCCGCCGGTAGACCCGGACCATCCAGTAGTTGCCCTCGCGGCACGGGGTGCACTTACCGCACGACTCGTGGTGGTAGAACTCCAGCCACCGGTACGTCGCGTAGACCGGGCAGTCCTGGTCGGAGAAGATCTGGGTGGCCGTGGTGCCCAGGATCGAGCCGGCCGCCGCCACCCCCTCGAAGTCCAGTGGCACGTCCAGGTGCTCGGCGGCGAGCAGCGGGGTGGACGAGCCGCCCGGGGTCCAGAACCGCAGGTTGTGGCCCGGCTGCATCCCACCGGCCAGCTCCAGCAGCTCCCGCAGCGTGACACCCATCGAGCACTCGTACTGACCCGGGTTGACGATCCGGCCGGAGAGCGAGTAGATCATCGGCCCGGAGGACTTCTCGGTGCCCATGGTCTTCCACCAGTCGGCCCCACCGAGCACGATCGGCGGCACGCTGGCGATGGTGCCGACGTTGTTCACCACCGTCGGGCTCGCGTACAGGCCGTGGGTGGCTGGGAACGGCGGGCGCAGCCGGGGCTGCCCCCGGAACCCCTCCAGCGAGTCCAGCAGCGCCGTCTCCTCGCCGCAGATGTACGCCCCGGCGCCGGAGTGCACCACCAGCTCCAGGTCGTAGCCGCTGCGCAGGATGTTCCGGCCGAGGTAGCCCCTGTCGTACGCCTCCTGGACGGCGTTGCGCAGCCGACGCGCGGCGTGCACCGCCTCGCCCCGGATGTAGATGTAGGCGCGGCTGGCCCGGATCGCGTACGACGCGATGATCACGCCCTCGACCAGCGCGTGCGGGTCGTGGGTCATCAGCGGCAGGTCCTTGCAGGTGCCCGGCTCGCCCTCGTCGGCGTTGACCACCAGGTAGTGCGGCTTGCCATCACCCTGCGGGATGAAGCCCCACTTGAGACCGGTGGGGAAGCCGGCGCCACCTCGGCCGCGCAGCCCGGAGTCCTTGATCAGCTGGATCAGGTCGTCCGGGTGGGCCTTGAGCGCCTTGCGCAGGGCGGCGTAGCCGTCCAGTTGCTCGTAGGTGCCGATACGCCAGGCGTCCGGCGACAGCCAGCGCTTGGTCAGCACCGGCGTCAGCTTGGCCACGGTCTCCGGGCGGGGAGTGGTCACTTCTGGGCCCCCGTTTCGTTCGCGTCCGCCGGTCCGGCGCCGTCGGCGTCCGTCCCAGCCTTCGCTTCGGTGAGGTTGCGCTCCTGCGCCCCGGCCTCGTCGCCGGCGGGCTTGCCGTCGCCGGCCGGCGCGTTGGCCGCCACGCCGGCGGCCTCGGCCGACCGCGCGTCGCCAGCCTCGGGCGCGGTGCCGGTGCCGTCCGTCGGGACCTTGGTGCCCGGGGCGTCCGGCACTGCCGTGCCCGCGTCCGGCTGCCGGGTCTCGGCGGTACGCACCTGCGGCGACTTGTCGTCCGGTGCCTTCACGTCCGGTGCGGTGCTGCCGGTCGCCGCGGCGGCGGGAGCCGGCTCGCCGGCACCGGCGTTGCCGGGCGTACCCGTCGGAGCGGAGGCGCCGTCGCCACCCTTCACCGGGGCCGCGGCGGCCTCAGCCGGAGCGGGCTTGGCCGCCTCTGCCTTCGCCTTCGCCTCGGCGGCGGCGCGGTCCGCCTCCGCCTTGCTGCGGATCGGGGTGTTCGGGTCGAAGCCCGGCACCGAGACGCCGTGCTGCTGTGCCAGCCGCAGCCCGCGCAGGGTGGGCTCGCCCGGCCCGCCGTCGGCGACGGCACCCTCGCGCTCGTCGGCGAAACCGGCGAGCTGCACCGCCATCTCCTTGAGCGTGCAGAGCCGGGCACCCCGGGTCGGCATCGGCCGCCCGCCCGCCCGCAGCTCGTCGACAACGCCGACCGCCGTCGACGGGTCCACCCCGTCGAAGAAGTCGTAGTTGACCGTCATCACCGGGCCGTAGTCGCACGCCGCCAGGCACTCGGCGTGCTCCAGCGTGATGGTGCCGTCGGCGGTCGTCTCGTCGTGTCCCACGCCCAGGTGCTCGGACAGGGTGTCGTAGACCTCCTGACCACCGAGCACGTTGCACATCGTGTTGGTGCAGACGCTGACCAGGAAGTCACCGGTCGGCTTGCGCTTGTACATCGTGTAGAAGGTGGCCACCGCGCCGACCTGGGCCTTGTTCAGCCCCAGCACCTCGGCACAGAACGCGACCCCCGCCGGGGAGACGTACCCCTCCTCGGCCTGCACCAGGTGCAGCAGCGGCAGCAACGCCGAGCGGGACCGGTCCGCCGGGTAGCGGGCGATGATCTCGCGCGCCCGCTCCCGGGTCTCATCAGTGAAAACACTCATCAGCGTCGCCTTCCGTTCGCGACTGCGGGGCTCGCAAGCTCACTCCTCGCGCTCACCGGTCACAACCCCCCATGACCGGGTCCAACGAGGCGCCGCCGGCGATCACGTCGGCGATCAGACCGCCCTCGGCCATCGCCGGGAGGGCCTGGAGGTTGACGAAGCTCGGCTCCCGGTAGTGCACCCGGTACGGCCGGGTGCCACCGTCGGAGACCGCGTGTACGCCCAACTCGCCGCGGGGCGCCTCGATGGCGACGTACACCTGGCCCGGCGGAACCCGGAAGCCCTCGGTCACCAGCTTGAAGTGGTGGATCAGCGACTCCATCGACTGACCCATGATCTTCGCGACGTGCTCCAGCGAGTTGCCCATGCCGTCGACGCCGATGGCCAGCTGCGCCGGCCAGGCGATCTTGCGATCGGCAACCATCACCGGGCCCGGACGGAGGCGGTCCAGTGCCTGCTCGACCAGCTTCATCGACTCCCGGATCTCGGCGAGCCGGACCTGGTAGCGACCCCACACGTCACCGTCGGGGTGGGTCGGCACGTCGAACTCGTACGTCTCGTAGCCGCAGTACGGCATGGTCTTGCGCAGGTCCCACGCAAGTCCGGCGGAGCGCAGCACCGGCCCGGTGATGCCGAGCGCCACGCAGCCGGTCACGTCCAGCACCGCGACGTTCTTCGTCCGCTCGGTCCAGATCGGCTGGCCGGAGAGCAGGTCCTCGTACTCCTTGAGCTTCTTCGGCATCATCTTGAGGAACTCGCGGATCTTGACGATCGCCTCGTCCGGCACGTCCTGCGCCACGCCGCCCGGCCGGACGTACGCGTGGTTCATCCGCAGGCCGGTGATGGTCTCGAAGATGTCGAGGATGTACTCCCGCTCGCGGAAGCCGTACAGCATGATCGAGATCGCGCCCAGCTCCATGCCGGTGGTGGCCAGCCAGACCAGGTGCGACGAGATCCGGTTGAGCTCCATCATCAGCACGCGGATGGTGGTGGCCCGCTCGGTGATGTCGTCGGTGATGCCGAGCAGCTTCTCGACCGCGAGGGCGTACGCCGTCTCGTTGAAGATCGGGGCGAGGTAGTCCATCCGGGTCACGAACGTCGAGCCCTGGACCCAGTTGCGGTATTCGAGGTTCTTCTCGATGCCGGTGTGCAGGTAGCCGACGACGGAGCGGGCCTCGCGGACCGTCTCGCCCTCCAGCTCCAGGATCAGCCGCAGCACCCCGTGCGTGGACGGGTGCTGCGGACCCATGTTGACCACGATCCGCTCGTCGTTGATCGGGTCGGTGCCCGAGACGATCGTGTCCCAGTCCCCACCGGTGACGGTGAAGACCCGACCCTCGGTGGTCTCGCGCTCGCTGGCGTAGTTCGACGTCGTCACTGGTACGACCTCCGCGTGTCCGGCGGCTGGATCTCCGCGCCCTTGTACTCGACGGGGACGCCGCCGAGCGGGTAGTCCTTACGCTGCGGGTGGCCCTCCCAGTCGTCCGGCATGAGGATCCGGGTCAGGTTGGGGTGGCCGTCGAAGACGATGCCGAACATGTCGTACGCCTCCCGCTCCTGCCAGTCCGCGGTCGGGTAGACGGCGGTCACGCTGGGCAGGTGCGGTGCCTCGACGGAGACCGCGGCCTCCAGCCGGACCCGCCGCCGGTACGTCATCGAGGTGAGCAGGTAGACCACGTGCAGGCGCCGCTCGTCGGCACCGAGGTAGTCCACACCGGACACCGACGAGCACAGCTCGAACCGCAGCGCCAGGTCGTCCCGCATCACCTGGCAGACCTCGGCGATCCGCTCCGGGCGTACGTGCAGGGTCAGCTCACCCCGGTCGACCACGACCTTCTCGATCGCGTCACCGAAGGCCGGGTACGCCTCCTCCAACGCGTCGCGGACCTCGTCGAAGTAGCCCCCGTACGGCCGGGACGCCTCCTCGATGGGCTGGCGCTGGCGGACCAGGCCGCCGTAGCCGGACACGTCGCCGGTGCCGTGGTTGCCGAACATCCCGCGACCGGCCGGGCTGGCCGGCGGGAACTCGGCGGGGGCACCACTGGTGGCGCCGGCCGGCACCACCGGCAGCGGTACGCCGCCGTCGTTTGGCTTGTCCGTGGGTGACGTCATTTCGGGCCTACCTGCGGGTGGAGGTGGTTCTGAGCGTTCATCCAGTTCTCGATCCGCAGCTGCTCCTCGCGGCCCTCGCGGACCGCGCGGGTCCACTCGGCACGCCGGGCCTTGTCCTTGCGGTAGGAGGACGGCATGGAGCCGTACGGCACGACCGGAACATCCCCGCGCTCCTGGCGGGCCGCCAGCATCTTGCGGCCGTTCGGCCCCAGCGGCTCATACATGATCTTCTCGCGGAGCTTGAGGATCGCGTCGATGAGCATCTCCGGCCGGGGCGGGCAGCCGGGCAGGTACATGTCGACCGGCACCACGTGGTCGACGCCCTGCACGATCGCGTAGTTGTTGAACATGCCACCGCTGCTGGCGCAGACGCCCATCGAGAGCACCCAGCGGGGCTCGGCCATCTGGTCGTAGATCTGGCGCAGCACCGGGGCCATCTTCTGACTCACCCGGCCGGCCACGATCATCAGGTCGGCCTGCCGGGGCGACGCCCGGAAGACCTCCATGCCCCAGCGGCCCATGTCGTAGTGCGGACCACCGGCGGCCATCATCTCGATGGCGCAGCAGGCCAGGCCGAAGGTGGCGCCCCACACGGACGACTTCCGGGACCAGTTGACCAGCTTCTCCACCGAGGTGAGCAGGACGCCGGCGGGAAGCTTCTCCTCGATGCCCATCTGACGTTCCTTCCTCAGTCCCAGTCCAGGCCGCCGCGCCGCCACACGTAGGCGTACGCAACGAAGACCGCGACGATGAACAGGACCATCTCCACGAAGCCGAAGATCGGCAGAGCGTCGAACGAGACCGCCCAGGGGTAGAGGAAGATGATCTCGATGTCGAAGACGATGAAGAGCATCGCCGTCAGGTAGAACTTGATCGGGAACCGCCCGCCGCCGACCGGCTGCGGGCTGGGCTCGATGCCGCACTCGTAAGCCTCGAGTTTGGCCTTGTTGTAGCGACGGGGACCGGCGAAGCGGGCGGCGCCAACGGAAAACAGCGAGAACGCCGCGGCGAGGGCGAACAGCCCGATGATCGGTGCGTAAGGCGAGAGCGACATCGTTTTCTCCTGCTCGTCCTTCCCTGCCCTCGGTGCTTGACGAAAATCACACTATTCACGTCCCTCGCAGTGGCAGTCGGCGGGGGTCGATCTTTGTCAGCATCGGGGCCGTGACCAGCACCGATGCCGTCCTACTTATACGGCCGGCGCGGCCTTCGTCATCGCGTTGATGACCCGGTCCATCGCGTCCCCGCCACGCGGGTCGGTCAGATTGGCCAGCAGCTTGAGCACGAAACGCATCAGCGTCGGATGCGGCATGCCGTGTTTGGTGGCGATCCGCATGATCTCCGGGCGGCCGATCAGTTTCACGAAGATGCCGCCCAACCGGTAGTAGCCGCCGAGCCGGGCCTTCAGCTCGTTCGGGTACGCCATCAGCGCCCGCTCCCGCTCCGGGCCGGCCGGCCGGGCGAGGGCCTGGACCGCGACCTCCGCGGCCAGCTCGCCGGACTCCATCGCGTACGCGATGCCCTCACCGTTGAACGGGTTGACCATGCCGCCGGAGTCGCCGACCAGCAGCACGCCACGGGTGTAGTGCGGCACGCGGTTGAAGCCCATCGGCAGCGCGGCGCCGAGGATCGGGCCGTCGGCGTTGGTCTCGTCGGTCATCCCCCAGTCCTCGGGGGTGTTGGCGAGCCAGTCGGTGAGCAGCCGGCGGTAGTTGGTCTTGCCGAACGCGGAGGACGAGTTGAGCACGCCGAGGCCGACGTTGACCCGGCCGTCACCGAGGCCGAAGATCCAGCCGTACCCGGGCAGCAGGTTGTCGCCGCTGTCCTTGCTGCGCAGCTCCAGCCACGACTCCAGGTAGTTGTCGTCGTGCTTGGCAGGCGAGCGGTAGTAGCGACGGACGGCCACACCGATCGGCCGGTCCTCGCGCTTGGCCAGCCCGAGCGCGAGCGGGAACCGGCCGGAGACCCCGTCCGCCGCGACGACCAGCGGGGCGTGGAAGGTAATGGGCTCCTTGCCCGGACCGACCTCCGCCTCGACGCCGGTGACCCGGCCGTCGCCGTCGAGCACCGGGCCCAGCACGTTGACGTTGGTCCGCAGCTTGGCGCCGGCGGCCACCGCCCGCTGGGCGAGCAGGTCGTCGAAGTCCAGTCTCGTCCGCACCAGACCGTAGTTGGGGAAGCTGGCGAGCTCCGGCCAGTCCAGTTCGAGCCGGACCCCGCCGCCGATGACCCGCAGGCCACGGTTGTGCAGCCAGCCCGCCTCGGGCGAGGTGTCCACACCCATCCGGATGAGCTGGCGCACCGCGCGCGGGGTCAACCCGTCGCCGCAGACCTTCTCCCGTGGGAACTCGGTCTTCTCCAACAACAGCACCCGTACGCCGTGCCGGGCCAGGTGGTACGCAGTCGCTGATCCACCGGGACCGGCGCCCACGACGATGACGTCGGCGTCGTGCTCCACCGCGGTCATCCGCGCCTCCTCCCGCACGCTCGTGAAATGCTTCACAAGCCAGACGGGACGAGTGTATGACCGGCGTCATACCTGCACAGGATCAGGGGTACCTAACTCGCCGATGTGACAGCCCTCGACCGTCCACAGCAGTCAGGTGTCAGGCCGGGCTGGGGGCGTCCAGACCCGCATCGACCCGGATGGTCTCCGGCAGGTGCTCGCGAAGCGCACCACCCGCCGCCCGATCCAGCGCCGCCAACACCTCGGCGACGACCTGCCGGACCTCCGCCGGATCGGCTCCGGCCAACGCGCGCAGTTGCGCGATGAGTTCGGCCGCGTCGTCATCGGTGGCGGCCACCGGGTCCGCCGGGTGTGATCCGGTCATACGGACCAGCCTAAGGGGCAAAGTGGACTAAAAACCTCTATTCACGAAACCTGAATAATGTCCGTGCCCGTCCTCGCGCAGCGCCCGACCTACTCGCGGATCCCCCGGTGCAGGGCCACCACGCCACCGGTCAGGTTGCGCCACGCCACCCGTCCCCACCCGGCCGCGGTGACCCGCCCGGCCAGCGCGGACTGCGCCGGCCAGGCCCGGACCGACTCGGCGAGATAGACGTACGCCTCGGGGTTGCTCGACACCGTGCGGGCCACCACCGGCAACGACCGCATCAGGTACGACAGGTAGACCGTCCGGAAGACCGGGTTGACCGGGGTGCTGAACTCGCAGACCACCAGCCGCCCACCCGGCCGGGTCACCCGGGCCAGCTCACGCAGCGCCGCGTCGGTGTCGTTGACGTTGCGCAGCGCGAAGGAGATGGTCACCGCGTCGAAGCTGGCGTCGGCGAACGGCAGGCGCAGCGCGTCTCCCGCCAGCAGCGGCACCTCGGGCCGGGCCCGCTTGCCGGTGTGCAGCATGCCCAGCGACAGGTCGACCCCGACCGCGTACGCCCCGGACTGGGCCAGCTCGCGCGTCGAGACGCCGGTGCCCGCGCCCACGTCCAGCACCCGCTCGCCCGGCCGCAGCCCGAGCGCCGCCCGGGTGGCCCGGCGCCAGGAGCGGTCCTGACCCAGCGAGATCACCGTGTTGGTCAGGTCGTAACGCTCTGCCACGCCGTCGAACATCGCGGCGACCTCGTGCGGCTGCTTGTCCAGACTGGCGCGCTGGCCCTGCGGGGTACGGCTCACCCCTCCACTCTGCCAGCCGCCCGCCAACCGACACTCGCTGGGTGGGGCGGCACGCGCTCCCGGAACGCGAAAGGGCGGGGTGGTCGCCCACCCCGCCCTCGCGTCGTGCCCACCTCAGAACGCCTCTGCCATGGCGCCTCTGTCAGCGCGCTTGTTGCCAGCGCGCCTGCGTCAGTCGGTCGACGTCTCGTCGCTCGGAGCCACCAGGACGACCTTGCGCCGGCGGGAGAGCACCAGCAGCGCCCCGCCCACGAGCAGGATGATCGCGCCGATGCCGCCGATCAGGCCGACCTGCACACCGGTCACCGGCAGGCCGCCGCCGTCGGAGCCGCCGCCACCGGCAACCGGCGACGTGGTCGTGCCCGGTGTGGTCGTACCGCTCGGGTTCGGCGTGCCACCCGGCGTCGGAGTGACGGTCGTGGTCGGCGTCGGCGTGGCCGTCGCAGTAGGCGTCTCGGTCGGCGTGGGTGTCTCCGTCGGCGTCGGCGTGGCCGTGGGCGTCGCCGTCTCCGTCGGGGTCGGCGTCTCGGTCGGGGTGGCCGTGGGCGTCGGCGTGGCCGTCGGCGTCGGCGTGGCCGTCGGCGTCGGCGTGGCCGTCGGCGTCGGCGTGGCCGTCGGCGTCGGCGTGGCCGTCGGCGTCGGCGTGGCCGTCGGCGTCGGCGTGGCCGTCGGCGTCGGCGTGGCCGTCGGCGTCGGCGTGGCCGTCGGCGTCGGCGTGGCCGTCGGCGTCGGCGTGGCCGTCGGCGTCGGCGTGGCCGTCGGCGTCGGCGTGGCCGTCGGCGTCGGCGTGGCCGTCGGCGTCGGCGTGGCCGTCGGCGTCGGCGTGGCCGTCGGCGTCGGCGTGGCCGTCGGCGTCGGCGTGGCCGTCGGCGTCGGCTGCACGGTCAGGTCGACGAAGACGTCGAAGACCGCCTGGTTGTCACCCTCGTCGACCTCGGTGAAGGTCTTCCGCTGGGCACTGGTCGCCCGCTCGGCCTGCTCCTCGGGCCTACCCGTCGCCGCGTCCAGACCGTGCGCCACCAGCTCGCCGACCCGCAGCACCGGCTCGGTGACGTCCTTGCCGACGGTCACCTTGATGTCCGCCGTGTAGAACTCACCGGGCCGGATCACCGCGCCGCCGTCCTGGCAGAACGCCTGGGCGACGCCGAAGGTCTGCGCGGTGCAGGTGTCCGGCAGGGTGTCGAAGGTGACTCCGGCCGGGAGGGTGAGCACGTAGGAGAGGCCGGTGGCCTTACGGCTGCCGTCGTTGTAGACCGCCCAGTCCAGTGGCACCGTCTCGCCCGGGCGCACCGGCCGGAGATCGGGGTCGTCGCCGCTGACGCCGTTCACCACGACGTTCGCGTTGACGTCCTGCACCCAACTGGTCAGGTCGTAGCCGGGCTCGGTCACGGTGATGTCGTGCTCGACCTTGTTGTCTTCCTTGTTGGGGTCGTCGGTGGCCGCACGGATGGTGACCACCAGCGTGCCGGCCGCGCCCCGACCACCGGTGGAGAAGATCGGGATGCCGAAGTCCTCGCTGGTGCCGGCGGGAACGTCGCCGAGACGGCAGGTGAACTTCTTGCCGTTCACCCGGCAGCCGTCGGGCACCACGACCCGGACCTTGTTCGTCTTCAACTTGCTGGTGTCGACGGTGTAACTGACGCCCTTGGCGTCTTCCTTGCTCCGGCTGTTGTCGACCACGAACTTGAACGGCTTGCTCTTGGCCTCCGTGACTCCCTTGGCCAGGTTGTAACTGAGCGGCACCAGGGCCAGATCGGCCTGCTCGGCGGCCAGTACCGGGGCGGCCACGGCAGCCAGGCCACCAGCCGCGAGCAACGCCACGACGCTGGCGCGAACCAGGGTCGAGCGGTGAAACGCTGTCATCAGTCCCCCGGGGGTAGGGAAGAAAGAATGGTTGCGGAACGAGCGGACGCTATCGAAGCCCGGTCTCCCACGCCAGCACGCGAACCCGCATTTATCCGTCCGGCCCAGGCTGGCCAGACGGTACGGGCGGGATGGTCACCCATCCCGCCCGCACCGCCGTGCGTTATATGAACGACCCTCAACGGGCCGATGGAGGACAGCCCACGACCAGGACCATCAGACCATCCGCCACCAGCACGGTCGCGCTGATTTCGCCGATCCACGTGGCGACGGATACGAGCCGCGACGCTAGCCGCAGAGGATCATCTCCACCACCCCCGCACCCGACAGCCTGACGCTGCGGCGGCGGGGACCACCCGTACCGCCGGTGCGTCCGGGCAGGAGCATGAGCCCCGGTCAGCCGAACGGCTGGACGTCCACCCGCGTCAGTTGACCTCGACCAGTGGCAGGGACCGGCCCGCGCCGCCGCCGGGCAGCGCGATCGAGGAGAAGTGTGAGACCACCCGCTCGTCGGTCGGGTCGTCAGCCGGCGTGTGGTGCACGGCCAGCCGGTTGTAGAGGGTGTCCCGCTGCGCGGGGATCCGGTCCGCCGAACGGATCATGCCGATCAGCTCGTGCAGGTTGGAGCGGTGCCGCGCGCCGGCAGAGGAGATGACGTTCTCCTCCAACATGATCGAGCCGAGGTCGTCCACGCCCATGTGCAGCGCGAGCTGCCCGACGTCCTTGCCGGTGGTCAGCCAGGACGCCTGCAGGTGCGGCACGGTCTCGAAGAAGAGTCGGGCCACCGCGACCAACCGCAGGTACTCCAGCGTGGTCGCCTGGGTGCGGCCCTTGAGGTGGTTGTTCTCCGGCTGGTACGTCCACGGGATGAAGGACCGGAAGCCGCGGGTGCGGTCCTGCACGTCGCGGATCATCCGCAGGTGCTCGATCCGCTCGGCGTGCGTCTCACCGGTGCCCATCATCATGGTGGCGGTCGACTCGATGCCCTGCCGGTGGGCCAGCTCCATGACCTCCAGCCAGCGCTCGCCCGACTCCTTGAGCGGCGCGATGGCCTTACGCGGCCGCTCGGGCAGCATCTCCGCCCCGGCGCCGGCGATCGAGTCCAGGCCGGCGACCTTGATCCGCGCGATGGCCTCGTCCAGGCTCACGCCGGAGACCTTGGCCATGTGCAGGATCTCGCTCGGCCCGATCGAGTGGATGACCAGCTGCGGGTACGCCTGCTTCACCGAGGAGAACAGCTCCTCGTAGTACTCGACCCCGTAGTCCGGGTGGTGCCCGCCCTGGAGCATCACCTGGGTCGCGCCCAGCTCGACCGCCTCGCCGCACCGGCGCAGGATCTCCTCGGTCGGGTGGGTCCACCCTTCCTTGTGCTTGGGAGCACGGTAGAAGGCGCAGAACTTGCACGCCGTCACGCAGACGTTCGTGTAGTTGATGTTGCGGTCGATCAGGTACGTGACGATGTTGTCCGGGTAACGCCGCCGGCGCACCGCGTCCGCCGCCTCGCCCAGCGCGTGGAAGGGCGCCTCGGTGTAGAGCAGCAGGGCCTCCTCGGGCGCGATCCGCCCACCGTCCGCGCCGCGCTGCAGGATGTCGTCGATCTCCCGGCTCACCGTCACGCCCCGAGCCTACGCCGACCACGCGCCCTCTCCCTGAGGGGTGCTCAGGGCTGTGACTCGCTCCGCACACCACGGCTGGTCGCGGGCTGGCCCTGCCGACGGCACCGGCTGATCACGCCGTTCAGGCGTCGTAGTCGACCGTGAGCCTGTCCGTTGTCGGGCTGGACTGACAGGTCAGGACGTAGCCGGCGGCCAGCTCGTCCGGCTCCAGGGCGTAGTTGCGGGCCATCGTGACCGCACCGTCGACGACCTTCGCCTTGCAGGTCGAGCAGACACCACCCTTGCAGGCGTACGGCAGCTCGCCACGCACCTTCAGCGCGGCGTCCAGCACCCGCTCCTCGCGGCCCATCGTGAAGCTCGACGACCGGCCGTCCAGCACGATGGTGACCTCGGCCCCGGCGCCCGCCTGGTCGGCGGGGCGACGCACCGGCTCCGGCGGCGCGTCGACGTGGAACAGCTCGGTGTGCACCGTCGACTCGGGCAGCCCGCGCCCGGTCAGCACGTCCCGGACGTCGACCACCATGCCGTACGGGCCGCAGAGGAACCACTCTTCGATGACGTCGCCCGGCACGATGGTGCCCAGCAACCGGCCCAGCCGCTCGGCGTCGATCCGCCCGGAGAGCAGTGCCGACTCACCCTGCTCCCGGGAAAGCACGTGCACCAGGTGCAGCCGGGTGGGATAGCGGTCCTTCAGATCGGCCAACTCCTCGGCGAACATCACCGTGTTCGCCGTGCGGTTGCCGTACACCAGGGTGAAGGTGCTGGCCGGCTCGACGGCCAGGGCGGTCGCGACCAGCGCGAGCACCGGCGTGATGCCGGAGCCGGCGACGACCGCGCCGTAGTGCCGCGCCCGGTCCGGCGCGAAGGCCGTGGTGAAGGTGCCCAGCGGCGGCAGCACCTCGACCGTGTCGCCACGGCGCAGCGCCCCGCACGCGTACGCCGAGAAGGCGCCGTCGGGGATCTCCCGCACCCCGATCCGCAACCGGCCGTGCCGGGCCAGGTCCTCAGGCGTGGAGCAGATCGAGTACGACCGCCGCACCTCCGTGCCGTCGGCACCAGCGGAGCCGGTGGGCCCGGCTCCGCCGGGGCGACGCACCGTGAGGTGCTGGCCGGCGCGGAACGCGAAGGTCTCCCGCAGCTCCTCCGGTACGGCGAAGGTCACCGCCACGGCATCGTCGGTGAGCCGGTCGACAGCGGCGACGGACAGCGGGTGGAAGACCGGTCGGCGGCGGACCGGGCGGGTGATGGTGACAGTCACAGCGCCTTCAGGTGGTCGAAAGGTTCGGAGCAGGACCGGCAACGCCACAACGCCTTGCACGCGGTGGAGCCGAAACGGCTGACCTGCTCGGTCTCCGGCGAGCCGCACTGCGGACAGCGGACCGCGAGCGTCAACGACACCACGCCGGCGGCGGGCACCGGGGCCGGCGGGGCGATCCCGGCGGCGGCGAGCTTGGCCCGCCCACCCTCGGAGATCCAGTCGGTGCTCCACGGTGGGCTGTAGACGGTGCGGACCTCGGCGTCGGGGTAACCCGCGACCGCGAGCGTGCGGCGGATGTCGGCCCGGATCACGTCCATCGCCGGGCAGCCGGTGTAGGTCGGGGTGATGGTGACGGTGACCCGACCGCTGGTCGAGTCCTCCTCGACCGCCCGCAGGATGCCCAGCTCGTCGATCGTGATCACCCGGATCTCCGGGTCCACCACGCCGGCGACGGCCTCCCGAGCACTCACCACTGTGCTCCGGGGTGGGCACGGTGCAGCACCTGCATCTCGGCGAGCAGGTAGGCCAGGTGCTCGGTGTGCACGCCGGCCCGCCCGCCGGCCGGCGCCCAGCTGCTCTCCGGTCGGGTGAGCGTCGCCTCGGCCAGCACCGGGCCGACGGTCTCGTCGAACGCCGGCCGCAGGGTGGCCGGGTCGACCGGCGCCGCCGGGTCCGCGGCGAACAACTCGTGGGTGTACGGCCACACCTGGTCGACGGCGGCCTGCATCCGACGGTGCGACTCCTCGGTGCCGTCGCCGAGCCGCTTCACCCACAGCGCGCCGTGATCCAGGTGGTACGCCGACTCCTTGCGCGCCTTGGCGCCGATCGCGGCCAGCCGCTCGTCCGCGCAACCGGCCAGCGCCGCGTACAGCGGCAGCTGGTACGCGGCCAGGAAGAACAGCTTCGCCATCGTCACCGCGAAGTCGCCGTTGGGCAGCTCGACCAGGAGCGCGTTGCGGAACTCGCGGTCGTCGCGCAGGTACGCCAACGCGTCCTCGTCGCGGCCGGCGCCCTCCAGCTCACCCGCGTACGACAGCAGCAGGCGGGCCGCGCCGAGCTGGTCGAGGGCGATGTTGGCCAGCGCGATGTCCTCTTCCATCTCCGGGGCGCGCGTCGTCCACTCGGCCAGCCGCTGGGCCGCGATCAACGCGTCGTCGCCGAGGCTGAGGGTGAAATCGAACGGCTTGCTCACAGGTGGGCCACCCCGTCCGGCACCTCGTAGAAGGTGGGGTGGCGGTAGACCTTGTCGGCGGCCGGGTCGAAGAAGGCGTCCTTCTCGTCCGGGCTGGACGCGGTGATCGCCCCGGCCGGCACCACCCAGATCGACACGCCCTCCTGGCGGCGGGTGTAGAGGTCCCGGGCGTTGCGCAGGGCCAACTCGGCGTCGGGGGCGTGCAGGCTGCCGACGTGGGTGTGCGACAACCCCCGCCGGGCCCGCACGAAGACCTCCCACAGAGGCGAGTGTTCGGTGTTCACGCGGCAACCTTCTCCCTGTTCTCCGCCCGCTTCGCGGCGTACGCCGTGGCGGCCTCGCGGACCCATGCGCCATCGGCGTGCGCGGCCCGGCGGTGGGCCATCCGCTCCCGGTTGCACGGCCCGTCGCCGGAAATCACCCGCATCAGCTCGTCGTAGTCCGGCTGGGTGTAGTCGTACGCCTGCCGCTCCTCGTTCCAGCGCAGGTCGTCGTCGGGGATGCGCAGCCCGAGGATCTCGGCCTGCTGCACGCACATGTCGACGAAGCGCTGGCGCAGGTCGTCGTTGGAGAAGCGCTTGATCTTCCAGGCCATCGACTGGGCGGAGTGCGTGGAGTCGCCGTCGGGCGGGCCGAACATGGCCAGCGACGGGTACCACCAGCGGTCCACCGCGTCCTGGGCCATCGCCCGCTGCCCCGGGGTGCCGTGCGCCAGGGTGTGCAGGATCTCGTAACCCTGACGCTGGTGGAACGACTCCTCCTTGCAGACCCGGATCATCGCGCGGGCGTACGGGCCGTACGAGCAGCGGCACAGGGGCACCTGGTTGACGATCGCCGCACCATCCACCAGCCAACCGATCGCGCCCACGTCGGCCCAACTCAGGGTGGGGTAGTTGAAGATCGAGCTGTACTTCTGCCGCCCGTCGAGGAGCAACTGGACCAGCTCGTCGCGGCTGATGCCGAGGGTCTCGGCCGCGGCGTAGAGGTAGAGGCCGTGGCCCGCCTCGTCCTGCACCTTGGCGAGCAGGATCGCCTTGCGCTTGAGCGAGGGCGCCCGGCTGATCCAGTTGCCCTCCGGCTGCATGCCGATGATCTCGGAGTGGGCGTGCTGCGCGATCTGCCGGATCAGCGTCCGGCGGTACGCGTCGGGCATCCAGTCCCGTGGCTCGATCTTCTGCTCGGCGTCGACCACCTCGGCGAAGTACGCCGCCAGGTCCTCGTCCGGCGCGGGTCCACCACGGCGACCGCGCGCCGCGGCCGCGCGAAGCTCGGCCTCGGCAGCCTCGACCTCGCTCAGCAGGCCGCCGCCCGGGGCGTCACCCGACGCGTTGTCGGGGGGCGAGAAGTCGTTGCCATACATGAGGACAAGTGTTACAGCTTGCGACCCAAGAAACCAGAGCGTGTAACAGGAATCCGGGGATCCCATCCGTAACGGAATGAGCGCTTTGCGTTACCCAGGCGACCAGAGTTCGCCAGTGACTTAGACCACGAAACGAAGGTGAATCACCGCAAGAAAGGCATACCGGTCGCATATCCCGCCTTTATCGCAGGTTGCCTAGTGTCGGATCCTGGCGAGTCGCGCAACCGGACGTAGACTTTCCGCCGTCACACCGATCGGCTTCAGACGATTGCCGCCCGACAGAGGTCATCTCCCCCGGCCTTGGCGATCAGCCGATCTGTCCGGACAACAAGCCGGTCCCCCCGGCCCTGACATCTGGAGCTCACCCAACTCATGCGATCTCGCGTGACCATGGTGCTCGCCGTCGTGGCGGTCCTGCTCGGTGGCGTTCTGCTGGTTCCCACCGCGTACGCCCGGCTCTCCGACGGCGACAGCAGCGGAGGCGGCGGCGGTGCCGCATCGACCGTCGCTGCGCCCTCACCCACCCCGCCGCCACCGCCCACGTTGGCGGCCGGCCCGGTGTCGGTGAGCTTCCAGGGCGACTTCTTCTCCTGGGCGCTGATGGATCGGCAGACGGGCAAGATCTCCGGATCGCCGAACATGACCGCTACCAGCTCCACCGAGTCGATGATCAAGGCGTGGATCGTCTCCGACTACCTGCGCCAGCTCGGCGACAAGGAGCCCACCGCGTCGCTGAAGAAGGCCGCCAGCCTCGCCATCCGGGACAGCAACGACAATGCGGCCAACGAGGTCTACGCCGCTGCGGGTGGCTCGTACCGGGTGCCGCCGGGTGGGCAGCCCGGGCCGGTCATCCAGCGTGCGATCAAGATCTGCGGCCTGACCGACACCAAGCGCGGCAACGTACCGAAGTACGAGGGCTGGTGGAGCTTCACCCGGATGTCCCCCCGCGACGCGGTGCGGGTTGGCGACTGCATCGCCGACGGTAAGGCCGCCGGCCCGAAGTGGACCAAATGGGTGCTCAGCGAGATGAGCCAGGTTCGCGGCACCACCGCAGCCAAGGACCAGAAGGCAAGCTCGGGCGGTGGGCGCTGGGGGATCATCGACGGCCTGCCGAAATCGATCACCGCTCAGGGCCCCGTTAGCATCAAGAACGGTTGGACCCCGATCAACTACGACGGCAACTGGCATGTCAACTGCCTCGCCGTCTCGGGTAAATGGAGTCTCGCCGTGATGTTGCGTTACCCGATCAAGAGCGGGCTGGACTATGGCGCGAAGGTCTGCGCCAGCGTGGCCACCCAGTTGGTCACCCCACAGCCGGGCGCCGCTCTCAAGGTGCCGCAGCAACCGCTCGGGAAGCTCTGATGGCCGGCAATCGTCGGGCCGACCGACGCGGCGGCGGTGGCGAGGCGTCCCCGCTTCGGTTGATCGCCATCGCGGTCATCCTGATCGGGCTGGTGCTGGTCTCGCTGCGACTGCTGCCCGGATCGCCGTTCGAGTCGTCCGCCGCTGCCAAGTGGGGTGATTCCGGCACGGCCAGTGACCGGTCCACCGGCGCGGCCACGGACCGCAGCGCCCGTCAGCCTTCCTCGCCGTCACCGAGCCCCAGCCCGTCACTGGAGCCGCTGCCCTTCGTGGCCAAGGATCTCAACCTGGACATTGAGGGCTGGTACTCCTGGAGTGTGCTGGACCGCCGGACCGGGAAGATCATCGGCTCGAAGAACATGGACGAGACCAGCACGACCGCCTCGATGATCAAGTCCTGGATCGTCGCCGACTACCTGCGTCGCGCCGCCGACGCCGGCCAGACGCCGAGCGACGCGAAGCTCGCCGACGCGACACGGATCATCCGGGACAGTGACAACACCCGGGCCGAGCAGTTCTACAACTTGGTCGGCCGGGACGCCTCGATCAAACGGCTGCTCTCCATGTGCAAGCTCACCGACAGCAGCGTCGCCCCCGACAAGGGCTGGTCCCGGACGGCGCTCTCCCCCCGGGACACCGCCCGGCTGGGCAACTGCATCGCCACCGGCACCGCCGCCGGTCCCAAGTGGACCAAGTGGTTGCTCAACGAGATGAAGCTGGTCCGTGGTGCCGGCGACTTCGGCATCCGCAAGGCCTTCCCGGCCGCCGAGCAGAAGCAGATCGCCATCAAGAACGGGTGGATCGACCGGACCAAGGAGCAGGAGATGCACATCAACTGCCTGGCCATCGGTGACACCTGGACGATGGGCGTGATGGTCAAGTACCCGATCGACATGGGCTACGACTACGGCATGAAGAACTGCGAAAAGATCACCGAGGCGCTGCTGCGCCCCGGTGTCTGAGGTACGCCCGGCGTCTGAGCTGCGCCCCGGCCTCTGAGGTGCGCTTGCTGGCGCCGGTCGATCAGCCGGCGAAGAACTCCGGGCCGCCATCCGGCAGTGCCGGCGCCTCGCCGATCGCGGCGGCCCGCCGGGCCCACTCGCGCAGCCCGGCGACCTGCCGGTCGCCGAGGGAGAAGTCCAGGGTCCGGAAGTACGTGGCCAGCGTCGCCGCGTCGAACGTCTCCCACCGGGCCGCCGCCTCGGCAACCTGGTCCAGCTCGGCGAGGCAGAGGTCCCGAGAGCGCAGGAACGCCTCGTGCACCTCCTTGACCAGGCCCGGATGGGCGGCGGCGAAGTCTCGACGAACAGCCCAGACGGCGAAGACCATCGGCAGGCCGGTCCACTCCCGCCACGCCTGCCCGAGGTCGGTGACCGTGAGGCCCCGCTGCGGAGCCTCGTGGAGCGCCCGCAGCGCCACGTCCCCGATCAGGACCCCGGCGTCGGCCTCCAACAGCATCTGGGTCAGGTCCGGCGGGCAGCGGTAGTAGTCGGGCCGAACGTTGTACCGCTCGGCGAGGAGGAGCTGGGCCAGCATCACCCCGGTCCGCGACGTCGAGCCGAGCGCCACCCGGGCACCGTCCAGCTCGGTGAGGGGACGGGTGGACACCACGTTGACCGAGAGCACCGGCCCGTCGCTTCCCACGGCCAGGTCCGGCAGGAGCAGCAGCTCGTCGGCGTGCCGCAGGTATTCCAGGAGCGAGATCGGCCCGATGTCCAGGTCACCGGCGACCAGCGCGGCGTTCAGCTGGTCGGGCGAATCCTTGTGCAGGTCGACGTCGAGCAGTGCACCGGAGCGCATCAGACCCCAGTAGATCGGCAGGCAGTTCAGGAACTGGATGTGCCCGACCCGCGGGCGTGCGATGCGCTCAGCCATGAGCCGACGGTAGCCCCGGCGTCCGGCTCCGGCTCGGCGGGCCGGCCCGAAGTGGCCAACCCCGCATCCGCCCCGGCGCGCCGTTGGCGCTGCGGTCCCTGGGGGTCGTCCAGCGGCGCTCCGTGCGGGTCGTCCAGCGGAGCCCGTCGTACCGCCCTGGCTACGACCGGCACGAAGACCAGCACCACCAGCAACCCGGCCACACCCGCGCCAGCGATCAGTGGCCGGGGCGGAACGGCCGCGAGCAACGCCCCACCGATCAGAAAGCCGGCCATCGAGCCGCCCTGCACCGCCGCGCCGTAGCTGGCGTACGCCCGAGCCCGCATCGCCTCCGGCACCCGGCGCGCGGTGAGCAGGTTGGCGAACACGTTCTCACCGCCGTTCGCCGCGCCGGCCACCAGCCAGAGCGGCACCAGCAGACCCGCCTGCGGCACCATCGCGGAGAGCAGCACCATGAGGCTGCACCCGGCCAACGTGGCCAGCACCCCACGTACCAGCGCACCGTCGTCGTCGAGCCGGTGGGCGAGGCGGGCGGCGAGCCAGCCACCGGGCGGCATGCCGGCCATCCACGCGGCGCTGACCAGGCCGTACGTGGTGGCTGAACCGTTCAGCGTCTCGCGGATGAAGAAGGCGCGGAAGCCGGCGCGGGCGCGGAAGCCGGCGCGGGCGCGGAAGCCGGCGCGGGCGCGGAAGCCGGCGCGGGCGCGGAAGCCGGCGCGGGCGCGGAAGCCGGCGCGGGCGCGGAAGCCGGCGCGGGCCCTGTGGGGGTAGCTCGGTGGGCGAGTCGGGCGCCGGGCGCAGCGAGGGACAAAGCGAGTGGACGTCGGGCGGATCAGGGCGATCGACCAAGCGCGGGGAGCCATTGATCAACATGAACCCAAAGTGTCGTACAGGCGTTCTATTCTGTCTTCATGTTGAGAGCGTTGGCGCAGGCGGGCGGTGCCGTCGACGACTGCGCCGAAGCCGCGCTCTGGGGGCTCTCCGATGACGAGTTGCTGACGTCCCTCGATGCGACGCACGTGTTGGCGCAGCGGCTGGCCACCGTTCAGCTTGCTCTGGTGCGCGAGGTGGACGCCCGCGGCCTGGCGGTCGCCCAGGGCGCCTCGTCCACCGCCGTCTGGCTTCGGGAGCGGCTTCGGCTCACCGGGCGCTCCGCCCGCCAGCTGGTCCAGCTCGCCGCCTCCGTCGATGCCGCCCACCGGCGGTGCGGGACGCGCTGCTCAGCGGTGCCATCACTGTCGAGCAGGGTCGGGTGGTGGCGGAGACCATCGCGGCCCTTCCGGTCGGGGCCGGTCCGGAGGTGGCAGACAAGGCCACCCAACTGCTGGTCGCCTGGGCCGACCGCTTCGACCCGGCCATCCTGAGCCGGCTCGGGGAGCGCGTCCTCACGCACGTCGCGCCCGACCTGGCCGACCAGGCCGAGCTGGCAGCCCTCGAACGGGCCACCGAGCGGGCCGAGGCCCGTCGGCACGTCACCCTCTCCGAGCAGCGCAATGGGCAGGTACGCCTCAGCGGAAGCCTCGACACCGAGACCGCGAGCCTGCTACGTGAGGCGATCGATCCGCTCTGCGCGCCGGCCGGTGAGCACGACGACCGCAGCCCCGGTCAGCGCCGAGCAGACGCACTGGGCGAGGTCTGTCGGCTGGCGTTGCGCACCGGTCAACTGCCCGACAACGGCGGAGACCGGCCGCAACTCGTGGTGACGGTGTCACTGGACGAGCTGGTCAACGGCGTGCGCGCGGGCACTCTGGAGACCGGATCGCACCT
Source organism: Micromonospora sp. CA-259024 (assembly GCF_050936255.1). Lineage (NCBI taxonomy): Bacteria > Bacillati > Actinomycetota > Actinomycetes > Micromonosporales > Micromonosporaceae > Micromonospora > Micromonospora sp. CA-259024. The sequence continues at coordinate 2,102,287 of NZ_JBNJND010000002.1, read as the reverse complement.
CACGCCGGGCGCAGTCCGCCGCCTCGCCTGCGACGCGGGCGTGCTGCCTGCCGTGCTGGCCGGCAACAGCCAGGTCCTGGACGTCGGGCGCCAACGCCGGCTCTTCACCGGCCCACTACGCCGCGCGTTGGTGCTGCGCGACGGTGGCTGCGCCTTCCCCGGCTGCGACCGGCCATCCCGATGGTGCGATGGTCACCACGTCCGACACTGGGCCGACGGTGGAGCGACGGCGCTCGACAACGCGGTGCTGCTCTGCGGCTACCACCACCGGCTCGTCCATCGAGGCGACTGGGCGGTCCGCATCGCGCCGGATGGCCGGCCCGACTTCCTCCCGCCCCGCTGGCTCGACCCGCTGCGCACACCACGACGCAACCTCTACCACCGGCGCTGCTGATACCGACGACCATCACCTCCACCGCCGACATCGGGGCCAGCCGCACTGGTCGGCTCCGACGCTCACCCGCTCTGCCGCGCCCATGCAGATGCTCCGGTCCACCGGCACCACACGTCGGTCACGCAGGTGCGCACAGCCGGGCCGGGTTGGCGGGCTGGCCGGGCGGCGGGCTGGCGGGCGGGCGGCTGGCGGGCTGGCGGGCGGGCTGGCCGACACCCATTTCGTGGGCACACCACCTCGGCCGCCGACCACCTGGCAGCGCCCGCCGTCGCGCCGAACCACCTGGCAGCGCCCGACCTCGCGCCGAACCACTCGACAACCCGCCCGCCTGGGCACCGAACCACCCGCGACACGCCGTCTCTTACGGGTGGTCGCGTGGGTAATTCGGTGGAAGGGACGGGCTTGGGAGCGTAGGGTTGCAGGCCGCTTGACGGCCAAGGTGAGCTGCACCGGAACGGACGTCTCCGCGCCGGGTGGCCGGCCATCCGCCCCCGGACACGCGAGCGCGCAGCAGATGTGAACGATGGGACGTCAGCATGCCCGCACTTGACCTCGACACCCACCTCGACACCCACCTCGACACCGATCTCGCCGCCGAACGCGCACATCTGGCGACCTCCCGGGCAGCGCTGCGCCGGATGCGGGAGCGGGCCGAAGCCCTCTTCGCCACCGGTGACCAGGTGGCGGGCGACGCGTACGCGGCGGAGACGCTCGGTCGCACCCTGGCCCGCCGGGTCGCAGAGCTGGCCGACGACCCGACCACGCCACTCTTCTTCGGCCGCCTCGACTTCGGCGGAACCACGGACCGCGACACCACGGACAGCACCACCACCGGCAGCACCACCACCGGCCGCGACACCACCGACAGCACCACCACCGGCCGCGACACCACCGACAGCACCACCACCGGCCGCGACACCACCGACAGCACCACCACCGGCCGCGACACCACGGGCAGCGACACCACGGGCAGCACCACCACCGACGGCGGCCCGGGCACGGGCGGGAGCGACGCCGGTCATGACGGTCGGCGGTATCACGTGGGACGCCGGCACGTCACCGACGAGCGTGGCGAGCCGTTGGTTCTGGACTGGCGGGCGCCGGTCTCCCGGTCGTTCTACCGGGCCAGTGCGCGGGATCCGCAGGGGGTGGCGGTCCGGCGACGGTTCGGGTTCAGCAACGGGGTGCTGACCAGCTTCGAGGACGAGCGACTGGACCGGGGCGAAGAGCTCGGCACGACCAGCCGGATCCTCACCGCCGAGATCGAGCGACCGCGCGTCGGGCCGATGCGGGACATCGTCGCAACGATCCAGCCGGAGCAGGACGAACTGGTCCGGGCTGACCTTTCCGAGTCGATCTGCGTGCAGGGCGCGCCGGGTACCGGGAAGACGGCCGTCGGCCTGCACCGGGCCGCGTACCTGCTCTACCTGCACCGGGAACGGTTGCGGCGGGCGGGTGTGCTGATCGTCGGGCCGAACAGGGCGTTCCTGTCGTACATCGCGGCGGTGCTGCCGGCGCTCGGCGAGGTCGAGGTCGAGCAGGCCACGGTGGAGGAGTTGATCTCCCGGGTGCCGGTCCGGGCGGTCGAGGCGCCGGCGGTCGCCGCGCTCAAGCACGACGTACGGATGGCGAGCGTGCTGCGCCGCGCGGTGCAGGCACAGATCGGTGCGCCGACCGACTCGATCACTGTCTCGGACGGCTCGTTCCGGTGGCGGATCGGGCTGGAGCCGCTGCACCGGATCGTCGAGGAGACCCGCCGGGAGGGCCTGCCGTACGGCACCGGCCGGGAGCGGGTCCGGGCGCGGGTGGTGAGCCTGCTGCAACGGCAGGCCGAGGCACGGCGGGCGGAGTCGCCCAGCGACGCCTGGCTGCGCCGGATGGGCCGCTGCCGGCCGGTGACCGACTTCGTGGACGCGGTCTGGCCGGCGCTCACCCCGGAAGGGCTGGTGCACGGCCTGCTCTCCGACCCGGACCGGCTCGTGGCGGCGGCGGACGGGTTGCTCAGCGACACCGAGCAGGCGCTGCTGATCTGGGCGAAGCCGGCACGTACGGCGAAGGCGACCCGCTGGACGGCCGCCGACGCGGTACTGATCGACGAGGCGACCGGGCTGCTCGAACGACCCGCCGGGTTCGGGCACGTGGTGGTGGACGAGGCGCAGGATCTCTCCCCGATGCAGTGTCGGGCCATCGCCCGGCGCAGCGAGCACGGCTCGGTCACCCTCCTCGGCGACCTGGCCCAGGGCACCGCGCCGTGGGCGGCGACCGACTGGAAGGAGTCCCTGGCCCACCTGGGCAAGCCGGACGCCGTGGTGGTCCCGTTGACGATCGGTTTCCGGGTGCCCGACGCGGTGGTCGCGTTCGCGAACCGGCTACTGCCGGCGCTCGCGGTGAACGTACCGCCGGCCGAGTCGCTGCGCCGCGACGGCGGCCTGGACGTGCGTACCGTGACCGACCTGATCACGGCGACGGTGGCCGAGGTGCGCGCGGCGCTCGAACACGACGGCTCGGTCGGTGTGATCGCGGCGGACGACGCGGTCGACGGGCTGCGCGCGGCGCTGACCGCCGCCGGTGTCGCGACCGCGACCGCCGACGACGTGGCGACCGCGGAGCGCGTCACCGTGGTGCCCGCGACGCTGGTCAAGGGCCTGGAGTACGACCATGTGGTGGTGGTCGAGCCGGCCGCGATCGTCGCGGCCGAACCGCGCGGGCTGCACCGGCTGTACGTGGTGCTCACCCGGGCGGTGTCCCGGCTCGCGGTGCTGCACCACGAGCCCCTGCCCACGCCACTGCTGGCCGAGCCGAGCGACGGCTGAGGGTCAGCGGTCGCTCAGGGCTGCGGCGATCTCGCGAAGCGGCTTGCCGGACTCGGCGATCGGCACGGTGAAGGCCAACCACGAGCCGTCGGTGAACTCGACCCGCAGCCTCTTCGGGTTGAGCCGGTGCCAACCCACCCGGGCGTCGGCGACCGCGGCTCGCGGCACCGACCAAACGACCCTGGTCTCGGCCGCTGCTCGCTCGTCGTCGGCCCGGCTCGACCACAGCTTGACCGGCCCGGACGCGCAGACGAGGAACCGCTGGTCGGTGACGGCGAGGATGGTGTCCTCGATCGTGGTCGCGGGCGGCACCGGCCGGCGGGAGTACTGCAGGGTGGACGCGGCCGAGCCGGGGGCACCGCGGCCGGCCACCCCGTAGGTGATGCGGTCGACGAGCCGGTCCCCCGCCGCGAAGGAGACCAGCGGTGAGATCAGGTTGAGTAGCACCCCGGAGACAACGCCGCCGGCACCGGGGGATTCCGGTCGTTGCGGGTCGGGTGGTTCGGGCGGGTCGGGCGGCAGGACGCCCTGGGCAATCCCCGTCTTCGCGACGGCGAGCACCTGCTCACCCGGCTCGACGAGTTGGGTGAGCCGGTCGGAGTAGTCGAGGTCCGCCATCGGCTCAGTACCGATCCGGGCGGGGCTCGCCGGTGCCGGGTGCGTCGGCGATCACCTCGCCCACCAGCTCGCGTACCCGGGCGGCGGCTGCCTCCTGGGCGCGCTTGGCCGCGGCGGTGAACTCCTCGGCCAGGGTGTACGAGTCGAAGCGCATCGCCCGGGCGTTGACGTCGGTCGAGACGATCGTCCCGTCCGCCGCGGCGGTGACCCGGACCAGGCCGGAGTCGCTCACGCCCTCGGCGCTGCTGTCTTCCAGCTCGGCCATCTTGCCGGCCAGCTCGCGCTGCCAGCCGTCCAGGTTGCGGGCCAGCGCCTCGATGCGGTCCAGACCGGGAAAGGTCATGTCGGTCCCTATCAGGTCAGGATGGAGTCGAAGATATTCTGCACGCCGTTGGTGTAGGGGCCCAGATCCTCGCGGTACGTGCCGTCCACAAGGTAGTTGCGGTCCTTGGTGCCGTCGGAGACGTCGTGCAGCCCGACCCCGGTGTCCAGGAGGGCCCCACCGAGGCCGGGGATGTTCACCGGGGACACCTGATTGATCAGGAACTTACCCGGGAAGAGGGTCTTGAACTTCTCGATCTGGAACGCCCTGGCCTCGGCCGACCACCCGGACTTGTTCCACGCTCGGTACGCCTTCTTCGCCTTGCGGATCTCCAGAACCGCCCGACGGTACTTCATCAGCAGCTCGGCGACCTTCTGCATCTTGGTGGCCAGCTTCGTCAGAATCTCGGCGAACCGCGCGACGATCTTGACCATCCGCCCGACCGTGGTGGCGAGCCGCGCCAACACCCGGACGACCGTCGCCGCGAGCGAGATGCCGGCGCTGAGCGCCGCCGCCACCGCCGCGATGATCACCTCGGTGAGGAACCAGAGCAGGAACTCGAGGATCAACTCGACCAGCAGATTGAACGCGTCGACCGCCGCGTTGGCCGCGTCGACCAGCACCTCCTTGGTGCCGTCCAACCCGCGGGCCAACTCCTCGATCGCCTCCTCCACCGACTCCATCGAGGCGTGGAAGCTCTCGGCGGCATCGCCCGACCAGGCACCTCGAAGGCGGGCCCGGTGCTGGATCTGCTCACCGGCGATCTCGCGGACCGCCTCGCCGGTGGTCAAACAGAGCTGGGCGGCCTTCATCAGGTCGTCCGGCTCGCCCGCGACCAGTTCGAGGAGCTGTTCGAAGGGCCAGAGCACCGCGTTCGACAGTGGCTTGAACGGGTCGGGGGTGCCCGACACGATCTGCTCGAAGTAGGTCTTGTTGCGCTGCAACGCCTCGGTGCTCATGCCGGCACCTGCCCCGTCGGGCCAGCGGTGCCCGGCGACCAGGGGCCGGGTGCGATGACGTCGGGAGCGGGCGGGCGGCCGGGCACGAACATGTCGGTGTTGGCCACGTCGGTGCCGGTGTAGGCGTCAGCGGTGTCGTCGAGACCCTCGGCGATGTCCGCCATCACCTCGGCGCCCTCGGCCAGCCCCTGCAGACACGCCTCGAACTGCTCGGCGTACGCCGCCGCGAGGCTGAACGACGCCGGCATCACCCCGAACGCGTGCCGGGGCACGTGCCCGTCGCCAAACAAGCGGTGCAGCTCGCGAAAGCGGGCCGCCCGATCGGTGGACGCCTTGGCGAACGCCGTCAGCGCCTCCGGCTGAACCTCCAGCTCTCTACCCGGGCTCGACACGGACCCTCCCCTGTGTCCTGTGCGACGGATCAGCCGCTACGACTCCCACCATAGGCAACGCCCGCCGTGATCGGGGACCCGCCCGAGACGCCGAGGTCAACCTGGCCTTGACTTTGCGCCGTAAAGTAGTTTGTGTGAACCCCGACGACGACCTGCCACCCACCGACGCTGCGGCGGCGCTCCAGCTCATCCGGGAGCAACAGAGGACAGCCGCACGCCAGCTCCAACCGGACGCCCGACTCCTCTACTGGCCCTGGGGTGTCGCCTGGCTGGTCGGCTTCGGGCTGTTCTTCCTCCGGTTCTCCCCCGACGGTCGGGTGCTGCTCCGGCTGCCCGACTGGCTGCCACTGACGACACTCTTCGCCCTGCTCGTCGCCGCCGCGGCGATCCAGGCGGTGGCTGGCAAGCGGGCGTACGGCCAGGTCAGCGGTGACTCCGCCCAACGCGGGCTCTGGTACGGCTGCGCCTGGGCCCTGGGTTCGGTGAGCCTGTTCGCGGCGCTCGGCCGGGTCGTCGACCACCTACCGCACGACCAGGCGGCGCTGCTCTGGTCGGCGACCGCCGTCGGGCTCACCGGCGCGCTGCACATGGCCGGCGGTGCGATCTGGCTGGACCGGAACCTGTTCCGGCTGGGCGTCTGGATCAGCGTGATCAACGTGCTCGGCACGTTCGTCGGGCCGGGCTGGCACGCGTTGGTGATCGCGGTCGCCGGCGGTGGCGGGATCCTGGTCGCTGGCACGGTCGGTTGGCTGCGACAGAGGCACCGGCCATGACCGAGCTGGACCCGGTGATCCACGCGCAGGCCCGGCTGCGCGTGGTCGCCAGCCTCTCCGCGCTCGGCGACGGCGACAGGATCGCGTTCCCCCGGTTACAGGAGTTGCTCGCGATGACCGCCGGCAACCTCTCCGTGCACCTGCGCAAGCTCGAGGACGCCGGCTACGTGGAGATCAGCAAGACGCACCGTGGACGCACCCCGGCAACCCTGGTCCGGCTCAGCCGGCGGGGCCGGCTGGCGTTCGAGGAATACACCGAAGCGATCCGCACCCTGCTCGACCCCACCCCGTCGAAGGAGCAGCCATGACCCTCGCCCGCGCCGACCAGGCCAGTCGCCGGTACGGCGACGTCCTCGCCCTCGACCGCGTCGACCTGGAAGTCCGGGCCGGTGAGCTGGTCGGCCTGCTCGGGCCGAACGGCGCCGGCAAGAGCACCCTGATGAACCTGCTGGTAGGCCTGCGCCGCCCCAGCTCGGGTCGGGTCGAGCTGTTCGGCGGCGATCCCCGCGACCCGGCGACCCGGCGGCAGATCGGGGTCACCCCGCAGGAGACCGGCCTGCCGGGCACGCTGCGCGTCGGCGAGGTCGTCGACTTCGTCTCCGCGCACTACCCGGACCCGGTGCCCCGGCCGGAGCTGCTCGACCGCTTCGGTCTGGGCGACCTGGCCCGGCGGCAGACCGGTGGGCTCTCCGGCGGGCAACGCCGTCGGCTGGCGGTGGCGCTGGCGTTCGTCGGCCGGCCCCGGCTGGTGCTGCTCGACGAGCCGACCACCGGCCTGGACGTCGCCGCCCGGCACACCCTGTGGGAGGCGATCCGCGCGTTCCACGACGACGGCGGCACCGTGCTGTTGAGCAGCCACTACCTGGAGGAGGTGGAGGCGCTGGCCCGCCGGGTGGTGGTGATCGGGCAGGGCCGCGTGCTCGCCGACGACACGGTGGACGCGGTGCGCGGCATCGTCGGCGTACGCCGGGTCAGCCTCGTCGCCGACCAGCTTCCGGACCTTCCCGGGGTTGTTCGCAGCGAACGGATCGACGGTCGGCTGCACCTGCTCACCAGCGACGCCGACGAGCTGGTCCGGGCGCTGGTCACGGCCGGGACCCCCTTCAGCGACCTGGAGGTACGGCCAACCTCGCTGGAGGAGGCGTTCCTCGCCATCACCAGCGGCGACCAGCCCACCGAAGGCCGGCCCGCCGCTGGAGACCGACCCGCCACCGGAGGCCAGCCCGCCACCGCCGCTGCCGGCGGCCGACCCACCACCGTCTGAGGAGGCGACCGTGCAGCTCGCCCTGGTCCACGCCCGCTACCAGCTCCTGGAGATCATCCGAATCCCGGTGGCCGTCTTCGGCAGCGCCTTCTTCCCGGCCGCCGCCATGATCTTCTTTGTGGTCCCGTTCGCCGGGGACGACGCGACCGGCGCCACCTTCGCCACCGCGTCGATGGTCACCTTCTCGGTGATGAGCGCCAACATCTTCCAGTACGGCGTGGGCGTCGCCGAGGACCGCGACCAGCCCTGGAACCCGTACACCCGGACCCTGCCGGCCGGGCCGGCGCCCCGGTTCGCGGGCCGCGTGCTGGCCGGCCTGGCGCTGACGTACCTCTCGCTGATCCCGGTCGTGGTGATCGGCGCGACGCTGACCGCGGCGCGGATCACCCCGGTGGCCCTACTGCTGACCACCGCCACCGTGGCCGTCATCTCGGTGCCGTTCACGCTGATGGGGCTCGCCATCGGCTACTCGTTGCCGAGCAAGGCGGCCATCGTGGTCGCGCAGGTGGTCTTCCTGCCGCTCGCGTTCGGCGGCGGCCTGCTCTCCGCGCCGGGTGACGCACCCGGGTTCATCGAGACGATCGCGCCGTTCCTGCCCACCCGGGGCGCGGTGGAGCTGATGTGGGCGGCGGTCGGCGACTACCCCGTCCAGCCGCTGGCGCTGATCATGCTCGGCGTCTGGGTGGTGCTGCTCGCCACGCTCGCCGGGTGGGCGTACCGACGGGACGAGGGTCGCCGGTTCAGCTGACGATTCGTCCGTTTCCGCCCCGGTACGCGGCGGGACGGTGCCAGGATTCCGGCAGGGGGTCGTCGTGGCCGCCCGGGCCGAGAGGGGTCTTGACGTGAGCACCGTCCCGCCGGGTACGCCCTGCTGGGCCGACCTGGCCACCCCGGACCTGACCGACGCGCGGCGGTTCTACCCGGAGCTGTTCGGGTGGACCGGCCGGGTGACGCCGGAGCCCGAGGCGGGCGGCTACACGGTCTTCCTGCTCGATGGCAGGCCGGTGGCCGGGGCGGGGCCGCCAGCCATTCCCGACCAGGTGCCGATCTGGTCGACGTACCTCGCCACCGACGACGCGGAGCTGGTCGCCGGCCGGGTCGAACGCGCCGGCGGGCAGGTCGTCGTACCGCCGTTCGAGGTCTTCGACAGAGGCTGGATGGCGGTCTTCGCCGATCCGGCCGGCGCCACGTTCAGCGTCTGGCAGCCGCTCGCGATGGCCGGCGCCGAAGTCTTCAACGTGCCGGGCGCGATGAGCTGGAACGAGCTGGTCACCCCCGACCCCGAGGGCGCGAAGGTCTTCTACGAGCTGGTGTTCGGCTGGCAGCCGGACGACCAACCGGTGGGTGAGATGACGTACACCGGGTGGCGGCTCGGTACGCAGATCGTCGCCGGGATGATGCCGCCGCTGGCCGACGACTTCCCGGCCGACCTGCCCGCGTACTGGACGGTCTATTTCGCGGTGGCCGACGCGGACGCCGCCGCGGCCCGCGCGGCCGAGTTGGGCGGGACGATCCTGGTCCCGCCCCGGGACATCCCCGCGGGCCGGTTCGCCGCCCTACGGGACCCGCAGGGCGCCCTCTTCTCCGTCATCGACCTGGGCCCCTGACCCACCCGGCACGCCGGGCGTCAGCGGCGGGGGCGGACGGGGACCACCAGGGGGCCATGGTCACCGGTGACCACCCGGACGCTGGCCCGGTAGTGGGTCGCGAGCAGGTGCTCGGTCAGCACCTCGGGCGGCGTCCCGGTGGCGACCACCTGGCCGCCGGCCAGCATCACCATCCGGTCGGCGTACTCGCCGGCCAGGGAGAGGTCGTGCATCGTGGCGAGGACGGTCAGGCCGTGCTCGCGGCGCAACTGGTCGACGAGTTCCAGCACGTCCTGCTGGTGACCGATGTCGAGTGCGCTGGTCGGCTCGTCGAGCAGCAGCAGCGTCGCGCCCTGGGCGAGCGCTCGGGCGAGGAACACCCGCTGCCGTTCGCCCCCGGAGAGGGTGGCCAGTTCGCGGTGGTGGAAACCGGTGAGGTCCAACCGCCCGAGCACCTCGTGCACGGCGTCGACGTCGGCGGTCGACTCCCGGCCCAGCGTCGGGATGTACGGGGTGCGACCGAGCAGCACGTAGTCCAGCACCGACATGCCGGGCGGCACCACCGGGGACTGTGCCACCGTGGCCACCACCCGGGCGCGGTCCCGGCGGCGCAGTGCGGCGCTCGCCGTACCGAACAGGGTGATCGCCCCCGGCGCGGGCAGCAGGCCCCCGACGGCGCGCAACAGGGTCGACTTGCCGGCGCCGTTCGGGCCGATGACGGTGACCCACTCGCCGACGGCGACGGTGAGGTCGACATCGGTCAGGATCGGCGTGCCGCCGAACTCGACGTGCAGCCCGCGCACCTCGACGGCCGGCACGTCGGCGGACGCACCGCCAGCGGACGCACCGGCGGTCTCGGTGCTCACGTCAGCACCCGGCGGGCGGTCCGCAGCACGAGTACGAAGAACGGGCCGCCCAGGAGAGCGGTGACCACCCCGATCGGCACCTCGGCCGGGGCGACGGCGGTGCGGGCCACCACGTCGGTCAGCGCCAGGAACGCACCGCCGAACAGCAGTGACAACGGCAGGATCACCCGGTAGCTCGACCCGGCCAGCAGCCGGACGGTGTGCGGCACGATGATGCCGACGAAACCGATCAGGCCGGTCGCGGAGACCGCCGCCGCGGTCCCCAGGGAGGCGGCGGCGATCAGCAGGTACCGGGTGCGCTGCGGGTGCAGGCCCAGACTCCTCGCCTCGTCGTCGCCGACCGCGAGGACGTCCAGCTCGCGGCGGTGCAGCAGCACCACCACGGTGGTCAGCGCCGCGTACGGCAGCACCAGCAGCACGTCGTGCCAGCCGGCGGTGGCCAGCCGGCCGAGCAGCCAGGAGTAGACCGGCTGGATGCTGTCGGAGTGTCGTTGCAGCAGGTAGGTCTGCCCGGCGGAGAGGAAGGCGGAGACCGCCACCCCGGCCAGGATCAGCATCGCTGGTGAGCTGCTCCGCCCGCCGGCCGCACCGAGCAGGTAGGTCATCGTCACGGCGAGCAGCGAACCGGCGAACGCGGCCAGCGGGATGGTCATCGGCAGTCCGGAGATCGCGCCCTGCCGACCGGCGCCGCCGAGGGCGATCACCGCGGTGACCGCGAGGCCGGCGCCGGCGGCCACACCGAGCAGGTACGGATCGGCGAGCGGGTTGCGGAACACACCCTGGTAGCAGCCGCCGGCCAGGGCGAGCAGGCCGCCGACGAGCAGGCCCAGCACCACCCGGGGCAGCCGCAGCTCGGTGACGATAGCGATCTCCCGCTCGGACAGCCCGCTGTCCAGGTGCACCCCCGGGATCAGGTTGAGCAGCTCGGCGGCGACGCTGCCCGGGGGCAGGCTCACCGGGCCGAGCGACACCCCGGCGACGAGCGCGACGAGCACCGCGAACACCCCGGCGACCAGCCAGCGCGTGCGCAGCCCGGCGGGCCGCGCCGAGGACGGCGAAAGCCCCGGCCGCCGGGGCCCGAACCACGACCCTGGACGTCGCAGCCCGGGTCGCGGAGGCTCGGAGGGCGTCCCGGCCGGCGGGGTGGGCGGTGCCGGGGCGGGCATCTCTGGCGCCCCGGTCACCGAGCCCTCTGCCGTGAGCGACCGCGGGAGTCGCACACCCGGCTCATTCCGCGCGCTCACCGACGGACGACGGTCACGCCGGTACCTTGGCGACCGCGTCGATGATGACGCGGAGCAGGTCCACGACGCGCGGGCCCCAACGCGAGGCGATGTCGTCGTCCAGCGCGACCACCTGGTTGTTCTTCACCGCGGTGAGCCCGGCCCAGCCGCTGCGCGCCTTGACCGAGTCGGCGTTCTGCTGGCAGCACTTCGAGTCGGCCAGGAAGACGAAGTCCGGGTCGGCCTTGACGATGAACTCCTGGGACAGCTGCGGGTAGCCCCCGTTCTTGCCGTCCGCGTCGGCCGGGTCGGCGATGTTGGTCAGGCCGGCCTGGCTGTAGAGCGAGCCGATGAACGTCTTGCTGGTCGCGCTGTACAGCTCCGGGCCCAACTCGTGGTAGTAGGTGAGCTTCTCGGTACGTTGCGGCAGGTCCTTGACCAGCTTGGCGATGTCGTCCTTCATCCGGGTGGTGACGTCGGTGGCCTGGTCGGCGTGCCCGGTCAGGGTGCCCAACTCGGTGATCTGCCGGTACGAGTCGTCCAGCGTGGTCGCCGCCGGGGTCAGGTAGACCGCGATCTTCAACTTGCCGAGCTGGTCGACGATCTTGTTGGTGTCGTTGGAGAGCACCACCAGGTCGGGGTTCTTGCCAGCGATCGCCTCGGCGTTCGGCTGAAAACCGGACAGGTCGGTCTTGGGCGCGTCGGCCGGGTAGGTGGACTGGTCGTCGACGGCGGTCACCTGGGGGCCGGCACCGATCGCGAAGAGCATCTCGGTGGCGCTGGGCGACAGCGAGACGATCTTCTCGGGGCGCTTGTCGAGGGTGAGCGAACCGACCGTGACCGGGTAGGCGGCGGCTGCGGTGCCGGCGCTCGGCTGGTCGTCGGCCTTCTGGGCGCAGGCGCCGAGCGCGAGCGCGGCGACCGCGAGGGTCGCGGCGAAGAGCCGAGGGGTACGTCTGAACACGGGGTCCTCCTGTCGGTCGAGGAGTGTGGTGCTTCGCCGACAGGGACTTTCGTACGCCCGCCCACGAGGCGCCCTTCCTCGAGAGCGCGTATCGCGACCGATCCGCAGGCGACCTGGCTCGTCCCCACCGTCCGGCGGGGCATCACAGTTGCGGGACAGCGCCGGGTTTCGCACCGGCTTCGCTGCGGACTGGTCGCTAAGACGGTAGCGCACCGGCCCGGACGTGCCGGATCGATCAAGGGCAGATCGTGGCGAGTCGATCTCTTGGGCTGCCGCACGGCGGGGGCGGGGTGTCCGCCGTGGGCATATGTCCCGGATCCTGGGGTTCGGGAAGGGTGGTGGGGCCCCGCCGGGGGGCGGGACGGGGCCCCACCCGATCAGGAGGAGGTGATGGTGACGTTGTCCACAGCCGCCTCGACCAGACTGGCGCCGGAGGCGTCCGCCGCCTCGACGAGGATGCTGACCGACTGGCCGGCGTACGGGGTGAGGTTGAGGTTCGCCACCGCCCAGCTCCCGTTGCGGTTGGTCGCCGCGCCGGCCTGGGTGAGCAGCGCCGTGGTGCCGCCGTTGTGCACCACGCTCACCCGCAGGTAGTCCGCCGACGAGGCGTTCGAGCCGTGTGCCAGGTACCAGGCCAGTGAGAGGGTCAGCGTGCCGGACGACGGCAGGGTGACCGCCGGGGACCGGGCGCTGGTCGCACCGCCGTCGAGGTCGTGGTCACCGGCCGCCGTTCCGGCCAGCCGACCGGTGACCAGGTCGTTGGCACCGGCGTACGGGGTGAGCTGCTTGGCGCCGGAGGACGTGGTCGCCTGGGCGGCACCCCGTTCCCACGCCCCGATGGTGGCGGTGTCGGTGCCGCCCGGGTTGATGGTCCAGCCGGTGGCGGTCTCGAAGGTGTCCGACCAGACCGTGGTGCCCCCACCGCCGCCGCAGTACTGCGCCTGCTTGCCGATGGCCCGGTACGGGCAGTCGGCGTACTCGCTGAGCATCAGCACCGCCTCCCGGTTGCGCGACGTCTGCGCGGGGATCACCTCGTCGGGCGGGTAGAACCCGCCGCCGCTGGACGAGCCCGGGTACATCTCGAAGGTGTACGCCCAGATGCCGTGGGTGGCCCACATCCAGTCGATGCTGGTGCCGTCGGCGATGTAGAGGTCACTGGACTGTTCCGGCGTGTAGCTGTTGGTGGCCGCCATCTGCTGGCCGATGGTGGCGAAGGTGTTGTACTGGTCCGCGCTCATCCCGGACGGGTTGTTCGCGGTGGTGTAGCCGAAGGGCCAGAGCACGAGCTGCGAGTACGTGTGGAAGTCGATGTTCGCCTTGATCTGCTGGGCGCCGCCGACCACGCGACTGTTGACGAAGTTGCGCAGCGCCTGCGTCTCGGGTGCGGAGAACGCCGACGGGCCGCGGTAGGTCTCCGACGAGGTGGTTCCGGACGAGCCGCCGCAGCAGCCCCACTGGTAGGACCAGTTGCGGTTCAGGTCGGTGCCGACGTTCGACGAGCCGCTGTTGGGTTGCCGGTTCTTGCGCCAGGACCGGTACGACCCGGTGGCGATGTCGTACTCGCTGCCGTCCGGGTTGACCGACGGCACGATCCAGATCTCCCGGCTGTTGACGATGTTGGTGATCCGGGAGTCGCCGCCGTAGCTGTCGGTGAAGAGGTTGAGCAGGTAGATCGCCATCTCGACGGTCAGGTGCTCACGGGCGTGCTGCTGGGCGTTGAACAGGATCTCCGGTTCGCTCTCGTCGGTGCCGACGTTGTCGGAGATCTTCACCGCCATCAGATCGCGGCCCTCGTACGACGAACCGATGCTGATCTTGCGGGCGATCGCCGGATGGTCGGCGACGACCTGGTTCACGACGGCGGTCAGTTCCGCGTAGTCGTGGTAGTTGGAGTCGGCGGGCGGGAAAGCCAGCGTGCCCACCTCGCCGGCACCGCGCTCGGCGTTCGGCGGCGGGGCGAGCGGTTCCAGCCGGAAGCCCAGCTTGCCGATCGCGGCAGCCTCGCCCGCGGTGGCGGAGACGTGCAGCACGCCGTGTTCGGAGTAGTCGATGGCGGCTCCGGTGCGGGCCACCGCGGTGCGGTCGGCGGAGGTCCGGGGGCCGAGCACCCGGTAGCTGGCGGCGGCCGACTCGGCGGCCCGGTCCGGTGCCGGTCGGGCGGCGACCGGACCGACGGCGACGGCGACGATTCCCAGCCCGGTGACGACGGCGAGCACCAGGACGCGGCGGAGAGGGATGGCTGTGCGGAGGGCCATGGACTACCTCCTCGATGGGCGGGAGATCCCGCTCGGTGGAGGACACTTCACCATCTGTCACATGGTCATATCAATATCGATCGCTGCCTAATGCATCCCGAGCGGATCATCCCTGCGGCAATGATTTTCCATTCAGGAACATCTGGCGAAACTTCCCTCCAAGCGGAAAACTGACCAGCGACGATGCCCCTCTCGACCCCGCGGAGCACTCATGGCCAGATCCCGCCTGTGCGCGGCCGCCCTCGCCGGCGTCACCGCGCTCACCCTGCTCGCCACCACCGCGCCCGCGACGGCGGCAAGCCCTCCCACCGTCACTCACGACGAGCAGATCACCTTCCAGGACTGGTCCGGGCCCGCCGACTGGCACCGGGGCAGCCGGGCCGGCACCCGCGTGGTGCCCGGCGCCCGGGCCGGCCTCACCCTGGCCCGCCCGGCCGGCACCACCGAGTACGCCGACCCGCACACCGGCACCACCCGCACCTGGGAGTACGGCACCTGGACGTCGCCGGTGACCCGGATCGGGTTCGACGCCACCGAACTGATCGCCTCCTGGAACGCGGAGACCCCCGCCGGCACCTGGATCCAGGTGGAGATGCAGGGCAACTACACCAGCGGCGACCAGACCCCGTGGTACGTCCTGGGCCGCTGGGCGTCCGGGGACGCCGACATCAAGCGGACCAGCGTCAACCGGCAGGGCGACCCCTGGTCGACGATCTGGACCGACACCTTCAGCATCGACGACGCCGCCGTCGGGGTGCTGCTGCGGTCGTACCAGCTGCGGTTGACCCTCTACCGCGCACCCGGGCAGACCGCCGCGCCGGTGGTCCGGATGCTCGGCGCGATGAGCTCCACCGTGCCGGACCGGTTCAGCGTGACGCCCAGCGCCGGGCACATCGCCTGGGGCGTCGAGTTGCCGGTGCCGCGCTACTCGCAGAACGTGCACGCCGGGCACTACCCGGAATACGACGGCGGCGGCGAGGCGTGGTGCTCACCCACCTCCACCGAGATGGTGGTCGAGTACTGGGGTCGCAAGCCGTCCTCGGCCGAAACCTCCTGGGTGGACCCGACCTACCCCGACCCGACCGTCAACCACGCGGCCCGGATGACCTACGACTACGCGTACGACGGCGCCGGCAACTGGCCGTTCAACACCGCGTACGCGGCCAGCTTCCCCGGCCTGGAGGGTCGGGTGACCCGGCTGCACTCGCTGGACGAGCTGGAGCGTTTCATCGCCGCCGGCATCCCGGTGGTGACCAGCCAGTCCTTCCTCGCCAGTGAGCTGGACGGGGCGAACTACGGCACCTCCGGGCACCTGTTCGTGGTGGTCGGGTTCACCGCCGACGGCGACGTGATCGTCAACGACCCGGCCTCGTCGAGCAACGACGTGGTGCGCAACGTCTACAAGCGTGCGCAGTTCGAGCAGATCTGGCTGCGGACCAAGCGCACCAACGCCAGCGGTGGCGTCTCCGGCGGCTCCGGCGGCGTCGCGTACCTGATCAAGCCGACGTGGAAGGCCTGGCCCACGGTCCCCGGCTCCACCAACTGGTGACAGCGAACGGGCCCGGCGCGATCGCAGCCGACCGTGCCGGGCCCGTCGGTCACCTCAGTGCCTCTCGACCGACGCGAAGGACGCTCCGTCCGCTGCCCGCTGCTCACGGCGCCGACGAAGCGCCCCGAGGAGGAAGACCACCCAGGCGACACCGGCCACCACGCCGGCGAGGGTGAGCGCCGTGACGAGCAGCCAGGTGGAACCACCGGCGGTGGAGAAGACTCCCTTGCGAGCGCCGGTGTCTCGAGCCGGAGCCGTCGCGCCCGTCGTCAAGGTCTCCGGGGCGTCGTAGAGAATCACATCCGCCCGCCGCTCGCCGTCCTCGGCCACGAAGTTCCCGTGCCAGGTGCAGTCACGCCGGGAGCACTCCTCGGACACGGCCGTGAACGTGCCCTGCGCGCCGCCGCCGCCCTTGGCCTGCCAGGCCGGCACGAGATCGCCGACTCCCAGCATCAACCCGATGCCGGCGATGACGGGAAGGCCGATCCAGACGAACACCCTGGTCCGCCACCCGTTGATCTTGCTGAAGATTTCCACGGCGGCAGACGCTAACGGACCACCGCCGATCCCGCTGCCCTAATTCACGCCGTGCGGTGCAGCGACCCGCGACCCTAGTCCTCGCGCCGCTCGCCCTCAGTCGGCTGGTCGTCGCCGGCGAGGGCCGAGCGGAGACGCTCCTTCTCGCTGCGGCGACGCTCCGCCGCCCCGGCCATCTCCTCGGCCATCTCGTCCCGCCAGCCCCGCAGCAGAAAGAAGGAGAGCGCGGCGGAGAAGACCAGCGCCAACATCAGCTTCAGGAACACGTTCATGTCGACCAACCAGAGGCCCGCCAGCACGGCGACGAACAGCCCGATCCGGCCCAGCGTGTACTTGAGCGCGGCGCTCACCTGCACCACTCCGTTCTCTCCGTCACCCGCCGGTGCCGGCGGAAGGGTCGATCCGCCCGGCGGGCGGTCGCGGTCAGCCGGTCCGGCGGGCCAGCCACCGGACGCCCGGGAACCAGATCGTCGCGTACGCCACGGTGAACGCCCCCGCCGCCAACGCGCCGGAGAGCAGCGGCGGCAACCCGGCACCCAGACCCGCGATCAGCAGCCCGACGAACACCCCGACGGCGGCGGCGACCACCGCCGCCACCACCCGGGCCGCGCCGAACTCCCAGGCCCGGAAGTCGTCCCAGAACAGCCAGGCCGGCAGAATCACCGCGAGCCAGCCGTTGGTGTGCCCGAAATCGCCGGCACCGATCGAGGCGAACGCCCAGTCGAACAGCACCAGTGCCAGCACGCCGATGACCAGCCCGGCCAGGCAGACCCCGAGCAGGTCACCCAGGGTACGGATGCGCCCCTCGTCGTCCCGGCGGGGAAACCCGCTCCGCTGCTCACTCATGACGCTAGAAGGGTACGCGAGCTGTGGATCCGGCCCGGCCACGCCCGGCCTACCCGGCAGGTCAGCTGCCCATGCGGGTCAGCCAACGCTCGGCCGTGGCGCGCCGCCGTGCCGCCCAGCGCAGCATCGCGCCGCCGCCGACCAGCACGCCTCCGGCGAGGAGCAGCCCACCCAGGGCGATTCCGGTACGCGGCAGCGTGCCCCCGCCGCCCGGCGCCCCGGTGGTCGGCGCGGCCGGTCCAGGCGTGCCGGTGGGCGACGGCGATGTGGTGGGCGACGGCGAGCCGGTGGGGGACGGACTCCCACCCGGCTTCGGGCCGATGGACACGCCGACCCGCACCGACACCTGACCGCCGCCCGACGGGGTGGGTGTGGCAGCGGCAGCGGCCACGGTCGGGCTGGCCGAGCCGAACGCCAGGACGAGCCCAACGGCTGCCGCCGCCCCGACCGGCCGGAGGCGGACCGGCACAGAGGACGTCGCGGCGCCCCGGGATCCCGTCATCGGCCCGCCCGCTCGTGCTCCCGGGCCGGGGCGGCCGGCTCGTCCGGCAACGTGTCCAGCCGACGGGCCCGCCGTAGCCAGAGCCGGTACGCGACCACGACCAGGACCAGCACCAGCAGCATGAGGAGCGCCCACGGCACCGCGACGGTCGAGCCGGAGCCCTCCAGCGAGGGCAGCGACTCCTTCGGGGTGTCGGCGTTGAGCACCACCGTGGCGGTCAGTGGGCCGGCCGGCAGAACGTGTTCGAACTCCTCGGTCAGCCGGATCTCCGAGTCCGGCAGCACCTCGGGCATCTCGACCAGGTCGCCGGTCGCCAGCCGTACCCCGAACGGGCCGCTGACCTGGACCCGGGCCTTGCCGGAGATCCGGACGTTGCCGGTGTTGGTGATCCGGTAGGTGACCATCATCCGTCCGCCGGGCAGCGGCACCACCGGAGTGTCGTACTCGACCTGCACGGTGCTGACCCCGGCGGCGGGCCGGAGCGGGCCGGCGACCCGCAGGTAGACCCGCGCGCCGATCCGCCGCTCGACGTTCACCCGCTGGCCGTCCGTGCCGACCTGCTCCTCGGTCACCGCGGCGATGATGCCGCCGACGTGGTCACCGGGGGCGGTCCCGGCCGGCACGGCAAGCCGGAACGGCACGTCCGCGCGCTTGCCCGGGGGCAGCGTGGTGGACGCCTTCGGCAGCCGGATCCACGACCCGACCCCGCTGGGGGCCTGGCTGCGGGGCAGCAGGGCGAAGCCGCCGTCCAGCGCGGTGAAGGCGTCGGTCGGGTAGAGGTCCACCGTGATCGGCCTGTCGCCCAGGTTGCTCACCGAGAACCAGTCGGTGATCTGCTCCTTCGGCGACAGCTCGTAGTCGAACTGCTTGCGGCCCTTCGGCCCGCTGGGACTCGACGGCACCAGCGTCCAGGTCGGGTCCTCGGGTGCGGCGGCGGCCGTTGCCGGTGCCAGCACAAGCAGCGTGCCGAGCAGCACGAGCCCGGTGACGAGAAGTGCCCCGACGCGTCGCGCGGAGCCGGTCCAGGGTGCGGGGAGGTCGGTCATACGTCGGCTCCGGGGAAGGTCGGGCTGGCATTGGACACGGCGGAGACGACACGGGTGGGTACCCGCGACGCCTCCGCCGCTGCTCTGCCCGAGCGGGAATGCCCGGGCGGAACGGTCAGGCCAGGGTGAGGGTCAGCGTCGCCGAGTACTCGCCCGGCGGCACGTCGTCCGGGATGGACAGGTTGAGGTTGGCGCCGCAGGTGAAGATGCCAGCACTCGCGGCGGGCGCGGCCGTGCAGAGCGTGCGGGTGTCACCGAGGTCGGCGCCGGCACCGGCCGTCACCGCACCCGAACCGCTGGTCTTGGCGGCGGTGGGGGTCCAGCTGAGCTTGCTGCTGGCGATGGTGTTCGCCCCCAGCGTGAAGTCCTCCAACTGGCCGGTGAGGTTCCAGCCGACGTTGGTGCCCCGCAAGTCGGTCACCGTGGCGGCCGGCAAGGCGCCGGTGGCGGTGCCACCGACGGTGCCGCCGGTCAGCGACGCGGTCGGGTTCGCCACGGCGAGGCTGAACGCGCCGGGGGCGATGTCGGCGATGATCTCGACCGGCGCGGTGATGGCGCCCTGCGCGGCGGTGATCTGGAAGGAGGTCGCCGTCGAGGTGGACGGCTTGTAGGAGCTGGCGTCGGCCGGCGTGAACGCCGCCGACAGGGAGAAGGTGCCCACCGGCAGGGCGGTGGTGGAGAAGGTGGCCGCGCCGCCGGTGACCGGGGCGGTGCCGAGCACCGAGCTGCCCCGACGGAACTCGACCGTGCCCGCGGCGGTGGCCGGGGTGACGGTCGCGGTCAGGGTGACCTCGGTGCCCTGGGAGACAGGGCTGGCCGGGCTGACGGTGAGCGCAGTGGTGGTGTTCTCCGCCACCGGCACCCGCCAGGTGCTGCCGGTGACCTGGATGGAGGTACGGAACTCGTCGGCGTTGCGGCCCTCGGTGAGGCTGTAGCACTCAAGGACGACCCACCACTCGCCGGCGGCGGGAGCACCGCCGAGAGCGGTGGAGAACGAGCGGTTCGGGTTGATGGTGATCGGGGCCTCGTCGAATCCGCCGCCGCCGAGCGCCACGGCCAGGTTCGAGTACGGTCCACCCGGCCGGCCGATGCGCAGGTTGGCGTTCTCGCCGTACCCACTGGGGCACGCGGCGGTCGTCGCGCTGGCGAAGATCGGGGTGTCGGTCACGCTGCCGCTGGTCTGCGACAGGGTGACCTCACCCAGCGAAGCTGCCTGCGCCGGAGCGCTGACCACGACCAGGAGGCCGGCGGAAAGCACGGCGGCGCCGAGAAGGGCACCGGCGCGGGCGAGCACACGCTTGTTCATGAATCACTTCCTCTCGTGAGGGTGAAACCTGGCCCGGTCCACGTGGACCGGCCGGAATCAGGCTCCACAGAGGCCATGTCCCGGCATGTAGGCCAACGTCTCCGCCAAACGTGCGAAAGGCGAATTCTGGGTGCGTGGACGTCAGCCGAAAGGGCAACGGAACTACGCACTTATCCGAAGCGGCCGTTGACGTAGTCATGCGTCCGTTCGTCCTGCGGATTGTCGAACATCGCCTCGGTCGGACCGTGTTCGACGATGACGCCGGGGGTGCCGTGCGAGGCCAGAAAGAATGCGCACCGGTCGGACACCCGCGCGGCCTGCTGCATATTGTGCGTCACAATCACGATCGTCACTTCTGCCGCCAACTCCGCGATCGTCTCCTCGATCCGCCGGGTCGAGGTCGGGTCCAGCGCCGAGCACGGCTCATCCATGAGCAGCACGCGTGGGCGTACGGCGAGCGAGCGGGCGATACAGAGCCGCTGCTGCTGACCACCGGAGAGGGCACCGCCGGGCTGCCGCAGCCGGTCGCGCACCTCCTTCCACAGGCCCGCCTTGGTGAGCGTCTCCTCGACCAGGGCGTCCCTGGTGTTCCGGGAGGCCCGGGTGCCGGTCAGCTTGAGACCGGCGACCACGTTGTCGTAGATGGACATCGTCGGGAACGGATTCGGCTTCTGAAAGACCATGCCGACCTGCCGGCGGGCGTCGGTGATCCGCCGGTCCGGCGCGTACAGGTCATGGCCGTCGAGCAGTACCTCGCCGGCGAGCGACGCCGACTGGACCAGCTCGTGCATCCGGTTGAGGATCCGCAGGAACGTGGACTTCCCGCAGCCGGACGGTCCGATCAGGGCGGTCACCCGACCCGCCGGCATGGTCAACGAGACCCGGTCCAGCACCTTGTGGTCGCCGAACCAGGCGGAGATGGAGCGGGCGTCCAGGGCCGCCAGGTCGCCGGGCACCCCCTGCTGTGGCGGCGCCGGGGGCAGGTCAACCAGGGTGTGTCCGGCGTACGCCCGGTCGCCCACGGCGGCGGGGGCGTGAGCGGCCGGGGCGGGGCTCTCGATGTGCTGCGTCACGGTCCGTCCTTCCATCGTTTCGGGCGGGACCGCCGGCGCCTCGGCGATCCCGGTGGGTCACAGCAGGTTGGGCAGCAGCCGGACGGCCTGGTCGACGGTGGCCGCCCCGAGCGCGAGCAGCACCGGCACGCCGACGATCCAGCTCTGCCAGCGGCCCCAGCGGCTGCGCAGCCAGGTGAGGCCGAGCGCGGCCAGCAGGAGCGCCTGCCCCCAGAGCAGCACCGGCGTCCAGGCGTCCTGGTCGGTGGCCATCGCCTGCTCGGCGGCCGGTAGGGCGGACGCGCCGAACCTCCGGGCCGGAGTGGGCTGGACCGGGCTGGCCAGGGCGGCGTCCACCCGCAGCACGTCGGTCGGCATGAACTCGGTGCCGAGCGCGGTGATCAGGGTGAGTCGGCCCTGCCCGGGCGCTGCGGCAGGAGCCGGGTCACCGGCGCGGCGCAGCCCGGTCACCACGTAGTCGTGGGTGCCCTGCCCGGTGGTCGCGCTGATCGTGTCGCCGGGCACCAGCAGGTCCAGGTCGCGGAACGGGCCGCCGTAGGCGGCCCGCCGGCCCATGATCACGCTGTTGCCGACCTGTCCGGGCAGGACCGTGTCCCGGCGGTGCCCCGGGCCGGACCGCAGCACGCCACCGTCGGTGCCCTCGCGAACCACCGCGCGCAGGCCGACCCGCGGCACACTGAGCACGGCCACCGGCGAGCCGGGCTCGACCAGTCGCTCCGGACCCTCGACGCCGTCGACGAAGTCGGCGCGGAACTGACCCACCGGCGCGGTGCCCCGGGCCAGCTCCGCCCGGAAGTCGGCGAATGCGGTCTGCTGCTCCCGCTCGTAGGTCAGCTGGGAGACCAGGACCAGGTGACAGACCAGGCCGAAGGCGATCGCGGCGAGGATGCTCAGCGCGGTCCCCGGCACCTGGAAGGCCGGGGACGTCGTCCGGCTGGGCGGCCCGGCCGGGTCCGGCTCCGCGCGCGGATCGACCGGTTCGATGGTGACCGTCGACATGCTCTCTCTCCTCGTCCTGGAACCCGGGCCGGGCGGTCCGCCCGGTCGGCGTACCGCCCGCGGGGCGTGACGACGTGGCTCAGGGGGCCGGGGTCTCGTCGTCCGGCCAGACCACCGGCGCGGGCTCGGGGCGTCGTCGGCGGGTGAACAGCACCGTGCCGCTGCCGGCGCCGACCAGTGTCACGCCGGTCAGCCCGATACCGATCAGGGAGAGGCCGGTCGTCGGCAGCCGACCGCCACCGCTCCCGCCGCCACCGCCGGGCTCGTCGCCGTCGCCGTCCCCGTCGCCATCCCCGTCCCCGTCGCCATCCCCGTCGCCGTCGCCATCCCCGTCGCCGTCGCCCACCACCGTGAAGTCGAAGACGACCTGGTAGCCGGCGCCCGCGAGCGTCAGCCGCGCGGCGCCGTCGGCTGCGTCGGCCGGGACGGTCAGGTCGTACGTGACGGTCCCGTCGGCGGCGTTGACAGTCTTCGGATCGGCGCCGGTCAGCGTCAGCGTGACCGACTCGTTGCCGCTGAAGCCCCGGGCGGTGACGGTGACCTTCTGGCCCGGGCTGAGCGTCGGGTTGACGCCCAGCTCGTTGCCGTCGGCGTCGACCACGTCCAGCGCGTCGACCGGTCCCGGCGCGGTGACCTGGATCGTCACCGGAGGCGACGTCGAGGGCGAGAAATCCACCTCGTCCAGCGGGGTGAAGACCGCGGTCAGCGTGTGGCTGCCGGCCACCAGCTGGGTCGTCCTCAGGGTGGCCACCCCGCCGGTGGCCGGTTGAGCGCCGCCGAGGCCGGCCGTACCGTCGCGGAACTGCACGCTGCCCGCCGTGCCGGACGGGGTGACCGTGGCGGTCAGGGTCCGCTCGGTGCCCTGCGGCTTGGAGCCGTCCGGCGTGACCGCCAGGACGACGCTGGTCGGCTGCGGGCTGCCGCTCACGAAACGCTCGCGGGCCGACTCGGCGGGCTGCCAGGTGGTGCCGGCCGCCGGGGTGAAGATCGCCTTCAGGTCGTAAGCGCCCTCCGGCAGGCTGGCGACGGTGATCGTCGCCGCTCCTGCGGTCAGCTCGGCCGCACCGATCGACTCTTCACCGGTGATCTGCCCGGCCGGGTACCGGACGAATGCCACCGACCCGGTCGCGGGCTGCTGGCTGGCCGCCTGCGGCGTAACCGTCGCGGTCAACGCCACAGCGGTGCCGGGCGCCTGCGGACTCGGCTTGTCGGTGGTCAGCGCCACGGTGACCGAACCGGCCGGGACCACGACGAGATCGACCTGAGTCGACGTGGATGGCAGGAACGCGGCCGGGTCGGTCGGTTGGAACGTGGCGGTCAGCCTGTGCGCCCTCTCCGCCTCGGCGCCCGTCGGGCCGGGTAGCTCGGTCGTGGTCAGCACGGCCTTGCCGGCGACCACCGGGACGCTGCCGACGTCGGCCGTCTCCGTCCCGGTGGTCCGCCGGAAGAGCACTGTTCCGGCGACCTCGGGCGACACGGTGGCGGTCAACGCCACGGGCGCACCGGCGTACGCCGTCCCGGTCGGCGCCGTGGTCAGCGTGGTGGTGGTCACCGCGGCGGCGGGGCAGGTGGCCTCCACCGTCCAGATGCTGCCGCAGACCTGGATCGGGGTTTGGAACTCGTCGGCGTTACGACCCTCGGTGAGGCTGTAGCACTCGAGCACGACCCACCACTTGCTCTTGTCGTCGGGCACGCCCTTGATCGCGGTGCTGAAGGACCGGTTCGGGTTGACGGTGACCGGCGCCTCGTCGTACCCGCCGCCGCCGAGCGCGACCGCCAGGTTCGAGTACGGGCCACCCGGCCGGCCGATGCGCAGGTTGGCGTTCTCGCCGTATCCGTCGGGGCAGGCCGCGGTGGTCGCGCTGGTGAACATCGGGGTGTCGGTGACACTGCCGGTGGGCTGGGAGAGGGTGACCGTGCCCAGTGACGCGGCCCGGGCCGGTCCGCTGAAGGTCAGCACCACCCCGGCGACGATCGCGCTCACCGAGAACGCGAGCACCGCTGCCGCCGCCACCAGGCGGGCGAAGCCGGGCCTGCTCATTGCGCCGTCCTCTACTACTCGTCGGCGTCCCACGGACGCCGGTCGGATGGGTGCCTGGCCGGCGGCCCGGGTCCCCACAGGGCACCCGGGCCACCGGCACATGGGGCTCAGCTGCCGAAGCGGAGGTTCGTGTAACCGCAGTTGGCGTCGAGCGGGGAGGCGAGGGTGTTACGGACGCCGAAGCCGAAGAGCTCGACGACCTTGCGCTGGGTGCCACCGTCGTTGACGGTGGCAGTGCACACGGCCGAGCCGGCGCCGACGAACGTGGAGGCGATGGCCGGCACAGCCAGGTCGGCGGTCGGGACCACGTTGTACACGTCCCGGCGGAGCGGGAAATTGATGTTCAGCGTGCCGCTGATGATCGGCTGCTGGACCGCGCCGCCGGTCGGACGGACGCCGGAGAGGGCCGCCTCACCACGCCGGTCGGCCACCGTGACGCCGGTCAGGCTGGCGATCTTCGCCGCGTTGCCCTGGGCGATGAACTGCCCGGCGGAGAAGGGCACCACCCGGGTCGGGTGGCCGGCAAGCGGCGCCCCGTCGTGCTCCTGGGCCCGCTCGATGAGCGGCACGGCCGCGGTGGCCGGGTTGCTGTCGGTGTCGGCGGCGAGGCAGGGGTAGTCACCGAGGTTGATCTCCACCTCGGTGATGCCCACCTTCGAGGACCAGAAGTCCCAGGTACCCGAGCCGGACTGGATCATCACCGGGTTCACCGGGTTGCCCGCGATGGTGGTGTCGAAGCACCGGTAGACCCGCTGCACCTGGGCGAACGACACGTTGACCGGCAGGTCGCCGTTGACGTTGCGGGCCAGGGTCACCGCATCCACCCCGAACGGGATGTAGGTGTAGTTGCCGGTGCTGACCGGAACGCTGCCGCCGCCGTAGCTCGACGAGCGGGCGAAGTCGACGCAGCCCACCACATTGGTGGTGGACCAGAAGCCGGGGCCGCCCTGGCCGATGTCCTCACCCTCGGAGGCGCGCAGCGCCCGACGGCCGTTGCTGGAGCCGTTCGGCCGGGCGAAGTCGCAGTTCGCCGCCCGGGTCTTGACGTTGCCGGTGCCCCGGGCGTCCCAGGAGGCGATGACCTTGTTGCCACCGCTGGTGACCACATTGCCCAGACCGTTCATCACGTCCTGGGTGGTGTCCGAGCCGACGCCGGCCAGCGTCCGGTACTCGGTGACGGGTGAAGGGTCGGCCGCGGCGGGCGCGGCCACCAGGCCAACGGCGACCACGGCGGCGAAGCCGACCGCGACCACCTTGCTGATGGACTTGACCTTCATGCTGCTCCCTTTCTACGGGGCATGACATTTCCGCTCACCCGATCGGCGGGCGAGCCGCAGTCATCGTCTCGGCGTCGGACTGTCGGTCGAAACCGCGCGAAGAAAAACGTTTCGGGCGTCCATCTATCGCCAACACGTGGGCCGAATGAACACCATCCGACGATCGAATCCACCGCGATTTTCCGGCCTCATTCCGCGCCGCCCGTCGGCACATTCCGGCTGCCGATCCGGCGCAGCACCGGGCCAGCCACACCGCCGACCAGACCGATCACGAAAAGGACGACCAGCACGTACCGGAGTGCGCCGACCGGGCTGCCGGGGGTCGCGTTTCCGGCCTGATTCACCGAGGGCTGCGGCGACGGCGCACGACCACCGGGTGACGGCGGGGCACCGGCGCTGGGTACGACTCCAGGCAACGGCGCCGCCGGGGTCGGCGCCGGAGGGACTGCCGCCGGCGGCCCGCTGCCACCCGACGGGGCGGCGGACGACGCAGCGGGCGCGGGCAGGTCCACCTCCAGCAGGGCGGCGGCGGCCTCGGTGCGCTGCCGCAACTCCTGCGGTAGCGGTACGTAGCCGTCGGGGAGCATGCCCAAGGCCTGACCTGGGCGCTGCCCCTTGTCGGCCGCGTACCGCAACAACCCGGCATAGTCCCGCCGCACGGCAGCCGGCTCCGTCCGGTCGGCGACCGCGTACGTCAACAGCGACAACGGGTACGCACCCGCTGTCGACCAGGCCTTCGCCGGGTCGATCACGGACACCCCCGCCACCGGGCTCGGCTCGGCCGTGCGGGCTGCGGCGATGATCGTGTCGCTGCTCGCGCCTCGGCAGTCGGCGGACGTGTACTTCTCGTCCGCGCCCTGCACCGCCCGGCACAGCTGGGCGGTGAAAAGCCCGTAGCGGGCCGCCGAGGCGGAGTCGGTGACCGACATGGTGAACCGGAACCCCGGCTGTTCGCGGGGCAGCTTTTCGAATCGGGGCGGGGTGACGGTCTGGTTGAGCGCCTGCCCGTACGCGCCGGTGTCGCCGCGCAGAGTCTGCGCCGCGCCGCGCCCGAACCCGCCGGTGTATGGCCGCAGTTCCTGCGAGCACAACTGGTAGATCTCGCCCTGGACCGTCTCGGCGTAGCAGGAGCGGTCGGCCTTGGGGAAGTAGTCCGGGGCGTCACCGGTGAACAGATCCTTGTACGCCGGGTTGATCACCATCTGGCCGTCGGGCGTGCCGCTCAGCCACTCCTTCGCCGACTGGTCGGCGAGCACCCACTGCCAGAGCGCGCGGGCCGCCACCGAGCTGCCGTTGGGCGCCATCAGGCCGTTGAGGGTCACCGACGCCCGCCGGTCCCAGTCGGCGAAAAGCGGGTTGAGGCCGAGGAACTCCGGGTCCTGCTTGATGCTGTCGTAGTTCTTCGCCAACGCGGGGCCGCCGCCACCGGGCACGTCCCGCTGGTACGACTGGGTGAGCAGTTTCGCCACCAGGCGCGGGGTGAGCTTCAGGTCGGTCAGCGCGGTGCCGCGCAGCTCGGCCACCTCCGGCGGCAGTGGCTTGTCGTCCAGGTTGACGTCGATGTTCAAGGCGATGACAAGGCCACTCAACGTGACCGGGGCGTGCACCACCGGTGGGTCGCTGGCGGTGGTGAGCACCGGATCCGAGCTGTAGATCAAGCCTGGTGCGTTCGGCGAGGCGGAGAGGAGCTGACGGGCCGCCTCGTCGTCGCCGATCGGCGAGTAGCTGATCGACGACCCACCCGCCGCCGCGCAGATCGCCGGCCGCCAGGCGACGGCCGCCTCGGCGGCCAACTCGGTGCCGGCGGTGATCCGCTCCGCCCGGTCGCTCGGGCAGTAGCCGGCGACCGGCTCGAACTCGAGGGGTACCACCATCCGGTACTGCCAGTTCGGGACGATCAGTGGCGAGCCCTGTGGTGCATGGGTGGTCGACAGGTCCTCATGGGTGTACGGGTGGTGGTGGCCGCGCGGCACGATCACCAGCCAGCAGGGCCGGGAGGGCTGCACCACACCCTTCGCGTCGGCGTATGGGTCGCCACACCCCAGGTCGGGGGCGAGCGAGGAATTCTGCACCTCGAACGAGATTCGACCGCTGCCGTCCGCCGCGGTCAGCGCGTACGGGTACTCGTTCGTCACGGACTTGTTGAAGTAACCGGACAGCACCTCGTCGGCGTACGCCTCACGCTGGGCTCCCGTCTGCGGGTCGGTGATGACCGGGAACGGATTGGCGGCGCTACCGTCCGGGGTGCGGGGCCGCTCGCAGGAGGTTGCGCCGACCGGGCAGGAGACCGGCCGGAACGGCACCATCTGGGCGTCCTGCGGCAGCGTCTCCTTCGGGTCCTTCGCCGGATAGTCGGGCGCGTCGAAGCGCAGTTCCCGCGAGTTGGCGTTCGCCGCCGCCGCGGCGTTCACGTCGGCCGGCATCCCGGGGGTGTCCACTTTGGCGCCGTACTGGCAGGTCTCCCGGAAGGCCAGACCGTCCGGGTCGCTGACCGCGTGCGGGTCGCCGTAGCACTGCATGACCTGGAGGAAGTCCACCCCCAGCGGGCGATTGCGTGGGGTGGGCGTGCCGCCGGTCCACGTGACCACGACAGCTTGGTTGACCAGGGCCTTGGTCTGCGTGACGGTCACCTTGAGCCCGGTGAAGTCTTCCCCACCCTCGACCTTGCTGCCCGGTACGGTCACGGCGGAGCCGCCGGTGTCCTCGGCGCGAGCCGGGGTGGCGACCGGCGGCACCGGGGCGAGCACCCCGACGACCAGCAGCACGGCCCCGGCGGCCAGCCAACGACGGGGGTTCACCGGTCGGCCCGGTAGTCGTCGCGGCGGCGGCCGTGCAGTGCGTTCGACACCAGTGGCGGACCGACCACCAGGGCGATCAGCAGCAGCGCCGCAAGCAGCATGACGGTGTGCTGCAGGCGCCAGCCACCCTCGCCGTCCAGCGACACCGGCACCGCGGCGACCTGCTCGCCGCCGGCGGCGCCGGCCGCGCCGACGACCTCGCCGGTGTCCGGGTCGATCTGCGGGGCGACGCCCCCGGCGGGAACGCCCGGCCCCCCGGTCGCTTCGGGTCCGCCGGTCGCCGTGTCGCCGCCCGGGGCCGCGCCGCCGGGGGTGCCGGCGCCGGGGGTCCCGCCGCCTGCGCTGTTCCCGCCGCCACCGCACCGGGCGGCCGACAGGACCGGAGTCTCCTGGCGGGCACCGGCGGTGCCGGTGCCGGTCTGGGTGGTGCCCTTCCGGTCGCAGGGCGACGGCTGTGGAGCGCTCTTCGCCAGCGCGTTGCCGCCGTCCGCGGAGACGGTCGGGTTGTTACACCCGCGAAGCGTCTGCGGGATGTTGGTGAGTGGCTCGTGGCCGGGGATCTTCTGGACCTGCCTCAGGCCGGCCTCGACCAAATTGATGGGCAGGGGCGAGTAGCCCAGCACCTCAGCCTGCCGCTGGCCCTCACAGAGGAAGTAGTAGGCGAACTTGCTGAGCGTGAACCCGGCGTCGTTGGTCAGGTTGTACTCGATCTTCGTTGGAATGATCATGTACGAGTACGAGGAGAGCGGATAGGTGCGCGGATCGGTGGAGCGGTAGACGTTGTCCAGGATCTGCGTCAGATAATCCGGCGAGGAGGGGTTGTTGTTGATGTCGGCCCTGGTCAACGCCACCGCCACGTTGCTGGCTGTCGGCTCGACGTAGTAGCCGCCGGCGTTGAGCACCTTGACCACCGGAAACTTCGCGTTGATCGCGTACGAGTACTCGACGTACGTGATCGCGCCTTCGACGTTCTCCTGCCGGACGTAGCCGGACACCCCGTCGGAGCCGGTCGCGCCGACGAAGCCGAGGCCAGCCTGGCGCGGGTAGACCGAGGTGATGCCACACGGCGCCGGCTTGCTGAATTTCGCGCAGTACGCATTCCAGATGGCCGGGTGCTGTTTGCTCATCCAGAGGGTGAACTGGGCGGTGGTGCCGGAGCCGTCCTGTCGGACCACCGGGATGATCGAGCGCGCCGGCAGGCTCAGCCCCGGGTTGTCGGCCTTGATCGCGGGGTCGTTCCACTTCCGGATCACACCCGTGAAGATCTTGGAGATCACCTCACCCGAGAGCCGCAGGTTGGTGACCCGCCGGCCGCCGATCTTCAGGTTGTACATGAACGCCGTTCCGCCGGCGACGATCGGCATGTACGCCGACTGCCGGGAGCCCTTGCTGTCGGTGCCGCTGAAGATGTCCTTCAGCCCGTACGGGATCTCCGAGACACCGAAATGCGCCTTGCCCTCGCGGAACTGCACCCGACCCTGGGTGGACCCGGCGGCCTCGTACTCGACCTGGATGTTGCGAGCCTGGACGTTACGGGCCCAGGCGCTGATCGCGTTCGCACTCCACGTCGAGCCGATCCCGACGATCGGCACCAACCGCCCCGCCGCCGACGCGGGCGGCGCCAGGGTCAGCACCAACGCAACGGTGGCCACGGCGGCGGCGAGCCGCGCCAGGCGGGACGTCGTCGGGCGGCGACGGGGGATCCGCAGTCTGAACATGTCCTACCTCTGGATCGGATGGTCGGGAGAGGAGCCGGTCGCGGCGAGCCGGCTCCGCTCGCGGCGGGCGAAGCGCAGCGCGTCCCGGCGCGAGGCCAGTGCGCGGCGGCGGCGCTGGCCCCGGCTGAGGTGACCGGGAGCCCGGCCGCCGAGCAGCCGGGCCAGCACGAACAGGAGCAGTACCAGGGCCATCAGTACGGCTGCGGCACCGAAGCCGCGGGCGATCATCGTCG
The DNA here is from genome assembly GCF_050936255.1 of Micromonospora sp. CA-259024. NCBI lineage: Bacteria > Bacillati > Actinomycetota > Actinomycetes > Micromonosporales > Micromonosporaceae > Micromonospora > Micromonospora sp. CA-259024. The sequence continues at coordinate 2,071,933 of NZ_JBNJND010000002.1, read as the reverse complement.
CGTCCGGCCGGCGGATCGCGTCGAACACGAACAGCGGCAGGGAAACCTGGTTGGCCTGGATCGGGTTGGCGTTGGTGAACTGGGTGAAGCCCGCGGTGAGCAGCACCGGAGAGGTCTCACCGATGCCCCGGGCGGTGCCCAGGATGATCGCGGTCATCGCCCCGGACCGGGCGGTCGGAAGCACGACGTGCCAGATGGTCCTCCACTGCGACGCGCCCAGCGCCAGGCTGGCCTCCCGCAGCGTGCCGGGCACCAGACGCAGCACCACGTCCGCCGCCCGGATGATGATCGGCAGCATCATCACGCTCAACGCCAGCGCTGCCGCGAAACCGGACTTCTGCCGACCCAGCGCCAGGATCACCGTGGCATAGATGAACAGACCGGCCACGATGGACGGCAAGGCCGTCATCGCCTCCACCACGATTCGAACAAAGCGGCTGAACGCGCCGGGCAGTTCGCTGAGGAACACCGCGCAGAGCAACCCGAGCGGAATGGTGATGGCCAGGGCGATGGCGATCTGCTCCAGTGTGCCGATGATGGCGTGCCGGATACCCCCGGCGCTCAGCGGGTCGAGTGGCCCGGCAGAGCGCATGTCATCGGTGTAGAAGTTCAGGTAGGCAAGCGGTTCACGGCCCCGGTAGAGGGTGAACGCGACCACCACCACGAGCGCCACCAGCATGGTGACAGCCAGGCTGTGCACCAGAACCCCGGCCAGCCGGTCCCGGACCACCGGGCCAGACTCGTCGAGCGAGACCAGGACCAGGTAGAAGGCCAGGAACAGCAGGTACGCCACGACCAGGAAGCCGAGCGTGCCGTCGAACGGGGCGAGCTGGGTGAAGAGCAGCGCCGTCAGGCCCACCGCGGCGACCGCCGCGCCGAGCACCGCGAAGACGTCGGTACGCCGGACCGTGTTGATCGTCCGTCGGCGCTCACCGGTCGCCGGGCTCTCGGGGCGTACCGGGACGGTGGTGACCGGACGGGTCGGCGCGGCGGGCTCCGGCGCGGCCTGCGGCGGCGCGGCCAGGTTCTCGGCGTAGGCGGCGGATCTCGGCGTCACCTGCGGCTCCTCACGCGTCGCTGGCCGCGCCGGAGCGGCTGCGGTTGATGATCAAGCCGGCGCCGAAGTTGACCAGCAGGGTCATCCCGAACAGCACCAGGCCGGCGGCCATCAGGCCGGCGATGCCGACCGGGTTGGATTCCGCGTACCGCAGTGCGATCAGCGACGAGATCGAGCCGCCGCCGATCTGCAGGATGTGCGGCTGGATGACGAAGACGAACGAGATGACCAGGTAGACGCCGATCGTCTCGCCGAGTGCGCGGCCGAGGCCGAGCATCGTGCCGCCGATCATCCCGCCCCGTCCGAACGGGAGCACCACCGAGCGGACCATGCCCCAGCGGGTCGCGCCCAGCGCGAACGCGCCCTCCCGCTCGCCGACCGGCGCCTGGGAGAAGACCTCCCGCATCACCGAGGAGGTGATCGGGGTGACCATCATCGCGACGATGATGCCGGCGATGAAAGTCGAGCTGGTGAGGGAGCTGTTGCTGCCCAGCGGGTCGCGCGGGTCGTAGCCGTCCACCTGGAACAGCGGGAGCCAGCTGAGGTAGGTGGCGAGCCAGCGGGGCAACCCCTCGCCGTGCTCCCCACTCACCAGCAGGTGCGGCTGGAGCAGGTACAAGCCCCAGATGCCGTAGACCACGCTCGGCACCGCCGCCATCAGGTCGACCAGGTTGACCAGCAGCGGGGCGATCCGCCGCGGTGCGTACTCGGAAATGTAGAGCGCGGTGCCGGTGGCCAGCGGCACCGCGAACACGATTGCCACCGCAGCGATCAGCACGGTGCCGACGAGCACGCCCGCGACACCAAAGTTGCCGCCCACCGGGTCCCACTCCTGCGCGGTGAGGAACCGCCAGCCCATGGTGCGCAGGGCGGGCAGGGCCCGCAGCGTGAGGAAGACGCCGACCAGCAGCATGACGGCGAGCACGATGCCGCCGCCCACCCGGATCACTCCCTGGAACAGCAGGTCGGATGGGGTCCGGCGCTGGCGTACCCGGCGCGGGGCGTCGGGCGGCACGGCACGCGGCGCTGCGTCGGACGGCGTTACGACGACGGTCATCAGCTCGCGTCCCGCTTCCACAGGTCGAGCCGGGAGGGCGGCCGGAAAGGCAGGCGCGCCGGCCGGACCAGGGGCGCACCCGCCGCCCCTCCGACGATCGGCGTGGTCGGTTCCGTTGAGCGCCGCCGGTCGCGCCGGACGGAACGGGTGCCGGCGACGACCTCCGCGTACGGGAGCGCCTCGAGGAACCGCCCGAGGTTGTAGTGACACTCCCGGGCCCGCAGGTACGACCGACTGGACAGGGCGACCAGGACGTCCGCCAACTGGATCCGCCAGGTCCACTGGCCGCTCGCCGGGACGGTGCCCTCGTGTGGCACGATCCGGTCCACACTGTCCTGCAGTTCGAGCACCGACTCCCGGCACCGGGCGTAGACCTCGTGGTAGACCGCGCCCCGGCCGAGCGGACGGTTGTTCGGTGACACGAGCATCCACAGGATGCCGTCGATCGTCTGCCCCTGTTGCGGCCCGGGCATAGGCGCGGCGAGGAACACGAACCGTGAACGCTGCACCCTGTTCCCTTTCATCTTCGGCACGCTCACGCGCGCAGGTTGCCGCTTCCCCAGGACTTCCCGCACTGACGTGGATCAGCGTCCGCAGCATCGGTGTCTCGGTACGCAGTCATCCGCTCACGCCAGACGTGCAACATGTGAACAGCGAGTACCGAGGCATCCACCGTTCGGATACGCCAGAGCGCCGACGGGTGGACATGAGATCGTTTCGCACCGATTCGTGGCGGGACCGGAGACGGCGATGGCCGGCCGCGTCCGTCGGGAACGCGGCCGGCCACCGAAGGGGCGAGCGGAACCCTCAGCGGCGGCTGCCAGTCCGGGACGCGCCCGTCCGGCGGGTGGTGAGCCAGGCGGTTCCGACCGCCCCCAGCCCGCCCAGCAGCGCGAGGATCCACCACACGTTGGCCAGGGATGCTCCGCCGATCCCGCTGTTGCCGGTCAGCCGGCGCGGCACATCCGTCTCGGACGTGGGAGCCGGCTCAGCGGCGGAGGCGGCCGGCGTGGACGGGGCGACCGCGGCCGGTGGCGCACCCACGGGAGGCGCCCCGGCCGCACCGGTCGAACCGGGAACCACCAGCGGGCCACCGGCCCGGGGCGTCGCCGGGGGCGCGCCCGCCGGCCGGCCGACCCGCCACTGGCGGCCGGAGACGGTGATCGGGGTGACGAAGCGGTCCGGGTGCACGCCCTGCGTCTCGCTGACGCACTCGACCACGACCCACCACTCGCCGTCGACCGGCGCGCCGCCCAGCGCCGTGGCGAAGGACCGGTTCGGCTGAGCCGCCGCGGCCTGCCGGTCGTACCCGCCAGCGGTCAGCGGCCGGGCCAGGTTGCTGTACGGCCCGCCCGGCGGGCCGACCCGCAGTTGGGCGTTACGGCCGAAGCCGGTCGGGCACGGCGCCGAGGCGGTGGCGCTGGCGAAGACGGGGGTGGCGTCGACGGTCCCACTGGTCACCGAGAGCTGCACCCCGCCGAGCGGGGCGGCCTGGGCCGGCATGGGAAGGGCGAGGCTGGCCGTCAGGGTGAACGCGGCCGCGGCGAGCGCAGATAGTTTTCGAGGCACACCGACGGTCTATGCGTACGGTGGAACCGGCCGGGCACGGCCAGCCGCGCGCCGGACGGCCAGCAGGTGAACACGGGCCGGTGCGACCCGTGCCCACCCAGCGATCAACTCAGGCCCAGACCTGCTGCGGCTCGGCGCGCCGCTCGGCCAGCGACGGGGCCTTGTCGTACTCCCGGACCACGTTGTAGCGGGTGTCCCGCTCGACCGGCTGGAAGCCGGCGTCCCAGATCAGGTGCAGCAGGTCCTCGCGGTGCATGGTGTTCGGGGTGCCGTACGAGTCGGCGTCGTGCGTGATCTTGTATTCGACGACCGAGCCGTCCAGGTCGTCCACACCGAAGTTCAGCGAGAGCTGGGCCACCGACAGCCCGTGCATCACCCAGAAGTTCTTCACGTGCGGCACGTTGTCGAAGAGCAGCCGGGAGACGGCGAACGTCTTCAGCGACTCGGCCGGCGAGGCCATCGTGGTGCGCGCCTGGATCCGGTTACGGATCTTGCCGTCCGCCGAGTCCACGAAGTCGTGCTGGTAGCGCAGCGGGATGAAGACCGCGAAGCCACCGGTCTCGTCCTGCAGCTCACGCAGCCGCAGCACGTGGTCGACCCGGTGCCGGGGCTCCTCGATGTGGCCGTACAGCATCGTCGCCGGGGTCTTCATGCCCTTGCTGTGCGCCAGGGCGTGGATGCGCGACCAGTCCTCCCAGTGGCAGGCGTGGTCGACGATGTGCTGCCGGACCTCCCAGTCGAAGATCTCCGCGCCACCGCCGGTCAGCGACTCCAGGCCGGCGTCCATCAGCTCGTCGAGGATCTCGTCGGCGCTCAGGCCGCTGATCTTCTCGAACCACTGCACCTCGGTCGCCGTGAAGCACTTGAGCTTGACGTTCGGCAGCGCCGCCTTCAGCTCGCGCAGCACCTTCGGGTAGTAACGCCAGGGCAGCGTGGGGTGCAGGCCGTTGACGATGTGCAGCTCGGTGAGCTGCTCACCCTCCATCTCCTTGGCCTTGCGGACCGCCTCGTCGATGCGCATCGTGTACGCGTCCTTCTCGCCCGGCTTGCGCTGGAACGAGCAGTACGCACAGGACGCCGAGCAGACGTTTGTCAGGTTGAGGTGCCGGTTGACGTTGAACATCACCCGGTCGCCGTTGAGCTCGGTGCGCTTGTGGTGGGCGAGCCGCCCCAGCCAGGCAAGGTCGTCGCTGTCGTAGAGGGCGACCCCGTCCTCCCGGGTCAGCCGCTCACCGGCGTACACCTTCGCTTCGAGCTCACGCTTGAGTCCGGCGTCCATGGCACGTCCCTTCCACCTGCGGTCCCGGTCGAGCGTACGTCGGCGGGCCGACGGCCCCGGCGGCACGGTCGGTGGCAGCGACCCACTTCACCAGACTCTCAGCCTCCCGTAACCCGGCAACGCATCGACATCGTTGGCGGGGTGCGGTAAGACAAGGTGGGGCGGAACACACACACTGGTACCGTCCCGACGGCCGCGCCCACCGAGCGCGGCGAGGAGCAGCGGGACGGGGAGCGGCATGGTCGACAGCGGGCGCGGGCGACGGCAGCGACGACGGAGCCCGGTGATCTCGCCGGTGCTGCGTCCGAAGCTCTGGGCCGCTCTGCTCGGCGCGATCGCCGCCGCCGTGCTGGCCACCCCCGCGTACGCCGAGCCGGGGTTGCCCACCACCGTTCCGGACACCGGCTCCCGCCCCGCGGTGACCGGCGCACTCCAACTGCCCGGTGGCGCTCCCGTCGCCGGCATCCCGGTCCCGCCGGTGCTGAACGTCGGCGCTGGTCCGCTGGCCGCCCAGATCGCCGCGGGCGAGACCCAGGTCGGCACGCTGGGCGAGGCGCTCCTGTTGAGCCGGCAGAAACGCGTCGACGCGCAGGCGCAGCTCGACGCTGCCGGCAAGACGCTGGCGGCCGCGCAGGACGCCCTGCTCCGGGCCCAGCAGGCGGCCGACGCGGCCGCGTCGGACGCGGTCAAGGCAGCCGCCGCGCTGCCGCCCGGCGAGTTCGCCGAGGACATCCGAGGGCTGAGCCGCCTCCAGCAGATCACCCGTGGCGAGAAGGTCGACGGCGGCACCACGGGAGTGGCCGGGGAGCTGTCCCGGGCCCGCAGCGGCGAGCAGATCGCCTACCAGGCACACACCGCGGCCAAGGATCGCCTCGCCGCCGCCGAGGCGGAGTTCACCGCCGGCGAGACGGCACTCCGCGCGGCCGAGGCGAGTCTGCTCAAGCTGCGCCGGGACAACGCCGCGCAGCTGATCGAGATCGAACGCCAGCAGGAAGCCGCCGAGCAGCAGCTCGGCGCCGGCTACGTCTCCAACCAGAGCATCAGCGGAATGGCCGCGCACCCCCGGGCACTGGCTGCGGTCCGGTACGCGCTCGCCCAGCTCGGCGACCCGTACAAGTGGTCCGAGGAGGGGCCGAACCAGTTCGACTGCTCCGGTCTGATGTGGGCGGCGTACCGGTCGCCGGGCGCCGACTACTTCGACCTGCCCCGGGTCTCCCGCGACCAGTACGCGGCCACCCGGGGCCGGACCGTGCCGCAGAGCGCGCTGCTCCCCGGCGACCTGCTCTTCTTCGCCTCCGGCAGCAGCTGGACGACGATCCACCACGTCGCCATGTACATCGGTAACGGCAAGATGGTGCAGGCGCCCACCACCGGCGACGTCGTCAAGATCTCGGTCGTCCGTTGGTCCCGGCTGTACGCGGCCACCCGGGTGATCGGCGCGGTGCCGGCCCCGATCGTGACCGTCCCGACCCCGCCGGCCCCGACGCCCAGCGCGACGCCCACCCCGAAGCCGACGCCCACGCCGACCACCAAGCCGACGCCCACCACGAAGCCCACGCCGACCCCGACCGGGTCAGCCACCCCGAAGCCCACCGGCAGCGCGACGCCGACGCCTACGCCGACCGGCAGCACCTCGCCGAGCCCGTCCAAGACCCCGAGCAACACCCCGAGCAACACGCCGACGACCCTGCCCTCGGCACCAACCAGTGCGCCGGGCAGCACATCCCCGACGACCACACCGACGGCCGGCACGAGCGCGACGGGCAGCAGCAGCTCGACGGGCAGCCCGAGCACCGGGGGCTGATCCGCCACAACCCGCTCTGGCTGTCCGCTCGGGGCGATCTGTGGCACCGTGACATCCAGGCACATCCGACCCGACGTCACGGGTCCGGGTGCGAGCGTGGCACGGAGGGCGGAGATGGCCGAGCAGAGAGATCCGGCGGAGACTGTCGATCCCGTGGTCGACCGAGCCGAGCCGTCAGGGCCGGGCACCGCCGACCCGGCGCCCGCCGCTGACGCCGGCCCGGCCGCCACTGACGCCGACCCGGATGCCGACGGCACAGCCCCGGCCGCCACCGGAGCCGCGCCCGCCCCCAGCGGCACCGCCGCGGGGACCGGTGACGACGACGCCACTCCCGCCGGCACCGACGCCGCCACGGACGCTCCGAAGACGGGTGCCGGGCGGCCGGCGCCCGCCGACGCTCGCCCGGACAAGGCCGCCGCGCCGGTACGCGCCAGCGCCAGCGTCGCGACCGCCGGGGCTCTGCGCGGTGACCTGCCGGCCAGCGCTCCGGTCACCACAACCACCTACCGGTCGGCCAGTCCGGGCGACGTTTCGGTGCCCGGGCAGCGGAACGACTCGACCGCGCCGGCCCGGGCCAGCGCCACGGTTCCCGGCAGCAGCCGGGTCACGGCCGACGCCATCGGCTCCCCGGAGTCCCGGCCGAGCACGCCCGCCGTCTACCGGTCCGGTCCGGTGAATCCAGAGCCGCCCGAGCCCGCGCAGCCGCCGGAGCCGGCCCAGCCACCGACGCCGCCGACACCGGAGCCGGCCCCCACGCCGCCCCGCCCGACGCCGCCCCGCCCCACGCCGCCTCAGCCGTCGCCACCCGAACCGGAGCCCGCGCCGAGTCCCGGGCCGCACCCACCCGGCCCGGTGCCGACGCCAGGGCCCCGGCCCACGCCGCCGCCCGGTCCGGTGCCACCCGGTCCGGTGCCACCCGTGCCGGGTCCACCCATACCGCCGCCCTCGCCGGTGCCGCCCATTCCGGGCCCGCCGACACCGCCTGTCCCGGACCCGCCGGTGCCACCGCCCGGTCCGCCGGTGCCCGCGCCGCCGGGCCCGCCCGGCCCGATGCCGGCACCGCCGTTCCCGCCGCCGCCGGCGACGGCCGACACGCCCGGCGTACGGGCCAGCGCATCGGTCTCCGCACCCTCGGCCGGGTGGCCGTCCACCCCGCTGACGGCTGGCCCGACGTCCGGCAGCGGGTGGATCGAGGCACCCGTCTCCGCACCACCGGTGGTGCCTGCGCCAGCGCTGCCGAGCTGGCCGCCGTCCACCCCCGGCGCTTCCCCCTCGACCGGGAACAGCGCCGGAAACTCCCGCACGATCGTGCCGTCTGGTGGGCCTGCCGGGCGGGCTGCGGCCGGTGCCCCTGCTGGGCGGGGCGACGGCCGCTCCGACCTGGCCGGCACCGTCTACGGCGGCGGCGAGGGGCCGGGTTTCACCACGATCGCGATGCCCGCCAACGCGGTGGAGAATTCCGGCTCGCTGACCGGGCACATCCTGGCCCAGGGCTGGGCGGACACGCCGGCCGAGCGGTCCAGTAACGCCCGGGTGATGATCGTGCTGGCCGCCGCTCTGGGGCTGCTGGTGGCGATCAGCGTCATGGTCGTTCTGCTGGCTGGTGACGCCCTGGACGGTCTGGTGGGCAGCGTGCTCAACGGGTGAGCCGCCGACCGGGAACGATGGTGAGTCCGCCCACTACCGTCGGGCAACCGGCTGGCGGCTTCGCCGGACCGCCGTACACTGGCTGAGATCACTGACCCGGCGCGTGTGGTGCGCGCCCATGGGCGATCTTGCGGGCGATCCGGCGGCACAGCCGCGGCAGGCCATCGCGAAGATGCGCCCCGCTCGAAAGGCATTTGTTGACCACCTCTGCTGACCCCAGCACCGTTACGTCCGTTTTCGACCCAGCCCCGGCGACCGACACCGCCCGGGAGCCGCTCGACAACTCTCCGAGCGACGCCGGCAGCGCGCCGGCAGCGACCGCCGTCCAGAAGGCCGAGCCCGTGCCGACGGAGACCGCCGATCCGATCAGCTTCGCCTCCCTCGGCCTGCCCGAGCCTCTGGTCCGCGCGCTGGCACAGCAGGGCATCACCAGCCCGTTCGAGATTCAGCGGGCCACCGTTCCGGACGCGCTCGCGGGCCGCGACGTGCTGGGCCGCGGGCAGACCGGGTCGGGCAAGACGCTTGCCTTCGGTCTGCCGATGATCGCCCGGCTGGCCAACCGCAACCGGGCCCGGCCGATGCGTCCGCGCGCCCTGGTCCTGGTCCCCACACGCGAGCTGGCCATGCAGGTCAACGACGCCCTCGTACCGCTGGGCAAGTCCGTCGGCATCTTCCTCAAGACCGCCGTCGGCGGTGTCCCGTACGACCGTCAGATCGACGCGCTGCGGCGCGGCGTGGAGATCATCGTGGCCACCCCGGGCCGACTCGGCGACCTGATCGAGCGGGGCATCTGCCAGCTCGACGACGTCGAGGTGACGGTGCTCGACGAGGCCGACCAGATGGCCGACATGGGCTTCCTGCCCGAGGTCACCGACCTGCTGGCGAAGACGCCCGCCAACGGCCAGCGGCTGCTCTTCTCGGCCACCCTGGACGGTGACGTCGACGCTCTGGTCAAGCGGTTCATGACCGACCCGGTGACCCACTCCACGGCGCCGTCGACCGCCTCGGTGTCCACCATGGACCACCACATGCTGTTGATCCCGCCGCACGAGAAGTTCCCGGTAGCCGCCTCGATCGCCGCCCGCGACGGCCGGACCATGGTCTTCGCCCGTACCCAGCTCGGGGTGGACCGGCTGGTCGAGCAGCTCGCGGCGGTCGGCGTACGCGCCGGTGGGCTGCACGGCGGCAAGACCCAGCGGATGCGCACCAAGACGCTGGCCGAGTTCCGTGAGGGCCGGATGAACGTGCTGGTCGCCACGGACGTGGCGGCTCGGGGCATCCACGTCGACGGGGTCACCCTGGTGCTGCACGTCGACCCGCCGAAGGACCCCAAGGACTACCTGCACCGCGCAGGGCGCACGGCCCGGGCGGGCGAGTCGGGTGCGGTCGCCACGCTGGTGCTGCCCAAGCAGCGCCGCACCACACTGGCGATGCTGGAGAAGGCCGGTGTCGCGCCGGCCGAGACCAGTGTCCGGGTCGGCGACCCGGCGTTGGCCGAACTGGTCGGCGCCCGCGAGCCCAGCGGCGTCCCGGTTCGCGTCGAGGCGGAGCCGAGGGGCTTCGGCGACCGCTCCGGCGGTCCGCGTCGATTCGACGACCGGGCCGGGGGCCCGCGTCGGTTCGGCGACCGCGACGACCGCCGCCACGGCGACCGCACGGGCGGGGAGCGCCGTTACGGCGACCGGCCGACCGGCGAGCGCCGCTTCGGCGACCGGCCGCAGGGTGACCGCCAGTACGGCGACCGCCCGCAGGGTGAGCGCCGTTACAGCGACCGACCGCAGGGTGACCGCCAGTACGGCGACCGCCCGCAGGGTGAGCGGCGTTACGGCGACCGGCCTACCGGCGACCGGGGCTACGGCGACCGGCCGGCCGGCGAGCGGCGTTACGCCGATCGGGACACCCGGGGTTACGGCGACCGCCCACAGGGCGAGCGGCGCTTCGGTGACCGGCCGCAGTTCGGTGACCGGGACGGCCGACCGACCGGCGAGCGGCGCTTCGGTGACCGGCCGCAGGGCGAGCGTCGGTTCGGTGACCGGGACGGCCGGAGTGACCGACCGACTGGCGAGCGGCACCAGGGCGACCGCCCGTCCGGCGAGCGGCGCTTCGGCGACCGGGACGCTCGGGGTGGCTTCCGCCCGGAGAGCCGTGGTCGGGACGACCGGCCGCGCGACGACCGACCGCGTGACGACCGGCCGCGCGACGATCGACCGCGTGACGACCGGCGCGGTTTCGGCGGGCGACCGCCGGCGCGTACCCACTGATCGACTGATTCACCGAACGCCGTCGCGGAGCACATGCTTCGCGGCGGCGTTCGCGCATGCCCTGCCGATGCCGGGCCGGTCGCGTAACGTCCGGCCCATGCCGAAATCGATCTTCTGGTCCCGGACGGACACCGCCGGCAGCGAGCAGGTCCTGCTCGACGACGGTCACGGATTGGCGGCCCGGGGCACCCTGCTCGCCGTGGACCCGATCCCCTGGACCGCCCGCTACCAGCTGACCACCACGCCGGACTGGACCACCGCCCGGGTCGAGGTCGAGGCCGAAGGGCTGGGCTGGCTGCGCAGAGTGACGCTGGAGCGGGCTGCGGACCGGTGGCGGGTCACCACCGCCGAGCAGGGCAACCTGGATGCGGCGCTGGTCGCGGCCGGTCATCCCCGGGCCGGGCTGCCGGGCACCGATGACCCGGACCGGTTGGCCAACGCGCTCGACGTCGACCTGAGCGGGTCGCCGCTGTTCAACGCCCTGCCGGTCCACCGGCTCGGGCTCGCGTCCGCGCCGGCCGACCTGGCGCACCGGATCACCGTCGCGTGGGTGCTGTTGCCCGGCCTGGAGGTGGTGCCGGCCGAGCAGATCTACACCGGGCTCGGGCCGGGTCGGGTGCGTTTCGCCAGCGGCACCTTCACCGCCGACATCGATCTGGACGACAGCGGCTACGTGGTGCGCTACCCCGGTCTGGCCGAACGGATCGACCCACGCTGAACAGCGCGGCAGGGGCTCAGGCGGGCCAGGCGCCGCTGGCCAGGAAACGTTCGACCGTGGCCAGGTGCGGCGTCAGGTCGAGGCCCTGGGCGGCCACCCAGTCGTCGGCGTAGTACGTGTCGGCGTACCGGTCGCCCGGGTCACAGATCAGGGTGACCACCGAGCCGGTCCGGCCCTCGGCGAGCATCCCGGCGATCAGGCCGAACGCACCCCACAGGTTGGTGCCGGTGGAGCCGCCCACCCGCCGGCCGAGCACCGCCGACCCGACGCGCATGGCGGCCAGTGACGCCGCGTCCGGCACCTGGACCATCCGGTCCACCACCGAGGGCAGGAACGAGGCTTCCACGCTGGGACGGCCGATCCCCTCGATCCGGGAGCCCTTCCCGGTGCGCACCGACCAGTCGGCGGCCAGCCAGGCCGGGTAGAACGCCGAGTTCTCCGGGTCCACCACGCAGAGCTTGGTGGCGAGTCGGCGGTACCGGGCGTACCGGCCGATGGTCGCGCTGGTGCCCCCGGTGCCGGCGCCCACCACGACCCAGGCGGGGATCGGGTGCCGCTCCAGTTCCAGCTGGGCGTAGATCGACTCGGCGATGTTGTTGTTGCCCCGCCAGTCGGTCGCCCGCTCGGCGTAGGTGAACTGGTCCATGAAGTGCCCGCCGGAGTCTTCCGCGAGCCAGCGCGCCTCGACCACCACGCTTGCGGGGTCGTCCACCAGGTGGCACCGGCCGCCCTGGAACTCGATCTGCGCGATCTTCTCCGGTGAGGTGGAGGCGGGCATCACCGCGATGAACGGCAGACCGAGCATCCGGGCGAAGTACGCCTCGGAGACCGCCGTGGAGCCCGACGACGCTTCGACGATCGTGGTGCGCGGCCCGATCCAGCCGTTGCAGAGCCCGTAGAGGAACAGCGAGCGGGCCAGCCGGTGCTTCAGCGAGCCGGTGGGGTGGGACGACTCGTCCTTGAGGTAGAGGTCGATGCCCCATGCCCTGGGTAGCGGGAACGGCAGCAGGTGGGTGTCGGCCGAGCGGTTCGCGTCCGCCTCGACGGCGGCGATCGCCTCCGTCACCCAGGTCCGGCTGGCCTCGTCGCACCGGTCGAGATGAGTCACGCCGGAAACGTAGCAAGCAGGCCAGGGGCGGTCAGCGCCGGTCCTGCGGCGCGGTTCGGCGGCGTTGGCGGCGTTGACCGGCCCGGCCGGCGGCCTGGACGAGCGGGGTCAACGCGACGGCCAGCCCGGGTAGGGCGTCCAGCAGGCGCACCTGCGCTCCCCGCCAGCGGGGCAGGCTGACCACCGGGCGGGGGCGGCGGGCCAGCCGGACCGCCCGGGCGGCCACCCGCTGTGGGGTCAGCATCGACCCGGTGAACGACGCCAGCGCCCCCGGGTCGTCGAGCCGGTCGTGCAGCATCGGGGTCCAGATGCCGTCCGGGCAGAGGCAGGAGACGTGCACCCGCCGATATCCGGCCGTCCGCAGGTCGGACAGGGTACCGAGGCTGAACGCCAGCAGTGCGTGCTTGCTGGCCGCGTACACCGTCTCGCCGGACGCGGCGACCAGCCCGGCCAGTGAGACGACGTTGAGCACGTGGCCGTGGCCCTGCCCCCGCATCACGGCCAGCGCCGCGAGGGTGCCGTTCATGGCGCCGAGGACGTTCACGTCGATCACCCGGCGGCGGGTCGCGGCGTCGTGCTCCCACGACGGCCCGGTGACCAGGATGCCGGCGTTGTTGACCCAGAGGGCGAGGTCGCCCCGGCTCGCCACGGTCGAGGCGATGTCGACGCAGGCTTCCTCGTCCCGGACGTCCAGGGCGGCCGACCAACCGCCGAGCGGTGCTGCGGCGATGGCCACCGCCGCCCGGTCGAGGTCGGTGAGCAGCACCGACCAGCCGTCGGCGTGCAGCGCGGTGGCGATGGCACGGCCCAGGCCCCCGGCGGCGCCGGTCACCACGGCCACTCGACGTCCCGGCGGGGTCATCGGCGCACGCTACCGCCGGCCGACCGGGCGACACCAGGGGTACGCGGCGGTCAGGCCGTGGGCGAGCCGACCGGCTGGGGGCGGTTCTCCCACTTGGTGGAGAGGGCGATGGCGGTACGGGTGGAGGCGACCCCGGGGGTCCGGTTCAGCCGCACGATCAGCTGCTCCAGCTCGGCGATCGTGCCGACCCGCGCCTTGAGCAGGAACGACTCCACGCCGGCCATGAAGTAGCAGGACTCGATCTCGGGCAGCACCCGCAGCGACTCGAGCATGTCGTCGGTGTCGGCGCCGGAGTCCTCGACGATGCCGATCAGCGCGGTGACTCCCAGCCCGATCGCCTCCGGGGCCACGTCCGCGCGGTAGCCGCGGACCACGCCGCTGCTCTCCAACTTCCCGACCCGCTCATGTACGGCCGGGGCCGAGAGGCCCACCTGTCGGGCCAACTCGGCGTACGAGAGGCGGGCGTTACCGCGCAGCAGGTCCACGAGGCTCAGGTCGATGGCGTCCACGGAGAGTGACCTTAACCGGTTAGGCGTAACGCGACGCCTTCGGCATCCGTTGGACTGAGCAGTGAGTAACTGTTCACAAACAGACGGTCAAGGCAGGGGTTGCACCAGTACCATTTACTAACTTCCCACTCAGTGCATTTTTCGCGTTTGGCGGACAGGCCAGGTCCCTGGTGCTGTAATTGCCATACGTCCCTCATGACGGCTCTGGGCTCGCACCAGCCGGGGGCAGTGTGTTCAGCCAGGGGCTTCGTCGACGCGAGGAGGGGGCTGTGGACACTGGAGATCGCCTGCTGACACCGGGTGAGGTTGCCGCGCTGTTTCGGGTGGACCCGAAGACTGTGACGAGATGGGCGGCGGCCGGCCGGATAGGAAGCATCCGGACTCCAGGCGGGCATCGCCGGTTTCGGGAATCCGAGGTGCGAGCCCTGCTTGAGGGGGAGGGCATGCTGGACGAGGTGGACGAGGTCGGAAAACCACGCAACGTGGGGCCGGCAGCGACCACCGGGCCGGGTCCGGCCAACGCCGGCATGTACTGAACTGGTGCGGACAACGCTACGCGGACCGGGCACCAAGTCCGGTCCGCGTCCCGCCTCGGCCAACCGCCGGAGGCAGCACGACAGGCACGCGCGCTGAGCGGAAGGCCGGTGCTCGCTGAGCGGACGGCTCAGCTCCGGGCGGCACCGAGCTGGCCGGACCACCGTCGGAACAGGGTGTGTGGGACGCCGAGCGCGTCCAGCACCTTGCCGGCCACGAAGTCGACCAACTGCTGGGCGCTTGCCGCCGCACCGGCCCCGTAGAAGCCGGGGCTGGCTGGCAGCACCACCGCGCCGGCGTCGTGCAGCGAGATCAGGTGCTCCAGGTGGCTGCGGGTCACCGGTGTCTCCCGGGGGACCACCACCACGGGCCGGCGTTCCTTGAGGTTGACCTCGGCGGCGCGCTGCAACAGGTCCTTGGAGAGCCCGATGGCGATGCCCGCGCAGGCTGCGGTGCTGGCCGGGACCACGGCCATTCCGCGTACCCGGTAGGAACCGCTGCTCGGCCCGGCGGCGAGGTCGCCAGCGGGCCAGTGCCGCACATCCGCTCCGGTCAGGTCCCGGTCGAGCCAGGCGGTGAGGTCCTCGGCCCAGTGCCCGTCGCGAAACGGTCGGCCGGTCTCGTCGAGCACGGTGAGCCGGGCCGCCCGGGACACGATCAGGTCCACCGGCTCGCCCGCGTCGAGCAGACCGCCGATGACGGCCGCCGCGTACGGCGTGCCGGACGCCCCGGAGACCCCGACCACCCATGGTTCCCGCATGCCTCCAGCCTGCCTGGTCCGGCTGGCCCGCTGGTGGGCACCCCCGGCGATGGTCCGTCCGACATATCCGGCGGGTACGTGCGTATCCCATCGACCTGACATGCTGCCGGTGGCGATTCGCACCGGAACCATCTCGCTCAGGAGGCATCGGTGACGACCGGCGAGGTCCTCTGGGCGCTGCGTGCCGAGTGTCCGATCCCGTCCCGGCTCTCACCACACGCCGACCGCGTGCAGGGGTGGCTGCTCGACCTGCTGCCCGGGCTTGGCCTCCCACTGGACGACGCCGCGCTGCACCGGCTGTCCCGGGGAGTTTTCGCCCGGTACGCCGGCAGGCTCTACCCGGACGCGACCGAAGCCGACCTGCGGGTGCTGACCGCACTGTTCACCTGGTTCTTCCTGGTCGACGACGCGTGCGACGGGCCAGCCCGGCTCACCCCGGAGCAGATCCGCGCGCTGCGCAACGGCGCCCTGGCGCTGCTGCACGACGGTCCCCGGCTGCGGCAGGCCGGGCTGACCGGTCCACTCCGGCGCCTGCTGGTGCTGGCCTGGCGGGAGCCGCGTCGCCGGATGCCCGCCCGGTGGCGGCTCCGCTTCGCCGACGCGGTGGCCCGGCACCTCGACGGCACCTGGCAGGAGGCGGTCAACAAGGAGGCCGGTCGCCGGCCCAGCGTCGACGAGTACGTCGAGCTGCGTCGGGCGACCTCGGCGGCGGAGGTGTCATACCCACTGGTGGAGTTCGCCGGTGGGCGGCAGCTGCCCGACCCGGTCTACCACCACCCGCTGCTGCGCGAGATCGCGCGGGTCGGCAACGACCTGCTCTCCTGGTACAACGACCTGGCCTCGCTGGAGCGGGACCGGGCCACGGCGGGCGGGCACAGCCTGGTCCTGGCCATACAGGCCGAGCTGGCCGTGCCGATGTCGGAGGCGGTCGAGCGGGCGGCCGAGCGCTGGCGGGAGTCGATGCGGCGCTTCGTCGCGCTGCGAGCCGCGGTGCCGTCGTTCGGTCCCGCGTTGGACGAGGCGGTCACCGACCATCTCGACGGGGTCGCGTACGCCGTCCGTGGCACCATCGACTGGACCTGGGAGAGCGCCCGCTACCCCGCCGCCACCGCGCGGCCAGCGTCAGGGCCGTAGGTCGAGCCGGATCACCAGGTCGAGCAGGGCGAAGACGAACAGCGCGATGCCGACGAACCCGTTGGCGGTGAAGAAAGCACGGTTGACCTTGCTCAGGTCGGTCGGGGTGACCACCAGGTGCTGGTAGCCGAACGCGACAGCGGTCAACGCCAGCCCGATCCACCAGAGCCAGCCGAAGCCGATCAGCGCACCGAACCAGATGAACAGTGCGAACGTCACCACGTGCGCGACCGTGGAGGCGTGCAGTGCGAAACGCCGACCGTACCGGGCGGGCACGCTGTGCACGCCGATCTCCCGGTCGATCTCGGAGTCCTGGCAGGCGTAGATCAGGTCGAAGCCGCCGATCCACAGCCCGACCGCCGCGCCGAGCAGCCAGGCCGGCCAGGAGCCGTCCAGGGTGCCGGTGACCGCCAGCCAGGCGCCGACCGGGCCGACCGCCTGGGCGACCCCGAGAATGGCGTGCGGCCAGTTGGTGAACCGCTTGGCGTACGGGTAGACGACCAGCGGCACCACGGCGAGCGGCGCGAGCACCAGGCAGAGCGGGTTGAGCAGCGCGGCGGCGACGAGGAAGACCACCAGGGCGACGCCCGCGCCGGTCCAGGCCGTCCGCACGCTCACCGCCCCGGTCACCAGCTCCCGCCCGGCGGTACGCGGATTCCGCGCGTCGATCCGCCGGTCGAGGATCCGGTTGGCGGCCATTGCGAACGTCCGCGCCCCGACCATCGCCACGGTGATCAGCAGCAGGTCCAGCCAGCGCACCCGGCCGCCGTTGACCTGCATCGCGGTCAGCGCCGACAGGTACGCGAACGGCAACGCGAACACCGAGTGCTCGATCGCCACCAGCTTCAGGAACGACTTGACCCGGCCCGGCTTCTCGGCCGGTGCGTCGAGGACCACCATCAGATCCCGTACTCCTTCCAGCGCTTGTCGACCAGAGCGGTGACCTCCGGGCTCATGCTCATCTCCTCCGGCCAACCACGGGTGTAGCCCTCGGTCGGCAGCTTGCGCGTCGCGTCGACGCCCACCTTGCCGCCCCAGAACTGCTGGTACGACGAGTGGTCGAGGTGGTCCACCGGGCCCTCGGTGAGCAGCAGGTCACGCGCGTAGTCGACGTTGCCGAACGCACGGAACGCGACCTCGTTGTAGTCGTGCACGTCGCAGTCCTCGTCGACGATCACGATCAGCTTGGTCAGCGACATCAGGTGCGCGCCCCAGATCGCGTTCATCACCTTCTGGGCGTGCTTCGGGTAGCGCTTGCGGATCGACACGATCGCACAGTTGTGGAACACACCGGCGGCCGGCAGATCGTAGTCGACGATGTCCGGGATCAGCAGCTTGAGCAGCGGCTGGAAGATCCGCTCGGTGGCCTTGCCGAGGCCGTGGTCCTCCTGTGGCGGCTTCGAGGTCACGATCGAGTGGTACACCGGTTTGCGCTGCATGGTCATCGCCTCGATGTGCAGCACGGGGAACGGCTCGACCGGGGTGTAGAAGCCGGTGTGGTCGCCGAACGGCCCCTCGGGCAGCCGCTCACCGGGTTCCAGGTAGCCCTCCAGCACGATCTGCGCGTGCGCCGGCACCTGCAACGGCACGGTGAGGCAGTCGACCATCTCCACCCGCTCGCCGCGCAGGAACCCGGCGAACAGGTACTCGTCGATGTCACTGGGCAGCGGTGCGCTGGCCGCGTACGAGACGACCGGGTCGCAGCCGATCGCGACCGCGACCGGCAGACGCTGCCCGAGCCGCTCGGCGACCGCGTGGTGCGCGGTGGAGTCCTTGTGGATCTGCCAGTGCATGCCCAGGGTGTTGCGGCCGTGCTGCTGGAGTCGGTACAGGCCCAGGTTGCGCTTGCCGGTCTCCGGGTGCTTGGTGTGGGTCAGCCCGTAGTTGTGGAAGATCCCACCGTCGCCGGGCCAGACCTGCAGCCCCGGCAGCCGGTTGAGGTCGACGTCCTCACCCCGGTAGACCACCTCCTGGCAGGGCGCGGTCTTCACCTTGCGCGGCGGCACCGACTTGAGCTGCATGACCTTGCCGAGGCCCTCCCGGATGCCCGACCAGCCGACCGGCAGCTCCGGCTTGATCAACGCGCCGATCCGAGCACCGATCTCGTCCAGCGAGTCGACGCCGAGCGCCATCGCCATCCGCTTCTCGGTGCCGAACAGGTTGATCGCCACCGGCATCTCGCCCCGTGTCGGGCGCTCGAAGAGCAGCGCCGGCCCGCCCGCCCGCACCGTGCGGGTGACCACCTCGCTGATCTCCAGGGTGGGGTCGACCGGGACGTCGACCCGGCGCAGCTCCCCCGCGCGCTCCAGCGCCGCGAGGAAGTCCTTGAGATCGGTGTACGGGAAGCCACGAGCCGCCATGCCGCCCAGTCTCCCGCACCGGCTCCCGCGCGACCCAAGCCGGGTGCTGTGACGCTCGCGATTGCCCGACGCCAGCGGCGGGACCGCGGGACCGCGGACGGCGGACGGCGGACGGCGGGCAGCGGGCGGCGGGCAGCGGGCGGCGGGCGGCGGGCAGCGGGCGGCGGGCAGCGGGCAGCGGGCAGCGGGCGGCGGGCGGCGGGCGGCGGGTCCAGATCAACTCGGCTTCCAGGAAGTCGGGGTGTCTTGCGCCCGGGGATAGGCCGACTTCCTGAAAACCGAGTGGATCAGGGACCGCCTGGCCGGCGGAGAGTCCGGCGGCGGGCACCCCAGCAAGACCCACTCGGGTTTCATGAAATCGGGGCGTCCCGGGCCGCAGGACACCCCGATTTCATGGAAGCCGAGTAGATCAACGCTCGCGGCCGGCACCCTGGGGCATGACGGGCGGTTGAGCGGGTAGCCGGGTAGCCGGCCGCAGGTAGGCAGACGGAGATGGGCGGACGGCAACGGGCGGACGGCACGCGGGCGGACGGCAACGGCAGACGGCACGCGGGCGGCCGGCGGACGGAGGCGGCGATGGGCGGGGAGCGGGTCCCGGCGGGGTTCACCGAGCAACGGGCTCGGGTCGGCCAGATCACCATGAACTACGTCCGTGGCGGCGCCGGCCCGCCACTGGTGCTGTTGCACGGGTATCCGCAGTGCTGGTACATGTGGCGGCACCTGCTGCCCGAGTTGGGGCGCTCCTTCGACGTGGTCGCGCCCGACCTGCGCGGTTTCGGGGGCAGCGACGCCCCAGACGGCGGGTACGACAAGAAGACGGTCGCCGCCGACCTGCACGGACTACTCGACCAGCTCGGCCTGGTCAGTGACCTCCGGCTGGTCGGGCACGACCTGGGGACCATGGTCGCGTACGCGTACGCCGCCGCCCATCCGCAGCGGGTGAGTCGGCTGGTGCTCACCGAAGCGCCGATCCCCGACGAGAGCATCTACACGTTCCCCGCACTGACCTCGGCCGGGCCCGGGGTGTGGAACTTCGGCTACTTTTCGATCGGCAACGGGCTTCCGGAGGAGTTGGTCAGCGGGCGGGAGTCGCTCTGGGTGGACCGGTTCACCGACGCCCTGATGGTGCGCAAGGGCAGCATCGCCGCGCCCGATATCGAGGAGTTCGCCAGCCACCTGGGCGACCCGGCCCATCTGCGGGCCAGCTTCGCCTACTTCCGGGCGTTCGATCAGGACATCGCCGACAACGCGGCGTACCGGGCTACGAAGCTGGCGATGCCGGTGCTGGCCGTCGGCGCAGCGGCCAGCCTCGGTGGGCAGGTCGCCGAGCAGGTCCGCCGGTACGCCGACACGGTCCGCGGCGAGGTGATCGAGGACTGCGGGCACTGGCTGTACGAGGAGCGCCCGGACGAGATGCTCGCCCTGCTGCGCGACTTCCTCGGGGCGGCCTGAACAGCGGCTCACCGCCGCCCGCACGCGTCCCGGTCATGCTGCGGGCGTCCACGCGTGGGCGGCCAGTGGCGGGTCGAGCGGCGCGCGGGTGAGCCGGTTGGCCAGAGTGGACATGGTGTACGCGCCGATCCCGAGCACCACGTCCAGCGCGTGGCGGGGTTGGTAGCCGGCGGACAGGAAGTCGTCCAGCTCGTCGTCGGGCACCGCGCCCCGCTGGTCGAGCACGGCCAGAGTGAACCGGCGCAGCGCCTCCAGTCGCGGCTCGGGCAGGGCCGTGCCGGCACGCAGTGCGGTGATCAGCTCGGCGCTCGCACCGAGTCGGGCAAGCGTGCCGGTGTGCAGGGCGACGCAGACGTGGCACTCGTTGGTGGTGGCGACGGCGAGGACGACCACCTCCCGCTCCAGCGGTGTGAGATCGGTCTGCTCGAAGCCCGCGTTGGCGGCGAGGAAGCCGGTGAGCAGTTGCGGTGACTCGGCCAGCAGCGCCACCGGGGTCGGCAGCCAGCCGAAGCGGCCGCGCACTCCCTCGATGGCCCGACGGGCGGCGGCAGGCGCGGTGTCGGCGGTGTGGGCGGTGAAGACGGGCATGGTTACCTGCTTTCCGGGGCGGCGGCCGGGAGGAGCGGCGCCGCATCTCGTACGATAGTCAACGTGGTTGACGGAATAGTAAACGTGGTTGACGAACATGGCAACCGCTGAGCCCGCCCGGCCCGGCTTCCAGCTGCCGCTGCTGCTGCTGGCCGGCTTCCGGACGCTGATCGACGACCTACACACCGAACTCGCTCGGGAGGGGCATCCGGAGCTGCGACCGCTGCACGGGTTCGTGCTCCAGGCCGTCGGAGCGGACGGCACCACCGCCACCGAACTGGGCCAGCGGCTGGGCATCTCCAAACAGGCCGCCGGCAAGACGATCGACCGGCTGGTCGCCGTCGGCTACCTGGAGCGGGTCGACGATCCCTCCGACGCCCGACGCCGGCTGGTCCGGGTGACCCCGCGCGGCGCCGACGGGCTGCGTCGCTCGGCGGAGATCTTCGATCGCCTGCGTGGAGAGTGGGCTCAGACCCTCGGCCCGGAGCGGGTCACGGCACTGGAGGACGACCTGCGCACGATGGCCTCGGCCAACTGGTTCCGGCTCGACATGCCGGGCTGGTTCGGCGGCTGACCGCGCCAGGTGACGTACACCTGGCGCCGATCGGTCAGCCCAGGTCGAGCCGGAACACCGCGCGGGCGTAGTCGGCGGTCTGACCCGATGCGCATACCGGGTAACGCCAGCACCGGTAACGCGTGGTGCGCGGTCTAGATCCACTCGACATCCATAAGTCGGGGTTTCCTGCGGCATGGGATAGACCGATTTCACAGAAACCGAGTGGACCAACGTGGCGAAACGGCGGGACGCGGGGGCAGGGTGGATCCATGTCGGACGCCTATGTCGTCGGCGACCCGGACGGGTTGTCTCCTCTGCTGGTCGCGCTTCGTGACGCCATCGCCCGGGAGCTGCACGCCCAACTGGCGCTGCGTGGCGAACGGATCGAGCTGGCCGATCTTCCGGAGGTGTCCTACCAGGTCACGATCCAGGTCGAGCGAACGCTGCGCGCCCGGGGACCCGCGCGGGAGCCGCGTGCCGAAGCCCGTTTCGACGGGGTCGGGCCGGTCGGCTGATCGATGGCTGTCACAGGCGATCTCTAGGATCAGGGGTGCCGGTCGGGCCGGGGATGCTGTGGCCCGGCTTCTTCCGATCGGCTCATCCCCCACCAAGGAGATCGATGAGATCTGTGCACGTTTCGCGTGGCAGGCTCCTGCGCGGCCTGACCGCGCTTGTCGTGGGCACCGCAGGGGTCGGTGTGGCGGCTGGCCCGGCTGCGGCGGAGGGCGACCCGGGTTGGGTCAACGGTTGGCTGGGTGACGTCACGGTCGGTGGCCCCGTCGCTCCCGGCCGGACGATGCCGCTGACCCTGACCAGCACCGGGGCCACCCAGCCCCGGGTGACCGTCGACCTGACCGGTCTGGCCGGCGTCGCCACCGCCACCTTCCCCGACTTCTGTGTCACCGAGGGCACCTCGGTGACCTGCCCGATGCCACCGTCGGCCGTCGACGAGTTCGGCACCCTCACCGGCACCGTACCGGTGGTGTTCCGGGCCGCACCCGGCGCCACCGACGGCGCGACCGGCACCCTCGACTACACGGCGTTCGGCGAGCAGACGGAGGCGTACTCCCAGCAGGCCGCCGTGACCGTGCGGTCCGGGCCCGACCTGCTCGACCTGGTCGACGAGTACGTCTCCGGCGTCGAGGTCGGTGACAGCCGTGCCGTGCCGGTGGTCGTGGTCAACGCCGGTGACCAGCCGACCGTGGACCTCCGGCTCACCCTCCGCTTCCCGGTCGGCCTGGCGCCGGCGAGCTACCGCAACTGCCGGTACGGCACCGACCAGGTGCTCGCCACGGTGGTGGTCTGCACCGTGCGGGGCACCTTCGCGCCCGGCCAGCGGCACGAGTTGCGGCATGGCTTCGCCACCACGGTCGGCCCGGCCACCCTCGGCAGCAAGCGGATCACCCAGCTCGTGGAGCCGCTGGCCACCGCCGGGCCACTCCCGAGCGGTGTGCAACTCAAGCGCCGCGAGGCCGACCAGGCACTTCGGCTGCGTCCGGTGGGCGAGCCCCTCGACGTGGTCCCGGTCGAGGTGACCGGCGCCGGGGGTCAGACCTACCTGCGCGAGGTGCGGGGGGCATTCGACATCGTCGCTCAGGGCGTGGCCGTCACCGGAGCCGTCGGCGACACCGTGCGGATCACGGTGGGGTTGCGCAACGAGGGCCCCGGCGTGCCGGACGGCACCAACTCCGGTGACAGCGTTGGCGCCTTCCTCTTCGTGCCGCCGGCCGGGGCCACGGTGCTCGGCACCCCGTCGGGCTGCTCGCCGAGAGGGGACGAGCAGGCTGTCGGAGAGACCCCGACAACCTGGTACTGCGACGGACCGGGGTCCGTGTTCCCCGCCGGCACGACCCATACCGTCGCGTTCGACCTGCGGATCGACAGCCTGCCGGGAACGCCCGGTGAGGTCCGGCCGTTCCAGCGCTACCCGCGGGTGGATGACAACCCGGGCAACGACGTCGCCCCGGTGACCGTGGGCTGAGCGAGCCCGCCAGAACGCTGCGGGCCGGTCACGGAGGAATCCGTGGCCGGCCCGCAGTCCGTTGTCCAGGTCAGTCCAGCCCGCCGTACGAGTGCAGGCCGGTGAAGAAGATGTTCACGCCGAACAGGTTCATCAGCATGGTGAGGAAGCCGAGCACCGCGAGCCAGGTGGCCACGTTGCGCTTCACGCTGGGCGTGGCGCGGGCGTGCAGGTAACCGGCGTACACCACCCAGGAGATGAACGCCCAGGTCTCCTTCGGGTCCCAGCCCCACGGCCGACCCCACGCCGCCTCGGCCCAGATGGCACCGGCAATCACCGCGAACGTGAAGATCGGGAACGCGAAGGCGTGCAGCGCGAAGGTCAGCCGCTCCAGGCCGACCGCGCCGGGCAGCCGCTTGGCCAGGGTGTACGGGAAACTCCGCTTGCCCTGCTCGTACCCGTTGCGCATCAGGAAGCCGACCGCCGGCACCACGCCGAGCAGGAAGATGCCGGACGCGAAGACGATGGTCGAGACGTGGATGACGAACCAGTACGAGTTCAGAGCCGGCACCAGCGGCACGATCGGCACGTACAGCACCAACTCGGCGGTGGCGACCAGCAGCACCATCACCAGGGTGAGGAACAGCCCGAGCTTGCGCAGCGACGGTCGCTTCCAGAGCACCACCAGCCAGGCGGCGACCCCGATGAACGTCACCGTGAGCACGAACTCGTACATGTTGCCCCAGGGCATCCGGTCGGCGGCGAGGCCGCGAGTGACCAGTGCCGCCAGGTGCAGCACGGCGGCGGCCGCGGTGGCACCCACCGCGATCAGGCCCGCGAGGCGCGCCCGCCCCGCCGACCGGTCCGCAGTGGTGGACGACAGGACCGGTGCGGGCGGCGGAAGGGCGCCACCGCCGACGCCCACCAGCTCACGAACGGGAGCCGCCGCGGCGACGCGGGTACGCGTGTTGCCCAGCGCGTACTCCACGGCGTGGCCGATCATCGCGACCAGGTACGCCAGGATCGCGAAGGTCACCAGATTGTCGGAGAGTACGGACATCACTCGGTCCCTTCTCGCGGGCCGGCCCGCTCAGCCGCCCGTTCGTCACCGTTGACCGCGGCGATGAGCTGGGCGAACTCGTCGGCGAACCCTGGATAGTCGGTGCGCGGTAGCCCACCGACCTCCATCAAACTACTACCGACCGTCGGAGATCCCTCCGTGGGGTCGGACGGCATCACCCGGAAGAACACCCGACGACGCCGCCCAAACAGCGAGCCCATCAGTCCGACCAGCAGGGCACCACAGCTCACCAGCAGCATCGTCGAGCCGGGGTCGTGTCGGACGGAGAGCGTGACGTACCGCTCGGTGCCCAGGAACTCGACGGTCGTGCCGTCGTCCAGCGTCCAGGTCTCACCCTTGCGGAGCAGCTTGGTGCCGACCTCCTTGACCTTGCCGGTCCGCACCTGCCGCTGGTCGAGCTGGTAGACCGAGCCGGGGATACCGGCGTCCAGGCCGAGGTTGCCCCGGTACGCGACCAGGTTCAGCGCCGGGTTCCGCTCGGTCGGGTACTCCGAGCGGACGAACGGGGCCTGCTGCGGCGCGCTCGGCAGGTAGATGCCGGTGAACGCCATCTGCTCGTCCGGTGCACGCTTGCCGGTTTTCGGGTCGACGTTCGCGTCCGGGAAGGCGGCCAGCCCCTCGCTGGTCAGGCCCATGTCGCCGGTGGTCAGGAACGGCTCGTCGCTGATCTGACTGCGGCCGAACCGGTCGGTGTAGCGGATCACCGGGGCATACCCGTGGCCGAGCAGGTAGACGCTCGCCCCGTTCAGCCGCAGCGGCGAGTTCACCGAGAAGTTCGCGCTGCGGGTCGGCTCGTCCGGGCCGTCGACGGTCACCGTGGCGTTGAAGAACTCCGGCTGGCCGGTGTCGAGGAACCGGGCCTGGAAGTCGTCCAGCCGCAGGCAGAAGCCGGGCAGGTCCGCGCTGTCCACCTGGGGGCCGAGCTTCGCCTCGGCATACTGCTGGCGGGTGTTGCAGAAGGCGTTGTCCGCGCCGGCCACGAGCAGCCGGTTGCCGCTCCAGCCGTACCACGAGCCGAGCGCGACACCGATCAGCACCGCGATCAGCGACGTGTGGAACAGCAGGTTGCCGGTCTCCTTGAGGTAGCCCTTCTCGGCGGAGACCTCGTCGCCGCGCACCTCCACCCGCCAGCGACGCTTGCGCAGCACCTCGGCGACCGCCGCCGCCCCACCGGGCGGGGCGGGCAGCACGGTGTGCTGCGGCAACCGGGCCATCCGCTTCGGCGCTGCCGGCGGCCGGGAGCGCAACGCCCGGACGTGGTCCCGCAGCCGGGGGGTGATGCAACCGATCAGGGAGGTGAACAGCAGCAGGTAGATCGCGGAGAACCAGACCGAGCCGAAGACCTCGAACGCGCCGATCCGGTCCAGCCGAGGGGCCAGGTCCGGATGGTCGATGAAGTACTCGTTGACCTTCTCCGGGCTGATCCCGCGCTGCGGCAGCACCGAACCGGGGATGGCGGCGACCGCGAGTAGGAAGAGCAGGATCAGCGCCGTACGCATACTGGTCAGCTGCCGCCACGAGTTGCGCAGCAGCGCCAGCAGCCGGTTGGGCCGGCGCCGGGGCGCCGGGGCCACGGTCTCCGGCCGGTCGTCGACGACCGTCATCAGATGCTCACCTCGCCCACCCCGACGGTGGTCTGCAGCCAGATCACGAAGCTCTGCCATCCGCCGGTGACCAGCGCCAGGCCGATCAGGATGAGCAGGGCACCGCCGACCCGGGTGACCCAGCGGCTGTTGCGCCGGACGGCGCGGAAGACCCCGAGCAGGCGTTGGAAGCCCAGCCCGAATACGACGAACGGTATCCCCAGCCCGAGGCAGTACGCCACGGCGAGCACCACGGCGCGGTCACTCTGGCCGGACGTGGCCGCCATCCCCATCACCGCGCCGAGCGTGGGGCCGGTGCAGGGCACCCAGCTGAGTGCGAAGACCGCGCCGAAGACCGGTGCGCCGAGCAGGCCGGCCGACGGCAACCGGGAGATCCGGAACTCGCGTTGCAGCGCGGGGATCATCCCGAGGTAGCTCAACCCAGCCACGATGATCAGCACGCCGACGCCGATCTGCAGCTCTCGCTTGTAGTCGAAGAAAACCCGGCCGATGCTGGCGAACAGGATCGCGCTGGCGACGAAGACGACGGTGAAGCCGGCGATGAAGAGCAGCGTCCCGGCGAGCACCCGGCCCTTGACGGCCACCGTCGCGGCTCGCTCCCGGACGGCGACACCCCCGGCGCCCTCGACGGGCGCGGGGTCGGCCGGCGGTCGGCGGCCGTCCAGGTCGGCGCCGGCGAGACCGGTGACGTACGAGAGGTAGCCGGGGACGAGTGGGAGCACGCACGGGGAGAGGAAGCTGACCAGGCCGGCGAGCACCGCCGCGCCGATGGCGAGCAGCAGCGGCCCGCTCAGAGCCAGTTGCCTGAAGGTCTCGCCCATCAGTTCGACGCCGGTTTCTCGGCCGCGATCCGTTCGACGATCGGTTGCAGGCCCTCCTGCTTGACGGCGGCCCGGATCACCGCCGCGATCCGGCCCTCCCGGTCGAGCACCACCGTCGCCGGGACGGTGTTCGGCGGGATGTCCAGGTCGAGCGCCAGTCGGCTGGACGGGTCGAAGAGGCTCGGATAGGTGACCCGGCCCTCCTCGAACGCCTTCGCCTTGTCCCGCTGGTCCTGGACGTTGATGCCGAGGAAGCTCACCCCGGTGCCCTTGGTGGCCTGGTAGGTGGCTTCCAGGTCGTCGGCCTCCGCTCGGCACGGCGCGCACCAGGAGCCCCAGAAGTTGACCACCACGACCTGGCCACGGGCCTGACTGACGTCATAGTCACCGCCGGTGAGCAGCTCACCGGCGAGCTTCGGGGGTGCGGAGCGCTGATCCGGCGCGCACTCGAAGATCCCGTCGGTGGTGGTCGTGCAGGTCTTCTCCTGCCCCTTCGACGTGCAGGCGACCAGCGCCACCGCGGCGACGGTGGCGAGCAGACCGGCGGTCCACCTCCGGGCTTTCATCAGGCCCCCTTGGCCGTCCGGGCTGTCGCGGAGAGAGCGATCAGGTGCGCGGCCGGCTCGCTGTAGCCGATGCCCACCACCTTCGCGCCGTCGAAGTGGAACGAGGTGAGGCTCGCCAGCCCGCACTGACGCTTGCGCGGGTCGTGCCAGAGCCGCTTGCGCTCGACGTACCGGCGCAGCGTCCAGATCGGGAGCTGGTGCGACACCAGCACCGCCTCGCGCCCCTCGGCGGCGACCCGGGCGGCGTGCACGGCAGCGAACATCCGCTCGGCGATGGCCCGGTACGCCTCGCCCCAGGACGGCGTCACCGGGTCGCGCAGCACCCACCAGTTGCGCGGGTCGCGGAACGAACCGTCGCCCGGGGACACCTTCTTGCCCTCGAACCAGTTGGCGCTCTCGATCAGCCGCTCGTCCACCCCGACCGACAGCCCGAACTGGGCGGCGATCGGCTCGGCGGTCTGCTGGGCGCGCTCCAGCGGGCTTGCCACCACGTGCACGATCTCCCGCTCGGCCAGGCCCTGTGCGGCGGCCTTGGCCATCTGCACGCCCAGCTCGGAGAGGCGGAAACCGGGCAGCCGGCCGTAGAGGATCTGGTCGGGGTTGTACACCTCGCCGTGCCGGAGCACGTGGACCACCGTCTTGCTCATGACTGCGCCCCCTTCGTTCGCGACTGCGGGGCTCGCAAAACCGGCTCACTCCTCGCACTCACCGCTACCCCCCGAGACCAGCCGCTGCCGCCGCGTTCGCCGCCGTGGGCAGCGCGGCGGCGATGTGCTCCAGAGCGGCGTCGTCGATCGCCGCCGACACGAACCAGGACTCGAACGCGCTCGGCGGCAGGTAGACGCCGGCGGCGAGCATCGCGTGGAAGAACGCCTTGAACGCCGGCACCTGCTGGGTGCGGGCGCTGTCGTAGTCGACCACGTCGGCGTCGGTGAAGAAGATGGAGAACATGCTGCCCGCGTACGACAGTCGGTGCGGGACCCCGGCGGCGGCCAGCGCGTCGGAGGCCAGCTTGCCCACGACGGCGGCCGTCTCGTCGAGGCGGCGGTACAGCGCGTCGTCGGCGAGTCGCAGCGTGGTGAGACCGGCGGCGCAGGCGAGCGGGTTACCGGAGAGCGTGCCGGCCTGGTAGACCGGGCCGGCCGGGGCCAGCCGCGCCATGATCTCGGCGCGCCCGCCGAAAGCGGCGGCGGGCAGCCCACCACCCATGACCTTGCCGTACGTCCACAGGTCGGCGTCGGAGGCGTCGAGGCCGTGCCACCCGGCGCGGGAGACCCGGAACCCGGTCATCACCTCGTCCACCACGAACAGCGCTCCGTGCGCGTGCGCGATCCGGGCGAGCTGCTGGTTGAAGCCGTCGCGGGGTGCGACCACGCCCATGTTGCCGGCCGCGGCCTCAGTGATCACCGCGGCGATGTGCGGGCCCTCGGCGGCGAAGGCCTCCTCGACGGCCCGGATGTCGTTGTACGGAAGCACGATCGTCTCGCTGGCCGCCGCGCCGGTCACGCCGGGCGAGTCGGGCAGGCCCAGGGTGGCCACGCCGGACCCGGCGGAGGCGAGCAGCGCGTCCACGTGCCCGTGGTAGCAACCCGCGAACTTGACGATCTTGGAACGGCCGGTGAAGCCCCGGGCCAACCGGATCGCCGACATGGTCGCCTCGGTGCCCGAGTTGACCAGGCGGACCTGCTCCACCGGGGTCCGCGCGACGATCTCGGCGGCCAACTCCACCTCACCCGGGGTGGGTGTGCCGAAGCTGGTGCCCCGGGCCGCGGCGGCCTGCACGGCGTCCACCACCTCCGGGTGGGCGTGCCCGAGGATCAGCGGACCCCAGGAGCAGACCAGGTCGACGTAGCGACGGCCGTCGGCGTCGTACAGCCACGGGCCCTCACCACGGACCATGAAACGCGGGGTGCCGCCGACCGCCTGGAAGGCACGCACAGGGGAGTTGACCCCGCCCGGCACGATGGCCCGGGCGCGGTCGAACAGGGCCTCGGAGGCCGGCGCGTCGGCCGGGTAGCGGCCAGGTCCGGCAGAAAAAATGTCGGTCACAATGCCGCCATTGTGTCAGCGCCGAACGGCCAACCAGCAGCCACCCCGAACCGGGGTTACCGGGCTCACCCATGGCCGGTGCCCGCCAGCAGCGGCGACGCGGGGCCGGGGCGACGGCTCACGGCCTCGACAGGCCGGGGTGCTCGGATCGCGCTAGGCTGACCGGGTGGATCGTGCCGAACTGTCCATCACGCTACACCGGACGGGCGACGAAGCAGTGCTGCGCCTAGCCGGCGAGATCGACATGCTCACGGCGGCGCAGCTCTCCACCGTCGTCAACGAGGTGCTGGCCGATCCGCCCCCGCGGATCGTGCTCGACCTGGGCGGCGTCACCTTCTGCGACTCGCAGGGCCTGGGCACCCTCGTCGTGCTCAGCCGCAAGGCCAGCCACGCCCAGAGCCTGCTGATGCTGACCCACGTGGGCGACTTCCTGATTCGCGTGCTGGACATCACCGGCCTCCGCAGCGCGCTGATGATCCGCAACGACCAACCCACCGGCTGACCCGCCCCGCCCGGTCAGGCGGTGTTGCCCCAGCGGGCCTGTTCGAGCATGCGTACGGCCCGGTCGCGGGCCTCCGGGTCGTCCGAGCGGAGCAGGGTGGTCGCCTCGTCGACCGCGTCGGTGAGCCTCCGCCACTGCGTGTCGCGCTCCCGGACCAGGTCCGACTGGGCGGCCAACTGCCGGGTCTTCACCCACAGCTCGACGAAGACCGACACCTTGGCCCGGAGCACCCACGGGTCGAACGGCTTGGTGAGGTAATCCACCGCACCCACCTGGTATCCCCGAAGGGCGAGTTGGGCGTCCCGGTCGGCGGCGGTGAGGAAGATGATCGGCACATGCCGGGTCCGCTCGCGGCGCTTGATGTGGCTCGCCGTCTCGAAGCCGTCCATGTCCGGCATCTGCGCGTCCAGCAGGATCACCGCGAAGTCGTCCACCAGTAGTTGCTTGAGCGCCGCTTCGCCGCTCTCCACCGCCACGGACTGGACCGGCAGGCCCTGGAGGATCGCCTCCAGGGCCGTCAGATTCTGCCGCCGGTCGTCCACGAGCAGCGCCTTGGCCATCTGGGTCACGAAGTCTCCTCGCTCCGACTGCCGTTGATCCAGGACGACATCAACTCGATCAGGTCGTCCAGGTCGACCGGCTTGGTGATGTAGTCGCTGCCTCCGGCAGCGAGAGCCGACTCGCGGTCGCCCGGCATCGCCTTCGCGGTCAGGAAAACCACCGGCAGGTCGGCGAACCGGTGGTTGCGGCGGATCTGACGGGTCGTCTCGTAACCGTCCTGGTCGGGCATCATGGCGTCCATCAGCACGATGTCCACCTCCGGATGCTCGGCCAGCAGGCGGACACCGTCCGCTCCGTTGTCCGAGTACAACACGGTCATGCCGTGCAGCTCCAATGCGCTGGTCAGGGCGAAGACGTTGCGGACGTCGTCATCCACGATCAGCACGGTGGCGCCGTCCAGCTGGCGGGTTGCCGGCGCCTCCGGCCGCTCCGGCAGCAGCTCCAGCGGCGGCATCAGCAGCGACGACGGCAGGCCGGCGCGCTGCGGGGACGGGGCCTGGGGCGCGACCACCGCGTCCGGGGCCAACACCTGCGGTACGAACAGGGTGAAGGTCGAACCCTGACCGGGCGCGGACGACACGGTGATGGTGCCACCGATCAGCCGGGCCAGGTCGCGACTGATCGACAGGCCCAGGCCGGTGCCGCCGTAGCGGCGACTGGTCGTGCCGTCCGCCTGCTGGAACGCCTCGAAGATGATCGACAACTTGTCGTCCGAGATGCCGATCCCGGTGTCGATCACGGTGAACGCGATCACCTGCTGGGCGTTGGTCAACGCCGGCACGTCGAAGACCGCGTTCTCCGCCGCCGGGGCGATCCGCAGCGTCACCGCGCCGTTGTCGGTGAACTTCACCGCGTTGGAGAGCAGGTTGCGCAGGATCTGCTGCAACCGCTGCGCGTCGGTCACCAGGGCCGGCGGCAGATCCTTGCTCACCCGTACCTGGAAGTCCAGGTTCTTCTCCTCGGCCTGCGGCGCGAACGCCTGCTCGACGTAGCCGCGCAGCTCGGCGAAGCGGATCTCGGTCGGCTCGACGTCCATCCGGCCCGCCTCGATCTTGGACAGGTCGAGGATGTCGTCGATCAGACGCAGCAGATCCGAGCCGGAACCGTGGATGGTGCGGGCGAACTCGATCTGCTTCGGGCTGAGGTTCTGCTCCGAGTTCTCCGCCAGCAGGCGGGCGAGCAGCAGCAACGAGTTCAGCGGCGTCCGCAGCTCGTGGCTCATGTTGGCCAGGAACTCCGACTTGTAGGCCGACGCCCGGGTCAGCTGCTGCGCCTTCTCCTCCAGGCCCAGCCGAGCCAACTCGATCTCCCGGTTCTTCGTCTCGATGTTGCCCTTCTGCTCGGAGAGCAGCGTGGCCTTCTCCTCCAGCTCGGCGTTGGTGCGCTGCAACTCGGCGGACTGCTCCTGCATCTCGTGCGCCAGCCGCTGCGACTGGGCCAGCAGTTCCTCCGTACGCCGGTTGGCCTGGATGGTGTTGACCGCGATGCCGATGGTGAGCACCAGCCGCTCCAGGAACGACAGGTGCAGCTCGGAGAAGGCCGACACGCTGGCGAACTCGATCACCCCGAGCAGCTCACCCTCGAACAGCACCGGGAGCACCACCAGGTCGGACGGGGGCGTCGCGGCCAGCCCGGAGCGCAGGGTGAGCCGGCTGTCCGGGGAGGCGCTGACGCGGATCGTGCGCCGGGACAGCGCGGTCTGCCCGACCAGCCCCTCACCCGGCCCGAAGGTGACGTCGCTCCCCCGCGCCACGTACCCGTACGAGGAGGTCAGCCGAAGCCGCATGCTGCCGTCGGTGTCGTCGGCCAGGAAGAAGGCACCGAGCTGGGCCTCGACCAGCGGGGTCACCTCCGTCATGATCATGCGGCAGACCTCGCCGAGATCGCGCTGGCCCTGCAACAGGCCGCCGATCCGGGCCAGGTTCGAGTCCAACCAGCCCTGCTCGGCGTTCTTCTTGGTCGTCTCCCGGAGGGTGACGATCATCTGGTTGATGTTGTCCTTCAGCTCGGCGACCTCGCCCTGCGCCTTGACCGCGATCCGCTGGGTCAGGTCACCCCGGGTCACCGAGGTGGACACCTGGGCGATGGCCCGCAGCTGGGTGGTCAGCGTCGAGGCGAGCTGGTTGACGTTCTCGGTGAGGTCCCGCCAGGTGCCGGAGACGCCCTTCACCTGGGCCTGACCGCCCAGCTTGCCCTCGATACCGACCTCGCGGGCGACCCGGGTCACCTCGTCCGCGAACGACGACAACTGGTCCACCATCGTGTTGACGGTCGACTTCAGCTCCAGGATCTCGCCCTGCGCGTCCACCGTGATCTTCTGCGACAGGTCACCCTTCGCCACCGCCGTGGTCACCGAGGCGATGTTGCGGACCTGACTGGTCAGGTTCGACGCCATCGAGTTCACGTTGTCGGTCAGGTCCCGCCAGGTGCCCGAGACCCCCTTCACCTGGGCCTGACCGCCCAGCTTGCCCTCGGTGCCCACCTCACGGGCCACCCGGGTCACCTCGTCCGCGAACGACGACAACTGGTCCACCATCGTGTTGACCGTGGACTTCAACTCCAGGATCTCGCCCCGGGCGTCCACCGTGATCTTCTGTGACAGGTCACCCTTCGCCACCGCCGTGGACACCTGGGCGATGTTGCGCACCTGGGCGGTCAGGTTCGACGCCATCGAGTTCACGTTGTCGGTCAGGTCCCGCCAGGTGCCAGCGACCCCCCGCACCTGGGCCTGACCACCGAGCTTGCCCTCGGTGCCCACCTCACGGGCCACCCGGGTCACCTCGTCCGCGAACGACGACAACTGATCGACCATCGTGTTGACCGTGGACTTCAACTCCAGGATCTCGCCCCGGGCGTCCACCGTGATCTTCTGTGACAGGTCACCCTTCGCCACCGCCGTGGTCACCGAGGCGATGTTACGGACCTGACTGGTCAGGTTCGACGCCATCGAGTTCACGTTGTCGGTCAGGTCCCGCCACGTACCGCTGACGCCCTTGACCTGGGCCTGACCGCCCAGGTTGCCCTCGGTGCCCACCTCACGCGCGACCCGGGTCACCTCGTCGGCGAACGACGACAACTGGTCGACCATCGTGTTGACGGTGTTCTTCAGCTCCAGGATCTCACCCTGCGCGTCCACCGTGATCTTCTGCGACAGGTCACCACGCGCCACCGCCGTGGAGACCTGGGAGATGTTGCGGACCTGGCTGGTCAGGTTGCCGGCGAGCTGGTTGACGTTCTCGGTGAGGTCGCGCCAGGTGCCGGAGACGCCGCGCACCTGGGCCTGACCGCCGAGCTTGCCCTCGATGCCCACCTCACGGGCCACCCGGGTCACCTCGTCGGCGAACGACGACAACTGGTCCACCATCGTGTTCACGGTGTCCTTCAGCTCCAGGATCTCACCCTGCGCCGCCACCGTGATCTTCTGCGACAGGTCACCACGCGCCACCGCCGTGGAAACCTGCGCGATGTTGCGGACCTGCGCCGTCAGGTTCGACGCCATCGAGTTGACGCTGTCGGTCAGGTCCTTCCAGGTGCCCGCCACGTTCGGCACCTCGGCCTGGCCGCCCAGCTTGCCCTCGGTGCCCACCTCGCGCGCCACCCGGGTGACCTGCTCGGCGAAGAGGCGCAGCGTGTCGGTGAGGTAGTTGATGGTGTGCGCCAGCTCGGCGACCTCACCCTTGGCCGACACGGTGATCTTCTGGGAGAGGTCACCCTTGGCCACGGCCGTCGACACCTGGGAGATCGACCGCACCTGGTAGGTGAGGTTCGAGGCCATGGTGTTCACCGAGTCGGTGAGGTCCTTCCAGGTCCCGGCGACGCCCCGAACGTCCGCCTGACCGCCCAGCTTGCCCTCGGTGCCCACCTCACGGGCCACCCGGGTCACCTCGTCGGCGAACGACGACAACTGGTCCACCATCGTATTCACGGTGCGCCCGATGCGCAGGTACTCACCGCGCAGCGGCCGACCGTCGATCTCCAGTGCCATGTGCTGGGACAGGTCGCCGTCCGCGACCGCGACGATGACCCGGGCGATCTCGGTGGTCGGTCGGCCCAGATCGTCGATCAGCGAGTTGATCGCCCGCTGCCCCTCGGCCCAGGAGCCGTCCAACCCCTCGTCGTCGAGCCGCTCGGTGAGCCGGCCGTCGCGACCGACGATCCGGCTGATCCGCCGCAGGTCGAGATACTGCCGTTCCTGGAGCGAGACCACCTCGTTGAAGGCGTCCGCCACCTCACCGGCCGTGCCGGCACGGCGGGGAAGCCGAACCTTCAGATCTCCGCGACGGACCCGTCGCAGTGCCTCGGTCAACTCACCGAGGAGCGCCTCGTGGTCGGGCGCGGACGGATCCGCCACCGACTGCTTCGCCGTGGTCATCATTCCTCGCTCAACTCGGGGGCACCGGTCCGTGCGGACACACCGGCACCCCATATTGTGCCCGCGAGCGCCGTAGTGCCAGGGTGTGCGACCCGCCAGGTGGCCCCGATCGCCGTCTATTCCGCCCGATCGGCGGCGCGCCGGCACGACCCACCACAGACCTCGCTGCCAGGGCCTTTCGGCGCGACAGGCCCGCACTCCACCGCAGGTGCCCCTCTGCGTCGCACCGGCCCGCCACGGCCGATCGGCTTGGCACCCAATGGGGGAACGGTGGAGGATACGAGGGTGTCAGCCGAGGCGGGGCCCGCGACGGCCGGGGCCCGGGACGGGGCGGTCCGGCGTGTCCGCCTGCCCGCCGACCGCCGTACGCCCGCTGCCGCCCGCGCCGTCGTCCGCTCGGTGCTGACGGAGTCACACCTGGACGAGTTGGCCAACGAGGCCCTGCTGCTCACCACCGAACTGACCACCAACGCCGTCGAGCACGCCCGCACCGAATTGGACATCGAGGTCGTCGCCGACGAGATCGGGCTGACCGTCACCGTTTCGGACTTCGCGCCCGGTTCGGGCGACGAGCTGACCGTCGGCACCCGCAACGACTCCACCGAGATCAACGAGATCTCCGAGCGGGGCCGAGGCCTGCTACTGGTCGACCACTTCGCCAGCCGCTGGGGCACCACGTACCTGCCCACCGGGAAGGGCGTCTGGTTCCGGCTGGACCGTCCAGGCGCCGACCCAACTGCCGGGGGCACCGTCGGTGGCGAGTCGACGCCATCCAGTGCCGGCCCTCCTGCGACCACCGACAGGTCCGCGCCGAGCGCCAGCGCCATGAGCGAACTCATGCAAACCGCCCCCGACCTGTACGCCGACGACCCGCTGCCCGACTTCGCCACCAGCCTGCTCAGCCGGGTCGCCGAGATGGTGGGCGCCGCTGGCGGCACGATCCGGCTGGACCGGGGCGACGGGCAGGGCCGCCAGGTGCTGGCCCGCTTCGGTCGCGCTCCCCGCCCCGGCACCGAGCTGCTCCGGGTGCCGCTGACGGTGCACCGCCCCTACGCCGGGGAGCTGGAGTTGGACGCCGCACCCTCGGCGTACGCCCGACCGTTGGCGGTGCTCACCGCCGAGCGGCTGTCGCTGCACCTGGAGAACGACCGGCTGCGGAGGGCCGACGTCCGCCGCCAGGTGTGGCTGACCTTCCTGGCCGAGGCGAGCGAACTGCTCGCCCAGTCGTTGGACGTCGAGCTGACCATGGCGCTGATCCCGCAGTTGGTGGTGCCACGACTCGGCCAGTGGTGCGCGGTGCACACCACCGACGAGTGGGGCCGGCTCCGGCTGGCGGCGGCCAGCCACGCCGACGAGTCGGTGCTGCCGCAACTGCACAAGGTGCTGGCGGAGACCGGGCCGGATTCGATCCAGGCCCGTCTGCGCGAGGCGTCCCGCAGCGCGGCGCAGATCCCGCTGGGCGGGCCGATGGAGGGGTTCGCGGTCCCGCTGATAGCGCGCGGGCAGCGGCTCGGCACCCTGGCGGTGGGGCGGCACCAGCGGCACCGGCACGACCCGGACGAGGTGTCCGTGTTGGAGGACGTGGCCCGGCGGGCCGCGCTGGCCATCGAGAACGCCCGGATCCACGCCGAGCGTCGCCGCGTGGCCCAGACGCTCCAGCAGTCCCTGCTGCCGCCGGTGCTGCCGCTGGTCGACGGGATCGGCTTCGCCGCCGAGTACGTCCCGACCGGCGACGACGCGGAGGTGGGGGGCGACTTCTACGACGTGGTGCCGCTGCCCGACGGGCGCTGGCTGGTGGTGATCGGTGACGTCTCGGGCAAGGGCGTCCAGGCCGCCGCGGTGACCGGGCTGGTCCGGGACGTGATCCGGGTGCTCGTCGGCGACGGGAAACCGTTGCCGGAGGCGCTGGCGCGGCTCAACGAGACGCTGGTCGAGCGGGGTAGCGGGCGGTACTGCACGTTGGCGCTGGCGGCGGTCAGGCCGGGTGAGGACGACAAGCTGGACGTGTCGCTGCACCTGGCCGGGCACGACCGGCCGGTGTTGCTGGCCGCCGCGGGCGGCGCCGGGTTCGTGGGCACCGGCGGCACCGCACTCGGCCTGCTCGACACGATCACCTCGCCGACGGCGGAGATCACGCTCGCACCGGGCGACTCGCTGGTCTTCTACACCGATGGCGTCACCGAGCGGCGGCGCGGCCGGGAGCTGTTCGGCACCGACCGGCTGCGGGACGCCGCCGCGCCCCTGGCCGGGTATTCGGCCGACGTCGTGGCCGCCCGGCTGCGCGCCGCCGCGATCAACTTCTCGGTGGAGCCGCCCCGGGACGACATCGCCATCCTGGTGCTCCGCAACGATTCGACCGACCGGCGCACGCGGGCTCCGGATGCCCGGCACGCTCGGTAGATTGACGGCCATGCCGGGTGTCGCGCAGGCCACGTCGTACTCCTCAGCAGCAGTCCGAGCGCTGATCACTGCGCAGCTGGCCACCCTCGGCGCGTTCCTCGCCGTGCTGCTGCTCTACCTGGGTCGGATGGCGGCCGCCGGCGTCGGCCCAGCCGAGATGCTGACCGGCGCGTACGACCCCAAGGAGCTGATTCCCTTCGGGATGCACGGCGCGAACCCGTTCCTGTGGCTCTACGCCGTGGTGGGGATGCTCTACGTGCTGGGCGCGGTGCTCGGGCTGCCGTTGGCGATCGCCGCCGTGGCACTGGCCGCCCGGGAGCGCGACGCACTCCCCCGGGCCACCCGGGCGCTGCTGCTGGCCGGCGCTGCGGCAACCCTGCTGGTGCTGGTGGCCCGGTTCACCCCGCCGCTGCTGGACATGCAGCGGTGGTGGCTGGACTGACTGTGAGCATGGCGGGGTCGGTTCAGCAGTGGTGAGCTGATAGCTGGCAGTGGTGGGCGTGACTCTTGGCCTGACTGGCTTTGTGCCTTTGGCTGGACTTGTCCGTCCGCTGCTGCCGGCGCCGGCCCGGCGGGAGACGTTTGGCCTGATCAGGAGCTTGACCGCCAGTTAGCGGCTGGCGTGTCTCATCACAGTCCTGCCATCTCCGCACCGGACCGGACCTTTGCGTCCCCACGGTGAGGAGAGAACGCATGTCCATGCTGGCAGATCTGGTCGAGGTCGTCATCGGCGTCGACACGCACAAAGACACCCACACTGCTGCGCTGCTCGATACCCGCACCGGCGGGGTCTTGGCGCGGATCACGGTCAACACCGACGCAGACGGCTACGCGCAGCTGGTGGCCCTGGCCGGACAGCATTCAGGGCTGCGGGCCTGGGCCCTCGAGGGCTCCGGCGGCTACGGCGCCGGCCTCGCCCGACACCTGGCCGATGCCGGTGAGCTGCTCGTCGAACTGGACCGGCCGCTGCGACCGGCCCGCCGGGCCGGGGCGAAGTCTGACCCGATCGACGCCGAACGCGCCGCCCGCGACGCCCTGGCCCGCACGCGGCTGGCGCAGCCCAAGACCGGCGCGCAACGAGCAGCACTGCAGGTGCGGCTGACCGCCCGCCGAGCGGCCGTGGAAGCCAGTGCTGACGCTCAGCGGCAGCTGCACGCGTTGGTGATCACCGCTCCCGAGGTGGTGCGGGCCCGCTTCCGCGGCCAGAGCACCCGGGCCATGCTCACCACCGCCACCCGACTACGCCCCTCCAGCAGCGCGGATATCGACGTGTTCACCTGCCTGACCGTGCTGCGCGACCTCGCCCGCCGCGTCCGCTTCCTCGAAGCCGAAGCCGCCGAACACGAAAGGGCGATCCGCACGATCGTCCGCTCCTGGCGACCCGACCTACTCGACCTCACCGGAGTCGGACCGATCGTTGCCGCCACCGTGCTCACCGCCTGGTCCCACCCCGGACGCTGCCGAAACGACGCCGCGTTCGCCATGCTCGCCGGCGCCGCCCCGATCCCCGCATCATCAGGAAAGACCATCCGCTACCGGCTCAACCGCTCAGGCGACCGCCAACTCAACCGCGCCCTGCACACCATCGTCCTGACCCGCCTACAACGCGACCAGGACACCCGCGCCTACGCCGAACGGCGCCGCGCCCAAGGCAAAACCGACCGAGAGATCAAACGCTGCCTCAAACGCTACGTCGCCCGCGAAATCTACCGACGCCTCGAAACCCCACCCCAAACACTTGACCCGGCATAGGAGCGTCCGACCCGGGCCACCGACGGCGGCGATGTCACAGGCCGCCGGGGAGACGCCCGGGGGCGAGCCGATGCTCCGGGTCGAGATGCTCCTTGGCCGCCCGCAGCTGGGCCAGGCCGGCCAGCTCGCCCCAGAGGTCGACGGCCTGCCGGACCGGCGCGGGAGCCGAGACCACCACGCAGCGGCCCTGCCGAGCCAGCAACACCCCTCGGACGGCGGCCAGGATGGACGCCACCCGGTCGGGAGCCAGCGCGCCGGGCAGTGCCGCGTGCACCACGCCCAGCCCGGCGGACCCTCGCACCGGCACCGGGGTGCCGGCCGCGTCACGCAACGCGTAGACGGCGGCGTGCAGATCGCCGATCGGCACCTCCAGGCGCAACGCCGTGTCGCCGGGCGCGAACGGGTAACGGCGCCACCACGTCGGCGCGGAGTGCGCGATCGTCGCCTCCCCGTGCAGCAGGCCGACCAGTCGCTCGGCGCGCTCGGTGACATCGGCGGGGCCGCCCTCCAGCAGCACCACCAGGCTGCCCGCCCGGGACGGGGCACCGACCCGCCCGGACATCGACGGATGGCGCTCACGGGCGGTGGCGGCGGGGTGGCCGGGCGGGTACGGCGTACGCGGCCGGGGCGTGCCTCCGGGCAGGTCCAGCTCGATGGCGGCCGGATCCAGCCGGGCGGCGAGGATCGCCCGAACCAGGTCGTGCACCTCCAGTGGCGTCCACACCGGGCGGGACACCCAGAGCCGGCTCGCCGGCACCGGCTGGACCCGCAGGCTCGCCGAGACCAGGACGCCGAGCGCGCCCTGGGAGCCGCAGAGCAGCCGCGCCAGGTCGAGCCCGGGGGCGCCACCCCCGGTGCTGACCAGCTCACCGTCGGCGGCGAGGTAGCGGACACCGAGCAGTTGGTCGCAGGGGCTGCCGTGTCGGTGACGCAGCGGGCCCGCCTCGCCGGCGGCGAGCACCCCGCCCAGGGTCGCGCCGGGTGACGGGGCGTCCATCGCCAGCCGCTGCCCGGTGCGCTCGAGCGTGGCCTGCACCGCCCGCAGCGGGGTGCCGGCGCCCACCTCGGTCACCAGCGCACCGACCGGCTCGTGACCGATGCCGGCCAGCCGGCCGGTGTCGAGCATGATGTCGACCTGGACCGGGGTGGCACCCCAGTCGATCTTCGTGCCGGCACCCCGGGGCACCACCGCCAGGTCGTGCGCGGCGGCCAGCCGCAGCACCTCCGCGGCGGCGTGCGGGCCGCCCGGCACCGCCACCCAGCGCGCCGGCCGCCCCGCCACCTCGTCGGCCGGCCCGGCCAGCCGGGAGAACGGTGGGCCGCAGATCGCCGCCAACCGCCGGGTGATCTCGAGTGCTCCGGACCGGTCGAGGGAACTAGCTGCTGCCGCCATGGCGCTCATCGTACATGTGTTCGAAAGGCGTGGTGGCGACTATCGGGATGCCGCTGGTCCGGCACATCGTGGGGGGCGGCCGGTAACGTGGCCGCCGTGACCACCGAGACTGCCCCGCCCGCGGCGAAGCGGGTGCCCAGCGAGCGCACCCACCACGGCGACACCGTCATCGACGAGTACGCCTGGCTCGCCGTCAAGGACGACCCGGAGACGATCGCCTACCTGACCGCCGAGAACGAGTACACCGACACGCGTACGGCGCACCTGGCCGAACTGCGCGCCGAGTTGTTCGAGGAGACCCGCCGGCGCACCAGGGAGACCGACCTGTCCGTGCCGACCCGCAAGGGCGGGCACTGGTACTACACCCGGACGGTCGAGGGGCAGCAGTACGGGGTGCAGTGCCGACGCGCGGTCCGCGACGGTGAGACCGAGCCGCCGATCAGCGCGGACGGCGCACCGCTCGACGGCGAGGAGGTGCTGCTCGACGGCAACCTGCTGGCCGAGGGGCACGACTTCTTCGCGCTGGGCGCGTTCGACGTCAGCCCCGACGGTCGCTGGCTGGCCTACTCCACCGACTACTCCGGCGACGAGCGGTTCACCCTGCGCGTGAAGGACCTCGCCACCGGCG
Organism: Micromonospora sp. CA-259024; assembly: GCF_050936255.1. Taxonomy (NCBI): domain Bacteria; kingdom Bacillati; phylum Actinomycetota; class Actinomycetes; order Micromonosporales; family Micromonosporaceae; genus Micromonospora; species Micromonospora sp. CA-259024. The sequence goes on along the minus strand of NZ_JBNJND010000002.1, from coordinate 2,030,989 downwards.
AGCTGCTGCCGGACGAGGTACCGGACACGTTCTACGGCACCGCCTGGTCAACCGACGCCTCGGTGCTGTTCTACGTGACGGTGGACGACGCCTGGCGGCCGAACCGGGTCTGGCGGCACACCGTCGGCTCGGCCGCCGCCGACGACGTCGTGGTCCACCAGGAGGATGACGAGCGGTTCTGGGTGGGCGTGGAGCTGACCCGGTCGGAGAAGTTCATCCTGATCGACATCCACAGCAAGGTGACCAGCGAGGTGCTGGTGATCCCGGCCAGCAACCCGACCGGCGCGCCGGCGGTGATCGCTCCCCGCAGGCAGGGCGTGGAGTACACGGTGGAGCACCACGGCCACCGCTTCCTGATCCTGCACAACGACGGCGCGGAGGACTTCGCGCTGGCGTTCACCTCGGCGGACGTGCCGGGCGACTGGGTGCCGCTGATCGAGCACACCCCCGGCACCCGTCTGGAGGCCGTCGACGCCTTCGCCAACCACCTGGTGGTGTCGCTGCGCACCGACGGGCTCACCGGGCTGCGGGTGTTGCCGGTGGGCAGCGACGACGCGCACGACATCGACTTTCCCGAACCGCTGTACAGCGTCGGGCTGGACGCCAACCCGGAGTACCGCACCGGGCAGGTCCGGCTGCGCTACTCCTCCCTGATCACCCCCGACTCGGTGTACGACTACGACCTGGTCACCCGGCAGATGGTGCTGCGCAAGCAGAAGCCGGTGCTGCCCGGGCCGGACGGCCGACCGTACGACCCGGCCGAGTACGAGCAGCACCGTGACTGGGCGCTCGCCGACGACGGGACCCGGGTGCCGATCTCGCTGGTCTGCCGGGTCGGTACGCCCCGGGACGGCTCGGCGCCCTGCGAGCTGTACGGCTACGGCTCGTACGAGGCCAGCATGGACCCGTGGTTCTCGGTGGCCCGGCTGTCCCTGCTGGACCGGGGCGTGGTCTTCGCGGTGGCGCACATCCGGGGCGGCGGCGAGCTGGGCCGGCGCTGGTACGACCAGGGCAAGCTGCTGGCCAAGAAGAACACCTTCACCGACTTCGTCGCGTCCGCCCGGCACCTGGTCAAGGCCGGCTGGACGGCCAGCGACCGGCTGGTCGCCCGGGGCGCCTCGGCCGGCGGCCTGCTGATGGGCGCGGTGGCCAACCTCGCCCCGGACGCGTTCAGCGGGATCGTGGCGCAGGTGCCGTTCGTGGACGCGCTCACCTCGATCCTCGACCCGTCGCTGCCGCTGACCGTCACCGAGTGGGAGGAGTGGGGCAACCCACTGGAGGACCCCGAGGTGTACGCGTACATGAAGTCCTACACGCCGTACGAGAACGTGGCTCCGGTGGACTATCCGGCGATCCTCGCGGTGACCAGCCTCAACGACACGCGGGTGCTCTACTCGGAACCGGCGAAGTGGATCGCGCGGCTGCGGGCGGTCGCCCCGGACGGCGACTACCTGCTCAAGACCGAGATGGGTGCCGGGCACGGTGGCCCGAGCGGCCGCTACGACGCCTGGCGTGAGGAGGCGTTCATCAACGCCTGGATCCTGGACCGCCTGGGCCGCGCCTGACGACGACGGGGCGGCGGCGATGACCGATGAGGACGAGCGCGGGTCGGCGCCCCGGCGCGCCTCCACGTGGATGATCCTCGCGGTGGTCGGCGCCGCCCTGCTCGTCTGCTGCTGCTCCGCCGCCGTCGGCCTGCTGGTCTCCTGGTCCGCCGGCCTCTTCCGCACCCCGACCTGACCGGCCGGGGTTGACGCGGCGCTGGTGCGGCGTCAGCCTCGGCCGGCGCCCACCAGCGCGGCGGCCTCGCCGGTACGCACCATCCGCTGCCAGCGCAGCCGGTTGCCGATCAGCGCGGTGACCACCGACTGCACCACCACCAGGTACATCAACTGTCGGTAGACCAGTTGCTGCAACGGCAGCGCCCACAGCGGGCCGTACCGTTCCCGGTCCAGGCGCAGCGCGTAGCCGGCGGTGACCGCCTGGAGCAGCAGCAGCCCGGCCCAGGCCAGGGCGAGCGTCGACCAGGGCAGGAAGAGCAGGCCGTAGACCGCGAACACGTCGACCGCCGGCGCGGTCAACGGCAGAATGATCTGGAACACCGCGAGGTACGGCAGGCCGCGCCGGCCCAGCTTGCCGCCGGCGCCCGACTCCCATAGCGCGTGCCGGTGCTTCCACATCGCCTGCATGGTGCCGTAGCACCAGCGGTAGCGCTGTCGCCAGAGCTGGCGCAGCGACGACGGGGCCTCGGTCCAGGCGATGGCCGATTCCTCGTAGACCACCCGCCAGCCGGCGCGGAGGACCTTCATGGTCAGGTCGGTGTCCTCGGCCAGGGTGTCCGCGGGCACCCCACCAACCCGCAGCAGCACCTCGCGGCGGAACGCGCCGATCGCACCGGGAATGGTCGGCATGCACTCCAGCACGTCGTACATCCGCCGGTCGAGGTTGAAGCCGATCACGTACTCCAGGTGCTGCCACCGGCCGAGCAGCCGACGCCGGTTGGCGACCTTCGTGTTGCCGCTGATCGCGCCGACCGACGGGTCGGCGAAGCCCTGGACCAGCCGGTGCACGGTGTCCGGTTGGAAGACGGTGTCACCGTCCACCAGCACCAGCAGGTTCGCCCGGGCGGCCCGGATGCCGGTGTTCAGCGCCGCCGGCTTGCCGGCGTTGGCCTGCCGGATCACGCGTACCCCGCGCAGCCGCATCCGCTCGACGATGTCGGCGGTGCCGTCGTCCGACCCGTCGTCCACCACGATCACCTCCAGCGTCGGGTACGCGCTGGCTACCAGGGAACGGACCGTGGCGGCAATGTTCGCCGCCTCGTTGTACGCGGGGACGATCACCGACACGGGTGCCCGCACCTCGGGCCGGTCCCGCTGGGGACGGCGGACCCGGCGCACGTGCCGCTGGGCACAGAACACCTGCACCGCCAGACGTGCCACCCCGAGCGCGAGGGCGATCATGAGCAGCAGGTTCATCACCTCGGCGGACCAGCGCGCGCCGGTCTGGGTCCAGCGCAACGCGGTGCCGCTCAGCCGGGCGCCACCGCCTGCCGGGACCATCGACGACGTGGCGTCGACACCGGCGGAGACGGTGGTGAACCGGTAGCCCTGGTCGGTGAGCGCGGGCAGCAGTCGGTCCAGCGCGGCGATGGTCTGCGCCCGGTCACCGCCGCCGTCGTGCATCAGCACGATCGCACCCCGTCCCCGGTTCGGGGTGGCCGCCCGCACGATCTGGTCGACGCCGGGGCGCTGCCAGTCCCTGGTGTCCAGGTCGGAGAGCACCGCGATGTGCCCGGAACCGGCGGCGGCGCGCAGCGCGGCGTACTCGGGGCCGGTCAGCGCCGTCGGCACCGACGAGAACGGTGGCCGGAGCAGGGTCACCTCCCGGCCGGTGGCCGCGGCGATCGCCTTGCGGGTCAGCGAGAGTTCGAGGTCACGCCGCCACGGCGACACCTCGGCGAGGTCGGCGTGGGTGAAGGTGTGCGACCCGATCTCGTGGCCCTCGGCGAGGATCCGCCGGACCAGCTCGGGATGCTCGTTGACCCGGGCGCCCACCACGAAGAAGGTGGCGTGCGCGCCGTGCCGGCGCAGCACATCGAGGACCTGCGGGGTCCAGCGCGGGTCCGGCCCGTCGTCGAAGGTCAGCGCGATGGTGCGGTCGGGCACCGCCCGGCTGACCGGTTCGGCCTGGTCCAGCCGCAGCACCGGGCCGCCCGAGCCGACCGCGGCCGGCACGTCCGATGCCGGCTGGCCGCCGGCGACGGGGGTGCCGGAGCCGCCGGCCAGACCGCTCACCAGGCCGTTGACGGTGAGCGCCACGAGCAGCGACAGTAGCCCGAGGACGAGCAGGAACCAGTGTGCCCGGGGGTCCCGCCGGGCCACGTGTCTGGCCTTCATCATTGCGGCTTACCGGGCGACCTGCTCGGCTTCTCGGTGTTGCGGTGCTCGTCCCCTCGACCAGGTTGGCTCGTGGCGGACGGCGCCCCGGTGGCCGTGGTGGGGGGTCGTTCACCGGTGGTCGAGGTGGGACGCGGCAGGGGAGGCGACGTGCGGTTCACCGGGGAGGGCGACGGCGAGTCGGCCACCTGTGGCTTGGTGATCCCGTCTACGCCGGCCTCCACCGGCACGGATCCCCGAGGGTCGTCCGACCAGCCGGGCAGCGGCACCGAGGTGTCCAGGAAGAGCCCCGCGAGGATCAGGGCGAGGCTGGTGAGCAGGCCGAGGCCCATGGCGGTGCCGGCGACGACGGTGAGCCGTCGGCGACGCCCGGTGCCGTCGACGAACACCGGCGGGGCAGAGCCCGGTTGACTGTGCATCTGGCGAACTCCCACGGTCACCGTGCCGAGGACCGTCCGGCCCGGCACCGGAGACCCGATGGTCCGGGCCTCCGGTGCACACAGCGACACCACCACCAGCGGCGTTACATCGACTCAGGTCGCGCGCAGCTCGTCCAGAGCGGTGCTGGCGCGCAGGAAGATCAGGCCGACGCCCACCGTGACCAGCACCGCGACCAACGCGCCGGCACCGAGCCAGGCCAGGCGCTCCAGGGGTACGGCAACGGCTCGCTCGATCCCGGGTGTCTCCACGATCCGGGTGTACTGCTTGCGAGTGACCGGGTCGTCACAGAGCGCGGCCGTCGCGTCGCACACCTCCCAGGACGACCCGCCCCCACCTCCCTCCAACCCCCCCGGTTGATCAAGAGGTTTGCGTCACCAGCGCGCCGAGAACTGACGCAAACCTCTTGATCACCGGGGCGGTGGGGGCGGGGGCGGGAGGGGTGGGTGGGGTTAGGGGGTGGGGGGCCAGGTGGGGGTGCGGCCGGTTTGGGACAGCAGATGGGCGAGGTCGGGGGCCGGGGTGGTGGGGGTCGGCACCGGGTCGGCGAAGACGCCCATCTTTCGGGCGGTGGGGCCCAACTGCTCCACCAGCCCGTGCAGCTCGGCCAGCGCCTCCGGGGCCGGCTGGTACGGCTGGCCGGTGGCGACGGCGAGATCCCAGCCGTGCACGGTCAGGTCCAGCAGAGCCATGCCACCGATGACGGCCTGCGGCATGCCCATGCCCGGCGACACGCCCTCCAGGGTGGACGGGTCCGACCAGGCGGCGACCAACCGTCCGGTCTCCGCCTCGAACCGGTCCCGCCAGCCGTCGCCCAGGTGGTCGGGCTTCTCGGCCCACTCCACCTGTCGCTTCTCGGCCAGCTCCTGAAAGTTGACCACCACCTGGAAAAGGTGATTGAGCAGATCGCGGACCACGTAGTCACGGCACGGCGTGGGCAGGTCGAGCTGGTCGTCGGCGATGCCTCGCACCACATCGACGGTTCGCGGCGCGGCAGCCGCCAGCAGATCGCTAGTCTGAGTGGTCATAGGGCCAGCGTATGAGGGTGGTCTTGAACAAATGCGACAGCGACCGCGTGGCGACAGCCGGGGAATTCTCGACCCCGGGCGCATGCTGCGCGAGGTCCGCTTCCGGCGGCACCTGCCGGTGGAGTCGCTACGCCCGTGGGTCGAGCACTACTGGTTGATCGACTGGGCGTTGAGCACACCGTTCGAGCAACGGGTCGTGCCGCACCCGGCGGTGAACGTGGTGTTCCGGTGGGACGGCGACGGGCCCGAGTCCGGCGAGGTGGCCGGGGTGGGCCGCGACCTGTTTCGGATCACGTTGACCGGCACCGGCCGGGTGTGCGGAGTGCAGTTTCGTCCCGGTGGCTTCCACGCGTTCTGGCGGCGGCCGGTCGCCGAGCTGACCGGCCGCCGGGTGCCGCTGCCCGCCGGCCGGCTGACCCGCCCCGACGCCCCGGTGTGCGCGGCCACCGACGACGAGCGCTGCCACGCGTTGGACGCCCTGCTCACCGCCTGGCGACCAGAGCCGGACCCGATGGCCGAGGAGGCCGTCCGGCTGGCCGAGGCGATCCGCACCGACCGGGCGGTGCTGCGGGTCGACGACTTCGCCGCGCGGCACGACCTTCCGGTCCGCCGGTTGCAGCGGCTCTTCATGGAGTACGTCGGGGTCGGACCGAAATGGGTGATCCGCCGCTACCGGCTCCAGGAGGCCGTCGAACAGGCCGCTGGTGGCCCGCTGAACTGGGCGGATCTCGCCGCCGACCTCGGTTACAGCGATCAGGCCCACCTGGTTCGCGACTTCACCGCCGTCGCCGGGATGTCACCCGCGGCGTACGCCCGCTCGGTGCACTGACGCCAGCCGCGTGCCGAAGGCCGGCACCGAACTCAGCGGCGGCGCAGGACGACCACGGCGACGTCGTCCTGGATCTCCGGTGGGGCCAACTCCACCAGCAGCCGGGCACAGAAGCGGTCCAGGTCGTCGTCGACCGTGGCGGCGATCGCGGCGACCGCGGCCAGCCCCTCGTCGATGGTGGCGTCCCGTCGCTCGATCAGCCCGTCGGTGTAGAACACCAGCGTGGCCCCGGCCGGCAGCACGAACTCCAGGTCGGGCGGACGCGGCGCACGGACGCCCAGCAGCGGCGCCGAGTGCTGCACGAACTCGACCTTGCCGTCCAGGCTGAGCACCGGCGGAAGATGCCCGGCGCTGGCCAGCCGGACCCGGCCGGTCGGCGGGTGCAGCAGCAGAACGCAGAGCGTGGCCAGCTCGTTCGGCAGCAGTGTCCGCATCAGCTCGTTGACCCGGTGCAGGATCTCGCCGGGCTGGTGGCCCTCGACCGCGTACGCCCGCACCGCGTGCCGCAGCTCGGCCATCACGGTCGCCGCGTGCAGCGAGTGGCCGGCGACGTCGCCGATCGCCAGCAGCAGGTGCCCGTCGAGCATCACCAGCTCGTAGAAGTCGCCGCCCACCTCGGTCTGCGCGCTGGCCGGTTCGTACCGCACCGCGAGGTCCAGGCCGGCCACCGTGGGCAGCCCGCGCGGGAGCAGGCTGCGTTGGAGGGTGACCGCGATCCGGTGCTCCTCGTCGAACGAGCGCTGCGCCTCCACGGCCGCCGCCACCGCTTGGGCGAGCTGCACCAGCACCGGGGTCCGAGCGGTCTGGGTGGCGGTCGGTACCACCACGTACAGCGGGGCTCGGTCCTCGCGCAGCCGAGCGGCGGCGACCGTCACCGTGTCGTCCGCCGGCCAGTCGACCAGGGCCCAGTTCGCCGGGGTCTCCACCCGGACCGTGGCGCCGGTCGGCACTCCGCTGTCGTCGACGACCCACGGCAGCACGGCCGCCTCCGCGCCCGGACCGGCGCAGATCCCCGCGAGACAGTCACCGTCGAACGTCTCGGCGATCACCGCCGCCGGGCTCTTGAAGATCTGCGCGGCGCCCTCGGCGGCGGCCTCCAGCAGGCGTACGAAGGTCGGCGCGGCGTGCACCGCGACGGTCGTGTCGGCCAGCCCGAGCAGCCGCTCGGCGAGGAGTTCGGCGCGCTGCCGTGCCTGGTAGTAGCGCAACACCGCCCGCGTGGTGGCGATCAACTCCTCCGGCTCGATCGGCTCGGTCAGGTACGCGTCCGCACCCCGGGTCAGCCCCTGAGCGCGGTCGGCCACGTCCACGGCGTGCGCCGACACGTGAATCACCGGCATCGCCGGGTGCCGCGCCTTGATCAGTTCGCAGACCTCGTAGCCGCTCAGGTCGGGCAACCGGACGTCCAGGACCACCAGGTCGATCCGGTCCGTCTCGACCCGGGCCAGCGCCTCGGCGCCGTTCTCCGCCTCGAGCACGGTGAACCCTGCCCGGGTCAGCCAGCTGACCAGCAGGTAGCGCTTGGTACGACTGTCATCGACCACCAGGACGGTCGCCGGCATGCCGTCCACGCCGTCACATCCCGCCTGCGGGCAGGGACACTGTGAAGGTGCTGCCCCGGCCCGGCTCGCTGGTCAGCTCCAGCGTCCCGCCGAGCAGCGTCACCAACCGCCGGGCGTACGGCAGGCCGAGGCCGGTGCCGCCGACCCGGGTGGCACCGGGCACCTGATAGAACTCCTCGAAGATCCGGTCGTGCAGCTCGGGAGCGATGCCCGGCCCGGTGTCGCTGACCTCGAAGTCCCACCGGTCGTCGCGCCGCTGGGCACGCAGTCGCACCTCGCCGCGTTCGGTGAACTTCAACCCGTTGTGCAGCAGGTTGCGCAGCACCTGGCCGAGCAGCACCTCGTCGGTGCGCAAAATGGCCGGCGCGGCCGGCTCCTCCACCACCAGCTCCACCTCCGGGCGGGTGGCCAACGCCCGCAACGTGCCGCGCAGTTGACCGAAGACGGGGCGCAGGTCGACGTCCGCCAGGTCCGGCTCGATCCGGCCGGACTCCGCCTTGGCCAGGTCCAGCAGATCGTTGACCAGCCCGAGCAGGTCCGTGGCGGAGGAGCGGATCAGGCCGACCTGGCGGGCCTGTTCGGCGGTGAGCGGGTCGGAGGCGGAGTCCGAGAGTAGCCGCCCCAACCCGATGATCGCGGTGACCGGGGCGCGCAGCTCGTGGCTCACGTTGGCCAGGAACCGGCTCTTCGACTCGCTCGCCGCGCGCAGCTGGGCCGACTTCTCGTCCAGCTCGGCGTAGAGGGCGACGACCCCCCGGTTGGTCTCCTCCAACTCCTCGGTGAGCTGGTTGTAGAGCGCCAGCACACCACGGTTGGTCTCGGCCAGCTCCTCGTTCAGCACGGCCAGCTCGTCGCGCTGGCTGCGCACCTCGTCGAGTGCCGCGATGAGCTGCCCGTTCTGCACGGTCAACTCGTCCAGCGCACTGCCCGGCGCGGTACGGCCGAGTTCGGCACGGAACTCGGCGAGCCGCTCCGGGGTGGGCATGGGCGCGTTGGCCGGGACTCGTCGGGACATCCTCACGACCGTAACCCCCGCGACGGTCGACACGCTCAACGTGTCGACCAGTCGGGACACCGCACCGGACTGCGGTTGGTAGCGGCCGTCCCGCAGCGGGGCCAGCGGGGCCAGGTCGGCGCGCAGGTGGAACCGGCCGCTGTCGTCCGCGTCGACGTGGAAGGAGACGTCCGCGCCTCCGGCCGTCCGCAGCAGGTCCCGGGCCACCTCGCTGAGCGCGGTGGCGATCCGGACCTGGTCCTGGTGTTCCAGGCCGACCACGGTGGCCACCTCGCGGCCCCGTTGGCGGATCACGAAGATGTCATGTTCGACTCGCAGCGCCATCTGCAGCAGCGGCGGCGCGGCCGACTCCCCGGTCATGCCCAGGACCTCGCGACCAGTACGCAGGCGTCGTCGCGTCGCACACCGGCGTCGCGCAGGAGAGTCGCCGCCATCACCAGCGGGGATCGCTCCGCCAGATCCGGGTAGTCGGTCAACCGCCAACGGTCCACCACCCCGTCGCTGTGCATCACCAGCCGGGAACCAGGGCGGAGCGGGTAGTCGTACCCCCGGATCGTCGGCCGCTGGTGGCCGGCGATGCCGGGCAGCGACACCAGCCCTCGGCGCCGGCCGTCGCCCTCGACGACCACTCCGGCGATGTTGCCCAGGCCGGCGTAGTGCAGCACCCCGGCCGCGGGCACCAGCTCGGCGACCGCGAGCGCGGCGCCACGGGTGTGCGACATGCTCCGGTGCAGGTGAGTGACCACGTCTGCCGGTGGGCCGGCCGGGGCGTCGCGGAACGCGGCCAGCGCGGCATCGGTGGCGGCGGCGGCCAGCGGGCCGTGCCCCAACCCGTCGCTGACCAGCACCTGGTGCCGCCCGTCGGCGACCCGGACGGCGTATCCGTCGCCGCTGACCGTCTCGCCGGTCAGCGGCCGGGCGAGGGCACCGGCCCAGGACGGCTGGGCCGGCTCCGCCGGCCAGACCTGCACGGCCAGGACGGTGCCTCGACCGGGTAGCGAGTATCCGTCGAACCAGCTGGCCTGCCGCACGATGGCACCCAGGCCGATGCCGAGCGTGCCGGTGGTGGAGTGCCCGTCCTGGGACGAGACGGTCAGGTCCGCCATGCCGGGCCCGGAGTCGATGGCCACCAACTCCACGCCGGCCTCCCCGGCCCGGCGCACCGGCCGGAGCAGCAGAACGCCCTCATCGGCGTGCTTCACCAGGTTGCTGGTCAGCTCGGCGGCCACGATGGCCAGGTCGGCGATGCGCGCCGGACCCATCTCCACCTGCGCACCGAGGCGTTCGGCGGCACGCCGGACGGCGCTCGCCGCGCTACTGGCCTCGACCCGGAACCAGATGCCACGGTCGGTGACCGCGTCGCCGTTCACCGGGACCACTTGGTGACCGTGACGCGGGTGCCGGTCTCCGCCGACGTCTCGATCTGGAACTCGTCGACCAACCGTCGGGCACCGCTGAGCCCGAGGCCGAGGCCGCCGCCGGTGGTGTAGCCGTCGGTGAGCGCCAGGTCCAGGTCGGGGATGCCGGGCCCGGAGTCGCTGAAGACGATCTGCACGCCCTGACGTCGGCCGTTGTCCACCGTCGTCACCTCGACCGTGCCGCCGCCGCCGTACACCAGGGTGTTGCGGGCCAACTCGCTCGCCGCGGTGACCACCTTGGTCTGGTCGACCAGGGACAGCTTGACGGCCACCGCCACGGTACGGACCAGCTGCCGGACGCGCACCACGTCCTCGTCGCTCCGGATCGCCTGTGCCTGCGGTTGGTGGCCCAGGTCGATGCCCGCGGTCACGGCGTGGCCGTCTCGGCGTCCGGATCGTCGTCGAGCTGGTGGTCGAGCTCGTCGGCGCGGGCCGCTGCGATCAACTCCATGCCGCGCTCGACGTTGAGCGCGGTACGGATGCCGTTCAACGACAGCCCCAGTTCGACAAGGGTGATGGCGACGGCGGGACGCATGCCGACCACCACCGTCTCCGCGTCGAGCACCTTGGAGATCGCCGCGATGGTGGAGAGCATCCGCCCGACGAAGGAGTCGACGATGTCCAGTGCGGTGATGTCGATGATGACGCCGTGGCAGCCGGTGGCCACGATCCGCTCGGCGAGGTCCTCCTGGAGTTGGACCGCCGTCTGGTCGGACATGTCGAGCTGGATGGAGACGAGCAGGATGTCGCCGATCTTCAGGATCGGCACCCGTTCCATCAGACGTCCCGGCGCGGCTGGCGGCGGGCGGTCTCCACCCCGGTGAGCCGCAGCACGTGACGCAGCGCGTCGGCGAGGCTCGCCTTGGTGGCGATGTCGCCGAACTCGATGCCGAGCGCGACGATGGTCTGGGCGATCTGCGGACGGATGCCGGAGATGATGCAGTCCGCGCCCATCAGCCGCGCGGCCACCACGGTCTTCAGGATGTGCTGGGCGACCTGGGTGTCCACCGCCGGGACGCCGGTGATGTCGATGATCGCGTACGGGGAGCTGGTGTCGACCAGGGTCTGCAGCAGCCGCTCCATCACAACCTGGGCGCGGGCCGAGTCCAGGGTGCCGACCAGCGGGACGGCGACCACGCCCTCCCAGAGCTTCACCACCGGCGTGGAGAGCTCGAGCAGCTGCTCGGCCTGGTCGGCGATCAGGCTTTCCCGGGTGCGGACGTAGCTCTCGAAGGTGAACAGGCCCAGCTCGTCGATCAGCTTGGAGAAGGCGACGAAGTCGTGCAGCGCGTTGGTGCCGCCGGTCTCCTGCACCAACTCGGCCAGCACGTCCTTGAGCGCGAAGATGCTGATCGTGGTCTCGGTGGCCGAGAAGCCCTGCCGGGCCCGACCACGGGACAAGTCGGAGAGCGTGGCCCGCAGCTCGGCCGCGTTCTCGGCGGACAGGTCGAGACCGCCCTGCTCGCCCGCGGTGACGATGGCGCGGTGCAGGTCCTGGACCTGCCGGCGCAGCTCCGCCTGACTCAACCGACCCCGCAACGAACCGGCGACGATCTCGGTCCACTGAGACGTGACCCGTTCGGCGTTCCCGCCGAGCAGCGCGACGAGCCGACCGCTTTCCTCGATGCTCAACGCCATTTCGAACCCCCTTGACCTGGACCGGGCGGACTCTATCACCGGGGGCGACCAACTACTTGCCCCGTAGCAACGGAATGATGATGGCCACCGGATCCCGGCTCCCGTTCGGCGTACGACGCCCATGGTGGGATACCGTTCCCCCGATAACAGGAGGTCTGGCGAATGTCCTTGACGGTGCACACGGAACAACGCGGCGACGTGGTCGTCGTGTCGGTCGCGGGCGAGCTGGACATGGCCACCGCACCGCAGCTGCAGGACCAGATCACCGACCTGCTCGACAAGGGCCGCAACCGGTTGGTGTTCGACCTGGCCGACGTCTCGTTCTGCGACTCGACCGGCCTGTCGGTGTTCGTCCGCGCCAAGAACAGCTGCGACGAGGCCGGTGGCGTGGTCCGGCTGGCCGCCCCACAGCGGGGTGTGCTGCGCATCCTCGAGGTGAGCGGGCTGGTCGAGGTGCTGCACACCTATCCGACGGTGGATGAGGCGGTCGCCGGCGAACCGACGCCGGCCTCCTCCTGACCGCTGGCGTACCTCACTCGTCCTCGACGTAGCGGGGACGAGCGATCGCCATGCCCGCCGTCGTCTGCACGGCGAGGGCGCCCAGCAGGAACCCGATCGGCGCGGTCCAGCCGCCGGTGGCCTCATAGAGGATGCCGACCATCAGCGGGCCGAGGGCGGCGATCACGTACCCGGTGCTCTGCGCGAACGCGGAGAGCGCGACCGTCCCCTCGGCGGTGCGGGCGCGCAGACCGATGGCGGTGAGGATCATCGGGAACGCGCCCTGACCGATCGCCAGCAGGGCGACCCAGAGCAGCGCGGCCCCGTGCGGGGCTAGTGCCAACCCCAGGTAGGCCAGCGCCGACGCGGTGGTCAGCCCGAGCACCAGCGGGCGCAGGCTGCCCAGCCGGCCGGCCAGGGTGGGCATCAGCAGCGCGATCGGCACGCCGAGCGCGGTCACCCCGGCGAGCAGCAGCCCGGCCGACTCCGGCTGGTAGCCGGCGTCGCGGAACAACTGGGCCAGCCAGCCCATGATCGCGTACCCGCTGAGCGACTGCGCCCCGAAGTAGACGGCCATCGCCCAGCCGAGCCGGGTCCGCGCCGGTCGGACCCGCGTCGGCGCGGCGACGGCCGCCGTCGGGGTCGCTCGCCGCGCGGCGGCGCGGGTCCGCAGCGCCAGCGGCACCCACGGGAGTACGGCCACCGCGGCCATCGCGGCCCAGATGCCGAGCCCGGCCCGCCACGACCCGAAGGCGTGCGCGATCGGCACCGCGGAGGCGGCGGCCACCGTCGTGCCCACGGTCAACGCCATCGTGTACGCGCCGGTGACCAGGCCGGTGCGATGCGGGAAGTGCTGCTTGACCAGCATCGGCAACAGGATGTTGGCGACCGCGATGCCGGAGAGCGCAAGCGCGCTGGTGAGCACGAAGATCAGGGCCGAGTCGGTGACGACCCGGAGCACCTGCCCGACGGCGAGGGCGAACATGGCGACCACCAGCACCCGGGCCGGCGCCACCCGGCGGACCAGCCACGGGGTGAGCGCGCCGAGCCCGGCGAACGCGATGGTCGGCAGGGTGGTGACCAGACCGGCGGTGGCGCCGGAGAGGCCCAGCCCGTCGCGGACCTCGTCGAGCAGGGCACCGAGGCTCGTCACCACGGCGCGCAGGTTGAGCGCGACCAGCAGCATCCCGACCAGCACGAGCGCCCCACCGGTCGCCGGATGGGTCCGCCGGCCCGTACCGGGGTCGCGCGCCGGGCGCGGGTCGACGGCAATGGGAGCGGGCAGCGCCGGAGCGGCGGTCGGTGGCGGGGTCATGACCTCTAACCTACAATCATGGGATGAATTTGGGACCGGTGATGTAACAAGTGCCACCGTCGGTCGATTTCGCTTCCGCGCCACCGGTGCCACCCCGCGGCCACCGGGTCCGGCAGACCATCGAGCAGCTCCGCGCCCGGATCCTCGGCGGCGAGTGGCCCGTCGGCGGGCGCATCCCCACCGAGCCACAGCTGGTCGCCGCGCTGGGCGTGGGGCGCAACACGGTCCGCGAGGCGGTCCGCGCCCTGGTGCACGCCGGGGTGCTGGAGTGCCGGCAGGGCTCCGGCACGTACGTGGTGTCCACCGACGAACTGGCGCCGGTGGTGGCCCGCCGACTCGGCGACGACCGGATGACCGAGGTCATCGAGGTACGCCGCGCCTTCGAGGTGGAGGCCGCCCGGCTCGCCGCGCTGCGGCGTACACCGGAGGACCTGGCGGCGCTCGACGACGCGCTCGCCGACCGCGAGGCCGCCTGGCACGGCGGCCGGGTCGACGCGTTCGTCGAGGCCGACGCGGCGCTGCACACGGCGGTGGTCGCCGCCGCGCACAACGCCATGCTCGCCGAGCTGTACGCCTCGGTCGGCGCCGCCCTGCGCAGCACCGTCGCCCAGGCGATGGGGGACGCGCTCACCCCCGAGCGTTACGTCGACCACACCCGGCTGGTCGAGGCGATCCGGACCGGCGATCCGGGCCGGGCGGCGATCGAAGCCGGCGCTTTTCTGGAGCCCGCCGAAGGGGCATAGGTTGTGCCGGACGGAAAACCGGACACCTCGGGAGTACGGATGCTCAAGGGCTTCAAAGACTTCATCATGCGCGGCAACGTCGTCGACCTGGCGGTCGGTGTCGTCATCGGCGCCGCGTTCACGGGCGTGGTCACCGCCCTCACGAACTCGTTCCTCAAGCCGATCATCAAGCTGGTCGGCGGCGGGGAGGACCAGTTCGCCGGCCAGTGGGAGATCAGCAAGGGCAACTTCATGGACTGGGCGGGGTTCCTCAACGCCCTGATCACCTTCCTGCTCACCGCGGCGGTGCTCTACTTCTTCGTGGTCTTCCCCATGAACAAGCTGGCCGAGCGGCGGCAGCGGGGCGAGGAGCCGCCGCCTGCGGCGCCGAGCGAGGAGGTCAAGCTGCTCACCGAGATCCGGGACGCGCTGGTCTCCGCCGGCCACACCACCCCGGGCCAGCAGCGCGGGGCGCTGGACGACGTGCTGGGTCGCCGGACCGAACCCCCGGCGCCGCGCTGATCCGAACGGATGCACATCGGCCCCTGTGGGATTCCCGCAGGGGCCGCACCTTCTCGTACGTGTGTTCGATAGAGTCCCGTCATGGAGCAGCGAAAGCACTGGTGGAACGGGAAGTGGGGGCGGTTGGCCCGGCGGGACGTCTTCCTTCGGGTGGACGCCGACCGGTGGCACGTCGAGCAGCGAGCCGGCGGCGCCGAGGGCATCTCCCGGTTCTACGAGTACGGCAGTGTGGACGAGGCCGAGGAGACCGTCCGGGCGCTGCTCGACGGGCCGGACACCTGGCGGGAACTGTCCCCACGCCCGCCGGGCGGCTGGACCTCGCCGAACGACTGAGCGGTGGGCGGTCGGCGACGGCGTTTAGCGACATCCCGCCCCGGGAACCGCGGTGGGATGGACCAGCAGGACGAGCAGCAGGCGACCATCTCGCGGATCACCACCGGGATGCCGGTGATCGACTCCGCCGGCACCGAGGTCGGGACCGTGGACCTCGTCCAGCGGGGCGATCCGAACGCGGTCACCGTCCAGACGCCGACCGCCGACCCGGGCAGCAGCCTGGACGAGCTGATCGAGGCGACCGCGGTCGAGGAGCCGGACGTCCCGGCCGATCTTGCGGCACGGCTGTTGCACAGCGGCTACCTGAAGGTCTCGACCGACCTGACCCGTACCGGCGCGGTCTACGTGCCGGCCGACCGGATCGGGTCGGTGGCCGACGGCCGGGTCCTCCTCGCCGTGGGCGTGGCCGACCTGCCGCCTGAGGAGTGATCCCCCCTTGATCGACTCGACTTCAGGGAAGTCGGGGCATCCCCGAGACCGGACACCCCGACTTCCCTGAACCCGCGTGGCGCCGCCGGAGCAGGCACCGCCGGAGCAGGCTGATCGGGTGCGGCGGGTGAGCGGCGGTGGAAGAGCAGCAGCATCAGGCAGCCGGCCACCAGGCCCCAGAACGCGCCGCCGACGCCGATCAGCGTCACTCCGGAGGCGGTCACCACGAAGGTGACCACGGCGGCCTCACGGGTCGCCGGGTCGGTCACCGCCGAGGCGAGCGCGGTGGCGAGCGCGCCGAGCAGGGCCAGCCCGGCGACCGCCTCGATGAGGATCGGCGGGGCGACCGCGACCAGCGCGGTGGCCGCGCCGGCGCCCAGCCCGAGCAGGGCCAGCCCCGCGCCGGCGGTGATCGAGGCGACCCACCGGCGCTCCGGGTCCGGGTGCGCGTCGGGGCCGGCGGCCAACGCGGCGGTGATCGCCGCGAGGTTCACCGCGTGCCCGCCGGCCGGGGCGGCCAGCAGGCTGGCCAGGCCGGTGGCCCGCAGCGCGGCCCCGAACGGCGGGCGGTAGCCGTAGCCGACCAGCACCGCCATGCCGGGTACGTTCTGCGCGGCCATGGTGACCAGGAACAGCGGCAGGGCGAGGCCGACCAGCGCGGACGCGTTCCAGGCCGGTGTGGTCAGCGTGACCGTCGGGGCCAGCGCGGCACCGGTCAGGCCGGCTGGCGGCGCGGTCAGCGTGATCGCCACCACCGCCACCACCAGCGCGCCAGGCACCGCCCAGCGGCGGGCGAACCGGTGCAGCAGCAGCCAGCCGACCACTACCGGACCGGCCACCGTGGGCAGGTCGACCAGCGCGCGGACCGGGGCGGTGCAGAGCGGCAGCAGCACCCCGGCGAGCATCGCGCCGGCCACCGGCTTGGGGATGGCGGCCACCGCACGGCCGAGCGGCGGGAACAACCCGGCCGCCACGATCAGCACACCGGCGACGAGGAAGGCGCCCACCGCGACCGGCCACCCGCCCGGCGGTGGCCCGGTCGCCACCAGCAGCGCCGCACCCGGGGTGGACCAGGCCACGCTCATCGGTATCCGGTGCCGCCAGCCCAGCCAGGCGGCGGCGAGGCCACTCGCCACGCAGAGGGCGAGCAGGCCCGAGGCGGCCTGCGCGTCCGACGCGCCGGCCGCCCGGAGCCCGGCCAGCACGACGGTGAACGAGCTGGCGAAGCCGACCAGCGCGGTCACCACGCCGGCCAGCACCGGTTGCACGCGTCCGGCCATCCCGCCCTCCCAACTGTTCCGTTTACGGAACGACAGCGTGTAGCACGATAGCCGGGTGCCGCATCCACCACCAGCCCGCCGCCCGGGCCTCGACGTGGACCCCGCCGTCGTCGGCCGCCGGGTCCGCGCCCTGCGCGAGGAGCGGGGGATCTCCCTGTCCACCCTGGCCCGGCTCGCCGGCGTCGGAAAGGCCACCCTCTCCGGCCTGGAGCACGGCACCCGCAACCCGACGCTGGAGACGCTCTGGGCGGTCACCGCGCAGCTCGGCGTGCCGTTCACCGCCCTGCTGGCCGAACCGGCGGCCGAGCCCACGGTGCACGGCACCGCTGTCACCGCCACCCTGCTGGAGGTGTTCACCGAGACCGACGCGACCTACGAGCTGTACCGGATGCGGGTCGCACCCGGCCCGGGGCAGCTCTCACCCGCGCACCAGCCGGGGGTCACCGAGCACGTCACCGTCTTCGCCGGGGTGCTGCGCGCCGGCCCGGCCGACGCGCCGCTGACCGCCCCGGCCGGCGGTCACCTTCGGTGGGTGTCGGACGTGCCGCACAGCTACACGGCAGTGGGTGACGAGGAGGTCGCCGCCAGCCTGCTCCTGCGCTACCCGCGCCGCTGAGGCCCGGCCGATCGCCCACGATCCGCCCATCCCGACGGCGGATATCGCGATCATTTTCTGGACTACGCAGTGGGCGTAGAGACGAATGCGGGGTGTTCTTGGCAAGCTTGTCCCCATGACGCTGATCCTCCGCTCGGTCATCCTCAACGACATCGGTCTGGTCCGCACCAACAACGAGGACTCCGCCCTCGCCGGTGACCGCCTGATCGCCGTCGCCGACGGCATGGGCGGGCTGCCCGCAGGCGAGGTGGCGAGCGAGATCGTGATCCGGATCCTGGACGAACTGGCTCCACCCACCGAGCCTGACGCCGCCGCCGACGCCCTGCGTGCCGTGGTCAGCACCGCCAACCAACGCATCCACGCCGCCATCACCGTCGATCCGAGCCGGGACGGGATGGGGACCACTCTCACCGCGGCGCTGCTGGCCGGGGAGACGCTGGTGCTGGCCCAGGTCGGTGACTCCCGCTGCTACCTGCTGCGCGACGGGGAGCTGACCCAGCTCACCCGGGACGACACGTTCGTACAGGCGCTGGTCGACCAGGGCACCCTCTCCCCCGAGCAGGCCCGCCACCACCCGCAGCGGTCCCTGGTGACCCGGGCCGTGCAGGGCGCCGACGCCCCACCGGCGATCGGTGTGCTCACCGTGGCCCCCGGCGACCGGCTGTTGCTGTGCAGCGACGGGCTCTCCGACTACGTCGAGGACGAGGCCATCGCGGCGGCGCTGGGCATGTACGCCGACCGCCAGCAGTGTGGCGAGCAGTTGGTGAAGCTCGCCCACCACGCCGGCGCACCGGACAACGTGACCGTCGTGGTCTCCGACGTGGTCGCCCGCTGACCCACACGGCCTGCTCGGCGGCCCATTGGACCAGCCGGTCGGGCTCGGTCGCGCTCACTAGGTAGTTGTGCCATCTAGGTTGCGCCGCTAGTGTCCGGCCTGTGGATTCCGACCGGCGTGGGCAGTGGCTGCGGGGGGTGCTCGACATCTGCGTCCTGGCGCTGCTGGCCGAACGCGAGTCCTACGGCTACCAACTCGCCCAGGCACTCGATGCGGCGGGCGTCGGGCCGATCCAGGGCGGCACGCTCTACCCCGTGCTGCTGCGTCTGCAGAAGACCGGCCTGGTGACCGCGCAGTGGCGGGAGGGCACCGCCGGGCCGGCCCGTAAGTACTACCGGCTCACCGACGACGGGCAGGCGGCTCTACGCGAGGGCGGCACCGCCTGGCTCACCTTCGTCAGGCCGGTCAGCGACATCGTCACGAAGGGGGTCACCGGGTGAACGCCGACGACTGGCTACGGACGTTCGCGGTCGAGCTGAACCAGCGCCGAGTCGCGGCAGACGCCGCCCGGCACGTGGTCGCCGAAGCCGCCACACACCTGCGCGACTCCGGCGGCGACCCGTGGGTCGTCTTCGGTTCGCCCCAGCAGTACGCGGGCGCGATCGTGGAGAGCATCGGCACCGCACCCGGCCCACGCCCGGGACCGGTCCGGCTGCACGCCCGGGGCATCACCAAGCGGTACGGCCGGCAGACGGTGCTGCGCGACGCGACGCTGACCGTGCGGGCCGGACAGATCGCCGCGATCGTCGGCGCGAACGGCTGCGGCAAGAGCACCTTCCTGCGGATCTGCGCCGGGCTGATCTCACCCGACGCCGGTGAGGTGGCCGTCTCCGGGCGACTCGGCTACTGCCCGCAGTCCGGCGGCACCGCCGACTTCCTGCTCGCCGACGAACACTTCGTGCTGGTCGGTGCCGGTCAGGGTGTCGCGCGGGGGCCGGCTCGCCGCGCCGGCAGGGCGGCGGCCCGACAGCTCGGCTGGGAGGCGGGCGGAAACGTGCAGGCCCGACACCTCTCCGGCGGCACCCGCCAGAAGCTCAACCTGACCATGTCCACGCTCAGCGCGCCGGACGTCCTGCTGCTCGACGAGCCGTACCAGGGCTTCGACCAGGGCACCTACGTCAACTTCTGGGACCAGCTCAGCCGGCTGCGCGACGCGGGCACGGCGGTCGTCGTGGTGACCCACCTGCTCAACCAACTCGACCGGGTGGACATCGTTCTCGACCTGACCGCGGCACAACCGTCCGAGTGGAGCGCACCCGGCGTCCAGGGAGGCCGTCCATGAACCAGCTCGTCACCGTCGCCGAGATGACCCTGCGGGAGTTGCTGCGGCGTCGCGGCGTACTCCTGCTGTTGCTGTTGATGCCGTTGACCTTCTACCTGATCCGGCGGGACTCCTACCTCGGGCAGTCGGTCCGGTCGCTGCTACTCGGCGTGAGCTGGGCGGTGAGTACCGCCGCGCTCTTCGCGACCACCGCGGCCCGCGAGCTGGAACCGAGGTTGCGGCTGGTCGGCTACCGCCCGCATCACCTCTATCTCGGTCGGATGCTCGGCCTGTGGGCGGTGGGGCTCGTCATCTCCGTACCGTTCTTCCTGCTCCCCCTGGTCGATGGCGCGGACCTGCGGTACGGCGGTCTGGCCGCCGCGATGCTCTGCTCCGTCGGCGTGGCGGCGCCGTTCGGCATGCTGGTCGGCACGCTGCTGCCCCGCGAGTTGGAGGGAGTGCTGCTGCTGCTCACCGTGGTGACCGTGCAGATGCTGATCGACCCGGCCGGATCGGGGGCGAAGCTCACGCCGTTCTGGTCCAGCCGGGAGATCACCACCTGGGCGGTGGACCACACCGACGACGGTTACCTCACCAGGGGCATGGTGCACGGGTTCGTCGTCACCGCCCTGCTGGTCCTCGGCGTAGCCACCGTGGCCAGTGTCCGGCTGCGCCGTCGCCGGCATCTGCGCCATCTGCCCGTCGGCTGACCGGCGCTCGCCCGTCGGCTGGTTTCGCGCGCCGCCGCCACAGATCGGGCCAATTCGGTTGCTCAGGCCGTCAGGGCAGGTTGAGATGGGCGGATGACCATCCGCCGGGTGACCGCCGACGACCGTCTCACCACCAGCTTCCCGCTTGCCGCGTACGCCTTCGAGTCGTCGCCGCTCGGTGCGGCGCGAGCCGAGCAGTTCCGCGACTACCTGCCCTACCACCAGGGCAACACGACGCTGGTCGTGGAGAAGGGCGGCGAGACGCTGGCCGCCGTCTCGGCCATCCCGATGCGGCAGAACCTCCGCGGAGTGGTGCTGCCGATGGCCGGCGTCGCCGGGGTGGCAACCCATCCGCTGGCCCGCCGGCAGGGGCACGTTCGGGCGCTGCTGCACCAACTCCTCGACGAGATGCGCGACGAGGGGATGCCGCTCAGCGCGCTCTACCCGTTCCGGCCCAGCTTCTACGCCCGGTTCGGCTACGCCGGGCTGCCCAAGCCGCGCACCGTCACCTTCACCCCGACCGACCTGGGGTCGCTGCTCCGCGTCGAGCTGCCCGGTGAGGTGGGCTGGGAGCGAATCTCCGCCGGCTACCCCGTGTGGCGCGCATTCACCGAGCGTTGCCTCCAGCAGCGGCACGGTTTCTCGGTCTTCCCGGACTACCGGGCGATCGGGTTGCGCGACCGGGACGAACACTGGCTGCTCACCGCCCGGGTGGACGGCGAGACCACCGGCGCGGTCACGTACCGGATCGACGAGCACGGCGGCACGCTGCACTGCAACGAACTGCTCGCCACCGACCCGCTCTCCCGGACACTGCTGTTGCAGTTCTTCGCCCGGCACGTCGATCAGGTCGAACGGGTCACCATGCAGGTCCCACCCGACGAGTTGCCAGAGCTGTGGCTGACCGACCTGGACGTGCGCGTCGAGGCGCGGGTGGGCCGACCGGGCTCGTCCGCGCCGATGGCCCGACTGCTGTCACTGGACGCGCTGAGCGGCCTGCCAACCGGGCCGGGCCGGGTACGGATCGAGCTGACCGGGGACCGGTGGCTGGCCGGCAGCCACCTGCTGGACGGCACAACCGGCGCCCTGGAGCTGGTCGCCGACACCGCCGGCCGTGCGCCGACCGCCACGCTGACGGCGGCCGGGCTCTCCGCTCTGGCGTACGGGGTGTTGGACCCGGCCGAGCTGCCGTTGCGGGGCCTGGGCGAGGTGCCTGTGGACGCCGCGGCGGAGCTGCGCGGCATCTTCCCCCGCCGGACGCCGTACCTCTTCGCGGACTTCTGACCTCTTTTAATAAGGGATTAAGCCGGCATGGCGGATTCGTCGGGACGCCGTTGCGGCTCCTAGCATCACGGCGTGCGGATGACCTCGCTTGCTGCTCTGCTCGCCCTGGGTGTCGCCACCGCGACCCTGCCCGCCTGCGCGCCCAACGACCCGGCGCCCACCTTCCAGCCCGGCTCGACGGCTGGGCCGGAGGCGCTGGCGACGGGCGACCAGGGCGAAGCGCCGGCTCCCGTTGCCAGCCCGTCGGCCAGCGCGAGCCCGAAGCCCGCCGACAAGGTGCTCGCGGCCGGCAACCCGAACGGCAGAGCCACCGTGCCGGCCGAGGCGCGGGCGGTGAGCACCTCGAAGCCGACCCGGACCATCGGCACCGGCACCCCGGCGAGCTGCACCTCCGCCGCGGTGGTGAAGGCCGTCGCGGCCGGCGGCGTCATCACGTTCAACTGTGGACCGGCACCGGTGACGATCAAGATGACCGCCACCGCGAAGGTCCGCAACGCCAACGGGCCGAAGGTCGTGCTGGACGGCGGCGGCAAGGTCACGCTCAGCGGCCAGGGGCAGCGCCGCATCCTCTACATGAACACCTGTGACAGCGCCCAGGGCTGGACCACCTCGCACTGCCAGAACCAGGATCACCCGCAGCTCACCGTGCAGAACCTGACCTTCGCCGACGGCAACTCCACCGGCGACGAGGCCGAGGGCGGCGGCGGTGGGGCGATCTTCGTACGCGGCGGGCGGTTCAAGGTGGTCAACTCGCGCTTCGTCCGCAACCGCTGCGACCGCACCGGCCCCGACCTGGGTGGCGCGGCCGTCCGGGTGCTGAGCCAGTACGAGAACAAGCCGGTGTACGTGGTGGGCAGCACCTTCGGCGGCGCCGCCGGCCAGGGCGGCTCCTGCTCCAACGGGGGTGCGCTGAGCAGCATCGGCGTCTCCTGGGTGGTGTTGAACAGCGTGTTCAGCCACAACGAGGCGATCGGCAACGGCGCCAACCCGGCGAAGGCCGGCACGCCGGGCGGCGGCAGCGGCGGCGCGATCTACTGCGACGGCAACGAGTTCACCGTACGGATCGCCGGCACCATCATCGAGAACAACAAGGCCAGAGAGGGCGGCGGCGCGGTCTTCTTCGTGAGCAACAACCGCACCGGCACGATGAAGATCGAGAGTTCGACCCTGCGCCGCAACCCGAGCGGCACGTTCGAGACCCGCGGCTTCCCCGGCATCTTCTTCCTGGGCGCCCGCAACCCCACGGTCACCAGTTCCAAGCTGACCTGACCCCGCCCGTGTCCCACCCCGCGCCTCCGGCCCGCCTCCGGCCCGCCATCGGCCTGCCTCCGGCCCGGTGATCAAGAGGTTTCGGTCACCGGGCCGGCGTTCGCTGACCGAAACTTCTTGATCACCGCCATCCGGGTGGGGTCAGTAGGGGTTTCCCTGGCCTGGGGGGCGGCCTTGGAGGAGGGCTGCGGGGCGTCCGGGTCGGTTGGGCGCGCCGGAGAGGGGCGGGCTTCCGGTGTGGTCGCCGTCGGCCATTCCGACGAAGAGTTCCTTGAGCGCGGCCAGCGCGCTGATCTTGGGTTGCCAGCCCAGCTCGGTCTCCGCGCGCTCGCTGGACATCAGCGGGGCGTTCAGGCCCAGCTCCACCCAGCCCGCGTCGATCGGCTGCAACCGCGCCCGCCAGCTCAGCGCCGCCGCCAGCCGCAGCACCGGCGCGGCGACCGGCACCGTCCAACCGTGGAAGTGCCGGGCCACCAGCTCCGGGGTCAGCACCGGGTCCGCGGCGACGTTGAAGGCGCCGCGCACATCACCCAACACCGCCCGGGTGTACGCGTCAGCCACGTCGTCGGCGTGCACCGCCTGCATCCGCAACCGGCGGTTCGTCGGCACCAGCGGGATCCGGCCGAAGCGCAGCAGCCGCACCGGCGCCAGAGGGCCGAGGAAGTAGCGGGTGATCTCCACACCGGCCGCCCGCTGGAAGATCAACCCGGGTCGCATCCGCACCACCCGTAGCGTCGGGTGATCCCGCTCGACGCCGTCCAGCAGCGCCTCCACCTCCGCCTTGTGCTCGCTGTACGACGAACCCGGCACCCCCGTCGCCGGCCAACGCTCGCTGACCGGGTGGTCCTTCGGGCCGGACGCGTAGGCACCGATCGAGGACGCGTACACCAGCGCCGGCACACCGGCCCGGATGACCGCGTCGAACACCGCCCGGCTGCCCTCGACGTTGGTCCGGCGGAGTACCCGCTGGTCGTGGCTGGGCTGGATCTGCCAGGCCAGGTGCACGACCGCGTCCGCACCCGCGAACACCTCGGCGAGTTGCCCCGACGCACCCGGCGCCCCGATGTCGCAGGAGTGCCACTCCACCTGGTCGTACGGCTCGCCAGCATCCGGACCGGGCAACCGCCGGACCACCCCGGCCAGCTCCACGCCCCGCTCCCGGCGCAGCCGCCGCAGCAACGCCGTACCGACGTTGCCGCTCGCCCCCACCACCACGATCCGCATGCCCGACCCCGTACCCGCCCAGCCGCAGCTCAACCGCCCATCCCGCGCTCTCCCTGGCGCGACCCGCGCGGCGCGCGCGGCCTGGCGCTTGCCGGCGCGGCCTAGCGCTTGATCCACACGACTTCCTGAAAGTCGGGGCATCCGGGCGGGCAGGACAACCCGACTTCCGGCATTCCGAGTCGATCAAGGGCGAGGTGAGTCCCGGACCCAGCCGTGCTTCTCCTTCCCCCGCCGGTCGGTGGTGGCGGCCAGGCAACGCGGGCAGATCCAGCCGACCGCGTCGGCCTCGGTGAGGACGTCCGTGCCCGAGTAGTCGAAGCGCACGTGCGGAAAGCGGCGCAACCTGGTCCGGCTGAGGGCCAGGCCGCAGACCGTCTGGTTCTGACCGGGCAGCCAGGCGTGCACCTCGCCACCTGGCTGGCGTACGCCATCAGGCCCGATCTCCTCCCCGGACGCCGCCACGGCCGCGGTGCTACTCGATCTCATACCTGTCCTGGTTCCCTACCCGCCCGCGCCCATGCACCGCCGCACCTTCCCGACACGGGGGCATCCAGCGAGCCGGACACCGCCGGGTCGCCGATCTGGTGATCAGGTGCGGTGAGCGGCGGCCATCCGTACGCATCGACGGCCGGCCGGAAGCCGAGAGTCGGCGGCGCTCACCGTCGGGTAACCTGAGCGCGCGGGCCGCTAGCTCAATGGCAGAGCTGTGGACTTTTAATCCATAGGTTCAGGGTTCGAGTCCCTGGCGGCCCACTCCTCCGCAGGTCGGTGGTTCTTTCGGGACTAGCGCACGGGTGCGGACAGCCGGGCGAATCGCGGGACGAACCGGACAGAACCTGTCGGCGAGGCGTCCGGATTACCGGCCGGCGTTGGAGCCGTCGTCGGCGCCCCCTATGTATGGCGCCGCGTCGCTACGATGACGCCCGCCGGCGTCGATCGGGGCGCCGCCACGGGGGGAGGAACACGTCCACATGAAACGCCTCAGAGCGGTTATCCCGTTGACGGTCGTCGCGGTCACGGCCTCTGTGCTGACCACCATCTCCCCGGCGTCGGCCGCGGACTCGTCCAATGTACCTCTGACGAGCTGGGCCTATCTCGACTCACAGAAACCGCACGCGAAGGTCGTCGATGCGGCGGTGGCGCCGCCGGTCGGCACGTCCCGCGACGACGCCGGTCGGACGCACACCTACCGCTCCTACTTCACGTACGACCTGACCAAGTTGAAGGGTACGGTCGTCCACAACTCGTACCTGTGGACGAACGAGAAGACGGTCACCGACTGCTCCGCCCCGGCAACCATCGAGGTGTGGCGGACCGGCCCGGTCAAGAGCGACACGACCTGGCTGCGCCCGCCGGCCGAGCTCGAGAAGCTGGTGACCGCCAACCGGGGCGCCGGCGCTATCTACTGCCCGGGCTACCTGGGCTTCGACATGGTGGCCACGCTCAACGCGGCGCTGGGCCGGCACGAGAAGAGCATCACCCTGGAGTACCGGGTGACCGCCAATCAGGAAGCCGACGCGCGGACCGGTCGTACCTTTGACAAGCCGGTGCTCAGTGCGACCGTGAACCATCCGCCCACGGTCACGAACCTCCATCTGGCGTACCCGGACCGGCCGTGCGGCACGCTGGCCAAGCCGTCGCCGGCGGCGCGGAACACGGTGTTCGCGGCCACCGCCAGCGATGCGGACGAGGGCGACCACCCGACCGTGCTGTACGCGATCTGGCCGGTGGGCCACCCCGATCAGCGTCGCGAGTTCAATGACTACGGCGGCACCGACCTGAGCCAGTACGCCGACGGCACGGTCCTCGCCTGGCAGGCACAGGCCAGCGACTACTACGACCCGGGGCCGTGGAGCGCGACCTGCTACCTCGTCATGGACCGGACCGCTCCGGCGAATCCGCCGAAGGTCTCATCGCGGACCTACCCCGAGGGCGACACCCCGGGCGGTGGCACCGGCATCGAGGGGACGTTCCGCTTCGACGGGGCTGGCGACCGCGACGTGGTCGCGTTCGCCTGGCGTGACTCCATGGGGTATTCCGGGCAGATTCCGGCCAAGCGCCCGGGCGGCACGGCGATCCTGAAGTACACCCCGAAGCTACGGTTCATCACTGACCTCTTTGTCGCGTCCGTCGACGCGGCGGGCAACCGCGGGCCCGAGAAGAACTACCAGTTCCGGGTCGCCGAGACGGCGCCGAACGCCGTCGTCACCGTGAACGGCGTCGGCTTGCCGAGCACGATCACGCTAATCGCGTCGAAGCCCGAGACCACCGCGTTCGGGTATCAGCTCAAGGACGGCGCGGAGGTCCGCCTCCCGGCTGTCGACGGCAAGGCGACCGGTCGTATCACGTTCACCGCCACCGGCTCAGTCGACGTGGCCGTCCGGAGCTACGCCAAGAACGTGCTGATCGGGCAGGACACCCTGCAGGTCTGGGTCACCGACGCCCCCGGTGTGGAGTCGGCGGAGTTCAACCTGGACACCGACCAGATCGCTGGCAAGACCGGCTCGTTCCGGTTCATCCCACACAGCAACGATGTCGTGGCCTACGAGTACAACCTCGACAACGAGTGGAAGACCATTCCGGCGGCGGCCGACGACACCGCCGTACTGACGTGGACGGCGACGCCGGGCTGGCATTCGATGACCGTACGGTCGGTGCGGTCGGATGGCTCCACGTCGATGGAGGCGGACTATCAGTTCAACATCATCGACCCACGTCCGATCGCGTACGCCCACGAGCTGACCAGCTGGCCGCGCCGGGACGGTGTCGGCGTGCCGTTGAGCATCGAGTTGGGGAGCCAACTGCCAAACCTGACCGGTTTCGTCTACCGGTTCGACGGCGGCGCCGAGCAGACCGTGTCCAACGAGGGCAACCCGTACGCGTACATCACGGTCACGCCGACGCACGCCGGCGACAATGCCGTGGTCCTTCAGGCGCTGTTGTCGGACGGTACGCGATCGCCCGCTGCCACCCACACGTTCGGTATCTGGTCCGGTCCCGTGGTCACGCACACGCCGGAGGGCAGCGGCACCGTCGGCCGGCCCGCGACGTTCACCTTCCACCCGGGGCTGCCGGATGTCGCCTCCTACCGCTACTCGTTGAACGGCGCCGACGAGGAGACGATCGCGGCCGGTCCCGACGGCACCGCGACGGTCACGTACACGCCGAGCTCGTGGGGTTACCACGAGGTGCGGGTCACGAGCATTGGTGCGGACGGCACCGAATCGGACCTGCGGATACAGCCCTTCGATGTCCGGGACAACAGAGTCGACGTGTACAGCCTCTACGACTGGTCGCGCAGGGGGATCGGCTGGACCGGATACTTCTACTTCCACACCCAGCTGTTCGGCGAGGTGACCGAGTACCACTACCGGGTCAACGACGGCCCGGAGCAGGTGCTGCCGGCCAGCACCGACGGCACGTCGACGATGGTCGCGGTGCCATTCGAACGCAATGGCACGAATACGCTGCACGTACGCAGCCTGACGGCGGGCGGCGAACTCTCGCCCGTGACGGACTACGACTTCACGGTCGGCAACGCTCCCTACGTCGTGAGCGCTCAATATCCGGACAGCGCCTGGTCGGGCGGTGGCGGTGTTCCCGGCACCTTCGAGTTCAGCGGCGGCACCGCGGGAATCGTGTCCTTCTCCTGGCAGATCGACGACGGCCCGTCGACGGACGTGCCGGCCGACAGTAACGGGAAGGCGTCGATCACTTACACGCCGGCGCAGGACTTCGAGACGCACGCCTTGTCGGTGACCGGCCACAAGGCGGACGGCACGGAGACCGATGCCACCCGCTACTACATCTACGTGGCCAACGGCGACTGACGACGACCGCGATGTGCCACGGCCGGCCCCTTGGTGTCAGTGTCCGGGACGCCAGGGGTGCCGGCCGTAGCCCACACCCTCGGTCGCACTACAACCGCCCGCAAGGATGGGTGCCACGGTAACGTTGGATGACGCTCTGGGCGGCCAAGATATCGGGATGTGGAGAGGGCGGGGAACTTCGTCTGGGCCTTCGAGCTTCCGGCTACGTGGTCAGGCGCGCCCAGAGGTCGCGCAGCCTCGCTCGTACCCCGATCGCGCTCGTGGTGCCGACATGCCTGACGGGCACGATGACGGCCTCGCCGCGGTCGAGGTTGAAGTAGGACATCTGCCCCGCCTTGATGAACACCACGTCGCCAGCCACCAGGGGCACCGCAGAGGTCGTCGTCCACAAGGTGGCGGGTTGAAGCGTGTAGAGCGGCCAGAGCGTCAGCCGCGTTTCGCCGTCCTCGACTTCCAGCTTCGCCAATGAGTACGGCGACCAGGCGCTGACCCCATATGACAGCCCGACCGACGTGAGGCCGCTGTTCCCAGTCCCGTCGAGAAGGGCCGCGTGCTGTACGGAGCTCCTGCCCTTCGCGAAGCCATAGCGGACCGGGGCACTGCGCCCGACGGGGTAGGGCGAGCGCTCCCGGTACGAAGAATTGTCGGTGCACGGATGCTTGGGCCAAGGCGGGCCCACTTCATCGAAGAAGACTCGGCTGCCGTGTTCGTTGGAGTAGAAGAACACCATCGCCCCGCACACCGGGCATCGGGCATTCGGGCGCAGCCAACGCTCCGAGAAGCTCCGTGGACGTTGCCGCACGTGAGGCTGCGCGAAGACCGTGGGCTTGTACGAGCTCCGGGAGCTCTGCCGTGACCATCCCGCGGAGCCGGAGCGGGTCACATAGTGGGACCCAACCCAGTGCCGACCACCACCGGGGCTACGTCTCCAGTGCCCACGACGCCGATAGGTGGACATCGGTGTCACAGGCCCGCGAGGACGACGGCGAGGGTGCGCTTCACGCCTGCGCGGGCGAGGAAGCCCTTGCGGGTCATCGTGAGGTAGGCGCCGTCGACGTGAACCTGGCCGGTGTCTCCGTGTGCGGACACCGAGGCTGGCTGAGCGTAGGGAGCATGTGTCACGGCGACGAGTGTCGCTTCCAATGTTCCCGGGGGCACCCGGCGATCGGAGGATGCCTCATCGGCCGGGCGGGGACGCGTACGGCACCGAAGTGCAGCAACCGACGGACGAAGATCATCGGGCACCACCGAACGGCCAGGGGCTGTCAACGGGCCGCAGGGAGTACCGGAGCGGCCGCCCTGGCAAGCTGGCGGCGAGAAGCATCGACGGCAGGACGGAGACGCGCAGGTGGCGGGCTGGAGCGCGATGGCGGGAACACACGACTTCGTCGTGCCGGACGAGGCGGCCGCACAGGCGTCCGCCGGCGAGCTCGCGGCGTACGGGTTCCCGCGCGTCTTCGCCCGGCCGCGCCCGGACGGCGGCTGGGTGGTGATGGCGCTGGACGAGGGCCCCTATCCGGTCGACACCGTGGGCCACCGGCAGATCGAGGAGGTGAGCCGCGAAGCGACGGCGATCGCGCGAGCGCACGGCGGACAGCCCAACGGGGGCAGTCGGTTCGACGTCAGCCGGATCGCTGGTTTTCAAACCTCGACCGCCCCGATCGAGGTCATCGGCACCAAGTCCCGTCCACCGGTCCCGGAGGTCATCATCGCCCCGGCGCCACCCCTGGCGCCCTTGGCGCTCACGCCGGATCTGGCCACGCCCGGGGGAGCTGACCGGGCTCGACGACGTGCCGTGGGCTGATCTGGAGCATGCGCACGGCTCCGCGGACGACGTGCCCGACCTGCTGCGTGAACTGGCGGGCGGGACGCAGGAGTGGGACGAGGTCCTCGACGAGCTGTTCGGTGACGACCTGCTGCACCAGGGCGACTGCTACGAGGCCACGGCCCCGGCGCTGCCGTTCCTGACTGAGCTGATCGTCGCGGACGTGGTGCCGGCGCCGCAGCGTCGCGCTCTCTACCTGTGGCTGACGGTTGCCGGTGGGCGCCGCAACGACAACCTGGTCGGGTTCGCGGAGCTCGCCCAGGACGAGGGGGAACCGCTCCAGCCGGGTGCCTGGACGGAGGAGGTCTTCCGGACCGTCGGCGATCAGGTTCCGGTGTTGCTGGACCGGTGGGACGCCGAACCGCAGGGGATCCGGTTCGTGCTCGCCGTCCTCGCCGCGCAACATCCCGGTCACGGGGTACGAGCCGTCGACGGGATCGCCGCCCTGGCCGACGAGCTCGACGGGACGCAGCAGGGCGCGTACCTGCGGCTCGCCCTGGAGCTCGCGCACGGCCGGGACGAGCGGGCGATTGCGCTCGCGACGGAGATCGTCGGCTGGGCAGATCGGCTGGAGCCGGGGTGGTTGAAGGCTCCCGGCGTGCCCGACGGGATCAAGGCGGCGCACGTGCTCACCGAAGGCGCGCTCTCCACCATCAGGTAGCCGCGACGGCCGGAGGGCCCGGGGCTACGGCATGACCGCCGATGCCACCGGGCCCTCCGGTCACCGTCAGTCGATCACCACAGGTACTTGGACACCACGCCGGCGTCGATGACCGCCTCTTCGCCGCTGGCGACAGTGACCCAGTCGCTGTAGCCGTACCGGTTGTAGCCGCCGGTCTCGTTCAGGTAGTAGACCAGGTCGGAATCGGGCGAGGTGATGAAGCTGTACGGGTCGCGTACGTAGAACTCGGTCCGGTAGGTACCCGGCCGCACCTGGGCGGTGTACGTGCCATCCGGGTTCACGGTGGCAACCGCACCGAATCCCTGGCCACCCACCACGATCTGGTAGATGCCCTGCTCGCCGGGGGGTGCACCGGGCTCGCCGGCGTCCCGGACGTTGTCCCGGTCGCTGTCGACCCAGACGACGCCCCGTACGGTCGCCGACTGGAGGACGGTGACCCGGGTGCGCAGGGTGTTGTTGTCCAGGCTCGTTTCGGTGGAGGTGGTTGCCAGGGTTGCGGTCATGTCGAGGACGTCGCCGGGGTTCGCGCCCGAGATGGTGGCCGCGATGTCGAGTCCGGCGCTGTTCTCCCCCGGGCGCAGCGGCCCGTGGGTGCAGCGCCAGCCCGGCTGGCCCCCGGCGAGCTCGTCGCCGTACTCACAGGCCCAGCCCTCAACGCTCTCGCTGTAACGAACGGCGCCGGCCGGAAGCGGCACCGTGACGGTGAGGTCGCCGGAGGGAGAGGTACCGGTGTTCACCACGTACGAGCTGAGGCCGAACACCTCACCATTGATCAACTCGTAGTCGCGCGACTCGCTCATGAACCCGACGTCCACCGTGCCGGGGATGTAGCGCAGGCTGGCCTGACCGGTGTTGTTGTCGGTGGACGATTCGCGCCCGCCGGTGGCTGTCGCACTCACCACGACCTCGTCACCAACCGTGCCGGCGTCCACGCCGAACGGGATGCGCAACGGCTCTGCCGTCGCACCAGCCGCGATTGGCGCGTGGGTGCAGGTGGCGGGAGCTTGGAAGGTGCACCGCCAGCTCGGTGGGACAGTGAATCCGTCGTTGAACCAGGCGCCGCTGGAGAGGGACAGGACCACTGTGACATCCTCGCTGGCCCTGGTTCCTGCGTTGTGGAGGCCGATCGTCAGGGCGGAGGAGCCGCCGGTGTGCGGCACCTCGGCCGGGTCGACGCTCGTGGTGACGACCAGGTCCGCGCGGGTCGGTGCCGCGCTGGCGGGGGCTGCGACGAGCATGCCCGCCATCGTCACTGCCAGTGAACTCCCCGCGAGTGCACTGAGCCGGACAAGGCGCTGTTTAGGGGTTGCAGACATCGGATCCTTCCGTACCAGGGATCACGCCGGGCCGATGAACCCGGCCGGGACAACAACTTCTGTTGTCCGTCCACTGAGCGCCACAAGATCAATGCCCGTTACATCGCAGTCACCGGCATCGACTGTTCGAGGTCGATGCGGGTCGTGTGGCCGTACGGCTGTCAAGATCGACGTGCGTGAAGGGGCATGATGCCGTGACGTCCTGGGAGTGGCGCGGTGGCCAGACGTGGTCGGGGACGGCAGCGTCGGGTCAGCGAGCGGCTTCGGCCGTCTCGAGATCCGTCGCGATCATCGTGCGCTCACGGTATGTACCAGCGAGACGGACCGGTCGTCACGAGGGCTGGAGTACGTGGCGAGTTCCTGCTCGTAGTGCTTGACGGCTGCCTCGTGGGGGGACATCTGCGCCAGGTCCGTACGGCTGTGTGCGTCCAGGGTCCCGTCCAGCGTGCGGGTCATCAGCGCGACCAACTCGTCGGTGTCGTCGGCTGGGCGGAAGGCCAGGCGCTGGTCGGGCGCGGGCAGGCCGGCCTCGGGGCGCCATTCCAGGCGTAGTCGTTCGACCGTCAGGTGTGCGCCGGTGTTCTCGAGAACGCCCATCCTCAGCCGCACCGCCCGGTACGTGTCCGGGTCCTCGCGCCAGTCCGCCGGGATGAAGCGACCGTATGCCGGAGGGACGGTGCCGGATGGCAGGACCTGCTTCGAGGCCGTCTCATACAGCGCCTGCGCCACCTCGGTCAGGTCCTCGGCGCTGTCGTCGACGTCGAGGATGTCCAGCAGTAGCGGGGTGCTGTCGCCGCTGCGGCCCCACCAGGCGACCCTGGCGAGCAGGCGGTCTCCGTGCAGGGCCACCCACATCCACTCGGGTCGGCGGCATTTCGCGCCGAGGTCGTCGGAGAGTTCGTGGTTGACGGTGTAGGGCAGGTGGTTGAACAGGCCGATCTCGTCCGGCCCGGTGATGGGACGGATCGTGACGCTGTCGGGGGAGGTACTCATGCGGACTCGTCTCCGGCCTGTGCGCGGGTGTAGGTGAGGAAGAGGGCGCCACTGTCCAGGACGGTGTGGTCGGTCAGGCGCCAGGTGCGCGGTGCGAAGACGGCGTCCCGGCCGAACAACGGAATGCCGACGCCGATGGTCAGCGGAGCGAGTTTGACGATCAGTTGATCGATCTCGGGGTAGAGCACGCCGGCAAGGGTGCCCCCGCCGATCACCCAGACGTCCTTGCCGTCGTGTCGCTTGAGCTCGCGTACGGTGGCAATTGGATCCTCGGCCAGGACCTCGACGGCCGGGTCCGGACTCCCACCCAGCGTGCGCGAGAACACCAGGTGACGCAGATGGGGGTACGCGTCGGTCACGCCGGCCTTCAGTCCCACCTCGTAGGAGTGACGCCCTTCCAGAACGGTGTCGAACCGGCTGCCCTCGTCGACGATGCCGAACGCCTGCCTGGCCGGACCCGGCAGGGTCTCCGGATACTCGGCGACGAGGTGGTGCAGGTAGTCGTCTGGAAGTGGCCAGAATCCGCCGGGGCCGGTGGGGTCGGCGCCGTCGGGACCGGCGATGAAACCGTCCAGGGTGGCGGCTATGTAGTACACGAGCTTACGCACGAACAATCTCCTTGCGTGGGTGCCGGATGCTGTTGCTGGCTCCGATGTCCATCAGCGTGCCCGGCGACGCCCCCCGACTTCAAGATCACGTCTGGTAACGTGCCATAACTCTTCGCTAATGCGTGAGGCAGGAAATGCTGATGGAACTTCGGGACATCGAAATTTTTCTCACCCTGGCGGAGGAACTGCATTTCACCCGCACCGCTGAGCGGCTGCACGTGACCCAGGCCCGGGTCAGCCAGGCGATCAAGAAACAGGAACGCCGGATCGGTGCCGCCTTGTTCGAGCGCAACAATCGGAACGTGGCGCTGACACCGATCGACCAACGGCTCTTCGACGACCGGACCTCACTGTCGGCCCGGTCATCTACACCGAACCCATCGTGCTGGCAGTGGGGGCAACCCACCCGCTAGCCAGTCGTGAGTCGGTCTCCTACGAGGATCTGGCGGACGAGACCGTCATGGGCGGGGCCCGGCCCGACTACTGGCGAGAGGTTCTGGTGCCCCTCCGCACACCCAGCGGACGTCTGATCCCGATCGGCCCGTCCGTCTCCAACTTCCAGGAGATGATCCCGATCCTCGCCACGGGCGAAGCCGTGTCGCCTGTCCACGCCCAGGCCGCCCGCTACTACGCGCGGCCGGACATCGCCTACGTGCCCGTCCGCGACGCCCCGCTGGCTCGGTGGGGGCTGATCTGGCGTACCGGCAACGAGACCGAACTGATCCGATCGTTCGCCGACACCGCGCACCGCCTCAACTCCGTCGAATAGCCTGCCCGCGTAGGCCGTCACCGTTCCATCTGCTTCTCGAACCAGTGGTGGGCGTAGTGCTCGGTGTTGTACGGCTCGATCTCCCGATAACCCGCCGCGCGGTACAGGGCGATCGCCTCGGTGAGATTGCGGTTGGTGTCCAGCCGCACGGCGGTCGCGCCACGCTCGGCGGCGTATCGTTCCAGCTCACCCAGCAGCCGCCGCCCGATGCCGAGCCCGCGTACGGTGTCGGCCACCCAGACGCGTTTGATCTCGGCGGGTGCGTCGGGGTGGATTTTGACCGCACCGCAGCCGACCGGTTCGGTGTTGAGGGTGGCGAGCAGGAGCACACCGGCCGGCGGGACGAGTGCCTCGTCGTGGACCGGTTTGCTCAGCGCCGGGTCGAACCCGTCGTCAAACCGACGAGCGATGTCCCGGGTGTAGGCACGCAGGCACGCTCGGGCCCGTGGGTCGCTCGGCGGGCATGGCTCGATGACGACCATCGACCCGATGAGCAACTGTTCGACCTCGGCCATGGCGGCGACGAGTCGTTCGCGGCGGTGCTCGGTGAGCGGTTCGAGGATCGAGGCGGCGAGTTCGTCGGACCGCTCGTCGAGTTGGGCCCATGCCGTACGGCCGGCGTCGGTGAGCGACGCGGTGCGGACCCGGCCGTCGCCGCCGGACCGGTCGGCCGGGCCCACGGTGACCAGGCCGTCGTTCTCCAGGGTGCGGAGGAGCCGGCTGAGGTATCCCGAGTCCAGCCCGAGCCGGGTCCGTAACGCGGCGACCTCGGCGCCGGCGGGGCCGATCTCCCAGAGCAGGCGTGCCTGCCCCAGGGGGCGCCCCTGGGCCATGTACTCGTCGTCGAGTGCACCCACCCGCTGGGTGACCGTCCGGTTGAAGCGCCGCACGGCGGCGATAAGCGCGGAGTCCATATGCCTGACTTTAGTCAGGAGATCGCGGGCGGCGGTAGGACATGATGCCGGCGTGGTCCAGGACGACCACCACGAGCACCACGCCGGTGGCGACCGCGCTGACCGCCAGCAACGGCAATCGCACGACGGCTGCCGCACCGGCCAGCACCAACAGGGCGGCCACCCGGGGCCAGGAGAGCCGCCGGTGGATCGCCAGTGAGAACAGGATCCGCCCGCCGAGAAACAGCATCGGACCACCCAGGATGACGACGACCG
Organism: Micromonospora sp. CA-259024; assembly: GCF_050936255.1. Taxonomy (NCBI): domain Bacteria; kingdom Bacillati; phylum Actinomycetota; class Actinomycetes; order Micromonosporales; family Micromonosporaceae; genus Micromonospora; species Micromonospora sp. CA-259024. The sequence goes on along the minus strand of NZ_JBNJND010000002.1, from coordinate 1,995,672 downwards.
CCGTCATGTCACCGACCCTGGTGGGGTGGACGATGCTCAGTTCGGCTCCGACGGCGGTGACCACCAGGCCGGCGATCATCACCAGATGCAGGTATCCGGTGACGACGCCGAGCCGGGACGGATCGGCCCGCTCGATGACCGGCCCCAGGCGCAGGCCGGCGGGCGTCACGTAGAGCAGACCGATCAGCACGGCCGTGGCGAAGACCAGCAGGAAGGCGGCGGTCTGCGGGAGGTCGAGGCGGGTTTCGGCGTACGAGAGGCCGGCGACCAGGACGAGTTCGCCGAGCGCGATGATCATGATCTGTTGGTACCGCTCGGCGAAGTGCTCGCCGGCGAGGTGCAGTTCCTCCCGCACCGCGCGACCCAACTGCGGGGTGGGCCAGCCAAGCCGTGGGCCGGTGAGGTCGATCGCGAGGGCGAACGCCCAGAGTGGCACCCGCCAGTCCGGCCAGAACCCGCCAGCCAGCCACGGCACGGCGGAGACGCTGTACCAGCTGAGGATCCGCAGCGCCCGGCGTTGCCGCGGGTGCCCCCGCAAGGTGAAGGCGGTAATCGCGCTCCGGCCGGTGTGCAGCACGACGAACGCACCGGCGAAGAGCAGGCCCCGACCATCCAACGCCTGCGGAATCGCCACCCCGACCAGCAGGCTGGCCAGCGCGGCGGCGATCAGCAGCCCTCGGACCAACGGGCTCTCCGGGTCGTACCAGTCGGCGAACCAGGTGGTGGTCACCCAGATCCACCAGACCCCGGTCAACAGCAGGGCGGTACGCAGCGCGCCGACGAGCGTGAGGTCGTGCAGCAGATGCGTGGCCAACTGGCTGAGTGCGAGGACGAACGCCAGGTCGAAGAAGAGCTCCAGGAACGAGGCGCTGAGCGGCGACTCGCTTCCCCGCAGCAGCCTTTCGGGCTTGCTCGCCATCGGCGCTCCTCCCGGTGGCACGCCCTGCGTCCGTCGTACCACCCGGGAAGCGCCGCTGGAGGCGAAAGCGGGTCAGCGACGAACGCCGACCCCGGCATAGCCGTGCGAGTCCACGAGATCCGGCTCGCCGTCCGGTCGCCACCGGGTGGTCTCGACCAGGCCGGGCTCCACCAGGTCGTACCCGGCGAAGAAGCGCAGCGTCTCGGCGTGCGTGCGGGGCACCAGTGGGGCGCTGCTGTTGCGGTAGATCGCCTGCCCGCGCTCGGCCAGCTCCGGTGAGATGCCGTCCAACGTCAGGTGCGACAGCACCAGGTGACTGCCGGGCGCGGTGGTGTCGCGCAGCCGCGCGACCGCCGCCCACGGGTCGTCGTCGTTCGACACGAAGTGCAGCACCGCGAGGAGCAGCACCGCCACCGGCTGGTCCAGGTCGAGCGTGGCCCGCACGTCCGGGTGCGCCAGCAACTCGTCGGGCCGGCGCAGGTCGCCCTGGACGACCGCCGTGCCGGGCACGTCCGTCAACAACTGCCGGGCGTACGCGACGGCCACCTCGTCGTAGTCGACGTAGACCACCCGCGCGTCCGGCGCCACCGTCCGCACCACCTCGTGCACCGTGCCCTGGGTGGGCAGGCCGGCACCGATGTCCAGGAACTGGCGTACGCCCTGCTCGGCGGCGTGCCGGACGGCTCGGCGCAGGAAGTGCCGGTTGGTCTGGGCGGCGACCCCGGTCTCCGGGAAGATCTCCAGTACGCGTTCGGCGGCGGCCCGGTCGGCGGCGAAGTTGTGGCTGCCACCGAGAAAATAGTCGTACATTCGGGCGACGTTGGGTTTGGTGGTGGTGTCGGCTGCCTGCTGGTCGGTCATGGGGGTCCCTTCGAGCGCGGGGCGAATCTCGATGTCTAGCACCCGTGCCGACGACCCGCTGACCCCTCGTGTCGTTGATCCGGCTGCGCCCATGGTCGTCGCTGACCACGGTGGGGGCACCGACTCAACGAGGAGGGACGTCGATGACCACTCAGCGGGAAACCGTGCAGGTCGACCACGACCTGTTCCGCGCCGTGTACGACTCGCCCGCGTCGCTGCCCGGCCGACACCGCTGGACCACCCCGGAGTCGGACGTCCGGCGGCTGGAGAAGCTGCTCGGCATGCCGGCACGCAGCATCGGCGCCCCGCTCTGGGTCAGCGGCGACGAACCGGACTGCCCGAAGTGCCGCCGACGGATCACCTGGTACGACATCGTCTCGTCAGCGCTCTCCGGCCTGCACGACAAGGCCATGATCGCCACGGTCATCCTCGGCGAACGCAAGTACGTCAACACCGAGATCCCGGATGCCATCGCCGGCGTGCGCTGCGCCGACTGCCACACCGCGATCGACGGACTACGCAGCTTCAAGTGCCACAACTGGGCGTACGCCTTCGAGGCGCTGGAGGCCGTCCGCGAGCGGATGGCCGGCGGGCCAGCGCAGATCTGAGGTTGGCGCGGCGGCTCCGCGCCGATCTCAGCTGGCCGCGGCGTCTCCCCGCCGATCTCAGCGGGCCGCGGCGGCTCAGTCGGCCGAACGGCGGGTGGGACGGCGACCGGGCGGGGAGGGCGGCTCCGGTCCGGGGTCGGGCACCTGCGGCATCGGCCGGCTAACCGGCTCGGTGCCGGTGACCCGCAACGACTCGCCGTGGTGCCACAGCTCTACCTCGGCGTCGGGGGTGGCGTCGGGCAGCTCGTAGCGGGCCTCGGCCGGAGTGAGCGTGACCCTGAGCCGGTGGCCGCGCCAGCGCAGGCCGAACACCAGCCGGTCGATCCGCCGGGGCAGCCGGGGGTCGAAGGAGAGCACCCCCCGGTCGTCGCGCAGCCCGCCGAAGCCCTGCACCAGCGCCAGCCACGCACCGGCCAGCGAGGCCAGGTGCAGCCCGTCGGCGGTCTTGTCTCCCAGGTCTTCCAGGTCCTGCAGGACCGACTCGGCGAACAGGTCGTACGCCAGATCCAGGTGCCCGACCTCGGCGGCCAGCACCGCCTGCGGTGCGGCCGACAGTGACGAGTCGCGGACCGTGCGGGCCTCGTAGTAGGCCAGGTTGCGGGCCTTCTCGTCGGCCGTGAACTCGCCGGGGCAGAGCTGCATGGCCAGCACCAGATCGGCCTGCTTGACCACCTGCTTGCGGTACAGCTCCAGATAGGGGTAGTGCAGCAGCAGCGGGTAGTCGTCCTCACCCGTGTTCGCGAAGTCCCACTCGGGCTGCTCGGTGAACCCGGCGGCCTGCTGATGCACCCCGCGCTCACGGTCGTACGGGATGAAGACGGCGTCGGCGGCGGCCCGCCAGCCGTCGATCTCGTCGCGATCGACCCCGAGCCGGCCCGCCAGGTCGGGGTGACGCTCGGCGGCGTCGGCCGCGCCCCGCAGATTGCGCCTGGCCATCAGGTTCGTGAAGACGTTGTCGTCGACCAGCGCGGCGTACTCGTCCGGGCCGGTCACCCCGTGCAGGTGGAAGTCGCCCGTGTCCGACCAGTGGCCGAAGCCGTGCCAGAGCCGGGCGGTCTCCACCAGCAGCTCCAAACCCGCCTCGGCGAGGAAGCACTGGTCGTCGGTGGCGGCCAGGTAACGCAGCACCGCGGCGGCGATGTCGGCGTTGACGTGCAGCGCGGCGGTGCCGGCCGGCCAGTAGCCGGAGGACTCCCGGCCGCCGATGGTGCGCCACGGGAAGGTCGCGCCGGTCAGCCGCAGCTCCGCAGCCCGCTCCCGGGCCTCGGGCAGGTGCGCGTGCCGCCAGCTCAGCGCCGCACGGGCCACCGCCGGGGCCAGGTAGGTGAGCACCGGCAGGACGTAGCTCTCGGTGTCCCAGAGCACGTGCCCGTCGTAGCCGTTGCCGGTCAATCCCTTGGCCGGGATGATCCGGCCGGAGTCCGGGCGGCCGGCCTGGATCAGGTGGAACATCGCGAATCGGACCGCCTGCTGGAGTTCCGGGTCGCCGTCGAGCCGAACGTCGGCGACCTCCCAGGCCGCGTCCAGGGCGGCCCGCTGGTCGGTGAGCAGGGCGTCGAAGCCGTCCGCGCGGGCGGCATCCGCCTCGGCCGCCACCAGGGCGGCCAACTCGTCGGCGGGTGTCCCGTCGACCGCCGACCACTCGTACGCGGCGAACTTCGTCAACCGCAGCCGCTCCCCCGCGTGGAGTCGACCGGTCACGGTCAGCCGGATCCGCTCCGGGGTGCGGTCGCCGGTCGTGGTGACCGTGCCCGGCGCGTCCACCAGGTGGCTCACCGCGACCGCGACGCGCTGGCCGCTGCGCTCGGTGCGGTGCACCAGCACCCCGTCGAGGCCGGCCGCGCGGTAGGTCTCGGCCGTCAGCGGGTCGGTGGGCACCGAGGCGGCCCGGGGGTCGTCCGAGCGCTCCGGCACCTTCTCGTTCGCCAGAAGGTCCGAGCAGACCCGCAGCTCGACGGCGGCGTCCAACGGCTCGACCTCGTACCGAACGGCGGCCACCGGGCGACGCGGCAGGGACACCAACCGGGTGCTGCGGATACGCACCCCCCGCCCGGCTGGTGAGACCCACTCGGTCTCCCGACGCAGCACGCCGGCGCGCAGGTCGAGCACCCGTTCGTGGCTGCGCAGCGTCCCGGTCCGGATGTCCAGCGGCTCGTCGTCGACCCAGAGCCGAATCAGCGCCGCGTTCGGCGCGCTGATGACGGTGTCGCTGGCCTGCGGAAACGCGTACCCCTCCTCGGGGTAGCTCAACTCGCGCCGCTCGTGGAAGCCGTTGACGTAACTGCCCGGCATCCCGCACGGCGCGCCCTCGTCGAGGACACCGCGCCAGCCGACCCACCCGTTACCCAACGCGAAGATCGATTCGGTCTCGCCGAGCCGGTCCAGGTCGGCCGCCGTACGCCGGATCCGCCAGGTCTTGTCCTCCACCGCCCCGGCGGTGCGCGGCGGTTGATCGGTTGCCGAACTGGTGTGCACGAAGCCTCCTGTCGATGCCGACGTCGGTGACCAGCCGAGCAGAGCCCGCTGAAGGAACCCTGGACCAAGGTCGTGAAGGCCACCTGACCTTCGACTGGTGCGCTGCCCTCTGACGTGTTCCTACGGTGTCTCCAAGGTGAACAGGGTATGAACATGAAGTGAGGTGATGCATGACTGACAACGGCAGCATGGACGTTCCGGAGATCAGTGCGGAGTGGTACCGCGACGTCGTCGACGCCGCGGCCAGCACCCCAGAGCCCGTGCAGTGGTTCGCGGGGCACGCCACCGAGGGGGTGATCCTGCTGCTCGGCGCGCTGCTGCTGGTGGCCGCGCTGAGACGCCTGGCCGGCGGCCCGCACGACCGGGCGCTCGCCTTGGTCGCGCCCGTGCCGGCCCTCCTGGCGTACGCGGGCAGCGAATGGTTCAAGACCGTGGTGGACGAGGACCGCCCGTGCCGGGCCATCGGATCGGCGATCATCGCGGGTGCCTGTCCACCTCCGGGCGACTGGTCGTTCCCCAGCAACCACTCCACCGTGGCCGGCGCGCTGGCGGTCACCACGCTGCTGCTCTCCCGCCGACTCGGTCTGGTCGCGCTGCCGCTGGCCGCGCTGGCCGCCTTCTCCCGGGTCTTCGTGGGCGTGCACTACCCGCACGACGTGATCGCGGGCGTGCTGTTCGGCGCCCTGGTCGCCGTGGTGGCAACCCCGCTGCTGGCCCGCCCGGCGACCGAGGTGCTGCGCCGCCGGGCCGACGGCCCGATCCCCAAACTGGCCAGCCGCTCCGGCCCCTGACCCCCACCCACCCCCGCCCGTTAGATGGTGAGGAGGAGCGCGGCTGTGGTGCCGAGGAGCAGGAACGGGCCGAAGGGCAGGTGGGTGCTCCAGCGCACCCGACGCGCGGCCAGCAGGACCAGACTGACCAGGGCGGACAGCCCGAAGGCGAGCAGCAGCCCGAGGAGCAGGACCGGCCAGCCGTACCAGCCGAGCAGCGCGCCCACGCTGAGGGCCAGCTTGGCGTCGCCCAACCCGAAACCCCGGCGGCCGAGCAACAGCGTGCTGGTGGCGAAGAACAGCGCCAGCCCCGCGCCGGCGAGGACCGCCCTCAGCCAGTGCCTCGGCTCGGCGTCGAGCGCGGCCACGCCGAGCAGCAGCCAGGTCCCCGCTGCCGCCGGCAGGGTGAGCCGGTCCGGCAGCCGGTGCACGGCCAGGTCGACGAAGACTGCCGGGATCGTCCAGCCGAGCCACCAGGCCAGTGCTGGCAGCGCCCCACCCTGCGGACCTGCCAGTGCCAGCAGCACCACCGCGGCGAGCGCGGCCAACTCGACCGTACCCGGCGGCGGGCCGACCCGGGCTCGGCAGCGACCACACCTGGCGGCCGGCCCCAGCGCCGGCCACGGCCGGGTCAGGCCGACCGGCGCGCCGCAGGCGTCGCAGCCGGTCCGACTGGGCATGCCCGGGGGTACGGCGTAGCGCAGCGCAGCCAGCCGCATCAGCGGGCCGACCGCGAGGACCGCGAGCGCGGTCGAAGCCCGGGCGCGAGCCCCAGCCGAGGCGACCCTCGCCGTTCGTTCGGGGCGCGGAGGTGGCGTTGCCTGGCGGTCGGGTTCCGTCGCGCCACCGGACAGCCGGGGTGCCGGGCTCCGATCGGGTGGGTCTTCCCGACCGGGGACGGCCGCAGGGGGGCCGGTCAGCGCCATGTCGCCTCCATCGCGCCCCGGGGCTCCCCTCCAAAGGCGAACACGGATCGTGACTGAACGATCGCTTTGGTGTAGCGGATGGCGCGGAAAGCGACCTGCCGGCCCGGCCACGAGAGGCCGCACTCGGCCGGATCCGGCCCGGGCGCCCCGGGAGATGAGGCAGCTCCACCATCGGTCGACAACCCCGCCGGGATGCCGGGATGAGGCCGCGATGTCCCACTCGCGGGACCGGCGACGAGGCCGCGGCGACCCCGTCCCACCCGGCGACGCCCGATCATTGACGACCCTTCGCTCGGCCACTGCCCGGGGCGCACTGCGGACACCCGCCACCACCACCTGTCATCACGGAGAGTGTTCACTTGAATTGCCTCTGTTGCATCGGCGAGCGTCAGCCTATGCTCGCCCCTTGGGTGTGACGCAAGCCTCACCTCAACAACCGGACGACTCAGGACCTGGCATTTGTAGAAGATCCGTAACGGTGAATGCGAAGCGCGATGAACGGCTCCGGATGTACTGATCCGGGCGCGCTTCCGCATGCCCGACGGCGGTGACCCCTCACCGCTTCGGGCGACCACGAGGAGGCTCGACGGTGCGCGGACGGCAGCTCAGGCGAGCGGCAATCTGCCTGCTGGCGGTCGCTGTGGCGGTGCCGGTCACCGCCTGCGCCAGCGGGCAGGAGGCCATCGAACGGCCGACAGCGGCCCGTGACAACGGACGACCGGCAGATCCCGACGTCGAACGACGAGCCGCCGAAAAGGCGGCACTTGACGCGTACTCCGGTTATCTCGCGGCCTCGCGGGTGGCGAGTGGGCGCAGTGATCCCCGCGCGCCGGAACTGTCCCGGTTTCTCGCTGATCCACTTCTCACTCGGGTCCGATTGTCCATTCGCGAGGCCAAGGAGCACGGCGCGATGCGTACCGGGACGTTGAAGTCCGACCCGACCGTGACGGCCGTCAGCCTGGACGCGAAACCGGCCACCGTGGAGATCCAGGACTGCCTGGACACGACCGGCTACCGGCTGGTCTACGCCAAGGACAAGCGCGTGGTCCCCGGCAGCGGGGGCGGCAGGCATCTCTCCACCGCCACCGCGACCCGATATCCCGACGGCCGCTGGCTGATCAACTCGGGCGCGACGCACCGGGACCAGCCGTGCTGACCCGGGCCGCGACGACCCGACGGGCCCTCACCGGGATCGGCCTCGCCCTCCTGCTGCTGCTCGGCGCGACCCTGCCGGCCGCCGCTCGACGCGCCGACCCGGGGGCCGGCTGCCCACCCGACCAACCCGACTGCAGCGTCTGGGACGACGAGCCCGGCAACCCCGGCGATCCTGGCGGTGGCGGGGACGACGGCGGTGGCGGAGACTCCGGCGGCGGTGGGGGTGGCGGCGTCTGCCAGTGGGGCGGGCGGACCATCCCCTGCTACGACGATCTGTTGGGGTGGTTCAACAACGGCGACGGGTGCTACTACAAGCTGACCGAGGGGCCGGTCGAGCCGCCCGAGGGTCAGCAGTGGTATCTGCAGACCTGCAATGGCGGCGACCTGGGTGCCCAGGACGTGGTGCTGCTGGATGGGCCACCCCCTGGTTTCGGGGCGCCGCCCGATCCCGAGGAGTTGGCCCGCCGCGCCCTGGCGTCGATCAAGCTGCTGCCGGCGCGGCTCAGGGTCGCACCCCGCAAGGACGTCGGTCCGGGCCTGGTCGGTCTGCCGGTGTGGATGTGGGCGACACCGAGCCCCAGCTATTTCGGCCCGCTGACCGCGTCCGCGTCCGACCGGGGGCTGACCGTCTCCATCGAGGCGAAGGTCAACCGGATCGTCTGGGACATGGGCAACGGCGACAAGGTCACCTGCACACGCCCCGGCACCCCGTACGACGCGAAGGGCAGCCACGCCGGGCTTCCCTCGCCGGACTGCGGCTACGACAACGGCTACCCGAAGGCCGGCACCTACCGCGTCGGTGCCACCACGTACTGGACGGTGCGGTGGTGGACCGACGGTGGCGTCGAGGGCGAACCGATTCCGCAGACCCGCACCAGTGGCACCGTGCCGATCCAGATCAACGAACTCCAGGTGGTGACGCGATGAGCGCGAGGAACACGTGGCTTCGGACGGCGGTGGCCCGGTGAGCCTCGCGACCCGCAACGGGACCGGGTCGGTGGACGCACCGGTCAACCCGCCCAAGGTGGTCCGGCAGCGCCGGGTCCGCCCGGGGCTGCTCGGTCTCGCCGTACTCCTGATCGCCCTGGGTGGGCTGGGCGCGGCGTTCGCGGTCACCTCGGTCCGGGCCACCGGCAGCTATCTCGCGGTGGCCCGGCCGGTGGAGGTGGGCCGGGAGATCAGCTCCTCCGATCTGGTCACCGTGCAGGTCGCCGGCGGCCAGGGGCTGCGCCCGGTGCCCGCCGGCCGGCTCGACGAGGTGATCGGCAAACGGGCCGCCGTGGCGCTCGTCCCGGGCACGCTGCTCACCCTGGGGCAGGTCACCGACGACCCGCTGCTCGGCCCCGGCCAGCAGCAGATCGCGCTCGGCCTGAAGACCGCCCAGGTGCCGGCCCGCGAACTGCATCCCGGGGACAAGGTCCTGCTGGTCAGCACCCCGGACGACAACGCCACCGGAGAAACGGCCGCCGCCGGCACCCGGTTCTCGGCCACGGTGATCGACATGGTCAGCCCGGCGAACGACGACAAGGTCCTGTACCTGGCGCTCACCACCCGGGACGTACCCGCGGTGGTGGCGCTCGCCGCGCAGGAGCGGATCGCCGTCGTGCTGACCGAGGCGGCCTGAGCATGGCGATCATCGCCCTGGTGTCCGCGAAGGGTTCGCCCGGCGTCACGACCTCGGCGCTGGCCTGCACGCTGGCCTGGCACCGACGGCTGGTGCTCGCCGAGTGCGACCCGGCCGGCGGCTCGATCCTCGCCGGCTACCTCGGCGGCCAGTTGGACGGACCACGCGGGATCGGCGAGTTGGCCGTCGGGGAGCTGCGCGACGGCAACCTGGAGACCGCGTTCTGGTCGCAGCTCGTCGACCTGGACGCTCCCCGCCGGGAACGACTACTGCTGCCCGGTCTCGTCGACCCGACACAGGGCGGCAGCGTGACGCCGCTCTGGCAGCGCTTCGCCGACTACTTCAACGCCCTGGATCGCGGCACCCCCGGCTACGACGTCCTGGTCGACTGTGGCCGGCTGCACGTGACCGGGCCGCCCTGGCCGGTGCTGCGGGCCGCCTCGGTGGTGCTGCTGGTCACCCGGGCGCAACTGCCGGACCTCTCCGGCACCCGCGCGGTGGTCACCGCGATCGAACGGGACTTCGCCGAGCACCGGGTGCCGCCGGGCACACTGCGGCTGCTGCTGGTCGGCGACGGGCACGGGCGAGCTGAGATCAGCCGCGGCCTGAAGCTGCCGGTGATCGCGCGGCTGCCGCACGACCCGCGTACCGCCGGGGTACTGGCCCTGGGTGGGACGGTGCGGGCCGGACGGCCGCTGATGCGCGCGGCGGCCGCGCTGGAGGTGCCGATCGGGGCACTCCTGGAGCGGCGGCGGGCCCGGCTCGCGTGGCCCGTGCAGCAGGGGGTGCCGGATGCGGTTTGAGCCGGTCTCCGCCGACCCGCGCCAACAGCCGCCCGGCGTCACCTCCACGGCGCCGCCGCTGGCCGTACCGAACGGCCGGCACCACCCGTCGATGCCGCAGCCGTCGCCCGCGGCCACGCCGCCACCGGAGTCGTCACCCCGGCCCCGGATGGACTTCCAGGTGGTTCGGGAACTGCGGCGGGAACTCACCGAACGGCTCACCCTGTGGCAGCGCGGCCGGGAGTTCACCGTCGACGAGGAGGACACCGAGCGGGCCAGGCTCGCCGTCGCGGTGGTCGCCGCGTACGCGGACTCCGTGCGCCGGGCCGGCACGCCGATGGCCGCCGGTGAGGAACGCCTGCTGCTCGACCAGGTGACCGCCGAGCTGGTCGGGCTCGGCCGGCTACAGACCCTGCTGGTCGACGACACCATCGAGGAGGTGCACATCCTCGGCTGCGACCAGGTACGCATCACCCGGCACGGCGGTGGGGTGGACTGGGCCGAGCCGATCGCCGACAGTGACGCCGAACTGGTGGAGATCCTCCAGGCGGCGGCCCGCCGGGCGGGCGCGACCGAGCGCTCGCTGTCCACTGTGAAGCCCACCCTCGACCTGCAACTGCCCGACGGCAGCCGGCTGGCGGCGGTGTTCCTGGTCAGCCACCGACCGTACGCGGTGATCCGCAAGCACAACACCCTGGACGTGAGCCTCGACGACGTGGCCGGTGCCCGCCCTGACCTGGACGAGATGATCGACCCGCTGCTGCGCGACTTTCTCCGCGCGGCGATGCGCGCCGGGCTGAACATCATGGTCGCCGGGCTGGCCGGCGCCGGAAAGACCACGATCATCCGGGCGCTGATGAACGAGATTCCGCCCGACGAGCCGTACGTGCTGCTGGAGGAGAGCCGGGAGCTGCTGCCGGCCCGTCGCCGGGAGCGGCACCGGGCGGTGATGAGCTTCGAGGCCCGGGAGGGGCACGGCGAGCGCGGCTTCGACGGTCGCCCGGCCGGTGAGGTGACAATCGCCGACCTGATCCCGCTGTCGCTGCGGATGGGCGTACTGCGGATCATCGTGGGCGAGGTGCGGTCCCGGGAGATCGTGCCGATGCTCCAGGCGATGACCACCAGCCGGGGCTCGATGTGCACCATCCACGCCCGCACGGCGGCCGGCGTCGGTGAACGGATCGTCGAACTGGCGTTGGCGCACGGCCGTGAGATGACCGTCGACCAGGCCCGCCGGATGGCCGGCAACGCCCTCGACCTGATCGTCTACGTCACCGTCGAGGACGAGACCGCGATCGGTGGACGTAAACACCGGTTCGTCTCGCACGTGGAGGAGGTCATCGGGGCCGGCGAAGCCGGTCGGATCACCACCACCACGGTCTTCGGGCCCGGCCCGGACGGTCGCGCGGTCCCCCGGCACCTGCCGGAGCGGGTCCGCGACCAGTTGCTGCGGGTGGGCTACGACGCGCGGCTGCTGACCCGGTGGATCGAGGCCGGCGCCGGTGCCTGGCGGCGGCCCCGGCAAACCCGCCTGGCCCGGCGGTGACCTGATGCTGGGCAGCCTGGAGTTGATCGCGGTGGTCTCCGGGGCCGCCTGTGTGGCGGGGCTGCTGCTGGCCGTGGTCGCGCTGGTCGGCACCCGCCGACCCCCCGGGCCACGCCCGGGTGGCGGGCCGGGTCTCGGTCGACTGTGGCGCGGACCCGGCACCACCCCGGCCGAGCAGCGGGCCTACCAGGCGCTGCTCATCGCGGCACTGGTCGCTGGCGCGTTGGCCTTCCTGCTGACCGGGCTGCCGGTGGTGGGTCTGCTGGTCGCGGTGGCGGTGCCCGGCACCCCGTGGCTGTTCGGGGTGGGCAAGGCCGAGCAGCGGGCAATCGCCCGGATCGAGGCGGTCGGCGAGTGGACCCGTCGACTCAAGGACGTCTCCGGCACCGGGCAGGGCCTCCAACAGTCCATCATCGGCACGATCGGCAGCGTCCCACCCGGCGTCGAGGACGAGGTACGGCTGCTCGCCGCCCGTCTGCAGGCCGGCTGGATGGCCCGCTCCGCGCTGCTGGCGTTTGCCGACGACATCGGCGACCCGGTCTGCGACCAGGTGGTCGCGGCGCTGATCCTGCACCTCAGCGACCGGGGTGAGCGGCTCGGTGACGTGCTCGGCTCGATCGCCGGGGCGGCGTCCGCAGAGGTGGCCACCCGCCGGGAGATCGAGGCCAAGCGCACCCAACCCCGGTTCGCGGTCCGCTTCCTCACCGGAATGACCCTGGCCACCCTGGCGTACGGGCTGATCAACACGGAGTACATCAAGCCGTACGGCACGCCGGTGGGCCAGGTGGTGATGGCCGCCCTCGGTGCCGCCTTCATCGGCCTGCTGGCCTGGGTGCGGTCGATGAGCCAGCCGCAGCGGCCGGCCCGGTTCCTGCCGGCGCCCGACCCGACCGAGGTGATCGCGTGAGCGCGAGGAGTGCAGCGCAGCGGAGCCCCGCAGTCGCGAACGAAAGGCGGCTCCGATGATCATTAACTGGCACCTGGCCATCGCGGTGTGCGGTGGAGCCGGGGTTGGTCTGGGCCTGTTCCTGGTGGTTCGCGAGCTGGTGCCGGCGAGCCCGGCGCTCGGGCCGGCGTTACGCCGACTGCACCAGCCGCCGGGCACGGGCCGGGTCGCCACTCCCGCCTCCCGGCGACTGGACTGGCTGACCGGGTTGTCCCGCTGGCTGCGCCCGCCACACCGGCAGCTGGCCCTGATCGGTCAGACCCCCGAGCAGTACGCGCTGTCGGTGCTGCTCTCCGCACTGTTCGGGTTGGCCACGCCGACTCTGCTCGGGGTGGCGCTGTTGGTGCTCGGCATCTCGTTCCCGCTGGTCATTCCGGTGCTCGGCAGTCTCGGCCTGGCGCTGCTGGCCGGCCTGCTGGCGCACCGGGCCGTGCTGACCAAGGCCGATGCCGCCCGGGACGAGTTCCGCCAGGCCGTGTGCACGTACCTGGACCTGGTGGCGTTGCAGCTCTCCGCCGCGCACGGGCCGGTGCAGTCGCTGGAGCGGGCGGCGGCGGTCTGCGACGGGTGGGTGTTCGACCGGCTCCAGGAGTCGCTGCGGATCGCCCAGATGCAGATGCACGCGCCCTGGGACGAGTTGCGCGACCTCGCCGACAAGATCGGCATCCCGGAGTTGGGCGACGTCGGCGCGATCATGCGCTCGTCCGGCAGCGAGGGGGCGCAGGTGCACGAGACCCTGCGCAGCCGGGCCGACTCGCTGCGGGACCAGATCCGCACCGACAACCTGGCTCGCGCCGAGGGTGTGACCAGCAAGCTCGACATTCCGGGCGCACTGCTCGTCTTCGTGCTGCTCGGCTTCGTCGTCTATCCGTTCATCGCCCGTGTCTGACCCGACCCCGAGAAGGAGTAAGACATGTCCATCCTCAGCTATTTGCACGTCGTGATGTCGACGCGCCTGGCCGAGCTGCGCCGTGACGGTGAGCGCGGTGACAGCCCGGTGCCCACCGCGGTGATCATCTTCGGGCTGGTCTTCGTGGCGACCATCGTCACCGGCCTGGCCCTGAGCAAGGCCAACGACTGGATGACCAACATCCCGACCCACGTGAACCCCAAGTAGCCGGCATGCGCCGAGCCGCGTACCCGAGGTGGCGCCGGACGGTCTCCGCCGCCCGGCGCCGCCTCGCGGCCGGCGACCGGGAGCGAGGTGCCAACCCGGTGGAGTTGGCCGTGATGATGCCGTTGATCCTGGTGCTGCTCTTCGCCTCGATCCAGGTCGCGGCCGTCTTCCTGGCCCGCTCCGCAGCGCTGAACGCCGCGCAGAGCGGCGTCAACGCCCAGCGGCTGTACCAGGCCGGGGACGGTGCCGGGGTGGCCAGCGCCACCCGCTTCCTCAAAGCTGCCGGTGGCTGGCTGGTGGGCTGGGAGAAAACCGGCCCGAGCTGCGTCACCACCGACACGGAGGTGACCTGCACGGTGAGCGGCCGGTCCCTGTCGGTGGTACCCGGCGTTGACTTCGCGGTGCGGCAGACCGCCCACGGGACGGTGGAGCGGGTGACCCCGCCATGAACCGCAGCGCCGAGCGCGGCTCGGTCTCCATCGAGGTGGCGGTGCTCGCGCCCGCGTTCATCGCGCTGATGGTGCTGGCCGGTGTGGTGGGGCGCAGCGCGGTGGCGGCGGAGGCGCTCGATGCTGCCGCCCACGACGCCGCCCGCTCCGCCTCGATCTCGCGGAACTCCGGCGCCGCCCGGGAGGCGGCGGTGGAGGCCGCCCAGAAACAACTGGACTGGCACGGCCTGGCCTGCACCAACGACCTGAGCCCGACGTTCACCGGCTCGGTGGCCGGCACGTCCACCAGCTTCGACAACGCCTTCAGCAGCCCGGTCGGTGTGGACGCCACGGTGACGGTGGAGATCAGCTGCCTGGTGTCCTTCAAGGACATCGCACTCGACATCCTGCCCGGGATGCCGACCGACAAGCGCATCACGTCGAGCTTCACCTCGCCACTGGACCGCTACCGGAGCCGGCAGTGACCGCCACCGACTCGGCCACCCGACGCCCGCACGCGGGCGAGCACGGGCGGGTGAGCATCTTCCTGGCGGTGACAATGATCGGCGTACTGGCCATCGTGGCCCTCACCTTCGACGGTGCCGGACAGCTACGCACCCTGCAACGCGCCGAGAACCTGGCCGCCGAGGCGGCCCGCGCCGGCGGCCAGGCCATCGACCGGGCCACCGCGATCGAGGGCGGGCCCAAGCGGATCGACCAGCCGAAGGCACTCGTAGCCGTGGCCAACTACCTGACCTCCGCCGGCACCACCGGCCACACCGTGAGCTTCCCGCAGGTCGGCGGGGAGACCCTGATCCAGGTGTCCGTCACGATCACCTACCACCGCTCGATGCTCGGGTTGTTCGGCTTCGACAACACCGTCACCGTCACCGGTGAGGCGACCGCGCGAGCCATCACCGCAGGACCGTAGGAAGGAAGGCAGCCATGCCCGTATCGGGTGGGTCCGTCGTACGGCGGACCGGACGGATCCTCACCGGCATCGGCGCGCTCGCCGTGCTCTGCGCCCTGCTGGCCGGTGCGCCGATCGCGCTGCTGGCCTTCGCCGGCAACCCCCTGCCTGATCACCTCCCCACGATCAGCGAGGTGAGCACGGCCCTGACCAGCAGGGACGACGGCCAGCTCTTCCTGCGGGCCCTGGCTGTGGCCGGCTGGTTCGGCTGGGCCACCTTCGCCTTCTCCGTCCTCGTCGAGTTGGGAGCACAGAGCCTGCACCGGCCGGCGCCGAAACTGCCCGGGATGGGTCGCCAGCAGAAGGCCGCCGCCGCGCTGGTCGGCTCAGTTGTGCTGATCCTCGCCGCCAGCCCGGCCGCCGCCAGCGCCGCGGCCGTCTACGGCGGCCCGGCGTACGCGAGTCCGGGCGCACCGCCCGCCGCCGCCCTGGCCGCGCCGACCCGTGCGGGCGCGACACCCGACACGGCGGCTCCGTTCGCCCGGAGCGGGCTGCTCGGCCTGGCCGGGACCGGGCTCGCCGCACCCGGTGGCTCGACGGTGAAGGACGAGGCGGCGCCGGTGTACCGGGTGGCGCGGGGCGACTACCTCGGTGAGGTGGCCGAGCGTTACCTGGACGAGTTCGGCGACTACCGACAGCTCGCCGAGCTGAACCAGCTCGACGACCCGGACCGGATCCGCCCGGGCCAACTGCTCCGACTGCCCACGGAGGCCGTCGACCAGGGGGCCCGGCAGCACGCCACCGGCCGGCTGGTCGACCGGCACACGGCGCCGAAGCCGCCTGCGCCCCGGCCCGCGCCCGAACGGGCCGCACCGGAGCGGGTGAGCCCGGCACCACCCGGCGGTACGGAGTCAGCCGGCCAGCCGCCCGCGATGACCGTCGGCGCAGCCGGAGCCGGCGTCACCGACCGGGTGAACCGGCCGTTGGCGGTCTCGGCCGTGCTGGCCGTGGCGAGCATCGTCGGCGCTCAGATCGGCGCGGTACTGGGGCTGCGTCGTCGCCCGGCCACCGCCGGGGCGGCTCCCCGGTTGGCCACGTCCCGCCGCACGCCTCGGGGCGGCGCAGGCCTCGGCACCGGCAAAAGCACGAGCCGGGGTGCCGACGGCACGGGCCGAACCAGCAGTGGCACCCGGCGAACCAGTGGTGGGGCGGCCGGGAGCGGTGCCGCGTGGGCCGCCCGCCGGGCGGCGGCAGCCATCGAGGCACCAGCAACGCCGAACGACAGCACGGCACCGAACGGCGGCGGGATGGCCCCTCCCGGCGGTGGGCCGACGCCCGCGAACGGCGGGATGGCCCCTCCCGGCAGTGGGCCGACGCCCGCTGGCACGTCGGGCTGGAGTGGTGACGACGGTTGGGCTGGGGACCGTGGCGAGGACGGGCTGTTCACCGGCGGGCACGGCCTGGACGCCGTGCCCGACGGACCGCCGGTCGGCCGACACCGACGCACCTGATCGGAGCGGCCAGCGCGGGCGGGCCCGGTCCGAGGTGTCCGGAGAGCGTGATGCCTGTGAGGCATAAATATGACTCAGAGGCATCAGCGTCATGAGCAACACCGCCGTCAGGGCGCGACGCACCGGCGTCGGGCAGGCGGGTCAGGGCAGGCGGGTCTGGAGCACTCCGTTCTCGACCCGGGTCGGCAGGATCTGTTGGTCGTTGCCGGACGGCCCCTGCATGACCTCGCCACCATTGAGCCGGAACGCGCTGCCGTGCCACGGGCAGACCACGCAGGCATGGCCGTCGATCTCCTGAACCTCCCCCTCGCCGAGCGGTCCGCTCTGGTGCGGGCAGCGCTCCAGCATCACGGTGACCTCGTCACCGTGCCGGTAGAGGATCACCGAGATGTCGTCGTCCACCTCTTTGGTGATCAGGGTGCGTTGCGGCAGCGTCGCCATGTCGGCCAGCGAGTGCCAGCCGTCGCTCATCCGATGCAACTCGGAGATGCTCTGGTTGACCTGCGCCCCCTGCTTGTACGCGAGGTGACCGCCGATGTACGCCCCGAGGCTCACCGTGGAGAGGCCGAGAAAGCCGAGGGCACGGCCGACGCCGTGCCGGCCGGACAGCCGCGCGGCCAACGAGCCGGCGTAGAGCGTCAGGCCGACGGTGTTGGCGGCGGCGTGCACCAGGCCCACGCGGCGCTGGTCCCGGGCGAGTGCCGCCCAGTCGTTCAGCCCCGCAACCGCCGCCGGCAACGCGCTGACGGTGCCCAGGCCGACCAGCATGGTGGCGGGCCGGCGTTGCCCCGGCATCAGGTCCAGCACCGCCGCGCTGATCCAGGCACCCACCGGCACCTGCACCATCGCCGGGTGCAGGGGATGTCCCAGGGTCACCCCGTGCAGCAGGTCCCGCAGCCGCCGCGGACGCAGCGTGCCCAGGACCACCCGCTGCAACCGGTCACCCGCCCGGTCCAGCCTGGAATCCTGCTCAACTCTCGTCAGAAGTGCTCGCACGGGTACCGACTTCCCGGCGAACGGGGTCGCAAACCGGTCTCGCACGACAAACTGTCACCCCCGCGATCTTGCAGTTTCTGCCCCGGCAATCCGGACAGGTCGGGGCGGATCGGCGACCCCAAGTGCAAGATCGACGGGGATTGTGGGTGTGGGATGGGGCGGGCATGCTGGCGGGATGGGTGTGCGGGTGGAGCGTGCCGGGGCGGTTAGCACCGTGGTGTTGGATCGAGTGGCGGCTCGGAACGCCGTCGACGGGCCAACGGCTCGGGCGCTGGCGGACGCCTTTCGGGCCTTCGAGGCCGACGCGGACGCGGCGGTGGCTGTGCTCTGGGGCGCCGGTGGCACGTTCTGCGCCGGAGCCGACCTCAAGGCGATGGGCACGCCGAGCGGCAACCGGGTCGAGCCGGAGGGAGACGGCCCGATGGGTCCGACCCGGATGGCGCTCAGCAAACCGGTGATCGCCGCGATCTCCGGTTACGCGGTGGCGGGCGGGCTCGAGTTGGCGCTCTGGTGCGACCTGCGGGTCGCCGAGTCCGACGCGACGCTCGGGGTGTTCTGCCGCCGCTGGGGGGTGCCGCTGATCGACGGTGGCACCGTCCGGCTGCCCCGATTGATCGGCGAGAGCCGGGCGATGGATCTGATCCTCACCGGCCGCCCGGTGCCGGCCGATGAGGCGTACGCGATGGGGTTGGTCAACCGGTTGGTGCCACCCGGCCAGGCGCGGGCCGCGGCCGAGGAGCTGGCGGCGACGATCGCCCGGCACCCGCAGACCTGCCTGCGCAACGACCGGGCGGCGGTGTTGGCCGGCGCCGGGCGGCCCGAGCCGGAGGCGCTGGCGACCGAGTTGGCGTACGGGATGGTTTCGCTTGCCACCGACGCGGCGGCCGGCGCGGCCCGATTCGCCGCCGGGGAGGGTCGGCACGGCACGATGCCGCCGGGAGGGGTGAACCTCCCGGCGGCACCCGGCGCGAGCCAGCTCAGTTGCGGTTGATGGTGAAGGTTGTCGTGGTGTTGCGGATGTCCTGGTAGTTGTTGGTCAGTCGCAGGTTGTTGAAGGTGACCGAGCCGACCGCTGGGCCCTGACCGGGTTCCGGCATCTCGTTGGCCCAGATGGCGAAGCCGGACTTCGCGTCGAACGCGTCTCCGCTCTTACGGACGCCGCTGATCGAGACGTTGGTGAAGATCGTGTCGGTGATCGGGTTCTCCGGCTGCGACCCGTTGTACTTGGTCTGGAACATGATTCCGGTGTACGTCGGATCGACGATGTCCACGTCGGACACCCGGATGCCCCGGAACTCCTTTGAGGCGGAGAAGACCCAGATCGCGGGGAATGTCTGGGCGCCCCAGAAATGTCCACCCGCTCGGATCAGCGAGATGTTCTGGAACTGGGTCGGTGGGCTGGCGCCGAACCCGATGAACGGGTAACCGAAGTCCAGCGAGCTGATGGTGAGCCCCGAGTACGTCAACATGTCCGCGATGTACAGGTTGCGGAAGATGTTGTTGTAGCCGCCGTAGACCGCCAGCCCGGCCGCCCGCCAGGTCAGCGTGGCCGAGAGGTTCTCGAACACGTTGCCGTTGTTGCCGGTCGACGCACCCTGGTCGGTGGCCGAGAAGAGGGCGAACGCGTCATCGCCGTTCGACCGGCCCTCGGTGTTCGTGACCAGGTTGTTGGTGCTGCCGTTGGTCAGGTTCACGCCGTCGGCGAAGGTGTTGCGGAAGCGGCTGTTGCGGATCGTCAGCCCGCTGACGCTCACCCCCCAGTACGCGCAGACGGTGTGCTCGACCCAGACGCTGTCCAGGGTCATGTTGTCGACGTCCTTCAGCTCACCCCAGACCTTGCCCGGCCCGTCCTGACGGACGGTGTAGTTGCCGAAGAAGGCGATGTGCGAGAAGGACGACCCGCTGGCCGAGGACTCCACCCGGAAGCCCGCGTCGGTGTTCTGCTGGTTGGTCGGGGTTTGGAAGCGGGTGTACCACATGCCCGCACCGACCACCGAGATCGGCTTGCCGTACACCTGGAGCTTCTGCGCGGTCTCGTACGTGCCGGCCGGCAGGTAGACGCCGATCAGGTTGCCGGTGGTGTCCATCCGCACCGCGTCCAACGCGTTCTGAACGTCCTGGTGGCTGAAACCGGTCGGCACCCGGTACCGGGCCGGATCCGGGTTGGCCCGAGGTGCGACCAACTCCAGGTTGATGAAGTCGATCGCGTACGTGGTGGTGTTGGCCGGGTCCTTCTGCAGGCGGATCGTGCTGCCGGCCGGGATGGTCGAGTTCAACATCACGTTCGCCTCGTCGTACAGGTGGCGAGGCGGGCCGGCGCTCGGCGAGTCACTCGGGCTGGCCTCCGCGCCGTAGAGCCAGATGTGCTTGGAGGTCAGGTTGATCGGCTTGTGCAGGGTGCCGTTCACGTAGATGTTCAGCGTCGAGTCGATGCCTCCGCCGCCCGGCGAGTCGGGGATCGAGAACCGGGTGACCAGGGTGTTGGTCGCGGCCCGGGTGGTCCACTCGACGTACGCGCCGCTGCTGTTCAGGGTCACCGCCCGACGTCCGGACGCCTCGCCGCCGAGGTTGCCGATGTCCCGGTTCGGCCCGACCTGCCCGGCGCCACCGCCGGTCGTGCCGTCCTCGGCCTCGTACATGTCGTAGCCGAGGTTGGCGCCGCGCCCCACGAAGAGCGGGCGGTCACTGGAGTTGTTGGTCTGCTTGACCGGCAGCTCGTTGCCGTCGACGGCGAGCACCACCCGGACGGTGTACTTCCCGTTCGCGGCGGTCCAGGTGCCTAGGTTGATCGGGCCGACCGTCGCGCCGGCGTTGATCACGCCGGAGTAGGAGCCGGTCAGGGTACGGACCACGGTGCCGGATTCGTTGAGCACGGTCAGGGTGATGCCGTGCGCACCGGACGCGGACGCCTGGTTGCCGGCGTTGCGGATCGACACGGAGAAGGTCACCGTGCTGCCCGGCGGCGGGTTGCCCGGCGACCAGTCGACCGCGGAGGCGACCAGGTCGGAGCTGGCGACCGCGCCGACCACCAGCGGGCTGGGGTTGGTGTAGCTGTTGTTGGTGTCGTCCTGCTCGACGACGGTGTTCGACTCGTCGACCTTCGCGCTGAGCGGGTAGCTGCCCGAGTCCCGCGTGCCGATGTTGGCGTTGACCGTGGTCGAGGCGCCGGCCGCGAGACCGCCGACCGACGCGGTGCCGACCCGGGTGGAGCCCAGGTAGAAGTTGACGTTGGTCGCACCGGAGGCCGCCGAGCCAGCGTTACGCACGGTCGCGGAGAGGGTGATGGTGCTGGTCTCCACGGGCGCCGACGGGCTGAACGACATGCCGGTCACGGTCAGGTCGGGGTTCGGTGCCGGGGTGCCGAAGACCTGGAACTCGGCCACCTGACCGGCCGGGGCGCCGGTGTTCGAGGCGATCGAGAGGCGCACGTCCGCCGCCGCGCCGGAGACCGGGATGGTCACCGTGTTGCCGCTGGCCGGGCTGAAGCTGTAGTTCGTCGCGCCGACCAGGGTGGTGAAGGTCGACGAGCCCTGGTCCCGGCCGAGGACGGTGATGTTCTGGGTACGCGCACCCCAGGCCGAGTCCGGGTTGAGCTTCACCACGACCTGGCTGAGGCTGGCGTTGGCGCCGAGCTGCACGGTCAGCGTGCTCGGGTTGCCGTTGCCCTCCCAGTAGGTGGCCACGTTGTTGTCGTTGGCGTTGGTGGCCACGAACGTGTGCACGAACCCGGAGGCGGTGATCGGCTTGCCGACCGCCAGGTTGGTGCCGACCGGTGGGTTGCCGGTGCCGGTCCGGGTCACGGTGTTGCTGTTCGCCGACTGGTTGCCGGCCGCGTCCTTGGCCCGCACCTGATACGAGACCGTGGCGCTGTCGGGCTGGCTGTCGGTGTACGTCAGGGTCGAGCCGTTGACGCTGCCGCGCAGCGCGCCGTTGGCGTAGACGTCGTACCCGGTCACCCCGACGTTGTCGGTCGACGCCGACCAGGTGAGCCGGATCTGCCCGGTGGCCGGCTGCGTGTACGCCAGGTTTCCGGGGACGCTGGGGGCCTGGGTGTCGGGGCTGCCGACGGCGCCGTAGACCTCGAACTCGGAGAACTGCGCGGCGGGCCAGCCGGTGTTGCCGGTGACCTGCACCCGTACGTAGCGGGTGCTCGCCGCGGTGAAGCTGACGGTCGCGGTGTTGCCGGTGGCCGGGTTGAACGTGTAGCCGGCGGACGCCTTCAGGGTGGTGAAGGACGAGCCGTTCGTCGAGCCGAGCACCGACAGCGTCTGGGTACGGGTCTGCCAGGCCGACGCCGGTGGCAGTTTGAGCACCACCCGGTCGACGTTGACCGTGGCGCCCAGGTCGGCCTGGATCCACTGCGGGAACGCGTTGTTGGCGCTCTCCCAGTAGGTGTCCGCGTTGCCGTCGTTGGCGTTGCTCGGCACGTAGTTCTGGACCTGGCTGCTGGCGGTCATGGTGGCGGAGAGCCCGGCGAGCAGGGCCGCGCGAGCCGCCGCCTTGGACGCGTCGACCGCCGGCGCGGCGCTGGCCGTGGGGGTGACGACCGGGGCGGTGGCGAGGAGCACTCCGGCGAGCACACCGGCGAGCAGCCGTCGGTGGCCCGTACGGGCGGTTCGGGGTGCGAGGGCGGGCGCGCCGGTCGGCGGGGAGCCTCGTCTGATGCCGTTGCTGGACATGGGGTCGCTACACCTCTTTCGGGGGTGGGTGTGGGTGCGTTGCCCGGTGACGGGTGCAGGGGTACGCCCGTCGTGCCGCGACAGGTGGGGGACGGTGCGGGTTGGGGGACGGGATTCAGGCCGGGCCGGGGCGACGCTGCTCCCGGACCGCCCAGACCGGGTGGCCCCCGCCGTGCCGGGGCGGGGGCCACCGGTCTAGCTGGAGTAGACCTCGAACTCGCTGAGCTGACCGGCCGGCCAGCCGGTGTTGCCGGTGACGGTCAGCCGCAGGTACCGCTGGCTGGTCGCCGTGAAGGTCACGGTGACCGTGTTGCCGCTGGCCGGGTCGAAGGTGTGGCCGGCGGACGCCTTGACGGTGGTGAACGACGAGCCGCTGGTCGAACCGAGCACCGACAGGGTCTGGGTGCGGGTCTGCCACGCCGACGACGGCGGCAGCTTCAGCACGACCCGGGACACGGTCCGGGCGGTGCCCAGGTCCACCGTCAACGACTGCGGGAAGGCGTTGTTGGCGCTCTCCCAGTAGGTGTTCGGGTTGCCGTCCACCGCGTTCGGGGCGGCGTACACGTCGGAGTGGCTGGTCTCGGTGACCGGCCGCCCGGCCGCCAGGTTGCCGCTCGGCGGCGGCGTGGTCGGCGGCGGCGTGGTTGGGGGCGGCGTGGTTGGGGGCGGCGTGGTCGGCGGCGGGGTGGTGGGCGTGCCGCCGTACACCTCGACCTCGGAGAGTTGCGCGGCCGGCCAGCCGGTGTTGCCGGCGACGGTCACCCGGATGTAGCGGCGGTCACCAGCGGGCAGCCCGATCGACGCGGCGTTTCCCATGCCGGGATCGAAGACCCGACCGGCGGAAGCCGCCAGCGTGACGTACGACGATCCGTCGGTGGAACCGAGCACCGACAGGGTCTGGGTGCGGCTTCCCCAGCCGCCGGGCAGCTTGAGCACCACCCGGTCGACCGACCGGGCCGAGCCCAGGTCGATGGTGAGTGACTGGGGGAAGGCGTTGTTGGCGCTCTCCCAGTAGCTGGCCGCGTTGCCGTCCACCGCGTTGGCCGCCGTGTAGCTCTGGTTGGTGCTGGTGGCGGTCGCCGGCCGGTTCAGCGCCAGGTTTCCGCTGGTGGGCGGCGGAGTGGTGGGCGGAGGCGTCGTGGGCGGAGGCGTGGTGGGCGGAGGCGTCGTCGTTGTCGGAGGCGGCGTGGTGGGTCCGCCGCCCCACTGCGGGTTCGGCCACGGGCCGCAGTACGGGGTCGGGGTGTACCAGCCGGAGTTGCCGGCGCCCTGGGTGATCTGGAAACCACCACCGACGCAGTTGTGGATCGGGTTGCTCTGCGCGATGTTGCTGGCCCGCACGTTGGTGAACGACACCTGGCTGGGCGCCTGCACCTGGAGCGCGTACGTGCCGGCACCGTCGATCCGTACGTTGTTGAGGTTGATCCCGTTGGTCTGGCCCTCGATCCAGTGCAGCGCCGCGTACGAGCTGTCCAGGATGTCGGTGTCGGTGATGTTGATGGTGGGGTTCTGGAACGCCTCGTTGAGTGCGGAGAACCAGATCGCGCCGACACCGAAGTTCCAGTTGTAGTCCGAGTTGCCGTTACGGATCAACGTGTTCCGGGCGATGGTCCAGGTGCCCTGGACCCCGGTGGCGCCCTGCACGCCCGGGTAGCGGTTCGCGACGTGGATGCCGCCACCGTTGGTGAGCGAGTCCGCGGTCACGTTATCGGTGATCTTGATGTCGCGGCCGCCGTAGCTGACCAGGTGGTTCGCCAGCAGGGTCACGCCGATGGTGTTGTGGGTGAAGGAGTTGTTGACGTTCGGCACGCTCTGCGCCCACATCGCCAGCGCGTCGTCGCCGGTGTTGCGGACGAACGTGTTCGTCACCGTCGAGTTGGTCACGCCGGTGTGGAAGTTCACCCCGTCCGCGGTCTGGTCCAGGATCCGGCTGTTGCGGATGGTGAAGTTGTCCATCGGGCCGTCCATCCACGCCCCGACCTTGGTGTTCTCCAGCCAGAGGTTGTCGACCACCGAGTTGGTCATCGCGCCGCCCAGGGCGTTGACCTGGTCGTCGTCGATCCGTTCGCGGATGTCGCCGATGATGGCGAAGTCCCGCAGCGTCACGTTGCGGCTCGGCCCGTTCGCCTCATGCGGGCGGACCGGCCCGGTGTAGCCGCCACCGGGCACGTACTTGCCGTAGATGCCGACGGATCTGTTCCGCTCGGTGGGGTGCCGCCCGCCGAGCACCGAATACCAGGGGCCCGCGCCGCGCAGGGTCACCCCGTCGACCACCACGTGGTCCCAGAGGGTGAAGGTGCCGGTCGGGATCCAGACCGCCCGACCCTGGGCCTTTCCGGCGTCGACCGCCGCCTGGAACTTCGCGGTCGAGTCGGTCGCGCCGCTCGGGTCCGCGCCGAAATCGGCAACCACGTCGAGCACACCGGTGGGCTTGGTGATCGCCGGGGCGACCAGCTCGAAATCCGCCAGGTCGATGGTGAAGGTGGGCGACTGGGCGGTCGAGGACACCTGCAACCGGATCTTCGTGCCGGCCGGCTGGGTGCTGCCGAACATCGCCCGGGTCTCGTCGTAGAAGTGGTGCGGGTTGGTGTCGCCCGGGTTGTTGTTGAACGGGTAGCCGCCGTAGTACCAGCCGTACCTCGATGTCACCGGGACCGACTTCAGCAGGTTCCCGTTGGCCCGTAGGTCGATGGCGGCGTCCCGGCCCGTGCCGGCCGGGCTGTCGGGCAGGCTGATCCGGAAGGTCACCGCGTTGGCCGGGGCGGTGAGGGTGAACTCGACGTACTCACCGACGGAGTCGAGGGTGACCGCCTCCCGGCCGGATGCCTCGGACGGCAGCGTGCCGTAACGCCGGTCCGGGCCGATCTTCGTGCCGTTGTGGGCGGCCTCCTCCGCCTCCTGCTCCACGAACGGGACGGTGGCGCCGCGGCCGGGGATGTCGAAGGGGGACAGCCCGGCCGCCGAGGCCCGGGTCGCGGTGCCGGTGACCGCGAGGGCGGTCAACGATGTGGCGGCGAGCAGGGTGGCGGCGATGGCGGCCAACCCTGCCCGGGTCGGGTGTCGGAGGTGGTGCGGGGTGCCGGTGGTGTGGTTGGCCATGAGCTGCGCTCTCCCTTTCGTCAGGCAGGCCAGATCCCCCCGTGTCGGTGCGGCGTGGCGAGTTCCCCCCTCGTTCCTCCTTCCTGTGGTGGCGCGGTGCCGGCGGCCGGGACGGGCCGCCGGCACCACGGCGATCAGAGTCAGGTCCGGCCGGGTCCGTCCGCCGCTCGCGGCGCGTCCGCCCATTCGGCGGTACGCAGCCAGACGGCGGTGTCCGACGGCAGCAGACCGTCGTCGAGTGGCCCGCTGGCCAGCAGCAGGTCCCCGTCTGCGGGCAGCGGCACGGGTGCGTCGGCGAGGTTGACCAGACAGCGGAAACCGCCGCCACGGCTGAAGGCGAGCACGCCGTCCGGGGCGGGCAGCCAGGTCATCTCCCCGTCGCCGAGCGCCGGGTCGGCCCGCCGGATCTGGATCGCCGCCCGGTACAGCTCCAGCATGGAGGCCGAGTCGCCGGTCTGCGCGCGGGCCGTCCGGTCCTTCCAGTCGGCCGGCTGGGGCAGCCAGGGCGCCGGAGAACCGGAGGGGCTGAACTCGAACGGCGGCTCGTCACCGGCCCAGGGCAGCGGCACGCGGCAGCCGTCCCGACCGGGGTCGATCCGGCCGGACCGTTCCCACATCGGGTCCTGACGCAGCGCGTACGGGATGTCCTCGACCTCGTAGAGGCCCAACTCCTCGCCCTGGTAGACGTAGGCGGCGCCGGGCAGCGACAGCGAGAGAAGCGCGGCGGCCCGGGCCCGGCGGGTGCCCAGCTCCAGATCGGTGGGCGTCCCCTCGCGCTTGGCCGCGAAGCTGAACCTGGTGTCCGCCCGGCCGTAGCGGGTGACATGCCGGGTGACGTCGTGGTTCGAGAGCACCCAGGTGGCCGGCGCGCCGACCGGCGCGTGCGCGCTCAGCGTCCCGTCGATGCTCTCGCGCAGCGCCGAGGCGTCCCACGCGCAGCCGAGGAAGTCGAAGTTGAACGCGGCGTGCAGTTCGTCCGGGCGCAGGTAGTTGGCGAACCGCTGCCGGTCCGGCAGCCACACCTCACCGATCAGCGCCCGATCGGGGTACTCGTCGGCCACCCGCCGCCAGCCCCGGTAGATCTCGTGCACCCCGTCGAGGTCGTGGAACGGGTGCGGCTGGTCCGGTCGAACCTCGGGCAACGTCCCGTCCTTGACCAGCAACCCGGCCGAGTCGATCCGGATGCCGTCCACCCCCCGGTCGAACCAGAACCGCAGGATGTCCTCGAACTCGGCCCGCACCGTGGGGTGGTCCCAGTTGAAGTCCGGCTGTTCGGGCGCGAACAGGTGCAGGTACCAGTCACCGGGGGTGCCGTCCGGGTTGGTGGTCCGGGTCCAGGTCTCGCCGCCGAACTCGCCGACCCAGTCGGTGGGCCGCTGGTCGCCGTTCGGGCCCCGGCCGGGGCGGAACCAGAACAGGTCCCGCTCGGGCGCGCCGGGCCCGCCGGCGAGCGCGGCCTGGAACCACGGGTGCGCGTCGGAGCAGTGGTTGGGCACCACGTCGACGATGGTCCGGATGCCGAACGCGTGTGCCTCCGCGATCAGCGCCTCCGCCTCGGCGAGAGTGCCGAAGACCGGGTCGATGTCGCGGTAGTCGGACACGTCGTACCCGGCGTCGGCCATCGGGGAGGGGTACCAGGGACTGAACCAGATCGCGTCGACGCCGAGCGCGGACAGGTGGTTCAGCCGGGACCGGATGCCGGCGATGTCGCCGATGCCGTCGCCGTTGCCGTCGGCGAAGCTACGGGGATACACCTGGTAGATCACCGCTCCACGCCACCACGGACTTCTGTCAGCTGTGGACACGAGCACCTGCTTTCTGCGTCAGTACGTCGGCGGGTTCGCCGGACCTGGTTATGTGTCGGCGAACGGTCGTTGTTCGCCGCCGGAGGTTGCGCTGGTGGTTATCCCTTGAGGCTGCCTGTGGTCAGCCCGGACATGATGTTCCGTTGGAAGATCAGGAAGATGATGACGGTCGGGATCGCGGCGATGACCGACGCGGCGATGACCACGTTCATGGGCGTACCACCCGCGAAGGCGTAGATGCCGACGCTGACGGTCCGGGTCTCGGGCGACGGCATGACCAGCTTCGGCCAGAGGAAGTCCTTCCAGACCGCCGTCACGGCGAAGATCGAGACTACGCCGAGGATGGGCCGTGACATCGGCAGGATGATCGACCACAGCGTGCGCAGTGGCGTCGCCCCGTCCACCAGGGCCGCCGCCATCAACTCCTCGGGAATCGAGTCGAAGAACCGCTTCAGCAGGAAGATGTTGAACGCGTTCGCCACCAGGGGCAGCCAGATCGCGAACGGCGAGTCGAGCAGGTTGATGTGCAGGATCGGCAGGTCGATCACGGTCACGTACTGCGGGACGATGAGCACCATCGCCGGGATCATCAGCGTCGCCAGCATCAGGGCGAGGATCACGTTGCCGAACACCGGCCGAAGCTTCGACAGCGAGTACGCCGCCGCGGTGTCGAGGACCAGTTGCAACACCACCGCGCCGGCCGCGTAGTAGAACGTGTTGAACAGCAGCTTGGCGAGGTCCAGGTTGTTCCACGCGTCGATGTAGTTCTGCGGCTGGGGGTCCTTCGGGAACAGCGACGGCGGCGTCTGCGCGATCTCCTGGCCGGACTTGAGCGCGCCGGTGACCATCCAGTAGAGCGGCCCGAGGAAGACGAGCGTGAAGCCCACGACGACGACCGTGAGCAGCGTCCAGTAGATGAACCTGCCACGCCCACGGCGGAGCTGCGCGTGAGAGATGAGGGTCCGGGTCCCGGAGTCCTGTGCCATGTCTCGCCCGTCCTAGTCCTGTTTCGCGCTCAGCCGCAGGTAGACGGCGGAGAAGCCGGCCAGCACCACGAGCATGATCACGCCGAGCGCCGCGGCGCCGTTGAGGTCGTTCTGGAAGAAGCCGTGCTGGTAGATGAGGTACGCCACGGAGGTCGCGGAATCCTCCGCGCCCGCGCCGTTGGCGAGGATCAGTGGCTCGATGAAGAGCTGCATCGTTGCGACGATCTGGATCATCGCCAGGAGCGCGAGGATCAGCCGGGTCTGCGGGATCGTCACGTGGCGGATCCGCTTCCAGATCCCGGCGCCGTCGAGCTCGGCGGCCTCGTAGAGTTCGCCCGGGATGTTCTGTAGCGACGCCAGGTAGATCAGCACGGCGCCGCCCATGTTCATCCAGGTCGACGCGATCACCATCGCCGGCATCGTCATCTCGGGGGACTGCATCCACTGCGACGTGGGCAGGTGCAGCGCCTTGAGGATCGCGTTGAAGAGACCCGCCTCGCTGGGGTCGTACGCGTAGAACTTGAAGAGGTACAGCGCCGAGGCCGGGGGCAGCATCACCGGCAGGTACACCAGGATCCGCAGGTACCCCTTGGCGTGGCGGAACTCGTTGAGCAGGATCGCCACGAAGAACGGCGCCGCGTACCCGAGGAGGAGCGCGAGCAGCGTGAAGTAGAGCGTGTTCTGCCAGGCGGGCCAGAAGCTCGGGTCGGCGATGATGCGGGAGTAGTTGTCCCAGCCCACCCAGGTGGTCTCGCCGCGCCGGGTGCGCTGGAAGCTCATGACGATGCCGCGGACCATCGGGTACCAGGAGAAGACGACGAAGCAGAGCACCGCGCCGATCAGGAACGTGTGACCGGTGAGGTTGTCCCGTACCTTGCGGCCGAGGCTCGTGCGCTGCGGCCTCGCCGAGTACGGCGACGGCGGGCGGCCCGGTTTCCTGGGGGTCTCCGGGACGGTGGTGATCGCCAAGGCAACTCCTGGGTGAGTCGGTGACGTCGACGATGCGGTGCGGATGGCGTGGGGGCCGGGTCGGCGTCCCGGCCCCCACACGATCGGTCAGCTCTCGGCGGCGAGGAGCTGGTTGACCTTCTCCTCGGCGGTCTTGAGCAGGGCGTCGATGTTCGAGTTCGGGTTGGTCAGCACACCGGACATCGCGGCGTCGAGCACCGCGTAGACCGCCTGTGCGTTACGCGGCTCGCCCTTGATCGGGACGGGGGTCGCCTCGAAGAGCGCGAAGTTCGCGGTGTCGACGTTCGCGTTCGCCCTGCGCAGCTCGAGCTCCTGCTTCTGCGCCTCACTGCCGTTCGCGAAGAGCAGCGGCTGGGGCAGACCCACCGGGTAGTTCTGCGGCTTTGCCCGGACGTAGTCGAACTGGCCCTTGCCCGGGGTCAGCTTCTGGTACGCAATCCACTTCAGACCGGCCTTGACCTGCTCGGGGGTGAGGTCCTTCTTGAAGAAGTAGCCCTCGCCACCACCGAGCGTGCCCTTCGCCGCGCCGTCCTGGCCGGGCAGCGGGGCCATCGCCCAGTCCTGGAACTTGCCCTGGAACTGGCTGACGATCGCCTGGGTGGCGTCCGGTGCGCCGATGAACATGCCGACCTTGCCCGCGCCGGCGTTGGTCAGCAGGTCGCCCCACTGCAGCAACTGGCGGGCACCCATGCTGTTGTCGCCGTAGCGCATGTCCTTGAGGTTCTGCAGGACCTGCTTGCCCATGGCGTTGTTGAAGTCGGCCTTCTTGCCGTCCGCCGTCAGCACCTGGCCGCCCTGGGAGTAGAGCAGGGAGGTGAAGTGCCAGCCGCCGGTGTTGCCGGCGCTGTACTCCGAGTAGCCGGCGATGCCGTTGCCGAGCGCGGAGATCTTCTTGGCGGCTGCCCGGACATCGGCCCAGGTCTTGGGCGGGTTGTTGACGTCGAGCCCGGCCTGCTGGAACAGGACCTTGTTGTAGACCAGACCCATCGAGTAGTTCTTCACCGGGACGGCGTAGAGCTTGCCGCCGTCGGTGAAGACCCCCTTGAGTGCGGGATCGACGCTGTCCCAGGTGGGGATCGCATCCTTGTTGGCGTACTGGGTGATGTCCATCGCCTGACCGGAGTCGAGCACCTGCTGGAGGTCGGTCATGTACCCGTAGAAGACGTCGGTCACGGTGCCGCCGGCGAGGCGGGCGGTGAAGTCCGGCGGGTTGTTGCACTGCTCGCCGACGCTCACGCTCTTGATGACGATGTCCGGGTTCAGCCGCTGGAACTCGGCGACATCGTCGTTCCAGTTCTTCAACAGCTCTTTCTGCGCGCCGACCGGCTGGCAGTCGACCGTGATGGTGACCTTGCCGGCAGCGTTCGTGTCCTTGTCGTCGCTCTTCGTGGAGCATGCCGTGAGGCTGAGCCCCAGGCCGGCCACGAGCGCGATCGCCGCAGCCTTTCGGTATTGCGGTACGGACATCTGTCCATCCCTTCGGGGAACGGGTGTCTCGAATGACCTTCGCTGATCTGCGGTGATGCGACCTGACGCCCAGTAGCTGCGTCGGAGCCAGGTGTGAGTGGAGTCACTGTAACGAGGCCGACTCATTTCAGCAAGGTGTCGACCTGGTTTTGAAAAGACGCGACATCTTGACGACAGATATCGACAGCGACACGATTTGCGCCGCATCTGAACCGATTTGGGTGCCTATGCAGCAGCAACGATTGGGGCCCCGCTGCCACTGGCAGCAACGACGAAAACGGCCGCCGACCGCGAGAAGCGGTCGACGGCCGAAGCGTCGTGCGGTGCAGCCCCTAGCGACCCGGGGCGGGCGCGGTGGAGCCGCGTACCACCAACTCGGGCTCGAACAGCAGCTCGTCGTGCAGCACGCCGGCACCTTCGATCTGGGTGACCAGCAGGTCCACGGCCGCCTGCCCCATCGTCTCGATCGGCTGCCGCACCGTGGTCAACGGCGGGTCGGTGCACGTCATGAACGCGGAGTCGTCGAAGCCCACCACCGACACGTCGGTCGGCACCGAGCGACCCAGCCGCCGGGCCGCGCGGATCGTGCCCAGGGCCAGCACGTCGCTGGCGCAGATGATGCCGGTCACGCCACGCTCGACCAGCTTGGTCGCGGCGACCCGCGCCCCCTCCATGGAGAAGCTGGAGCGCTCGACGCACTCAGCGTCGTCGTCGCCCCAGCCCGCGGCCTGGATCATCGCGTTGAGCTTGCGCCGCGACGGCACATGCCCCTCCGGGCCGAGCACCATCCCGATCCGCTCGTGCCCGAGCGAGCGCAGGTGCCCGTACGCCTGCTCCACCGCCACCGCGTCGTCCGTGGAGACCCGGGGGAAACCCAACTCGTCCACACCGGCGTTGACCAGCACGACCGGAAGACCACGATCGGTCAGTCGACGGTAGTGATCGTGCCGGGCATCGGCGAGCGCGTACGAACCACCGGCGAAGATCACCCCGGAGACCTGGTGGTCGAGGAGCATCTCCACATAGTCCATCTCGGACACGCCACCGATGGTCCGGGCACAGAGAGCCGGGGTGTAGCCACGCTGGGCGAGTGTCCCGGTGACGACCTCGGCCAGCGCCGGGAAGATCGGGTTCTGCAACTCGGGCAGCACCAGCCCGACCAGCCGGGCACGTTCGCCGCGCAGTTTGGTCGGCCGCTCGTAACCGAGCACGTCCAGCGCGGTCAGCACGGCGGTCCGGGTCGCCTCGGAGACTCCGTCGCGGCCGTTGAGCACCCGGCTGACGGTGGCCTCGCTGACGCCCGCCTTCTTGGCAACTTCAGTCAACCGCTTGGTCACAGCCGCAATCGTACGTCACCGCTATGAAAGAAATGAACAGCAAATTGCCGAGCACTTGCTAGCCGACTGCCGCGTTCTTCCCATCGCCCACCATTCCGGCGCTGCCACAGCTCGGGTTTGTTGATGTCGGGGTATCCGGATGGCCCGGATACCCCGACTTTCACGAAAGGCGAGTGGATCATGCCGGCGCAGAGTCGGGACCGAGGCCGTGGCTGACGTCAGGACAGGTTGCGCAGCGCGTCCTCGATGGCCCGGTGGAACGTCGGGTACGCGTAGATCATGTGCCGGAGCTGACTCAGCGGTACCGCCGCGTGCACCGCCACCACCAGCGCGGAGAGCACCTCACCACCGGTCGGGCCGACCGAGGTCGCACCGATCAGCACGCCCTGGTCGGCGTCCGCGATGAGCTTGATGAAACCCTCGTCGCCGACCTGGTGGATCCAGCCCCGGGTCGAACTGCCGAGCTTGGTGAAACCGACCTGCACGTTGATGCCGCGCTCGCGAGCCTGCCGCTCGGTGAGCCCGACCGCGCCAACCTCGGGATCGGTGAAGGTCACCCGGGGCAGCGCGCGATAGTCGGCTCGCGGGACGGTGCCGGGCGCCCCGCTCGACCCGCTGGCGGCCAGCGAGCTGGACGCACGCATCGCGCCGCCGACCACGCTGGAGGTCCCGCTGGCGTCCGCGCCCGCTTGCGCCTCGCGGGCACGGGCCAGGATGTCGGCGACCACGATCCCCGCCTGGTACATGGCGATGTGAGTGAACGCGCCTTCGCCGGTCAGGTCGCCGACCGCCCAGACGTGGTCGGTGGCGTGCAACCGGTCGTCGACCGGCAGGAAACGCTGGCCGGCGTCCAGGCCGATGGTGTCCAACCCCAGCTCATCCAGGTGGGCCTTGCGCCCGGTCACCACCAGCAGCCGGTCGGCGGTGAACTCCCTCCCGCCACCACCGTGCAGGGTGAACCGGGTCCCGTCGTGCTCGACCCGCTCGGCGCGTACCCCGGCGTGGATCTCCACTCCGTCGGCGCGCAGCGCCGCGGCGGCGACCTCGGACGCCTCCGGCTCCTCGACGGCCAGCACCCGGTCCAGCGCCTCGACCACGGTGACCCGGACCCCGAAGCGGGCGAAGACCTGCGCCAGCTCCAGACCGATCGCGCCGCCGCCGAGCACCAGCAGCGACTCCGGCAACTCCTCGACCTCGATCGCCTGGTGATTCGTCCAGTACGGCGTGTCGGCCAGGCCGTCGATCGGGGGCACGGACGGACGGGTGCCGGTGCCCAGCACGATCCCGTGCCGGGCCTGGAACACCTGGTCACCGACGCGGACCCGACCCGGGCCGTCGAGCCGGCCACTACCCCGGACGAACCGGCCGCCCTTACCGGTGAACCGCTCCACCGCGACCCTGTCGTCCCAGGTGTCGGTGGCCTCCTCCCGGATCCGCTTCGCCACCGGCGCCCAGTCCGGCTGGACCTGCGCCGTCCCGGCAAGCCCATCGACCCGGCGGGCCTCAGCGAGCGCGTTGGCCGCTCTGATCATCATCTTGCTCGGGATGCAGCCCCAGTACGGGCATTCCCCGCCGACCAGGTCCCGTTCGACGCCGACGACGCTCAGGCCAGCCTCGGCGAGCCGCTCGGCCACCTCCTCGCCGCCAACCCCGAGCCCAACCACGACCACGTCCACCAGCTCCGGCTCCGCCACTGCAACAGCATCCCCCAGCGGCATCGCCCCGGCCACCAGGGTCGGAGGAAAATGTCGACAGGCTCACCGGGCCGGCTCGCCTACGGTGGCGGCATGCACGCACGCTTCGCCCCGGTCCGGGACTGCTTCCACGACCTGCTCACCTCCGGCCGCGAGACCGGCGCCAGCCTTGCCATCAGGTACGACGGACAGCCCGTCGTCGACCTGGTCGGGGGCTCCCGGACCGGTGGTGGGCCGGGCGGCGAGCCGTGGCTGCCGGACACGCTCGCCAACGTCTACTCGGTCGGTAAGCCGGTGGCCGCGCTCTGCCTGTTGATGCTCGTCGACCGGGAGAAGGTCGACCTCGACGCGCCCGTCGACGGGTACTGGCCGGGGTTTCGCACCCCGGCCACCGTGCGTCAGGTGTTGTCGCACACCGCCGGGCTTCCGACCTTTCCGCTGCCCCGGCCGGCCAGCGCGATCGCCAACTGGGCGCTGCTCACCGGCGACCTGGCCGCCGCCGACCCGGAGTGGTCCCCGGGTTCGGTGGCCGGGGAGCACGCCTGGACGTACGGGCACCTGGTGGGCGAGCTGGTCCGCCGGGTCGACGGACGTTCGGTGGGCCGGTTCCTGGCCGAGGAGATCGCCGGTCCGTGGCAGCTCGACCTCGGCTTCGGGCTGGCCGATGCGGACCAGCGGCGCTGCGCCGAGATGCGCTACGGCGACCCGGAGTGGCCCACCCGGATGCTCGGTGAGCCGGGCTCGCTGCGGGCACGCGCGATGGGTAACCCCGCCGGTGGACAGGACCTGACCGTGCTGAACAGCCCCCTCTGGCGGGGCGCGGAGGTGCCGGCGGTCAACCTGCACGCCACCGCGTCCGGCCTGGCCCGGCTCTACGCCGGTCTGCTGGCGGGGGGCGTCCTGGACGGTGTGCGGCTGGTCAGCCCGGAGTTGGTGGCCGAGGCGACCCGGGTTCAGTACGACGGGCCGGACCTGGTGTTGGACCGCCCGGCCCAGTGGACGCTGGGCATGCAGTGGGAGTCGGACGGCAGCTGGGGCATGGGTGGCATCGGTGGCAGCAGCGCGTGGGCCGACCCCGAGCGCGGCTACACCTTCGCGTACGCCACCGCGCACCTCGCCGAGCACGACCGGGTGGACGAGCTGGTCGAGGCACTGCACTCAGTGCTCTGACGTCACCGGGTCGCAGGGTGGACCGTCGGCCCGGGAAGGGTGACCGGGGTACCGGTCGAGCTGAGCAGGGCACGTGCGGCCACCGCCATCCGTCGGCGCTGCGGCACCAGCGCCC
This sequence comes from Micromonospora sp. CA-259024, assembly GCF_050936255.1. Taxonomy (NCBI): domain Bacteria; kingdom Bacillati; phylum Actinomycetota; class Actinomycetes; order Micromonosporales; family Micromonosporaceae; genus Micromonospora; species Micromonospora sp. CA-259024. The sequence continues at coordinate 1,960,777 of NZ_JBNJND010000002.1, read as the reverse complement.
GCCGGACGAAGACGTCGTAGCCCTGCGCCGCCACCTCGTCGAGGATGCCGCCGTAGAGCGCGTACGCGGTGCGCATGCAGGCCTGCGAGGCCGGTTCCAGCATGGTGATCCCCGGTGCGGCGGCGGCGTAGTGCGCCTGAGCACGGGTCACCTCGTACTCGATCAGCTCGCGGATCCGGGGCGTACCGCGGCCCCGGGCGCGGGCCTCGACCAGTTCGTCGCGGGTGACCCCGAACTTCGCCAGGTCCTCGTCCGGCAGGTAGGTGCGGCCCCGGTCCAGGTCCTCGGCGACGTCCCGGATGAAGTTGGTGAGTTGGAAGGCGAAGCCGAGCTGCCGTGCCGGCTCCCGCGCCGCCGCCGGGTCGGAGCTGCCCAGGATCGGCAGCATCATGGTGCCGATCACCGCGGCCGAGCCCTCCATGTAGTCGAGCAGATGGTCGTAGGTCGGGTACGCGGTGACGGTCAGGTCCATCGCCATGCTCTTCAGAAACGACGCAAAGTCGTCCCGGTCGAGATCGAAGACGGCGATCGTGTGCAGCACGGCCGGCAGCAACGGGTCGTCGACGGGCGCACCGTGCAGACCGGCCACGAACTGGTTGGCCCAGTCGTCGAGGCGGGCGGCCCGCTCGGCCGGCGGCAGGTCTTCGGTGCGATCGACGATCTCGTCGGCGTACCGGGTGAACCCGTAGAGGGCGTGCACATGCCGTCGTTTCCAAGCGGGGAGCAGCCGGGTGGCGAGATAGTAGGTGCGGCCATGACGTCGGTGCAGCTCACGGCACCGGTCATAGGCAGGGGCGAGATCAGTGTCCACCGGCCCTCCTCGTTTATCGACGCACCAATCGACGCAACTCGTAGCCTAGGGTACGCTCAGCCGCATGGCCAACGACGCGGTTGCGGGCAATGCGACCCGCCTGGCGCCGGCAGGGCCGGGCGACGGGGACGATCCGGTCCGCGCCGTGCTGGCCGCGTACACCCATGACCTGATCACGGCGGTCGACGACACCCTGACCGCCTTCCTCACGGCCGAGGTCGACTCCCTCGCCGAGATCGACCCGGCGATGGGCGGCTTCGCCGCCGCGGCGCGGGAGGCCGTCCTGTCCGGCGGCAAGCGGATCCGGTCCACGTTCGCCTACTGGGGTTGGCGCGGGGCGGTCGGCGGCACCGAGGCACTGCCGCCCGTGCTGCCCGCGCTGGCCGCACTGGAGTTGCTGCACACCTTCGCGCTGGTGCACGACGACGTGATGGACGCGTCCACCACCCGCCGCGGCCGGCCCACCGCCCACGTCGCACTCGCCGAACAGCACATCGCCGCGGGCCACCGAGGTGATCCCGGCCGATTCGGCGAGGCCGTCGCCGTGCTCATCGGCGACCTCTGCATGGTCTGGGCCGACCGGTTGCTGGCCCAGGCCACGGTGCCCTCGGCCCGGCTGTTCGAGGTCCGCCGCTGCTACGACCAGATGCGGGTGGAGACGGTCGCCGGGCAGTACCTCGACGTGCTCGGCGACAACGACCCGGGCAACTGGTCGGTCGAGCAGGCACTGCGGGTGGCCCGCTACAAGACCGCCAGCTACACCGTCCAGCGACCACTGCTCTTCGGCGCCGGTCTGGCCGGGATGCCCGCCGATGCTCCGCTGGTCTCCGCGTACACCCGCTACGGCCTGGCCGTCGGCGAGGCGTTCCAGCTCTGCGACGACCTGCTCGGCGTCTACGGTGACCCGGCCGCCACCGGCAAGCCGGTCGGTGACGACCTCCGCAGCGGCAAACCGACCACACTGCTCATGCTGGCCCGGGAATTGGCCACGCCAGCCCAGCTCACGGCGCTGGAACGGGCCGGCGACGGACCGGTCTACCGGCTCGCCGAACTGGTCGCCGAGACCGGCGCGGTGGCGCGGGTGGAGCGGATGATCGCTGAGCGGGTGGGTGACGCGCTGGCCGCGCTCGACGCCGCACCCGTGGACCGGACGGCACGGACCGCGCTGACCGGGCTGGCCACCGCCGCTACCAACCGGCGGGCCTGATGAGCGACTTTCTGGAGGAGGTGGTCAGGTGCGGACGGTGACAGGACGGACGGACCGGGTGGTGGTCGTCGGTGCCGGGCTGGGTGGGCTCGCCTGTGCGCTGCACCTGGCGGGCAGCGGCCGACAGGTGACCGTGCTGGAGCGCAAGCCGGTGCCCGGCGGGCGAGCGGGCCGGCTCGCCGTGGACGGCTACGAGTTCGACACCGGCCCGACCGTGCTCACCATGCCCGACCTGATCGCCGAGGCGCTCGGCGCGGTCGGTGAGGAGTTGCGCGACTGGCTCGACCTGACCCCGCTCGACCCCGCCTACCGGGCGTACTACCCGGACGGCTCGACCCTCGACGTGCTCACCGACACCACCCGGATGGCGGCCGAGATCTCCCGGGTCTGCGGTCCACGCGAGGCGGACGGATACCTGCGCTTCGTCGACTACGCGCGGGAGCTGTGGCGCCTGGAGCGGGCCGACTTCATCGAGCGCAACCTGGACGCGCCGACCGACCTGATCACCGGCAACCTGCTCAAGCTGCTCACCGGCGGAGCCTTCCGCCGTCTCCAGACGAAGATCAATCAGTTCTTCCGGGACCCCCGTACCCAGCGGATCTTCTCCTTCCAGGCCATGTACGCCGGCCTCGCGCCGCATGACGCGCTGGCCATCTACGCGGTCATCGCGTACCTCGACTCGGTGGCCGGGGTCTACTTCCCGCGCGGCGGCATCCACGCGGTGTCCAAGGCGATGGCCGGCGCGGCCGAGAAGCACGGCGTGCAGATCCGATACGACACCACGGTGACCCGGGTGGAGACCGCGAACGGCCGGGCCACCGGCGTGCTCACCGCCGACGGCGAACTGGTGCCGGCGGACGTGGTGGTGCTCAACCCCGACCTGCCGGTCGCCTACCGGGACCTGCTCCCCGCCGCCCCGCGGCGCCGGCTCACCTACTCGCCGTCCTGCGTCGTTCTGCACGTCGGCTCCCGACAGGCATATGCGAAGATCGCCCACCACAACATCCACTTCGGACGCGCATGGAAGGGCACCTTCGATGAGGTCATCCGGCGGGGCGAGCTGATGACCGACCCCTCGCTGCTGGTCACCAACCCGAGCCGGACCGACCCCTCGGTGGCCCCACCGGACCGGCACACCTACTACGTCCTCGCACCGGTGCCCAACCTCGACCGGGCCCCGTTCGAGTGGCGCGGAGACCTGACCCAGCGCTACAGCGACCAGCTCATCGGCACCCTGGAGGAGCGCGGCTACGTCGGCTTCGGCGCCGGGGTCGAGGTGCTGCAGGCCATCACCCCCGCGGAGTGGGCGGAGCAGGGAATGGCCGCCGGCACTCCGTTCGCCTCCGCGCACACCCTCTTCCAGACCGGCCCGTTCCGCCCGTCGAACCTGCACCGCGACCTGTCGAACGTGGTCTTCGTCGGCTCCGGCACCCAGCCCGGCGTCGGCGTACCGATGGTGCTGATCTCCGGCAAGCTCGCCGCCGGCCGGATCACCGGAGAGGGCCGATGAGCAGCCGCGAGGAGCACCTCGTCGAGTTGGTCGACGAGACCGGCAAGGCCCACGGCGAGACGACCGTCGCGGCCGCACACCAGCCCCCGGGGCGGCTGCACCGTGCCTTCTCGGTGCTGCTGGTGGACCCGGACGGCCAGGTGCTGCTCCAGCGGCGGGCCGCCGTCAAGACCCGGTTCCCGCTGCGCTGGGCCAACTCCTGCTGCGGCCACCCCCGCCCAGGCGAGTCGCTCGCGGAGGCGGCCAACCGGCGGCTGCACGAGGAGTTGGGCGCGGGCCCGGTCGAGCTGACCGAGGTCGGCGTCTACATGTACTACGCCGAGGACCCGGCGACCGGTCGGGTCGAATTCGAGTACGACCACGTGCTGCGCGGCGAGTTCCTGCCCACGGCCCCGCTACTGCCGGACCCGGACGAGGTGGCCGAGTTGCGGTGGGCCGATCCCGCCGCGCTGGAGACCGAGCTGGGCCTCGACCCCCGGTCGTACGCGCCCTGGCTGGGCGGGGTGGTGAACCGGCTGCTGCGCCCCACGGGGCCGACGTCCGGCGCATCCGGCCCGGCGGTGACCCCGCCCGGATCGTCGGCGGATGACACGGCGGAGTGGTCGGGTGGCCGATGAGGCGCTGAGCGCGGGCGCCGTCGCACGCCGGCTCGGGGTCGCGGTGACGACCCTGCGTACCTGGCACCAGCGCTACGGGCTCGGGCCCAGCGAGCACATCCCCGGTCACCACCGTCGCTACACGCCGGCCGACCTGGCCCGTCTCGAGATCATGCGACGGCTCACCGCCGAGGGGGTGAGCCCGGCCGAGGCCGCCCGTTGGGCCCGCCAGGCACCGGATCCGATGCCGACCGGCACCGTCGCCGAGAGCCGGATCCGCCGCCCACCCGGCCGTGACGGTGGCGGCACCATCCCGGTGGGCCGCGCCGGCCCGGCGGCCCGTGGGTTGGCGCGGGCCGCGATGCGACTGGACGCGGCGGCGATCAGCGAGACGATCGCGCACGCCCTGGCTGCTGGCGGGGTCGTCGCGACCTGGGAGGGCCTGCTCCGCCCGGTGCTCGCCGGCATCGGCGAGCGTCACGCCGCCACGGCCGGCCTGATCGAGGTGGAGCACCTGGTGTCCCGCTGCGTGTCGGAGGCTCTCGCGGCGGCCAGTCGGGCCAAGGCTCCCACCGGGCCGGCCCGGATTCTGCTCTCCTGCGCGGACGAGGAGCAGCACACCCTGCCGTTGGAGGCGTTGGCGGCGACTCTCGCGGAGGCCGGGGTCAGTTACCGGATGCTCGGCGCCCGGGTGCCGGTGGCCGCCCTCGTCGAGGCGGTCAACCGGACCGGGCCGGCCGCCGTGGTGCTCTGGTCGCACACCCGGGCCACCGCCGACCCGGCCCAGCTCAGCGCGCTGCTCGCGGCACCCCGCCGTCCGTTGCTGGTGCTCGCCGCCGGCCCCGGCTGGCACGCCGACACGCTGCCCGCCGGGGTGGTGCGGCCGGCCGACCTGGCCGAGGCGGTCTCGCTCGCCGTCGCGGTCCGCGACTCCCTGGACCGGTCGAGGGGTGACTGATCGCACTGTCGTCCGCTGACGACGTGAACTAGCGTCGGGTGGTCCGCCTACCCCGACCCCTCCGGGAGCGAACAGATGCAAGCCCGCGCCGTCGTGGCGTCCGTCCTCGCCATGGCGCTGGTCTTGTCCGGCTGCGCCCAGCCGGACCACACCATCGCACCCGCCGGCGCGCCGCAGCCGGTGGAGTCGCCCACGTCGCCCACCCCTGCCCCACCGCCGCATCCCACCGTCACCAAGCCACCGAAGCCGCCGCTGCGGCCGCTGCCGGCCAAGCTTCCCGCCGGCCTGCGGCGCAACACCGGCGTACGCCCGGTGGCCCTGACCTTCGACGACGGGCCCAGCCCGGCCTGGACGCCCAAGGTCCTCGACCAACTGCGGGCCGCCAAGGTGACCGCCACCTTCTGCGTCGTCGGTCAGGAGGTGCAGCGCCACCCGGAGTTGGTCCGCCGGATCGTCCGCGAGGGACACCAGCTCTGCAACCACAGCTGGCGGCACGACCTCGACCTGGCCCGGCGACCTGTCGCCGAGATCCAGGCCGACCTGGCCCGGACCAACAAGGCCATCCGGACGGCGGCTCCCGGCGCGAAGGTGTCCTTCTACCGGCAGCCGGGCGGTCGGTGGACGCCGGAGGTGCTGGGGGTGGCGAAGGGACTCGGCATGCGTCCCCTGCACTGGTCCGTCGACCCGCAGGACTGGGACAAGCCGAACGCCGCCACGATCGGCAAACGAATCCACACCGCCGCCCGTCCCGGCGCCATCGTGCTGCTGCACGACGGGGGTGGCAACCGGGCCGCGACGCTCGCCGCCTGCCCGCACCTGATCGCCGACCTGAAACAGCGCTTCGGCATCACCCAACTCCGCTAAACCGGCTTTGACCTGCGGTTATGCGCCGACCCAGGCCCTTGCCGATACCGATTTTGTCGACCGACCAGGCATCACGTATGCTTTCCAAGCCTCCGGCGGGGCCGGATGGGAGCAAGTCCGCTTGAAGTTGCGAGTGTGCAATGATGGCGGGGCCGCCCTCATCGTCTAGCGGCCCAGGACGCCGCCCTTTCAAGGCGGTAGCACGGGTTCGAATCCCGTTGGGGGCACGACCGGCGCAAGCCGGAGCAATACAAGCTAGGTCCTGTGGAGCAGTTGGAGTGCTCGCCGCCCTGTCAAGGCGGAGGTCGCGGGTTCAAGTCCCGTCAGGACCGCAGCGCCGACGCCGCGCCTCGCGCGGCGTTCTGCGTATCGGAGCATGTCGCCTTGGCGCCGGTTCGTCCGGCTGGCGGGTAACATGAGCCGAGCGGCACGGCCAGGTAGCTCAGTTGGTACGAGCGTCCGACTGAAAATCGGAAGGTCGGCGGTTCGACCCCGCCCCTGGCCACATAGCCTTTCGCCGGGCTACAGAGGTCCCCACCAGCGGAAACGCAGGTGGGGATCTTGCTTTTTCTGGCCCTGACGCGCTGTTTCTTCCCAATTCGCTGCGGCAAGTCCTGTCCTGCCCCTGCTGTCCGCCGTGACGGTCTGGCGGCACCGGCAGGCGTACAACACTTAGCCCTTGCGCTAAGTATCTGCTCAGAGCAATACTTAGCCGCATGGCACAGTATGCAGCGGAGCTCGACGGCGTATTCGTCGCGCTCGCCGATCCGACTCGGCGTGCTGTCGTCCGTCGCCTTGGCCTCGGGCCCACGAGCGTCGGCGATCTCGCCCGCGAGTTCCCGATGACCCTCCCCTCGTTCATGAAGCACGTGCGGACGCTCGAGTCGACCGGGTTGATCCACACCGTCAAGTCCGGCCGGGTGCGCACCTGTGTGCTCAACCGCGAGCGTCTCGTCCTTGTCGACGACTGGCTCGCGGAGCAGCACCGGATCTGGGATGAGCGCACCGACCGCCTGGAGCAGTTCGTCACCAATCTCAAGGAGAACCAGCAGTGAACCCGGACCTCGACCTCAGCCTGGAGCGGGTCATCCGCGCCCCTCGGACAACCGTGTGGAGCGCGTGGACCGACGCCTCCCGCCTCGAACAGTGGTGGGTGCCCGCTCCGGCCGTGTGTCGTGTCGACCGCCTGGAGGCCCGGCCGGGCGGCGCGTTCGTGACGCGGCTGAGTGACGACGGAACCACGTTCGTTCCGCACATGAACGCGTGCTTCCTTGTCGTCGACGATTTTGAGCGAATCGTGTTCACGAACGCCATCGACAGTGAGTGGCGCCCCACGAGCCCGGCACCGGTGCTGATGACCGCCGAGATCACGCTGCACGATCATCCAGAGGGCACGAGATACCAGGTCGTCGTCCGCCACGGCGATCCCGCCGCCCGCGCTCGCCATGAGGAGCTCGGCTTCTCCGACGGCTGGACGTCGGTCACCGAACAGCTCGCCGGGTTCGCCGAGAGCGTGGCCCCGCGATGAAGATCACCGTTACGGAGTTCATCACGCTCGATGGGGTCAGTCAGGGGCCAGGCTCGGCCACCGAGGACACGAGCGACGGCTTCACGAAAGGCGGCTGGCTGGTCCCCTATATGGACCAGCTGTTCATCCAGCGCGCCTCCGATTGGCTCGACCTCGCCGACGGCCTGCTGCTCGGGCGCCGGACGTACGAGGCGTTCGCGCGCGACTGGCCGCAGATCACCGCGCCGGACGATCCCTTCACCGGCCGGATGAATTCGCTGCCGAAGTACGTCGTGTCGAACACTCTGATCGCGGGGAGCTGGCACCCCACGACCGTGCTGCGGGGCGACCCGGTCCAGACGGTCAGGGCACTGAAGGCGGAGCCGGGGCGGGAACTCCAGATCCACGGGAGCGCACTTCTGGGCAACTCGCTGCTGTCGGCGGGCCTGGTCGACACACTGCGGCTCGTCGTCGCCCCCACGGTCATCGGGTCCGGGCGCCGACTGCTCGCCCACCCGAGTGAGTCTGTCGGCCTCCTGCTGATGCATCAGGAGGCGACGGCGAAGGGTCTACTCCTCCTCGAATACGAAGCCGTCGGCGACGCACCCAGCGGAGAGTACGAGGGGGTCGCCGCTTTCCTGTAGACGCTTCCCACGTATCTGACCACTCCCTGAGCCCTGCTTGCCATCGCTTGCTGCACGCTGGCCGTACATCCGCCGTCCCCGAGACGTTTTCGTGTGCTGCCTACACTGCCGCGATGGACAGAAGGCCTGGTGAGATCGTCGAGACCATCGGAACTCTGGGTGCGGTGATCGGCGGCGGGATCTTCGCCGTTGGCCTGGCTGGCGGAAGCTACGACGGCGAACTCCTTGCCGCGGGTGCGCTCCTGGTGATCGCGGGCCTGTTGCTACGCATCGAGGCTGCGGTCTCGGGGAGCGGCAGAAGGGGATCGGGCTTCTGACGGACGCGGGCCCCTTGCTTTCTGCCGCCCCTGAGCACGGTCAACAGCGCCCAACCATCGCCATACCCGGCTATCATCGCCACATGACGATCGTTCTCGCTCCGGCTGCCGCGCTGTTCCGGTCCCTCGGTGACCCGACCCGGCTGGCCATCCTGCGCCGGGTCGCGTCCGGCGAGGTTCGCGTGGTGGACGTGACCGGCGAACTGGGGCTGGCACAGTCGACGGTGTCGAAGCACCTGGCATGTCTGCGGGACTGCGGTCTGATCGACTATCGGGTCGTGGGCCGCCAGTCGTTCTACTCCCTGACCCGGCCGGAACTACTCGACCTCCTGCGCTCGGCGGAACAGGTTCTGGCCGCCACGGGCGCAGCGGTCGCGCTGTGCCCGACCTACGGCACTCCGGCCGACGCCTCGCCGGCGTCGGGCGCATGAGCGCCGCACTGCTGGCCCCCGAGCGTCGGGCGGTGCTCGCCCGGCGCAGCCTCTGGCTGGCCTACGCCACCGCCGGCTACAACCTGATCGAGGGCCTGGTCGCGATCGCCGCTGGCGCGGCGGCGTCCTCCGCGGCGCTGATCGGCTTCGGCCTCGACTCGTTCGTCGAGGTGTCCAGCGCGGCCGTACTGATCTGGCAGTTCCGCGCTCGGGTTCCCGAGGACCGCGAACGGCTGGCGCTCCGCCTCATCGGCGCATCGTTCTTCGCCCTCGCGGCATGGGTGGTTTTCGATGCCGCTCGCTCGCTGCTGTCCGGTGGCGACGCCGACGCCAGCCCGGTCGGCATCGGCCTCGCCGCCGCGTCACTGCTCGTGATGCCCCTGCTCGTACGGGCCAAGCGGCGCACCGGGCGGGAACTCGGCTCGGCGACCGTCATGGCCGACTCGACACAGACCATGCTCTGCACCTACCTGTCAGCGGTGCTGCTCGTCGGCCTGGTCCTCAACGCCGCCTGGGGCTGGTCGTGGGCCGACCCGGTCGCCGCACTCGTCATCGCCGGGGTCGCGGTCAAGGAAGGCATCGAAGCCTGGCGCGGTGAACACTGCGACGACTGCGCACCCCTGCCCGCCGCCGGCATCGCCGGCGACGGATCTCCGGGCTGCGCCGATGGCTGCTGCACCGACCGGAAGGCGTGATCACGACGCCCAGGCGGGGCATCCCGTCGGTGACGACTCAGCAACCCAGTGTCCGGAACCGGGCACCTCGTGAAGCTGCGCACCCGGGCATCAGCCGGTATGGTCCGGGCCTATGGGACAGGAATTGACTGATCCGGCCGACATCCGGCAGGACGGCGACCGGTTCTCCTTACGGTGCAGCCTCCTGGTCCCGGGCTCCGCTGAGCACGCGTTCGCGGTCTTCACCGACGAGCTGACCGACTGGTGGGTCACCGAGTACACCTGGTCCGGCCCCGATGCTCTCGCCGAGCTGGGCATGGAGCCGCGGGCCGGCGGCATGCTCTACGAGATCGGCCCGTACGGCTTTCGCGCCGACTGGGGCCGGGTGCTCACCTGGGACCCACCGCGGCGGCTGGTCTTCGTCTGGCAGATCGGCCCCGACCGGGCACCGGTGCCGGACCCGGCCCGGGCAAGCGAGGTCGAGGTGCTGTTCCATGCCGAGGGACCGGAGCGCACCCGGGTCGAGCTGGAGCATCGGCACTTCGACCGGCATGGCGAGGCTGCCGAGGGATATCGCAAGGCGCTCACCGCCGGCTGGCACGAGCTGCTCACCCGCTATGTCGCCACGGTGTCGCGCCGCCCCACCACGTCTGCCTGACGAGCCCGCCGAATCACCGGCCGAGCCGCCGATCAGCAGCGAAGCCGCCACCGAGGTCCCGACCACCCAGGTTCGCGCGTTGGCCCGCCTCGGCTCCCGAGCCGAAGCCGGTGCCGCCCAGCCGGCGCGGTGGTGCGGTGCGTAGCCGCGGATATTCCTCGGCGAGCCGTCGCTGCACCCGATCGGACCGGTCGGCCAGCACCAGTGCCACCGATGAGGTGCCCGACTCGCTGGCCGCCGCCGTCTCGGCCGCCCAGAGCCGACCTCCGATCACCTGCGCGAAACCGGCCAGCCAGGACCGGCGGAAGGCGGCGGGATGGTCGTCGGCGGGCACCGCGGTGGCGGCCAGGCCGTGTGCGGCCTGCACGAGCAGTGAGGTGAAGAGCAGGTCGACCCGTTCCAGGTCGCTGGCGAAGCCGAACAGGTGCAGCGCGAAGCCGTTGCTCTGCTGGCGGCGTACGCAGCGGCAGCGCAGGGGTTCGGCGACCGCGGCGAGCAGGCCGACCTTGTCGCGGGCGTACGGAGCGACGATGGCCAGCACCCGGTCGCCGACCGGGTCGGTGGTCGGGTCACGGGCGGCGAGCAGCGCCCGGTCCACGCCGTAGCGGGCGATCAGCTCGGTCGCCTTGGCCGTGAACGCGGCGGACTCGGCGGGCGTGCAGGCCGGGTCCTCGGCCTGAGCCAACAGCTTGCGAACCTTGCTGAGCATGGCCTCGGACATGCCTACAGAGCTACCACACGGGCCGGACAGCATCGGGGCCGCGCCACCATTGATCGATCCACATCATCGTCACGGTCAGATGATCAGTCCAACACGGACGGTCAGTTCCGCACCACGACCCGCTGTCGCGACATCAAGGTCCGCAACGCCGGCGTGTACGCCACCGAGGCGTGCGTGATCTTCGTCGACAAGACGGACGCCTGCAACTACTGGACCTACCTACCGACCAACTCGGGCTGGATCACGGTGGCGACCAACGTCCGGGACGGGGTCAACTTCCGGGTCCGCTTCGAGAACCTGCGGTACGAGTACGAGCCGCTGATCGCGTACCACGCGTTCTGAGTGACCCGCGCGGTCGCGGCGTCCGCCCCCCGACGGACGCCGTGACCCGGCCGCGTGTCACCCGGCTCGGCTGCGCAGGGTGGCGATCGTCGAGCCGGCCAGCGTGAGCAGGCAGTCGGGGAGCAGCCCATCGGCCGCCGCGGCGCCGAACAGCGCCTCCCCGGTCGGTTCGTCCCGGTTGGCGCACGCGCTCACGAAGCGGGCCACCCAGCGGGTGTCGTAGCCGGCCTGATCGATCCCTGGGAAGTCCAGCGTTGCTCCGCTGGCCGCCGGCGTGTCACCGAGCATCGTCGCGGCCAGGCACCAGGCGACCCCGTACGCGCCGCTCAGGCCGGCCCGGTCGACGACCGCGTCGAACGCTCCCACCACCGCCTCTCCATCCCCGATGAGCGCCGAGTGGAGCACGGCGGCCGCGTCGTCGAACGTCTGCTGTGGTAGGTCCGTCACGCAGCGCACAGTAGGACGGGCGGTCAAGACCCCTTTCGATGGTCACTGTCCGTGTTCAACGCGAGCGACCTGCGCATTACGCCACCTCCACGGTCCCGCCGCCGGCCTCGGCACGCTAATGTGCGCAGCGGACCTTCGCCGGAGGAAGGACGACCATGCTCGTATCACGCCGTTCGCGGGTGGCCTCACTGGCTGCCTGCGCGACGATCCTGCTCGCCACAAGCGCCTGCGGGGATGACAAGCCCGAAGAGGCAAGCGCCCAACAGGTGCGCCTCTACGGCACGGACGGCAACATGCTCAACTCCTATCCTGCGGAGTTGAAGGAACGTGCAAGTCTCGTCGACGGGATGAAGGGGACCACGCCGCTCACCCCGCTGCCGGACGACTTCAAGAGCCGGCTACGGGCTGTCGATCCAGCGCTGACGGACTACCTCTATTCCGCCGAGACGTACGACGCGGTGGTGATCGCCGTGCTCGCCGCCCAGTTGGCGGGGAGCACCGACCCGGCTGCCATCGCGAAGCAGATCGTCGGTGTGACCAACGACGGGCAGCGCTGCGAGGACCCGGCCACCTGCCTCGCGCTGGCCCGCAACGGACAGGACATCGAGTACCGCAGCGTGTCGCTGACCCGGGCGGGCTTCACCGACAAGGGTGAGCCGGCCACCGCGAGCTACGCCACGCTGACCTTCGACGGGCAGCAGATCAACGACGGCAAGACCGAGTTCGTCGGGGCCGGCAACGAGTCGGCGGCGAGCACCAAGACGCCGCCGAAGCCGAAGAAGCAGCGCCCGGGCGCAAACCCCGACCAGAAGCCGCTGATCCTGGGTGGCCTGCTGCCGAAAACCGGTGACCTGGCGATCGCCTACCCGCCGATGGCCGCTGGCGCCACGTTGGCGATCAAGGAGATCAACGCCGCTGGCGGCGCGCTGGGCAAGCCGGTGACCTGGATTGACGGTGACGACGGCACCAGCCCGACGGTGGCCAAGGCGACGGTGGCCAAGCACGTGACGGACGGGGTCAGCGTGATCATCGGCGCTGGCGGCTCGGGCATCTCCCGGGAGGTGCTGCCGGACGTGGTACAGGCCGGGAAGATCCTCTTCTCGCCGTCCAACACCGACAGCGGCCTGACCGACGTGGAGGACAAGGGCCTCTACTTCCGCACCGCCCCGCCGGACAGCCTGCAGGGCCGGGCCCTGGCCGACGTGATCCTCCGCGACGGGTCGCAGAAGATCGTCATCGTCGCCCGCAAGGACTCTTACGGTGAGGGCCTTCAGGCCACCGTCCGTGACGAGCTGGAGAAGGCCGGCATCGGCGGCGACCGGCTGAAGCTGATGACCTACGAGCCGCCGGCCGATGCCAAGGCACCCCCGGTCGACTTCGGCGACGGCGCGAAGGAGATCAAGAGCTTCGGCGCGGACGCCGTGCTGATCATCGGCTTCGGCGAGTCCGCCCAGGTGATTCGCGGCTTGGCCGACGCCGGGGTGCAGATCCGGCAGTAAGCACGACAGCGGACCACGACGGCCGCACCGGCATTCCGCCGGTGCGGCCGTTTCGGTGCGGGAGTCACCGCGTTCGGCGGCGCTCCAGGAACTCGGTCATCCGCCGGTGCTTCTCCTCGTCCTCGAAGAGCACCGCCTGGCTGACCAGATCGAGCTGTGGGTGCGCGGCGGCGGGCGCGTCCACCGCCAACTTGGTCAGCCGCAGCGCGAGCGGCGAGCCCAGGGCGATCTCGTCCAACAGCTCGTGTGCCACCGTCAGCAGATCGTCGGGCCTGTCCACCACCCGGTTCACCAGACCGATCCGCAGTGCCTCCGCGGCGTCCACCCGCCGGCCGGTGAAGAGCAGCTCCTTGGCCCGGCCCTCGCCGATCAACGCGGGCAGCCGGTGGGTCGCGCCGGCACCGGCCAGGATGCCCAACCGCACCTCGGGCTGGCCGAAGACCGCCCGCGCCGTGCACACCCGCAGATCGCAGGCGTACGCCAGCTCCGCGCCGCCGCCCAGGGCCGGGCCGTCGACGGCGGCCACGGTCGGCATCGGGAGCGCCCGGATCCGGGCGAAGGCGGCGGAGTTGATCGCGGCGAGGGCGTCCGTGCGGCCCCGTTCCCGGAGCTGACCGATGTCGGCGCCACCGGCGAAGATGCCCGCCGCGCCACCGGTGAGCAGCAGGAGCCGGGGGCGCGCCTCCAACTCGGCGCAGACCTGGTGCAGCTCGGCGATCAGGTCGGCGTCGATGGCGTTGCGCTTCTCCGGCCGGTCCAGGGTGACGACCAGCCGGCCCGGCCGCTCTTCGATCCGGAGCCCCGTCACTGCTTCGCACCGCCGTCCCACCGGTAGAAGCCGTGCCCCGACTTCTTACCCAGCCGCCCCTCGGCCACCATCTCCAGGAGCAGCGGCGGCGGCGCGAAACGGTCTCCGTACGCGGCCTGGAGGGTGCGGGCGATGTCCAGCCGCACGTCGAGGCCGACCAGGTCGGTGAGCTCCAGCGGCCCGATCGGGTGCCGGTAGCCCAGCACCATCGCCTTGTCGATGTCGGCCGGGCTGGCCACCCCGTCGGCAACCATCCGGATCGCCTCCAGCCCGAGGGTGACCCCGAGCCGGGAGGTGGCGAAGCCGGGCAGGTCGCGTACGACGACGGGGTCCTTGCCCAACCGGCCGGCGAGCGCGACGGCCGCGGCGGTGGTCTCCTCGGCGGTGGCCGGGCCGACCACGATCTCCAGCAGCGCCATCGCCCAGACCGGATTGAAGAAGTGCAGGCCGAGGAAACGCTCGGGCGCGTCCAGCCCGGCGGCCAGCTCGCCGATGGCGATGCTGGAGGTGTTGCTGCCCAGCAGCGCCGGGCGCAGCGCGGCGGCGTCGCGCAGCACCGCCCGCTTCAGGTCGAGCCGCTCCGGCACCGCCTCCACGATCACCTCGGGGGTGGGGGCAACCTCGGCGAGCGTTGGGCTCAGCGTCACCCGCTGCCGGTTCGCGGCGGCCTCGTCGGCACTCAGCTTCCCGCGCTGCACCGCCCGCTCCCACAGGTCGGCGAGCCGGTTCAGCGCGCCCGCACCCCGGTCGGGGTCCACCTCGACCAACTCGACGGCGTGCCCGGCTCCGGCCGCCACGTACGCGATGCCGAGCCCCATCGTGCCGGCACCGACGACCACGAAACGATCGCTCATCACGCCTCCCTGTCCCGCCCACCGGCACGCGGGGTCCCCGCCACACCGGCCCGGGTGTTGCGCCCGCTCCGCTCGCTCATGGTGCGACCCTAGACAGCTCGTCGACCCCCACGATGCGTGGGGGAACGCGGGATCGGGTAATGACGGCCCGTCAACCGAGGGAAGGACCGCACCGACATGAGCCAGGCACCGGAGAGCGTCACCGACGGGGAGACCGTGGAGACGCGGGGCGACGAGCGGGTCGAGCTGCTGCGCGCCGACACCAACAACGACGGCCAGACCGACGTGTGGGTGGTGGACACCGACGGCGACGGCAAGGCTGACCTGTTCCAGTTCGACACCGACGGTGACGGCAAGGTGGACATCACCATGGTCGACATCGACGAGGACGGCACCCCGGACGAGGTGGTCGACGGCGACGGCGGCCTTCCGCCCGAGCAGCTCCCCCCGACCGTCCAGGTCTGAGCTGTGCGGAAGGGACCCTTGTCGTCGCCTGGTGCATGACCGGGTCCCTTCCGTACCTCAGCCGGCGAGGCGCAGGGTGGCCAGGTAGTAGGGGGCGTCCCGGTCGTCCACATCGGTCAGCCGCCAGCCGGTGCCGTGCACCAGTGCGGCGAACTCGTCCGCCGAGCAGACCAGGTAGTCGAACCACTCGGTGCCCAGCTCCCGGTAGCGCAGCCGGAGCCGGAGTTGGCCGCCGAGCCGGCCCCGACGGCGATTGCGCTCGTGGTAACCGGTGTGCAGCGGGTCGCGGGTGCCGTACGGGTCGGTGCCGTGCGCGATGATCTGCGCCCCCGGTCGGGCCAGCGCGGCGAGCGCGGCCAGGAACCGGGGGGCACGCTCCCGACCCTCGAACAGTCCGAGATTGTTACCGAGCAGCAGGAAGGTGTCGTACCGCTGACCGTCGGCCACGTGCGTGTCGACGGTGCCGTGCACCAGCCGGCGGACACCGCGACGCCGGCTCACCGCCAGCGCGCCCGCGGAGGTGTCCAGCCCGGTGACCGGTACGCCGCGCTCCTGGAGCAGCAGCGCGATCCGTCCGGCACCGGTGCCGATGTCCAGCGTCTCGCCGCGGACCCGGTCCACCGCCCGGTGGTCGTACGGCTGCCAGTCCGCCGGCCCGTCCAGGTAGTGCGCGGCCGGCGCGCCGTTGATCAGACCGTCGTCCCGCTCGATGATTTCGATGACCGGCCGAGGCAGCCGACCGCCGACCAGTGGTCGGGGGCCCACCCCGGTGGCCACGGCGAGCGTGTCCCGCAGCAGTTCGCCGATCACGTCACCGATTAGAGGCTCTCCCGTCACGACGTTCACGCTATCCGGCCACTCAGTGGCCCGCAGCGGTCGTATCCTGGCGGCGTGACCACGCTGGACCGGCTGTCGGCCGAGAAATACATCCTGCTCACGACCTTCCGCAAGGACGGTCGGGCGGTGCCGACCCCGGTCTGGGCGGTACGCGACGGCGAGGCGTTGGCGGTCTGGACCCGAGCGGACTCGGGAAAGGTGAAGCGGATCCGCCACAACGGAGACGTGACTGTGGCGCCGTGCGACGTGCGGGGCCGACCCCACGGGGCGGAGCTACCCGCCCACGCGACGATCTGCGGTAACGGCGACACCGGTCGGATCCGTGACCTGCTCAAGCACAAGTACCGCCTGATCGGCCGGCTGAGCCTGCTGGGCAGCCGGCTGCGCCGCGGCGAGGGTGGCACGGTCGGCATCCGGGTGACGTTGGCCGAGGCGCAGCGCTGAGACGGGCCGACGTCGGGCCCGGCGGACATGGAAAGGGGCGGCGGATCGAGATCCACCGCCCCTGACCGGAAAAACTGCTGCCGGCTCAGTCGCCCTGCCGCTGCTGCGGGATCTGGCCCTGCAACAGCGCCCTGACCTCCGACTCGCGGTACCGACGGTGGCCACCCAGGGTGCGGATGGCGCTGAGCTTGCCAGCCTTGGCCCACCGGGTCACCGTCTTCGGGTCGACACGGAACATCGACGCCACCTCGGCCGGTGTGAGTAGCGGCTCTGGTTCGTGCGTTCGCGATGCCATCGGTCACTCCTCCACGTGTATAGACATCGGCCGGGGTCCCGCCGGCCGACGCGTCTCCCATGGTCCGGCTAGTCCCCGATGTCCGACATGGGCCGAACGGATGAAGGTCCCTAGACGGACGGATGAACCATGCCCGATTTTTACGACTTTTACATGGCAGAAAGTACCTTATTCGGACTCATGATCACGGTTCGTGATGCGTCAACTACGAGCACAACTCACCTTGGGAGCGTTCCTCGGGTGATATGCCCTAGTTGCACCGCTCCAACAACTGCACCGCGCGCCACCGGGCCACCAGCTTGTCGTACGCGGCGGACGCCTCCTCGGCCTCACCGCGCGACAGCCCCGCGAGGCCGCCGGCGACCAGCTCGGGTGAGTCGTCCGCGGCCAGCGTCTCGTCGGAGAGCAGGTCGACCAGGCCGCCATAGTCCAGCTCCACCACCGACCGCGGATGGAACTCCTCCAGCCAGCGCGCCGCCTCCTCCACCGCCTCGGTGATCGGGGCCTCGCCCACCGACTTGCGCAGCACCGACAGCGCCCGCGACGACCGGCGGCGGGCCTTGGAGATCTCGGTGCGGTAGCGCAGCGCCCGCCGGCCCGGCTGGCTGACCAGGTCCCGCTCCGCCGGGTCGAAGAGCACGAACCAGCGCAGCGGCACCCCCCAGGTGGCGATCTGCTCGTGCACCCGGGGCACCCCGTGCTCCAGCACCCGGGCTCCACTGCGCCAGTCGTCGACCACCGCCCTGGCCTGCCCGGCGAGCACCGGCGGCACGAAGGCGTCGGCGAGCACCGAGGGCACCCCGTCCCGGGCGCTGAGAGCCGCCTCAGCGACCCGGATCCGCAGGTTCCAGGGGCAGACCAGCAGGCTGTCGTCCGTCTCCAGGACGTACGCCTCCTCCGGCAGGTCCGGCAGTCGGGTCCAGCCGGCGCCCAGCGCCTCGATCACCGCCGTCCGCTGCCGACCGGGCCCCTCGACCGGGGCTACCGCCCGGCCTTCGGAGACGTAGCGGCGCCAGTAGGTCTGCCGGTCCCGATCGAAGGCGGTCAGCGGCTCGTACACGCGCAGGTAAGAAGCGAAGAGCGACGGCACGGCGCGATCCTCCCACGAACCGCACGCGAACGCGGTCAGCGGCCGGACCACGCGCGCCGCAACGTGGGACGGCGGCCGGCACGTCGAGCACCCTCACGGCGGCCGATACTAGGCTCGATCACACCGGCAGCATCCCCGCCGGGGTCCAGCAGGTCCGCGTCCCACAAGGGCGCACACCACTCCAGGAGCAGTCATGGGCGTATTCGCGAGCACCGACGACCCGGCATCGACCGGTCACGAACAGATCGTGTTCTGCCAGGACAAGCAGAGCGGGCTGAAGGCGATCATCGGGATCTACTCCACCGCGCTGGGGCCGGCGCTCGGTGGCACCCGCTTCTACCCGTACGACAGCGAGGACGACGCGCTCGCCGACGTGCTCGACCTGTCCCGCGGGATGGCGTACAAGAACGCGCTCGCCGGGCTGGACCTGGGTGGTGGCAAGGCCGTCATCTGGGGCGACCCGGAGCAGATCAAGAGCGAGGCGTTGCTGCGCGCGTACGGTCGCTTCGTGGAGTCGCTGGGCGGTCGCTACTACACCGCCTGCGATGTCGGCACGTACGTGGCGGACATGGACGTCGTGGCGCGCGAGACCCGGTACGTGACCGGCCGCAGCGTGGAGCACGGCGGCGCCGGCGACTCGTCGATCCTGACCGCCTGGGGCGTCTTCCAGGGCATGCGGGCCGCCGCCGAGCACGTCTGGGGCACCCCGAGCCTGCGTGGCCGGCGGGTGGGCGTGGCCGGCCTGGGCAAGGTCGGCAAGTACCTCACCGGGCATCTGCTGGACGACGGCGCCGAGGTCGTCGCCACCGACGTCAACCCGAAGGCGTTGGCGTGGGTCCGCACCAACTACCCGCAGGTCAGCGTGGTGGACGACGCCAGTGCGCTGATCGCCTCGGACATCGACGTGTACGCCCCGTGCGCTCTGGGTGGCGCGTTGAACGACGACACCGTGCCGGCGCTGCGCGCGAAGGTGGTGGCCGGGGCGGCGAACAACCAGCTCGCCCACCCGGGCATCGAGAAGCTGCTGGCCGACCGGGGCATCCTCTACACCCCGGACTACGTGGTCAACGCCGGTGGCGTGATCCAGGTCGCCGACGAGATCGAGGGCTTCAACTTCGACCGCGCGAAGCTGCGGGCGACCCGGATCTACGACACCACCCGCGAGATCCTGCGCCTCGCGGACGCTGAGGGCGTGCCGCCGGCGGTAGCTGCGGACCGGCTGGCGGAGCGGCGGATGGCGGACGTCGGCCGGCTGCGCGCGATCCACCTGCGCTGAGCGTTGCCGGAGGCGGATCGGATCGACGGGATCCGCCTCCGGGCCTCCTTTGCCGGCCTGGGCTCGGTAAGCTGAGGCAGGATCAAGTTTGATGCGGTTTGTCCGGTGTCACGGGTGCTAACCGTTCCGCTCCTTACCCGGTACACTGGGTGACGGCCGGATCGACGCGACGCGCAGAGCCGGCTGACGGTAACCCGAGGTGCCGAACGGTGGCATCCCCATGTACCGTAAGAGCCACGAGAGATGCCTGACGTCATCGGGGCCCGCCTTCGGGCTGCCCCGCATTCTGTGCGAGGGGGTCGAGCCATGGGGCGCGGCCGTGCTAAGGCCAAGCAGACAAAGGTGGCCCGGGAGTTGAAGTACCACTCCCCGAACACCGACCTCACCGCCTTGCAGCGCGAACTGGCGGGTGCTGGTAAGTCTGAGCACCACTTCGACGACGACTCTAAAGAGTTCGTCGACGACGATGATGAGGATCACGCGGACGACGACCCGGATCCCTGGGTCCGTCCGACCCGCTGACCTCTCGACGCAGCTGAGCACGCGGTGACCCCCGCGTGCTCAAGCACGTCCCCTGCGGGTGTAGGTGCCGACGATCAGGGGCCTGGCGCGACCGGAGCCACTCCGGTCGCTCGACAGGCCCCTGATCACGGCTAGCCTCAACGCGGGCGGTTGTTCCAGTTGTAGAACGTCGGGATGTTCTCGAAGTGGTTCCAGGCGCAGACCGCGCCGGCGCCGTCCCCGCCCGACACCTCCGAGCGCAGCCGTCTTGCGTCCTCGGCCTCCTGCAGCAGCGCGACGAGCGCAGGAGCCGCCTCCCGCACCCGCTCGGCGACTCCGTCATCCGCTTCGCGCTCAGGCCGCCGGTGACTGGTGGTCTCGGGCATGCTCCAACACTCCCTCCAATAGGCGGATCTTGCTGTTGCGGCAGTGCTCGGTCTCCGTGCCGTCGAAACGCCCCAGCTCGAAGTAACGGTTGGCGGCATGGCCGCCCCCGCAGAAGCCGAAGTATGGGCAGGACGCCCGACACGCCTCCACCCCAGCCAGGAACTCCCCCACCCACGGCGTCGCCGCCGCACCGGTAAGGATCTCCGCCAGCGGGGTCGTCAGCACGTTGCCGCTGCTGAAGTCGCCGTAGCGGGGGTCGGTGAAGCCGGCCAACTCCGGGGAGAGGACGGTCACCGAGCCGTCGTGACCGACCGTCGGGATCGGGTCCAGTTTGCGGGGCAGCACCCCGTCCGCCGAGTTGTCGAGCACCGCCGCGGCGTAGCGCAGCGACCACTCGATCTCGCGCAGGTGAATCCGGGGCTCACGGCGCCAGGCCGCGACCAACTCGGCCCAGAACGCGGTAACCGCCGACGGGTCGTGGCGGTTGTCGCGGGTGTTGACCCCCTCGGTCTCCTCGATGTTGATGCCCAACACGTCGCAGCCAAGCTCGAGGAAGTAGTCATACAACTCGGTGGCGAGCCCCGACTCAGGCCGCGACACCACGGCCAGCGCGGAGAAGGCCAGGCCGCGACGGCGCAGCACGGTGACGCCGCGCAGAATCCGGTCGTACGCCGGCTGGCCGCTCCGATTGACCCGGTCGCCGTTACGCGCCCGCGGCCCGTCGACGCTCACGCTCACCCGCATCTCATGCCGGGCGAAGAAGTCGCACCAGTCGTCGTCGATCAGGGTGGCGTTGGTCTGCACGTGGTGCTCGACCTCAGGCCCGAACGGCGCGATCAGGGCGGCGAGATGCTCCCGACCGGCCGCCAACGGCTCGCCGCCGTGCCACACCACCGAGAACCGGCCGGCCGCCGCCCAGGGGTTGACCGCCGCCGCCACCGCCTCGGCCACCGACACCGGCATCCGCCGGTCGACCGCACGGAACGGCAGGTAGCAGTACGCGCAGTCGAGGTTGCAGAGGGTGGTGGGCTGCATGACAACGTACGACGGGACGGCGGCAAGACCGCGCATCCCGCTGAACGACTGTCCCCGAGCAGCCATCGCCCTCCTCCGCCTAGCCTGAGCCCTTCAGGCTAGGCGGCATTGGCCACTCGGGTGAAGCCCTGATCAGGTGCCCGTACGATCACCAGAGCGTGATCATCCCCGGGTGTGCTGACCAACCATCTGCACGTTGCCGGTGCCCTCGATGATCTCGCCGGCCTGCCACGCCTCGACCCCACGGCCGGTCAGCGTGGCCAGCGCCCGGTCGGCGTCCTCGGCCGAGACGATCGCGAACATGCCGACGCCCATGTTGAAGGTCGACTCCATGTCCTGGTCGTCGATCCGACCCTTCGACTGGATCAGGTCGAAGATCGGCTGCGGCTTCCAGGTGGACCGGTTGACCACCGCGTCGACGTGCTCCGGCAGCACCCGGACCAGGTTGCCGGGGATGCCGCCGCCGGTGATGTGGGACAGCGCCCGCACCTCGGCCTCGGCGATCAGCTTGAGGCAGTCCTTGGCGTAGATCTTGGTCGGGGTGAGCAGCTCCTCACCGAGGGTCCGCTGCCGACCGAAGTCGTCGATCACGATGTCCAGGCGCATCCGGGCCGCGCCGAGCAGCACGTGCCGGACCAGCGAGTAGCCGTTGGAGTGCAGCCCGGACGAGCGCATGGCGATCACCACGTCGCCCACCTCGACCCGCTCGGGGCTGAGAATGTCGGCCTCCTCGACCACCCCGACACCGGTCGCGGAGATGTCGTACTCGTCCGGGCGGAGCACGCCGGGGTGCTCCGCGGTCTCCCCGCCGAGCAGCGCACAGCCGGCGTACCGGCAGCCGTCGGCGATGCCCGCGCCGATCTCGGCGACCTTGTCCGGCACGACCTCGCCGGTGGCGATGTAGTCGAGCAGGAACAGCGGCTCGGCACCGCAGGCCACCAGGTCGTCGACGACCATCGCGACCAGGTCGATGCCGACCGTGTCGTGAATGTCCATCTGTTGGGCGATCACCAGCTTGGTGCCCACCCCGTCGGTGGACGACGCCAGGATCGGGCTCTTGTACTTCTTCGTGTCCAGCCGGAACAGGCCGGCAAACCCGCCGAGGTCACCCAGCACCTCGGGGCGGCGGGTCTGACGCACCTTCGACTTGAGCAGTTCCACCGCGCGGTCGCCCGCGTCGATGGAGACCCCGGCGTCGGCGTACGAGACCGAGCGTTTGCGCGCCTGACGGCCGGCACCGCCCGTCCAGGGCTGGTGGTCGCCGCCGGCGCCGGTCGGGCTGCTTCCTGCGCCGCTGCGCTCGGACACGTGCGTCACGGTTCTCCCCTTTGGTTCTCGGTGCCGCGCCGGCGGTGGCCGGGCCGCGCCGGTTGGTGCTACGGGCGGTTTGCGGTAACGCCACCCGGAGTGGCGACGGACGAGCCGTTGGTGTGCGGAGCTTCCGGTGCCGAGTTGGTCACCCGTCGGCCCACCCCTTCGAGCACGTGCTTGCCGATCAGGTCGCCGGCCGGCAGCTCGATCGGGTACTCCCCATCGAAACACGCCCGACACAGCCGGGTCTTCGGCTGCTCGGTCGCGGCGATCAGGCCAGGAAGCGAAACGTAACCCAGCGTGTCGGCTCCGATGGAGCGCCGGATGCCGTCGTTGTCCAACCCGTTGGCCAGCAGCTCCGCCCGGGTGGCGAAGTCGATGCCGTAGAAGCACGGCCAGCTGACCGGCGGGGAGGAGATCCGGACGTGCACCTCCAGCGCACCCGCCTCGCGCAGCATCCGCACGATGGCGCGCTGGGTGTTGCCGCGCACGATCGAGTCGTCCACGACCACGAGCCGCTTGCCCCGGACGTTCTCCCGGAGCGGGTTGAGCTTGAGTCGGATGCCGAGCTGACGCAGGGTCTGCGACGGCTGGATGAAGGTGCGACCCACGTACGGGTTCTTCATGAGGCCGGCGCCGTAGGTGATGCCGGACGCCTCGGCGTAGCCGATGGCGGCCGGGATGCCGGACTCCGGCACACCGATGACCAGGTCCGCCTCGATCGGGTGCTCCTTGGCCAACTGTCGGCCGATCTGCACCCGGGTCGCGTGCACGTTGCGCCCGGCGATCGTGGCATCCGGACGGGCGATGTAGACGTACTCGAAGAGGCAGCCCTTCGGCTCCGGCGCGGCGAACCGGGTGGAGCGCAGGCCGTTCTCGTCGATCGCGATCAGCTCGCCCGGCTCGACCTCACGCACCACGCTGGCACCCACGATGTCCAGTGCGGCGGTCTCACTGGCCACCACCCAGCCGCGCTCCAGGCGACCGAGCACCAGCGGGCGGACGCCGTGCGGATCGCGGGCCGCGTAGAGGGTCGACTCGTCCATGAAGACGAAGCTGAAGGCGCCGCGCAGCTGCGGCAGCACCTCCAGTGCGGCCGCCTCGACCGACAGATCCGGTCGGCTGGCGAGCAGCATCGTCACCAGGGAGGTGTCGTTCGTCGAGCCATCCGCGACGAGGCCGCGCTCGGCGACCTCCTTCTCCAGCTCGGCCGTGTTGACCAGGTTGCCGTTGTGGGCCAGCGCGATGGTCGTGCCTGCGGTGGTCGACCGGATCGTCGGCTGGGCGTTCTCCCAGTTCGACGCGCCGGTCGTCGAGTAACGGGCGTGGCCGATCGCCAGGTGGCCGCGCAGGCTCGCCAGGGTCGGCTCGTCGAAGACCTGGGCCACCAGGCCAAGGTCCTTGTAGACCACCACGCCGGAGCCGTCGCTCACCGCGATGCCCGCCGCCTCCTGGCCGCGGTGCTGCAGAGCGTAGAGGCCGAAGTAGGTCAGATTGGCAACCTCTTCGCCGGGGGCCCACACGCCGAAGACGCCACAGGCATCCTGTGGGCCAGGTCGTTGGGGGTCAAGGTCGTGGCTCAGCCGGCCGTCGCCTCGGGGCACCTACCGCTCCCTCATGCTGGTCTGGACCGGCCGGGCGGGGATCACGGGCGGATCCACACTCCTCTGCCGGGACCACTGTCGTCGCCTGACAGTGTACGCGAATCGCCGTCGATACAGCGAGTCACGACTTCCGCGCTCAGCGTTACGCTGAGTAGGACATCGGGACAACTAGAGGGGCAGATACGCCGAGAGGTCCGCCCGGACACCGCTCATCTGGACGCGACCCTCGGTGACCGCCTCCGCCCACCCGATCCTCCCGGTCGCCAGCTCCAACCAGGTGTCCGGACCCATCTCGACCACGTTTGGCGGGTTTCCCCTGGTGTGTCGAGGTCCGGGTACGCACTGGATCGCCCCGTATGGTGGGACGCGCACCTCCACCGATCGGCCGGGGGCGCGCTCCGCGAGGACGGCCAACAACGACCGGACCGCCTCTCGGAACACCGGCCGTTCGGGTGTACGCCCCTCGTCGAGCGCCGACAACGCGGCCGTAACAGCAGCGGACTTACTGTGCGGAGAGGACACGACGGGACGATACGACCCACAGGCCAAGCATCCGACGCTGGCCCTGGGTCGCGCCGATCCAGTCGGACAAGGCATAGTTGCCGACGGCGTATTCGTACCGTGATGATCCCCGGCCCGGCGCCCCGCCGGTCAGAGGGAAGTCAGCCCGGAAGGCGGTGGACGTGTCAACACACCGACGTGCCTGGAAGCAGCGGGCCGGTGTGGTCGTAGCGCTGGTTGCCGGCGCTCTGCTCGCCGTCCCCGCCACACCAGCCATGGCCGCTCCCGACGTTACCGATGTCTCGGCCTCGCCGAGCAGCGTCGAGGCCGGCAAGACCACAAAGATCAGCTACCGGCTCGCGTTCGAAGACGGCGCGGAGCCTGCTGACATCAGTTTCAGCTCCAGCAACCCGAAGTTGACCTGCGTCGACGGGTGCTCGCGCGGCCGGGTGACGGCGAGTGGCAGCTACGACGCCACCTTCAGGCTTGCGGACGACGCAGCCAACGGCAGCGCCACCATCACCGTGAAGGCCACCGACTCCAACGGCCCGATCAGGCAGAGCCAGGACGCGTCGACCACCGTCACGTTGGTCGCCAAGGCCGCACCGCCGCCGCAGGCGCAGACCGTGCGGTCGATCTCCGGCAGGGTGGTCTCGCAGGCCGACAGCAAGGCGGTCGCGAACGCGACGGTCATGCTGCGGGACAGCACCGGCCGGCAATTCGACACCACGAGCAACAGCAGCGGCGATTTCCGCTTCACCGGCACCACCGACAGGCCGATCGCGCCCGGCCGGATCGACCTGGGTGCAAGCTTCGACAACGTGGTGGCCACCAAGACCATCAACGCCGCCGCCGGGCAGGCCGTCACCGGGCAGCGGATCAGCCTCGCGATCAAGGTGGAGGTGACGCCGAGTGCCACGCCGTCCGCCACCCCCGAGGCCACGCCCACCGAGGAGGCGACCGAGGAGGGCACCGAGGAGGAGCCCACCGAGGAGGCCAGCGAGGGTGCCCCGGCAAACGCCGCGAACACCGAGGACAGCGGCGGCATCGGCAACTACCTGATCATCCTGCTCGGTGGTCTTCTGGTCGCCGCCGGTGTCGGCACGATCGTGCTGCTCTGGATGAAGCGCAAGGAGAACGGCGACGACGATGACGACCCGGCGACCGGCGGTGGCGGCGGTGTGGTCCCGCCCGCGCGGGGCGGGTTCCGTGGCGCCGACGACCAGACCCGCGTGGTCGGCGGCCGTCCCGGCGGAGCCGACCCGACCATGGTCGGCGGCGCGGCGTTGAGCGAGGCCCCGACGATGATGCACCGCCCGGTGGTCGACGACGTCCCGCCGGACCCGTACGGCGCGCCGGCTCAGCCGTACGGCGGTGCGGGCCAGCAGGGTTGGGGCGGCACCGGCTACGGCGACGAGCCCCCGGCAACCGGCGGCTACGGGGCGGGCGGCTACGGCAACGCCCCCGCCTCCGGCGGCGGCTACGGCGCTCCGGCAGGCCCCGAGGGCGGCTACGGCGCTCCGGCAGGCCCCGAGGGCGGCTACGGCGCTGGCGCGGCCGGCGACGGCTACGGCGGCGCACCCGGTGCCGGCGCTGGCTACGGCGGCGCACCAGCCTCCGGTGGCAGCTACGGCAACGCTCCGGCCTCCGGCGGTGGCTACGGCAGCCGGGACTACACCGCCCCGGCCGGGACCGCTGCCTACCCGCCGGCTCCCGCTGGCGGAGCGGCCTACGGCGAGCGGTACGACGAGCCGACCGGCCGTTACACCGGCGACAGCACCCAGTACCCGGCTCCGGCCGACCCGTACGCCACCGGCGTCTACCAGCCGGAGCAGGGGCAGGGGTACGGCCAGTCCGACCCGGCCCCGTACGGCGGTCGGGCTGCCGAGCCGACCGCTGGGTACGGCGGCCAGGAGGCCGGCGGCTACGAGCAGGGTGGCTACGGCCAACCGGCCGGTGGGTACGACCAGGGCGGCTACGGCCAGGAGCCCCCGCCGCAGCAGCGCGGCGGCTACGACGACCGGGGCTACGAGCAGGGTGGCTACGGCCAACCAGCCGGTGGGTACGACCAGGGCGGCTACGGCCAGGAGCCCTCGCCGCAGCAGCGCGGCGGCTACGACGACCGGGGCTACGAGCAGGGTGGCTACGGCCAACCGACCGGCCGGACCCGACCGGAAACCCCGCCGCCGACCGAGCGGGGCGGCCGACGCCTCGACTGGCTGGACGACTGACCGAGAACAGCGCACGGAAACGGCCACCCGGAGATCCGGGTGGCCGTTTCGCTGTTGCAAGACCCACTCGGGTTCGGTGAAGTCGGGGCATCCAGGTCAGCGGGATGCCCCGACTTCACGAAAACCGAGTTGATCACCGGGAGGGTAGGCGCCCGGTGCGGGTAGGCGCGCCCGTGTTGCCTGCCAGGCGGCGAGCCGCCCGCGTTGCTCAGGCGGCGGAGAAGACGCCCTGGTGGAGCACCGGCACGACGTCCGACACGCCGATCCGGACGGCGACGTCCACGTCCTCGGCGAAGCCGCCCTCGGTCAACTCCCGCCCGGAGACGCTCCCGCGCACCGCGGCGGGCACATCCGGAGTGCTCGCCAGTGCGGCGAGCGCCATGGCAGCCTCCACGGAGAGCCCACCCGGCACACCGGACAAGGCGTCCAGCACCGAGGCGGCGCCGAGCTGGTCCTCCACCGACGGTCGCAGCGACCCGTCCGGCCACCGCTCCCCCGAGGCGATCACACCGATCGGGGCGTCCGTCGTCCCGTACCCCTGGCGGCGCAGCCAACGCCCGACGGCGCGTGCGTTGCGCAGGCATGCCGCGACCACCGGCAGGCCGGTGGCGCTGGCTGCGGCGCTGATGGCGGAACCGTTGGGCGAGGGCAGCACCAGGTCCGCCACCACCGGTGCGGTGCTGAGTGCGGCGGGCGACAGCGACCAGGGATGTTCCGCGGTCGTCTGCCGCCGCCCGACCGCAGCTGTCGCGCCGACCCGCACCGCGTACTCGGCGGCCTGCTCACCCCACGGGAACGGGTGCACCCGCATGCCACGGGACACCGCCACCTCGACGGCGGTGGTGAACGACAACACGTCCACCACCACCAGCGCCGCGCAGACCCGACCGAGCTCGGCCGCCCCGGTCAGGCCCCAGTCGAACCGGGCACCCGAACCGGGTTGGCCGTAGACAGCGGCCGCCAACGCCTCAGCGCTCGTCAGGCGACGGTTCGGTGTCACCGTAGTCAGACTCGGACGACCCACCGGGCTGCTCCGACTCGACCGGCTCGACAGCGCCCACCTGCGGGGACGGACCGGCCGAAGCGATCGGCTCGGAGACCACCGTCGCCGGGTCGACCGGCTCGGCCTGCGCGGCCGGCAGCGGCACGGCCTCGACCGCACCCGCCATGCCGGCGGCCGGCGCGGGCACCTCGACGGCGGCCGCGCCCCCGAAGAGACGCGGCAACGTCTCGGTGTGCGCGGCGCGCAGCTCGTCCAGGCCGATCCGGAACTGGCCGTGCACCTCGAGTGCACCGCCGGACGGGTCGGTGACGCCGATCAGCTCGAACGGCACACCCCGCTCGGCGCAGAGCGCGGCGAACGCCTTGTCGTGGCCGCGCGGCACCGACACCAGCGCCCGCGTGGCGGACTCGCTGAACAGGTAGACGAACGGCATCGAACCGTCGGTGAACTGCTCCGGCACCGCGACCCGGGCACCGACACCGCGACGCAGGCAGGACTCGACCAGGCTCTGGGCGAGGCCACCGTCGGAGAGGTCGTGCGCCGAGCTGAGGTGACCGACGCGGGCCGCCTCGGCCAGCAGGTCGGCCAGGGCCTTCTCCCGTGCGAGGTCGACCTGCGGGGGGATGCCGCCGAGGTGCTCGTGCGTCACCCAGGCCCACTCCGAGCCGGAGAGCTCCACGTTCGTCTCGCCGAGCAGGTAGAGCTGGTCGTGGTCGCCACCGGCGCGCGGCACGAAGCCCATCGGCACCCGGTCGGCGACGTTGTCCAGTACGCCCAGCACACCGACCACCGGGGTCGGGTGGATCGCCGCCGCGCCGGTCTGGTTGTAGAAGCTGACGTTGCCGCCGGTCACCGGGATGCCCAACTCCAGGCAGCCGTCCGCCAGGCCACGCACGGCCTCGGCGAACTGCCACATCACGCCCGGGTCCTCCGGCGAGCCGAAGTTGAGGCAGTTGGTCACGGCGATCGGCTTCGCGCCGGTCACCGCCACGTTCCGGTACGCCTCAGCCAGGGCCAGCTTGGTGCCGTTGTACGGGTCGAGCCGGGCGTACCGGCCGTTGCCATCCACCGACAGCGCCACGCCGAGCCCGGTCCGCTCGTCGATCCGGATCACGCCGCCGTCCTCCGGCTGGGCGAGCACGGTGTTGCCCAGCACGTAGCGGTCGTACTGCTCGGTGACCCAGGTCTTGTCGGCCAGGTTGGGCGACGCGATCATGCGCAGCACGGTCTCCCGCAGCGCCTCCGGGTCGGCCGGGCGGGGCAGGGTCTCGGCCCGGTCGGCCTGGAGCAGGATCAGGTCGGCCGGCTCGCGCATCGGCCGCGCGTAGACCGGGCCGTCGTCGACCAGGGAACCCGGCGGTACGTCGACGACCAGGTGGTCCTGCCAGGTGATCAGCAGTCGGCCCGGCTGACCGTCCGGCTCGGGGGCGGTGACCTCGCCGATGGCGGTGGCGAGCACGCCCCACTTCTCGGCGGTCTTGAGTACCGCGTCGAGCTTGTCCGGCTCGACGACCAGCAGCATCCGCTCCTGGGACTCGCTGGCCAGGATCTCGTGCGGGTCCATCGAGGGCTCGCGCAGTGGCACCCGCTCCAGCCAGACCCGCATGCCGGTGCCGGCCGCGGCGGCGGTCTCGGTGAGGGCGCAGGTCAGACCGGCGCCGCCGAGGTCCTGGATGCCGACGACCAACTGGCCGTCGTACAGCTCGAGGCACGCCTCGATCAGCAGCTTCTCGGTGAACGGGTCGCCGACCTGCACGGCGGGCCGGCGTGCCTCGCTGCCCTCGTCGAAGGTCGCGCTGGCCAGCACCGAGACGCCGCCGATGCCGTCCCGGCCGGTCTTGGCGCCCATCAGCACGACAACGTTGCCCGGACCGGCGGCGGCCTTGTTCTGCAGCCGGTCGACCGGCAGCACGCCCAGGCAGAGCGCGTTGAGCAGCGGGTTGCCCTGGTAGGAGGGGTCGAAGACCAGCTCGCCACCGATGTTGGGCAGACCGAGGCAGTTGCCGTAGCCGCCGACGCCGGCAACCACGCCGGTGAGCACCCGGGCGGTGTCCGGGTGGTCCGCGGCACCGAAGCGCAGCGGGTCCATCACCGCGACCGGGCGGGCGCCCATGGCGAGGATGTCCCGGACGATGCCGCCGACGCCGGTCGCCGCACCCTGGTACGGCTCGACGAAGCTCGGGTGGTTGTGCGACTCGACCTTGAAGGTCACCGCCAGCTCGTCGGAGATCTGCACGACACCGGCGTTCTCGCCGATGCCGGCGAGCAACCGGTCACTGTGCGGGGCCTTCTCACCGAACTGGCGCAGGTGCACCTTGCTCGACTTGTAGGAGCAGTGCTCGCTCCACATGATCGAGTACATCGCGAGCTCGGACTGCGTGGGCCGGCGGCCGAGGATCTGCCGGATCCGGTCGTACTCGTCGTCGCGCAAACCCAGCTCGGTGTACGGCTGGAGCTCGCCCGGGGTGCCACCGGCGCGCGGCACGGTGTCCACGCCCTCGATCCAGACGGCGGTGGCCGGCTGAGCGGGAGCGGTCGCCGGTGCGACGGGCCGCGACGGGCTCGGCTCGGCCGACTGCGCCGGGGCGGAGTATGCCTCCGGTGTGTCCCGTACCGGGTCCGGATGGGTGGTCATGACCTCTCCTCGCTGCGCTCGTGCCCGCCAGACCGGCGGTTGAGCTGACCGATGATCGTGCCGCCGGTCATGCCGGCGCCCCCACCAGGTGCTTGAGGACCGACGTGAAGAAGCCGAGGCCGTCCAACGAAGGGCCGGTGAGCGCCTCCACCGCGTGCTCGGGGTGCGGCATGATGCCGACCACGTTGCCGGCGGCGTTGGTGATCGCGGCGATGTCGCGCTGCGACCCGTTGGGGTTGCCGCCGACGTAACGGGCGACCACCCGGCCCTCGGCTTCGAGCTGGTCCAGTGTCGCGGTGTCCGCGACGTAGCAGCCCTCGCCGTTCTTGACCGGGATGAGCACCTCCTGGCCGGGCTGGAACGTGTTGGTCCACGCGGTGCCGGCCGACTCGATGCGCAGGATCTGGTCCCGGTTGCGGAAGTGCAGGTGCTGGTTGCGGGTGAGCGCACCGGGCAGGAGGTGCGCCTCGCACAGGATCTGGAAACCGTTGCAGATGCCGAGCACCGGCAGGCCACCCTGGGCGGCGTCCACGATCGTCTCCATCACCGGGGCGAACCGGGCGATGGCGCCGCAACGCAGGTAGTCACCGTACGAGAAGCCCCCGGGCAGCACGACCGCATCCACGCCGTGCAGATCCGGGTCACCGTGCCAGAGCCGGACGGGCTCCGCACCGGCGATCCGGACGGCACGGGCCGCGTCCCCGTCGTCGAGCGAGCCAGGGAAGGTGACCACACCGACCCGGGCGGTCACGAGCGGGCGTCCGCGGTCTCGTCGGCCTCGACCAGGCGGACGGTGAAGTCCTCGATGACCGGGTTGGCGAGCAGCTTGTCGGCAATCTCCCGAGCGCGGTCCAGGTCCGGTTCACCGGTGAACTCGATCTCGATCCGCCTGCCGATCCGAACCGAGGCGACGTCACCGACGCCGAGCCGGGGCAGCGCGTTTGCGACGGCCTGGCCCTGCGGATCGAGGATCTCGGGCTTGAGCATGACGTCGACGACGACGCGAGGCACTGGGCACTCCTGACTGTGTACGCAGTTGGGTGCCGACCCACAAATGGGCGAGCGCAGCCAGCGTACCTGGCAGATACCGTCGCGGACGCACCGGCCGGGTGCAGTTCAGGCAGTGATCAACATTACCGGCACCCAGGGCGGCCCGCCACGCGGGACAGGCGGCCTCAGCAGGGCATTTAAGGCGCAACGGGTCGCCGAATCGTTACATTGAGTTGCCTCGATCAGGTTCTTGAAAACCATTGCCCCGGGCCCTACTGTACATCGACGTAAGTCGATTTAGGCGTCGGTGGGAACCCCCGCTGCCGCCTCCCGCTCCCGGCGACCCCGGGCCCGCCCGTCCAAGGAGTCCACCCGATGCGCATCCGTCCCCTGCTCGCCGTGCTCAGCACCGCATTGGTCGGCGCCCTCGGCGTCGCGTCCGGCGCGTCCGCCGCCCCACCGGGCCCGCAACCCATCATCGGCGGCACCACCGTCTCGTCCGCACCCTGGGCCGCCGCGGTGATGAGCAACGGCTCGTTCACCTGCTCCGGCAGCGTGATCTCCCCGCAGTGGGTGCTCACCGCCCGGCACTGCATCAGCGGCACCATGTCCGTCCGGGTCGGCAGCGTGTACCGCTCCTCCGGCGGGGTCACCCGTACGGTCAGCGCCACCTACACCCGCAACGACCTCGCCCTGATGCGGCTCTCCAGCACCGTCAGCACCTCGACGGTGACCCTGGCCAGCAGCAACCCGCCGATCAACTCGACGAACTCGATCTACGGCTGGGGCATGACCTGCTACAGCGGCTGCTCCGCGTCCAGCCAGCTGAAGACCGCCACCGTGCGGGTGACCAGCAACAGCGCCACCGACGCGTACGGCGGGCAGGCCATCCGCAGCACCGAGATCAGCGGTAACGCGTGGCGGGGCGACTCGGGTGGCCCGCAGTTCTACAACGGCCAGCAGGTCGGCGTCGCCTCCACGGCCGACGGGTCGAGCATCCAGAACTACGGCAGCGTTGCGTACAACCGGGCCTGGATCACCTCGGTGGCCGGTGTCTGACGGTTAACGCCCGACGAGGCGCGGATGGTCGGCCACGTGCCGGCCGTCCGCGCCGCGTCGTTTTGCAGCATCCGATCAGGTGAACAATGCACCCGATCGGGTCCCCCCGCTCCTGACAGCATCGGAAACGTGCTGGTCGTGACGACAGAGCAACTGCCCGGCTACGAGATCCGTCAGATTCTCGGTGAGGTGGTGTCATCGATGGCCAGAACGCGCAACCCGTACCGCGAGGGGGTCAAGAACCTGCGCGGTGGCGCGTACGACCCATTGGCCCCGGACAATCTGACCCGGTGGCGCACCGACTCGGTGGCCCGGCTCGGCGAGGAGGCGCTGCGGCTCGGCGCGAACGCCGTGATCGGCATGCGGTTCGACAGCCGGGACTGCGGTGAGATGTGGATGGAGATCTGCGCGTACGGAACGGCAGTGGTCGCCGTACCCAAGATGCCCGAGGTCATGCCGGCCGACCAGCCGGCGGTCGCCGCGGAGGCGGCGGAGGTCGCCGGGTTCACGGGGTCGCCCGGAGGCATCGCCGAACCGGCCAGCGCCCCCAACCTCCGAACGGCCGCGGAAACCCCAACAGGCGACTAACCCCGCCCGGGCCGGCGGCATCGCGCCGCCCGGGCCGTTGATCATGAAGTTATTGCCGTCCACCTCGGCGTTTCGAGGCAATAACTTCATGATCAACAAATGGGCCGGGTTAGAGGATGGGGGGCGGGCTGTAGGTGGCGGCCTCGGGGTGGGCCGTGACTACGGCGGTGATTCGGCGGGTTACCGCTGCGATCTGGGCGGGGGCTGCGCCGACGAAGGCGGTGCGGTCGGCGACCAGGGTGTCGATGTCGGCGCGGGACAGGCCGAGCCGACCGTCCGCCGCCAGCCGGTCGAACAGGTCGTTCTCGGGCGAGCCCTTCTCGCGCATCGCCAGCGCCACCGCGACCGCGTGCTCCTTGATCACCTCGTGGGCGACCTCTCGGCCGACGCCACGCCGGACCGCCGCGACCAGGATCTTCGTGGTGGCCAGGAACGGCAGGAACCGCTCCAACTCCCGGTTGATCACCGCCGGGTACGCGCCGAACTCGTCGAGCACGGTGAGGAACGTCTGGAACAGCCCGTCGGCGGCGAAGAACGCGTCCGGCAGAGCCACCCGACGGACCACCGAGCAGGACACGTCCCCCTCGTTCCACTGGTCACCGGCCAGCTCGCCGACCATCGACAGGTAACCCCGGATGATCACCGCGAAGCCGTTCACCCGCTCCGACGAGCGGGTGTTCATCTTGTGCGGCATCGCGCTGGAGCCGACCTGACCCGGCTTGAAGCCCTCGGTGGCCAACTCCTGGCCGACCATCAACCGGATCGTGGTGGCCAACGACGACGGCGCGGCGGCGGTCTGGGCCAGCGCGGCCAGCACGTCGAAGTCCAACGAGCGGGGGTAGACCTGCCCGACGCTGTCCAGCACACGGGAGAAACCCAGGTGCTCGGCGACCCGCCGCTCCAACTCGGCCACCTTGTCGGCGTCGCCGTCGAAGAGGTCCAGCTGGTCGGCGGCCGTGCCGACCGGCCCCTTGATCCCACGCAGCGGGTAACGGGCGATCAACTCCTCCAGCCGCTCGTACGCGATCAGCAGCTCCTCCGCCGCCGACGCGAAGCGCTTGCCCAGCGTGGTGGCCTGCGCCGCCACGTTGTGCGAACGACCGGTCATGACCAGCTCGGAATGCTCGTGGGCCAGCCAGGCCAGCCGGGCGAGAGTGGCCACCACCCGGTCCCGGATCAACTCCAGCGAGGCGCGCACCTGGAGCTGCTCGACGTTCTCAGTGAGGTCCCGCGAGGTCATCCCCTTGTGCACGTGCTCGTGCCCGGCGAGCGCGCTGAACTCCTCGATGCGGGCCTTCACGTCGTGCCGGGTGACCCGCTCCCGCTCGGCGATCGAGGCGAGGTCGACCTGGTCGAGCACCCGCTCGTACGCCTCGACCACGCCGTCCGGCACCGGCACGCCCAGGTCGCGCTGCGCGCGGAGCACGGCGAGCCAGAGCCGCCGCTCCATCCGGACCTTCTCCTCCGGAGACCAGAGGGCGACCAATTCGGGCGAGGCGTACCGGTTGGCCAGCACGTTGGGGATCGTCGTCACGTACCTCATTGTCCCGCACCCGCTGGTCGGCGCCGGGACCGGGCCGGGGTCGTCGAGGCTGGCCGTCAGAAGGTGACCCACGTTCCTGACCTGCCCTGGTCTGGTGTCCCTTATGCCGCATGGGACCATCGGCTACCCGAGGACAGGCGAGAATGATCTCTACCAGAGCACCCCCATTCCCAATCCTCGATCGAGGACACCCATGCGCAAATCCCTTCTCGCCGGTCTCACTACCGCCGCGGTGGCCAGTGGTGCCCTGCTGGGCACCACAACTCCCGCTCAGGCGGCCGACGGCGACATTCTTTATGTCAATCAAAAGCCCGCCGCCTGCTCGGACACGGGCTCGGGCACCTTGGCGCAACCGTTCTGCACCATCGGAGCCGCGGCTGCGGTGGTCGCCGCCGGGCAGACGGTCGACATAACCAGCGACCTCTATCCGGAGCGCGTCGTCATCTCCCGTTCCGGCACACCGGGCCAGCCCATCACCTTCCGCGGCAATGCGCCCGGCACGTATCTCACTGGGCCGACCGGTGGCATCGTCATCGACGGTCAGCACGACATCACGATCCAGAATCTCTGGATGATCCACGCGGTGGACGTACCCGGCCTTGAGGTCAGCAACGCCTCGGCCATCACGGTCGACGGCGTGAGGGTGGGTGGGAGCAAGGCCTCGGCGGTACCGGCCGTCCGGCTCTCCGCCGTCACCGCGTCGACCCTGAAGCGCCTCACCGTCCCCGATTGGAATCTGGCCACCGGCCTGACCATGGACGCCGCCACCAGCGGGGTCACCGTCAGCGACTCGTACCTGGAACACAAGGTCGGGGGCACCACCAGCCAGGCCACGGCCATCCACGTCGCCGGGTCGAACAACACCATCGTCAACAACTACGTGAAGGGCTTCGGCGGGGCGGGCATCGCGATCGGATCCGGTGCGACCGGCACTGTGGTCGCCAACAACCAGATCTCCCAGGGCACCGGCTACGGCATCCGCAACAGCGGCGCCACCGGCACCGCGATCACCAACAACACGGTCCAAGACCGGTGCCTCGACGGCATCCGGGTCGACGGAGCCTCCGCCGGGGTTTCCGTGCAGAACAATGTGCTCAGCAAGAACGGG
This sequence comes from Micromonospora sp. CA-259024, assembly GCF_050936255.1. Classification (NCBI taxonomy): domain Bacteria; kingdom Bacillati; phylum Actinomycetota; class Actinomycetes; order Micromonosporales; family Micromonosporaceae; genus Micromonospora; species Micromonospora sp. CA-259024. The sequence continues at coordinate 1,925,026 of NZ_JBNJND010000002.1, read as the reverse complement.
TCGTCGGTCGGAGGGTCCTGCGACTCGCCGGGCGTCGAGATCGCCGTCCATGCGGCCGCGTCCACCCAGGTCGACTACAACAACACGGACCACGGCACCGTGCCGGGGGAGGCCTACTCCTGGAACGGCACCCGGATGGGCCTCGCTGCCTTCCGCACCGCGTCCGGGCAGGCCTCGCACGACAAGGCAACGAACCTGCCGGCCGACAGCATCGATTCGGCGAACTCCGCGGCACCCGGCTACCAGGCCACCGACCGCTTCGGCGCCGCCCGCCTCGATGATCAGGGCGTGCCCAACACCGGTGCCGGCCCGGTGACCTACGCCGACCGGGGCATGGCCGAGACCATGCGGCCGCCAGTGGCCCGCAACGACGTGGCCGTGGACCTGCGCGCGAGCTCCGTCAAGGTGAACTCCTCCGCATCCTCGCCCGGCACCTACCCGATCGCCTCCTACCTGTTCGAATTCGGCGACGGAACCTCTGTCAGTCAGACATCGCCGATCGCTTCGCACCGCTACGCGAAGCCGGGTGACTACTCGATCAGAACCACCGTCACCGGCACCGACAACAGGTCGAACTCGCGGACGACCGCTGTCACCCTGCGCCCATGGATCGGCAGCGTCGGCCTGCTCGCGCTGCACAACCGTCGCTACGTCGCACACGCTCCCAACCATGCGCTCGGCATGAACCAGACCGGGCTGGTCGCGAGCGCGGAATTCGACCTCGCCGACGCGAACAATGGTCAGGTCAACCTCGTTCGCCGGGCAACGGGAAAGTACGTCACGGCCAGCGAAACCGACGAACTGCTGACCGCGAACACCACGACGTCCTCCTCTGGAGTGTTCGCCGTCGTAGCCAACTCGGACGGGACGATCAGCCTCCGGTCGAAGGAGACCGGTGGCTACGTCGGCCCGCAGTCGTCAACGTCGCCGAACCTGACCGCGAAACACACCACCATCGGCACCTCGCAGAAGTTCTACCGGGTCAACCTCACCGACGCCGCTCGCTCACTCAAGGCCAGCGCGAACGGCCGGTACGTCACCGCGTCGAAAGCCGGCGCCGGGCCGCTGATCGCCGCCCAGACCAAGGTCGGCGGCTGGGAACGGTATGACGTGATCGAACTCGGCAACGGACAGATCGCCCTCTTCTCCCGCGCCAACAACCGCTTCGTCAGCGCGGACAGCGCCGGGACGAAGCCGTTGATCGCCAACCGCGACACGGTCGGGCTCTCGGAGAGATTCAGAATCATCCCCAACAGCGATGGCACGGTAAGTATCAGAGCCGCCGTCAACAGCCGGTACGTGACTGCCGAAGACGCCGGAGCGAAGCCGTTGATCGCCAGAGGCGCCACCATCGGCCTCTGGGAGAAGTTCACGCTCGGCTGACGTACCGACCTGAGACGCCCGCCAGGCAACCTGCCTGGCGGGCGTCGGCACGTCCAGTTCCAGCGGGCCCTGCGCCGCCGCCTCGCGGACAAACCCGAGCCGTCGCCGTCGGTCGGTCGGCCTTGAGCACCTGGACGCAGGCCCGGGTGGCTCAGGCCGTCAGGGGCGATTCAGCTCGTAGACGGTGACCGTGCCGGCGACCAGCCGAACCTGTGCCAGCCTGGCCAGCTCCGGCGACACCGCGCCCGCCCTGGTGTCGGCGAACAGCCACCGGACCCCGTGCCGCGTCCGGAGCCGGTCCAGGTCGGCCACGGTCGGCGTGGTGAACACCCCGTCGTTGAACGCGAGCAACTCCTGATCGGGGAAGTTCTGCCGGGCGTACCCCAGGTTGTCGACGCCGTGCGCGGCCACGACGGCGTCGGTGTAGCCCCAGCTCTCCACCACCGTCCGATGCCCGCCCAGACCGGTCACCCAGAACGCCCGGGCATCGCAGTGCGGCGTGGTCCGCACCGGCCGGCAGTGCACGTTGGTCGCCACCACGTCGTCGTCGGCGGCATGCTCGTCCAGCCACAACGCCGCGCTCATCTCGGCGACGGTCAGCGCGTACGGCTGCGGCCCGGTCGTCGGCACCGGCTCGTCGAGGACCGAACGGACGGTCCCGCCCACGGCGACGGCGACGCTGGCACCGAGCATCGCGGCGGTGACGCCGGCCATCGCGATCGTCGCCGCCCGCCGCCGGCCCCCCGGTGACGGGACGCGCCGCCGCCACAGGGCGGCCACCCCGACGGCGAGCGCGGCGGCCACCGCCACGAACAGCACGTACCGGACCGCCGAGGTGCCCAGCACCCGCAGCCACCCCTCGATGGTCGAGGTAGCGGGGGTGCCGGGACGGTCGATCATCGGCACGGCGAAACCCACCACCGTGCCGGCCGTGGCAAGCGCCGCCAACGCGCCGGCCACGGCGGGCACCACCAGCACCGGCCAGGGTGCCCGGGCCGCGGCGAGCGACCACGCGGTCAGCACGACACCGACCGGAATGACACCCATCCAGAAGTAGATCTGACTGATCGACGGGTGCTGGAACACCCAGGTGGTGGCAGCGCCGGCCAGCACCGTGCCGGCGAGCAGCCAGACGGCCGGATCGGCCCGGTGCTCCCGACCGGCGAGCAGGCTCATGCCCACCCACCGTGGCGCCTGGCCCAGCACCCACCATGCGACCACGGCGAACGCCAACAGGAACCCGAGGGCGCCGCCGTCGTTGATGCCCGGCGGCAGCGGCGCGTCCGGCCAGATTCCGTCACCCCCACCGAGGGTCTCGGCGTACGGGCCGATGAAGTGCAGCAACGCCAACGCCTGTACGCGCAGCGTGGAGGCCCCGCCGCCGGCGAACAGCCGGAAACCGAGCGCCATCGCCGCCACGAGGCAGGCCAGCGCCACGAGCCCTGGCCGTGGGATCCGCCGATCCCGCCACCAGACCACGACCGCGGTGAGAGCCAGGCCGGCGATCAGCGGTGGCAGGGCACTGGACTTCGCCCCCGCACAGACCAGCCCGAGCGCTGGGACCAGCGGCCAGGCCGGCCCGAGGGAACGCCCCCGGGCCGCGTCGACGCAGAGCCCGGCGAGCAACAGCAACGGCACCAGCACGTACGTCTGGGACGGGCTGGCGTACGCCAGCGGCATCTCACCGGACGCGCCCACGGCGGAACCGAGCGTGACCGTGGTTCCCACGAAGCCGGCAACGGCGACCACCGGGCCGGTCCAGGCGGCACCGCTCAGGTCCCGAGCCAGCCCGGCGCCGAGCACCACCGCCGTGCCGATCACCGGCACCAGCCAGAGTCGCAGCAGCACCACCGCCGGCGAGATGCCAGTGATCATGCTGCCGCTGGCGATGTGGGCGTCGGAGAGGTAGTGGTAGCGCAGTTCCTCCCCCGCGACGTGCGGCAACTCGAACGGCATCGCCCGGGTCAGCTCCTGCACCAGCCCCAGGTGGTAGAGCAGGTCCTGGTAGTAGCCGCCGTACACCGGAGGCAGCGGAACCATCCGCCACTGGGTGTATCCCCAAACCAGCACCACCAGCAGTGCCGCGCCCATCCCCCAGTGCCACGCGACCGGCAGCGGTCGGCGCTCGCCGATCCGCCAGTGCCGGCGCAGCCCGGGAACGGCGGCGAAGGCGATGAGCACGGGCAGCGGCCACCACCGCAGCAGGGACTGCTGGCCGGTCGCGGCGGCCGACGCCCAGACGACGATCTCGAGCAGCAGGCCGGTGGCCGCGCCGTAGGCGAGGTCCTCCGGAAGGTTGCCCCGGCTGCCGCGCAGTGCGCGGTGCACCAGGGTGCCGGGGAGCACCAGCGCGAATACCCAGTACGCGGAGAACCGGGCGACGTCGGCGGCCGGCACACTGCCCCGCGACCAGACCAGGAGCAGCCCTGCTATGGCGAGCGCCCACGGGAGCGTGGTGACTATCGGCAGCAGGACGTTCCGACGTGCCGCCGGAGCCGGAGTGTCGATCCGCTCGGCCAGCAGGGTATCAGCCACGGACGCCGACCACCGAGTCGAGGCTCTGCGTACGTGAGCCGTCAGCGGCCTGGCCCGGGGCCTCGTCGCGGGAGTCGAACCCGACGTGGAAGGCCGGGCGATTCTGCACGGTGGCGTAGATCCGGCCGACGTACTCGCCCAGGAGGCCGAGGCAGACCAACTGCACCCCACTGAGCAGCAGCACCGCGACGAACATCGAGGTCCAGCCGGGGATCGTCGCACCGGAGACGTGGACGATCATGCCGAACACGATCAGCGCGAGGCAGAGCAGGAAGCTCGACATGCCCAGCCAGGTGGCCAGTCGCAGTGGAGCGGCGGAGAAGTTCGCCGTGCTCTCCCAGGCCAGGGCCACCATCCGGCGCAGCGGGTACTTCGTCTCACCGGCAGCCCGCGCGGCGCGGTCGTAGCGCACCTCGGCGCTGGGGAAGCCGAGCGACGGCACCAGCAGCCGGTAGACCGGTGCGCGTTCCGGCAACCGGCGCAGCACCTCGATCACGTCCCTGCTGAGCAGCCGGAAGTCGCCAGCCTGGGCGGGCAGGTCGGCGCCGACGAGCCGGCGCATCAACCAGTAGTAGACCCGGGCGGTGTTGCGCTTGAAGATCGTGTCGGTGCTGCGGTCGGCGCGGACGCCGTAGACGACGTCCACACCGTCCTCGCGGGCCACCCGGAGCATCTCGGCGATGGTCTCCGGCGGATCCTGGAGGTCGGCGTCGAGGCTGACCACCCACTGGCCGACGGCCCGGTGCAGTCCGGCGGTCAACGCCGCCTGGTGGCCGCTGTTGCGCCGCAGCCGGAGCACCCGCAGCTGCGGCCAGTCCCGGCCGTGGTCGAAGAGCACCGACACGGTGTCGTCCCGGCTGCCGTCGTCGACGGCGACCACCTCGTAGTCGACGCCGAGCGCGTCGAGAACCGGCCGTAGCCGGGCGACCAGGACCGGAATGACCGCGGTCTCATTGAACATGGGGATGACCACCGAAAGGATGGTCTTCCGTAGGACGTCCGACTCCATGGTGTTACGGCCCCGTTCCGCACGCAGGAGTGATCACCTCCGCACCGAGGGCGCGGAAGCGATCACGGTCGCGCGGCGAACCTTCCGCCAGCGGGCCGGCTATTGAACAGGTCGTTAACGTCTGTTGGCCGCTGCCCCGGTATGGGGCGGGCCGGGACGATCGGCGCGCGCTCGGCTCAGCGCTCCAGGACGGCCGTCACGCCCTGCCCACCGGCCGCGCAGATCGAGATCAGCCCGCGCCCGCTGCCCCGCTCGGCCAGCAGCTTGGCCAGGGTCGCCACGATCCGCCCGCCGGTGGCGGCGAACGGGTGCCCGGCGGCCAGCGACGATCCGTTGACGTTGAGCCGGTCCCGGTCGATCGCACCCAGCGGCGTGTCCAGACCGAGCCGGTCCTTGCAGAACTCCGGCGACTCCCAGGCGGCGAGGGTGGCCAGCACCTGCGACGCGAACGCCTCGTGGATCTCGTAGTAGTCGAAGTCCTGCAACGTGAGCCCGGCCCGGGCCAGCATCCGGGGCACCGCGTACGTGGGGGCCATCAACAGACCCTCGTCGCCGTGCACGAAGTCCACCGCCGCCGTCTCCGACCAGCTGAACCAGGCCAGCACCGGCAGGTGGTGGGCGCTCGCCCACTCCTCGCTGGCCAGCAGCACGGTCGACGCGCCGTCGGTGAGCGGCGACGAGTTGCCGGCGGTCATCGTGGCCTGCTCGGCGTCCGGGCCACGGGTGCCGAAGACCGGCTTGAGCGAGCCGAGCTTCTCCAGGCTGGTGTCCGGGCGCAGGTTCTGGTCCCGGGTCAGCCCCAGGTACGGCGTCATCAGATCGTCGAAGAAGCCCCGGTCGTACGCGGCGGCCAGCCGCTGGTGTGAGCGCAGCGCCAGCTCGTCCTGGGATCGCCTGTCGATCTGCCAGCGCAGCGCGGTGCGGGCGGCGTGGTCACCCATGGACAGGCCGGTACGCGGCTCGGCGTTGCGCGGGATCTCCGGCGTGAACGGCTGGAGCGGGCGCAGCTTCGCCGCGACCTTGAGCCGTTCGCCCAGCGTGCGGGCCGAGTTGAGCTTGAGCAGCGTGCGTCGCATCTCCTCGTTGACCGCGAGCGGCGCGTCGGACGTGGTGTCGACACCGCCGGCGATGCCCACGTCGAGCTGGCCGAGGGCGATCTTGTTGGCGACCAGGATCGCCGCCTCCAGGCCGGTGCCGCAGGCCTGCTGAATGTCGTACGCCGGGGTGTGCGGGTCGAGCCGGGAGCCGAGGACCACCTCGCGGGTGAGGTTGAAGTCGCGGGAGTGCTTGAGCACCGCGCCTGCCACCACCTCGCCGACCCGCTGCCCGGCCAGCCCGTACCGGGCGATCAGTCCGTCCAGCGCGGCGCCGAGCAGGTCCGCGTTGGACGCGTCCGCGTAGCGGGAGTTGGAACGGGCGAAGGGGATGCGGTTGCCCCCGATGACCGCGACCCGCCGGATGCTCTGCACGATCCGCCTCCTCGACATGTGTTGCTCGAACCCTACTCGCCAGTAGGCTACGCCCATGACCGACAGGTACGCGAGCTTCGTCCAATCGGCCGCCGGCCGCGCGCTGGTCAAGCGCCTCGGGCTGCCCGACCCGCCGCGACTGCGCCGACACCATCCCGGCGACCCGCTGCTGCCCGGGCCGGCCCTGCTGGGCGCGGCCACCGGCGGCCGGCTCGCCGAGCCGGTCGCCAAGATTCTGACCGCCGCCGGGGTCGAGCTTGCCGACCCGGCCGCCGCAGCGACCGCCGACAGTCCTCAGCGGTACGGGGCACTGCTCTTCGACGCCACCGGGATCACCGACTCGACCGACCTGCGCCAGCTCTACGACTTCTTCCACCCGCAGGCCCGGGCCGTGCTGCCCACCGGCCGGGTGATCGTGCTGGGCACCCCGCCGCAGGAGTGCGCGACGCCGCGCGAGGCGACCGCCCAGCGGGCTCTGGAAGGGCTGGTCCGCAGCATCGGCAAGGAGTTCGGCCGGGGCACCACCGCGCAGCTCGTCTCCGTGACCCGCGGCGGCAGCACCGCCGGCACCCGGACGAGTCTCGAATCAACCCTCCGCTTCCTCCTGTCCGGCCGATCCGCGTACGTCTCGGGGCAGGTCATCCGTGTCGGTACCGGCGAGGCGAGTGCCCCGGCCGACTGGGATCGCCCGCTGGACGGGCAGGTGGTGCTGGTCACCGGCGCCGCCCGGGGCATCGGTGCGGCGCTGGCCCGGGTGCTCGCCCGCGACGGCGCACGGGTGGTGGCACTGGACATTCCGGCCGCCGGAGACGCGCTGGCGGCGGTGGCGAACGACATCGGCGGCACCGCCGTACAACTCGACCTGACCGCGCCGGACGCGTCGACCCGGCTCGCCGACCACCTGGCCAGCCGGCACGGCCGGGTCGACGTGGTGGTGCACAACGCCGGCATCACGCGGGACAAGACGCTCGGCCGGATGGACGCCGACCGGTGGGACCAGGTGATCGACGTCAATCTCTCCAGTCAGGAGCGGATCAACGACGTGCTGCTGGAGCGGGAGCTGATCCCGACCGGCGGGCGGATCGTCGCGGTCTCCTCCATCGCCGGGATCGCCGGCAACCGGGGGCAGACCAACTACGCCACCAGCAAGGCCGGCGTGATCGGGCTGGTCGACTCGCTCGCCCCGGCCCTGCGCGACCGGGGGATCAGCGTCAACGCGGTCGCCCCCGGCTTCATCGAGACCCGGCTGACCGCGCGCATTCCGCTGGTGGTCCGCGAGGCGGGCCGACGGATGAACAGCCTGGCCCAGGGCGGGTTGCCGGTGGACGTGGCCGAGACGATCGGCTGGTTGGCCTGGCCGGCCAGCGGCGCGGTCAGCGGCAACGTGGTCCGGGTCTGCGGCCAGAGCCTGCTGGGGGCGTGATGGGCGCGCGGAGGAGGCCGGGCGACGACGACGACGTCTCCCTGCACGAGTTGATCGAGGGCCCGACGGAGAGGCTGTCGGCGGAGACCCTGGCGGCGGCACAGCTGCCGGAGTCGCGCAGCCGTACCCGGGTCGAACTGCCCCGGATGCCGGCGGCCGGTGCGCTCTACCGGCGGGCGGTGCTCGGTGCGCTGCCCCGCCTCGGCGGCGGGCGGCGTGGGCCCGGCCTGCCGGCGGTCGAGTTGGCCACAGGCGGGGTGACCGTCGACCGGGCGCACCTGGCCGACTACGACCGGGTCTGCGGGTTCCGGCTCACCGACCGGCTACCCGCGACGTTCCCGCACGTCATGGGGTTCCCGCTGGCGCTGCGGCTGATGACCGCGCCGGAGTTCCCCATCCCGCTGACCGGCGTGGTGCACGTCGGCAACCGGATCACCGTGCGCCGCCCGATCAGCGCCGACGAGACCCTCGACTTCACGACGTACGCGGAGGACCTGCGCCCGCACGATCGGGGGCGGCAGGTGGACGTGGTGCTGGTCGGCTCGGTTGACGGGGAGGAGGTCTGGCGCGGCGTCTCGACGTACCTCGGTCGGGAACGCAAGCCCGGCGGCGGTGAGCGGCGCGACCGGAGCGGACGCCCCGAGGCGCCGGCCGCCACGGCCCGCTGGCGGGTGGAACCCCGCGTCGGTACGCAGTACGCGCGGGTCTCCGGGGACCACAACCCGATCCACACGTCCCGGCTCGGGGCGCGGCTGTTCGGCTTCCGCCGGCCGATCGCGCACGGCATGTGGAGCAAGGCGCGCTGCCTGGCCGCGTTGGAGACCCGGTTGCCGGACGCCTACACCGTCGAGGTCGACTTCAAGCTTCCCGTACCGCTACCGAGCACGGTGAGCTTCGCCCTCCTGCCGGACGGCGGGTTCGCCGTGCACGACTCGCGCGGTCGACCACACCTGGTGGGTCTCGTGCGCTGACGCGCCCCTGCCGAGCCGAGTTCGGGCTTGGCAGGGGCGTTCTCGTCCGCTAAGTTGTTCTCACAACGAGATGTTCTCAGAATGAGAGAGTCATGGTTGACGAGCAGGACTTCCTGGCCGCGTACGACCCCCAGGCCTACCCGTCGGTCGCCGTCACCGTCGACGTGGTGGCACTGACCATTCGCGACGGCGCGCTGCACCTGCTGCTGATCCAACGCGGCCAGCCGCCCTTCGAACGGCACTGGGCGCTGCCCGGCGGCTTCGTCCGCCCCGACGAGGACCTGACCGCCGGCGCCCGACGGGAGCTGGCCGAGGAGACCGGGCTCGGCGGTGCAGGGCTGCGCCGCGTACACCTGGAGCAGTTGGGCAGCTACGGGGCTCCCGACCGCGACCCACGGATGCGCGTCGTCTCGGTCGCCCACCTCGCGTTCGCCCCCGACCTGCCGGACCCCGCCGCCGGCACCGACGCCGACGAGGCGATCTGGCTTCCGGTGACCGCGCTGACCAGCCGGCAGCTCGCCTTCGACCATGGCCGGATCATCGACGACGCGCTGGAGCGAGCCCGGTCCAAGCTGGAATACACCCCGCTCGCCACGCGATTCCTCACCGCCGAGTTCACGATCAGCGAGCTGCGCGCCGTCTACGAGACGGTCTGGGGCCACCCGCTGCACGCCGGCAACTTCCACCGCAAGGTGCTCTCGGTGCCGGGCTTCGTGGAGAGCACCGGCGCCAGCACCGAGCGCGGCGGCGCCCGGGGCGGCCCCCGCGCCCGGCTCTACCGGGCCGGCGACGCCCGGCTGCTGCACCCGGCGCTGCTGCGGCCCGCGCGCGAGGAGACCGTGCGATGAGGACGGCGGAGGCCGTCCGCCTGGTCACTGCGGCCCGCACCGACGCCGACCTGTTCGGCACGGACCAACCGGCCCGGCGCTACCGCGAGCTGGTCGCGGCCCTGCACCCCGACCGCCTGCCAGCCGCCCCGGCGGTACGCGCCGAGGCCACCGAGGCGTTCATCCACGTGACCAGCCGGTGGCGGGCCCGGCAGGGCATCGCCCTCGGCGACTACCGGCTCGGCGCGCCCGCCCACTCGGGCGACCTGGCCGACCTCTACGACGTCGGCGCCGACCGGCTGCTCAAGCTTCCCCGGCGGCCCACCGACAACGACCTGATGGCCCGCGAGGCGCACGCCCTGCGCACCATCGCCGAGCGCGGGGACCCGCGCTACCTGCCGTACGTACCCCGGTTGGTCGACGAATTCCGGCACCGCGACGCCGCGACCGGCGCGGAACGGCAGATCACCGTGCTCGCCACCGCGCCCGGCCTGCACGACCTCGACGAGGTACGGCGCGCGTACCCCGGCGGGCTGGACGCCCGGGACGTGGCCTGGATGTGGCGGCGGCTGCTGGTGGCGCTCGGCCTGGCCCACCGGGCGGGCGTGGTGCACGGCGCGGTCCTGCCGCGTCACGTGCTGATCGAGCCGGACGCCCACGGCGTGGTGCTGGTCGACTGGTGCTTCTCCGCCCGCGCCGGGAGCACGATCCCGGCGCTGGTGCCCGGTCAGGAGGACTGGTACCCGCCTGAGGTCGTCGAGAAGCTGCCCTGCGGGCCGGGCACCGACATCGCGATGGCCAGCAACTGCATGACCTCGCTGATGAACCGCCAGGCGCCGCGCGAGCTGCTCGACTTCGCCCACGGCTGCCGGCAGCGGCCCCTGGGCTCCCGACCCGACGACGCCTGGCGCCTGCTCCGCGAACTCGACCAGGTGCTGGACCGGCTCTACGGGCCCCGCACCTTCCGACCCTTCACCCTCACCCCGTAAGGAGCTGTCATGGGCAGTGGCATCTGGTCCACCGACGTGTACGACGCCGCCGACCGCTACCGGCGCTCCACCGGCCGCAGCGCGTTCTCCTACAGCGACAGTGGGGCGCGCACCGTGCACCCGACGCTCGACCCCCGGGACGCGACGCGGGAGAGCCGAGACTCCGACGAGCACCCCCGGTCGACGCCCATCGCGGTGCTCTTCGACGTGACCGGCTCGATGCGCACCGTGCCGCGCGTCCTGCTGACCAAGCTGCCGCAGCTGCTCGGGCTGTTGCAACGGCAGGGCTACGCCAGCGACCCGCAGATCATGTTCGGCGCGATCGGCGACGCCACCTGCGACCGGGTGCCGCTACAGGTCGGCCAGTTCGAGTCGGACAACCGGATGGACGACGACCTCGGCCGGATCGTGCTGGAGGGCGGTGGTGGCGGGCAGATGACCGAGTCGTACGAGCTGGCCATGTACTTCATGGCCCGGCACACCGTCACCGACAGCTGGGAGAAGCGCGGCCGGCGCGGCTACCTGTTCATCATCGGCGACGAGCTGGCGTACCCACGAGTGAAGGCTCGGGAGGTGGCCGGCCTGATCGGCGACGACCTGGCCGAGGACGTCCCGCTGCGGCAGGTCGTCGACGAGGTGACCCGCCGCTGGGACACCTACTACCTGCTCCCCGCGGGCAGCCACTACGCGGGCAACGCCATGGTGCTCGACTTCTGGCGGGACCTGCTCGGGCAGAACACCGTCGTGCTCGACGATCTCGACGCGGTCTGCGAGACCATCGCGCTCACCATCGGCCTCGGCGAGCAGGCCATCGACCTCGACGAGGGCCTGCGCGACCTGGACCACGCCGGTTCCGGCGCCACCGGCACCGTGTCCAAGGCGCTGGCCCGCCTCGCCCGGGGGCGGCAGGCCGAGGTGTCGACGCTGCCCGCCTTCCGCGACACCGGCGGTGGGGTGACCCGGCTGTGAGGCACGTGGCGGTGGTCGACCTCGGCTACGGCGACGCGGGCAAGGGCACGGTGGTGGACTGGCTCTGCGCCACCCGTCCCGTGCACACGGTGGTCCGCTTCAACGGGGGCGCGCAGGCGGCGCACAACGTCGTGCTGCGCGACGGGCGGCACCACACGTTCGCGCAGTTCGGTGCCGGCACGTTCCATCCCGGTGTCCGTACGCACCTGTCCCGGCACGTGGTGGTGGACCCGCTGGCGCTGGCCGCCGAGGCCGACCACCTCGACACGGTCGGGGTGCCCGACGCGCTCGACCGGCTGACCGTCGACGGGGAGGCGCTGCTCGCCACCCCGTACCACCGGGCCGCCAACCGGGCCCGGGAGATCGCCCGGGGAGCCGACCGGCACGGCTCCTGCGGGCTCGGGGTGGGCGAGGCCGTCGCGTACGGTCTCGCCCACCCCGACGACGCGCCCCGGGTCGCCGACTGCCGCAGCCCGGCGCTGCTGCGCCGCAGGCTGACCACCCTGCGGGACCGGCTGACCGCCGAACTCGGCCCGCTGGACGCCCCGCCGGTCGAGGACTGCCTGCCCGCGTTCACCGGGTTCGCCGGGCGGGTCGCGATCGTCGACCGTAGCTGGCTCGCCGGGGCGTTGCGCGCCGGGACCTGCGTCTTCGAAGGCGCTCAGGGGGTGCTGCTCGACGAGTGGCACGGCTTCCACCCGTACACCACGTGGAGCACCACCACGTTCGCCAACAGCGACAGCCTGCTCACCGAGGCGGGCCTGCCCGGCGGCGCGACCCGGATCGGGGTGCTCCGGCTGGTCACCACCCGGCACGGTCCCGGGCCGCTCGTGACCGAGGACCCGGCCCTGCCACTGACCGACCCGCACAACCCGACGAACCCGTGGCAGGGCCGGTTCCGGTTCGGCCACTTCGACGCGGTCGCCCACCGGTACGCCCTCGCGGCGGCCGGCGGGGTCGACGGTCTGGCGCTGACCCACCTCGACCTCGCAGGCCCGGGCCTGCGAATCTGCCGCCGCTACGACACCACCGACCGACTCACCCCGGGCCCGCCCGGGGACCTGGACCGACAGGCCGCGCTCACCGCCCGCCTGCTGCGCTCCCGCCCGCTGTACGACGCCCCGTCGCCCGACTGGGTGGAGGCGGTACGCGCCGAGCTGGGCAGGCCGGTGGTGCTGACCTCGCACGGTCCCACCGCCGACGACAAGACCCCGCACGGCCCGCTGCTCGCCCCACCGGCCCTGGTCCGCTCGGCCTGACGCCCACCACCGAAGGCGCGGGCGATCCGGCGACTCGGCCACCGGGCGGGGCGCGCCCGACAAGCATGGGGGCATGGACTCCGCGCTCGACCTGCTCCGACAGCTGGTCACCTCGCCATGGGTGTACCTGCTGATCTTCGGGCTCACGGCGGTCGACGCGTTCTTCCCGGCCGTACCCGGCGAGGCAGCCGTCATCACAGCCGCTGTGCTCTCCATCGGCGGCAACCCCAACCTGGTGGCGGTGATCGTCGCCGCCGCGCTGGGCGCCTGCGCCGGCGACCACGTCTCGTACGCCATCGGGCGCGGCGGCGGCGCGAACTGGTTCGCCCGGTTTCCCGACGACAGCCGCCGGCGGGCCAGCTCGGAGTGGGCCCGACGCGCGTTGGAACAGCGCGGCGGGCTGATCCTGACCACCTCCCGGTACGTGCCCGGCGGCCGGACCGCGGTCACCCTCACCATGGGCGCGGTCCGTTATCCCCGCCGGGCGTTCCTGCTCTATGACGCGATCGCAACGGTCACCTGGGCGCTGTACTGCGGGCTGCTCGGCTACTTCGGCGGGCTGGCCTTCGAGCGCCACCCCGTCAAGGGCATCCTCGCCGGGATCGGCCTCTCGGTGATCGTCACGTTGGGCATCGAGGGCTTCCGTTGGCTGCGCCGCCGCGCACGCAGCCGCGCCGCTGCCCGCAACTGACCGGCGCAGCCGTCACAGCAGGTCCGCGTCGTGCACCAGGATCGCCAGCTGCACCCGGTTGTCCGCCTGGAGTTTCGCCAGCGCCCGGCTGACGTGTGCCTTCACGGTGGCCTCGCTCATCGTCAGCCGCCGGGCGATCTCCGCGTTGCCGTGCCCGCGCGCCACCTCACGAACGATCTCCAGCTCCCGCGCGGTGAGCGGTGCGAGGCGCTGGCGAGCCGCGTCCCGGCGGGCCGGGCCACGCTCGGCGAACGAGCTGATCAGGCGTCGGGTCACCGTCGGGGCGAGCATCGCGTTCCCGGCGGCCACCGTCCGGACGGCGGCGGCCAGGTCGCGGGGCGGGGTGTCCTTGAGCAGGAAGCCGACCGCCCCGGCCCGCAGCGCCCGGTGCACGTACTCGTCGAGGTCGAAGGTGGTCAACATGATCACCTTCGGCCCGGCGGCGACCACCTCGGGCGCGACGGTCAGCCCGTCCACCCCCGGCATCCGCACGTCGAGCAGCACCACGTCGGGGCGTAACCGGCGGGCCTGCTCCAGCGCGCCGGCGCCGTCCGCCGCCTCGCCCACCACCGTGATGTCCTCCGCCGCCTCCAGGATCAACCGCAGCCCGGCGCGGACCAGTTGCTCGTCGTCGACCACCACCACCCGGATCACGCCGCACCCGCCAGCGGGATCAGGGCCCGGACCAGGAAACCGTCGTCCACGGGCGTCGCCTCCAGCCGGCCGCCGAGCAGTTCCACCCGCTCGCGCAGCCCGAGCAGCCCCTGCCCGGCACCGGGCAGAACGGGTCCGCCCGCGGACGGGCCGTTACGGACCACCACCTCCAACCCGTCGGGCAAGTAGCGCAGGCGGACGGCGGTCTCGGCGTCGGCGGCGTGCTTGCGCACATTGGTCAGCGCCTCGCGGACCACCCGGTAGGCGGTGCGTTCCACGGTCGCCGGTAGTGCCGTCGGAACGCCCTCGTCCCGCCGGTACACCCGCAGCCCGGCGGTGCGGGACTCCCCGATCAACTCGTCCAGCGCGTCGAGCCCTCGCTCCGGCAGCACGGCCGGGCCGGCCTGTCGCAGCACGCCCAGCACCTCGCGCAGGTCGGTGAGCGCCTGCCGGCCGGTCGTACGGATCAGCGCGGCCGCCTCGACGGTCGCCGGGTCCCGGGCGGTCACCTCCAGCGCCCCGGCATGCACCACCATCAGCGAGACCCGGTGCGCCACCACGTCGTGCATCTCCCGGGCGATCCGGGTCCGCTCCTCGGCGCGGACCCGGTCGGCGTGGGCCTCCCGCTCGCGTTCCAACTGCTCGGCCCGGTCCCGCAACGCGGCGAGCGTGTCCCGGCGTGCCCGCACCCACAGGCCGACAACGAACGGGAGCCCGACGCCGCAGGCGGCGAGCAGCAGCACGTTGCCGAAGGTGGCGGTGGTGAGCCGGCGTACACCGCCCACCGCCAGCCCGACCAGCACTCCACCGGCCAGCACGAGGGCGGCGCCGACGAGGAAACCGGTGAGCCGCCGGCCACGCAGCCGCAGGCCCGCCTGGTACGAGGCGACCACGCCGGGTGCCGCGGCGGCGAGCACCAACCAGCCGACCGCGGCGGCCAGGAACAGCGGCCAGCGGCGGGTCCAGGCCAGGCCGGCGGCGCAACCGGAGGCCACGGCGATGAGCAGCACGACGACCCTCGGCAGCGGCGAGCGGACCCCGATCGCGCCGGTCGCGCTGGCCCAGACGGCGGCGGCGACCACGACGGCGAGCAGCAGCGGGGCGTACCGCTCGACGACCCGCCGGGGCACGACGGCGCTGGAGGCCACGCAGTGAGCGTAGGGCTCCACCGGCGGGTCGGCTCGCCCCCGCCCGGCAGACCCGGGTGCGGTGGGGGAAGACCCCTACCCGCCGTCCGGGCCGGTCGCTACCTAAGTAGTGGCGCCCACCTGACCACTGGCCGATGGCGGAAGCCGCCGCCGGTACCAGCATCGGAATCATGAATCTGCTCGACCTGCTGCACGAGACGATGTCTTCACCCTGGGTGTACCTGGCGATCTTCGCGATCGCGGTGCTCGACGGCTTCTTCCCGGTGGTGCCGAGCGAGACAGCGGTGATCACCGCCGGGGTGTTCGCGGCCTCCGGCGCGCCGTACCTGCCCGCGGTGATCCTGGTGGCCGCCGCCGGGGCACTGGTCGGCGACCACGTGTCGTACGCCATCGGCCGGCGCGGCGGCGGCCGGCTGCTCGACCGGCTGCCGCCCGACGGCCGGCGCCGGACCGCCATCGAGTGGGCCCGTCGGGGGATCACGACGCGCGGCGGTCTGATCCTCACCGTGGCCCGCTACGTACCGGGCGGCCGGACCGCGGTCACCCTCACCATGGGCGCGGTGCACTATCCCCGGCGGCGGTTCCTGGCCTTCGACGCGCTCGCCGCCGGCTCGTGGGGGCTCTACTCGGCGCTGGTCGGCTACGTCGGCGGGCTGGCCTTCGAACAGGACCCGGTGCGTGGCCTGCTGCTCGGTCTGGGGCTCGCGCTGACGGTGACCCTGGTCGTCGAGGTGGTCCGCTGGCTCGGCAACCGTCGCCGATCCACGCGACCGGCTCCGACGACCGAGCCGGTGGGTCGGACACGGGTGCGGTGATGTCGGGGCGGTCAGTCGGCCGGCGGTCGCCAGGTGGCGCCGTGCAGGAGCTGGCCGGCACCCAGCCAGGCGACGTTCATCATCCGGGTGGCCGTCTTCTCCGGGTCGGCCTCCGGGTGGTCCGCGAGCCAGTCGGCCAGCGACTCGGTCGCGCCGACCAGCGCGTACGCGACGACCTCCAGGTCGGTGGCGGCGATCTCGCGGCCCTCGGCGCGCAGCGCGTGGTCGAGCATCCCGGCGACCACCTCGACCAGCCGGGCCCGCATGGCGGCCAACTCACCGGCGAACGGCTGCTCCCCCCGAGCCTGCCGGTAGAGCACCGCCCAGCCGTCGCGGTGCGCGCCCACGAAACCGAAGAACGCCCGCAGCCCTCGCCAGAGCCGCTCGTCGGCGGGCAGGTCGGGGGCTGCGGCGCCGGCGATGGCCTGCATCATCCGGGTGCCCTCCCGGTGCAGGCAGGCGACGAAGAGCTCCTCCTTGGTGCCGAGGTACGCGTACACCATGGGCTTGGAGATGCCGGCGTCCTCGGCGATCTCGTCCATGCTGGCGGCGTGGAAGCCACGGCGGGAGAAGACCTTGACGGCCGCGTCGAGCATCTGCTGCTCGCGGACGGCGCGCGGCAGGCGCTTGAAGGCGGGGACGCTGGACACCTTGCGAGCATACCTACTCGTGCGTAAGGTTACGCGCGAGTAGCCAATCTTCCGGAAGGCGCACCTGATGACTGACTTCGACCCGGCCACCTTCGCCAACGTGGGCCCCAAGGAGTTCGCCCAGCTGGTCAAGTCCACCCCGGATGACAAGATCGCCCAGGTGATGTCCGGCGACCTGCGCGGCAAGGTCCTCAGCGAGGTGTTCGGCCGGATGCCGTCCCTGTTCCGCGCCGACCGGGCTGGTTCCACCAACGCGGTCATCCACTGGGTCATCACCGGTCGCCCCGACGGTGGCAGCGACACCTACGAGGTGGTCGTCGCCGACGGCACGTGCGTGGTGAACGAGACCCCGCAGCACGACCCGAAGCTGAGCCTGACCATGGGCCCGGTCGAATTCCTGAAGATCGTCTCCGGTGGCGCCAACCCGGTGATGATGTTCATGACCGGCAAGCTGAAGGCGAAGGGCGACCTCGGGCTCGCCGCCAACATCGCCAACCTGTTCGACATCCCCAAGGCCTGACATGGCTGAGTTCTCGCTCGACCTGAACGAGGAACAGCGGGATCTACGCGACTGGGTGCACGGCTTCGCCGCCGAGGTCGTGCGCCCGGCCGCCGCCGAGTGGGACGAGCGCGAGGACACCCCGTGGCCGGTCATCCAGGAAGCCGCCAAGGTCGGCCTCTACGGCTTCGAATTCCTCGCCACCTGCTGGGCCGACCCGACCGGGCTCTCCCTGCCCATCGCCAGCGAGGAACTCTTCTGGGGTGACGCCGGCATCGGCCTCTCCATCTTCGGCACCTCGCTCGCCGTCGCCGCCATCTACGGCGCCGGCACCCCCGACCAGATGGTCGAGTGGGTGCCGCAGTGCTTCGGCGACGTCGACTCGCCGGCCGTCGCCGCGTTCTGCACCAGCGAGCCGGAAGCCGGCTCGGACGTCGGTGCCATGCGGACCCGGGCCGTCTACGACGAGGCGACCGACGAGTGGGTGCTGACCGGGCAGAAGGCGTACGCCACCAACGGCGGGATCGCCGGGGTGCACGTGGTCACCGCCTCGGTCGACCCCACGCTCGGCTCCCGGGGGCAGGCGGCGTTCGTCGTACCGCCGGGCACCCCCGGCCTGGCCGCCACCCGCAAGCTGCGCAAACTCGGCCTGCGCGCGTCACACACCGCCGACGTCTTCCTCGACGGGGTACGCGTGCCCGGCCGCTGCCTGCTCGGCGGGCGGGACGCTCTGCTGGAACGCCTCGACCGGGCCCGCTCCGGTCAGCGGGCCACCGGACAGGCCGCCATGCGCACCTTCGAACTGTCCCGACCCACGGTCGGTGCGCAGGCGCTCGGCGTGGCCCGGGCCGCCTACGAGTACGCCCTGGACTACGCGAAGGACCGGGTCCAGTTCGGACGGCCGATCATCGAGAACCAGGCGGTCGCGTTCGCGCTGGCCGACATGCGGATGGAGATCGACGCGGCGCGGTTGCTGGTCTGGCGCGCCTCCTGGATGGGCCGCAACAACCGCCCGTTCACGGCGGGCGAGGGCTCGATGTCCAAGCTCAAGGCCGGCGAGGTGGCCGTGTCGGTCACCGAGAAGGCGGTGCAGTTGCTCGGCGGAGCCGGTTTCCTGCGCGACCATCCGGTCGAGCGCTGGTACCGGGACGCCAAGATCTACACCATCTTCGAGGGCACCTCCGAGATCCAACGACTGGTCATCTCCCGGGCGATCTCCGGGACGCAGATCCGCTGACTCCTCGGCCCGGCACCGCCTCGGCGGCGCCGGGCCGAGACGGCCGCCGCATCCGCGTACCACGCCGCCCCGGATTCCACGATCTGTGCCGTCTTCGTCACTCCACGCCGACGCCAACTGGGCCTCCAGCCGCGCCCAGTGCATGATCAAGGAAAGACGCCCTGATGGACGGGGCACCTGATCACCCCGTCCGCGCACCACCCCCTAGGAGGTCTGCGGCATGGACCTGCCGTTCATCGTCGCCACGCTGACCCGTCGCGGGCTACTCACCCCCGGCAGCCCGGTCCGGATCGCCTCGCAGCTCAACGCCTTGCGTACGTGGGGGTGGAGCCTGGCGGGCGAGCTACGCCAGGCAGCGGCCCGGGACCCCGGCCGGACGGCGGTCATCGACGAGAACGGCGTCGAGCTGACGTACCACGACCTGCTCGACCGGGCCGAACGGATGGCCCGATCGATGCGGGCCGGTCTCGGCGTACAGACCGGCGATCGGATCGGCGTGCTCTGCCGCAACCACCACGGGCTGATCGAGACGATCGTCGCGGCCACCCTTCTCGGCGTCGACGCGGTGCTGGTCAACACCGGGCTCTCCGCAGCCCAGCTGGGCACCGTGGCCGAGGAGCAGCGGTTGCGGCTGCTGGTGCACGACGACGAGTTCGCCGATCGGGTCCTCGGCCTTCCCGCCGACCTGCCCCGCCTCGACGAACGCGCCCGCGAGGACCTGGTGGCCGGGGCCCTGCCCGGTGACCTGCACCCGCCGGAGCGGGACGGCCGGATCATCGTGCTCACGTCCGGCACCACCGGTACGCCCAAGGGTGCCCGTCGACCCACGCCGAGCGGCTTCGGCCCGCTGGTGTCCATCATCGACCGCATCCCGCTACACGCCCGCGACCGGGTGATGATCGCCGCGCCGATCTTCCACACCTGGGGGTTCGCCGCCCTCCAGGTCTGCCTGGCACTGCGGGCCACCGTCGTGCTGCACCGACGCTTCGATCCGGCCGCCACGCTCGCAGCCCTGACGGCGAACCGCTGTGACGCGCTGTTCGCCGTACCGGTCATGGTGCAGCGCCTGCTGGAGGTACCCCCGCCGGAACCGCGCCCCCCGCTCAAGGTCGTCGCGGTCAGCGGTTCGGCGCTGCCCGGCGGGCTGGCACCCGCATTCATGGAGGTCTACGGCGACGTCCTGTACAACCTCTACGGTTCCACCGAGGTCTCCTGGGCCTCCATCGCCGGCCCGGAGGACCTGCGCCAGGCACCCACCACGGCCGGTCGACCGCCGCACGGCACCCGGCTGGAGATGCTCGACGACGACGGCCAGCCGGTGCCGAACGGACGGGTCGGGCGGATCTTCGTCGGCAACGAGATGCTCTTCGAGGGCTACACCTCGGGAGCCAGCCGGGAGGCTCACGACGGCCTGCTCGACACCGGCGACCTCGGCCGGCTCAACGCCGACGGGCTGCTCTTCGTCGACGGCCGGGCCGACGACATGATCGTCTCCGGTGGCGAGAACGTCTTCCCGTCCGAGGTGGAGGATCTACTCGCCCAACTGCCCCAGGTCCGCGAGGCGGCCGTGATCGGCGTCCCCGACCCCGAGTACGGCCAGCGTCTGTCCGCGTTCCTCGCCCTGTACCCGGGCGAGACGCTCGACCCCGAGGCGGTACGCGAGTACGTCCGGCACTACCTGGCCCGATTCTCCGTCCCCCGAGACGTGATCTTCGTGAAGTACCTGCCCCGTAACGCCACCGGCAAGGTGCTCGCCCGCGAACTGCGCCGCTACTACGGCTGAGCCCGCGGGTGCCCGGCTCAGCCCGGGATCGTGATCCGATCCTCGATCGCGGCGGTGGCGATGTCGGTGCGATGCTGCGCGCCGGCCAACTCCACCCCGCCCACCAGCGCGTACGCGGCGTCCCGCGCGGAGGCCAGGTCGGGGCCGGTGGCCGTACCGCAGAGCACCCGGCCGCCAGCGGAGAGCAACGCACCGTCGCCGGCCCGGCGGACGGTGCCCGCGTGGATGATGCCCGGCCGGTCGGCGCCGGTGATGACGTCACCGGTACGCGGCGCGACCGGGTAGCCCTGCGCGGCGAGCACCACGGTGACCGCGCTTCCGTCCCGCCAGCGCAGCGGCGGATGCTCGGCCAGCGTGCCGGTGGCCGCCGCGTGCAGCAGCCCGCCCAGCGGGGTCTCCAGCAACGCGAGCACCACCTGGGTCTCCGGGTCACCGAAGCGCGCGTTGAACTCGATCACCCGAGGGCCGGCAGCGGTGATCGCGAGCCCGACGTAGAGCAGGCCAGCGAACGGGGTGCCCCGGCGGCGCATCTCGGCCAGGGTGGGATGGACCACGTCACGCATGACGTCGTCGACCAGGCCGGGCGGGGCCCAGGCCAGCGGTGCGTACGCTCCCATGCCGCCGGTGTTCGGCCCGGTGTCGCCGTCCCCGAGCCGCTTGAAGTCCTGGGCCGGCAGCAGCGGTAGCGCCGCCGCACCGTCGGTGACCACGAAGAGGCTGACCTCAGGGCCGTCGAGGAACTCCTCGACCACGACCCGTCCACATTCGCTGGCATGCGCCAACGCGGCGGACCGGTCGTCGGTCACCACCACGCCCTTGCCGGCGGCGAGCCCGTCGTCCTTCACCACGTACGGGGCGCCGAACTCGTCCAGCGCCCGAGCAGTGCTCTCCTCGTCCGTGCAGACGTACGCCCGGGCGGTCGGCACGCCGGCGGCGGTCATCACGTCCTTGGCGAACGCCTTGGAACCCTCGAGCTGGGCGGCCGCACCGGAGGGACCGAAGACGGCGATGCCCTTGGCGCGTACCGCGTCCGCGACCCCGGCCACCAACGGCGCCTCCGGCCCGATCACCACCAGGTCGGCCGCGGTCTCCACGGCCAGCGCCGCCACCGCCGCCGGGTCGGTCCCGTTGACGGCCCGCGACTCGGCCAGGCTCGCGATCCCGGGGTTACCCGGCGCCGCGATCAACGCGGTAACAGCCGGATCCGCCACC
The DNA here is from genome assembly GCF_050936255.1 of Micromonospora sp. CA-259024. Lineage (NCBI taxonomy): Bacteria > Bacillati > Actinomycetota > Actinomycetes > Micromonosporales > Micromonosporaceae > Micromonospora > Micromonospora sp. CA-259024. The sequence continues at coordinate 1,903,503 of NZ_JBNJND010000002.1, read as the reverse complement.
AACCCGAGCGCAAGCGCGTGCTCGCGTCCCCCACCACCCACCAAAAGAACCCGCACGACCCCAGATCCTACTGTCCCCGCCGCCACACTCGTTGATCATGAAGTTGTTGCCCACCACCTCGGCGTTTCTTGGCAACAACTTCATGGTCGACGCCGCCGGGCAGCGGCGATTGCCCGGCGGACGGTCCACGGGATGTAGTCCGGGCGGAGGGTGTCCGACCAGGTGAAGCGAAGCACGGTCCAGCCGGCATTGACCAGGCGGTTCTGCCGGCGACGGTCCGCGTAGGCGGCCTCGGGAACATCATGCGGGCCGCGACCGTCGGCCTCGGCGATGATCCGGGGACCGCGCCAGCCAAGATCGCCGATGCCGAGCAGATAGCCGTCTTCGTCGCGGACCTCGAGCTGCAACGCGTCGGGCGCAACCCTGCCGTCGACACAGCGGAGCCGGGCGCGCGTTTCGAGCGGCGACTGCGCCCGCCCGTCCGCCTCGCCAAGGTAGCCACGAGCAGCGATCGCACCGCGCCGCCCGCGAATGAGACGCGGGATGGTCAGCAGGTCATCGGCGGTCACGAGACGGCGATTCACCGCCGAATCCAGCACGCTCACCGCCGAGAAACGATCAGCCCACAGACAGAGATCTGCGAGGGTCCGCAGCGGCCCAGTAGCGCTGATTCCGTTCACCCGGACGAGGTGCTCAGCTGGAATCACCAACTGATGGACCACGACCTGCGGATGAGCGAGTCGAGCCGGCCTGGCTACAGGACCCGGCACCGACAGATGAATCAACTCGGTGACCCTCATTCCGGCCACCCCGTGCAGCTCGGCGGCCGTTGAGAGCACTGCGGCGGCCGCCAGGCCAAAGGAGGCCACCGCAGCCCTGATCTGCGCCCGTCGGGGCACGTCGTCGTACAGGTCGGCGTCGACGAGGTAGCTTCCCCGCGCCACGACACGCCAGCGCCCGGCCCGGCAGAACCGCCGCACCTCATGCGTGCTCAAGCCTGCGGCTCGCGCCTGCGCGAGCGTCACAATGCCATCCCGCTCGGCCGCGACCCGCCGCACAACCTCCAAGGCGTCCACCCGGCCACCCTGACCGACCAACAAGCCCAGGGCACCCCCCTGTGGACAACCACCCTGCCCCTGTGGATAACCCGCACCTAGATCGCGTCGATCATGAAGTTATTGCCACAACACGCCCAGCGAGATGGCAATAACTTCATGATCGACCAGGATGCCCCCCGGGGGGCAGTGCCCGGGGGGTGGGGTGGGGTTAGGGGAGGAGGGGGTGGAGGAGGACGTTTTCGTCTCGGCCTGGGCCTACGCCTACGACGCTCACTCTGGTGTTGCAGAGTTCCTCTACCCGGGCGATGTAGCGGCGGGCGTTCTCCGGCAGGTCGTCGGCGGTACGGGCCTTGGTGATGTCCTCCCACCAGCCGTCGAGTTCCTCGTAGACGGGCGTGGCGTGGTGGAAGTCCGTCTGGCTCATCGGCATGTCGTCGACCCGGACGCCGTTGATCTCGTAGCCGACGCAGATCGGGACCTTGGGCATCCCCGTGAGCACGTCCAGCTTGGTGATGACCAGGTCGGTGACGCCGTTGAGGCGGCAGGCGTACCGGGCCACGACCGCGTCGAACCACCCGCACCGGCGTTCCCGCCCGGTGGTGGTGCCGTACTCCGCACCGATCTTGCGCAGGTGCTCACCGTTGGCGTCGAAAAGCTCGGTCGGGAACGGCCCGGCGCCGACCCGGGTCGTGTACGCCTTGCTCACCGCGATCACCTTGTTGATCGCGGTCGGCGGGATGCCAGCGCCCACGCAGGCACCACCGGCGGTCGGGTTGGACGAGGTCACGAAGGGGTACGTGCCGTGGTCCATGTCGAGCATGGTGGCCTGGGCGCCCTCCAGCAGCACCGTCTCGCCCCGGTCCAGGGCGTCCCAGAGCATCGCCCGGGTCTCCGCGATGTACGGCTTGAGCCGCTCCGCGTACTCCAGGTACTCCTCGACGGTCGCGTCGACGTCGATCGCCTTGCGGTTGTAGACCTTGAACAGGATCTGGTTCTTCTCACGCAGCGCGAGTTCCAGCTTCTTGCGCAGGATGCCCGGGTCGAGCAGGTCCTGGAGCCGGATGCCGATCCGGGCGACCTTGTCGCCGTACGCCGGGCCGATGCCCCGGCCGGTGGTGCCGATCCGGGACGAGCCGAGGTAGCGCTCGATCACCCGGTCCAGGGCCCGGTGGTGCGGCATGATCAGGTGCGCGTCACCGGAGATGCGCAGCCGGGACACGTCGACGCCGCGCTCCGCCAGGCCGTCGATCTCGGCGAGCAGCACCTTCGGGTCGACCACCACACCGTTGCCGATGACGATCATCGCGTTGGGCGAGAGCGCACCGGAGGGCATCAGATGCAGTGCGTACTTCTGGCCGTCCGGGGTGATCACCGTGTGGCCGGCGTTGTTGCCGCCGGAGTAGCGCACGACGTAGTCGACCCGCTCACCCAGCAGGTCGGTAACCTTGCCCTTGCCCTCGTCGCCCCACTGAGCGCCGATGAGCACGATCGCTGGCATCTTTTCCGCCTCCAGAAGGCTCGGGTGCCAGGTGGCGACCGGTTGGCGAGCCCGGGGTGTCAGGTTAACAAGTAGTGACGGCGTGGCCGGCAGGGGTCGCGTCGAGAGGCAGGAGGCTCCTTCCGTGTACGACGTGGTGCTGCTCACCCTCGGTTCGGAGCGGGACGCTCCAGGGGGCTGTGGCAGCGGAGGGGCCTGCTGCGGCGGTGCGACCGAGGCCGACACCGACCCGACAGGCGAGACAGACAACGGCCGGACCGACACCGGCCAGACGACCCAGGCCGGCGGTGACACCGAGCGGTGCGCCACCGAGCGGCCGCGGGTGCCGGTGCTGGCCTGCGCCGATGCGCTGAACGCCCGGGGCGCCCGGGTGGAGACGGTCACCGCCCGCTCCGACGCGGAGATCGACGCGGTATTGGCTCGCCTCGACGGCCCGGCCCGCCCGGACGGCCTCACCTGGCCGGACCCGGACGGCAAGACCCGCCTGGTCGTTGCGACGGCCAGCGACGGGCAGTTGCGCGCCGTGCTGCGCCGGCTGGTCCGGCGGTACGCACCACCGCCGAGCCGCCGCCCGGCGGATCTGCCCGGCAACCGGACCCTGCCGGATCTGCCGCCGGTGGCCGTACTCCCCCTCGACCCGGCCCGTGGCGGCACCCACCGGGACCTGGCCGCGCAGCTCGGGCTGCCTCGCGACCCGGCAGCGGTGGCCGCAGCGGTGCTGGACGGCACGCCCCGCCGGCTGGATCTGCTACGCAACGACGGCGGCTCGGTGACCCTGGACGGCGCGCTGCTCGGCGCCGCCGACGACGCCGGCCGGCCGCTGCACTGGCGGGCCCGGGTGGAGGTGGACGACACCGTCCTCACCAACGGCGACGAGCCGTTGTTGGCCTGCGCGGTCGGCAACGCCGGCGGGTACGCGGCGCTCGGCGACGTGACGCTGCTGACCGCGCCGGATCCGGCCGACGGTCAGGTCGAGGTCGCGGTGGCCGTACCGGTGGTCGTCCGCTCGGCGTTGGGTCGCAAGCGGGTACGCCTGGAAGTCCGGCGGGCCCGTGGACGAGCGGTGTCGGTGCTGCCCAGGGAGGAGAAGGTGCCGTACCTCGACGATGGTGTCGAGGGCGAGCTGACCCGGAAGCGTTCCTGGTGGGTCGAGCCGGGCGCCTGGGCCGTCTGGTCGATCTGACCTCGACCGCGCCGACCGGCCCTCGTGGGCGGATGGGCCTATCCTCGCAGGAGGACTGGGGAGGGCCGTAATGGACGAGAACGCCGACCGGGCTCAGGTGCCCGGCCAGCAGCCGGTGCCGGAGCGGGACATCGAACCACTCTGGCCACCGGATTCGGCCGACCTGGGCGCGGGTGGTCCGGTACCGCCCTGGGCGGCGGTCTCCGAGCAACGGGGTGCGCCGTCGTCGGTCGCGCCTGCGCCGGTGACACCGCCGGTGGCCGCGCCGCCGATCGGCCGACCGCCGGTTCCCGGGCAGCCCGGGGCTGCGGCCCTGCCGCCGCCCTCTCCGTCCGACTACCCGTCGCTCACGGGCGCCGTCTCGCCGCCTGGGGGCTGGGGGGTGAGCGGCCCGTCCGGTGCCGAGTCGGGCTGGGCGCCGCCGCGGCCGAGTTGGCCACCGCCGGCTGACGCCGCCGAGCCAGCCGCTGCGTCGACTCCGCCCGCTCCGCCGGCAGCGGGCACGCCGCCGGCACCGGCTACTCCGCCGGCACCGCCGGCAACGGGCACGTCCCCGGCACCGCCGGCAACGGGCACGCCCCCGGCACCGCCGGCAGCGGCCACCCCGCGGGCGCCCTCGGCAGCCGGCGCTTCCGCGAGCAGCGACGGGCCGGGCGGCACCGGGATACCCGCCACTCCTGCGAGCGCTGCGACAGCGAACACCGCCTCCGTGCCGACGGACAGCCCACCCGATGCCGCGAGCACCGCCGGGGTGGCGCCGACGCAGGCGGGTGACCGGGGTCGGACCACTGTCCCCGCCTCTCCGAGCACGCCGGGCGGTGTCGACCTGGACCTGCCGTTCACCCTGGATCGGCCCACCGCAGCAGCCACGTCCACCGGCCGCCCCACCGCAGGGGCCGCGCCCACCGACAGCCCTGCCAGCGCAGGCCCCACCGCCGCAGGCCGCACCGGCGCAGGCCCCACCGCCGCAGGCCGCACCCCCGCAGGTCCCGCGACGGCAGACTCCGCGACGGCCGGTCCCGCGCCGGCCGGACCGGCGAGTCAGGGTGGCGGAACCGGGGGCGCGGGGTCCGCCAGCGGAGCGGCGCGGCCGGGCACCGAGTCCCCGTGGGCGTATCCGCCGCAACGTCCGGCCGGGGCGGGTACGCCGGCCCGCGACGAGGCCGCCACCGCGACGCCACCGATCCCCGCCCCGCCCGGACCGCAGGCGCCGCACTCCGGCGACCCGCAGGCCGGCCGTGGCGAAGCGCACTCCGGTCCGACGTACTCGGCTCCGTCGTTCACCCCGGCGATCCCTGGCCAGGCGGGCCCACCGCAGATCCCGCCCCCGCCCGACCTGACGCAGTTCAGCAACCCGCCGCACGGTGGCCCAGCGCCGCAGCAGGCTCCCCCGCAGGCCGGGCCGACGACCCCACCACCCGGGCCGTTCCCGCCGTCACCGGGTTGGTACCCACCGCCATGGCAGCAGGGTTCGCCCGGTGTCCCCTCCGGGCAGCCGTACCAGGAGGCCGAGGGGGTGGCCCGCGTGCCCACCACGGGATACCCGGACGCCACCGGATACCCGGACGCCAACTGGACGCCGGAGGCCACGCCGGCACCGACCGCGGAGGACTTCGCCCGGCGTCGGCAGGTTCGGCCCGCCGACCCGGTGGCGACCATGGGTGTACGCGCGGTGGTCAACAAGATGGGGCTGCTCCGGCTCTCCCCGGGGCGGCACGAGCAGGAACTCAAGCGGGACATCGAGATGGTGCGCCGCAACTTCGGCGGGCTGCGTCAGGTGACGGTGGTCAACCCGAAGGGTGGCGCCGGTAAGACGGTGGCCATCCTGCTGCTCGCGATGACATTCGGCCAGAAGCGCGGTGGCTACGTGCTGGCCTGGGACAACAACGAGACCCAGGGCACCCTCGGGATGCGCGCCCAGCAGGATTTCCACTCCCGCACGGTGCGGGACATGCTGCGCGACCTCGGGCAGTTCCAGGGCGCGCACGGGCGGGTCGGCGACCTGTCGCAGTACGTCCGCTCGCAGGGCGAGGGAATGTTCGACGTGCTCGCCTCGGACGAGTCGGCGACCGGTGGCGAGATGCTGACCGCGGCCGCGTTCGCCGAGATCCGCGAGGTGGTCAGCCGGTTCTACAAGTTGATCTTCGTGGACACCGGGAACAACGTCCGGGCGCAGAACTGGCAGGCCTCGATGGACGCCACCGACCAGTTGGTGGTCACCATGTCGGCACGTAACGACTCGGCGGAGACCGCCGCCCGGATGCTCGACCACCTGGAGCAGAGCGGCCGGCAACGGCTGGTCCGGCAGGCCGTGACGGTGGTGTCGATGCCGCCGTCCCGCAAGGAGATCGATCTGCCGGCCATCCAGGAGCACTTCGCGGCCCGTACCCGGGCGGTGCTGCTGGCCCCGTACGAGCGGCTCATCGACAGTGGTGAGCCGATCCGGTACGGCGGACTCTCCTCGGCCACCCGAGACGCCTGGCTGAAGATCGCCGCCTCGGTCGCCGAGGGGCTGTAACCCGTACGACGGCCGACCCCGCAGCGGGCCGGCCGTCGCAGCGGGGTCAGTTGCTGGCCAGCGCGTCCGCCGCCTCGGGGTCGCAGTCGCGCAGGAACTGGGCGCAGCGGGCCGCCTCGTCGGCCTCGCCGATCTCGTCCGCCGCGCGGGAGAGCACGTACAGGCAGCGGAGGAAGCCCCGGTTGGGCTCGTGTGACCACGGCACCGGGCCGTGGCCCTTCCAACCGCTGCGGCGCAGCTGGTCGAGGCCCCGGTGGTAGCCGGTACGCGCGTAGGCGTACGCCGTCACCACCTGGTCCTGTGCGAACGCCCGGGCCGCGAGCTCCGCCCAGGCTGCACTGTAGGTCGGGAAGCCGGCCGCCACGCTGGCGAACGCCTCATCGGTGCCGGCCTCCTCGGCGGCGGCCAGGGCGGCGTCGGCCTCGTCGTTCGCGGGCAGGCGGGTGGCCGGTGGCTCTGGCAAAAGGTTCTGCATCGCCCCATTCAACCCGCTGGACAGTGCGACACGCGAGCGGGTCGGCCGACGCGTTCCGCTAAACGGCTGAGGAGTTGGTCACGCCTGCGGCCTATGCCGCTGCCAGGTGTTTTCCACTACAACTAATGGTCCGGAGCCTCCCCAGGACCCGGTTAAGCAGGAGCCCGGTGGCCATGGCCGCCGGGCTCCTGTCGGTCCCACTCCGGGGCCGAGGTGTGGCCGGGCCCGGCGGACGGGCAGGATGGCCCGGTGCCGACCCCACCTCCCGCGGACGTCATCGAGCCGCACCTGCACACCGGCGAGATCCAGAGCCGGGACGAACTCGACCGGCAGTTGGCCACCGGCCGGCTGACCGGTCTGACCGTGCAAGGCCTGCGCCTCGACCTCGCGCCGGTGCCCGACCTGACCGGCATCGAGGTCGCCGGCACCCTCTTCGTGGGCTGCCGGTTCGCGTCCCGGGACGTCGGCGCCGACCTGGTCCGGCGCGGCGCGAACGTGGTCCCGCCGTTCTCGGGGCTGCCGTACCCGACCCAGCCGACACACCTCTACACCCCGGAGGACCTGGCCGCCGGGTTCGCCGAGGGCGGGTTCACCGGGATGTACGACAGCCGGGTGTACGACCACTACCGCGCGCACGGCGGTGCGCTGCCGGATGTCAGGGAGGCGCTGGGCCAACGGCTGCACGACCACGGGGTGGACAACGCACTGGTCGACGCCACCCGGGTCTGGCTGGCCAGGTACGGGCCGCAGTCGGTGGTGGGCATCATGGGCGGGCACGCGGTGCGGCGCGGCAGCCCGGCGTACCGGATGGCGGCCGTGCTGGGTTGGGAGCTGGCGCGGGCCGACCGGCTGGTGGTGACCGGCGGCGGTCCCGGGGTGATGGAGGCGGCGAACCTCGGCGCCTACCTGGCGGACCGGCCGGCGACGGATCTGACCGGGGCGATCGACCTGATGGCCACCGCGCCGGACTTCACCGACCAGAGCCGGTACACGGCCGCGGCGTTGACGGTCCGGCAGCGGTACGCGGGCGTGCCCCGGCAGCGCGGCGACGACCTGGCGTGGGCGCGTGCCGGTGGGCTGGCCATCCCGACCTGGCTGTACGGGCACGAACCCGCGAACCTGTTCGCCGGGCGGATCGCCAAGTACTTCTCCAACGCGATCCGGGAGGACACCATCCTGCGACTCGCCCGGGGCGGCATCGTCTTCGCTCCGGGGCGGGCGGGCACGGTGCAGGAGGTGTTCCAGGCGGCCACCAAGACCTACTACGGCACCGACGGGGCCAGCGGCGCGTACATCTTCCTGGACCGGGGCTACTGGACCCGGGAGCTGCCGGTGGAGGCGTTGTTGCGTCCACTGCTGGCCGCGTCCCCGTTCGGTGACCTGTCGTCGACGATCCACCTCACCGACGACGTACACGAGGCCGTTCGCCTGCTCACGACGTAGAAAATGCGGCGGCCGGCCCCCGAGGGGAGCCGGCCGCCGGTGGTACGTCGTTACTTGGCCATCGTGGTGCCGCTGGAGCGCAGGTGCTCGCACGCCTCGACGACACGGGTGGCCAGGCCAGCCTCGGCGGCCTTGCCCCAGGTGCGCGGGTCGTACTGCTTCTTGTTGCCGACCTCGCCGTCGATCTTCAGCACGCCGTCGTAGTTGCGCAGCATGTGGTCGGCGACCGGCCGGGTGAAGGCGTACTGGGTGTCGGTGTCGATGTTCATCTTCACCACGCCGTAGTCCAGGGCCTCGCGGATCTCGCTCAGCAGGGAGCCCGAGCCGCCGTGGAAGACCAGGCTGAGCGGCTTGTCCTTGCCGTACTTCGCGCCGACCGCGTCCTGGATCTGCTTGAGGATCTCCGGACGGAGCTTCACGTTGCCCGGCTTGTAGACGCCGTGCACGTTGCCGAAGGTCAGCGCCGCCATGTAGCGGCCCTTCTCGCCGAGGCCGAGCGCCTCGACCATGGCCAGGCCGTCCTCGACGGTGGTGTAGAGCTTGTCGTTGATGGCGTTCTCGACGCCGTCCTCCTCGCCACCGACGACACCGACCTCGATCTCAAGGACGATCTTGCCCTTGGCGGCCTCATCGAGGAGCTGGGCGGCGATCTGCAGGTTCTCCGCGACCGGCACGGCCGAGCCGTCCCACATGTGCGACTGGTACAGCGGCTCCTCGCCGCGCTTCACCCGCTCCTGCGAGATGCCCATCAGCGGACGGACGAACCCGTCCAGCTTGTCCTTCGGGCAGTGGTCGGTGTGCAGGGCGATGTTGACCGGGTACTTCTTGGCCACCTCGTGGGCGTACGCGGCGAACGCCACCGCGCCGGTGACCATGTCCTTGATCGAGGGGCCGGAGAGGTACTCGGCACCACCGGTGGAGACCTGGATGATGCCGTCGCTCTCCGCGTCGGCGAAGCCCTTGAGCGCCGCGTTCAGCGTCTGGGAGGAGGTCACGTTGATCGCGGGGTACGCGTACCGGCCAGCCTTGGCGCGGTCCAGCATCTCCGCGTAAGCCTCGGGGGAAGCGATGGGCATGTCAAACGCTCCTTACTTACCACTCTCGGCCGTGCTGGCCGCTGTTGTTCATTTGTGCGCCGGACCGCGCTGTCCTCCGCCGGAAGTATCCCGTAGGTGAGGTGCGCCGGAACAACCGGCCCGGTGCTAGCCGTTCACCGCTCACCCAGGTTGTCCGGCACGATGACGCTGATCAGCCAGGTGACCACGGTCATCACAATGGCTCCCCAGAACGCCGCCCAGAAACCGTCCACCTGGAACGGCAGGTCGAGCCCGCGGGCGATCCGGTCGGTGAGCAGGAACAGCAACGCATTGACCACCAGCGCGAACAGGCCCAGGGTCAGCAGGTAGAACACGCAGCCGACGACCTTGATCACCGGTTTGAGCACCGCGTTGATCACACCGAAGATCAGTGCCACCACGATCAGGGTGAGAACGGTGTTGCCACCCGAGCGGCCGTGTACGTCGACCCCGGGCACGATCAGCGTGGTTATCCACAAGGCGACCGCGGTGATCGCCAGTCGGATGATGAAACCCACGGCACCATCCTGGCATCGGGTCGCGTCGCGGAGGGCTGATTCCGCCTACTCCGCTTCCGGGCGCGGCGCCGGCACAGCCCGTACGGTGGGTGGGAACCGTGCCCCGAGACCCCCGGGAGGGACCATGGGTCAGCCCGATGAGGACTTCACCCCCGGCGACCACCTTGCCCCGGACGAACGCGACCCCGAGGCGGAGCCGGCCGACGCGGTCGAGCAGGCCGCGGTGGTCGGCCCCGACGACGTCGACAGCGAGCCGCACCGCGGCCTGGAGGTCGACGACTGGGACGCGATGGAACAGGCCCGGGTGGTCACCGGGGACGAGGACGACTACCGCTGACGGTTCAGCGAGTTCCGTCGACCAGTTTCGGGTGGCGGGCCGCCCAGTCGCCGAGACGATCCTCGCGGAGTGCGGTCAGGAACTCCGGGGCGAGCTTCGGGTCGGCGCGCAGGTAGCGGTCCTGCCCGGTCGGCTCGACGACAGGCAGGCTGAGCCCGACCGGGTCGACCGATCGCAGTGTGGGTGCGAGCCGCAGCAGGTCCAGTAGGGCGGCCCGGTCAGGCGACACCACGAGGTCCGGGCCGACGGCGGCCAGCAGCTTGGCGAGTCGTACCGGATTCGTGAGCACACCCTGGTCGGTGGCCTGGCGGACCAGCCCGCCCGCGAAGATCCGGGCGTTGCGGTCCCGGTCCTGGCTGCCCTCGGGCAGCCCGCGCCGCTGGCGGAGCAGGTCGACGGCGGCGGCACCGTCGAGACGCTGGCACGCGGCCGGGAAAACCCGCCGGGTGTGGGCCGATCGCACCTGATCAGGGAGGCAGACCGGCACTCCGTCCACGGCCTCGGTCAGCGTCCGCACGGCACGGTAGGTCAGCACCACACCGGCGTCCACCCGGATCCCGGTCAGTTCCGCGACCGTACGCCGAGTCAGCTCGTAACCCCTGGTCATCTCCGGCCGGGTGGATCCCACGCCGTGCGGGAACGCGGCGTTCAGCTTGTCGGTCCCGTAGCCCGGGATCGACACCCCCAGGTCACGAGGCAGCGAGATCAGGTACGGGCGACTGCGGTCGGCCGGGATGTGCACCAACAGCACCGCGTCCGCCCGCGTCGCCTGCGGCCCGTCGCCGTCGATACCGAGCAGCAGCATGTTCAGCGCGCCCGTCGGCACCGGCCGACCCGACTCATAGAGCAGCTCGGCGGCGGGCGGCGGCCCGGCGCGCTCCGGAGTCAACAGGGGCACCCCGATCCCCAGTACGCCGAGCATGGCCAAGGCCGTACCACCGGCCTGCCAGCGGCGGCGACGCCGCCGACGTCCGATCGCCAGCCGGTCGATCGCGGCCCGCAGCGGGCCGGTCGGTGGAGTCAGCGGCTCATGCCTGGCGAAGGCGGCACGCAGGTCGTCCTCGATCATGTTCACGCCTCCACGTACTCGGCCCGGAGCGTGGCCAGGGCCCGGGAGATGGACGAACGCACGGTCCCGACGGCGCAGCCGAGGATGTCGGCGATCTCGGCGTCGGGCAGGTCTTCGTAGTAGCGCAGCACCAGGGTGGCCCGCTGCCGGCGCGGCAGCCGGGACAACCAGGACCAGATCTGGTCCCGGTCCACGGCGGACTGGGCGTGATCGGTGGGCACCGGCACCGTCGCGTCGGGCTCCCCGCGCAGCAGCACCCGGCGTACCCAGGAGCCACGCCGCCAGTCGACGTACTGATTGGTGAGCATCCGGCGCACGTAGCGCTCGGGTGAATCCGCCCGGGCGACCCGACGCCAGTTGAGCTGGACCCGGACCATCGTTTCCTGGACCAGATCCTGAGCCTGGTGCGGATCGCCGGTCAGCATGACCGCGTACCGCAGTAGCGGGGCCAGCCGCGTATCCGCGAAATCCTCGTACGTCACTGCACCTCCCGGGTTCCTGTCTGAGATGACGGACGTGGACCCGCGAAACACTGCACTGATCTGCCGAGGTGACATCACGTCAGGTTCATCGGGGTGCACGAGGCGCAACATCGATCAAGCCGATACGTCCGCTCTGATTGGCCGTTCGGTCGGTATCCGCTCAGGACGGCCGGACGGGGCCGACAGCGTCTTAACGAATCCTTAAGATCCGCTAGCCACCCACGGCAGCTCATGGAGGAATCCCCATATGCTCAAGCACTCCACCCGGCGCTGGCTCGCTGGGCTGGGCGTAGCAGGCGCGTTCGTCGCCGCCTCCGCCAGCCCGGCCGTAGCGGCACCGACCCCGGCCGAAGCGCTGGCCGCGCAGGGCTTCGACCTTTACGCAAACAACATCATCGTCGCTCCCGGCGGCCCCGAGAAGTGGGTCTCGCTCTACTCCCTGGTCGAGCAGCCGTTGACCGACTACACCGTCACGGTGGACCGCAGTGCGGTCAATGGCTTCGCCGAGGTGCAGAACCCAGGCGGGCCCGGCTCCTGCACAGAGACCACCACCGTCATCACCTGCACCGTGAAGGATCAGCAGGAGTCGGGCGTACGGCTACTCGCCCTGACCGTGCTGGCCCGTGATGCGGCAAAGGCAGGCCAGAAGGGTGAGCTGACGTTCACGGTCACCACCCCCGAGGCCGGTACGGCCAGCTTCCGCTCCACCATCACAATCGGCGAGGGTGTCGATCTGGTGTCGGAGCCACTCGTGTACCTGGATGGTGCCCCCGGCGCCACCGTGAAGACACCCCTGTCCGTGGGCAACACGGGCGAGAAGACCGCCGAGGACATGGTGCTCTTCTACTTCGGCTCGTACGGCCTCGCCCCGAAACAGCGGTACGAGAACTGCGAGTACACGGAGGAAGACTTCGACGCTCACGCCTTCGCTTGCAAGATCGATGTGACGTTGGCATCGGGTGACGGTGCGAAGCTCGACTCGTCATTCGGTTTCGCCATTCCCGGTGACACCTGGGCGCCCAGCGAGCACTACGGCTTCGCCACGTGGCTCACCCCCGCCGACTGGGAGGCTTTCCGCGCCGAGGTGCCGACCGCAGGCGAGCTGGGCGAGAAAGGCACCGACGGGGTCCTGAAGCTGGAGCCCGTCGAGAAGCCCAAGGCTTTCGCCCGCTCGGCGCAGACCGACGTGAACCCGTCCAACAACGAGACGTTGCTTCGGCTCGAGGTCCAGGGCGACCAGCAGGCCGACGTGGTGGCGAACGGCGCGTCGGTGTCGGCGGAGGTTGGCAAGACCGTGCCGGTCAAGGTCGGTTTCACCAACAGCGGTCCGGCGGCGATCAACGCCGGCGGTGACCGGGGGCTCTACACCCTCGCGGTGGTCACTCTGCCCAAGGGCACCACGGCGGTGGAGGCACCCGAAACCTGCGCGGACGCGGAGGGTGAGTTCGGCGAGGACAACGGCAAGCCCGGAGCAGCCGTGTACACCTGCTTCGTGGACGGCGTGCTCGGCAAGGGCAAGACCGCCGAGTTCCCGTTCTCGCTGAAGGTGACCGAGCCGGGCAGCCTGGCCGGCAGCATCGAGTTGATGCACGGCGGCCCGGACGAGAACCTCGCGAAGGACCTCGTCCCGTCGAACGACGTCGCGAAGATCCTGGTCAACGCGGGCGGCGGCGGCACGGGCGGCGGCGACGGTGACGGCGGCGGTCTGCCGGTCACCGGTCAGTCCACCGGCCTGATCGCCGGCCTCGGCGCACTGCTGCTGGCCGTCGGTGTCGGCGGCTACCTGGTGGCCAAGCGCCGCCGGACCCGCTTCGTCGCCTGATCCACCTCGCACCACCGGTGCCCCGCCGACCACCACGGTCGGCGGGGCACCATCGTTGATCCCATTACGCGGCCGGGTGGCGCGGGGCCGGTCCGGCGCGGCACGGGACCTGAGCTTCGGTACCCTTTGTGGCCGTGGACACAGCTGAGAAGACTCGCGCTCTCGTGGAGAGCGTCGCCCTGAACCCGCTCGATCCCAAGGATCTGTTGCAGACCTTCGGGCTGATCGGCGTGTGGGTGATCCTCTTCGCCGAGACCGGCCTCCTGGTGGGCTTCTTCTTCCCTGGAGACTCGCTGTTGTTCCTCGCCGGGGTGGCGTCGTCACCGGTGGCGGACGCGATCTTCGGCGACGGCACCCGCCTCTCCCTGGCTGGCCTCCTGATCGGCGGGCCGATCTGCGCGATCGTCGGCGCCCAGCTGGGGCACTGGCTCGGCGCGCGGTATGGCCGGCCGATGTTCGAGCGGCCGAACTCGCGGCTCTTCAAAAAGGAGTACGTGGAGAAGGCCGAGTACTACTTCCAGAAGTTCGGCCCGGCGAAGGCCGTGGTGCTGGCGCGCTTCATCCCGATCGTCCGGACGTTCCTCAACCCGGTCGCGGGCGCACTCGGCATGCCGGCGCGGAAGTTCCTGCTCTGGAACATCGTCGGCGCGGTGCTCTGGGTGGACGGCATCCTGCTGATCGGCTACCTGCTGGCCGAGCAGATCTACCAGGCCATCGGCGACAAGATCGACCACTACATCCTGCCGGTGGTGGCCCTGATCATCCTGATCTCGGTGCTGCCGATCTTCTTCGAGTTCCTCCGCGACCGGCGGGCTCGTAAGCGCGGCGAGGCGGTCGCGGTGGTCGCGGCGGCCAGTGCCGCTGGCGCGGTGGAAGCGGCCCGCGAGGCGTTCGACCACGACGGGCACCAGCACGGCCGCCAGCGCCCGGAGCACGGCCAGGACCGCTGAACCCGGCGTACGACGACGGCCGGCCCCCGGTATGGGGGTCGGCCGTCGGCATGTCGGACCCGGCCTCCGGCGGTGCGGCCGGGGACGAGCAGGTGTCACCCACCGGTGGCGCCACCCCTGGCTCGCCACCGGACGCCGTCCCGGCGCGGGACGGCGTGCAGTACCTACGTCAGCGGGCCTTCTTGGTGGCCCGCTTACGCGGCGGGGTCAGCAGGTCGGCGATCGTCGCGATCGCACTCGGGACCAGGCTGTAGTACGCCCAGACACCGCGCTTCTCCCGCTGCAGCAAGCCGGCCTCGGTGAGGATACGCAGGTGATGACTGACCGTCGGCTGAGAGAGGCCGAGCGGCGCCGTCAGGTCACAGACGCACGCCTCACCCTCGGGGGCCGACTGGATCAGGCTGAGCAGCCGCAACCGAGCAGGATCAGCAAGGGCCTTGAGGACCCCGGCGAGACGCTCGGCATCGGCACGTTCGATCGGCTCGCCGTTGAGCGGCGAGATCTGAGGCATAGTCATTTCGGCCAACGCAGTTCCCACGTATTCCATCCTTCCACCAGCAGCATCGATCCGCCTGCATATCAGCAGATCCGAATCGGCAAACTTTTACGCCACAAGGCCGAGGTCAGCCAACGTATAGGCCGCCCGATAGGGCAATCCGGCGGCTCGCACCGCGTCGCCGGCGCCTCGATCAACAATAACCGCCACGCCCACGACTTCCGCCCCGGCCTCACGAAGCGCCTCGACAGCGGTCAAAACACTTCCGCCCGTCGTGGACGTATCCTCCACCGCCAACACCCGGCGGCCGGCCACCTCCGGTCCCTCGATCCGCCGCTGCAAACCGTGCGCCTTGCCCGCCTTGCGCACCACAAAGGCGTCCAGGGCCCGGCCGGTCGGAGCGGCGGCGTGCAGCATCGAGAGCGCGACAGGATCCGCGCCCAGGGTGAGGCCGCCGACAGCGTCGTACTCCCAGTCGGCGGTGAGGTCGAGCAACACCCGGCCGACCAGAGGAGCGGCCTGGTGATGGAGCGTGACGCGCCGCAGATCCACGTACCAGTCTGCCTCACGCCCCGAGGAGAGCACGACCCGTCCGTGGACCACAGCCAGGTCGGTAATGAATTTACGCAGGTCGTCGTGGTCCCCCATGGCGATAGAGGTTACTGCGCAAGTCTGAACGCCGCGTGCGGGGTCCACCCTGATCAGCCCGGCGGGGGACCGATGGTTGGCGATGCACGACTACGCTCAGCGACCGTCCTGGTAGCGGCGCGCCAATGTTGCGCCAACGACCTCCCGGCACTGGCGTGCCGGTCGAGGCTCAGCGTTCGTCGCGACCGATGCGACCGCGGGTGTCCCGCGCGACCGCCTGGAGCAGCCGGCGTGGGGCGTGCCGCATGCCGGCGACGACCACCTTGTACTTCCATGCCGGGACGCTGACCATCTTGCCTTTGCGCAGGTCACGCAGGGCCTCGTCGACCACATCCTCGGCCCGCAGCCACAGCCATTCCGGCGTCTTGGACATGTTGATGCCGGCCCGCTGGTGAAACTCGGTGCGGGTGTAGCCGGGACAGAGGGCCATCACGCGAACACCGAACGGCCGCGCCGACTGACCGACGGACTCGCTGAAGTTGGTGACCCACGCCTTGCTGGCCGAGTATGTCGACCCGGGCATCGCCGTACCGAACCCGGCGACCGAAGAGACATTTATCACTGCCCCATTTCGGCGTTCGGTCATCGGTCGCAGCGCCGCCAGGGTCAGCCGCATGACCGCGTGCACGTTGAGCCGCAACAGGCGCGCCTCGTCCTCCGCCGTGGAGCGCAGGAACGGTTTGTTGAGGCTGATTCCGGCGTTGTTTACCAGCAGGTGAACAGGGCTGCCGTCGGCGAGCCGCTGCTCGACGATGGCGCAGCCGTCGTCGGTGGACAGATCCGCCGGGATCGTCTCCACCTCACGGCCGTACGCGGAACCCAGCTCATCGGCCATCTCGGTCAACCGGGCCGCGTCGCGGGCGACCAGCACCAGGTGCCAGCCGTCGGCGGCGAGCCGCCGGGTGAACGCCGCGCCGATGCCGGCGGTGGCCCCGGTGATCAGGGCCCGGCGCTCGGCAGTCGTGGGGTCGAGCGTCACGGGCGGTCCTCACCTGGGCGGGTACGGGGGAGCGGGCGGGGCGGACGGCGGTTGGTGCGGGGCGGGCGGGAACGCGGGCGGTGCGGATGGCATGGTCGGCGCGGTCGAACGGTGCCGACCGAACCAGGCGTTCGCCGCCGGCAGGGCCAGCAGCGTAGCTACTACAAGGTAACCGAGCCCCTGCCCGACGGAAAGCCCGGCGTTGAGCGGGATCCACCACGACGGGTACGCGTCGCCGATCAGGCCCAGCAACTCGGCGAGAGCCTGCTCGCTGGCACCCAGTTGCAGAGGCGCGGCCCGTTCGCCGATGAGCACCGCCACGCTGCAGCAGCCAGCGAGCAGGCCGAGCCCACTGACCACCCAGGTGGCCACCCGGACGCCCGAGCGCCCCGCCAGCAGCCCGAGGGCCAGGCCGGCGAGCACCAGCGCGGAGAGCGCGGCCACCACCGCCGACAGCACGGCGGACGCGCGGAGCAGGGTCACCACGTCGTCAATCTGCTGCGGGCTCGCTGAGGTGTCGCGAGCGGCGGAGCGGAAGGCGTCGACCGTCCCGTTCAACACCACCAGATCGACCACGGTGTACGCGAGTGCGGCGACCGCCATCACGAGCAGCACGGTTACGGCGAACAGGACGACGGCGGGCCGGCGGGCCGGTGCCGATTCGGGGTACGACACGACGAATCCCTCCGGTAGGCGTCGGGTTGCAACCTACTCGGAGGGATCGTCGGCGTCGTGGTTATCGAGCCGTCAACTCGTCGACGGCGGGGTCGACCCGGGCCGGTCCGCGGGTGGCGTGTCGTCCGGCCGGTTCGCGGGCGGTGCCGGCGGGTAGCTCGGCTCCCCACTGGACGGATAGCCCGGTTGACCGGCCGACTGCGGGTAGCCGGGCTGACCCGGAGCCTGCGGGTAACCCGGGTAGCTGGCGCCCGGGGTCGGGGGCTCCCAGGCCGCGGTGGGCTTGCGGAAGAACGCGTTGGCCTGAGGCAGTGCCAGCAGGATCAGCGCCGCGAGCAGCGCGATCAGGCTGATCACGCCGAGCAGGAGACTGACCGGGGTGACCCAGGACGGCAGTGCCTCCTCCAGTCGGCGCTGGACCTCCTCGCCGCTCGGCCCATTGCCGCCGGTCTCCCCACCGGTGGTGAAGCTGCCGGCTGCCCCGCTGAGCAGGCCGCCACCCGTGCAGCAGACCATGATGCCGCCGACGATCCAGGTGGTGATCCGGGCACCGTTGCGACCCTGGTTGTTGAAGAGGGCCAGGACGCCCAGCACGATCGCGAGCAGCAGCAGCAGGACGCTGCTGGCGAGGCCGATGGCGAAGAAGACATCCGCCACCTGGTCGGCATTGTCGACGGTGCTACCCGCGTACACGTCGCGGAGCGCGTCACGCGTCTTGCCGATGGTGCTGAGCGTGATGATCAGACTGATCACCTGGCACGCCAGGAACAGGAAGAGCAGGTAGCTGGAAATCGACACAATGGATGGCCGCTGACGGGCCGGCGTGCTCTGGGAATCGACCACGATTCTCCTTCCCTAAGATCGCGCCCACACCGTATCGACAACCGGCCACTTCGGCATGCCCTGGCAAGCCCGGCGCGCCCACCCGGTCTGGTTCAGCGCTCCTCGGACGTGGGACGGATCGTCAGGTCAGCGGGGTCGAGCAGGTCGCCGCGGGCCACTCTCCAGCCCTCTTCGCCGTACGCCTCGAAGGAGAGCCGGGCTGCGCCACCGGACTGGTAGTCGTGGTAGCGCATGGTCCCGGCCGACGGCAGCCCGGTCTCCCCGGTGGCGGTGTAGCGCGCCTGCCCGGTCTCGGCCCAGGTGTAGCGCCGCCCGTCAAGGTCGATGGTGGGGGCGCCCGGGGTGACGGTCGCGCCAGGCTCGGCTGTCCAGAGCACCAGCTCCAGTTCGGGGCCGTCCTCCACGGAGAGCCGGTGGCGGGTGCCCGACTCGTCGTCGAGCAGGTGCTGCACCCAGCTCCAGTCCCCCTCGACCAGGCGGATCGTGCCGCTCACCGCGTACTCCCGCTCGCGGATCCGCACGCGGTCGCCCGGGGCCAGGCGGAGCGGGCCGCCGCGCGCTGGCCGGGCGGTCGGCAGCGCGCCGTCGGGCCGGGCCGCCGCCCGCCGCCGGGCCCGCACGACGATCGCGACCACGACAACGGCGAGTACGGCAACCGCCGCCACCAGGTACGTCACTGACCCGCCCACCTCCCCAGGTACGTCGGCGCAGACGGTACAACCTTCGGCACCGGCGGGACCCGTACCGTGACCGACAGCTCAGCTACCAACGGCACCGGCGGTGACGCCCGATGTGCACGTTGCCTCATGGGCGGCCCGGTGGGCGCTGGTTCGCCCGGTGCCGGGAGGGATGGATCACGCTGCGGCGAGCCGCTGGCTGGCGTAGTTCCCGAGGGTTTCGCGGTCCATCAGGCAGCCGACGAAAGTAGTGAACTCGCTCGGGTCGTCCCGCAGCGACGTCCAAACGTCTCGGGCCGCCGCCGGGTCGATTCGCTCCAGCAGCGTGGCCGCGTACGCCCGACCGGCGGGTGTGCCGTCGGCCAGCACCCGGTCGAGCTGCCGGCGTACGTCCTCAGGGTGGTCGTCGAGGGCGGCCTCGACCCGGTGGTACGCCTCGGTGACCGGCAACGTCGTGCCAGCGATCCCGACCCCGCCGAAGGCGAGCGTGTCGGCGGCCACCAACTCGTCAACAGCCGCGTGAAGGTCCCGTTCCCAGGCGTTCCGCATCCCGAACATGACCCAACCCTTTCCCCGCCGACCCCCACTCCACCCTGTTGATCAAGAGGTTTGCGTCATGAGAAGACTCTTCCATGACGCAAACCTCTTGATCACCGCGTTCAGGCGGGGGTGACTGTCAGGGTGTTGGTGGGGGTGGCCAGGTCTACCTTGACCGTTTCGCCGTCTCGGATCTGGCCGGACAGGAGGGCTTTGGCGAGTTGGTCTCCGATGGCCGTCTGGACCAGGCGACGTAGCGGGCGGGCCCCGTAGATCGGGTCGTATCCGTGCTCGGCCAACCAGCCCCGAGCGGCATCGGTGATCTCCAGGCCGAGCCTGCGGTCGGCCAGCCGTCGCCGCATCCGGTCCAGCTGGATGTCGACGATGGAGCGCAGATCGTCTCCGCGCAGCGAGGCGAAGACCACGATGTCGTCCAGCCGGTTGAGGAACTCCGGCTTGAAGTGCGACCGGACCACGGCGAGGACACCCTCCCGGCGCTGCTCGTCGGCGAGCGTCAGGTCGCTGATCACCGACGAACCCAGGTTGGACGTGAGGATCAGGATCGCGTTCCGGAAGTCCACCGTGCGGCCCTGGCCGTCGGTGAGCCGACCGTCGTCGAGCACCTGGAGCAGCACGTCGAAGACGTCCGGATGGGCCTTCTCCACCTCGTCCAGCAGAACCACCGAGTACGGCCGCCGGCGCACCGCCTCGGTGAGCTGGCCGCCCTCGTTGTAGCCGACGTAGCCGGGTGGGGCACCCAGCAGACGGGCGACCGAGTGCTTCTCGCCGTACTCGCTCATGTCGATGCGGACCATCGCCCGCTCGTCGTCGAAGAGGAACTCGGCGAGGGCCTTGGCCAGCTCCGTCTTGCCGACGCCGGTGGGGCCGAGGAAGAGGAAGCTGCCGGTCGGGCGATCCGGGTCGGCGATACCGGCTCGCGCACGGCGTACCGCGTCGGAGACGGCGCCGACCGCCTCGGCCTGGCCGATCACCCGGCCGCCCACCGACTCCTCCATCCGCAGCAGCTTGGTCGTCTCACCCTCGAGGAGGCGACCGGCGGGGATGCCGGTCCAGGAGGCGACCACCGCGGCGATGTCGTCGGCGCTGACCTCCTCCTTGAGCATCGCGCCGTCGGCCTGGAGTCGGGCCAGCTCCTCCTCGGCCTGGGTCAGCTCGACCTTGAGCGCGGGAATCCGGCCGTAGCGCAGCTCGGCGGCGCGCTCCAGCTCACCGTCGCGCTCAGCCCGCTCCGCCTCGCCGCCGAGGCGCTCCAACTCCTCCTTGGCGGTGGAGAGCTTGGTGATGTGGCTCTTCTCGGTCTGCCAGCGCTCGGAGAGCACGGTGAGCTGCTCGCGCTTGTCGGCCAACTCCTGACGCAGCCGCTCCAACCGCTCGGCGGAGGCCGCGTCCGGCTCCTTGGCCAGCGCCATCTCCTCGATCTCCAGCCGGCGGACCGCCCGCTCGATCTCGTCCACCTCGACCGGGCGGGAGTCGATCTCCATCCGGAGTCGGGACGCGGACTCGTCGACCAGGTCGATCGCCTTGTCCGGCAGGAACCGGTCGGTGATGTAGCGGTCCGACAGGGTCGCGGCGGCCACCAGCGCGGCGTCGGTGATCCGTACGCCGTGGTGCACCTCGTAGCGCTCCTTGAGCCCGCGCAGGATGCCGATGGTGTCCTCGATCGTCGGCTCGCCGACCAGCACCGGCTGGAAACGGCGCTCCAACGCCGGGTCCTTCTCGATGTGCTCGCGGTACTCGTCCAGCGTGGTGGCACCGACCATCCGCAGCTCACCGCGGGCCAGCATCGGCTTGAGCATGTTGCCGGCGTCCATCGAGCCCTCGCCCTTGCCGGCGCCGACGACGGTGTGCAGCTCGTCGAGGAACGTGATGACCTGCCCGTTGGAGTTCTTGATCTCCTCCAGTACGGACTTCAGCCGCTCCTCGAACTGGCCGCGGTACTGCGCACCGGCAACCATCGCGCCGAGATCAAGCGAGATCAACTTTTTGTCGCGCAGCGACTCGGGCACATCGCCGGTGACGATCCGCTGGGCCAGGCCCTCGACGATCGCGGTCTTGCCGACGCCGGGCTCGCCGATCAGCACCGGGTTGTTCTTGGTACGCCGGGAGAGCACCTGGATGACCCGGCGGATCTCGGAGTCCCGGCCGATGACCGGGTCGATCTTGCCGTCCCGGGCGCTGGCCGTGAGGTCGACGCCGTACTTGGTCAGGGCCTGGTAGGTCTGCTCCGGGTCGGCCGTGGTGACCCGGCGGTCCCCGCCCCTGACCGTCGGGAAGGCGGCGACCAGGGCCTCCTCGGTGGCACCGGCCGACTTCAACGCTCCGGACACCGCGCCGCCCACCCGGGCCAGGCCGGCGAGCAGGTGCTCGGTGGAGGTGTACTCGTCGCCCAACGGCCGGGCGATCTGCTCGGCGGCACCGATGGCGTTGACGAACTCCCGAGCCAACGTCGGCTCGGCGATGCTGGAGCCGCGCGCGGCCGGAAGGGCGTCGACCGCGCGCTGGGCGGCCCGGCGCAGCTCGGCCGGGTCGGCCCCGACGGCGCGCAGCAGGCCGGAGGCGGTCGAGCCATCGGTGTCCAGCAGTGACAGCAGCAGGTGCCAGGGCTCCACGGTGGCGTGACCACGCTGGTTGGCCAGCGCGACAGCGCCCGTGATGGTCTCGCGGCTCTTGGTGGTGAGTTTTTCCGTGTTCATGGGCTCCCCCGGATCGGCGTTGTCCACTGGGTTGGACACAACCAGAGTTGAGCGTATTCCGCTCAACCTTAGCGCTATGACGCCCATCACTCCCGGCGGCGCCACCGCCAGTCGAACTCCCCGGCCGCCGGAGGTGGGCCGGGCAGCGGGTCTGTGGCCGGCTCCGTCGACAGGCCCGCCAGCAGCACCGCGAGCTGGCGCCGGCGCAACTGCCCGGTGCGCTCCGGATCGGGTACGCGCACCGCGGCGCACGACTCCAGCAGCAGCCCCAGATCCTGTACGACCACATCGCGGCGCAGCCGCCCACTCGTACGGGCCCGCTCGAACAGCGTCGTGGCCAGCTCGTTGGCGCGCATCGCGTCCCGGCCCATCTCCTCGGTCGGGGTGAAGGTGCCGGCCAGGTGGACGGTGAGCGAGTGCACGTCGGCGTCGACCACCCGGGCCAGGAAGCTGGTGAACGCGCTCCAGTCGTCCGGCTCGGCGAGGGCCGCCTCGGCCTCGGCGACGTACCGGCGCAGCCCGTCGTGGCAGAGCTGGCGCAGCAGGTCCTCCTTGCCCGCGTACCGCCGGTAGAGGGCGCTGATGCCGACGCCCGCGCGTTCGGCGACGGCGGCGATCGGGGCCTTCGGGTCGTCGAGGAAGACCGCACGGGCGGCTTCGAGGATGACCTCGTTGTTGCGGGCGGCCTGGGCGCGGCGACCGGCCAGCGGGGCGTCGGTCTTTCCGGGGGGAGTCGGCATGACGCCAGACTAACAGTGGAACGGATCGTTCCGGTCTGCTATCGTCGTAGCAGAACGAAACATTCCGTTCCGAAGGAGTTCCGAGATGACCGGCACCGCGATCCGCCCGTTCCGCGTCGAGATCCCGCAGACCGCCGTCGACGACCTGGCCGACCGACTGGGCCGCACCATCTGGCCCGCCGACCTCCCCGGCGCGGGCGACGCGTACGGGATGAGCACCGACCGGGTGCGCGCCCTCGCCGACCGGTGGCGGGACGGGTTCGACTGGCGTGCCGTCGAAGCCCGACTGAACACCCACCCGCAGTTCGTCACCGAGATCGACGGCGAGCGGATCCACTTCCTGCACGTCCGCTCGTCCCGCCCGGACGCCACCCCGCTGGTGCTCACCCACGGTTGGCCCGGCTCGGTGCTGGAGTACCTGGACGTGATCGCCCCGCTCACCGAGCCGACCGACCCGGACGCGCCGGCCTTCCACGTGGTCATCCCGTCGCTGCCCGGCTTCGGGTTCTCCGGCCCGACCCGCAGCGCCGGCTGGAACCGGTACCGCACCGCCCGGGCCTGGGCCGAGCTGATGAACCGACTGGGGTACGACAGCTACGGCGCGGTCGGCAACGACGCCGGCTCGATGATCGCGCCGGAGTTGGGCCGGTTCGACCCGGAGCACGTGCTCGGCGTACACGTCACCCAGCTCTTCTCGTTCCCCTCGGGCGACCCGGCCGAGTTCGCCGGGCTCTCCGAGGCGGATCAGGCGGCGCTCGGGCACCTCCAGTGGTTCTACGAGAACAAGTTCTCCTTCAACCAGGTGCACAGCCAGCAGCCGCAGACCCTGGCGTTCGGGCTGGCCGACTCGCCGGTGGGGCTGCTCGCCTGGAACGCCCAGCTCTTCGACGAGAGCCTGGATGCCGACTTCATCCTGGCCAACGTGGCGCTCTACTGGTTCACCGGCACGGCCGCCTCGGCGATCCGCCTCTACTGGGAGGACGCGCACGCCGGCCAGCCGCCGAGCGAGCCAACCACCGCGCCGACCGCGCTGGCCATGTTCCCCGGCGACTTCCAGTCCATCCGCCGCTTCGCCGAGCGGGACCACGCGAACATCGTCCGGTGGACGGCGTACGAGACCGATGTCGAGGGCCGCGGTGACGTCGGCGGTCACTATGCCGCGCACCAGGCCACCGAGGTGCTGGTCGCCGACATCCGCGAGTTCTTCGCCAGCCTTCGCTGACCCCGGCGTGCCCAGGTGCCCGCGCCCGCTCTGCCGGGGCGGGCACCGGCGCGTCCGGCCCCGACCCCCGGCGCCCGACGCGGTTGATCCACTCTGCTTTCAGAAAGTCGGGGTAACCGGACCGCCAGGACCCCGCGACATCATGAAAACCGAGTCGATCACCTCAAGGAACGCTGCGCCGGGCCCGGTCCGAGGGTCGCTGTTTCTCCAAGATCTGCGCTCTGTTCACGAAGCGATAGCCTTGACGGGTGCGAGTACGTGTCGAGCAGACCGCCTTACCCGGGATCGGGGTACGTCACGATCTGGTGACGGAGTCCGGACGCCGCCTGGGCGTCGTCTCCCACCGCAACGGCCGCCGTGATCTCGTCCTCTACGACCCGGACGATCCGGACGCCTGCCAGGCGGACATCCCGCTGACCGACGACGAGGCAGAGGCCCTGGCCGACATCCTCGGCGCGTCGCTGATGCTCGGTCAGCTCTCCGGGCTCCGCGAGCAGGCCGCCGGGCTGCTCACCGAACAGATCGCCATCCCGGCGGGATCCCGGTACGTCAACCGCAAGCTCGGCGACACGAAGGCGCGCACCCGCACCAGCGCCTCCATCGTGGCGGTCCTGCGTGAAGGCGAAGTGATCGTTTCGCCACTCCCCTCCTTCCGCTTCGCGGCCGGCGACGTGGTGGTCGTTGTCGGGACCCGTAGAGGTCTCGACGGCGTGTCCGCCATCCTCGCCGACAGTGACCCGGACGGCTGAGGCGGATGCACGATTCCACCACTCTGCTCGTCGAAGTTGGCGCGCTGCTGCTGCTGCTCGGCGTCCTCGGTCGGCTCAGCCGCCGGGTAGGCCTGTCACCCATCCCTCTCTACCTGCTCGCCGGGCTGGCGTTCGGGCACGGCGGGCTACTCCCGCTCGCCGCCAGCGAGGAGTTCTTCGCGGTGGGCGCCGAGATCGGCGTCATCCTGCTGCTGGTGATGCTCGGCCTGGAGTACTCGGCCAACGAGCTGGTCGGCAACCTCCGGTCGGCGGCCCCGGCCGGGCTGATCGACGGCGTGTTGAACGCGCTGCCCGGCGCGGCGTTCGCCCTGCTGCTCGGTTGGGACTGGGTCGCCGCCCTGGTTCTCGGCGGCATCACCTGGGTCTCCTCCTCCGGCGTGATCGCCAAGGTCCTCGCCGACCTGGGACGACTCGGCAACCGGGAAACCCCGGTGATCCTCTCGGTCCTGGTGATCGAGGACCTGGCGATGGCGCTCTACCTGCCGCTGGTCACCGCCGTCCTGGCCGGCACCGGCTTGCTTGGCGGCAGCATCGCGCTCGCCGTCGCGGTGGGAACGGTCCTGCTCGTGCTGGTGGTCGCCATCCGGTACGGCCACCTCATCTCCTCTGCCCTGTCGGCGAAGGATCCGGAGGCGCTGCTGCTCGGCGTACTCGGTCTGACCCTGCTGATCGCCGGGCTCGCGGCGAAGCTCCAGGTGTCGGCGGCGGTCGGCGCGTTCCTGGTCGGCATCGCGCTCTCCGGCCCGGTGGCGCACCACGCGACCGAGCTGCTCTCGCCGCTGCGGGACCTGTTCGCGGCGGTGTTCTTCGTCTTCTTCGGCCTGGTCACCGACCCACGCGACATCCCGCCGGTGCTGCTGCCGGCGCTCGCGTTGGCCGTGGTCACCATGGCGACGAAGACGCTCACCGGTTACCTCGCCGCCCGCCGGGTCGGCATCGCGGAACCCGGTCGATGGCGGGCCGGCCTGGCACTCGTACCCCGGGGTGAGTTCTCCATCGTCATCGCCGGACTCGCGGTGGCCGCCGGGAGCGTCGAGCCGCGGTTGGCCGCGCTGGCCGCGACGTACGTCCTGATCACCGTGGTGACCGGGCCGATTCTGGCCCGGCTGCCGGACTTCCCGTGGTTCAAGCGGTGGCTGCGCACCCGCGCGGCGGCCCAGCGGCAGGAGCGGATTCCGGTCGCCGACTCACTTCACTGACCTGGACAACGTCAGCGGGTGGGTCCTTCGGTCCACCTGAACGCTGCGGCTGCGTGGGTCGCACCCTCACGAAGGTAGAAGCGGTGCGCCTCGGTTCGGGCCAGACCGGACTCCAGGAAGACGTAGTCGGCGCCCTGTTCGTGCGCCCACGCCCTGGCCGCCGCCAGGAGGTTTGCGCCGACACCCCGGGAGCGCCAGTCGGGGTGCACAGCGAGATCCTCGATCGAAGCCCGACGGCCGAAGCGCACCGAGAGGATGTCCACGTAGACGCTGGCCACACCGACCAACTGATCCTCATCCGATCGCGCCTCGAAGAGCGCGGCGTCTTCGTGGGCGAGCAATTGCGCGGTCCGCTCGACGGCGCGGTCGCGGTCCCAATCCACGGGACGGCTACCGGGAGGGGCGAAAAGCCACTCCAGCCCCGTGACGAACTGAGCCTCGGCGCCCCGCTGGAACCGTCGAACGTGGATTGCCATAAGAGCATCATCGGCTGCGCTGTCGATGCAGTGGACCCGCCCATGCCAACGGTTGCGGAATTGCTCCCCATGGGGACTACCGCAGCACCCGGCGGCGGGTTACCGTTTCGCCGCAGCAGCCAGGGTCCGCAGGCAGCGTTGCCAAACGCGGGCGAGAGCGGAAGGTTGGCCGGTGAGCGTGCAGGAGTCGACTTTCCACGGCTTCGCCAACCCCGTCGATCCGACTCCGGCGGAGTTGCGAGCCTGGGCGTACAAGCCCGATTCGGTGCCGTTGGCCTCGATGCCACCCGACTGGGACCTGTTGGTCTCCGGCGACCGCCTGGTGCTGACACTCTTCGAGTTGGCGATGGACCCGACCTGCCCGGCGCGGCGTTTCGCGCTGCACTGCCTCTACATCTACGCGGCCGACGGCATTCGGACGAACTTCCGCGCCCACCCCAAGCGTCGCTTCCGCAAGCTCGTCGAGCAGGCCGAGCGTGACGGCGACGAGCTGATGAAGATCTGGGCGCACAACGGCCGGGTGCTGCTGGCTCGACCGGACCTCTTCGTCTACCGCGACTGGTGCGAGGGCGGCCTGGTCCGGGAGAACCGCCGCCTCGGCTGAGGCGGACGACGGTTCAGGCGCCCGCCTTCGACGAGAACGGCGAACGGGCCGGGACCCCCCGTGGGTCCCGGCCCGTACGTCGGCTTCCGGTCAGTCCTGCTTCCGTTCGGTCTCGGCCGGGGCCTTGTCGCCGCCGTGGTCGCCCTGTTCGGCGAACCGGCCGGCCTTGATCTGGTCCCGGAAGGTTCCCTTGGTCACCTTGTCGAACTTCTCCCGAACGGTGTCGGCCAGGCCTCCCAACCGGTCCTCCGTCTGCTGGGCCACCTTCTCTGCCGGCTCCGTCATCGCTCCCCCTCGCCATGCCGGTAGTCCGTATTGAGATGATTGGACCCTTATCGACAGGCTAACCGAACCGGCCCGGACCGCGCCGGGATTCCGGTGCGGTCCGGGCCGAAGAAGCGGAACCGGGTGAGCGGCTGATCAGCGATCGGGCGTACGGCGGGGCCGCCAGACCACCAGCGCGGTGGAAGTGCGATTGGTCGGCACCAGATCCCGGCCCGGGAAGCGGGCCAGCGACTCCAGCTCGGCCACCCGGCGGTACGCGGCGTCCAGCTCCGCCTCCAGCCGGGCCACCCGCTGCTGCGCCTGCTCCAGCAGCCGCTCCAGCCCGATGATCCGCTTGACGCCGGCCAGGTTGATCCCGTCGTCCTGGCTGAGCCGCTGCACCTCGCGCAGCAGCACCACGTCGCGGACGCTGTACCGACGCCCGCCACCAGCGGCCCGGCCGGGCTGCACCAGCCCCAGTCGGTCGTACTGGCGCAGGGTCTGTGGGTGCATCCCCGCCATTCGGGCCGCAACCGAGATCATCAGCACCTTGGCCTCGTAGGCAGGGTCGCCCGAACCGAGGAACTCGCCCGACATCCCGCTCACCTCCGCGTCCATTCCACCGGACTAACTGACCCGACGCACCCGCGCGTCGAGATGTTCCCGGGCTGCCGGCGGGCTCTGCTCGGCGAACGCCTCCAGCGCCGTACGCGCCTCGTCCGACAGCCGGGCCGGCACCACCACGTCCAACGTGACCAGCAGGTCACCGGCCTGCCCGTCGCGGCGGACCACACCCTTGCCGCGGGCCCGCAGCACCCGCCCGCTCGGCGTGCCCGGCGGAACCCGCAGGGTCACCGCGCCGTCGAGCGTGGGCACCCGCAGGTCCGTGCCGAGCACGGCCTCCGCGAAGGTGACCGGCACGGTCAGCGTCAGGTCGTCGCCGGTACGCCCGAACAGCTCGTCCGGCCGAACCTTGACGTGCACGAACAGGTCACCGGCAGGGCCACCACGCTCACCCGGCTCACCGCGCCCGGCCAGCCGGATGCGCTGGCCGTCGGCCACCCCGGCCGGGAAGCGCACGTTCATCGTGCGGGTCTTGGTGACACCGCCGCTGCCGTGGCACTCCGGGCACTTCTCCTCGACCACGGTGCCGACGCCCTGGCAGGTGCGGCACGGCTCGGAGAAGCTGAACGACCCCTGGTTGCGGGTGGTCACGCCGGCACCGTGGCAGACCGGGCAGGTTTGCGGCTGGGTGCCGGGCTTGGCCCCGTTGCCGTGGCAGGTTTCGCAGACTCCCGGCGCACGCAGCGTCAGGGGCAACGTCACCCCGCGCACCGCGTCACCGAAGTCGAGCGCCACTTCCGTCTCCACGTCCCGACCACGGGCCGGGCCGCGCGGCGCGGCCTGCCCACCACCCTGACCGCCGGTGAAGATCGAACTGAACAGGTCCTGGAAACCGGTGCCGCCGAAGCGACGGTCACCGCCCCCGCCGCCGAACATGTCGGAGACGTCGAACGGCATGCCACCCGCCTGGCCCCCGCCCCGGGCGTTGCGCCGGAACGCGCCCGAGCCGAACAGCGAGCGCATCTCGTCGTACTCGCGGCGGCGGCCGGTGTCGGACAGCACGTTGTACGCCTCGGACGCGGCCTTGAACCGCTCCTCGGCCTTCGGGTCGCCCGGGTTGTGGTCCGGGTGCGACTCCCGGGCCACCTTGCGGTACGCCTTCTTGATGTCATCCGCGGAGGCGGCCTTGTCCACGCCCAGCACGGCGTAGAAGTCCTTCTCGATCCAGTCTTTCGAACTCACCGGTCCACCCCCTTCCGACCGCCGTGGCCCGGCCGTCCCGCCCCCCGCTGCGCGCGGGGCGGGACGGCCCGGTCACTCTCTCGCACTATTCCGGATCCGCGACCGCGACCAGCGCGGGACGCAGCAGCCGCTCACCGAGCTGGTAGCCGCGCCGCATGACCTGCACGCAGGTCGGCTCGCTGACCTCGGCCGAGGTCTGGTGCGCGACCGCCTCGTGCCGGGTCGGGTCGAACGGGTCGCCCTGCTCGCCGAAGGCGTTCAGGCCGAACTTGCCCAGCGCGCTGGTGAGCTGTTCCGCCACCGTGCCGAACGGCCCGACCAGGTCGCCATGTTCCCGGGCCCGGTCCAGGTCGTCCAGGATCGGCAGCAGCGCGGCCAGCACCGAACCGGTCGCCTGCTCCTGCACCAGGCTGCGGTCCCGATCGACCCGCTTGCGGTAGTTGGCGTACTCCGCCGACACCCGTTGCAGGTCCCTGGTCCGCTCGTCCAGCTCGGCCCGGAGCGCCTCCAACTCGGCGCCGAGCGGGCTGCCCGTGCCACCGCCGTCGACCGGCTGTGCCGGGGCGTCCACCACCGGCGGCCCGGACGGCTCCGGACCGTCGGTGGAGTTGACCTCGACCTCGATCTCGTCGACCACGATCTCGGCGTCCTCGACAAGGCCCTCGGCCGGGGCGTCACCGCCCGCGTCGGCGGCGGTGCCCTCCGGCTCGGCTGTGTCGACGAGCTTGCGGTTGTTGCGGATGACGACCCGCTCCCCGTCGCCGGTGGTCGGCTCCGTGGGCGCGGAGCCACCCGGCGTCGACCCGGTGTCGCCCGGGTCGGCGGCTCGTGGCTTCTGCGTCATGCGGCTACCTCATCCCCTTCGCCGTGGATACGTGTCGGAGGCCGACGGTCACTTCTTGCCGTCCTCGTCCACGATCTCCGCGTCGACCACGTCGTCGGCACCGCCGGCCTGGGCGCCGGTCGCGCCGGTCGCACCCGGGCCGGCCTCGCCACCCGGCTGCTGGCCCTGCTCGGCCTGCTGCGAGTAGAGCAGCGAGCCGGCCTGCTGGGAGACCTGGGCCAGCTTCTCGTGGGCGGACTTGATCTTCTCGATGTCCTGGCCGCCGAGGGCACCGCGCAGCTCGCCCAGTGCCTCGTTGAGCTGCTCGCGGTTCTCGCTGGGCAGCTTGTCGCCGCTCTCGGCGAGGAACTTCTCGGTCTGCCACTGGAGCGCCTCGGCCACGTTGCGGGTCTCGGCGTCGTCGCGACGGCGCTTGTCCTCCTCCGCGTGCTCCTCGGCGTCCCGGCGCATCCGCTCGATGTCGTCCTTCGGCAGCGAGGAGCCGCCGGTGATCGTCATCTTCTGTTCCTTGCCGGTGCCCAGGTCCTTGGCGTGCACGTTGACGATGCCGTTGGCGTCGATGTCGAAGGCGACCTCGATCTGCGGAACGCCGCGCGGCGCCGGCGGAAGGCCGGTCAGCTCGAAGGTGCCGAGCTTCTTGTTGTAGGCCGCGATCTCCCGCTCACCCTGGAAGACCTGGATCAGCACCGACGGCTGGTTGTCGTCCGCCGTGGTGAAGACCTCGGAGCGCTTGGTCGGGATGGTGGTGTTGCGCTCGATCAGCTTGGTGAAGATGCCGCCCTTGGTCTCGATGCCCAGGCTCAGCGGCGTCACGTCGAGCAGCAGGACGTCCTTGACCTCACCCTTGAGCACACCGGCCTGGAGGGCTGCGCCGACGGCGACCACCTCGTCCGGGTTGACACCCTTGTTGGGGTCGCGACCGGTGAGCTGCTTGACCAGGTCGGTCACGGCGGGCATCCGGGTCGAGCCGCCGACCAGGATGACGTGCTCGACGTCGGAGATCTTGATCCCGGCGTCCTTCACGGCCTGCTCGAACGGGCCCTTGCACCGGTCCAGCAGGTCCTGCGTCATCCGCTGGAACTCGGCGCGGCTGAGCGTCACGTCGAGGTGCAGCGGGCCGGCCGCGCCAGCGGTGATGTACGGCAGGTTGATGTTGGTGGTGGTGGCGGCGGACAGCTCGATCTTGGCCTTCTCGGCGGCCTCACGGAGCCGCTGGAGGGCCATCTTGTCCTGACCGAGGTCGATGCCGTGCTCACCACGGAAGGTCTTGACCAGGTGGTCGATGATCCGCTGGTCCCAGTCGTCGCCACCGAGGTGGTTGTCACCGCTGGTCGACTTGACCTCGATGACACCCTCGGCCAGCTCCAGCAGCGACACGTCGAAGGTGCCGCCGCCGAGGTCGAAGACCAGGACGGTCTGCTCCTTGGAGCCCTTGTCCAGCCCGTACGCCAGGGCGGCCGCGGTCGGCTCGTTGACGATCCGCAGCACGTTGAAGCCGGCGATCTCACCGGCCTCCTTGGTGGCCTGGCGCTGGCTGTCGTTGAAGTAGGCCGGAACGGTGATCACCGCGTCGGTGATCTGCTCGCCCAGGTACGCCTCGGCGTCCCGCTTGAGCTTCATCAGCGTCCGGGCCGAGATCTCCTGCGGGGTGTACTTCTTGCCGTCGATGTCGACGGACCAGTTCGTGCCGACCTCGCGCTTGACCGACCGGATCGTCCGGTCCGGGTTGGTCACCGCCTGGCGCTTGGCGACCTCACCGACGAGCACCTCGCCGTTGCGGGCGAACGCGACGATCGACGGGGTCGTCCGCGACCCCTCAGCGTTGGCGATGACGGTGGGCTCACCGCCCTCGAGAACGCTGACGCAGGAGTTCGTCGTGCCGAGGTCGATACCGACCGCACGTGCCATGTTCGCTTCCTCGCTTCGTAAGGTTGTGCAGGTGACGGGCATCGCCCGTGGGCTGCCTGGCGAGCACCGCCCGCAGCGGGCCCCACCACAAGTTGAGTGAACTTGACTCAATAGTGCCACGCCCCGGCGAATCGTCAAGTTGAGTTGAGTCAACCCGACGCAACCCACCCGTTATTACTGTCCGGTTGTCTTCCCTTGCGTCGGTCGGGCACGCTTTAGCGGTGACGACGCACGGCGATCCCGCCACCCGTTCCGGCGCGCCCGCCGTCGCAGCCCGCACCGACCCGCCGGACGCCGCGGAGGAGCCACCCCGCACCACCGGGGACGACAGCCTCCCCGGCGCACTGTCGGGCCTCCGGGAGGCGATCGGCGCGACCCGGTACCCCCTCGCGCTGCCCTCCGCCAACTCCGCCCGGCACACCGCGACCGCCCTTACCGACCAACTCGACGACTACCTACTGCCCCGGCTCGCCCGGCTGGACGCCCCGCTGCTCGTGGTGGTCGGCGGCTCCACCGGCGCGGGCAAGTCGACGCTGGTCAACAGCCTGGTCAAGGCCCGGGTCAGCGCCGCCGGTGTGCTCCGACCGACCACCCGCTCCCCGGTGCTGGTCTGCAACCCGTCGGACGCGGCCTGGTTCCGGCAGGGTGATCTGCTGCCCGGGCTGACCCGCACCACCGAGCCGAGCGATGACCCGCGCGCCCTGCACCTCGTCACCGCCCCGGCCCTGCCCGCCGGGCTGGCCTTCCTCGACGCGCCCGACATCGACTCGGTGGTCGATGCCAACCGGGCGCTCGCCACCCAGCTGCTGGCCGCCGCCGATCTCTGGCTCTTCGTCACGACCGCCGCCCGGTACGCCGACGCGGTCCCGTGGGAGCTGCTGCGCAGCGCCCGGGCGCGCGGCGCGGTGATCGCCATGGTGCTGGACCGGGTGCCCGCGGAGGCCACCGACGAGATCGCCGCGCACCTGGCCGAGATGCTCGCCGACCAGGACCTCGACCGGGCGCCGCTGTTCGTGCTGCCGGAGACCTGGGTCGACGGTCAGGGGCTGCTCCCCGAGGGGGTGACCGCACCGCTGGCCGACTGGTTCGCCCGGCTGGCCGCCGACGCGGACGCTCGGGCCGCGGTGGTCCGGCAGACGCTGGACGGGGCGCTGGCCGCGCTTCACCCCGCCGTCGAGCAGTTGGCCGACGCCGCCGACGAGCAGGTTGCCGCCGCCGACGGGCTGGACGAGCGGGTCCGGGCCGCGTACCGGGGTGCCGAACGCACCGTCGAGCAGGGCCTGCGGGACGGCCGGCTGCTCCGCGGTGAGGTGCTCGCCCGCTGGCAGGAGTTCGTCGGCACCGGGGAGCTCTTCCGCACCCTGGAGGCACGGATCGGGCGTCTACGGGACCGGGTGGTGGCCGCTGTCACCGGCCGAGCGGCACCCGCGGCCGAGCTGCGCGACGCCATCGAATCGCAGTTGGTCACGCTGCTGCGTGGGGTGGCCTCGGAGGCCGCCGAGTCCGCGTACACAGGGTGGAAGGCGCACCCCGCGGGGTCCGGGCTGCTCGACCCCGCGCTCGCCCACCCGAGCGACGACCTACCTGAACGCGCCGAACGAATGGTCCGGGACTGGCAGCGCGGGGTGCTGGAGCTGGTCCGGGTCGAGGGCGGCGACAAGCGGTTCGTGGCCCGTACCGCCGCGTACGCGGTCAACGCCACCGGGTTGGCCGTGATGATCGCCGTCTTCGCCTCCACCGCGTTCATCCCGACCGGGCTGGAGGTCGCCACCGGGGCCGGCACCACGGTCGCCGCGCAGGCCGTACTCCAGGCGATCTTCGGCGACCAGGCGGTGCGTACCCTCGCTGCCAGGGCCCGCGCCGACCTGCTGGAGCGGGTGCGGGCGCTGCTCGACGTGGAGGCCGACCGCTTCCTGAGCCGCACCGCCGACGCCCGCCCCGCCGTGGACGCCGGCGACGGGCTGCGCCGGGCCGCCGGCCGGGTCGAGCTGGCCCGGCACCGCAGCGGTCTGTCCGGCGGCGGCGACACCCAGCCGACCGCCGACGAGGAGGGTTCCCGGTGACCAAC
Source organism: Micromonospora sp. CA-259024 (assembly GCF_050936255.1). NCBI lineage: Bacteria > Bacillati > Actinomycetota > Actinomycetes > Micromonosporales > Micromonosporaceae > Micromonospora > Micromonospora sp. CA-259024. The sequence continues at coordinate 1,869,604 of NZ_JBNJND010000002.1, read as the reverse complement.
ATCACCGGCCGGGTACGCGAAGCGTTCCGCGGTGACCAGCGGATCGACCCCGACGCGCTGATCGCCCGACTGGATGCGGTACGCCGGTTCCTGACCGCGGTGGACGGCCTGCTGCCGGACGCCGACCTGGTGCCCGCGCACACCCTGGTCGAGCGGGCCGGCACCCGGCTCGCGCTGTCCCGGGACCACACCGTGGTCGCCCTGGCGGGCGCCACCGGCAGCGGCAAGTCCAGCCTGTTCAACGCGCTGGCCCAGCTGGAGCTCTCGCCGGTCGGGGTCCGCCGGCCGACCACCGGCGTCGCTCACGCCTGCGTGTGGGGGCCGCTGGAGGGCGCCAACCATCTGCTCGACTGGATCGGCGTACTACCCCGACACCGCTTCGTCCGGGAGAGCGCACTGGACGCGGACGACGAGACGGCGCTGCACGGGCTGGTCCTGCTCGACCTGCCCGACTTCGACTCGGTACAGCGGTCCCACCGGCTCGAGGTGGACCGGCTACTCGGCCTGGTCGACCAGGTGGTCTGGGTGGTCGACCCGCAGAAGTACGCCGACCGGGTCATCCACGACAGTTACCTGCGCGAGTTCCACCGGCACCGCGACGTCACCCTGGTCGTGCTCAACCAGGCCGACCGGCTGCCTCCGGCCGAGCTGCCCCGGGTCCTGGACGACCTGCGCCGGCTACTCGACACGGACGGGCTGACCGGCGTACCCCTGCTGTCCACCACCGCCATCGACCCGGCCGGGATGGTCGGGCTGCGCGGCGCGCTGGAGCGTACGGTCGCCGAACGGCAGGCCGCGCTGCGCCGGCTCGCCGGTGACGTCGACACGGTCGTCGCCGGGTTGGACGAGCTGGTCGGCTCGGCCCGACCGGCGGGTCGACCGGACGACTCGGCCGTCGACGGGCTGAACCGGGCGTTGGCCGGTGCGGCCGGTGTGCCGGCGGTGACCGAGGCGGTGGAGCAGGCGTACCGCCATCGGGCCGGCGCCGCCACCGGCTGGCCCGTGGTCCGTGGCTGGCGGCGGTTGCGGCCCGACCCACTGCGCCGGCTACATCTGCCCGGCCCGACCGGCGACCCGGCCGACCCGGCCGAGAGCCTGGTCGCGGCCACCTCGGTGCCGGACCCGACGGCGGCCCAGCGCTCGGCGCTCGGTTTGGCGATCCGCGCGGTGGCCGACCGGGCCGCCGTCGACCTGCCCGCCGCCTGGCCCGACGCGGTGACCTCTGCCGCCCGGTCCCGCCTCGGCGACCTGCCGGACGCGCTGGACCGCACGATCGCGGGCACCGACCTCGGCCTCGGCCGCCGACCGTTGTGGTGGCGGGCCGTCGGCGGTGTGCAGTGGTTGGTCACCCTGGCGGCCGTGGTCGGGCTGGGCTGGCTGGTGCTCGGTTACGCGCTGCGGGCGCTCGGCCTGCCCGAGCTGGACAACCCGATGGTCGGTCAGGTGCCACTGCCCACCCTGCTGCTGCTCGGCGGCCTGCTGGCCGGGCTGCTGGTGGCGGCGCTGGCCCGGCCGGTGGTGCGCTGGGCCGCCCGACGCGCCCGGGCCCGGGCCGAGCAGCGGCTGACGGAGAAGGTGGCCCGGGTGGGCGAGGAGTACGTGCTGGCACCGGTGCGGATCGTGCTCGGCTCGTACGCGCAGGCACGCGACGCGCTGCGGGACGCCGCCCGCCGCTGACGCCCCGCGCGGCTCGCTACCCCTCTCCGTACGCCCCGGGCGGCGTAGGGTCGGAGCATGGCCACGCCTCAGACCCCCTACGACGCGGTGCTGCACGCCGCACGCGACGTGACCAAGCTGGAGTCCGCCCTCGACGCCGAGATGCTCGGCAGCGCACTGCTGGGCAGTGTCTACGCCATCGCGGAGACCGACCGCGACACCGCCGTACGGGAGTTCGTCACCGGGTTCCTCGCCGCCACCACCCGCCGCCGGGTCGCGGCGGCGACCACCATTCGACAGGTCTTCGCCGCGCTCGTCCCGAACGCCGAGGGCACCGAGCGGGTACGTCCGGGCAGCCAGGCGCCCACCTGGTCCGGCCAGCTCGGCCGGGTGCACCTCACCGGTAGTTGGGCGTACGGCGACGTGTACGGCGACCAGACCTCCTACCTCGCCACGTTCGCCTACGACGACGCGTCCGGCGGCTCCGAGCACGCGCTGGTGGCCCTGGTGGACCACAACATCGGGATCACCAAGGACATCTTCGTGGGCGGGCCGGCGGAACGGATCCTGGACCAGGTCCGGCAGATGTGCGCGGACGACGAGTTGACCTGGTTCCGTACCGAGGATCCGGCCCGGCTCCGTGGCGAGGTGGCCCGTCACCTCGCGGTGACCGACGACCTGGGCGAGTTGCCCGGCGAGGGTTCCCTCGCCACCGACCGCGCGCTGGTCGGCGCCCGGTTGGCGCTGCTGCCCACGGCGGCCGACCCGACCGGTCCGGCGGAGGTCGAGCCGCTCTCCGCCGCCGAGCGCACCGACCTGGTCCGGCGGTTCCTCGCCGCGCCGGAGGCCGCCCGGTTCGGACTGGACTCCGTCGACGGCCCGGAGTTGGCCTCGCTGCACTTCTGCCTGAGCCTCCTGCTGGACCACTCGGCGACGTTCCCGGACGCCGACCCGATGCGCTGGAGCCCCGCGGTGTCCGGGCTCTTCCTGCTCGACTGGGTGCACCGCCGTGCCGTGCTGGACATGGACGACGCGGCGATGCTGCCCCGGGTGCTGCGCGCCTGGGCCCGGTACGCGTCGCGCCAGCGCGGGCTGCCCGAGGCGGCGGCGACGCGCACCGACGAGGCGATCGAGGAAATGGTGCCGGAGTTCGCCCGCCTGTACTCGACGGGTGAACGGCGCAGCCCGGCCACCGCGGCGGTGGCGCAGCTGATGGCCGACGGGGTGGACCCGGACGACCCGGCCGCACTGGACGCCTGGATCGAGGCGAACCGGCACCGGCTCGCCGACGACGGCGCCTGACGGTGTCCGGGGCCGGGCGGCACGCACCGCCCGCCCCGGGCCCTGACGCCGCCCGCCCCGGGGCCTAACGCAGCGGGCCGAAGACCAGCGCGGCGATCAGCGCGCCGAGCACACCGCCGGCCAGCACCTGCGGCACCGTGTGGTCCCGCAGCCGCACCCTGGACCAACCGACCAACGCCAGCAGCGGCGCGGCGACGACCAGCCGGATCCCGAAGGTCAGCATCAGGATGACCAGCGCGCCGGCGGCCACCGCCGAGTGGATCGACATCTTCCACCAGTGGCTCACCGACACGGCGACCACGAGGCCGACCAGCCCGGCCACCGCCAGTGCCAGCACCGGGCGCGGCGCGCCGAGCACGGCGAGCAGGGCCAGCCCGCCCGCGACCGAGCCGAGGCCGACCAGCAGCGGTGCCCGGCGCTGCTCCCGAAGGCCGACGTGGTGATCGGTGAGCCGGCCACGGCGTACCCCGCCGACGATGTAGGCGAACGGGATGCCGGTGACGAAGAGCGTGGCGAGCAGACCCCAGATGAGGCCCAGACCTGGACGACGTGCGCTGTGCCAGCTCACGGTGAGGATCAGTAGCGACACGAGCACAGCCGGTGCGGTCACCTCGGTGACCAGCCGGGCCACCCGCAGCCCTGGGCCGGGCCGGGTGGTGACCGGGCGGAGTTTCGCACCGCCGCCCACGCCACCCCCTCCGGTACGCGCCTACCGCCGAACGCCGCCGGCACCGGATGGGCCGCGCCTGATCGTCACCGTACCGTCGGAGACGCCGTGGAGTGCGGCGGTCCGGACAGCGGCGACAGGCTGACCGGGGGCGGCGGAACCGCTGGGCCGGGCCGGCTGGTCGGTGTCGCCGGGGTCGCGGGCGGCGCGAATGTGGTGGCCGGCGCGGACAGGGTGATGGTCGGCACGGCGGTCGCGGTCGAGGCGTCCGTCGGCGTGGGCGTCGGGTCCAGCGGGGGCGTCGGGTCCACCGTCAAGGTTGGCGTCGGGTCGGGATCCGTTGGATCGTCGGGATCCGTTGGATCGGGGTCCGGCGGGTCAGTCGGATCGGGAGCTGGTGGGTCGGTCGGGTCGGGGTCCGGCGGGTCGGTCGGGGATCCGGTCGGTGGCGGCGGACCGGGCGGGGGGACCGGCGGCGTGGTGCCCCGGGTGGGCTTCGGCGCCAGCGGCGGGGAGGTCGCTCGCCCGGCGGGCCCCAGGTTGGCCGCGCTTGGCCCTTCCGGCGTACGCCGGGGAGCGGCGGGCAGCCAGCCGCTGGTCGGACCGACGCTGGGGGTGCCGGGTGGCGGGAGCGCCGGTTGGCTGGTCACCGGCAGCGGGATCACCACCGGCCCGACCGACGGGGTCGGGATGAACGGGGTGCTGCTGTCTGGCAGCGCGGTGCTGCCCGGGGTGGCCGAACCCGCGCTGATCGCGGCGAGGATGGGCATCGACGCGGTGCCGGCCAGCAGTGCGACGGTGAGCAGGTAACCCCGGGAGGGGCCGCCGGCACCGGGGGCACGGTGGACGCCGACCACCCGGTGGTAGCCGCCGGCCGACCGGTGCCGGCCGAGCGCCGGTGTGCCGGGACCGTCACCTGGCTCGTACACCGCACACCTCTTGTCGTCGGCCGTCGAAGGGCAGGGAAGGACAGGGAAGGACGCCGCCAGCCAGAAACCCGGCAAACAACCCGATAGGCGCGATCCTGCGGTAATCAGCCTTGCCTAGTCACCCTCCGTCAGCCAACCTCCACCGCGTGTCGACACGCGGAGCTGACCGAACGGTGACGAATCGTCGCCGTAACGCCCTGTGGACGCAGGCCGGCATGATGTCGACAAACAGCATCAAAGCGTGGGCGGTCGGAATGCGGGGCAGGCGTACTGTGGGCGCGCTCACCTGCTCTGCGAATATGGAGCACGACGGCAACGCAGCCGTGACCTCCGCGCACCCTCGCGGCAGGCGCGGTTGAACGCCGGCGCTCCCGATCCGGGTTCGGCCAGAACCCGGCTCACGCCGTGCGGCAACCCCCACCGGGGCTAGGCGCGGCCGCCAGGAACCGGTCCGGCAGCAGCCGGACAGGCGCACGAGTTGCGCGGCCGGGTGACCCCCCGGTGCCGACGCAGACACGACAGGGAGAGACCGATGGCAAAGGGCGACCCCGGGGGCACCAGCCGCAGCAGGCGGGCGGCACCCCGCACCAGGAAACGCGCGGCCGGCGACCCCGAGCTGGTGCAGCTACTCACCCCCGAAGGCGAGCGGATCGACAGCGTCACCGGGCCGGACGGCACCGAGTACCGCGTCGACTTCACCGACGAGGAATACCGCGGGCTCTACCGCGACCTGGTGCTGGTCCGAAAGCTGGACGCCGAGGCGACCGCTCTCCAGCGCCAGGGCGAGCTGGGCATCTGGGCCAGCCTGCTCGGCCAGGAGGCCGCCCAGGTCGGCTCCGGGCGGGCCCTGCGCACCCAGGACATGGCCTTCCCGACCTACCGGGAACACGGCGTCCTCTACTGCCGGGGCATCGACCCGATCATGCCGCTCGGCCTGTTCCGCGGCGTCGACCAGGGCGGCTGGGACCCGAACGAGTTCAAGTTCAACATGTACACGATCGTGATCGGGGCGCAGACCCTGCACGCCACCGGTTACGCCATGGGCATCACCATGGACGGCAAGACCGGCACCGACGACGGCGAAGCCGTGATCGCGTACTTCGGCGACGGGGCCACCAGCCAGGGTGACGTCAACGAGGCGTTCGTCTGGGCCGGCGTGTTCAACAGCCCGATGGTCTTCTTCTGCCAGAACAACCAGTACGCGATCTCCGAGCCGCTGGAGCGGCAGACCCGGATCCCGCTCTACCAGCGGGCCGCCGGCTTCGGCTTCCCGGGCGTACGGGTGGACGGCAACGACGTGCTCGCGACGTACGCGGTCACCCGCACCGCACTGGACAACGCCCGGCACGGGCAGGGCCCGAGCCTGATCGAGGCGTACACCTACCGGATGGGCGCGCACACCACCTCCGACGACCCGACCCGTTACCGGATCGCCAGTGAGGTCGAGGCGTGGCAGGCCAAGGACCCGATCGCCCGGGTCAAGGCCTTCCTGGAGAAGCAGCAGATCGCCGACGCGGACTTCTTCGCCGAGGTCGACGAGCAGGCCCGCCGCGAGTCGGTGCACCTGCGCGAGCGGGTGCTCGCCATGCCCAACCCGGAGCCGGTGACGATGTTCGACCACGTCTACCCCAACGGGTCTCCGCTGCTCGATGAGCAGCGCGCGCAGTTCAGCCGGTACATGGAGTCGTTCGAGGGGAGCGCCCACTGATGGCCACGGAGACGCTCACCCTCGGCAAGGCCCTCAACAACGGCCTGCGCCGCGCCCTGGAGAACGACCCCAAGGTCATCATCATGGGCGAGGACGTCGGCAAGCTCGGCGGCGTCTTCCGGATCACCGACGGGCTCCAGAAGGACTTCGGTGACCAGCGGGTGATCGACACCCCGCTGGCCGAGTCCGGCATCATCGGCACCGCTGTCGGTCTGGCCATCCGCGGCTACCGGCCGGTCTGCGAGATCCAGTTCGACGGCTTCGTCTACCCCGCGTACGACCAGATCGTGTCGCAGGTGGCGAAGATGCACTACCGCTCGCGCGGCAAGCTCAGGATCCCCATGGTGATCCGGATTCCGTTCGGCGGCGGCATCGGCGCCGTCGAGCACCACTCCGAGTCGCCGGAGGCGTACTTCGCGCACACCGCCGGTCTGAAGGTGGTGTCCTGCGCCAACCCGCAGGACGCGTACGTGATGATCCAGCAGGCCATCACCTCGGACGACCCGATCGTCTTCCTGGAGCCCAAGCGGCGCTACTGGGAGAAGGGTCAGGTCGACCTGGACGCGCCGTTGTCCGAGGCGTACCCGCTGCACTCGGCCCGGGTGGTGCGGCCCGGCACCGACGTCACCGTGCTGGCGTACGGCCCGATGGTGCGGACCTGCCTGGAGGCGGCGACGGCCGCCGCCGAGGACGGCCGGGAGCTGGAGGTCATCGACCTGCGCACACTCTCCCCGCTGGACCTGTCCGCGGCCTACGAGTCGGTGAAGCGCACCGGCCGCGCGGTCGTGGTGCACGAGGCACCCTCCAACATCGGCCTCGGTGCCGAGTTGGCAGCCCGGATCACCGAGGAGTGCTTCTACTCCCTGGAGTCGCCGGTGTTGCGCGTGACCGGCTTCGACACCCCCTACCCGGCCGCCCGGGTGGAGGAGGAGTACCTGCCCGACCTCGACCGGGTGCTCGACGCCGTCGACCGCACCTTCGGCTGGTGAGCGGCATGTCCCGGATCGAGACGTTCAACCTGCCCGACCTGGGCGAGGGGCTGACCGAGGGCGAGATCCTGGCCTGGTTGGTCAAGGTCGGCGACACCATCGAGCTGAACCAGCCGATCGTCGAGGTGGAGACGGCCAAGGCGGCGGTGGAGATTCCGGCGAAGTGGGCCGGGCAGGTGCAGGCGATCTTCCACCCGGAGGGCACCACGGTCGAGGTCGGTACGCCGATCATCGCGATCGACACCGACCCGGGCGCCGGCCCGCTGGACGCCCCGTCGACCACCGCCACATCCGGCGGTGACCTGCCCACCCCGTCGGCGGCTTCGCTGGCGGCGGTGGAGGTTGCGCCCGCCGAGGGCATGGTCGAGCCCGGCCTGATCGGCGGTCCCGCCCCGGGTGGGCGGACCGCCGTGCTGGTCGGCTACGGCCCGCGTACGACCGCCGCCAAGCGCCGCCCGCGCAAGGGCGCCGTCCCCGCGCAGGCCCTGGCGGCCCCCGCACCGGCGGTGGATCATGGAGTTGTGGTGGGCGACAAACCCGCCTCAAGCCCCATCGTTCCGGCACCACAGGTCCATGATCGGGGCGACGGGGCGACGGGCGGTCCGGTTCTGGCCAAGCCGCCGGTTCGGAAGCTCGCCAAGGATCTCGGGGTTGACCTCGGCACGTTGACCGGGTCCGGGCCGCTGGGCTCGATCACCCGGGAGGACGTGCAGCGGGCGGCGAGCGGTACGACGGTGACAGCCGAGCCGATCACGGCGACGGCGGTGGCCACGAGTGCCGCGAGCTTCGGTGTGGACCGCGAGCAGCGCATCCCGGTCAAGGGGGTCCGCAAGCTCACCGCCGAGAACATGTCCCGCTCGGCGTTCACCGCCCCGCATGTCACGGAGTTCCTGACCGTCGACGTGACCCGGGCGATGAAGGCACTGGACCGGCTGCGCGGTCGGCGGGAGTGGCGCGACGTACGGGTCTCGCCGCTGCTGCTGGTGGCGAAGGCGGTGCTGCTCGCGGTGAAGCGGCACCCGATGGTCAACTCGACCTGGGCCGGCGACGAGATCGTGGTCAAGGAGTACGTCAACCTCGGCATCGCGGCGGCCACCGAGCGCGGCCTGATCGTGCCGAACGTCAAGGACGCCGGCCGGCTCTCGCTGCGGGAGCTGGCGGACGCGCTGACCGACCTGGTGCAGACGGCCAAGTCCGGCCGCACCTCGCCGGCGGACATGTCTGGCGGCACCCTGACCATCACCAACGTCGGCGTCTTCGGGGTGGACACCGGCACGCCGATCCTGCCGCCGGGCGAGTCCGCCATCCTGGCGTTCGGCGCGGTGCGGGAGATGCCCTGGGTGCACAAGGGCAAGGTCAAGGTGCGTCAGGTCACCACGCTGGGGCTGAGCTTCGACCACCGGATCATCGATGGCGAGCTGGGCTCGAAGTTCCTGCGCGACATCGGCGACTTCCTCGCGGATCCGGAGGCGGCGCTGCTCGCCTGGACCTGATCGTTCGAGACGCCAGCCACGGCCGGTGTGTCACGGGTTAACGCCCGGCACACCGGCCGTGTCCGTTAGGCGACGGAACCGTTGGTCGCTGACCCTGTTGACCTTTGATTGTTAGGCGGGTGTCTCAGCTCACCTAATAATCGATGGAAGTTGCTCGGGTTCTGCGGTTGAATAGATGCATCAGGGGCTGACAACCGAATAGCTAGGGGGACCCACCAATGAGCATGATCGAGCGAATCCGCAACCACCGCGACGCCACCCGCCGCGCCCGTGCCATCGAGCACGCGCTGCGCTCGGCGAACTCGCCGGCAGTTCGCGAGGAACTCCTCGTCATCGCCCAGCGTCACATGAGCTGACGCTCCACGACATTCCTCATCTCCTCCAGATCGATGGCCCGCCCGGCCCACCGGGTGGGCCATCGGCGTTCCCAGCCACCGCCACCGGGATTCCGCCCTGCCGCAGCGCCCGGTACGGTGGGCTTCGGTCGCCGCCCGCCGACCCGGCAGAGGCCGAGTCGATAGAAGCTGCTCGACACCGGCCGGTCACGAGGAGTGACGACCGGTGCTCCTTGGACGTGCTGTGCCGCCACCCGATACCGTGCGGGGAGCCGGCACAGCGGTACGCCGGTGACGCCGGCAGCCATGCCGAGGAGACCGATCGGCACCGGCGAGCCGACATGTGATGGAGGAGGCGCACCCATGACGTCCGAGGGCCCGCACCGCCCCGGCCAGGAGCCGGACGAGGTGTCACCGGGCGCCGGCGGACCGGCGCCGTACGGCGACCGCCCGGCGCAGCCGGACAACGGCCACAACGCCGCCGGCCCCGACCTGGGCTGGGCGCCCCCGCCGCCGACGCGGCCGAACCCGTCGGCGCCGGCATGGGCGACCCAGTCCGAGCAGCCGCCCACCCCCGCCTGGGGTGCTGCCGCTGCTCCGCAGCCCAACGATCCCGCTCAGCCCGCCTGGGGTGCTGCCCCTGCTCCGCAGCCCAACGACCACGCGCAGCCCGCCTGGGCCGCTGGCGGTGGCGCGAGCGAGCCGCCGCAGCAGCAGTCCGGGACCTGGCCTGGCAACGACGGCACGCCGGCCCCGCCGCAGCCCGGCCCCTGGGCCAACCAGCAGCAGGGCTGGACGCCGGCCGAGCAGAGCCCACCCGCACCCGCCTGGACCGCGAACGCCGCTGAGCAGCCCGACTGGGTGCAGGCCCAGCCGGCCGCCCGGGGTGCCGCGCAGGTGCCTCCGGCCACCGCCGCCTGGCCCGCCCAGGAAGACCCGGCCCGCACCGGAGCCTGGGGCGGCACCGCACCGGCCAACGCGCCGGCCGGTGACTGGCGCGGCGCCGAGTCGCAGCAGCCCGAGCCGCCGCAGGCCGCCGGCTGGCCCGGTGGCGCTCAGCAGGACGACGCGTCCGGCAACGGCGGCTGGCCCGCCGGTCCCCCCGCGCGCGACGACCAGCCGGTGTGGACGCCGGCCGAGCAGTCGCCGCCGACCTGGGGCCAGCCCGCCGAACCGACCGAGCAGCCCGCCCCCGGACGGGCGCAGGCCGCCCAGCCGAACGCGGCCCGTGGCGCGGCCCAGGTGCCGGCACCGGCGACGAACTGGCCCGGGCAGGACGAACCGTCCCGCTCCGGCGGTTGGGCCGCCCAGCAGCAGGTGCAGCCCGCTGGTTGGGGCGACGGCGGCGACGTACGGCAGGACCAGGCCGCGCAGCCGGCCGCCTGGGGCGGCGCCGAGAGCCGTCCGCAGCAGCCCGACTGGGTGCTCTCGCCGCAGGACCAGCCGACCGAGCGGCCGGAGCCGGCGGGGTGGACCCCCGCGGAGCAGAGCGGCCTTCCCGCTCGTGCGAGCGCCAGTGTGCCGGGCAACGACGGTGCGCCCGGCTGGGCCGCCAGCCCGGACAACGCCGCGCAGGGCAACTCCGGCGTGCCAGAGGTCCAGCCGTGGGCACCCGGCGAGGTGTGGGGTCGCGCCGAAGCGGAAGCTTCCGCCCAGGCCCGCGGTGGCTGGGAGGCGGACCGGGGCGACGAGGCACCGGCCTACCAGCCGGGGCCCGCACCGGGCATCTCGCCGGCGAACGCGGTGCCGCTGCCTCCGCAGGAGCAGCGCGTGCCGGGCGCCAGCCTGGCCGCCGCCCCGCCGTCCGACTACGCGCCTCAGTCCCAGTTCGCCCCGATCCCCGAGCAGCCCGCGTACGCCGAGCGGGACACTCCGGACGCCGCCGCACAGTACGAGGCGGAGCCGGCCGGTTGGGGCCGCGCCGAGGACGCTGCGGCGAGCGGCGCGGTGGTGCCTGCCCCGCGTACCTCCCCGGAGTCCGGAGCGGGCCGCGCGGTCGTGCCGGTGCCGGAGGTCGAGTCGGCGGCCAGCGCGGCGGCCCGTGCCACGGCGAGCGCGTCGGTGCCGTTGGCCAGCCGGGTGATGCCCCCGACCGACCAGGCCATCCGGCCAGCCGGCGCGGCCACGCCACAACCCCGGGTGTACGGCCGTCCGGCTCGACCCGAGCCGGAGAACGAGCCGGAGCCGGAGGCGTTCCAGGTCGACCCGGGTGCCGAGCGCCAGGGCGCACCGGAGTGGCCGAACGACCCGCAGCGCCAGGGCGCACCCGACTGGCAGAGCGACCCGCAGCGGCAGGTTGGCCCCGGCTGGGGCGGCGAGTCGGCTGCCGAGCCACGCTTCGACGACCGCCAGCCCGCACCGAACTCGTTCAACGAGGCCCCGTCGGCGCCCCCGGCGTTCCCACCCGGTGTGCCGTCCTTCGTCGACGCGCCGGGCAACAACCGGCCGGTGAACGGCACTCGGCCGCACGCTGGTGCCGAACGGCCGGCCGACCAGTTCGGCGGCCCCGGGTCGCCGGCTGCCGGTACCGCCGCCGTCAACGAGACGACGGCCTTCGGCGGCCCGAGCTTCGGCGGCCCGGGCTTCGGCGCCGGGCCGGCAACCGAGGCGGCGCCCAGTGCCGGCTTCCCGCCGGCCTTCCCACCGCCGCAGCAGCCCGTGCCGTCCTGGGGCCAGGAGGCCGGCCAGTCGGACCAGGGCCGGTTCGACGCGTTCAAGCCGGACGCCGAGGAGCCGAAGGCGGAACCACCGACGCCGAAGGTACGCAACGGGCGGGTGCTGGCAGCCGTGCTGATCGCCGCGGTGCTCATCCTGGCGGTGCCGCTCGGCCTGCTGATGCTGCTCGGCAAGTTCGGTGGGAACGACGCACCGACCTTCGATCCGGCGGTCGGCACCTGCGTGAAGCAGTCCGGCCAGGGTGGCGCCTCGGCGGCGGACTGCGGTGAGGCGGGTGCTTTCACGATCGTCTCGAAGGTGGACGCGAAGGAGAAGTGCACCGACACGACGCAGCCCCACGTGGTGCTGCCGGGTGACGGCACCAACCGGGTGCTCTGCCTCAAGCCGGCCACGAAGTAGCTCCACCGACGGCGGGGTCACGGGCAACCGTGGCCCCGCCGTCGTCGTACCTCCAGGGGTGGCGTCGGCGACAACGCGGATCGCCCCCTCCGGCCAGGCTCGGGCCGGTGTTCAGGCACGATGGGTGCATGAGCGCACGAGTACGGGCTCCCGAGCTGCGCGGTCGGGGCTGGCTGAACACCGGTGGACGCGATCTCAAACTCGCTGACCTTCGCGGCAAGATCGTCTTGGCGGATTTCTGGACGTTCTGCTGTATCAACTGCCTGCACGTGCTCGACGAGCTGCGCCCGCTGGAGGAGAAGTACGGCGACGTGCTCGTCGTGATCGGCGTGCACTCGCCGAAGTTCGAGCATGAGAAGGACGCCGACGCGCTCGCCGCCGCCGTCGAGCGGTACGGGGTGCACCATCCCGTACTCGACGATCCTGAGATGGACATGTGGCAGCAGTACGCGGCCCGGGCCTGGCCGACCCTGTCGGTGATCGACCCCGAGGGTTACGTGGTGGCCACCATGGCCGGCGAGGGGCACGCCGAGGGGCTGGCCCGACTGATCGACGAGCTGATCGCCACCCACGAGGCCAAGGGCACCCTGCACCGGGGTGACGGCCCGTACGTCCCGCCACCGGCACCGGAGACGGCGCTGCGGTTCCCGGGTAAGGCGGTGCTGCTGCCCAACGGCAACCTGCTGGTCTCGGACTCGGCCCGGCACTCCCTGGTCGAGGTCGCCCCGGACGGCGAGACGCCGGTGCGCCGGATCGGCTCGGGCGAGCGGGGCCGAGCCGACGGGCCGGCGGGTTTGGCGGCCTTCTCCGAGCCGCAGGGCGTATGCCTCCTGCCCACGCACGTCGCCGAGGTCGCCGGCTACGACCTGGTGGTTGCCGACACGGTCAACCACCTGCTGCGCGGCGTACGGCTGGAGTCCGGCGAGGTGGTCACCGTGGCCGGCAGCGGACGGCAGTGGCGCGCGTCGGTCGACGACCACGCCCACGACGCGCTCGCCGTGGACCTCTCCTCCCCGTGGGACCTGGCCTGGTACGACGACAAGCTGATCATCGCGATGGCCGGCATCCACCAACTGTGGTGGTTCGACCCGATCAAGCGGACCGCCGGCATGTACGCCGGCACCACGGTCGAGGCGCTGCGCGACGGCCCGCTGGCCGAGGCGTGGATGGCGCAGCCGTCAGGGCTCTCCGTCTCTGCCGACGGCACCCGGCTCTGGGTCGCGGACAGCGAGACCAGCGCCGTCCGGTACGTCGAGAACGGTGTGCTGGGCACCGCCGTCGGGCAGGGCCTGTTCGACTTCGGGCACGTCGACGGGCCGGCGGAGTCGGCGCTGCTGCAGCACCCGCTGGGCGTGTGCGCGCTGCCGGACGGCTCGGTGCTGATCGCGGACACGTACAACGGTGCCGTCCGCCGGTTCGACCCGGCCAGCAACCAGGTCTCCACCGTCTCCGACGGGTTGGCCGAGCCGAGCGACCTGGTGCTCACCCCGGCCGGTGAGGTGCTGGTGGTGGAGTCCGCCGCGCACCGGTTGACCCGGCTCGCGCCGGGCGCCCTGACGGCGGCCGGGGCCAGCACGGTGGACGGGCCCCGGCACCGCACCGAGCGCAAGCCGACCGACGTCGCGGCCGGTGAGGTCACCCTGGACATCGTCTTCACCCCGGCGCCGGGGCAGAAGCTGGACGAGACGTACGGGCCGTCGACCCGGTTGGTCGTCTCCGCGTCCCCGCCGGAGCTGCTGGTGGACGGTGCCGGAACGGGCACCGAGCTGTCCCGCCGGCTGGTGCTCAACGGCGAGGTCACCGCCGGAGTGCTTCAGGTGACCGCTCAGGCGGCGACCTGCGACGCGGACGTCGAGCACGCCGCGTGCCATCTGACCCGGCAGGACTGGGGTGTACCGGTCCGGGTGGTCGACGGTGCCGTGACCCGGCTCCCGCTGGTGCTTCGCGGCCTGGACGCCTGACGCGATCGGAGGGGCCGGCTGGGCCCCTCCGGTCAGGTGAACGGGGCCAGGGGGATGCCGGCGTCGATCAGGGTGGCGCGGACGAGCTCGGCGGCGGAGACCGCACCAGGGGTGTCGCCGTGTACGCAGATCGAGTCCACCGAGCAGGGGATGACGGTGCCGTCCACCGCCACCACGCTCCGGTCGATGGCCATTCGCGCCGCCCGTTCGGCCACCTGCTCCGGATCGGTGATCACCGCGCCGGGGGTGCCGCGCGGCGCCAGCGCCCCGGTGGGCAGGTAGGCACGGTCGGCGAAGGCCTCGGCGACGACCGGCAGGCCCGCGCCGACGGCGAGCTGGGCGAGCGTCGAGCCGGGTAGGCAGAGCACGGGCAGCTCGGGGTCGTAGCCGGTGACCGCGGCGACCACCGCCGCCGCCTGGGCTTCGTCGGTGCTGGCCGCGTGGTAGAGCGCACCGTGCGGCTTGAGGTAGCGGACCCGGGTGCCGAACAGCCGGCAGAACGCGTCCAGTGCCCCCAACTGGTAGGTCACCTCGTCGCGTAGCTCGGCGAAGCCGTACGCGATGTGCCGCCGGCCGAAGCCGGCCAGGTCCCGGTAGCCGACCTGGGCGCCCACCGCGACCCCGCGCCGTGCCGCACCCTCGCAGACCCGGCGCATGGTGGACGGGTCGCCGCCGTGAAACCCGCAGGCGACGTTGGCGGAGGTGACGAGGCTCAACAACGCCTCGTCGTCGCCGAGTCGCCAGATGCCGAATCCCTCGCCCAGGTCAGCGTTGAGGTCCATGGAATCTGACGGTAGTCCCTGGCCCGGCCTGCGCGAGCGGGGTCACGTCGGTGACCACCCCGATGACGGGGTATCCGCCGGTTGTCGGATGGTCCGCGAGGAAGATCAGCGGTTGTCCGTCCGCCGGCACCTGCACCGCGCCGAG
Organism: Micromonospora sp. CA-259024; assembly: GCF_050936255.1. Lineage (NCBI taxonomy): Bacteria > Bacillati > Actinomycetota > Actinomycetes > Micromonosporales > Micromonosporaceae > Micromonospora > Micromonospora sp. CA-259024. The sequence continues at coordinate 1,854,562 of NZ_JBNJND010000002.1, read as the reverse complement.
CACGATGCCCTCGCTGGGAAGCTCGCCGGCGACCGCGCGGGGCAGCGCCGCGCCGGCGAGCCGCGCGCCGACCCGGTTGCTCACCGGGCTGACGGTGTACGCGGTGCCGAACAGCCGGTCGAGTGCGGCCGGGGTGAACCAGTCGTCGCGAGGGCCGGGGCGCAGCATCAGGTGCAGCTCCGGCGGGGGCGCGGGGCAGACGGTCAGGTCCACCGGCGCGGGTGCGCCGAGCGGCTCGCCGAGCGGCAGCCGGTCGCCGTCACGCAGCGGAGGCGGGCCCAGCCCGGAGAGGGTGTCGGTGGCCCGGCTGCCGAGCACCGGCGGCACGTCGATGCCGCCCGTCACCGCCAACCAGCTCCGTACGCCCCGTCGGGCGGGGCCGATCCGCAGCACCGTCCCAGCCGGCACGGTGAGCGGGCGCCCGGTGTCACCGTGCCGATCGTTCGTGCGGACCGTCACCTCGGCGCCGGTGAGCGCCACCGTGGTCGCCCGGGTCAGCCGCAGCGTGCAGCCGGTCAGCGTGATCTCCAGGCCGGCGGCGTGCTCCGGGTTGCCGACCAGCCGGTTGGCCAGCCGCAGAGCCGCCGGGTCGAGGGCACCGGACCGGGGTACGCCCAGGTGCGCCCAGCCGGGCCGGCCCAGATCCTGCACGGTGGTGAGCGCGCCGGCGCGTAGCACCTCGACAGCGGCCTGGTGGGTCACGCCACCGCCATCCGGACCGGGGTGCCCGGGCCGAGCCGTGCCGGCGGATCGGCGTACACGTCGAAGAGGACCAGGTCGGTCCGGCCGACCAGCAGCCAGCCGCCGGGGGACGCGCTCGGGTAGATGCCGGCGTACGGGCCGGCGAGGGCGACCGAACCGGCCGGCACCCGGGGGCGGGGTGTGGCCAGCCGGGGCAGCGCCAACTCGGCGGGCAGCCCGGTCAGGTAGGGGAACCCCGGGGCGAAGCCGCAGAACGCGACCCGGAACCGGGTGTCGGTCAGCCGCCGCAGCACGGCCGGCACGTCCACCTCCCAGTGCTCGGCCACCGCAGGCAGGTCCGGTCCGTCGAAGTCCACCGGGACGATCACCTCCGTACCGTCGCCGTCGCCGTCACCTGGTCCGTCGTCGGCACGACGGGTGGCGGCGGCGTGGACGACAGCGGACGCCCATCGGGTCAACTGCCCGGCCGTGGCGGTCGGGTCGGGCAGCCCGTCGAGCAGGACGGTGTTGGCTGCCGGCACGATCTCGACGGCGGTCAGTTCGCCCTGCTCGCGACGCCGCCACAGCTCGGCCCGCCACGCCTCGACCAGGGCGGCGTCGGGGACGTCGGCGAGGGCGGTGCAGTCGAGCAGCAGGGCGTGCGCCCCGGCAGGTCGGATCCGCATCCGCTCATCCTCGCCGATGTCGTGTCGGTGCGTTGTTCACGGCGACGGTGCCAGGTGTCACCAACGCCACTACTTGCAAGTAACCTACGGTGCCGTAACCTGTTTGTCGTGACCACCTCCGCCCCGCTTCGCCTGAAGCCGGTCGACATCGGTAAGCCCCGGATGCGCGGCTGGCTGCACACGTACGCCTTCTTTGTCGCAGTGGTCTGCGGCATCGTGCTCTGCTCGATCGCCGCCACCCGGCCGGGCTGGGCACCCCTGGTCAGCTGTCTCATCTACAGCCTGACGGTCTGCGGGCTCTTCGGTACGAGCGCGCTGTACCACCGTCGTGTGTGGTCAGAGCGCGGCTACCAGGTGATGCGCCGGATGGACCACTCAATGATCTTCGTGTTCATCGCCGGCACGTACACGCCGCTCTGCGCGATGCTGCTCGCACCCCGGCCGGCCACCGTGATGCTGGCCCTGGTCTGGGGTGGTGCACTGGCCGGCGTGGCACTCAAGGTGGTCTGGCCGCACGCGCCGCGCTGGGTGTCCGCGCCGCTCTACCTGGCGCTGGGCTGGGTGTCGGTGGCCATGCTGCCGGAGATCCTGCACGGCGGCGGCGTCGCGGCACTGGTGCTGCTGATCATCGGTGGCGCGATCTACAGCGTCGGCGCGGTCTTCTACGCGTTGCGCCGGCCCAATCCGTGGCCGACCGTCTTCGGCCACCACGAGTTCTTCCACGCCTGCACTCTGCTGGCGGCGCTCTGCCACCACATCGCGATCTACTTCGCGCTGTTCGCCTGACCGCGGGCACACGTCTCGGGCGCCGGGTCGATGGGTCGGACGCGAGCCGGGGCCCCGCGACGCTGCGGGACCCCGGAGTGCGCGAGCGAGGATCAGACCGGCCGGCCCGGCCGACGCACCTCGCGGTACTCCCGCATGACCTGGTCGTCCTGCACCGGCACCACGGGGTCAGCCATCACGCGCTCCTCGCGCACCGGCGCGGCGACCACGGTGCGGCGACGGCTGCTCCAGAAGTAGAGGGTGACAATCAGACCGGCGACGCCGGCCAGCATCAGCACCCAGCCGACCACGGCCAGGTTCAGCCAGCCCAGGTCGGCCTCCACGGCGAATGCGAAGATCGCGCCCAGCGCGATCAGGAAGATGCTGCCACCAATGCCCATGTCTCGCTCCTCGGCTCTAACCTGGCGTACGCCGCGCCGCGGCCATCGGTAGGGGTGCGGCATCCATCGACTTACCCCGGCACGGAGATCGCCAATCGGGCAAGCTGAGGGCATGACGGACGCGGCCCCTGAGACACGGACACTGGTGCTGCTGCGGCACGCGAAGGCCGAGCAGGGCAGCGACGCGGCGGATGACGCCGAACGGCCGCTCAGCGCGCGCGGGGAGGCCGACGCCGAAGCGGCGGGGGCCTGGCTGGCGCAGCACGGGTTGCTACCCGACGTGGTGATCTGCTCGACGGCCAGACGCACCCGGCAGACCTGGCACGGGGTGGCGACGGGGATGACCGGTTCGCCGCCGGAGGGTGGCCCGACCGGTCCCCGCCCGACCGTCCGCTACGAGCCCGGCGCGTACGACGCCCACCCGGAGGAGTTGTTGGCGCTGGTCCGCACTGTCGACCCGGCTGCCCGCACGGCGCTGCTGATCGCCCACAATCCGGGCATCTCCCTGCTGTCCGCGCTTCTCGCCCCGGAGGGGGTGGATGAGGGGTTGCGCACCGCCGAGCTGGCGGTGCACCGAAGCTCACTCGGCTGGGGGGAGCTGGGGCGCGCGGGAGCGCCGATCACGGCACGGCACACCGCGCGCGACTGAGCCACCCGCCGGTCTGTCGGCGGGTGGCTCAGGGGTACGCGCTCAGGTCGCGCGGCTCAGGACGGCGGCGCGGTTGGCGGCGGCGGGTCTGGCGGAGGCGGCATCATCGCCGTCGGATGAGACAGCCGGTTCTCCTCCACGATGAGGGTCCGGGCCCGCTTGCGCCGGTCCTGCCAGAACCAGAGCGTGGTCAGCAGTACGGCCAGCCCGGCCAGGATGAACACCCAGCCGACCGCCCGCACGTCGATCCACCAGACATTGGCTCTCAGCGCGAACGTCAGGATCGCGCCGATCGCGATGAGAAAAATGCCGCTTCCTACACCCATGTGCGCTGCACTCCCCCGTGCGGTGGCTCTGGGCGTTCCCTTTCGAGGTCACGCGACGGTTACCCGCCACGCCACCGGCATACCCGACCGGGCTCGCCCAATACGTGGCGGCACCGACACCGACGGCCGGCGGGGCAGTAACCCCGCCGGCCGTCGGTGTCGGTGCCGGGTGGTGCGAGGACCCGGAACCTTTCAGGCGTGCCGTGGCACGGTCAGAAGGCCTCCTCGGGGAGGTCCATGATGTCGAGGTCGACGCCCTCGATGATCCGCCGGTCGGCACCGATGCGGGGCAGCACCTCGCGGGCGAAGAAACGGGCAGCGGCCACCTTGCCGGTGTAGAACGCCTTGTCACTGGCGGAGACCTCGCCGGCCAGCGCCTTGAGCGCCACGTCGGCCTGCCGCTGGAGCAGCCAGCCGACAACCAGGTCGCCGATCGCCAGCAGGAACCGCCGGCTGCTCAGCCCGACCTTGTAGAGCGCGCGGGTGTCGCCACCCTGCGCCTCGCCCAGCCAGCCGGTCAGTACGCCGAGGATGTTCTGGATCTCGGCCAGCGCCTTGCCGAGCGCCTGCCGCTCCTCCTTGAGCTGGCCGTTGCCCGCCTCCGAGGAGATGAACTCCTGGATCTCGCCGGAGACCGCCAGCAGTGCTCTGCCGTTGTCCCGGACGATCTTGCGGAAGATCAGGTCCAGGCTCTGGATGGCGGTGGTGCCCTCGTACAGAGTGTCGATCTTGGCGTCGCGGACGTACTGCTCCAGCGGGTAGTCCTGGAGGAACCCGGAGCCGCCGAAGGTCTGCAGGGCCTCGTGCCCGAGCAACTCGTACGCCCGCTCCGAACCGACGCCCTTGACCAGCGGCAACAGCAGATCGTTGACCCGCTTGGCCAGCTTGGTGGCCTTCTCGTCACCGGCGGCCTCGGCGATGGCGACCCTGTCCTGCCAGGAGGCGGTGTAGAGAACCAGGGCACGGAGCCCCTCGGCGTACGACTTCTGCAGCAGCAGCGAGCGGCGCACGTCCGGGTGGTGGGTGATGGTGACGCGCGGCGCGGTCTTGTCCGCCTGCTGGATCAGGTCAGCGCCCTGCACCCGGTTCTTCGCGTACTCCAGGGCGTTGAGGTAACCGGTGGAGAGGGTCGCGATCGCCTTGGTGCCGACCATCATCCGGGCGTACTCAATGATCATGAACATCTGCCGGATGCCGTCGTGCTTGTCGCCGAGCAGCCAACCCTTGGCCGGTACGCCGTGCTCGCCGAAGGTCACCTCGCAGGTGTTGGAGACCTTCAGGCCCATCTTGTGCTCGACGTTGGTGGCGTAGACGCCGTTGCGCTCGCCCAGCTCGCCGGTGGTCTCGTCGAAGTGGAACTTCGGCACCACGAAGAGCGACAGGCCCTTGGTGCCGGGGCCACCCACGCCGTCCACGCCCACCGGGCGGGCCAGCACGTAGTGCACGATGTTGTCGGTCAGGTCGTGCTCACCGGAGGTGATGAAGCGCTTCACGCCCTCGATGTGCCAGGAACCGTCCGGCTGCTGGATCGCACGGGTGCGGCCGGCGCCGACGTCCGAGCCGGCGTCCGGCTCGGTGAGCACCATCGTGGAGCCCCACTGCTTGTCGATGAAGAGCTTGGCCCACTTCTTCTGCCGCTCGTTGCCCTCGACGTGCAGCACGTGCGCGAAGGACGGGCCGGAGGCGTACATCCAGACCGGGGCGTTCGAGCCGAGCACCAGTTCGGCGAGTGCCCACCAGAGGGCGCGCGGCGCGTTGGTGCCGCCGAGAGCCGGCGGAAGGTCCAGCCGCCAGAACTCGGAGTCCATGAAGGCCTGGTAGGACTTCTTGAACGACTCCGGCAGCGGCGCCGTGTGCGTGGCCGGGTCGAAGACCGGTGGGTTGCGGTCACTGTCCGTGTAGCTGGCGGCCAGGTCCTCGCGAGCGAGGCGGTCGACCTCAGCGAGGAAGCTGCGGGCGGTGTCGGTGTCGAGATCCGAGTACGGCTCCTGGCCGAACGCCCGGTCCGCCCCGAAGACCTCGAACAGGTTGAACTCGAGATCCCGGAGGTTGCTCTTGTAGTGGGTCATGCTCACTGGCCCCGCTTCCGGACATGGTTACCGATCAGTAACCCCGACTGTATTACTCGCGGGTAGGCAGCGACAAGCGGATCGCCCAAGTGACGGCGATTACACACCTCCGTGCCACACCGACCGGAATCAGCTCTCGGCGGCGCCGACCTCCCAGCTCGGGACGACCGCCGCCGCGCCGGTACGGGCGCCGACGTACTCCATCAGGACCAGGGCGATGTCGTCATCGAGCCGACCCTGCACCCACTCGACCAGGGCGGTCTCCAGTGAGGCCAACCCGTCGGCGACCGTGCCGTGGCCGAGCAGTCGCCAGGCCCGGTCGGCGGTGGGGAAGAACTCGCCGTCGCGCCGGGCCTCCCCGAGGCCGTCGGTGAACAGCAGCAGCCGGTCCCCGGGTTCCAGTCGTTCGACCCGGGGACGGACCACCGGCATGAACCCGAGCGGAGGCGCGGGCGCCGGCGGCTCCAGCGGGATCACCGCGCCCCGACGCAGCAGCAGCGGTGGCGGATGCCCGCAGTTGACGATCGTGAGCGTGCCGCCACGCTCCTCGACCAGTGCCGCGGTCACGAAGTCCTCGTCACCGACGTTGCGGGCCACCGCGCGGTCCAGGTCGGCGACGACGGCGCGCAGGTCGGCCCGCTCGTACGCGACGTGCCGGTAGGAACCGAGGACGATACTGGCCAGCCGGACCGCGTCCAGGCCCTTGCCACGCACATCGCCGATGATCATGCGTACGCCGTACGGCGTGTCGATCGCCTCGTACAGGTCTCCGCCGATCTCGGCCGTTGCCGTGGAGGAGATGTAGCGACCTGCGACCGCCAGCGTGCCGACCTGCGGCCCGAGCGGACGCAGCACCGCCTGCTGGGCCACCGAGGCGAGCTTGGTCAGCTCGACGATCCGCTCCGCCTGCCGCTGCCGGACCGACGCGACCGCGACCGCCAACCCGGTGGCGAGCGCGACCGCGACCACGTTGACCGAGGTGACCAGTGACATCTTCGGCTCGGCCAGGGCGAAGCCGGCCCCCATCAGGGTCGCCGCGACGCCCACCCCCAGCACCACCAGCCAGGACGCCAGACCGGCGGCCAGGAACGGTACGGCCGCCAGAAGCGCGATGTAGTGCGCCGGACGGCCATCCGCTGCCTCGACCGCCGACACGATGGCGAGCAGAACGAGGGCCGCGCCGAGGCCGGCGCGGGATCCGGGGCTCAGCGGGCGACGGCCCGACTGGAGGAGTCGCGTGGATACGAGGGACAGTTTGCCTGATCGGCGTGAACCGGTGAATGAACCTGACCCGTCGTCCGAGGAGGTTCTGTCCGGCCGGCCCGCTCGACCGACCGAATCGGCGTCACCCGCCACGGTCAGCCGAGGACCTCGTAGCGGACGGTGAGCGCGCCCACGTCGACCGAGGCGATGGTGGCGAACGCGGCCCGGGAAAGGTCCAGGCAGCGGCCGTCGATGAACGGGCCGCGGTCGTTGATCCGCACCACGACCGACTTGCCGTTGGCCGGGTTGGTCACCCGGACCTTGGTGTTGAACGGGAGCGTCTTGTGCGCGGCGGTCAGCGCGTTCGGGTTGAACGACTCGCCGTTGGCGGTGAGCTGCCCGTCGGAGTAGAACGAGGCGCCGCACGAGCCGCTCTCCAACACCTTCGGTGCCGCCGTGGTCCTCTTCGCGGTCGGGCTCGGCTTCGGCGACGCGGTGCGGGCCTTGCCCCGGGAGGCAGCCTGCGACGACCGGGTGGCTGACGGGCTGGCCGTCGCGCTCGGCGAGGCGCTGACACTCGGGGAGACGGTCGGGGAGCCAGGGGTGAGGCTGCTGGCGGCGGTGGTCGGGGTGAGTTCGAGAGTCGCCTGCTCCGACTGGGCGGAGCCGGAGGTCAACTGGACGGCACCGACCGTGCCTCCGACGGCGAGGGCGACGCCGACCGCCGCGGTGGCCACGATGCCCGCAGGGGAGGAGAAGATGCGGGTACGGGAGTGCTTACCAGCCACCAGCCCGGTCCTTTCGTCGACGACTGAACAAACCGGGTCGGACCGTAACGAGAGAAGCACTTCCGAAGTCAACGTGATCATTGTGGTATGCCCGTATTTGAACGGATACGTGTAGCCGATCATCCGATCCCGGGTGGGCCGGCCGGCCCGGGTGTGGAGATGTCGAACTCCCGTGCCGCAGGATGAGCGGATGCCCGCTGAGCTGACCGACCGTTTGGCCGCCCTGTTCCAGTGGATCGACCCCGGCCCGGGCACCAGTCACCTGGTCAGCGACATCTCCGGTTGGTGGCGGGACCCGGCGGTGCTGGCCGAGCTGGGACCGGCCCTGGTGGCGCCGTACCGGGCTGCCGGGCCGACGGTGGTGCTCGCCCCGGCGGTCACCGGGCTGCTGCTCGGGCCGCTGGCCGCCACCGCCCTCGGGGTCGGCTTCGTGGCCGCCCACAAACCCGGCGACGGGCGCCTGCCGGCCGGGCCGCTCACCTGGGCGCAGAGCCCACCGGACTACCGGGGCCGGCGAGTCGACCTGGCCGTACGGGACCGGCACCTCGGCCCCGGCGACCGGGTGCTCGTGGTGGACGACTGGGTACGCACCGGGGCGCAACTCCGCGCGCTCTACGACATCTGCGCCGCACGCGGTGCCGAGGTGCTGGGCACCGCCGTGGTGGCCGTCGACTGCCCGCCCGAGGTCGCGGCCGACCTACGGATCACCGGTCTGATCAGCGCCGCGGATCTGCCGGGTTGACCTGAACCATGGTTCAGGTCAGACGATCGACGCATGAGTGACGGGATCCTCGACGAGGCGTACGAACGACTGCACCGCACCGGCCCCGAATACCAGGGCTGGCTCTCCAACCACGGACCGATGGCCGTCGAGGCGCTGGCCCGACACGGGCACCAGCAGCGGGTGCACCGCTGGCTCGACGACTACCTCGGCCGACTCGACGAGCTGCCCCGGGCTCTGCACCCGATCGACGACTGGCGGGCGGCGCTGGGCGATCCGAAGCGGGCCGGTGACTGGCTGGCGTACTTCGACCGGCAACTGCGCGAACGGCCGTGGCGCGAGGTGCTCGGCACCTGGTGGCCCCGACTACTGCCGGGCATCGCCGCCGGCGCCACCCACGGTGTGATCCGGGTCGGGCACGCCGTACGGGCCCTCGGCGAGGACGACCTGAACTCACAGCGGCTCACCGAGTTGGGCCAGGCCCTCGGCTACTGGGCGGCCCGCTGGCAGCCGGTCCCGGGCGCCGACCGGCTGCGCGACGGCGCCCCCACCGACACGTCGGACGGGCCGGACACTGACGCGATCGACGTGGACGCCGCGTTCGCCGGTCTGCCCCGGATCGACAACCAGACCGGGGGCGTCCGGGACCGGCTGGGCCAACTGCCGGGCGTACCCCGATGGGAGCCGGCGCTCGCGGCACTGCGCCCGGCGCGGAGCCCGGCCGAGGCGGAGCGCGGACTCACCACGCTGGTGCACCGGGCCGGCCTGGACTACCTGCGCTTCGGGCACGCCGCGCCGGTCATGCTCGTGCACGCGGTCACCGCGCCGACCGCGGTGCTGCGTACCCTGCCGGCACTGGACCGGCGACTGTGGGCGCCGAGCCTCGCCGCGGCCTGGGCCGCGACGGCGGCCATGACCTCGGTGTACGCCCCGGCTGACGGCATCGCGCCACCGGCCGTGACCGCCGCGACCCCGGCGGAGGTCTTCGCCCGCGCGGCCCGGCACGGCGACGAGCACGTGGTCAAGCTGGCCGATGCGGTGCTCGACGCGCACGCCGCCACCGGCGACGACCGGCTGCTCAGCGCCGCCGGCTACGCAGGGCAGCTGATCTGAGCCGGGCCGGGCGAATTGCGGCGGCGGCACGGGCCGCGCTGGCCTAGCCTCGGCAGGATGTGGCCTCGGATCGGTGAACTGCGCGCCCTCGCCCTCGGCACCCCCGGCGAGCTGCGAGCGACCCTCAACACCCTGGTGCTGGCCGGCGTGAAGACCGCGACGGCCGGCCGGCTCGCCGAGTACGCGGAGGAGGGCGAGGAGCTGGAGCACGTCGGCGAACGGCTGGCCCTGGTCGACGACGACGACGCGCTGGCGGGGGTCGTGGAGATCACCGGAGTCGAGGTGGTCCGCTTTGCCGACGTGCCATGGGACTTCGCCCGCGCCGAGGGTGAGGGTGACCGCTCGATCGAGGAGTGGCGGGCCGGGCACTCGGCCTACTGGGCGCGCCTCGGCACCCCGGTCGACGACGACACCCCGATCGTCTGCCTGCGCCTGCGGCTGGTCTCCGGCGGCGAGGGCGGCGTGGCCAGCGGCGACCTCGGCACCTGAGCCCTCGCTACCCCGCGGGGCGACTCAGCGCAGCTCGGGCAGCAGCCGGGTCGCCACGTCCACCAGGACGGCCTCGTCGCCGGCGTACCAACTGCTGGCGCGCGGCCAGTGCGTCACCACGTCGGTGAAGCCGAGATCGGCGGCCCGGCCGACCTGATCGGCGAAGAACTGCGCACTGCTGAGCGAGAAGGCCGGTGCCGCGTCCAACGAGAGATAACGGTCCAGAGTCGCCGGATCGCGGCCGGCCTCGTCCAGCGTCCGGTTCATCCGCGCCGACAGTGCCGACACGGTGCCCCACCAGCCCTCCACGTCGTCGGCGTCGGTGCCGGTGGTCACCCAGCCCTGACCGAAGCGGGCCACCAGTCGCATCGACCGTGGCCCGTTGGCGGCGACCACGAACGGCACCCGGGGCTGCTGCACGCAGCCGGGATTATTGCGGGCGTCCACCGCCGCGAACCAGTCACCACGCCAGGTGGTGCCGTCCTCCCGCAGGATCAGATCCAGCAGTTCGGTGAACTCGGCGAACCGGTCGACCCGCTGACGCGGGGGCAGCGTCTCGCCACCCAGCACCGCCGAGTCGAAGCCGATGCCGCCCGCGCCCAGGCCCAGCAGGAGCCGACCGTCGGAGACGTCATCCACCGTGGTGATCTGCCGGGCGAACGCGGCCGGGTGCCGGAAATTCGGCGACGCCACCAGGGTGCCCAGCCGGATCCGGGAGGTCACCGTGGCCGCGGCGGTCAGCGTCGCCATCGAGTCGAACCACGGGCCGTCGACCAGGTCCCGCCAACCCAGGTGGTCGTACGTCCAGGCATGGTCGAAACCCCACTCGTCGACCTGCCGCCAACGACGCTGCGACTCCGCCCAACGCTGGTCCGGCAGGATCACGATGCCAATGCGCATGATCGCCAGCCTAGCCGGGTCGGATACACCTGCCTGAGCATCGTGCCTGCCGGGCCGTAGCCTGCCGGCATGTCCGTCGAACCATCCGGTGCCCGCGCCCCTCTCGGTCGACGACCGCGCACGGTCTTCACGGCGGCGATGGTGCTCGCGGTGCTCGTCCCGGCCGTCATCATCCGCGAGTTGATGGAGGCCCGGTTCGGCCGTGGCCCGATGGCCGACCTCAGCGCGATCACGGTGCCGGTGGCGGCGACCGCCTGGCTCGCGCCGTACGCCTCCTACCGGCGACGCGACGCCCTGCTCTGGCTGGTCGGTCCGGGCATCTACGTGTTCACGGTGATCGCCTGGCGGTTGGCGCTGGCGCCGTACCGCGACTGGAGGCCCCGCCCGGAGGAGGTGCCCCGGATGCGCTGGTCACGCGACCCGGAACACGCGGGGTTGTGGCACCTGGGCTGAACCTCCGATGTGGCACGCATCACAGTTGTCCTCGGTAGGGACGCTCCCGTCGGCTCCGACCTCTGCCTGAGCGGCACCCGGGCAGGGTGCCATCCGAGGAGAGGAACAGGCGTGATGACGAAGGTGACCGCACAGCTGTCGGTGTCGGCGGACGGGTTCTACGCCGGCCCGCAGTTCACCGGCGACGGCAACTGGATGGACTCGGCCGAGAGCGCCGGCTTCTTCCGGGTCACCCGCTGGGTGACCGACGCGATGGCCTGGCGGGAACGACTGGGCTTCGCCGGCGGGGAACAGGACACGAACTCCGAGGTGGTCGCCGAGTCGTTCGGGGCGGCCGGCGCGTACGTGATGGGGCGCCGGATGGCCGACGGGGGTGAGGTGCCCTGGGGCGAGGAGCCGCCGTTCCGCGCGCCGGTCTTCGTCGTCACGCACCGCTCCCGCCAGCCTCTGCTGCGCGGAGGTGGCACCAGCTTCACCTACGTCACCGACGGGGTGGTCAGCGCCGTCGAGCAGGCACGCGCCGCAGCCGGCGGCAAGAACGTCGCCGTGGCCGGAGGGGGCAGCCTGGTGCGGCAGGTCCTCAAGGCCGGCCTGCTCGACGAGTTGGAACTGCATGTCGTGCCGGTCGTGCTCGGCACCGGCCTTCGACTGTTCGACGCGGATCTCGACCTCGGCGACAAGGAGGCGATCGAGCTGACGCCGACCCGCGTCATCCACACACCGCAGGTCACCCACATCCGGTACGCCGTGAACGGTCGCGCCCCGCTGGTGCTCGACGACCGGGGCAGCGGCGGCGGCCCGACGGTGACCACGCACTGAAGCACCCCGACCCGTCGACCTGGAAGGAGATGAAATGCCGCAACTGTTGCGGGTGCAGTGCTTCAACGTTTCGCGCGACGGGTTCGGCACCGGAGAGGGGCAGAGCCTGGAACGGCCCTTCGGCCACGCGGACCCCACCCCGCTGTTCTCCTGGCGGGCCGCCACCGCCAGCTTCGTGTATCGCACCGAGCCCGGCGGTAGTCGCGGCCTGGACGACTACCTGACCCGCGACGCCGAGTGCACCATCGGCGCGGAGATCATGGGTCGCAACAAGTTCGGCCCCCAGCGTGGCCCCTGGGAGAACCATGACTGGCAGGGCTGGTGGGGGGACAACCCGCCGTTCCACACGCCGGTCTTCGTGCTCACCCATTACGAACGCCCGTCGTTCACCCTGGCCGGCACCACGTTCCACTTCCTCGATGCCAGCCCGGCCGAGGCACTGGCCCAGGCGAAGCAGGCAGCCGACGGTCGGGACGTACGCCTCGGCGGTGGGGTCGCCACCATCCGCGAGTTCATCGAGGCCGACCTGGTCGACACGATGCACATCGCCGTCGCGCCCGTCGACCTTCACCGGGGTGAGCGGTTGTGGGGCAGCCCCGACGAGCTGCTCGACCGCTTCCACCTTGAGTCGGTGCTCAGCCCCAGCGGAGTCACCCACCTCCTGTTCTGGCGACGATGACCCGCCGACACGATCACGAGATGGTGATCCGGCCGACCGCTCACCTCATGGCTGGTCGACCGGCTCCTCGGTGACTGTCGCGCCGCCCGCACGCAGCCGGCGGCCAGGCCACCCTCAGATCTTGGACAGTTTCCGTTACGCCTGAACGGAAACTGTCCAAGATCTGTGAGCTTTCGACGGCACCGATCGTCCGAAGGCCCCGGTGTTGCCCGCACTGCCACCAGTCCGGCCTGAGCGGCAACAAGTCCGGTGATGTCGCGAGTCCACGCTCGCGTGGACCGACCCCGATCTTCACCGTTAGCGCCGCCCTAGCGGTCCGACACTGCCGTCTCCCATCGCCCTGCACCGGGAGAATTCGGCCGTTAAATCGCGCTGCGGGAACGCCTAAGGCAGGCGTGACAGCACCAGCAACCGGTTGCCATCGGGGTCGGTGACCCGCGCGGACCGCTCACCCCAGGGCTGGTCGACCGGCTCCTCGGTGACCATTGCTCCGCCCGTACGCAGCGCGCCCACGGCTGCGTCGCAGTCGTCGGCGTAGACGCACAACTCCCAGCGGTGCGAGTCAGCCGGCCCGCCAGCCTCCGGGTTGGCGGCCAGGCCGAGCTCACTGTTGCCCAGTCGGAGCGCGACGAACTCCGGGGCACCCTCGTCCGGGAACCGGTAGGTCAGCTCAAAGCCGACCACGTCCCGGTAGAACGCGATCAGTCGTGGCAGGTCAGGTGTCGTCACGATCGGAAAGGCTTCGGTGAACACGGACCACCTCCAAGCCGGACACTATCCGGTGCCGAAGTGCAGCGGGAACCACCAGGGTCGATCCCAGCAGGGTGTCACCGCACCACGGGAGCTCCTCCGATGCCACCAGGAGTTCCGGGCATCCACCTGACGGCCAGCGTGTCCGGGCGAAGCACCCGTGTCAGTGGTCGTGTCAGGGTCGCGTCAGGGGCGTGACAGGCCGGCCGCCGATGGTAGTCGCATGACGAACTCAGCGATTGCGGTCTCCGGGCTGCGAAAGGCATACAAGGACAAGGTGGTGCTCGACGGCATCGACCTGGACGTCCAGGCGGGCACCATCTTCTCCCTCCTCGGACCGAACGGGGCGGGTAAGACGACGACGGTGAACGTGCTGACCACGTTGGTGAAAGCTGACGGTGGGACCGTACGGGTCGCCGGCCATGACGCCGCCACCCAGGCCAAGGCGGTACGCGCGGCGATCGGGGTCACCGGGCAGTTCGCGGCGGTGGACGAGCTGCTGACCGGCCGGGAGAACCTCCAGCTGATGGTGGACCTGAGCCCGGTGCCCGCCAAGGACGGCAAGCGGGTCGTCACGGAACTGCTGGAGCGGTTCGACCTGGTCGAGTCGGCACAGAAGCCGGTGTCGACCTACTCCGGGGGCATGCGCCGCAAGCTGGATCTGGCGATGACGCTCGTCGGCGACCCGCGGATCATCTTCCTCGACGAGCCGACGACGGGCCTCGACCCGCGCAGCCGCCGCACGATGTGGTCGATCATCCGCGACCTGGTGGCCGACGGGGTGACGATCTTCCTCACCACCCAGTATCTCGAGGAAGCCGACCAGCTCGCCGACCGGATCGCCGTCCTCGACCAGGGGCGCCTGGTCGCTCAGGGCACACCCGACGACCTCAAGCGCCAGATTCCCGGCACGCACGTCCGGCTCCGGTTCAGCACCGTCGCCGAACTCGACGCGGCAGCCCGGGTGCTCAGCGACTCCACGCGGGACGACGAGGCACTGGCCCTGCGGGTTCCCAGCGACGGCGGGACGGCCTCGCTGCGGACCCTGCTGGACCGGCTCGACGAGTACGCGATCAGCGCCGAAGGGTTCTCCGTACAGACACCTGACCTCGATGACGTCTTCCTCGCCCTGACGGGCAACCGCACCCCGGAGGTGGCAGCGAAATGAGCACCAAGTCCCACTCGATCGTCATGTTGCGTCGCAACTTCAAGCACATCGCCCGGAATCCGACCTCGGTGTTCAATGCGGTCCTGATGCCGATCGTGATCATGTTGATGTTCGTCTACATGTTCGGTGACGCCTTCAACGTCGGTGTCGACTACATCGACTACGCGACTCCGGGACTGATGCTGTTGGCGGTCTGCTACGGGTTGGGGTCCACCGCGACGGCCGTGAACTCCGACATGACGAAGGGCATCATCAACCGGTTCAAAGTCATGCACGTCTCCCGTGGTGCGGTGCTGACCGGTCACGTCGTCGCCAGCGTGCTGACCAACCTGGTCGCCATCGCGGCCCTCATCGGGGTGGCCTTCCTCCTCGGATTCAGCCCGTCGGCGACTCCCCTCGGCTGGCTCGGCGCGATCGGCATCATCGTGCTGCTCGCTTTCGCCGCAGGCTGGCTCACGGTCGCCCTCGGGCTGTCGGCGAAGTCGCCGGAGACCGCCGGGCTGGCCTCCGTACCGCTGGTCATGCTGCCGTTCTTCAGTAGCGCGATCGTGCCGGCGGACAAGATGGGGCCCGGGCTCCGGGAGTTCGCCGAGTATCAGCCCTTCACGCCGATCATCGAAACCCTGCGCGGGTTTCTCAACGGCACGCCGTCCACCGGCGACGTGATCCCCGCCCTCGCTTGGTGCGTCGTCATCGCTCTGGTCGGTTACCTGTGGGCGCGTTCCACGTTCACGAAGCGAGCGTGACCGCGACCAACCGACTCCAGTCCGTCCGAGTGCCTTCCAGCGCCGCCTCTGCGAATCCCCCTTCGCCGAGGCGGCGCCGCACTGCCTGCTCGATCCGGGCCACGTCCGGCTGGGAACGATCCGGCCGCCCGCGCACGGCGGTGCTCGCCGCGATCAGCCGTGCGGCCTGCTCGTACTGCTCAAGGCGGAGGGCCAGGTCCGCGACTCCGACGAGTACCTGCGCGATCGAGGGTGCGTGCCCCGTCTCGGCTGCCGCCGCACACGCCGAGGAACGGTGCCGTCGAGCCTCGTCGAAATCATCGGTGAGATAACCGAGCAGGTCGTGTGTCACCGCGCGGATGTGCGCCTGCTTCGCTTCGTCGCGCAACAGGGTCGTCGCGACCCCGATCTGCCGGGCCACCTCCTCGGCGTCGCCGCGCCACCGAGCGAGTTCCGCCTGCGACAGGGCCAGCACGGCCAGCGCACCCGGCCACGTGACCAGTTCCGCGCATCGCCGCGCCTCGGCCACGGCGGCCGCGCTGGACTCCTCATCACCCAACAACCAGTACAGCTGAGCCTGCCGCGACCGCATCCGGATGATGTCCTCAACGGTGCCGACTTCGGTGACGACCGCGATCGCCTCCTCGTAGTGCTCGCAGGCGCCGGCGAACTCACCGCGTACGGCGATCAGCTCCGCCAGCTCGGTGAGGGCGAACGAGATCCCGAACCGCTCGCCGAGGGCTCGGAACTCGGCGAGCGCCGCCTCGAGGTACGCGTCAACATCCCGGCCGTCCTGGCCGAGAATGATCCGCATCTTGCCGAGTTGCAGCCGGGCCAGTGCGCGTACCCAGGGATCCTCGTTGTCCAGCAGCGGTTCCCACGCGGGCAGGATCGCGTCCGGGGCCCGCACCATGCGTTCCAGCGGGACGACGAGCGCCATTCCCGGGTGGCTGCCGTGACTGCGCTGACTCAGCTCGTACGCCTTGTGGATCCACTCCGCCGCCTGGTGTTCGTCGCCCGGCCCGGAGTTCAGGAAGAGCACGACGAGCGCGTACACCGTGGCCCGGATCTCGTCGGCGACCTCGCCGGGCGTCTCGGTAGCCGCCGTGATCAGCTCCATGCCTTCGGTCCGATGGCCGCCGAGCCACCAGTACCAGCCGGCACCGGCGGCCAGCCGCATCGCCGCGTGCGCCTCGCCGGTCGCGAGCGCACCGCGCATCGCGGACCCGATGTTGTCGTGCTCGGCTTCCAGGGCGGCGAGCCATTTCACCTGGTCGGCACGACGAAGCTGCGGCTCCGCGGTTTCGGTGAGTTCGGTGAAGTAGGCCAGATGCGCATGGCGCGCCAGGTCCGATTCCCCCGCCTCGGCGAGCCGGTGCGCGGCGTACTCCTTGATCGTGCCCAGCATCCGGTAGCGCGGGGCCTCGTCGCCCTCGGCGACCAACAGCGACTTCTCGGCCAGCGCGGTGAGCAACTCGAGCACCTCGTCCCGCTCGACCACATCGCCGGCGCAGACCCGTTCGGCCGCTTCCAGGCTCACCCCGCCCGCGAACACCGAGAGCCTGCACAGGACCGTCCGTTCGGCGTCGGTCAGCAACTCCCAGCTCCAGTCGACCACCGCGCGCAGCGTCCGGTGCCGGGGCAA
Organism: Micromonospora sp. CA-259024; assembly: GCF_050936255.1. Taxonomy (NCBI): domain Bacteria; kingdom Bacillati; phylum Actinomycetota; class Actinomycetes; order Micromonosporales; family Micromonosporaceae; genus Micromonospora; species Micromonospora sp. CA-259024. Next base: position 1,837,532 of record NZ_JBNJND010000002.1, on the reverse strand, counting down.
CGCGGTACGGCTGCCACCGGTCAACAGGCGGAACCGGTCGTCGAGGCGCCTGGCGAGCTGGTCGATGGACATGGTGCGCAACCTGGCCGCGGCCAGCTCGATCGCCAGCGGCATCCCGTCCAGCGCCCGACACACCCGCGCCATCGTCGACAACGTGTGGGCGTCGGCCCCCAGATCCCTGCGTACCGCGCCCGCCCGGTCCCGCAGCAACCGGACGGCAGGGGAGGATTCGATCTCGGCGGGGCCGGCGTCGGCTGCCGGCATGGCCAGCGGCGCGACCGGCCACAGCGCCTCCCCGGTGATGCCGAGCGGCTCCCTGCTCGTCGCCAGGATCCGCAGCCGCCGGCACTCCCCGAGCAGCCGATGGGCGAACGCCGCCGCCGACTCGATCACGTGCTCGCAGTTGTCCAGGATGAGCAGCGCCTCACGGTCGCGGATCGCGGCGACGAGCCTGTCGATCAGCTCCATGCTCGGTGCCTCGCCGAGCAGGGCGTCCCGGAGCCCGAGCCCGGCGAGCGCCGCCTGCACCACGTCACCGTCGGCGCCGATGGCGGCGAGTTCCACCAGCCAGGCACCGTCCGGCAGATCGTCGAGCATCCTGCGCGCTGTCTCCGTTGCCAGCCGGGTCTTCCCCGAGCCGCCCGGCCCGATCAGGGTCGTGAGCCGATGTTCGGCGACGAGCGCGCCGACCTCGGCGGCAGCGTCGTCCTTGCCGATGAAGCTGCTCAGCTCGGCCCGCAGGTTGGTCTTCCGGTTCTCCTCCCGCCGTCCCACCTCGCCCCGCAGCAGCGCGACGTGCAACGCCGAAAGCTCCGGCGAGGGGTCGACGCCCAGCGCGTCGGCCAGGGCTTCGCTCGTACGCTGGTACACGAGCAGCGCCTCGGTGTCGCGACCGGACGCGGCGAGGGCACGCATCAACGCGATGACAAGCCGTTCCCGCACCGGGTGCGCGGCCACCAGGTCGGTCAACTCCGCGACCACCTCCGGACCGTGGCCAAGGCTGATCTCCGCGTCGAACCGATCCTCGATGGCGGTCAGGCGCAGCCTCTCGAGCCGGGTGACCGCCGCGTCAAGCGCCGCGCTGTCGGCCAGCCCGACGTCCTGCATGGCCGCACCGCGCCACAGGGCGAGGGCCTCACGCAGCCGCCGTACCCGCTGCGGGCCCTCGTCATCGCGAGCCTGGCCGACAAGGCGTTCGAACCGTACGGCGTCGACGACGTCGGGTTCCACCGTCAGCCGGTAGCCGTCCGTCTGCCCCTCGATCAACCCTTCCGGCAGCAGTTTCCGCAGCCGGGAAACCAGGCGTTGCAGGGCGTTCGACGCATCGGAGGGCGGGTGTTCACCCCAGATCCAGTCGACGAGAGTCGCCTTCGGGACCACGTGACCTGGGTTGAGCGCGAGGGCGGCCAACAGTCCGCGCAGTCGCGCGCCCGGCACGTCGGTGAAGGCGCCGTCGTCCGTACGAACCTCGAATGGACCAAGCATCCCGACCTGCACGCAGCAGATCTTGCCACGGACCTGAGAAACATCCGTCTTGGCGATGCGAGGGTGCGACCGCAGAACATCGAAGGCCCTCCCCGACCACAACGGCGGCGAGCACCGCCGGCTTCATGCCGTTCACCACAGCCGCCAACGCGGGGCCAGCCTGAGTCACCAGATCTGCGCTCGCTCGTCGATGAACCGGGGCGGCTCGCCAAGGAAACAGCCGACCGGGACGGGTCCGTGCGCGATGTTGAGGGTGTCCAGGCGGTATCGCCAAGCACCGCCGGAAAGCGCCCTGAAGCGGTAGTTGATCTGCCAGCGCAGCCACTCGCCCTCGGCGATTCGCACGGCGGGCGGGCGGCGATGACGGCGCGGCATACCCCACGCCGACGCAATCAGTTCGACCCGAAGCTGACCGTCCATCAGACGCAAACGAACACCACTCCGATACGGCTCGGGTACCCATGCCGCGCGAGGCTCGAACGCGTTGGCCTCATCCATGTCGACCTCGTGCGTGATGGGCGCAGCCTGTGCCGGCAGCGGGAACGACGCGGGTACGGCGTTCCGTCGAGCTGCCTGCACACCCCCACGTGACTGCTTGGTCCAAGAGGTTCGGACCCACTGCACGACGGCATCCATACGCGGGATTCTTGACGGACCTGCTCCGGCGAGCAACACAGTGAACGATGCCCAGGTCGGGAACGCGTCGGGCCCGGCGGTCCATCCCTTCTGTCAGCGGCGTCCGAGGAACTCGGCGATCCGCATGAACCCGTCTGCGCCATGACCACGTCCGATGACGCGGCGGGCCATGCCCTCGGCCGCGCGCATCATGCCCGCGTCGATGCCATGCTTTTCGGAGGTGTGGACGATATGGGCCATGGACGATGCCGCCGAGGTGATCGGATTACCCTCGACGGAGAAGTTGCCGCTGTCCATCTCCTCGGCGCTCTGTTCGAAGATCGGTGGGAGGATGGCGCCGATGCCCTTGGCGAAGGGTGCCAACTCCCGCCCACTGACACCTTCCGCCTTCGCCACCGCCAAGGCGTGCGCGTAGCCCGCCATCGCGGTCCAGAAGATGTCGAGCAACGCTATGTCGTACGCCGCCGCCCGACCGATCTCCTCGCCGAGGTGCGTGTGGGTGCCACCCAGCGTGTCCAGCACCGGCTGGTGCTTCCGGTAGAGATCCTCTGGGCCGCTGTAGATGACCACCGCGTCCGGCGTTCCGATGGTGGTGATCGGCGTCATGATGGCCCCATCCACGTACGAGATGGCATATCCGGCCGCCCACCGCTCGGTGTCCCGGGCTCGGTCGGGTGTATCGGCAGTCAGGTTCACCACCGTGCGGCCCTTGAGCGCATCGGTGACCGCACTCTGCCGCAGGATCGCGTCCGAGGCGTCATAGTTCACGACGCAAACAACGGTCAACCCGCTTGCGGCAACCGCCTCCTCGGCCGATGGGGCACTGACCGCACCCGCCTCGACCAACTCTTGATCCCTGCCCGGCGTCCGGTTCCAGACCGTGGTCGGCATGCCGGCGGCCAGAAACGCACCGGCCAGAGACCGCCCCATCGGCCCAAGCCCAAGCACGGTGACAGACTTTTCGTTGTACGAGGACATGATTCAACTCCCGTTTTATCAACAAAATGCTATGAATAGGACGAAGATGACGCGCAGTCGTGCCCAGGACCCGAACGTCTGCGGAGTGACCGCCGCGATCGCTGTGATCGACGGCAAATGGAAGACGGCTCTGCTCTGGCTGTTGGAATCCGGTCCGCGCCGCCCCGGAGAACTGCGCAGGCAACTGCCGGGCCTCACGGAGAAGGTGCTGACTCAGGCCCTCCGTGAGATGGAGGCCGACGGCCTGGTGCACCGGGAGGTGCACGACGTGCTGCCGCTGAGAACCGAGTACTACCTGACCACTTTCGGCCGCGAACTCTCCGAGGCGTTGGCTCCCCTTTCCGACTGGGGCCACCGCCGCCTGGCGAAGCTCACCGAGGCCCCAGCCGTCTCCTGAAACATCGGTTACTCCATCTCGTTCAGAACTGGTTTTCCCCGACTGCTCATGACCAGCTTCGACCCGTCGACGATGACCAACAAGTACCCACAAAAAGGTGGCTACTGGGCCGACGCGAGGCGGCTGGCCGCGCTGTCGGACCGTGACGGTCCGCGCGACTCTGGTCGAGCGCCAACGGCAGGCCGTCGCCGAGGCGCAAGCCGCCGATGGATCTCTACGACTGCTCGACGCGCTCTCACGTGCCCTGGTCCGGCCCGAGGTGACACCACTGTCGCCCGTGGGCGGCCCGGCTTGCGCTCCGCCAGGAACCTGCTCTTCAGTCGGCCTGACCGTCGTCGGCGATGGAAACGAAGCCGTCGTTCCACTGGTCCTCGTCGAGGCTGTAGCGGTTGATGTCGAAGCAGTCAGGCTCGTCGCGGAAGCCAGGCAACTTCCTGGCTCGCTGGATCCGTTCCTCCGCTCGCGCCTCCGACGAGTACACCCCCAGAACCTTGAGATCGTCGCCGTCTTCCTCGTCCCAGACCAGCTCGCCGCCTTCGTCCCGGTGCGTTGTCGGTCGCCCGTCGAGCCACCGGGCGTGGCGGACGTGCCAGAGCAGGAAGACCTCCATGCCGGCGCACGCTACCCGCCACCGCTCTGCCTGGTGGGGGGCAGCGTGATCGATCCACGACACGGGCGCGCCGCCCGAGGCAATGCAGCCGTACGCATGAAGACGCTTATCGCACCCCCGGTGCGACGTCACAGGACCGGCAACGGTCCCACCCGGGTGACCAGCCGGCGGATGGCCTCCCCGTGACCTCCACTGGCCGAGGTTCCCCGTGGTTCCCGGCCGTGACGAGCACGTAGGGGGCACGCACGGCGTGCCAGGTACAAAGCCCTGAGTGAGCATGGCGGACGGCGACCGAAGCGACCCGGTGGCAAGCCAGTCCGGAGTGTGGACTGGCGCCGCAGCTGGAAGCCCCGCCACGACCGGCGGCCAACCCCACCGGCTTCCGGGCCACCTCGACGCGGGCGTTTTCAAGGTCAGCTCTGGCCTGAAATCGTGCGGGCAGCCTCGTCCGCGACGTCGCTCCAGACCTCTACTCCTTCCTCGTTGAACGCCTGGGCTAAGGCCACCCGTACCTCTTCAACCGGGCGTCCCCCGTGTGTCACCCGCACCCTCGCCCAGGCTCGCTCGAACTTCGCCAGGTTCGCCTGAACGGCGGGCATGCTCTGGTCGTACTCGCTCGGCTCCGACATCCCGTTGTACCGCGCCATGAGCGCCAGCTTGCCGGACCCGCGCACTGAGTGAAACCTGACCGCCGGTGCATCGCAGTGGCCCACGGCGCGGCGAGCCGGGATCGGAAGATCGTCGACGCGCTGAGCAGGCTCGTTGAAGCAGCTCAACACCGGCAGGCTGGGGTTGGAGAAGGCGGGTGACGGGAATCGAACCCGCACTGTCAGCTTGGGAATTGTCGATCTCGGGTAGGCCCCGGTCTTGAGGCCTGGTCTCGGCAGTCTCGCGTGGCCTCGGCTGGCCCCTGTTGTCCTCGCCCAATGGCACGCTAATGGCGAACAGGTGCTTGCCCCGACCCTCGACCGGAAGCGATCATCGACCACCGCCAGCAAAGATCAAATGCACCCGAAATGTGAGCTCATCGCTTCTGTACGAACTTGACTTGGTGGCCGTCCGGATCGCGGACCCACGCGTAGTGGAGCCGCCCATCAGGCGAGTCCATCGGCGGCACGACGCTCGTCGCACCTGCCGCCATAGCTCGGTCGTAGAACGCGTCGGTGTCCTCGCACCACAGCACGAGCTCGGTTGACGGACTGCTCCCAGGGTCCACACCAAGACCCACAAGCGCATTGGCGACCTGCGCCGAGGTCAGTCCTATCCGAATACCGGCAGCCTCGACCTCGACATGTTCGATGGGACCCGTAGTCGGTGCCCGGAACGCTTCAGCCAGTCCAAGGCGGGTGAAGAAGGTGAGACAGGCGTCGACGTCGGCGCAAAACAAGTTGATCTGAACCTGGCTGGCGATCGCCGTCATGGCGAGACTCTATCCAGACAGGGTGCTAATGGATCCAGCGAGGCCAAGGCAGCGAGTGCGTGACCGTTCGTGCGCACCTTGTGTGGCGGATCTCTGAGGAGGATCAGGGTTCGGGGCGGAGCCCCGAGGTCTTCATGGTCCTGGTCGTCTGTCAGCGTGGCCGGCCGGCCCGGCCGATGCCGGCCGGAGGTCGCCGGCAGGCCGGGGCCGGGTCGGCGCGGCCCGCTTGCGGGCCGCCTTGAAGGCGGCCGTCGAGCAGATCGGGCAACCGCATCTGCACTTCCACGATCTGCGACACACCGGGAACACTCGCGCCGCGCGGACCAGGGCCAGCACCCGTGGCCTGATGGCGCGCATGGGGCACGACTCATCCCAGGCGGCGTTGATTTACCAGCACGCCACGGCTGAGGCGGATCGAGCCATCGCCCAGGCGCTGCACGATGCAATGCGGGTCGACCGGAAGAAGGTTAAGGAGTCGGCCGACGGCTCGGGCAGGGCCAAGGACAAGCCCGGCAAGAAATCGGGCGACAAGAAGGGCAAGAAGCGGGCAGCGAACCCGGACGGAGCCGGGGATGGCCGGGGCTAACGGCACGCCGCATGATCCCTGGCCTTGGTCACGTCCGCGCTGGTGGTGTAGGAGACGGCCATCGTCGGATCCGGTTTGATGTTAGGCGGCAATCTGGGTCGGGTCTGGATGGTTGGTGGTGTGTTGGTCTGGCTGGACGGTGACGCGGCGGGCTTTGGCGAGTAGTTCGATGCCCATGTAGCGGCGGCCTTCGGTCCATTCGTCGGTCTGCTCGGCTAGGACCGCGCCGACGAGGCGGATGATCGCCGGTCGGTTGGGGAAGATTCCGACGACGTCGGTGCGGCGGCGGATCTCCTTGTTCAGCCGCTCTTGCGGATTGTTCGACCAGATTTGGCGCCAGATCTCGCGAGGGAATCCGGTGAAGGCGAGGAGGTCGTCGTGGGCGTCGGCGAGGTGTTCGGCGGCGGCGGGGAACTTCGTGTCGATGGTGGTCACGACGCGGTCGAACTGGGCTCGGACGGCGTCGGCGTCGGGTTGGTCGAAGATCGTCCGGACGAGGGTGGCGATCCACGGCTGGGCCGACTTGGGGACCTTCGTGAGCAGGTTGCGCAGGTAGTGGGTGCGGCAGCGCTGCCAGGCCGCGCCGGGCAGGGCGGCGCCGATCGCGGCGACCAGGCCGCGGTGGGCGTCGGAGATGACCAATTGGACACCGGACAGGCCGCGGGCGGTCAGCGACCGCAGGAACGCCAGCCAGCCGGCGCCGTCCTCGTCGGAGGCCACGTCCAGGCCAAGGACTTCGCGTTGTCCGTCAGCGTTGACGCCGACGGCGATCAGCGCGTGGACGTTGACGGTGCGCCCGTGCTCGCGGACCTTCATCGTCAGGGCGTCCATCCACACGAACGTGTAGTGGGCGGCGTCCAGCGGCCGATTGCGGAACGCCTCGACCTGCACGTCCAGGTGCGCGGCCATCTCCGACACCTGCGACTTCGATAGCTGCCGGATGCCGAGTTGCTCCACCAGCTTCTCCACCCGACGAGTCGAGACGCCGAGCAAATACGAAGTCGCCACGACCGAGACCAGGGCCTGCTCGGCCCGCCGGCGATGCGTCAGCAACCAGTCCGGGAAGTAGCTGCCAGAGCGTAGTTTCGGGATCGCCAGGTCGATCGTCCCGGCGCGGGTGTCCCATTCCCGCACCCGGTATCCATTGCGGGAGTTGACCCGCTCCTCGCTGCGTTGCCCGTAGCCGGCGCCGCAGACCGCGTCCGCCTCGGCGGACATCAACGCCTGCGCAAACGTCTTCACCATCGCCTGTAACACGTCCGGCGACGCGCCCTCGATCTGCTCGCGCAGCAGCTCAACAGGGTTCACACTCTCAGATGCGGCCATCGCGTTCTTCTTCCTTCTCTGACTTGGTCGTCTTGAAGGATCACGCGATGGCCGTCTCCTATCTACGCAACACGCCCATCACGGGCAAGTCGTACACCACTCCCGTGGACGCAACCCTGGCCTTGAAATATCGAAGGCCCTGGCTAGGACTCGCGTCCTGGCCAGGGCCTTGATCGTGGAGCGGGTGACGGGAATCGAACCCGCACTGTCAGCTTGGGAAGCTGATGTTCTGCCATTGAACTACACCCGCAAGCGGCACCACTGTACCCGAGTCGCCGGGCCTGTGCACCCAGGCACCCCCGCTCGCAGCTTGTCCGCGTGCCACTTTGCCCTGATGGGCGCGAGTTGATCCACTCGGCTTCCTGGAAGTCGGGGCGTCCGAGCCGCCGGGACGCCGCGATATCACTGAAACCGAGTTGATCATTCGGGGCGGCGGGCCGTTGTGGTCAGGCGGCCGTGCACTGGACGTCACGACTGCGACGGGTCGGGCGAGTCTGCGGTACGGCGAGCGGCGCGGCCGCCGCCGACGGGGCGTGCGGGTCGAGCCAGACCCGAACGGCCGGCCGGCCCGGCGCGAGACCCGGAATGCCCGCGGTGTGCTGCTCGCGGCGGGTCAGCATCGCCACCTCGACGGTGAATTCGAACAGCCGCCAATCGACCTGCGGCTCCGCGCGGGCGCCCTGCGCCAACCGGGCCACCCGCGCCGGGTCGGTCACCGGACGGGCGCGCCCCGCCACGTAGGCCTCGTCGTCGCTCTCCTCCGGTGGGAACGAGTGCAGCGCGTAACGGCCGTCCCGTTCGAGGTCACGGCGCTTCGGAGAGTCGATGATGAAGCAGAACAGACCCTCGTCGGTGATGACCGGGGAGACCGGATGGACCCGGGGCCCGCCGTCGGCGCGGACCGTGGCCAGGTAGCCGAAGCCCGGCCCGTACTGCTGGAGGAGAACGCGGATCCCGTCGGCGAGGCGGGGCTCGTCAGCGGCGAATTCGGACCAGGAAGCCATGCGGACATTCTATCGAACAAATGTACGAGCAGCGACCTCGACGCGCTGGTCACCGGCACCGAATCCGGCCGCCCTCGGCAGCGCCGCTATGGTGGTCCGATGCTGCTCTCCGACCGCGACCTGGTCTCCGAGATCAAGGCCGGCACGCTGGGCCTCGAACCGTTCGAGCCCACCCTGGTCCAACCGTCCAGCATCGACGTCCGACTCGACCGGCTGTTCCGGGTCTTCAACAACCACCTCTACACACACATCGATCCGGCGATGCAGCAGGACGACCTGACCTCGGCGGTCGAGGTGCCCGACGGCGAGCCGTTCGTGCTGCACCCGGGCGAGTTCGTGCTCGCCTCGACGCTGGAGGTCATCTCGCTCGGCGACCAGCTTGCCGGCCGGCTGGAGGGCAAGAGCTCACTGGGCCGGCTCGGGCTGCTCACGCACTCCACCGCCGGCTTCATCGACCCGGGCTTCTCCGGTCACGTGACGCTGGAGCTCTCCAACGTGGCGAACCTGCCGATCACCCTCTGGCCGGGCATGAAGATCGGGCAGCTCTGCATCTTCCGGCTCTCCTCGCCGGCCGAGCACCCGTACGGCTCGGCGGTGTACGGCTCGCGCTACCAGGGCCAGCGAGGGCCGACGCCCAGCCGCGCATGGCAGCACTGGCGCACCTGGCCCACGCGCTGATCCTCTGAACGCAGACGAGGGCCCGCCGCGACGGATCGCGGCGGGCCCTCGTGCGTCTGGGCTGGGTCAGCCTGGGCGGCCGTAGCTGTGGATCGGGCCGTCGTCGACCTTCTTCATCTTGACCGGTTGGCCGGCCTGTGAGGCGTGCACCACCCAGCCACCGCCGACATACATGCCGACGTGGTGGATGTCGCTGTAGTAGAAGACCAGGTCACCGGGGCGCAGGTCGGCCCTGCTGACGTTCTTGGTGACGCGGCTCTGCTGGGCGGCGTTGTGCGGCAGCGACACACCGGCCTTGGCCCAGGCGGCCAGCATCAGCCCCGAGCAGTCGTACGAGTTCGGGCCCTCGGCACCCCAGACGTAGGGCTTGCCGATCTGCGCGCAGGCGAACTTGACCGCCGTGCCCGCCGCACCGCCGGGGTAGCTGCCCGGGCAGGGTGCCGGACGCAGCGGACCGCCGCCACCGTTGCCGTACACCTTGAGGCGCAGCTTCTGCAGTCGGTCGATCTCCTCGTTGATCTGCTTCTTCTTCGCCGCCAACTGAGCCTCGGTGCGGGTCAGCTGGGCAACCATCTCGTCCAGCGGCGCCTTCTGCCGGGCCAGCTCGTCGCGCAGGTCGGCCACCTGCCGCACGTCCTGCTGCTGGTTGTGCGCGAACCGGTCGAGCATTTCGAGCTGACCGACCACCTCGCTGGGTGACCGGCTGCCCAGCACCGCGTTGACGGTCAGCACGTTCTCGCCCTTGTACGCACGCACCGCCAGTGCGCTGACCTTGTCCATCGCGGCGTCGACCTGACGCTCCAGCGGGGCGATGCGGGCGGCCAGTGCCTCGGCCTGCCTGCGCTTGACGGCGAGGTCGGCGCGGGTGGCGTTGTGCCGTTCGATGATCGGTTCGAGCTTGTTCCAGTCGGCGTCGATCTGGCGCTCGATCTCGGCGACGGACGGGTCGGCGTGGGCTGCCGTGGCGCTGCCCGTCAGGACGACGGCGACGCCGACCAGTGCGGCGAGTGCGGTGGTGAAGCGGGACCAGCGTGGGCGCGGCACGATCGACGCCGGGCCGGCTGATGCCGACCGCTCGGACGACGGCCGCGGGGCATGGAGTGCCACCGGGGTTCCGTACTCCTTCTTCCTGACCGCCTACCGGGTTAGCTGACGGGTTCGGGCGGGAAGTCGGCGCCCTACCGCAGTGGCTGCGGATTCACCCCGAGGGACCTGGGTCCCCGGTTCGCTCGGAAACGACTCGGCGGTGTCGGTCCGTTACCGCCCGGGCTGGGCGGAGCTGATGTCGGGCCGACGAATGACCAGAGTAGAGACGCCTGTTACCAATCCGCAACCCGTGCGGCCGTGACACTCCGTACCAAGAGAATCGGATCACCGAGGGTACCGGCGGGTCCAGTAACGACACGAGGGCCCCCGGTCGGACGACCGGGGGCCCTCGTCGCGCTGTGGATCAGCCGGGTCTGCGGAACCCGGCGACCGGCATGTTGTTGATGCTGGCCACCTGCACCGGTTTACCGGCGCGCGGCGCGTGCACCATCTTGTCGTTGCCCAGGTACAGGCCGACATGATGCAGGTCGCTGAAGAAGAAGACCAGGTCACCGGGGCGGGCGTCGGCCCGCGAGACGACCTTGCCCTCGTGCCACTGGTCACCGGTGTGGTGGGTCAGGCTGATCCCGGCCGCCTTGTAGGCGTACTGGGTCAGACCCGAGCAGTCGAACGAGTTCGGGCCGGTCGCACCCCAGACGTACGGGTCGCCGACCTGCTGGCAGGCGGTCCGGATCGCGGTGCGGGCAGCGGCGCTGACCACACCGTTGATGGTCGGGCAACCTTCGGTCTTGACCGTCGTCTTCGGCAGGGACGCCTCGAGCTGCTTGATCTCGGCGTCGATCTGCTTCTTCTTGGCCGCCAGCTCGTTCTGCTGCCTGGTCTGGGTGGCGATGAGCGCGTCCAGCTTCTGCTTCTCGCCGTCGTACTTGGCCCGCACGGCCAGCACGCCCTCGACCTCCTTGCGCTCCTGCGCGGCCAGCCGGTCGAGGACGGTGAGCTGCTCGGTGAGCGTGTCCGGCTTGGCGCTGATCAGCAGTGCGCCGATGTCGTGCGACGGGCCCGAGATGTAGTAGCGGGAGGCGAGATCGCCGACCCGGTTGAGCGCCAGCTCGCTCTGCAGCGCCAGCGGCTCGATCTTTTTCTGCAGGTTCGCCGACTTCTGCCGGTTGACCTTCAGCTGCGCCCGGACCTTGTTGTACTGCTCGATGGTGGGCTCCAGCTGCTCCCACTTCTTGTCGATCTGCGCCTCGATCTCGTCGACCGTGGGCTCGGCGTGTGCCGGCGCGGCGAGCAGACCGGCGCCGACCGCCGCCGCGGCGACGAGAACAAGCAAACGGTGGGCGGCACGGCGCAGGCCACGTGGCCGTGCGGACGCTTCCAGGTCGTGACGATGAGGGGGCATGGTTGCCACCGGCACCGACTCCTTTGCAACCGACCGCCGGGCGCCTCGCGTGAGGGAAGGGCCGAGGCAGACGACCCACAGCGGTCGGTGCCCCACATTAGGGAAGCTCGGGGCGGTAATCAAGGTGAGCTGAGTAATCATCACTGTCCTGCAACTGCTTGCACACCAAGGGTATTGGTCCATCAACCAACGATTGCGGTCAATACATCGTCGAGTGTGACCACACCGAGTGGGCGCCGGCCGTCGCTGACCAGCACCATGTGCCGCCGCTCGCGGCGCATGGCCAGCAGCAGGTCGGCCAACGTACGCTCCGGCGGCACCACCGCCAGCGGCCGGTAGACCTGGGCCGGCACCGGCGAGCGGCGACCCTGCCCGGCGTACCCGAGCACGTCCTTGACGTGCACGAAGCCGAGCACCCGACGGGTGGACCGCTGCACCACCGGAAACCGGGACCGGCCGGTCCGGGTCGCCAACACCTCCAGCGACGCCGGCGAGACGTCCTCAGCCACCGTCACCACCGTCGACCACGGCTGCAGCGCGTCCGCCGCTGTGCGGCTGTGCAGGGCCAGGGCACCGGTGATCCGGGCGTGCTGCTCCTCGTCGAGCAAACCCTCGGTACGCGCCTGGGAGACGAGACCGGCCAACTCCTCGGCGGTGAACACCGTCTTCACCGACTCGGACGCCTCGATCCGCCAGAACGCGAGCACCCGGCGGGCCGCCCACTTCATCGCGAGCAGCAGCGGCTTGGTGGCCACACAGAACGCCAGCATCGCCGGCCCGAGCCAGAGCGCGGAAACCTCCGGACCGGCCAGCGTGATGTTCTTCGGCACCATCTCGCCGACGACCGTGTGCAGGAAGACGACCACGCCCAGCGCCAGCACGAACGCCACCGGGTGTACCGCCCGCTCGGGTAGGCCGGCCGCGTGGAACGGCGGCTCCAGCAGGTGAGCCAGCGCCGGCTCGGCGATCGCGCCCAGACCCAGCGAACAGACCGTGATGCCGAGCTGCGCCCCAGCGATCATCAGCGGGATCTGGTTCATCGCCGACAACGCCCACCGGGCCCGCTTCGATCCGGCGGCCAGCGGCTCGATCACCGTCCGGCGGGACGCGATGAGCGCGAACTCGCTGCCCACGAAGAACCCGTTGCCGAGCAGCAACAGCACGGTCACCAGCAGCTCAGTCATCGTCGTCCGGCTCCGCCGGGCGCAACACCCGGACCTGTTCGATCCGGTGTCGCTCCACCTCCACCACCGTGAACTCCCAGCCGCCCGCGTCGACCGTCTCGCCGGCCGACGGGATGTGCCCGAGCCGGGCCATCAGGAACCCGGCCAGCGTCTCGTACGGACCCTCGGGCAGGCGGAAGCCGGTCTGCTCGGCCAACTCGTCGGAGCGCAGCACCCCGTCGACCAGCACGGTGCGCTCACCGCCGGGCACGGTCAGCTCGACCGGACCGGCGTCGTCCACGCTGGCCGGGTCGAACTCGTCGGCGATCTCCCCGACCAGTTCCTCGACGAGGTCCTCGATCGTCACCACGCCGTCCGTGCCGCCGTACTCGTCGACCACGATCGCCAGGTCGGCCCCGGCGGCCTTCAACGCGGCCAGTACGCCGTCCAGGTTCAGGCTCTCCGGTACGTACACCGGCTCGCGGGCCACCGAGCCGACCATGGTCGACGCCCGGTCGGCCAGCGGCACGCCCAGCGCGTCGGGTACACCGGCCACTCCGGTGACCAGGTCCAGGGTCTCCTCGTACACCGGGAAGCGGGTCCGCCCGGTTCGCCGGGACTGCTCGAGCAGCTCGGCCACGGTGGCCGTGACCCGCAGCGCGACCACGTCCACCCGGGGGGTCATCGCCTCGGCGGCCCGCTTGTCACCGAACCGGATGGTGCGGCGCAGCAGCATCGCGGTGTCCGTCGGCAACGCGCCGGCCCGGGCCGAGATGGCCGCGAGCAGGCCCAGCTCCTCCGGCGAGCGGGCACTGGCCAGCTCCTCCTGTGGCTCCACGCCGAGCGCCCGGACCAGCCGGTTCGCCGAGCCGTTCAGTCCCCGGATCACCCAGCCGAACATCCGCGAGAAGGTGTGCATCGGGCCGGCCGTGGCCAGCGCCGCCGGCATGGGACGGGCCAACGCCGCGTTCTTCGGCACCAACTCACCGAAGAGCATGGAGATCAGGGTGGCCAGGGCCAACGCGAGGAACGGGGTGAGCCGCCCGGTGTTGTCCCCGGCCAGCGGGCGCAACAGCGGGGTGAAGAGCCGAGCCAGGGCGGGCTCGGCCAGGTAGCCGGTGAGCAGGGCGGTGATGGTGATGCCGAGCTGCGCCCCGGAGAGTTGGAAGGAGAGTTCGCGCAGCGCGGTGCGTACCGTCAGAGCGGTCTGGTCGCCGGCTGCGGCCCGCCTGTCGATCTCCGCGCGATCGACCGTGACCAGTGCGAACTCGGCCGCGACGAAGAACGCGTTGCCCGCGGTCAGCGCAACGAAGCCGACCAGGGGCAACAGCGTTGTCAAGAGTAGGCCGTCGATGTCGCCTCACCTCGGCGAGATTCTTACACGACGGCGGCGGCCCCACGGGGCCGCCGCCGTCGATGTTCAGATGCCAGGTGTACGCGCCTCAGCCGGCGATCGGCGCGGTCTCCTTACCGCCCTGCGGCTGCTCCGGCTTGACCGAACGGAGCAGCACACTCGCCACGTCGATCACCTCGACCTGCTCGCCGGCACCCTTGCCGTTGACCCCGTCGTTGAGCATCGTCGAGCAGAACGGGCAGCCGACGGCCACCGTCCTCGCCCCGGTGGCCATGGCCTCCTCGACCCGGTCCACGTTGATCCGCTTGCCGATCTTCTCTTCCATCCACATCCGGGCGCCGCCGGCGCCGCAGCAGAAGGAGCGCTCGCTGTTGCGCGGCATCTCGGTGAGGTCGCCCGCGATGGCGTCACCAAGGACCTCACGGGGGGCCGCGAAGACGCGGTTGTGTCGGCCCAGGTAGCAGGGGTCGTGGTAGGTGACCCCACCGTCGACCGGTTGCACCGGGGTGAGCTTGCCGGTGGCGACCAGGTGGGCCAGCAGTTGGGTGTGGTGGACCACCTCGAACTCGCCGCCGATCTGGCCGTACTCGTTGCCCAGGGTGTTGAAGCAGTGCGGGCAGGTGGCGACGATCTTGCGCTTGGCCTTCTCCCGGCCCTCGAACGCCTCGTTCAGCGTCTCCACGTTCTGCTGGGCGAGCATCTGGAAGACGAACTCGTTGCCGATCCGCCGGGCCGGGTCACCGGAGCAGGTCTCGCCCTCACCCAGGATCGCGAACGTCACGCCCGCCTCGTTGAGCAGGGTGGCGACCGCCCGGGTGGTCTTCTTGGCCCGGTCCTCGAACGCGCCGGCGCAGCCGACCCAGAACAGGTACTCGAAGTCGTCCACCTCACCGACCCGGGGCACCTCGAAGTCCAGGCCCTTGGTCCAGTCTTCCCGGGTGTTCTGCGGGGCGCCCCACGGGTTGCCCTTGTTCTCCAGGTTGCGCAGCATCACGCCGGCCTCGGAGGGGAAGCTCGACTCGATCAGCACCTGGTAGCGGCGCATGTCGACGATGTGGTCCACGTGCTCGATGTCCACCGGGCACTGCTCGACGCAGGCGCCACAGGTGGTGCAGGACCAGAGCACGTCCGGGTCGATGACGCCGCCCTCCTCGGCGGTGCCGATCAACGGCTTGTCGGCCTCGGCGAGGGCGAGTACGTCCAGGTGGGCGAGCTGCGCCTGGGTGGCCTTCTCCTCACCGGTCAGGTCCTTGCCGCCACCGGCCAGCAGGTAGGGCGCCTTCGCGTACGCGTGGTCCCGCAGGCTCAGCACGAGCAGCTTGGGCGACAGCGGCTTACCGGTGTTCCAGGCCGGGCACTGCGACTGGCAACGACCGCACTCGGTGCAGGTGCTGAAGTCCAGGAGGCCCTTCCAGCTGAACTGCTCGACGTGGGCGACGCCGAACTGGTCCTTCTCCGGGTCGGCCTCCTCGAAGTCGAGCGGCTTGCCCTGGCTGGTCATCGGGCGCAGCGCGCCGAGGCCGGAGCCGGCCGGCTTGGCCGGCTCGCGCTTGAAGAAGATGTTGGGGAACGCCAGGAAGCGGTGCCAGGCGACGCCCATGGTGACGTTGAGGGAGATGACGATCAGCCAGGTCATCGAGATGACGATCTTGATGACCGCGGCGACGCTGACGCCGTCCGCCCAGTCGGGCAGCACCGCACCCACCGCGTGGCTGACCGGGGTGGCCCAGAACGGGAACTCGAAGTGGTCGGTGGCGACCTTGAAGCCCCGGATCACGAAACCGAAGATCAGGACCAGCAGCACGATCCACTCGACGAAGTAGCCCTGCCACATCGTCGAGCCGGTGAACCGGGACCGTCCGCCCGGCCGGGTCGGCCGGTTGCGGAGCCGGATCGCCATCAACACCAGGATGCCGGCCAGACCCAGTACCCCGATGATCTCGGTGACCAGGCCGAAGACCACCCAGTGCCCGATGATCGGCAACCCACCGGTCGTGGTGGCCACCTCGAAGTACGCCTCGAGCACCAGCAGCGACAGCACGACGAAGCCGACCATCACGAACCAGTGCGCGGCACCCACCACGCCCCACTTGAGCATCCGGGTGTGGCCGGCGGTCTCCACCAGCATGGTCCTGGCGCGGGTGACCTTGTCGCCGAACCGCTCCGGTGCGGGCTGCCCGAGCCGGATGACTGCCACCATCTTGAGGACCGCACGCACCGCAAGCCACACCGCCACGGCGGTGATGGCGGCCGCGAGGATCGTGGTGACGATCTGGACGCTGCCCATCGAGTTGGCCTCCCCGGTCTACTGCCTGATGACCTCGCTCTGCTCGGTCATGCAGTGCAGCCTACGCGAAGGTTACCCAGCAGTAACGTGAGTCATCTCGCAGTAGGCCACGCTGCCTGCGGACACCATAGGGGGCCCCACCCGATCACGCCGGGCAGGGGCTCGGTGGGGTGACGCGAAACCGTCGACGCGACGGCGCCGAGTTGGCTCAGCGCCAGCGGGAGAGCAACGCCAGCGAGGCGACCATCGCACCGAAGCCGACGGCGAGGTTCCAGTAACCCCATGCCATGACCGGGTACTCCTGCTCGGACAGGTAGTAGAGCACCAGCCAGCCGATCCCGACGACGATCAAGGCGACCGCGGTGGCCGGCAACCACACCGGGCTAGGCTTGCGCGACGACGCCGTCGTCGTCGGACGGACGTCCGTCGGCGGGGTGTACACCTTCTTCTTACGGACCTGAGACTTGGGCACGGCGCTCTCCAGAGGGGTGACGACCTCGTCCGGCCTGACAACCGGGCGCGGGGGCGACGGTCCATGGCCAATAATGTTCGAGAGCTAGCGTAGTCCCGATTGCCCGCCCGGACCACGAATGGGGTCAGGCCGGTGCACGGAGTGACCGAAAGAGGCGGGACTGTTCGCATCACCGGCCCGCCCGGCGCGAACCGATCCCCGACACGCGGAAGGAACGCTCGGTGGAGTACACATCCGGCGCAACCTCCTGGCAGAAGGTCCTCCGACGGGCCGCCGCCGGGCTGCTGCCCCGGCGACCGCGCCAACGCCGACCAGGCTGGTCGATCGGGGTGCCCCTGATCGCCGCCGCGGCGGGGCTGCTCTTCACCACCACCGCGACAACCGCCGGCGGCACCGCACTGCGCGAGGACCGGCGGCCCCAGCTCAACCAGCTCATCGAGGACCGGCGCGAGCAGGTGGCGGCGAGCGAACGCCGTGCCGCCACGCTGCGCGGCGAGGTCGAGGAACGGACCAACACGTTGGCCGGATCGGACGCCCCGATCAAGGATCAGCAGGAT
Organism: Micromonospora sp. CA-259024; assembly: GCF_050936255.1. NCBI lineage: Bacteria > Bacillati > Actinomycetota > Actinomycetes > Micromonosporales > Micromonosporaceae > Micromonospora > Micromonospora sp. CA-259024. Next base: position 1,820,130 of record NZ_JBNJND010000002.1, on the reverse strand, counting down.
CGCGCTCAGGGCAGCCTCCAGGCCGCCGGGTTCACCGCCCTCAGCGGCCCCGGGGTCACCGTCGAGCTGAACGACGCGCCACAACTCGACCAGACCCAGTCCGACGCCAGCAACGACGACCTGGTGGTCCATCAGGGGGACGTGCAGGCGGTGGTCAACGCGCTCTGGGCCGGTGGAGCCGAGGCCATGTCAATCATGAACGTCCGCGTGCTCGCAACCAGCGCGGTACGCTGCGTCGGTAACACCCTGCTGCTCCATGGCCGGGTGTACTCCCCACCGTTCAAGATCGTAGCAATCGGCGATCCCGCTGCCCTCCAGCAGGCCCTCGCCAGCTCTGAGGGAGTCCGGTTGTTCAAGGACGCGGTCGACGACTACCAGCTCGGCTACAAGGAGGCGACCTCCACGGTGCGAGTTCCGGCATTCGAGGACTCGACCGCCCTGCGCTCGGCGACGGTGCCCAAGTGAGCGGGCCGGACGAGCGTCGCGACGGGCGACACCGGGACCAGGCCGACGAGCCGACCGCCTTCCTACCCAAGGTCGACCGGCCCGAGCCGACACCGGGCCGACCGGCCCCGGCCGGCAACTGGCCCGAGCCGGTGCTGCCCGCCCGGCCTGGCGCGTCGCGCCCACCGGCGACCCCCGAGCCGCACCGCGCCGCCGAGGCTCCCCGCACCCCTGACCCCCTTCGGGACGACCGGTCGGCCGTGCCGCCGCCGGCCCGATCCGAGCACCCGGCGCGCACCGAATACCCGCCTTACACCGCACAGCCGCACCCGGCGCCGCCGAACGCTGGCCGACCCGATCCGGGCCGCCCGGGTGTCGACGCCCCACCGCCCTGGCCGGGCAGCACCGCGCCCGGGCCGGGCCCGCACGGAGGATCCGGCGTTTCCCCCGCGACCGCCCCTGGCCGGCCGACCGCACCCAACCAGGGCCCGGTTCGGCCCGCTGCCCCCGGCAACGCCCCGACCCGACCACCCGCGTCCGGCGCCTCGTCCACCCGACCGGCTGCGCCTGGGGAAACCCCGGGTGCCACCCCGACCCACCCGGGTTCGCCCGCTGCGTTGCCGGCCCGCCCGACGACCTCCGGCACGCCGAGCCGGCCCGCCACGTCCGGCCCTTCGACCCCGCCAGTCGCCGACTCGCCGACCGCGTTCATTCCGCACGTCGTCGCCAGGCCCGCCCGACCGACCGGCTCCCCGGCCGTCCCGGTCTCTCCGGCCGCCCCGGAGCGCGTCGCACCGGTCGGCCAGGATCGCGTCTCGGCGGCCGGGCAGGACGGCGTCCCGCCCGCCGGGCCGGACCGCACCGCCGACCCGACCGCCACCGCCTTGATTCCGGCCGTGCCCGCCGCACCCACCACCCGGCCGCCGGCAATGGACTCGACGGCGCTGATGGGTGCCGTCCCCCGCACGTCGGTCCCCGACGAGCCGACCGGTGGCGACGACAACCCCGCCGAGCCGCCCCGGCCTCGACGCGGCGAACGGGTGGTTCAACTCCGGCCCCACCAGACCGGCGAGGGCTACAAGAGCGTCTACTCGGAGCTCACCCGTCCGTCGCTCGGCTCACGACTGCGCACCGGCGTGCGCGTCACCGGCGAGGTCCTGATCACCTTCGGCCTGGTGGTGCTGCTCTTCGCCGGGTACGAGGTCTGGGGCAAGTCGGCCATCGTCGACGCCCACCAGAACGACCTCACCAACGAGTTGGCTCAGGTCTGGGGCCCGACCGGCGACCCGACGGTCGCACCATCGGCGGCCGGGCCGAGCGCCAAGCCGACACCGCCGGTACGCGGCAAGCCGCTCGCGGGCCTCTACATCCCCAAGCTCGACAAGAACTGGGTCGTCGTCGAGGGTGTCACCCAGGCTGACATCCGCTATGCCCCGGGCCACTACCCGGCCAGCGCGCTACCCGGCCAGGTGGGCAACTTCTCCGTCGCCGGCCACCGCAACCGGGCCACCTTCTGGCGACTGGACGAGCTCAACGACGGCGACGCGATCGTGGTCGAGAGCAAGACCGACTGGTACGTCTACCGGGTGTCGCAGTCGCGGATCGTCAGGCCGACCCAGGTCGAAGTGGTGGCACCGGTGCCTGGCGAGCCGGACAAGAAGCCGACCAAGCGGATGCTCACCCTGACCACGTGCAACCCGAAGTTCGACAACTACCAACGCCTGATCATCCACGCCGAGCTGGACCGGACCCAACCCAAGTCGGCGGGCCGCCCGGCGGAGCTGGGAGGCTGATCCGATGTACGCGTTCATCTGGCGCAAGCTGCCGTTCGGCCTGGCCGGAAAGCTGACCGGCTCGGTGCTGCTCGTGGCCGCCACGGTGGCCCTGCTCTGGTATGTCGCCTTCCCGTGGGCCGAACCCCTGCTGCCCTTCGACGACGTGCAGGTCACCCAGGAGTCCGGCGTACCCGGGGAATCGGGCGACGGCGGCCCGGTGACCGGGGACACCCCGGCCGGGGACGAGCACGAGCTGCCGTACGACACCGACCAGAACAACCCCGCGCCGTCCTCCCCGAGCAGGTGACCATGCGCGTCCTGGTGATCGACAACTACGACTCGTTCGTTTTCAACCTCGTGCAGTATCTTGGCCAGCTCGGCGTGGACTGCGAGGTCCGCCGCAACGACGAGATCGACGTCGCCGAGGTGGGCAAGGTGGGCGCCGCCGGCATCCTGCTCTCCCCGGGGCCGGGCAGCCCCGACCGGGCCGGTATCTGCCTCGACGTCATCCGGGAGTACGCGGGCGAGCTGCCGATCTTCGGCGTCTGCCTCGGCCACCAAGCGATCGGCGAGGCGTTCGGGGCGACCGTGACCCGCGCACCCGAGCTGCTGCACGGCAAGACCTCCGAGGTACGGCACCACTCGGTCGGCGTACTCGCCGGCCTGCCCGACCCGTTCACCGCCACCCGGTACCACTCACTCGCCGTGCTGCCCGAGACGCTCCCCGACGAGCTGGAGGTCACCGGCTGGACCGGGTCCGGTGTGGTGATGGCGATGCGGCACCGGACCCTCCCGATCGAGGGCGTGCAGTTCCACCCGGAGTCGGTGCTCACCGAGGGTGGCCACCTGATGCTGGCCAACTGGCTGGCCGGTTGCGGTCACCGTGAGGCGCTGGAGCGCGCACCCGCGCTGGCCGCCGAGGTCGACGCCCGCCGCCTGGCCGCCTTCGCCACCACCTGAGGCCGGGTCAGGGCCCCGTCACCCGGTCACCGGGCCCGGCACTCATGCCGGCCAGGTCAGGTCCGCAGCGCGTTCTGAACCGCCGGATCGGCGGGCGAGCGGACCGCTGGTGCCCGACCCCGGACCGCGTCCCACGCCGCCTTGCCACTGGCGAAATAGTCCCGGACCGACTTCTCGGCGAGGAGGACGGGTCCGCAACCGTCGCACCGAGCGGTGACTCCGTCGACATCGAGGCCGAGATGCCGGCACAGCGTCACCGCTCGGGACAGGTGATAGGACTGGGTCACGATCAGTGCCCGCTCGACGCCGTACACCTCGCGCGCCCTGGCACAGCTGTCGTACGTGTCCAGGCCGAACGGGTCGGCGACCACGCGCCGCGGATCGACACCGAGTTCGGTCAGGTACGACGTCATCATCGCCGGCTCGTCACCCGAGGTGCCGCCGCCGTCGCCGGACACGAGGACGACCCTGGCCCGCCCGCTGGTCACCAACTCGGCGGCGGTCTCCAGGCGGCCGGCGAGGCGTTCCCCGGGCCGTTGTCGATCGCCCGCCACGGCGGTGCCGAGGACGATCACCACGTCGGCGGCTGGCGCATCGGCCTCGCCGTGCACGTGGTCGCGTGCGGCGAGCGTCGTCCACAGCCACGGCAGGCTGGCGAGCAGCAGCACGACGACGCCCAGAACGGCCAGGCGGCGGAGGCGTCGAGGCCACCGCCGCACCCGCCCCGCAGGGGCCGCCTGCGCATCAGTCATACCGATGCCCGCGGTGTGGTCCTAGTCCTGGGGAAGCCGGCTCGGTGGGGGCGGGAACGGCAGACCGATGCCGCCCCCGGTGCCGGGGGTGGTCGGTGTGCCCGTCGGCGTGCCCGTGGGCGTCACGGTGGGCGTCGGGTCGGTCTCCGGCTCCGGCTGACTCACCTTGATGGTCACCCTCGTGCCGGTCGGCTTCTTGTCCCTGCCGTTCGGGCTCTGGTCGGTGACCTTCCCCGCCTCGGCGGCGGGCACCTCCGGCCCGTCCTGCGGGACGACCGTGAAGCCGGCGTTGCGGAGGACGCGGGTGGCCTCTTCCTGGCTCAGCCCGACGACGTCCGGCACCTCGCGGACCTTGCCGTTCGAGACCGTGAGCGTCACCTGCGTGCCTTCGGGAACGCTCTCGCCCTCGGGCGGCTCGACTTTGAGAACCTCGTCCTGGCTCGCCTCGTCGTTGACCGTCTTGACGTCGTACTTGAGCTTCGCCTCGGTGAGCCGGGCGATGGCGCTCTCCCGCTTGCTGCCCTTGAGCCCTGCGGGGACGACCACCTCGGGTGCGCCGCCACAGACCTGGATGGTCACCAGGCGGGACTCCTCCAGCCGGGTGTCGGGCACCGGATCCTGCTTGACGACGGTGCCCTTCGTGCAGTCACTGGCCAGGACGGGGTCGCCCACCTGCGGGGAGAGACCGGCGTTGCGGATGTCGGCGATCGCGGCGGCCTGGCTCTTGCCGGTGACGGTGGGCACCGACTTCAGGGCCTTGTCCTGCTGCTGGCTCCAGAGCAGGGCAGCCACCAGGGCGATCACCGCCAGCACGCCGACCGCGCTGAACATCGCGATCAGCCAGGAGGACGCCTTGCGCTGGCGCGGGTCGCCCACCCGGGCCGGGATCTGCCGGGTCTGCGGACCACCGGCGGGAGGCGGGTAGCCGCCCCCACCGCCGGCCGGGGCCATCGCCACCGTCTCCGCCTCGCGCAGCACCGGGGTGGCCAGCACGGGCCGGCCGGCGGCGGCGCGGAGCAGGTCGGCACGCATCTCGCCGGCGCTTTGGTAACGGTTGAGCGGATTCTTCGACAGCGCCTTCAACACGATCGCGTCGACGGCCGGGGTGACGTCCGGGTTGATGTCGCTCGGCGTCGGCGGCGTCTCCCGTACGTGCTGGTAGGCGACGCTGACCGGGCTGTCCCCGACGAACGGCGGGTGCCCGCAGACCAGCTCGAAGAGCACGCAACCGGCCGCATACACGTCGGAACGCGCGTCGACGGCCTCACCGCGCGCCTGCTCCGGGGAGAGGTACTGCGCCGTGCCGATCACCGCGCTGGTCTGCGTCATGGTGGTCGCGCCGCTGGCCAGCGCGCGGGCGATGCCGAAGTCCATCACCTTGACCTGGCCGGTCTGGGTGAGCATCACGTTGCCCGGCTTGATGTCCCGGTGGATGATGCCGTGCCGGTGGCTGAACTCCAGTGCCGCGCACATGTCGGCGCAGATCTCCAGCGCCCGGCGCGGTTGTAGCCGCCCCTCGACGCCGAGGACCTCCTTCAGGGTCCGCCCGTTGACGAACTCCATCACGATGAACGGCAGGGTCTCACCGGTCGGCGCGGTTTCCTCGCCGGTGTCGTAGACCGCCACGATCGCCGGGTGGTTCAGCGAGGCGGCGTTCTGTGCCTCCCGACGGAACCGCATCTGGAACGTCGCGTCGCGGGCCAGGTCGGTACGGAGCATCTTGATCGCGACGTCCCGACCGAGCCGGAGATCGCGACCACGGTGCACCTCGGCCATGCCGCCGTAGCCGAGCAGCTCGCCGACCTGGTACCTGCCACCGAGCAGGCGGGCCTGCGCTGTCATCGCGTCTGTCGTCCTTCGCTCGTCGTCGTCCCGCCGTCGCCCGGCTGGAGTCGTATCTCCCGACGGTACGACGTCTGGGTCGGATCGTCGCGCCCGTCGAGTCGTAGCGCGCCGGACGTCACGGTGCGCGGGGTCAACCCGGCGGATTCACCGGTCTGCGACTGCTTTCGTAGGTTGTAGGAAATCACGCCGGAGCACAGCAGGACCAGAACGGCCAACAGGATGGCAAGAAGCACCATGCCGGGCCGGGAACGGCCGGGTTCGGGTGACGGCACCGCCGGGCCGGCCGGCCGGGCGTACGCCGGCGGGTGTTCCTGCCGGGGCGGCGCCGACGGCACGGCCGCGGCACCACGCGGGTACCCGGTCGGCGCGACCGGCGGCCGGCCGGGCTGGACTGCCGGAGCGACCGCGGTGGGCCGCGGCTGCTGGGCCGGCGCGGTCGCGGTCGACCTCAGCCCAGCGGCCGGCGGGCGGGCGCCTGGCGGGCGCTGCGGGTGCGCCTGCGGCACCTGGGCCCGGCCGGGTGCCGCCGGCGAGGCTGGCGCCGCGGAGATCGGCACGGAGTTGCCACCGGCCCTGGCCTGCTGGGAGAGCGCGGCCTTGAGCTGACGGGCGACCCCGGCGAGGGCGGCGGCGCTCGGCCAGCGGGCGGCCGGGTCCTTTGCCAACGCCCGTTCCACCACCGCGCGCACCTGCGGCGGGATGTCGGCGGGCAGTGGCCGGGGCGTCTCCCGGACGTGTCGCATCGCGATGTCGAGCGGGTTGTCGCCCTCGAACGGTCGCCGCCCGGCCAGGCACTGGTAGGCGACCACGCCGAGGGCGTACACGTCGGAGGCTGGGGTGGCCACGCCACCGGTGGCCTGCTCCGGTGAGATGTACGAGGCGGTGCCGAGCACCGAACCGGCGGCGGTGAGCTGGCCGACCATGTCGGAGCGGGCGATGCCGAAGTCGGTCAGCACCAGCGTGCCGTTCGGCCGAACCAGCAGGTTGCCCGGCTTCACGTCGCGGTGCACGATGCCCTTCTCGTGCGCGGCGTGCAACGCGTCCGCGGCCTGTGCGACGAGTGCCATCGTCCGGGCCGGGGTGAGCCGCCCGACCCGGCTCAGCGTGGACGACAGAGCGTCGCCCTCGACGTACTCCATGACCAGGAACGCGATCTGCTGGTCGTTGCCGAAGTCGTAGACGTCCACCACGCCGGGGTGGTTGATGGTGGCCATGGTGCGGGCCTCGCCCCGGAACCGCTCGGCGAAGTCCGGGTCGTCGAGCAGCGCGGGGAGCAGACTCTTCACCGCGACCGTCCGGCCGAGCACCTGGTCGGTGCCGCGCCAGACGTCGCCCATGCCGCCGCTGGCGATCCGCTCGTCGAGACGGTAGCGGTTGCCGAGCTGGACGCCAGGGCTGAGCATGTCAGCGGCCCCCGGGGTCGTTGATGGCGGCCCGCATGATCTGACCGGCGATCCGGGCCGCCTCGGCACTGCCGCCGGGGCCGGCCTGCTCAAGCTCCACGCAGACCGCGGAGACCGGGGTGCCGTTCTTGTCCAGGGCGAAACCGATGAACCAGCCGTGGTCGGGCCGGTCCGGGGCGGACTGCGCGGTGCCGGTCTTGCCACCGACCGTGTAGCCGCTGATCGCGGCCCTCCGCCCGGTGCCGTTCTGGACGACGCTGACCATCATGTCGCGCAGGTCGGTGGCGACCTGCGCGTCGACTGGCTGGCGCAGCTCCCGGGCCTTGGCGCTGTAGTAGCTGGTGGTCCGGTCCGGGGCGAGCAACTGCCGGACCAGGTACGGCCGCATCTGGCTGCCATTGTTGGCGATCGCGCCGGCGATCATGGCGCCTTCCAGCGGGGTCATCCGGACGTTGTTCTGGCCGATCGAGGACTGGGCCAGTGCGGCCGGGTCAGTGCTGCCGTCCGGGTTCTGCATGTCCCCGGTCCGGCTGGCCGCCGTGGGCAGGCCGCCCTCGCCGAGCTGGCCGACGGTGAGGTCCTCCTGCTCGAACCCGAACTGCCGAGCCTTCTCCTTGATGGTGTCGGCGCCGAGACGTACGCCGAGCTGGGCGAAGCCGGTGTTGCACGACTCGGTGACCGCCTCCAGCAGGGTGACCTGCCGCTCCGGGCAGATCGACGGCTCGGCGTTGCGGATCGGGCTGCCCGAGGTGGGCGGGGTCCAGCTGGAACCGGCCGGGATCTGTGTGGTCTTGCTGATGCCGTTCTCCAGCGCAGCCGCGGCCACCACGATCTTGAAGGTGGAGCCCGGCGGCAGCGTCTCGGAGAGTGCGCGATTCTTCAGCGGACCGTCCGGGTCCTGCTCCAGCTTGTTGTACTCCGCAGCCGCCTCGGTGGTGTCGTGGCTGGCCAGCGGGTTCGGGTTGAAACTGGGCATGGAGACCAGCGCCTGCACCGCACCGGTACGCGGGTCGATGGCGATCGCCGCGCCCTTCTTCGCCCCCACCTGGTTGTTAAGCAGCTGGTCGTACGCCACGTCCTGCGCCCGCTTGGAGAGCGTGAGCAGCACGTTGCCACCACCGGTGTCGTCGCCGGTGAACATGTCCTTCAACCGGTCGCCGATCAACTGGTCGCTGGTGCCGGCCAGGAAGTCGTTCTCCACCTGCTCGATGCCCTGGTCGGCCAGGTTGACCGGCTTGTAGCCGAGCACGTGGGCGTACTTGGCGCCGCCCGGGTAGGTGCGCAGGAACTTCAGGTTGCCGGTGGTCTCCTTGCTGGTGGCCAGCGCGGTGCCGCCGGCCTCGATGTTGCCGCGCTTGCGCTTGTAGTCGGCAACCTGGACCCGGCCGTTGTAGTCGCTGTTGCGGTACTCGTCGTCTTTGTAGGCCTGGATCCAGTTGAGGTTCGCGAAGAGCAGGCCGAACAGGACCATGACGACGACGCCAACGCGGCGCAGGGGTGCGTTCACGGCTTGATCACCTCCGTGGGAGCACCGTGCAACTGCTCGGGCGGGCCACCGCTGGGCCGGGCCGCCTTACCGCCGCCTCCGGTCACCGGCCGGCGGGCGCCGTCGGAGACTCGCAGCAGCACCGCGATGAGCAACCAGTTGGCCATCAGCGACGAGCCACCGGCGGACAGGAACGGGGTGGTCTGACCGGTCAGCGGAATGAGCTTGCTGATCCCGCCCACGATCACGAAGACCTGGAGGCCGAGGGTGAACGCCAGACCACCGGCGAGCAGCTTGCCGAACGAGTCCCGAACTGCGAGCGCGGCACGCAGCCCTCGCTCCACGATCAGCAGATAGACGACCAGCAGCGCGGAGAGACCGAAGAGGCCGATCTCCTCACCGATACCGGCGAAGATGAAGTCGTTCTGCACCTCGGGCAGGATGTCCGGTTGACCGCCGCCCGGCCCGGCGCCGAAGAGCCCGCCCGTGCCCAGGGCCAGCAGTCCCTGCACGAGTTGGTAGCCCTTGTCGGTCGGGTCGGCGAACGGGTCCAGCCAGATCTCCGCCCGGACGTAGAAGTTGGCGAACGGCCCGCCGACCGTCGAGCCGAGAAAGTAGGCGAGGTACGCGCCGCCGAAGAAGAGGACCAGGCCGATCAGCAGCCAGCTGACCCGTTCGGTGGCGATGTAGAGAGTCACCACGAACATGCCGAAGTAGAGCAGCGAGGTGCCCAGGTCCTTCTCGAAGACGAGCACCAGGAGGCTGACCAGCCAGACCCCGACCACCGGGCCGAGGTCGCGCCCGCGCGGGAAATCGATGCCGAGAAAACGCCGGCTGGCCAGCGAGAGCACCTCACGCTTGCGGACCAGGTAGTAGGCGAAGAAGACCAGCAGCGCCAACTTGGCGAACTCACCGGGCTGGATGGAGAAAGCACCCACCCGGATCCACAGCTTCGCGCCGTTGATCTCCGAGATGCTCGACGGCAGCACCGCCGGGAGCATCACCAGCACGATGCCGGCCAGGCCCAGGGTGTACGCGTACCGGGAGACCGAGCGGTGGTCACGCATGATGGCGAGCAGGCCGGCGGCGAGGATCACCGAGGCGAGGGTCCAGGCCAGCTGCCGCCCCCCGATCCCGGCGAAGATGGCGAGGCTCTCCCGGTCGACCACCGGGGCTTCGCCCAGATCGATCCGGCGGAGGAAGCCCACCCCCAGGCCGTTGAGCAGGGCCACCGCCGGCAGCAGGGCCGGATCGGCGAACGGGGCGAGGAACCGGATGACCAGGTGCAGCCCGAGGAAGACCGCGCCGAGGGCTGCGGCGGGCATCCAGAAATCCGGTGTGACCGTGTCCAGCAGGCTCGCCTCGACGGTCGCACCGTACGCGGCCACCAACACCATCGCGAGCAGCAGCAGGGACAGCTCGGCGTTGCGGCGCGACCGCGCCAGGCGTACGCCGGACTGCCCGCCCGTGGTGGCGGGCGAGGGTGCCGGTGTGGCCGCTACGGTCACGGGTGGAGTCCTCAGGATCTCAGCCGACGCTCACTCAGGAGACCGGCAACCGGCCGGGTCGAGCGCCGGCGTGGCCGAGTCGGAGGGCGTGACGTCGGGTGTGGTGGTCGGACCGGTCACACCGACAGCAGCGGTGGCACCGACGGTCGGGCTTGCGCTGACAACTCCGTTGGGGGTCGCCGGGGCGTTGGCGCTCGGACTGCCGTTGGGTGTCGGCGTCGTACCGATCGGTGTCGGCGTGGACGTCGGTGTGGGCGTGGGCGTGGGCGTGCCACCCACCGCGCCGGGCGGGCAGAGCGGCTTGAGGTTGGGGTTGCTCGGGGTGTCGCTGGTCAACTCGGAAAGCTGGCGCTCGGCGTCCGGCTCGCTCTTGGCCCGGATGCCCACCTTGACGGTGTCCTGCGCGGCGGCCGTGAGGTCGTCCAGCCGGGTGCTGCTGCGGCGGTGCACGGTGGAGAGGTCCATCCCGGCGATCTGGCCCTGGACGCCACGGAAGACGGCGACCTGCCCCTCCTCGGTGGCTCCCACGTAGTACTGCCGCTGGGTGTACGTCCAGCCGCCGAAGGCTCCGCCGCCGACGATCACCAGCAGGGCCAGCGCCATGGCGACGGTCCGTACCGGGCGTCGCTTCGGTCGGTCCGTTTCGTCGTCGGAGGCCGCCGGCTCCTCGGGAGCGGCCGGGCGTGGCGCGGAGAGCGCCGAGGCCCGGGCGGCCGGCGTCGAGTCGTCGGCCGACGTGGCCATTCCCCGGTCCCGGGCGGCGGCACCGCCGACGATCGGGGTCGCCTCGACGATGTCCTGATCCGTGGCGTCGGCGATGATCACCGTGATGTTGTCCGGACCGCCGCCGCGCAACGCGAGTTGCACCAGCCGCTCGACGCACTGCTGCGGGTCGGCGTACTCCCGCATGGTCTCGCCGATGGTCTCGGCGCTGACCACACCCGAGAGGCCGTCGCTGCAGATCAGGTACCGGTCGCCGGGCAGAACCTGGCGCACCGAGTACTCCGGGTCGATGTCCCGGCCGTCCAGGGCCCGGGTGAGCAGCGACCGCTGCGGGTGACTGCTCGCCTCCTCGGCGCTGATCCGGCCCTCGTCGACGAGCATCTGGACGTACGTGTCGTCCTTGGTGATCTGCGCGAACTCACCGTTGCGCAGCAGATAGGCCCGCGAGTCACCAATGTGGACCATCCCCAGCTTGCTGCCGGTGAAGAGGGTCGCCGTCAGGGTGGTGCCCATCCCCTCCAGCTGTGGGTTGGCGTCCACCGTGTCGCGGAGTTGTTGGTTGGCGGTGCCCACGGCCGAACGCAACGCATCGACGAGGGCGTCCCCGGGGACGTCCTCGTCGAGCGGCGCCATGGCACCGATGACGATGTTGCTGGCGACGTCACCGGCGGCCATGCCGCCCATGCCGTCGGCAACGGCGAGTAGCCGCGGCCCGGCGTAGACGGAGTCTTGATTGCCGTCTCGGATCAGACCGCGGTCGCTGTGGGCCGCATAGCGCAGGGTCAGAGTCATGGCCGTAATTCGAGGGAAGTGCGGCCGATCCGGATCGGCACGCCGAGGGGGACGGGGGTTGGTCCGGTGACCTTAGCGCGATCGAGGTACGTGCCGTTAGTCGAGCCGAGGTCCTCGACGTACCACTGCCCTTCGCGCGGCACGAGCCGGGCGTGCCGCGCGGAGGCGTAGTCGTCGGTGATGACCAGGGTGGAGTCCTCAGCCCGACCAATGGTGATCTGCGCTTCACCGAGAGTGATTCTGGTGCCGGCCAGCTGACCGGCTGTCACCACCAGCTGGTGTGCCGCCCTGCCCCGCTTCACCTTCGCCGGCTTCGCAGCCTGCCCCGTCGACGCGCCCACCGCGCGGGGCGCGGCCACCAGGCGACCGGACCGGGCACCCGCGAAGAGGTCCCGGCGAATCACGCCGACCACCGTGAACACGAAGATCCACAGCAGGATCAGGAATCCGAACCGGGCAACGGTGATGACCAGTTCCGGCAAGGCGGGTCAGCCGTCCACGCGGAAGGTCAGCGTCGTGGTGCCGAGCTGGACCATGTCGCCGGGGTTGAGTGCGACGGCGGAGACCCGCTGCCCGTTGACCATGGTGCCGTTGGTCGACCCCAGATCGGTCAGCACAACCTGGCCCCCATCGAAATCCAGCCGGGCGTGTCGCCGGGAGATTCCGACGTCGGGCAGGCGCAGGTTGGCCTGGTCGCCGCGACCGATCACCGTCGACCCCATCTGGAGAGGGTAGGTGCGACCGTCGCCGGAGACCAGCCGCACGTTGCGACCGCCGCCGTGCCCGGGCGGCGGGCCGTAGCCACCACCCTGGTCGTACGCGGGGTAGGCGGGCGGCCCCGCGTCGTAGCCCGGTGCCGACACCGGGGCGACCTCGCCGCCGGTGTAGACCTCGGCCGTGACGCGGAACATGCCCGTGTCCAGGCCCTCGCCGCGCTCGATCTCGACGATCACGTCGCCGTAGACCGTCCAGGCCTGCTCGCCGATGAACTCCGCCTGCGACTGGGCCAGCTCCTGGGCCAGCGCAGCGGCGTACGGCGCCAGCCGACTGTGGTCGAACGGCGAGAGATCGATCACGTAGCGGTTGGGCACCAACGTGCGCCCACCGGCCAGGATCGCCTTGTGCGCCTCGGCCTCCCGCTGCATGGCGTTGAGGATCTCCACGGGGTGGACCACCCCTTTGAAGACCTTGGCGAAGGCCCCTTCGACCAGGCCTTCCAGACGCTTCTCGAAGCGTTGCAGCACGCTCACCGGCTCCTCCTCGGGTCCCGAGGACATGATGGTATCCGGCCGGCGCGCGCGCAGCTCACACGCCGCTCGGCCGCCTGCTCCCGGCCCGTTCGGACGGGCCGGGACTGCCGTGCTAATCTTTCGTCCGCCACGAACGGTAATCGCTCGTGGCGAGCGCCTGGGACAGCGTAGTATTCCCGGGGCCTGTTGGAGACAACGGGGCCGGGGCGGCTACAGTGTTCCGGGTCGTGCCACGGGGATGTGGCGGAATGGCAGACGCGCACGGTTCAGGTCCGTGTGCCCGAAAGGGCGTGGGGGTTCAACTCCCCCCATCCCCACCACCGACGAGGGCTCCGCGTAACGCGGGGCCCTTCCGTCATATCGGGGCGTGCCGGACGTCACGCTATGCTCCGATGGATTCTGCCTCCGATGGACCAGGAGTGGCGTGTGAGTGTCGCGTTGGTGACAGGGTCGGGCGGTCTGATCGGCTCCGAGGCGGTCCGGCACTTCGCCGGCCTCGGTCTGGATGTCGTCGGCATCGACAACGACATGCGCCGGTACTTCTTCGGCGAGGACGGCTCCACATCATGGAGCCTTGAGCGGCTCGGCCGTGACCTGGGTAGCGCGTACACCCACTTCGCGGTGGACATCCGGGACCGGGACGGCCTGGAGCAGGTGTTCAAGAAGTACGGCTCGGACATCGCCGTGGTGATCCACAGCGCCGCACAGCCGAGCCACGACTGGGCGGCCAAGGAGCCGTACACGGACTTCGACGTGAACGCCGGCGGCACGCTCAACATGCTGGAGAACACCCGTCGGCATGCGATCGACGCGCCGTTCATCCACTGCTCGACCAACAAGGTCTACGGCGACCGGCCCAACAGCCTGCCGCTGATCGAGCTGGAGACACGGTACGAACTGCCCGAGGACCACCGCTGGTACCAGGGCATCACCGAAGAGATGTCGATCGACCACTCACTGCACTCGGTCTTCGGCGCCTCGAAGGTCGCGGCGGACGTGATGGTGCAGGAGTACGGGCGCTACTTCGACATGAAGACCGCCTGCTTCCGAGGTGGCACGCTGACCGGCCCGGCGCACTCCGCCGCCGAGCTGCACGGGTTCCTGGCCTACCTGATGCGCTGCGTCATGGAGGGCCGGACATACAACCTGTTCGGCTACAAGGGCAAGATGGTCCGGGACGCGATCCATTCGCGCGACGTGCTGACCGCGTTCGAGGCGTTCTTCCGGGCCCCGCGGTCCGCCGAGGTCTACAACCTCGGCGGCGGCCGGCACTCCAACACCTCCCACATCGAGGCGTTCCGGATCGCGGAGGAGATCACCGGCCGCGAGGCGCGGATCAACTACGTCGAGCAGAACCGCACCGGCGATCATCAGTGGTACGTCAGCAGCATGGCCCGGTTCGAGGCGCAGTACCCGGACTGGAAGATCACCTACGACGTGCCGATGATTCTGCGGGAGATCTACGAGGCCAACGTGGACAAGTGGGTGGCCCAGCCATGACCACGCGGAGCAAGCGCAACGTCCTCGGCGTCCTGGTCGACGTCACCGACTACGCCACGGCGACCGACGCGGTGGTGGCCGCGGCGCACGAGCGGCGCCCGCTCGCGCTGACCGCGTTGGCCGTGCACGGCGTGATGACCGGAGTGCTGGACCCGGCGCACAACGCGCGGCTCAACTCGTTCGACGTGGTCACGCCGGACGGGCAGCCGGTGCGCTGGGCGCTCAACCTGCTGCACCACGCCGGGCTCACCGACCGGGTCTACGGACCGACGCTGACGCTGCACGTGCTGTCGCGCTTCGCCGACGAAGGGCTGCCGGTCTACCTGTACGGCTCCACCGAGAAGACCCTCGCCAGGCTGATCCCGGCACTGGAGCGGATGTTCCCCGCGCTGAAGATCGCCGGGGTGGAGCCGTCCAAGTTCCGTGCCGTCCAGCCCGGCGAGGACGCCGAGATCGCCGACCGGATCCGGTCCAGCGGTGCCCGGCTGGTCCTGGTCGGGCTCGGCTGTCCGCGCCAGGAGGTCTTCACGTACGCCATGCGGCCCCTGCTCGACATGCCGCTGATGGCGGTCGGCGCGGCCTTCGACTACCACGCCGGGTTGCTGCGCCAGCCCCCGCCGTGGATGCAACGCGCCGGCCTGGAGTGGTTCTGGCGTCTCGGTCTGGAGCCGAAGCGGCTCTGGCGCCGCTACGTCATCCTCAACCCGGTCTACCTGACCCGGCTCGCCGCGCAGAAGACCGGCCTGTGGAAGGCCCGCCCGCCGGCCCCGGCCACCGAGCGGCCGGCCACCTTCTCGGTCTGATCCCGATCGGTACGACACGAGGCCCCACCCGGCGTACGGGATGGGGCCTCGGTCGTGGGAGACCGGTCAGAGGGTCAGGGTCCAGGTGTTGATGTAGCCCGTGTCGGCCAGGTAGACGTCGCGCACCTGGAGCCGCCAGGTGCCGTTCGCCGCCTCACTGGAGAGGTTGGCCGTGTACGTGGTGTTGACGTTGTCGGCGCTGTCCGAGCTGCTGCTGTTCTTGAGCCGGTATGCGCTGCCGTCCGGGGCGAGCAGGTCGATGACCAGGTCGCCGCGGTAGGTGTGCACGATGTTCACCGCGACGGTCGAGGTCGCCGAGGCGTTACGGCCGCAGCCGGCGATGGTGATCGAGCTGGTCACCGCCGCACCGGCGTCCGGGATCGACACGTCGGTGCCGTTGCTGCCGGAGCATCCGCCGCCCGAACCGGTCACGGTCAACGTATAGGTGGCCGTGCGGGTGCCCGCCGCGCCGCTGCCGGTGATGGTCACCGGGTAGCTGCCGGCGGGGGTGCTCGCCGAGGTGGCGATGGTGAGGGTGGACGAGCCGCCCGAGGTCACCGTCGACGGGCTGAACGACGCGGTCGCGCCGGCCGGCAGGCCGCTGGCGGAGAGGCTGACCGACTGGGCGGAGCCGGCGGTGGTGGCCGTGCCGACGGTGGCCGTCACCGAGCCGCCCGGCGCGGTGGAGCCGGAGGTCGGCGACACCGAGACGGAGAAGTCGTTCGCCGGCGGAGTGCCGTTCACGACGTAGAGCAGCTGGTTCGGGGTGCCGGTGCCGACGTTGGTCACCACGTTCGGGGTGGAGTTGTTGACCAGGTAGTCCCGCACCTGCTGCGGGGTCCAGGACGGGTTCGCCGACAGCACCAGCGCCGCCGCGCCAGCGACGTGCGGCGACGCCATCGAGGTGCCGCTGATGGTGTTCGTCGCGCTGCTGCTGGTGTACCAGGCCGAGGTGATGTTGACACCCGGGGCCAGGATGTCGACGCAGGTGCCGAAGTTGGAGAAGCTCGCCGCGGCGTCGTTGTTCTGCGTCGCACCTACGGTGATCGCGGAGGCGACCCGCGCCGGCGAGTAGTTGCAGGCGTTCTGTCGGACGCCGAGGGCGTTGCCGTTGCCGGCGGCGACCGCATACGTGATGCCGGAGTTGATCGAGTTGGTGACGGCCGTGTCGATGGAGCTGTTGGCGCCACCACCGAGGCTCATGTTCGCCACCGCCGGCCTGACCGCGTTCGCGGTCACCCAGTCGATGCCGGCCACCACCTGGGCGTTGGTGCCGCTGCCCTGGCAGTTGAGCACCCGGACACCGACGATCTGGGCGCCCTTGGCCACACCGTACGCCGAGCCGCCGACCGTGCCCGCCACGTGCGTGCCGTGGCCGTTGCAGTCGTCGGCGGAGCCGCCGTCCACCGCGTCGAAGCCCGAGACGGCCCGGCCACCGAAGTCGTTGTGCCCGTACAGCACGCCGGTGTCGATGACGTAGGCGCGGACGTTGGACGCCGTGTTCGGGTAGGTGTACGAGCTGTTCAGCGGCAGGTTCCGCTGGTCGATCCGGTCCAGGCCCCAGGACGGCGGGTTGGGCTGGGTACCGGCGATCGAGACGGTGTGGTTCTGCTCGACGTACGCCACCGCCGGGTCGGCCGCGATTCGCGCCGCCGCACTGGCACTCACCTTGACCTCGAAGCCGCGCAACGCCGCGCCGTAGGTGCGGGCCACCGTGCCACCGTGCCGCCCGGAGAGCCGCTTCGCGGTGTCGCCGACCTGGTCGCGGGCCACCGCGCTGTCCTTGAGAACGACGATGTAGCTGTCCGGCACGGCGGTGGCTCCACCGGCGGCCCGAACCACGCCGACGGGTTCGGCGGCCAGGGCTGGGGTGCCGACGGCCAGCACGGTCGCCGTGGCCACCCCGACCAGTACGAACCTGCGTGGAAGACCCATCTCCCTACCTCCCTCCGACCGGCGGCGGAACGCGACCACCGGTCCAAACACCAATCGACGCTTGCCGATCTAGCTGAGGGTAAATCAGCCACCACGCGGTGGGACATGTCGAAACGTCCATACCATCCGGAGGATGGCCCCCTACGGGCCCGCGTCCGGGGTGAACGGGGGACCGGCCCGGATTCGCCTCGCCGCGATTCGGGAAAGACTCTCGAACATGGAGAGTCAGCTCACCATCCTGCTCCCGGTCGCCGCCATCTGGCTGGTCGCCGGCGTCGTTGCCGACGGGCTGCCCCGGCTGCGCAACACCCGCATGCTGCGCCGGCGTACCGGATGGTTGCTGGTGCTGGCCCTCACCGGCGTGGCGCTCACCGCGGCCGTGCTCGGCGCCGGGCTGTTCAGTGCCGGCACCGCGCCCGTCGACCGGGCCGCGGGCGGGCTCACCCTGGCCGCCGGCCCGGCGTTCGTGGCGGCGGTCTGCTCCGTACGGCGGATCCGCCGGCTGTGGGCCGGGGCCGGCGCGTTCGCCAGTGCCCCCGCCACACCCGCGCCGCACGGGCTGCGTGCCGCAGCGGCCCACCCGCTCGTCGGGCTGCCACCGCAGGTGACCGCACTGGCCACGGTGCCGGCGCTGATCGCGGCGGCCGGCACCGACCTCGGAGCTGACCCCGGTGTCACCGGGCCGGCGATCACCGTGGGTGCGCTCGCGGTGGCCGCCATCGGCGTCCGGCACGCGCTACGGCACAGCCGGTTCGCGGAGCGGGCCCAGCCGGACAGGCCACGGTCAGCGGGGGCGACCGGACCCCTGCACGTATAGCAACTCCAGGATCGCCCGGGTCGCCTCGAACCAGCGGTCCAGCCAGCCCGGCGGTGGCACGCTGCCCTTCGGCGGCAGCTCCATCAGCAGGCCACGCAGCAGTGGGTGGTCGGCCAGCGACCCAGCGGGCTCCATCGGCCAGCCGGTTGGCGGAAACGACGGCTCGACCAGCGGGTTCGGGTCCAGCGAGGGCAGCGAGAGCGGAGGGTCGGCCGACTCCGCAGCGGACGCCTCCCGCCCGCTCAGCTCCTGGTCGGTCGACACCACCTCGGTCAGTACGGTGTCTCGACGCGCTCCGCGGTACTTGCCACCGAACCGCTCCGGTTTGCCCGGACCGTTGGTGAGATTGTCTGACCCGATCGTCGTCATCCGTCTCGCCTGCCTCGCTCGGTTGCGGATCGGTGCGGCGGGTCATCGACCTGCGCCGTACCGACCGGTTCAACGAGACGGGCCCGCTGTGGCGACGGGAATCCCGGCGGAACCTCGCCGACCGCCTCGTGACACGACCGCCCGCCGGTCCTCCACGGACACGGCGAGGTCCCCGTCCGGACGGAACCGGACGGGGACCTCAGCTGACCACCAGGTCAGATCTCGCCGAACGCACCGCCTCGGGTGCCAGCGACGAAGGCGTGCCAGTCACCCGGCGCGAAGACCAGGGCTGGGCCCGCCTTGTCCTTCGAGTCCCGCACTCCGACCGCCCCCGTCACGTACGCCACCTCCACACAGTTGTCACAGTTCGGCCCGCTCTTCGAGCTCTTGAACCATGCTGCCTGCGTCAGGTCCACGGGGAACCCCTTGGTCGCCATTTCCACAACGGCTCCTCTGCCAGTTTCGCGATGTGTGCGACGGACTCCTCCGGACGTATGGCCGCAGCGCGGATGTGATCGAAGATGAAGCTGTACTTCTGTAGTTCGTCGCTCTTCTCGAGGAAAAGCCCACCCGTGGCGTTCTCCGCGTACACAACATCCGGATCACCGGGCTCAGGGAAGCTGAGGATCGTGAAAGTGCCGTCCATGCCGGCGTGCGCACCCACCTCGAAGGGCAGGATCTGCAGCGTCACGTTCGGCAACTCGGCCACCTCGACCAACCGCTTGAGTTGGCCGCGCATCACCTCGTCCCCGCCCACCGGCCGACTCACCACCGCCTCATCGAGCACCACCCACAGATCGACCGGATCGTCCTGGGTCAGTAACGACTGACGGCCCAGACGGACACGCACCCTCTGATGCACCTGATCGGCGGTGAAGTCCGGCCGGGCGGCGCGGATCATCGCCCCGGCGTACTCCTCGGTCTCCAGAAGGCCCGGCACGACCTGCTGTTCGTACGCCCGGATCGAGCTCGCCGCCGCCTCCAGCCCGACGTACGCGCCGACGAGCACCGTGCTGTACGGGTGCCACCAGCCCTTCTGCCGGGCCTCCCGGGCGATCTGCACGAGTTCGTCGCTCTCGGCACCGACCACGCCGTAGATCCGCAGCATGTCCCGCACGTCACGAGGGGTGGCCGTGGTGTGCCCGGTCTCGATCCGGGAGACCTTCGAAGCCGAGCACTCCAGCTGCTCGGCGACCACCTCGATGGTGATTCCGGCGGACTCCCGCTGGCGGCGCAGCTCGGCACCGAGGCGCCGCCGTCTGATGGTGGGACTGCGCCGCTCACTCATCGCGCGACCCGTGCGCCACTGGTCTCCGCCGCTGGCTGCTCGACCCCACTCGGGCTACCTCCGGTTGACGCGCCACTGAGTGACACCCGCCGGGGGCGCGACCGTCGACGGCGAGCGTTCGCGACGAGGGGAGTGGTGCTGGTCCTCGGCCGGCCGCGACGGGCGAAACCGGCTCTCAGTGTGCCGTCAGGACGCGGATGGCTTCAATAGCCCTTTCGCGCGACACGCTCATGTATCGGCAAAAGTCGACGTGCAACTTGCATGAAGCACGTCCCTGATGCACTCTGTCCGTATGGCACGGATCACTCAGCGTCTCCGTCCGCTCCCCCGGAGTGGTGACCCCACCAATCCGGGGAAGCCGGGCACGACGCGGGCCCGGCCGGCGACACCGAGACCTGCTCCGGGGTGATGACCCCGCCGCTGCAAGCCGGCAAGCTGCGGCGGCGGGCGCGGTTCCCGGAAGCAGCCGGGTGATGGTCGGGTGGCGGCACGCCACCAGCGGAGTACGGCCCGACCACCACCATCCGCACCACCGGTTCACGAGGCACGACCCCGTCGCCGGCCGAGACGTCCCCCGTTCAGGCACCGCCGGCACAACCGCCGGCCGACCCTCCCCAGGAGCCCATGTGCTTCCCCGCACCGGTGACGTACTGCACGTGACTCGCGCGGCGAGTGTCCAGTTCCTCAGGCCCATCACGTTCCGGGTCATCCGGGTGCTCGACTGGCCCACCTATGACGGTTGGCTCTGGCTCGACGGCTACGAGTTGAACGCCGCGGGCGACGCGGTCAGCCGACGGTCGATCTTCGTCCAGCGAGAAGGGCTGCAGCAACTGCAGGCCGCACCCGAGCCGCGCCCGCACACCGTACGGCCCCGGCGGCCGGTCGCCCGTACCCCGGTCCGGGTGAGCTGACCGACCCGATCCGCCGCCGGTGGGCGTGCCGTCGCCATAGAATTGGTACGCCCACCCCGGCAATGTTCCACCCGCGCGTCCAGGACCCTGACCCTGGGATGGTCATGGTCAATCAGCCCGCCCTGCGGCGGCACCACCGCTCCCGTATCGCCTACACATTCGGACTACTCGCCCTCCTCGGGGCGATGGCCACACTCATGGTCCTCGTCCACGACCCGGCGATGTCGTCCACCCGGCTGACCGCGCCGGTGCCCGCACCGGAAATCACCGTGGTCGACGCCGACCCACCGATGGACGACGGTCCATCGATGGACGAGGATCCGAGCTGGATCGGCGCCGACGCCCCGAGCAGCCACTCCGGCATTGCCGACCCGACCGGGCCGGTGGCCGGCCGTGGCGGCGGCCAACCCAACGACGGCCAGGAACTCACCGAGGCAGCTCCGGCCGGTCACACCGCGACGGACATCCGCCGCTCCCTGTTCTGGTCCGGGATCTTCGGCCTCGCCATCTCGCTGGCCGGCCTCGGCCTGGTCGGTACCCGCCGTCGGATGTGGTGACCACCGGTCACGGCGTACTCGTCGCCGTCGGGCTCGCCGTGGTCGGGCTCGCCCCGGTCGTGGGCCGTGCCTGGGAGACGACCAGCAACACCTCGTCGTCGGTCGACACCAGCGTGCCTGCCCCCGGCTCGGTGCCCACCACAGTCCCGGGCGGCAACTCGGACGGGCGGTATACCACCCGGTAGGCCAGTCCCAGCCGGCCCAGCAACCCCTCGGCGGTGGCCTGCCGCAGGCCGGCGAGCGGTGGCACCTGCACCTCGGCCGGCGCGGTGGTGGTCGCCGGGCTGCTCGGCGTCTCGCTGGTCGGCGCCGCCGAGGTGGGGGATGCGCTGGTCGGTGCGGCGCTGGTGGCACTGGCAGTCGGGAGCGACGGGGTGGAGTCCGGTACGTCCCGGTCGTCATCCTGGTTGGCGACGAGCCCCAGCCAGAGCGCACCCCCGAGCAGCCCGGCGAGCAGCAGCGCGAGCACACCCCAGAGGATCGGCAGCCACCACGGCCGGCCACCCTGCTCCTCGACGTACCACTCCCCGGCAGGTTCGGCCGGCCGAGGCGGCCGAACCTCCGCCCGCCCGGACCACGACGGCGGCGGGGTCGACCGCTCGGTGTCTATCCGGGTCGTCCGGTCGACCGGCGTGCCGGCGGCGAGATCAATCGGCATGGTCTGGTCGGGCGACACGGCGGGACCAGGCCGGTCGATCGGGGCCGTCTCATCCGGCCCGGCGGCGGGGCGGACCGGTTTCGGTGACTCCCGCCGGTCGGCGGCGGGTGGCAGCGGGCGGGTCCGGTCGTCGTCGTGCTCGTCGGCGGGAGGCTCCTGGCGGTCGTCGCTCATCGCACGTCCTTTCCCGAACCGGACGGGCGTCATGGCCCTCGACCGCCAACCTAGTCGCCCACAGCGCCATCGCCGGGGATCAGCGTGCCGAGCCGCGCCGGCCACCGGCACGGGCGTGGCCCACCGATCTCCGGCGGGTGTGCGCCGGGTCGGCCGGCGAGCCTGAGATCAGGAAGCGGGTTTGGTGGTGGGCGGCTGGAGGGCGTCCGTCCCACACCAGATGCTGACCTCGTCGTTCCAACGGGCAGGGCCGTCCTCAGCGGGCTCCTGCCGGCTGACCTTTCCGCTGCGCCCACTGACGTAACGCGGGTAGAGGCCCTCTTCGATCAGCTCGTCGGCGGCTTCGGCGCAGTCCTCGCCGACCACATCCGGGACTTCGGCGGCTGGCGCTGGCCCCGCCACCCGCAGTTGCACCGTCGTTCCCCGCGCAACCTCGGTGCCCACCTCCGGTGCTGTGCTCTCGACCGTACGACCGCTGCCGCTGCCGAAAACCAGCCGCCAGCCCAGTCGCTGCTTGCGCACCATGTCCCGGGCCTGCACGAAGTCGATGCCAACCACCGGCGGCACGGTCGGGCCGGTTCCCTTGGTCGCGGTCGCGGAGGTCCGGACGGCCGACGGCGTGGTCCGGCCGGTGCTCGGTCGGGGCGTGGTGGCCCGGCCGGTCGGCGAACCGGTCGCGGTCGCGACGGCAAGCGGATCCCCCGGGGGTGTGTCGTCCTCGCCGGCCAGCAGCCAGCCACCGGTCGCGCCGACCGCGGCGAGCAGCACGGCGACCAACCCGCCGCCCAGCAGCACGCTGGCCCGGCCCGCACCGCCGCCGTCCCGGCCACCGACGGAATCCTGCCGACCCGTGTTCGCGTCCGTCATACCGCCCACCGCCTCATCACCGGCGACCGTACCGCTCGCCGCCCAACCCGCTACGCCGGCCGTCCATACCGGCGGGTCGTTGCGGCTCGCCGCGCCGACGACGGGACGTTACGCTGCCCGGCATGGCCAGACAGGGCTGGGGAGTGTCGATCGCGACGGCGATCGGGGTGGCTGCCGGCGCGGGCGCCGCCCAACTGGGCTTCGGCTACGGGCTCGGCGTCATCACCTGGACGCCCACCGAGGCCGGGGCCACCGACACAGCCTGGGCGGACGGCCTGGCCTGGGCCACCTGGCTCGCCGCCAGTTCGACGGTGCTGGGCGCGGTCTGCGCGCAGCGGCTACACCAACGGAACGCACCGGCGGCGGCCGAGCCGCAGGTGACCGGCCCGGAGGCAACGGACGGCTCTGACCTCTCGACCGCGCCCGAGCAGGCGACCCAGAGTGACGGGGGCTCGGCTGCCGCCGGCACCACCGGCCCGGAGGCGACGGAAACGCAGCCGGCGCAGGTGGCCGTGACCCCGCCCAACGAGCGTGGCGGCCTGCTGCGGCGGGTGGCCCTGGCGCTCGGCGCCGGGATCGGCGGGCTGGTCACCGTGCTGCTGATCGCCGTACCCGCGCGGGTCGCGATCGGCGCCGACACCGGCGCACCGCAACGAACGGCCGCTGTACAGGCGACGCTGGGCATCCTGCTCGGCGTGCTCGTCGCGATCTGGGCGCTGCGTTCCCGGGCTGCCGCGATCAACGTGACCGCGACCGCCGCCTGGCTCTGGCTGCTCGCGGTGGTCTCGGTCATCGACGGGGTACGCGTCGGACGAGGCCTGACCGGGGCTCAGCTCGGCACCTGGCAGCTCGACCCGGACCACCCTCGGTACTGGATCGGGGACCAGCTCTACTGGCCCGGTTCGCTGCTGGCACTCGTGCCTGCGCTGCTGATCGGTCTGCTGGCCGCCCGGCGGGCGGCGCGGTCGGCCGGGCACCGCGTCGGCGCGGCGGCTTCCGGCGCAGCCGGACCGGTGCTCGTCGCGCTCGCGTACCTGACCACAGTGCCGCACTGGTCGACGCTGGGCCCCGCACAGTTGTCGACCCAACTGATCGCCCCGTACGCGGTGATCGTCGGCGTCGGCGGCTCGGTGCTGGCAGCCGTCCTCGCCGAGCGCGCCGATCGCAACCGGGCGGCCGACCGGAGTGCGGTCACCCCCGGCACGAGGACCGACCCGGCCCCCGTTCAGACCGACTCGACCCCGGTCGCCGGCTCCGAGCCGTCGACGTCCGGGTCGTCGACCGGCGCCGCGGGTCGCCGCGCAGGCAGAGCAGACGCCACACCGCAGACGACCAGGACGGGCGAGGCTGCCGCCGTTCCCCGCGTGCCGGCCCCACGTACGAAGCCGGACCTGTCCGGCCCTGGCGAATCCGGTCCAGCCGAGCCAGCCGGCGCCGGAGAGGCGGAGGATCTGACACCGAGCAGCCGGCGTGGACGGCCAACGCGGCGAACCAACCGGCCCGCCGCTGACTGACGCCCGGCGCGCGGTTCAGTCGACCGACCAGGTGTGCACGGGTTCGTTGGAGCGCTGGAGTTCCGCGTACCGCTGGACCATGTGGTGCAGCGCCCCGGCCCGGTCCATGCCCCGGTGCCGCTCCGCCGCCCAGACCGCCTCGGTCTGCCAGACGGCACCGTTGCGGCCGGTGCGGCAGCGCTGCTCGATGATGTCGAGCAGCCGGTCCCGCTGTGTCGGGGCGACACCGAACCCGTCCAGGCCGGCCGCAGCGATGGGCAGCAACTGCTCCAGCACCAGCTTGGTGACCGGCACGTCGCCGAGCCCGGGCCAGTGCAGCACGGCGTCGAGGCCACGCCGGGCGGCGGCGTGGAAGTTCTCCTCGGCGGAGCTGAAGGTGAGTTGGCTCCAGATCGGACGGTCCGCCTCGGCCAGACCGCGCGCCAGCCCGAAGTAGAAGGCCGCGTTGGCGAGCATGTCCACCACCGTCGGACCGGCCGGCAGTACCCGGTTCTCCACCCGCAGGTGCGGACGGCCGTTCATGATGTCGTAGACCGGGCGGTTCCAGCGGTAGACCGTGCCGTTGTGCAGCCGCAACTCCCCGAGCTGCGGTACACCGCCGGCGTGCAGCACCTCCACCGGGTCCTCGTCCTCGCAGATCGGCAGAAGCGGCGGGAAGTATCGGACGTTCTCCTCGAACAGGTCGAAGATCGAGGTGATCCACCGCTCGCCGAACCACACCCGGGGCCGTACGCCCTGGGCCTTGAGTTCGTCCGGGCGGGTGTCGGTGGCCTGTTGGAACAGGGCGATCCGGGTCTCGGCCCACAGTTGGCGGCCGTACAGGAACGGGCTGTTCGCCCCGATCGCGACCTGCACACCGGCGATGGCCTGGGACGCGTTCCAGTAGTCGGCGAAGCTGTCCGGTGCCACCTGGAGGTGGAACTGGAGGCTGGTGCAGGCAGCCTCGGGGGCGATCGAGTCGGTATGCGTCCGCAACTGCTCGATGCCCCGGATGTCCAGCTCGATGTCCTCGCCGCGAGCACCGACGATCTGGTCGTTGAGCGCCCGGTAGCGCTCGTTGGTGGAGAGATTGTCCTCGACCAGGTGCCCCTCGGTGAGGGTGGGCAGGATGCCGACCAGGACGATCTTCGCGTCGGACCTGGCCGCGCGCTCGTCGGCACGGGAGAGGCTGCCGCGCAGGTCGCGCTCGTAGTCGGCGAAGCCGGTGCCCTCGATCAGTCGGGGTTCGGCGTTGAGTTCCAGGTTGAACTGCCCCAGCTCGGTCTGGAAGAGCGGGTCGGCGATGTCGGCGAGGATCTCCTCGTTACGCATCGCCGGCTCGGCCGCGGAGTCGACCAGGTTGAGCTCGATCTCCAGGCCGGTCATCGGCCGGTCGGCATCGAAACCGAAGTCGTCCAGCATCAGGGCGAAGACGTCCAGGCAGCGGCGCACCTTCTGCCGGTAGCGGACGCGATCCTCCCGGGTGAAGGCGCCCTGCGAGACGTCCCTGCCCATGTGTCCTCCCCACGCCCGGCGCGGTCGGGATCCTGCCGTCCCGGAAAGCGCATTGTGAACCATCCACGTTAAGAGCGCCCACCTGACCGGGGCCAGAGGCCAACGGCGGTGATCCGACATCGACCGGAGCGGAGGCGCTCGTGGTGCCATCTGTACCCCGTCGCCGGCGGACTGGACCCGATGGCGGTGCGAACAAGTCGTGACAAACACCACGAGCTGATCCAGCCGGCACGCGGAGACGACGCAGGGCCCACGCCGACGTGCGGCGCAGGCCCTGCGTACCGGTGATCCGGGGGATCAGGCCTGGCGGATGGCCTCGCCCTCGATCTCGATCTTGATCTTGCGGCTGACCAGCACGCCCCCGGTCTCCAGGGCGACGTTCCAGGTCAGACCGAACTCCTCGCGGTCGATCTCGGTGCTCGCGGAGAAGCCGAAGATGTCCTGGCCGAACGGGCTTCGGCCGACACCCTCGAACTCCACCTCCAGCTCGACCGGCCGGGTGACGCCCTTGATGGTCAGCTCACCGACGAGCACGAACTCGTTGCCACGCTGGGACTTGACCCCGGTGCTGCGGAAGTCGAGCGTCGGGAACTTCTCGGAGTCGAGGAACTCGGGGCCACGCAGGTGCGCGTCCCGGTCGGCCTGGGTGGTGTCGACGCTGGCGGCCTGGATGGTCGCGACGACCGACGACTGCAGCGGGTCCTCGGCGACGGTGATGGTGGCGGTCGCGTCGTTGAACTCACCGCGAACCTTGCTGACCATCATGTGCCGGGCAACGAAGCCAACCCGCTTGTGCGCCACGTCGAGCGCGTAGGTGCCGGCCGTCGGGATGGTGAGGCCGTCCCAGTCGCGGGTAACCGCATCGGTGCTGCTGGTCATGCTGCTGTCCTCCAGAAGATTGTTTAGTAGCCCAACGACTGCTTGAGCAAATATAACCGCAGCAACATTCCCGGTGTCAAGCACTGCTAGGATGAACGAGTGACCAACGTCTTCGACGATCCCCGGATCACCGCCGTCGGCCTGCTCTTCGAGGCACACGCCGGGCTTTCAGCCCGGTTCACCGCCCAACTCGAGGAGCATGGCCTCTCCGCGGTCGAGTTCGAGGTCATCACCCGACTGGCCCGCTCGCCGGGCAATCAGCTGCGCATGACCGACCTCGCCGCGCAGACCTCCCTGTCGACCAGCGGGGTGACCCGCGTCGTGGACCGGATGGAACGGGACGGGTTGCTCACCCGGCGGGCATGCCCCCACGACCGGCGCAGCTCGTACGCGGTGGTCACCGCCGCCGGTATGCAGCGACTGAACGAGACGCTCCCCGGGCACCTGCAGATGATCGAGCAGTGGTTCACCGGCCAACTCGACCCCGAGGCACTGGCGGCTCTGCTCGACGGGCTGCGCCGGATCCGCGACGCCGTTCATCCGTGTGCCACCGCCGGCAGCGACGACGTCAGTCCTGAGCAGCAGGCCGCCCCGCAACCGTGAGCTGACGGGGGTGGCGGCACCGGCAGAAAAACCGGCAGAACTGGCCCAGCCAAGCTGGAGGACTCGGTCTAAACCGACTTTCTGCCGCCGTAGCGGTGGCAGGCTTCGTTCACCGGGGATCACCGGGGGGTGACGGCGCGGGCGAACAGCGAGGGGTAGCACCAAGGGGGCTTTTCGCCCGCGCCACTCTCCCGTCCCGAGCGGCGGACAGCGCATAGAGCAGCCCAGACTCCTGCGGCAGCAACCGGATTCCGCTCTCCCGGCAGACCAGGTCGAGCCGGTCGAGGACCGCCGGGTCCCCAGTGCTGGCGGCCAGTCCCACCAGCGCCTCCACCACATCCCTACGATCCTGACTCGCGCCGTCGGCGGCGGCGGCGAACCATTCGGCGGCCAACTCCCGGTCACCCCGGTGGAGCGCCAGATTCCCCTCGATCAACGCACAGATCCCCGCCTCCGGCCCACCCCAGGACAGCGCGGCGTCACCCGAGCGCGGTCGTGGCGACACGCCTCGTGGCGACACGGCCACCGCAGCCTCGGCGGCCCCCGAGCGCAACTCGGCCAGCACCTCGGTCGCCTCCGCGCCACGCCCGTCCTGGGCGAACGCCAACCCGACCGTCCCGAGCACCCGGCGGCGGCGACCCAGGTCACCCAACTCGGACAACGCCGCCATCGCCCGCCGGCCATGGTCGACGGCGTCGGCGTACGCGCCTTCCAGGCGGGCGACCTCGGCCCGATTGGCCCAGGCCAGCACCCGCAGTCGCTGCTCCCCGCCCTCGGCGGCGAGTCGGTCCGCCGCGGCGAGCCGGCGGCGGGCCGCGGCCAGGTCACCGGCCCGGATCTCGTGCCAGGAAAGGCTGTTCTGGGCCACCGCGAGATCCCGGATCCGCCCGTTGCGGGCAGCCAACCGCAGCACCGCCTCGGCCTGCTCGCGAGCCTCGTCCTGCCGGCCGACGGAGATCAGCAGGGCGCCGAGCACGTTGCGCGCCTCCAACTCCCCGGCGACGTCGCCGGCCTGCCGGAAGGTGTCCAACGCCGCACGCGCCGTCGGCAGTTCCTCGGCGCCCGCGCCGTGCTCGGCCGCGAGCCGGGCAACCCCGACGGCGGCCCAGCCGCGCAGGATCGGATCGGCGTCGGCGGTCCGGGGGTCCGCCAGCAGCCGCCGCAGCCACTGCCGCCCGGCAACGTCGCGCCCACGGATCCGCCACCAGCGGGGCAGGCAGGCCGCCAGCCGCAGCGCGGTCAACGGATCGTCGGTGGCCGCGTGGGCCAGCGACGAACTGATGTCACTGCTCATCTCGTCCAGCCGGTGCACCGCGTCGGGTGACCGTGAGCCGACCAGGTCGGTCGCGGTCCGTGCCACCAGACGAGCGATCACCTCGGCGTGCCGGCGTCGGATGCCTGTCAACTCGCCCCCGCCGGCCGCCTGCTCGACGGCGTAGTCACGGACCGCGTCGAGCAGCCGGAACCGAAACGACCCGGTGCCTCGTACGCTCAGCAGCCCGAGCTCGACGAGCCGGTCCAGCAGTGGAACGGGATCGATCGCCACCGTGCCGTCCCGGTCGGCCTTGTCGGCGAGCAGCTCCTCGGCCAACTCGACCGACCAGCGGTTGCCGAACGCGGTGAGCTGCCGCAGCGCGGCCCGCTCGTTCGGTGCCAGCAGCCGATAACTGGTCGCCACCGCGTCCCGCAGGGTGACCGTGGCCGCCGCCCTGGAGGCGTCGGGGCCGCTCGACAGACGGGTGAGCGCATCCGGTGGGTCCCAGCCGGGATGGACCGCCGGGTCGGCGGGAGTGGTGAGGTCGAGCACGCGGTCGCCGTACCGGTCGAACAGCTCGGTGAGATCGAGGAGCCGGCCCCGGGCGGCCATCAGCTCGATGGCCAGTGGCAGTCCTCCCAGCCGGCGAACCAGCGCGGTCAGCGCTGGCAGCTCTTCGGGGGTGGGCGGCTCCCGGCGGACCTGAGCGAGCCGGGCGGTGAACAACGCGACCGCCGGCCACGATTCGAGCGTGGCGGGCCCGGAGCGTTCGGCGTCCGGCGGCGGCACATCGAGCGGCGCGACCGGCCAGACCCGCTCGCCGGGTAGCCCGACCGGGTGCCGCCCGGTGACCAACACCCGCAGCGAGGGCAGGGCACCGGTCAGCCGGTGCAGTGTCGCGGCCACCGGGCCCGGGGCGCGTTCCACCGCGTCCATCACCAGCAGCGCCGGGCGCCCGCCGAGCCGAGCCACGAGTTCCGGCAGCCGCGCCGCGCCAAGCACGGCCATCGAGGCGGCGAGCACGTCCGGACCGTCCGCGCCCTCGCCGACCAGCATCCCGGCCACGCCGGCCGGGTGGGCGAAGGCGGCCAGGTGCGCCACCGACGTCGCCAGGGCGGTCTTGCCGACCCCGGCCAACCCGACCAGGCTCACCAACCGGGGGCCGCGCTCGGCCGTCAACATCCCGGCCAACTCGGTGAGATCGCGATCCCGGCCAATCAGCGCGATCGGCGGCGGGAGGGCGACCGGAGGGTCGGCGGCCGATGCCGCCGCGGCGGTGCTGCCGCTGATCGCGAGCGCCGTCGAGGCGTCCGGCAGGGGAGACTCGGCGCCGGAGAGGCCGCGGGCCGCGGCCAGGAAGACAGCCCGGCCGGTGCCGGTCAGTGCCAACGCCCCGGCGAGCAGCTCGACGGTGGTGCGCTGTGGCCGGAGCGACCGGCCACGCTCCAGGTCACGCACCGTGCGCACACCCACCCCGGCCCGGGACGCCAGCTCGGCCTGGGTCAGGCCGGCGGCACGTCGGTGCCCGCGGAGCAGCTCCGACAGGGCGGCACGGCCAGCCGGGCTCCGCGACCGATCATGATCCGGAGTCATGGGCACGAAGAGTACGGATGGACCCCGACGGTCGGCAGTCGAACGTCGGGCTACCGACGCCCGCTCGCCGATATCCGACAGCCGTACGGACAGCCCGCCCGGGACGGATGGTCAGCCGGTTCGGCAGGACCCTTCAGAGACCCAGGTCGCGCGCGATGATCATGCGTTGCACCTCGCTGGTGCCCTCTCCGATCTCCAGGATCTTGGAGTCCCGCCAGAACCGGGCCACCGGGTACTCGTTCATGAAGCCGTACCCGCCGTGGATCTGGGTGGCCTCCCGGGCGTTGTCCACCGCGATCGTGCTGGCGTGCAGCTTGGCGATGGCGGCCTGCCGCTTGAACGGCTCGCCGGCCAGCATCCGGGCGGCGGCGTCGTAGTAGGCCAGCCGGGCTGTGTGCGCCTTCAGCTCCATGTCGGCGATCTTGAACTGGATGGCCTGGTTGTCGCCGATCGGCCGGCCGAAGGCGTGCCGCTCCTTCGCGTACTTGATCGACTCGTCGACGCAGCCCTGGGCGAGGCCGACGGCGAGCGCGGCGATGGCGATCCGACCCTCGTCCAGGATCCGCAGGAACTGGGCGAAGCCCCGGCCCCGCTCGCCGAGCAGGTTGGCCGCCGGCACCCGGCAGTCGTCGAAGGTCAGCTCGTGGGTGTCCGAGGCGGTCCAGCCCACCTTGGAGTAGCCGGGCGCCACGGTGAAGCCGGGTGTGCTCGTCGGCACGATGATGGTCGACAACTCCTTCGAGCCGTCCGGGTTGGTGCCGGTCACCGCGGTGACGGTGACCATGGCCGTGATGTCGGTCCCCGAGTTGGTGATGAACGCCTTCGACCCGTTGATCACCCATTCGTCGCCGTCCAGCACCGCCCGCGTCTGGGTGCCGGCGGCGTCCGAGCCGGTGCCCGGCTCGGTCAGACCGAAACCGGCCAGCGCCTCGCCGCTGAGCAGCTTGGGCAGCCAGGTCGCCTTCTGCTCCTCGGTGCCGAAGCGGTAGATCGGCATCGCGCCCAGCGAGACCGCGGCCTCCAGCGTGATGGCCACGCTGGAGTCGACCCGAGCCAACTCCTCCAGGGCCAGGCAGAGCGCGAAGTAGTCGCCGCCCATGCCGCCGTGCTCCTCGCCGAAGGGCAGACCGAACAGGCCCATCTTGCCCATCTGCCGGATCACCTCGTACGGAAAGGTGTGCTGCTCGTAGTGCTCGGCGATGACCGGCGCGACCACCTCGCGCGCGAAGTCCCGCACGCTTTCCCGCAGCGCCGCTTGTTCGTCGGTGAGCCGGAAATCCATCTCATCCTCCTGTGTGGACGGTCCGCCGGGCGCTCGTGACGCCGGGGCGGGTCGCGGTGAGGGGCTGGGTCGAGGATCAGACCGGGGTGACGCCGTGCCGACGCCGGGAGAAGTGCCGGTCCTTGGTACGCGCGGCCGCGAAACGACGGACCAACTCGGTGCGCAGGTCGTGCGGCTCGACGATGGCGTCCACCACCAACTCGCTGGCGAGCCGGACGACATCGATGTCCTGCTCGTACTCGGCCCGTTTGGCGGCGACGAAGGCCGCCCGTTCGTCGGCGTCCGGGATGGCGGCGATCTTGTTGGCGTAGACCGCGTTCACGGCGGCCTCGGCCCCCATCACCGCGATCTTCGCGGTCGGCAGCGCGATCGTGGCGTCCGGCTCGAACCCGGGGCCGGCCATCGCGTAGAGGCCGGCGCCGTACGCCTTGCGGACCACCACGCAGATCTTCGGCACGGTCGCCTCGGAGATCGCGGTGATCATTTTGGCACCGTGCCGGATGATGCCCTGCTTCTCCACAGCGCTGCCGACCATGAAGCCGGGCACGTCACTGAGGAACAGCAGCGGCACGTTGAACGCGTCGCAGAGCTGGACGAACCGGGTGGCCTTGTCGGCCGAGTCGACGAAGAGCACGCCGCCCTTGAACATCGAGTTGTTGCCGACCACGCCGACGACCTGGCCGTCGAGACGACCGAAGCCGATGGTCAGCTCCTTGGCCCAGAGCGCCTGGATCTCGAAGAACGAACCCTCGTCGAGCAGGCCCTTGACGTAGCGCCGCATGTCGAACGCCTGCCGCTCGCTGGCCGGCACCAGCGCGGCCAGGTCGGCCTTCGCCGGCGCGGCGACCGCCTCGGCGACCGGCGGCTGCTGGGTCCAGTTCGCCGGCAGGTACGACAGGTAGGTCTTCACCACGTCGAGCGCGTCGGCCTCGGTCTTGCAGAGGAAGTGCCCGACGCCCGATTCGGCGGTGTGCACCTTGGCCCCGCCCATCGCCTCCAGGGTGGTCTTCTCGCCGGTGACCATCTCGACCATCCGGTCGGAGCCGAGATACATGCTGGCGTTGCCGTCGACCATGGCCACCACGTCGCAGAACGCCGGGATGTACGCCCCACCGGCGGCGCTCGGGCCGAACAGCGCGCAGACCTGCGGGATCGAGCCCGAGGCGCGCACCTGGTTCCAGAAGATCTTGCCGGCGCCACGCCGGCCGGGGAAGAGGTCGACCTGGTCGGTGATCCGAGCGCCGGCCGAGTCGACCAGGTAGACCATCGGCACACCGGCGCCGTACGCCCGCTCGATGATCCGGATGATCTTCTCGACGGTGCGGGCGCCCCAGCTGCCGGCCTTGACGGTGGAGTCGTTGGCCATCAGGCAGACCTGCCGGCCGTCGATCGTGGCGGTGCCGGTGACCACCCCGTCGGCGGGCAGCCCCTCGGCCAGTGTGTTGGCGTAGAGACCGTCCTCGACGAAGGAGCCCTCGTCGACCAGGAGCGCGACCCGCTCGCGGGCGAAGAGCTTGCCCTTGGCCGCGTTGGCCGCGTGGTACTTGTCCGCGCCGCCGGACCGGGCCCGCTTGCGCAGCTGCTCCAGCGCCTCACCGTCGAGCGTCACGCCGACTCCCTCGCCGTACCGACCTGAACGATCGTTAGGCTAGCGCATCGGCGCGCCCGTCGGCGACCCACGAGCGAATCAGACGGCGAAGCCGAGAGCAATACATTGAAAAACCTGAATCTATGCGGCTAGTCTCCTGGCACCCCCTCCTCCCGGATTGGAGTCAGCGATGACCTCACGACTCGGTCGGCTTGCGGTCGCCCTGGTGGCGACGGCAGGTGCCACTCTCGGCGTCACGGTCGCCAACCCCTCGCCCGCGTCCGCCGCCATGACCATCTGCTACAACACCAGCCAGGCGGGAAGCTACGCCGGCACCGCCAACCAGGCCGCGTCGATCTGGAACAACGCCACCGTCAACCTGACGCTCTCCGCCAACTGCGGCTCCAACCTGCGGATCTACCAGATCACCGGCGGCGGCTCGTACGCCGTCCGGACCAGCCTCGGCAACGGCCGGGTCTACATCGACACCCAGCAGGCGGCGCAGTACAGCCCGCTGCGGATCATGACCCACGAGATCGGGCACATCCTCGGCCTGCCCGACAACTACAACGGCAACTGTGCGCTGCTGATGTCCGGCGGCAGCGCCGGCACCAGCTGCACCAACCCGTACCCGAGCACCACCGAGGCGAACCGGGTGAGCAACCTCTTCGCCGGCACGTTCAGCGCCACCGACCGCAGCGCGGACATCTTCCGGGACAGCTGGCCGGCCACGCTCGCTCCGGTGAGCTGACCGACCTGATCCGTCGGAGGGGCCGGCATCATGCCGGCCCCTCCCCACGTTCCTGAGCGATCAGCTCGGCATCGGCGTCAGCCGGGTCCGCGGGCCGGCACGCAGCACTCCGGACGGGAGCTTCTTGCCGAGCAACTCCTCGGCCAGCTCCGCCACCTCGATGAGGGCCGCCAGGTCGACGCCGGTGTCGATGCCCATGTCGTGCAGCATGTGCACGGCCTCCTCGGTCGCCAGGTTGCCGCTCGCCCCCGGCGCGTACGGGCAGCCACCCAGGCCACCGACGCTGGCGTCGAACTCGGTCACCCCCAGCTCCAGCGCGGTCAACAGGTTGGCCAGCGCCGTACCCCGGGTGTTGTGGAAGTGCAGCAACACCGGGACGTGCGCGTTGCGGTCGCGTACGGCGGTCAGGAGCTCGCGGACCCGGCGGGGAGTGCCCATGCCCGTGGTGTCGCCGAACGCGACCCGGTCCGCGCCGTCGCGGACGACCCGGTCCACGATGCGCGCCACCCGCTGCGGGTCGATGTCCCCCTCGTACGGGCAACCGAAGCTGGTCGCCACGATCACCTCGACCCGCGCGGAGGCGCCGTGCAGCAGGTCGATCAGCTCGGCGATGTCGTCCAGCGACTCGTCGGTCGATCGGTTGACGTTGCGCCGGTTGTGCGTGTCGCTGGCCGAGACCACCACCTCGATCTCGGTGAACCCGGCGGCGAGGGCGCGCTGGGCGCCTCGGGTGTTCGGCACCAGCGCCGAGTAACGCACCCCGTCGGCCTTTCCGGCCCGCTGCCACACCTCGTCGGCGTCCGCCATCTGCGGGATCGCCTTCGGGTGCACGAACGACACCGCCTCGATCCGGCGTACGCCGGTGCCGGAGAGCGCGTCGAGCAGACGCACCTTGGCGTCGGTCGGGATCGGGTCCTCGTTCTGCAACCCGTCCCGTGGCCCGACCTCACGGATCGACACGGAGTTCGGCAGGTCCGTCATAAGGGGTCACCTCACTGTGACGTAGTGCTGTGGCGGTCCTCCCAGCATGCCACCCCGCCGACGGCCGGGTTGATCAAGAGGTTTGCGTCATCCGCGGCGGAAATCCTGACGCAAACCTCTTGATCAACAGGGTTGGGGGTCAGCGCATGCGGGAGACGATTCCGGTGTCGTAGGTGCCGGAGAGGAACTCCTCGTTCTCCAGCAGCTCGGCGAAGAAGGGGACGTTGTTCTTCGGGCCCTCGATCTGGAAGGCCGCGACGGCTGCCTTCGCGCGATCGAGCGCCTCGTCGCGGGTCGCGCCGCTGACGATCAGCTTGGCCAGCAGGCTGTCGTAGAACGGGGTGACCGTGTTGCCCTCGGTGTAGCCGGAGTCCACCCGGACTCCCGTACCCGTCGGTTCCACCCAGGTCCTGATCACACCGGGGCCGGGCAGAAAGCGCTTCGGGTCCTCCGCGTTGATCCGCATCTCGATGGCGTGCCCGCTCGGCGTCAACGCGTCCGGGTCGAACGTCGGCGCCAACCCGGAGGCCACCCGCAGTTGCTCCTCGACCAGGTCGACGCCGTAGACGTACTCGGTCACCGGGTGCTCCACCTGCAACCGCGTGTTCATCTCCAGAAAGAAGAAGTCTTCGGTGGCTGGGTCGAGCAGGCACTCCACCGTGCCCGCGTTGCGATAGCCGACCGCCTCGCCGGCCCGCACCGCCGCAGCCAGGAGCCGGGCTCGCAGCTGCGGCGAGACCGCCGGGGACGGAGACTCCTCGACCAGCTTCTGGTTGCGCCGCTGCACCGAGCACTCCCGCTCGCCGAGCGCCACCACCCGGCCGTCGGCCAGGCCGAGGATCTGCACCTCGACGTGCCGCACCCGGGGGAAGTACCGCTCGATCAACACCGAACCGTCGCCGAACATCCGCTCGGCGAACGCGCGCACCTTGTCGTACTCGGTGCGCAGCGCGGCCTCGTCGACGGCCACGCCCATGCCCATGCCGCCGCCGCCCGCGGCGGCCTTGACCATCACCGGGTAGCCGATCTCGGCGGCGGCCGTCACCGCCGCGTCCAGGTCGGCGGCCGGGTCGGTGGTGCCGGGCGCGACCGGAACACCGGCCGCCGCCATCAGGTTCCGGGCGTTGATCTTGTCACCCATCGCGGTGATCGCGTCCGCGTCGGGTCCGACCCAGATCAGGCCGCTCGCCTCGACGGTACGGGCGAACTCGGCGTTCTCCGACAGGAAGCCGTACCCGGGGTGGATGGCCTGTGCGCCGGTCGCCTTCGCGGCGGCGAGGATCGCCTCGGTGTTGCGGTAGCTCTGCGCCGGG
The DNA here is from genome assembly GCF_050936255.1 of Micromonospora sp. CA-259024. Classification (NCBI taxonomy): domain Bacteria; kingdom Bacillati; phylum Actinomycetota; class Actinomycetes; order Micromonosporales; family Micromonosporaceae; genus Micromonospora; species Micromonospora sp. CA-259024. Next base: position 1,784,060 of record NZ_JBNJND010000002.1, on the reverse strand, counting down.
TTGGGCGGGCCGATCAGGACCGCCTCGTCCGCCTCGGCGACGAACGGCAGGTCGACGTCGGCTTCCGAGTACACCGCGATCGCGCGGATGCCGAGCTGCTTGGCGGTGCGGATGATCCGGCGGGCGATCTCGCCCCGATTGGCGACCAGCAGAGACTCGATCATGTTTCCTCCCGGCGTCCGGATGGTGGGACGATGTCAGGGAATCATGACCGACACGGTTCTGACGAGTCGGCTCAGGCGAGCAGCGCGGCCAGGGTGGCGTCGCGCAGCAGCTCGGCGCGGCGCCGCCGGTCCACCTCGCCACCGAGGAACAGGGTCGAGTTCATCAGGCCGAACGCGGCGTGCGCGAGCACCCGCGCCTCACCGTCGGGCATCCCCGGGTGCAGCGCGGTGAGCACGGTCACCCACTCCTCGACGTAGAGCCGTTGCAGTCGACGAATCCGGCGCCGCGGCTCCTCGGGCAGGCGGTCCAGCTCGTGCAGGTGCAACGCGATCACCGCCGGATTGGCCAGCGCGAACTCCACGTGGAAGTCGATCAGCGACTCCAGCACGCCACGCGGGTCGTCCGAACGCCCGGCGGCGCGTTCCCGCCCACCGGCCAGCAACCCCTCACTGACCGGAATCAGCGCGGCGGCCAGCATGGCTTCCTTGCCGGCGAAGTGGTGGTAGAGCGCCGGACCGGTGACCCCCGCCGCCGCGCCGATGTCGTCCATCGACACACCGTGGTAGCCACGGGCGGCGAACAAACCAACCGCGATCTCCAGGATCTCGTCCTTGCGGGACCTGCGCCGGCCCGCACCCGCCGCACCCCGTGCCTGCTGCTCCACCGTCACCGGGCAAGCGTAGACCGCAAGCTGCCTGCGGTGGAGTGGTGGTTACGCCGACTGTGGCGGGCTTGACCCTCGACCCGGTCGAACCCGCACGGTCACCGGATGACCTCCTCCGCTCTCGGCCGGGACTTTCGGCTGCTCTGGTCCGCCACCATCTCGTCACGGTTCGGGGACGCGCTGCGGACGCCGGCGCTGGCGTTGCTGGCCGCGACGCTCACCCGCGACCCCCGGGTAATCGCGGCGGTCACCGTGGCTGGTCAGCTGCCGCCGTTGCTCTTCGGCCTGCTCGGCGGCGTGTACGCGGACCGCTGGGACCGCCGGCGGACGATGGCCCTGGTGGACGGGGTACGCGCCGCCGTGGTGGCGGCGCTGGCCGTGACGGTCGCCCTCGATCGGGTCAGCGTTCCGGTGCTGCTGGTGGTGGCGTTCCTGCTCGCCACGCTGGGGACACTCTTCGACTCCGCCTCGTTCGCGGTGCTGCCCACGCTGGTGCCACCGGACGCGCTGCCTCGGGCGAACGGTCGGCTTCAGGCGGGGTCCGCGGTGGCCGGCGGTTTCCTCGGCGCGCCCGCCGCGGGTGTCCTCTTCGCCGTCGCCCCGGCTCTCCCGTTCGCCCTCGACGCCGTCACCTTCGCCGCGGCCGCCCTGCTCGTGCTGGCCCTCGCCCCAGCTCCCGTGACGAGCGTGCAGGCACGGCCCGGAGCAGGGCGCGGATCGGTGTGGGGCGAGATCGTCGAGGGACTGCGCTGGCTGCGGGCGCACCGGACCCTGTGGCGGGTAACCCTGCTCACCGCCGCGAGCAACCTGGCGATCAGCGGGATCATGGCGGTGTTGGTGCTCTATGCGCTGGACGTGCTGCGGGTGCCCCCAGCCGGGTACGGGCTGTTCGCCGCCGCTGCCGTCGTCGGGGGCGTGGCGGGGGCTCTCGGGGCCGGTCGGCTCGCCGCCCGACTGGGCACGGTTCCGGCGCTGTGCGCGGTGCTCGCCGCACAGACCGTGGCGCTGACCGGGTTCGCGCTGGCTCGGCATCCGGTGCCGGGTGGCTTCGCGCTGGCCGTCTTCGCCGCCGGCACCGTGGTGTGGAACAGCCTGTGGGCGTCGTACGGGCAGCGGCAGGTGCCGGCCGGGCTGCTCGGCCGGGTCGGTGCGGCCCAGCGGATGGTCGGTCTGCTCACCGCACCGATCGGCGCGGCGCTCGCCGGGCTGGCCGCCGCCGCGTACGGGACCGTGCCGGTGGCGGGTGCGGCGGCGGGCACGTTCGCGCTGGTCACCGTGGCCGCGTGGCGGATACTGCGACCGGTGCCGCCGGCCGACACGCCCATCAGCGGCCAGACAGCAGCCCACTCAGCGCGGCACCGGTCGCGCCAGACCTGAGCCACCGGCGCGGCTAGCCCGGCGTGCGTTCCCGGTGGGACAGCCCGGACAGGCGCAGCGCGACCTGCCGGCGGGCCGGCGGCACGGCACCGAGCAGCCGGAGCAGTACGTCACGGACCGGCCGGCGGGCCGGGGAGACGGTGGCCAGTCGGGTCAGCCCGGCGGCGAAGCTCAGCACGTCCTCGGCCATCGGCCGCTGACGGGCGGCGTAGTCGTCGAGCAGCGTGTCCGGGCCGCCGCCGAGCACGTCCGCGACAGCACTGCCGAGGGCAACCCCGTCGCAGATGCCGAGATTCATGCCCTGCCCGCCAGCCGGGCTGTGCACGTGCCCGGCGTCCCCGGCCAGCAGCACCGGCCCGGCTCGGAAGGTGTCGGCGATCCGGTGGTGCACCCGGAACCGGGAGCCCCAGAGCACCTCGGTCACCCGGTCGGGTCGTCGCGACGGGCCGCGCTCGTCGAGCAGCGCCTGAAGGTAGGCCGCATCCGGTTCGGCCGGGGCCGTCGCCACGGCGGCGACCAGCCGGACCACCCCGTCGGGAAGCGGCGCCCAGATCAGCGGCCCGGAGCGGGCGAGGAAGAGTGCCGCCTCGTCGCGAGGCAGCACGCTGCGCACCCGTACGTCGGCGAGCACGAAGGACTCCTCGTCCTCCGGGCCGGCGAAACCGATGCCGGCCAACTGTCGGACCGTGCTGTGCAGGCCGTCCGCGCCGACCACGAACCGGGCGCGCAGCGCCTCGCCGTCGATCTGCGCGAGCACCCCGTCACTGGTGCGGTCCAGCCCGGTCAGCCGGCACGGGCGTCGGACCTGGACGCCGAGGTCGGCCAACTGCCCGGCGAGCACCGCCTCGGTGACCGCCTGGGAGACCAGCAGCGCGTAGGGGAAACGGGACGGCAGCTCATGGAACGGCACCGACAGCAGCAGCCGGTCCCGGTCGCGCACGGTGAAGCGCGGTGACCGCACCCCCTGGGCGAGGAGCGGCGCCGCGGCGCCGATCAGGTCCAACACCTCCAGGGTGTACGCGTGCACGACCGCTGCGCGAGAGGTCGCCGGCGGCTCGGCCAACTGGTCCAGCACGGTCACCTCCATCCCGCGCCGAGCCAGCGTCAGCGCGGTGACGAGACCGGTGGGGCCGGCACCTACCACCAGAACATCGGTGCTCGTGGGCAGCATGGCAACCTCCAGGCGACCATTGCCAACATCTGTTGGCAAACACTTGTTGGCGACGTTAGAGCTCTGTCGATTGGTATGTCAACAGTCGTTGGCATACGGTCGTTGACATGACAGCGTCCGCCCAGCCGACCCCTCCCCGCCGCTCGGACGCCACCCGGGCCGCGATCCTGCGAGCGGCCCGGGAGCGGTTCGCGGCGGACGGATACGAGCGCGCCACGATCAGGGCCATCGCCGCCGACGCCCGAATCGACCCGTCGATGGTCATGCGCTACTACGGCAGCAAGGAGGGGCTCTTCGCGGCGGCGGCCGAGTTCGACCTACGCCTGCCCGACCTGGCCCCCGTGCCACCTGCTCGCCTCGGCGAGGTGCTGGTCCGGCACTTCCTCACCCGCTGGGAGGGCGACGAGACCCTCGTGGCGCTGCTGCGGGCCGCCAGCACCAATCCGGGCGCGGCCGAACGCATGCGCGGCATCTTCGCCGACCAGCTCACCGCCGCCGTGGCCGCGTTCGGCACCGATCCGGCGATGACCGCCCGACGTGCCGGCCTGGTGGCCAGTCAGATCCTCGGCCTCGCCTACACCCGGTACGTCGTCCGCCTGCCACCCATGGTGGACACCACACCGGAGGAACTGGTCTCCTGGATCGCACCGACCCTTCAGCGATATCTGACCGGAATGCCGGAGAGCTGACCCAACCTTTTCCCCCTCTCCGTGCGTCTGCCAGGTGACGTGCGACGCGACGGCGGGGAGGGGGCGGATGGCACCGACGGGGAACGACGGACGTGACGGCTACCTCGCCTTCGTGGAGAGCCACCAACACCGGCTGCTCCGTGCGGCGTACCTGATCTGTGGCAACCGGCACCAGGCCGAAGACCTCCTCCAGGACGCCCTGCTGAAGCTGGCGCTGCGCTGGGCCTCGGTCCGGGACGGCGACCCCGCCGCGTACGTGCGGGCGATCCTCTACCGGGACGCGGTGTCGTGGTGGCGTCGCCGACGGCGGGAATGGCTCAGCGCCGCGCCGCCGGAGCAGATCGCCCACGACCGTGACGGAGCATTGCGGCTGACGCTGCACGACGCGCTGGGCCTGCTGCCACCACGGCAGCGAGCCGTGCTGGTGCTGCGCTACTACGAGGACCTGACCGAGGTCGCCACCGCCGAGGCGCTCGGGGTAACCGTCGGCACCGTGAAGAGCCAGTGTCATGCGGCGCTGCGCCGACTCCGCGAGGTCGCCCCGGATCTCGCCCGGGACGCCCGACCGGGCCAGGGCTCGGCCGACCTGGCCAGCGGCCTGGAGGTGAACCCGTGAACGAACAGGACCTGCGCCAACTGCTGACCGTCAGCGTCGAGGACGTACTGCCCAGCCAGCCGGCAACGGCCGGATGGGAGCGGGCTCGGCGTACCCGGCGCACCCGACGGGCTGTCGGCGCGGTCGCCCTCGCCGTGACACTGGTCGGCGGTGGCACGGTGGCCGCCCTGCGACCGTCCGCCGATCCACCGACGGTTGGTCCGGTCGCCCCGACGGTGACCCCGACCGTCGAGCCCACCCATGCCGGTCCGGTGCAGAAGCCCCCCACCGAGTTGACCTTCCCACCCGATCCGCTGGCGCGGATCGCGGATCCGGCGACCGTGCGGCTGTCCGAGCGACCGGTCCAACGTGCGCTGGCGCTGTTCCAGCCGCTGGACGAGGAGAATCGCGCGGACGGCCCGGTTCGGGTGCTCGGCGACGACGGCGTGGTGCGCAGCCTCGACGTGGTGACGCCGGCGCCCACCCGGGACGCGGGCGGCAACGAGGCGGCCGCCGTGAAGCCAGGCGTCCTGTCGCCGGACGGTCGGTCGGCCGCGTTCGCGCAGACCGGGGAGCTGATCATGGTCGACCTCACCACGGCGGCTGTGCGCCGGATACCGCTCGACGGCTATCTGGAGCTGGTGGTCTGGGCGAACGACCGGGTGCTGGTCGGCGGCGACGACCGGACGTACGCGGTGGACCGGATCACCGGCGCGGCGAGCACGTTCGACGTGTCGGCCTGGGACGTGGTCGCACCCGACCCGGCCGCCGGCCGCGAGGCGGCACTCATCGAGATGATCGGCGAGCGGGGTGGGCTCACGCTGCGCAGTCGGACCGCCCGCGAGGGCACCGTCCGCTCCGAACAGCCGATCACCGGCGACGCGCTGCCCTCGCCGTACCAGGTCAACGAGTTCTACGGCCGGGGCTGGCTGCACGGCGAACGGCTGGCGCGCGCGGCATGGATCACCAACAGCGAGATCGACGGCGCCGAGGGAGTGGCCGTGCTGGACGCCCGCACCGGCGGGGTGACCCACCTGCTCGACCTGGGACGAGACCGCGCCAAGGGCTGTTGCCCGGTGCTGGGCTGGGACAACAGGGGCGCGGTGCTGCTCCGCCTGGAACCGGCCGGCCTGGCGCGCTGGAACCCGGAGACCGGCGAGATCAGCGGCATCGTCCGCGACCTGCGCGGCATGGTGGCACTCGCCGGCTGAACGGCGTCGTCTCGGCGTGATCGACTCGGGTTCATTGATGTTGCGGTGTCCAGGCGCGTGGGATAGCCCGACATCAGTGAACCCGAGTCGATCAGGCGGCGACCGACCGGTGACCCCGGAGGTCAAGCGGCAGAGCCGCCGGCCTGGTCAGGCGGCGAGGCCGCCGGGCTGGTCGCCCTTCACCACGGGGGCCCGGACCAGGTTGCCCCACTCGGTCCACGAACCGTCGTAGTTGCGCACCTGCGGGTAGCCCAGCAGGTGCCGCAGCACGAACCAGGTGTGGCTGGACCGCTCACCGATCCGGCAGTACGCGATCACGTCGTCGTCCGGGCTCAGCCCGAGCTGGTCAGCGTAGATCGCGCGCAGCTCGTCGGCGGACTTGAACGTGCCGTCGGAGTTGGCGGCGGACTTCCACGGCTTGCTGACCGCACCCGGGATGTGCCCGCCACGCAGCGCGCCCTCCTGCGGGTAGTCCGGCATGTGCAGCGTCTCGCCCGTGTACTCACTCGGCGAACGGACGTCGACCAGCGGCCGGCCGGCGGCGATGTGCGCCATGACCTGCTCACGGTAGGCCCGCAGCGGCGCGTCGTCGCGCAGCGGCACCGGATAGTCGGCGCGGGGACGGGCCGGCTTGTCGCGGGTCACCTCGCGCCCCTCGGCGATCCACTTCTGCCGGCCGCCGTCGAGCAGTCGCACATCGGCGTGGCCGAAGAGCGAGAACACCCAGAGGGCGTACGCGGCCCACCAGTTGAAGTTGTCGCCGTAGAAGACGACCGTGTCGCCCCGGCCGATGCCCTTCGCGGCACACAGCTCGGCGAAGCTCTTCGCATCCAGGTAGTCCCGGGTCACCTGGTCGTTCAGCTCCAGGTGCCAGTCGACTTTGACAGCACCGGGGATGTGACCGGATTCGTAGAGCAGCACGTCCTCGTCGGACTCGACGACGACGAGACCCGCATCGCCCAGGTGCACGGCCAGCCACTCGGTGGTGACCAACCGCTGTGGGTCCGCGTACGACTGGAGGCGGGGATCAGGATCGCTCGGCACAGACATGATCCCCAAGGTACGCCGGATCGCCGCCCTCGACCGCTGTAACGGGACCGGCCCACCACCCGCACGGGAATGGTGGGCCGGCCGTTGCGACCTGCTCCGGTTACTGCCCCGATTCGACCGGCGGGGCTTCGGCGACCAGGAAGGTGTACGTCCGCTCCGGGGACACCGTCCCGTCCACGAAGAGGCTGCGAACCGTCAGGGTGTGGGTACCGGCCTGCTCCGGGGCCCAGGTGACGATGGCGCTGCCGTTGACGTCGGCGCCGATCCCCTGCTCGGGGCCGTCGTCGAAGCGGTATCGGAACTCCGTCGTGCCGGGCACCTCGGAGCTGATCCAGAAATCACCCGGCTGGCCCGGCCCGCCGGCCGGATAGCTGGGGTCGTAGAGGAAACCCTGGATCACCGGCAACAGGTCACGCACGAAGAAGGTGAAGCTCGCCGGGTCCGACTGGGTGCCGTCCCGGTTGACGCTCCAGACGGTGAGCGGGGTGAAGCCCGCCTTCGTCGGCGCCCAGGTCACCGACGCCGTACCGTCGGCCGCCGCGGCCACGGTGCTGGTCACCGTGCCGAAGCGATAGCGGTAGCTGACCACGTCGGGCTGGCGCGGGGTGAAGGTGAAGACCCCCGGCACACCCTGGCCTCCGCTGGTGCCGCCCTGCTCGTAGACCGTCGCGGCGATCTTCGGGGCCGTGGTCAGCCGGAAGGTGCGTACCGCGGTGGCCGTCACGCCCTCGGCGGTGACGCTGGTCACGGAGAGCGTGCGGTTGCCGCCCCGGGTCGCGGTGACGGTCAGCGAGGCGGTGCCGTCGGCCGCCGCCTCAACCGTCTGCTCCGGGTCACCATCCAACTGGAAGCGGTAGCGGACCACCCCGGCCATCCCCGGCTGGACGGTGAACGTGGCCGGCACCCCGATCTCGGTGAGGCTGCCGGTGATGATCGGCGTGACATCGCTGGCAAGGAATTCGTACCGCGCCTCGGGCGACCAGTTCCCGGCCGCGTCCACGCTCATCACGCTCAGGCTGTTGAACCCAGTCCGGGGGTTCAGGGTCAGCGTGGCTGAGCCACCGGGCCGCTCGGCGGACACCGTCTGGTAACCGGCGCCGTTGAGTTGGTAGCGGAATCCGACAGCATCCGGCGTCGCCCCGGCGTCGAAGGTGAACTGGCCGGGCAGCGCCGGGTGCCAGCCCTCGGTGGGGAAGTCGGTGGAGGTGACGACCGGCGCGACCGCCGGGCCCTCGAAGTCGGTCCGGAAGTAGCAGAGGCCACTCCACTCGCCGGTAGCCCGGCTGTCCGCCGCGCGCACCTGCCAGGCATATACCCGGTCATGGGTCAGCGTGTCGCCGGGGAAGAGGGCGCTTCCCCGCTCGCCGTCGTGACCGATTCCGGTCCGCTCGATCCGGGCCGCCGGCTCGTCGACCGGCCAGAGCGCGAAGGTGGCGGTCAGCAGGTCGGTGCCACCGGATTCGTTGCGGTTCTGGTCGTGCAGGACGGCGGAGAGCCCCAGGTCACCGCTGAGCTGGAGCTGGTACGGCTCGACCTCGGTGCACGGCTTGCCGGAGGTCTGCAACTCCGTCGGGACGCCCGGCGGATAGTTGAAGTCGATGGAGATGCCAACCGTGCTGGCGTAGCGGCGGCCCAGCGTGGGGTTCGCCTCCACGACGGCCGGCAGCCGGAGCGCGAGGGTGAGCGTCGAGGCGCCCTCGGCCAGCGCCTGCCGCAGCCCCTCGGCCGCGTTCCACTCCACGTACGGCGCGGGGCAGCCGGCGGTGTCGGGCAACGTGGCCGTGTGCAGCTTCGCCAGCTCGGCTGGCGGATTCGCCCAGTTCGACCCGTCGTTGTACGGGGCGGTGCGCCACAGCTCCACGCCCGGACGCTTGGTGCAGTCGACGACGGAGGTCTCCTTGGCGGAGAAGACCGCTGACTCGATTACCGCTCCCCGGTAGCGGGAGATGTCGAAGGTGAAGTAGGCCCGGGCCGTGTGCTTACGCCCCTCGGCGTCCTTCCAGGACCCGACCGGCACGTCGCCAGCCTGATCGATGCTGATTGTGGTGGGCCGTTGTGAGTCCGTGTAGGCCCAGGAGTTGTTCCGCTCGAAGCGCACGTCGTACGCCGCGGCTGGCGTGGCCGTGAGCGTGAGCATCCCGGCGGCGACCGTCAGGGACAGCGCCGTGCCCAGCAGGGCTCGGAGCGGTCTTACGGATGTCGTCGTACCAGGTATGAGGGTCATCCCCCATCCACCTTTCCCCGATGTCCCCGCCTTCCGATCGACGGGGGCAGCGGATGCTATCGGGGATGGCGGACATCGGGCGAACCCGATTTGCTCGGACCGCTCCAGAGTGGATTCGGTCGACCTGCTCAGGCGCGCCGGTGGGCGATCCGACCGGCCACCACGGTTACCAGGCAGACACCGTCGGCACCGTGGACCGCCAGGTCGGCCCGGCCGCCCGGCAGCAGCGCCACCGGCACCGCGAGGGGCAGCGTCAGCAGGTCACTCCTGTCGACGGCGGCCCGCAGCGCCGGGTCGGTCAGGTGCTGTGTGAGCACCGCCGTCACCCCGATTCGCAGCAGCGCGTGCACCCGCTCACGTGGAGTGGGCGCCGCCGGAAGGGGGCCGTCGTGCAGCAGTCCCGGCCCCAGCGTGCCGGGCCAGCGGCGGACCCGCACACCCACGTACGCCTCGCTCAGCTCGGCCAGCGGCTCGACAGCCTCGACTCGGTCGTCGCTGACGAGCACGGCGTGATCCGGCACCGGCTCGCCGTCGGGGGTACGCCGCAGTAACGGCGCGGTGTGCAGGGTGCGCACGCTCAGTCGGCGATCGGCCCGAGCAGCGGGCGCTTCGCCGTCACCGTGTCACCGGACGACCGGCCGGTCAGCCGTCGTTTCACCCAGGGGGCAAGATGCCGCCCGGCCCAGCGCAGATCGGCGGCACGGGCGGCCAGCCACGGCGATGGCTCCGGGTGCGGCGGGACCATGAGCCATTCCTCTTCGCAACCAATCCCGAGCGCGTTCAGCACCTGCCCGGCGACCCGTCGGTGACCGGCGGCGGAGAGGTGCAGCCGGTCGGTGCTCCAGAGCATCGGGTTGAGGAAGGTGTCGTCGGCGTACAGGTCGACCATGATGGCGCCGTGCCGCTGCGCGGTCTCGCCGACCGCCTGGTTGAGCAACTGCACCCGGGGAGCGACGAGGCGCTGACCGGGCAGTCGGGCCATCACGTCGGCGAACCGGAAGAGCAGCACGTCCGCGCCGTTCGACCGCAGTTGCCCGACCACCTCGTCGAAGCGGGCGACCAGCGCGTCCGGGTCGAAGGTGCGGCGCAACACGTCGTTGCCGCCGGCCGCGAAGCTGATCAGATCCGGCTTCATCGCCACTGCGGCGGGCACCTGCTCGGCGACGACGCTGGGGAAGAGACGACCCCGGATGGCCAGGTTCGCGTACCGGAAGTCGGGGCCCGCCTCGGCGGCGAGCCGGGTCGCCACCAGGTCCGCCCAGCCCCGGTAGGTGCCGTCCGGGTACGCGTCGTCCATGCCTTCGGTGAAGCTGTCCCCGACCGCGACAAAACTGCGCCAGCGCACCCGCGCCCCCTCACGCCATTCGTTGCCTGCGGCGACCAGTCTGTCACCGAGAGCTGGCCCGGTCACCGCCCGAGACGTGTGGGCCGTGCCACCCGAGCACCTGGCCGCTCCGCCTGCGCCACACCCGGACAAATTGGATCGCCGCGCCCGCCGCGACGGTTCTAGGCTGCGCCCATGCTGCTACGCATGTCGACCCTGTTGCTGCGGACCCTGCGCGAGGACCCGGCGGACGCGGAGGTGCCGAGCCACCGGCTGCTGCTGCGCGCCGGTTACGTCCGTCGTGCCGCACCGGGCGGCTACACCTGGCTGCCGCTGGGCAAGCTGGTGCTGGATCGGATCACCGAGGTGGTGCGTGCCGAACTGATCGCGATCGGCGACCAGGAGGTGCACTTCCCGGCGCTGCTGCCGGCTGAGCCCTACCGGACCAGCGGCCGGTGGGCCGAGTACGGCGATGACATCTTCACCCTCGCCGACCGGCGCGGTGCCGAGCACCTGTTGGCGCCCACTCACGAGGAGATGGCGGCGCTGCTGGTCAAGGACCTGTTCACCTCGTACCGGGACTTTCCCGTGACGCTGTTCCAGGTGCAGACGAAGTTCCGCGACGAGGCACGGCCGCGTGCCGGTCTGCTGCGCGGCCGGGAGTTCCTGATGAAGGACGCGTACTCCTTCGACCTGGACGACGCGGGGCTGCGGGAGGCGTACGCACGGCATCGAGCGGCGTACCAACGGATCTTCGACCGGTTGGGTCTCGACTACACGGTGGTGCACGCGATGTCCGGCGCGATGGGCGGCTCCGCGTCGGAGGAGTTCCTGGCGGCGACACCGGTCGGCGAGGACACGTTCGTCGGCTGCACCGCCTGCGACTACGCGGCCAACACCGAGGCCGTGATCACCCGCGCGCCGGCCGTCGGGGATCCGACCGGGCAGCCGGCCGTCGAGGTGCACGACACACCGGAGACTCCGACGATCGCCAGCCTGGTGGAGCTGGCGAACGCCCGTCGGTTGGGCGGTCGGGACGGGTGGACCGCCGCCGACACCCTGAAGAACGTCGTGCTCTCCGTCCGCCAGCCGGGCGCTGACCGGGCCGAGCCTCTGGTGGTCGGGCTGCCCGGTGACCGGGAGGTCGACCTGAAACGGGTCGGTGCCGCCCTGCACCCGGCCCAGGTGGCCGTCTTCGAGGAGTGGGCCGAGCATCCGGAGTTGGTACGTGGGTACATCGGGCCGCAACTGCTCGACAAGCTGGGCATCCGTTACCTGGTCGATCCGCGGGTGGTGGTCGGCTCGGCATGGCTGACCGGGGCGAACGAGCCGGGCCGACACGCGACCGACGTGGTCTGCGGACGGGACTTCACGCCCGACGGCACGATCGAGGCAACCGAGGTACGCGCCGGAGACCCCTGCCCCGACTGTGACGAGGGCGAGCTGACCATCCGGCGGGGCATCGAGATCGGGCACATCTTCCAACTCGGCCGGCGGTTCACCGACGCGTTCGCGGTCGACGTGCTCGGGCCGGCCGGCAAACCGGTCCGGCCGACCATGGGCTGCTACGGCATCGGGGTGTCCCGGGCGGTGGCGGCGATCGCCGAGCAGCACCACGACGACCGGGGGCTGACCTGGCCGGCGGCGATCGCTCCGTGCGACGTACACGTGGTGGTTGCGGGCAAGGGCCCGCAGCTCGACGCGGCGCTGGAGCTCGGCGGGCGCCTCGCCGCCGCCGGCCTGCGGGTGCTGGTCGACGACCGCGCGCACGTGTCGGCCGGGGTCAAGTTCACCGACGCCGAGCTGATCGGCATCCCCCGGGCCGTCGTGGTCGGCCGCCGACTCGCCGACGGGTACGTCGAACTGCGCGAACGGGCCGGCGACGGACGCACCGAGCTGCCGGTGGACGGTCTGGTGGACCGGCTTGTCCACGAGGTACGCCAGGAACGTGGAAACCTGGTGTAGGCACCGCACCGCCGGGTAGTGCAGTTGGATCGGGTGGAAAGTCTCGGGAGGCTCTCATGACCGGTTACCGGGTCAGTGACGTGATGACCAAGCAGGTCGTGTACCTGCCGGCGGAGACGCCCCTGGACGAGGCGGCCAGGGTGATGAAGGAGGCGGACATCGGCGACGTGGTGGTCACCGACGGCGCCAGCCTGGCCGGCATGCTCACCGACCGGGACATCGTGGTCCGGGCCGTCGCGGAGAACAGCTCCCCGGCGGCCACCACCATCGGCTCGATCGTCACTCGCGAGGTGGTCATGATCGAGCAGCACTGCACGGCGGGTGAGGCGGCGGCGCTCATGCGGGACCGGGGCATCCGACGAGTGTTGGTCTGCGACAGCGACCGCAAGTTGGTCGGCATCGTCTCGCTCGGCGACCTGGCCATGCAGCTCGACCCCACCAGCGCCCTCAGCGAGATCAGCGAGCAGTCGCCGACGGTGTGAGGACGGATGGGCCACCCGGGCGCGTGCGCCGCGGCCTGTACGCAGGGGCCCCCGTACAACGGCGGTAGCCTCGACACATGGCTGACATGCCGGCCCGACTGGCCGAGATCGTCGACGAGTTCGCCGCCGCGCCGCGCGACCTGGTGCTGGAAATGCTCCTGGAGTACGCGGACGTCATCCCGGTTCTGCCGGAGGACGCCGAGCGCGAGGGCATGGAGCAGGTGCCGGAGTGCCAGACAGCGTTCTTCCTGCGCGCCCGGGTGACCCCGGAGGGCACCGTGGAGACGCTCTTCGACTGCCCGCCGGAGGCGCCCACCACCCGGGCGTTCGCCGGGATCCTCGCCGAGGGGCTGGCGGGCGCGAGCGCCGAGCAGGTGCTGGCCGTGCCGGACGACCTCTACCAGCGGATGGGGCTGGCGCAGGCGATCAGCCCGCTGCGGGTACGCGGGGGCACGGCGATCCTGGGCCGCCTCAAGCGTCAGGTCCGGGAACAACTCGGCTGACCGCGAGGTTGCCACCGATCATGGAGATCGAGATCTACGCGGACGTCATCTGCCCGTGGTGCTACATCGGCAAGCGCCGCCTGGATGAGGCCCTCGCCAGCTACGAGGGCGAGGTGACGGTCCGCTACCGGCCGTTCCAGCTCGACCCGTCGCCGGTGCCGGAGCCCCTTCCGCTGGTGGAGGCACTGGCCGCCAAGTTCGGCGGTCCGGAGCGCGCCCGGCAGATGGTCGCCCACGTGACCCAGGTCGCTGCGGCTGATGGGCTGCGGCTGGACTACGACCGCGCGGTGATCGCCAACACCTTCGACGCGCACCGGCTGGTCTCCTACGCCGCCGACCACGGTCGGGCGGCCGAGATGGTGGAGGCGCTCTACCAGGCGCACTTCACCCAGGGCGTCGACGTCGGCTCTCGGGAGGCGCTGGCCACCCTCGCCGGAAAAATCGGCCTGGACGCTGCCGACGCACGGCGGTTCCTCGATTCCGACGAGCGCGCCACCGACGTCGCCGCCGAGCTGGCCACCGCTCGGGACCTGGGCATCACCAGTGTGCCGACCTTCGTCCTGGCCGGGAAGTACGCGGTTTCCGGTGCGCAGGAGACGCAGACGCTGCTCGCCGCGCTCGCCGAGGTCGAGCAGCGCGAGTCCGGAGCTCACTCACACTGAGTCACCGGCCAAGCCGCTACACATCGACGCCCGTGATGTTTCACGTGCAACGGCATCGATGTCCGTACCTGGTCAGGCCGGCCTGGCCAGCCCTTCCACCACCTGCGCACCGGGCAGCGCGCCCAACGCCGGGCCCGGCAGCGCGATCTTGCTGTGCCGTACGCCGGACCCGATGATCACGTAGGGTGTGGCGATCACCCGCGCGTCCACCAGGATCGGCCACTGCGCCGGCAGCCCGATCGGGGTGATACCGCCGTACTCCATGCCGGTCAACTCGACCGCGTCGGCCATCGGGGCGAAGCTCGCCTTGCGGACGTCCAGCGCCCGGCGAGCCACCCCGTTCACGTCGGCCCGGGTGGTGGCCAGAACGATGCAGGCCGCGTAGCGGACCACACCCTCACGCTTGCCAGCCACCACGACACAGTTGGCCGAGACGTCCAACCCCACCTCGTACGCCGCGCAGAACGCCGCGGTGTCGGCGAGATCGGCGTCGATCGGTGCGACCAGCACGTCGTTGACGTCCACGGGCGCGTCGGCGGGCCACTGGGCGACAGCCTCCGCGACCGGCGGCGCGAGCAGGTCGAGGCGGGCGCGGGCCGGTTCGGTCTTCAGCGTTCCCATCACGGGTGCGATCCTCGCATCCGCCACGCTGGAGCGCCCGGCGACTCCCGGGCTGTCCCGCGACGCCACCGGACCCGGCCGGACCGAGTCGGTGCTCAACTGCCGGCGAGGAATGCGTTGTCGCGCAGGAAGGTGCGGTCGCGGGAAGCGGCCAACTCCTCGGCGCGCTGGGCCTTGGCCCGCTGCAACTCCAGATCCTCCAACGCGTGCCGGACACCCAGCCGGATCACGCCGTAGAGGAAGACGAAGCCGAAGACGTAGAGGATCACCGTGGTGACGACAGCGAACATGAGGTCACCGTAAGGCGAATGTGAACCGGGATCTCTCTCATCTCCGTCCGGTTCCCCCGTACGTGTCCGCGAGATGGTCGGCCCAGGTGCGGACGCCTCGGGGCAGCGCTTCGGTGACCAGGCCACCGGCGCGCAACTCGCGACCGAGCCGGCCGGGAATCCGCACCGGCAGCAGCGGTCGGCGCGAACCCCGAGCCTCCCGCCAGGCGCGGACCGCCTCGTCGAAGCGGAGCACCTGCGGCCCGCCGTACTCCTCGATGCCGCCCAGCGGGCCGGCGGTCAACCGCGCTGCCAGCCGTGCTGCCACTTCGCCCGGGTCGACCGGTTGTGCGAGCACCGAACGGTCCCCGATCACCGGCCCCAACCGCGCGCTCGCCGTCAGCAGCTCGTCCAGGAACTGTGGGAACTGGGTGGCTCGCAGCACCGACCACGGCACCGGACCGGCCGCGATGACCTGCTCGGCGGCGAGCTTGTGCCGGTAGTACGGGATCGGCACCCGATCCACCCCGACGATCGAGATGTAGACGATGTGCCGCACACCGGCCGCGCCGGCAGCCACCACCAGTCGGCGGGTGCCCAGCACGTCCACCTGGTGGGTCTGCCGACCCCGGGGCGAGGACGCCAGGTGCAGCACGGCGTCCACGCCGGTCACCGCCTCGGCCAACCCGTCCCCGGTGGCCAGGTCGGTCATCACCCACTCCACGTCCGAGCTACCACGCGGGCGCCGGCTGGTGGCCCGAACGTTGATCCCGTCCTCGCGCAGCCGGCCCAGCACCGCGTGGCCCAGGTGGCCGCTTGCCCCGGTAACCAGAACCTTCATCTCGTCCTCCCGTTTCGCCACGAACCACGGCCCACCGACTGGCCAACGCCTGCGCCCTGGGCCGACCTGGCGCTGACGGAACGACGCTTCATTCCGTGACGGGTGTGCGGCGGCTCACCCCGAACGGATCAGGTCCAGCACGGTCAGCAGCGCGAAGAACGCGATCACGATCTCGTTGACCAGCCAGGCGTGCCCCTCGGCCCACTGCCGCATCCGGGCCAGCACCCGCGCCGCCCGGCCCCCGAGCAGCAGCAATGCCAGCAGGGGCAGCGCGAGCAGAAACACGGTGAGCAGCACGAACGGCACCAGGTGCCACCACGGCAGGTTGTGCCGGGCCACGCTCGCCCCGACGGCGGCCATGATGAGGTCGTCGGTGGGCGTCACCACGAAGAGCAGCGCACCCAGTCGCAGCGCCTGAGGCGGACCGGCGTGCTCGATGCTCCCCAGCCACTTCGGGGGCCCGGAGCGGTTCCGCCTCAACCAGATCAGCACGGCCAGGCAGACCAGCAGGGCGAGCACCACCAGGTCAATGGCGGGACCGCGATCGACCTTCCCGGCGACGGCGCTGGCGTCGGCGACCAATCCGCCCACCAACCGGGTCAACAGCCAGGCCACCGTCACCCCGGCGGTGACCACCAGCCCGGCGCCCACGAGGAAGCCCAGTGACGCCGCCCGGGGCCGGTCCGACGAGGCGAGGAAGACCGCCACCACCAGCTGGGTCCCGGCGACCATCACCACGGCGAGCGGCAGGACGGTCAGGACGTTCATCGCCCGCCATCCTCCCGGCCCACCCTGGTAGGGCGCGGCCGAATCCCCGGATCACCCGACCGCTCGCGTACTCCCGCCCACCACCACACGGCCGGCCAGCAACGCACCGAGCAGCGCCAGGCCCGCGGCCACCACCAGAGTCATCGTGTAACTGCCCGGGCCGGGCGCACTTCCCGCAGCCAGCACCGCCCCGGTCAGCGCGAGCACGGTCGCCGCGAAGAGCGAGTCACCCAGTTGCAACGACGAGCTGTTGCGGCCCTGTTCACCGGGGGCGGACAGTTCCAGGGTGAGCACCGACAACGACGGATAGAGCAGTCCCATGCCGAGCCCGGCCACCGCCCAGCCGACCACGGCGACGGTCACCGGCAGCTCGGGCCGAACGGCCAGCGCCACCGTGACGGTGCCGACCGTGATGCAGGTCAACCCGGCGCGCGGCAGGCTGGCCCGGGAGGCTGGCACCGGGATCCGGCCCTGCAACCAGGAGCCCGCCGACCACGCCAGCGCGCCGACCGTGAGAACCAGCCCGGCCTCGGTCGGCGAGAGACCCCGCTCCCGGGAGAGCATCAACGGGATGACGACCTCGGCGCCGACGAACGCCGCCGACGCCAGACCGCGCAGCCCGACGACGGTGGGCAACCCCCGGGCCGCCCGGAGGAAGCCGGCCGGCAGCAAGCGCGGGGCAGAGACCAACAGGCCCACCACGGCGAGCGCGATCAACACCAGGGCGGTGGCACCGCGCTGCTGTCCCCCGATGTGCAGCAGTGCGGCACTCACCGCAGCCCCGCACGCCCAACCGATCCGCGCCGCCGCGCCGGCCGGCGGACTGGTCGCCACACTCCGAGCCAACGACCGCAGACCGGGATGGATGAGCAGCACCGCCGGCACGGCCACCGCCGGCACCGCCAGGAAGACCCACCGCCAGCCCAGGTACTCCACGATCAGGCCGGCCACCGCCGGCCCGACCAGCGACGGTACGACCCACGCCGCCGCGAACGCGGCGAAGATCCGCCGGTGCAAATCCTGCGGGTACGCGTGCCCGACGATCACGTAGAGCGCCACCGAGAGCAGCCCCGAGCCGAACCCCTGTACCACCCGGCCAACAACCAGCGCACCCATCACGGGGGCGGTCCCAGCGATCAGCAACCCGACCACGAACCAGGCGACGCCATGCCACATCGGCCCCCGTGGACCTCGAGCGTCACACCAGATACCGGAAACCACCATGGCCAGCACGCCCGTGGCGAACGGGCCACCGAACGCGATCCCGTACAGCGCCAACCCGTCCAGGCTCCGGGCGACGGTCGGCATCGCCGTACCGACCGCCAACGCCTCGAACGCGAGCAACGAGATCAACGCAACGCTGCCCACGGTCATCGCTCTCAGCCGGGGAGCGAACAGCCCGGGTGCGGCGGGTACGGCGGTGGCGGTTGCGCTCGGCATGGATTGAGCGTGCGACCTCAACCCTGATTCATGTCAACCGCGGGTGACCCGGCTCTCGTCAGGCGTCCTGCAGCGCCTCCCCGACGCCGCGTACCAGTCCCGAAAAATGCTGGTCTGCCAGCAGGTGCCCGGCGGTGACCACCAGGGCGATCGGCCACTCGATGACCTGGAGCGCGGCGAGCACCCCGAGCCCCGCGTAATAGGCGACCTTGTCCGGTGGCGGCACCGCCACCTCGCCCAGCATCGGTAGCTCCACCCGCCGGCTGTACATCTGGACGTTCTCGTGCGAACCGTTGAGATGTCGCGTCAGCATGCTCATTCCGGCCTCCCCATGTCCGGTGATGGTCGTCGGATTCCACGGCCCACCCCGTCCATGCGCTGGCATCGGCGGAAAGTTCCCCCACTCGGAGGGCATAACGGACGACAGGTCGGGAAGCCAGGCCGCCGGACGTGAGGCGGTGGGAGGACGAGATGGCCAAGGTCAGGACCAGCAGAAACAGGGAGCCGGGCCGGCGTCCGTCCAGCCGTACGCCTCGATGACGGCGGCGGGACGCGCAGTCGGCCGCATCCTGCCGTCCTTCGGCGTGCCGCACCTGGTCGGCGAGGCGTCCCGGGCCGTCGGCTCGGCCGCGACCCGGCTGGCCCGGACGGCCGGGCTGACGCGGCGTCGGGTCTGGTCCCGGCCGGGCCGGCACCACATCGAGGTGCACGGCGTCTGCCAGGACGGCGGCAACAAGCTGGCACGTCAGGTGGAGAGCGCGCTGGAGCGGATGCCCGGGGTCGCCTGGGCCCGGGTCAACGCTCCATCCGGCCGGGTGGTGATTGCCGTCCAGACCCCCGAGCCGGCGCTGCGCGACCTGATCGCCACGATCAGCCGGGTCGAGGGGACCTGTGATCACGAGCCCGACCCGGAGATCCCACCGCCGCACCCGCCGGAGGAGGGGCCGCGCACCCCTCGCACCCTCGGTGCGCTCGCCTCGGACGCGTTGGGCCTGACCATCTCGGCGGCCACCCGGATCCTGCCGATCGCGCCTCTGCCCGGTGAGGTGGCCGGCCTGCTCTCGGCGGTGGATCTACAACCGAAGCTGCACGAGTTCATCGGCAAGCGGCTGCGCTCCGACCCGCGCGCCGACATCCTCTTTCCGCTGGCCGAGGCGGTGGTGCAGGGCTTGACCGGCCGCTGGACCGGGATCGTCCTGGACGGTGCCCAGCGGATGGTGCAGTGGAGCGAGGCGCGGGCCCAACTCTCCGCGTGGGAGCGCGCCGAGCCACGGCTGACCGGTGACCCGGAACGCGCCACCGCTCGCTGGCCGGTGATCGACCGTCCCCGGCCGAAGCCGGACGGCCCGGTCGAGCAGTACATCAGCCGGATGCTCGCCGCGGGCGCGGCCGCGGGCGCGGCCGCGGCGCCGTTCGCCGGGCCCAAGCGGGCCGCCGCGCTGGGTCTCTCCGCGCTGCCCAAGGCGCCCGGCAGCGGGCGTGAGGGATACGCCGCCCAGCTTGGCCGGATGCTGGCCCGGCGTGGGGTGATCGCGATGGACAGCGGCGTGCTGCGGGAGCTGGACCGGATCGACACGCTCGTGTTGGACGCCGCCGTACTCGGCTCGGATCGGGGCGTACTGGCCGATCTGGCACCGGCGCCCGGAGCGGATGTCGACCAGGTGGCGGAGCGGGCCTTCGCGCTGTTCGACCCGGACGACCCGGCCGCCTCCCGGGCGGCGGACGGTTGGCGGCTCGGACCACTGGACCAGTTGCCCGCCTACCGCCCGGACGACATCCCGGACGCCGACCGGCTGCGGTCAGCCGGTGGCCAGCTACTCGGCCTCGCCCACGGGGATCGGCTCGCCGCGCTGTTGCGGGTCGAGCCGGAACCCGCGCCCGGCGTCGACGGCCTGCCATCCGCCGCCCGGCAGGCCGGACTGCGGCTGGTCGTGGCCGGCGGTGACGAGCAGCGGTACGGCTTCGCCGATGGGATGCTGCCTGGCGGGGACCGGCTGGTCGAATCAGTACGCGCGTTGCAGCACGACGGCGCGGTGGTGATGCTGGTCTCCGCAGACCGGAAGGCGCTCGGGGCGTCCGACTGCGGTCTCGGGTTCGCCGCACCGGAGGACCTGCCGCCGTGGGGTGCGCACCTGCTGGTCGGTGCCGACCTGCGGGTGGTGGCCCTGGTGGTCGAGGCGACCGGCGTGGCCCGGCGAACAGCCCAGCAGAACATTCGGCTGGGCATGGCCGGCACCGGTCTCGGGGCGCTGGGCGCGTTCACCGCGCCACCGACCCAGCTGCCCCACCGGTCGCTCGTCGCGGTCAACGGCGCGGCCGGGTTGGCCTTCGCGAACGGGGTCTGGCAGGCGCACCGGCTACGCGACCAGTCGGACACGCCGGCGCCCGTGGCGACCGCCTGGCACCTGATGCCCGTCAACACGGTGCTCGACCAGCTCGGCACCACGCCCGACGGTCTGGCCGGCACGGAAACGCAGCGCCGACGCGACGGCCGCGGTGCGAACGGCGGCGGCGCACCCGGTGGTGGTGGACTGCTGCGCGCCTTCGTGGACGAGCTGTCCAACCCGCTGACTCCGGTGCTGGCCGCCGGGGCGGTGCTCTCCGCGTCGTTCGGCTCGCTGGTCGACGCCGCGCTGGTGGGCAGCGTGGTCGGTGGGTCCGCCCTGATCGGAGCGGTACACGAGCGCAACACGGAACGGTCGCTGGCGGAGTTGCTGTCCCGTTCGGCGGTGACCGCACGGGTCCGTCGGGACGGCGCCGAGCAGGTGGTCGCCGCCGAGGACCTGGTCCTCGGGGACGTCATCACCCTTGAATCGGGTGACTCGGTGCCCGCCGACTGTCGCGTCCTCGATTCGGTGGGCCTGGAGGCGGACGAGTCGTCACTGACCGGCGAGTCGCTGCCGGTTGCCAAGTCCAACCGGCCGGTGGTGGCCGCCGCCATCGCCGACCGACACTCGATGCTGTACGAGGGCACCACCGTCGCCGCCGGGCACGGCACCGCCGTGGTGGTGGCGACCGGCAACGACACCGAGGCCGGGCGCAGCCTGGCACTGGTTCGGCAGGCACCGCCGACGAGTGGGGTGGAAGCCAGGCTCGGCTCGTTGACCAGCGCCGCCATCCCGTTGGCCGCCGGCTCGGCGGTGGCGGTGGCCGGCGCGGGCCTGCTTCGGGGCGTACCGCTGGCCGAGACGGCGGCGACCGCCGCGAACCTGGCCGTGGCGTCGGTGCCGGAAGGGCTGCCGTTCCTGGTCAGCGCCGCCCAGTTGGCCGCCGCCCGGCGGCTGGCCGAGCACGGCGCCCTGGTCCGCAACCCGCGCACCATCGAGGCGCTGGGCCGGGTGGACGTGCTCTGCTTCGACAAGACCGGCACTCTCACCGAAGGAAAGTTGCTGCTCGCCGGGGTCGGTGACAGCCTCGGCGACCGGTACGCCCCGGTGGACCGGCTGGACGACCGACTCCGGTTGACGCTGGCCGCTGCACTGCGGGCCACCCCTGCCGCAGCCGATCCAGAGGAGTTGGCGTTGCAGACCGACCGGGCGGTTCGGCGGGGCGCCGGGGTGGCCGGGGTGGTGGAGCAGACCGGTGCCGCCGACTGGCGGGCTGCCGGCGGGCTGCCGTTCGAGCCGTCGCGCGGCTACCACGCGAGCATCGGCGAGACCGACGGTCACCTGTTGTTGAGCGTCAAGGGTGCCCCGGAGACGGTGCTGCCACGCTGTTCGGCGCGGCGCATTGACGGCGGCCAGCAGCCACTGGACGACGCCGGCCGGGCGGAGCTGGAGCAGATGCTCGCCGACCGGGCCGGGGCGGGAAACCGGATCCTGGCCGTCGCCGAGTGCCAGGTGGACGACCCGAAGGTGACCGACGGAGACGTCCGAGGGCTGACCTTCATGGGCTTCCTGGCCCTCGCGGACGGAGTCCGGGAGAGCGCCGCCCCGGCGGTCCGCAAAATCCGGCAGGCCGGTGTGCACACGATCATGATCACCGGTGATCATCCGGCAACCGCCGAGGCGATCGCCGCCACCATCAGCGAACACGACGAGCAACGGGTGGTCACGGCTGGCGAGCTCGACCAGCTGGACGACGACGCGCTCGCCGAACGGTTGGCCAACACCGACGTGGTTGCCCGTTGCACCCCGACGCACAAGGTGCGAATCATCCAGGCGTTGCAGAAGTGCGGGCGGACCGTGGCGATGACCGGCGACGGCGCCAACGACGCCCCGGCGATCCGGCTGGCCGACGTCGGCATCGCCCTCGGCCAACGGGGCACCCCGGCGGCGCGGGCGGCCGCCGACCTGGTGGTCACCGACGACCGGTTGGAGACCATCATCGCCACCCTGGTCGAGGGCCGGGCGATGTGGTCGTCGGTGCGACACGCGCTCAGCATCCTGGTCGGCGGCAACCTCGGCGAGATCGCGTTCAGTGTGCTCACCGCGGCGGCGACCGGCCGCTCCGCCCTCACCGGGCGACAACTGCTGCTCGTCAACCTGCTCACCGACCTGGCGCCGGCACTGGCCATCGCGGTCCGGCCACCCGCGTCGGACCGCGCCGACGGGCTGCTCTGGGAGGGCCCGGACACGGCGCTGGGAGAAACCCTCACCAGAGAGATCGGGCTGCGGGCGGCAGCCACCACGCTGGGCGCGACCGCGGGATGGACGTTGGCCCGATACACCGGACGCCGTCAGCGGGCCGGGACGGTCGCCCTGGTTTCCCTGGTCGGCACCCAACTCGGGCAGACCATCCTGGCCGGTGGCACCAGCCCGGCCGTGCTGGCGTCCACGGCGGCGTCGCTGGGGGTGCTCGTCGTGGTGGTGCAGACGCCAGGGGTCAGCCAGTTCTTCGGGTGCACCCCACTGGGGCCGGTCGGTTGGACAATCGGGGCAGGCTCGGCGCTCGGCGCCACCTTCGCCAACGGCGCGCTCACCAAGCTGATGGAACACCTGCCCCAAGCCCGACCCGACACCGGGGCGGCGGACGGCGCGAGCGGCGCCGAGGGCTGAGCACCGGGCGTGCCGCATGCCGACGGCTCCTGATCGCCCGGTGGCTTCGCCGGAGGACCAGGCTCGTCCCCACGCCCGGACCAACGGACGATGCAGGCACCGACACAGCGGTCGCCCCCACCAGCCGGCCAGTGGGGGCGATCAACAGCAGCCGACGGTCAGCTGCGCTCGGAGATGGCCTCGATGAGGTCACCCACCGGGCGCTCCGGCAGGGATCGGGCCACGTCGGCCACCGCCACAATGCCGACCAGTTCGTGACCGTCGATCACCGGCAGCCGGCGTACCTTGTGCTGACCCATGGTGCGCAGGATCTCGGCCGCGTCGTCGTCCGCGCCGATGGTCACCGCCTCACCCTGGGCCAGCTCACCGGCGGTCACGTTGGCGGGGTCACGGCCCTCGGCCAGCACCTTTACCACGATGTCGCGGTCGGTCAGCATGCCCTTGAGTCGGTTGTCGTCACCGCAGATCGGCAGCGAGCCGACCCCCAACTCGGCCATCTGCTTCGCGGCCGACGCCAGGTCGTCCCGCTCGCGGACACAGGTCACGTCGTTCGTCATGATCTCGCGCGCCGTAGGCATTGGTATGACACCTCACTTCCGGGGGGTTGTTGCTGTTTCTCCTACCCCGGTCGGCCACGGCCATGCCGCCTGCCTTGCTGTCACCGCTCTTCCGCCCGGAAGGGATCCCGGGCCGGTCCCTGCTCGGCCCAGCAGAGACCACCGCGGAACTCCACCCCCGGGATGCCGGCGCCGAGTTGGCTGATGTCCACCACACCCGCCAACGAGGTGGCGAGGTCCGACCGAAGCTCCTCGACCGCCGCATCGAGGTCGTCCTCCTCTGTGGACCAGTCGATGTCGGCCGCGCGCAGGTCGGCGATCGCGTGACCGGTGACCGCCACGGGGTCGGTGACGGTCACCTCGACCCGGCAGTAGATGTGCATGGTGACGGGCGCTGGCTGCTCAACCATTCACGGATCATGACAAGTCAACAGCGCGCACCGCCACAGCCCGCCGACCTCTCCGAAACTGCCTTGTCGCCGTGCTGACCCGTGTCTACGGTGCAGTGATGCTCTCGCGAACGCTGACGGTGACCATCGATGCGCACGATCCGGCGCGCCTGGCGAAATTCTGGGCCGGAATGCTCGGCCGGGAGGTCGTCGAGGACGCCGATGGTGCGCTCCTGCCGGGCGATGAGACTCAGGTCAGCCTCCGGTTCGTCCCGAGCGGTGCGAAGAAGATGGGGCCGAACCGCGTGCACCTGCACCTGACCAGCGCCAGCGAGGCCGACCAGCAGCACGCGGTGGCGACGGCACTGGGGCTCGGCGGCGGCCACCTCGACGTCGGACAGCTTCCCGAGGAGGGGCACATCGTCCTGGCCGACCCCGAGGGCAACGAGTTCTGTGTCATCGAGGCGGGCAACGGCTTCCTCGCCGGGTGCGGCCTGCTCGGGGAACTCGCCTGCGACGGCACCCGGGAGGTCGGCCTTTTCTGGAGCGAGGCGCTGGGCTGGCCGCTGGTGTGGGATCAGGACGAGGAGACCGCGATCCAGTCACCCCACGGCGGCACGAAGGTCGCGTGGGGAGGCCCACCCGTGGCTCCGAAAGAGGCGAGGAACCGGCAGCGTTTCGACCTCGCCCCGGCCGATGGCGATCAGCAAGCGGAGGTCGACCGGCTGATCTCCCTCGGGGCCACTCGGCTCGAGGTCGCCGAGGACGGCTCCGTCATGCTGGCCGATCCCGACGGAAACGAGTTCTGCGTCAGAGGGAACTGACCACTGCGGGGCCGGGTCGCCCAGTCGTGACCGCGGCTCGTCGCTCGGTGTCCGTCCCTACCGGTTGAGATCCCGCTCGGCTGCGGGCGCTGTGCCCATCGCCTCGGCGGCGGCGCATAGTGATCATATGGACGAGCGGGACCGGTTGGCGGTAGATGCTGTGAGGTCTTACGCCGTAGCCCTCAGGCGGACGCGCGACCGCCTTTTCGCGGCCTATCCGGAGCTGAGCGGCTTGTCCGACCTACTGAGGGCGGTGAGGTCAACTCACGTGCTCCCTCGGGAGGGCCGATCAGGCACGGGCATCGACTACCTCGTCCACGGGGCCGGTTGTCGCATGACGGACGAGCAGGGCACAGAGGTCGATGTCGACCTGGTCGATGGCGTGGAGGCCTTCGACGGTTGGCGGATCCATGCCTTCCTTGCCGGAGGTGCGGGCGAGAGCCTGTCGATTGATGAACTGCATGCTGCCTGCTCCCGCCTCGCTGGATGGGCTGAGCTACGAGAGGTGCGGGTTCCCCGCTGGTACGCGCTCTGATCTTGCCGACGAGTCCTCAGTTGGGAAGAGCGTGCTCAAGCGACTGGCCTCGTCGGATCCCGCGCCTCACTAACAGCGGTGGGAGTCGGAGTCAAGATCGACCTCGATGGGGGCGTCACTGGCCCGGGTCGCCACGACATCAAGCGGGTTGGTCAGCACAGCGGCTGTTGCGCACGACCGGCCGGGCCGTGACTCCTCGACACGTACCGCCAACCGACCATCCCGCGCCGAGATCTCGTCAATCCGGACGGAGTAACCGCCGCTAGGTTTGGTGCCGAGCACATAGAAGATCACCATCTCGGTCGTCCAGTCGACGGCCGGCGGTGGCGGCGGCGGGGTGTGCCTGATCGTCAACCCCTGCCAGCGCTGCTCCCACTCAGGCTGCGTCCGCACCACGAACAGCCCTGACGAGTGATCGCCGCCGTCGTCGTAGTCCTCCGCCAGAGCGCGGAACTCGACGGGCTCGCCCGCCTCGCCGGCCGACCTCGTGCACCCCGCCATCAAGGCGATCATCACCATGGCCATGCCCAGCAGTCGTCGCATGCCCTGCCCCCGGATCGTCAGGCATGATTGTCTGGCATCCTCCGGGGTTTACGCATCAACCGCTTAGTTGACTCGGGGTTAGGCGCGCTGGTGATCAAGGATGGTCGCGTCGTGCGGAGGCTGGACGGTCTACGACTGCCCGACGCAGGCTTGTTCCTGCGGAGAGGGGCAGCGCCCCGCTGAGGATGGGCGGAGGGAATGATCCATCCGTGAAGAGCCTCACCGAACTTGCTTTCGACCTCTGCTCTGACCTTGAACATCCGGAGCGACCGGGCAGTCACATCAACGACGCCACGCGGGACTTCATCGAGGTGCTGACCTTCGCGGACGCTGACACGATCATGGCGATGATCCGCGAGACGATCCCGGACCTCACCGGGGATCTTCCGGTCTGGGCGAGGAACCTCGCGTACCGCCTGGCATGCCTTCAGTGGCCCCACGACGCCGAACTGCTTCGCGCGGCCGGCGCGGACCTCCACTTTCACGGGCCGGACTGGGACGATCACGCCGAAGAACTCAGGCGTAGAGCCGACGAACTAGACAACTCATCCCCAAGCTGACCTTCCCGGCCACCCTCCACGATCCGAATGATGGCCGACACCCACGGCCATGTCCTGCCGGCGCGGACTCGTCAGGCAGCCTCAGTCATCGAGCGGGTGCTGGGCGAAAAGGGAGCGGATCGACCACTCGGCCAGTGTCGGCCACTGTGGCTGACCTGCGCGACTTGTCGAGCGCCGTCGCTCGTCAACTGTGCCCATCGGCCGGCTTGGCTGTACGGATGGCTGTACAGCCACCCTCTGATCCGTAGGAGCATGCGGTGTCCGCTGGCACCCGGCTCGCCTCGCCGCCAGGTAGTGACAGGGGTTCAGACGATGGCGGTCGTTGGCGTCGCCCTAGGGTCAGACTGGCGTCACGATCGGCTGCGCCGGTGGCAGTGGGTGTCGAGCACAGCTCGCAGCCGCGCTGCGTCCTCCCCAACCAGCCCACGCTTCGGGAGCACGAGCGCCATCGCACCAAGCCCTCTCGAAGCAAGCAGAACGAACGACTGGTCCGACTCGTGGTACAGCGGGTATTGGGACCAAGACGATCTCGACTCCCCAGTCGCGTTGCTTACATGTACCCCGGTGTCAGTCACCGTGGTCTGTATTGGCTGGGAGAGCCACGGGTTCCCGCGCAGGATCAGTCGGGCCTGCCACCGATAGACCAAGAGGAGGAGAAGCCGGTACAGCAGCACGCTGAATCCGACGATGACGAGCGCCAAGAGCAGGGAAGCCACCACGATGATAGAAACGGCATCCGCTGGTAATTCCCAGACCTCCAAGCGGACGAAGCCTTCGGCAAGTCCGAGCAGCGGGGGGACAGTCAGCAGGGCGACCAGCCCGCGGCGCCAGATGCCGCGCTGTTGGGCAGCGACGCCATCGCGCAAATCGTCCGAGGTGAGAGTGTAACGAAGCTCGATCGCGCCGGTCGTGACCTGCTCGGATGACATAGCGGAGCAGCCTACCGGCAGGACGTCGCGACGCGGGCCCGTGCATGCCTTGCCAAGCTCGTCTGCCAAGGGCGGCGACCTATGCATTACGAGATCAAGTTGCCCACCTCGGCCTACCTGCAGGAACTGCGCTTGGCCTGCGGAAACCCCTCTCGGCATCTTTCACTCTCGACGGTCCGCGACACGGGCGCGCATCGCGGCATGGCCGAACCGCCGGCGATGGGCCGCCACGCCCCCGTTGCGATCGGCTCGCGGCAGATCCGGACGTCTGGGTGTCCCCTCTGGCTGGAGCGAACTTGTCCTATCCCTGTGCTCTAATCCCGTCATGCATGTCGTCGTCACCGGCGCACTCGTTGAAGACGGCGCGGTCCTGCTAGTACACCGCAGGCCGACCAAACGGGCATACCCAGATGTCTGGGATCTGCCCGGGGGGCAGGTCGAAGCGGGTGAGTCGGAACTACAAGCCCTCGCGCGTGAGATGCACGAGGAGCTCGGTGTTCACATCGTGGCGGAGTCCGCTTCACGGTTGGGCGTCCTGCATGACGGCAATGGTGAGGACGCCGTTCACGTGGGCGTCTGGCAAATTGGAGACTGGGTTGGCTCTCCGACCAACCGTGCACCTGACGAGCATGACGACATCGCATGGGTCGGGATCAGCGAGCTGGGCGCCCTTCCCCTCGTGCATGGCGTCTTGGCGGCAATGGTTCGTTCTCTGCCTGAGTTTGTGTGGGCCCACAGGCACTCAGATGTCACCGACTGCAACCAGGACGACCGGGGAACCAAGGCCGGCTGTCGTGCATGTGCTGGGATGGATTCGTCAAGCAGGTGACACGTGGCCACCCTTTGCCGTGCGGATCACTGGCTTCCGCTGCTCGGACTTGGCGGATGACTTCGGCTGGTCCCGCCCTGGTGATGAGGGCGAGGACTTCCGGCCAGTCTGTGAGTGCGAAGCGGTCCGCGATGCGGCTTGCTCCGTCAGTCACTGAGCAGGACGGCGCTGGTGAGGTCCTGGATTGGCCGGCTTCCGGTGAGGGCTTCGGCGGTACTCGCGGGCGAGATCAACCCAGGAAAGTGCTGGTGGAGCCCAGGGGACTCGAACCCCTAACCCCTGCCTTGCAAAGGCAGTGCTCTGCCAGTTGAGCTAGGGCCCCGTGGCGTCGATCGCTCGTCGCCGGGCCGGACGTCAGCGCAGGTCGGGCGCGGTGGTCGCCTCGTGCCACAGGGCACGCTCGTCGTTCGCGGCCTTGACCTTGTTGAACACGACGGCGGCCACGCCGACGACGCCAGCCAGAATCAGCAGCTTCTTGAACATGGGGCGACCCCTCAAGCTCGACTACCGTCGGACGACATGCGGTGGGGCTAGATGGAATCGAACCATCGACCTCAGAGTTATCAGCTCTGCGCTCTAACCGACTGAGCTATAGCCCCGCGTTGCGACGAGCAAGATTAACCCATCCGCTGTGTCGGCCCCAAATCGGGGTCCGAGCCTGCGAGCCGGGCCGTCGACGCCTGCAAAACCTACCTGAGTACGGGACGCCGGAGCGACCGCTTTCCACGGTGCCCCGGCGTCCCGATCGCTCAGTCCCGCTCGGCGAGGGTCAGCTCGATCCCGCCGACCAGGTCGGCGCAGACGTTGTAGACGAACGCTCCCAGCGTGGCCAGCGCGGTGAACAGCACCACGTTGACCAGGCCGATCAGCGCCGAGCTGAGGATCACGCCCTTGGCGGTGATCTGGAAACCGCTGGTGCTCTGCCCACCGCCGGCGTTGACCAGGTCACTCAGGCTCTCGTTGACGCTCTGGAACACGCCCATCGCGTCCAGCGCCAGGTAGAGCACCGAGGTGGCGACCACCACCACGATGAACAGCACCACCGAGACGGCGAACGCGAACTTCATCACGGACCAAGGGTCGATCCGCTTCAGGTTCAACCGGGCCCGGCGCGGTCCGCGGGAAGCGGCCGAGCTGACCGACGTACGCGCCGCACGTACCGCGTCACCGACGCGGGCTGCTCCGACGGCGGACGCGCTGCCGATCCCCGGTGGTAGGCCACCGCCGCTGGCCGGGCGGCCGGCAGCGGCGGTACGCGCCGCCTCCGGCTGCGGCTGGGTCATGCCCGGTGTGATCCGCGGCTGGGTGCCGGTGGCCCCTGTCGACGCCGCCTGGCCGGGCCGGACGTTGATCGGCTGGGTGGTCGCCGGACGGGTCGAGGGTGCCGCCGCCGGACCCTGAGGTGTGGCGGCGGCCGACGGCGACGCCTCGGCATCGGACGTCTCGGTCTTGTCGCCCGACCCAGCGTCGTCGCCGGGCTGCTCCGGCGGGGGTGTCATGCCCGGCGCCCTCGTGAATTTCGGGGCAGGCGCGTCGGCGGGGACCGTCGCCCGGCCCACGGCCGCGCGGCCGGTCGGTGGTGTGCCGCCCTTGGCGGCCTCCTCGTCGACCGGGTTGGCCGAGGTCCCCGTGTTCCCCGACTTCGCCTGTGTCTCCGTCATTCAACTAGTCCTGTTCGTCAGGCTCGTCGGCATTGCGAGCAATCGCCACGATAGTCACGCCGTCCGGGAGGTCCATCAGCTTGACCCCCATTGTGTTCCGGTCACGCGTACGGCGTACAGGCTTCACCGGAGTCCGGATGACACCACCGTTGCTGGTGATCGCGAACAGCTCATCGTCCGGATCGATCACCACCGCGCCGACCAGACCACCGCGCCGTTCGGTGATCTTCGCAGTCAACACGCCCTTACCTCCCCGGCCCTGCACCGGGTATTCCTCGATCGGGGTGCGTTTCGCGTATCCCCCGTTCGTGGCCACCAGAACGTCCAAACCATCCCGAACGACCTCCATGGCGAGCAGGACGTCGTCGTCCGTGAAGCGCATGCCGATCACACCCGAGGTGGCCCGGCCCATCGGCCGCAGCGCCTCGTCCGAGGCGTTGAACCGGATCGCCTGTGCCTTCTTGGAGACCAGCAGCAGGTCGTTCTCTGGCGCAACCAGCGCAGCACCGACCAGCTCGTCCTCATCGCGCAGGTTGATCGCGATGATGCCGCCGGAACGGTTGGAGTCGAACTCCTCGAGCCGCGTCTTCTTCACCAGGCCGTTCTTCGTGGCCAGTACCAGATAGGGGGCTACCTGGTAGTTCGGGATCTCGATGATCTGCGCGATCTGCTCGTCGGGTAGGAAGGCGAGCAGATTGGCCACGTGTTGGCCCTTGGCTACCCTACTGGCCTCCGGCAACTCGTACGCCTTGGCCCGGTAGACACGACCCTTGTTTGTGAAGAACAGGATCCAGTCGTGGGTTGAGCAGACGAAGAAGTGGCTGACGATGTCGTCCTGCCGCAGCGTGGCACCGCTGACGCCCTTACCGCCGCGCCGCTGCGAGCGGTAGAGATCGACCTTGGTCCGCTTGGCGTACCCGGTCCGGGTGATCGTGACGACCACATCCTCGCGGGCGATGAGGTCCTCCATCGAGACCTCGCCGTCGAACGGGATGATCTGCGTGCGCCGCTCGTCGCCCCACTTGGCGACGATCTCGCCGAGCTCCTCCGAGACGATCTTCCGCTGCCGCTCCGGCTTGGCGAGGATGTCCTTGAGGTCGGCGATCTCGATCTCGAGCTTGGCCAGGTCGTCGAGGATCCGCTGCCGCTCCAGGGCCGCGAGGCGACGCAGCTGCATGTCCAGGATCGCGGTCGCCTGGATCTCGTCGATCTCCAGCAGCCGGATGAGGCCCTGCCGCGCGTCCTCCACCGTCGGCGAGCGCCGGATCAGGGCGATCACCTCATCCAGGGCGTCCAGTGCCTTGGACAGACCACGCAGGATGTGCGCCCGCTCCTCGGCCTTACGCAACCGGTACGCGGTCCGCCGACGGATCACGTCGATCTGGTGCTCGACGTAGTAGCGGATGAACTGGGCCAGGTTGAGCGTGCGCGGCACCCCGTCGACCAGGGCCAGCATGTTGGCGCCGAAGGTCTCCTGGAGCTGGGTGTGCTTGTAGAGGTTGTTCAGCACGACCTTGGCAACCGCGTCGCGCTTGAGGACCAGCACGATCCGCATGCCCGTACGCCCGGAGGACTCGTCACGGATGTCGGCGATCCCGGCGAGCTTGCCCTCCTTGATCAGCTCGGCGATCCGCTCGGCGAGGTTGTCCGGGTTGACCTGGTAGGGCAGCTCGCTGACGACCAGGCAGGGCCGGCCCCGCTTGTCCTCCTCGACCTCCACCACGGCGCGCATCCGGATCGAGCCACGACCCGTGCGGTACGCGTCCTGGATCGCGGTCGTGCCGACGATCAGACCGTGGGTCGGGAAGTCCGGGCCCTTGACGATGCCGAGCAGCGCCTCGAGGGTGGTCTCCTCGTCCTCCTCCGGGTGCTCCAGGCACCACTGCACCGCCGCGCCGATCTCGCGCAGGTT
Source organism: Micromonospora sp. CA-259024 (assembly GCF_050936255.1). Taxonomy (NCBI): domain Bacteria; kingdom Bacillati; phylum Actinomycetota; class Actinomycetes; order Micromonosporales; family Micromonosporaceae; genus Micromonospora; species Micromonospora sp. CA-259024. The sequence goes on along the minus strand of NZ_JBNJND010000002.1, from coordinate 1,752,303 downwards.
GTGCGGCGGGATCTTGGTGGCCATGCCGACCGCGATGCCCTCGGAGCCGTTCACCAGCAGGTTGGGAATCCGCGACGGCAGGATCGTGGGCTCCTTGGCCCGGCCGTCGTAGTTGTCCTGCAGGTCGACGGTGTCCTCGTCGATGTCCCGCAGCATCTCCATGGCCAGCGGGTCGAGCTTGCACTCGGTGTACCGCATCGCGGCGGCCGGGTCGTTACCCGGCGAGCCGAAGTTGCCGTTGCCGTCGACCAGTGGATACCGCAGCGACCAGGGCTGCGCCATCCGGACCAGCGCGTCGTAGATCGCCGAGTCGCCGTGCGGGTGGAACTGGCCCATCACGTCGCCGACGACCCGGGAGCACTTCACGTAGCCGCGGTCCGGCCGGTAGCCGGAATCGAACATGGCGTAGAGGATCTTGCGGTGGACCGGCTTGAGCCCGTCCCGGACGTCCGGCAACGCACGACCGACGATGACGCTCATCGCGTAGTCGAGGTAGGAGCGCTGCATCTCCACCTCGAGCCCGACCGGTTCGATCCGGTCGTGCGCGACCACGGCGGCGATGGCCTCGGCGGGGACCTCGGGTTCGTTCGGTGTGGACTCGGGAGAATCGGTCACTGTATACCCTTATCAGACTCAGAGTCGTTTTCGTGCTGTGGATAACGGCTGTGGATACCGGCCAAGCTGTGGATAACTCTGTGGACCGGTGGACCGGCCAGGCAGCGCCCGACCGATCCACCACGGTCCGTCAGATGTCCAGGAACCGCACGTCCTTGGCGTTGCGCTGGATGAACGACCGGCGCGCCTCGACGTCCTCACCCATCAGCACACTGAACAACTCGTCGGCGGTCGCCGCGTCGTCGAGAGTGACCTGACGCAGGGTACGCGTCGCCGGGTTCATGGTGGTTTCCCACAGCTCGGGATAGTTCATCTCGCCGAGGCCCTTGAAGCGCTGGATGTCGTCCGGCTTGGCGTTCGGCTTCTTCTGCTGGCGCAGCACGATCAGCCCGTCCCGCTCGCGGTCGGAGTACGCGTACTGCGCGTCGTCGCCCTTCTTGTTCCACTTGATCTTGTAGAGCGGCGGGGCGGCCAGGTAGACGTGCCCCATCTCGACCAGCGGACGCATGAAGCGGAACAGCAGGGTGAGCAGGAGGGTCTGGATGTGCTGGCCGTCGACGTCCGCGTCGGCCATCAGCACCACCTTGTGGTACCGCAGCTTCTCCATGTCGAAGTCGTCGTGGATGCCGGTGCCCAGCGCGGTGATCAGCGCCTGGACCTCGTTGTTCTTCAGCACCCGGTCGATCCGGGCCTTCTCCACGTTGAGGATCTTGCCGCGGATCGGCAGGATCGCCTGCGTCCGTGGGTCGCGACCCTGCTTGGCGGAGCCGCCGGCCGAGTCACCCTCGACGATGAACACCTCGGACTCGCGCGGGTCGGTCGACTGGCAGTCGGCCAGCTTGCCCGGCATCGAGCCGGACTCCAGCAGCGACTTGCGCCGGGCCAGCTTGCGCGCCTGTTGCGCGGCGATCCGGGCCCGGGCCGCCTGGGAGGCCTTCGTGATGATCATCTTGGCCTCGGCCGGGTTGCGGTCGAACCAGTCGACCAGCCGGTCGTTGCAGACCCGCTGCACGAAGCTCTTCACCGGGGTGTTGCCCAGCTTGGTCTTGGTCTGGCCCTCGAACTGAGGGTTGGCCAGCTTGACCGAGATGATCGCCGCGAGCCCTTCCCGAATGTCCTCGCCGGAGAGCTTCTCGTCGCCCTTGAGCAGCTTCTTGTCGGTGCCGTACCGGTTGACCACGCTGGTCAGCGCGGACCGGAAGCCCTCCTCGTGGGTGCCGCCCTCGTGGGTGTTGATCGTGTTGGCGAAGGTGTAGACCGACTCGCCGTACGACTCGTTCCACTGCATGGCGATCTCGAGCGACATCCCCTCCTCCTCGGCCTCGAACTCGACCACGGTCTTGTGGATCGGGCTCTTCGACGCGTTGAGGTGCCGGACGAAGTCGGCGATGCCGCCCTCGTAGAAGAAGGTCACCTCGCGCTGGCGGCCGTCCTCCTCCTCGGCCACCCGCTCGTCGAGCAGGTGGATGCGGAGGGCACGGTTGAGGAAGGCCATCTCCTGCAGGCGCCGGTAGATGGTCTGGAAGTCGAAGTCGACGGTCTCGAAGACGTCCGGGTCGGGCCAGAAGGAGACCGCCGAACCGCTGCGGTCGGTGGGCTCGCCCTTGTCCAGCGGGCCGGGCTTGGAGTTGTCGTACTGCTGCCGCCAGACGAAGCCGGACTTGTGGATCTCCACGGCCATCCGGGTGGAGAGCGCGTTCACGACGGAGACACCGACGCCGTGCAGACCACCGGAGACCGCGTACGCCTTACCGTCGAACTTGCCACCCGCGTGCAGCACGGTCAGCGCCACCTCGACACCCGGCTTCTTGAGCTTCGGGTGGAGGTCGACCGGGAAACCACGGCCGTTGTCGGTGACCCGGACGCCACCGTCGGCGAGCAGCACCACGTCGATCGTGTCGCAGTATCCCGCCAGCGCCTCGTCGACGGCGTTGTCGACGACCTCCCAGACGAGGTGGTGCAGACCGCGCTCACCGGTGGACCCGATGTACATACCGGGCCGCTTGCGGACCGCCTCCAGACCCTCAAGAACGGTGATCGACTCTGCGCCGTACTCCTGCTTGTCCTGCGCTGCCACCCTCGGCCACTTTCTCGCGTCAGCCGCGCCGGTAGGGCGCGTCGGGCGCGGGTTCGGCGGACAGGACGCGACGTCGGCGCGCGGACCGGTGCCGGAGACCTCCGGACAGCGGGTCGAACGCGCCGGTCGCCGCGGTTGCCCGCGGATCGCGATCGGCTCAACCCGACGTGGAGAATGAACCTGGGGCCGCTGGCCCCATCCCTCTCCCCACCGGGTCTTCGTCTCGCTGTCAATCCTACTGTGCGCGAAGGACAGAACCACCACTCGGCACCCTCAGAGAGGCGGCTCAGAAGTCCGTAGCCGGCAGAACCCCATCGCCCGCGACTCCCCCCACACGCCAGGCTCCGATCGCACGCGCCGCCCCCGGACGGGTTGACCCGCGGCCGGGCGGGTCGGGGGTCGCGGCCGGAGCGTCCGTGCCGTACGTTTGCGGCGCCCCGGAACCGGCCTTGATCTTTACCGGCCGGAACCGGGACGATCGACCCGATCGACCCGACACGTGCTCTTTAAGAGGTGACAGATGGGGCTGGACAACGTCGCGGTGCACTGGCCGCGTACCGGCCGCTTCTACGACCCGGTCGCGCCGGCCGAGTTCGTCGACTTCGGCGAGATCGTCGAGATGCCGCGAATCTCCGCGCCGACCGCGGCGCTGGCTGAGCTCATCGCGAAGACCGGCACCATCCGGGCGACCGCGTACACCGAGTTGGTGGATCTGCTTCTCGGCCTGGAAGGTGTGTTGTACGCCACAGACGCCGCCGCCGAGGACGAGGACCCGGTCATCGACCCGGACGGCTGCTCCTGGATCGCCGGCGGCATCGAGAGGTTCGTCGCCGGGCACCGCGCGTACGGCGAGGCGGTCACCTTCGAGTCGGTGAGCACCGTGCTCCGTTCGCTGCTCGGCGACGGCAGACTGGCCGAGCAGCAGCTGCGGTGGCTGGAGAGCCGGCTCGACGCGCTGCGCGATGAGCGCGGCGATCCGCCGCAGTGGAACTTCACCTGCGCCGAGTTGGGTGTGCTGGCCGCCTTCTACCGGCGCTGTGCCGAGCGCGGTTTCGCCGTCTACGCCGACGCCTGAGCCGCTGCGCCGGTCTCCGGGGCGGCCTGGTCGCCGCTCGGCCGGTTGGCCGCCCCGATCAGCCGCGTGAGCACCGCGTGCAGGTGTTGCAGGTCCTCCACGGGCAGCCCGAGGCGCTGCACGATCGCGGCCGGAATCAGCTCTGCCTGGCTCCGCAGCGCGGCACCGCTGACGGTGAGGGTGACAGCGAGGCTGCGCTCGTCGGTGGCGTCGCGCTCCCGGCGCAGGTAGCCCGCCGCTTCGAGCCGCTTGAGCAGGGGTGACAGTGTGCCCGGGTCGAGCTGCAACAGGCGGCTGAGATCGCGACCGGACAACGGCGCGTGCTGCCAGAGCGCCAACATGACCAGGTACTGCGGATGGGTCAGCCCCATCGGTTCCAGGAGCGGCCGGTAGACGGCCACCACGCTGCGCGCGGCCACCGAGAGGGCGAAACAGACCTGTTGCTCCAGCGCCAGCGGGTCGACGCCGTCCGGTTGTTCGTTCATCGGTTGCCCTCCCCAAGCACGATGACTATCGTACCGATCATTGGTGCACCAACCATTGGGGCACCAACGGTATGTCGGGCGGACGGACGAACCGGCACAGTGCGGGAGAGGGCGGCAGATGAGCGAGGACGGCGCGGTCACCGGGTCCCCGGGTGAGGGTGGCCGATTCCTGCGTTGGGCCTACCGGTACCTCGCCGGCCCAGCCGAGGGGGTTCAGGGCGCGGTACAGGGCGGTTCGGCCGAGGCCCGAGAGGCGTGGAAACGCGACCTCGCCGAGCGCAAGCGCTACACCCGGGAGCAGCGCGAACGGAAGCGAGCGGCCCGGGAGGCCGACCGGCGGGGCTGAGCAGCCCGCTCAGCCGTACGTGTCGCGTGGGCCCCGGCCACGCACCCGGCGCGGCCCCTTCGCCCAGGACGGCGCGGCCGGCCCATGGATGTGCAGCTTGCGCACCACGTTGTGGCCGACCTCGCTGGCGATCTGCTTGAGCAGCGACCCCGCGAGCAGCCGCAGCTGGGTCGCCCACGCGGTCGAGCGCGCCTCCACGGTCAGCTCGCCGTTCTCCAGCTTGACCGGGCGACTGTTCTGGGCGACCTCCGCGCCGACGACCCGCTCCCAGGCGCCGAACACGGTGGCCTCGGCCGCCGGTTGCTGCCAGCCGCGCGCCTTCACCAACCGGTTCAGCACAGCGCTGAGCGGCTGCGGATCGCGCGGGTCGGGGCCGGGGCCGGAGTAGCCACGCAAGCGCCGCCCCGAACCGGCGGCAGCGTCGCCGCTCCCGCCGCCAGGGGTACGCCGGGCGCGGGCCGCCGCCTGCCGCCGCGACAGCGCCGCGTCGAGCACCGCGCGGGCCAGCTCCGGCCCGCTGGCGGCCGCCGGCTCACCGCCCGTCGCCTCCGCCCCGGGGGTACGCGCGGCTGCGGGGTCACCGCCGGCCACGGGTCGGTTGGTGCGTGGCTCATCCGACACGGCGTACCGTCCCTTCGCCGACCTGGTAGCGGGTGCCGCGCAGGGCGGACGGCACGTCGTCGTCCACCGCGCAGGTGACCAACAACTGACTCGCTCCGCCCACCAGCTCGGCCAGCCGCTCCCGGCGGCCGGTGTCCAACTCCGCGAAGACGTCGTCGAGCACCAGCACCGGCTCGATACCGTCGGCGCGTAGGAGGTCGTACCCGGCCAGCCGCAGCGCGAGCGCGAACGACCAGGACTCACCGTGGCTCGCGTACCCCTTGGCGGGCAGTGGGCCGAGAGTCAGTGCCAGCTCGTCGCGGTGCGGGCCGACCAGGGTGGTGCCCCGTTCGATCTCGGCGGAGCGGGACGCGGCCAGGGCGGCGGTCAGTGCCTCGGCCAACGCGGCCCGGTCGGTGGTCGGCTCGGCCAGCTCGATCGAGGGCCGGTAGGCGATGCTCGCCGCGCCCCGACCGGCGGCCACCGCGTCGTACGCCTTGGCGACGTGCGGGGTGAGCGCGGCGACCAGCTCCAGTCGACCGGCGAGCAGCTCCGCGCCGTGCTGGGCCAGGTGGGTGTCCCAGACGGCGAGGGTGCCGAGGTCGCCGCCCCGGGACCCGCCGGTCTTGCGAGCCAGGTACGCGGTGCGCAGCAGGGCGTTGCGCTGCTTGACCACCCGCTCGTAGTCGGCCCGCACGCCCGCGTACCGGGGCTGTCGGTTGACCAGCAGGTCGTCCAGGTAGCGGCGGCGCTCGGCCGGGTCGCCCCGGACCAGTTCCAGGTCCTCGGGGGCGAAGAGCACCAGGCGCAGGGCGCCCAGCACGTCCCGGGCCCGTCGCGCCGGGGAGCGGCCCAGCCGCGCCCGGTTGGCCTTGCCGGGCACGATCTCCAGCTCGACCAGGAGTTCCCGCCCGTCGTGCACCACCACACACCGGATCACCGCCGAGGCGGCACCCATCCGGACCAGCGGGGCGTCCGTGGCGACCCGGTGTGAGTCCAGGGTCGCCACGTAGCCCAGCGCCTCGACGAGGTTGGTCTTGCCGACGCCGTTGGCGCCGGTCAGGACGTTCGCCCCCGGCTGGAGATCGACGGCGACCCGCTCGTACGAGCGGAAGTCGACCAGTTCCAGCCGGTGAACGTACACAGGGTGTGGATACCGCTCAGCGCTTGTGGACGGCGTGGCCGCCGAACTGCTGGCGCAGCGCGGCAACGGCCTTCATGGCGGGCGAGTCGTCCTGCCGCGAGGCGAACCGGGCGAACAGCGACGCGGTGATGACGTTCAGCGGCACGGCCAGCCGGACCGCCTCGTCGACCGTCCACCGGCCCTCGCCGGTGTCCTCGGTGTAGCCGCTCAGGTCGGCCAGCTCCGGGTCCTCGTCGAGCGCCCGGTCCAGCAGGTCGAGCAGCCACGAGCGGACGACGGTGCCCTCCCGCCAGGACTTGAACACCCCCGGCACGTTGGTCACCAGCTCGGAGGCGGTCAGCAGCTCGTAGCCCTCGGCGTAGGCGTGCATCAGGCCGTACTCGATGCCGTTGTGCACCATCTTCGAGTAGTGCCCGGCACCGACCGGCCCGGCGTGGACGAAGCCGAACTCGCCCTCCGGCTTGAGCGCGTTGAAGATCGGCATGAGCCGGTCGACGTGCTCCTGGGCACCGCCGACCATCAGCCCATAGCCGTTCTGCCGGCCCCAGACGCCACCGGAGACACCGACGTCGAGGTAGCCGATACCCCGCTCGTTGAGCCGCTCGGCCCGGGGGGCGTCGTCGCTGAAGCGCGAGTTGCCGCCGTCGATGATGATGTCGCCCTCGCCGAGCACCGCGGCGAGCTCGTCGATGGTGGCATCGGTGACACCGGCGGGCACCATGACCCAGACCGCACGCGGCGACTCGAGCTTCTCCGCCAGGCCCGCGATGGTCGCGACGTCGCTCAGCTGTGCGTTGTGGTCGAAGCCGACCACCTCGTGACCGGCAGCACGCAACCGCTCCCGCATGTTGCCGCCCATCCGGCCGAGTCCTACAAGGCCGAGCTGCATGTGTTTCTACCTCCGTGGATCTGGGTGTTGCTGGGCGCGATCAGCGGGAAACGCGGATCGGCATGATGAGGTACCGGTACCCCGGAACGACCTCGCCATCCTCACCGGCGGGAGAGATCACCGCGGGCTTGAAGGCGTCGACGAACGAGAGCACGGCGGTCTGGGAGCCCAGGTTGGCCAGGCCGTCGATGAGGTACTGCGGGTTGAACCCGATGGTCAACGCGTCGCCGGTGAAGGTGGCCTCCATCGCCTCGCTGGCCCGCGCCTCCTCGGAACCACCCGCCTCGACCACCAGGCCGTCGGCACTGAAGCTGAGCAGCACCGGGGTGGTCCGCTCGGCGACCAGCGCGACCCGCTTGACCACCTCGATCAGGGTGCTGACCGGCACCCGGGCCTCGGCGTTGTGGGTGGCCGGGAAGAGCGAACGCACCGGCGGGTAGTTGGCACCGTCGAGCAGGCGGCTGGTGGTGCGCCGGGTGCCGCCGGCCAGGCCGACCATGCCCTCGCCGGCGGCGCCCTGGGCGAGGGCGAGCGTGACCTCGCCGCCCAGCGGGCCGAGCGCCTTGGCGGTGTCGTTCAGGGTGCGGGCCGGCACCAGGGCGTTGAAGCTCACGTCGGGGTCGTCCGGCCGCCACTGGATCTCACGCAGCGCCAGCCGGTAACGGTCGGTGGCGAGCATCGACAGCGTGTTGCCGGAGAGCTCGACGCGGACGCCGGTCATCATCGGCAGCGTCTCGTCCCGGCCGGCGGCGATGGCCACCTGGGCGACGGCGGTGGCGAAGGTGGCGGCGTCGACCGTGCCGGCGCTCTGCGGCATCTCCGGCAGCGCGGGGTAATCCTCCACCGGCATGGTGGGCAGGGTGAACCGGGCGCTGCCGCAGACCAGCTCGAGGTGGGCGCCGACCGCGGCGATGTCCACCGGCTTGGCCGGCAGTGCCTTGGTGATCTCGGCGAGCAGGCGGCCGGAGACCAGCGCGGCGCCGTCGGCGTCACCCTGCACCTCGACGGTCACCTGGCTGGAGACCTCGTAGTCGAACCCGGAGACCCGCAGGTTGCCGTCGGTGACGCGGAGCATCACCCCGGCGAGCACCGGTACGGATGGCCGGTTGGGCAGGCTCTTCGCGGTCCACGCCACGGCCTCAGCGAGCGCGTCGCGCTCCACTCGGAACTTCATCAATGCCTCCGCGTCGACGTCAGCGACAACTCTCTCATGCCGACCGCTGCCTACCGTCCCGCCCGACCGTGCGGGTACCCATCGCACCTTAGGGCGCGGGGGCATCGGCTGTGCGCCCGACCCCATGGATCGTGTCGGTGCTGACCGGCTCATCCGGCAGCGTTAGGCCCGATCCACAGAAAGCCCAACGGTGATGATTGGTTTTTGTTCTCTTAGAAGAGATAACTCATCGTCTTCATCGCACCTGTGCAAAGTGTGGAAAACCCGGGTCTGCGCAGCTCAGACAGGTTATCCACCGGTGATTTAGCTGTGGAGAACCAGGGGTACAACCTCCTTGCGTGTCCACAGCCGCGTCTCGACGGCCGGTTGTCCACCGTCGTCCACCGGTTGTCCACCGGTAATCCACCGACTTTCTCCCCAAGCCTGTGGACGACGATGAAGATCACCATTGCCGTCATCCCCAGAACCTTCAACAGCTCGTACACAGGTCGACGGTCATCGGTGGAAAACGTGACGGTTGTCCCCAGGCGTCCACAGCCTCGTACACAGGGTTTCTCCACAGCCTGTGGGTAACCGGCGAAGTGCGGACCGTAGTTATCCACCGACGGTGGACAACGAGCTGTGGACAACGAGCGGGAGTCGAGGCGGTCACGGCTTCGATGCTGTGGCCTACACCATGTCGAGAGTCGAGCTGAGGACGAGAAAAAGAACGCCCGGCCGGAGATCCGGCCGGGCGCGTCCCGGGCTGCGTGCCGTCACGACGGCTGGCGTACGCCTCAGCTGTTCTGTTTGATCCGGTTGGTCAGCTCGGCGATCTGGTTGTAGAGCGAGCGGCGCTCCGCCATCTGCTGACGGATCTTCCGGTCGGCGTGCATCACCGTGGTGTGGTCCCGGCCACCGAAGGCCTGCCCGATCCGGGGCAGCGACAGCTCGGTCAGCTCCCGACACAGGTACATGGCCACCTGCCGGGCGTTCACCAGCACCCGGGACCTGGACTGGCCGCGCAGATCCTCCAGGCTGACACCGAAGTAGTCGGCGGTCGACGCCATGATCTGGTCGGCGTTGATCTCCGGCCCGGCGCCGTCGGGCATGAAGTCCCGGAGCACCTCCTCGGCCAGCGACAGCTCGACTGTCGACCGGGTCAGACTGGCGAACGCGGTCACCCGGATCAGCGCGCCCTCCAGTTCCCGGATCGAGTTCGACACCCGGGAGGCGATGAACTCCAGCACGTCCGGCGGGGCGTACATCCGCTCCTGCGCCGCCTTCTTCTGCAGAATCGCGATCCGGGTCTCCAGGTCCGGCGGCTGGATGTCGGCCAGCAGCCCCCACTCGAACCGGGTTCGCATCCGGTCCTCAAGGGTGGCGAGCTGGCGCGGCGAGCGGTCGGAGGTGATCACGATCTGCTTGTTGGCGTTGTGCAGGGTGTTGAAGGTGTGGAAGAACTCCTCCTGGGTGCGCTCGCGGTTCTCCAGGAACTGGATGTCGTCGATCAGCAGGATGTCGACGTCGCGGTAGCGCCGCTGGAACGCACTGGTCTTGTCGTCCCGGAGCGAGTTGATGAAGTCGTTGGTGAACTCCTCGGTCGAGACGTACCGGACCGAGCGGGCGTTGCCGAGTGTCGTGGCGTAGTGCCCGATGGCGTGCAGCAGGTGGGTCTTGCCCAGCCCGGAGTGACCGTAGATGAACAGCGGGTTGTACGCCTTCGCCGGTGACTCCGCCACCGCCACGCTCGCCGCGTGCGCGAACCGGTTGGACGAGCCGATGACGAACGTCTCGAACATGTACTTCGGGTTGAGCCGGTTGCCGCCGGTGTCGGCACCGGGCAGCCGGCGGTCGTCGCGGCCACCCGCCCGATGGTCCACTCCGCTGCGGCCCGGGCCGCTGTCCGTTCCGCTGTCTCTCGGCAGCGCGCGGATCACGTGCTGGTCGCGCGGCGACGCCGCGTCTTCCCGGTAGCGGGGCTCGTAGGGCCGGGTGTCCGGGCCGGGCGGGTCCAGGCGAGCGGCCTGCTCGTCGTAGCCGCGCCGGTCCGGTCCTGGTCGGGACGACCGCATCGGCTCCGCGAACGCGGCGCTGAACAGCGCCTCCTGCCCGTCCCTGCTGGTCGGGATCAGCCCCGAACGGTGCCCGTCCGTGGTCGCCGCGAGCGGCGGACCCGCCGGCGCGGGTGGCGCGACCGGCTCAGGCCCGAGCGCCGCGTGTGGTTGTTCAGGGATCATCGCGTCGGTGGCCGACCGGCCGCCGTGGTCGGTGTCGAGCGGCACGCCGGCCGGACCCTCGATGTCGAGCGGCCCGGTGTCCGGGGCGCTGCGGTAGACGGTGCCGGCCGGTCGGCCGGTGGCGTCCTCGGCCACCCGGACGGTGACCGCGACCTGGATCGGCCGGCCGAGCCGGCGGGTGAGCGCCTCGGTGATCGCCGGGCGCAGTCGTGACTCGATCACGTCGCGGGTGAACGCGTCCGGGACGGAGAGAAGCGCGGTGTCCTCGACGATCGCCCGCAGCCGGGTCAGTCGGAGATAGGCACGCTGCTGAGCGGAGATGATCTCGTCGGCGAGCTCGTCGGTCGCCGCCAACCACACCGCGGCAAGGTCGGTCGTACCGGCCACCGTCGTGCCACCCCCTCGCCTCTGCTCCCGGCCGCCGCTGTCTGCCAGCCGGCCGTCCCGGGCCCGCCGCGTTCGCGGGTGGAACAACACCCACGCGGACGGTCGACCGGTGGTCATCCACAAGTTATCCACAGCCTGTGTACCGACCGATTGTGGCCGCCGCCGGACGCGGGTGGGACCTGCCCCCTGCCTGACCGGGCGCTGAAGCGGGTTCACCGTGCCGAACGATTCACTAGCTTGTCCGGTCTTGCCTGCGCGACGACCGGAGCTTCCGACGCTCACCGCAATCGGGCACGGTAACAGCGTTGTCCCTGCCCCATCAACCGGCGACGCGGCGACGCCCTTGTCGGCATCAGCGAAAACCGCCCTTCGGCCTCGGGCGCGTCCTGTTGTTCGCCGATCGGGGTGTTTGACGGTCATTGCCCCCCTGCGTAGGCTGGAACGGCTGCTTTCTCGCCCTCTGCTAGGGTGATGGGTGCTTGCTGTCCGCGGTCGCATCCCCGCATCGCCGAGGTCCCGCTCCGCCGGACAGCACCGATCGGGGGCCACCGTCGAGGTGGCCTGGACCACCACACGACCCCGGCGATCCCGTCGCGCGGGGCGCGTACGAAAACGGAGAGCCTGACGTGAGCAAGCGCACCTACCAGCCGAACAACCGCCGGCGCGCGAAGACCCACGGCTTCCGGCTGCGCATGCGCACCCGTGCCGGCCGTGCCATCCTCTCGAGCCGTCGCGCCAAGGGTCGCACCACCCTGTCGGCCTGAGCCGACCGGGCCGGTCCAGGGGACGTGGGCAGTCGTGCTGGCCGCCGCACAGCGACTGCGGCGCAGCACTGACTTCGCCGCAGCGGTTCGCGGTGGCCGACGCGCCGGACGTGGCGCCGTCGTGGTCCACCTGACCGTGCCGGTGACAGCCGACCCCAGCACACCGACCTCGCCGGAGCCGGCGCGGGGCAACAGTGCGGAGCAGTTATCCGTGCCGTCCCGCGCCGGCTTCGTCGTGTCCAAAGCCGTCGGCAACGCGGTGACCCGTAACCGGGTCCGGCGCAGACTGCGGGAACTGGTCCGGGAACGGTTGATCGCCCTGCCGGCAGGCAGCACCCTGGTCGTCCGGGCACTCCCCGCAGCGGCAGAGGCGTCGTACCCTCGCCTCGCCACGGACCTGGACGCCGCCATCGCGGTCGCCCGGTCGCCCCGCGAGCGGCGGTCCCGATGAGCGGCACCGACCAGAGCAGCCCACGCCCGCCGACAACCGGTGCCAAGGTGCTGATCGCGCCCATCATCGCGTACCGTCGGTGGATAAGTCCGGCACTGCCGGCCCGCTGTCGGTTCTATCCGTCGTGCAGTGCGTACGCCCAGGAGGCGGTCGCTCGGCACGGCGCGCTCCGGGGAGCCGGGCTGGCGGTCCGGCGGCTGTTGCGCTGCCACCCCTTTCACCCTGGTGGATATGACCCGGTTCCGGAGCCGGGCGGCCGCCGCCGTGCTGATGTGACTGGAGCCCCGAATTGAGTCTGAGTCTCGACTGGATCTACTACGCGATTTCGTGGATCCTGCTGACCTGGCACTCTGCCTGGGACGCCATCGGGGTGCCGGTCGGCTCGGTGATCGGCACCAACTTCGCCTGGATCCTGGCCATCGTCTTCCTGGTGGTCACCGTCCGGGTGATCCTGTTCCCGGTCTTCGTCAAGCAGATCAAGTCGCAGCGAGCGATGCAGGCGCTCCAGCCCAAGGTCAAGGAGCTGCAGGAGAAGCACAAGGGTGACCGGGAGACGCTCCAGAAAGAGATGATGGAGCTCTACCGGAAGGAAAAGGCCAACCCGCTGATGGGTTGCCTTCCGATGTTCCTCCAGATCCCGGTCTTCCTCGGCCTCTTCCACGTGCTGCGCCGGCTCGACCCGGACAAGCAGAGCAAGACCCTCTACGGCTGGACCGTCGACCAGTTCCAGAGCGCCTCGCAGGCGAAGCTCTTCACCGCACCGATCGCCGGCAAGTTCGGCTCCACGCCCGACGAGTTGGCCAGTCTCGGTGCCAACGGCACCACCGTGAAGATCATCGCCGGCGTCCTGGTTCTGGTCATGATCGCGACCACCTACCTGACCAGCCGTCAGATGATCCTCAAGACCGGCTGGGCCGAGGACCCGCAGCAGCGGATGATCCAGCGACTGATGCTCTACGGCATCCCCGCGTCGCTGCTGATCTCCGGCGCGATCTTCCCGATCGGTGTGATCATCTACTGGGTCACCAACAACCTCTTCACCCTCGGGCAGCAGCAGTGGGTGCTGCGGAAGTTCCCGCCGCCGGTGACCGCCAAGAAGGCGGTCGCCCCCACCGCCTCTCGCAACCCGGTGCAGCCCGCCAAGTCCGGTGGTCTGTTCGGTCGTGGCAAGTCGGCCCCGCCGGCGCCGGTCAAGGCCGCCGCGCCCAAGGTGGCCGGGCCGAAGCCGGGTGCCAAGCCGGTCAACAACCCGAAGAAGGGCCGCCCCGCCAAGCGGCAGGGCTGACCGGTAAGGGCCGCCGCCGGGTGACCGGCGGTGACCCGTTCCGCACCGTGCTGCCGCCGTACGGCCGGCACCGGGCGGAACGACCGCGCATCGCGCGGCCACGGGCGACACTGCCCGTACAGACGTGCCTGTGGGCACCGGCGACCTCCCGCCGGCCCCGGGAAACCAGTCGGACCCGACGGTCCGGCCGAGCGAGTACGGAGATGAGACCGTGACCGAGACCAGCATCCCCCACGCCGAGCAGTCCCTGGACGAGGAGGAGACCGCGACGCTCGCGGTGGACGGCGACGACAACGAGGTCGACGACACCGAGACGGATGACGACACCGAGGCCACCACCGGCGTCCGGGTGAAGAAGGCCGCGGGCGAGGGCGACCTGTTCCGGCAGAGCGAGATCGCCGCCGACTACGTCGAGGGGCTCCTCGACATCCTCGACTACGACGGCGACATCGACGAGCTGGTCGCCGGTGGCCGACCGGTGGTCGAGGTGGTCGGCGCCGGACTGCAGAACCTGGTCGGTCAGCGCGGTGCCACCCTGGAAGCTCTCCAGGAGCTGACCCGCCTCGCCGTCTTCCGGCAGACCGGAACGCCGAGCCGCCTGCTGCTCGATGTCGGCGGCTACCGGACGAACCGCCGCAAGGAACTCGCCGCGGTCGCCAAGAACGCCGTCGAGAAGGTCAAGGAGTACGGCGAGCCGGTCCGACTGGAGGCCATGTCCGCGTTCGAGCGCAAGTGCGTCCACGACGTGGTCAACGCCATGTCCGGCGTGGAGAGCGAGTCCGAGGGTGTCGAGCCGAACCGGCGCATCATCGTACGGCCGGCGGACTGACCGGGTGACCCACGACGACACGGCCGACGCCGTGACCGGCCCGGGCGGCACGCCGCCCGGGCCGTCCGCTGTCCAGCCTGATACCGCCGATGCCGATGCGACTCGACTCGGCACCGCCCCGTCGCCAGCTGAGGCGGCGTTGCCGCCCGAGCTCGCTCCGGCCGCACTGACCCTCTTCGGCGATCGTCTCGACCTGGCCGCCGCGTACGCCGAGCTGTTGGCCACCGATGGCGTGGTCCGCGGTCTGATCGGTCCTCGGGAGGCACCCCGCATCTGGGACCGGCACCTGCTCAACTGTGCCGCGGTCGCCGAGCTGATCCCCTCCGGCGCGACCGTGCTCGACGTCGGCTCCGGTGCCGGTCTGCCGGGTCTGGTTCTCGCCATCGCGCGCCCCGATCTCACGGTCACCCTGATCGAGCCTCTCGCCCGACGGACGTCGTTCCTGATCGAGGTCGTCGAGCGACTCGGCCTGGCCAGATCGGTGCGGGTGTTCCGCGGTCGGGCTGACGAGGCGGCCACCGGATCGAGCGGCCGGGAACCGATCAGCGGAGACGTGGTGACCTCCCGCGCGGTCGCGCCACTGGATCGTCTGGCGGGCTGGAGCCTGCCGCTGGCCGTTCGTGGCGGCCGTCTGCTGGCGCTGAAAGGGTCGTCCGCCGCAGCGGAGATCGAGGAGCACGCCGAGGTGGTGGCGCGACTCGGTGGCGGAGAGCCGACCGTGCACCTCTGCGGCGTCGACGTGATTGATCCGCCCACCACCGTCGTGGAGATCGTGCGCGAGCGCATGGTCGGCCCCCGGCCCCCGGCGGCCAACAAGCGCCCTCGGGGTGGACGCGCCCGCCGACGCTGACACTTCGCGCCAGCGGGCTTCCGGCCGGTGGGTTGCCTCGTTGTACCGGTACGGATGGACGAGGAGATGAGAACCCGACGTGGACCGGCCGCGCCCGTCCGCCGTAGGCTGACCGCGCGTCGATAGTGTGGAGCGGGCGACGGACGTCGCGGGTCTCCGACCGCTCCCGAGGGCCGTACGCTCCGGGTTGCGAGCGCGGGTGCGGCCAAGTTGACCGGGGCGCGGACCGACCATCCGAAGCGGGCAGGGATGACAGGTGCATGACGACGGCAGGTACGACGATCCACGCGTGACCGGGTCAACCAGCGATCCCGTTTCACGTGAAACCGACTACCAGAGCTGGTCGCCGGGTGCGACCGGGCCATCGAACCAACCTGCGGACGGCGAACCGCCGTTGCGCGACGAACCCACCGGCTCGGGCCAGCCGGAGGACCCAATCACCCCGGACCCGACGACTGTTCGTCGGACGCCGGAGGGGTTGAGTCGACCGGTCAACGCCGCCGAGGTGCGGTCGACCTCGGGTCGGCGGAACACCGCCGCAGCGGTTCGCTTCGAGCCGGCGGTACCGCACCAACCCACCCCGGCGGCTGTTCGGGACGCCGCACCGGTGGTCGCCGCCGCACCGGTCGCTTCGACCGAGTCGCTGGCCGCCGTGGCCGCCGATCCCACGTACGTTTCACGTGAAACCCCGACGCGCGAAGAGGATGACCCACCGTTGGCTATGGAGGCGATGCGCGCCGTGCAGATCCTGAATCCCAGTGGCGAGGTGACCATGCCTCGGCCGGACCGGACCCGGGTCATGTGCGTCGCCAATCAGAAGGGCGGCGTGGGCAAGACCACGACCACCGTCAACCTTGCGGTGGCACTCGCGCTGCACGGCAACCGCGTGCTCGTGGTGGACCTCGACCCGCAGGGCAATGCCTCGACCGGGCTTAACGTCCCGCACCACACCGGCATCCCCGACGTCTACGACTGCCTGATCAACAGCGTGCCGTTGGCCGAGGTGGCCCAGGCGGTCGAGGGCATCCCCAACCTCTGGTGCGTACCCGCGACCATCGACCTGGCCGGCGCGGAGATCGAGCTGGTGTCGGTGGTGGCGCGGGAGTCGCGTCTGGACCGCGCGATCGCCGCCTACCCGGGCGAGTTCGACTACGTCTTCATCGACTGCCCACCGTCGCTCGGTTTGCTCACGGTCAACGCCCTGGTCGCCGCCCAGGAGGTGCTGATTCCGATCCAGTGCGAGTACTACGCCCTGGAAGGGCTCAACCAACTGATCAACAACATCAACCTGGTGCGCCAACACCTCAACCCGAAGCTCGATGTCTCCACCATCCTGCTGACCATGTACGACCGCCGTACCCGGTTGGCCGACGCGGTCGAGCAGGACGTCCGGAACCACTTCGGCGACAAGGTTCTCCAGGCGGTCATCCCCCGCAACGTCCGGGTCTCCGAGGCGCCCAGCTACGGGCAGTCGGTGATGACCTACGATCCCGGTTCGCGGGGGGCCACGAGCTATTTCGAGGCCGCGCAGGAGATTGCCGAGCGGGGCGTCAAGGAGCCGGTGGGCCGGAATGCGTAGTGCGGACGAGTTGCTGGGAGGCGTGGCATGAAGAACCGTCCTCGGGGCGGTCTGGGTAAGGGCCTGGGGGCTCTGATCCCAACCGGGCCGGTGCCGGGTGCCGCCGGCACCGTGACGGCCGAACCGGAGAGCGAGCACGTCGACGACACGGGCACCGGGGCCGTCCCCGCGGTGTCCACCGGCACGCCGGTTGACGAGCCGGAGCCCACTCTCAGTCCGGTGCCGGGAGCGCGATTCGCCGAGATCCCGGTCGACGCGATCCTGCCCAACCCGAAGCAGCCCCGTCAGGTCTTCGATGAGGAGGCACTGGAGGAGCTCAAGACCTCGATCCAGGAGGTCGGCTTCCTCCAGCCCATCGTCGTCCGACAGCTCGACGACGAGAAGTACGAGCTGGTGATGGGCGAGCGCCGTTGGCGGGCCGCCCAGGCGGTGGGCCGGGAGAGCATCCCGGCAATCGTCCGGGACACTCGCGACGACGCCATGCTTCGCGACGCGCTGCTGGAGAACATCCACCGCGCGAACCTGAACCCTCTGGAAGAGGCTGCCGCCTACCAACAGCTGCTGGAGGAGTTCGGGGCCACCCACGAGGAGTTGGCCCGTCGGATCGGCCGGAGTCGTCCGCAGATCTCCAACACGATCAGGTTGTTGAACCTGCCGGCCCAGGTGCAGCGCCGGGTTGCCGCGGGGATCCTGTCGGCGGGCCACGCCCGCGCTCTGCTGAGCCTCGACGAGGCGGAGGCGCAGGAGCAGTTGGCGTTGCGGATCGTGGCCGAAGGGCTGTCGGTCCGGGCGACCGAGGAGATTGTGGCCCTGGCGCTCAACGATGGGCCGGCGAAGGGCCAGGCCGCGAAGCGGCGACCGAAGGCGCACGCGCCGGCCCTGACCGATCTCGCGGATCGGCTGTCCGACCGGTTCGACACCCGGGTGAAGGTGGACATCGGTCGGAGCAAGGGCAAGATCACGATTGAGTTCGCGACGGTGGACGATCTTGAGCGGATCGTCGGCATCATCGGCGTTCAGCAGGAGGAGGGGGACGGGGACTGAGTTCCCACTTCCGCCCTACGGCCGCGCACCCCTCCGGGTAGCGCGGCCGTTCTGCATCCGGCCCCGCCGCGTTTCACGTGAAACGGGCCGTCGGCCCGTCCTGGGCGGACGGCGACCAGGACGAGGTCAGCCGGCCCGTTTCACGTGAAACGGGCCGGCCCGTTTCACGCTCCGCCGACGGGCGCAGCCGGGACCGGTGAGCCGGGGCGCATACCCGATTACACCAAAACATGGAGCCGTCGTTTCACGTGAAACGGCGGCTCCACGGAGCGCGGCACCTCTGGGGGGTGCCTGAGGATGGCCGTCGGCGGCGTACTTCCCTGCCCGACGGGAGGAGCGCCAGATGGCCACGAGGCGGCGGATGATTTGGTAGCCGGCCATGAGTGCCCCTGCGCGCCGCTCAGCGCCCTCCTGCCGCCCCGCGCGCCGCAGGGGGTAGTCGTGTCCTCCTCAGGCGCTCAGGCCCCTCTCGCGGCGCGTGCGGGCCAGGTTCCCGCCCCAGGCGCACCGACGCCCGGGGCGACCGAGCTGCCAGTCGAAGCGCCCACCTCCTGTCGGCTACCCGCCGTCTGCGCCTCACGTCTGGCGGACGGTGGTCATCCGACCGTCGGACGTCGCTGCGACGTGTCGGCGGCTGCACCGCCCCGGCGTCCTCCGAGGCCAGCGGTGCCACCGATCCCGACCTGATCGACGTCGACCTCCTGCACCATGCGGCCCGAGGTATCGGCTACCGAAACCACCAGTGCGCTTGCCGCGGGCCCCCGTCGAGGGCGTCGGCGGCAATCTGCCGCCACCACACCCGCCAGCCGCGTGCGGGTGGGTGGCAGGCCATGTCCGACGAGGTGTGGCATCCGGTTGAGTGAGCAGGGGACAGGGCCGCACCGGCCGGGTGACTGACCCTCCCGAAGTGCAGACGTCAGGCAGGCTGATGGCAGCCCCGCTGGGCGGATTCGCGGCCGCCGGCGCGCGGCGCCGGCAGGTGGCCTGGGACGCCGACCCGACGGATCGGTGCGGCGTCACCCGCACCCGCACCCGGACCCACCGCCCGCCTCGCCGTTCGACCTCCGCCTCCGGCCTCTCCACCCCCGTGTCTCTTCTCCCGGGTTCGTGGCGGCCCACGGCTCCAGACACGACAGCTCGACACGTCGAGAGGCCCGACGGTGGCTCGCTGCAGCCGGTCCCTTCAGCGGTGCGGGACAACGACCGACGGGCCGAAAAGTTATCCACACCCGTTGTCCACAGGCACCCCCCGTTTCACGTGAAACAGCGCGTGAGAGCGGGTGCGGGCCTGTGGATGACGGGCTGTGTTCAGGATCTCGGCAGCCTGTGGATATCCCTCCACGGCGCAGTGGTGACCCCATGCACGTGGTCGATGGAGGGTGCTGATCCGGTGGGCCGGGACCGATCAAACAGGTAGGGACAGCGGTGCCAGACTCGGTTAGGGTCAGCGTCGTGCACGACACCCCTCCCTCAGTCCCGGACTTCACCCAGTGGCCGTCGTTCCCCTTCGAGGGTGACCTCCACGTGAAGCAACTCGATGATCCGGTCCCGGTCGAACCGCCCCGGAAGGGCGAGGGTCTCCGGGAATGCACCGCCTGCAACGCACCCGACGACGCCTACATCTGGGTGGGTGAGAGGTGGCGCGTACGGGCCATGGACCGGCCCACCGGACTGCCGATGGTGCTCATCCTGGAATCGCGAACCCACCTCGATCTCGGTGATCTGCCGAACCTGCTTGCTGCCGAGTTGGGTGTGATGACCGTACGTCTGGAGCGGGCCATCCGGTCTCTCGACGGCGTGGCGCGGGTGCACGTCAACCGGTGGGGCGACGGCTCGGCCCACCTGCACATGTGGTTCCTCGCCCGGCCGTACGGCCGACTTCAACTGCGGGGCACCTTCCTGTCCCTGTGGGACTCGATCCTGCCCCCGATCTCCGAGGCGCAGTGGCGGGAGAATCTGGCGCTTGTCGCCGCCTGGCTCGCCGAGTTCGGTGGCCGACCGCTCGCCGAGCCACCCCGGATCCAGTGGCAGGCACCGTCCAGCCTGCTGGCCCAGTCCGCTGCCGCGGATGCCGCTGCCGCGGCGGAGGCTGCGTCGGTCATCGAGGCGGCAGAGGAGATTCCGGAACCAGCGGCCGACTCCACTGTCGGCGCCGGGCCGACCGGCGGCCAGACGGCAACCTCAGCCGATCCCATCGCCTTGGATACGGACGCCGCCGCCCGCCCCTCGGCCACGGTCACCGACCCGACGGGTGAACCTCGTCGGCCGGCATTCGCCACCGACGAGGCGAGCAGTGCGTCCGCCGCCCCGGCATCTGTCACCTCCGACGCGGTCGGGCCGCCCACCAACGGATCCACAGTCCTCCGCGACCCGGCGGACGACACCGTTGACGAGACCGGACCCGAAGCCGTGGACGAAGCCGGTCCCGACACTGGTGACGAGGCCGCACCTGGTACCGCCAACGAGGGCACCAGGCAGGCCGCCTCGGACAGCGGAACCGCGCCTGCGACACCTGCCGCAGCCGCACACACCGATGGCATCGACACACCGGACGTACGCGCCACCCGCTGATGCTGGACCGACCATGAGGTTGGCGGGTGTCGCACACCGGGGTGCCCTCGCCAACCTCATGGTCGACCCGGGGGCCGCACCGCGTCGTGGCTGACGCCCTGACGAGTAGGTCAGGAAGTGGTGAGGCGGGCCGCTGCTCGGGTGACCAGGGAGCCGAGGAGCCGGCCGAAATCCAGCCCAGCCGCCTGGACGGCGAGGGGCAGCAGGGACGTCTCCGTCATGCCCGGCGAGACGTTGACCTCCAGCACGTGCGGCCGGCCGGCAGCGTCCACGATCACGTCGACGCGGGAGAGATCCCGCAGACCGAGCGCGGTGTGCGCGGCGAGGGCCACCTCAGCGACCGTCGCGGCCACCTCCGGGTCCAGCCGGGCCGGAGCGTGCCAGGTGGTCCGCCCCGCCGTGTAGCGGGCGGCGTAGTCGTACACGCCGTTGCGGGGCACGATCTCCACCGGCGGCAGCGCCTGCGGCCCGTCGCCGA
This sequence comes from Micromonospora sp. CA-259024, assembly GCF_050936255.1. Taxonomy (NCBI): domain Bacteria; kingdom Bacillati; phylum Actinomycetota; class Actinomycetes; order Micromonosporales; family Micromonosporaceae; genus Micromonospora; species Micromonospora sp. CA-259024. The sequence continues at coordinate 1,731,441 of NZ_JBNJND010000002.1, read as the reverse complement.
GGTCGACCACGGAGACCGCCACGTCCATGCCGGGCACGTACCGCTCCACCAGGGCGGTGGAGTCGTACGCGAAGCAGCCGACCATCGCGGCGGGCAGCGCCCCGGCGTCCCGGACCACCGCGCCACCCAGCCCCGACCCGCCCTGAGCCGGCTTGACCATCAGGGGCAGGCCCAGCCGGTCGACGATCCGGTCCAGGACGGCAACCGCGCCAAGCTCGGAGAAGCGATCGTGCGGCAGGGCCACCCAGTCCGGGGTGGGAATGCCAGCCTCGCGGAGCACCGCCTTGGCCGAGGGCTTGTCCCAGGCGACTCGGGAGGCGCGGGCGTCGCAGCCGACGTACGGGATGTCGCACAGGTCCAGGACCCCGCGCAGCGAGCCGTCCTCGCCGGTGGCGCCGTGCAGTGCGATCACCACGGCGTCCGGCGGATCGGCAGCCAGCGCCGGCAGTAGCGCCACGTCGGCGTCCCGCAGCTCGGCCTCCACGCCGACGGCGCGCAACGCGTCGAGCACTCGGCGACCGGAGCGCAGTGACACGTCCCGCTCGTAGGAGAGCCCACCCGCGAGCACCACCACACGCAGGTCGGCCGAGACGGCGGAATCGGTCACGAGGAGACGCCCGGCGGCGGTCGTAGCCATGCCGGCATCATGCCAAGTCGGGCCCGGGCACGTCGGAGCCGGCCCGGCCGCGTCGGCCGGTGACGCCGCCCACGGCACCGAAGACCCGGCGCATCGCGATCTCCTGCTCCATCACACCGGCCAGCCGGCGGACGCCCTCGCGGATCCGCTCCGGCGGCGGAAAGCTGAAGTTGAGCCGCATGGTGTCGGTGCCGGTGCCGTCGGCGTAGAAGCCGGTGCCGGGAACGTAGGCGACCCGGGCGGCGACCGCTCGCGGCATCATGGCCTTCGAGTCGAGCCCCTCGGGCAGGGTGGCCCAGACGAAGAGGCCGCCGGCCGGCGTGGTCCAGCTGGTGCCCTCGGGCATCAGGTCGGTCATCGCGTCGAGCAGGGCGTCCCGGCGTTCCCGGTAGACCTCGCGATAGACCTTGAGCTGCTGCTGCCACGGCATCGTGCTCAGATAGGTGGCCACCGCGGCCTGGGCGTAACCGCTGGGGCACAGGATCTGCGCCTCGCTGGCGATGACCAGCTTGTCGCGGACCGCGTGCGGCGCCAGGATCCAGCCGACCCGCAGCCCGGGCGCGAAGGTCTTGGAGAAGGTGCTGAGGTAGAAGACCCCGTCCCGGCGGCGGGCCCGCAACGGCGCCGGCGCCTCACCCTCGAACCCCAGCTGACCGTACGGGTCGTCCTCGACGACGAGCAGGCCGGCGCGCTCGCAGATGTCGAGCACCCGTTCCCGGCGCTCCTCGGTGAGCGTCACGCCGGTGGGGTTCTGGTAGGTGGGGATCGTGTAGAGGAACTTCACCCGCCGGCCCGCTCGGGCCAGGTCGGCGATGGCCGTCTCCAGCGCCTCCGGGATGAGCCCGTCCGCATCCATCGGTACGTGCGCAACCTGTGCCTGGGCGGCCTGGAACACTCCGAGCGCACCGACATACGTCGGCCCCTCGGCGAGCACCACGTCACCCGGGTCGAGGAAGAGTCGAGCCACCAGGTCCAGTGCCTGCTGCCCGCCCACGGTGACCACGACATCCTCCGGGGAGGCACCGCACGCGGCGTCGATACCGGAGAGCGCCATCACCTCGCAGATTCGCTCGCGCAGGTCGAGGGTGCCCTGCCCGATGCCGTACTGGAGGGTGGTCACGCCGTGCTCGGACCCGAGCCGGCCGAGCATCTCACCGACCGCGTCCAACGGCAGAGCGGCGATGTACGGTGCGCCGCCGGCGAGTGAGACGACCTCCGGGCGGCTGGCCACCGCGAACAATGCTCGAATCTCGGAGGCGGTCATCCCGCGTACCCGCCGGGCGTACCGGTCGGTGTAGTCGTCGAGTGTCGTGCCGGTCATGACCTCACCTCGATCGCTGCTCGGGTGGCTCCCGCCCCGGGTACCCCACACACCCGTGACCATGGCGGCGGGGACACCGATTGTCGATCCTAGTCCGCCTGAGCGACGCCGCCGGTGTGCCGAGACGGATCGACCACATGGCGGACCGTCCCCGGCGTCCCCCGGTCAGGTGGGCATCTGCGCGTCCCCTCCCGTACCGTCGATCGGCGGCGTACGATCGCTCGTCGGGGGCAGGAAGGCGGCGCTGTCGTTCCATGCCGGTTCCACCACCGAGCCTATTGTGGGGATGCGCCATATGTCGCGACGTCTGGTCAGCCTGACCCTCGACACGTTGGAAGACCTTCCTCGGCCGTGCCGGCAGTGCGTCTACTGGGAGCTGGATCCGGTCTCCGCGGACCGGGCCTGCGCCGCCGGTGATCCGGGCCTGGAGAAGGAGGCGTGGGTCTCGCAGACCCTGCTGGAGTGGGGCTCCTGCGGCAAGCTCGCGTATGTCGACGGGATGCCGGCGGGCTTCGTGATGTACGCCCCGCCCGCCTACGTGCCTCGCTCGATGGCGTTCCCGACCTCGCCCGTCTCCGCCGACGCGGCACTGTTGATGACCGCCCACGTGGTCGCCTCGTTCGCCGGCGGCGGGCTGGGTCGGATGTTGGTGCAGGGCGTCGCCCGGGACCTGACCAAGCGGGGGATCAAGGCCATCGAGGCGTTCGGTGACGCCAAGTTCGGCGACGCGGACGACCCTGCGGGTGGCTGCGTGGCACCGGTCGACTTCTTCCTCTCGGTCGGGTTCAAAACCGTACGTCCGCATCCGCGGTTCCCCCGGCTGCGACTTGAGCTGCGTACCGCGCTGAGCTGGAAGTCCGACGTCGAGTACGCGTTGGAGAAGCTGCTCGGCTCGATGAGCCCGGAGACCCTGCTCCGCCCGGTTCGCCCCGCCCCGGCCACCCGCTCCACCAACGGCTGACCGCCGAACCACGCGAAGCATCCGCCTCGTCGCGGATCAGTCGATCACCGTGCCGGCGGTCACCACGGCCCGCAGCTCGCTGACGTCCAGCGACCCCGTCGGAACGTCCCGTTCGATCGGGTAGTACATCCGTTGCACCGCGGCCACGATCGCCTCCACCACCCGGTCCCGGAACCGGGGGTCGACCAACTGGGCGCGGTCCGTCGGCGAGGTGAGGTAACCGACCTCGACCCGGACGGCAGGCATCCGCGTCAGTCGCAGCAGGTCCCATGTCTTGGCGTGGGTACGGCAGTCCCGTAGCCCGGTGCGGGCGACGATCTCCCGCTGCACCAGCCCGGCCAGGCGCTCACCGGTCGCCGAGGTCACCCCGTTGTCGGTGCCGTAGTGGTAGGTCGCCACACCCTCCGCGTCCGGGTTGGCGTGGCCGTCCAGGTGCAGCGAGATGAAGACGTCGGCGCCGAGCGAGTTGGCCAGCAGGGCACGGTCGGTGTCCGGGAGACATCTGTCGGGCGACGGGCCCCGGGTGAGCTGCACCCGCACCCCGGTCGCGGCGAGTCGCCCCTCCAGTCGGCTGGCCAGGTCGTGCACCAGGTCAGCCTCCGTCCAACGCAGCGACCCGTCGGGCACCACCATGCCCGGGTCGGTCCCGCCGTGCCCCGGGTCGATGACGACCGTCTTGCCGACCAGCGCCGGCCCGGACTGCCGGATCGCGTCGGACTCGCGGAGCCACTGCGGGCGGCCGCCGACCACCTTGCGGCCGATCCGGCGCAGCGCGTTCATCGTGTGCGGGCCGCAGGAGCCGTCGGGGGTCAACCCGACCTCGCGCTGGAACTGGGCCACGGCCCGGGACGTCCGGATGCCGTAGATGGCGTCCGCGCGGCCCACGTCGTACCCCATCTCCAGCAGTCGCTCCTGCAGCGACCGGACATCCTCGCCGGTGAGTGGCTCGGGGACCGCGTGGTAGAGCGTGCGGGCGCCGAGCCGCCAGCGGGCGGCGTCCAGGGCCCGCCAGGTCTCCGCTCCGACCCGGCCGTCCACGCTGAGACCCCGGGACTGCTGGAAGGCGCGGACCGCCCGCTCGGTGTCGATGTCGAACTCGTCGGCGTGCGGTGCGGCGACGGCGAGCAGGTCGAGGCCGGTCAGGATGTTACGGATCTCCGTGACCGCGGCTCCCCGGTCACCGGGTCGGATCGGACGCACGCACGACCCCCTCTGCACGACGCTGGCTGGCCGGGCGGCCCAGGCTTGAGGCTATGCGCTCCGGGGCGGCGAGGTGGCTCGGGCCAGGAAAAACGTCGGTGCTGCGGCCGGAAGACACCGAACCCCGCACCCACCGAGCGGGTGCGGGGTTCGGTTGACGTTTCTGCTGGTCAGAGGGCCGATTCGATGAGCCGGACCAGCTCGCCCTTCGGCTTGGCGCCGGCGATCGACTGCACCGGCTGGCCGTTCTTGAACACGGTGAGCGTCGGCACGGACATGACCCGGTAGGCGCGGGCGGTCTCCGGGTTCTCGTCGATGTTGAGCTTCACGATGCTGACCCGGTCGCCCATCTCACCGGCGATCTCCTCAAGCAGCGGCGACACCTTGCGGCAGGGACCGCACCACTCGGCCCAGAAGTCCACCAGAACCGGCTTGTCCGCCTGCAGCACGTCAGCGACAAAGCTCTTGTCGGTGACCGCCTTGGTATTTCCCACTGTGCCCCTCCTCCGGGATGTGTTTCCTTGTTCAGCTGAGCGTCGCGATGAACCGCTCGGCGTCGAGCGCGGCGGCACAACCGGTGCCGGCCGCGGTGATCGCCTGACGGTAGGTGTGGTCGACCACGTCGCCGGCGGCGAAGACACCGGGCACGTTGGTGCGGGTGCTCGGGGCCTGGACCTTCACGTAGCCCTCGTCGTCCAGCTCGACCTGGCCCTGGAACAGCTCGCTGCGGGGGTCGTGACCGATGGCCACGAAGACGCCGGTCACGTCCATCACCTTGGTCTCGCCGGTGTGCACGTTACGGACCCGTACGCCGGTGACCTTGCCGTCGTCGCCCAGGATCTCCTCGACGGTGCTGTTCCACTCGACCTTGATCTTCTCGTTGCTCAGCGCCCGGTCGGCCATGATCTTGCTGGCCCGGAACGAGTCGCGCCGGTGGATGATGGTGACCGACTCGGCGAAACGGGTGAGGAAGGTGGCCTCCTCCATCGCCGAGTCGCCGCCGCCGACGACCACGATCTGCTGGTTGCGGAAGAAGAAGCCGTCGCAGGTGGCACACGCGGACACGCCGTGGCCGAGGTATTCCTGCTCGCCGGGCACGCCCAGCGGACGCCAGGCCGAACCGGTGGAGAGGATGATGGATCGGGCCCGGTAGGCGGTCTCGCCCACCCAGACGGTGCTCACCGCGCCGGAGCCGGCGTCGCCGGTGTCCACCAGCTCGACGCGGGTCACGTCGTCGGTGAGGAACTCGGCGCCGAACCGCTCGGCCTGCTTGCGCATGTTGTCCATCAGCTCTGGGCCGAGGATGCCGTCAGCGAAGCCGGGGAAGTTTTCCACCTCGGTAGTGGTCATCAACGCGCCACCGGACTGCACGCCCTCAATGATCAGCGGCTTCAGATTGGCGCGTGCGGCGTAGACCGCCGCCGTGTAGCCGGCCGGCCCGGAGCCGATGATGATCAGGTTGCGGACCTCGTCCACTGCCGTCTCCCGAGTTGTGTGTGTTCGGCGTCGGCGCGAGCACCGATGCTGATCCGAGTTGCCGACGCCTGGGTGGGGCCGGCAGCTGACTTCCAGAACGTCATCGTACGAACCGGGGATTCCCGAGCCGGGCATCCGGTGGGTCAGGTCACGTGGACGGTCATCGTGCCGTTGACCGTGGATTCACCCTACCCGCGCTGAATACCGGCTGTCCGAGCCGGACCCGGGCACGCCGCACTCCGGGCCGCTCACCCAGGCCCAGCCGGCCCCGGCCGCGTCGGTGAAACGGATGACCAGCGCCTGCTCGCCCTGGAACCGTGCGTAGTCGATCAGCTCGACCACCAGCGGACCGGATCCGTGTTCCGCCGCCACGTCGGCCAGGCAGGTGGTCAGGGCGGCCTCGTCGGTCAGCCGGGCCAGCTGGTCCAGCCCGTCCGGGGAGGGGCGTCGTTCCCCTTCGGCATCCACTCCGGATTTGGTACCGGGGGTGTTGCTGGTGCCCCGGCTGTGGGCCTGTTCGCTCTGCGTGGCACTGCCGAGGGTCTGCGGGGTGTAGTTCGTACCGCTGTTCAGCGCCGGCCCGGTGGTGCGGACCGCCCCGACAGCCGCACCGCCCTCGGGCGCGCTGGCCGGTTGGTTCAGGGTGCGGGCGCTGTCGGCGGTGTCCGACACACTCGTCGGCAGCTGGTTGAGGCCCAGCGCGACCGCGACGACGGCGATCGTGACGGCGGCCACCGGTGCGCCGCGGCGGGCCCAGCCACGCCGGCGGCGAGCCGGGCCGGTGGCTGCCCGGCGCCCTGACCCGGCCGGTGTGGGGACGGCCGGCCGGCGACCAGCCCCGCCCTGGACCGGCACGACCAGCGGCGTCGCGGCGTTGCCACCCCGGTCGACCCCGTGCGCGGCGGTGTCCTCGTTGGCCGAGATGCCGCTCGGCACCGGCTCCGCAGCGGCCAGCGCGGCGGAGAGGCGGTCGGCGATCGCCTCCGGCATCTCCGGCGACGGTTCGGCCCAGCGGGCCAGGTCCGCACGGACCTCCGTCAGCGCGGGAGCCAGCAGCGCGTACGCCTCGGCCCAGGCCGGGTCCGTGGACACCAGCTGGGCGACCTCCTCCTGCTGCGGGGTGCCGTCCAACGCCCCGCCGAGGTAGTCAGCGAGCAGGTCGTCGTCGACCTCCCGGAACCCCTCGGTCGTCACGTGTCCTCCTGGTTGGCATCCCGCCGGTACCGGCCCGACCCCGATCCGACGCCCCCCGCTCGGCCTGGGTTCCCCGGCGTGACGCCCGGCACGTCCCTGATCGGGTCGGTGGGGTCCGGCCGGACCGAAGGCGTTGTGGCGACGGCCGGACGAAGATGCCCGAGTATCACCGCCAGCCGAGCTCGGCCCCGGGCGCACCGGCTCTTGACCGTCCCCTCGGCGACACCGAGGATGCGGGCGACCTCGGCGACCGGGTAGCCCTGTACGTCCACCAGCACGAGCGCGGCGCGTTGCTCAGGGGGCAGCGCGGCCAGCGCCTCGCGAACCACCAGCGCCGTGTCGTGGTCGGGTGCCGGTGCGGCCGGCTCCACCCCGCCGATGCCCGAGCCGTCCCCAGCTCGATTGCCATCCGGCAGGGGCACGGTCGGATGCGCCTGCCGGCGACGCATCCGGTCCAGGCAGGCGTTCACGACGATGCGGTGCAGCCAGGTGGTGACGGCGGAGTCACCGCGGAACCGGGCCGACGCCCGGTGCGCGGAGAGCAGCGCGTCCTGAAGTGCGTCGGCGGCCTCCTCGCGGTCACCGATCGTCCGCAGCGCGACCGCCCAGAGCCGGTCGCGGTGCCGGTGGAACAGCTCGGCGAACGCGTGTTGGTCACCATCCACGTGGGCACGCAGCAGCTCCAGATCGGTAGCTGCGGCGCGCCCGTCCATCACCACGTCCAACGGATGCGGTGCGACGGTGGAGGCGCCAGACTCACGACCCCTGGACCGTGATCTCCTGGACGTCGACCTGGAAGCCCCGCTCGCTGGCCGGCAACTCGGTGATCCAGAAGAGCAGGTACTGGTATTTCTTGTCGGCGTCGAAGCCGTTGAACGTCATGGTGGTGCCGTCGTGGTCCTCGAACGGCTGCCCGATGGCGTTCTTTTCGGTCTTGTAGTGCGCGATCAGTTGCTTGTCGCCGTTGGAGGTCGCCGGCGGGTTGATGGTGCCGGTGAGGAGCTGGGCGGACGCGTTGGTGCCCGAAAGCACCGCCTGCACCGACTTGACGCTGTGCGGCTCGCCGAGATCAAGCCAGATCCCCATGCCGGACTTCTGATTGCCGAACTTGGCCGCCGTGTACGTGTCGGTGCCCCAGCCCTTGTCCGCGTCGCCGTCGATCACCTTGTCGGCGCCGCCCAGCTCGTCGCGCTTCCTGCTGTCCGGGTCGATGATCCGGATGTCCTTGACGGCCAGCTTGCGTGCCGTGGCGGCGGCCGGGGTGGCACCGCCGGCCGGGGCGCTCGCGGTAGGAGTGGGGGCCTGGTTGGCCTGCGGGTCCTCGTCGCCGTCGCCCAGCGCGCTGATCCCGATCAGCAGGCCCACCAGGGCGACCACCAGCAGCCCGGCGATGCCCACGGCGACCTTGCGACCGCCGGCCGCGGCCAGCGGCGACGGCTCTTCCTCGGTGTCGGCGGCGAACCGCAGGGGCCCGCTGTTGTCGAGGTAGTGCTCATCCTCGGCCGGCACGTCCAGCCGGGCCAGCTCGGCGGCGAGCACATCGGAGGACGGCGGCGCGATCTCGGCGTCGAGTAGATCCATGGTCAGGTCGTCCAGGTACGCGGGCACGCCCGCCCGGACCTGGCGGGGCGCCGCGATGGCACCCCCGGCGTCCCGAACCGCGTCCGGGATGGCGGCGCGGCCGTGGCCGGCGGTGGCGCCACGCAGCGGTGCCTCAGCGTGTGGCCAGTAGCCGGTCAGGGCGAAGTACAGGATTCCGCCGACCGCGCGGATGTCGTTCTCCTGGCTGTCGTCGCCATCGGTGCGGGCGTCGGCCAGGACCACGCGGCCCTCGTCGCTGATCATGACGGTGCCGGGGTGGACGTTGCCGTGGACCATGCCGGTGGCGTGCACAGCGGCGAGCGCGCTCGCGACGGCGTTGCCGATCGCGGTGGCCCGGGCCGGATCCAGTGGGCCGTCAGCCGCCAGGTCGCGCAGGGACTGCCCGTCGACCCACTCGCGCACGACGTACGCCCGGTCGGCCTCGTCGATCGCGTCGTAGACGCCGACCAGGTTGGGGTGGATGACCCGGCTGGCCGCGACGGCGGCCTGAAGCATCTCGGTGGCGGAGTCGCCACCCGGGTAGCGCAGCACCACCGCGACGGGACGGCGCAGGATGACGTCGACGCCGCGCCAGACCAGCCGACCCGCGCTGTCGTTGTTGATGTGCTCAACCAGTTCGTACCGCTCGGCGAGGATCTCACCGGCCGTGGGAGCACCGAAGGTCATGACCGGAGGAGCGCTTTCGTCCGCCTCCTGACCCTCGCCGACCTGGGTCACCCGTCCTCCCTCGGTGATCGTGTCGATCGATGGACCCGCACTGCTGGGCATGTGGCTTCCCGCTCTGCCGTTGAAGGAACCGGCCGACCGGTGTCGACGCGCAGCGCCGGCCCCTGCCGTACCCGTCGAGAGCGACCTTACCCGGGTTGCCCGTATCCCCGACATGTCATCTTCCCGCCGTACCCGGCGGGGTTTCCGGCAGTCGGAGAGCTCGTCCGGTTACGACCGTTGTCAGCCACGTTGCTGGCACATGTACTAGCTAATCTACGGCTTCACCGCAAGTGACCGACGCCGGGGCCGGGCTGCCGTTGCGCTCCCGCCAACTGGCATGTTCCCGCCGATCGGACTGCCACGCTCAGCCGTACGGTTGGTTATCCACAGGCTGATGCGGTGGTTGACCGGCGAATCGCGGAGTTATCCACAGATGCATCCCCAGCCTGGTGATCCGTGGTCACGGTCCGTGCGTGGGTCAACTTTTTGTGATCGGATGCTGGCGGTCAGCGACCGAGGCGGCGGCGGACCATGCCGACCACCTCGGTGATCTCGCTGATCCGCAGCAGCATCGCCAGGCCCAGATAGGTCCCGCCGATCACCGCGCCGCCGATGACGAGCTGGATGGCAGCCTCGGTCCAGCTCGGCGTGTCGTCGCCCGGCAGCAGAGCGATCACCAACCAGCCGACCAGCGCCGCGCCGAGTGCGGCGACCACGACCCGGCCGAGAGTGCGCATGATGCCGCCCAGGCCGATCCGGCCAACCCGAGGCCGGAGCAACCAGGCAGAGCCGACCGCTGCGGCCAGGTAGGAGACCGCGTTGCCGATCATCATTCCGGCCGCCGCGAAATGCGCGGCGAACGCGGCGAAGAGCACGATCTGCACGCCGACCCGCAGCGCCACCACCGGAATGTTGATCAGCGCCGGGGTGCGGGTGTCCGGCAGTGCGTAGAAGGCGAAGGTGAAGAGCTGGCTGATCGCGAACGGCACCAGCGCGAGGGCGGCGGCCAGCAGCACGGTGGAGGTGGCCGTCGCGTTCTCGGCGCTGAACGCGCCGTACCTGAAGACCACCACCGAGATCGGGGCGGACAGCACGGCGTAGCAGACCGCGATCGGTGCGAGCACCGCTGTCACCATCCGGACACCCCGCGAGAGGTCGGCGGTGACGTCGTGGAAGCGCCCGTCCGCTGCCGCGGCGGCCATCCGGGGCATCAGCGCCGTGATGATCGAGACGGCGATGATGCCATGCGCCATCATCAGCAGCAGGAAGACGTTGTTGTAGATCAGGATACCGGCCTGGTCCTCACCCGCGGCTCGGGTGAGGAGGTTGACCACCACGAAGAGACCGAGCTGGTTGACGGCCACGTAGCAGAACATCCAGGCGCCGAGCTGGGCCAGCTCGCGCAGCCCCAACTCGCGGAAGTCGAACCGCCACCGCCAGCGGAAGCCGACCTTGCGTAGCGCCGGCAGCAGCCCGGCGGTCTGCACCGCCACGCCGAGCAGGGTGCCGCCACCAACCAGCAGTGTCCGCCCAACGCCCACCTCCCCGGGCTGCAACCCCTTCGCCCCGAAAACCACGATGTAGAGGCCGAAGGTGCCGATCACCACCAGGTTGTTGAGGATGGGGGCCCACATCGGCGCGGCGAAGTGACCCCGGGTGTTCAGCACCGCGGCGATCAACGCGCTGACCCCGGTGAAGAAGAGCATCGGAAGCATCAGCCACGACAGGTGCGTGACCAGGTCGGTGTAGTCCTCGTCCTTGCCGCTGGCGTAGATGGCGGTCAGCAGGGGCGCCGACGCCATGGCGAGCAGGGCCGCAGCGGCCAACGCCAGCACCGCGAGACTGAGCAGCCGCTGGGCGTACGCCTCGCCCCGGTCCGCGTCGCTCTTGCGCCGACGCACCAGGACCGGGATCAGCACGCTGGTCAGCACCCCGCCGAGCAGGAACTCGTACACCTGGTTGGGGAGAAACTGGGCGGTCGTGTACGCGTTGCCGATCAGGTTGCCGAGGGCGGCACCGATCATCAGGTTCCGGATGAAGCCGGTGCCCCGGCTCACCAGACTGCCGATCGCCATGACGGCGCTGTTCGCAGCGGCGCTCGTCTCGCCAACGACCTCGGGCGGGGGTGCCGTGGCCTCCACCGCAGGCTGATTCAGCGGCTCCGCGGAGATGAAGATCGCCCCGTCAGCCGGCGGTACGTTACCGTCCGGCATGGCGTTGGCGCTGCGGTAGAGCCCGCCGCTCATCTCCAGCCTCCCAGGGGTACGTCGAGCCGGACACCGGCCCGCACGTCACAGACCTTAGTCAACCGCTACCCGTTACCCGCGCCCGGCGGATCGGATCACACCCCGGCCCGATAGGCTGGCGATCCCATGTCCGAAGCCTCTGCTCCCCACGCCGCCGACCGCCGCGAACTCACCGCCGCGCAGCGCAACGCCGTCGCCGAACTGCTCCGGGTCTCCCCGGTCGCCGACGAGTTGGGCCGCCGGTTCGTCCGCGCCGGTCACGAGTTGCACCTGGTGGGCGGTTCGGTGCGGGACGCGCTGCTCGGGCGACTCGGGGACGACCTCGATTTCTGCACCGACGCGCACCCCGACGAGACGCTGCGGATCATCAAGGGCTGGGCCGAGTCGGTCTGGGAGACCGGCCGGGAGTTCGGCACCATCGGTGCCCAGCGCGACGGCCTCCGACTGGAGATCACCACCTTCCGCGCGGAGTCGTACGACCAGGTCAGCCGCAATCCGGTGGTGGTGTACGGCACCAGCCTCGACGAGGACCTGAAGCGGCGCGACTTCACCATCAACGCGATGGCGGTCAGCCTGCCGGACCACCGGTTCACCGACCCCCATGGCGGGCTGGAGGACATCTCCGCCAAGGTCATCCGTACCCCCAGCACCCCGCGCGAGTCGTTCGGCGACGACCCGCTGCGGATGCTGCGGGCCGCCCGGTTCGCGGCCCAGTTGGGCTTCGCGGTGCACCCGGACGTGCACACGGCGATGGGCGAGATGGCCGCCGACCTGGACCGGATCACGGCCGAGCGGATCCGCGACGAGTTCACCAAGCTGCTCTGCGGCGCCGACCCGATCACCGGGCTGCGGCTGCTGGTCGACACCGGTCTGGCCGAGCGGTTCCTGCCGGAGCTGACCGGGTTGAAGCTGGAGATCGACGAGCACGCCCAGCACAAGGACGTCTACGAGCACACGTTGACGGTCGTCGAGAACGCGGTCTCCTACGAGGAGGAGGGCTGCGACTTCATCCTGCGGATGGCCGCCCTCATGCACGACGCGGGCAAGCCGGCGACGAAGGCGGTCGGGTCCGACGGCCGGGTCAGCTTCCACCACCACGAGGTGGTCGGCGCCCGGTTGACGAAGGCCCGGATGAAGGCGATGCGGTACCCGAAGGAGATCACCGCGAAGGTGACCGCGCTGGTCGCGCTGCATCTGCGCTTCTACGGGTACGGGCGGGGCGAGTGGACCGACTCGGCGGTGCGCCGCTACGTCGCGGACGCCGGTGACCTGCTGCCCCGACTGCACAAGCTGACCCGCTCGGACTGCACCACCCGCAACCGTCGCAAGGCCGCTCAGCTCGCCGCCGACTACGACGCGCTGGAGGATCGAATCGCCCGGATCGCGGCCGAGGAGGACCTGGCCCGGGTCCGCCCCGACCTGGACGGCAACGCGATCATGGAGCTGCTCGGCGTACCCCCGGGACCGGTGGTCGGACAGGCCTGGAAGCACCTCAAGGAGCAGCGCCTGGAACACGGCCCGCTGGATCGCGACGCCGCTGAGGCCGAGCTGCTGCGGTGGGCCCGCGAACAGGGCCTGATTGGCTGAGGGCGCCACCCCCGACTCGGGGAGCGGCGCCCATCGGCGTACGGCGTCAGCGGGTCTCGACGGCCGTCCCGTCCACGGCGGTGGTGCCCTTGCCGGTCACGGTGCCGTTGCCGCCCGCGCTGGGAGCCGGGCCGAGCCGGGCCAGCAGACCGGCCAGGTCGATCCCGGTCAGGTCGCTGCCGAGCTGGAGCCCCTGGGCGACGTTTCCGGCCACCGACTTCGTCAGTGACGACGCGCCGTCGGTGGAGATGACGGTCATCTTGTCGATCGCCCCGATCGGTGCGCTGGCCGCCGCCACCACCTGCGGCAGCACCTTGACCAGCAGGTCCAGCACCGCCGCCTCCCCGTACGCGGCGAACGCCTCGGCCTTGCGCGCCATCGCGTCCGCCTCGGCCTCACCCTTGGCCAGGATGGCCGCCGCCTCGGCCTGACCCTCCCGCTCCACCGCCTCGGCGATGGCGGAGCGCCGCCGCTGCTCGGCCTCACCTTCCTTGGCGCCCTCGATGGCGTTCGCCTCGGCGAGCGCGGCACGCCGGGCCCGCTCGCCCTCACCGGTGAGCCGGGCTTGTTCGGCGGAGGCCTGCGCGGCGGCGATGACCGACTGCCGCTGCGCGTCCGCGTGCAGCACCGCCGCGTTCCGGGACGCCTCGGCCTCCTGCTCCACCTTGTACCGGGCCGCGTCGGCGGGCTTGCGTACCTCAGTGTCCAGTTGCCGCTGCTTGAGTTCGGCGTTGCGCTCGGCGACCTTCTGCTGCTCGGAGAGGATCGCCTGGTCCCGCTCGGCCTGGGCGAGCGGGCCGGCCGCGGCCGACTTCGCCTTCGCCGCGTCGATCTCAGCCTGGATGCCGGCCTGCTTGAGGGCCAGGTTCCGGTTCGCCTCCGCGATGGCCTCCTCGGCGAGCAGCCGTTCCTGCTCGGCCTGCTGCCGGGCCCGAGCCTCGGCAATGGCCGCGTCCTTGAGCACCCGGGCGGCCTCGGGCCGGCCCAGGTCCTGCAGGTAGGACCCCTCGGCGAGGATGTCCTGAAGCTGGAAGGTGTCCAGCACCAGGCCCTGGTTGGTCATCGAGTGCTCGGCCTCCTCGGCCACCGCGCTGGCGAACGCCGCCCGGTCCCGGATGACCTCCTCGACGGTGAGTCGGCCGACGATCGAGCGCAGCGCGCCGGCTAGCACCTCGCGGGTGAAGTTGTCGATCTCGTCCTGCTGGTGCAGGAACCGCTGGGCAGCGGCCCGGATGGCGTCCTCGGTGCCGCCGACCTTGACGATCGCCACGCCGTGCAGGTCCGCCCGGATGCCCTGCTTGCTCACCGCACCCCGGATGCCGACGTCGATCCGGCGGCTGGACAGGTCGAGTGACTGGAGCTTCTGCACCACCGGCAGCACGAAGACCGAGGCGCCCAGCACGACTTTCTGCCCGGAGTTGTCGGTGGACCGGCCGCCGTCGGCGGTCTGCGTGGTGCGGCCCTTACGGCCGGTGACGATGAACGCCTCGTTCGGCCCGGCCACCTTGATCCGGGAGAGCACGAAGAGCACCAGGATGAGCATGAGAAGGACCGCGCCACCGATGGCGATTAAAAGGGCCATATAAGGAGTCCCGTCTGTGAAGAGGAGGTCAGTAGGTCTCGACGTGCACGCTGGTCTCGCTGAGCGCCTGCACGACGAAGACCTGGGCGCCGATCGGAATCGGGTGGTCCGCGCGGGCGCTGAGCTTGACCGGTTGGCCGGCGAGCCGGATCCGGACTTCGCCGTACCCATTGACCGGCACCGGCGTGACGACCAGGCCGAGCGCGCCGACCAGGTCGTCGCGGGTGGGGGTGGGGTCGGTGCGCATGTTCCGCGCGGCCCGGCTCAGCCGGGACGCCAACCAGCCGATGGGCACGGCGGCGAGCAGGCCGCCGGTCGCCGCGCCGACGATCATGCCGGGTGTACGCGCACCGAGCAGTTCGTTGACGATGGCCGCGCCGAACCCGAACGCTCCGGCGAAGCCGGCGACCGTCTCGACCGAGACCGGACCGTCCACGTCGGCGTGCCCGAACTGGAACAGTTCGGTGCCGAGCAGGGCGAGTGCGAGCACCCCGATGCCCGCCCCACCGACGATCAGAAAGATGAGCGTCCCCGTTGCCACGACCTGCACGGTATCGACGCGGCGCAACGTCGACAGGCTCCCGCCGGCGGGGTATGAGGGGGTCCGCCCGGGTCGGGGAGAATGGGTTGATGCGTTGGACCGTGCTCGACTCACCGATCGGCGAGTTCTCCGTGGCCACCGACGGCACGAGCGTCTGCGGCGCCCATTTCGGTCGGGTCGAGTCAGCGGTCGACGAGCCCGACGACGCGCTGTCCGCGCAGGTTGTCGCCGAGTTGCGGGCGTACTTCGCCGGTGAGCTGACCGCGTTCACCGTTCCGGTGTCGGTGCCGCGTGGCTCGGATTTCGAGCGGGCGGTGTGGCGGGAGATGACCCACATCCCGTACGGCGAGACGCTGACCTACGGCGAGGTGGCGCGACGGGTCGGCGATTCCGGGGCGGCCCGGGCAGTGGGCGTGGCCTGCAACCGCAACCCGGTCCCGGTGATCGTGCCGTGTCACCGGATCGTCGGTGCCGGCGGCAAGCTGGTCGGGTTCGGCGGGGGCCTGCCCCGCAAGGTCAAGCTGCTGGAGCTGGAGGCCGGGGTCGCCCTGCGACACGCCTGGTCCTGACCGACCCGCCGGGTGGGTGTCGGGACGCGGCGAGGGCCGGGTCCGTACGGACCCGGCCCTCGGCCGTGCTGATGGCTCAGCGGGTCAGCGCTCGACCTCGCCGGCGATGAACTCCTCGACAGCCTGGTGGGCGTCGTGGTCGGCGTACTGCACCGGCGGGGACTTCATGAAGTACGACGAGGCCGACAGGATCGGGCCGCCGATCTTCCGGTCCAGCGCGATCTTCGCGGCCCGGACGGCGTCGATGATGACGCCGGCCGAGTTCGGGGAGTCCCACACCTCGAGCTTGAGCTCGGCGTTGAGCGGGGTGTCACCGAACGAGCGACCCTCCAGGCGGATGTACGCCCACTTGCGGTCGTCCAGCCACGGCACGTGGTCCGACGGGCCGATGTGCACGTCGCTCTTGCTCATCTCGTGCGGGATCTGCGAGGTGACCGACTGGGTCTTCGAGATCTTCTTCGAGACCAGCCGCTTGCGCTCCAGCATGTTCATGAAGTCCATGTTGCCGCCGAAGTTGAGCTGGTACGTGCGCAGCAGCTCGACGCCGCGGTCCTCGAAGAGCTTCGCCAGCGCGCGGTGCACGATGGTGGCGCCGACCTGGCTCTTGATGTCGTCGCCGACGATCGGCAGGCCAGCGTCGGTGAACTTCTGGGCCCACTCGGGGTCGGAGGCGATGAAGACCGGCAGGGCGTTGACGAACGCGCAGCCGGCGTCGATCGCGGCCTGGGCGTAGAACTTCGCGGCCTGCTCCGAGCCGACCGGGAGGTAGCAGACGACGACGTCGACCCGCGCGTCACGCAGCGCCTGCGCCACATCGACGGGGGTGGCGTCGGACTCCTCGACGATCTCGCGGTAGTACTGGCCCAGACCGTCGAAGGTCGGACCGCGCTGCACGGACACGCCGGTCGGCGGCACGTCGCAGAGCTTGATGGTGTTGTTCTCGCTGGCGACGATCGCCTCCGCGAGGTCCATGCCCACCTTCTTGGCGTCCACGTCGAACGCCGCGACGAACTCCACGGCGGAGACGTGGTAGTCGCCGAAGGCGACGTGCATGAGACCCGGGACGCGGTCGTTCGGGTCGGCATTCCGGTAGTACTCGACGCCCTGAACCAGGGACGAGGCGCAGTTACCCACACCGACGATGGCGACGCGGACGGAGCCCATAGCGTCTGCCTCCTTCTTTTCTGTCACGGCCGCTCTTTCCTGGTCTCTCCAGGCGGAGGCGGGCTGTTGTCTTCTCGTCGGCCACCGGCCGTCCCGATGTTCGGGACCGTCGGGGCTCGGCCGGAGCGCTCGTTCGCGATGAGCTCCTCCAGCCAGCGGACCTCACGCTCACAGGCGTCAAGGCCGTGGCGCTGCAGTTCCAAGGTGTAAGCGTCGAGGCGCTCGGCCGCCCGGCCCAGCACGTCGCGAAGCCCTTCGCGACGCTCCTCGATCTTGCGGCGGCGACCCTCCAGAATGCGCAGTCGGGTCGCCTGGTCGGTCCGGGCGAAGAACGCGAAGTGCACACCGAAGCCCGTGTCGTCGTACGTCTCGGGCCCGGCCTGTGCGATCAGCTGGGCGAAGCGTTCCTTGCCTTCCGCGGTGATTTTGTAGACCACCCGACCTCGTCGGCTGGTCAGCGCGGGAACCTCCTCGGCGGTGGCGGGTGTCTCAGCAGCTTCGGTGATCCATCCCGCCGCCTGCAACCTGCGCAGGGTCGGGTAGAGCGAGCCGTAGCTGATCGCCGCCCGGATCGCGCCGAGTTTGGCGGTCAGCTCCTTGCGCAGCTCATAGCCGTGCATCGGAGACTCCTGCAGGAGGCCGAGGATGGCGAACTCAAGCACTGGCCACCCTCTCTTTACCCTCCGGCGTCGAGTGGTAACCGCCGCGATGTATCGGACCGATACATCGCACGTTAGCGGGTCGCGCGGGCCAGGGCAAACCCCCGTTCCGAGGTGGTGTTGTCACGGAACGTGAGCGTGGTCGCCTGCTCGGGCCGGACCGCGTACCCTTCTTCGCATGCGTACGCAGCGCCAGGTCGTCGACTACTCGCTTCAGAAGCGAGCAGTGCTGCGTGAGCTCCTGGCGGGCCGGGTCGGCACGTACGACGTCTGCGACGCGTCGCCGTACCTGAAGAACGCCGCCCGGTTCCACGGCGAGCCGACCGACCGGCGTTGCCCGATCTGTCGGAGCGAGAATCTGACCCTCGTCCACTACATTTACGGCGACGAACTCAAGCAGTCCGCCGGGCAGGCCCGGACACTGACCGAGTTGCCCGTGCTGGCGATGACGCTGCGTGAGTTCCAGGTCTTCGTGGTGGAGGTGTGCCTCGGCTGTGACTGGAACCATCTCGTCGAGCAGTACCTGCTCGGCCGGGACGGTCTGACCGGCGACAGCGACGGCACCGGCGAGCGGGACGTGACGGGCGCCGAGGGCGCCGGTCGGCGGAGGCGAGAGGCGCAACGGTGATCGCAGCTGGTTGGACCGGCCCCGGGGCCGTAGAGGACACCCGGGACGGTCGACCGCTCGTTGGTCCGATTGGCCCGATTAATACGGCAAATACCTCGGTGAGTCGGCGCCCCCGTGCCGGTGTCCCGGGTGAAGCAACTCACGGCAACCCGGTGGCGGCGCAGTCGCGCCCCACCGCGACCGGCAGGGTGTGAGGAATGAACTCGTACGGCGATCCCAGTTCTGCGCGCGGACGGGCCCAGTACACGGGCCCGGGCGGCGACGACGACGCGTACCGCCGACCCGGCGCTGACGCGCGCGGGAGCGGCTGGTCGGCCTCGGAGGGCGGCGCGGCGACCCCGGGCCGCGCCTCGGTGACACCGCGGGCCGCCGGTGGGCGGGCCACGGTCGGCGGTTCGGCCTCGGTGCCGCCGCGTGCCGGTGCGGCCGCCGGGTCCGCTTCGGTGGGTTCGGCATCCCCCGGCCGAGCCGGGCGGGCCTCGGTGCCGGTGTCGCCGGCACCGGGTGTGGCCCCCGGTCGCGCCGGCGCGGGCCGGGCCTCGGTGCCCGTCTCCCCGGCACCGGGCGCACCGGCGGGTCGGGCCGTGGTCGGTGCCGCTGCCGTCGGTGCCGCCTCCGTCGGCACCGGCTCGGCGGGTCGGGCCAGTGTCGGCTCCGCGTCGGTGGGTGGCCGTGCCGCGGTCGCCCGGGCGAGCGTCTCACCGGTCTCCGGCGGCCCTGGTGGGCCGGGCGGCCCTGGTGGGCCGAACGGCCCGGGGCGGGGCGGTCGTGGAGCGGGTGACTCGGGTGCGGCGGCGCGAGCGAAGAAGCGCAAGCGGATGAACCTGCTGATCGCCGGCTTCGCGGTCTTCATCATGCTCGCGGGCGTCGGCGTGGTCGGGTTCACCTACTACTCGACCAACGTGGTCATGCCCGACGAGATGCCGTTGCCGCTGTCCACCACCGTCTACGCCAAGGACGGCAAGACCCCGTTGGCCAAGCTGGGCAGCGAGAACCGCACCTTCATCACGATCAAGGACATCCCGCAGCACGTGCAGGACGCGGTGGCGGCAGCCGAGGACCGCAACTTCTACCGGCACTCGGGCGTCGACTACAAGGGCATCGTCCGGGCCGCGTGGAACAACGTCTCCGGTGGTGACAAGCAGGGTGCCTCGACGATCACCCAGCAGTACGCCCGCAACGCGTTCGAGAACCTCCAGGACGACACGTACGGCCGGAAGGTGAAGGAGGCCATCCTCGCCTCCAAGCTGAACGAGAAGTACGACAAGCCGGAAATCATGCAGCACTACCTGAACGTGATCTACTTCGGCCGCGGCGCCTACGGCATCGAGGCCGCGGCGCAGACGTACTTCGGCAAGGCGGCGAAGGACCTGACCGTGGGCGAGGGTGCGGTGCTCGCGGCGGTCATCAAGCAGCCTGTGGCGAGTGAGACCCACCAGGGGTACGACCCGGCGGTCAACCCGACCGACGCCAAGTCGCGGTGGGACTACGTGATCGGCGGCATGAAGAAGGAAGGTTGGGTGGACGCCCCCGGGCGGCCCGCGTCGCCGACCGAGTACCCCAAGGTTCTGGCGCCGAAGAAGGGCGGGAACGGGTTCGGTGTCGACAGCCCGCGAGGCAACGTCATCAACTACGTCCGTCAGGAGATGGACACGATGGGTCTCTGCTCCGACAGCGGTGCGGAGGGCAAGACGAGCTGCGTGGACGCGCTGCGCGACGGCGGCTACCGGATCACCACCACCATCGATCCGAAGCTGCAGACCGCAGCCGAGAACACCGCGATGCAGTCGAAGAAGGGTTCGGAGCTCAACGACCAGCCGAAGAACCTGATGGCGGCGGTGGTCTCGATCGACCCTTCGAAGGGTCGCGTGCTCGCCTACTACGGCGGTGACAGCGGCGCCGACTTCGACTACGCGGGCAAGAACACCGACAAGAACGGCGACCTGACCGGTGGACACCAGCCGGGCTCGTCGATGAAGGTGTACACCCTGGCCGCCGCGATCGAGGCCGGCATCTCGGTCAAGTCGCACTGGGACCCCACCCCGTTCAAGCCGGAGGGCACCAAGGTCGAGATCGGGAACGCCAACCGCACCAACCTCAAGTGCGGCAAGTGGTGCACCCTCGAAGAGTCGACGATCCAGTCGTACAACGTGCCCTTCTACTGGGTCACCGACGAGATCGGCCCCCAGAAGGTGGTCGACATGGCCAGGAAGGCCGGCGTGACCACCATGTGGGGCGTCGACCCGCCGCAGGCCTTCGACCTGTCGAAGAAGCAGAAGACCCCGTTCGACAACTGGACCGGTTTCGGCAAGTACCCGATCACGGTGTTCGACCACGCGAACGCCATGGCCACGTTCGCCAACGACGGCAAGTACATCAAGGCCCACTTCGTCATCAAGGTCGAGCAGCAGGACAAGGACACCGGTAAGTGGAAGGTGGTCGGCAGCGAGCGCATCAAGCCCGAGCAGCGGATCCCCAAGAAGATCACCGACGAGGTCACCGGCGTCCTGAAGCAGATCCCGCGCCCCAACGACCTCTCCCTGGAAGACGGCCGCCAGGCTGCCGCCAAGACCGGCACCTGGGAGTACGACAAGGACGACAACTCGCACGCCTGGACGGTCGGCTACACCCCGCAGAACGCCACCGCAGTGTGGGTGGGCAGTAGGGACCCGAAGAAGCCGGAGATCCGGCTCGCCAGCGGCAAGGACATTGGTGGTTCGACGCTCCCCGGCCCGATCTGGGAGAAGTACATGAACGTCGCCCTCAAGGGCCAGGAAGAGATTCCGCTGCCCAGCGTCACCGGCGAGGGCGACGTCACGAAGGGCAACGGCGTGGAGACGAAGGCGCCGCCGCCGATCTTCCCGGGTCTGCCCGGTGGGCCTGGCGGGCCCGGTGGGCAGCCGCCCTGTGACCCGCTGACCAACCCGTTCTGCCCGCGTGACGGCGGCAACCCGGGGGGTAACCCCGGAGGCCCCGGTGGCGGCGGAGGCGGAGGCGGAGAACTGCTGCCCAGCCTGCCACCGTCCAACCGGGACTGACCCGCACCACCGCACCACGCGCCGCCGCCGGCCGGACGACCTGTCCCGGCCGGCGGCGGCGTATTCGTACCCGGATCTCCGTGCCGGGACGGGACGGGCACCCCCGTCGTACGGCAGGATGCCTGTTCATGAGCACCCAGTCGACGCCCGGCATCGACGACGCCGGAACCACCGACCACCCGTCCCGCTCCGACGGGTTCGTCCGCGGCATCTCCGGCGTGATCGGCGGCCCGCTGGGCGACCACGCGACCGCGCTGGACCGGCCTGCCGGCCGGGAGCGCCGCTTCTGGACTGCCGTCCGGATCGTGCTGGCGATGGTCTGCCTCACGCTCGCGCTGCACTGGGTGCAGAAGTCGCCCTGCCAGGACGGCGCCTGGCAGAACAACGTCCAGTACACCCGGTTCTGCTACACCGACGTCCTCGCCCTCTACTACGCCGAAGGGCTCAACGAGGGCAAGGTGCCCTACCGCGACCACCCGGTCGAGTACCCGGTGCTGACCGGCTACTTCATGGGGGCGCTGGGCCTGCCGGTGCACGCCATCGGTGACGGCGACCCGAGCATCAACCAGGGCCAGTGGTTCTACAACCTCAACGCGCTGGTGCTGGGCGCGCTCGCGGTGGCCACCGTGGCGGTGATCCTGGCGCTGCGGCGCCGACGACCCTGGGACGCCGCGTTGTTCGCGCTCGCCCCGGCTCTGGTGCTCACCGCCACCGTCAACTGGGACCTGCTCGCCATCGGGCTTGCCGCCTTCGGCCTGCTGGCCTGGGCCCGGAAACGACCGGCGGTGGCCGGCGTGCTGCTTGGGCTGGCCGGTGCGGCGAAGCTCTGGCCGCTGTTCCTGCTCGGACCGATCCTCATCCTGGCGCTGCGGGCCGACCGGGTCCGCGCCGCGCTCGTCGCCATCGGTACGGCGATCGCCGCCGTGGTGCTCGTGAACCTGCCGGCCGCGCGGGCCTACCCGGAGAACTGGGACCGGTTCTTCGAACTGAACACCACCCGGCCGATCGACTGGGGCACGCTCTGGTACATCGGGCGTTACCTGGACGGCAAGGTCGGCAGCGACCCCGCTCGGCTCGGCCCGTTCGAATGGCTGAACGTCAACATCCCCACCCTCAACAACCTCTCGTACGCCCTGTTCGGGTTGGCCTGCCTCGGTGTGGCCGTGCTGGCGCTGCGGGCGCCGCGCCGACCGCGGCTGGCCCAGTTGGCCTTCCTGGTGGTCGCCGCGTTCCTGATCTTCAGCAAGGTGTGGTCGCAGCAGTTCGTGCTGTGGCTGCTGCCGCTGGTGGTGCTGGCCCGGCCGAAGTGGGGCGCCTTCCTGCTCTGGCAGGTCGCCGAGGTCTGCTACTTCGCCGCCTTCTACGGGGAGTTGCTCGGTGCGGCGACCAGCCGCCCGGTCTTCCCGGAAGGGGTGTTCGTCCTGGCGGCCACGCTGCGGCTGACCACCGTGGTGGTGCTCTGCGTGCTGGTCATCCAGGAGATCCTGCACCCCGAGCGGGACGCGGTGCGGGCCACCTATCCCGACGACCCGGACGGTGGCGTGCTCGACGGCGCACCCGACGCTCCCTGGCTGGACCGATGGCGCCGCCCCACGACCAGCGAGCCCTCACCCGAACCCGTCACCACCTGAGCCCCACCAGGTCGAACGCGGCCTGCTCACGTCAGGGTTTTCGGGGGAGCCCGCCCGGCGCAGGGATCAAGCCTGACCGCCCGGAGCCGGGCGGGCTCCCCCGAAAAGCCCGCCCGGACAGAGCAGCCACGCCTCAGAGCCGATACACCACGGCGTCGCCGACGTCCTGCCGGCTGATGCCGAGCGACTCCACCGGCGTGTCGATGGTGATCTCCCACGGCGTGCCCGGCACCTGACTGCGCAGTAACACCACCGTGCGGACGCCGAGCGTGCGCAGGTAGTCGACGCTGGTCTGGTCGGGGAACGACTGGCTCACCCGCCGGACGTCGTCGAGCTGGCGCGGAGTGAAGCCGCTACCGCCATTGACCACGTCGGGGAACCCGCTGGTCGACCAGAGCATCACGTGCTGGTCCAGGCTCTGGTTGCTGGGCAGCACCAGCAGCGGCCCCTCCGCCGTACGCATCGCCGCCGGTTGGGTCGGCACCACCGGATGCGGGGTGCTGTTCAGGCCCTCGACGGTGACCAACAGCAGCGGCAGCAGGGTGGCCAACCGCAGCCACGGCCCCGGCCACGACGGGATCCGCTGTGCGGCCAACTCGCGGACCCGGTCGGTGAGCGCGGTGACCGCGCCCGCCGCGAGCAGGCCGAGCAGCAATGTGGTCCAGAGCATCAAACGACCAGGGGTACGCAGCGCGCTCCAGCCCGGCACGTGCTCGAAGAGCGGTACGTAGGTGAAGGTGCCGTCGAAGAAGCGGGTGCCCATCGCGAAGGCCATCGTCACCAGCACCCCGGCCAGCAGCAGCAGTCGGTGCCGCAGCCGCCAGACCGAGAAGAACAGCCCACCCGCGGCGAGCGCGTAGAGCACGAAGCCCGGTAGCAGGGTCATCTCCGGGTGCCACGGCAGCGCCGCGCGTGCCCCCTCGTGCAGTCCACCCCAGATTCGGGACTCGGCGGGCGCCGTCACGAAACCCGACGCCGGCGGCGAGAAGATGCTGATGTCGCGGATGGTCCGCTCGGCGTACGGGTGCAGCTCGGTCACCTTGAAGAACGGGAACGCCATCAGCAGGCCCACACCGGCGAACAACAACCCACCGAGCAGGTCGGCGACGAACAGCCGACGACCGAACGGCACGGCCTGACCGGTGCGCAGCCGCCGCGCGTAGAAGAGGACGACGGCGACCAGCACCGCGCAGGCCAGGAAGTACGCGAACGGAAGCCCGATGCCGAAACCGAGGCTGAGCTGCCAGGCTGCCACCAACCAACCGGCGTAGACCCAGGCGTCGTGCCGGCGCTCGGGCCGGTAACCGTGCCGCAGTGACCAGCCGTGCCCCCGCGCCAACATCGCCAGCGCCAGCGGGATCCCGCCGTTGGAGAGCACGTGCAGGTGCCCGGCCTGGGCCAGCAACCACGGCGCGTAGGTGTAGCTGACGCCAGCGACAGCGGCGGCAATCCGGCCGGCCCCGAGCTGCCGGGCCAGCGCGTACGCCCCGAGCGTGGCGAGCGCGTGCGCCAGCACGAACATGATGTTGTAGCGCAGCACCGCGTCCTCGGGGCCGCTGCCGAGCATCCCGGCCGGGGCGTAGCCGAGCAGTGTGTCGGAGAACGCGAAGCTCCACAACTCGGGGAAGAACGTGTTGGACTGCCACAGGCGCGCCGGGTCGGCCAGCAGGATGTGCCCGGACCAGGCCATCTGCCAGGCCTGCAGGCTCGGGTCCCAGTAGTCCTGCGGGAGCGTGTAGCGGGGATAGCGCAACGTTGGCCAGGTCATCAGCACGGCCAGTGCCAGCGCGCCGAGGGCGGCCAGGGTCCACTCGTGGATCAGGAACCGGCCGACGGCTCGGCCCGCCCGGCTGACGATGGAGGGTTTCGGCTCCGGAGCGGAGACGAACGCCTCCCAACGATCGGGGTCGTCCGGCTTGGCCTCATCGGTCTTGGTGTCACCGTCGGTCTTTGCCTGACCGTCGGTCCTGCCCGCTCTCTTGCCCCTACTCCACCACTTGCCCTTGCCCGCTCTTGTGCCCTTGACCGGGACGTCTTCCGAGCCGCCGCCGTCCGTGCCGTCCTTAGCCGAGGTGCCGTCCTTCGCCAGGGTGTCGGCCTTGGCCGGGTCGGTCGTCGTGCTGTCGGCCTTGGCGGTGCTGCTGTCCTTGGCGGTGCTGTCGCTGGTTGCGGTGCCATCCTCGGTGTCGCCCGCGGCCGCGCTGCCCTTCCGGCCGCCGCCCTCGCCGGTGGCAGCGTCCCCGGCCGCTTCCTTCTTGGCGATGTCGCTCTTCGAGGGCTGCGGGCCGCCGTTCGTGGTGGCTCCGGTTGTTCCGCCGTCGCTCGACCGCGGCTGGTCCGCGACGGCCCCCGCGCTCGGCGCAGTGGTCTCGGCGGCCGGCGCGGGAGTCTTGCCGGAGACGGCGTCGGAGGTGCGAGCCGGCCGGGCGGGGGTGCCCGTTGCGGACGCCGTGGAGGGTCGGATCTCGGCGCCCGCGCCGGCGGAGGTGGGCCGGGCGTTGCCGGTCCCGGGCTGTCCGGTCGTCATGCTGCGGGGCTCTCCGTCCCGAGCTGCTGTCGGAGGAAGTCGATGTCGGCGGCCTGGCCGACGACGCCTCCCGGGGTCTCGACGACCACCGGCGCCCCGGCCGCCCGGATCACCGCTACCACCAGCTCGGGGTCGATCGTCCCGCCGCCCAGGTTGTCGTGCCGGTCCTGGCCCGAGTTGAACGCGCCCTTGGAGTTGTTGGCGTGTACCAGGTCGATCCTCCCGGTGATCGCCTTGACCCGGTCGACCAGGCCGAGCAGTTCCTCGCCGCCCGCGTACGCGTGGCAGGTGTCCAGGCAGAAGCCGACCTCGTAGTCGCCGATGGCGTCCCACAGTCGGGCCAGCGCGTCCAGTCGTCGGGCGCACGCGTTGTCGCCGCCGGCGGTGTTCTCGATCAGGACCGGTACGCCGAAGCCGCCGGAGTCGGCTGCGTACGCGAACGTCTTGCGCCAGTTGTCGAAGCCCACGGCCAGGTCGTCCCCGGCGTTGACGTGACCGCCGTGGACGATCAGACCCTTGGCGCCGATGGTGGCGGCCGCGGTGGCGTGCCCGAGCAGCAGCTTTCGGCTGGGGATCCGGATGCGGTTGTTGAGGGTGGCCACGTTGATGACGTACGGCGCGTGCACGTAGAGGTCGACCTCCGCCGCGAGTAGCCGCTCGGCGTCCTCGCGAGGCTGGGGCGCCTTCCACCCTTGTGGGTCGGAGAGGAAGAACTGCACGGTGTCGGCGGACCGGGCGGCCGCCTCCGCCAGCGGGTCGGTCGAATCGACGTGGGCTCCGATACGCATGCGAGCGAGCCTACGTCGCGAGCCTGACGACCGGGGCGACGGCTGGGCCGTTGTGCCGGGCGGTCGCGTCACCGCACGGACCGACGATCGTTGATGGGATTGAACCGGCGATCAGCGCCCGGTACCGCCGGCGGCGCGAGCGCCGCGTACGGCGACCGGTGGTCGGTGGCCGACAGCGAGGTCACCCCGCCGCGCGGCCCGGCGCGGCGGGGACGACCCTTCGCGACGAACCCGGACCGATGAGGAATCTCGGAAATTTGTGCTTTTTCCCCCGACAAGGTACGAGTGCCGTTGTATCGTCAGGTAACAACACGATAAAGCTCCGCGGGGCGTCTTCGGTCCAACCTCATCGGTGTGGTCGTTCCTCCCCAGGTCCCACCCAAGGAATGCGGACGGGACGCCCCGCGGCCTCGTTGACGGGGGTCCACCACTGGCCGGTAGACGGTCGGGCGGTGGACCCCCGTCGGCGCGTCCGGGCGCTGACCCGACCACCCCGGGCATGATCGTCCGGACCGGGTATCCTGGTCAGGTTGTCCGCGTCCGGCCGGGTTCCCTCGGCACGTGCGGGCAGCGACACAAGACCTCCTGCCACGGAAGGACCGTGGCCGCTTAGCCCACAGGAGGTGAGCACGTCTTGCGTCACTACGAACTAATGGTCATCCTCGATTCCAGCCTCGAGGAACGCACCGTCGCACCGTCGCTCGACACGTACCTGAACGTGATTCGGACCGCGGGTGGCTCGGTTGAGAAGACCGACGTGTGGGGCCGCCGGCGCCTCGCGTACGAGATCAACAAAAAGGCCGAGGGCATCTACGCCGTCATCGACCTGCAGGCCACGCCTGCTGCGGTGGCCGAGCTGGACCGTCAGCTCCGGCTCAACGAGTCCGTGCTGCGCACCAAGGTCATCCGACCGGAAATGCGCTAGAGCATCCAACCCCGGTTCGTCCGGATCAGCCTCCGCGACTCTGTCGTACGGCTCTGCGAGCCTGTACGACGAGACGCTGAGTGCGCGAGGAGATGGTCATGGCAGGAGACACCACCATCACGGTCATCGGCAATCTGACCGATGACCCCGAGTTGCGGTTCACCCCCTCCGGGGCTGCGGTCGCCAAGTTCCGAGTCGCTTCGACGCCCCGTTTCATGGACAAGGCGTCGAACGAATGGAAGGACGGCGAGCCGCTGTTCCTCGCATGCACCGTGTGGCGGCAGGCCGCCGAGCACGTCGCCGAGTCGCTGCAGCGTGGCGCTCGGGTGATCGTGTCGGGCCGGCTGCGTCAGCGGTCGTACGAGACCCGCGAGGGCGAGAAGCGCACTGTCATCGAGCTTGAGGTCGACGAGATCGGCCCGTCGCTGCGCTACGCCACGGCGAAGGTGCAGAAGATGTCCCGCTCCGGCGGCGGTGGCGGCGGCTTCGGTGGCGGCGGTGGCGGTGGCAACCAGGGTGGCGGCGGAGGCAACTTCGACGACCCCTGGGCTTCGGCTGCTCCTTCTCCCGCGCGTGCCGGTTCGGGCGCCAATTTTGACGAGGAGCCACCGTTCTAATGGCGCCGAGCGCCCGCGATCGCAAACCAGGAGCACGTGCAATGGCCAAGGCTGCGGCACTTCGCAAGCCGAAGAAGAAGGTGAACCCGCTCGACAAGGACGGGATCACCTATATCGATTACAAGGACACCGCGCTGCTGCGCAAGTTCATCTCCGATCGCGGCAAGATCCGCGCTCGACGGGTGACCGGCGTGACCTCGCAGCAGCAGCGGCAGATCGCCCGTGCGGTCAAGAACGCCCGTGAGATGGCGCTCCTGCCGTACACGGCCACCACCCGCTGAGAGGAGGCACCGATATGAAGATCATCCTGACTCAGGAAGTGTCCGGCCTCGGTGCCCCGGGCGACATCGTCGAGGTTAAGAACGGCTACGGCCGTAACTACCTGCTGCCGCAGGGCTTCGCGATCGCCTGGACCAAGGGCGCGGAAAAGCAGGTCACGGTCATCAAGCGGGCCCGTGGGGCCCGCGAGATCCGCGACCTCGACCACGCCAACGAGGTCAAGGCTCAGCTCGAGGGTCTCAAGATCAACCTGAAGGTCCGCGCCGGCGACGGCGGACGGCTCTTCGGCTCGGTCACCCCGGCCGAGATCGTCGACGCCGTCAAGGCGGCCAGCGGCCCGGTCCTCGACCGGCGTCGGCTGGAGGTGGCCGGTCACATCAAGTCGACCGGCACCTACCCGGTGAAGATCAAGCTGCACCCCGAGGTGACCGCGTCGTTCAACCTGAACGTCGTTCAGGGCTGACGTCCGCAACACCATCACGAGGGCCCGCACCGAGCGATCGGTGCGGGCCCTCGTGCGTACGGTCATCAAGTCCCGCTTGGCCCGGCCCGAGCTGGCGCCGGCGCTGTCACCCGATCGGCTGACCGGTCACCGCGCTGATCAGCACCGTGGAGAGGCCGCCGCCCACCACCGCGGCGGCGAGCGCGATGGTGGCCGACCGCCATGTCGTACCCACCCGGCGTAGCAGCGCCGCCACCACCAGACTGCTCACCAACGCCAACCCGAAGCGCGGTGAGCCGGCGAGGAGCGACTCCAACGCGCGCGACCGGGGCGAGTCGCATCCGCCCCCGCTGATGTCGGTCACACAACCAGCCGGTGCCTGGCTGTCCAACGTCAACAGCCAGACGAAGATGAACATCGCCGGCACCAGGTAGCAGGCGGCCGTGTACAGCAACGGCCGGAAGGACCCACCCGGATCCGGGTCGAGCAGGTCGTCCTCCAGACGCCGAGCCCAGGCACCCGTAGCCGCCGACTCGACCCGCCGACGCACCGACGCCGCCGCAACCGCAGGCCGGTCCGCGCGACGTCGTGGCGCACCCCCGCGCGGTACAGGCGCGCTGCGCGGCCGGGGAGCGGTGTAGCCCACCACGGGCGACCGGGGCGCCGACGTCGACGGATCCATCCAACGTGGGTCGTCATCGGCCAGCCGAGTGCCGGACCAGAACCCGTCGCCCCGGGTCTGCCCATCCTCCGCCGCCACCGACCGGTCGGAGCGCGGCGGCAGCGTACGGTCCCACTGGTCGTCCTCGACCGCGGACCGCTCCCACTGCCCGGTGCGGTCGGACCGCTCCCAGCCACCGACGCTCTCCACCGCCGACCACTGCCCGCTCAGGTCCACGTCGTCCGCACCGGCCACGGGGGGCCACGCGTGCACGCCCGAGGCGTCCCACGGATCCACCGCTGGCGGGTACGACGGCTCGGGCTCAGCCACCCGGTCCGCACCGCGTGCCCATGGGTCGGCCGGCGGGCGGGACCAGGACTCCTCCGCCGCACGGCGGCTGCGCCGGCTGGGACGGCTCACGTCCTGACCAGGCGCCGGCTCGGTCGGGGTGGGCTCCAGATCCCCGCCCGACCAGATCACCTGTGGACGGCCGGCGGGCGCACGGCGAGGACGGCGGTCCGGGACAGCGCCGGAGATCGGCTCATCCTCCCCGGCGTCGGCGCGCCGACGGCCGGCGTACCCCTGCTCCTGCGGACGGTCGAGCGTCCACTCCCGGGTGTGGTCCGAATCGGGAGCCGCACCGATCGCCGCCTGCTCCCGCCAACTCGTCTCGCTGACCCGCCGTCGGCTGCCCTGCGACTCGATGGACCGCCGGCCGGCACCGGAGGTTGGCCGCTCGGGCTCGGGCTCATCCTCGTCCGGAGCCGCGTGGCGACCGCCACCGTCAGCGTGCCGGACCCCCGACTCCAGAGCCCACCGGGGCAGGTAGGCGTCGACCGGCTCATCCTGGCCGCGGTCCAACGCACGCCGCCGGCTGGAGGTGCGGTAGCGCCCGTCCTCGTCGTACGGGTCAACCGGAAGGGACGCCGCGCGCTCACCCCACGAGGTGATCGGCTGGCGCTCGCGCGGGCTGCCATCCCCGCGTCCCCAGTCCCGGTAACTCACGGCCGGAGTGTGACCCTTCTGAACCGAAAGCGGCATCCGCTGTCCAGGTGTAGCCGTTCGCTGGAGATAGTACGGGACGATCGTGTCACAGGCCCGACCGAAATATTCTCCTCCACAGGCTGGGGAGCATGTTTCCCCAGGTCAGCGGCGAGTGGCCAAGAATTCCCCAAGCGTTATCCACAGCCTGTGCACACGCAACGCACATGCTGTCCACCGGCATCCACAGGTTGTCCCGAGGCTCGTCCACCGGCGTTGTTGAGTCCCTGACCTCGGGGTCCGTATGGTTGGCCCTCGACCGCCGGCGCGATGGCCCCCGATCGACCGGCCCGGTCGGACGGAAGTGTCGTATCCCAGCGGTAGAGCTGGGATCGGATCCGGCGCAGTGGAGGGGGGACCCATGTCGGTCACTGACGACATGCGGGCAGAGCCACGCTCCGGCGGCGGCCAACCACCCGCGCAGCGGGACGGCCAGTTCGACAAGACTCCACCGCAGGATGTTGCCGCCGAGCAGTGCGTCCTCGGTGGAATGCTGCTCTCCAAGGACGCCATCGCCGACGTCGTCGAGATCCTCAAGACCAACGACTTCTACCGGCCGGTGCACGCCACCATCTTCGACATCATCCTGGACATCTACGGCCGGGGTGAGCCGGCCGACCCGATCACCGTGGCCGCCGCCCTGACCGATTCCGGTGATCTGGCCCGCATCGGTGGCGCGCCCTACCTGCACACCCTCATCGCCAGCGTGCCCACAGCGGCCAACGCCGCCTACTACGCCCGGATCGTCAGCGAACGGGCGGTGCTGCGCCGGCTGGTCGAGGCCGGCACCAAGATCGTGCAGCTGGGCTACGGCACGGCCAATGGCGGTAGCCGCGATGTCGACGACATCGTGGACCTTGCCCAGCAGGCCGTCTACGACGTCACCGAACGTCGAGTCAGCGAGGATTTCGCGATCCTGGCCGACATGTTGCAGCCGACGCTGGACGAGATCGAGGCGGTGGGGGCGCAGGGCGGTGTGATGACCGGTGTGCCGACCGGCTTCAGCGACCTGGACCGACTGCTCAACGGCCTGCACGCCGGCCAGTTGATCATCGTGGCCGGCAGGCCTGGCTTGGGTAAAGCGCTCGCGCTCGATACCCCACTGCCGACGCCCGACGGCTGGACCACCATGGGTGACATTCGGGTCGGCGATCAACTTCTGTCGGCGGACGGCAGCCCCACCACTGTCACCCATGCCTTCGACGTCATGCACGGTCGTCCCTGTTACGAGGTGGAGTTCTCCGACGGCACGGTCATCGTGGCGGACGCGGAGCACCTGTGGAAGACGACCACTCGGGTGAGTCGGCGGCAGGGGCCGGCGCGGCAAAGGCGGCACTGGTCCGAATCGTCGCTGGCCAACCTACGTGCGGCAAACAAGAGGCTCAGTGCCGTGCAAAACCAGCCGATTACACTCTTCGACACGATCGAGCAGGTTGGGCCGGAGTTCCGGCATGTCCTGCACACCGTCGCCCGTGAGGTCGGGTCGATCGGCCGGATCAGCCGCCCCATCGTCCGCAGCGGCAAGACACGGAACTGGACTGCGCCCGGCTATCCGGCCGGTCCGCTTCTGAGCGCGCTTCTTGAACGAGCCGAGCGAGAGGTCAATGCTGGCAGTCGGGCCGACCACGACGGCGTCGTTACCACTGCCGAGATCGCGGCCACGCTGCGTACTGACACCGCCGACCGACGGCTCAACCACGCCGTACGGAACAGCGCCCCCCTTCACCTTCCGGATCGGGAGCTGCTGATCCCGCCTTACACGTTGGGGGCGTGGCTCGGCGACGGCCACACCGGGGCCAGCCGATTCACCACCGCAGATCCGGAGATGGTGACGCAGATCGAGGCGGACGGCTTCGCCGTTCGACCCAGCGGGCCAATGGTTTACACCATCCTGTTGCTGCCCCAGCCCGCCGCTCCGGGCAACGGCGTCTGCGTGGACTGCGGCGTCTCCACCCGAGCGTTGCGTGAGAATCCAGCAACCCGGAAGTGTGCCGACTGCCACAACCAGAACGGTTCCTTTCTCGGGCTGCTGCGTCAGGTCGGGGTGGCAGCGGACAAGCACATCCCGGGCGTTTACCTGCGCGCCTCCGAGGTCCAGCGTCGGGCGTTGCTAGCTGGACTGATGGACACCGATGGCACCGTCGCCCCCGCCGGCAACCTTCAGTACACGTCGACCTCGAAGCGGCTGGCAGAGGACGTGCGCGAGCTCGTCGTCAGCCTCGGCTACCGCTGCACGGTCAACGCGAAGCCGGTACGCGGTCGCACCCCCGAGTCGTCCATCGCATACACGTTGAACTTCTCCACGCCGGATGGCATCTTCCGCCTCAAACGCAAGCGGGATGCGCACGGCGAACGCCGCCGCACAGCCTCCGATGTCCGGACGACCTCGCGGTTCATCGTCGATGTCCGCCCGGTGCCGAGCGTGCCGGTTCGATGCGTCACGGTGGACAACCCCGAGCATCTCTACCTGGCCAGCCGGGCGATGATCCCTACCCATAACAGCACCGCAAGCATGGACTTTGCCCGAAATGCTGCGATTCGCGCGAACCAGGCTGCGGCCATCTTCTCCCTGGAAATGAGCAAGGTCGAGATCGTCATGCGGCTGCTCTCCGCCGAGGCGCGGGTGCCGCTGCACGTGCTGCGTAGCGGTCAGCTCTCCGACGACGACTGGACCAAA
Source organism: Micromonospora sp. CA-259024 (assembly GCF_050936255.1). Taxonomy (NCBI): domain Bacteria; kingdom Bacillati; phylum Actinomycetota; class Actinomycetes; order Micromonosporales; family Micromonosporaceae; genus Micromonospora; species Micromonospora sp. CA-259024. The sequence goes on along the minus strand of NZ_JBNJND010000002.1, from coordinate 1,698,740 downwards.
CTGGCCCGCTGCATGGGCGAGATCAGCGAGGCGCCGCTCTTCGTCGACGACACGCCGAGCATGAACCTGATGGAGATCCGGGCCAAGGCCCGCCGGCTCAAGCAGCGGCACGACCTGAAAATGATCGTGGTCGACTATCTCCAGCTGATGACCTCACCGAAGCGCACCGAGAGCCGGCAGCAGGAGGTCGCCGACCTTTCCCGTGGCCTGAAGCTGCTCGCCAAGGAGGTCGAGTGCCCGGTCATCGCGGTCAGCCAGCTGAACCGTGGCCCCGAGCAGCGCACCGACAAGCGACCCCAGCTGTCCGACCTGCGGGAATCAGGCTCAATTGAGCAGGATGCCGACGTGGTCATCCTGCTGCATCGCGACGACTACTACGACAAGGAGTCGCCGCGGGCCGGGGAGGCGGATTTTATTGTCGCCAAGCATCGAAATGGACCGACCGACACCGTGACCGTCGCGGCCCAGCTGCACCTGTCCCGCTTCGTGGACATGGCCATCGGCTGACCGGCGCGACACTCCGCCCGTCGATCAGCCGAGCAGCAGACATCAGCCGAGCAGCGGAAACCAGCCCGCCGACTCGCCCAACTCCAACCGGTCCCGATCGGTGAGCGGGACACGCCCGGTGGCCTTCAGCAGGAAGTCATGATCGTTCCACGCGGTGGGGCGGACCGTGTCATCGCTCAGCAGACCCTCCATGCTCGCCACCGCGACGCGTACCGCCAGTGGGCCGGGCGGCGGCGCGCCGGGCAGTTCCGGTGTCAGGTCCAGGTGGTGGACGACGGCCTCGGTGGTCAGGGTGGCGAGGAGATCCGGTACGCGCAGAACGTGCCCCTGCGTGGTCACGTACCTCTCGGGATCGGCTGACGCGGCGGCGCGGACCGCCGCCGGGGCGGTCTCCCGCCAGAGTTGGACGATCCCGGTCGGACGGTCGAACGCGGCGGCCGATCGCCGGACCCACCAGGCGTGCCGGGTGGCCTCGTCGTCGTTGGCGGGAAAGTCACGCCAGTAGCTCACGTCGTCGACGTCGGCAGGGCCGTCGACGGGGCTGGCCAGTGCGACCAGTGCCCGCTGGGCGTCGCCGAGCACGTGCAGGAGCAGATCCGCGACGAGCCAGCCCCGGCAGCGGGTCGCTCGTTGCAGGCCCGCGTCGTCGAGGCCGCCGACCACCGCGGTGATCCCGTCGTACGCCTGGGCCAGCGCCTCGTCCGGCCGGATCGCGGTCATGCGATTCAGCCTGGCACGGACCATCCCGCCCGCCAACCATCGACGGTGTGGGCGATGTGCCCGGGCCGACGCGCGGATCGGCCCGGGCGGGAGGTCGATCTCGGCTCAGCCGAACATCTCGTCGAGGAAGCCCTTGCGCTTCTTCTGCCGGTAGTGCCCGTGGTAACCGTGGTGCTGCTGCTGGTGGCCGTAGGCCGGGGCCGGCGGGTAGCCGTGTGCGGGCGGGGGCGGCGGCGGGACGGCACCGTAACCGGGCTGGTGCGGCGCCGGAGGCGGCGGGTAGCCGGCCGGCTGCTGGGCCGGCTGCGGTGGCGCGCCGCCAGCCTGTTGGCGGCTCCAGTTGGCCTCCGCCTCGAACAGCTTCTCCAGTTCGCCGCGGTCCAGGAAGATGCCTCGGCACTCCCCGCACTGGTCGATGACGACGCCGCTGCGCTCGTACTGGCGCATTTCTCCGTGACACTTGGGACAGGTGAGGCTCATCTCCCGACGGTACCTGGTCCACCTAGGCAGTTGCTGTGAGCGCCTCGGTGACTTCTTCGTCGGACACCTCGTGGAAGTCCTCGTAGTAGACGCTCACCGCGCCGAAGTCCGGTGGGCGCTGCGCGCAGATGACCTGGTCCGCCTCGGCGGCGAGCAGTTCGTACGCCTCCTGCGCGCCGACCGGGACCGCGACGACGACCCGGCGTGCCCCGAGTTGGCGGGCGACCTCCACGGCGGCGCGGGCGGTCGCGCCGGTGGCCAGGCCGTCGTCGACGATCACCGCCGTCCGACCGGTGAGGTCCAGCTGTGGCCGATTGCCCCGGTAGAGGCGTTCCCGGCGTTCCAGCTCGGCCTGTTCCTTCTGGCTGACCTCGGCGATGTCGTCGCTGCTGAGTCGGCTGGCCACGGCGTCGTTGAGCACCTGGACATTGCCCGGCCCGAGCGCGCCGAAGGCGACCTCCCGAGCCCACGGCATGCCGAGCTTGCGCACGACCAGCACGTCCAGTGGTGCCCCGAGGCGTTCGGCGACGACCCGTGCGACCGGAACGCCGCCACGGACCAGGCCGAGAACCACGACGTCCGGTTCGCCGATGAGTGCGGAGAGTCGGTCGGAGAGCATCCGGCCCGCCTCGGCCCGGTCGCGGTAGGTCGTCATGCCTTCAGGTCTACGCCCTGGAGCGTCGTTTCGCCCGGCAGTTACGCCGAAGTGGTCCGACCGGACATGTTGCCGAGAACCGGGGCGGCCGGCGCGTCGACCGGGCGGTGCAGGGCGGGTGCCCAGGTGAGCAGCGCCATCGGGTACAGCAGATAGCCGAAGCGGGTCGAGGGCATCAGGGCGATGGCGACGAGCAGCCCGTATCCGCAGATCAGCGCGGTGGCGACGGCGGTGCGGGGCGGGCGGCGGGTGAGCCGGACGGCGATGGCCACGCCGGCCGCGACCAGCAGCGCGGCGGCGATCAGTCGCCCGGCGGGCAGCGCGTTGGCGATCAGGTAGCCGGGGAACGGGGACTGCGCGGGACTGGTGACCAGGCCGTGGCCGAGGGGGAAGCGGAGCACGTTCTCGGTCAGCGCGTCGCGGTCGACCAGCATCGCTGGCAGTAGGGCTGCGACGGGCAGGCCGATCGCGCCGGCGGCGACCCGTGTGCCCGCGCGTCTGGTGAGACCCCAGACGATCAGGACCAGGGCGACCGGCCAGGCGAACAGCTTCAGGGCACCGGCCAGCCCGACCGCGAGGCCGGCCCGGCCGGGTCGGTCGGCGGCCGCGAGCGCGAGGGCCAGCAGGCAGAGCGCGAGTACGGGCAGGTCGTCGCCGCCGGTGGCGAGGGTGAGAGCGCAGATCGGCAGCACGGTGGCGGCCTGCACGCCGCGTAGCAGAGCCGCGTCCCGCCGGTGACGGGTGTCGGCGGGGGTGGCCTGACCGGCGGTGGCCGGTGTGCGCAGGGCGGCCACGGCCAGGGCGAGCGCCAGCGCGGTGCCTACCGCGAACCAGACCCGGGAGTCGGTCCACCAGGTGTCGGCGAGTGCCCTGGGCAGGCCGAACATCGCCATGCCGGGCTGGTACGGGGTGTAGCCGAGTAGTTGCTCACCGGGCGGCAGGACGGCGATCGCGTCGGGCCCGAGGTACGGCGTGCCGTGCTCCAGGAGACGGGCGCCGGCCTGCTCCACGACCAGCACCTCCTCCTGGGCCCGATCGGTGCGTCCGCCGGCCCGTTCGATGCTCTGCCAGAGGAGGGGCAGCAGTGCGGTGCTCGCCCACGCGAGACCGGTGACCGCCCAGCGGGCTGGCAGACCGGCGAGTCGGGAGGTTGGGGAGCGCCGTCGAAGCAGAAGTTGGGCGATCACCGCCAGCGTGGCGATCAGGTAGCCGACGGTGGCGACCGCGCCCCAGGCTCGGTGTGGCAGCAGGGTCGACGTGACCGCGGTGATCGCGGCGAAGATGGCCGAGACGGCATAGAGGCCGAGGTCGAGGGCGAGCCCGCCGGCGGCGTTGTCGAGCGTCCGCCAGTGCCGGCGACGGCGGCGGTCGGTCGGGTCGTCGGCGGTCACGGCGCCAGTCTGGCAGACCGGCGTGCTCGCTCAGGCGGGCAGGTGCGGGAGGCGGTCGGGGCGGGAACGGCCGGTCTGGCGGCGGTTCTGGCTCAACCGGATCACCGCGCCGACGTCGTGTAGCGGCGGGGCCAGGGTGCCCGGGCGGCCGCCCGAACCGCGTTGCATCGCCGCGAGCAGGGTGCCGGCCGGCATCGGCCGGGCGAACAGGTGCCCCTGGCCGGCGACGCAGCCCAGCTCCCAGAGGGCCCGCCGCTGCGGCTCGCTCTCCACCCCCTCGGCCACCACGTCCAGGTTGAGGCTGCGGCCCAGGTCGAGGGTGGAGCGGATGACGGCGGCGGCCTCCGTCGAACTCTCCATCGTCGTCACGAAGCTCCGGTCGATCTTCAGCTCGTGCACCGGGATCCGGGAGAGCAGGGAGAGGGAGGAGTAGCCGGTGCCGAAGTCGTCCAACGCCAACCGGACACCCTCGTCGCGCAGTCGGCTGAGCACCCGGTCGACCACGTCGAGCTGGCTGAGCGTCAGCGTCTCGGTCAGTTCCAGCACGAGCCGGTCCGGTGGTAGGTCGTGGGCGCGCAGGCGGGCCAGCACCGCGCCCGGGAACCGCGCGTCGAGCAGGCTGCGCGGGGACACGTTGACCGCGACCGGTACGTCGAAGCCGGCGTCGCGCCAGTTGGCCGCCGCGATCAGCGCCTGGTCGAGGATCGCTTCGGCGAAGGCGGGTAGCAGACCCGAGCGTTCCACCGCCTCCAGGAAGCGCAGGGGGTCGATCATGCCGTGGGTGGGGTGGTGCCAGCGGGCGAGCGCTTCCGCGCTGGTCACCTCGCCGGTGCCCAGATCGACGATCGGCTGGAAGTTGACGATGAACTCGTGGTCGGCGACCGCACGGGGCAGCTCGCCACCGAGGGTGAGGCGGCCCAGGTCGGCGGTGTCCCGGGTCGGGGCGTACGTGGAGATCCGTTGCCCGGCCCGCTTCGCCTGGTACATGGCGACGTCGGCGCGGCGCAGCAGCTCGGCCATGCCACCGCTCGACGGGGCGACGGAGATCCCGCCGCTGGCCTCGACGCTGATCCGCATGCCGTCCAGCTCGAACGGCTCGTGCAGAGCGGCGAGCAGGGTGTCGGCCCGGTGCGCGGCCACCGCGGGGGCCGGGAGCCCACGCAGGAGTACGGCGAACTCGTCGCCGCCGAGGCGGGCCACCAGGTCACTCGCCTGGGCGGCGTTCCGCAACCGGTCGGCGACCTGCACCAGCACCTGGTCGCCTGCGGCGTGCCCGAGCGTGTCGTTGACCTCCTTGAAGTGGTTGAGGTCGATGAGAACCAGGGCGGTCACCCCGTCCGCGTGTCGGGCGCTCAGTTGCTCGGTGCCCTGGTCGAGGAGGTGCCGGCGGTTGGCCAGGCCGGTCAGTGCGTCGTGCGCGGCGGCGTACGCGTGCTCGTCGGCCACCCGGGCCAGTTCGGCGTACGCCTGGGCGTTGCGGACGGCCGTGCAGAGCGCGGAGGCGAAGGTGCGCAGGGTGTACTGCTCCCGCTCGGACAGTTGCACCGGGCCACGGAAGCGCAGCCGTAGCATGCCGACGTCGACGGTCCGGTCATGTCCTTCCAGCCGCGTGGGAACGACGGTGCCGTCCACGTCGGTGGGCGTACCGGTCGAGCCGTCGAAGGTGATGCCGCCGGTGCCACCGCGGACGGTGCGCTCACCGTCGCGTAGCTCGATCTCGACCTCGTCGGCGGAGAACAGCTCGGCGGCCTGGGTGACGGCGGTGGTGAGGACGTTGTCCAGGTCGACCACGTTGAGCGCGTCGGTGGTGCGGGCCAGGCGTTGCCACGCCTGCTGCTCGGTGCGGCCCCGGATGCGGGCGGAGTAGGCCAGGTGCAGGCTCAGGACCAGGGGCGGGACCGCGAGCAGTAGTCGGGGATCCAGCCGGATGATCAACAGCGTGCAGGCTGTGACGGCGAACCGCACGGCGAAGCCGGCGAGCCGGAGGTCGAGATTGCTGCGGAACTGCTTCGCGATCCTGGTCCGGGAGGCGAGTGCGATGACCGGAATGGCGAGCAGATCGTCCAGGAGCGCAGCGACCACGTAGGCGAACGCCAACAGCACCAGCAGCATCACGGAGGGTGTCCCGGTGGGCGGCCAGGTCCAGGTCGTCATCGCGAGCGCCGTGCCGGCACCCCAGGCCACGATGACGTTCTTACCGATGCCGAAGGCCAGCTTCATCGGTGTGAGGCGAAGCGAGGCGAGGGCGATCCCGATCGCCGTGCAGAGCACGACCACCGAGGTCGGAGCGATGGCTGCGCCAACGATGATGGCTGTCTCGTTCCAACTGATCGACTGGGTCGTCGACCGGATCCGTACCCGGGCCTTGACCAGCGTCCCCAACGCGATCATGAGCGTGAGCATGCCGAGGGCCGCGGCGTCGTTCACCGTCGCAGAGTTCACCGACCTCAGTGCGGCCGGAATCGAGGTGGCGACGATGACTGCGGCACCAACGACGACGAGACCGACGAGCAGCACCAGCCGCCGATCGGTCTCAATCTCTCGTCGCTGAGGAAGGGTCATGCCGCTCCCGAAGGACTGCCTGCGCGTTCTCGCAGCCTACTGCTCGGGCCCTCAGAAGTCCTGTGTCGAGCTTGTCAGTTCCAGTCGGTGCCGCGCATCGCAATGCCCCCTTCTCTCGCTGTGCCGGTTGGAGTACCTGTCCCGCGATGGGGAGGTCTTCCTTCCGAAAGGCAGCTTAAGAGTAGGAAGGGCGGCTTAGAAGGAATAAATGTCGGTATGCGCAATATTAGTCAAGTTGGAGACCGTTTATCACGTTCTGTCCATCGGTGCTGAACGGAGTGCGGTCGAGCTTGCCGGTTCTGATTCCAGCGGCACCTTGCAACTGGGGACGGTATATGGTCGCGTTATTCCTGAGTCTGAGGGCTCTTCAGGAGCTACCTCATCCGAAGTTTGGTCAGGCGTAAGAGCGGCATGGGCAGAGTTGACGCGGTCGAGGTGTCTGGCCGGGCAGGTAATGGTGCCGGTCTTCCGCTGGTTCGCCGGTGACGACTGGTGGATAATCGCGTTTCGGCAGTTGGTGATGCAAGTTGCCGCCCGCATGGTGCTGTCCCGGATTGGCATTCGAGCAGCTCCTCGCCACATTCCTGAGGTACCCGAGGGTCGTCCGCTTCGCTCCGTGAGCGGTACGCCACACAGAGGGTCGTAGACTTCGTTGCGTGATCGGCTGAATACCTGGCACGGCTGGCAGGGGACGGGTGGAGATTCAGGTTCTGGGCGGCCTTTCGGTGCAACTGTCTACCCGCGCGTTGCGTCTCGGTACACCCAAGCAGCAGGCAATCTTCGCGATGCTCACTGTTCATCCCCGGCGGCTGGTGACGGTAGACGACCTCGTCGATGAGTTATGGGCCGATCGCCCACCGCGATCGGCCATCGCTAATGTGCGGACCTATGCCGCCAATCTGCGCCGGACTTTCGAGGCTTTCCCGGCCGGTCGAGGGGCCATCACGCGCGAACGCAACGGCTATCGACTCGTTGTGGACCCTGAACTGGTTGACGTCTTTCGCTTCGAGTCGGAGCGGAACGCGGGTCGGGAAGCGCTGACGGCTGGCCACCTGGACAGTGCCCGGGAGCTACTGGGGCGCGCCTTGGTTCGGTGGCAGGGCCCGATGCTCGCCGGCATCCCGCTCGGGCCGGTCCTCACCTCTCGAACCGTCGCTGCCGAAGAGGAGCGGCTGTTGGCCGTGGAGCTTCTCGCCGACGTCCAACTGCGATCGGGTCGGGACGACCTGGCGATTCCGCTGCTGCGTGAAGTGGTGGCTCGCCATCCCCTCCGGGAGCCGGCCTACGTCCTTCTGATGCGGGCCCTGTACGAGCGCGGCGACAACGCGGAGGCGCTGGCGACGTACGACGAGATCGAAGCAACGCTGAGCACGGAGTTGGGGGTAGGCCCCGGGGGTAACCTCCAGGAGTTGCGCCGCTCGATCGTCGCGGCCGTGTCGCGCCCAGGTTCGGCGCGTGCCGTCGTCTCCGTTGGCGGCACCGGCCCGGCGCGCTCGGTGGCCGCCGGGGCTGATGTGGCGGTCGGTGCGGCGGCCGAACAGACCGGTCGGGTCAAGCCGGTGGACCACCTTCCCCGAGCGGTGACCGACTTCGTCGGTCGGGAGGACGTGGTGTCGCGGCTGCTGGCGGAGACCCGGAGGGTCGAGGCGCGGGTGCCGGCGGTGCACATCATCGATGGCATGGCGGGTAGCGGCAAGACCACCCTTGCCGTGCACCTGGCACGTCGGCTGTCCGATCGATACCCGGACGGCGCGTTGTTCATCGACCTCTGTGGGCATGGCGACAAGAACCGAGTGGAGCCGGCGAGTGCCCTCGTCACCCTGCTTCGACAGTTGGGTGTTCCCGCCGACCGCGTTCCGGTGGAATTCGACGCCAGGGTGGAGGTCTGGCGACAGGAGCTGGCCCGTCGACGGTCAGTAGTGGTGCTCGACAACGCCGCGAGCAGCGAGCAGATCATGCCCCTCCTGCCGGCCGAGCCGACCGCCGTCGTGCTGGTGACCTCACGGCGACGACTGTCCCACCCGGATGTCGGGCCCTCGCAGACGCTGCCGGTGATGAGCCTGCAGGAGAGCGTGGATCTGCTCGGTCTGAGCGTCGGCCGGGACCGGGTCGACGCCGAGCCGGAGGCGGCCGCCGAGGTGGTCCGGCTCTGTGGGCACCTTCCCCTGGCGATTCGGCTGGCCGGGGGCAGACTGGCCCACCGGCGCGGCTGGCGGTTGACGGACCTCGCCGAACAGCTGGCTGGCGACGCTCCGGTGCTGCGCCACCTGGCTCAGGAAGAGAGCACTGTCACCGGTGCCTTCGCTGCCTCCTACGAACCGCTGCCGAGCTCGACCAAGCGGGTGTTCCGGTTCCTGGGTCTGTATCCCGGTAACCGCTTCAGCCCGTCAGCAGTCGCCGCACTGGCTGGCCTGGGTGTCGCGGAAGCGCGCGCGGCGCTCGACGACCTCGTCGACAGGAACCTGGTGGAGGACCTGGACTCGACGCGATATCGACTGCACGACCTCATGCGCCAGTACTCCGTGGAGCTGTGCTCGCTTACCGACTCTGCGAGCGACCGAAGGGTTGGGCTGGCCCACCTGTTCGACTTCACTCTGGAGGTGGCGCTGAGGGTCGCCGAGGCGCTGGAACCCGGCGACGTGAGGTCCCAGGTCTCACACCCTCCGTTCGCACGCCCTGAGCTGGTCGAGGGCATCGGCGAGGCCACCGCCGACTGGATCGAGGCGGAACGGACGGACCTGGTCACGATGGTGTTGTCAGCGCTGGACGCGAGCTTTCACGAGCACTCCTGGCGACTGGCCCGTACCCTCTGGCGATTCTGTTACATCCGCGGATACTTCGAGGACATCATCGTGACCCACCGTCACGCGCTGACTGCGGCGGAGGCATCTGGGAACGTCGCCGCACTGGCTCTGATGAACAACTACCTTGCCTCCGCCTACGTCCGGACCGGCGATAATCGGGCGGCGCTCGATCACCTGGCCCGTGCCGTCGACCTGTCCCGTGGCTCGCCGGACATCATGAACGCCGCGCGCTACCGCGCCAACCTCGCCGCCGTCTACCTGTGGAACGGTCAGCTGACCGAGGCGGTGACGTTGGGTTTCAGCTGCCTGCGCGACTACAAGGTGTACGGAAGCGTCGGAGTGCCGATTCTGCTGCCGAACCTTGGCTTGGCGCTGACGGCTCTGGGACGGTACGAGGAGGCGTTACGCCTGCACCGCCGGCATCTGGCGTGGGCCCGGACGAACTCCGACGACTTCCATACACTCAACGCTCTCAGCCACATCGGCGCCGTACGCGTCCGAATGGGCGATCTTCCGCAGGCGATCCGGATTCTCCTGGCCTCCCTGGCCCTGCGCGATCGCACCGGTCACCGGTATGCCGAGGCCGAGGTGCGCAATGATCTCGGGATCGCCTATCGCGGTCTCGGCCGTCTGGTCGAGGCCCAGCAGGAACACGAGATGGCCCGGAAGCTGTCGATCGGTTCGGGGGAACGACACATCGAGGCGATTGCGCTGAACGAGCTCGGGCGCACCCTGGCGGCGCAGGGGCGAGGTGGCGAGGCGTTCGGGATGCACCAGGAAGCGTTGCGGTTGGCTACTCGGATCGCGCATCCGTACGAGCAGGGACGAGCCCTGGCCGGGCTTGCCGAACACTTCACCCGCGTCGATCCCGTCGAGGCCCGGCGGCACTGGGAGCGGGCGCTGGCGATCTTTCGGCGGATGGGCGTGCCGGAGCGCTTCGAGGCCGAACGCCGCCTCGCCGAGCTGACTGACCGAGCCGCGAACGCGGAGCGCTGACCAGCCCGAACCGCTCTTATCGATTTCTTATCGCTGCGCTCGATAGCTTCTCCGCCGTATCGACAAACGGGGGAGGTTCTGCCCGCGGGCAGAATCGGAGTGTCGAAACGCGCCCGCCGCCAGGTCTCCCCCCGGTGACCTCGGCGGCGGGTCGGCGAGGAAGGAGCGGCGTCCCTCCGCTGCGCCGTCAGCACCCGGCGTGGTGGTCAGCGCGACGCCGCTCCTTCCGAGCGCGTCGTACCGCAGCGATAGGCTCACGACCGTGACCGAACCCGCGCAGCTCAGCCACGTCGACCGCGCTGGTGCGGCCCGTATGGTCGACGTTTCCGCCAAGCCCGTGACGGGCCGGCTGGCCGTGGCTGCCGGCCGTTTGCGGACCACGCCCGAGGTCATCGACCTGCTGCACCGCGACGGGCTGCCCAAGGGCGACGCGTTGGCGGTCGGTCGGCTGGCCGGGATCATGGGTGCCAAGCGCACCCCGGACCTGATCCCGCTCTGTCACCCGATCGCCCTGCACGGCGTCACCGTCGACCTGACACTGACCGGTGACACCGTGGAGATCACGGCCACCGCGCGCACGGCGGACCGTACGGGGGTGGAGATGGAGGCACTCACGGCCGTCGCCGTCGCCGGTCTCGCTCTGGTCGACATGGTGAAGGCGGTCGACCCGGCGGCCTCGGTGGACGCGGTCCGGGTGCTGCGCAAGGAGGGCGGCAAGACCGGCGAGTGGGTCCGTCCGGGGAACCGGCCGTGATCCGGGCCCGAGTGATCGTCGCGTCCAACCGGGCGGCGGCTGGCGTCTACGCCGACACCAGTGGGCCGCTGCTCGTCGCCGGCCTGCGGGAGCTGGGCTGCCAGGTCGACGAGCCGGTGGTGGTGCCCGACGGTGAGCCGGTCGGTGCCGCCGTGCAGGCCGCCCGGGCCGACGGCATCGACGTGGTGCTGACCAGCGGCGGCACCGGGGTCACCCCGTCGGATCGGACACCGGACGTGACCCGGAGTCTGCTGGATTACGAGATTCCCGGCATCGCCGAGGCGATCCGCGCGCACAGTCGCGACCGGGTGCCCACCTCGGTGCTGTCCCGGGGTCTGGCCGGGGTCGCCGGCCGGATGCTGGTGGTCAACCTGCCCGGCTCGACCGGCGGCGCCCGGGACGGGTTGGCGGTGCTCGGGCCAATCCTCGGGCACACCGTCGACCAGCTTCGCGGCGGAGATCACTGACCGGTCCAGGCCAGGCCCGGGCGGGTGTCGGTCGGTGCCGATAGGCTCGGTTGGTGAGCACGGAAACCGCACCAACCGCGGGTCGCGTCGACGCACTCCCGCCAGCCGGGTGGGAGGAAGCGCGGTCGCGGGTCTACGCGGTCGGTCTGGCCGCCGCGCTGCCCGCCGTCGCCCGACCATTGGTCGATATCGACGGGTCGACCCTGGCTGAGCCATTGACCACCCGCACCGATCTGCCCGCGTTCCCGACCTCCAGCGTGGACGGTTGGGCGGTGCGCGGCGACGGCCCGTGGCGGGTCGTCGGCCGGGTGTTGGCGGGCAGCACCCCCGCGCCGCTCACCGAGGACGACACGACTGTCGAGATCGCGACCGGGGCCATGGTGCCCGAGGGCGCCACCGCCGTGCTGCGCGTGGAGGAGTCCACGAGCACTGATGGCCTGGTCAGCGGCGTTCCTCGAAGGACACCGGAGTGGCGGCAGCCCGGCGAGGAGGCGTACGCCGATGAGGAGCTGTTGCCGGTCGGCACGCCGGTGGACCCGGCGGTGATCGGCTTGGCGGCCTCCTGCGGGCACGACACGTTGCGGGTCCGGCGGGCGCCGCGCGCCGCGCTGCTGGTGTTCGGCGATGAGCTGCTGACCGCGGGCCCGCCCGCGGCCGGTCGAGTCCGGGACGCGCTGGGCCCCGCGGTGCCCGCGTGGCTGCGACGGTACGGCTGTCAGGTCCGCCCGTCCGACGTGGTTGGCCCGGTGGCCGACACGCTGCCCGCGCACGTGGCGGCCCTGCGCTCGGCGCTGGCGGACGCTGACCTGGTGTGCACCACCGGCGGCACGATGAACGGCCCGGTCGACCACCTGCACCCGACCCTGGAAGCGCTCGGCGCCGACTACGTGGTCAACACGGTGGCGGTCCGCCCCGGTTTTCCGATGCTGCTGGCCCGGCTTACCGGCGAGGACGGGCGGGTCCGGTTCGTGGCCGGGTTGCCGGGCAACCCGCAGTCCGCCATCGTCGCCCTGGTCTCGCTTGTCGCCCCGCTGCTCGCCGGCCTGCAGGGCCGCTCGATGCCGGTGCTGCCGCAGGCCACGTTGGCCGAGGCGGTGCCCGGGCGCGGTGATCACACCCACCTGGCACTGGTCCGGCTGGACCGGGCCGCCGGCACCGCGTCGCCGGTGCGACACGTCGGTTCGGCGATGCTGCGCGGCCTGGCCGGCGCGGACGGGTTCGCCGTCATCCGACCCGGCACCAGCGGCGAGCCCGGTGACCGCGTGCCGATCGTGCCACTTCCACTGCTACCCGGGGAGCGTGCCTCGTGACCGCGCCTGCAATCACCTTCGGCGAGATCACCGATCAGCCCCTCGACCTCGCCACGCACGAGGCGGCGGTCGCCGACCGCCGGGCCGGCGCGGTGGTCTCCTTCCAGGGCGTGGTCCGCGACCACGACCACGGCCGCCAGGTCACGAGCCTGGAGTACGAGGGACACCCGAGCGCCGCGCAGGTGCTGCGCGAGGTGGCCGCGGAGATCGCCGCCGAGCCCGACGTCTACGCGGTGGCGGTCTCGCACCGGGTCGGCCCGCTGGCGATCGGTGACGTGGCGCTGGTCGCGGCGGTGAGCACCGCGCACCGGGCGGCGGCGTTCGCGGCCTGTGCCCGGCTGGTCGACGAGGTCAAGGCGCGACTGCCGATCTGGAAGCGGCAGGTCTTCACCGATGGCACCGAGGAGTGGGTCAACTGCCCCTGACCGCGCTCACCGGCGGCCGTTGACCGCCACGGCCCTGGCGAGCCGGTCGCCGTAGAACGCCGGCTCCGCCCCGGGGCGCCAGGGCAGTGCGGCGACCAGCACGATCAGCGCGACCGCGAGCGAGTTCTCCATCAGCGCCCCGAAGAGACCGTCCTGGTAGTGCGACATCTCCGGCAGTTGGTGCTCGTACGGCCAGATCGGGGAGATCAGGAACAGCAGGTAGAGCCCGATCGCGGCGACGCCGTGGCGGAGCCCGGTCAGGGTGGGATACCAGATCGGCGGGCGGAGCCCGTTGACCCCGGGCAGCCCGCCGAACACCGCCCCCTGGCCGGTGCGCTGCGGCACTCCCCGGCTCGCCTCCCGGCGGCGCACCGCGGCGTCGGCCAGCACGATGATCGCCGGGATCACCCAGACCAGGTGGTGCGTCCAGGAGATCGGGCTGATCACGTTCGCGGTCAGACCGACCAGCGTGAACGCGGTCAGCTCGTCACCGTCGGCGCGGGAACTGGCCGCCCGGGACAGGCCCAGCGCCAGGATCAGCACGGAGAAGGCGAGCCAGAGCAGCCCGGGGGTCTCGATGGAGTCGTACAGCCGGGCGAGTAGGCCGGCGAGTGACTGGTTGGGTGTCATGTCCGCCGCGCCGACACGCTCGGTCTGCCAGAGCACGCTGCCGAAGTACGCCCGCGACTCGTTCCCGACGATGAGGAAGCTTCCGACCGTCACGCCGACCGTGGTGCCGATGGCGGTGGCAGCCACCCGCCACTGGCGGGTGATCAGCAGGTAGGCGATGAACAGCGCCGGGGTGAGCTTGACCGCGGTGGCCAGGCCGATGCCGGCGCCAGCCCAGGCGCCGCCGTAGACGAAGCGGAGCAGCGGGCCGTCGGTCGCGGCGTAGTGGGTGCCCCGGCGGGAGCGCCAGCGCAGGCCGATCAGATCGGCCATGATCAACGCGAACAGCAGGATGTTGACCTGGCCGTAGCCGAGGGTCTCCCGAGTCGGCTCGATGGCGACCGCGAGCGGCACCGCAATGGCCACTGTGAACCACAGCGGCCACGCCAGCCGGTCCACGATGGGGCGGAGCAGCCCGGCAAGCACCAGGGCCAACGCGGCGATGCTGGCGACGGCGTTGACCATGCCGGCCGCTTCGATCGGGAGCTGCGCCATCGGCAGCATCACCAGCCCGGCGAACGGCGGGTAGGTGAAACCGAGTGTGGTCCCGGGTGCGATGAACTCGTAAAGCTCGTGACCGCTCGCCCACCACACCACGGCACCGTGGTAGATCTTCATGTCGAAGAAGTTGTACGGCCGCCCGAACGCGCCGATGGCGAGCCATGCGGCGTAGGCGACGGCGACCACGATGGCGCCTCGTACGACGTTCCTGCGATCGATCCGACGCATCACGCGTTGGATTGGGGCGAGGCGGTCCGCCCGACTACCGACAGCCGTCGGCATGGCGTGGCCACCCCCGTACCAAGATCGTCCTACCCGTCCAGGTCCTGCACGGAGCCTAGAACGGCGCCTCACGTCAGTGCCTCCCGCGTTATGCGACCGTGTCCGATCCCACACATGTTTTTGACATTTCCACCGCGTTAACGCCTACCGGGTGGTTCAGGTAATTCGTGGCCTTAGCGGGGGGTGGGGGTGGCGCCGGGACGGATCGACGCAGTTCAGCCGGGGAGTCGACGTGCCGTGGCGGCGGACCGGACGGCGATCCGGGCCTCGCGTCGGGCGGTACGGACGGCGCGCTGCACGGAACGTCGAGAGTGGCCGATGCGATGGCCGGTTCGCCACCGCAGACCCGGCTTGCCGCCGGTGTCGGCCGCGGCGAGCAGCAGACCGCCGAGGAGACCGAGGTTCTTCAGGGCGTGGATCTGATTGTTGTTCTTGGCGGCCGGGTCGTCGTTCTTCCAGAAGGGATGCCCGGCGACGGTCACCGGCACCAGCGTGCCGGCGAGGACCAGCGCGGCGGGGCGGCTGAACCGCCCGGTGGCCAGCATCAGCCCGGCACTGACCTGCACCGCCGCGTTGAGCCGGATCAACGTCACGGTCTCGGTGGGGAAGCTCGGATGTGCCTTCTTGAGGATCGGCGCGACCTTCTCGGTCACCGGCTTGGCGGCTACCGCCAACCGGTCCGGCTGGCGGAAGTTGCGATACCCGCTGACCACGAAGATGCCGCTCAGCATGGCACGGGCGAGGGAGCGTACGGGCGTCATGAATCAGTCATACCCCTTCGCGGGGTTTGCTACCCCGGCAACCGCCGGATCCGGATCGGTGGTCGTGTACGTGCGCCACGCCGATTCGAGCGACAGTCACGGATGGACGGGCCGTGGCGGGTAACGTCGCGCGGGTGACCACGCTGCGGCTACGCCCCGAGGACCCGGCCGACGCCGGCCCGGTACGCCGCGTGCTGGCCGCCGCTTTCGCCCGCCCGGACGTGGCGACGCCGCCGGAGGTGAGCCTGGTCGACGAGTTGCGCGGCAGCGCTGCCTGGTTGCCGGAGCTGGCCATGGTCGCCGAGTACGGCGGCGAGGTCGTGGGTTACGCGCTGCTCACCCGGGTGCGGGTGCGGCCTGAGCGGGGCTCGGACGTACCCAGCCTGGCATTTGGCCCGGTGGCGGTCGCGCCGCACCGGCAGCGCGTCGGGCACGGCACGGCGGTGGTGCAGGCCGCCCTGGACGCCGCCACCGAGCTGGGTGAGCGGTTGGTCGTGGTTCTCGGTGACCCGGCGTTCTACCGCCGGTTCGGCTTCGGCCCCGCGACCGAGCTGGGCCTGACCGGCCCGTGGGCCGGTCTCGGTGAGCCCTGGCAGGCGCTGGTGCTGCCGCCGTCCACCAGCGAGGAAGGGCCGCCGCCCCGCGGTGAGGTGCTCTTTCCGGCGCCCTGGTCCAAGGTCTGACCGCGCCGACGCGGTGTGTGCCGGTCAGGCTGGTTGGGTGCGCAGGTACCGGCCGAAGTGCGGGACCGTGAAGGCTACCGTGCCCCGCTCACCGGAGTAGATCAGCCCCTTCTTGATCAGCGCGTCCCGGGCTGGGGAGAGGCTGGCGGGTTTGCGGCCGAGGGCCCGGGCGATCTCCGCGGTGGGCACCGCGGCATCCATGTCGTCGCGGACCACCGCGCCGGACTCGCCCTCGACCACGGACATGGTGGCCATCGCCCGCATGTACTCGCGCTCGGCGGGGGTGGCCCGCTCGAACCGGGAACCGAAGAACCCGACCGCCAGCTCGGCTTCCGCCTCGGGCGCGGCGACCCGCACGTCGGCGGCGGTGATCGGCGAGCGCGGCGCGTGATCCCAGGTCGCCTTGCCGTACGCCTGGACGAAGTAGGGATAGCCGCCGGACTTCTCGTAGAGCAGGTCGAGTGCCTTCTGCTCGTACTCGACCTCCTCACGCTCGGCGGGCGCGCAGAGTGCCTGGTCGGCGGCGATCCGGTCGAGCCGGTCGATGCGCTGGTAGCGGAACAGCCGTTCGGAGTACGACTTGGCGGCGCTGAGCACCGCCGGCAGGTGCGGCAGGCCGGCGCCGACGACGATCAGCGGCGCGCCGAGCTGGGACAGCTCATGGCAGGCGGCGCAGAGCGCCGACACGTCCTCCGGGCCGAGATCCTGCATCTCGTCGATGAAGATGGCGATGCCGGTGCCGACGTCGCTGGCCACAGCGGCGGCGTCACTGAACAGCTCGACCAGGTCGATCTCGATGTCGCCGGAGTCGGCCCGGCCGCTGGCCGCCGGCACGTCGATGCCGGGCTGCCACCGGTCGCGCAGCTTGGGGGCGGCACCGGCCCGGCCGGTCGGGGCGGACCGTTGGGCGAACGCCTTGAGGACGCCGAGGAACGTGTCGATCCGGTCGGGCGCCCGGTGTCGGGGGGCGAGCTCCCGGACCGCCATGTGCAGCGCGGCGGCGACGGGGCGACGCAACGACTGCTCCGGCCGTGCCTCGATCTTGCCGCTGCCCCAGAGTCGGTTGATCGCCTGCGACCGGAGGGTGTTGAGCAGGACCGTCTTGCCGACTCCGCGTAGCCCGGTGAGCATCAGGCTGCGTTCGGGTCGGCCCCGTGCGATGCGCTCGAGCACGATGTCGAAGACGTCCAGCTCCCGCCCCCGCCCGGCGAGTTCGGGCGGACGCTGGCCGGCGCCCGGCGCGTACGGGTTGCGGACCGGATCCACGCATCGCAGATTATCGGGCCATCTAGCTGCGAGGCTAGACATGGATAGATGGGGCTACCGGCGTGTCGAGACCGTCGACAAGAAGTCGAGGCCGTCGACAAGAAACTAGGGCTGTCTAGCCTGGACGCTAGACAGCCCTAGTTTTGGCAATCGGCGCTACCGCTTCTTCAGACAGAGCACGTAGTCGAACAGGTCGACCGAGTTGTCGTGCACGTAGTTCGCGGTCGCCTGCGGCGCGAGCGTCTCGCACCGGTCCCCGTCGGTGGTCGCCGGGATTCGCAGGAGCACCTGATAGGTGTTCGGGCCGCACGGCACCTTGCGCAGTTCCGCGTCGTCCTCGGTGCCGTCGTTCACCACGCAGTCGCCCTTGGCGAACTCGTCATCCGGGGTCGGCGCGGCCGAAGGCGGCGCGTCGCTGGGCAGGGCGGGCGGAACGACCGGCGCGCTCGTCGCTGGCGTACGCGTGGCGTCGCCGCTGGCGTCGGCGACCCTCCAGACCGCCCAACCGGCCAGGCCGAGACACGGGCAGAGGACGAGCAGCAACACCAGCGTGATGATGAGGGCCACCTTGCCGCCGGTCTTTTTCACCGGCGCGACGGGCGGCATCCCGTAACCACCGGGAGGCGGTTGGCCCCACGGCCCGGCCGGCTGACCCGGCATCGGTACGGGCGGTTGGCCCGGCATCGGCCCGGCCGGCGGGAACGGCCCAGGCGGCGGGTAACCGGGGCCCGAGGTGGGCGGCGGTGCCCACATCGGTGCGGTCGGTGGCTCCGCCCCGGCCGGCGGTGGCCCCCACTGCTGACGGGTCGGGTCATCGCCGGGCGGCGGGGCACCCCACTGGGGCAGGGTCTGCTCGCCCGGTGCCGAGCCCTCGGACCCGGTGGGCGGGCGATGGTACGGGTCGTCCGGCTGACCGGAACCCGTTGGTCCGTAGGTCGTCATGTCATCCCCAGGGGTGGGTGGTCTCAGCGCTGCTTGAGGCAGAGGACGAAGTCGAGAGTGTCCAGCTCGCTGTCGAACGAATACCAGTCGGTGTAGCCCTGGACCTTCTCGCACTTGGTCTTGGCATCGCGTTCGCCGCTGGTCGGGCCGTCGATCCGACTCAGCACCTCGTACGACTTCGGGGCACAGGCGCTGATCAGCAGCTTGGGCTTGCCGCCGGCCACGCCGTCATTGCGGATGCACTGGCCGACCTTGACGAACCGGGGATCCGCCGACGACTCCGGCGCGGCGGCGCTCGGTGCCACCTCGGTGGCGTCCGGGTCCGCGCTGGGCTCACCAGCGACAGCCGAACCGGATGGCGCGGCCACCGGCGCTGAGTCGCTCTGCCCGCGGAGAAGCCAGAACGCACCGCCGACAGCCACCACCAGCAGCACGACGGCCAGAACCGCGATCAGCGGCCCCCGGCCGCGCCTGCCCGGTGCCGGGACGGGATCCCCGCCGTACGGGCTGTCGTCGGGTCGGTACGGCTGACCGCCGTACGTCGGGCCCGCCTCGGTCGGCCGGTACGAGCCTGGGTAGGGCGTCGCGGGCTCGTGCCCGTAGGGCGTCTCCGTTCCGCCGCCGTACGGCGTCCCGGGCGTACCGCCGTAGGGCGTCCCCTGCCCACCGTGGTACGGCGCTCCCGAACCGTCTCCGTAGGGTGCGGCGGGTGCCCCGCCGTACTGTCCGGGTCGTCCCTGCGGCGCGGGCGGGTAGGACGGAACTGCCGGCGGGTAGGGCTGGGGCGCTGCCGGGTAGGGCTGCTGCGCCGGCCGTCCAGGTGTCTCGTCGGGTCGTCGCCCACGCCACGGTCCCGGGTTGTCGCCCTCCGGTGGCCCGTAGTTCGTCATGCCGCCCTCCTGAACAGGTGGTGAGAGGCCGGCCACCAAAGCGCGACGCCGACTCCGACGTCACCGTAGCGTGGTCCACCGATGAGCTCACCTCCACCGAGCGCCGCAGCCCTCGCCGGCCGCCGCGCAGGCGCAGCACCGACCCTGATCTGGACCGCGTTGATCGTGGTCTACCTGCTCTGGGGTTCCACCTATCTGGCCATCCGGATCGCCGTGGAGACGCTGCCTCCACTGATGTCGGCCACGCTCCGGTTCACCGTCGCCGGCCTGATACTGGCAGTGGTGTTGCGGCTGCGTCGAGGGCCGGGCGCGCTGCGGGTGGACCGGCGGCAGCTCGGCTCCGCCGCACTGGTCGGGGTGCTCCTGCTCGCCGGCGGCAACGGCCTGGTGGTGCTCGCCGAATCCGGCCCACCCGGAGTGGCGGTGCCGTCCGGGATCGCCGCGCTGCTGGTGGCGACCGTGCCGCTGCTCGTGGTGCTGTTGCGCTCCGGCACCGGGGACCGCCCGCCGGTCTGGACGTTCGCCGGGGTCACCCTCGGCTTCGTGGGTCTGGTCCTGCTGGTGCTGCCCGCCGGCAGCGCGGACGCCGTACCGCTGGTCGGGGCGTTGACCGTGGTGGCGGCGGCCACCTCCTGGTCGGTCGGCTCGTTCCTGTCCGGGCGGATCCGGATGCCCACCGACCCCTTCGTGGCCACGGTGTACGAGATGCTGGCCGGCGCGTTGGCGCTGGCCGTCGTCGCCGTCTGCCGGGGCGAGGTGGCCGACTTCCACCCGACCACGGTCAGCACCCGCTCCTGGCTGGCGTTGGGCTACCTCATGGTGGCCGGCTCGCTGGTGGCCTTCACCGCGTACGTGTGGCTGCTGCACAACGCGCCCATCTCGCTGGTGTCGACGTACGCCTATGTCAACCCGGCGGTCGCGGTGGCGCTCGGCGCGCTGCTCGTGGCCGAGCCGATCACCCCGCAGGTTTTGCTCGGCGGCGCGGTCATCGTCGCCGGGGTTGCTCTGGTCGTGAGCACCGAGCGCCCCCGCCGGGCGGGCGCGGGATCACGGTCGGGGGCCGCGCCGACAGGGGACCGCCGGTAACGTCCGGCCCATGTCGGCCGCCGCGCTGGTGCCGGTCGCGCTGCTCGGCGCGCTGGTCGGCCTCGTCGTACCCCGGCTGGCCCGGCGTTTCACCACCCCGCCGGGCGGGTCGTGGGGCGACCCGCGACCGCGCCCCGGCAGGTCGACGTGGCTCAGCCCGATCGTGGCGGCCGTGGTGTTCGCCGGGCTCGCCGTCGCACGGGCTGACGACCCGGCGCTGCCGGTCTTCCTCGCGGTCGCAGCGGTGGGGTTGGTGCTGGCCGGGGTGGACCTGGCCTGCCTGCGACTGCCTGACCCGTTGGTCCTCGCCGCCGGGGTGCTGGCCCTCGGTGGCCTGGCCGGTGCGGCGCTGCTGGCCGATACTCCCGGCCGGGTGCTCGACGTGCTGGCCGGCGCGGCCGTCGCTGGCACGGCGCACGTGCTGCTGGCCCTGCTGCCCGGGTCCCGGTTGGGCTTCGGGGACGTGAAGCTCGCCGCCGTGCTCGGCCTGCCGCTCGGCTGGCTGGGCCGGGACGCCCTGCTGGCCGGGCTGCTTCTGCCCCATCTGCTGCACGGTGGCCTGGTGCTCGGGCTGCTCGCCGCGCGACGGGTACGCCGGGACACCCTGCTGCCACTCGGTCCGGCCCTGCTCGCAGGCACCTGGTTAGCCGTCCTCCTCAACTGACCAGCGCCGCCGCCCACCCCCGCGCGATCTTGCACTTTCGGCGTCGACAAAAGGTGCGTCCCACGCATCACGGCGACCGAAAGTGCAAGATCCCGCGGGCCCGGCGCGGGCGACCGTCAGATGAGGCGGAGTTGGCGGTCCCTGGGGCGACGCGGCTCCGTCTCGCCGAACCGCTCGAACAGGCCCGGGTCGACGACGCCGAGGAACGGCGACGGGGCGCACTCACGCTCCACGCCGTGTCGGGTGCGGCGGGCGGCGTGACTGACGTACAGCCGGTCCTGGGCCCGGGTCAGGCCGACGAAGAAGAGACGGCGTTCCTCGGCGACCGCGTCCTCGTCGGGCGTCGAGCCCGGCCAGCGCAGTGGCAGCAGCCCGTCCTCGACGCCGACCAGGAAGACCACCGGAAACTCCAGGCCCTTCGCGGCGTGCAGGGTGAGCAGCGTGACCGCCTCGGCGCGCGGGTCGAGCGCGTCCACCTCCGCGCCGGTGGACAGTTGCGCCAGGAACGTCCCCAGGTCGTAGCCGCAGCGTCGGGCCAGCGGGGTCAGCAGGTCCACGGCCGAACGGACGTCCTCGGGACGTACCGTGCCGGCGCCGTCCAGGGTCGGTACGGCGAACCGCTCCGCGACCACCTGGCCGGCCAGCCGCACCCGGGCGGCCAGCGAACCGTCCAACCCGTCGGCGTGCCGCAGCTCGCGGGCAATGGCCGCCACCCCGGGCCGGTCCCGCAGCCGGTCGTGTGAGCGCTTCTGCACCGGAATGTTGGCCCGGGTGAGGGCGTCGACGATCGGCGCGGCCTGCGCGTCGGTGCGGTACAGCACCGCGATGTCGGAGAAGGACAGCGAGGTGGACCGGCCGTCGATCCGGCCCGAGTCCAGCGAACGGTGCGACAGCCCGCCGACCAGGTCGTCGACGGTACGGACCACGAAGTCGGCCTCCTCGGCGACGGACGCCGCCGGGTAGCGGCCGACCAGGGGCGCCTCCGGGTCGAGCCGGGCCGGGTCCAGTCGTCGGCCGCGCACCAGCGAGGACGGTGCGATGGCCTGCACGGCGGCGGCCAGGATCGGAGCCGACGAGCGGTAGTTGCGGTTGAGGCGGACCAGCCGGGCGTCGACGAAGTCCTCGGAGAAGCGCAGGAAGTAGCCGACGTCGGCACCCCGGAACGAGTAGATCGCCTGGTCCGGGTCGCCGATCGCACACAGGTTGCCGTCCGCCGGGCTGAGTAGCCGCAGCAGCTCGTACTGCATCGCGTCGACGTCCTGGTACTCGTCGACGAAGATCCACCGCCAGCGGTCCCGGTACCGCTCGACCAGCTCACGGTCGGCCCGCAACAGCTCCACCGGCAGGCTCACCAGCTCGTCCAGGTCGACCAGGTCCTGCTTGCGCAGCAGCGTCGTGTAGCTGGCGCTGTCATCGCCGGCCTCGGACCGGGCCGCCGCGCGCTCCGCGTCGTCAGCGATGCGGAAGTCCGCCGGTAGGCCCGCCGCGTCGGCGTTCTCCCGCAGGATGGTCAACCCCAGTGCGTGGAAGGTGCCCACGGTGACGTCCTCGGCGACCGGGCCGAGCAGGGCGTCGAGGCGGTGCCGCAGCTCCTCGGCGGCCCGGCGGGTGAACGTGATCGCGAGGCAGTGCTCGGGGAAGACGTTCAGCTCCGCGCAGAGGTACGCGATCCGGTGGGTGAGCGTTCTGGTCTTGCCGGTGCCCGGACCAGCAACGATCAGCAGCGGACCACCGGGTGCGGAGGCCGCCACCCGCTGCATCGCGTCCAGCCGGTCCAGCAGGCCGGTGCCGACCTCCTCCATCCCGGAGAGCATCGGCTCGAACGGTTCGTGGGGAGACGGCGGCGACGCGATCGGCGGCGCGGGGGCCGGGGTCGGCTTACGCTTCAGCTCCGCCTTCGCCGCCGGGCGCTTGGCCGTGGAGCGGGCCGCCGGCTCCGCGGGTCGCCGCTGCGCCGGCACCGGTACGTCGAAGAGTGTCTCCTGGGCGGTGCCGCCGTTGGAGCCCAGCTCCGCCGGGTCGAAAAGGGTGATCACCCCGTACTCGCCGTCGTAGCCCGGCACCCGGCGCACATCGCCGCGCCGCAGCCGCCCGATGCCCTCCGCGAGCAGCTCACCACCGGCCTGCGCGATGTCGGTCAGCGGCGTCGTGGTGAGGATCTCCAGCTCGGGGCCGAGCGCGGCGACCAGCTCGTTGAGTCGCCCCTCGACCTTCTTCGACCGGGCGCCCACCTTGTTGATCTCGCCGAGGATTTCGGCCAGCGGCACCAGATGGGTGACCTGCCGGGCGTGCGCCGGCCGGTGCCCCTCCGGGCGGTCCGCCAGCTCCTCGACCCGGCTGAGGACGCCCACGGTGAGCGGCTTGCCGCACTCGGGGCAGCGCCCGCCGGCCGCGCGGGTGCGCTCCGGGGACCAGTTGACCCCACACAGCCGGTGCCCGTCCGCGTGGTACTTGCCCTCCTCGGGGAAGAACTCGATGGTGCCGGCCAGGCCGTCGCCGGTCCGCAGCGCCTCCCGGACGGCGAAGTAGTTTCGCTCGGCGGTCAGCACGGTCGCCTCCCGGCCCAGTGCCGGTGGGGAGTGCGCGTCCGAGTTGGAGACCAGTTGGTAGCCGTCGAGGCTGCCGACCCGCCAGTTCATCGCCGGATCGGAGGAGAGGCCGGTCTCCACGGCGAAGATGTGTTCGGCCAGATCGGCGTAGCAGTCCGCGATCGCGTCGAAGCCGGACTTCGAGCCCAGCGCGGAGAACCACGGCGTCCAGATGTGCGCCGGTACCAGGAAGCCGTCCGGGCTGGCCTCCAGGGTGATCTCCAGCAGGTCGCGGGAGTCCAGCCCGAGGATCGGCCTTCCGTCGGAGCCGAGGTTGCCGATCCGGCCGAGCGCGGTGTTGAACCGGGCCACCGCGTCCAGATCCGGCAGGTAGATCAGGTGGTGCACCTTGCGGGTCCGGTCGTCCCGCTTGTAGATGGTGGAGATCTCCACGCTGAGCATGAACCGGACCGGGTCCGACTCCGCCGCCGAGGCCAGTCGGGGCGGCAGCCGCCGGGCCACGTCCCGCTCCGCATCCGGGTCGAGTCGGTACAGCCCCGGTTCGGCCGGACGCAGTGTCTCCCGCAGGTGGTCGTACCAGGCGGGATGGGTGAAGTCACCGGTGCCGAGCAGGCCGATGCCCTTACGCCGAGCCCACCACGCGAGGTTCGGCGTGGTGAGGTCGCGGCTGCACGCGCGCGAGTATTTCGAGTGGATGTGCAGGTCCGCGACGAATGGCGGGAGGCCACCGGGGGGTACGGCGCTGAACGGGGGCACGCCGCATCCTGTCACGCCCGCCGCGCCGGCCGCCCGCCGCCACGCGCGGACGTGACGCCCGCTATGCCGAGCGCAGCTCGACCAGACTGATCTGCGGCTCGGCCCCGACCCGGACCGGCGGCCCCCAGAAACCGGCGCCGTTGGTCACGTAGACCTTGGTGCCGTCGACCTCACCGAGCCCGCTGACCACCGGCTGCTCCAGCCGGACGGCCAGGTTGAACGGCACCATCTGCCCGCCGTGGGTGTGCCCCGACAACTGCAGGTCGACGCCGTACCTGGCGGCCTCCTTCGCCGCCAGCGGCTGGTGGGCGAGCAGGACCACGGGACGACTCGGATCGCGGTCACCGAGGGCGGCGGCGAAGTCCGGACCGGCGGCGAGGCCGGTGCCCGCGCCGGTCAGGTCGTTGACGCCGGCCAGGTCGAGCACACCGCCCCGGGCCTGGATCTCCTGCCGCCGGTTCTGCAGCACCCGCAGGCCGAGCCGGTCGACCTCCTGGACCCACTCCTCCACGCCGGAGTAGTACTCGTGGTTGCCGGTGACGAAGAAGCTGCCGTACCGGGCACGCAGGTCACGCAGCGGTGCCGCCGCTGAGCCGAGCTCGGCGACGGAGCCGTCGACCAGGTCACCGACCACCGCGACCAGGTCCGCGTCGAGCCGGTTGATCGCGGCGACGATCCGCTCGGTGTGCGCCCGGCCGCGCAGCGGGCCGAGGTGGATGTCGGAGACGGTGGCGATGCGCAGGCCGTCCATGCTGCGGGGGAGCTTGGCGAGCGGGATCTGCACCCGGTCCAGTCGTGGCGGGCCGAGCGCCGTGCGGATGCCGTACCCCGTGATGCCGGTGGCGGTGAGGCCGGCGAAGATGGCCGCCCCACGGGCCAGCAGCAACCGGCGGGACGGGTCGTGGTCCGGTGCCGCGACGGCGCCCGCGGCCGGCGGCTCGGTCGGCCCGGCGGCACCGACCAGCACCGGCTCGGGTGCGGCGGCGGTCGGCTCCGCGGCGACCACCCGGCGGCGTAGCACCAGCCGGGTGACCAGCATCGGCACTTCCAGCACGACCAGCATGACCAGCAGGTAGAACATCAGCGCGAGCCACAGGTAACCCGGCCAGGCGAGCCAGTAGAGCCCGGCCTGCGTCCCGGCCATGGTGACCGGCACGAGCAGCGCCAGCACCAGGGCGGCGATTCCGCCGACCCGCCGCCAACGGCCCGGGGTGGTGGTGTCCCGAATGAGCCGCTTCCACAGGTATAGGTGGATGAGGCCGGTGACCAGTGCCAGGACAGCCACGAACCCCAGAACCGCCAACATGTGTACGCCTCCCTCAGCCGCCCGCGAACGGGGGCAGGACATCGATCGTGGCCCCGGCCGGTAGGGGTGCCTGACGATCATGACAGGTGACGCCGTCCACCAGAAAACTCGCCACTCGGAGCACGGCGGCGAGTCGGTCGCCGTGTCGCCGGGTCAGCTCGGCTGTGAGGTCGTCGAGCGACCGGCCTGAGGGTATGACCTCCTCGGCGCGCCCGGCGGCGGCGCGCGCACCCGCGAAGTAGCGGACGGTCAGCGGCGTCATGACCACGCCTCAGCCTCCGATCGCGGACATCGGCCGGGTCGGCTGGAGGAAGGTGGGGTCGTCGATGCCGTGCCCGGCGCGTTTGCCCCACATTGCGGCACGCCAGCGCCGGGCCACCTCGTCGTCGTCCGCGCCGGTGCGGAGCGCGGCGCGCAGGTCGGACTCCTCGGTCGCGAAGAGGCAGGCGCGGACCTGGCCGTCCGCAGTCAGCCGGGTGCGGTCACAGTCCCCACAGAAGGGGCGGGTGACGCTGGCGATCACACCGACCCGGGCGGGGCCGCCGTTGACCAGCCAGGTCTCCGCCGGTGCCGCCCCGCGCTCGGCCGGGTCGGGGCTGAGAGTGAAGGCGGTACGCAGCGAGGTCAGGATCTCCTCGGCGGTGACCATCGTGTCGCGGTCCCAGCCGTGCTGGGCGTCCAACGGCATCTGCTCGATGATCCGCAGCTGGTAGTCGTGGTCGACGGCGAAGCGGAGCAGGGCCGGCGCCTCGTCCTCGTTGACACCGCGCATCAGCACAGAGTTGATTTTCACGGGGCTGAGCCCGGCCGCAGCCGCTCCGGCGAGCCCGGCCAGCACCGCGTCGAGGCGGGGGCGGCGGGTCAGCCGGGTGAAGCGTTCCGGGTCCAGGGTGTCCAGTGAGACGTTCACCCGGTCCAGGCCGGCCGTCCGTAGCGCCGGGGCCAGCCGGTCCAGGCCGATGCCGTTGGTGGTCAGCGAGACCCGGGGGCGGGGTGTCAACGCGGCGACCGCGGTCACGATGCCGACCAGCCCGGGTCGGATCAGCGGCTCACCCCCGGTGAACCGCACCTCGGTCACGCCGAGCCGCTCGACGGCCACCCGGACCAGCCGGATGACCTCCTCGTCGGTCAGTAACTCGGGGCCGGCCAGCCAGGGCAGCCCTTCCGCCGGCATGCAGTAGGTGCATCGCAGGTTGCACTTGTCGGTGAGAGACACGCGCAGGTCTCGGGCGACGCGGCCGTACCGGTCGACGAGGACGCCGGCGGTCCCCGGGGCGACGCTCACCTGTCGACCGTAGCGCGCTCGGCCCGGCCCAGGACGGCACGGGCGGTCTGGACGACCACATCGCGGTAACTGCCACCGAAGAGCGCGGTGTGCACGAGCAGCAGATGCAGTTGATGCAGTGGCACCCGCTCGCGCCAGCCCTCCGGCAGCGGCCAACTCTCCTGGTAGGCGGCCAGCACCCGATCCAGGTACGGGATGCCCCCGAAGAGTGCGAGCTGGGCGAGATCCGTTTCCCGGTGCCCGCCGTGCGCCGCCGGGTCGACCAGCCAAACCCGATCGTCGGCACCCCACAGCACGTTGCCCGGCCACAGATCGCCGTGGATGCGCGCGGGCGGCTCGTCGCCGCCGAGCCCGCCG
This sequence comes from Micromonospora sp. CA-259024, assembly GCF_050936255.1. Lineage (NCBI taxonomy): Bacteria > Bacillati > Actinomycetota > Actinomycetes > Micromonosporales > Micromonosporaceae > Micromonospora > Micromonospora sp. CA-259024. The sequence continues at coordinate 1,671,672 of NZ_JBNJND010000002.1, read as the reverse complement.
ACCCGACCGATCACCTGCTCGACCAACGTGGCGTCGGCGTTGGTCAGCGCACCGCCGTCGACCGAGCGCCGCAGATAGGGGCTGAGGCGTCGCTCGGCGAACCACGTCGACCACGGCCCGTCGGCGGGGGTGTTGTCCTGGGGAAGCGCGCCGATGAAACCGGGCCAGGTCGCACCGAAGGCGGCTGCGCCCGCCCGGTGCAGGCCGGCCAACTCCCGGCCGAAGCGGTCCGCGGCCTCCGGCGTCGGCTCGCCGGGCTCCACCCAGTCGAGCGCCAGCAGGTCGGGCAGCGCCACGATCACCTCGGGTACGCCGACAGATTCGGCCTCCCGCAGCCAGCGCAACCCGGCGGCCTCAGTGGCGAAGAAGCCCTCCGGCACCGGTCGGCCCGCCCCCTCGGGCCAGGACTTGGCGAAGACGGAGTGGCCGTCGTCCAGGGTGAGCCGGGCGGCGGCGCAGATGCTCCCACCGGCGACCGGTGTCTCCCGGAGCCGCTGGTGCGTCCGGAACGTCGGCAGGTGTGCCGGGTGTGCGCGCAGGTACGCCAGGTCCATCAGCGCACGGTAACCGCTCCTTCCGACACACGGCGTCGCCCGAGGACATCGGGTCACTTTCGGCCCCCTGCGAAAACGGGATGAGCAGCGAAAACACGCTGAGTAACTGTGGATAAACCGCGTGTCGTCCACAGGGGCGGCGGGGCCCTGCACACCCGCCGCAGGCTTCCGACATGACCTCGACCGAACGCCCGCAGCTCGCCGTCCGCTCACCCGCCGACCTGATCGCCGCTGTGCCGTACCTGCTCGGCTTTCATCCCACCGACAGCGTGGTCGCCGTGGCGTTGCTCGGCCGGCAGATCATCTTCGCCGCCCGTGTCGACCTGCCCGACCCGTCGACCGATCCGGTCGAGCGGGCCCGGCACCTGGCCAGCGTGATCCGCCGGCAGGGCGCGGAGGCCGCCACCGTGGTCGGTTACGGCCCGCCCGACCGGGTCACCCCGGCGGTGGACGCGGTGCGCGCCGCACTGAGCGGCGCCGGGATGGACGTGCTCGACGCGCTGCGGGTGACCGATGGTCGGTGGTGGTCCTACCTCTGCACCGAGCCAGACTGCTGCCCGCCCGAGGGGCGGCGCTACGACCCGACCGCCAACCCGGTGACCGCCTCGGCGGTCTTCGCCGGTCAGGTCGCACTCCCCGACCGGGCCGCCCTCGTGGCGCAGGTGGCATCGGTGGACGGCCCGGCCCGGGACGCGGCGCGTGCGGCCACCGCCCGTGCCGAGCTGAGACTGGGCGAGCTGATCGGGCAGGCGCCCGCGAGTGACCTGCTCGGTGGTCGGGCACTGCGCTCCGCCGGGGTGGTGGCGGTCCGTGAGGCCCAGCGACGGCAACGCCGTGGTGAGCGGCTTGACGACGACGAGGTGGCCTGGTTGTGCGTGCTGATGACCCACCTGCCGGTCCGCGATCACGCCTGGGAACGCACCGACGGCCGGGACCGGGACATTGCCCTCTGGACCGACGTGCTGCGCCGGGCCGAGCCGGAGCTGACCGCCGCGCCCGGTGCGCTGTTGGCGTTCGCGGCCTGGCGCGCGGGGCAGGGTGCACTGGCCGCGGTAGCGCTCGAACGCACGCTGAGCGTGCACCCCGACTACTCGCTCGCCGTGCTGCTGGACGACCTGCTCCGGCGCGGCGTGCCCCCCTCCGAGCTGGACGGCTGGCCGTCGGTCGGGATGCCCGGGGTGATCCGTCCGCGCAAGCGGAGCCGACGTGGCCGCCGCTGACCAGCCCGGCCAAGCGCGCGGTAATACCGTGGGTGCTACCAGAGTTGGTAGGCTGACGGCCATGACCGTGAAGCGCTCCGTGAGCCTCCCCGACGACGTCGCGGAGTGGCTCGACCAGCAGCCCAACGTCTCGGCGGCGATCACCGCGGCGGTGCGGGCCCAGATGGCCGTTGTGCACCTCCATGAGGTGCTGCGGCGAGCCGGCATCGAGGTGACCGAGGCGGGCAGGGCGCGGTGGCGGGAGCGGCTGTCGACGCCCATCCCGGCGGATGCCCTGGCTGAAGGGCGCCGGATGTTGGGACGCGCCGGGTGAGTGATCAGATCGCGGCTGTGTTCGACGCGTCGGCGTTGACGGCCTACATCGAGGGCAATGTCTCGGTGGGGGAGTTGATGCTGGAGGTCGCCGATGAGGGCCGGCAGTTGGCCGTCCCCGCGACCTGTCTGGCGGTCGCCATCGCGGCCGTGGGCGACGAGGTGGGCACCGCGCTGTTGGCCCTGATGATGAGTACCCCGGTGATACGCCTGCTGCCGCTCGATGCCGACGATGTGCGAGACACCGGCACGCTGGCCCGCGCCGTGGATGGGGACATCTCGCTCGGCCATGCCGCTCGTGCGGCACTCAGCCACGAGGCGCACTACGCGACGGCGCGGCCCAAGCTGGCGGCGAAGGTGTTACCAACCAACTGGAGCATCCTCGACCTGGCCTGACGTGCGACAGAGCAGTGGTTGATCGACTCCGCTTCACGGAAGTCGGGGTGTCCACGCTGCCGGGTCACCCTGTTCTCAGCGAACCCGAGTCGATCACGGCCTGACCGAACGATTCATCGGTTGGGTCCAGGCTCGGTAGCCCCGCTGGCCTCCGTCGAACGATGTACGCGTTTCTCCTGTTCGCGGCCGACGCGGTGGCGTAGCCGCCGACGAACAATGATCCGGTGTTCACTCTTCGCTCGGGTACCCCATGACCGCCGGGTTGCTGCTGACGCTGGCCGGGCTGGCCCTGGTGGACAGCACCAGCATCGGCACCCTCTTCATTCCGGTCTGGTTGCTGCTCGCGCCCGGGACGGTCAACGCCCGGCGGATCCTTGTCTATCTCGGCACGATCCTCGCCTTCTACTTCGCGGTCGGGCTGTTGCTCGCCGTTGGCGGCAGCCGGCTGGCCGACGTGCTCGGCGGGGCGCTGGACAACCGGCCGGTGCTCTGGGCGCAGCTCGTCCTCGGGATCGGGCTGTTCGCGCTGAGCTTCCGCTACGACGGCAAACGACGCCCGCGCGGCGGTGGTGTGCTGCGCTGGCGGGACCGGGCCACCGCCGGTGACTCCTCGGTGCGCTGGCTCGTGGGGCTGGCGCTGCTCGCCGCGCTCGCGGAGGTGGCGACGATGCTGCCGTACCTCGGCGCGGTCGGCCTGCTGACCACCTCCGGGCTCGGCGTGGCGGAGATCGTGGGGCTGCTCGCCGGCTACTGCCTGGTCATGGTGCTGCCAGCGGTGCTGCTGCTGGGCGCGCGGATGGCGTGGCCGAGGCTGGTCGAGCCCGTGCTGGCCCGACTCAACGCCTGGATCGTGCGGCACTCCGGCGGCATGCTCGGCTGGATCCTCGGCATCGCCGGATTCCTGCTGGCCCGCGACGCCGTGATTCGGTTGGGGCTGTTCGACTAGGTGGGCCCCAGTTGGCTGGCGCGAGGGGCTGGCATCCGTGCTCCGTGGGGGCGGTGGTGGTGGCCGAGGTGGTTCGCGGTCAAGGGGTCGTACGACGCTTTCGAGCTGAGTCGCTTGTGACATCAGGTGGCGTCTCGGCCCGCGGTGGCGCCAGTCGACCCACTGATTCGTTTACGACATCAGCTCGACAGCGTCTCGCGGGCGGATCCTCCACCTGCACCCGAGCGGATCCTGGCGGATCAGATGGTGACCCGTTCGGGACGGGCGTAGACGTTCATCGTGTTGCCGCGCAGGAAACCGACAAGCGTCATCCCCGCCTCGTCGGCCAGTTCGACGGCGAGGGTGCTCGGGGCGGACACCGCGGCCAGCAGCGGCAACCCCGCCATCCACGCCTTCTGGGTCAGCTCGAAGCTGGCCCGGCCGGAGACCAGCAGCAGGTGCCCGGCCAGCGGCAGCCGGCGTTCCCGCACCGCCCAGCCGATCACCTTGTCCACGGCGTTGTGCCGGCCCACGTCTTCCCGGAGCACGACCAGCCCGCCGTCGGGGCTGAACAGGCCCGCGGCGTGCAGCCCACCGGTCCGTTCGAAGCCCCGCTGGGCGGCGCGCAGCCGGTCGGGCAGCTCGGCGAGGAGCGCGGCGGGCACGCTGAGCGGGTCGGCCGAGACCGAGAACAGCGACCGGGTGCGGATCGCGTCGATGCTGGCCTTGCCGCACACCCCGCAGGAACTGGTCGTGTAGAAGTTCCGGGACGGGTCGGCGGTCGGCTCCGGCACGCCGGGGGCGAGCACCACGTCCACCACGTTGTACGTGTTCGGCGTCTCCGCGCCAGCACAGAGCTGGGCGGTCAGCACGTCGTCGGTCGACCGGATCAGCCCTTCCGTCAACAGGAACCCGATGGCCAGGTCCAGGTCGTCGCCGGGGGTGCGCATGGTGACGGCGAGCGGCCGTCGTCGGCCGGGGCCGGCCGCGCCGACCCGGATCTCCAGCGGCTCCTCCACCGCGAGGGTGTCCGGCCGGCGGACGGACCCGCGTCCGGCCGCGGCGTCAAGGTCGATCCGGAGTACGCCCCGTCGATCAGTTGCCCGTCCCATCCCGCCATCCTCCACCCCGCGCCGGCACGCCCGCACGACCACCGGGCATCGGGCACGTGGCAGCGAGCGCGTCCGGGCGTTCACCCGGCTACCGTGGCCGGGTGGAGACGTACGCCGCAGTGGTGCTCGCGGGTGGGGCAGCCCGCCGGATGGGCGGGGTGGACAAGCCCGCGCTTCCGGTCGGTGGCCGACCGATGCGCGACCGTGTGCTGGCCGCCGTCACCGATGCGACGGCACGGGTGCTTGTCGGTCCGATCGACGCGGTTCCGCCGGGCGTGCGGGTCACCCGGGAGGATCCGCCCGGCGGGGGCCCGGTCGCGGCGGCGGCTGCCGGGCTGGCGCTGCTCGACCCCGACACGGCCCTGGTCGCGCTGCTCGCCGCCGACCTGCCGCTCCTCACCCGGTCCGCGATCGGGGAGTTGCTGAACCACCTCGCGCGGGAGGGAGCCGGCACCGGGCCCGACGGGGCGTGCTTCGTGGACGCCGACGGGCGACGGCAGTCGCTCTGCGGTGTCTGGCGGGTCGCCGCGCTGCGGGCCGGCCTGGACCGGCTGGCGGTCGAGCGGGACGGCAGCCTGGCCGGGGCCCCGGTCCGGGCGCTGCTGGCCAATCTCGTCGTGCGGGACGTGCCCTGGTCCGGCGACGGCCCGCCGCCCTGGTTCGACTGCGACACTGACGAGGACGTACGCCGGGCTGAGGAGTGGGCGCGATGACGGTGATGGACGACTGGGTCACGGCGGTCTGCGCCGAACTGGACCTGGACCCGGCCGGGGTGCCCGTGCCAGCGGTGCTCGATCTGGCCCGCGACGTCGCCCACCAGGTGCTGCGGCCGGGCGCGCCGGTCACCGCGTACCTGTTCGGGCTGGCGGTCGGCCGGGGTGCCGACCCGGCGGACGCCGCGGCGCGGCTCAGTGCTCTGGCCGGCACCTGGCCGGTCGAGCTGGGCGCCGACCCCGCCGATCCGACCGCCCCCTGATCGCCGTTGTCCGATCCCGGTCCGGGCTGATTCGGCCTCCCGGCCGCGTGGGTAGGGTGATCGTGACGGACGGAGGCGATCATGACGGCTGACCACCCCTCGGCGCCGCACGGTGAGCTGCCTGGCGCTACGGCTGAGCCGGCGGAATCGATCCTGCTCGACGAACCCAGCACCACCGACCTACGGGCGAAGGTGACCGAGGCGTGGCGGGAGTTCGCCCGCGCGCTCGCCGTACGGCTGCGGGAGCTTCCTGAGGGCGCGCACCTTGAGGTGACCCTGGACCCGACCGCCTCGGGCACCGGGGACGCCGTCTACTCGATCAGCGTCGACGTGGACGGCGACGGCGTGCTGTCCGCCCGGGCGGTCGGGAACGCCACCCTGCCGGCGGGCTATCGACTGGACCGCAGCGCGGTGGCGGACATGGTCGCGCTCGGCTGGTCCCCGCCCGGTGTGGTCGCCGGCTCCGGCGGTTCCTTCGGGATGGACGGTACGACGACCGAGTCGACCCGGATCGCCGCGCTGCTCTCCCGGACGCTGCGGGACGTCTACGGCGCCCCGCACCCGGCCTTCCTCGTCTATCTGGTGCAGGACGCCGAGGGCGAGCCGCTGGCCGTGGACCCGCTGGGCACCGCGCGCAGCGAGTTCGGCCCGGACGCCGACGTCGAGGCCGACCTGGAGGAGGCGCTCGCCGAGGCGGCCGCCGCGCAGGTCGAGCGGGACGACGTGCTCGACCTGGCGGATCGGGTCCGCACCGTGGTCTCCACCATGTTGAAGTCGGAAGCCGACCGGTTGCAGGTCGACTCGGACGGCGACATCACCATCCGCGCCGGCTCGGCGATGGTCTTCGTGCGGGTGCGGGACAATCCGCCCCTGGTGGACGTCTTCTCCCCGGTGCTCACCGAGGTGGAGCCGACCGAGCGGCTCTACGTCAAGCTCTCCGAACTGACGAACCGGATGCCGATCGGCCGTCTCTACTGCGCCGATGACACGGTCTGGGCGTCCATCCCGGTGTTCGGCCGCAACTTCCAGGCCACCCACCTGATGCTGGCGGTGCAGGTGATGACCGGTCTCGCCGACGAGTTGGACGACCGCCTGCACGGGGAGTTCGGCGGCAAGCGGTTCTTCGGTGAGGGCGACAAGCCGGTCCGTCGCGACGAGTCGCAGCACCGCACCGGCATGTACCTCTAGGAGACGTCCAGCAGCGTCTTGCCGACCGTCGCGCGTGCCTCGATCGCGGCGTGCGCGTCGGCGGCGCGTTCCAACGGGAACCGCTGGCCGATCAGCGGTCGTAGGTGGCCGGCCGCCGCGTCCCGCAGGGCCTGCTGGGTGTACGCCCGCAGCCGCGCGGGTGGCACGTCCGGCCGGACCAGAGTCACCTGCCGTGCCGTGGCGGCCTCCGCCGACACCGGGGACCACTCCCCGCTCGCCAACCCGAAACTGACCATGCGGCCGCCCGGCTCCAGCAGGTCGAAAGCCGCCCCGGCCACCGCCCCGCCGACCCCGTCGAGCACCACGTCGATCCCGCCCATCGCGGCCCGGACGCGGTCGGCCCAGTCGGGCAGGAGGTAGTCGACGGCCAGCTCGGCGCCCAGGCCGGGTAGCAACTCCACCTTGCGTGGCCCGCCGGCCGCGCCGATCACCCGGGCGCCCGCCCGGGACGCGATCTGCACCAGCAGGTTGCCCACACCGCCGGCGGCGGCTTCCACCAGCACTCGGTCACCCGGGTGGATGCCCACCGTCTCGACCAGCATGGTGGCGGTGCGCCCGTCGGCCAGCAGTGCCACCGCCTCGTCCAGCGCCAACGCGGCGGGCACCTCGATGGGCGCGGACGCGTCCACCGCCACACGTTCGGCGTATGCGCCGGAGCCGCCGGTGGCGCTGACCACCCGGCGCCCGGTCAGCACCACGTCGACCTCCGGCCCGACGGCGGTGATCACCCCGCCGACGCCGTTGCCGGGGATCAGCGGTGGGGTGACCTGGAACGGGCCGGGGCGACCGGAGCGCTGCTGGGTCTCGACGAAGGTGATGTTCGCGTGCGCGACGTCGATCACCACCTGCCCGGGCCCGGGCGTCGGGTCGGGCGCGGTGCCCGGCACCAGTACGTCGGGCCCCCCGAACTCACGCAACCAGATCGCCCGCACGTCGTCCCCCTCGGTCGCGGCGGGCGTCGTGCCACGCCATGACCATTGCAACTGTTGAAGTGGGCTTGAGGTCAAGGTCAGGTGGAGGGACCCACGCCGGGGGATTCCACCAGTCGGGAGAGCACGATGGTGCTGCGGGTGGAGGTCACGAAGGACTCGGCACGCAGCCGCTCCAGCGCTGCCTCCAGATGGGCGATGTCCGCGGCGCGCAGGTGCACCAGCGCGTCCGCCTCACCGGAGACCGTGTACGCGCCGACCACCTCCGGGTGCCGTCGGGCGGCCACGCCGATCTGCGCCGGGGTGGTCCGGCCGGCGCAGAACAGCTCGACGAACGCCTCGGTGGTCCAGCCGACGGCGGCCGGATCCACGACAGCCGTGAATCCCCTGATCACGCCGGTGGCCCGTAGTCGGTCGACGCGGCGCTTGACCGCCGGGGCGGAGAGTGACACCCGGGTACCGATGTCGGCGTACGACGCACGGGCGTCGGCGACGAGTAACGCAATGATCCGCTGGTCTACCGCGTCGATCTGCAACGTTCCGCCTCTGAGAAGCAACGGTTGTGGCTGTTACCAAAGTTCAACGGTACCTACTCTTGGTGACCGTGAACCAGCAGCGAGTCCCGCGAAAGCGGACATATCTCATGTGCTCGCCCGAGCACTTCGCGGTCGAGTACGCGATCAACCCGTGGATGGACGTGACCACCCCGGTCGACCGGGACCTGGCCGTCAAGCAGTGGGACCGGCTGCGCGAGACGCTTGTCGTACTCGGGCACGAGGTGCACCTGCTCACCCCCGAGCAGGGCCTGCCCGACATGGTCTACGCCGCCAACGGTGCCTTCGTGGTGGACGGCAGCGTCTACGGCGCACAGTTCAAGCACGAGCAGCGGGCCGCCGAGGCCGCCGCCCACCACGCCTTCTACGAGTCGCAGGGCTGGCGGTTCATCGCACCGAGCGAGACCAACGAGGGTGAGGGCGACTTCGCGTACGTGCCGGAGGCGCACGGCGGGCTGATCCTGGCCGGGCACGGCTTCCGCACCGACGTCGCGGCGCACGCCGAGGCGCAGGAGGCGCTGGGCCGGCCGGTGGTGTCGCTGCGCCTGATCGACCCCCGCTTCTATCACCTGGACGTGGCGCTGGCGGCTATCGACGACTCGAACGTGGTCTATTTCCCGGGCGCGTTCTCCGCCGCCAGCCAGCGGGTGCTCACCCAACTCTTCCCGGACGCGGTGATCGCCGATGACGAGGACGCGATGGCCTTCGGGCTCAACCTGGTCAGCGACGGGGCGAACGTGGTGCTCAACAGCGAGGCCACCCGGCTGGCCGGCAAGCTCAAGGCCGCCGGCTACACCCCGGTCCCGGTCGACCTGGCCGAGCTGAAGAAGGGCGGCGGCAGCGTGAAGTGCTGCATCGCCGAACTGCGGCACTGACCCATCCCGCACCGCGTACGTCAGGGGCCGGCCTCTCGAACGGGAGACCGGCCCCTGACCGTCGCTGCGGTGGGCGGTCAGCCCAGCGTGGCCAGCTCGTTGATCAGCACGTTCGACATGACCTGGCCGTCGCGCTGCACCTCCCGCAGGTACCACTTCTGCTGAGGGGTACGCGGCTGGTTGAACTGCCAGATGCCGCGCGGGCTGTCGATCTGGCCGATCTTGCCCAGCGCCAGGTTGACCTGCTGCGGGGTGGGCTTACCGCCGGTCAGCTGGATCGCCTGGTCGAGCACCTGCGCCGCGTCGTACGACGCCATGGCGTACGTGGTGGGCGTGACCTGGTGCTTCTTGCGGTAGGCCGAGGCGAAGACCCGGTTTGACGTGTTGTTCAGGTCGGCCGAGTAGTTCAGCGCGGTCTGGATGCCCAGCGCGTTGTCCTTCAGGTTGTCCAGCACGTTGCCCTCGGTGAGGAAGCCGGGTGCGTAGATCGGCCCTCTGAACTTCTCGCGCAGTTGCTTGATGAACTCCACGGCGGCCGCCCCGGCGAAGAAGCAGAAGACCGCCGTGGGCCTCTTGGCCAGCGCCTTGCTGATGTCCGCGGCGTACGTGGTCTTGCCCGGGGTGGGGGTGGCGTTGGTGTAGGTCACCGGGTCGCCGATCCGCGGGTCGGTCGCCCCGAACTCCTGCCGGAAGCCGCGCACCACGTCTGGGCTGCCGACGTTCTCCGGCATGATGATCGCGACGCGGCCGTTCGCCGGCAGTTGGTCGCGCAGGTAGCGGCCCAGTGCCCGGCCGGCCTCGTCCAGCACGTAGGACGTCCGCCAGATGTAGAAGACGCTCTGCAGGCTGCTCGGGGAGGCGTTCGAGCCGATCAGCGGGACCCGGGCCTGCTCCACGGTGTCGCGGATGCCGACCATCACCGCCGAGTTGACCACCCCGGTGAGCGCCAGCACGCCCTGCTTGAGCAGGCCGTCGACGGCGGCCTTGCCCGTCTGCGCCGTGTCGCCCTCGTCGGCGGTCAGCAGCTCGACCGGGTGGCCACCCAGCCGCTGGTCGTGCAGGTCGAGGAAGAGCTGGAAGCCGTTGGTGATGTCCTCGCCGATGCTCTTGAAGCCACCGGCCTGCGGCGTGATCATCCCGATCTTGACCGGGCTGCGGTTGGCGGTCGGCTGGGCGTCGGTGTCGGAGCCACATCCGGCGACGAACCCGGTGGTACCGAGCGCGGCCAAGAGTTGGAGCGCCCGCCTGCGATTCATCTGCGACACCGAGTTCCTTCCAAGGAGCGTTGCAGGGCAGAACACGGCCCCTCCGGCGTTCTACCTGGTCCGCGACGCTGCGTCAATGGCTAGTGATCATCGTGCAGGGACCGCAACACATCGAGGAGCTGAGGCCAGGCGGAAGACTCCGGGTCGATCAGCCCGAAATGCTCGCATCCGGGCAGTTCGACAAGGGAAATATCGGATCCCGAGGCACGCGCCTCCACGACGAAGTCCCGGCTCATCTCCGCCGGAACCTGCAGATCCTCCGAGCCATGCATGACTACTGTGCGTGTTCGTGTGGGCACCAGCATCCGTGGATCCGCTGCCGCGTACCGGTCCGGGACCTCGGTCGGGCCGCCGCCGAGCAACGCGGCCACCGCGCCCGAGTCCAGATTTCGCCGGTACGCCTCGCCCAGGTCGGCCACCGGGGCCAGGGCGAGCACCCCGCCCACCGCCGCCGGGGCGGTCGCCGCAACGTACAGCGCCAGGTGACCGCCGGCGGAGTGCCCGATCAGGATCGGCGCGGCCAGGGTCACCCGGCCGGGCAGCGCCTCGGCGGCCAGCGCGGGCAGCTCGGCCACCCCGGTCAGGACGTCGGTCAACGTGCCCGGCCAGCCACCTCCCGGCTGCCCGGTCCGCCGGTACTCCAGCTGCGCCACCGGGTAGCCGCGCGCGGCGAGGGCCGCGGCCAGCGGGCCGGTGTGCCGCCGGTCGTACTCGACCCGCCAGAAACCGCCGTGCAGCACGATGACCAGCGGCCGTGCCGGGCCGGTCCCCGCCGGGCGCCGCAGGTCGGCGACCTGATCCGGGTGGTCGCCGTACGCCACGGTGCGGTCGGGCTCCGGTGCGGGCCGGGTCAGGACGGCGCGCGGGTCGGCAGGCATGGCGCGACGGTAGCGCGCCCCACCCGGGTGGTTCAGCACCGGTAGTCGGTCCCGGGCGGCATGGGTCGCGCCCGCTGGGTAAAGATGGACCCCATGACCGAAGCGCGCTCCGCTGGACAGAACGACGAGCCCGGCCCCGACGACTCCGGCCACTCCGGCACGGTGGTGGTGGTCGGCCCGGACGGCCGGCCGATCGGCACGATGCAGACCGACGAGGGCCAGGGCGAGGACCCGACCCGCCTTGTCGAACAGCCGGCCAAGGTGATGCGGATCGGCAGCATGATCAAGCAGCTGCTGGAGGAGGTGAAGGCCGCGCCCCTCGACGACGCCAGCCGCAACCGGATGCGAGAGATCCACGAGCGGTCGATCGTCGAGCTCAAGGAGGGCCTCGCTCCCGAGCTGCGCGACGAGCTGGAGCGCATCTCGCTGCCCTTCGCCGAGGACAAGGCCCCCAGCGAGAGCGAACTGCGGATCGCGCACGCCCAGCTCGTCGGTTGGCTGGAGGGCCTGTTCCACGGCATCCAGGCGGCCCTGGTGGCTCAGCAGATGGCCGCCCGGGTTCAGCTCGAGCAGATGCGTGGCGGCCGGCAGGCGCTGCCCAGCGGTCCCGGTGGCGTCGTCCCGGGGATGCCGGGCATCGGCCAGCCCGGCGGCGGCGAGGGGCACAGCACCGGCCAATACCTCTGAGCGACCCCGCTCAGTCCACCCCGAAGACCTTCTCCAGGTACGCCGCCACGCCGTCCTCGGTGTTCGCCGTCGTCACCTCGTCGGCGACCGCCAGGACGGCGCGGTGCGCGTTGGCCACCGCCACGCCGCGCCCGGCCCAGGTCAGCATCGGCACGTCGTTGGGCATGTCGCCGAAAGCCAGCACATCTGCCGCCTGCACCCCGAGCCGGTCGCAGTACCAGGCCAGCCCGGCCGCCTTGGTCACCCCGGCCGCGGAGATCTCCACCAGACCGGACGACGACGAGTGCGTCGCCTCGGCCAGCCCGGCCACCGCAGCGGCGATCAGCGCGGCGAACGCGTCCGGGTCCTGCTCGCCGGCTCGGGCGAGCAGCTTCACCGCCGGCACCGAGAGCAGCTCCTCAGGCGTCTCGATCGGTCGGATACCGTCCGGGTCGACGTCCCAGCGCAGCGGGTAGTGCGCCTCGTGCCGCATCTCCCGGCTGTCCAGGATCTCCACGGCGAAACTGATGCCGGGCACCTCGGCGCGCAGCCTCCGGGCCACCTCGGCCAGGTGCTGCGGCGCGAGGGGGTCGGCCCGCAGCACCTCGTCGGAGAACGGGTCGTACACCACGGCGCCGTTGGCGCAGACAGCCGGCAGAGGCTTGGCCAGTTGGTCGTACACCATCTTGAGCCAGCGGACCGGACGGCCGGTGACCAGGACGACCGGCGTGCCGCGCGCGGAGATCCGCGCGAGCACGTCGGCGGTGCGTGGGCTGACCGTGCGATCGTCGCGGATCAGCGTGCCGTCGATGTCGGTGGCGATGAGCCGGGGTGTCTCTCCCATCACCGGGACAGTAGCCGGTCCAGATACACCGCCACCCCGTCGTCGTCGTTGCGCAGGGTCACCTCGTCGGCGGCGGCCCGGACGTCGGGGTGCGCGTTGGCGACCGCCACCCGCGACCAGCCGGCCCACTCGAACATCGGCAGGTCGTTGGGCATGTCGCCGAAGACCAGCACATCGGCCGGGTCGACCCCGAGGGTCTGCGCCACCACGGTCAGCCCGCTCGCCTTGTCCACCCCGGGCGGGCAGATCTCGATGAAGCCGAGCCCGGCCTGGGTGAGGGTGGCGACCTGCGGCGGGACGATCCGGCGAGCCACCGCCAGCAGTTCGTCCACGTGGTGGTCGGCGGTCCGGGCGAACGCCTTGATCACGTCGCAGGAGAGGCACTCCGCGCGGCTACGCGCCTCGAACCGGTCCTGGTAGGGCCAGCTCTCGTGGTAGTCACCCCAGAGCGGGGCGTCGTGCTCGTCGGACGCCTCGACCATCACGGTCAGCGGGCCGACCTCGGCCTCCAGGTCGGCGAGCAGTCGGGCCAGCACCTCGGCCGGCAACCGCTCGTCTCGGAGCACCACCGGGCCGGTCGGGTCGCTCTGGTCGACGACCCGTCCGCCGCCGGCCATCACCAGGAAATCGGCGGCACGGATGTCGTTGCGGGTCAACTCGGTCAGCCGAGGGCCGCGACCGGTCGCGCCGACCACCGGAATTCCGGCGGCCCGCACCCGGTCGAGCACCCCATGGGTGTACGCGGAGACGGTGTCGTCGCTGCGGACCAGCGTCCCGTCGAGGTCGGTCGCGATCAGCTTGGGCAGTCCCGGGCGGGTCATCGTTCCTCCTTCGCCCGCCGCCGTCGCACCTGCCGCGGTCAACGAAACCGAGACCCGGCGTGACGGCGGGCAGCAACCGTACCTCGCGGAACGGGTCGCAACCATGGCTTCCAGGCGAATCGGGCGCCAACGAGCGGCACCCGTGAGGTGTCCCCCCACCCCCGCGCGATCTTGCACTTTCGGTAGTCGTGATGCGTGGAATGCGAGTTATGTCAGGGCAGGAAGTGCAAGATCCGCGCTGAGGGCGGGCGCGGGGCAGCTCAGGACGGGGTTTCGGGGCGGGCGAACGGGGCCGCCGGGGTGACGGTCAGGTCGGCCGGCGCGGGCAGGCCGTCCTCCTCGACCGGGTCGCGGTCCCGGCGACGACGCCAGCTTCGGGTCGCCGACCCGTCCCCGGGCCGGTCGTCCTCCGATGGACCGGTCAGTGCGCCGGGCGCCGCGGCCGGGGCCAGCCGCAGAGCCGCGCCGAGCAGTACGCAGGCGGCGAACGCCATCACCAGCCCGCGTCCGTACTCGGCCCGGAAGCCGTCCTGAGGTGAGTAGAAGAAGTTTCGCTGACCAGGGTCGTTGAGGGTGGCCGTGGCGGCGACGAGCAGCGCCAACAGGGCGCCGGCCAGGGTGAGGCCGGCGAGCCGGGCGTTCGGCCGCACGGCCGCCGTGCCCCGCAGCGCCAGTGCCACGGTGCAGACGAGGCCGAGCAGCCCGACCAGGTAGCCGACCCCGAAGCCGCCGACCTCGGACACCCCGGCGGGCACCTCGATCGTGGCGTCCCCCTCGGGCCCGCCGTTCGGCAGGCTCATCACCAGCCACTCACCGACCAGCGAGGCGACCCCGGCCACCGCGCCCAGACCGGCGAGCAGCAGGGGCAGCCGAGGGTCCTGCGTGAAACCGGCCAGGGACCAGCCGAACCGGCGCCGCGGGGCCGGATCGGCGGCACCCCACTCGATCACGGCCGCGTCCTCGGACCGGTCGCCCTGCCGTGGGATTGGAAGCTCCTCGGACATCGGCCATCCTTCCGCCGGTCACGGACCTGAGTCGCATCATGGCACAGCCGGCTGATGGTGACCGGGATCGCAAGGCGGGCGTCCGTGGCGGTCGGTCGCTCGGCGGTCACCTTTCCGCTAGCGTTCTCCTCATGCCTATCCGTACCGCTTCAGCACAATGGCAGGGCAATCTCACCGAGGGCTCTGGCACCGTCCGCACCGGTAAGGGCGGCCTGTCGGGCAACTACTCCTTCAAGTCGCGCTTCGAGGAGGGCGAGGGCACCAATCCCGAGGAGCTGATCGCCGCCGCGCACGCCGGCTGCTTCTCGATGGCGTTCTCGAAGGCTCTCGCCGACGCTGGCTCGACGGCCACCTCGGTGGAGACCACCGCCAAGGTCCACCTCGACAAGACCGACGCCGGGATGACCGTGACCCGGATCGACCTGGAGACCGTCGGCCAGGTCCCGGGGATCGACGACGCGGAGTTCCAGAAGCTCGCCGAGGCCGCCAAGGCCAACTGCCCGATCTCCCGCCTGCTCTCGCCGGGCGCCGAGATCACCCTCAACGCCCGCCTGGCTTCCTGAGCCGGTCGACCCACACACCCGCGCGTCCACGGCCGGGGTTCCCGCCCGCCGGGCGGTCCTCTTCCGTGGGCGCGCGGACCGGTCGGCGGCCCATCGTGTCCGGGCGGGGCGCAGCCGGCGTCGGGCAGAATGGGTGAGATGCCGGTGGAGATGACCCGCGAGCGCTTCGAGGAGTTGGTCGGCGAAGCCCTCGACGAGGTGCCCGAGGAACTGCTCGGCCTGATGAACAACGTGGTGATCCTCGTCGAGGACGACCCGCCGCAGGGGGAGCCCGACCTGCTCGGCCTCTACGAAGGCCACGCCCTCACCACCCGCGGCTGGGACTATTCCGGCGTCCTGCCGGACCGGATCTTCATCTACCGGCACCCGATCCTGCGAATCTGCGACGACGACGACGATGTCGTCGATGAGGTCGCGGTGACCGTGGTGCACGAGATCGCCCACCACTTCGGCATCGACGACGAGCGGCTGCACGCACTGGGCTGGGGCTGAGCCCACTGGTCGGCGGCCGGATCGCGGCGCGCCGCTCGGCCGATGGCCCGTGGTTGCCCTGGTCGCCTACCGTCGGTGCAGCGACCGCAACCCTGTCAGGAGGCACCCTTTCATGCGCAGCGAGCTGTTCTCCTCGGAGAATCTGGAGAAGGAGTCCGCGCAGCCCGGCATGCGGCTGCAGAACTCCAAGATGTTGAAGATCGAGCTCAACGGCGAGGCGATGGCCCGGGTCGGGTCGATGGTCGCCTACCAGGGGAACGTGCAGTTCCAGGCGCTGGGCTCGGGCGGGCTCGGCAAGTTCCTCAAGCAGAAGCTCACCGGCGAGGGCGTCCCGCTGATGAAGGTCTCCGGCCAGGGGGACGTCTTCCTCGCCGAGCTGGCCAAGGACGTGCACATCATCGACCTGGAGCCGGGCGACGCCCTCTCCATCAACGGCTCCAGCGTGCTCGCCTTCGACTCGACCCTCCAGTACGACATCAGGATGGTCGGCGGTGCCGGCATGGCCTCCTCGTCCGGCCTGTTCAACTGCGTGTTCAGCGGCTACGGACGGATCGCCATCACCACCAAGGGCACCCCGGTCGTGCTCAACGTGGACGCGCCGACGTACGTCGACCCGCAGGCCGCGGTCTGCTGGTCGGCCAACCTCCAGACCGGGTACCACCGAGCCGAGCAGCTCGGCCTCGGCACTCTGCTGGGCCGCCGCACCGGTGAGTCGTTCACGATGAGCTTCGCCGGCCAGGGTTTCGTGGTGGTGCAGCCGTCCGAGGAGCCGCCGGTCATGGGCAGCGGTCAGCAGCAGCAGGAGGGCGGTCTGCTCGGCGGTCTGCTGAGCTGACCGCAGCGGTGCGGGCGCTCCCGGACCGCGGGGGCGCCTCGCCCGGTCAGGTCAACTCGCCGGTGCGCAGCCGGGCCAGCCAGGCCGCCGCGTCGGCGTAGTCGACATCGGACAGGCCCGCCGGTGCCGGGACCGGCCGCTCGCCCGCTGCCTCGGCCCATCGGTGCCGGGGATACGAGCCCAGGAAACGGACGTCGGCGCAGACCCGGCGGAGCCCCTGCAACGCCTCGCCCAGACGCACGTCGGCCACGTGCCCGGTGCAGTCCAGGAAGAAGACGTACCGGCCCAGCGCCTCGCCGGTCGGACGGGACTCGATCCGGGTCAGGTTGACCCCACGGACGGCCAGCTCCATCAGCACGGACAGCAGCGCGCCGACCCGGTCGTGGGCGATGTAGACCGCGAGCGACGTGAGGTCGTCGCCGGTCGGCGGCGGGGGCGGCCCGGGGCGGGACACCAGCGCGAAGCGGGTCACCGCGTCGGGATGGTCGGCGATCTTGTCGGCGAGTATCGCGAGCCGGTGCCGGGTCGCGCCGATCGGTGCGCAGATCGCCGCGTCGTACTCGCCCGCACCGGCCCCGGCGGCGGCCGCGCCGTTGGAGAGCACGTCGACCACCACGGAGTCGGGCAGGTGGTCGCGGAGCCAGCCCCGACACTGGGTCGACGCCTGCGGATGGGCCGCCACGGTGCGGATCGAGGTCAGCGAGGTGCCGGGCCGGGCACCGAGCACGAACTCCACCGGCAGGATCACCTCACGGGTGATCACCAACGGCTCGCCCTCGACCATCTCGTCCAGCGTGACGCCCACCGCGCCGCCGATCGAGTTTTCCAGTGGCACCAGCGCGGCGTCGGCGTCCCCGGCCCGGACGTTGTCCAGCGCCTCCCCCACACTGCGGGCAGGCGTACGGCTGCCGCGCTCGGCGGCGGGGACGGAACGCAGGGCCTGCTCGGCGAACGTGCCCTCCGGACCGAGATAGACGAAGCGGGTCGGCGGTGTTCCTGGCATGCCGATCAGCCTACGCACCCGGGCCGGTGGCCGGACCGGCGTCGCAGGCGAGGGCTCGGATCCCGGCCGGACCGGTGGCGCGTACCTCGATGGTGCAGACGTCTGTGCCGGCGGTGACCAGCGCCGGTGCGGTGGGCTGGCCCCGGGTGACCACCTGGAGTTCCTCGTGCCCGGTCACGTCCAGCACGGTGTACTGCCAGTCAGCGGCGCAGAGCGGCCCGGTGCGGACCTGGACCCGGACGTTGGCCGGGAGCACTCCTGCACGGCCGCGCAGCAGTTGCACCACCCGCTGCCCGGTCGGCCCGTTCCGGCAGGCGGTCGCGATCAGCCCGGCGTCCGGGGTGGGCGTGGCCGCGCCGAGCGGGGGTGCGGTGACCCGTGGGGGGACGGTGCTCGGGCCGGGAGTCGTCGGGGCTGCGGTGCGGGTGGGCACGGCAGTCGGCTCCCCGAGCCCCGGTGGGGCGCCGCAGCCGGCGAGCACCACGACGGTGAGCGCCGCGAGCGCCACCGGCCGGGTCCGGGCCAGGCTCCGTGCGGGGACGAGGCCGGGCACCGGGTCGCGGGTCGCCGGTGGGATGTGGGACATGGCGCGCGGTGGGGGAGACGCGCGGCGGGGCGGGGTGAACGGCACGGGCCGATCCTCGGGACATCGGAGAATTCGTCGCGGCCGGGGTGGCCGAGCCCATCGTAGGGTGAGCGGCCGGTTGGGTGAAGCTCAGCCGATGACGCGGTGCCCGGCGCGCTCCAGCGCGGCCCTGCCCTCGGTCAGCCGGACGGCCGGCACCAGCAGGTAGTCGGTGTCGAAGGTGGAGAACGTGACCACGCTGACCCGTGCCTCGGCGAGCGGGTCGACGAGCGCGGCCAGGCTTCCGGTGCCGGCCAACTCCACCGGGGCGATGACCCGTAGACAGCGCCACGCGGTCTCCACCACGGCCTGCGCCGGGGCCCGGTCGGTCGGGCAGATCACCGAGATCCCGTCCGCGGTCCAGCTCACCGTGACCACGTCGGCATCGCGCAGCCCGCTCGACAACGCGTACGGCAGGGTGGCGCCGGCGGCCAACCGGCACACTGCGTACTCCCCCGGCAGCAGAGCGATATCGAGCATGAGGGCACCTTACGGCCTTCACCCGGGTGGACCCCAGCAACGGCGCGTGCGGCGCGGGACACACTCCGCCGCAGGTCAGACCTCGGAGAAGAAGGTGAGTGAGCCGGCGACGGCGCCGTCGGTGAGCACCGGGGTGGAGATCGCGTCGACGGTCGCGTCGGAGCTGTTCGCCGAGGCGGCCTGAACCCGGAGCAGCCCGCGGGCGAGTCGACCGGAGGAGAGCGCCAGCAGGGGCGGGATCTTGTCGATCTCGGCCTCGGTCAGCTCGCCCCGGTTGGCGGTGAAATCGAGCAGGCGCAGCCCGCCGTCGAGCAGCGGTCGCCCGATCAGGCCACCCGGCTCGCCCAGGCCGAGCAGCTCACACCCGGCCGCGGAAATCGCGACCACCCGGGTGTCGGCGTCGATCAGCAGGCAGGGCTCATCGGCCCGGGAGACCGTCGAGGACCATTGGCCGACGTTGTCGGACTCCGGCTCTGTCGAGGCCCGCGCCGCCGGCACGAACGCTTCCGAGAGCGAAAGTTCGACGTGGGCCACCGCGCCTCCTATGTACACCGATCGACTGTCCACGCTAGCTGGTCGCCGACGGAATCACCGAGCGCACCGGGTCACCGGGCCCCACAGCCTGAACCGGGGCGGCCGGTGACGGCGCGGGAACCGGTGAGGTGAAGAGGGGACCGGAGCCGCGTGGCGTCGCCGGTGACGTTACCGGCGGTGGGCCGACTTGTCAGCGGCCGTTCGGCCCTCGTCATACCACCGGTAGTCACCAGTTGGACGGTACGTGCCGTTCAGCCAGGTGCCGGGGTGCTGCGCGACCCGGGAAAGCTTCTCGGCAGTGGCAGGGCTGATCCGGCTGCCGCCGGCCACGAGGAGCCGGTCCAGCTCCCGGTGGGTGGCCATCAGACAGTCCTTCGGAAGGCCGTAGACGCTGATCACGCCGGAGCCGACGAAGGTCAGCACCGGCGTCACCGGAACGGGCAGCCCCACCGCGTCGGAGAGGGCCTTGCTGGCCCGCTTGGCGTCCCGGCGGGACTCGGCCACGTACGGCGGCCGCTTGCCGTTGATCTGCACGACGTCCCCGGCGACGAGCACCCTGGCCCGACCGTGATCGGCGATGGTGACGGCGAAGAGCCCGCTCGGCCCGATGGCGAGGAACCCGGCGCGCTCGTCCTGACCGCGGTCGAGGACGTCGGTCACGTCGGTCCGCGGCCACTCGATGACATGCCAGGCAGGCCCGAGGTGGTCGAGTTGGCCCAGCGCCCGAGCCCCGGCCGCCTCCAGGCGGCGGGCACCCCGCTCGGCCCGACGACGGCGGGCCCATTCGAGCGGTGTCGGACGGACTGGTTCGAGAACCCCCGGCGACTCGACGCGGGGGTGTGGCACCGCGACGGGCGGCAGTGCCCGAGCGGACGGTACGGCTCGTCGTGCGGGAAAGACAGTCATCGCGACCTCCGGCAAAAGGTCCCTCGAAGTTATGTCCTCACTACCCTACGTTGCCACTACCGGTGTTCTGCAAGCCGGAACGCCGGAGTGACTGTGGATGAATGCCATATTCATCCACAGTTCTTTTCTCGGATGCCGCCAAACCCTGCCCTACGCTGCGGGAGTGACCCACTACGTCGACAGTGAAGTCGGCCGGCTCGGCACCGTCCTGCTGCACCGGCCCGGCCCCGAACTGGCCCGGCTCACCCCGCGCAACAACGACTCGCTCCTGTTCGACGCGATCCCCTGGGTCGGACGCGCCCAGGAGGAGCACGACGCGTTCGCCGCCGCCCTGCGCGAGCGCGGGGTCGAGGTGCTCTA
Source organism: Micromonospora sp. CA-259024 (assembly GCF_050936255.1). NCBI lineage: Bacteria > Bacillati > Actinomycetota > Actinomycetes > Micromonosporales > Micromonosporaceae > Micromonospora > Micromonospora sp. CA-259024. The sequence continues at coordinate 1,651,334 of NZ_JBNJND010000002.1, read as the reverse complement.
CCTGGCCATCCTGCTGGCCGAGACACTTGCCGTCGCGGACGCCCGTGCCGAACTCACCGAACAGGTGCTGCGCTCGCGCCGGCTCGGCGACACTTTGCGAGCCCGCGTCGCCGACCACCTCTCCTACCTGGACCCGGCCGCCCTGGCCGACGTGCTCACCGCCGGACTGGCACACGAGGAACTGCGGATCAGCTCGGAGCGCCCGGGCGGTCTGGTCTACACCCTGATGGACCGACACGAATTTGTCATCGATCCGTTGCCCAACCTGCTGTTCACCCGCGACTCGTCGCTGTGGATCGGCGATCGGGTCGGCGTCACCAGCCTGGCCATGCCGGCCCGCCGCCGGGAGACCACCCTGACCGATGCCATCTACCGCCACCACCCACGCTTCGCCGGCACCGAGTTCGTCTACCGTCCGAACCTCGAGCACCTGGAGGGTGGGGACGTGCTGCTGCTCGCGCCCGGGGTGCTGGCGGTCGGGGTGGGCGAGCGAACCACGCCGGCCGGTGCCGAACGCCTCGGTCGGCAGGTCTTCGCCGCCGGACTGGCCCACACCATCCTGGTGGTGCCGATCGCCCAGAAACGCGCCACCATGCACCTGGACACCGTCTGCACGATGGTCGACGTGGACGCCGTCCTGATGTACCCCAACATCGCGAGCACGCTGTCGGCGTACACGGTGATCGCCGGCGCGGACGGTGAGGACCCGAGGGTGGACGGGCCCGCGCCGTTCCTGCGGGCCGCCGCCGACGCGATGGACCTCGATCTGCTCCGGGTCATCGACACCGGGCTGGACCCGGTCACCGCGGAACGCGAGCAGTGGGACGACGGCAACAACACCCTCGCGCTGGCGCCCCGGCTCTGCGTTGGCTACGAGCGCAACACCGAGACCAACGCCCAACTGGAGCGGGCCGGCATCGAGGTGATCCCGATCGCCGGCTCCGAGCTGGGCTCCGGCCGGGGCGGGCCGCGCTGCATGTCCTGCCCGATCACCCGCGATCCCCTGCCAGGAAGGGCCGCCCGCTGACGAGGGGTCCTTCCTGCCGTCAGCGGAGAGTCAGCTGGCGGCCGAGCAGCCCCTGGCGGGCCCGGCGACCGGCGGCGTCGAGCGGGTCGGTGGCCGTGAGCGCCTCGGCGTACCGCTTGGCGAACTGCGCCACCGGCTCCTCCCACTCGGTCGCCGGAGTCTCCTCCGGCAGGTCCCAGACCGGCACCAGCCGACCGTGTGCGCGGAACATGCCGGCGAACCGGGTCTGGTCGCCGAGCGGCAGCGTGCCGGCCGCGCCGAGGCGGGCCAGTGCGTCCAGGGCGGCGTCCTCGTCGTCCGGCAGCACCCAGCGCACGTGTGCCTTCTCCGGGACCTGGCACCAGTACGCGGCCTTCGACGCACTCAGCCGCACCGTCGGGTAGATGGCCGCGTTCGCCCGCTCCAGCGACGCCTGGACGGTCGGATCGTCGGCGGCCCCGGGGTCGAGCCAGAACTCGAAACCGTCGTGCATGCTGATCTCCAGCGGCCCGTCCACCAGGATGTCCTGCAGGCGGGGGCCGGGGCCGGGCAGCGGTGGCACGGCCACCTGACCGCCCGGCTCGGTCCGCAGCGCGCAGAGCAACGCCTCGGCCAGGTCCCGGGAGACGTCACCGGACTGCTGGTGTCGCTGGAGACCGATGAGCACCCTGCCGTCCGGCTTGGTGATCGCCGGGGCGGCCATCGGGAGCACCGTGGCGAGCGTCGCCGACCGGTCACCGAACTCCTCGACCAGGGCCGGCGCCAGCCTCAGCGGCGCGGAGGCGGCGGGCACCAGCTCGCGCAGCGCGATCCACTCGGGCTCGTCGACCAGCCCGTCGAACGGACGCGGCACGAAGACGTCCCGCACCTTGTCTCGGCGGGGGGCGGTGTCGGCGGCGGTGCGCTGGCTCTTTCGACGCTTACTCACGGCGTCACAGCCTAGAGCCCCGACCGGCTCGCCGTGGGCGGGACCCGCCCGAGCCTCACTCAGCCCGCCGGCACCAGGTCGGGTCGGGGTGTGGGCGCCGGGTCGAACTCCGCCCAGACGCGCTGGCCCATGCCGTCTCGTTCGACACCCCAGCGGCTGGCCAGACCGGCGACGATGTGCAGCCCCCGCCCGTCCGCCGCGTCGGGGCTGGCCGTGCGGATCCGGGGCCTGGTGCTCGCGCCGCCGTCGGTGACCCGCAGCTGGATCCGTGGACCCTCGGCCGAGGCCCGCATCCGCCAGGCCACCCGAACCACCCCGCCGGGTAGCGGTCGCGCGTGCCGCACCGCGTTGCCCACCAGCTCCGCGAGCACCGCGATCAGATCCGCGAGGAGCGTCGGGGGTACGACGTCCGCCAGCTCACCGGCGAGCCGGTGCCGGGCCAGCCGTGCCCCGGCCGGGTGGTGGGGAACCACCACGCACCACGCCCGTTCCCTCGCTGCCGCTGCCGCTGCCGCTGCCGCTGCCACCGTCGCCTCCACGTCGCGCCACCTCGGTCAACCGCGCGGTAGCCGCACCTCTGCGACCGTACCGCCGCCGGTCCTTGGACGTAGGGATACCCATCCATTCTGCTGTTCAACGATTCGGCGGACGAGATAGAGGCCCAGCCCCGCCCCCGGGTAGCCGCGCCGGTCGCCGGACTCGCCCTGCCAGAACCGGTCGAACGCCCGCTCCACGTGCTCCGGTCGGATGCCGATGCCCCGGTCGCTGACCCGGAACGCCACCAGTTGACCGTCGACCGAGGCGGTGACGTCGATCGGGGAACCCGGTGGCGAGTACTTGCAGGCGTTGGTCGTCAACTCGGTCAGCACGGTGGCGAGGCTGGGCCGGTGGCCGAGTGCCTTGGGTAGGTCGGCCGGAAGGTGGAGCGCCAGCCGGCGACGCACCTCCGTCGGCAGGTCCACGACGGCGGACCGCAGCGCCTCGCCGAGGTCGAACGGGGTGGGCGGGTCGTCTCCCGGCCCCGCCTCGGCCGCTGAGGAGAGGAGTCGGTCGACCAAGCGGGCCAACTCGTTGGCGCGTTGCCCGATCACCCGGGCAGCCTGCCGTCGGTCGACGTCGGTCAGCGACTCCCAGTGGTCGGTGAGCGTGTCCGCGTATCCCTTGATCACGGTGACCGGGGTACGCAGCTCGTGGCTGGTCACCGCGACGAACAGCTCCCGGTCGTGGTCGCGGCGCTGCTGGTCGGTGATGTCGCGGAAGGTGACCACCCGCAACGTGCCCGGGCCGGGCAACTCTCCGGAGGTGATCCGCAGCCAGCGGCCGTCCGGCATCCGGTGGTCCCGTACCTGGCCCGAGGGCGGCAGCGGGAACGGCAACGGGCGGCTCAGCGCCTGCTCGACCGACCGGCCGGTGACCTGGGCGGCGGCCGGGTTCCAGAGTCGGACGTGCCCGTCCCGGTCGACGACGGCCAACCCGTCGGCGAGTGCCGCCACCACCGGGCCGTCGCCGTGCACCGGCAGGCCGCTCTGGTCGCCGTACATGTGCCCGACACAGGACGCGAGATAGGCGACCACGCCCCGCTGCTCGGCGCCCGGCTCGTCATCGCCCGAATAGAGCGCGTGCAGGCTGCCGACGGTGTGGCCGCCGATCTCGGCCCGGGAGACCACCATCCGGCGCAGGCCGCTGCCGGCCAGTTCGCCGGCCAGCTTGCCGTTGAGGTGGCCCACCCGGACCTGGCGCACCCGTGGCCCGGAGAGCAGGCAGACGGTGTCCGGGTCGTCGGCCGCCAGCGGACGGCCGAGGGCCCACTCCGCCGCGCCGGTCGCCGCGATCACGCGACCGCCGGTAGGACCGAACTCGACGAACGCCATACCGGTCGCCCCGAGTGCCGGCTGGGCCACCCGGAGCAGTTGGGTGAGGACCGGCAGGCCCGCGTCCCCAGAGTTGATCATTTCGATCACGACGGTGTGGCCGGCGATGAGAGCGGGGAAATCGATACGCTCCGGCATGTGCCGAGTCTGCCCCGCCGACCCGGTTTTGGGCACCCCCGCCCGGCCGTCGCGGTCAGCGGTCCAGCCGGGCCAGGGTGTGCGCCGGCCGGTCGGTGATGATGCCGTCCGCCCCGGTGGCCAGCACCAGCTCCAGGTCGGCCGGCTCGTTGACCGTCCAGACGTACACCTGGTTGCCGGCCGCGCGTAGTGCGGGCAGCAACTGCGGGCGGGCCCGGACCAGGCCGATGCCCGGCCCCGCGATGCGGGTGCCGAACGGCAGCCGCCCCAACCGCAGCCAGCGCGGCAGCACCTCCAGCAACAGCACGGTGGGCAGCGTCGGAGCGAGTTCGCGGACCCGGCGGACCGCCAGCGGGGAGAACGACATGACGGTGACCTGCACCGGGTCGTCCGGTGCCGGATCGGCCAGTCCGTACCGGCGCAGCAGGCTGACCAGTCGCCGTTCCACGTTCGAGCCGTAGCGGGACGGGTGCTTCGTCTCCACCAGCAGCCGGACCGGCCGGCCGGCGGCGAGCACCGCGTCCAGCAGTCGGGCCAGGGTCAGCAGCCGGGTGTGCGACTCGTCCGGCGGTATGTCGCCGTTCGGCGCGCTGCCCGGATGCCACGAGCCGAAGTCCAGCGCATCCAGTTCGGCGAGCGTCCGCGCGCTGACCAGACCGCGACCGTTGCTGGTGCGATCGAGTCGTCGGTCGTGCACGCAGACCAGATGACCGTCCCGGGTCAGCCGGACGTCGCACTCCAAGCCGTCCGCGCCCTCGTCGAGAGCGCGCAGGTACGCGGCGAGGGTGTGCTCGGGAAGGTCGTACGAGGCACCGCGGTGCGCGAAGACCAGTGGCCCGCCCATCCCGGCGCCTCAGATGACCTGGCCGGGCTGCCCGTTCGCGTCGACCACCGGGCGGCCGACCGCGGCCCACTGGCGCATCCCGCCGTCGGCGTTACGCACCCGCTCCCAGCCGTTGTTGACCAGGTAGGCGACGACCTGGGCGGAACGTCCGCCGGAGCGGCAGACGACCGCCACGTCCCGGTCGGTGGGCACCTCGGCGAGCCGGGCCGGCAGCTCCATCATCGGCAGGTGGTGGGCATTGGGTGCATGGCCGGCCGACCACTCGTCGTCCTCCCGCACATCCAGCAGGTAGGTCTCGTCGGCGATCTCGGTCACGGGCACGGTGGGAACCTGGGGTCCGAACACAGGAAGCAACACTAGATCCTCATGGACCAGTTCGGCACCGACCCGGCCGTCGAAACCGTCACAACCGGGTCACCCAGCGGGGGTTGGCCTGCGCCCACGCCGGCACCTGTGTGCCGCGAACCGCCTGGAAGAGCCCGTTGCCCCCGTTGTCCAGCACCACGTACGAGACCTCGTCGATCGTCTGTGGGGAAGACGGCACCTGGACGCCGCGCATCCCGTCGGGCGGCAGCGCGCGCAGCGCGAGGAGCAGGTCCTCCAGGGGTACGCCGTTGGTGTCGACGGTCAACGAGCCACCCACCGCCCGGAGCACCTGATCCAGTTTGACCGGGTTGCTGCGCAGGTCCGCCTTGCCGGCACTGTCCAGCATCGCCCGGAGCAACTGCTGCTGGTGGTGCTGTCGGTCGTAGTCGCCGCCGGGCAGGTCGTAGCGCTGTCGTACGTAGTCCAGCGCCTGCGCCCCGTCCATCTGCTGACATCCGGTGGGGAAGACCCGGTTGGTGTGGATCGACCGGACCTCCGTGTCCACGCACATCTCCACTCCGCCGAGCAGGTCGATGACCTTGCGGAAGCCGGAGAAGTCGATCAGCGCGGCACCGTCGAACCGGATTCCGGTGAGCCGGTTCAGGGTGGCGGAGAGCAGTTGGGCCCCGGCCTGCCCGCCGCCACCGTGCTCGTACGCCGCATTGATCTTGTCTTGACCGCCGCCGAAGCCGTTCCCGGGCGGGATGGCGACCAGGAGGTCACGCGGGATGGAGACCAGGTAGGCCTCCCGCTGCCCGGCGGGCACGTGCACGATGAGGATGGTGTCCGAGCGTTGGTCCGGCCCGGTGTCGCCCGGTCGTCGGTCGGAGCCGACCAGGAGATAGTTGAGGGGCCCGTCCAGGTCGGTCCGCTCGGTGCGGGCGTCGGCGTCGAGCAGTTGCTCCTTGGTCACTGTGCGGTCGTACCGGTGGGTGAGCGTCTTGAGCCCGACCATGGCGAGCCCGGCCAGCAGGACGAGGGCCAGGCCGAGGCCGAGCATGATCCGTGACCCACGGGCGCGGCGTGGTCGGGCGGATGGGGCCGCTGCGGCCCGGCCCGCCGAGTTCCGTCCCCACCTGGACGTGACCGCCTCCCCGCAGCCGACACGTGAAACCTACCCACGTCAGGCTACGGGTAGTGACGGCGTCGTCACCGGCTTTCCGGGACTCCCGACCGCCGTGCGGGAACGCTCGTCCCTACTTGCGGGTGGAGATCACCTCGGGGTGGGTGAAGACGAACTCGGCGAGCTTGTCCTGCTTGACTGCCCGGAACATCGCCAGCGTCTCTTCGTTCAAGCCCTCGGTGTTGTTGCCGTTGGCGTTGAAGGTGCCGTTGTTGGTCTTGAGCATGGTCAGCTCGTTGGCGGTCACCCCGCGCATGGTGAAGATGAATTTCTCGATCGCCACGCCGCCGGTGTCCAGCACGAACGCCTTGCCCGCCGCCTTGATCAGCTGATTCAGCTTCGCCGGGTTGGTCAAACTCCCGCCATCGGTGGCCTTCTTGGCCATCGCCTTGATCAGTTGCTGCTGGTTCGCCTGCCGGTCGTAGTCGCCGTTGCGGAGGGATTTGCGCTGCCGGGAGTAGTCGAGTGCCGCCCAGCCCTCCATCTCCTGGCAGCCCTTCTTGTGCACCACCGGGGTCCTCGGCTTGCCGGTCTTCTTGGCGTCGGCGTTCCACATCGGCTTGCCGTCGACGTACGACATGTGCAGCGACTTGACCTCCTGGCTGACGCAGATCCGCACCGTGCCCAGGGTGTCGATGACGTTCTTGAAGCCACCGAAGTTGATGATCGCCGCGCCGTCGAAGCTGATCCCGGTGAGCCGCTTGATCGTCTGCGCCATCAGTTGGGCGCCACCCTCCCAGCCGCCGCCGTTGGCGGCACCGGCCTGGAACGCGGCATTGATCTTCGCGGTGCCGCCGGCGAAGCCGCTCTTCGGGAACGCCGGGATCTGCGCCTCGGTGTCCCGGGGGATCGAGATCAGGTACGCCTGGTCGTGCGAGGCCGGGATGTGCAGGATGATGATGCTGTCCGAGCGGACGTCGTCGGCGGCCCAGCGCTCCCGCGCGTCCACGCCGAGCAGCAGCATGTCGATCGGGCCGTCCAGGTTCGCACCGCCCTCGGCGTCGGACTTGCCGGCCTCACCCAGCAGGTTGCGCTGAGCGATGTCACCGGTCGCCTGGCCGATCAGCACCTTGCTGCCGACGATGGCCACCCCGCTGCTGAGCATCAGGACCGCCCCGAACACCACGGTCAGCCGGGCCCAGAGGGGATCCTTGCGCTTGGTCCGCTTCTTCGCCGACCCGCCGCCGCCACCCGCGCGGCCCTCGTCGCCGCTGCCGGGCGGTCGGGCGCCCGGCCCGCCGCCCGAGGGGCGCGGCTGTGCGGGTATGGCCGCGGCGACCCGGCCGCTGGAAGCGGCGGATCCGGGGGACGAAGGGCGACGACTGGCCTGAACCGGCATGCGTGCTCCAGCTCGTGATCAGGAGGGGGCGGCACCACTGTACGTACATCAAATCGACTTGGCGAGTTCATCCCGGGTCAATCCGGACGTCGATTTTATCGGGTTCGAACGATCGTCGCCGCTCGATGACCCGAACGGTGGGGTGGCCGTCGGCCCGCCGGCCGCCGTACCGCCAGGCACCCGCCCTACCCGCCAGGCCACCCGCCCAGGACGGTCAGCCGCCGTCGTTGCTCTTCGGCGGGTTGGCCTTGACCCAGTCCGCCATGGTGTCCGCCGACATGGCCTGGTACATGGCGAGCGCCTTCTCCCGGTCCGACACAACCACCGACTCGCCGTTGATCGTCTCGCTGCCCGAGTTCGGGCTGGTCACGAAGATGAGGTTCTGGCCGCGCAGATTGCGGAACTGTAGCGCCATGTCTGTAACCGAGAAACCCTGGTCGACGGTTACGGCTGCGGTCACCGACTGGAGGAAGTCGTTGAGCTTCTTCGGATTCGCCAGGGTTCCGGTGCTCGCCGCCTTGTCCATCAGTGCCCGGAGGAACTCCTGCTGGTGCCGCATCCGGGCGAAGTCCCCGTCCGGGAACTGCTTGCGCTGCCGGATCCAGTCCAGCGCCTCCGCGCCGTCCATGTGGTTGGTGCCCTTGGTGAACGTCCGGTACGGCTTGTGGATCGAGGTGATGGTTCGCTCCACCTTCAGGTCCACCCCGCCGAGGGCGTCGGTGACCTCCTTGAAACCGCCGAAGTCGATCGCCATCACGTGATCGATCCGAACGTCGGTGAAGCACTCCACGGTGCGCACCGCCAGCGGCAGCCCACCGAACGCGAACGCCGCGTTGATTTTCGCGCGCTGGCCGGAGCCGCAGTCCGCGCCCGCGCTCTCCGGGATCGGTACGTAGAGGTCACGGGGGATGGAGACCAGGTACGCCTCCTGGTGGTCGGCGGGAATGTGCATCACGATGATCGTGTCGGCACGCCACTGACTCTTGGTGTCGACCGGCGCGTCCGGGTCCCGAGAGTCGCTGCCGACCAGCAGGATGTTCAGCGCGCCGTCGACCGGTTTGACCGGCCGCCCGCCGGTGATCTCCGCAAACGGGTCGGTGCGGGCCAGGTCGCCGTTCAGGTTGCGGGCGTACAGCCAGGCGCCCACGCTGCCGAGCAGCGCCAGCACCAGCACCGCCATCCCCGCCACGAGGGCGATCCGACCCCAGCGCGGCCGTGGGCCACGCCGCCCTGGCCGGCCGGTGCCACCCGGCCCGCCGGGCCCCCTCGGCCCCGCCGGGCCGCCCGGCCCGGGCTGCTCCTCGTCGTACGACGGGTAGAAGCGCGCCTCGGTCGGACGGGCACGCCCGGACGCGCCCCGATCGGGGCCGGGCACCGCGGCGCGCCCGGCGCTGCGGTGCAGGAACGGATGCGGGACGCCGGCAGACGAAGTCGCGGACATGTCACTCAGGGTACGTAGCGGGAGCCACCGCCGCCTTCAGGCGACACTCAGCGACAGGCGGTGCGCAGTGAACCGGTTACCCTAGCCGGGCCCGGAAGTGCTCGATCGTGCGTCGGAGGCCATCTTCGGGCGCGACGGTCGGCTCATATCCGAGCAGTTCACGGGCGAGCGTGAGATCGGGGCGGCGCATCTCCGGGTCGTCCGAGCTGCGGGTGACGTAGGTCACCTTCGAGCTGCTTCCGGAGAGCGACACGATCAACTCGGCGAGTTGCCGCATGGACAACTCGTGCTCGGTGCCGCAGTTGACCGGGCCCGTCTCGGTCGAGTCGAGCAGCAGCAGGATTCCCCGCACCAGGTCCTCGACGAAGCAGATGGACCGGGTCTGATTGCCGGTGCCGTGCACGGTGATCGGCTCGCCGCGCAACGCCTGGGAGATGAAGGTGGGGATGGCGCGGCCGTCGTCCGGGCGCATCCGCGGGCCGTACGTGTTGAAGATCCGGACGATCGCCGCGTCGAGCCCGCGGTAGCGGTGGTACGCCATCGTCGCGGCCTCGGAGAAACGCTTCGCCTCGTCGTAGACGCTGCGGACCCCGATCGGGTTGACGTTGCCCCAGTAGGTCTCGCGTTGCGGGTGCTCCTTCGGATCCCCGTACGCCTCCGAGGTGGAGGCCATCAGGAACCGGGCGCCGTCGGCGGCCGCGCGCTCCAACAGGTGCAGGGTGCCCACCGAGCCGACCCGGAGGATCTCCACCGGCAGGTGGGCGAAATCGGTGGGGCTGGCCGGCGACGCCATGTGCAGGATCGCGTCGAACCGCTCGGCCAGCGCCGGGTGGTGGGTTGGCAGGCCGTCGGAGATGTCCGCTTCGACGAGAGTGAAGGTTGGCCGATCCAGCAGGTGGGCGACATTCTCCTTGGAGCCGGTCACGAAGTTGTCCAGCGCCACCACCGTGCAACCCCGAGCGATCAGGACGTCCACCAGGTGCGACGGGACGAAACCAGCTCCCCCGGTGACGAGGACGCGGTGACCGGAACCGAAGCGCTCAGCAACCTTCATACCGTTCAGCCTACCGACCCCCTTTTGTGAGGCAGGGCCCCCTGTTGACGTCTGGCGTCGTACAGGGGGCCCGTCTTGACGAAGTGCCCGTCAGTGGGCGCCGGCGCCGGTCAGGGCGCGGACCTCCAACTCGGCGTACTTGTCCTCGTCGTGCTCCTTGGAGATGACGGTGCCGATCCACCCGCACAGGAAACCGAACGGGATGGAGAGGATGCCCGGGTTGGACAGCGGGAACCACTGCCAGTCGTGATTCGGGAACATCGAGGTCGCCGCACCGGACACCACTGGCGAGAAGAACACCAGCAGTACGGCCGAGAGCAGACCGCCGTAGATCGCCCACACCGCGCCGGAGGTGTTGAACCGCCGCCAGAAGAGGCTGTAGAGGATCGCCGGCAGGTTGCCCGAAGCGGCGACCGCGAAGGCCAGCGCCACGAGGAACGCCACGTTGAGGTTCTGCGCGTAGATCGACAGGGCGATCGACACCGCGCCGATTACCAGGGCGGAGATCCGGGCGACCCGCACCTCCTGCCGTTCCGACGCCTCGCCTCTCTTGATGACGTTCGCGTAGAAGTCGTGCGCCAGGCTGGAGGAGGAGGCCAGGGTCAACCCTGCGACCACCGCCAGGATGGTGGCGAAGGCGACCGCTGCGATGATCGCCAGCAGGGCCGCCCCTCCCAGGTCGCCGCCGAAGAAGTCGATGCCGAGTGCCTCGGCCAGTTGTGGCGCGGCGGTGTTGCCGGCCTTGTCCTGCGCGGTGATCGCCTCACTGCCGACCAGCGCCGCCGCACCGAAGCCGAGGGCCAGGGTGAGCAGGTAGAAGGTGCCGATGATGCCGATCGCCCAGAGCACGCTCTTACGGGCCGCCTTCGCGGTCGGCACCGTGTAGAAGCGGATCAGGATGTGCGGCAGGCCGGCGGTGCCGAGCACCAGAGCGATGCCCAGGGACAGCAGGTCGACCTTGTTGTAGAAGGTCTGTGTCGCGTTGCCGGCGACCTCGACGCCGTACCGCAACCCTGGTTCGAGGAACGCGCTGCCCTTGCCGGACGAGGCGGCGGCGTCGCCGAGCAGCGACGACAGGTTGAACTTGTACTTCGCCAGCACCAGCAGCGTCATCAACAGCGCGCCGCCCATCAGCAGGAACGCCTTGACGATCTGCACGTAGGTGGTGCCCTTCATGCCGCCTACGGTGACGTAGACGATCATCAGGGCGCCGACCATGATGATGGTGGCCACCTTGGCGGTGGACGCGTCCATACCGAGGAAGGTCGTCCCCGGCCGGATGCCGAGCAGCAGCGCGACCAGCGCGCCGGCGCCCACCATCTGCGCCAGCAGGTAGAAGATCGACACCGTGATGGTGGAGACCGCCGCCGCCGTACGCACCGGACGCTGACGCATCCGGAAGGCCAGCACGTCGGCCATCGTGTACCGGCCCGAGTTGCGCAGCAGCTCCGCGACGAGCAGCAGGGCCACCAGCCAGGCGACCAGGAAGCCGATCGAGTAGAGGAAGCCGTCGTAGCCGTAGAGCGCGATGATGCCGGCGATGCCGAGGAACGAGGCGGCCGACATGTAGTCGCCGCCGATCGCCATGCCGTTCTGGAAGCCGGAGAAGGACCGGCCGCCCGCGTAGAAGTCGGTCGCCGTCTTGGTCTGCCGGCTGGCCCAGATGGTGATGGCCAGGGTCACCGCCACGAAGACCAGGAAGAGTGTGATGGTCAGGTTGCGGGCGGTGTGGTTGCCCGCCTCAGCCGCGAGGAACGTCTCAACCGCGTGGACCGTGCTCATGGGTCACCTCCCCGATCTCGGCGCGGATCCGGTCAGCGATGGGGTCGATCTTCCGGTCCGCGTACCGGGAGTAGAGCCAGGCGATCAGGAACGTGGAGACGAACTGGAGCAGGCCGAAGACCAGCGCGACGTTGATGTTGCTGCCGAACAGCTTCGTGCCCATGAAGTCCCGGGCGTACGCGGAGAGAATGACGTAGAGCGCGTACCACAGGAAGAACGCGACGGTCATCGGGAAGACGAAGCCGCGCAGCGCACGCCGCAGCCCGGCGAACTCGTCCGACCGTTGTACGGCCAGGTACTTGTCCGACTGGGAAGCGGCCGGAGCGGGTGTGTCCGTGGACATCTGTGGATCACCACCTTCACAGGCGTCAGAGGAGTTTCGCGCACCGTAGAGAGCACGCTCCCCGACGGGGAAGGGTGAGATCGACACCGGTCGCCGAGTGCGCCGAGCGGTTGGCTGGCTGCGCCGAGTGACCCAGATCACTCCGGTGACCGGTTGGTCTGCGTGAGCCGCCCGTTCAGCCCGGCAGCTCGTGATAGCGACCGCGATAGTGCAGCAGCGGCGTGGTCTCCTCAGCCAGGTCGATCGCCTCGATGGTGGCCTCCACCAGCAGGGCCCAGCCGTACTCCCGGGCGGTGTCCAGCCGGCACCCGGCCCAGCCGCCAGCGTCCCCGGGCACCGGCCCGTACGGCGTGTCGATCCACTCGCCGGTGGCGAAGAGCCCGCCCGGGGCGGGAAAGAGGCCGGCGAACCGGTCGGCGAGCTGCCGGTGGGGTGGGCCGAGGGGCGCGACCGCGAACCGGCCCGCCTCCTCGACCGCCGTCCACAGGTCGGAATCGGGGTCGATCAGCCCGATCAGCCGGTCCGGTTCCCCCTCGGCAACCAGGGTGGACGAGACCGTCAGCCCGGCCGGTCCGGGCGCCGTCCAGAGGGTCACCGGTGCCGCGAGCCGACCACGCAGCCGGCGGGCCGGGGACCGCTGCCCGCTCGGCACCGCGAACGGATCGGTGTGATGGATCTCGGCGCCCGGTTCATGATTCACGTGAAACATTGTGCCGCCCCGGCCCCGCGCCCAACCCAGGAAGCGCTCGTGCAGGTCGCTGGGTCGCCCATTGAGTTGGGCGAGCTGATCACCCGCCTCCGCCATCGCCGCGCCCAGGTAGACCAGCAGCGCCACGCGGTCGTGCCGGTACTCGGCGAGCAGCGCCAGCCGCGCCGGCTGGCATGGCCAGAGCGCGCCGCAGCTTCGACACCGCCAGAGCGGCCGCATCGGCAGGTGTGGCCGGCTCACCACCGCCCTCCGGTCGACGGCAGCGGCGCCGGCCGGCTGTGGCGCGGTCCGCTGGCCGGAGGGCGATGCCCGGATGACCGTGATGACTCTGAGGCATATTTATGCCTCAGAGTCATAGTGCTCGTGGGGACACGGCGGTCCCGGCCGCAATGCTCCCGGACGGCGCAGGTCACCAGCGGCCGCCGTTCGCACGCCAGGTCTGCGCCGGGGTCAGCCAGCCGGCCCGGCCCGGTCGCGGCAGGGCCACCGTCGGCCCGTTCGCCCACGCAGGTGGTCGAGCCGACTCGGCCGCCGGGCGCTCTGATCCAGTCGCGCCCTGCACGGCCGCCGGTGCCGCCACCTTCCTTTTCCGGTACGACCACCGCGCCCCGTTCCTGCCGCGGACGAACCCGAACATGGCTGGTCTCCTCCCAGTCGGCGGGGGCCGCCCCGATCGGGGGATGACCGGGGCGGCCCGAACGCAGGACCGGACGCCGGGACGTCGCCTCCACCGACCGGGCCGCGTGCCATCCACCCTGGACGGAAAGGCGCGGACAGGGGAGGATGCCAGGGCTTACTACGCAGCGGGGTCACGTACTTACCGGGAAGGTAAGGATGAACGTCGAGATGTGGGTACGGGCGTTGAAGGCCGCCCGCGCCGGTGCCGAGGTGTCCCAGGAGGCATTGGCGACCCTGACCAGGTGGAGTCCGTCCACGGTGGCTGCCATCGAGACCGGCCGGCGTCGGCCGACCATGGAGTTCGCGGTCGCCGCAGACGAGGCCCTCGCCACCGGCGGCCTCCTCGCCGAGCTTCTCAAGGCCGCCGACCAGGAGCGCGGTCCATCCTGGTTCGTCCCATGGCGCGGATACGAGCAGCAGGCGACGCGCCTACGTGCCTTCGAGGCATGCCTCGTGCCCGGCCTCCTCCAGACCGAGGAATACGCCCGCGCTGTTATCTCGGCGGGTGGACTACATCCGCCGGCTGTGGTCGACGAACTTGTTGCGGTTCGGTTGGAACGCCAACTGCTGCTGTCCCGGGATACGCCGCCGTATTGCGTCTTCCTGGTGGACGAGATGGGCCTTCACCGGCCGGTGGGCGGCCCTGCCGTGCTCAATGCCCAGCTTGGCCGAATGCTTGAGGTGGCAGACCTGCCTTTCGTCCGGTTGCACGTCATCCCACTGAGCGTCGGTGAGCATGTCGGCCTTGGCGGTGGGTTCGTGTTCGCCGAGTTGCCGGACGGGGACAGGGTGCTCTACCTGGAGAATGCGGCTCGCGGACACGTCATGGATGACCCCGAAATGATCGGATTGATTGATCGCAAATGGGATAGTCTGCTCGGCGAAGCGCTCTCGACAGGCACCTCAATGGATCTGATCCGGAAGCTGAAGGTGACGCCATGACGATGAACGGGCCACGCTGGCGCACGTCCACCCGGTCGACGGACTCCGGCGGCAACTGCGTCGAGGTGGCGGACAACCTGCCCGGCGTCGTCCTGGTTCGGGACAGCAAGGACCGCTCCGGCCCGACCCTCACCTTCGCTCCGGCCGCCTGGCGTGGCTTCATCGCCGGCGCTGCCCAGGCCCCCGGGCGACGCGCCGGTTAGCGGCGCGGGGTGACCGTCGCCAGCAACTCCGGCTGGCGCCGGTCCAACACGTCGCCGGCCACGTATGCGCCCAGCAGCGCCGCGCCCAGCCCGTACGCCGCACCCACCGGCAGGGCCAGCCAGAGCCAGGCATCGCCGAGCAGCGCCGCGGCCACCACCATCGGCACCGCGACGACCGCCGAGGCGAGCATGGCCAGCAGGGTGAGCAGGCCCTTCGCCACGCCAGCGCCGCTGTTCATCGCGAACGGATTGCTCGTCTCCGGCAGCGAATATGCGCCGAGCACCGAAACGAGGCTGTTCACCGCCAGACCGGCACCGTAGGTGGCGGCCAGGCTGCCGGCCGTGAGACCGATCCAACCCGGTCGGCCGAGCAGCAACGACAGCACCACTCCGACGACGGCCAGCATCGGCAGCACGTACAGCGAGAAGGCTGTCATCCGCGCCCGCAGCTCGACCCGGCCGGGCACCCCCGCCACCACGTTCGCGGCGTACGCGCTGCCGTCGAAGCCGAACTGGTTGGCCAGGGTGACGGCGGCGAGCACGCCCACGAAGAGCATCGAGATGGTGACCACGACCGGTGAGCTGTTGCTGGCAGCCGCCGTCAATCCCTCGTCCTCCATGGCCGCGAAGTCCCCGCCGGTAACGTTGATCATCACTGGCACGAAGATGCCGACCACCGCGATCGTGATCAGGTTGGCGCGGCGGCGAGCGTCCCGCCACCAGTACCGGGCCTCCCGGGCGACCAGGGCGCCGAACCGGTCCCGACGAGCCCAGCCCGCCACCCGGGGAAACAGTTGGGCGACCGCGCCACCGGTGACACCGCGCCGCACCGGAGCCCTACCGGCGCTCGCCGCACCCACCATCGCCGACTCGATCGACCGCGACCACCAGGCCAGCAGGGCGCCGAGCGCCACCACCGTGATCAGCAACTTGACCGGCGCGGCCCAGACCCGACCCTGGGCCACGTCGATGCCGGCGGTCCACGGTGCGCCGAACGGCGTCCAGCCGATCACGGTCGCCACGCCGGCCAGCCGGGTCCAGTCCGCCTCGCGCAGCGCCGCCAGGCCGAAGACCTGCAACGGGCCGAGCAGTGCGGCGGTCACCGCCAGCAGCACGGCCGCCAGGTCTCGTACCCGGCGGGACCGCAGCATGGTGGCGAAAGCACTGGTCACCGCCCGGCTCGCGGCCACGCAGAGCAGCAGGCCGGCGATCACGCCGAGCACGCCGACCAGGCCCGCCGACCAACCGCCCAACGACCACGCGGTGAGCACCAACCCGAGCGACGCGATCAGCGCCGCCAGCACCGGCACGCTGATCAGGGCCGCGACGAACAGGCCGGTCACCAACGTGCGGCGGGGCAGTGGCAGCAGCGCGAACCGGGCCGGGTCGAGTGTCTCGTCCACTCCGAAGAAGACCAGCGGCAGAAGCAGCCAACCGAGCACCAGCAGCCCGCCGCCCGCCGCCGCGACCAGCACCGCGTACTGACCGTTGCCCGACAGGCCGGGCGCGGCGAGGAGGAAGAAGCCACTGATGGCGAACCAGAGCCCGAGCACCGCGCCACCGATGAACAGCGCGATCCGCCAGCCCTGCCCCCGGAAGTTGTTGCCCATCACCCGCAGCTTGAGCCGCGCGAAGTGCCGAGCGGAGACAGCGCGTACCGGCGCGGCGGGTGTGGCCGCCGCGCTCACCGGGAGAGCCACGACAGCTCCTCGCCGGTCGCGGTGCGACCGCCGACGACCTCGACGAAGACCTGCTCCAGCGAACGGTCGCCGCGGACCTCGCCGATCGTCCCGACCCGGTTGATGGTGCCGCCGGCCAGGATCGCCACGTGCGAGCAGAGCCGCTCGACGACCTCCATCACGTGACTGGAGAAGACCACCGTGCCGCCGCCGGCCGCGTACCTGGTGAGGATGTCCCGGATCAGCGCGGCCGAGACCGGGTCGACCGCCTCGAACGGCTCATCCAACACGAGCACCCGAGGGCCGTGCAGCAGCGCGCAGGCCAGGCCGATCTTCTTCTTCATGCCGGCCGAGTAGTCAACCACCAGCGTCCGGCCGGCGTCGCCGAGCGCCAGCACGTCCAGCAACTCCGCGGCGCGCTGGTCCACCACCGTCGGGTCCATCCCCCGCAACAATCCGTTGTACGCCAGCAACTCCGCCCCGGTCAGCCGGTCGAAGAGGCGGACCCCGTCGGGCATGACGCCGAGCAACCGCTTGGCGGTCACCGGGTCCCGCCAGACGTCGTGCCCGAGCACCCAGGCCGAGCCCGCGTCTGGCCGCAACAGCCCGACCGCCATCGACAGGGTGGTGGTCTTGCCGGCGCCGTTCGGACCGAGCAGGCCGTAGAAGGACCCGGCGGGGACGTCCAGGTCGACGCCGGCCACCGCGATCGTGCCGTCGAACCGCTTGGCCAGGCCACGCAGTGCGAGTGCGGGGTGCTCAACAGTCATGGGCCGACGTTATCCGTCGTTCGCCAGTTCCGCCGTCCGGCGGCGGGCGGACCCGTCGTCATCCCGGAGGCGGAGCTACGGCCGCTCGCGGAGAGAGTCAGGTGTCCGACTCCCCGTACGACCTCGTTGGCGGCGCATGCAACCGGACGTCGCGATGGCGGGTGACAGTGGCGACAGCGACGCGGGGAGGGGACATTGGACAGAGACGAAGGGTTCGAGGAGTTCTATCGAGCCACCAGGCATCGGGTCGTCACCGTGCTTTTTGCGCTCGGTGGTGATCTCGGTGAGGCGCAGGACGCCGCACAGGAGGCATACGTGCGGGCCTGGCAGCGCTGGCAGCGCATCGGCGAGTACGGCGATCCAGAGGCGTGGGTGCGTGCCGTGGGGCATCGTCTCCTGATGAACAGGTGGCGCAAGATCCGCAACGGAATCACCGCGTACCGACGGCACGGCCCGGCTGCCGCGGTGGGACCTCCATCGGAGAACACCGTCGCGTTGGTGACCGCGTTACGCCAACTGCCCAGCGAACAACGCGAGGCGGTCGTGCTGCATCACCTGACCGACCTCTCCGTTGCGGACATCGCGCTGCAGACCGGTGTGCCGGTAGGCACCGTGAAGGCTCGCCTCGCCCGGGGTCGCAAGGCCCTGGCTCTCCTGCTCGGCACCACTATCTCGGAGGAGGTCAGCCATGCCTGATTCGCTCTTCACCGACCTGTTCCGCGACACCGAGCAGCTGACCTGGCATCCGACCGAGCAGGTGCGGCAACGCGCCCGGCGGCGTACCCGCCAGACGCGGATCGCGTCGGTGCTCGCCGGCGCGGTGGCGGTGGCTGTGGTGGCCACCGGCGCGGTGGCCCTGGCCGGCGGCCAGGATGGGGCGCCGACACCGGTGCTGCCGGCCACCGGATCACCCACCCCGACGCCCGTGCCGTCGGCCACCCCGAGCCGGACCCCGTCCCCGCCGCCGGCGACCTCCAACACGCCCGTCGCCCCGCCGTCGAGCCCGTCGGCGACCAGCGACCGGTCGCCGACCGGTTCCACCAACCCGGCCGTCCCGGCTGCGGCCATGCTGCGGCTGTCGGATCTGCCCGCCGGCTTCACGATGACGGAGGGCGATGTCGACGGCGACTGGAGCCTGGAGTCGGTGTCGATCTACTGCCGTAACGCGTCCTCGTCGACGGCGGTGGGGCAGATCGCCCAGCGGACCGTGTCGTTCGACTCGCCCACCGCCAGCATGATCCAACGGGTCACCCGCCACTCGGCTGGCAATGCCGCCACCGTGCTGGACCGGGTACGTGCGAAGTTCAGCGACTGCACCCCGATTCGGACGGGCGATTCGCTGTCGGTCCTGGCCGACGGGTTGGGAGCCGGTGACGAGTCCCTGCTGGTGGGCTCGACGATCGAGGGCGAGCCGAGCCGCTGGCTCGTCGTACGGCAGGGCGACCTGGTGGCACAGGTGACGCTCGACATGGACACCACGCCGGAGGAGGCGCGGACGTACGCCCGTCCGGTGGCGCAGCGGCTCTGCGCCGGCACCGACGCCTGCTGACCGGCGGGTCGTCAGCAGGGCCCGGCCTCCCTTTACATGCGGAGGGCTTCGGGGGTGTGCAGGCGGAGCATGGTGGCCGCGACGTCGGCGGGAGCGCGGCGGCGGGTGGCCATCGACACCGCGACCATCACGGTGAAGGCCAGTGGCACCGTCCAGGCGGCCGGCTGCGCGATGAGCGTGGCCGGCCAGCCGGACAGGGTCGGGCCGAGCACCGTGATCAGCACCGCTCCGATCGCCGCACCGCCGCCGGCCAGCACCCCGGCGGCAGCGCCCAGGTCGGTCAGCCCGCGCCACCAGATGCCGAGCACCAGCAGCGGGCAGAAACTCGACGCGGCGACCGCGAAGGCCAGCCCGACCACCTGCGACACGTCCAGCCCTGAGACGTGCAGCGCCAGGACCGTCGGCACCGCTCCCGCTATCACCGTGGCCAGCCGGAAGCCGCGTACCGAGCCCCGGCCGAGGACGTCCGTCGAGATCACCCCGGCGACGCTTGTCAACAGCCCGGACGAGGTGGAGAGGAAGGCCGCGAACGCGCCCGCCGAGACCAGGGCGGCGAGCAGCCGCCCGACCATGCCGTCGCCGAGGGCCGCACCGGGCAGGAGCACCACCACCGCGTCGGTCTGCCCGCTGATCAGCAACTGCGGCGTGTAGATCCGGCCGAGCACCCCGTACAGGGTGGGCAGCAGGTAGAAGGCGCCGACCAGGGCCAGCACGACCAGGGTGGTACGGCGTGCCGCCGCGCCGTCCGGGTTGGTGTAGAAGCGGACCAGCACGTGCGGCAGGCCCATGGTGCCCAGGAAGGTCGCCAGGATGAGCGAGTACGTGGCGAACAGACCCCGGTCGTCGTCACCCGCGGCGCTGGGCAGCAGCCAGTCGCTGGCGTCGGTGGCCACCCCGGACACCTCCGGCACCGGGTCACCGGCGGCGAAGGTCAGCTCGTCGCCGGGGCGTACCTCCCGGACGTCGCCGTCCGGCAGCGTGAGGGTCGCGCGGTGCTCGACCACGACGGTGGTCGCGGTCCGGAACGTCGGCCCGTCGGGCGGAGTCACCGCGGGGCGGGCGTCGGCCTGCCACTGCAACGCCAGGAAGATCGCCGGTACGGCGAGAGCGGTCAGCTTGAGCCAGTACTGGAACGCCTGCACGAAGGTGATTGCCCGCATCCCGCCCAGCGCCACGTTCGCGGTGACCACGGCGGCCACCAGCAGGGCACCGAGCGGGTACGGGGAGCCGGCCACCGTGGCCAGGGTCAGCCCGGCGCCCTGAAGCTGCGGCACCAGATACAGCCAACCGATGAAGATCACGAAGACGGTGGCCAGGATGCGTAGCCGGCGGGAGCCGAGCCGCAGTTCGCAGAAGTCGGGCAGGGTGAACGCGCCGGAGCGGCGCAGCGGCGCCGCCACGAAGAGCAGCAGGGCCAGGTAGCCGGCCGCGAACCCGACCGGGTACCAGAGCACGTCCACGCCGTACTTGAGAACCAGGCCGGCGATGCCGAGGAAGCTCGCCGCCGACAGGTACTCCCCGCCGATCGCCGCGGCGTTCCAGGTGGGACTGATCGCGCGGGAGGCGACCAGGAAGTCGGAGGTGGTGCGGGCCAACCGCAGCCCGTAGAAGCCGATTCCGACGGTGACCAGGGTGACCGTGACGATGGCCGGGACCACGTAGTCGTTGCCCACCTCAGCGCTCCGGCCGCTGCACCAGGTCGGTGAAGTCCTGTTCGTTGCGCTCGGCCAGCCGCACGTACGCCCAACCCACCCCGATCAGGAACGGGAAGGAGGCGACACCCAGCAGCAGCCACGGCAGGTTGACGCCGGCGACGGTGGTGCGGCCGAGTGACGGTGCGATGGCGAACAACCAGGGCAGCCCGCCCAACCCGATGGCGACCACCAGCGAGAGCCGCAGCGCCAGGGCGAGCTGGGCCCGCACCAGGCCACGGACCAGCGCCTCGCCGACCTGGGTCTGCTGGGCCAGCTCGGCGCGTGTCCGCTCAGCCCGGGTGTCCTGCCGGCTGATCTCGGCCAGCACGATCCGGGCCCGCCGGGGCGGCGGTACCGAACCGCCCGACCCCACGTCAGGGAGTTGCTTGGCCACCCCGGCAGTCTCGCCCGCCGTGCGGGATTGTCAAGCGGTGTCCGTCACCAGCGTCGCGTACCTGGGCAGTCTGTGACGCCGGCGGTCGCCGGGATCGCGGTGCGCTGTGGAGATCGGCGGCTGACGTTGTGGATAACCTGTGGAGAACCGGCCATGCCTGTGGATAACTCGGCAGCCATGCCCGCTGGCCTCCACGAACAGCCGAGGCTCGTTGTGGACGACCGGCCGAGCTGTCAGGGTGGTCCGGTAGAGAGGAGGTGTGACGGTGACCAATCCTGCCCGGCCCGGCTGGGGCGACGCCTGGACGGTGGACGACCTCCAGAGTCTTCCCGAGGACGACCAGGTCTACGAGATCTTCGACGGGAGCCTGCTCGTGTCCCCCCATGCGGACGTCTTCCACGGAGCGGTCGCCAACCGCCTCCGCCGGCTGCTCGATCGGCAGGCCCCCGCCGGCGTGTTCGTCGGTCAGGACATCGGTGTGAGCGCGAAGCGCTCTTCGTACTTCGTGCCGGATCTCTTTGTGGCCAACGAGAGCGCGATGGACCGGGGTGGTGCCGCGCTCGACCCGACCGACGTGCTCCTCGTCGTCGAGGTGATCTCGCCAAGCAACGCCGGTCGCGACCTGGTGCTCAAACGCCATGAGTACGCCGCCGTCGGCATTCCCCGCTACTGGCTGGTGGAGCCCCGGAAACAGACCCTGACCGTGTTGGTGAACGGCGCGGGCGGTTACCGCGAGCAGGCCGTTCTGCCGGTTGGCGAGGTCTACCGCACCGAGCAGCCGTTCCCCCTCGCGCTGCCGCTGGTCGACATCTTCTGACCCTTCGCCCGGACCTTGGGACAACTGCTCGCCGCGTTGCGCGAACTGCCCTATGGGGCAGCGAGACCCCTGGCCCTGCATGACCTCGTCGACCTGCCGGGCTTGATCCACTTGATATTCCGGAAGTCGGGGCATCCGGGGCGTGGGATGGCCCGTCTTCCGGGAATCCGAGTCGATCAAGGGCGAGGGCTGGTGGCGCGTGCGGTCACGCCAGGCCGACGCGCTCCGGTCGGGCCGAGGCGGAACCGAGCCAGGTGTGGGGGTTGCCGTACCAGCACCAGCCCAGCTTCGGTGCGCCCTGGCTGATCCAGAGTGCCGGCACCCGTTTGTCGCCGCACCGCGATCCGACCAGCGAGAAGCACCTGTTGCTGGCCAGCGCGGTCGGGTACAGCGTGATGAAGGCGAGCCCCTCGTCGATGGTGAGCGGCAGGCGGCCCTGGGCGGTCATCCCGGCCAGCGCCGCAGCCGGCGGCAGGTTGCGGAACTCCTCGCCCCGGTCGACGTCGAAGAGGAGGTACGCCGGCCCGGCCGGCACCTCCAGCTCCTTGATCGGGTCGAAGCGCGGCAGGTCGTCCTCGGCGTAGTGCCGGTCGAGGAATCCGGGCTTGCGCTTGCCGGCGAGCGTGGTGAGGGCCAGTCGCGCCTCCACCTCGACCAGGTCCCGCGTGGTGACCAGCAGGAACGGCACCCGGGCATCGGTGGGCTCGGGTAGGCCGGCGGTGCCGTCGACCGCCCTGGCCCGCAGGGGTGCGACCAGGTCACGGAAGGTGCTCTCGGGCAGCCCGGCCAGCCCGGGGTAGTCCAGTTGCACCAGCAGGTCGAGCTGGCGGTCGAATTCGGTGGCAGCGTCGAACACGGCGGCTCCATTCGTCGTTCGGGATACCGTACAACGTACGACAGGCGCGGCTATTCCCGCTGCCGTGATGCAACCCCCACGGGCGAGATCGAGGCGCTGACCGGTAAGCGGCAGAAGAGCGTGCAGTACCTCATCGTGGTCGAGTTGCCCGGCGACCGGGCGCTCGAGGCGAGCGTGCTGAACATGGTCGGGGTCGACGAGTCGGCCGTTCCCGCGCAGCCGCAGGCTCCGCTGTCCAGGGAACAGCTGAAGGACCTCGCCCTGGCCATCGCCGACCAGGTCAAGGCCTGACGACCACCGAGGCGGGCGCGGAGACGACGAGCAGGGCTGGGAGCCGGGTCACCGGCCCCAGTCCTGCTTCGCCGCCCTGACCAGCTTGTCCTTCAGCTCCCGGGTATGCCGCCGGCTCACCGGCAGCTCGGTTCCGTCGATCACCACCACGTAGCCGGAGTTGACCAGCCGCAGCTCCGCGATCAACTTCAACTGCACCAGGTACGACCGGTGCACCCGGACGAAACCGGCATCGGCCCAGCGCTCCGCCAGCGTGGCCAGCGACACCCGCACCAGGTGCGACCCCTCCGCGGTGTGCAACCGGGCGTAGTCACCCTGCGCCTCCACCCAGCGCACCGCCGAGCGGGGCAACATCCGGGTGGTGCCGGCCAACTCGATCGGGATGGTCGGGTCCTCCTCGGCACGGGCCAGCGCCGCCGGATGCGACGGCACCACCCGTGAGCCGATCACCCGGCGCAACGACTCGGCGAGTCGGTCGGCGCGGACCGGTTTGCGGACGTAGTCGGTGGCCCCCAGATCGAACGCGTCGACCGCGCCGTCGTCGTACGCGGTGACGAAGACGATCGCAGGCGGCCGGGCGAACCGGCGCAGCACCCGGGCCAGCTCCATCCCATCCAGCCCGGGCATCCGGATGTCCAGGAAGACCACGTCCACGTCACCGTCACGGAGCAGCCGCAGCGCCTCGGTCGCGTCCCCGGCGGTGTGCAGCCGGGCCACCCGGGGGTCGGCCCGCAGGTGGTACGCCAGTTCGTCGAGCGCGGGCGGCTCGTCGTCCACCGCCAGGACCCGCAGAAATCCGGACGCGCTCACCGCAGCCGTCCCGATTCGCTCGCTCACGATCCTGCCCGCACGCCGGGATGGAACTTCGGCACCCGCATGCTCACCTTCGTG
This sequence comes from Micromonospora sp. CA-259024, assembly GCF_050936255.1. Taxonomy (NCBI): domain Bacteria; kingdom Bacillati; phylum Actinomycetota; class Actinomycetes; order Micromonosporales; family Micromonosporaceae; genus Micromonospora; species Micromonospora sp. CA-259024. The sequence continues at coordinate 1,627,626 of NZ_JBNJND010000002.1, read as the reverse complement.
CCCGAACCCAGCCCGGTCTCCACGACCAGGCCGAACCGGTCCCCGAAGACCGACCGCAACCGCTCGTCGACGTTGGAGAGGCCCACGTGCTGGCCCGTGTCGTCGCCCGGGTCGCCCGTGCCGCGGGCCAGCTCGGCGATGCCGGCGGTCAGCGTGGTCGGATCCATTCCCACTCCGTCGTCCTCCACCGTGATGTGGCATTCGGCGCCCGCGTCCCGGGCCTCGATGCTCACCATGCCCGTGCCCGGCTTGCGGGACAACCCGTGGCGGACCGCGTTCTCCACCAGTGGCTGCAGGCAGAGAAACGGCAGCGTCACCGGCAGCACCTCCGGGGCGATCTGCAACCGCACCTGCAACCGGTCGCCGAACCGGGCCCGCTCGATGGTCAGGTAGCGGTCGATCGACCGCAACTCCTCGGCGAGGGTGGTGAACTCCCCGTGCGCCCGGAACGAGTACCGGGTGAACTCCGCGAACTCCAGGATCAGCTCCCGGGCCCGCTCCGGATCGGTGCGTACGAACGAGCCGATCGCGGTCAGCGCGTTGTAGATGAAGTGCGGGCTGATCTGCGCCCGCAACGCCCGGATCTCGGCACGGGCCAACCGCTCCCGCGACGAATCCAGCTCGGCCAGAGCGAGCTGGTTACCGGCCCAGTGCGCGGTCTCCAGGGTGGCCTGCACCAGCCCGGGCGCCGGTGGGCTGTCGGCGATCGCCACCAGCGCGCCGACCACCCGGCCGTCCGCCCCCTGCAACGGCGCGACAACCGCCCCTCGGATCGGGCAGTCGACCCGGTCGCAGCGCAGCTCCTGCTCGCCGAGCACCGTCGAGCGGCCGGTGTCCACCGTCCGCTGGGCCGCCGCGAGCAGTTGTTCGCCGTGGTGCGTGCCGCGCCCGTCGAGGGCGAGCAGCCGGTCGGCGTCGGCGAGTGCCAGCCCGGCCGCGCCCACCAGGGCCCGCAGATGGCGTACGGCCTTCGCCGCGCCCGCCTCGCTCAGCCCCGCTCGTAGCGGCTCGGCGGCCAGCCCGGCGGTGTGCAGCACCTCGTAGGTGGCTCGCTGGGTGGCGGTGGCGATGCCACGGCGGGCACGTAACCGCAGCACCGCCCACAGGGCAGCGGTCAGCGCGGTGACGAGTGATACGACGCCGACCACGGCGGAGAGGTTGGCACCCACGCAGCGATCCTTGCCCCTGCGACCCGGCGCGCCAACCCCCTAGTACGCGCCCTTGCGGGCGAGTACCACACCGACGGTGCGCCACAGGATGCTCAGGTCGTACGCCAGCGACCAGTTGTCGACGTAGTAGAGGTCCAGCCGGACCGACTCGTCCCAGGACAGGTCGGAGCGGCCGGAGACCTGCCACAGGCCGGTCATACCCGGGCGGACCAGCAGCCGGCGGCGCACGTCACCCAGGAAGTCGCCGTCGTCGGCCGGCAGCGGGCGGGGGCCGACCAGCGACATCTCACCCCAGAGCACGTTGATCAGCTGCGGCAGCTCGTCCAGCGACGAGGCCCGCAGGAAGCGGCCGACCGGGAAGACCCGGGGGTCCTGCTTCATCTTGAACAACATGCCGTCGGTCTCGTTCCGGTCGACCAGGCTGGCCAGCCGATCCTCGGCGTCGACGTACATCGTCCGGAACTTCCACACCCGGAACGTGCGCCCCTCGTGCCCCACCCGGGGCTGACGGAAGAACACCGGCCCACGGTCGGAGAGCTGGATCGCCACGGCGATGCCCAGGAAGAGCGGAACCAGCAGCAGCAGGCCCAGGCCGGCGGCGACCCGGTCCATCAGGTTCTTGGCCAGCAGCGCAGGCCCGGAGAGGGTCGGTTCCTCGACGTGCAGCAGCGGCAGACCCTCGATCGGCCGGATGTGCACCCGAGGGCCGGCGATGTCGGTGAGCTGCGGGGCGACCACCAGGTCGACGCCGGAGCCCTCCAGTTGCCAGGCCAGGCGGCGCAGCTCACCCGGCTCGGCGCTGGCCGACCCGCAGACGGCGATGGTGTCCCCACCGACCTCACGGACCAGGGCCAGGACGTCACGCCCGGCGTACACCGGCACGGGGGTTGGCATCCCCCGCGCCGCCGCGTACCCGTCGGTGATGTGGATGGCGACGGGCATCAGCCCGGCGGCCGGGCTGCGGGTGACCGCCGCGTAGACCTCCAGGCACTCGGGCAGGGTGCCGACCAGCACCATCCGGTGGGCGGCCTGACCGGCGCGCCGACGGATGTAGTGCAGCGCCCAGCGGGCCACGAACCGGCCCCAGAGGATCAGCAGTGTCGCGCCGACCAGCGCCGTGCCCACGGTGAACCGGGAGAGCTGGGTGACGGTGGAGAAGGCGAGGAAGGAGACGCTCGCGGCCACCGTCACCGATGCCCGGATCACCCGCTTGAACTCGTCCGGGCCGAGCCCCAGGTAGCGCCGGTCGTAGGCCCGGTTGCTCCAGAGGATCACCACCCAGCCGAGCGGAAGCAGCAGGTAGGAGACGGTGTGGAACCACGTCGGGTCCTGTTGGGTGCCGGAGAACCCGGAAGCGGCCTGGTCGAAGAGCTGGATCGCGATCCAGCTGGCGAACGCCGCCGCGCCGAAGTCGAGCAGCAGCAGGATCGCGATGTAGGGGCGGTGCCAGCGGGAGACACGGCGTCGCGCCCTCGTCCAAGCCGACCGAGGGACGCCGTTGTGTGACGGCGGCGTCGGCGGCTGGATCTCGAAGCTGTCGACGTGCCGCACGAGTCTGCTCCGGCCTTCGTTGGTTACCGGGCGCTGGAGGCTTGCCGTCACCTCACCCATGTCCTCCCGCATGACACGGGCCGCTCACTCGGCGTGAGGGCCCGGGTCGCCCACCGTCCCAGTCTCCCACGCGGGCTCCGACCGGTCGCCGCCCGAAGGAGATTGGCGACCGATGGTGCCGGCGGGATCTGGCCGGCTCCGCACCATTTCAGAAGCCGGGGACCGGGCCACTATACCGATGGATGCGCTCGTGGCGAGAACGGCGGACCGGAGCTTCCGCTCAGTCGGGCCGATTCCACTCCGTAGTCGCCGAGTGGGATTACTCACCGTACGAGACGGGACAACCGTCGGTCAGCGAGCGGCTTTCCGCCGGTCTGGCAGGTCGGGCAGTACTGGAGGCTGGAGTCAGCGAACGACACCTCCCGCACGGTGTCTCCGCACACCGGGCAGGGCAGCCCGGTGCGGGCGTGCACCTTCAACCCGGAGCGCTTCTCACCCTTCAACTCCGCCGCCCGCTGACCGAGGGACCGCTCGACCGCGTCACCGAGGACCTGCCGGGTCGCCGCGTGCAGGGTTGCCATCTGGGCGTCGGTGAGCCGATCGGTGATCGCGAACGGGGACAGCTTCGCGGCATGCAAGATCTCGTCGGAGTACGCGTTGCCCACCCCCGACAGCACCGACTGGTCGGTCAGCACCCCCTTGACCTGCCCTCGCCGGCTACGCAGCCGCTCAGCGAAGGCGGGCAGGTCCGCGGCGAGCGCGTCGGGGCCCAACTTGGCCACCCCGGGCACCGCAGCCACGTCGGTGACCAGGTACGCGGCCAGCTTCTTCTGGGTGCCGGCCTCGGTGAGGTCGAAGCCGGAACCGTCGTCCAGGCGTACGCGGAGTGCGATCGGGCCCTTGCCCGGACGCAGTGGGGTGGTTGCCGGGAAAGCCTCCCGGTAGTGCAGCCAGCCCGCCCGGGCCAGGTGGACCACCAGGTGCAGGTCGCCCTCGAAGAGGACGTCGAGGAACTTGCCGTGCCGGCTGGCGTCGACCACCGCCCGACCGGCGACCGCGGTCGGTGCCGGTTCGTACGTTTTCAGGGCGCTGATCGCGGCGATCTCCAGCCGGTCGACACGGCGCCCCACCGCGCGCTGTCGCAGGTAACCCGCGAGCGCCTCAACCTCCGGTAGTTCGGGCACGACACAACGGTAGCCTTCTTTACCGTGAGAATCGTGGTGGCGCACAACCGGTACCGGGAAGCTCAGCCCTCCGGCGAGAACACGATCGTCGACTCGGAGATCGCTCAGCTCACCGACGCTGGCGTCGAGGTGCTGCCGTTCATCCGAAGCTCGGACGAGATCCCGTCGATGTCGAAGGTGGCGAAGGCACTGCTGCCGATCTCGCCGATCTGGGCTCCGCGGGCCCAGCACGACCTGAGCCGGCTGCTCACCGAGCACCGACCGGACGTTCTGCACCTGCACAACCCGTACCCCCTGCTCTCGCCGTGGGTGGTGCGGACGGCGCACCGGCACGGCGTGCCGGTGGTGCAGACGGTGCACAACTACCGGCAGGTCTGCTCCTCGGGGATCTACTTCCGGGACGGCGTGATCTGTCAGGACTGCAAGGGGCGGGCGCTGGGCGTGCCGGCGATCAAGCACCGCTGCTACCGCGACTCGGCGGCACAGAGCGCGTTGATGGCGACCACCCTGGCCGTGCACCGGGGGACCTGGCGTTCGGTGGACCGGTACATCGCGCTCACCTCGGCGATCGCCGACCACCTCCGTGATTACGGCATTCCGGACGAACGAATCGTGGTGAAGCCGAATTCGGTGCCTGATCCGGGGCGGCCGACGCCGCTCGGGGACGGGTTCCTCTACATGGCCCGGCTCTCGCCGGAGAAGGGCGTGGACCTCCTGCTGGAGGCCTGGCGCAGGCACCCGGTGGGTGCGCTGGGCACGCTCCGCGTGGCGGGCGGCGGCGAGCTGCGCCCGCTCGTCGAGGCGGCCGCCGCCGAGCGACCCGACGTGGTCTACCTCGGCCAGCTCGACCGGGCCGGAGTGCGGGCGGCGGTCGAGGCGAGCGCGGTGGTGATCGCCGCTTCCATGTGGCACGACGTGCTGCCGACCGTGATCATCGAGGCGCTGGCGAGCGGCCGGCCGGTGCTCGGCACGGCGTTGGGCGGCATCCCGTACATGGTCGGGGCGGATGCCCCGCACGAGCCCGCTGGCACCGGCCCAGCCGACGTCGCCTCCGCGGTGGTCGGGGGCGGCGGGTCGCCCGTGCCGGCCGGGATCGCACCGGGCGAGGCCGGCTGGGTGGTCGCCCCGGAACCAGCCGCGCTGGCCGCCGCTCTGCCGGTGGCCCGTGCCGGTGCGCCCGGTCTGGCGCCGGCAGCCCGCGCTCGCTACGAGCGGACCTTCCATCCCGATGTGGTCACCAAGCAGCTCATCGACATCTACGCCGGCGTGACCCGCACCCCCAGCCGCGTCTGACCCCCCCCGGCTGGCGGTCAGCGGAGGGAGGCGCGGGCCGAGAAGGCGATGCTGGCGAGCAGGAAACCTCCGTTGACGATGGTGAACGCGACCATCACCCAGAGGACCAGCGCGGGGGCCACAGCCAGCACCAGGGCGGCCACGAAGATCACCGCGCCGTAGTCGCGGACGAGCTTCACCAGGCGGACCGGCAGCGAGGTCGAGGTGACCATGCTGGCCGCGTTCGGGCCGGCCTGCATCACCGAGGTGACCAGGTTGACCATCCAGGTGCCCGCGAAGGTCGCGACCAGCCAGGTCGGGGTGGACGGCTCCTGCGCCACCGCGGTGGCGGCCAGCGCTGCCACCAGGGCGATCTGCGCCGCCACGTCGCAGAGCACGTCGACCCGGGCGCCGGCTGCGCTGCCCTGGCCGGTCACCCGGGCCAGTTGCCCGTCGGCGCAGTCCAGGGAGTACGCCACCTGCCAGCCGATCAGGGCGAGCAGGCCGACGACCCAGGCCGGTACGTCGCCCGCGGCGACCGGGCCCGCGAGGGCCACCACGGTGACCGAGGTGGCCAGACCGAGCACCAGGTTGGTGATGGTCAGCGCGGTCGGGCGCAGCCCGAGCCGCTGGGCGACCAGCGCGAAGACGGCCCCCAGCCACTGGCTGATCGACTCGCTGAACAGGCCGCCGCCCCGGTTCACCCGGTGGAAGTCGGCGACGGTGGGACGGGGGTCAGCCAAGCTGGTCGCGGATTGCACCGGCGTAGTCTGCCAGCCGCTCCCGCGTCTCGGTAGGCGACAGCGCGAGGTGTTCGAGGATGGTGTACCGGTCCGGCCGGGTGCGCGGTGCGAACTGCACCGCCTCCACGAACTGGTCGTCGGTGAGCGCCACCTCGGCGGGGAGCCGGGGCAGGCCGTGCCGGGCCAGGCAGGCCGACATCTCCCCGAAGCGGCGCAGGTCCCCGCGCAGCCAGGTGCAGAAGAGCGCGCCCAGCCCGGCCAGCTCGCCGTGCGAGGCGGTGCCGGGGTAGAGCGCATCCACCGCGTGCATGATCTCGTGACAGCCGCCACTGGACGGACGGCTGGTGCCGCAGATCGCCATGGCAAGGCCGCTGGAGATCAGCGCTTCGGCCAACACGGTGACGAAGGCGTCGTCGCTCATGTCGCCCGGGTGGTTGAGCACCGCTTCGGCGCCCGCCCGCGCCAGCGACGCGGCCAGCCCGTCGACCGGCTCGCCGCGTACCTGCCGGGACAGCTCCCAGTCGGCCAGGGCGCTGATGTTGCTCACCACGTCGCCGATGCCGGCCCGGTTGTGCCGGTCCGGGCCGCTCTCCACGAAATCCAGGTCGACGATCACCGCGATCGGGATGTGCACCCCGTAGGAACCCTTGATTCCGTCGGTGATCAGGCTGGCAACCGGAGAGGCGATGCCATCGTTGGCGAGGCTGGTGGCCACCGAGACCATTGGCAGTCCCCGCCGGGTCGCCGCGTACTTCGCCACGTCTATGGTCTTGCCGCCGCCGATGCCCACGACCGCGTCGTACGACCGGGCGCGGAGCTTGCCGCCGAGATCGTCGGCGGCGTCCAGAGTCCCCCCGGTGACCGTGAACACGTCGGCGGTCCGCAGCGACGGCCGGATCAGCTCCGCGATCTGGGAACCCTGACCTGGGCCGACCACGACCGCCACGTCACCGCCCGCGGAGATCCGCCCGTCGGCCAGGATCGCGCCCAGGTCGGCGACCGCCCCGCGTCGCACGTCGATGTGCAGCGGGGTGAGGACGCTCCGCGCTAGTAGCGGCACGCGATCTCCCGCGCGCGGGCCAGGTCGGCGTGGTTGTCGACCTCGACCCACGGGACGTCGCCGATCGGCGCTGCCCGCACCTCGCCACCCCGGTCGGAGAACTCCTGGTAGCCGTCCTCGTAGTAGAGGTTCGGGTCACGCCGCCAGGTCGCCTCCAGGGCGTCGGCCAGCGCGTCGGCGACCTGCGGCTCAATCAACGTGGCGCCGATGTACTCCCCGTACGCCTCGCCCGGGTCCATGATCTTGGTGATCCGGGTGAGCTGGCCGGCGGCGTCGAAGGTGGTCTTCATCTCCTCCTCGGCCAGCGGCTTGAGCGTGTCCACGGCGAGCAGGATGCCCGGCCCACGCTCGGCGAGCAGGGTCTTCTCCACGCTCACCGGGTGCACGGTGTCCCCGTTGACCAGCAGCACCCCGCGCGCGAAGTACTCCCGGGCCAGCCAGAGCGAGTAGGCGTTGTTCCACTCCTCGGCCTTGTCGTTCTGCACCAGGGTGAGCGTGACCCCGTACCGCTTCTCCAGGTCGGCCTGCCGGTCGCGGACCGCGTCCGCCGCGTAGCCGACCACGATCACGATCTCGTTGAGCCCGACCTCGGCGAGGTTGCCGAGCGCGATGTCCAGGATCGTGGTCTCGCCGTCCACCGGCACCAGCGCCTTGGGCAGGGTGTCGGTGTACGGGCGCAGCCGGCGTCCCGCTCCGGCCGCGAGCACCATTCCGATCATCGCGACATCCTCCCTCGTCCTGCTCCCCGTCACCGCTGGAGGATAGCCCCGGCTGGCCGCGCCGCTCCGGCCAACCGGGTCAGCCGGGCAACGCCGCCAGGTCAATCGAGCAGTGCCCGCCGGGTCAGCCGGGGAGGGCGGCCAGGTCGGCGAGCATGGTCAGGCGCTCCTCCGCGCCGAGCGCGGCGTACGGACCGGCGGCCCGCCGGTCGGTCTCCAGCTCGATGGCGAGCCGTTCGGGGCCGGTCGGCAGGGCGGCGATGCTCGACGCGGTGTGCCCGGCGGCAGCCCAGGCGGCAGCGTGCGCGTCGGCCCGGTGGTACCGCAGCGTGCCGAGCCGGTTGAGCAGCAGCACGCCCGACGGGGTGCCGTCCGGCTCGTACGGGGGCGCCATCGCGGCGAAGGCCGAGCCGCCCCGGTCGCCCTCCTCGTCGGCCAGCACCAGGGCGTACGACAGCAACCGGCCGAGCACTGCCACCAGCCGGGACACCCGCTCGTCGTGCCCGGCCCACAGCTCCTCGGTGACCTCGGCGTGCACCTGGTACAGCCCGGTGAGGAAGGCCGCACCACGCTCGGTGGCGGAGAGCGCGCCGTCCGGGGCGCGGTAGATCATCCCGTGTGCCACCTGTTTGTCGACGGTCCGCTGGCAGGCGGCCGGGTCCTGGTACCGGGTGATCGCTGCGAACCCCGGCCCGTCGACCGTGCCACCGGGTGCGGCCAGCCGGGTGCGCAGGTCGACGAGGAAGCCGGTCGCCGCCACTCCGCCGTAGCGCTGGGACAGCTCGGCGCCACCACCGTCCCGGCCGGCCAGCATGCCGGCGCGGAAGATCCGGTCCACGGCCGGGGCGAGCAGCCCGGCGATCCGGTGCGGCGCCACCGCGACGGTGTTCACAGACCGATCGACCGCAGGACGGCGAAGCCCTCCTCCGCGATCCGCCGGATCAGCCCGTCGTTGACGTCGCGGTGCTCGTCCAGCATGGTCACCTCGTGCTCGGCCAGCCAGCGGTACTCGGTGTGCTTGCCAGCCTCCAGCGTCGGGCGGTCGAGGTCGCCGTCGACCCGGACCAGGAAGTCGTACTCGATCCGGGCCAGGCCGTCGTCGCCCACGTAGCTGTACTCACCCACCTGGCCCAGCACGTGCGAGAGGACCCAGCCGGTCTCCTCGGTGATCTCCCGGCCGAGTGCTTCCTCGATCTCCTCGCCGGGCTCCAGGTGCCCGCCGACGATGTCCCAACAATTGGGAAAGAGGCGTCGGTGCGGTGAGCGGCGCTGGAAGAAGATGCGGCCGTCGTGGTCGACGACCAGCGCGCCGGCACAGCGCAAGGGCTCGGTGGACACCGTTCGACAGTAGCGACCGCCCGGAGTCGCGGCGATGTTCGGCCTTGTCCCGGAAACATCCACGGACCACCATGTCCATACCGGATGCCACCGTCCCAAAGGGGTGATGCGTGATGCAGGTACGGGAAGCGATGTCCAGCCAGGTCCTCGTCGTCGGTCCGGAGCACACGCTCCGCCAGGCGGCCCGGATGATGTCGGCCCGTGGTGTCGGGTCGGCGGTCGTGGTCGACCCGGATTCCGAGGGAATCGGGATCATGACCGAACGGGACGTGTTGAAGGCCATCGGCGCCGGGCTGGACTGCGACGTGGAACGCACCGGCGCCCACCTGACGTGGGACGTGGTCTACGCGGGGCCCGAGTGGACGGTGGCCGAGGCCGCCGCCGCGATGGCCCGGGGCGGGTTCCGGCACCTGGTGGTGCTGGACGGCCGGGAGGTCGCCGGGGTGATCTCCGTCCGGGACATCATGCGGGTCTGGGCGGAGAGTCAGGCCGCGATCGCCGCGACCTGACCGGCCGGGCCGGATTCTTGGCGCTCGCGGGTGTGCCCGGCTGAACAGCCGGGTAGGGATTCCCTGCGGGCGCGGAGATGCCGTGGGCTCGCGGGGGAGGTCCCGATGCGCGACGCGGAGCGGCTGGTCGAGCAGCAGTACGCCATGCTCCTGCGTCGGGACGTGGCCCGTCTGCCGGATCTCTACGCCCCGGAGGCGTTCTACGCCATGCCGGGCGTGACGGTCCGTCCGATCGAGCTGCCCGCGCTGCTGCGAACCTGGACCGGCGCCTTTCCGGACCTACGGGTCGACCCGCTGGGCGCGGTCCGTACGGGCGGTGGTGCGGCCGTGGAACTGCGCCTGACCGGCACCCACACCGGCACACTGCACTCGCCGTACGGCACCGTCGCGCCCACCGGCCGGGTGGTGAGCTGGGAGGTGGCCGACGTGGTGCGGGCCCGCAAGGGTCAGATCACCGCGTGGCGCTCGTACTTCGACTGGAGCCAGCTCCTCGACGCGCTCGGCGTGCAGCTGGAGGGACTTTCCCGGGCGGCGCAGCACGACGCGCTCGCCCTTCCGGTCTGATCTGCCGCCGACCGGTGGAGTCGGGTCACCCGACCCGGTGGCTCAGGATGCGGACATCGCCGTGCCGTCCGCGCGTCCCCCGCCGTCGCCCGTACGCTCAACATCCATGACCGCCGAGCAGTTGATCTCCTTTGCCCGTGGGGCTCCCTCGCTGGACATCGTCGATGTCGAGGGGCTCAAGGCCGCCGCCGTCCGCGCCTTCGACGCCGACCCCGCGGGGGTCACGGCGTACGGCACCTCCGTCGGTTACCGACCGCTGCGAAAGTGGATCGCCGAGAAGCACGGGGTCGAGGCCGACCAGGTGCTGGTCACCAACGGGTCGCTCCAGGCCGACGCGTTCCTCTTCGACCACCTGGTCCGCCCCGGCGACGCGGTCGTGGTGGAACGTCCGACGTACGACCGGACGCTGCTCAACCTCCAACGGATGGGCAGTGAGCTGCACGGCGTTTCAGTCCAGCCGGACGGCCTCGACACCGCCGAGCTGCGCAAGCTGCTGGAGTCCGGGGTCCGCCCCCGGCTCGCGCACGTCATCCCGAACTACCAGAACCCGGCCGGCATGACGCTCTCCCTGGAAAAGCGTCGGGAGTTGCTCGACCTGGCCGCCGAGTACGAGTTCACGATCTTCGAGGACGACCCGTACGCGGACATCCGTTTCCGCGGCGAGGCGCTGCCGTCGATGCTCTCACTGGACACCCGCAACGTGGTGGTGCACGCGTCGAGCTTCACCAAGACCGTCTGCCCGGGTGTGCGGGTCGGGTACCTGGTCGGTCCGGCCGACCTGATCGCCGCGATCGCCAAGAACGCGACAAGCCTCTACATCTCGCCCGGGATGGTCTCGCAGGCGATCGTGCACCAGTTCTGCGTCTCCGGCGACATCGACCGCTCGATCGAGACCGTGCGGGCGGCGTTGGGCGAACGGGCCCGGGTGCTCGCCGAGTCGCTGCGCCGGCACCTGCCGCAGGCGCGGTTCGTGGAGCCCGACGGCGGCTACTTCCTCTGGGTGGAATTCCCGGAGGACGTGCTGGTCGACCGGCTCGCCCCGGCGGCGGCCGAGCGCGGGGTCGCCGTCGTGAAGGGCAGCGACTTCGTGCTGGACGGTGGGCGGCACGCCCTGCGGCTGGCCTTCTCGGCGGTGACCGCCGACCGGATCGACGAGGGCGTCCGTCGGCTCGCGGAGGCCGTCGAGGCCGTCCGCAGCTGATCTATCTGTCGGGTTCCCGACAGAACGACGATGCCGGCCGTCCCGGGACTCCCGCCCGGGCGGCCGGCGGCCCACAATGCTGCGAGCGTCACCCGTCAGATGTAGCGGAACTCACCGCCTGGCCTCCGGGCTGGTCGCGACCCGGATGACGCGGCAGCACAACCCCCGCCCCCACAGGCGCCGGGTGGGCCGTGTCGTCCCCGCACCCCCGATGCGGCCCGGCCCGCCCGGCGTCACCCCCACGCGACGGCTGTCACACGTGGCCTCGACCGCAGTCGGCGTAGCCTGCAAGCCGCAGCTGAGCGCGGGAGGTGACGCGATGACGGATCGGACAGAGCGGGACCGGACGGCACCGTCGACCACCGGTCGGGTCCTTCGACCTCGGGCGTGGCCGTCCCCGGTCCGGGCCATGACCCGGATACTCAACGCCGACGGCTCGCCGCCCGTGCCGGCCCCGGCTGGCACCGGTCGCAGCTCGGTGGTCGACTGCGCGCTCTACGTCGACGGTAAGCGGCAACCCGGCGACTGGACGTACGCGGACGCGCTCGCCGCGGCCCGCCGCGAGGAGCACGGCTTCGTCTGGATCGGTCTGCACCAGCCGGAGTTGGCCGAGATGACCGCCATCGCGGAGACCTACGGCCTGCACGAGCTCGCCGTCGAGGACGCGGTGAAGGCCGAGCAGCGTCCCAAGCTGGAGCGGTTCGGCGATGTCGTCTTCCTGGTGCTGCGTACCGCCCGGTACTGCGAGCACGCCGAGCTGACCGAGAACTCCGAGGTCGTGGAGACCGGGCAGGTGATGCTCTTCATCGGGCCGAACTTCGTGATCAGCGTCCGGCACGGGGATGCCTGCCGGCTCGCGCCGATCCGTGCCGACCTGGAGACCAAGCAGGAGTTGCTGCTCCAGGGCCCGTGGGCGGTGGCGTACGGGGTGACCGACCGGGTCGTCGACCTCTACCTGGAGGTGGCCGACCAGATCGAGGACGACCTGGACGTGCTGGAGGCCGAGGTCTTCGATCGCCACGGCCACGGGCGGATCCAGCGGATCTACCAGATGAAGCGGGAGCTGGTGGAGTTCAAGCGGGCGGTGGTGCCGTTGCAGCGGCCGCTGATGACGCTGACCTCCCAGGTCAATCGGGACGTGCCCAAGGAGATCCGGCGCTACTTCCGGGACGTGCAGGACCACCTGAGCCGCACCGTTGAGCAGGTCAACTCCTACGACGACCTGCTGAACTCGATCCTCCAGGCGCGGTTGGCCCAGGTCACCGTCGACCAGAACAACGACATGCGCAAGATCGCCGCATGGGCCGGCATCGCCGCGGTCTGGACCGCCATCGCCGGCATCTACGGCATGAACTTCGACAACATGCCCGAGTTGAAGATGACGTACGGCTACCCGGTGGTCCTGGCCCTCATGCTCGGCGTCTCGCTTGCCCTCTATCGCTGGTTCCGCCGCAACGGCTGGCTCTGACCCGCGCGGCTGGCTCTGACCCGCGCGGCGGAACGCCGACACGGGCCCGCCGGGACACGGGCCCGCCGGGACACGGGAGCGCCGGCGGGCGGGGTGACCCGCGTCGCCGGCGCTCGATGCGCTGTCCCTGGGTCAGCGGCGGCCGTTGGTGCGGGTCGTGTTCTTGCCCAGCGCCTTGGTGAGGTCGTCGGTCGGCCGACCGGAGACGTCCGTGGCGCCCTCGGCGACCGCCGGGACCTTGTCCGTCGGGCGGATGCCGGTCTGCTTGGCCGTGCCGGTGGTGCTGGCGCTGGTGCCGCCGGCCACCGCCGAACTTCCGGCACCGTTCATCCCCGCCGCGCCGGTCATGGCGGACCCGTCGGTCCCCTTGGTGGCGGACGGCGTCCGCACCTCGATCGAGTCGACCTCGTCGTGCATCGGCTCGAGGGTGCGGGTCGGGTCGTACTCGGCCCACTCCTGCTGCTCGCGGCGGCGGCGCAGGGCGACCGCGCCGGCCAGGCCGGCGATGGCACCCGCAGCCAACAGGCCGGTCATCATCGAGCCGCGACGGCGCGGCTGCTTCTTCTTGCCGGTGATCCGCATGTTCTTCGACCTGGCCTTCCTGGTCAACGGCCCTGCCTGCGCGGCGCCGTCACGGGCCGCCGCGGCCAGCGGTGCCAGCGTGGTGAGTGTCGTCCCCCAGCCGGTCGTCGCGCGGTCGCGAACCTTCGCCGCGGTCGGCCCGACGTAGCCCCGGGCCACCTGAATCCGCGGCCCGACGGTCGCGCCGGTGCCCCTGGCAGCGTGGTTGGCTGCCTGCATCAGGTGGCTGATGCTCTGGTTCAGCTCGGCCTTGGCGAGCTGCCCCTGGGACTTGCGCCGCCCGAATCCAAACACGGTCCTACCTCCTGGGAGTTGTTCCTTCGTCATCCTCCACCTTCGGATGCCTCCGCGATGCCAGATCGGGCACATGGGAGGATCCGCATGGAACTGACCAACGAGTGAGGAGTACCCGTGGCCGAGGCTGTCTACGCCACCTTGCACACCAACGCTGGCCCGATCCGGCTGGAGCTCTTCCCGAACCACGCGCCGAAGACGGTCCGCAACTTCATCGACCTGGCCGAGGGGAACCGGGAGTACACCGACCCGCGCACCGGTCAGCCGGGCAGCGGTCCGTACTACGACGGCACCATCTCGCACCGGGTCATCAGCGGTTTCATGGTCCAGATGGGCGACCCGACCGGTACGGGCCGGGGCGGGCCGGGCTACAAGTTCGCCGACGAGTTCCACCCGGAGCTGCGGTTCGACCGTCCGTACCTGCTGGCGATGGCGAACGCCGGACCGGGCACCAACGGTTCGCAGTTCTTCATCACCGTGTCCCCGACGCCGCACCTCAACAACCGGCACACCATCTTCGGGCAGGTCGCTGACGAGGCGTCGGTGAAGGTCGTGGACTCGATCGCGAACACCCCGACCGGCCCGAGCGACCGTCCGCTCCAGGACGTCGTCATCGAGCGGGTCGAGATCGAGCGGTCTGCTGCCTGACGAACCGGCGAGGTACCTTTGCTCGCATGATTGAGCGCTCCGGAGCACCGCGCCGGCCGGCGCCGGTGGATCGCGCGGCGGTGGACGGAGGGTCGGCCCGGTGAGCGAGTCTCCGCCGACCACCCCGGTCTGCTACCGGCACCCCGGCCGGGAGACCTATGTCCGGTGCACCCGCTGCGACCGGCCGATCTGCCCGGACTGCATGCGGGAGGCGTCCGTCGGGCACCAGTGCCCGGAGTGCGTCAACGAGGGACGTCGCACTGTCCGGCCGGCGCGTACCGCCTTCGGTGGCGGTACCGCCGGCCGGCATGGCTATGTCACCAAGGGGATCATCGCGCTGAACGTGCTGCTCATGCTGCTCTCCATCGCCTCCGACCGGGGTGGGGACGCGGCGGTGGGTGGTTCGGGCTTCGGCGGCCTGATGGGCGGCAGCACCCCGCTGACCAACTGGGGGTCGGTGCTCGGGCTGGCGTTCCTCCCCGACGGCACGCTCGGTGGCATTGCCGATGGCCAGTGGTACCGCCTGGTCACCGCGATGTTCCTGCACTACGGCGTGATCCACCTGCTGCTCAACATGTGGGCGCTCTGGGTGCTCGGCCGGTCCCTGGAGGCCAACCTCGGCCCGCTGCGCTTCGGCGCGCTCTATTTGGTCGCGGGCCTCGGCGGCAACGTCGCGGCCTACCTGTTCAGCGCCCAGAACTCGGCCACCGCCGGAGCGTCCACCGCCGTCTTCGGTCTCTTCGCCGCGCTGATCATCATTGAGCGCAAGCTGGGTCGGGACATCTCCCAGGTGATCCCGGTCCTGGTGATCAACCTGGTGTTCACGCTGGCCGTGCCGGGCATCTCCATCCCCGGGCACCTGGGCGGCCTGGCGATCGGCGCGGTGATGGCGCTGGTGCTCGCGTACGCGCCGCGCGGCCGGCGCACGCTGGTGCAGGTCGCCGGTGGTGCGATCATCCTGCTGATCCTGCTCGCGCTGGCCTACTTCCGGACCACGCAACTGTTGGGGTGACCGGGCGAGGGCTATCCGGTGGTGTTCGGGCGGACGGCACGCAGCTCGGCGGCCACCTCCTCCGGGGTGGCCCCGAGGTCGTACCGGCCGAACAGGTGCAACGAACTGCCCGCGTCGATCTCCAGGGTCTCGCTGCTCAGCCCCAACCGGGGCCGGCGGTCCACGGCGATCGCCTCGATTGCCGACCAGGGCAGCAGCCGCCGGCCGGCGAACCCGTGGATGACGGTGAGCCCCGCCGGGGCCACCGTCAACCGCACCGGCGCGACCAGGTCGCGTACCGCCCAGCCGGCCAACGTGGCGGCGGCCAGGGCGGCCACGACGAGCCGGACCGGGTCACCGTCGGCGAAGAGCAGCCCGAGCGCGACCAGCAGGACCGCGCCGGCCAGTTTTGCCGCCGGCAGGCTCGCCGGCACCCGCCACTGCCGCACCGGGGAGGTCTCATCCACCCGCCCAGCATGCCAGCGACTGTCGGGTGCCGGGGTTACGGGCACCTCGACGCCGGGGCGGACGACCGGTCCATGGACGACGTAGGATCGAGGCAGCCCAAGTTACCGGGGAGTAAACATGAGTGACGCGGTCATCGTCGGCGCGGTACGGACCCCGGTCGGGCGGCGCAAGGGCAGCCTCGCCAGCGTCCACCCGGTCGACCTCTCGGCGCACGTGCTGCGCGCCCTCGCCGAGCGCACCGGGCTCGACCCGGCGCAGGTCGACGACGTCTTCTGGGGCTGCGTGTCGCAGGTCGGCGAGCAATCGTGGAACATAGCCCGCAACGGCGTGCTCGCCGCCGGCTGGCCCGAGACGGTGCCCGGCACGACCCTGGACCGACAGTGCGGCTCCAGCCAGCAGGCACTGCACTTCGCCGCCGCGACGGTCCTCTCCGGCCAGGCCGACCTGGTGGTGGCCGGCGGGGTGGAGTCGATGACCCGGGTGCCGATGGGCTCCAGCGTGGCCGGCGGCATGCCGTTCAGCGACCAGCTACGCGCCCGCTACCGGGGCGTCGAGGGCTTCGCCGACGACGCGCCGTTGCCGTTCAACCAGGGGGTCGGCGCCGAGCTGATCGCCCAGCGGTGGCGTCTCTCGCGTACACAGCTCGACGAGTTCGCGCTGGCCAGCCACGAGAAGGCGGCGGCCGCGCAGGACGCCGGGGCCTTCGATCCGGAGCTGACGCCGGTGCCGCTCGCCGATGGCGGCAAGTTCGCCGCCGACGAGGGCATCCGCCGGGACACCACACTCGACAAGCTCGGCGAGCTGGCAACCCCGTTCCGTGCCGATGGTGTCGTGACCGCCGGGTCCGCGTCCCAGATCTCCGATGGCGCCGCCGCCCTCGCGGTGACCACCTCCGAGTGGGCCAGCCGGCACGGCCTGCGCCCGCTCGCCCGGATCCACACGGCCGTGGTCGCCGCCGACGACCCGGTCACCATGCTCACCGCGCCCATCCCGGCCACCGCGAAGGCGCTGCGCCGTGCGGGGCTGGGCATCGAGGAGATCGGGGTGTACGAGGTCAACGAGGCGTTCGCCCCGGTGCCGCTGGCCTGGCTGGCGGAGACCGAGGCGGACCCGGAGCGGCTCAATCCGCGCGGTGGGGCGATCGCCCTCGGTCACCCGCTCGGAGGCTCCGGTGCTCGGATCATGACGACGATGCTCCAGCACATGCGGGACAACGGGATCCGCTACGGCCTGCAAACCATGTGTGAGGGTGGCGGCATGGCCAACGCCACCATCGTCGAGCTGGTCTGACGTTCGGGCGGAAAACGCCTCGCCCTCGCCACGGAGGCCCCCTATGGTGCCCAGCGTGACGACGATCGCCGGTGAGCGCGCCCCCGACTGGTCCAGCGAAGAGTGGCAGGTGCGGGCCCGTTCCTGGGTCGACGCACGGCTGAGCCAGGCCGGCCGGCGGGTGACCGGGCTGGTCGAGCCCCGGGTGCGTCCCTGGTCGCTGGTGTGGCGGGTGCCCACCGACGGCGGGCCGGTCTGGTTCAAGGCCAACAACCCGGGCACGGTGCACGAGACCGTCCTGATCGCGACGCTCGCCCGGCTGACGCCCGAGCGGGTGCTGACACCGATCGCGGTCGACGCCGAGCAGGGCTGGTCGCTGCTGCCCGACGGCGGCGAGTCGTTGCGTGACGTGCTGGGGCGCGACCCCGATCTGGCGCACTGGGAGCGGGCGCTGCCCGGGTACGCCGCGCTGCAACTGGCCACCGCGCCGTGTGCGGACGAGCTGGTCGCCCGCGGCGTGCCGGATCACCGCCCCGAGGTGCTGGCCGGGCTGTTCGCCGGGCTGCTCGACGATCGCGAGTCGCTGCTGATCGGTGGCGAGGGTGGGCTCAGCCCGGAGATGTACGAGCGGCTGCGGTCCGAGGTTCCGTCGTACGCCGAGCGGTGCCGCCGGCTCGCCGACATCGGTATTCCGGCCACGGTGCAACATGACGACCTGCACGACGGCAACGTCTTCGCAGGCGAGGACGGGTACCGCTACTTCGACTGGGGCGATGCCTCGGTGGCGCACCCGTTCGGCACGCTGCTGGTGACTCTGCGCTCCATCCGGTACGCCAAGAAGCTGGCGGCCGATGACGCCCGGCTGGTTCGGCTGCGCGACGCCTACCTGGAGGCGTGGACCGACCGGTACGACCACCGGACCCTCGTCGAGGCCGCCGACCTCGCGATCAACCTGGGCCCGGTGAGCCGGTCGCTCTCCTGGCGTCGAGCCCTGGACACCCCGGAGGAGTCCCGCGCCGAGTACGCCGACGCGGTTCCCGGCTGGCTGGAGGAGTTGTTCGCGGCTGATCCACTTCAGCCGGACTCCTGACCACGATCCGTCCGGCTCGGAAGTCGGACAGGCAGTGCGACACGCCGCGTGGAACTTCCAAAAAACCGGCGTGACCCACGTCACCCCGCCGGGGAGGTCGTTGGGCAGGTCATGGACGTCTTCTCCCGAACGTTCCTTCCGGCCGCCGCCGAGGCTGGCCTGGCTGTGCAGACCCTGAGCCGGCACATGCCGGTCTTCCGGCGCTGCGTCGGCTCCGGTGACGCCACCATCCTGGTCACCCGTTGCAGCCGCCCCGACCGCCCGGTCACCGGCGACTACCTGCTGCTGCTCACCCACCGTCGACTGGTGGTGACCCAGCAGACCCGGCTGCTGCACCGGCTGCGCCTGCACCTCAACACCGAGCTGCGCGAGCTGAGCAACGTCACCTGGAGCCCGGACCCGCGGCTGCAGTCGGTCGAGTTGGCGGCTACCGCGATCGACGGGATCCGCGAGCGGTTCCTGATCCGTACCAGTCAGCCGAAGAGGGTCTGGCAGCTCGACGCGTTGCTCAACCACGCGTTCCGGACCCGCCTGCGGACACCCCGCGAGCGGATCGTCGCCACCATCGGTGACACCCCGGCCGCCGTGCGGCCCAGTGTGTTCCGCCCCGCCGTGGTGAGCTGACGCTCCAGCGGCCTCGCATCGCCTTTACCGAACTCGAACACGCACCGATCGCCCCGAGCCCACCGGGTCGGCAATCATGGGCCGGTGACCGTCGAACCGCCGCACCGCGGGCTCGTCCTCGTGGTCGAGGACGAGCCGGCCATCGCCGACCTGGTCCGGCTGTACCTCACCCGTGACGGGTTCGGCGTCCACCTGGAACGGGACGGCACGGCCGGCCTCAGCGCCGCCCGCCGGCTGCGCCCGGTGGCCTGCGTCCTGGACATCGCGCTCCCGGGCCTGCCCGGCACCGAGATCTGCCGCCGTCTGCGCGAGGTCGGAGACTGGACCCCGGTCATCTTTCTCACCGCCCGCGACGACGAGGTGGATCGGATCGTCGGCCTGGAGTTGGGTGCCGACGACTACGTCACCAAGCCGTTCAGCCCTCGGGAGTTGGTCGCCCGGGTGCGAGCGGTACTGCGCCGGTCCGCCGGCGGCCCGGAGGGCGCGGACCGGCCACGTGTCGTCGGCCCGGTGACCCTCGACCCGGCCCGCCGAACGGTCACCGCGGCGGGTGTCCCGGTGCAGCTCACCTCCACCGAGTTCGACCTGCTGGCCCACCTGATGGCCCGGCCCGGCCGGGTCTTCACCCGGGAGGAGTTGTTGGCCGGCGTCTGGGGTTACGCGGCACACGCCGGCACCCGCACGGTCGACGTACACGTCGCCCAGGTGCGGGCGAAGCTCGGCCCGGCCAGCGTGATCCGGACCCATCGCGGCGTGGGGTACGCGGCCGATGCCTGACGATCCCGCCCGGCAGCGGCCGACGCCGAGCGCCGATTCGCCGACCATGGCCCTGCCGGTGGTCGGCACCGGCCCACCGGCCGCACCTCGACGTAGCCGGCTCGGCCGTACGCTGACCGCCCGCGCGGTGCTGGTCACCTGCGCGGTGGCGCTCGTGTCGGTGCTGGTCACCGCGATCGTCGCGGTGCCGCTGGCGATCCGCGGCGCGGAGCGACGCGATCAGGAGGCGCTCGCCGCGCAGGCCCGGCTCGCCGCCGAGGTGCTGCGGACGAGACTGGACCGGGGTCGCGGTGCCGACGAGGAGCGGCTCATTCAGCAACTGCGCAACCAGGGCATCGACGCGTACCTGATCCGGGGCGGGACGGTCGACCGGCCGGGTCTGCCGCCCCGGGTGGTGCAGCGGATCGAGCAGGGCCGCAACGTGTCGGTCCGCCGCCCGGTCAACGGCCACCGTGCCCTGGTCGAGGGGCGGGCGCTGGCAGGCGGCAACGGGGTGGTGCTCACCCGTCGCTCGGCGGACGGGTTGTGGGCCCGGGTGCTGCTCAGCCTCTGGTTACCCCTGCTGGCCGGGCTGACCGCCGGTGTGGTGGCCGGGCTACTGCTGGCCCGCCGGCTGGCCCGGCCGATCCGCGTCGCGGCCACCGCCGCCGCCCGGCTACGCGCCGGCGACCGGGCGGTCCGGGTGCCGGTCGAGCCGCCGGACGAGGTCGCCGACCTGGCCGAGGCGTTGAACGGGCTGGCCGCCGCACTGGCCACCAGCGAGGGGCGACAGCGGGAGTTCCTGCTCTCCGTGTCGCACGAGCTGCGCACCCCGCTGACCGCGATCCGGGGGTACGCCGAGGCACTCGCCGACGGGGTGCTCGGCGCGGACGACACGGTCGACACCGGCCGGACGATGCTGACCGAGGCCCAACACCTGGACCGGCTGATCGGCGACCTGCTGGCGCTGGCCCGGCTGGAGGCCGCCGACTTCCCCCTCGAACCGGTGCCGGTGGACCTGGCCCGGTTGGCCATGGACGCGGAGCCGACCTGGTCCGGCCGATGCGCGGCGGTGGGTGTGCCGTTCCGGGTCGAGACGCCAGGTCAGCCGGTGCCCGCGTACACCGATCCGGGGCGCATCCGGCAGGTGCTGGACGGGCTGCTGGAGAACGCGCTGCGGGTCGTACCCCCGGGGTCGCCGGTGGTGCTCGCGGTCCGGCCCGCCGGCGCGGACCCGGCCGCCGGTGGTGTGCTGGAGGTCCGGGACGGCGGGCCCGGCTTCACCGACGACGACCTGGCGGTGGCGTTCGAGCGCGGTGCGTTGCACCAGCGCTACCGGGGGGTGCGCAAGGTGGGCAGTGGGTTGGGGTTGGCGCTGGCCGCCGGGCTGGTCCGCCGGCTGGGCGGAGAGATCACCGCGGGCCACGCACCGGAAGGCGGCGCCGCCTTCACGGTCCGGCTACCCGGAGATCCTTACCTGGCTCGAACATCGGCCTGACGCTCCGCTCGTCGTCGGAGGGAATGCTGAGGGCTCCACGGACGAGAGGGAACGCCATGCCACGTTGGGGATTCGCCACCGGCACCACGGCACTGCTCGCGGCGGTCGCGCTGGGTCTCAGCGGCTGCGGTGCGGCCGAGGTGGCCAGCCAGCCCGCCCGGGAGGCCGCTGTCGAGGTCGCCGCCGCGATGGGCGTCGAGGGCCAGGCGCTGGCCGCGATGGGCTTCGACGCCGACGACCTGGACGTGCTGACCGTCGCTGCGCCGGCCACCCCGGCGCCGGGTGCCTCCCCCACGGCCAACGAGAAGGCCCGGGAGAAGCGCGGCGAGGAGTGGCGCAAGCGCCGCCAGGCCCGCGTGCTGCTGCGGAAGAACACCCTGCACGGCGAGGCGGTGGTGCAGGCCAAGGACGGTACGCGGACCGTCGCCGTGCAGCGGGGCGAGGTGACCGCGATCGACGGCGACTCGATGACCGTCAAGTCCACCGACGGCTTCACCATGACCTGGACGTTCGGCGACGACCTGCGGGTCGTCGAGCGGCGCGCGGCCGTGCAGCCGAGCGAGGTCAAGGTTGGCGCGACGCTCGGTGTCGCCGGTGCGAAGGATGGCGACAAGGGCGTGGCCCGCCTCATCCTCATTCCCCGCACCAAGTGAGCGGAGGGAGGGGCCCTGGTCGACACCAGGGCCCCTCCCTCGGTCAGTAGACGCGGGAGCCGATGAAGTCGTCGTGACCGTAGCCGACCGGGTCGGCGGCGGTACGGGCCTCGAACGACCGCTGCTGCCGGGTGCTGCTGGAGCACCCGGTCAACCGCGGATTCTTGCGCGCGGGATGCAGAACCGCCCGGATCGGACTATCCGGGCGGTGAGGTCGTGATGTCACCGGCCGGGCGGTAGCGCGTAGCCGACGTAGCCGCGGAACTCCAGCCGCCAGCCGGCCGGGACCAGCTTCGCGCAGGCCGGCTGGCTGCCGGTGCAGACGATCGCGTCGACCGAGGAGGGATCGGCCGGCGGCCGTTCCGGCAGAACCGACTGCAACGCCACCAGCTCCGGTGAGCGCCCGTCGGGCTGCCGCAGCAGCAGCCACCACGGGTACTCCCAGTTGTCGTTCTGCTGTACCAGCCCGATCCGTCGGGCACCGCTGTCGCGGACCGCCGCCGCGGCCCAGCGGAACTCGTCGGCCCACTGTGGGCGACGCAGGAACCGGGTGTCCCAGTCCGAGGTGGTGAAGACCGAACCGGCGCCGACCAGCCGTCGTGGGAAGCCGTACGACAGTGCGAGCATCCCGGCCAGTGCCGCGGTGGCCAGCACGGTGACGGCCGCCAGCGTGGCCACCGTCCGCTGCGCCGCCCTTCCGGTCGTGCCGGCAGCCCCAGTCGTGCCGGCGTGGCGGCGGAGGAACGCGTCCAGCCAGAGCCCGGCCAGCGGCACCGCGAGCACCAGGGCGTAGAGGATCAGCCGGTTGCCCCACGGCTGCCACTTGATCATCGAGGTGTGCAGCAGGACGGTGGCCAGCACCACCACCGCGTACGCGCGCAGCGGCCCGGCCTGCTCGGAGTCGATCCGGCGCGGGCGCGCGAGCGCGACCAGCGCGCCGATCACCACAAGTGCCCCGGCCAGGGGAAAGGCCACCCGGTCCTCGTCCGGATACCAGGCCGGCTCCGGAAAGATCTCCCGCCCGAAGGTGATCGCGCGGTCCTGCGGGTCGACCCCGATCACGCCCGCGCCGTCGATGATCACCTCGGCACCGGCCCGGCGCAGGGGCGCCAGTGGTGTGTCGAACGCGGTGTGCCCGATGCGTAGCGCGTTGACCAGGATCGACGGCGGATCGTGCCGTTCCATCGGGATCGACTCGCGTAACCGGGGTGGCCCCAGCGGATGCCCGAACTCGGCGGTCACCCGGGCCAGGAACGGGCCGACCACCACGGCCGCGACCAGCAGGATCAGCACCGACCCGCCGATCGTGCGGGCCGTCGCGCCGACCGGCCGACCCCGGGCCGCCAATGGCGCGCCCCCTGCGTCCGCGCTCCTGGCCAGGGCCAACCTGAGCTGGGCCAACCCCCAGAGCACCAGCAGCGGGCCGACCGCGATGAGGCCACTGGTCTTGGTCACGGCGGTCAACCCGGTGGCGGCCCCCAACCCGAGTACCGTGCCCCAACCGGTCCGCCGACGTAGCCCGTCCAGCACCAGGGTCGCGGCGCAGGCCACCCACGCCGCGCAGACCAGGTCGGTCTGCGTGCTGGTGGCCTGGAGCACCACCATCGGCGTGGTCGCCAGCACGAACGCGGTGAGCAGCTGGGCCCGTCGGCTGCCGCCGAGCTGCGCGGTGATCCGTGCGGCCACCAGGAGGCAGACCACCCCGGCCGCCCACTGCACCAGGTTGTGCAGGTGATCCCCGCCGGTGAGGAGGCGCAGGTGCAGCAGCAGATACTCGGCTCCGGGCGGGATGGTGACCTGCCGGTGGATGGCGGTGGGCCAGAAGTCCAGGTCGCCCTGCGCCACCCAGTGCTCCACCTTGGGCAGGTGGTACGTCTGCGAGTCGAAGTTGTTCGGCTCGGCCAGCAGCGCGACCAGCAGCTCCACCAGGACCAGCGCGCCGACCGTGCCGGCGAGCAGCCGCTCGCCCCGACCCGCCGTACGCCAGGTGTCCACCGCCACGGCGAGGAGACCGGAGGGCGCCCGGCCGGCCCGGATCGGCGCGGGGTCGGGCCCGGCCGAACCGCGGTCGACAGCCGGGGCGGACGTCTCGGGGTCGGCCCCGGCCACCACAGCGCCGACCGGCACCGGTCGCGGCGCGGCGGCGGGCGGCTGGGCGAGCCGGGTCGCCCGCCGCCGCAGCCCGGCTGCCGTCGCGGCGGCGGCCAGGAAGAGCAGCCAGGCGGCAACGAACGCCGGCCGGGTCAGCGCGTGCAACGCACCGAGCACCTCGACGACGAGCACCGCGTACGCCCCGGTGAGCAGTGCGGCGCGCACCGCGGCGAGCCTCAGCGGTGCCACCGCGCCGACCTCGCGCGGCCTTGTCGCGACGATGAGCAGGAGCACCGAGGCGGCAGGAACCGCCGCGAGCAGGGAGCCGGCAGCCGACATGGCCGGAAGTAAACACCATCGGTCTGAGCCCGCCACGCCGACTGCCCGATGGTGGCGGTGAGCAGCGGACTAACCAGCCAGGATAGGCTGGGTCTGACGTGTCGTCGCCACCGTGGAGATTCCCGTGAAGCTCTCGATCCTCATGCCGGTCTACAACGAGGAAGAACGCATCGCGGATGCCCTCAAGCAGGCGTTGGCGGTTGACTATCCCTGTGAGATCGAGCTGGTCGTCGTCGACGACGGCAGCCGGGACGGCACCGGCGAGGTCCTCGGTCGCGCGGACGACGCTCGCCTGCGGGTCATCACCCACCAGCGCAACGCCGGCAAGGGTGCGGCCATCAAGACGGCGGTCGACAGCGCGGAGGGCGACTACATGGTCATCCTCGACGCCGACCTGGAGTACGACCCGCAGGACATCCCCAAGCTGCTCGACCCGGTGCTCGACGGGCGGGCCACGGTGGTCTACGGCAATCGCACCTTCGGCAGCCACAGCGCCTACAGCTTCTGGTATGTGATGGGCAACAAGGGCGTCACGATGGCGGCCAACGTGCTGTTCAACTCGTACATCGGCGACCTGGAGACCTGCTTCAAGCTGATGCCGGTGGCGCTCTACCGGTCGCTTGACGTGCGCTCGCGTGGCTTCGGCATGGAGGCCGAGGTGACCGGCAAGCTGCTGCGCCGCCGGATCCGCCCGTACGAGGTGCCGATCAGCTACCGGGCGCGTGGCCGGGAAGAGGGCAAGAAGATCACCTGGAAGGACGGCGTCGAGGCGATCTGGATCCTCGGCCGGGAGCGGGCCCGCCGCCGGCCCGCCGTCTCCTCCCCGCGCTGATCCCAGGACCCGCTGATCGACCTCCGCAGGCCGTCGGCGTCCGGCAGTGCCACTGGGCATGATCGGCCCGCTCGCCGTACTGTGTGAGTTGAAGTGCACTTCAACTCAAGGACCTGGTGATGCAGGATCTGTTGACGATCGGCGAGCTGTCGGTCCGCTCCGGCGTGGCGCCGTCGGCGCTGCGTTACTACGAGCGACTCGGGCTGATCCGCGCCGACCGGACCGGCGGCAACCAGCGCCGGTACGCCCGCGCCGAGCTACGGCGGGTCGCCTTCATCCGGATCTCCCAGCAGGTCGGCGTCTCGCTGGACGAGATCCGCGAGGCACTGGACTCGCTCCCCGAGACCCGTACGCCCAGCCCGCAGGACTGGGCGCGGCTCTCCGCGAACTGGCGGAGCCGGTTGGACGAGAAGATCCGGCTGCTCACCAGGTTGCGCGACGACCTGGACGGCTGCATCGGCTGTGGCTGCCTGTCCATGCAACGCTGCGCGCTCTACAACCCCGCCGACGCGCTGGCCGGCGAGGGTCCGGGTGCCCGCCTGGTGCTGCCCCGACCGACGGACGACGTGACCCCGGCAGACGCGCCCGCCTGACTGCCGGCGCCCCGTCCGCCCGGCACCCCCGCCCGCGTCAGCCCAGCGTGAGCAGCACCTTGCCGAAGTGCTCGTTCGACTCGACGAGCCGGTGCGCCTCCGCCGCCTCGGCCATCGGCAGCCGCCGGTCCACGACCGGCCGGATCGTGCCGGCCTCGACCAACGGCCACACCTCGTCCCGTACGCCCTGGACGATCTCCGCCTTCTCGGCGAGCGGTCGGGCGCGCAGCGACGTCGCGGCGACGCTCGCCCGTTTGGTCAGCAGCGCGCCGAGGTCCAACTCGGCTTTGCGCCCACCCTGCATCCCGATCACCACCAGCCGGCCGCCGGTGGCCAGCGCGGCGACGTTCCGACCCAGGTAGGACGCGCCCATGATGTCGAGGATGACGTCGGCACCGCGGCCGTCGGTGGCTCGGCGGACCTCCTCGGCGAAGTCCTGCTCCTGATAGTCGATCGTGTGCGACGCGCCCAGCTCACGCAGCCGGGGGTGCTTGGCCGCCCGGGCAGTGGTCAGGACGGTGGCGCCGAGGGCCGCCCCGAGCTGGATCGCGAACGTGCCGATTCCGCTGCCCCCGCCATGCACCAGCAGCGTGTCCCCCACGCTGAGCCGCCCCACCTGGACCAGGTTCGACCAGACCGTGCAGGCCACCTCGGGCAGCGCTGCGGCGTCGACCGGGTCGCAGGCCGGCACCGGCAGCAACTGCCCGGCGGGCACCGCGACCCGCTCGGCGTACCCGCCGCCGGCCAGCAGCGCGCAGACCTGCTGCCCGACCGCCCACCCGGCGACCTCCGGGCCGACCACGGTGATCACTCCGGAGCACTCCAACCCGAGGTACGCGGGCGCACCCGGCGGTGGCGGATAGTGCCCCTGTCGTTGCAGCAGGTCAGCGCGGTTGACCCCACTGGCCCGCACATTCACGATCACCTCGCCGGGGCCCGGCTCAGGGTCGGGCACCTCGGCCCAGACCAGCGCATCGGGTCCACCGGGCTGCGGAATGGTAATGGCTCGCATGGGCTCAGTCTTCCCGAGTTCGCCGGGTATCGCAGCAGCACCCTCCAGCCCACTGTGGACGCGCTGGACCGCCTCGCCGGCCCATTCGGGGGAGGGACGCCGGGCCGCCCGGAGCGAGCCGTGGCAGACTATGCGTGGCCGTGCACCCACGGGTGACGGCCCGGGAGGGTTCGCCTAGTGGCCGATGGCGCTGGTCTTGAAAACCGGTAAGGCAGCGATGTCTTCGTGGGTTCGAATCCCACACCCTCCGCCGCGAACAGTCCCGAGTCGATCTGGTACGTGTGAGCGGCGGCCCGGCGGCCGGGTCGGGGTTGATCGACTCGGGTTTCAGGAGTTCGGGGTGTTCGGGCCCGTGCGGATGCCGCGGTTTCCTGAAGGTCGAGTGGATCTGGTGCCTGTGAGTGGCGTTGGGGCGGCAGTTCGGCACCCTGCGGCCCGGTCACTCCGGTGGGTCTTCGGCCCGCCGGGCCTCGCGGATCGTCTCCTCGGCCAGTCGCTCGACCGCGCGTCGGCGTTCCTCGGCGATGGCCTCGTCCCGGTGGCGGAACGCGGTGAGGACGGCCACCACGAAGTCCCGCCAGATTCCGGCCACGGTGTCCCCCTGAGGAACGCTGCCCGAACTTAACCGTAGCTCCGGAAAACCACTGTCGGTCAGCGCGTGCTTCGGGTCGTCGGAGGGGCCGCGGCGGGGTAAGAAGGGGCTGGTATCTCCGCACACCGGAAGGACGCGTCCCAATGACCCTGGAACGACCGATCGCCCCGGACCCGTACGAACTGCTACCGACGCTGCCCTCGTTCACGCTGACGAGTGACGACGTGCAGAACGGCGAGCCGATGGACGCGCGGCACGCGCACGGCAGCACCGGGGGTGACAACGTTTCCCCGCAGCTGACCTGGTCGGATTTCCCCGCCGAGACGAAGAGTTTCGCGGTGACCTGCTACGACCCCGACGCGCCGACCGGCAGTGGCTTCTGGCACTGGGTCCTCGTCAACGTGCCGGTCGACGTCACGCAACTACCCAGAGGCGCGGGTGGCGCGGCGGGCACCGACCTCGGTGGGGCGTTCTCGGTCCGCAACGACTACGGCGAGCAGGGGTACGGCGGGGCCGCCCCGCCGGCCGGTGATCGCCCGCACCGGTACGTCTTCGCGGTGCACGCCGTGGACGTCGACCGCCTCGACCTGACCCCGGACGTGAGCCCGGCGTACGTCGGCTTCAACCTCACGTTCCACACTCTGGCCCGAGCGGTGATCCGCCCGACGTACCAGATCAAGGAATGATCCCTACCCCGCGATCTTGCGCTCGTTCACGAAGGGCGGCGCAAGATCGCGGGGGTGGGGGTGGGTCAGGACGGAACGCGGGCCACCGCGAAGACGGACTGGCCGAACGGGGGACGGATGCGCTGCTCGGCGGCCTTGGTGGCGGGCAGGACGACGGTGTCGTACACCTTGACCATCGGGCCCTCCTTCGGCATCAGCCGGAAGACCTTGGTGGCCATGAAGTAGCCGATCAGACCCAGCGCATTGGCGTAGTGGATCTTTTCGACGGCCAGGCCGGCCTCGGTCATCGCCGCCTCGAGCGTTTTCTTCGTGTAGCGGCGGACGTGCCCGGTGGCGATGTCCGCCGGGCTCATCGCGAACTGGAACGCCGGCACGATGATGACCACGGCGCCGCCGGGTCGGACCAGGTCGCGCATGCTGCGCAGCGCGCCCACGTGGTCCTCGATGTGCTCCAGGACGTTGTACGAGACCGCGGCGCTGTAGTCGCCCCGGTCGTTGTGGGGCAGGAGCATCTGCCGGACGTCGATGTTCGGCCGGTCGGCGAGGCGCTCCTTGAGCTGCACCAGCCGGTCAGGGTCGGCTTCCGTGGCGGTGAACCGGGGCAGCCGCTCCGACCATTCCAGCGCGTAGTCACCGAGGCCGCTGCCGATCTCGATCGGGTCGTCGCCGAGGTACGGCACCGCCAGTTCGATGAACCAGCGGCGGTGGTTGACAGCGGTCGCAAGGCCCTCCAGCACCTCGGACTGCACGCGCTGATCCCCAGTGATTTCTGCCATGCGTCGATTCCTCACGATATGAACTCGACCCGTGCCTGGACCGACAGAGTGAATCATCCGCTGGGACGGCAGAAGAATCGGGGCATCGGGGGTGGCCGAATTGTGGTCGGGGGGTGGGTTCGTGATCGGCGGTCGGCGAACCCGGCACATAGTACGGCAGTACCCCGAAACATGTCACGGCAGCGCCATACGCTGACTACCCTATGAATTGTCATGACTACTCCTGAACCGGACGCGCCCAGCGGCAGCGACGGCCCGGCCGCTGTGTCGTCGGTGGAGGGGTCTCCCGGTGGCGTTCGGCCTTCCCGCAGGGGAAAGTTGGCCGATCTGGCCGCCGTACTGAGCTTCGTGGTGCTCGGCTTCTGGGTCACCGGTCGGCTCTGGCTGGACCCGGATAGCGCGGTGCGGGACAACCAGTCCGATCAGTCGCAGTTCGAATGGATGATGGCGCACGGTGCGCGAGTCGTCACGCATTTCGCGTACCCGTTCCATTCCGATCAGATGAACGTTCCGGACGGCGTGAATCTGATGGCCAATACGTCCGTATTATCCATTTCTTTGCCACTGACGCCGATCACCCTGCTTTTGGGGCCGCGGTCGACATTCCTGGTCTTTCTCACCGCCGGCATGATTGCCACCGCCACGGCCTGGTACTTCCTGCTCTCCCGGGTTCTGATCGGCGCCCGCGGCCCGGCGTGGCTGGGCGCCGGCTTCTGCGCGTTCGCGCCGGCCATGGTGTCGCACGCCAATGGGCACCCGAACATCGTGTCGCAGTTCGTCGTCCCGTTGATCATCTGGCGCACGCTGCGGCTCGGTGAACCGGGCCGCTGGCTGCGCAACGGGGTCCTTCTCGCGCTCGTGATCGTCTGGCAGGCCTTCCTCAACCTGGAGATCCTGCTGATGACCGCGATCGGGCTCGGTGTGATCGTCGGCGTGCTCGCGCTCGGCCGCGCGGAGCTGCGCTCGCGGGCCCGGCCTTTCATCGCCGGCCTTGCCGTGGCCGCCGGGCTCGCCGGGCTGCTGCTGGCGTACCCGCTCTACGTGCAGTTCTTCGGGCCGGGCGCCTACTCCGGGCTGTCCCGCCTGATCCGTGGCTACTCCAGCGACCTGGCCTCGTTCGTCGCGTACTCGCGGGAATCACTCGCCGGTAGCCCGCGCACCGCAGCCGGCCTGGCCAAGAACCCGACCGAGGAGAACAGCTTCTTCGGCTGGGCGCTGGTGGTGCTGGTGATCGCCCTGGTCTGGTGGCTACGCCGCTCGGTCGTGGTGCTCGCGCTGGCCGCGCTCGGGCTGCTCTTCGCGGTGCTCTCGCTGGGCCGGGAGGTCCGCTTCGACAACCGGGGTACGGGTGTGCCGGGGCCCTGGGCGGCGCTGGAGAATCTGCCCATCCTGCACTCGGTGGTGCCGACGCGGTGGGCGTTGGCGATCACCCCGATCATCGGCCTGCTGCTCGCCTACGGTGCCGAACGGGCCCGCGAGCTGGCCGCAGCGCACCCGGCCGACAGGGGCCAGGTCCGTTTCGTCACGGCCACCGTGCTCACGATGGCCCTGTTGCCGATCGCCCCCACCCCGCTGCCCGTGGCCGACCCCGACCCCGTCCCCACCTTCGTGACCAGTGGGGCCTGGCGTCCCTACGTGACGGGTGGGCGCAGTGTGGTGGCCCTGCCGCTGCCGGACACCACCTACGCGGAACCGCTGCGTTGGTCCGCGGCGACCCGGCTGGACATGCCGCTGGCCCGCGGCTACTTCCTCGGCCCGGACACCCGGCCGAACGCGGAGCCGCCGAGGGTTGCCCTGTTCGGTGCGCCGCCCCGCCCCATGAGCAGTTTCGTCGCCACCATCCGGCGTAGCGGGGCGGTGCCGCCGATCACCCCGCAGAGCCGGGTCGAGGCGGTCGACGACCTGCGTTTCTGGCGGGCGGGCGTGGTCATCCTCGGGCCGCACGAGCATGAGGCCGCGCTGCGCCGGGGGATGACCGAGCTGACCGGGATCCAGCCGGCCTTCACCGGCGGGGTGTGGGTGTGGGACGTGCGGCCGTTGACCGACTGACCGAGAGTCAGCCCTGGCGGACGCAGCAGCCCTGGCAGACCTTCGGTCGGGGCAGGGTGAAGGCGAGGCAGCAGGTGCGCCGCTGCACGCTCGGCTCACCGGTCGGCCCCGGGACCAGCTCGATCAGGTCCGTGAGGTCGAGCGCGCCCAGCAGGGTGTCGATGCTCTGCACCGTCGAACCGGGCAGACCGTCCGCGGCCCGCAGGATGCCGTGCGCGATGCCGGAGGCAACCGAGCCGAGCAGCGTCCGGGTGCCCACCCGGACCTCCGACTGGATCGCCGTGATGAGCGGCGCCAGGTGAGCGTCGAGCAGTGAGGCGCGCAGGACGGCCAGCAGCTCCGCCTCGTCGGCGACGACCCGCACCTCCGGCAGGTTGGCGAGCGCCAGCGGGTCGCTCGGCAGCACCGCCACGGTGGTGCCACGGCGCAGACCCAGGGTGAGCAGCTGCCGGTGGTCTTCGAAGTGGATCAGCACGTCGGCCGGGTCGAGCAGCGGCACCCGCCGCGCGGAGGCCCAACCCAGCACGACCGGCAGCGCCGTCCAGTAGCTGTACGACTTCCAGGCCAGCGCGGCGCAGGCGTGCGGGGTGCCGCCCCAGCGGACGGCGGCGCCGCGCAGCAGCTCCGGCAGCCGACTGCCGTCGATCAGGGTGGTGGCGGGCGCCCAGCCGAACTCGTCGTCGACCAGTAGGCCCCGGGCGAGCCCGGGAAGGTCGTCGGTGCCGAACATGGCCCGCAGCGCCGCGGTGACGGGGGCGAGCGGCGTGGCGGCGGTATCCCGCCTCGGCATCACCGCTGTCACCTGAGTCATCCCCCGTCCGCGTGACCGAGGAGTCTGCCCCGGCGGACGACCACCGTCGTCCTGAGCTAAGGCTAGCCTAACCAGGCCCTCGGGTCTAAGGGAAGCCTCACCTTGCTCGGAATCGGGAGGCCCAGGTCACCCCGACCCCCGGCGGAAGCGGTGCTCCGCCCCCGCGTACTACCCGGCGTCAGCGCCCGGAAACGCCGCCGCAGGATCGATGACTGTCGGTCGATTGTCAAGCGGTGTGTCGGCAAGGTGCCAGATGCGTGTGTGTTCGGGCACAGAAAGTGAAACTTATAGCCCCGGCCACGAGGAAGCCGATGACGACCTCACCCCTCGAACGGGCTGCCGACTCCTTCGCGGCCGAACTCGCCCGGCAACGGACCGGACGAGGGCTGTCCAAGAAGCAACTGGCCGTCCTGATGGGGTTCGACCCGTCCTACGTGAGCCACGTCGAGGGGCGCCGGCACCGCCCAACCGAGGACTTCGCTCGCCGCGCCGAGGCGGTCCTGGAGGCCAGCGGAGCGATCTGGCAGCGCTTCCGGGAGTACGACGACCTGCGGCACGCCCGCGCGGGTCAGCCGCACCGTGAGCCGTACCTGCCCGGACAGTGGCTGCCACCTGGCACCGGCCTCGTCGTGGAACGGGAGCTCGCCGCCCTCACCCACACCGACGACGGCTACCGGTGCGTCATCCACCGCGAGCTGTACAACGCCGGCACGGAGCCGGTCACCCGCTACCTGGTCCGGATCGCCGTCGACCGCTACCCGAACGACCCCGGCCGCTCCAATCGGCACCACCGGGAGCACCCGCTCAGTTTCGCCGAGCTGCAACTACAGGCCCGTCGCGACGACGGCGGGGGTGACCCGGAGCCGATGCACTGGCGGGCCAAACACGACCGGGACGCGTTCAAGGAGATCTGGCTGCTCTTCGAGAACGGGCAGCGGCGCTTCCCGCTCTACCCGGGCGACCGGGCCACCATCGAGTACGCGTACAGCGTCGGGCACGAGAAATGGGGTCCCTGGTTCCAGCGAGCCGTCCGGCTGCCCACCCGGCAGCTCGCCGTACGCCTCGACCTGCCGGCGGCGCTCGACCCGCAGGTGTGGGGCGTGGAAACCTCGCTCTCCGCGGAGGAGGGCCCGCTGCGGACGGCGCCGCAACGTCACGACGAGGATGACCGGGCGATCTACGACTGGCAGACCGACGACCCGCCGCTGAACGCCCGCTACCGGATGCAGTGGCGCTTCCGCGCCCGCCCGGAACCCGACCCGGACGGCGACCCCGGGGGCGCCCGGGTCCGGCCCAGCGACCGGATGCGCGGCCTCGGCATCGTGCAACGCGGCGCCGACCTGCTCCGCCAGCCCGTCCGCCCGTTCGACCTGCCCGGAGAGGAGCAGGTCGCGCGGGACGTGGTCGACCGGCTCACCACGGCCCTGGCCCGGCTCGACGACCTGCACCCGTTCAGCAAGGGTGTGGGCGTCGCCGCCCCGCAGCTCGGCATCGACCGGGCGGCGGCCGTGGTCCGGCCTCCCGACCGGTCGGCGGAGCCGGTCCTACTGCTCAACCCCCGGGTGGTCGACGCCGACCCGGACACCGACGAGCAGTACGAAGGCTGCCTCTCATTCTTCGATCACCGAGGTCTGGTGCCCCGGCCGTTGCGACTCGACGTGGAGCACGCCCAGTGGGACGGCAGCAGGATCATCACGTCGTTCGAGTTCGGCATGGCTCGGCTGGTCGCACACGAGATCGACCACCTGGAGGGCCGGCTCTACGTCGACCGGATGGCGCCCGGCGTGCCGCTGGTGCCGGTGGAGGAATACCGCGAAACCGGCCGCCCCTGGCGCTACTGAACAACGAGGGACCGGGGC
The DNA here is from genome assembly GCF_050936255.1 of Micromonospora sp. CA-259024. Taxonomy (NCBI): domain Bacteria; kingdom Bacillati; phylum Actinomycetota; class Actinomycetes; order Micromonosporales; family Micromonosporaceae; genus Micromonospora; species Micromonospora sp. CA-259024. The sequence continues at coordinate 1,594,335 of NZ_JBNJND010000002.1, read as the reverse complement.
GCGCGCCCCAGGGGGCAGGGGCACGCGCCCCGGTTTGGGGGGAGGAACGTCTAGAGGTCGCCGAAGGTGTCGTAGCGGATGTGCGGTGGCGGCACCTCGTCCGCAGCGAGCACCCGCAGCGTCGACCGGACCATCCGGGCCGAGCCCGAGACATAGCAGTCGTGCGTGGTCCACGGGCCGTACCGGGCCACCACGTCCGGGATCTCTCCCAGCTCACCGTCGAAGTCCGGGTCCTCGCTGCACGCCGCGGTGACCGACAACCACGGGTGCACGGCGACCAGCTCCTGCAACCCGGCCAGGCCGTACAGGTCCGCCGCCTGTCGGGCACCGTAGAAGACGTGCACCCACCGGGTCCGGTTGTAGGTGGCCAACTCCTCCACGAGCGCCTTGATCGGCGCCAGGCCGACCCCGCCGGCCACACAGAGGATGTCCCGTTCCGAGGTGCGGTCCAGGGTCATCGACCCCATCGGTGCCGCCAGGCGGAGCAGTTCGCCCGGCCGTACCCGACGCACCAGCGCGCCCGACACCCAGCCGGCCCCCGGGGACCGCACGTGGAACTCCAGCACGTTGTCGTCGTTCGGGGCGTTCGCTATCGAGTAGTTCCGCCACACCCGGGGGTGGTGGCGGGGCACCTCCAGGCTGAGGTACTGCCCCGCCTGCCAGCGCAGTGGATGCTGCAACGCCTGGCAGGTCAGGACGGCGGTGTCCGGGCCGTACCGCTCGTGGGTCAGCACCTCGGCATGCCAAAACGGCGGGTCGTCGTCGGCCGCCGCCCCGGCCACCATCAGGGCGGCGATCGCCGCGTACGCCTCCCGCCACGCCTGGTCGTACTCCAGGTTCCAGCCGTCGCCGGCGGTGCTGCGCAGCGCGTCCAGCAGCGCGACGCCCATCGTCGCGTAGTGCCGCTCGTCGACGTGGTACTTGCGGTGGTCGCGGCCCAGCGCCCGGAGGAACTCGTCGAAGCTCTCCGGGTCGTCGACGGTGTGGATCGCCGTGATGATCGCTTCCAGGAGGCGGTCGCCCTGGCCGGTCATCTGCACCGGAAAGAGTTGCCGCAGGGCGGGGTCGAGCAGGAACAGCCGGGCGTAGAAGTGCCCGCTCAGCCGGACCCGGTCCTCCTCGACCAGGGTCCAGCTCTCCTTCAGCAACCGCGCGAGGTTGTCCACGGGCACTCCTTCTCCAGACGGCAGCGGATCGGGCGCTCATAGAATCTCCACGGAGAGTGTTTACCGGTCGCACAGAATGTGCGACCGGCTCATGGTGGCCGGTCGGCCGTGTCACCGGTGCCACCGGTCGGGCAGAGTGGTGCGGTGACCGTTGAGCTGACCCGACCGGTGTCCCGCCAACTGCTGGGGACCGAGACGCTGCTGGTCCTCGGCCTCTCCCTCGGCCAGTCCGCGGTCTACGCGGTGGTCTCGATCGTCGCGAAGCTGACCGCCGACGGTCCGCTCTCCAAGCAGACCGCCTCGCTGAACACCTCAGCGTCGGCCCGCCCCTGGCTGGACCTCACCTACCAGCTACTCGGCATCGTCTTCGCGCTGCTGCCGGTGCTGCTCGCCGTACACCTGCTCAGCCGTGACCCCGGCGACCCGGCGCGGACCCTCGGCCTGGACGCCCGGCGGCCCGGTCAGGACCTGGCACGCGGTGCGGGCCTTGCCGCGCTGATCGGCCTGCCCGGGCTGGCCCTGTTCTGGGTGGCGGCCCAGTTGGGCATCAACGCCACGCTCGTGCCGGCCGCGCTGCCGCAGGTCTGGTGGGCGGTCCCGGTGCTGATCCTCGCCGCCGCGCAGAACGCCGTGCTGGAGGAGGTGATCGTGGTCGGTTACCTGGTCACCCGACTGCGTCAGCTCCAGTGGCGGCTCGCCGCGATCATCGCGGCCAGCGCCCTGCTCCGCGGCTCGTACCACCTCTACCAGGGCTTCGGCGCGTTCCTCGGCAACGCCGTGATGGGCGTCGTGTTCAGCCTCTTCTACCTGCGTACCCGGCGGGTGATGCCGCTGGTCATCGCGCACACCCTGCTCGACGTGGTCGCCTTCGTCGGCTACGCCCTGCTGCCCCGGGAGTGGTTCGACTGGCTCTGACCGGTCAGGGCACGTCGGGTCGGTAGAGGGCCGCCGCCCGGGCCGCGAGCCGGTCGGCCGCCGCCGCGTCACCGAGCGCCGCCGCGAGCACCGCCGCGCCCGGCAGCAGCCGGGCCACCAGCCGCAGCGCGACCCAGCCGCCGGCCTGCGCCGTGAGCGGCGCGGCCAGCCGCCAGGCGGCCTCCGCCGCGCGCGGCCAGCCCCTCTCGACCGGGTCGCCCGCCGACTGCGCGGCAGCCAGCGCCGCCTGTGCGCTCGCCGTGTCCGGGTGCACCTGGGCGAGTACCAACAGCTCGGCGACCCGGTCGGGATGCGTCGGATCCTTGCCGTACGCCGCGGCCAGGTGCAGCACCAGGTTCGAATGGGTCCAGAGCACCGAGGCCAGTTCGGCCAGCGGAGCGAAGAACCCGGCCAGCGCCGCTGTCGCCCCGCCCGCACCCGCCGAGCGGACGAACCGCCGGGTCGCCAACCGGGCCAGGCCGTCCGCCGGCGCGTCCGGATACCGGACGCGCAGCCGCGCGGCCCAGTCGCCCGCGCCGGGCCCGAGCGCCCGCACCGCGGCCAGGGCCAACAGCTCCGGCGCGAAGCCAGGGTGGTCGAGCACGCGCGCGGCGACCGCCCGCAGCTCCGATTCCGGGGTACGCGCCGAAGCCGGCGCGATCTGCTGCTCGGCGGGGGATACCGGCGCCGTGTGCTGCTCGGCCGAGGGCTCCGGTGCGGCCTTCTTCGCCGTGGTGCTCTTGCGGGGGGTCGCCGTCCGTTTGGTGGGGCTCGCGGCGCGCTTGCTCGGTGTGGGAGTCGGAGCCTGCGTGGTCGGCGTCACATCCGCTGCCTTCCTGGTGGCAGCCTTGCGAGCAGGCGTGGCCCGGGCCTTCGGCGCCCGGCTCGCTGGCTCGACGACCGTCGGCGGGCCCGGCTGCTCGACGCTCGCTGGGTTGCTCGGTGGACCTGGATGGTCGGCGCTCGCTGTGTTGCTCGGTGGACCTGGCAGGTCGGCGCTCGCGTCGCCGGTCGGTGGGCCCGGCTGGTCGGCGCTCGCGTCGCCGGTCGTGTCGGCCGGTGGGCGCCTCGGCTGTGGGGGCAGGGGGCGGTCCGGCTCCGGTGGCTGGAAGAGCACCGCCGGGGCGGCCTTGGCCCGCCGAGGACGCTGACCGGCCGGAGCGGTTGCTGGCTGTACCGTCGTCTCCGCGGACTGCTCGGCGGCAGTCGGCGGCGTGAAGGTGGCCCGTGGAGAGCGTCGACGCGCTCTCTCAGCAGGCTCTCGACGGGTCGGCTCGCTGGGCGGCTGCTCCTGCATATCGATGGAGCGTAGTCCCGATCACGCCGCCGCACAGCGTCGAATCACGGGGGCGGGCGGCCACTGCGGGCGTACCCCGGAAGTCGTTTTGCTCCCGGTGGGTCGCGACCTGTATCCTCGGGCGCGGTGGTCTGCGGATCACCAGGGAGACTTCGCCTAGTCTGGTCTATGGCGCCGCACTGCTAATGCGGTTGGGGTCTTAAAGCCCCTCCCGGGTTCGAATCCCGGAGTCTCCGCGCGAAAGCCGGGTGTGTACACTGGCTGAGCACAAGCGCCCGTAGCTCAATGGATAGAGCATCTGACTACGGATCAGAAGGTTAGGGGTTCGAGTCCCTTCGGGCGCACATAGTTGAACAGCAAGAACGCACAGGGCCGGTCGCTTGCGACCGGCCCTGACAGCAACCGGTGACAGCAACGTCATTTCTCGGGTTCCTCATCCAGCAGGCCGCCCAGCTGATCCAGCGCCGCCCGCGTGTCGTCCAGACTCACATGCCCGTAGACCGTCATGGTCATTTCCAACGTGCTGTCCGACGATGTCCATCACCGTCCGGGGCGGCACACCCAGGGCAAGCAGCACCGAGACGCAGCCGTGCCGCAGTTCATGCAGCCGGATCGCCGGCAGCCCGGCCGCCGAGCACTCGGCCTGAACCAGACGAGTGCAGTTGCGCGGATCCAGCGGCGTGCCGATCGGCGTGGTGAACACGTAGCCGAGGCTCGGCCGCTTCGTCCCGAGCGCGAGTCGTTCCGCCTCCTGGCCGCGCTGGTGATCCCGCAGCGCCCGCACGACCATCCCCAGCAGCGGCACCGCCCGAGTCGATCGCTGCGTCTTCGTCGGAAAGGTCGCCAACTGCCCCTCGACGCGGTGCAAGCTGCGCCGCACACCCGGCGACGGCAAGCGGCGGGTTCGCTCCACCAAGCGGCGGCAGGACGCCCCGGTCCTGCCCCGCCTCCCGGTGGAGAACCGGACTTTGCGCTGGTCACCGCCCTCCAAGTGAAGCATCAGGAGGATGAGCCGGACAGGCCAAGCCCTGAAGGTGAGGCCCTGGTTCGTCGGTATGCCCAAGCCGTGAAGAACCACCCGCTGACACCGACATCGCCCGACAACGACAGATGGGCTGACCAGGGCCGCACACCCCTGGCCAGCCATTCGCGATCTTCTTCTAATCCCAAGGCCGCTGCCGGCCGCCCTCGGTGGGGAGAGGGCGACCGAGACGTTGGCTAGAGCTTCCCGCAGGGCCGGACGGTCCGGTGGCCCAGCCGGTTGGAGACCGCGGCGACGAAGCCAGGGTCAAGCATCGGCCAGTTCCAGAACTCAAACCCGAGGTAGCCGAAGCCCCAGGGCGGGCTCCATCGCCACTCGTTGATGCCGGCAGGCTTGCCGCAGTGCCTGCATGCGCGCACGCCGGTCCCGCCCATGTACCACTCGTCAATGACCGGCGAGAAGTTGTTCCAAGAGTCCTTGTCTTGGTCGTCTACGACAACTGCTCCGCAGCGTGGGCAGACGACTTGGTCGACGCCCATCGAGTAGAAGACCGACCGTCCCGCGACCACGCGGAATCCGTTGGTGCCAAGCTCGTGCAGGTCTGCCCATGGTTCGACCGTCGCGGCGGGGTAGTTCGGCCCGGGACGGTGTCCTTGGTTGCCCAGGATGCAGTCCGTCTGTTCGGCCATGACGATGCCCTGCTCAACGAGCCAGGACAACACCTCGGCGCCCAACCGGTCAGCTTCCTCCGGGGTTGCCTCAACGTCGGCAATCGTTTCGAACCAGTCGCCCATCGCTGACTCCCTTCGCCCACCGTCCGCCGGACATCCTGACGGCAACGAGTGACAGCAACAGCTTCGGACTCGACAGCACCGACGAGGACGGCAACCGTCACGAGACGAGGGCGCAGGCCGACGTTCGGACGGATCCGGACCGCCTCGCTGAGGCTACGGATCAGAAGGTTAGGGGTTCGAGTCCCTTCGGGCGCGCCACCTGAGCAGGGAATATAGCCAACCGGATATATTCCCTGCTTTCGTATGGGTCACGTGTGGGACACGCCGATTCGACTACGGCGGGCCTCTGTCGTGGCTCCCCGCTTGGCGAGACACGATGCCGGCGACCCGACCGGCCTAGATCAACTTCGAGATCTTCGAACCGCCCTTTGAAGAGCGCAGTCCCGTGGCATCCCTGCTGTGGGTGGTGCGGGAGACGGCCGGAGCGTTACGCCTGTTCGGCCTTGGCCAGTTCGGCGAGCTGGTCGAAGGTTCGGACGAGGTGGGCGCGCCGCTGTTCCTTGTGGTCGGGTGTGGGCTCCAGGTCGTCGATGGCCTCGTCCCAGACGGTCAGGAACTTGGTTTTCCAGCCGGCGATGGTGTCCGGGTCGGGCAGGCTGGCCCCGACGTAGTTCTGTTGTGCAATGAGGTGGAGCAGTTCGAGGTTGCAGGGCACGGCGACGCCCCAGTACTCGTCGGGCTCGATCTCGACGGGGTCGCCGGACATCGCCTGGGCGACTTCGGTGATGAGTCGGTCGGTCACGATCCCCAGATGGTCGGCCGCGGTGTCGTTGTCGAAGTTGCCGTTTCCCCAGTTTCCCATTGGTCCTCCGCCTGTCGTGCCCGCTTGTCCTGGGATTGAACCAGGCCGGTACGACCCGTGGCAGCGGCGGAGTGGGGCCCGCGCAACGACTAACTTGATCAACGGGGCGACGTAGTCGGCCAATTCGCCACAAGACTGCGCTCTTCAAGGGGTGGATCGAACCGGCCACGCCTTTGTTCAGAACCTCCGACGCGGACACTACGAACTCGGACTCGACGCGTCACCCGCGACCCGGGTGGCTGCCGCGTTCACCGATCTGGCCCGAGCGATCTGACCAGTGCCCGCTGACGCGGCTCGGCGTGCCCACCGATCCGCCAACACAACAGCGCCGCTTTTCCTGGGGCGATCACCAGATCGCCGCGCGGGCGGACGGCTCGTCAGGCGGGGGATCGCGGCGCTCGGGGTCGAGGTGGACGAACGAATGGCGACCGTGGCCAGGACGATTCCGTACGCGCCCACCACGAGACATACCTATGGCTCGCTCGACGGATATGAGCGCGGCGCCGGCGCGCTGTCGCACCGCCCGAACCAGTGCTGGGTCGATCGGTGCGCAGGCGAGAGATCCGTGTCGGGAGCTCCGTCGTCTCGCGTCTGCGATCATGCTCTTCGTGCGGGACGAGAACCTTGTGGGATTCTGGGACAGCAGTCCGTACGACTACGGTTCGATGGAGTCGAGCTGGGTCTGTCTTCGGCGGGACGGCACTGGCTGGACAGCGGTTGCCAACACCGGCAGTGCGGCGGTAAGCCAACTCACCTGGGATTGCCCCCGCGACGGCGAGGTCGAGCTGCGGTACACCTGGACAGCCTCCGGGAGCTGGGCTCCCGGCACACCGTTCATCCTCGCCGAGATCGACGAGGAGGGCCCGTACGACGAACTGGTGCGTACGCGTTATTCGGTCGGCACCGAGACGCCGCCGCTGGAGGATGCGCCAGTCACCGCCCTGCACCTGGACGAGAAGGTCGAGTTCACCCACCGCTTCGCGCTTGCGAGCCGGGAAACCGACCACCCGGGCCCGGCAGCCGAGGATTGAGCGGGATCGGCCAGGGGCTGACCGCCTGCTTGGGGTCATAGGCACTCGTCAAGCAGCGCGGCGATGAACGACCTGGGTTCGATGTTGGTTGGCCGGTCGCTGACCTGACCGTCACCGAGCTCGACGACCCTCCAGGTCCACGGTCACGAAGGGCGGGCCCAGCGCGCGATCAGAGGTATGACCTGACGAGGCCGGTTCGCCACTTCCCAGGCAGCTGTCCGGCCGTCGCGTTCGGGAACGAACCCGACCTCTCCACGCTCCCCTAACCAACTCCTCGACGCCCGAGTTGAGTGCGCTCGGTCATGCCGATTGGTGAATGCGTTCGAGTTAGCATTTCCGTATGGAATCAGGGGCCGGTGCGATTGCCGCAGGAGTACCGGACCCCGCCGACCTTCGACGGCGGGTCGCCCGCGGTCGCGGTCTGGTCGTCGTCCTTGACGAGACCGTCACGATGCCGGCTGCCACGGCCGCTGCGCGGGCGTTACGGGTTGCGCTCCAGCCCGATATGGCCGTCTTTGCCTCCGCGGGACGCCAGGGGCCGATCGTCACTGTGCTGCAGCTTGTCAGCGACTCGGAAGCCGCCACCGTACGCCCGGCTCTGGAGAACCTTGTCGCCGAGTTCCGCCGGGTAGCAGCCGCGCTCGTCGAGCAGATGGAGGCTGGTTCGTCACCTGTGAGCGACGTCGACGCGGACCCCCCGGAGTCTGTGCGATATCACGGCGCGACCTGGTACCTGTACCCGCACGGAGAGCACTGCCAGTTCGAGAATTCGGCAAGCGGCGAGGTCGTCGAGGCCAACATCTATGCCCCCGACCTCGTCGATCCGTACTTCCTGTTGCAGTACGCGAAGACCTCCGGCCGGCATGGTGCTGTCGTCGATGCCTGCGTGGAGGGTTTCCACGATATGTGTCGTCTACTCGATCACGCTGGAATTGCCTACGGCTAATGGCCATGGTCGACTGGCTGTCTGGAGCACGCATCCTCGCGGCCAGCACCCCAGCGGTTGTGCTCAGCTGCAGACCATGACAGCGGGTACGGCGCAAGGCGAAACTCCAGTCGCTGGAGGTGCCGGTCCGTCCCGGAAGGCCATGCGGAATTGCTTGTATGGCATCGGACATGGGGAAAGGCGTCCTACGCTCTGGGCAGGCGGGGCCGCGTACGCCTGCTGGCCTGGCACACGTTCGGGCAGTGTCTTTGTCGATGCCTCTCGGCACGCAGGAGCCGGGGCATGCCATTCGTCCGGCGGTATGCGGGCAGGAGGGCACCCGGTCGACCTCAGAGGCATTCAAAGCGGAAGGGAGACCCGCGTGGCCGTCAAGACGGAAGCGCGAACGGGCGCCGCAGAAGTGCGCCCATTCAATATCGAGGTCCCTGAGGCGGATCTTGAGGATCTGCGCGCCCGCATCAGGGCCACGCGCTGGCCGAACAAAGAGACCGTCAAGGATGACTCGCAGGGTGTGCCGCTCGCGCTCATGCAGGACCTCGCTCGGTACTGGGCGACCGACTACGACTGGCGCAAGTGCGAGGCACGGCTGAAAGCTCTCCCCCACTTCGTCACCGAGATCGACGGCGTGGAAATCCACTTCATCCACGTTCGCTCGAAGCACGAGGACGCGCTCCCGCTGGTCGTCTGCCACGGCTGGCCCGGGTCGGTCATCGAGCAGTTGAAGATCATCGACCCTCTCACGAATCCGACGGCGCACGGCGCCGGCGCATCGGACGCCTTCCACGTCGTGATCCCGTCAATGCCCGGTTACGGGTTCTCCGGTCAGCCGATCACGACTGGCTGGGATCCCGTGCACATCGGGAAAGCCTATGTCGAGCTGATGAAGCGGCTCGGGTACACACGGTTCGTCGCGCAGGGCGGCGACTGGGGCGCAATCGTCGTCGACGCGATGGCCGGCGGCCGCGCCGACCCGGCGGCCGCCGAGCCCGCGCCACCGGAGCTGGTCGGTATCCACACCAACATGCCCGGCGCGGTTCCGCCGGACCTCTTCCTCGCGGCCTTTGCCGGCAGCCCGGCGCCGGACGGCCTCTCCGACGAGGAGCGGGGCACCTACCAGCAGCTGCTCGGATTCTTTGGGACGCACGTGGCGTACGGTCTGATCATGGGAACGCGGCCGCAGACCCTCTACGGACTGGCCGACTCACCCATCGACCTCGCCGCGTTCATACTCGACCACGGCGACGGGACCGGTCAGCCCGGCCTGGTTCAGCAGGTCCTCGAGGGACGTCTGCAGAAGCCGAGCGACCTCACGCGCGACGACATCCTGGACAACATCACGCACTACTGGCTGACCAACAGCGGGGTGTCCTCGGCGCGGCTGTACTGGGAGAGCAAGCTCCCCTTCTTCTCCACCAAGGGCGTGACGATCCCGGTCGGCGTGAGCATCTTCCCCGACGAGATCTACCGGGTCCCGCGCAGCTGGGCGGAGCAGGCATACCCCAACCTCGTCCACTACAAGCGGCACGACAGGGGCGGGCACTTCGCAGCCTGGGAGCAGCCACAGCTGCTCTCGGAGGACGTCCGCGCGACGTTCCGATCGCTGCGCTAGCCAATGATCCAAGGAGGATCGCTGAGCGACCTCTCTATTGCGTGATCGGGCTGGGGCGCGCCGCCGCATGGTGGCGCGCCCCAGCACGTCAGGCCAGCTGCTTGGCTCGGGTAGCCGTCACCGTCGCGGTGCCGGTCGTCGAGAGGCCGGAGATCAGGTACGCCCGGTAGGTGCCGCCCGGCAGCACGGTCCACAGGTCCGGGGTGCCGTCGGCGTTGATGTCGGCGGCCTGCAGCGTGCTGATCGCGACGCCGGTGTTCCAGTTCGCCGCCACCTGGTACTGGACATGGGTCAGCGTGCCGGTGCCGTCGCCGTTGTCGACCATGGTGACCCCGGTCCACAGGTACAGGTCACCGGTGCCGGCGTTACGCAGGAAGAGTGCGACCCCCGAGGCGGTCTCGGTGCTGGCGAGGGTCCAGTTCTGCCAGTCGGTCCCACCGGTGGGCGTGGAGTTGGTCAGGCCGGTGACGCCGTAGTAGAGGCCCGGCGCGAAGTAGTTGGTGTGGTAGCCGAGCCGGTAGCCGTTGGTGGCGTCGCCGGCGATGCCGAACAGATCCGGGATGCCGGTGTCGACGCCGTCAGCCTGGAAGGCGTTCGCCAGCAGCAGGGGGATGTTGCCGTTGGCGTCGATCAGATTCTCGTATCCGATCGTGACCTGGTTGTTGTACGGGCTGGGCATCGTGCCGTCCCCGGCGCCGCGGAGGATGCCGCCGATACCGGCCGCGACGCCGGTCGGGTAGTAGTACATGAAGTCCTGGCGGTCGACACCGAAGAAGCGTCCGGTGAGGATCTGGGCGCCGTCGAAGTCGGTCGGGGATTCGTTACTGACGCCGTTGCCGAGTAGGCCGATGTTGGTGGCCGGCGTCTGCACCTGGCCGGTGCCGACGCCGGTCCGGGGGGACTTCACGCCGAGCGCCGACCACACGCCGGAGCCGAGGTCAGTGCCCGGACCGCCGCCTGCGACCAGGTCGGGGACGCCGTCACCGTTGAGGTCCTTATCGACCGGTCCGGCGTTGACGGTCGGTGTGGGCTTCACCGCTGCCTGGGCCGGCAGGGCCGGGGCGAGCGCGGTCAGCGCGAGCGCCACGGGCGCGGTCCAGGCGAGCAGGCGGCGAGAACTGAAGGAGTGCGACAAGGGTGCCCCCGTGTTGTGAGGAGTGTGCCGCTCGGACACTACTCAACGGGGGCAACGGCCACCGCCCCATTTCGTCCGGCTTCGGGGATCCACGCTCACTCCACTTTGGTGAGAAGGGGCTTGCCCTTCTCGACGACGTACGTCGCCAGTTCGACCGCAACGTCGTTGCCGACGTTGCGCGCCTGGTGGTGAACGCCGTACGGCACGGTGAGAGCGTCACCGGTATTGCACACCACCGGTGGTTGGCCCTCGATTGTGTATTCCAGAGATCCCTGAAGAACGCAGATGATTTCTTCGCCGGGATGGAAGTGCTTGAACGGGGGCGAGTCCGGCGTGAATTCCACACGAGTCTGGATGACCTCACGTCCTGGAATGCTGAGGTCGTGTCTCTGCAGATCGATGCGCCAGAGTCCGGGCGCTGCCTCTACCGCTGTTGGGCTGATGCCTTTGGGTCGGCTTCTTCCACTCATCACGGCCTCCTGTGAGCCGTCATGCGGACGGCGGCCACTCCGGTAGTGCTCGTTTTGAGGATAAGTGGCCGAAAACCCACCGGGGCGAGGATGCCGAACAGGGGCGACTGAGTGCGAAGGCGTGCGAACAGATCCTGCCGGTGCCCGGTTCCTCGCATCAGCGTAGTTCGAGCGTGAGCAGCGGCTCAGCGAACACGGGTGCTGGTGCGCCGGGGTCTGCGGCAACAGTCTGCTCCAGTCGGCGGAAGCCAGTCTCCAGTTCGTCCGGACTGAGCTGCGCGAAGAATGAGAGGGTGCGCAGGCGCAGCCGTTCGAGCATGTCCCCGTAGGTGCCCGAGGACGGCTCGGTGACCGTGTCGAAGCTGACAACGCGCCAGCCGAGCGACGTGAACCCAGCGATGACCTCGTGCAGCGGCTGAAAGAGGGCGGCGTCCACCTCGTAACCGTTGGGGAAGTGCTCCAGCCACCACGGTCGGGGGTGGTGGTCGCTGAAGTTCGCGCGCAGTAGTAGCCGCCCACCGGGCCTGAGCACCCTGGTCAGCTCCTGGGCTGCCCGGGTCTTGTCCTGGACGTGGTGCCAGGACAGGAACAGGAGAGCGTAGTCGGCGCTGTCGGACGGCACCGGCATGTCCTCGGCGGCGCCTGCCAGATACCGCACACCGGGATGCTGGGACCGCGTCCGCGCGACCTCGCGCATGCGGACCGACGGCTCGATGCCGGTGACCGGCCCGAACGCGTCTGCCAGCGCGGGGGTGAACCTGCCGGTCCCCGAGCCGATGTCCAGACCCACCAGCGGGCGTCGGTCGGGAAGTACCGCTTCAAAGGCGTTGATCCATACCCCCAGTTGCTGCTGGGTGAGGGCCCGGCCGCGCGCGTAGTCCTGGTACTGCTCCGTGTCGTAGTCGACCGACCTCATCGCACCTCCCGCGTCAGTCCGGCGAGCCGCCGGCATTGGCTTGATATATCGAGCCGATACATCGGGACGATATTCGTCGGTGCGTCACCCCACAAGGTGTCTGTGCGAACGGAGCTTCACGGAGGACCCGCTGGGCGCGGATGTGGTCATCCCCGGCCGACCGCGCGGCAGCGCCCTGTCCCGGTCGCCGATCATGGGCGGGCGTCGATGTTAGCGCCAACCAGGCGTGTTCCTCTTCAGATGCCTCGTGGCGGTCGGGGGTGCTGCCTGCGGGAATCGGTCATGAGCGGTCACGCCAGGGGCTGCGGCGGTGCATCCGCTGATGTTCCTGACAGATTACGACTTGACGAACGACATGTTATCGCTCACAGTCGATGCCTAAGGACGACGACACCATTGGCTTACCGGGCGAGCCTGCTTCGTCGATCTCGAATCAAGTGCGCGCCAGGCCATGCGGACTTCTTGTTAACGCTAACGCTTCCGACGCATGTGCCCGACCGCGCGTCGCGGTGTGCCCAGCTTCGGGTAGCCGTTCGGCTCTTGGTCACTGGAGGAGGATCATGTCTGCCCTTGATAGGTCTCCATCGATTGCGCCGCCGCCGTCGCGGCGGCGGTGGTGGTCGCTTCGGGTCTTCGCCGCCGGCGTGCTGGCGGTGGTGGTCGGTGGTGCCGCCGCGGCAGTGGTGTCGACGCCAGCAGCAGCGGCGACGGTCGACACGAGCGCGTGGTACGTGTTGATCAACCGCAACAGCGGCAAGGCCCTGGACGTGTACAACCTCGCCACGAATGACGGTGCGCGGATCACGCAGTGGGCGCGGAACAACGGCAACCAGCAGCAGTGGCAGTTCGTGGACTCGGGCGGTGGCTACTACCGGTTGAAGTCGCGGCTGTCCGGCAAGGTGCTGGACGTCTACAACTTCTCGACCGCCAACGGTGCCAGCATCGTTCAGTGGACCGACGGCAACGGGACCAACCAGCAGTTCCGGCTGGCCGACTCCGACGGTGGCTACGTCCGGCTGATCAACCGGAACAGCAACAAGGTGGTGGAGGTGCAGGGCGCCTCGACCGCCGACGGCGGAAACATCGTGCAGTACGACGACTGGAACGGTGCCAACCAGCAGTGGCAGCTCGTCCGCGTCGACGGTGGAGGCAACCCCACCACGCCGCCGCCGACGGGCACGTGTGATCTTCCGTCGACATACCGGTGGTCGTCGACGGGGTCGTTGGCGAACCCGAGGTCGGGGTGGGTGTCGTTGAAGGACTTCACCGTCGCGCCCTACAACGGCCGGCAGCTTGTCTACGCCACCACGCACGACTTCGGCACGTCGTGGGGTTCGATGAACTTCGGTCTGTTCACGAACTACTCGGAGATGGCCTCGGCCAGCCAGAACGCGATGAACTCGGCTACTGTCGCGCCGTCGTTGTTCTACTTCGCCCCGCGCAACATCTGGGTGCTGGCCTATCAGTGGGGTGGGCCGGCGTTCTCGTACCGGACGTCGAGTGACCCGACCAACCCGAATGGGTGGTCAGCGGCGCAGACGTTGTTCACCGGGAGCATCACCGGCTCCGGTACCGGGCCGATCGATCAGGCGCTCATCGGTGACGGTACGAACATGTACCTGTTCTTCGCCGGTGACAACGGCAAGATCTACCGGGCCAGCATGCCGATCGGGAACTTCCCGGGCAGCTTCGGCAGCAGCTACACGACCATCATGAGCGACACGACGAACAACCTGTTCGAGGCCGTGCAGGTCTACAAGCTGCAGAATCAGAACCGCTATCTCATGATCGTCGAGGCGATCGGCTCCCAGGGACGCTACTTCCGCTCGTTCACGGCCACCAGCCTGGGCGGGTCGTGGACCCCGCAGGCCGCGACCGAGAGCAACCCGTTCGCCGGGAAGGCCAACAGCGGCGCGACCTGGACCAACGACATCAGCCACGGCGAGTTGCTCCGTACCAACGCCGACCAGACGATGACCGTCGACCCCTGCAACCTGCAACTGCTCTACCAGGGACGTTCCCCCAGCTCGGGCGGCGACTACGGCCTGCTGCCCTACCGGCCGGGTCTGCTGACCCTGCAACGCTGACCGCATGACACAGGTCCCAACCACACGTTCCTGACGCGTACGGCCAACGGCCGCGACCAGGACCTGGTGAAACCGCTCGGGCGGGCTCGGTACGAACCGAGCCCGCCCGAGTCACGCAGCGGATGTGCGGTGCCAGAGGCATCGCGAACAGCTCAGCCTCACTCGGTGGGTGTCCCGGTGACGCAGGTGAGCACCCGCCCCCGGCCGCGGGTGGCGCTCGATCTGGTCGTGTTGAAACCGTGGGCTTCGAGGAGCAGTTCGGTCGCGGTGAGGTTCGCTGTGGCGTGTGCGGCCGTGGGTCGCTCGCCGAAGACGTAGAGCCGTCCTCCCGGTGCCAGCAGGCTCCGCATCCGATCGATCTGCTGCGTCCCGTCGCCCAGCCAGAAGAGGCTGACGTTCACCGCGAAGATCTTGGTGAAGTGGTGGGCTGGCAGGTCGGCCGACTCCAATCCGGCGTGTCGGATCTCGACCTTGCCGACGCTGATGTGGCCGCTGTTTCGTGCGGTCGCCAGCCGCACCATCGTCGCTGCTCGGTCGATCGCGACGATCCGGCCGGTCGTGAGTCGGCTGGCGACCAGGGAGACGGCCGTTCCGCGACCGCATCCGATCTCCAACACCTGGTCGTCGGGTGCGACGGCCATCGTCTCCACCGCCCATCGCTGCCGGTGGCCCGCCGTCGCGTGAACCGGTTTGTCCGGTACGGGCGTGGTGCGAGCGCCGGAGAGACCCGGATCGCGGGTCGGCAGCGTGCCCCTCACAACGTCACTCGCCGGTGCCTGCTCTGCTCACACTCCTGATTTCACCTCGCCGGAAGGATCGGTGCACCGTGTCCTCGGTCACCGGTGCAGTGATGCGAGACCTGTTGCAGAGGCTCGTCGACCCGCCGCACTCGGGATGACGGGCGCGGAGGTGCAGCGATCAGTGCACGGCCACCGGCTTGGCGTCCGGAAGGTCGTCCGCCGCCGCCGGGACATGCTTCGGCGCGCCGGCGTTCACCATGACCGCCGAGACCAGGGCTGCTGCGGCCACGAAGCCGACGGCGACCCAGTACGCGACCGAGTAGCCGTGCATCAGCGCCTCGTTCTGAGTGTGACGCTGGGCCGCCGGGCCGCCGTGGGCGACCAGGTAGGTGGCGGCCGAGCTGGTCGCGATGGTGTTGAGCAGCGCGGTGCCGATCGAGCCGCCGACCTGCTGGGACGAGCTGATCATCGCGGACGCGACACCGGCGTCCTTCGGTTCGACGCCGTGGGTGGAGATGCTCATCGCGGGCATGAACGCGGTGCCGATGCCGAGCCCGATCACCGCTTCCGCGAATGCGATCTCCAGGAAGCTGCTGTCCGCGTCGAGCAGAGCGAGCAGTACGAGACCGACCACGGTGACCAGGTAGCCGCCGACCATGATCGGCCGGGGGGCGATCCGGTGCGCGAGTCGGGCGCCGATCTGCGTGGCCCCGATGGCCTGCGGCACCGCCATCGGCATGAACGCCAGGCCGGCCATGACCGGCGACCATCCCTTGACCTGCTGGAAGTAGTAGCTGAGCAGGAGGAACATTCCGAACATGCTGACGACGGCAAGACCAACCGAGAGGTACGCGGCGGCCCGGTTGCGTTCGGTCAGGACGCGCAACGGCAGGAGTGGGGACGTGACCCGCGCCTGCACCACGATGAAGGCCGCCAGCAGCAGCACGCCACCGATGAACGATCCGATGGTGACACCCGCCGACCATCCGTGGCTCTCGGCGGCACTGAACCCGTAGACCAGGCCGACGAGCCCGAGGCTGGCCAGTACGACACCGGGGATGTCGAGCCGGGCGCGGTGGCGCTCGCCGTCGTCGTGGACGGTGCGACCGGCGCCCAGGATCCCGATGATCGCGATCGGGACGAGGACGAACATCGCGAAACGCCAGTTCAGGTACTGGGTCAGCAGGCCGCCGAGAATGAGGCCGACAGCGCCACCGGCGATCGAGACCGCGCTGAAGACACCGAAGGCCTTCGCCCGTTCCCGTGGCTGGGTGAACGACAGGGAGATCAAGGAGAGTGCGGCCGGTGCGAGCAGGGCCGCGAACACACCCTGCAGCGCCCGGGCGGTCAGCAGCATCGCCGCGTTGGCCGCCAGACCGCCGATCGCCGAGGCGATCGCGAAGCCTGCCAGCGCGATCAGGAAGGCACGCTTGCGCCCGATCATGTCACCGATCCGGCCGCCGACCAGGAGCAGGCCGCCGAAGGCCAGACCGTACGCCGTGACCACCCACTGCCGGCTTCCATCGCTGAAGTGCAGCGCCTGCTGTGCCGAGGGGAGCGCGATGTTCATGACAGCCCCGTCGAGCACCACCATCAGTTGGGCGATGGAGATGAACAACAGGGCTTTCCACCGCTGAGATCCCGGAGCGGCGTGACGTCTAGGCATGACTGTTCCTTAAAGGTGGTTTATCCGCGTTTGCTCGGTCTGCCCAACGCTAGCGACATTATGGAACGGCCACCAAAGAATGTGCGCGTGGTTACAGGACCGATGCAGCTGGACGACCCTCGCAGTTCCCCTGCAAAAGGGCGCGTTGCGAGGGTGTTTAGCGCGAAAAGCGCACGATTCGCTCGCCCAGGCGACGCTACTGTGAGGACCGTTACTTTGTCGAACGTTCCAGAAACGGATAGCGTTCCGGCTCGCGAAGCCCTGCGGGTTGCCCGGACACGATCGACCCATCCGGCTCCCCCGCGCGGATCTTCGGCCCGGCCGCGCAGCGGCTTACCAGTCGAGTGAATGTGAGACGAGATGTCCGGACGGTTGGATTCGAAGGTGCTGGTCGTGACCGGCGGTACGCAGGGCATGGGCCTGGCGTTCGCACAGCGGGCGGCCACGGAGGGTGCCCGCGTCGTCATCGGCGCCCGGGACAAGGATCGGGGCGAGGAGATCGCCGCCGAGATCAGGAAGGCGGGCGGCAACGCGCTGTTCGTACCGACCGACGTGACGGTCGAGGAGGAGATGGCGCGGCTCGTCGACACGGCGGTGTCGGAGTTCGGGCGACTGGACGGCGCCTTCAACAACGCCGGCGGCGGCCCGATGGCCAGCGTCCGCGAGACCGACAGTGACAACTGGCACCGGTCGCTCGACCTCAACCTGACGAGCGTCTTCTACGGCCTCAAGTACGAGCTCCCGGCGATCATCGCCTCCGGCGGTGGCGCGATCGTCAACAACGCCTCCGTCTCCGGCATCAAGGGCGACGCCACCCAGGCCGCCTACAACGCGGCGAAGCACGGTGTCATCGGCCTGACGCGCTCGGCGGCACTCGACGTGGCGCGTTCCGGTGTCCGGGTCAACGCCCTGGTCACCGGCCTGATCGACACCCCGCTCTGGCAGGGCGTCGTCAGTCAGGCCCCGGAGGTCGCGGAGCGCTACCTGTCGATGCAGCCGACCGGGCGTGCCGGCACGTCGGACGAGGTCGCCGCGCTCACCGCGTTCCTGCTCAGCGACGAGGCAACCTTCATCAGCGGTGCCGCCATCGCCATCGACGGTGCCTTCACCGCCTGAGGCGTTGACGACCACATCCCACCCCGGTCCGGGGTGGCGGCCGCCCCAGCAGCCGCCGCCCCGGACTCGGCGGTGAGTCAGGCGATCCGGTAGGCCCGCTGGATCGTCTGGGTGACCGTGTTGCCGGCCGTGTCGGTCGCCGTCAGTCGCAGGGAGACGAATCCCGCCCGCCGTGGATGAGTGATGAGGGCGACGTCCCGGAGCACCGGCAACGCGACCCATGTCCTGCCGTCGTCGAACGAAGCGGACGCTCTGAGCGTCCGGTTCGATGCGGCCGCGGAGCCCGCCTGCCGGTCCAGCACCACGGGGATGGCCGTGCTCCGGCCCGCTCGGGCCGTGTTGGTGTCGTCGAGCACGGGCATCGGCCGGGCCGTCGTCAGGGGCAACCGCTCGGGCGACGTCGTGTGCGCCGAGGTGAAGGTCCAGGCCACCGAGACCGACGTCGACAGGGTGTCCGGGGCGCCGCGGGTGATGGTCGCCTCCAGCCGGTAGGTGGCCTTGCCGGCCGGCACCGCGAAATCGGCCCACGGGCTGTCCGAGGTGCCGATCTCCTTACCGTTGCGCGACAGCCGGAACCGCACCGGCCGGTCGTCGCGGGTCGCGGGACGACCGGTCGCGTCACCGAACAGGGGCAGCGACGCGATCGAGATGGTGTCGCCGTCGCGGCCCGCGTACCCCAGGGGCGACAGCGTCGGTGCCTGGGCCACGGTGGGGCCGAAGGGCGCCGCGTTCCAGGTCCGGGTGTACGACCTGCCCGACGTGAAGGTCGACTCCTGCGTCGTGAGGTTGTCCCCCTCGACGAGTGTGGACGTCCAGGTGATGCCGCCGTCGGTGTTGTAGTACTCGGTGCCGTGGAACGGCAGGTCGACCGGCGTACTCGAACCGATCGGGCCCGAGCCGCCGGGCGCCGACGCGCGGTGGAGCCGGACCGCGGTCGCGGTCGCGGACTGGCTCCGGTAGGTCGCCCTGACGGTGGCGAGGTTCTTTGGCGACAGCTTCTTGGCCAGACCCGTGAACATGTCGCCCTGACGGACGTACGCCAGGTCGTACGTGTAGGGGCTGTTCCGGAAGGTGCCGTCCTTGCCCGGACGGGCGAGCCCGACGCCCAGCGTCGCGGTGAACTCGGGAGCCGCGACGACGGGCCCGATCCGGCCGAAGAAGACGTCCGTGGCGGACCCCCCGCTGAGCTGCACGCCGGGATAGCGGAAGCCGTCGTTCCAGTTCGCGCTCACGTTGATCGAGGTGGGTGCGGCGTCGCGCTCCGGCACCGTCAATGCGACCGGCCTGGCGCTATGGGCGTCGACCGCCTCGGTGATCGGCCCGCGTACGTCCAGGACCGGCTGCGCGAGCAGGGTCGACACGGAACCCTCGTGGATGGTGCTGTACAGCGCGTAACGCCCCTTCGGTAGCCGCAGGGTGCTGCCGCCCGCTGCCACGGTGAGAGTGCTGAACTCGCCGGTGGTCAGGTTCGCCGCCACGGTCGTGTACTCGGTGGCCGGCTTGCCGTCGCGTCCGGTGTGGTTGAGCCGTACGTCGTAGCTCTCGATCTCGCGGTTGAGCGCGAACGGCGTCCGTACCCGCAGGTCGCCGGCGCCGGTCGCGGTCAGCGCTCCCTGGTAGACGCCGTCGGGGGCGTCCACCCGGGTGTCCACGGTGATCGTCGCCTCGGCGCGGCCACCGGCCGGCACCACCAGCGTCGCCGGGCTGACGGTGATCATGCCGGCCGGAGCCGGTGCGACGGCCAGCGCCAGGGTGATCGGCGCGGAGCTCGTGTTGCGGTAGCCGACGACCTGGTTGACCGGGGTGTCGTCGGCGTGCGGCCAACGCTGGACCGGGAAGTCGATCGCGGCGAGGTCGGCGGCGATCGGCTGGGCGACCGCCCGGCCGATGTCCAGCCGGCCCGCGCCCTGCTCGTAGAGGCTGTCCTCACCGGTCGGCTTCGCCGAGTCCATGAGGGCGGCCTTGAGCTGCTGGCCGGTCCAGTCCGGGTGCTGTCCGGCGAGGATCGCGGCAGCGCCCGCCACGTGCGGGGTCGCCATCGACGTGCCGGACATGGTGGCGTAGCCGCCGCCGGGGGCACCCGCCACGATGTCGACGCCCGGCGCACTGATCTCGGGCTTGATGTGGTTGTCGCCGACGCGGGGACCCCTGCTGGAGAAGTACGCCCGCTGGTCGTCCGCGTCGACCGCGGCGACGGCGAGGGCGTCGTCCGCCGAGGCCGGCGAGGAGACCGATTTCGGCTTGCCCTCGTTGCCGGCCGCCGCCACGAAGAGCGTGCCGTACTGGTGACTCAGCTCCTGAACGGCGGTCTCCAACGGGTCGAGGCCCGGCGCGTCCGTGCCGCCCACGCTCATGTTGACGACCCGGGCCTGCGGCGCGACCCACTGCATGGCGGTGATGATGTCCGAGTCCTGGCACTCGGTGGTGGCGCAGACCTTGCCGACGATCAGCTTCGCGCCCGGGGCCACGCCGCGGTACCTGCCGCCGGACGCGGCGCCGCTACCCACGATGGTCGACGCCACGTGGGTGCCGTGGCCGACCGCATCACGGGGATCGTCACCGCCGGTGAAGTCACGGACCTCAGTGAGGTGCCCCGCGAAGTCGGGGTGGCTGGCGTCGATTCCGGTGTCCAGGACGCCAACGGTGACGCCGGAGCCGTCGAAACCCGCCTGCCAGGCCGCCGGGGCACCGATCTGCGGCACGCTGCGATCGAGGAACACCCGCCGCTTGCCGTCCAGCCAGAGGTGGCTGATCCCGGCGGCGAGGGTGCGCGCGGACGACGTCCCATGGGTGAGTGACCCCCAGAGCGTGACCCGGTCGTCCCGGTCCGCCCGTACCGCGAGCGCACGGGCGGCGGGCAGGTCCGCCCGCACCCGTGCGTCACCCCCGACGACCGCGGTCCGCGCCCGCGCCACCATGTTCTCCGGGTACGCGACCAGCAGCGGCAGCTCGGCTGCCCGGTCGTCGTAGCCGAACTCGCCGAGCGTGGTGAGGTCGAACAGACGTCGGTCGAGCCGCCCGTCCCGCAGCAGCGGCATCGCGTCCACCGGGATGACGTACTGGTGACCAGCCTCCCGGGTGGTCACGAACCGCATGCCGGCCCGCCCCGGTCCTCGCTGGATCTCCGGGTGACCGTCCGCGTCCACCGTCACCCGGTCACCGGTGATCAGGGTGAAGGTGCCGGGAGTGCCGGAGGTCCTGACCTCCGGTCCAGCCTGCGCACTCGCCGGTTGAGCCGTCAGGCCCGCCGCGACCAGCGCGGTCGCGAGTACGCCGGCCGTCAGGGCACGTCGTTGCCGTCGTCGCACATCGTCCTCTCCGCCACGGGCCTCTCCCGGGACGGCACGATGACGCCTGGCCAGGTCGTTGGGTTGATCACTCCGGTGTGATGGCGGCCACAAACTTCCCCCGCGCCGACACGGCCGGTCGACCCCGACGGGTTGCATGCGCGGTGACCAGGGGACACGGCATTGGGGGGCACCGGGCGGATGCGTGATGCCGAGGAGTTCGACGCCCTCTACGCGGCCTGCGCGGGTCGGGTCGTGGGCCATGTCTACGCGCTGACCGGCAACCGCGCCGAAGCAGAGGACGCCGTGGCCGAGGCGTTCATGCGGGCCTGGCAGCGTTGGCAGACGGTACGGGAGACGGACAGCCCGGAGGCCTGGGTCCGCCGGGTGGCCTCCCGGATCGCGGTGAGCAGCTGGCGCAAGGCATTCAACCGGGTACGCGCACACCGCCGGGCGGCCGTCGATCAGGGCGTGCCCGGGCTGAATGAGGACCACGTCGCCCTGTTGCAGGCGCTGCAGCGGCTGAGCGCCAACGAGCGCCGGGCCGTCGTGCTGCACCACCTCAACGACCTCAGCGTCGCAGAGGTGGCAGCCGAGATGCAGGCTCCCGTCGGAACCGTGAAGACGTACCTCGCCCGGGGTCGGAGAGCGATGGTCGGGTTGCTGACCGATGCGCACCAGGAGGGGACCTTCCATGGCTGATCCGCGCGATGACCTCACCGCGATCGTCGACGAGGTCCGGCGAGTCACCACGCTGCCGGGAGCGCAGACGTTGCGCCACCGCAGCGACCAGCGACGGCGGCGCCGGGTGACCGCCACCGCAGCGGGGCTGGCCATCGTGGCCCTTGCCACGGGCGCCACCTTTTTGCAGGTACGGGCCGACGTCGAGACTCCGGTTGTCGGTCCCGCGAGCCAGGCCCCACCCTCAGTCGTCCCATCCGTGACCGCGTCAGCCGGACCGCAGGAGATCCTCGGCGGTAAGCGCCAGGTCCAGATCGTGATGCCGGGCATGGCTGGGGCCATGTTGGCGATCGGCCGTGGCACCGACCAGGTGCGGGCCACCAGCGAGCAGGGCGCCGACGGCGGGTCGCTGTGGGTCCTGCGCCCCGAGGGGAGCAGGTACCGGATCGTCCTGGCCACACCTTCCGGTGCCGGTGCGGTCTGCATGACCGTCGTGCACGACGCTGCGCCGGGCAGCGTACGCGGCCGGGTGTGCGACACGGCCGCTTCGACCCAGCTCTTCCGGATCGAGCAGGTCGCCGACGGCAGTTACTCGATCTTTCAGGGCAAGCGCTACGTCCAGGTGGTCGACGGCACCAACGCTCTGGTCCCTGATCTGCCCGAAGGGCTGACCACCACGTACGAGTTCGAGGACCGCGGGCCCGCCCCGCGCTGAGTTGACGGGGTTCCACGCGGGCTGATCGTGACCGGGTCGACCCCACTGCAACACAGCAGGGGGTGGGCCACATCCGGCTGCGTAACTCTCAGGCCGGTGCGGAGGTCCTCGGCCTCCGCACCGGGCCCCGCGGCTCCGAGGCCGACCGCCCGATCGTCAGAGCCAGACCACGATCCCGGTCAGGTCGTTGAGGACCGCCGCCACGCCCGCCCTGATGGCGTTCGCGCAACGCTCGGCGGTGAACGAGTTCGGGTCGTACGTCGAGGACATGCCGAGCCCTTCGCCACGGAACGAGGCGCCGTCCCAGTCGACCGATGTGACGTTGTGGGTTGGCTCGGCCAGCTCCGCGCCCACCACGAGGAACTTCTCGTCCAAATGGTTCGGGGTGACCAGAGCGAGCGCGTCGATGAGGTCGTTGCCCGCGCTGACGATGAGGTCCGGACCCATCTCCATCGCCTTGGCGATGCTGGGAACGGCGTCGTGCGCATTGCCGACGACGATCGTCCTGAGGTCGACGTGCTCGTCGTCGGCCCACTCCTTGACCGCCTTCACGAGGGCCTTGGTCGGGTTGTCGTCGCCGGCGGTGAGCAGGACGACCCGGTAGTCCTTCGGCGGGTGGACGTCGGCCCACGAGCCGGGTTGCGGCGTGATGGTCGCTTCGGGAGCGGGCGTCGTCGAGGGGTCGACGAACCCTGGGCCGAGAGTGCCGATGGCGCTGGGCGCGGGGTGTGGCTGTGACCAGTCGTCGCTGGAGCTGCAAGCGGTGACCAGCGCGGCGGTCGCGGCCAGCATGGCAACGGCCCGAAGCGGGGGGCGCAAAGTGATCGTCCTCCGGGTGGTGGCGGAAAGTGCGCGTACTTCTTCGTATTCCTATCTCAATTCCGCCTGTCGGTAATCGGGGGGTGGCCGTTCAGGGCTTTTGTTTTCCGGCGGTTCGTCGGTGCGCGGGCTGGTGTTCACCCACGGCATGCAACGTGCACTGGCCAACCGAGGGAGTCGCATGTTGGGGCGCGTCCGCCGTACCGTTATCGTCGTCGCTGTCGGGATCGTCGCGGCGGTGATCCCATTTTTGGGCGCCGGAACGGCGTCCGCCCACGGTTTTTCGTCGACTGTGTACGCCAAAATCACAGCGGGAGACGAGGGTCACATTCGCACGGCGTTAGAGCTCGAATACGACCTCCTCGTCGTGTCTGCCGCCGATTCCGGTGACAACGATCCGCTCTTTCAGGCGGGAACGGCCGCATTCGAGGCGGGGGACGCCGAGGCGCAGGTCGCGGCCCTGAAGAGCCACGCATCGACGGTCCTCACGTATGTCTCCGACCGTTTCTCGGTGACCGCGCGGAGCGCGGACTGCCAGCCGACCCAGGTTGGCGACCCGACGATCGGCGGGCGCGACGGCGTGCCGTACGCGACTCTGCTGCTCGACTGGACCTGTCCCGAGCGGGTCGACGAGCACGAGGTGCGCAGCGGTCTCTTCGCTGACGACGAGGGCTACGTCAAGGGCACGAAGACGATCGTCACCTACGAGATCGACGGCCGTTCGGGAAGCGCGGCCCTCGACGCCGCCAACCCCTCCTTCTCGACCGGGCAGGCATGGTACGAGCGCTTCGGGGAGTTCTTCCTGCTGGGCGCCGAGCATCTGCTGTCCGGGATCGACCACATCCTGTTCCTGCTGGCGCTCATCGCCGGGTCGCGGCGACTTCGAGAGATCGTGCTCGCGGCCACCAGCTTCACCCTGGCGCACTCGGTGACGTTCATGCTCGCGGCCCTGGGCCTGGTCGAGGTGCCGGGAGCGATCGTCGAACCGATCATCGCGTTGTCGATCGCCGTCGTCGCCGGCTGGCACCTGTGGGGGATCTGGCGGCGCGGTGGTCACGCGACCGACCTGGAGACGGCCGGACGCGGGCACTTCAGCCTGGACCGTTCCGGCTGGATCCGCCTCGGTGTGGTGTTCTGCTTCGGCCTCGTGCACGGGCTGGGCTTCGCGGGCGCGCTGGGCATCGATGAGGCGTGGTCGTGGACGCTGCTGTGGTCCCTGCTGGTGTTCAACGTGGGCATCGAGGTCGTTCAGTTGGGCATTATCGCCGTCGTCTTCCCGCTGCTGCTCGTGCTCCGTCGCCGTGCGCCGAAAGCCGGCCTCTGGGCGACCGGCGCTGTTTCGGCGGCCGTGTCCATTATGGGGATGGTCTGGTTTGTGCAGCGCGTTTCTGGATCGTGAGTAGGGCTAAGTACCTCGGGAAGTGCAGCCATTCGCAAGATCGCGTTCATGGTCGGTTCATCGGGCAACGAAAGCTTTGGCTTGCTTCCCCAGCGTCGGGTGAAGACACAATCCATTTCTCTATTTGAAAAGGGAACAATGTCGATGACATTGAGCACCTCGACACGGGCCTCCGCGCTCGTGCGACGGCGCGTTGTCGCCGGGGTCGTAGCCGGATTCCTGGGAATGGGCGCGGCCCTCGGTAGCGGCCTGACGTCCGCCGCCAGTGCTGCCGACCCCACCACGGTGTCCGGCATCGTCCTCGGCGTCGGCGCCAACGAGACCCAGCGCATCGTGAGCTGGTACTCGTCCGCCGACACCGCGCAGAAGATCCAGCTCGCCCCGACCGCCGAGATCGTCAACGGTGAGTTCCCGGCCAGCGCTGTCAGCTTCGACGCCGTTGGTGCCGCGAACACCTCCACCACCGGCTTCAACCGGCACGCCACGATCAGCAACCTGAGCGAGAACACGGCGTACTCGTACCGGGTCGGCTCCGAGGGCAACTGGTCTCCGGCGTACGCCTTCAAGACCCAGGACTTCGAGGGCGACTACGACTTCCTGTTCTTCGGTGACCCGCAGATCGGCTCCTCCGGCGACCGGCTGAAGGACCAGGCCGGCTGGGAGGAGACCCTCAAGGTCGCCACCGCCGCCAACCCGAACGCCGAGCTGCTGGTGTCCGCTGGTGACCACGTCGAGAGCGCCAACGACGAGGGTCAGTGGACCTCGTTCCTGGCCCCCGACCAGCTGCGGCAGTACCCGCTCGTGGCCACCATCGGTAACCACGACGTCGGCGGCAAGTCCTACGAGCAGCACCACTTCACCCCGAACACCGACCGCTCGTCCCAGTACTACAACGGGGACCAGGCGACCCGGTCCGGCGGTGACTACTGGTTCATCCACAAGGACGTGCTGTTCATCGACCTGAACAGCAACAGCTACGCCAACCCGGCGGACGGCTCCCTGGGCGGCGACGCGGCGCACGTCGCGTACATCACCGACGTCATCAACAAGCACGGCTCCGAGGCCAAGTGGAAGGTGCTGGTCTTCCACCACTCCATCTACTCGCCGGCCAGCCACTCGACCGACACCGACAACAAGCAGCGGCGGGAAGATCTCACCACGACCTTCTCCAACCTCGGCGTCGACATGGTGCTGCAGGGGCACGACCACAGCTACTCCCGTAGCTACTCCATCAAGAACGGCCAGAAGGAGAACCCGGCCGAGCAGCCCGGTGCTGCCGACGTGTTCCCCGGCCCGGGCGGCGTCATCTACGTGACGGCGAACTCGGCCTCCGGCTCGAAGTACTACGACATCAAGAAGCCGGACAGCACCGGCACGGGCATCCGTGGCAACGGCCCGGACCCGCTGGACCCGGCCAAGTTCTGGTACAACTCGACCCAGAACCAGGAGCACGTCCGCAGCTACGTCAAGGTGCAGGTGCGCGGCGACAAGCTGGTCCTGGCCAACGTGCGCAGCGGCACCTGCGCGGCGCCGAACGCGGCCGTCGAGAAGGGCCTCTCCTGCGTCAACACCCCGGACGGCCAGCCGATCGGCTCGATCACCGACAAGGTCACGGTTCACCCGTACCACGGTGACGGCCAGGCCATCCAGGTCAACGTGCCGAACCCGGCTCCGGGTGAGTTCGGCTGGACCATCGACGGCTACAACGGCCTGGTCGACCTGGGCACCGCTCAGGAGCGCGACGGCACCTACTTCGAGGCGGCCGGCAAGATCAACCCGATCCTCGTGTCGGACAGCCGCCGCTCGCTCGCCCCGTGGTCGATCTCGGCCAACGTCGGCGACTTCCAGGACGCCGACAAGACGTTCTCCGGCTCCTACCTGGGCTGGACCCCGTACGTGCTCGACGGCGGCGCGGGCGCCGAGGCCGGTACCCCGGTCCTGTCGTCCTTCGACGACCAGGGCAAGGGCCTCTCGGTCTCCAGTGGCCTCGCCGCGGCCGCGCAGGGTCACCCCCGGGGCGGCGCCAAGCTCGGTGCCGACCTGGGCCTGAAGATCCCGGACAGCATCGCGAAGGGTAGCTACCGCACCACCCTCACGATCACCGCGCTGAGCAGCTGACCGACCTGTTCCACCGGGCGGGGTAGGCACCTTCGGGGGCCTACCCCGCCACCCATTTGCAGTCCTCCCAAGATCACCACAAGGAACCGACATGTACCCGTCCGTAACGCGCTGGAAGACACTCGCTCGTACGACCGCGCTGTCCCTGCTCGCCGTCATCGCGGCCGCTGGCGTCGGTGCCGGCCCTGCCCAGGCGGCGGAGGGCAACGTCGCCTGGACGGTCCGGACGGCCTCCAACGGCTACGGCGAAGCCCGGTCCAGTTACAGCTACAACGTCAACCCCGGTGGCGCCGTCGAGGACGCCATGGTCGTGGCCAACCGCGGCCCGGCGCCGCTGACCCTGTCCGTGTACGCCGCCGACGGCTTCACGACCAACGCCGGTCAGCTCGACCTGCTCACCAAGGACAAGAAGTCCGTGGCGGTCGGTGCCTGGGTGAAGGCGAACGCCAGCAGTGTCGTGATCCAGCCCGGGAAGACCGCGCAGGTCCCCTTCAAGGTCAGCGTTCCGGACAACGCCACGCCCGGTGACTACGTCGGCGGCATCCTCACCGCGCTGACCCAGGCCGACCAGGCCGAGGGCATCAACGTCGACCGGCGCCTCGGTATCCGGATCAAGTTGCGGGTCGGCGGCGAGCTGAAGCCGAACCTCGCGATCGAGGACCTCCACGTGACGTACGCGGGTTCGTTCAACCCGTTCAGCAAGGGTGACGCCACCATCACCTACAAGGTCCACAACGTCGGCAACGCCGCGCTGTCCGGGCAGCAGGCGGTGTCGGTCTCGGGCCCGTTCGGCATGCTGCGGGTGCGGGCCGGGGACATCGCCGCGCCGCCGGAGCTGCTTCCGGGTGAGAGCTGGACCGTGAAAGTACCCGTACACGGCGTCGCTCCCGCCGTCTCGCTGGCCGCGACCGCGACCCTGACGCCCCTGCTCACCGACGCTTCGGGTTCCACCACCTCGCTCAAGCCGGTCCAGGTCACCGCGCACGGCTGGGCCCTGCCGTGGATGCTGGTGCTGGCGCTCGTCGTGCTGATCGCGGTACTCGTCGGGGCGTACCTGTACCGGCGGCGCAACCGGACGCAGCGCAAGGCGCGCGAGGACGCCCGCGTACGCGACGCCGTCGAGCAGGCGCTGCGTGGTCAGGAGCCGCAGACGTCCTGATCGCGGCGCTCGTCAGCGCCGCGGTGCGGCCGGCGGCGGCACCGCGCGGCGGGTCAGGCCGACAGCGGCCGCGATCACGGCGAGGACCAGCACCGCCGCCGGCACGGGTGCCCAGGTCGGAGCCGCGCGCAGCGCCACCGTGCCGAGCACGGCGCCGACCACCAGCCCCGCCAACCGGCCGACACCGCCCAGGTCGGCGAACCGGTGCGGGTCGACGACGCGGCGCCGGACCAGCTCGGTCAACGAGCCGGTCAGGTAGGTGGTCGACGCACCCCGGATGCCGGCGCCAACGGTGATCACGCTCTGCACGCCGCTCGCCATGGCCGCCATCCCCAGCAGCACGAGCCCGAAGCCGTACCCGGGCCGTGCCGCGCAGGCGACCCAGCCGACCGTGAACCCGAGCAGCAGCACCGCCTCGACCCCCGTCACCACGGCGGTACGGCGATTCCACCCTGGCGGGGTGTGGCGCAACGGCACCGTCGCACCGGCCACCCCCACGGCGTAGCCACCAACCGCCACCACCGCACCCGCGAGCGAGCGGGCGTCCGCCGTGGCGAGCGCGTGGCCGAAGTGCACCAGGTTGCCGGTGATCACGCTGGCGAAATACCCGTTGAGCCTGGTCAGGCAGATCACGTCGATGCATCCGGAGGCCGCGGCCAGCGCCACCAGGAGCCAGTCCGTGGCGCGCGTCGACGGTGCGTGCACGCTGCCCCTTCCCGTCGGTCCCGCTGCCGGTGCGACTGCCGCGCCCGCCGGCGTCGACTGACTCCGGGTACGCGCCATTCCCGTGCCAGCCCCGGCTACTCCCCTTCGGGGGGCACCGGGAGCGGACGGTCGCCCTTGTGGGTGAACGGCGCTCAGCCTCGGGCCACGCCAGTCCCCGAGCCGGCATGCTGCGACGGTGACGCCGGCGCGGAGAGGGAATCCACATGGTTGACGGGGATGTGCCAGAGCGGATGCAGGCCGCCGCCTTCGACGAGTTCGGTGGACCGGAGGTGATCACCCTGCGGAAGCTGCCGGTGCCGGAGATCGCCGACGACGAGGTGCTGATCAAGGTCTGGAGCGCCGGCGTGGGGGTGTGGGACGCGTACGAGCGGCAGGGTGTGCTGGTGCCGGAGGGCTCCTCCCTCCCAATCGTGCCCGGCTCGGACGGCGCCGGAACCGTCATCGCGGCGGGCAGCCAGGTGACCAACGTGGCGGTGGGTGACCTCGTCTACGTCTCCGCCACCACCCGGCCGAAGGGCGGCTTCTACGCCGAGTACGCGGCAACCAAGGCGCAGTACGCGGCGAAGCTGCCCGACGGTGTACCGGCGGAGCACGCCGGTGCCATGCCCACCGACGCGCTGACCGCGCTCGCCGGGCTCGACGTCCTCAGCCTGTCGGCCGGTGCCTGGTTGCTGATCTTCGGTGCGAGCGGCGGTCAGGGCCACCTGGCCCTGCAGTTGGCCAAGCGGCAGGGGCTCAACGTGGTCGCGGTTGCCTCCGGGGCGGACGGCGTGGCGCTGGTGACCCGGCTCGGTGCCGACGTGTCCCTCGACGGCCACGGCGACCTGACCGACGTGCTCGCCCGGATCCGGGACGCGGCACCGGGCGGGGTGAACGCCATCCTCGCGATGGCCGGTGGCAAGACGCTGGACCGGCTCACCGAGGCGCTGGCCGACGGCGGCGTCGTCGCGTACGCCCACGGGGTGCAGCCGGAGCCGCGCGAGCGGCCCGGCGTCGTGGTCCGGGCGTACGACGGGGTAGCGAACCCCCAACAGTTGCAGCGCCTCAACGAACTCATCGAGGCGGGGCCGTTCGTGGTGCACGTCGCGGAGACGTTCCCACTGGGCAAGGTGCGGGAGGCGCACCAGCGCCTGCAGACCTCCTTCCCGGGCAAGCTCCTGCTGACGGTGGCCTGAGACCTCAGCTCGTGCGCTGTTGCGGCACGCGTACCGATGCCATGCCGGCCGCGGTCGCGGCCTGGATGCCCAGGTCGGTGTCCTCGAAGACCAGGCAGGACCCCGGGGGTACGCCGAGGTGCTCCGCCGCGAGCAGGAACGCCTCCGGGTCGGGCTTGGCGCGCGTGTAGTCGTCGGCACAGACCAGCACGTCGAACCGGTCCAGCAGGCCGAGCGCGTCGAGGGACGCGGTGACCGAGGCGCGGGTGCTGCCCGAGACGACGGCGAACGGGACCCGCCGGTGCGCGTCGTGGATGTGCGCGAGCACCTCGGGTACGGCGGCGAGCTGCGGCAGCAACTCCTGGTAGTAGCTCTCCCGGCGCTCGACCACGGTCGCCACCGGCATGCTCAGGCCGTGCTGCTCGTTCAGGGCGACGATGATGTCGGCGGTCGGCCGCCCACCCCAGGCGTAGAAGAGGTCCTCCGGGAACTCGCAGCCCCACTCGTCCAGGGCCCGCTGCCAGGCCACGTAGTGCAGTGGCATCGAGTCGACGATGGTGCCGTCGCAGTCGAACAGGTACGCGGCGAACTCACCCGGAGGCAGAGGCAGACTCACCCGGGGAAGGCTACAGCGCGCCGCCGCCCCACCGGGAGCTCCGCTCACTCGGTCGTGACGGATCTCAGCTGACTGAGCAGGTACGCCTTCTCCGGTTCGGTGCCGACCAGCGCCAACGCGCTGCGGTACGCCGCTGCGGCCTCGTCGTGTCGGCCGAGCCGGCGCAGCAGGTCGGCCCGGGTCGCCGGATAGGGGTGGTAGCCGCGAAGCCGCGGGTCGTCGGCCAGCTCGTCGAGCAGGGCGAGCCCAGCCTCCGGCCCGTCCCGCATGGCCACCGCGGCGGCCCGGTTGAGTGCGACGATCGGCGAGGGCACCAGGCTGAGCAGCACGTCGTAGAGCGCCACCACCTGGGGCCAGTCGGTGCCGGCCACGTCGGCGGCCTCGTCGTGCAGCGCGGCGATGGCGGCCTGCACCCCGTACGGCCCAGGCGCTCGGCCGGTCAGCGCGACCACCACCAGCCCACGCCCCTCCTCGATCATGGGACGGTCCCAGCGTCCGCGATCCTGGTCGTCGAGAAGGATCATGGTGCCGTCCGGCCCGGTACGCGCGTCGCGTCGAGCGTGGATGAGCAGCATCAACCCGAGCAGCCCGGCGACCTCCCGCTCGGCGGGCAGCAGCCGACGCAGGATCCGGCCCAGCCGGACGGCCTCCTCGGCGAGGTCGATCCGTTGCAGATCCGGGCCGGAACTGGCGGCGTACCCCTCGGTGAAGACCGAGTAGATGGCCTGGAGCACCGTGGGTAGGCGATCGGGCAGCTCGTCGGCGCCGGGCACCCGGAACGGGATGCGCGCGTCGCGAATCTTCCGTTTGGCGCGGACGAGTCGCTGGGCCATGGTCGCGGGTGGCACCAGGAAGGCCCGCGCGACCTCGGTCGTGGTGAGGCCGGCGAGGAATCGCAGGGTGAGAGCACCGCGGTCCTGCGCGGCCAGAGCCGGGTGCGCACAGGTGAAGAAGAGCGCCAGCCGGTCGTCGGGCAGGTCGCGGTCCGCGTCGGCGGGTGGGGCGGGGTCGGCCCGCTCGGCCTCCGCCCGGAGTACGGCGAGCCGGGTCGCCAGCACCTGGTCACGGCGCAGCCGGTCCACGGCGCGACGCCGGGCTGTGGTGAGCAACCAGGCGCCCGGCCGACTCGGGACGCCGTCGGTCGGCCAGTGCACCAGCGCCGCCTCGATGGCCTCGGAGGCGACCTCCTCCGCCAGGTCGAGATCGCCGAAGCGCTGCACGAGCGAGGCGAGCAGTCGGCCGCGCTCCTCCCGGAACACCGCCTCCACCGAGGACCCGACGGTTGCCCCCGCACCCGACACGGTCAGACCCGCACCTCGATGTCGGCGATCGGGCGGACCTGGACCGACCCGCCGCCGGTGGCACCGGGACTGCGGGCCGCCCAGTCCAGCGCGGCGTCGAGGTCCGGCACGTCGATGATGTCGTACCCGCCGAGCAGTTCACGGGTCTCGGCGAACGGCCCGTCGGTGATCGTGCGCTCCCCTGCGGGGCCGACCTGCACCGTCGTGCAGGTGGTCAGGTCCTGCAGGGGATGCCCCGAGACCCAGATGCCGGCGTCCTTCATCTCCCGGTCGTAGCGGATCCAATCCTCGAAGGTGCACCCGTTGTCGACGGCTTCCCCGTCGGTCGCGGGACTCATGAACAGCAGCATGTACTTCACGTCTCGGCTCCTCTCGGTGCGGCGTGTCGCCGTACAGCATGACGACGAACGAGGCTTGGGGATATCGACACGGCCTCAGGACTTTTCCTGGCCCGGACCCCGTGAGTTCACGGAAGGAGTGGCTGCGCCGGGGCGGTCCGCTCGTCGCGCCGGTCCATCCGCCGCTCGTACCAGGTCACCCCGATCAGGAAGACGGTCAGCAGGGCGAGCGCCGCCAGCGGGGGCAGGGATCGGCCGATCGGCAGCAGGGCCAACGGCAGCAACGCGGCGACGACCTGCGTCGGATACACGGCGCGAACGGTCAGCCGGCGGAAGACCAACCTGCTGAGCAGGTAGAGGGCGGTGCCGCCGTAGAGGGCGGTGGCGGCCGTCCAGCCCAGCCGATCGGGATGGGACGGCTCCTCGGTGAGCTGACCGATCACCTCCTCGATGCCGAGCGCGACGTAGATGGCACCGATGATCAGTGGGGAGTGCCCGAGGCCGTACGCGTCGCCGGCCACATCGGCCCGCCGTTCACCCGGCACGTTGGTGACGGCCTCCCGTGCGGCCGGCGCCAGCCGATCGAAGTAGAGCCACCACAGGCAGACCGTGCTGGTGAGGCCGAGCAGTGCGGCTGTCACGGCTGCGCCCACCGGTGCCATCGCCCGTGGCCCTGCGCCGGCGGAGATCAGCGACTCACCCAGCGCGATGATGAGCACCAGGCCGAACCGCTCGGTGAAGTGGTCCACACTGCGCAGCTGCCACGGCCGGTAGGCAGACGCGATCCGGGCACCGCCGATGTCCACCAGAAAGGCGACCGTCCAGAGCAGCGTCTGGGCGACGCCGCCGAGCAGCGCGCCGCCGATCAGCGGGAGCCAGGCCAGCACCACCGGCACGGTGAAGAACCGCAGCGTCGAGCGCAGCGGTGGGTTCGCCGTGCTCACCCAGAACAGGATCACGAGCTGCACCGCGCGGCCGACCACGTAGGCAAGCGCGAGCGTGAACGGCGCGTCGAAGAGCCCCGGCCCCTGCTGCCACGCGTCCGGCAGCACCAGTGCGGCCACGAAGATCGCCGCCATCGCGACCAGGGTGGCCGCGCGGACCACGCCGACGTCCGGGCGGACCAGGTTTCCCAACCAGGTGTACGGCCCCCAGGAGTAGAGCAACAGCAGCAGGAGGAGGAGCCCCTGGGCCAGGGTGAGCGCGGTCGGCGACCCGGCCATGAACGTGATGACCCGAGTGAGCGCGAAAACGAAGACCAGGTCGAAGAAGATCTCGAACATCGTGGTCCGGTGCGTCTCCGCAGCCGGAACGGGACGAACGCCGGAAATCCCCCTCATCCTCGCATTCTGCGCCATGATTGATGGCGAGCCGGCCGACGGTTCACCCGGTCCCCCCGCCGGGGGCTGCCGCGAAGAGCTGGAAGAACCGTTCGGCCGTCGGGACGTCGCCGTGTACCTCGATCTCACCCGCCGACATCGCGGACCGCAGCGGCGTGCCGTCGAACATCAGGTGCCGCAGAACCGTCACCGCGCCGGTGACCGTGACGTCGGCGTGGCCCGTCCGGCCCCGGGCCACGCTGATCCCGCTCGGCGTCACCTCGACCTCGAACGCGTCGGTGCCCACCTGCAACCGGAGTCGAGCGGTCACCGGCGCGACGGCTGGCGGACGGTAGAGAGCCTTGAGGAGCAGCATGAAGGCGTCCGTGCTCATCTCGCCGTCCGACTCTGCGGGCAGGCCGGCGCCCCACCGCGACAGCTCGATCAGCGTCGACTCCAGTTGCTGACCGCGTCCCGTCAGCTCGTACGCGTGCACGCTGGCCGGCGGCCCGAGCTGCACCCGCCGTACGATGCCGGACTGCTCCAGCTCCCGCAGTCGCTGGCTGAGCACGTTTTGGCTGGCCTTCGGCAGGCCGGCCTTCAGGTCGCCGAACCGCTTCGGGCCGAAGATCAGCTCTCGGACGATCAGCAGCGCCCAGCGCTCGCCGACGATGTCCATCGCTCGCGCCGCCCCGCAGGCGTCCTGGTAAGTCCGCTGAGTCACCGCTTCATCGTAGTCGGCGTTGACTGGTCGGTGCTAATGTCGGATCATCTGGTCCTAACCTAGGAGTAAATCGTGGATGCACTTCTCGCCCGGGTGATCGAGCGACACGGCGGCCTCGACCGGTGGAACGCCGCGTCGACCGTCACCACCCGGATCACCTACGGCGGCCCGTTCTGGGCATTCAAGGGCCGGCCCGACTTCGACGGCACCGAACTGGTCGAGGCCGACCTGCACAGGGAGCAGATCCGGCACGTCCACGAGGGCACCGGCCGGGTCACCGAGTACGACCGTCAGGCCGACCGGGTCACCGTCACCGCGGCGGACGGCAGCCTGATCGAGGAGCTGACGAATCCCCGGGCCTCCTTCGCCGGCTACACCCCGGAGAGCCAGTGGACGCTCGTTCAGGCCGCCTACTTCCGCGGCTACGCCACCTGGCACTACCTCGTCGAGCCGTTCCTGTTCACCTGGCCGGGCGTCGAGGCGCACGAGGTCGAGCCGTGGAAGGAGGGCGACGAGGTGTGGCGCGGGCTGCGCGTCACGTTCCCCGAGAACGTGGACACCCACAACGACACCCAGCTGTACTACTTCGACGACAGCTGGCTGCTGCGGCGCATCGACTACCAGCCGGTGGTCAACGGCTTCTCCCCGACCGCGCACTACGTCAGTGGGGCGGTCGAGGTCGACGGGCTGGTCGTACCGACGCGACGCCGGATCCACATCCGCCAGGAGGACCGCACTCCGGACCTCTCCTGGACGCCGATCACGCTGGACCTGGCGGACATCCGCATCCACTGAGGCCCCCGGTGGTGCGGCGGCGAATCCGGCGTTACGTCGCTTTCCGGACGCCTCGGCCTCAGGTCGAGGCGTCCGTTCGGCGTCGGCTCCGCTCAGCCCGCCGCCGCACCTGCTGGTACGCGCCGGTCAACCCCATCGCCCGGCGTACCTCGATCAAGGTCTGGCGAACCTCCTGGCGGGTGCGCTCGGTGCCCTCGACGATCAGCCGGTCGACCAACCCCGGGTCAGCCTCGATCTCCGCCCGGCGCTGCCGGATCGGAGCCAGGAACCCCTCGAGTGCGACGACCAGGCGTTCCTTGACCTCCACGTCGCCGACGCGCCCAGCTCGGTAACGCCGGGCCAGGTCGGCCACCTCCTCCCGGTCCGGATTGAAAACCTCGTGGTACGCGAACACCGGGTTGCCCTCCACCGTGCCCGGCACATCGGCCCGCACCCGGTTCGGGTCGGTGTACATGCCGAGGACCTTGCGACGCACCGTGGCCGCATCGTCGGACAGAGCGATCGTGTTGCCCCGGCTCTTGCTCATCTTGGCCGCGCCATCGGTGCCCACCAGGCTCGGCGTCTCCGCCGCGATCAGCTCGGGCACCGGGAAGACCGGGCCGTACAGGTGGTTGAACCGCCGGGCGATCTCCCGGGTGACCTCGACGTGCGCGGCGTTGTCCCGGCCGACCGGGACCACCTCGCCCTTGACACAGAGGATGTCCGCTGCCTGGAGCACCGGGTAACCCAGCAGCCCGTACGGCATCTCCTCCTTGCCGGCATCGCGAGCCATGTCCTTGAGTGAGGGCACCCGTTCCAGCCGGGGAACGCTCACCAGGTTCTGTAGGAGGGTGTTGAGGTCACCGACCTCCGGGATCGCCGACTGGAGGTAGAAGGTGGCCCGTTGCGGGTCGACGCCGGCAGCGAGGATGTCGGTCACCATCTCGCGGGCGTTGCCGGAGACCCGGTCGATGTCCTCGCGGCGGTTGCGAGTGGTGAGCATGTGCAGGTCGGCGATGATGAAGAAACTCTCGTAGCGCCGGTGCAGCCGCACCCGGTTGGCGATGCTGCCGACGTAGTGGCCGAGATGCAGGCGGCCGGTGGGCCGGTCGCCGGTGAGCATTCGTGCGACGGACATGGTGGTGTGCCTCTCGTATCCGAAAGTGGGTCACGCGTGGGCGCGCGCCGAGCGGGGCGGATTCAGCCCCCTCGGTCAGCGGGATCGACTCAGCGAGCCGTCCGCCATCGCGCGCCGGCGCGGAACCGCAGACCACCGGCACGGAGGACCTTCAGGAGTTGCTCACGGCCATCGCCGGAGCTGGTCGGGATCCGGGGCGCCGCACCGAGCGGAAGGCCGTCGACCATGTCGATCGCCTCCTGCGCACAGTTGCCCATCCGGACCACGACCTCACATTACCCGCGGTACCGCGGCGGGAGGGGGCACGTGGGTGTCGGCGTAGTAGGTGCCGACGCGTTCCCGATACGCCGGGTCGGCTGAATCCGTATCGAACGGCGGCGCGTCCTTGATCTCCTGCCGGGTCCGGTCCACGTGCACGACGCGCTCCTGGTGGTCCACCTGGGCCACCGTGCCGGCCGGCAGCAGCACCTTCTGGCCGAAGATCCATGTCCCGGTGTCCACCACCAGGTACCCCGCGTCGGCCTCGTCGCTCGCCTCGTCGATGGTGCCGACGCGGCCGTCGCTCGCCTGCACCTGGTAGCCCACCAGGTCCACCGGCGTGCCGGGGCCGGGTGCGTCCGGGCCGTCGTGTCCACCGTCCTCGCCGTCCGGCGGTGTGACCGAGGGGGTGGTCTGGGCGTACCCGCCAGCGAGGGCGGACGGATCACGCCAGGCCCAGGGATTGAAGATCGAGGGTTGCACGGGGCACCTCCGGGGAACGGTCCTCAGCTGTCCTCTTTCGCAGTGCCCACCCCGCTGCCGACGGAAACAGACTGCTGAGGGGGACGCGCCACCCCGGCGGCCCGGTTGAGGGGTGTCGCCGGTTCGCGTCCGGGACGGGCCTGGTGAACAGCTGGCGCTGGCATACTCGGCTGCCATGGTGCTGTCGCGAGGGTGGGCTTTCTTCCTGGTCGGAGTCGGGATCTGGACCTGGGTGATCTGGCCGAGGTTCGCGGTCGCCATCTGGCAGGACCCGCGGTCCTGGTCGTCCGGCACGGTGGCCGACGGCGCCACGACGAGCTTCCTGTGGGTGCACGCGCTCCTGATCGCCGCCTCCCTGGCCATCGGGACCACCGTCGGTGTCCTTGGTGTTCGGGCCTGGTTCGCCGCCCGTCGGCGGCAGACGTCCTGACATCCCCCGCTGGGGTCTGGGCTGGTTTCCGGTGGCGCCGCCGATGGCAAAGCTGGCCCGGACCGTCCTGAGCTGCGGAAACGGTTCAGGACCCCGAGTGTGACGCGGGACGCTACCCACGGATTTGACGATCAAACCCACGGACGCGTAACTTTCTCTCTGCCAGCGCGGAACGGGGCAAACGGGACGAAAGTTCTGGAGCACCGAAATGGGCTGGCAGCCGGGTCACGGAGGGGTTCGCTCCTGCGAGACACGGTCCGGGCGGGGCTCGCCTGATCGGCCGCGAGGCGGATTTGGTGCGGCGAAGCCGACCGGGTAAGGTTCACGACCGGCAGGGAACCGGGCGAGACTGCGGGACACCGCAGCGGCCGGCCTGCCGAATCCGACGACCTGACGCAGCGGTTCGCTGCTGCGTGAGTGCGCCGGTGCCAACCCGTACGAAGCATGACAGACCGGGACACACGGTTTGACACAGCGAAGACGGTGAGGTAACGTAGTAAAAGTGCCCGGCGCGAGAGCGACGGGGACGCGGTACGAAAAGCCCCGAGATGGGGTTCCACTGAGGTGGGGCTTTTGATCGGTGTGTGGTTGTTCTTTGAGAACTCAACAGGGTGCTTGTAAAGCCAGTGCCAATTATGATTTATACCCCGGACTGGTCAGTTTTTCTGGCTGGTTGGGATTCCTTTGGCAACATTTGTTTGTTGTCAGGATGCTGTTCAACTAATTTTTTGTTGGAGAGTTTGATCCTGGCTCAGGACGAACGCTGGCGGCGTGCTTAACACATGCAAGTCGAGCGGAAAGGCCCTTCGGGGTACTCGAGCGGCGAACGGGTGAGTAACACGTGAGCAACCTGCCCCAAGCTTTGGGATAACCCCGGGAAACCGGGGCTAATACCGAATAGGACCTTCGGCCGCATGGCTGGGGGTGGAAAGTTTTTCGGCTTGGGATGGGCTCGCGGCCTATCAGCTTGTTGGTGGGGTGATGGCCTACCAAGGCGACGACGGGTAGCCGGCCTGAGAGGGCGACCGGCCACACTGGGACTGAGACACGGCCCAGACTCCTACGGGAGGCAGCAGTGGGGAATATTGCACAATGGGCGGAAGCCTGATGCAGCGACGCCGCGTGAGGGATGACGGCCTTCGGGTTGTAAACCTCTTTCAGCAGGGACGAAGCGAGAGTGACGGTACCTGCAGAAGAAGCACCGGCCAACTACGTGCCAGCAGCCGCGGTAAGACGTAGGGTGCGAGCGTTGTCCGGATTTATTGGGCGTAAAGAGCTCGTAGGCGGCTTGTCGCGTCGACCGTGAAAACTTGGGGCTCAACTCCAAGCCTGCGGTCGATACGGGCAGGCTAGAGTTCGGTAGGGGAGACTGGAATTCCTGGTGTAGCGGTGAAATGCGCAGATATCAGGAGGAACACCGGTGGCGAAGGCGGGTCTCTGGGCCGATACTGACGCTGAGGAGCGAAAGCGTGGGGAGCGAACAGGATTAGATACCCTGGTAGTCCACGCTGTAAACGTTGGGCGCTAGGTGTGGGGGGCCTCTCCGGTTCCCTGTGCCGCAGCTAACGCATTAAGCGCCCCGCCTGGGGAGTACGGCCGCAAGGCTAAAACTCAAAGGAATTGACGGGGGCCCGCACAAGCGGCGGAGCATGCGGATTAATTCGATGCAACGCGAAGAACCTTACCTGGGTTTGACATGGCCGCAAAACCTCCAGAGATGGGGGGTCCTTCGGGGGCGGTCACAGGTGGTGCATGGCTGTCGTCAGCTCGTGTCGTGAGATGTTGGGTTAAGTCCCGCAACGAGCGCAACCCTCGTTCGATGTTGCCAGCGCGTTATGGCGGGGACTCATCGAAGACTGCCGGGGTCAACTCGGAGGAAGGTGGGGATGACGTCAAGTCATCATGCCCCTTATGTCCAGGGCTTCACGCATGCTACAATGGCCGGTACAATGGGCTGCGATACCGCGAGGTGGAGCGAATCCCAAAAAGCCGGTCTCAGTTCGGATCGGGGTCTGCAACTCGACCCCGTGAAGTCGGAGTCGCTAGTAATCGCAGATCAGCAACGCTGCGGTGAATACGTTCCCGGGCCTTGTACACACCGCCCGTCACGTCACGAAAGTCGGCAACACCCGAAGCCGGTGGCCCAACCCTTGTGGAGGGAGCCGTCGAAGGTGGGGCTGGCGATTGGGACGAAGTCGTAACAAGGTAGCCGTACCGGAAGGTGCGGCTGGATCACCTCCTTTCTAAGGAGCACCTTCCGACGAAAGTCGGTAAGGAGCCCGCGGCCTACGAATGTTGGGTCGGGGTGCTCAGATGGCGGAGACACTGGCAAGTTTTGCCCTGGCAACGGCCGGGTTGCGTCTAGTACAGCTGCTCTTCGGGGTGGTGGGAACGAGGTGACCGGTGCGGCTGGGGGAGAATGTAAGCACCCTGTTGGGTCCTGAAGGAACAACCGTTGGTTGTTTTTTCGGAGCCGTAGCGAGCCTGTGGGTTCGTGAGGTTGCCAGGCATGGCCTGGCCCCACATACCGCTGGTCTGAGGACTGGGTTTGGTGTGGGGCGGATCGGGTTGTGGGTTGGTCGTTTGTTGAGAATTGCACAGTGGACGCGAGCATCTTTGTGGTCAAGTTGTCAAGGGCGAACGGTGAATGCCTTGGCACCAGGAGCCGATGAAGGACGTGGGAGGCCGCGATAGGCCTGGGGGAGCTGTCAACCAAGCTGTGATCCCAGGGTGTCCGAATGGGGAAACCTGGCACCAGTCATGTGGTGTCACCCACACCTGAACACATAGGGTGTGTGGAGGGAACGCGGGGAAGTGAAACATCTCAGTACCCGTAGGAAGAGAAAACAATTTAGTGATTCCGTGAGTAGTGGCGAGCGAAAGCGGATCGAGGCTAAACCGGCTGCGTGTGATACCTGTCAGGGGTTGCGTGGTCGGGGTTGTGGGACCCCGCTGAGTGTACTGACATGCACTCGAGGAGTTACAAAGTCAGTGGCTAGTCGAACAGTCTGGAATGGCTGACCGTAGACGGTGAGAGTCCGGTAGGTGAAAGTTGCTGACCTTCTGTGGGTGTTCCCGAGTAGCGGCGGACCCCTGAAATCTGCCGTGAATCTGCCAGGACCACCTGGTAAGCCTAAATACTTCCTGGTGACCGATAGCGGACAAGTACCGTGAGGGAATGGTGAAAAGTACCCCGGGAGGGGAGTGAAATAGTACCTGAAACCGTTCGCCTACAATCCGTCGGAGCCTTGCGGGGTGACGGCGTGCCTTTTGAAGAATGAGCCTGCGAGTTAGTGGCATGTGGCGAGGTTAACCCGTGTGGGGGAGCCGTAGCGAAAGCGAGTCTGAATAGGGCGATTCAGTCGCGTGTCCTAGACCCGAAGCGGAGTGATCTAGCCATGGGCAGGCTGAAGCGCGGGTAAGACCGCGTGGAGGGCCGAACCCACCAATGTTGAAAAATTGGGGGATGACCTGTGGTTAGGGGTGAAAGGCCAATCAAACTCCGTGATAGCTGGTTCTCCCCGAAATGCATTTAGGTGCAGCGTCGCGTGTTTCTTGCCGGAGGTAGAGCACTGGATGGTCTAGGGGGCCCACAAGCTTACCGAAATCAGCCAAACTCCGAATGCCGGTAAGTGAGAGCGCGGCAGTGAGACTGCGGGGGATAAGCTTCGTAGTCGAGAGGGAAACAGCCCAGATCACCAGCTAAGGCCCCTAAGCGTGTGCTAAGTGGAAAAGGATGTGGGGTCGCATAGACAACCAGGAGGTTGGCTTAGAAGCAGCCACCCTTTAAAGAGTGCGTAATAGCTCACTGGTCAAGTGGTTCCGCGCCGACAATGTAGCGGGGCTCAAGCACACCGCCGAAGCTGTGGCATTCACATTTTATCCTCGCTTGGACTTGATTCCTTGTGCAGGTGTGTGGATGGGTAGGGGAGCGTCGTGCCGCGAGTGAAGCAGCGGGGTGACCCAGTTGTGGACGCGGCACGAGTGAGAATGCAGGCATGAGTAGCGAAAGAAGGGTGAGAAACCCTTCCGCCGGATGACCAAGGGTTCCAGGGCCAGGCTAATCCGCCCTGGGTGAGTCGGGACCTAAGGCGAGGCCGAGAGGCGTAGTCGATGGACAACGGGTTGATATTCCCGTACCCGCGAAAGAGCGTCCCTGATGAACCTCGTTGTGCTAACCACCCGATCCATCCAAGACCTTCGGGTTGAGGGTGGGGAGCGTGGGAACCTGATGGGTAGTAGTCAAGCGATGGGGTGACGCAGGAAGGTAGCTGAGCCCGGCCGGTGGTTGTGCCGGGGTAAGCGTGTAGGCCGTGTTGTAGGCAAATCCGCAACACATATAGGCTGAGACGTGATGCCGAGCCGATTCAGGTGAAGTCAGTGATCCTATGCTGCCGAGAAAAGCCTCTAGCGAGTTCTTAGCGGCCCGTACCCCAAACCGACACAGGTGGTCAGGTAGAGAATACCGAGGCGATCGGGCGAACTGTGGTTAAGGAACTCGGCAAATTGCCCCCGTAACTTAGGGAGAAGGGGGGCCGGAGACGTGAAGCCCCGCGCGGGTGGAGCGTTGTATGGCCGCAGAGAGCAGGGGGAAGCGACTGTTTACTAAAAACACAGGTCCATGCGAAGAAGTAATTCGATGTATATGGACTGACGCCTGCCCGGTGCTGGAACGTTAAGGGGACCTGTTAGCTCTTCGGGGCGAAGCGGAGAACTTAAGCGCCAGTAAACGGCGGTGGTAACTATAACCATCCTAAGGTAGCGAAATTCCTTGTCGGGTAAGTTCCGACCTGCACGAATGGCGTAACGACTTCCCCACTGTCTCAACCACAGGCCCGGCGAAATTGCAGTACGAGTAAAGATGCTCGTTACGCGCGGCAGGACGGAAAGACCCCGGGACCTTTACTATAGCTTGACATTGGTACTCGAATTAGCTTGTGTAGGATAGGTGGGAGCCGGTGAAGTCCATACGCCAGTATGGGTGGAGGCAATCTTGAAATACCACTCTGGTTGATTTGGGTATCTAACTTCGGACCGTTATCCGGTTCAGGGACAGTGTCTGGTGGGTAGTTTAACTGGGGCGGTTGCCTCCTAAAAGGTAACGGAGGCGCCCAAAGGTTCCCTCAGCCTGGTTGGCAATCAGGTGTTGAGTGCAAGTACACAAGGGAGCTTGACTGTGAGACTGACAGGTCGAGCAGGGACGAAAGTCGGGACTAGTGATCCGGCACTTGCGAGTGGAAGCGGTGTCGCTCAACGGATAAAAGGTACCCCGGGGATAACAGGCTGATCTTCCCCAAGAGTCCATATCGACGGGATGGTTTGGCACCTCGATGTCGGCTCGTCGCATCCTGGGGCTGTAGCAGGTCCCAAGGGTTGGGCTGTTCGCCCATTAAAGCGGTACGCGAGCTGGGTTTAGAACGTCGTGAGACAGTTCGGTCCCTATCCGCCGTGCG
The DNA here is from genome assembly GCF_050936255.1 of Micromonospora sp. CA-259024. NCBI lineage: Bacteria > Bacillati > Actinomycetota > Actinomycetes > Micromonosporales > Micromonosporaceae > Micromonospora > Micromonospora sp. CA-259024. The sequence goes on along the minus strand of NZ_JBNJND010000002.1, from coordinate 1,551,771 downwards.
CGTAGGATACTTGAGAAGGGCTGTCCCTAGTACGAGAGGACCGGGACGGACGAACCTCTGGTGTGCCAGTTGTCCTGCCAAGGGCACGGCTGGTTAGCTACGTTCGGAAGGGATAACCGCTGAAAGCATCTAAGCGGGAAGCCTGCTTCAAGATGAGGTATCCCACCCACCTTTGGTGGGGTAAGGCCCCCAGCTAGACGACTGGGTTGATAGGCCGGAAATGTAAGCCCGGTAACGGGTTCAGTTGACCGGTACTAATAGGCCGAGGACTTGACTACTAAGCTGCTACGCGTCCACTGTGCAACTCTGAACAAGCGAACACCCGTGAGTGTGTGCCGGGGTTGTTTGATATGTTCATAGAGTTACGGCGGTCATGGCGGAGGGGAAACGCCCGGTTACATTCCGAACCCGGAAGCTAAGCCCTCCAGCGCCGATGGTACTGCACTCGTGAGGGTGTGGGAGAGTAGGACGCCGCCGGACAATCTTTCAGAAAGGGTCACCCCCAACGGGGTGGCCCTTTCTGCATATCCGGAAGTAGTCGAGTGACCCGGCATCACGGGAAAACGCGGTATCCGCGACCGTAGGACACCCCGATATCAGCAACCCGCGGGTAGATCACGGAGTTCTGGCGGCGGTGTGGCCAGTCACGGGATTGCACGTAGCACGGCTGCCACACCTCATCACCCCGCCGGCTTCCATGCCGAAGACTTGATCGACTCGACTTCGTTGATACCGGGGTGTCGGCTGCTGCAGAACACCCCGGTATCAGCGACACCGAGTCGATCACCGACGGCCAGGCCGTCGAGGGGGGCTCAGGGCGGCCTTGTCAGAGCAGGTCTGAGGACCGAGGGCGGCCTTGAGTGTCAGGGCGGGTCGACGACCGAGAGCGGGCCTGAGACCCAGGGCGGGCCTGAGGACCGAGGGGCGGCCTTGAGACCCAGGGCAGGTCTGAGGAGCGAGGGCGGGCGTGAGACTCAGGAGGGCTTCGGCCCGCAGACGTAGCGGGGCTCCGCGTCGTAGCGCCAGGTGAACTTCTCCCGCTTGACCACCACGCCACCCTTCTTGATGACCCGGAAGGCGTCCTGGGTGAAGCCGTTGATGCCGTTCGTCGCGATGCACGAGGGGCCTGGTTCGAGATGGATCAGCTTCGGCGTGGTGATGTTGCGGCGTGGCCCGTACTCCGTCTTCACGCTGTCGTAGATCTTCGTGCTCCAGATCGACACGGTAATCGTGCTCGACGTGTACGACGTGTCGATGAGCACGCCGTGCTCCGTGTTGTTGCGGAACTTGAAGTCCAGGCTCGGCCAGAAGATGGTCGACTCGATGACCGCCGGGTACCGGTCGAACCAGTACGAGTGCGGCTTGTGCTCGACGTCCTCCAGCCCCGCGTAGTAGGTCGCGTTGAACAGGGTGGTGGTGAACTGCGAGGTGCCGCCGCCGACGCCCGGCACCAGCTTGCCGTCGAGGATGACCGGTGCGTCCCGGTAACCCTGGGCGTAGCCGCGCTCGCCGGTGTGCCCGTTCAACGAGAACGTCTTCCCGGGCAGGACGATGGTGCCGTCCACCTCCTTCGCGATGGTCGCGATGTTCTGGCTTCGCGACGAGGCCATGCCACCGGTGAAACGGGTGGTGAAGGTGGACACCTGCTCCTTGATGCCCAGGCCGGCCAGCTTCTCCGCGGTCAGCTCCGGTTGCGTCGGCTTCAGCTCCCCGGTCACCTCGCGGCCGTCCGGCTTCGGCAGCACCGCCAGCAGGTCCCGGCTCAGGGTTGCCGTGTCCAGTTGCTGCCCGGGCCGCCCCTCGGTGACGGTGGGCCGGCCACCGGAGATGGTCATCGCGGCGTCCTTCGCCGGCACCTCGATAGCGGCCAGGTCGTCGCCGAGCGCCGCCCGCAGCCGCTTGACGTCCACCGACGGGCTCAGCTTGCCGGTCTTGTCGGCGGTGAACCGCAGGCTCTTCGCGATGGCGGCGGGCGGGACCTTCACCGAGCCCTTGTCGGTACGCAGGGTGACCGGTGCGGCGACCGCCGGCCTCGCCAGCTCGGCCACCAGCCGGTCCAACTCCTCCGGGGTGGTCGCCGGGTGGCTCTCCACCAGCGGCACGGTGACCGGCGTGCCGGCCAGCCAGCCGGCGCGAACCACCTCGGCGGAGCGCTGCGGATCCAGGGCCAGCCCCGGCTTGGGCCGCACCACCTTCGGCGTGGTGCCCTGATAGGTGATCGCCGGCATCGTCATCCCCTGCGCCTGGGTGCCGAGCACCTTACGGAGCGCCTCGTCCAACCGGCCCACATCAACGGTGACCACCGGGTCGACCGTGCGGGAGCCGACCAGGCGGCTGACCGGGTGCGCGTCGGCCGCCGCCGCTGCCGCGACGGTCGCGGGCACGTCGACGGCCAGCCCCACGTCCGCCGGGTTGATCTCGGCGGTGCGTCCGTCGACGCTGACCTTCAACGGCCTGGCGAGCGTCGCCGCCCGCCGGTCCAGTTCCGCCCGCAACTCCCGGTCGGCGTCCGCGCGGCTCCGGCCGCCCAGCTCGGTGCCGAGCACGCTCGTGCCGCGGGGGACGTCCCCGGCGTACGCCCAGGCGCCGGCGCCCGCCACGGCGGCGAGCACGCCACCGGTGACACCGGCGGCGAGCAGGATCCGCACCCTGCGGGGGCGGCGCGACCCGCCGCCCTGCTCGCCGGGGGCGGGTGCCGTCACCGGCCCCGGCCCGTCGTCCGGCCAGGTGACCGCGGTGACCTGCACGGTGGGCCGGTCGTCGGCGGGTGGACTCTTTTCGCCGTACAGCGTCACTGCAACCTCGATCGCCAGGGTGCCGCGGGAGGTCCGCCCTCCCGGAGGCACCTACGGTAACCAATGCCCGGCCGTCCTTGCCGGCTGCGCCCACCAGGCCCTGCTACCGCGTGTCGCCCGGCGTGTCGTACGAGCCCGGGGGCGGTGCCGGTGCCGGGGCACTGACATGGCACGGTGGCCGGGTGGACACTGCGGAGCGGGTGTTGGCGTACGGCGGCGGTTGGCTGGACCGGGCGGGCGCCCTGCGCACCGATCCCACCCGGTTGGGCGCGCTGCTCACCGAGCCGACCACCGTGGTGCTGCCGATGTGGCGGGATCGCTGTCTCGTCGACGGGGACGGCCCGGTGCGGCTCACCGCGGAGCGCGCGTCTCTGGTCCGGTCCGCTGCCGGTGACACCGTCTTCCTGGGGCTCGACGGGGACGTCGCGGTGTTCGCCGTGGACCTCTCCGCGCTCACCGAGCGGTCGGCCACCGAGATGGCCGGTGCCGTGCGGTCCGTCGACGTACGGGCACTGGTCGGGCGGCTCGAGCCGGGCGACGCGGCCGTCCAGGCGTACGCCAGGGGGTTGCTGCACTGGCACCGGCAGCAGCGCTACTGCGGGACGTGCGGTGCGCCGGCCGTCGCCGACGGTGGCGGGCACGTGCGGACATGCACCGGCGGGGAGTGCGGGCGACTCCTGTTCCCCCGGATCGAACCGGCGATCATCGTGTTGGTCGAGGCACCAGGCTCGCCCGGGCGCTGCCTGCTGGCCCGGCACGCCGGTGCACCCGAGGACGCGTACTCGACGCTGGCCGGCTTCGTCGAGGTCGGCGAGAGCCTGGAGGACGCGGTCCGTCGGGAGATGGCCGAGGAGGCCGGCGTGACCGTCACCGACGTGACCTACCAGGGATCGCAGGCATGGCCGTTCCCCGCCGGCCTGATGGTGGGCTTCCGGGCCACCGCCACGTCCGACGAGGTACGTGTCGACGGCGAGGAGCTGCTGGAGGCGCGCTGGTTCACCCGCGCGGAGCTGCGGGAGCGGGTGGCTTCCGGCCGTACGCTCGGTCGGGTGGACGCGATCGACCACCGCCTTCTGGAGGACTGGTTGTCGGCAGGGTCCTGAGCGGTTGGGCCGGTGTCGCCTCGGTGGTCCGCACACCTGTTCAGCTGTGCCGCTGACCATTACCCTTTGCGCTCATGCCGTCTTCGACCGGTCTGCTGACCGCAGTGAGTTCGCACGTGGCGTCGCTGCTGCCTGATCGGGTCGTCGCGGGAGCCATCCGGGCGGTCTATCCGCGGGTCGAGCCGGAGCTGGCACGCCTGGCGGAGTTCATGCCGAAGGGCGGCACCGCGCTCGATGTCGGCGCCTGGTACGGGCCGTGGACTCGACGCATGCGCAAGCTGGCGGACCACGTCGTCGCCATCGAGCCGAACGAGGAACTCACGCGAAGTGTCGCGGGTGCCTTCCCCGAGGTGCGGGTCATCCGGGCGGTGGCGTCCGACCACGAGGGAAGCGCCGAGCTCTTCCTGCCGGACAGTGGCCCCGCGGTGGGCACCTCGTCGCTCGAGTACGGAGCCGGTCGTACGGTGACCGTGCCCCGGGTGACGATCGACGGCCTGGGCCTCAGCGACGTGCGGTTTCTGAAGATTGATGTCGAGGGGCACGAGTTGCCGGCGTTGCGAGGCGCGGCCGAGACGATTCACCGAGATGGCCCGGTGCTGCTGGTGGAGGTCGAGGAGCGGGTCCAGCCGGTGGCCCCGATCATCGATCTGCTGGACGAGTGGGGTTACCGGGGCTATGTGCTGCCGGGCCGGGAATGGTTGCCGCTCGTTGACTTCGACATCCGCGGCCATCAGCGCGAGGCGATAGCACGGGTACACCAGAGCTTCGCGCGACGAGTCGTGTTCCCTCGGCCGCGTTACGTCAATTCGGTCCTGTTCAAGCGAGACGTCAGCTGACCCGGTCAGCGAGGTCCGGAGGTCCGACGAGGTGCGGCACCGGCTCCGACACTGGGCCGTGCCGCCGCGCCGAGGTGCGGACGACGACTGCCAGGGCGAGCGCGGAAGCCGCCGCAGCGGCGGTGGCGGTCCACATGATGCCGACGAAGGTGTGCGGCGCCACGAAGACCGCCACGAGCACGAGCACGGCCGCCGCCACCCAGAGCGGCACCGAGGGCCAGCGGGCGCCGCTCGCGATCTGCGCGTTGATCAGTACGAAGGCCAGCGCGTAGAAGGCGCCGGTGGCGGCGAAGAACGGTGCGTATCTGCCGAGAGCCGCGTAGTCCTGCCCGCCCACGAGCCGGAAGGCGAGACCGCCGGCGAGCGCGGACGCGATGACGAGTGCGGCACCGCAGATCCCGACGACGGCGTAGGCGGCCCGCCGCATCTTGCTGTCCTGGCGGGCCATCCGGGGAAGTGCCAGCACGGTGACCACCTGTGGTGCCCAGAGCGCCCCTTTGGTGAGCACGGTCCCGACGGCGTAGGCGCCGGACTCCGCCGGCGACAGCAACTGCCGGGCCAGGATGAGGTCGGCGTACGACGCGACCAGCATCGCCAGGGTGGCGCTACTGGCCGTCATGACCTGCCTCAACCCCAGGGCTGGCCTGCCTGCCGCGCGGGCTCCGGTCGCGGGACCTCCGGTTGCCGTCGTCCCCGATCCGGCTGCCAGACGCAGGATCGGCAGGGCGACATAGGAGCAGACGAGACTGGCCAGCAACGATCCGACCAGTCCGGCACCGAGGGCGAGCCCACCGATCACGCCGACGTAACGCCCGATGGCCAGCACGCCCATGCCGATCGCCAGGCGCAGGAAACGCTGGTCCCCCTGCAACTCGCCGAGCCACCTGGCGGCCAGCACGACGGGAAGCGTCATGCCCACCAGCAGGACCACCACCTCGACCGGCAGGTGCAGGGTGGTGACGATCAGGGGAATGGCCGCGACCAGGATGCCCGCGGTCACGGCCGCCGTGGTGAGGGTGACGCGCGCGGTCGGTGTGTGCGGCTGACGTGCCCGGTGCACGGCGACGGCGGTCTGGAGACCCGCGCCGGCCACGCCGGCGATGGCGACGAGAGCCTGCACGGTCGCCAGTGCTCCGAGGTCGGCGGCGGTGAGGTGGCGGGCGCCGAGCATGGGCACCAGATAGGCCAGTCCGTTGGTCATGGTCGCGGCGGCCATGACGGCGCCGCCGGTCACCGCCATCCGGGCGGCGTCGGAAGCCGGTGCGGTCGTCCCTCTCATGCCGGCCGTCTGACTCCACTTCTCCCCGCCGCCGTGACGAAGGGGTGGGCAACCGTCGGGCGCCAACAGGGTACAGAGACGAGCGGGGCGGCGTGGGGCGGTAGTAGGTCCATCTGACCAGTCGACCTGCGCCTGCGGACGGGCTAACGTCTCCCGGCATGACCGGTTCGGGTGGGGTCACCATGACCGATATCCCGGCGTTGTCAGCACACCGTCCCGTCCTGGCCCACAAGTAGGAGCCAAGCGTGAAGCTCCCCGGTGCCCACCGCGCCGACCTGGCACGATCGGTGCGCCTGTTCCGTGCGTTTCGCGTGGAGCAGACCGATCCCGATTTCTTCTACGGCCTGCTCGCGCAGGACACCGTCGACCAACTCCAGACGTACGCCGATCTGACCGGTGCCGTCGTCCTGGATGTCGGAGGAGGTGCCGGCTACTTCGCCGAAGCACTCACCCGGGTCGGTGCGCGGATTGTCTGCGTGGACTGCGACGCGGGCGAGATGTCCGCGCGGGGTGAGGTCGTGCCGGGCGGCGTGATGGGCAGCGCGCTCGAGATGCCCGTTCGCACCGGTGGGGTCGACGTCTGCTTCTCCTCCAATGTCCTGGAGCACGTGTCGCAGCCGTACGTCATGGCCGACGAGATGCTCCGGGTGACCCGCTCCGGTGGCACGATCTTCCTGTCCTTCACCAACTGGCTCTCGCCCTGGGGCGGCCACGAGACATCGCCGTGGCACTATCTGGGCGGGCACCGTGCGGCGCAGCGGTATGAACGCAAGCAGGGCCGGCGGCCGAAGAACGTCTTCGGCGAGAGCATGTACGCGGTCTCGGTCGGCGAGATGCTCCGCTGGGCCCGGCAGCAGTCCGAGGCGGAGGTCGTCGACATCCTGCCGCGCTACCTGCCGGCGTGGGCCAAGGGAGTTGTCCGCGTGCCTGGCGTACGCGAGGTCCTCACCTGGAACCTGGTCCTTGTCCTCCGTAAGCGCTGACCAGGCTGGTCCGAGCCCGGGGGCCCCGGAGAGACCGGAATCTCCGCCTGGTCGGCTGCGTCTGCACGTCGCCGCCGCAGTGACCGTGCTCCTCGTGCTGGCACCGCTGACCCGACCGGGTTACGTGCTGCGGTACGACATGGTCTTCGTGCCCCGGCAGCCGCTGCGCTGGGACCTGTTCGCCTCGGGTGACGCGCTACCGCGTGCCGTTCCGCAGGACGCGGTGGTCTCTCTGGTCAGTCTGGCGGTGCCCGGCTGGCTGCTGCAACGGATCGTGCTCGTCGCGATCATCTGGGTCGCGGTGGTGGGTGCGGGCCGGCTGGTTCCGGCGCGGCGAGAGCTGACCCGCCTCGTCGCGGCCATCGGGTACGCCTGGACGCCGTTCCTGGCCGAACGGTTGCTGTTGGGGCAGTGGGGTCTGCTGCTGGCGTACGCCGCACTGCCCTGGCTGGTCCGGGCCGCGATCGGGCTGCGCGAGGGCCGGCGCGGGGCGCTGCCGCGGGTGGTGGTGGCGGCTGCCGCCGCGGCGATCACTCCCACCGGAGGCCTGTTGGCCCTGACGACGGTCTCGGTTCTTCTCCTGGGCCGCGGTGGCCCGGGCAGACGTGCGTTCGGCGCGGCGTTCGGTGCCGTGGCCGTGCTCAACCTGCCCTGGCTGGTCGCAGCCGCGGTGACCACCGCCGGTGGCCGTTCGGATTCCGATGGTGTGGCGGCCTTCGCCGCCCGTGGCGAGAACTGGGCCGGCCCACTCGCCGCGCTCGCCGGCACGGGTGGGATTTGGAACTCGCTGACAATGCCGGCCAGCCGTGGCGCGCTGCTCGTGCCGGTCGTCACGGCCGGGCTGCTCGTCCTCGCGGCCCTCGGCTTTCCGGCGCTGCGCGACCGCTGGCCGACGGGCGCGGCGATCCGACTCGGCGTGCTGGCCGTCGGCTCGTTCGCGGCTGCCGCCACCGCGACACTGCCCGCGGGTGCGGCCGCACTGCGTTGGCTGGTGGCGGAGGTGCCCGGCGCCGGGCTGCTCCGCGACGGGCAGAAGCTCCTCATTCCGTACGCGCTCTGCCTGGTGCTCTGTGCCGCGCTCGGTGGGGAACGAGTGGTAGCGCGTCTTGAGCACCCCAGGGACCGTCTGGCCCTGATCGGGCTGGTGCTCCTGCCGGTGGCGGTCCTACCCGATCTGGCGTACGGGGTGGCCGGCCGGTTGCATCCAGTTCGGTACCCGCAGGAGTGGGACGTTGTCGCGCGGACGGTCGCCCGGGAGCCGGGGCCGACTCTCTCGTTGCCGATGAGCATGTACCGGTCGTACCGCTGGAACCAGGGCACGGTGGTGATCGATCCGCTGGCGCGCTACCTCCCGGTGGAGGTGATCACGGACGACACCCTTCTCGTTGGAGACCGGAGGGTGGACGGGGAGAGCGGCCGGGTGGCGCAGCTCCGTGGGGCGCTCGCCGAACGGCGTTCCCTGGCCGGCAGCGACCTGCGGTGGGTCGTGGTTCAGCACCGGTCGGGAGGAACAGTCCCGCCGCAGGTGCTGGACGGTCTCCAGGTCATCCACAGTGGGCCGGAGCTGACGCTCTACCGGAACGCGGCGGCGCCGGCGGCTGGCACCGAGCAGCGCGGCGGGTGGCCCCTGATTGTCGGCCTCTGTTCCGCGCTGGCGACCCTCCTGCTCGCGATCGTGAGCCTGTTGCGCCGCCCTACCGCGTGGTAACGTGCCGCCACGCATGTCGATGGAGGAGGGTGCACAATGCCAAAGCCGCTTACCTTGATGCTGGCCGCGGTGGTCGGTGCGGTGCTGGCGGTGGTGGCGCTGGGTGCCATGACCCAGCAGCTCGTCGTTTCGTCGGGCACCGCGGCGAGCACCTCCGACGACAACGGTGACCCCCAGCACTACGGCGTCAGGTAGCCTTCCGCCGACTTCGGCCCGCCGTCGACGACGGCCCGGACGAGGTCGGCGAAACGGTCTCCCGATGCCGACCAGGTGAAGCGGGCGGCGTGCGCCTGCGCCGCCTTTCCCATCTCATGACGAAATATGTCGTCGGCCAAAAGGCTCCGCACCTGTGCGACGAAGTCAGTCGTATCGTGGGCGAGTAAACCGGTCTCCCCGGCGACGATTGCCTCGGCGACACCGCCCGCGTCGTGAAATGCCACGGTGGGCGTACCGACTGTTCCCGCCTCGACAATCGTCAGGCCCCATCCCTCTTTCAGGGAAGGCGTCAGGGCAACCCAGGTCGAGCACAGCAATTCGTGTTTTTCCGGCTCCGTCACGAAGCCAGCGAATAGCACTCGGTCACCGATGTCCAAAATGTCCACGAGGTCGCGTAGCCGCGTTTCCCACCATCCCTGTCCCGCGACGGTCAGTCGCAGGCCAGGAAATTCGGGGGCGAGTCGTGCCACCGCTTCCAGGGCAATCTCCACCCGCTTGTGGGGGACGAGGCGGCACAGCACCAGGAGAGAGGGGTAAGGGGTACGAGGGGCGGTGTCGGGCGTTAATGCGGGAGTTCCGTTGTACACCACCGTGACACGGGCTGGGTCGACGCCGAGCAATGCCAGTTCGTTGCGGGTCGCGGCGGAGACGGTGACGTAACGGCACCGGCGGTAGACGCGCGTCGCCAGGTTCGACTCGATCCACCATCCGATGCGGGCGCCCCAGGTGCCGAGGACCACCGGCCACTGCTCACGGTGGACGTGGTGGACGAGGATGATGACGGCGCAGCGCGCGTACAGCGGGGAGAGGAAGGGCAGCCCGTTGCAGACGTCGACAATCAGATCGGGTCGGCCGAGCGATCGCGGCGCCAATGGGCCGAATCCGACAAGGCCGGCGAGGTAGACGAGCGCCGCCCGCAGGTAGACGGTGTGCCGGCCGCCCCGACGGACGATTCGTAAGCCGGACTCCGTCGTCTCCTCGTTGGGTGCGCCGGGATGGCTGGCGCACAATAGCGTCGCACGGTGCCCGTGTGCTATCAGCTCGCCGGCGATCCGCTCGACGTACACTTCCGAGCCGCCGCCCTCGGGATTGCGCGTGTCACGCCAGTTGAGGAACAGTACGTGCCGTCCGGGGCCGTCGAGGGTCTGCACCCGCTGCTCCTACTGCCGAGTAGTGTTCGCGATCGCGCCACCCTAAGGCGCTCGTGTGCGAACCCGCAATGGGTTGATGCAGCAGTCCGATGTGCCCCGTGCGGCCGGCAGCAGACGGGAGAGGCTAAATGCGCAAGGAATCGCAACCGGCGGGAGAGTCGGTGCCCGGCGGCGCCTCCTCGGCGGTATGGCGATTGCGCGCAGTAACGGTCTGCGTCGCGCTCACGGCGTTGGCGTTCCTTCAGGAACCTGGCAAGATCGTGATGGACACCAAGGTCGATCTTGCGACAAATCCCGTCGGATGGCTCGAACGCGCAATGCACGTCTGGGATCCAGCGGGGTCGTTCGGTCAACTACAGAACCAAACGTACGGCTACCTATGGCCGATGGGACCATTCTTCGCAGCCGGCGACGCCGTGGGTATGCCCGCATGGGTGGTGCAGCGTCTCTGGTGGGCCCTGCTGATGTGCGTCGCCTTCGTCGGGATCATCCAGCTGGCTGAGCGGCTGGCCATCGGCACGCCGGCCGCCCGGATCATCGCGGGAGTCGCGTTCGCACTCTCCCCGAGGATCGTCACCGAACTCGGCCCCATCTCGGTCGAGGCGTGGCCCAGCGCGATCGCTCCCTGGGTGCTCGTCCCCCTGATCGGGCTGGCCCGCGGCGCATCGCTGCGCCGTGCCGTCACCTGGTCCGCGCTGGCCGTGGCCTGCGCCGGCGGTGTCAACGCCACAGCCGTTCTCGCGGTCGTACCCCTGGCGGTGCTCTGGCTGGCGACGCTGCCGTCGATGCGACGTCGCCTCATCGCGATCGTCGCGTGGGGCGCGGCGGTCGCCGCCGCGACCGCCTGGTGGTTGGTGCCGTTGCTGGTGCTCGGCCGGTACAGTCCGTCGTTCCTCGACTACATCGAGACAGCCCCCGTGACCACCCGGGTGACCGATCTGGCGACGACGATGCGCGGAGCCTCGCACTGGCTCGCCTACGGTCGGTCGTGGGACGCCGGTGCCCAGCTCGCACTCGACGGCCCACTGATCATCGCCACTCTCGTGATCGCCGGCCTGGGTCTCGCCGGCCTCGCGCGAAGCGGAATGCCGCACCGGCGCTTCCTCGTCACCGGCCTGCTCGTCGGCATCGCCCTGGTCGGGATGGGGCATGTCGCCGCCGTCGACGGGCTCTTCGCCGAGTCGCAACGGTCCTTCCTCGACCGGGCGGGCGCGCCGTTGCGCAACGTGCACAAGTTCGACGTGGTGGTGCGGCTGCCGCTGATCCTCGGTCTGGCCCACCTACTGGGCACGGTGGCCCGCACCGCCGCGGTGGCCGGTCGCCGGTGGCACTCGGCGCAGAAGCGGGCGATCGTGGTGAAGGTCGTGGCGCTGACCGGGATCGCCGCCATCGCGAGCCCCGCCCTCGCCGGTCAGCTGCCGATCAAGGGCAGCTTCGACGAAATTCCCAGCTACTGGCATGCCGCGGGCAGTTGGCTGGACGCCAACCTCGGGCGCGACCGGGTGCTGGTGGCGCCGGCCGCCCGGTTTCCGAACTACCAGTGGGGCAGCCCGGCCGACGAGATCACCCAGCCGCTGCTGAAGAGCTCATGGGCGGTACGCAACTCGATCCCGCTCACCCCGCCGACGACGATCCGACTCCTCGACGCCGTCGAATCGGTGGTGGCCACCGGCGCCGGCTCGGACGGCCTGGCCGATCTGCTCGCCCGTTCCGGAGTGCGGTACGTCCTGCTCCGGTCGGACCTCGACTACGGCGCGTCCCGTGCGGCCCGTCCGGTGCAGGCTCGGCAGGCCATCGCCCGATCCCCGGGGCTGCGGTTGGTCGCCGCCTTCGGCCCGATGGTCGGCGGAGGCCAAACCTTCGGCGGCTACCGCGACCAGGGCCTGGACGTGCCCAACCGTGCGCTGGAGGTGTACGAGGTCCAGCAGGTGGTGCAACCGGTGGTGGCGTACGACGCCACGGCGATCTCGACGGTGGTCGGCGGACCGGAGTCGCTGCTGGACATCGCCGCGGCCCGCAGGCTCGACGCGGCACCCACGGTGCTCGCCGGTGACCTGCCGAACGGTCAGGTTCTGGGACCGGTGCTGCTGACCGACGGCATGCGTCGTCGGGAGGTGAGCTTCGGACTGCTGCACGACAACGCGTCGGCAACCACCGAAGCTGACCAGCGAACCCTGCTCAGCGGAGTCGCCCGCGACTACCTGCCGCCGTGGGGAGACGAGTACGCCACCGTCACGCGCTACGTCGGGATCAGCGGGGTCACCGCCTCCAGTTCCTGGGCGCAGGCGCACCCGTTGACCGGGTCCCGCCCAGCCCACCACCCGTACGCGGCGATCGACGGTGACCCGTCCACCTCCTGGCGAACCGCCCCCAGTGCCCCCACCCGCCAGTGGCTGGAGGTTGAACTCGCCGAGCCCAAGAAGGTCTCGGAGGTGCGGTTGCGGTTCGACACGGAGGCCGACGCGCTGCCCACCAGAGTGACCGTGCGCAGCGGCCCGGAGCGGGTGACTGTCAATTCCTTCGATCCGACACTGACCGTGCGGCTTCCCGGCGTGCACTCCAGCACCCGGATCAGGGTCACCATCGAAGCGGCGTTGCCGACCCGGACCGGGCAGGGTCGGATCGGTATCGCCGAGATGGAGATCCCCGGGATGCAGGCGGCCCGGACGCTCGTCACACCGCAGGGCCCCGACACCGAGCAGCCCGCGACGGTGGTGCTCACCTCGTCGCCGACCGTCGACTCCTGCTTCTTCATCGACGACGCGCCGCGTTGCGGCTCGGGCGTGGGCCGCGCGTCGGAGGACGGCGCGCGGCTCGACCGGACGGTGGTTCTGCCGACCGGTGCGTCGTACGTCCCGGCGATCTGGGCGCGACCGAAGGCCGGGCCGCAGCTCAGCGCGCTGCTGGACGCGGAGGTGGCGAAGTCGTGGCCGCTGACGTTGCCGCCGCGCGCCACCGCCTCGTCGAGCGCGGTGCCCGATCCGGCGGCCCGTCCCGGTGCCGTTCTCGACGGTGACCCAGCGACGGCCTGGCTGCCGGCGGCGGAGGACGAGGGTCCCTGGCTGAAACTCAACTGGCTGACCACTCGCACGATCAACGGGTTGCGATTGTCGTCGGCGGACTCGGTCGCCCGAGCGCGCCCCTGGCGAGTCACCGTCATCGGCGACGGGGGCGTACGCGGGGGCACCGTCGGCACGGATGGGGTGCTCAGGTTCGACCGGCCGCTGCGCACCGACGAGGTCACGATCCTCTTTCGCGCGAACACCTCGGTGAAGAGCTTCGACCCGTACAAGGGCAGGTCGGAGCGGCTGCCGCTGGGTATCGGCGAGGTGAGCGCCCTGCCCGCGGGACCGCCGATCGCGGTGAATCTCGATGAGCGCGTGTCGTTGCCGTGCGGCAGCGGACCAACGCTTCAGGTCGCCGGGGCGCAGGTGCGGACCGCCGTCACGGCAAGCCGCCGGGACCTGCTGGAGCTCAGGGAGGTACGAGCCACGGCGTGCGGCGCGACGGTGTCGAAGCCACTGGAGTTGCCTGCTGGCGAGCTGCGGGTGGTGGCCACCGGGAGTGATCTGGCCACACCGACCAGGCTCGTTCTGGACCCGGTCGGCCGCTCCGGTCCGACCGCGACGCCGAGCCCCGTACGTATCGTCGACTGGTCGGCGACCGAGCGGCGGCTGCACGTCGCCGGTAACCCGGGCGGCACGATCCTCGCGGTGCGGGAGAACCAGAACCCCGGCTGGCAGGCGACCGTGGCGGGACGCAAGCTCGCGCCCATCGTCGTCGACGGGTGGCAGCAGGGCTGGCTACTTCCACCCGGTGTGGGCGGCGACGTCGTACTCCGTTTCACACCGGACCGGGTCTTCCGGGTTGGCCTGGTGGCGGGCGCGGTGCTACTCGGGGCCGTTCTGCTGCTCGCGGTGCTGCCGACCCGCCGACCGGCGCGGCCGTTCCCGGTCGCGCCGGGGCGGCGCCGGCGAGAGTGGCTGCTACCCAGCGTCGTCGGCGCCGCGGCACTGCTGAGCTTCGGCGGACTCTGGGCCTTCGCGCTGGCGACCACCGGTGCGGCGGTGCTGGTCACCCTCGGGGTCCTCGCACCACACCTGTACCGCAGTGAGCTGCGTAGACTTCGTCGGGTCAGCCGGCTGGTGGCATGGCTGTTCCCGGTCCTCTGCTTCGCCGTGGCGGGCTGGATCTCGCTCGTGGATCCCCTCCATCACACGTCCGCAGCACCTCAGCTGGCGGCGTTGGCCGCCGTCACCGCACTGTGGTGCTCGGTCGCCTTACCCGCGCGGCGCCTTGCGGCGGCCGATCCCCAGCGCAGCGCAGGCCGCTCGACGACGTAGTAGCTGACCGCCGCGAACGCGATCGCCCCCGCGAGGGTGAGCGCGTAGACCCGCAACGGATTGCCGGTGAAGTAGGCGCGGTCTTCGACGCGGTAGATCAGGTCGAGCACCAGCGGGTGCCAGAGGAACATCCCATAGGAGAGTGTGCCGAGCCACCGGACCGGCGCGCTGCCGAGTGCGAGCGACATCAGCGTGGTAGGGCCGAAGACCAGGGGGACCATGATCATTACCGCGACGCCCACGTAGAGCCCCAGTTGCGCGGCGAACTGCCCGGCCGTCGGGGCAGCGAGGCCCCGCGGCCCGGTGACTGAGGTGCTGGCCACGGCGAGCAGCCCGAGCGCAATGCCCCAGCAGGCCAGTGGCGCGGAGCCGAGCTGGTCGAAGACCTGCCACGAGCGGGGTGCCGTCGACGTTCGAAGGGCCACGTGGATCGTGGCGAGGACGATGCCCGCGGCGAACCACAGTGCGTACGACGGGAACCACATGATGTGCAGGCCGGTGTCCAGGAGGCCCGTTCCCATCGCCACGATCCAGCCCACGGTGATCGCCAGACCGGTTCCCGCGAGCCACACCGTCCGGACGGGTCGCCACCGCCTCCCCACGAGTGCCGCCGCCGCGAACGGCAGCGCCAGGTAGAAGAGCACCTCGGTGGCGAGGCTCCAGGTCTGGCCCAGCCCGCGCCGGATCTGCCCGTGCTCGTAGATCTGGGTGAAGGTGGCGTGCCGCAACCAGTCGCCCAACGGCGCGACGCCGCCCTCCGGAAGCGCCGTGAGGCAGACGATGACCACGAGCCAGTACGCCGGCAGGATGCGCGTCGCCCGCTTCCAGTAGAAGCGTCGGGCACCTGGCGTCGCGGAACCGGTGGCGGCCGCACGCGCCCACGGGCGAAACAGCAGGAAACCGGAGAGTACGAAGAAGAGCGCGACCGCGAAATCCATCATGGCGATCCAGCCGCCCCAGGTCTCCCTGGTGGTGACGCCCGTGATGAATCCGACGTGTTGGGCAATCACCGCAGCCGCACCAATTACCCGCACCCCGTCGAGGGCCGGCAGACGCGGAAGCGCGGGGGCGGAGAGGGCAGTGAACATCAAGCTTCCCGGGGGTCGCGGAGAGAGGTGACTGGAGAGTAACGTGCCGCCATGCCAGAGGCGTCCACTCGTGACGTCGATGTCTTCAGCGCTTGGCTGGCTGGCGCCTTTTCGCCTTGTCATTGAAGGAGGAGCAGTGAAGAGGATTGTCGGCGCCATGCTGTTTGGCCTTGGCGTCCTGCTGGTCGTCGCCGCTGTGGGGCTGCCACTGTACGTCGCACCCGCGGTCAGTCAGTTGCCGTACGACCTGGATCGGTCGGAGTCCGTGGCAGAGTCGGCCAACGCCGAGTTCCTCCAGATCAAGGCGGGCGCGGCGAATGTCGAGCGGGGCGGTCTACGGTCGACTGTCGAGGTGGTCCCGCAGCCGAAGACCACCGACGAGAAGATGACCGGCGACCTCAAGGGCAAGGCGGTCGTCTGGGACGTATTCCAGTCGGTGCGGCGCATGGACAATAGCGAGATCATCAGCGAGTACAGCACAGAACTCGCCATTGACCGCGTTAGCGGTGCGGCCGCCAAGTGGGATCCTGCCTGGCTCGATGACGGCACCGGCCAGCCCGCGAACTACGCGGGCCAGGTCTACAAGTTCCCGTTCGGCACCGAGAAGAAGGACTATCCGGTCTACGACCGTGAAATTCGCAAGACGGTTCCGGCGCAGTTCAAAGAGGTCACCGAAGTGCGCGGGGTCGAGGCCTACCGCTTCGAGCAGACGGTCCCCGAGTCGCAGTTGGTGCTGGCCGAGAGCAACCTCAAGGTGCTGCTGGCACGTTTCGCCCCCGGGGCCACGACCGCCCGACTCATGTACACCAACACGCGCAGCTTCTGGGTAGAGCCGGTCACCGGCTCGTACGTGGACGTCCGCGACCAGCCGCGCAAGGTGCTGGTGCCGGACGTGGGACCGCCGACCGTGCTGCTGAACGCCGACTTCCGCTACAACGAGGCGACCGTGATCGCCAGTGCCGAGCGCGCCGCGGACAACGCGGCGTCCATCAAGCTCGTGCGCCTCTGGGGGCCGATCACGCTCGGTCTGCTCGGCCTGCTGGCGATCGCCGGCGGCGTACTGCTGGCCTTGCGCGGTGGTGTCAAGCGTGCCGACGCCGAGCAGGTCGAGGACGAGCGGGCCGGCAGTCACCGGGCCGACGACGACGGTGAGGTCGCCCAGCCGGACGCGCCAACCGCCGACTCGACCGAACGAACGGTGCCCGACCAGCGTTCCGCGGCTGAGCGTCCCGCCGCGCTCTGAACCCTGAGCTACCAGTTCGGTGGGTCCGGTTCGCCGGGCCCACCGAACTGCTGTCAGCGCTTGACGGCCAGCACCACAAGGATCGAGGCGAGCGAAGGCCGGCGGCACATGGCCGCGTCAAACCAGGCCATGCTCGACGGGACCCCGTGGAACCCGGCGCCTCGCAGGGTGACTGGCTCGAATCCTTCGCGACGTAGCAGGTCGAGCAGTGCGGTGCGGTTGAACAGGCGTAGGTGCCCGACCGGCATGGTGTCGGTCTTGAGGCGACGCAGCGCCCCGGCGCCGACCTCGGTCGACCGCGTGGAGGTCTCGTAGAAGATCGGCTGGACGCCAGCTAGGAAGAGTGCCCGGTTGTACCAGGCCTGCAGGTTTGGCGTGGTGAGGACGAGGTGGCCGCCCGGCCGAAGCACGCGCGCACACTCCTCCAGCAGGTGGTCGGGGTCGTACAGGTGCTCAAGCACCTCACCCGCGTGCACCAGGTCGATCGAAGCGTCCGGCAGGGGCAGTCCGTCGTCGAGGTCGCAGCGGTGGAACTCGAACGGCAGCTCGGCTGCCCTTGCGAGTTGGTGCTCCGAGTAGTCCACCCCGATCCAGCGGATGTTCCGCTCGGCGGACGTGGACGCGAGATGGGCCAGGAAACTGCCATCGCCGCACCCGACGTCGAGGACGGTCGCCTGCGATGCCGAGTCGGCGGCTATCGCGGAGAAGATCAGGTCGGTTGCGACGTACTGGCGCTGCCGCAACGGGGGTGACTGGCTGCCCCAGCCCTGGGGGCCGTAGTAATCGATCAGCGGCACGCCGCAGAGCATAGCCATCCAGCTGCGCTTGAGGGAGGGGTCGCGCGGCGTCGACCGAGCCCTGGCGTGGCTGCCCGCTTTACACTCGTTACTAATTTGTAATCGGTCGATGCAGTGGTGACTATCAGTTGCTGGAACTCAGGTAAATGCCGGCTTTGGTACAAATTCCACCGCCCTCACCTCTCGCCGCCTTGACGGAACGTTACGCGGCGCTGTCGTCCGATCATCGCTCTGTTACTGGCGGGTAATCGGGGGGTTGTGAGCTGCGCCTCGGCGGGTGCACCATCAGGCGCGATGGTTACCAGCCGGTAATAGATGACGGACCCGGTGGGGCCGCCAGTTCGGGACCGGCCACCCGCACGCATCCACCTGAGGAGGAACCTGTGCAGGATCGGTTTGACAGTCAGGGGCGTACCCGGTGGTGGCGGTTCGCCGCCATGATGGTGCCCGCCACCGCCGCCGCCGGCGCCATCCTGTTTGGAATGTCGACCGGCGCGATCGCATCCGACATCACGGTCTCCGGACAGACGTTCAAGATCGGCGCGGACCGCCTCGAGGGCGACGGCTTCAAGCAGTACGGCGGCATCGTCCGGGAGAAGGGCAAGGACGGGAAGTCCGGTCAGGTCCACCCGGTCGCGCTCTCCGAGATCAGCAGCGCCGAGCTGTACAGCCTCTGCCAGTCCGTCCGCGCCGATCTGCCGGGCCTGCCGGTGGTGCTCACCATCAACGCCGGTGAGGGCAAGGAGCCCGCCCGCGCCAAGGACCTGCTGATCGCGATGGACTCGCTGAACGGGAATGCGACCTTCACCAACATCAGGATCGGCCGGGACGCCACCGACCTGAACCCGACGGCGCAGGCCGGCTCGTTCGGCCAGAACTCCGACCACGTCACCATCACCAACCTGCAGCAGGTGTCCCGCTACACGACAGCGGCCACGTTCAACCTGGTCGGCCTTCGGCTGAAGGTCAACGTGGGCGACGACGCCAAGGGCAAGGAGTGCTTCTGAGGTGAGCTCGGGCCCGCGGTGTGCCCCCACCACCGCGGGTCCGACCCGTGTCCCCGTCCCGCTCGGCCAGGAGGAGCACGTGACAACCGCGAACCCGTCCCACGTCCGGCCCGGTGGCCCGGCTCAGGCGTGGCGGTTCTTCCGCCGCTGGCAGCGGAGTCGGCCGTTTTGGGGCGGACTGCTCACCGCCCTGGCCGGGCTGGAGATGTTCGCCTCCACCCGAATGACCCTCAACGGCCTCAGCTTCCACAGTGGTGCGGGCGGCCTGCTCTCGCTGCTGATCCCGGTCATCCTGGTGACCTGCGGCCTGTTGCTCTGGTTCACCCCGGCGCAGCGCCTGTTCTACTCGGTCGTCGCGGCGGTCACCGCGGTCTACTCGCTGATCGGGCTCAACCTCGGCGGCTTCTTCGTCGGTCTGCTGCTCGGCATCGTGGGCAGCGCGCTCTCCTTCGCCTGGACGCCAACCCACTCCGCACCGCCCAGCACCGAACAGGCCGACGTCGAGCAGGTCGATCACCCGGCGGTCCAGGCGTCCGACGAGGGTGCGCCGCCCGAACGGCCGGGACGGTCCGCTGATCCGCGTGCCTTCGGCATCACTCTCATGGTGCTCGGCCTGGCCGCCGCCGGCCTGGCCATCCAACCCCGAGCGGTGCAGGCCGCCCCGAGTCGGCAGCCGACCGCCTGTCCCACCCCGTCCCGGGCCGTCACTCCGTCGCCCAGCCGCAGTGCCGCCACACCCACACCGAGTCCGAGCCCGGAGCGGAGCGGCAACGTGATCACCGACATCCTGGACGGGATCGGTGATCTGCTCACGGGCGGACGGCGCGAAGAGACCGCGACACCGTCGGCGAGCCCGACCGGCACGCCCTCGGCGCAGCCGACCGGCACACCCACGGCCCGCCCCGGGGCCGCCAACTGCCCGTCGCCGGCCCCCGGCAGCGCGGCCCCGGACAGGCCGGGCACGGCGGCCCCCGACAAGCCGGGCGCGGTGGAGCCGGGCAAGCCGCTGCCGCGCATCGCCGCCGATCCGGACCTGCCGAGGGTGGCTCGGACGCCGTCCAAGCTCACCGGATCGTCGGTGCGGATGACCGGGCTGCGGTTCGAGGGCATCATCGACCTGCACACCGATAAGGGCGACCTCACGGTGCTGAAGTTCAGCATGCGGGAGGCGGTGACCGACGACTTCCTGCTGCGCGCCGACGGCCCTGCGGGGCGCAACCAGCGGTACGCGACCGACCGGCTGACCGTCACCGGTGACGTGGCCTTCTACGCCACCCGGTTCGTCGGCCGACTGCTCGGCATCAAGATCACGTTGACTCCGGATCTGCCACTACCGGACGGCATTCCGGTCACCTCACCCATTCCGATCACGTTCACCGATCCAGCCATCGACCTGGCGTACGTCACCAGTGACACGCTGACCGCCCGACCGGCGTTGGCGCTGACCCTCGGCTGAGCGCGCGGCGGCGCGCGGCGGCGGACTCGTCGTACCGCCGCGCGCGCGACCGCCGCCGGATCAGAGTCGGGCCAGCGCCCGGCGCAGCGGGTCGAGACCCAGCGCGCCCAGGTCCAACGCCTGCCGGTGGAACTCCCGCAGGTCGAAGTCCGCGCCCTTGCGGGCCTTGGCGTCGTCGCGGGCCTGGAGCCAGATCCGCTCACCCACCTTGTACGACGGTGCCTGCCCCGGCCAGCCCAGGTAGCGGTTCAGCTCGAAGCGCAGGTTCTCGTCCGGCACCCGGCAGTGCGCCCGCATGAACTCCCAGCCCAGCTCGGGCGTCCACCGCTCGCCCGGGTGGAAGCCGAAGGGGTTGTCCTTCGGGATCTCCAGCTCCAGGTGCATGCCGATGTCGACGATCACCCGTGCCGCGCGCATCGCCTGGCCGTCGAGCATGCCCAGCTTGTCGCCCGGGTCCTCCAGGTAGCCCAGCTCGTCCATCAGCCGCTCGGAGTAGAGCGCCCAGCCCTCGCCGTGCCCGGAGACCCAGCAGAGCAGCCGCTGCCAGCGGTTGAGCAGGTCCGCCCGGACGGCGGTCTGCGCCACCTGGAGGTGGTGACCCGGCACGCCCTCGTGGTAGACCGTGGTCACCTCTCGCCAGGTGGAGAAGTCGCTGATGCCCTGCGGCACCGCCCACCACATCCGGCCCGGGCGGGAGAAGTCCTCGCTGGGGCCGGTGTAGTAGATGGCACCGTCGCTGGTCGGGGCGAGGCAGCACTCGATGCGGCGAACCTGCTCCGGAATGTCGAAGTGGGTGCCGTGCAGCTCGGCGATCGCCTTGTCGGCGAGCGCCTGCATCCAGTCCCGGAACGCCTCCTTGCCCTGGATCGTCCGGGCCGGGTCGGCGTCCAACGTGGCCACCGCCTCGTCGACGGTGGCACCGGAGCCGGCGATGCGCCCGGCGACGACCCGCATCTCCGCCTCCAGGCGGGCCAGCTCCGCGAAACCCCAGGCGTACGTCTCGTCCAGGTCGACCTTGGCGCCGAGGAAGTACTGCGAGGCCAGCTCGTAGCGCTCCCGGCCGGCGGCCTGCTTGTCCCGGCCGTGCGGCGCCAGCTCGGTACGCAGGAACTGGCCGAACTCGGCGGTCGCCGCGGTCGCGGCCGCCGCACCCCGGCGCAGCTCAGCGCCGAGCGTGCCCTCCGCGCCCAACCGCTCGACCAGCCCGTGGAAGAAGTTGTCCCCGGCCGGGTCGACCCAGATGTCGCACTGCTTGGCCACCTCGACCAGCTGCACCTTCGAGCTGATCTGGCCGGCGGCGAGCGCCTCGCGCAGCGTGGTCTTGTAGCCCTCCAACGCGCCCGCGAAGCCGTTGAGCCGGGCGGCGACGTTGGCCTGCTCGTCGGTGGTCGCGGTCGGCATCAGGTCGAACACCATGCGGATCTCGTGCAGACCACTGGTGATGACGCTCACCTCGCTGGTCACCTCGCCGGCGTCGTACCGGGCCAGGTCCAGGCCGAGCCGTTCCTGCATGGCCTCCTTGGCGGTCCGTTCCGACTCGGTCGCCGGCTCGGTCACCTCCAGCTCGGCGAGCGTCCGGCGGGTGAGGTCCGCGCGTGCCCGGTAACCGTCGGGCGAGAGGTCGTCGAGCTGATCGTCATGGCCGGCGATGCCGACGAAGGTCGCGCCGGTGGGGCTCAACGGCGCCCACTCGGCCACGTATCGGTTGGCGAGTTCATCAATTCGTCCCACGCTGCGACCCTACGTGACCATCCCGCCTCCGTGTCGACGACGTTTGTCGTTCGAGCAACAGGTTGCGGCAGGGCGCGACGTCCGAAAGGGGCGCGACTTTGTCGGACGGCTACGGCAGAGTGTCAGGGGTGAACACGGACACCACTCCTGACAAATCTCCGGTCCGCGCCTGGCTGCCGGGTTTCGTCGCCCTCGCCGCGATCTGGGGTTCGAGCTTCCTCTTCATCAAGGTCGGGGTGGCCGAGCTGCACCCGGTCCAGCTCACCCTCTACCGGGTCGTCGCCGGTGCGTTGACCCTGCTGGTGGTCCTCGCCGTGCTGCGCGACCGGCTGCCCCGCGAGCCGCGGGTCTGGGCGCACCTGACGGTCGTCGCCGCGTTCGGTGTCGCCGTGCCGTTCACCCTCTTCGGCTACGGCGAGCAGCGGGTCGAGTCGATGCTGGCCGGCATCTGGAACGCCACCACCCCGCTGATCGTGCTGCCGCTGGCAGTGCTGGTCTTCCGCACCGAGCGGCTGACCGTGCGCCGCGCGGTCGGGCTCGGGCTGGGCTTCCTCGGTGTGCTGGTGGTGCTCGGGGTCTGGGAGGGCATCGGCGGGGCGCACTTCACCGGGCAGTTGATGTGCCTGGGCGCCGCTGCCTGCTACGGCGTCTCCATCCCGTACCAGAAGCGGTTCCTCGCCGGCAGCGCGCACTCCGGCCTCTCGCTCTCCGCCGCGCAACTGCTGCTCGCCGCCGGGCAACTGGCCATCGTCGCCCCGTTGGTCGCGGGCACGCCGCCGCTGCCCACCGAGTTGTCGACGGGAGTGGTGGCAAGCGTGCTGACCCTCGGCGCGCTCGGCACGGGGCTGGCGTTCGTCATCAACATGCGCAACATCCGACTCGCCGGTGCGAGCACCGCCTCCACCGTCACGTACCTGATCCCGATCTTCGCGGTGCTGATCGGTGCCGTGGCGCTGGACGAGCGACTCAACTGGCACCAGCCAGTCGGCGCACTCATCGTGTTGCTCGGGGTCGCGGTCTCGCAGGGCGTGCTCGGCCGCCGGAAGCCCCGCCCGGTGGTCGGCGTCGGCGCGCCCGCCGCGCCAGCCGCCGAGCCCGCCCGCCGCTGAGGGTGCCGCCCGCCGCTGGTCCGCACCGGACTCCGCGCCGCACGGCGGCGAATCCGTCACGGCGGAGGCCGCCGCCCGGCCGTGTCGGGGCCGCCCGGCCCGCGTCGGGGCCGCCGCCCGGCCTGCGTCGGGCGTGGCGGCGCGTCGCTGGTCGCCGGCCCATCCGGTACGTGATCGACTCGGCTTCATTGAAATCGGGGTGTCCGTCGGACCAGGATGCCCCGATTCCAGCGAAGGCGAGTCGATCAACGCCGAGGTGGTCGGCAAGGCGAGTCGATCGACGCCGAGGTGGTCGGCAAGGCGAGTCGATCGACGCCGAGGTGGTCGGCGAGGCGAGTCGATCGACGCCGAGGCCGCCGCCGATCAGGGCCGGTCGTGCGTCCAGGCCACCAGCTGCTTCGCCGACCAGGTATTGACGACGCGGTCGGCCGGGACGCCGCAGAGGGCGGCCCGCTCGCAGCCGAACCGCTGCCAGTCCAGTTGGCCGGGCGCGTGCGCGTCCGTGTTGATCGCGAACCGGCAACCGGCCTCCAGGGCGCGCCGGATCAGGCGTTTCGGCGGGTCCTGCCGCTCCGGCCGGGAGTTGATCTCGATGGCGGTGTCGTGTTCGGCGCAGGCGGCGAAGACCGCGTCCGCGTCGAAGTCACTCTCCGCCCGGGTCCGGGCCCGGTGCCCCCGATCACCCGGGCCGGTCACGCCGGCCGGGCGGGACGACACCATCCGGCCGGTGCAGTGGCCCAGAATGTCCAGGTGCGGGTTGGCGACCGCGGCCAGCATCCGCCGGGTCATCTTCGACCGCTCGTCGTTCAGGCCGCTGTGCACCGACCCGACCACCACGTCCAGCTGTGCCAGCAGCTCATCGTCCTGGTCCAGCGAACCGTCGGCGAGGATGTCCACCTCGATCCCGGTGAGGATGCGGAAACCCTCGGGCAGCGCCGCATTGACCTTCGCCACGTGGTCGAGTTGCCGGCGCAGCCGGTCCGCGGTCAGCCCCCGGGCCACCTTCAGCCGTGGCGAATGGTCGGTCAGCACCATGTACTCGTGGCCCAACTCCACCGCGGCGAGCGCCATCTCCTCGATCGGCGAACCGCCGTCGGACCAGTCCGAGTGGGTGTGACAGTCGCCCCGCAGGGCGGTGCGCAGCGCCGTCGCCTCGGCGTCCAGGTCGCTGCCCTCGGTCGCCACCAGCCGACGCAGGTAGACCGGCTCCTCACCGGCCAGCGACTCCGCCACGCAGCGGGCCGTGACATCACCGACCCCGGTCAGCTCGGTGAGCGTGCCGTTGCCGGCTCGCTCGGTCACCTCGGCCGCCGGCAGGCCGGCCAGCGCCGTCGCCGCCGACCGGAACGCTCGTACCCGATAGGTGGCCTCGTTCGCCCGTTCCAGCAGGAACGCGATCCGGCGTAGGTCGGCGATGGGGTCCCGGGCCTTCATCCCACCGAACCTAGTGGGTGCGAAGCCGGTCAGGGAGCCTTCGGACAGCCGTGTTCGCGGTGCCACGCGGCGACCTCGGCGGCCGGTTCCCGGTTGCCGCCGCGCCGCCAGGAATCCAGGTAACGCGCCGGCCAGAGCACCCCGCGCCGGATCCACCAGCCGTCCCTACCCGTACACGGCGGGGAGATGCCGAAGTGCACGTGGCAGACGTTGTTCGCGTTGCCGGTGCGCCCCACCTTGCCGAGCTGCTGCCCGGCGCGGACCCGGACGCCGGCGTCGACACCGCTGGCCACGACGCTCAGATGCGAGCCGTAGTAGCGCACCCCGTCGTCACCGAGCAGGGAGACCGACAGACCCCCGTTCTCCGGGCCCTGCGGTCCACGCTTGGTGTACCGGTCGACGCGGCTCACCTCCAGCACCGTCCCGTCGGTCACCGCGACGAACGGCTCACCGCAGTCGGCGAAGAGGTCCGTGGCCGGGTACGCCCCGTGCGTCGGGTGGTAGCTGACGTCGTCGGCGCGTACCGGAAAGACATGCCGCAGCCCGGTGCGGGGTGCCGCCGTCGACGGGCTGGTCGACGACGGTGTCGGGGTCGGGCGGGTCGCGGTCGGTGTGGCCGGCGGCGACGCCGGCTGGTCGGCGGTCGCCCCGACCGCGGGCGGCGTCGGCGTGGCGCCGTCGGGCGGCACCCCCGGCCGGGTGGTCGCGCAGCCGGCGGCCAGCACCGGGGCGAGAAGCAGCAGGATCGGGTACGCCGGACGCGCGCGGCGGCGGATCGTCGGCGACGGCATCCGGTCATCCTGGCAGAGCCGGTACCGTGGGCACGAGCGGCGCGCGTGAGGGGGCAGCCACGGTGACCATCGCCCGACCCGAGCCTGGCCCGGATCCCGGTGCCGTTCCACGCCCGGTGGCGCGTACCCCCTCGGGGCTCTTCCCCGCTGGGCCGCCGCCTCGCCCGACCTACCGTGAGCCGCACCCGATCACCGGCGGCGGTGTCGCCGCTGGCGGCGGCACGGCGGCCGGCTGGATGTTGCTGTTCGGCCTGCTCGGCACCGATGTGGCCGGCTACGCGTGGTGGACGGTGGTGGCCGGCCTTCTGGCGTGGCTGACCGCCCTGGTGCTCGTCCGCTACGGCGACCGCGGGGTCGCCACCGGAGTCGCCATCGTCACGGCCGGTGGCTGGAGCATCGCCGCCGCTGTCGTGGCGGTTCGCTGGGCGACCAGTGGTGACTGGCCGCTGTGGTAACCGTCCCGAAACGGCTCTGAAACGGCTGTCGATGACTGCGCCGCGTGCCCGGTTGGCTGCGTAGCGAACGCCGTCTTGACGTGGCCGCCGAGACTCGGCACGCTCGGCACCATGGCCTGGACCACTCCGCGACAGGACCCTGATCGCAGCCGTCGCCGCCTGCAGTTGTTGGCCGAGTTGGCGGGTGCCCGGGCGGTCCGCCAGCGCAGTCGACCACAGCGGCAACGCACCGAGCGTCTGCGCCAACTGATCGCCACCCGCCGTCGGGTAGCCGGCTGATCCGACTTTGTCAGGAATGACCGGCCCTTCGGGGCGTTGACCGGTCGCCCGCCGACCCGACCGGCTAACGTGCACGCGTAACAAGTCGACGCTGTGTCGAGGGCTATTGGGGGGACCGTGTCGTACTTCGCTGCGGCCGTGGTGCGCGACGACAGTGGCTGGACCGCCGCCGAGGTCAGCCTGCGTGGCGCCACCGACATCGATGAGGTCGCTGACCGGCTGCGTGACGTCGACCAGGAGGCCGACGTGTCGCTGCTCTTCGTCGAGGCCGACGACGCGTACCTGGTGATCCTGCGTCTCGACGAGGGTGAGGACCTGCGGGTGTTCGGTTCGGACTCCGCGTACGCCGAGGAGTCCCAACTGGGCTCCCTGCTGGTCGGTGACCTGAAGACCTCGGTCACCGGGCTCGACGGCGACGACGAGCCACGTCCGCCGACCACCGGTGACGAGGAGAGCGAGCAGCCGGTCGTCGACCCGGAGGCGGACCCGGTGGGTGATGCCGATCTGCTGGCCAACCTGGGTATCTCCGCGCAGAAGCTGCTGAGCCTGTGCGCGCACGAGGGGATGCTGCCGGCGGACGTCACCGCCGAGATCTGCCAGGTGCTCGGCTGCGCCGACGAGGTCGAGGAGCTGCGTGAGGTCTGAGCCGGCCGACGCCACCGATCCGTCACTGGAGACGATCCGGCCCGGGCAGCCCACCCCCGGCGCCGTGGGGCGCGCCGGGCCGGGCGCCCACGAGGGCCTGGCCGACCCGGGCGAGGTCGGTCGGCGGCAGCGACATGAGCTGTGGATGCGACGGGCTCTGGAGGTCGCGGTCACCGGCCCCGCCGTCGACGCCGCGGGCGCTGCCGACGTGGACGACGTACCGGTGGGTGCGGTGCTCTACGGCCCGGACGGGACCGAGCTGGCGACCGGCCGCAACGAGCGGGAGTTGACCGGTGACCCCACCGGGCACGCCGAGGTGCTGGCGCTGCGCCGGGGCGCCGAGCGGGCCGGCCGGTGGCGGCTGGACGGCTGCACCCTGGTGGTCACCCTGGAGCCCTGCACCATGTGCGCGGGAGCGCTGGTGCTGGCCCGGGTCTCCACCGTCGTCTTCGGCGCCTGGGAGCCGAAGACCGGCGCGGCCGGCTCGCTGTGGGACGTGCTGCGCGACCGCCGGCTCAACCATCGCCCCGAGGTCTACGGCGGCGTGCTGGAGGCCGAGACCGCAGCCGTTCTGCGTGCCTTCTTTCGCTGACCCGCCAGGCGGACTCAGGCCGGGGGCAGGCTGACCGTGACCTCCAGCCCGCCGCCGTCGCGCGGTCGGGCGGTCACCGTGCCGCCGTGTGCCCGGGCCACCGCCCGGACGATGGAGAGCCCCAGGCCGAACCCGCGCCCGCCGCCGATCCGCTCCCCGGAGAGCCTGCGGAACGGCTCGAAGATGGCCTCCACGTCGTAGCCGGGCACCACCGGGCCGGTGTTCCGGACGGTCAGCGTCGGGCGGCCGTCCCGCAGCCCGGTGCTCACCCGGACCCAGCCGCCGGACGACACGTTGTGCCGCAGCGCGTTCTCCACCAGGTTGGTGGTGAGTCGTTCCAGCAGCACCGGGTCGCCGTGGACCATCGCCGGCGCCAGCTCCCGGGTCACCGTCGGCCCGCCCGCACCCACGCCGGCCTGGTCCAGCACGTGGTCGGCCAGGTCGGCCAGGTCCACCCGGGACCGGGCGGTCACCTCGTTCTCCGAGTCGGCCAGGGTGAGCAGCCCGTCGATCAGCCGTTCGTGCCGCTCGTTCACCGCCAGCAGCGACTCGCCCAGCCGGCGTACGTCCTCGGAGGCGCCGGTCCGGGTGACGGCCAGCTCGATGAGCGACCGGTTCAGCGCCAGCGGCGTACGCAGCTCGTGCGAGGCGTTCGCGACGAAGCGGCGCTGCCCGTCGAAGGAGCGGTCCAGCCGTTCCAGCATCTCGTCGAAGGTGTCGGCCAGCTCGCGTACCTCGTCGGGCGGGCCGGGGAGCGAGATCCGTTCGTGCAGGCCGCGACCGCCCACGGCGATCCGCCGGGCCGTCCCGGTGATCTGGTGCAGCGGTTGCAGCGCCCGGCCGGCGATCAGCCAGCCGAAGGCGATGGCCACCACGGAGACCAGGCCGAGTGCGATCCCGCCCTGGGTGAGCAGCGAGTAGAGCGTCTGGTCCCGGGCGTCGCCCTGGGCCTTGTTGATGATGAGGCGTAGTTGCTCGGCCTGGTTGCCGGAGAGCTTCGTTCCCACCTCGGGGATGATGGGCTTGACGTCGCGCAGCGCCACCCCGAACGGCTGCGCCGTCCGCTGTTCGACGAGCACGTAGGTGACCGCGAGCAGGACCAGCCCGGCGACCAGGAAGAGGCCGCCGTAGATCAGGGTGAGCCGGGCCCGGAGCGAGAAGCGCTTCACGGTACCCGGTATCCCACACCGGGCACGGTCTCGACCACCGGCGGTTCGCCCAGCTTGCGGCGCAGCTTCATGACGGTGACCCGGACGACGTTGGTGAACGGGTCGATGTGCTCGTCCCAGGCACGCTCCAACAGTTCCTCGGCGGAGACCACCGCGCCGTCGGCCCGCAGCAACTCGACCAGCACGGCGAACTCCTTGCGGGACAGCGGCACGTACCGGCCGTCGCGGTGCACCTCGCGACGGGCCGGGTCGACCAGGACGCCGGCCCGGGTCAGGGTGGGCGGTGCCGCCCGCCGGGTCCGCCGGCTCAGCGCGTGCACCCGGGCGGAGAGTTCCACCAGGGCGAACGGCTTGGTCAGGTAGTCGTCGGCACCGAGCGCCAGGCCGGCCACCCGCTCCCGCACGGCCGCCGCCGCGGTGAGCATCAGCACCCGGGTCTGCCCTCCGCTGTCCACGATCGCCCGGCACACCTCGTCGCCGTGCACCACCGGCAGGTCCCGGTCCAGGACGACCACGTCGTAGTCGTTGACGCCGAGCCGTTCCAGCGCCGCGTCGCCGTCGTACGCCACGTCCACCGCGAACGCCTCGCGGCGCAGCCACTCGGCGATGCTCTCGGCGAGCAGGCTCTCGTCCTCGACTACCAGCACTCTCACTCGGCAATAGTGCCCCGGGCCCGGATAACGCCACCGTAAACGTTGGTGGTTACGCCCGGGATACGCCCCTTGTCGTCAACTGACCGGGACGCCCGACGGGTTCCTTTGGGCGTCCCGGTCGGCGGGTTCCGTCGGCCGGATCGCAGTGCCCGGCGGTTGCGCCGGGCCCGGGAGAGGAAGCGTGCGATGCGACGAGGACTGTTCGCGCTGCCGCTGCTGCTCGTGTTGGCCGTCGCCGGCTGCGGGCCGTCGAGCGACGAACCAGCGGTGGCGACCGCCGGCGGCGGCGGGGCGCAACCGGCGTCCGCCAGCCCGGCGGCCCAGCTCAGCGACGACGAACGGCAGCTCAAGTTCAGCGAGTGCATGCGGGAGAACGGGGTGGAGATGCCGGATCCGGAGCCGGGCGGCGGTCGCCTGTTCCAGTTCGGCAAGGACACCGACCCGCAGAAGGTGCAGGCGGCGATGGAGCAGTGCCGCCAGTACCTGCCCAACGGTGGGGAGAAGCTCAAGCCCGGCCCGGAGCAGGTGGAGCGGCTGCGCAAGCTCGCCGTCTGCATGCGCGAGAACGGCGTGCCGGAGTTCCCGGACCCGTCGGCGGACGGTGGGATCCAGCTGCAGCGCGACCAGATGAACCTCAAGGACCCGAAGGTGAAGGCCGCATTGGAGAAGTGCCAGCAGTACGCACCGAAGATCGCCGGAGCCACCCGATGAGGGCTCGCCGCCTTCGGCTCCGGACGGTCGCGCTGACCGTCGCCGTCGTGGTCGCGGCGGCGGCCGGCATCGCTGCCGCGGTCGGTTTCGGCGGCACGGACCGGGGTACGGCAGCGGCCAGCACCACCCCGCCGAGCACCGCCACGGTCACCCGCCAGACGCTGACCGACGCGCAGGACGTGGACGGGGAGCTGGGCTACGGCAGCACCCGGACCGCCACCGCCCGGTTCGGCGGAACGATCACCGGCTTGCCGGAGACGGGCACGGTCGTGAAGCGGGGCGGCCGGCTGTACGCGGCGGACGACGACCCGGTGCTGCTGCTCTACGGATCGCTGCCGGCGTACCGGGTGCTCGAACCGGGCGTGGAGGGGGCGGACGTCGCGCAGTTCGAGCGGAACCTGCGAGCGCTCGGCCACGACGGCTTCACCGTCGACGACGAGTACACCGGCAGCACCGCCGACGCCGTCCGGGAGTGGCAGGAGGATCTCGGGCTGCCCGAGACGGGCCGGGTCGAGCCGGGCCGGATCGTCTACGCCGACGGCGCGGTGCGGGTGGAGAGCCACCAGGCGGCGACCGGGGACGTGGCGCAGCCCGGCGAGGCGGTACTCACGTACACCGGCACCAGCCGGCTGGTCACCGTCGAGCTGGACGTGGACGACCAGCGGCTGGCGAAGGAGGGCGGCGCGGTGAGCGTCGCCCTGCCGGACGGCGACCCGCTGGCCGGAAAGGTCGAGTCGGTGCAGACGGTGATCGAGGCCGGCTCAACCGGCGCGACCGGGCAGTCCACCGAGGCCGAGACGAAGATCGAGGTGACCGTCTCGGTGACCGACCCGGCGAAGCTCGCCGGGTACGACCAGGCGAGTGTCGAGGTCACCTTCACCGCCGCCGAACGCCCCGACGTGCTCACCGTGCCGGTGGCGGCGCTGCTCGCGCTCGCCGAGGGCGGCTACGGGGTCGAGGTGGTCGACGACGGCCGGAGCCGGATCGTCGCGGTGACCACCGGGCTTTTCGCCGCCGGCCGGGTCGAGGTCAGTGGCCCGGAGATCGCCGAGGGCATGACCGTGGGGGTGCCGGCGTGACCGGTGACGCCGTGGTGCTGGACGGGGTGAGCCGGACGTACCCGGGCGGGGTCGCCGCGTTGCGCGAGGTCTCGCTGCGGATCGGGTACGGCGAGCTGGTGGCGATCGTCGGCCCGTCCGGTTCCGGCAAGTCGACGATGCTGCACCTGATCGGCACCCTGGACCGCCCCTCCGCCGGCCGGGTACGAATCGACGGGTACGACGTGGCGACCCTGCCGGACCGGCAGCTCTCCGCGCTGCGGGCCCGCCGGATCGGCTTCGTCTTCCAGCAGTTCCACCTGGCCGCCGGCACGCCGGTGCTGGACAACGTGGCCGACGGGCTGCTCTACGCGGGCGTACCCCGAAGGGAGCGGCGACGGCGCGCGGAGGCGGCGTTGAACCGGGTCGGGCTGGGCCACCGGCTGACCCACCGACCGCACGAACTCTCCGGCGGTGAGCGGCAGCGGGTGGCGGTGGCCCGGGCGGTGGTCGGCGAGCCGGCGGTGCTGCTCGCCGACGAGCCCACCGGCAACCTCGACTCGGTCGCCGGCGCGGCGGTGCTCGCCCTTCTGCATGACCTGCACGCGGCCGGCACCACGGTCCTGGTGATCACTCACGACCGGGAGATCGCCGACGGTCTGCCCCGGCAGGTGCGGATGCGCGACGGCCGGGTGGTGGCCGACCCGGTCGCCGGCCCGTTCGTCGAGGAGGTGCGCTGATGGCGACCGACACCCACCTACGGCTGGTGCCGGTGGACGCGCGACCACGGCTGACGCCGGCCCGGCTTGGCCCGGGCGACGTGTTCCGGGTCGGCGGGGTGGGGCTGCGCACCCGGCCGCTGCGCGCGTTCCTCTCCGCGCTGGGCATCGCGATCGGCATCGCCGCGATGGTCGCGGTGGTCGGTCTCTCGTCGTCGTCCCGCGCCGACCTGGACCGCACGCTGGACCGGCTCGGCACCAACCTGCTGACCGTGGCACCCGGGAACACGCTCTTCGGTGATCAGGCGAAGCTGCCGGTGGAGTCGGTGGCCATGATCGGCCGGATCGCGCCGGTGACCAGCGTGGCCGCCACCGGCCAACTGCCGGACACCCCGGTCTACCGCAGTGATCGCATCCCGTCCGGCGAGACGGGCGGCATCGCCACCCGGGCCGCCCAGCTCGGGCTGCTCGGCACGGTCGGCGCGACGGTACGCAGCGGCACCTGGCTGAACGAGGCCACCGAGCGCTATCCGGCCGTGGTGCTCGGCGACGGCGCCGCCCGACGGCTGGGGCTCGGCGCGGCCGGACCGGACGTGCAGGTCTATCTGGGTGGGCGCTGGTTCAGCGTGGTCGGCATCCTCGCGCCGGCCCCGCTCGCCCCGGAGCTGGACAGTTCGGCGTTGGTCGGCTGGCCCGCCGCAGCGGCGTACCTCGGGTTCGACGGACACCCGACCACGGTCTACACCCGGTCCCGGGAGGCCTCGGTGGAGGCGGTCCGGGACGTGCTCGGCGCAACCGCCAACCCGGAGGCGCCGAACGAGGTGCAGGTCTCCCGACCGTCGGACGCGCTGGCCGCCGCGGCGGCGACCGACGAGGCGTTCACCGGGCTGCTGCTCGGGTTGGGTGCGGTGGCGCTGCTGGTCGGCGGGGTCGGGGTGGCCAACACCATGGTCATCTCGGTGCTGGAACGGCGGGCCGAGATCGGCTTGCGGCGGTCGCTGGGTGCTACCCGGGGGCAGGTCCGGGTGCAGTTCCTGGCCGAGTCGCTGTTGCTCTCGGCGCTCGGCGGCGCGGGCGGGGTGCTGCTCGGCATCCTGGTCACCGCCGGCTACGCCCTCTGGCGGCAGTGGCCGACCGTGGTGCCGGTCTGGGCGATGGCCGGCGGCGTCGGCGCGACCCTGCTGATCGGTGGTCTGGCCGGTCTGTACCCGGCCGTTCGCGCCGCCCGGCTCGCCCCCACCGAGGCGCTGGGCTGAGTCGCCCACGCCGGGGTCTCCTTCGGGTGCGTCCGTTGTTGCCACGACGACAGCGGACGCACCCGAAGGCGTTGCCGAAGCGCGTCAGGCGGTGGGGCGGAGCAGGGTGGTGGCCACCGCCCGGGCAGCCTCGGTCCACGGCGTGGGCCGCAGCGTCGCCGGGTCGAGGCGGACGATCGCCCGCCGTCCCTCGGCGTGCAGCGTGTCGCCGTCGACGGAGCGGAACTGGAAGGCGTACTCGGCGCTGCTGGTGCCGAAGTGTTCGAGCCAGAAGTGCACCGCCACCGGGCCGGTGGTGGCGATCGGCGCCCGGTAGCTGATGGTGAACTCGCGGACCGCGTGGAACAGGTCAGGCGGGGTGGCGCTGCCCCGGTAGGCCAGCCCCCGCTCGGTCCAGTACGGCGTCAGGGCCCGTTCCAGCAGCACCGCGTACCGCGCGTTGTGCAGGATGCCCATCGCGTCGAGGTCGTCGAAGTGCACGGTGACGTGCTCGACGTGCCCGAACTGGACGGTGGGCTGGTCGGCGACGGCGTTGGTCATGAGGGGCCTTCCGTTAACAGGGTCGGTCGGGGGCAGAGCGCCCGCAGGCGGTCCAACAGAGCGGCGCGGGCGTACCGGTAGGTGGCGTCCGGGTCGAGCAGCCGGGAGTTCATCGCGGCTGCCATCCCGAGCGCGTCGATTTCGTACGCCAGCTGCGGGACGTCGAGGTCGGCGGGAAGTTCACCGGCGTCGACCGCCTGCTGGACGAGGCGTTCGAGGTACGCCGTCCACTGGCTGTGCGTCTCGGTGAGCCGGTCTCGGACCGGGCCGGGGCGGGCGTTGAACTCGAACTGGGTGTTGGCGAAGAAGCAGCCACCGGGCAGCACCCGGGTGGCGTAGAAGTCGAGCCGCGCGTCGTGCAGGGCGCGGAGCCGCCGTACGCCCCGCGGGGCGAGGTGCGCCGGCGCGACGATCCGCTCCTGCCAGAGCGTCACGGCGCGGTCGATCGCGGCGAGCTGTAGCGCCTCCTTCGACCGCCAGTGGGCGAAGAGGCCCGACTTGCTCACCCCGAGCGTGTCGGCGAGCTGGGCGAGGCTGAGCCCGTCGAGGCCGGCCTGGGTGGCGAGCACGACGGCCGCGTCCAGCGCGGCGTTCCGGGTGCGCTCGCCCCGGGCGAGGCGTCCGTCGACGGTCATGCGGACACCGTAACGAACTAGCACGACCGGTCGTATTGTTTTGATGGGTGACCGTCGTCACCCGACCCCGCCCCCAACAGCGCACCGCCCCGCCGTCCGGACGGACGACGGGGCAGCGGGGTGCGACGAAGGGTCAGGCAATGATGGTGTCCAGGGCGATCTCGACCATCTGGCTGAAGGTCTGCTCCCGCTCCTCCGACGTGGTCTTCTCGCCGGTCTTGATGTGGTCGCTGACGGTCAGCACGGTCAGCGCGCGGGCCTTGAACCGGGCGGCGATCGTGTAGAGCGCCGCCGACTCCATCTCCACCGCCAGCACGCCGTAGTCGGCGAGGGTGTCGTAGAGGTCCGGCCGGTCGGTGTAGAAGGCATCCGCCGCCAGGATCGGCCCGACGTGCATGGAGATGCCGCGCCGCTCGGCCACCTCGACCGACGTGCGCAGCAGCCCGAAGTCCGCCACCGGGGCGTAGTCGATCAGCCCGTCGAAGCGCATCCGGTTCATGTTCGAGTCGGTGGACGACCCGATGGCGGCCACCACGTCGCGCAGTTGAAGGTCCGTGCTGAGAGCGCCGCAGGAGCCGACCCGGATCAGCGTCTTCACGCCGTACTCGTTGATCAGCTCATGGGCGTAGATGGAGGCGGACGGCATGCCCATGCCGGAGCCCTGGACGGAGACCTCGACGCCGTTCCAGCGGCCGGTGAAGCCCAGCATGCCCCGGACCGTCGAGTAGCAGGTGGCGCCCTCGAGGTAGGTCTCCGCGATCCACTTGGCCCGCAGGGGGTCGCCCGGCATCAGGACCCGCTCGGCGATCTCGCCCGGCTTCGCGCCGATGTGCGTACTCATGGCAAAGATCCTGCCAGGCCGGCTCGGGCGATACCGGTTCGGCGTCGGAACCAGTGGTCCTGTACCCTCGTCGGCGGTGGCGTGTCCGAGCGGCCTAAGGAGCACGCCTCGAAAGCGTGTGAGGGTTAACGCCCTCCGAGGGTTCAAATCCCTCCGCCACCGCTCTGTAGTGCGAGAACGCCCGGTTGATCCGCGAGGATCAACCGGGCGTTCCGCTTGTGGTCTCAGTTTCGGTCTCAGTTGGGATCCTTCGGCGCCAGACCCCGCCCGCCTGCTGCTTCGGCCGGCCGTACGGCTAGTCCGGTCGAACGCGCTGCCCTCGGCCCCGTGAGGCGTTGTACGGATGACATAAGCCATCTCACACCCGTATGAGACGTGACGGTAGGTGACCCTTCCGTTCCGTACGGATGTTCGACAAGATGTGTGATCAGAGGAGGTGATGACGTGGCGGATCGTAGTTCCATCGAGTGGACAGAAGCTACGTGGAACCCTACGACCGGATGTGATCGCATCTCCGCGGGTTGCGACAACTGCTACGCCCTCGCCCTGTCCAAGCGCCTCAAGGCCATGGGCTCGGCTAAGTATCAGAATGATGGCGATCCACGAACGTCTGGGCCGGGATTTGGCGTGACGGTCCACGCGGACGCGTTAGAGATCCCGCGTCGGTGGCGAGACCCGCGGCTCGTGTTCGTCAACTCGATGTCTGATTTGTTCCATGCCCGGGTGCCGTTGAGTTACGTGCAGCAGGTGTTCGAGGTTATGCGTGAGACGCCTCGCCATACATACCAATTGCTCACCAAGCGGGCCGCAAGGCTGACGAAGGTGGCCCACCAGCTCGACTGGCCCTCAAATGTATGGATGGGCGTTAGCGTCGAGGGCGCCAGCGAGGTGGGTCGCATTGATGACTTGCGGGAGGTGCCCGCCGCCGTGCGCTTCGTCTCCGCTGAGCCCCTGCTAGGCCCGCTCCTTGATCTGAATCTGGACGGTATCGATTGGCTGATCGCCGGCGGCGAGTCTGGGCTCAACTGCCGTCCGGTGGACGCGGCATGGGTGCGAGCGCTGAGAGATCAGTGCGTCGCAGCCGGTACTGCCTTCTTCTTCAAGCAGTGGGGTGGCCGCACGCCGAAGGCCGGCGGCCGGCTTCTCGATGGGCTTGAACACTCTGCGATGCCCGCGGTTGGCTGTAGGGGTGCTCAGGAGATGGAGGCTGCCCGCAGCTGAGACGTGCAGCCCTAATCGGGAGTTCCATCGGAGCGATTGCGGTGGGACACTGATCCATGACCTTGAGTAGTCAGGAGGGCTGATGCCGGTCAGCGGTGAGGTTCCATGGCCATGTGCGCCGCATACGGGTGCTAAACACGACATCTACCGCCGCTATCTTGAGCGATGGTTCCCGATCCTGCTCGCCGGCTCTAACGCATACCCGTCGGTCACCTATGCGGAGGGCTTCTCTGGCCCAGGCGTCTACAGCGGTGGCGAAGACGGTTCGCCCGTCATCGCGATGCGGGCGCTCATTGAGAAGGTCCCGCCGAACAAGGGTGTTGCTCGCTTCGCCTTCGTCGACGATGACCGGCGCTGCGTCTCGATGCTGTGGGACACCCTCAGGGCCGCCTTCCCTGACCGTCCGCGCCCGGGCGAGGCGATGCCAGTGAAGATCGTCGAGGGAACGTGTGCCACACACTTGGAGGCGACTCTCGACAGCATGAAGGCATGGGGTCAGCCGATTTTTGCGAACCTTGACTCCTGGGGCAACGCCCCCGTGCCGTATCGGCTTTTAAGGCGTCTCGCCGCGAACGTCTCAAGCGAGGTCATCGTCACCCTGTTCCCTCAGCACTTCGTTCGCTTCGTCAGCAACCTGGGCGAAGCGGCTGATGAGGTGTTCGGGGGAGATTCAAGCTGGCGAACGGTCGCCGACCTGGCTCCCGCAGCAAAGAGTCGGCATATCCTCACCTGCTATCGCCAAGCACTGCACAACGCGGGCTTTCCGTACTTACTGGACTTCGAGCTCATCCCCCAGAAGGGGCAACCTCTCTATCTCGTCTTCGGCACTCGCCACCGTCTCGGGATGCAGAAGATGAAGGACAGCCTCTGGGAGGTCGACCGTGCCCAAGGCGTCGGCTTCCGCGATCCTCGGGACGAGCAGGCCGAGACGTTGTTCGCCTTTGATGAACCCCAACTCGGGCCACTGACCCGGCTGCTTGCCCACAAACTTCGGGAGAGCGGACCTGTGCGGGTGCAGGAACTGCGCGACTTCGCACTGTTTGAGACCGTTTACCGACCGGAGCACGTCATCGAAGCGTTGAAGCCGCTTAGGGACCAAGGCGCGCTCAACATCGATGGTGGGGGCCCATTGCGGATAGCATCACTGGTCTCGCTGGCGCCAGCACCGTCCCGCTAGGCCCTAGCCTTACCGCTCCGGTGGCCTGGGCTAGCACCAACGCTGCCAGCCCAGGCCGCCCTTCTGCTAGTCGCCGGGGTCTTCAGCGTCCCAGAGCAGGCCGCCAATCCGTTGAGCGATGTCTCGTCGGACTTGAGCGGTGAGGTGCTGATATCGGGTCGCCATTGCAGAGTTGGACCAGCCCATGATGCCCATGACGGCCCGCTCGGCGACGCCGAGAATCAGCAGCACCGTGGCCGCGGTGTGCCGAGCATCGTGTAAACGGCCGTCTCGCAGCCCGGCAAGCTTGAGCAGCCGTTTCCACTCGTCATAGTCGGTGCGTGGGTTGACAGGGGTGCCGGTCGGCGTGGCGAACAGCCAGTCACCGTCCTCCCATAGTTGGGCGGCGGTGAACCGCTCCTGGTCTTGCTCATCACGGTGCCTGCGGAGCAGCGCCACCAGCTCGTCGGGGAGCCCGATGCTGCGCCGACCTGCCCGAGACTTGGTCTCGGCGGTGTCCGCGCGCACCTGGCGACGGTCGGGGCAGTGCCCGCCGTGCTTCCGGCCGCATGGTGAGCGGCACCCGTGCTCCCACCTTGGCCGCTGCCGGCCACGCCGTACGGTCAGGGTTCCAGCGCCGAGGTCGACGTCCGACCAACGCAGGCCGAGCGCTTCCCCTTGGCGTAGGCCGAGGGCGAGTGCGACCGCCCACCGCACGCTATTGCGCCGGCCACGGGTGGCGGCCATGAGCCGCTGTACTTCGGCGACCGTGTACGGCTCGACCTCGCTTTCTGGCAGGCGTGGTGCCTTGGCGAGGCTGGCCGGGTTCTTGGCCAGGTGGCCCCGGCGCACTGCCTCGTTGAGCGCGGTCCGGACCGTGCGGTGTGCTTGGTGAGCGGTCGCCGGGGCGCTGCCAGTCTCTTGCATCCGGCGGTAGAACCGTTCCAGATGCTCGGGCTCCAAGCGTTCGATCCGGTGGGCACCGAGACCGGGAATGAGGTGCCGGTAGACAGCAACCCGGTAGCCGGCGAGGGTGTTCTCCCGCACGGCCGGGGCAGCGATGTTCTCTACCCAGTGAGTGAGCCAGGTCTTCACCGTCCAGCGCTGGCCGGCCTTGCGGACCGTGCCGCTGTCTCGCTCCCGTTCCAAGAGTCGGACCTTCTTGATGACCGCAGCTTCCGTCTTGCCCCGGACGTGGCGGCGATCCGGCGATCCGTCGTCCTTCACCCCGACCGTGACCCGGCCGTGCCACGAGCCATCCGCACCCAGGTAGATACTGGATGCGCCGTTCGGCTTGCGTCCCATTGGCTGTCTCCTTTCGTCAGGCGGCGCGGTCGAGGTGGTTCGGCTCGGCGAGCAGGTTCCGCACGTACTCGTCCAGGCAGAACGTGGGCACCCGGCGGAGACGGCCGATGGTGACGGTGCGAATCTGGCCGGCCTTGATGAGGGCGTACATGGTTGTGCGGCCGATCCCGAGTCGTTGGGCGGCTTCTTCGATGGTCAGAACGACGCGAGTTTCTGGCGTGGGCACGGCTTCTCCCCGTGGTTCCGCTGGGTTGAGAGCGCCGGTGGCGGGCGTTCTCGTCGGGCGAGGGTTAGTTGCTAGGTGCGACAGGCGAATGGATGGCGGCCGTTGGGACGGGCGGCTGAGGTCGCCGTAGGGCCAAGATTCCGACCGGGCTGGGGTGCTGGCGTGGGTCGGTTCGGCTCAGGCGCTCTCAGCGGGCCGGTCTGCGCGGGTCGGTCGCGGTGATCGGTGCTCGTTGCGGGAGGGGCTGAACCATCTCCGCATCTCCGCATCTCCGCAAACATGGCTGTGAGCTGGGCGAATGCTTGCGGAGATGGTCGGAGGTGGTGAGGGGTCATCTCCGCAAAGAGCCGGGATCTCCGCAGTTGGTTGCGGAGATGCGGAGATCGATAGTTCTCTTAGTTCTGATCTCCGCAGGGTGTTTTCCCTGGTGATAGGGGGGTCGGTGCGGAGATGCGGAGATGCGGAGATGGTTCAGCGGGTTTCACCCCTCGTGGTGCTCGACCCAGAACACGGACCGGTCGCCGCGGTCGTTGCGGCCGGCGCGGACGACGTGTTCACCGCGCCACCGCCCGGCCTGCCCGGTGAGCAGCCGGCCGAGTTGCAGCGGGTTGGGTAGCCGGCCGTTATGGGTGGTGATGAACTGCCCGTCCCACGGGTCATGGGCGTCGCTGCCGAGGTGCATGGGCTCGCCGTCTTGCCGCAGTTCGGCGGCGGTCATCGCACGGCCGCCGTGGCGGTCGTGCCAGCAAGTGAGGAACGCGCGCCAGCGCGTTTCGTCTTCATCGATCTCACGAATGTCAGCGGCGTTGGTCAGGAATCCATCGATGCCGTGGTGGGCGAGGAACCCGCCGAGGGCTTGCGCCCACGGGGTGAACTGCCGCATCGACAACCCCGACACCCGAGGTGCTCCCCGCCGCGTCCAATCGAGCACCAGCACCAGCAGGTGCCACAGAACGGTCAGTTGGTTCGCCGGGTCGGTAATCCACTGGTCAAGGTGGGGGATGCCAAACCCGCGCTGGTCGCGCAGCTCGGGGCGGGGCATGTCCGGGTCGAGGCGCACCCGCACCGTGCGCGACGCCATGTCCCCACCGACTTGCAGATTGTTGCCGGTGGCCATCCAGAGCCGGTCGTTGACGGTGGCGACGTTGCGCGACGCGCCCAACTGCCGGTCGGACCACACGCCGGAGGTGACGAGCTGGGCGAGCACGGCCGAGTCGATGACGGTTCCCTCGGCCAGGTTGTCCCAGATGACCACGCCGACCTGCTCGGCTAGCACTGCTGTGATGGACTTGCGCAGTTCTTCATCGGAGTAGGCCCAGGTCATGACCCGCTGCCCGTAGAGCATCCCCGGCCCCGCCGTCAGGATCGTCTTACCCGATGAGGGCATGGTGGCGTCGATCAGCGCGAACGGAGTCAAGCTGCGGGTGAAGTGCCGCAGGATCGGCGTGGCCAGCAGCGCCACGTAGTTCGCCCGGTCAGCAGCGGACGCCCACGGGAAGTCCCGCAGGAACCGATCGAGCAGGAACGTGCGCGCCTCCGTCACCTGCTCCGCCGTCGGCTCGTCCGGCACCGGCGGAAGCGCCACCTTGGACGCCAGGTAGAGGCCGGTCGCCGGGTCGTAGCCCGGTTGCTGCAACAGGGTGCCGTCACGGCGCAGCACCGGGGCACCAATGATCCCACGCAGCGGCGGCACACCCGGCCACGTCTTCCCGGCCAGCACCGACGACAGGATGTCCCGAGGCGGGGTCACCTCGTCTTCGTAGACCTCGGGGTCGCCGGTGTCGCTCTTGCGGGTCTTGAGCCGGTACACGTAGGCGTGCTCGGCCAGCAGCCCGGCCAGCCCGGCGGGGTTGACCATGCTGGCCGACACCGGCAACGGCGAGTCCTCATCGGCGGCGGTTGCCAGCCCACCGGAGACGGCTTCCATGTGCACGAGGGCACCGGCGGATACGTAGGTGTCGGGGAGCAGCCCGTCGACCAGCGCGGCTTTGAGCACGCGGATGGTTTCGGGGCCGGAGCCGATCTGCAACCGGGTGTTCATGCCGCCGCCCTCCCCACCCCGGCCAGGGGGCGCGGGTTGTTCGCCCCGGTCCGCAGTCCCGACGCGATCGTGCGAGCGACCTCCCCGACCGGCAGGCCGAGCGACAGCGCGGCGGGTTCCAACACGGCGCTCACGTCGGCGTCGGTGAGCGCGCCCCCGGCGACGAGCTGCCCGAGCGCTACCGCCGAGGTGAACAGGGCGTGATTGCGCTGCCCCTCCGGGGCGGTGGTGAGGTGG
Source organism: Micromonospora sp. CA-259024 (assembly GCF_050936255.1). Taxonomy (NCBI): domain Bacteria; kingdom Bacillati; phylum Actinomycetota; class Actinomycetes; order Micromonosporales; family Micromonosporaceae; genus Micromonospora; species Micromonospora sp. CA-259024. Next base: position 1,510,983 of record NZ_JBNJND010000002.1, on the reverse strand, counting down.
GCGACCTGCCGGCGGATCGCCGCTGCCAGGTACGCGCCGCGCCGGTCCGGTGGCAGCGCCACCGGGGCGGGCCGGTGGGCGGGTGGCGGGGTAGGGGCGAGCAGCCCTGCCACCCACGCGGGCAGCGGCGCCGGGTCACAGTCCAGCGCCACCTCGTACGGGTGGCCGGCGGCGGCGGTGCTGCCGGCGGCGACGACGTAGCCACCGTGGGCGCGGGTGTCGACCTTCCAGCCCAGCCCTCCCCGGTCGCCGGTGGTGTTGCGCAGCTGCGGCCCGGCGGGGTGGCGGTAGTAGAGGTGGCTGCCGCCGCTGGCCGTGGTCACGGTGTACGTGGCGTCGATACCGCCGTGCCGGGCGGCGAGGGTGGCGAATACGTCCAGGCCGTCCCGCGCCCCGGCCCATGGCTGCGGCGGGGTGTCGCCGCCGTGTTTGGGCACGTCGAGGTCGACCACGACCAGGCCGGAGGGGCCGCAGGCAATTCCCACGCCGTAGGGGCGGGTCGACCACGCGCGGCGGATGCGCTCGGGGTCGGTGGTGGCGCGTTCCTCCCAGCCGACGTGGCGGCCGGCGATGCGGCAGCGCGGATCGATGCGGGTGCAGCGTTCGGCGGTGCAGCGGTTGGGAAACGCGGGTCGCTTGGCGTGGTCCGGGTCGTCGGGTCGGTCGTCGGGACGCAGGGGGAAGACGTGCCAGCCGCGGGCAGCGTGCGCGAGCGCGGCGGTCAACAGGTCAGGCATGGGGCATCTCCCAAGGCTCGGGGGGATGGGTCAGGCCGGGCGGCGCTGGGCGCGAGCGGCAGCGAGGTCGATCAGCGCACCGCCCGTGGCGTCCGCGCTGCCGGTGGGCCGCTGCCGGCCGGCGGCGACGCTCAGGCGCAGATAGAGCCGGTAGCGGCCAGCGTCGGCACCGATCAGCGGTCGACGGGTGCCGTGCTGGGTGATGTGTCCGGCGTCGGTCAGGGCGGCGGTGGCGGCGTCCAGCTCGGCCGGCGTGCCGGTAAGCCACACCTCCAACCCGGACAGCCGGGCGTCACGCGGCGACGGGCCATCCCGGCGCGAGCCGGGCATCACGCAGCCCGCCCCGGTCGGGGACGGCTTGCGATAGCGGCGCGGGTGACGGCCTGGCGCAGGTCACCGAGCAACCCCACCAACTGCCGCCGGGCGGCCAGCTCGCCCGGGGCGAGCGCGACCCTGACGCGCACCTCGGCGTGCTCCCGCCCGGTCGCGGTGCGCACCCTGACGAGCACGGCGCGGGAGCGGCCGGCGACGTCGACCACGATTTCGTCGGATCGGTGCTCACCAAGGCCGCAGCGGTGGTCTTTGCCGCACCAGTTGGTGTGCCCGTCGCGGTTGCGGCGGGTCATGGGTGGCCGTCGCGGTACTCGGCGCGGATGAAGTCGATCAGGCGGCGGCCGACGCGGACGCGGATGCCGGTGCCGTCGCATCGGTGGCAGTCGCGCCGCGTGCCGATCGTGGAGCGGTGGTAGCGGGCACCGTGGCAGCGTCGGCAGCGTCCCCACGGGGACGCGGCACACACGACCAGGTAGCACGCTGCGTAACCGAGGGTGGCGAGGCTAGCGAGCAGCAGGATGGGGGTCATGGAATGCCTCCACAGGCCGAAATTAGGGTGTGCAGCGCCGACGCCGCTAGGAACTAGGGCGCTGGCCAGGATTGGGATGGGTTGCTAGCGGGGCCGCTAGGTCTAGCGGAGGGTGGCGCTAGACCTAGCGGCCGATCGCTGTCCGCCTTAGGCGGCTTTGTCGCCCCGGCGCTTGTTACGCTCCGCAACCGCGTCGGTGATGTCGGCCCGGTCGATGCCGCGCCGGTTCGCGCCCTTGCCGGTGGCCGGGTCGGTGCCCCACACCTGCCCGGTGGTGATGCCGTAAGGCTTGAGTGCGGCGGTGAGCTGGTCGCGGGTCAGCTTCCCGTAGGCGTCGGCGTTCAGCTCGGCCAGGCGCTCGGTCAGCGTCTCGGCCCACACCTTGCTCTCGGTCGCGGGTAGCACGGTGAGGATGTCGTCGAGCAGGGTGTCTCGCCGCGCCGCCGGGGTGGCCGGTGTCTGCCCGATCGCGTGGCCGGTCAGGGTGCCGGCCGCCTCCCGCAGGGCGCGCGCCCGGTCGGTGATCTTCTCGGCGGTCGGTCCGTCGACGTAGAACGTCCGGACGATCTGGGCGTCGTCGGCCGCGCCGACCAGGTAGCCGACGCCCTTGTCTTTCTTGGCGAACATCGTCGCCCGGATGCCGTTCTTGTACGCGGAGGTGCCGAGGATCATGTCGTTTTCGATCTGGCCCATGACCCGCAGGCAGAACCGGGTACCGGCGTTCGCGCTGACGCCGGTGGGCAGGCTCTTGGCGTCCGGCCGCTGCGTGGCGACCACGAGGATCACGCCCAGGGCGCGGCCGAGCTTGATGATTTTCTCGGCCAGCTCGCCGGCTTCCTTGCCGAACTCCGGGTGGCTGAACAGCTCTTGCACCTCATCGAGGGCCACCACGAGCCAGTGCAGGCCGAGCTTCTTGCGCCGGGCCAGCTCGGGGGTGACCTTGTTGTCCGGGCACACCGTCTTCGGTAGGCCCTTGATGATCGCGGCACGGCGCTGGCATTCCTTGCGCAGCTCCCGCAATGCCAGCAGGCCCTCTTCGGCGGTGTCGTCGTCCTGCCCGGACGCGTACCGGGCGGACACCTTCTCCAAGGGGTCGAGGCCGCCGGTGCCCTTGAAGTCGAAGCACCACAGCTCCGCGTACGGGTCGAGGGCTGCGGCCAGCATCGGGACCTGCGTCGCGGCTGTCTTGCCGTAGCCGGGAATCGACCCGATCAGCACGTTGGTGTAGGGCAGCTCGAAGGAGATGACCCGCCCGCGCGGGTCGGTGCCGAACGGCACCGGCTTTCCGAGGTCGAACCCGCCGGATGCCTTGAGCAGCGGCCAGACGGCCGGCTTGGTCGCGGCCATGTCCTGATCGCCCACCCAGAGCAACAGCCGCCCGGGGTGTACCTCCGGCTGCCCCTCCGGCCACACGCACCCGAGGGGGCGGGTGAGGCCGGCGGCGAGCCGGTCGCGGCGCTCGATCACGTCCCCGGCGGTCACGCCCGGGGGTAGGTCGATATCCGCGCGCCAGCCGGGGCCGTCGCGCACGATCGGGGCGGTAAAGCCGATCGCCCGGTGGCCCTGCTTGGCTATGGCCTGACTGATACCGGAGATCCCGAGCACGGCCAGGGCGCGCACCACCACATCGGAGGTGAGCCGGGCGACCCGGGGCACCACCACGGCGGTATCCAACAGTGGCCTGTCGGCCGGCTGGCCGAGCAGCCCGCACAGCGTGACCAGCATGGCCAGCACCGCCCACCGCGCCCACGGCGGAGCGAGCGCCACCGCAACGCCACCTGCGAGGGTGACCGCGAGGCTGAACGTGACCACGATGCCGCGCCAGCGCACCCGCCGGTCCCGCTGCCGCGAGAGCTTGAGGTACAGCTCGCCGTCTTTGCTGGTGGAGGTGGCCTGCCGGTGCGGCTCGCCTTCCCAGTCGAACAGCCACCGGGTAGCCCCGGACACCATCCGCCACGCACCACCGGGGGCGCGGCAAGCGAGCTTGCCGGCGTACTTCGGCAGCCGAGTCGAGTGGTAGCCAGTGGTGTGCAGCAGATGCCCCACCGCCCAGCGCATCACGTCGCGCAGCTCGGCCCGCGAGCGCAACCACGCCGGCAGGATCGGACGCCGCTGCCCCGCGCGAACGCCGTCGAGGGTGAACCGCGGGGAGCGCTGCGCGGCCGGCGAGTCGACCAACAGCGGCCCGCCGTCGTCGTCGGAATCGGGGGTGCGTGCGGCGCGGGCCGCGTCGAGGTCGAGCACCTCGGCGTCCGGCCCGGCCGGGTCGGTGAGGTCACGCTCGGCGGCGTGCCAGTCGAAACGGTCGTCATCTCGTGGGGACGTCATGATGAGGGTTCCTCCAACGGTCGGGAGATCGGAAAGAGGGGCCGGGGCGCGGCGGATGGTTTGCGAGGCCTTGAGGCCGCGCCCCGGGCGGTGCGATGTGCCGTGGTAGGTGCCTTCCTTGCCGGTCAGACCTCCCACTGCACGCCGCAGGAGGTGCAGACCATGTACTTCTTGCCGTTGATGTAGGTGATGTGGAAGGCGGGGTGCGGGCAGCTAGACATCGGTCGGTCCTCTCGCTGTGCCGTCAGGCGGTCTGGCGGCCACCGCACGCCACCGGGTGATGAGCCGGTGGCGACGGGGGCGGTCAGACCGCGCAGAACAGCGCGGCGACGAACAGGAATCCGATGTGCCAGGACTGGTCCAGGGCGTAAGCGCCGGTGCCGAGCGAGGGGTTGTCGTCGCGGCCGGGTCGGGGTGCGCCGAGGGCGTAGAAGCGGCCCGCGCCGAGGGCGTTTGCGATGTGCCGCAGGGGGGTGCGTCGGTCGGCGATGTAGTGCGACACCGCCGAGACGGTCAGCCCCACGGCCAAGCCCCACGGGTCCAACCGCATGCCGGTTGCCAGCAGCATCGCGCACAGCGCGGCGGCGGCGGTCAGGGTGTAAGTGGCGACGTGGGCGGCGCAGGCGAGTCGGCCGATCCAGCCGGGCTGGCCCTTGGTGTCGGCCTGCCACTGGGTTTGCACCCAGTGATCGGCGATCTGGTGGGCGACGTAGAGGGTGGCGAACACGGCGGCGAACGCGCCAGCGTGCGCGCCGGTCGGGTCTGCGAACATGGGTGGTCTCTCCCGGAAGTCGATGGCTGAGGGGTTGAGGTCCGGCGGCACGGCACGGGTTTCCAGGCCAGGGGCCGTGCCGCCGGGCGGCGCTAGTCGTGCGTGCGGACGAGGTGCGCGAGGGCGGCACCCATGCCGAGCACCGCGACCGGGAGGCAGGCCACGGCGGTGGTGATCCACCACGGGGCCGAGGTGACTCCGGCGGCCTCCAACAGGTGGTAGGCGACCTGCCCGAGTGCACCAATGGCGAGGGAGCCGAGGGCGGACCACTTGGCGAACGTCCGCGCCCGGTCCGGCACCCGACCCGACAGCCAGACGTACAGGGCGTACGCGCCGTACGTCTCCACGCCGATCGGGAGCGTGATCGCGGAGTTGATGGAGAAGCTGTCCCAGATGCCCGGGAGCGGGTGCACGATGCCGAACCCGGTGAGTCCACCCAACCCGACCCACCCGGACCAGATCGCGACGAACGCAGGCAGGGCCAGCAGCACCACCGGCCACGCCACCGCCGAGCGGGTCGGCGCGGGCGGGGCGGGCGTGTCCGGGCGACTGACTGGCGCGACCTGCTCGACCGGTGCGGGCGGCGTGATCTCCGGCGCGGGCAGCAGGTCCGGTACGACCGGTGGCGCGGCCTCAGGCACGGCCGGGGCGGGTGCCGGGTCCGGGGTGGCCGGCGCGGTGGTGTCGGCCGGCGGCGGGGCGGGCGTGGTCTTGAGCAGCGTCAGCAGTTCGCCAGCCTTCGGCGCTCCGATGCGGAACTCCCGCATGAGCCGGTTCCGCGACGGGAACGCCTCCCCGTCGGGCAGGTCGAGGGCGCGGGCGGCGGGCAACAGGTCCTCGATCGGTTGGGGGTAGCGGGTGCCGTTGATGGTGGGGGCGGTCATGCTGCGTCCTCCTGGGGGAAGGCGCACGCGAGGCATTCGCCCAGCGAGCGCGGGATGAAGTACGGCCGCACCTCGTGGCAGATGCGGCAGGTGCGGCGGGCGGTGAGTGCCTTGTCGATGGCGGCGCGCTGCGCGGGGGTGGCGGTGCGCTTTGGTCGGGCGAGGTCGACCCGGTAGAGGCAGGCGGTGCGGGTGCCGCCGATGCCGCGCCAGAGCACCTGCGCGGCGATGGGTTGACCACCGGGGCGTAGGCCGGCGGCGGTCAGTTGCCGGCGGGTGGCGTAGCCGGGCGGGGCGCCCTTCCACCAGTAGGTGGGGATGCCGTACTGCGTCCCGTCCGGGTCGTGAAAGGCGGTGCGGATGCGGGCCATCAGGCCGCGCGGCGCGGGTCGGTACGGGCGGTCAGGTCGGTGGCGGCGCGGGTGACGCGTGCCTCGGCCCGGCGCAACCGCCGCCAGTCCAGCGGCGACGGGCCGCCGTGGTCCTCGGCGTAGAGCAGCGTGATTTCGGCGTCCAGGACGTCCAGCTCGGCCGCGATCAGCGGCCACTCCGAGTCGATCGCGGCCAGGTCGGCGGCGGTCGGTTCGGCGGTGACGGGGGCAAGGTGCGTGCGCACGGGGAAACTCCGGTGAGTCGATGAAGTGGGGGAAAGCCCGGGGTGCGACCAGACCGGCCGCACCCCGGGTGAACAGGAATCAGGGGCAGAAGCAACCGCGCGCCAAACCCGGCCCGCTCGCCCCGCTCGCCCGGGATCTACCGGGGTCGGCCACCGTGTGGCTCAAGGCGGGGATGCCGCAGACGGATCTACGCGGCGCTTCTGCTGTGAAGTTCTCAATGAACGACCACACGACCGGCCCGTGAGCGCGCAGCGCAAAGCGCCACCTTCCCCGGCTTCCGCTCGGCTTGTCGTGCCTGGCTAGCCAGGTACAACGAGATGAACGTAGGCCGGCTTGGCTAGTCAGGTCAAGAGGGCGCGGCGAACTTTCCTAACTTGGCTAGTCAGCGCTACCGTGAGCGGGTGAGCGAGAACCTTGACTTCCTCGGCGAGCTGGATCCCGACGACCCCAAACAGGCCTCGCAGCAGATCGCGAACAAGCTGCGGGCGGCCATCCTCACGCGGCGACTAGCGCCGGGCGACAAGTTGCCGTCCCAGCCCGAGCTAGCCACCCGCTATGGCGTGGCGCGAGAGACGGTCAAGCGAGCCTTAGACCTGCTGCGGGCAGAGCGGCTGATCGTGTCCCGGCAGGGCAGCGGCGCGTTCGTCCGCGCGCAGACACAGCGAGCGGTTGAGCTGCGTCCGCACATCGAAGCCTCGTTCGACCGACCTCACGTCACCATCGACTTCGCCGGGTTCTCCGGAGAGACGCTCCGCGACGCGCTCGCCGAAGCGCTCGACAAGGTGCGCGTCGGCCGGCTTGCGCCAGAGACGATCGCGGTGCGGATCCTGATCTCCGACATGGCTGTGCCGATGGCGCTGCCGTCGCGGGCCGAGACGCAGGCAGACGACCCAGCAGTACGCGAACGCGCGGAACGGATCACCCGCCGGGCCGCAGACGGAATCATCGACCAGGTTGCCGAGCTGGGCGACCTCGGGCTTATCCGGTCGGCCACCGTTGAGGTGCGCCTGCATCGGGCGTCTCCGCTGTTCAAGCTCTACATCCTGAACGGCGAAGAGGTCTTCTACGGCTTCTACCCGGTCGTTGAGCGCACCGTCTCGATCAAGGGTGAGCCCATGGCCATCTACGACCTGATGGGCAAGGACGTGCCACTCTTCCACTACGCCGTGACCGACGACGACGCTTCCCACGGCACGCAGTTCGTGGAGGCGTCCCGCCAGTGGTTCGACTCGGTGTGGTCGACCATCGCGTACCGGTACGACGGATGAGCGCCGATCTCGGCCGCCTGCTCGGCGAGGTTGACGCGGTGCTGCTCGATTTCGACGGCCCAGTGTGCAGCATCTTCGCCGGATACCCGGCGCCCCAGATTGCCGCCGAGCTGGTCGACGTGCTGCGGCGGCGCGGGGTCAATGTGCCGTCGGACCTGGCCAGCGAGCCGGACCCGCTTGAGGTGCTACGCCGTACCGGGGCGACCGGCGACCAGGGCGTCACTCGGGCGGTAGAGGATGCTCTTTGTGCAGCCGAGCACCGCGCCGTCGAGACTGCTGAACCGACGCCGTATGGCCGGGAGGCGATCGTGGCGGCTCGGCAGGCTGGGTTACCGGTGGCGATGGTCAGCAACAACTCGGCGGGCGCGGTAGCTGCCTACTTGTCAGCACGCCGGCTCACCGCGCATGTGTCTCTGATAGTCGGCCGGGCTTACGCCGATCCGGCCCGTATGAAGCCGAACCCTGCGCCGATCCTGCAAGCCGTGCAAGCCCTCGCGGAGCCGCCGCACCGGTGCCTTCTAGTTGGTGACTCAATGTCGGACATCGAGGGGGCGCGGGCGGCTGAGACGCGGGTAATTGGATACGCCAACCGGCCGGGCAAGCTTGCCGCATTCCGGGCGGCCGGAGCGGACGTAGTCATTACTAGCATGGGCGAGCTCGCACGCCTGCTGATTGAGCGCCCCGGGGCTAGTGGCAGAACGGTGCAAGGGCCAACGGCATCGCGGGTTGCCGATTGATGACGGCTGGGCCGCGGAGTCATTCATGCAGAATCTCGCCTCGCATAAGTAGGAGAGATACTGCATCTCTCTCTAATCAGAGTCAAAGGTCGTCGGCCGCAAGTTAGTGGCTGATGTATCAATACCCGCAATGGCTGCCTGGTCCTCTGCTTGCTCCTGAAGCTGCTCACGCCTTTGCCTTGCCCTCGCCTTATCTGAACGAAGGTACTGACCACCTTCAAAAACCCTCAGGTATGCCGAGTACATCCGACGGATCGCCATGATGAACAAGACTAGGACGTAGCTACCAAGCGCCAAAACGACGCAGGTTGCGAGGCGGTCCAACTTAGCGTCCGGGTTGGGCCTGATGCCCGAGGCGACTACCAGCACCGCAGCCTCTAGTGCTGACGCCAAGGCCCCCGCCATCAGGTGAGCTGCCGTTTCGCGGAAGTGCCTCCGCGTTGTCGCGTCGAACGGCCGTCGACCTTCGATTCGGTCACGGAAGGCGGCAAGCTGCGTAAATGCGCCGAACATGATTCCCGCAATTAACGCACTTGCCCCTGAAATGGCGCTCGGGTCCGTGAGACGCCATCCTCTGAGATACGACAGAACGCCCACGACTATGGGCACGAGCACCACGATCGACCGCGCTGCCCAGTCCGGGGAAGAATTGGGTAGCTGCATCGATCGGAAATGATCGCGAATTAGAGGGCGAAGGTCGAATCGGTCGAGAATACTCTCTCGCATGGCGTACCTCCCAGTGGCCTTCTAGAGCCTACTCCGGGGGTACGACATCTGAGCCCAATGCTAAGTTCGGAAGCAACTCTTCGGCCGTATCAATCACTTGCCGAAAGAAGTTATCATCCGATACCGGCGATGCGCCTAGATCGTAGATCCACTCCGTTATGTCCTGCGCTGGCCGAAGGCTTTTGCTCCTCTGATTGGCACCCTCCACTCGCAAGACGCTGTCTTCAAATTCGACCGGTATCCTTCTCCCGACAGCGATTGCCGCTAGTTCGTTGGCGAGCTGACCGAGATCAGATGCTTCGCTGTCTTGGTTTCTACGGCGCTGCCACCAGTCCAAGGCCCTCTGCTGCAAGCTTGTCTGCAACGACGAGCCCCCAGAAATGCCGACTTTCAGTGTGATGTCTTCCACTACGGGGTCGTCGTCGCTTGCCCGCGAGTAGCGGACAACTTCAAGTTCCTTGACGATTCCGTTGCGGATAAAGTCCGCCACGGCAGCTTGATCCGCGATGCCTTCCTCTACCTTGAGCCGGTATCGTCCTTCTCCGATCACGTCGAAACCCTTGATGACCCGCCTGTACGGGCAGGTGCGACCCCGCACCTCGACCGCGAGCAACGCGACGAAACCAGAAGGCGGCGTGACTAGCACGCTGCGATAAGGGTTAGTGACTGCAAGGTTGGTGATGTCTTGATCGCCGTTAACCCCGTCAGGGTCAATTAGGGTGCCGTCCTCGCCATAGGTTCCGTACAGGAACTTAAATTTCAAGTTGTTGGACACCCTGTCGACCTGCGTATAACGGATCACATTGCCGCTCGGCGGGACCTGGCTGCCGTCCTCAGTGATTCTGGGCGGATCCGGCAACTTGACGTTCTCGCTGAGGCGCGAAGTAAGGTCGGGCTTCAGCACGTCTAGAAAGTGCGATTCTTTCAGGTTGCCGAAGTCAAGATTGGCGTGGCGGCTGCCAGCACGTAGCCTGACAGTGAAGAGCCTGTAACCGTAGCGGGGCACAACAACTCCGATCAAGGCGAGCAGCATCGAAGCCGCGAGGGCATCTACCTTGGGTCTTCGACACGTTACCGGTTGGAGTCAAGAAGGCACTAGGCCTAGGACGGCCAGCAACGCGCGTCCAGACGGGCCAGCAGGAAACGAGGCGGCAAGCGAGCCCGGTTCCGTCTCATCCTCCGTCTCGTTCGCCCCTGTTCAGCGACGTCCGCAACAGACGGATCAAAGGCCATCCACCCTCTTCACGCCCGCTCTGGAACCGGACTGAACGGACAGGAGCAGACTTGGAAAGCGTGCCGGTCTACGACTTGTGATGTTTCCGGTGGTGAGCCAGCTGCGTCCAGTCCAGAGAGTGGCCGGCCACAAGGCGGAGCTTCCCGAGTTCAGCATCCGTCCCCGCCTGCCTGACAACGCCGTCAGCATCGACGTAGATGGCGCCAGTGTCGAAGAGCAGGTGATCGTTGGGGCAGAGACACAGGACGTTGCTGGCCACGTCGGGGCCGTTGTGAGGTTTCCCCAGAGCACGTATGTGTGCTGCCTCTACGTATGGGCCAGCTGGAGTCGTCAGCTGGATGCCACAGACCTGGCACTCATATCCGTGCAGGCGCTTGACCCCGTTGGACACGGCCGTGCTTCTAACTAGGCGCTGGATGGTGGCTTCGGTACGTGCGGCGGGCTCGCCCGTAGCGCCATCGGCGCTCGTGGGCGGCGGGTCAGCGCTTTCGAGCGCAACCAGGCGGTAGCGCCAGATCTTGAAGCCATCCTTGCCGGTGTCGTGCCAGTGGTCGACTACCCGGAACAGACCGTCGTACCGGAGTCCAACCTTGGGGGAGTACTTCGGATCTCCACCGGCGCCCCTGACCACCCGGACAGGGTTGCCGTCGATCTGGCTTCGAGCGAGTCCGAGGTTGCCACGGGTTAGCTGCTGGTCTGCGATCTGCCGCTTGGTGGCTGGATCATTGCCGCCCTGACCTGTGTAAACAATCTCCGTGCCGTAGTCCTCGTCATCTACGTAGCCGCCCGAGACCACAATCGACTCGGCGCCGTCCTTGCCTCCGCAGATGCCGGCCTGGTTGGGCCGGTGCACTCCGGAATCGGCGAGCTCATCCCGGTTCTTGAAGGTTGAACCGGGTGGGTAGCCAGGGATATCGCCGTAGGTCCGTTCGGAAGCCATGGCGGCACGATAGGGCAAGGGGCGGACGTCCGCGGGGCGCCGAGGCGCTGGCGTGGCAGAGGTGGTCTCAGTTGCGGTCTCGTTCGCCGCGGTACACGGGTGTATGCCGCCAGTCGTCGGGGGTCATCACGCCTGCCCGCGGCCACTACCGGACCACGGCGGATACATGATCGCAGACCTCGAAAGCGTGTGAGGGTTAACGCCCTCCGAGGGTTCAAATCCCTCCGCCACCGCTCATGAAGTGCGAGAACGCCCGGCAGATCCGCGAGGATCGGCCGGGCGTTTCGTCGTTTCGAGATCGCTGGTCTCATCGATCTCGGACTGCTGCCGGCGCAGGATCAGATCAGTGGGCGGACAGCCGCCCGGGCCAGCATCTCGGCGAACGTGCGCGGGGCCGCGACCGCGTCCGGCCCGTTGGCGTAGTAGCGCAGGAACGCCTCGTGGAAACACGCGCCGATCAGTAGAGACGCGGCCGCGTCCGGGTCCGCGTCCGCGTTGATACGCCCGATGGCCTGCTCGGCCCGAAGGTAGGTGGCGAAGATGGCGACCGCCTTGTCAGGGCCGCCGCCGTGCCGGCTCATCGCGACCCGGTGCGCCGCCATCCGCTGCGGGTCTGCGAGAAGCGCCCCCAGCATCGGGATCGACTGCTGGTAGAAGTCCAGGACCGCCTGCGCGAGTTCGGCGAGGTTGTCCTCGACGTCGCCTGCACCGGGGAGGACGGAGACCCGGGACAGGCCGGGCAGTCTCTCCTGGAGGACGGAGAGCAGCAGTCGTTCCTTGTCTTCGAAGTACTTGTAGAGCGTGGGCTCCGAGACCTTCGACGCCTGCGCGATCTCTTTGGTCGTGGCCAGTGCCACTCCCCGTGTTCGCAGAATCTGCGCAGCCGCGTCAAGGATCCGTTCCCGGGTGCTCATGCCGCCTCATCTCGCTGATTGACAGGTTAGTGATTACTAGCCCAGTATGGGGGTTAGTAATCACTAACCCCCCGGAGGGTATGTATGCGCGTCACCGTCTTCGGCGCGACCGGCGGCACCGGACAACACCTCGTGCGTCAGGCACTCGCCGTCGGCCATCACGTCACCGCCGTCGTCCGGGACCCGGCCCGCCTGCACCACGCGGACCACCCCCGACTCGAACCCGTGATTGCCGACGCGATGGACCCCGATGCAATTGCGGCAATCCTGACCGGCCAGGACGCGGTGGTGTCCGCACTGGGGCCCCGCGCCAGAGGTGATGTGTCCGTGTGCACCGACGGCGCCCGCGCGATCATCTCCGCGATGCGCGCCGCAGGGACCCATCGCCTGATCGTCGTCACCGCCAGCGGACACATCGTCGATGCGGGCGACGGGCCGGTCACCCGCGTCGTCGTCAAACCATTGCTGCGGCGATACCTCCGGTCGGGGTTCGCCGACTTCGCCCGCACCGACCAAATCGTTCGCGACAGCGGCCTGGCCTGGACGATCATGCGACCGCCACGCCTCACCAACGGCAACCATCGCCCCTATCGCAGTGCCATCGATCGAAACGTCCGCGGCGGTATCACCATCGCTCGCGCAGATCTCGCCCACGCCATCCTCGCCGCGCTGGACGCCCCGACCACCGTTGGCCACACCATTGGGTTGGGGTACTGATCATGAAGAAACGAATCCTCATCGTCCTGTGCCTGCTGCTCGTCGGCGTGCTCGGCGCTGGGGGCGCCGTCGGATACCTCACGTTCGTTCGGCCGCCCGTCAACCCGCCGGCCGAAGCCTGCGCCGACGGGCGCACGTCAGACTCGCGTCCCGTCGTCGTCGCTGCCGGCGCCAGCATGACCCAGGGCACGCTCGGCGCGGACTGGGTGGGCGCACTTCGTGACCGGCCCGAACATCGCGGATATGAGTTCGTGAACGCCGGCGTCAACGGCAGCACCAGCGCCGACCTTCGGCAGCGGGTCGATACCGACATCCTGGCGTGCCACCCGAACGCGGTCACGATCCTCATCGGCACCAACGACGTGCGCGATGGCGTCTCACTGGATCAGTACCGGGACAACCTCAACGCGATCGTGGACCTCATCAAATCCCGTGCCACCGCCCGAATCGTGCTGATGTCCCTGCCCCCGCTCGGAGAGGACCTGGACACCGCGATCAACCGAAAGCTCACCGCATACAACACCGCGATCAAAGAGACCGCCGCCCGCGCCCAGGTCGACTACCTGCCCGTGTACGAGCAGATGGTGGAGTTCCTCCAGCGGCGCGGCAGCGACCCGACGCCGTACGACTTCAGCTTTGCACTGGCGTTCGGTGCGGCGACCCAGCACTACCTGTTCGGACATAGCTGGGACGAGGTCGCCCGTAACGGTGGACGTGAACTGCTCGTCGACCACATCCATCTGAACGACCGGGGCGGAGCGGTCATTACCGATCTCGCCGCCCAGTGGCTGTCCACAACAGGCCTCGGGCGCTCCGAGTGATATCCCGACGGCTCTCTGTCGTCAGAAGCATGCCACCGGCTCACTCGGCCAGGGGATGCGGCTGGCTCGGTCGTGGGAGTCGGTCGCATCGGCGTGCGGCGATGCTGGAGCACGTCAGCCGACGGGTGGTCAGAAGGAGTGACATGTTCGGGTCTAGTTTCCGTGCGACGGCGTTGGCGGCGGTTGTGGCCGCGGGGGTGACGGCGTCGCCCTCTGTCGCACAGGCTCAGCAGCCCGAGGCGTTAACCGCCGCAGCCGGACGGTCGGCCGTCGCCGGAATGGGGCATTTCGTGTACGACGAGCCTAATGTGGTGGGGCACCGGATCTGGTTCGGCGTCCACGCGGTGACGGCCGCAAACGGATCGGCGTACGGCACGTTCATGTACCGGCACGAGCGGCCGGACGGCACGCTGGTCGCGCAGGGCCGAGCCGACGTGACGTGTCTGAAGGTCACCGGAAACGTCGCCCTGTTCACCGCGATCGTCCCCGAGGGCCAAGGCGCTGTGAAGAATCATGGCTACTACGTGAAGATCATCGACGGTGGGAGAGGGCCGGACCAGATCGTCGATGCTCAGGCGCAGAACGGGAGCGAGCGGCCGCCCACCGGCTGCCTCGACCCCGAGACGGACCTCCCGCCCGAATTGCCCCCGAGGCCCCGGTACGTGGTTCTCGTTGGCGGATACGCGATGCAGAGCGGAGCAGGTGCCGAGGTTCTCCCTGCGGAGCGCTGGGAACGGCCGCAAGCATGATCTGGCGTTGGTGGGCGCACTGGCCGGCGTGGTCCGGTTACGCGGCCGCAGCCTTTTCGCTGCTGTACGGCGGGTTGGGGCTGTACTGGTGGGCCGGTGGGGACGGGTTCCCGTTCGCGCCGATCGACCCCGCGTACGCGTCGGGGTCCATTCTGGAAGGTAGCCGCGTCGACGTCGTCGCCCCGGTCATCGCCGCAGTCGGGCTGCTCGGTGCGGTCGTCGCGCTGGCGATGACGCGACGCGCCCGGCCCGGTCGCCTGTCCGCGGGGCTGGTTGTTTTCGGATGGGTAATGGCGATCGGGCTGATCCTGGTCATCCCCGACTACACCCTGATCGCCCTCATCGCGTTCGCGCCGCTGCTGCTGGTTTTCGCCTTCACCGGCGTGCCAGGCGACCAGGCCGGTATCGGTGACATTCTCTACTGGCACCGGTCGAACCTGATCATCATGTTTGTTGGCGGTCTGCTGTGGGCCGCCGCCACCCTCGCCTACCGTCGGCGGGTCCGGGCCGCCTGTGCCCACTGCGGCCGCCGCCAGGGCGCCGATGGCGGGCCGTCAAGGCAGGCTCTGCGGCGGTGGGGCGGATGGGCCGTCGCGGTCGCCTGCCTCGCCCCGCTGCCGTACGAGGTCACCAGGATCGCCTGGTCCCTCGGCTATCCACTCGGCATCACCCCGGATTTCCTGCGGATGATGCAGGACACGCCGGGAATGCTTGCGGTCGGGCTCGGCTGCGCGGTCGCGTCAGTGGTCGGCGGCGTGCTCACCCATGGTCTGGTGGGACGGTGGGGCGAGGTGTACCCCCGCTGGGTCTGGTTCAGGGCCGGCAAACGGGTCCCGCCCGCCCTCGCCGTCGTCCCAGCGTCGATCGTCTCGGTAACGATCATTCCGGCCGGGCTGATGTTGCTCTGGACGCCCGAAGCCCGGGGAACCTGGGCCCTCTACGTTCCGAGCCTCTTCTGGGTTGCGTGGGGGGTCGGACTTGGTGCTGCCACGTTTGCCTACTACCTGCGTCGGCGCGGGGCCTGCCGCCGCTGCGGCTGGGGCCACGAATCGGGCCAGGAATCAGGACCGCCGGTCACCGAACCAGCCCCGGCGAGCACGACGAGACGATGATGCGTCTACCGCCACCGCCGGTGAGATGCGAGAGCGCCCGGTCGATCCGCGAGGATCGGCCGGGCTCGTTCACCGTCTGAGCAGCCTCTCCACCCCGTCGAGCAGCCGTTGCAGGCCGATCTCGAACAGGCTGTCGACGTTGAGGTCGATGGCCGACCGGGCAAACCGGGCCAGGTGGCGGCGGTCCACTCGTACGACTTCTGGCGGTCGCTCCGCGGGTGACGACGACGCTGGTCTGACGCGTCGAGCGGGCCGGTCCACTCCGGACCGACCCGATCGACGCACGGTTCAGCAGGGGCCAACGCCCTCGTCGAAGAGGCGGCGGGCCCAGTCGGCGTACCCGGCGATGGTTTTTCGGACCGTGCGTCCGTCGTGCAGGAAGAGGTACGCGCGGTCGCCGCTGCGGGCGAGCAGCCCGTCGAGGCGGTGCGTCCCCTGTGGAGCGGCGAGCCGCGTCACCAGCGGATAGCGGGCCCAGACCTCGTCGACGGGTGAGCCCGCCGTTATGCCCTCCGGTGTCCGCATCGGGTCGCCGACCCAGAGCAGCACCAGTTTGTCCTCCACGAAGACCGGGCTGACCGTGTCGTGGCCGGCGAGCACCGGCCCGCACGCGTCCAGGTCGGTACGCAGGATGCCGCGTCGGGTCAGCTCGTCCTCGGTGGCACCGAACTCGATGTTGCGCAGGCCGTTCAGGTCGATGATCTCGACGCTGCCGGCGGGCCGGCCGTCCGGGATCGTTCTGGTTGGCGGTACGCCGCTGCCCGCGATCGAGGCAGCCGTCATCAGCCCGGCAATAAACGCAAATTGTCGCAATTTCATGGAATCCCCCAGTCCCCAACGGAACGGGAGCGTTCAGGTTGCTGCCGGTCGCCGGATTGCTGGTTTTCCCACTGCTCGACCAGCTCATCCCAGTAGTCGGCGCTGAGTCGACGGCGTCCGTGCGCCAGCCAACCGTCGGTGTTGCGCTCCAGGTGCAGCCCCAGTTCGGCGAACGGGTCGATCCATGTTCCCGGCTCGACACCGAGCCGCGTCAACGCCGCGTTGATCGGCCACTGCTCGCGCGGCGCGTCCAACACGTCGTCGAAGCGTGGACCCCAGGACAACGACCCACCCAGCCACACCGCCGCCGACTGGTAGCCGGCGCCACCGCCGAACTCCGCCTCCAGGTACGCCACCGGCCCCAGCACCGACCAGTGGGTCAGCAGCCCGACCAGCGGCGGCGACAACACCAGCCCGAACGGATGCTCGGCGCTGCGGTCGTCCACCGCGTAGTCGGGCAGCGACCCGGTCAGCTCCACCACCAACTGCGGGGTGACCGGCAGCAAGGCGAAGTCCTGGCGCAGCTCGCCAAGGACCGCGTGATCCAGCTCGGCGGTCTGCTCGCGGAGCAGTTCGGCGTCCGCGACCACCGCGCTGAGCTGGTAACCCATCGAACCCCCGCCGTCCACAGCCTGTGGATAGAACATGTGTACGACGGAGTCCAAGACCCGTCGGCCCTCGACGCTACCCGCCCCTCCAGCCCTCGCGATCTTGCACTTGCTGACGTCGATTCAAGCGAAATGCCCCGATCCGTCCAGACAGAAAGTGCAAGATTGCCGGATCGATTTACGCCGCGGGCCGGGTGAGCTGGGCGATGAAGGCGCGCCAGGCTGTTGGCGCGAAGGTGAGCGGTGGGGCGGTCGGGTCCTTGGAATCCCGTACGCCGATGACGCCGGGCAGATTGTCGGCGACCTCGACGCATGCGCCGCCGTTGCCGCTGCTGCGGCTGCTCTTGCGCCACCGGGCGCCGTTCAGCTCCATGACTCCGCCACTTCCGTGATGAGATCGACCGACTGCCAGTGGGACAGCGCCTCCCCGCGCACGTTCTCCCATGCCGCCATCATGGCCGCGATGTCGTCGGGGTCGCTAGCCACTTGTCCCTGGAGTTGGTTGTCGAGGTAGCCGGCGACCCGGTGGTCGTGGCTGTGCGCGATCACGAACGGCCCGTTGAGGCCGGCGTAGGCGCCGACCGCGCTGGGCACGACGTGCACCCGGATGTGCGGCTCGGCGCATGCCGTCGCCACGGCCAGCAGTTGCGCGCGCATGGTCGACCGGCCGCCGATCGGGCGACGGAGGACCGTCTCGTCGATGACCGCCGTGAACTGCGGCGGGTCGTCCCGCTTCAGCACACCCTGGCGGCCGAGTCGGACCGTGAGATGCCGCTCGATGTCGTCCCGGGGGATCAGGCCCGCGCCGCTCAGCACGGCCCGGGCGTACGCCTCGGTCTGCAGCAACCCCGGCAGGACGGTCGATTCGAACCAGCGGAGCGACACCGCCTCGCGCTCGATCTCCTGCCATGGACGGAACCAGATGGGATCACGACGTCTTGAAGTGTCCGGCCAGATGTCCGACACGTCCTTGTGGAGGGCTTCCGCTGCCGCCAGGCGGTGCCGAGGATGCGGGATGCGGCCCTCGGTCAACCACCGCCCGACGGTCTTCGGGTCGACGCCGACGGTCTCGGCGAGGGATTCGGTGGTGTGCCCGGTGTCGCTGAGCGCCACCCGAAGCGCGTCGTTCACGGCCCCTCCATCGGATGTCTCGAATATCTGAAGACCATATAGCTACGCGGTGTATCTGTCTGGTGACGCGCTTGAAGGTGGTCCACAGAAGACGGCGCGACCGGTGGAGGCGCAGGAGCCCGGCGGTCGGCGTCAGTCCGGGTGCCGCCCCGACGGGGAGGCGGGGCGGCACCCTTCCAGCGCCGAAGGAGGCCCGTCCATGCCCCGCCGCCGCCACCGGGATCACCTACCGACCCGCCCCACCTGGCGCTGCGCGGCCTGCGGCATCGCCTGGCCCTGCTCGGCGGCCAAGCTACGACTGCTCGGCGAGTACCGGCACGATCGGCTGGCGTTGACCGTCTACCTCGCCACGCTCCAGGCCGAGGCCGGCGCACAGCTCACCGAGGTCGACCCGGTCCGGCTGACCGAACGTTTCCTCTCCTGGGCCCGTGCTCGCGGCTGACGGGGTGTCAGGGACGCCAGATCACGACGACGATCTCTCGTCGCCGTTCGGCGAAGCGGCCATCTCGTGCCGCGCCGGAGAGGACGTGACGCAGGTCCGCCTCGAAGGCGGGGAGTTGGTCGGCGAACAGGTGCGGCGCTGAGCTGGACAGGGAGAACACCGCCGAGGTGATCTCGTCCACGGTGCGCTCCTCGACCATCCCGCCGCCGACCTCGATCCGGGTGGGACCGGTGAAGCCGGCGTCCCGCATGATCACCTCTTCGCCGCTGGGGAGGCCGGTGGGCAACGACCCCTGCCCGGCCCGGCGGACCGGTCCCAGGTAGCTGGCGACCAACTCGTCGATCTGCCGCCAGGGTGGTCGGGGATATGGCAGCGGGTCGTCGTCGGTTACGCCCTGGTGAGTGCTGGCGTGGACCTGGACCCAGGCCCCGTCGGGCGTGAGCATCTCGCGGACACGACCAGCCACGAGCGGACGATCCATCCAGTGGAACGACTGGGCGAACGCGGCCACCCGGAACGTACCCAGGTCGCCTGGCAGGGCCTCGGCGCGCAGGTGTCGCCACTCGATGTTGGTCGCCCCGGCCTCGTCGGCTCTGCGCCGGGCCTCAACGAGCATGTCGCGGTCGGCGTCGACACCAACCGCAGCCTCGACCAGGGGCGCGAGCAGCAACGTCAACGAGCCCGGCCCACACCCGACGTCCAGAAGCCGGCCGGTGCCATCGAGGTCGAGCGCGGTGCCGATGGCCTCGGCGAGGCTGGGCGGGTAGGGCCGGCGGCCGACGCTGTAGTGACTGGCGCTGCCCGCGTACAACGTCTCGTCCCACTCCCACGTCGCCATGACCCTGATCAGACCACGTTCGTGGACAGTGGCCGCGCGTGCCGCATGTTAATCTGCTGCCGCTAAGCATGATCACCTTGAGTGACTGAGGGGACGCATGGTCGCCAGTGATCCAGGCGCAGGTGGCCTGTTGGACCCGGACGGCGCCATGGATCGACTGGCCGAGTGGAAGGGCCGCGTCGATCAGTTGGCGGCCGCCACCGCGACCATGAGTAACCGGCTTGAGCACCTGCGAATGACCGCCGCCGACGACAACGGGCTGGTGGAGGTCACGGTCGACTCCACGGGGACGTTGGTCGACCTGCGGCTGGGCCAGCGGATCCAACGGGTCGCACCGGAGGTCGTCGCCAGGACGATCATGGACACGATCGGTGTGGCCAAGCGACAGCTGGCCGACCGCTCGCAGGAGATCATCACCGACACCCTGGGGGCCGAGTCCCCCGCAGCACGCGGGCTCGCCGAACGGGTGGGGCAGCGGTTGCGCGCTGTCGATCCACCGGCGGACGACACCGGCGACCAGTACCACCGACGGTGAGTGCAGGGCGCGCGCCCGACCGTACAGACGAGTCAGGGCCGGTCCCCGTGGGGCCGGCCCTGTCGTTGGTGCTGCTCAGGCGAGCGGAGGATACGAGATTCGAACTCGTGAGGGTGTAAACCCAACACGCTTTCCAAGCGTGCGCCCTAGGCCTCTAGGCGAATCCTCCGCGAGCCAGGATACAGGCACCCGTCGGCCGGGCCACCCCACCACCCCCTGAAGATCGACGGGCGGTCGGGTAGGCTTGGCGTCACCTCCCGTGCGGCGGTATCTCGTGAACCTCCCCAGGGCCGGAAGGCAGCAAGGATAAGCGAGCTCTGCCGGGTGCACGGGAGGCCTTTTTGTCTGTGGGCCGGTTGATCCACTCGACATCCGTGATGTCGTGGCATCCCGGGCACGCGGACACCTCGGTTTCCAGGAAGCCGAGTCGATCAAGCGCAGCAACCCAAGGTGCCCGGCGGGGTGGGTGGTCACCCGCGCTCGACCGGCGCAGAATGGCTCGGTCGAGAGGAGGCGGGACGAGTGACGCTGGCGCTCTACCGCAAGTACCGGCCGCGTACCTTCGCTGAGGTCATCGGTCAGGAGCACGTGACCGAGCCGCTGTCGCAGGCGCTGCGCAGCGGGCGGCTCAACCACGCCTACCTCTTCTCCGGCCCGCGCGGCTGTGGCAAGACCTCCAGCGCCCGGATCCTGGCCCGCTCGCTCAACTGTGAGCAGGGCCCCACCCCCGAGCCGTGCGGCAAGTGTGAGTCCTGCCGCTCGCTGGCCACCGACGGCGCGGGCTCCATCGACGTGATCGAGATCGACGCGGCCAGCCACGGCGGTGTCGACGACGCCCGTGAGCTGCGTGAGCGTGCCTTCTTCGCGCCGGCCAGCAGCCGCTTCAAGATCTACGTCATCGACGAGGCGCACATGGTCTCGACCCAGGGCTTCAACGCCCTGCTCAAACTGGTCGAGGAGCCTCCGGAGTACGTCAAGTTCATCTTCGCCACCACCGAGCCGGAGAAGGTCCTCGGCACGATCAGGTCGCGGACCCACCACTACCCGTTCCGGCTGATCCCGCCGAAGGTGCTCCGCCCGTACCTGGAGCAGCTCACCCAGGCCGAGGGCGTCGCCGTCGAGCCGGCGGTCTTCCCGCTGGTGGTCCGCGCCGGTGGTGGCAGCGCCCGGGACAGCCTCTCGGTGCTCGACCAGCTCATCGCCGGCGCCGGCCCGGAAGGGGTCAGCTACGCGCGGGCCGCCGCCCTGCTCGGGGTCACCGACGCCGCGTTGATCGACGAGATGTGTGACGCGCTGGCCGCCGGGGACGGCGCCGCCGCGTACGCCACCGTCGACCGGGTGGCCGAGGCCGGGCACGACCCGCGCCGGTTCGCGTCGGACCTGCTGGAGCGGCTACGCGACCTGATCGTCATTCAGCAGGTGCCGGACGCCGCCGCGAAGGGCCTCATCGACGGCCCCGCCGACCAGATCGAGCGGATGGCCGCTCAGGCGTCGCAGCTCGGCCCCGGCACGCTCTCCCGCTGCGCCGACATCGTGCACGACGGCCTGGTGGAGATGCGCGGCACCACCGCGCCCCGCCTGCTGCTGGAGCTGATCTGCGCCCGGATGCTCCTGCCCGGCGCGGACGACTCCACCGGTGGCCTGCTCCAGCGCCTGGAACGGATGGAACGCCGGCTCACCCTGAGCGGCACCGACGCGCCGCCGGCCGCCGCCACCCACCCAGGGGTACGCCCACAGCCAGCCACCCCGGTCCCGGCTGCCGCCAGCCCGGCACCCGTCAACGCCCCGACCTCGGCACCGCCCTGGGCCGTCGACCCGGCGACGTCCTCGACCCAGAGCCCTTCGGTGTCGGCTGCGCCGGGCGCCGGCGCTCCCGCCTCGGCTGCCCGGGTCGCGAACGCTGCGGCCCCCGACTCGCCGATCCCGACGTCACCTGGTGTGCCGACCTCCGCCGGGTCGGCACCCGCTGATCAGGCCGCACCCGCCTCGCCCTCCGGGCCGGGCACCGGCTCGCCGGCCCCGCGTCGCATGGTGCCGCCGTCGGCGGTGCTCCCCGACCCGGCCACGCCGGAGCCGCCCCGACCGGGTGCGCCGGCCGCAGCGCTGGACGCCGTCGCGGTCCGCCGCGTCTGGCCCGACGTGGTCGGCAAGGTCAACCGGACCAACAAGCGGATCGCCGCCCTGATGCGCGACGCGGTGGTCCGCGAACTCGACGGCGACATGCTCGTGCTGACGGTGAAGTCCACCGTGCTGGCCAAGATGATGGCCGACCACGCGGCTGTGCTCACCGACGCGCTCTACGAGGAGTTGGGCGGGCGCTGGCAGATCCGTTGCGAGGTAGCCGGCGAGCGCGGCGGCGTGTCGCTGTCCGGTCCGCAGCGCTCGCAGCCCGCCGCGCCGGCCCGACCCGCCGCACCACCCCCCGCGCCGGACGGGCCACCCACCCCGACGAGCGCGCCGAACCCGACCGGCCCGACGAGCGCGCCGAACGGCAACGCCGCTGCCGGCCCGACGAGCGCGCCGAACGGCAACGCCGCTGCCGCCCCGACGAGCGCGCCGAACGTCAATCCCCCGGCCTCCCGGCCGCCCGCCGCGACCCCGACCGCCACTGTCGGCCCGACCAACGCGCCGCCCGCCGCGCCGGCTGATGACGAGGACGACTGGCCGGAGGCGGCCCGACCCGGCGGTGGCGCGCCCGCTGCCGAGGCGACGGATGACGAGGCCTGGCCGGAGGCCGCCCGTCCGGGCGGCGCGTCGGCTGAACACGACGCTGACACCGCACCGGTCCGCTCCGGCTCGACACCCGCACCGACCGGCGCGAACGGTGGCGGCGCGAACGGCGGTAGCCCGCACGGCACCGGAGCAGGCGGTTCAGGTGCCCCCGGTGCTGTGGCCGGCGGCGGTAAGCCGGGCGTGCGGGGCAACCCGACACCGGCGGCCCGGCAGCCGGCGACAGCCGGTGGTGCGCCGGTGAGCAGCGCCATCGCCGCTGCCCGCGCGGCGGCGGCGGGGCGCGGTGCGCGTACCGGAGGGGCGACCCGGCCCATCGCGGACGCCGAATGGGCCGGCGAACCGCCCTACGACCCGGACTTCGACGGCCCGTCGCGCGGCGGTCGGCCGGGTGGCACGGCGCCGGCGGCCACCCCGGCCTACGAAGGGTTCGATCCGGGCGACGAGCCGTTGGACGAGGTCATCGACGAGAAGACCGCCCGGGAGTCCAGCGAGGAGCAGGCGGTACGGCTGCTCCGCGAGACGTTCGGCGCCGAAAAGATCGACGAGGTCGACGCCCGCTAGTTCGTTGCGGCCGACCGGGTGCGCTGCGTCCGGTCAACCGGCGTCTCGGCCAGCAGGACGCCCAGGCAGCAGGCCCAGAGTGGGAAGGGCAGCACGGCGACCCGTTCCATGCCGCCCACCCCGATCCCGACGCCCTGTTCGGCGAAGAACAGCAGCGTCCCGACCAGCGCGGTGAGCCCGGCGGTGAGGGTGAGTCGGCGGCAGCGGCCGAGCATCGTGGTGCCCGGTGCGAAGCCGGCGAGGAGTAGGCCGACGTTGCCCACCCCCATGATCAGGAATGCGCCGAGGACGTGCAGGTTCTCGTCGACGTCGGCCGGGTAGACGGCTGCCAGGGCGTACCCGGCGGTGGTCAGCAGCAGGAGGGTCTGGGCCGCGCGCACCACGCCACCGCGACCGAGGAGTCGCCAGGTCAGCAGGAGCCCGGCGGCGAGCAGCAGGGCCGTGGCCAGCACGGCGGCGTTCATCAGTGGGTGCCAGGGCGAGCAGACGTAGCGGGGTCGACTGCTGTCCCAGAGGCCGCAGTGGGCGTTGCCGAGGTCGCTGATGTTGTCGGTGGCCCAGCTGTAGGTCGGTTGTCGCCAGCGCAGCCCGGTGACCAGGCTGGCGACGAGGAAGATCGGTACGGCCGCGACCCAGCACAGCGCGCCGACCCGGCCGGTGCGGTTGAGGTTCATGCCCACGAGCAGACCAGCGGGGTGGTTTGCGGCGCACTACCCGCAGATGGTCGATTCGGGGTAGTGGCAGCCGTACCCGGAAGGCCCGGCGTGGGCGGACGCACCGGGCGGGGCGGGGTCGGTCCCAGCGGATAGGCTGGGCGGCGGTCGAGCAGACGAGTGCGAGAAGGAGCCATCCGTGCGCCCAGGTGGACAGCCGAACATGCAGCAGATGCTGAAGCAGGCGCAGAAGATGCAGCAGCAGATCGCCGCCGCCCAGGCCGAGCTGGCCGAGGCCGAGCTGACCGGCACCGCCGGCGGTGGGCTGGTCACCGCGACCGTCTCCGGCGCGGGTGAGCTCAAGGCCATCAAGATCGACCCGAAGGCCGTCGACCCGGACGACGTGGAGACGCTGGAGGATCTGGTCGTCGCGGCCGTGCACAACGCCGCCGAGGCGGCACGGGAGCTGACCGAGCGCAAGATGGGCCCGGTTGCCGGCGGCATGGGCGGCCTCGGCCTGCCCGGTTTCTGAGCCGGCAGATGTACGAAGGTGCCATCCAGGATCTGATCGACGAGCTGGGTCGGCTGCCGGGCGTGGGCCCGAAGAGCGCCCAGCGGATCGCGTTCCACGTCCTGTCGGCGGATCCGGCCGACGTCAACCGGCTGGCCGGCGCGCTGCGCAAGGTCAAGGAGCTGGTGCGGTTCTGCACGACCTGCTACAACGTGGCCGAGTCCGAGCAGTGCCGGATCTGCCGCGACCCGCGCCGCACCGACGAGGTGCTGTGTGTGGTGGAGGAACCCAAGGACGTGGTGGCCATCGAGCGGACCGGTGAGTTCCGCGGTCGGTACCACGTGCTGGGTGGCGCGATCAATCCGCTGGAGGGGATCGGTCCGGACAATCTGCGCATCCGCGAGCTGATGACCCGGCTGAGTGGCGGCGAGGTGCGGGAGCTGATCCTGGCCACGGATCCGAACACCGAGGGCGAGGCGACCGCCACCTACCTGGCGTTGATGGTGAAGCCGATGGGCATCTCGGTGACCCGGCTGGCCAGCGGGCTGCCGGTCGGCGGCGACCTGGAGTACGCCGACGAGATCACCCTCGGTCGGGCCTTCGAGGGCCGCCGGGCCGTCTGAGCACGTTCACGTACGACCGATGGTCGGCACCCGGCCCGGGTGCCGACCATCGCCGTGTCGACTCGCGTCACTGCCCGGAATTGATCTGACACCTGCCCCCTCATCGGGCCTGTTCGACGTAACAGTTTGGCATCGCGGGTGCAGATTGATCGGTTTTCGCCCCCTCTCACCTTCGAATCGAATGTCAAGCAGCGATTGAGGCACGATCCGATACCAACCGTCCACCCAACGGTTTCCGGCTGGACGCAACGGGAGCTATGGTCACCGCCATCGGTGACCCCTGTCACCACGTTGTCCGTACCCCCAAGGACGAGGTGAAGCACGATGCGTGCACCCAGGCCGAAGGTCGCGATCGCGGCCGTCGCGGTCGCGGCCCTCGCGGTAGCAGGCTGCGCCGAGAGCAACCGCGATGACAATCCCAGCGGTAGCAAGAAGGACACCCTCGTCTTCGGCGTTGCCGGAGACCCGAAGGTGCTCGACCCGAGCTTCGCCAGCGACGGTGAGTCGCTGCGTGTGGCGCGCCAGGTCTTCGAGACCCTGGTCCGGCCGGAGGAGGGTGGCACCAAGGTCACTCCTGGTCTGGCCGAGACCTGGACCCCGGACGCCGCCGGCACCACCTGGACCTTCAAGCTCCGCTCGGGCGTGAAGTTCCACGATGGCACCGACTTCAACGCCGAGGCCGTCTGCGTCAACTTCAACCGCTGGTACAACGCCAAGGGCCTCATGCAGAGCCCGGACGTGACCGCGTACTGGCAGGACGTCATGGGTGGCTTCGCCACGAACGAGAACGCGGACCTGCCGCCGAGCCTCTTCAAGTCCTGCACCGCCAAGGACGCCACCACTGTGGACCTGGCGTTCACCCGGGTCTCCAGCAAGATCCCGGCCGCGCTGATGCTCCCCTCGTTCTCCATCCACAGCCCGAAGGCGCTGCAGGAGTTCGACGCCAGCAACGTGGGCGGCACCGCGGAGGACATCAAGTACCCGGCGTATGCGACCGAGCACCCGACCGGCACCGGGCCGTTCAAGTTCAAGGCCTGGGACGTCGCGAACAAGACGCTGACCCTGGAGCGCAACGAGGACTACTCGGGCGCGAAGGCCAAGCTGAAGACCCTGATCTTCAAGACGATCTCGGACGAGAACGCCCGCAAGCAGGCGCTGCGCTCCGGTGACATCCAGGGTTACGACCTGGTCGGCCCGGCCGACGTCGACCCGCTGAAGGGCGAGGGCTTCAACGTCCTCACCCGCCCGGCGTTCAACGTGCTCTACCTGGCGATCAACCAGAAGGGCAACCCGAAGCTCGCCGACCTCCGGGTCCGGCAGGCCATCGCGTACGCCCTGAACCGTCAGCAGCTGGTCACCTCCAAGCTGCCGCCGGGCGCCAAGGTCGCCGACAACTTCATGCCGGACACCGTCGAGGGCTGGAACGGCGACGTCACGAAGTACGCCTACGACCCGGCCAAGGCGAAGGCCCTGCTGGCCGAGGCCGGCGCGTCGAACCTGACCCTGCGGTTCCACTACCCGACCGAGGTCACCCGGCCGTACATGCCGAACCCGAAGGACATCTTCGAGTTGCTGTCGGCGGACCTGAAGGCGGTGGGCATCACCGTCGAGGCGATCCCGCTCAAGTGGAGCCCGGACTACCTCAACGCCACCACCTCGGGCGACAAGCACGACATCCACTTCCTCGGCTGGACCGGTGACTACGGCGACGCCTACAACTTCATCGGCACCTTCTTCGACCGGCCGAAGGACGAGTGGGGCTTCAACAACAAGGCCCTGTTCGACCAGTTCAAGGACGCGGACACCACCGCCGACATCGCGGCCCGGACCGAGAAGTACAAGGCCCTGAACAAGTCCGTGATGGACTTCCTGCCCGGTGTGCCGATCTCGCACTCGCCGCCGGCGATCGTGTTCGGCAAGGACGTGACCGGCGTCAAGGCGAGCCCGCTCACCGACGAGCGGTACGCGACCGCCGAGTTCAAGTAAGTCCTGATCTGACGCAGCAAGGAACGCGGGCGGGCGCTGTCGCACAGCGCCCGCCCGCAACCCTCCGCACCCCTTCGAGGCCGCCGTGTTCCGGTTCATCGTCAGGCGCCTGCTTCAGCTGATACCCACGCTGTTCGGGCTCTCCCTCCTGCTCTTCATCTGGCTCCGCCGGCTCCCCGGCGGCCCCGAGACCGCCATCCTCGGCGAGCGCGGCACCCCCGAGATGCGTGCCGCGATCCGTCGCAACATGGGTCTCGACGAGCCCATCCTGGTGCAGTACGGCCGGTTCGTGCGCCGGATGATCCGGCTCGACCTGGGCACCTCGACCTCCACCAAGCGGGCGGTCACGACGGAGTTCATCGAGCGCTTCCCCGGCACCGTCGAGCTGACCATCACCGCGATGGTGATCGCCATCGGTGTCGGCATCCCGCTGGGCTATCTGGCCGCCCGTCGTCGCGGCCGTTTCCTGGACCACGCGTCCGTGGGCGGCTCGCTGATCGGCATCTGCATCCCGGTCTTCTTCCTGGGCTACGTGCTCAAGGCGATCTTCTCGGAGAACCTGCACTGGTTCCCGTCCAGCGGCCGGCAGGACCCGACGCTCGGGGCGACCCGGGTCACCAACTTCTTCGTCCTGGACGGGCTGATGACCCGGGAGTGGGACGCGGCGGCCGACGCCCTCTGGCATCTGGTGCTGCCCAGCATCGCGCTGGCCAGCATTCCGCTGGCGATCATCGTCCGGATCACCCGGGCGAGTGTGCTGGAGGTGCTGAACGAGGACTTCGTCCGGACGGCCGAGGCCAAGGGCCTGACCGAGCAGACGGTCCGTCGGCGGCACGTGCTGCGCAACGCGATGCTGCCGGTGGCCACCTCGATCGGTCTGCTCGCGGGTGGACTGCTCTCCGGCGCCGTGCTGACCGAGACCGTCTTCGCCTTCAGTGGCATCGGAGCCTTCGTCGCCGAGGCCATCGGCCAGCGCGACTATCCGGTGCTGATGGGCTTCATTCTGATCATCGCGGTGGTGTACGTGCTGGTGAACCTCCTGGTCGACCTCTCCTACAGCTTCATCGACCCGAGGGTGAGGGTGCGATGACGCTCAGCCCGGGCAAGAAGCGCGAAAAGATCGACCGGCTCGCGGAGTTGGCCGCCCGTGACGACGAACGGGGGGTCAGCCTCTGGCAGGAGGCGTTCCGCCGGCTGCGCGGCAACCCCGCCGCGATCGTCGGCGCGATCATCCTGGCGCTCTTCGTGCTGGTCGCGGTGGTCGGGCCGTTCCTCGTGCCGTACGCGCCCACCGACACGGTCGGCATCCGGGAGGGGCTGATCAAGCCGGGTGTCATCCCCGGCCCGACCGGCGATCACTGGTTCGGTTACGACCACCAGGGTCGCGACGAGTTCAGCCGGATGATCGTGGGTGCCCGGCAGACCCTGCTGGTCGGCGTGGTCTCCACCCTGATCGGTCTGGCGATCGGTGCGTTGATCGGTGGCGTATCCGGTGCGGCGGCCGGCCTCGGTGGCCGGTGGGGGCGGTGGATCGACACCACCCTGATGCGGTTCATCGACATGCTGCTGGCGATGCCGAGCCTGCTGCTGGCGGTGAGCATCGCCGCCCTGCTCGGGGCCAGCCTGACCACGGTGATGATCGCGGTCGGCGTGGTCTCGGTGCCGGTGTTCGCCCGGCTGCTGCGCGGCTCGATGATCTCTCAGGCCAACAGCGACTACGTGTTGGCGGCGACCTCGCTCGGCGTCAAGAAGTCGAAGATCGCGCTGACCCACGTGGTGCCGAACTCGCTCGCACCGGTGATCGTGCAGGCCACCCTGACCCTGGCCACCGCGATCATCGAGGCCGCGGCGCTCTCCTTCCTCGGCCTGGGTAACCCGGACACCGCCGTACCGGAGTGGGGGGTCATGCTCGCCGACGCGCAGCAGTACCTCGGCATCCGGCCGTCGCTGGCGATCTACCCGGCGGTCGCGATCATCATCACCGCGCTCGGCTTCACCCTGCTCGGTGAGGCGATGCGCGAGGCCCTCGACCCGAAGCTGCGGAAGTAGGCCCTCATGTGTGAAGCGCGAGGAGTGAGCTTGCGAGCCCCGCAGTCGCGAACGGAAGGCCGGTAATGGCACTGCTCGAAGTGGACGACCTCTCCGTCACGTTCGCCCGGCGCAACCAGCGTGCCGTGCACGCGGTCGACGGCGTGTCCTTCTCCGTCGACGCCGGTGAGGTGGTCGGCCTGGTCGGCGAGTCCGGCTGCGGCAAGAGCGTCACCTCGCTGGCGATCATGGGTCTGCTACCGAAGCAGCCCGGGCTGCGGGTCGGCGGCAAGGCCGTCTTCGACGGCACCGACCTGCTCCAGCTCGACGACCGGTCGCGGCGGGACATCCGCGGCCGGGACATCGCGATGATCTTCCAGGACCCGCTGTCCTCGCTGAACCCGGTGATCCCGATCGGGTTGCAGGTGACCGAGGTGCTCGCCCGACACCGGGGGATGAAGGGTGAGGCTGCGGCGAAGGAGGCGGCGGCCCTGCTGGACCGGGTCGGCATCCCCGACCCGAAGCGGCGGCTGAAGGAGTACCCGCACCAGCTCTCCGGTGGAATGCGCCAGCGGGCGCTCATCGCGATGGCGGTGGCCTGCCAACCCCGGCTGCTGATCGCCGACGAGCCGACCACCGCGCTGGACGTCACCATCCAGGCCCAGATCCTGGAGCTGCTCAAGGAACTGGTCCGGGACTCCGGCACCGCACTCCTGATGATCACGCACGATCTCGGTGTGGTGGCCGGCATGTGCGACACCGTCAACGTGCTCTACGGCGGTCGGGTGGTGGAGACGGCCCGTCGTCGTCCGCTGTTCCGCCAGCCGCGTCACCCGTACACCGTGGGTCTGCTCGGTTCGGTGCCGCGCCTGGACGCCGGGCGGGGCGAGAAGCTCAACCCCATCCCCGGTTCGGTCCGCGACCTGCTGCCCTGGCCGGACGGCTGTGCCTTCGCCCCGCGCTGCGCCCGACGGACCGACGAGTGCGTGGGTGAGCCGCCGGAGTTGGTGCACGCGCACGACGGACGTAGCTACCGGTGCGTCAATCCGGAGCCGGTGCCCGGCACGGTGCCCGCCCCGCGCGAGGAGGAATCAGCGTGAGCGAGCGTAGCGAGCGAACCATCTGGCACAGCAGCGTGGCGTCTCGCGCCGGCGCGGAGCGAAGCGGAGTGCTGGCGTGAGCGAGCGTAGCGAGCGAACCATCAGGCACAGCAGCGTGGCGTCTCGCGCCGGCGCGGAGCGAAGCGGAGTGCTGGCGTGAGCGACAACGACATCCTCGTCGAGGTACGCGACCTGAAGGTGCACTTCCCGATCAAGCGGGGAGTGCTCTTCGACCGGGTGGTCGGCCAGGTGAAGGCCGTCGACGGGGTCGACCTGAGCATCCAGCGTGGCAAGACGTACGGGCTGGTGGGCGAGTCGGGCTGCGGCAAGTCGACGCTCGGCCGGGCGCTGCTCCAGCTCACCCCACCGACCTCGGGCGAGGTCAGCTTCGACGGTGTCGAGCTGACGACGCTGCCGTCCGGCAAGCTGCGCAGCATGCGTCGCCGGATGCAGATGATCTTCCAGGACCCGATGTCCAGCCTCGACCCCCGGCAGAACGTCGAGTCGATTCTGACCGAGGGCCTGCAAACCCACGGGATCGGCACCGACCGCACCGACCGGCGGCGGATCATCGGTGAGACCCTGGACGCGGTGGGGCTGCCCCGCTGGGCGTTGTCCCGCTACCCGCACGAGTTCTCCGGCGGGCAGCGGCAGCGCATCGGCATCGCCCGCGCGCTGGTGCTCGGGCCGGAGCTGATCGTCGCCGACGAGCCGGTCTCGGCGCTCGACGTCTCGATCCAGGCCCAGGTGGTCAACCTGCTGGACGAACTCCAGGACAGCCTGGGGCTGACCTATCTGGTGATCGCGCACGACCTCGCGGTGGTTCGGCACATCTCCGACACCGTCGGCGTCATGTACCTGGGCGCGCTGGTCGAGGAGGCGCCGAGCGACCGGCTCTACACCGAGCCGCTGCACCCGTACACCCGGGCGTTGATGTCCGCGGTGCCGGTGCCGGACCCGGACGTCGAGGACCGCCGGGAGCGGATCCTGCTCGCCGGTGACCTGCCGTCGCCGGCCAACCCGCCGTCCGGCTGCCGCTTCCACACGCGGTGCCCGTGGGCGCAGCCCACCCGCTGCGCTGACGAGCGGCCGGTGTTGCGGGAGATCGGTGCCAGCCGGGTCGCCTGCCACTGGGCCGAGCAGATCGCCAGCGGCGAGTTGCGCCCGCACCAGGTCAGTGCGCAGATCGTGCGCCCCAGTGATGAGGGGGACGCGCCGGGCGTGGTCTCCGCACCGAGCGAGCCCGGCTCGTACGTCTGAGACTGGACGCGGTGCCGGCGGCGTCGGAGGTCGTCAGCCCTCGGGACGGTGCAGCAGGCCCACCGCGACGCCGTGCACCGCGTCCAGCCCGGCCGGGTCGGCCAGCGCGACCGACGCGCCGGTCACCGCGTACCACTCGTCCGCGTCCTTGTACTGCACCCGCAGGGTGACCTTGCCGTCCGCGTACTCGGTGCGCAGGGTCAGGTCGCCGGTGACGACGCCGACCTCGTCGGTCATCACGCCGCCGGGGCCGGGCACGATGTCGGTGGTGCGGCTCTGCGGGCCGGCCGCGCCGCCCGAATCCGCGACCATGCCGGCACCCGGGACGGCGGCGGGGGCCTCGGCGGTGCCGTCCGCCGTCATGCCGGCGGCGGCCGGGCCGATCTCCCCGGCGGCGGTCACGACTCGCTCCCCACTGAACAGCCCTCCAACATCTCGGTCAGGGCGGCCTTCTCGGCGCCGGTCACCGTCAACCGCCAGTGGTGCTTGACCGTCACCCAGTCTTCGGCGTATTTACACCAGTACGACCGGTTGGCCGGCTTCCACTGGGACGGGTCCTGGTCACCCTTTGCCCGATTAGAGGACGCGGAAACCGCGAAAAGCTGCGGACGGGTGGTGTCGTTGGCGAAATCGCCGCGCTTCGCGTTGTCCCACTCGTCGGCACCCGAGCGCCACGCGTTGGCCAACGGCACCATGTGGTCGATGTCCACGTCGGAGGGATCCGAGAAGCTGCGGCCGTCGTACACGCTCTCCCAGCGCCCACCGACCACGTTGCAGCCAGAGAGCTTCACATCCTTGCCGTCGCGCTGGAGGATGGTGTCCCGGACGTCGCAGTTCTTGCCGGTGTCCCGCCAGTGGGGGAAGCGCTCCCGGCTGTAGCCCTTCATCGAGCCGGCGGTGGCGACGGTGAGCTGGCCGAGCTGCTCGACGGCGTTGCCGCCATCGCTCGGCGGCGCAGTGTCCGGCTCGTCCTGCGGGACGCAACCGGCCACGCCGAGCGCCAGCGCCGCGGTGAGCGCGGCCACCGCCGCTCGCGGTCCTGATCTGGTACGCACAGACGACACCTCTCCAGCTTGGGGGGTTCCGGCGATTGCGCACAGTACCCGGGGATGGTTTCGGCGTTTCGTGGCGTCTCCCACATGATGCAAGGCAGATTGGTGGGATGACCGAACCCGTACCGGCGCCTGCCCTCCGGATGGGCACCGCCGCCGGCCGGGGGGCACTGCTCGCCGCCGTACTCGCCTCCGGCATGGTCTTCCTGGACAGCACGGTCGTCAACGTGGCGCTGCCGAAGCTCGGGCAGGACCTCGGCGCGAGCGTGTCCGATCTCCAGTGGACCATCAACGGCTATCTGCTGATGCTGGCGGCGTTCGTGCTGCTCGGCGGCGCACTCGGGGACCGCTTCGGTCGGCGACGCATCTTCCTTATCGGCGTGGTCTGGTTCACCGCCGCCTCCGTGCTGTGCGGGCTGGCCCAGGGCACCGGTTGGCTGATCGCGGCCCGGTTCCTCCAGGGCGCCGGTGGCGCGCTGCTCACCCCCGGGTCACTGTCGGTGCTCCAGGCCAGCTTCCACCCGGACGACCGGGGCCGAGCGATCGGCGCCTGGGCCGGACTGTCCGGAGTGTCCACCGCGCTGGGCCCGTTCATCGGGGGCTGGTTGATCGACGCGCTGTCCTGGCGCTGGATCTTCTTCCTCAATCTGCCGATCGCCGTGCTGGTGGTGCTGGCCGCGCTGCGCTGGGTGCCGGAGAGCCGGGACGAGAGCGCCTCCCGGACCGAAGGGCGGGGACGGACCCGACGGCGGTTCGACGTGGCCGGAGCCCTGCTCGGCGCACTCGCGCTCGCCGGCGTCACCTACGCCCTGATCGACGCGCCGGCACGCGGCTACGACTCGGCCGAGGTGCTGATCGCTGCTCTGGTCGGAGTGCTGTCCGCGGTGGCCTTCGTCCTGCTGGAACGGCGACGCGGCGACGCGGCGATGCTGCCCACCGGGCTCTTCAGCAGTCGACTCTTCTCGGTACTGAACCTCTTCACCGTGGTCGTCTACGCGGCGCTCGGCGGCTTCACCTTCTTCTTCGCCGTCTACCTGCAGAACGTGGTCGAGTGGTCGGCCTTCCGCACCGGCATCGCGTTGCTGCCGATGACCCTGCTGCTGTTGGCCGGGTCGGCCCGGGCCGGCGCGCTGTCCGCGCGGATCGGCCCACGGCTGCCACTGACCGTCGGGCCGGTGGTGGCCGCTGCCGGTCTGCTGCTGTTGCGCGGCGTCGGCCCGGGCGCGTCGTACTGGCGGGACGTGCTGCCCGGGGTGCTGCTCTTCGGCATCGGACTGACCCTGGTGGTGGCCCCGCTCACCGCGTCCGTGCTGGCCGCCGTGGAGGACCGGTTCTCGGGAGTGGCCAGCGGCTTCAACAACGCCGCCTCCCGGGCCGGGGGCCTGCTCGCGGTGGCCGCGCTGCCGCTGCTGGTCGGCCTCTCCGGCGGCGGGTACGAACAGAAGGCCGAGCTGACCGACGCGTTCCGGGGCGCGATGGAATGGTGTGCCGGTCTGCTCGTGGCCGGTGCGGTGCTGGCCCTCGTGCTGGTCCACCGACCGCCCCGGGCGGCCCCACCGTCACAGCCCTGCCACTCACTCCCCGCCGCGACACCCCCGAGGTCGAAATAAGGAAGGGCCCCCGATCGGGGGCCCTTCCCCTACGCCTTCGCTCAGCGGCGGGCGCGGTTGACCGCGCTGGTGACCGCCTTGATCGAGGCGGTGACGATGTTGGCGTCGGTGCCGACACCCCAGACCGTCTTGCCGTCCACCTCGCACTCCACGTACGCGGCGGCCTGCGCGTCCCCGCCGGAGGAGAGCGCGTGCTCGTGGTAGTCGAGCACCCGGACGCCCACACCGACCGACTGGAGCGCGTTGACGTACGCGTCGATCGGGCCGTTGCCGACCGCGGCGAGCGAGCGCTGCTCGGCCCCCACGCCGACCTGGGCCTCGATCTCGACCTTGCCGTCGGTGGTGCCGATCGTGTAGCCGGCCAGCCGAACCGCCGGGTCGGGCTGGTGGTCGAGCAGGTAGTGCGTCGCGAAGATCTCCCACATGGCGCCCGGGTCGACCTCGCCGCCGTCGTGATCGGTGACCTGCTGCACCACCCCGGAGAACTCGATCTGGAGCCGGCGGGGCAGGTCCAGCTGGTGCTCGCTCTTCATGATGTACGCGACACCGCCCTTGCCGGACTGCGAGTTGACCCGGATGACCGCCTCGTAGGTGCGGCCCAGGTCCTTCGGGTCGATCGGCAGGTACGGCACGGCCCAGGTGTGCTCGTCCACCGGCACGCCGGCCGCCTTGGCGTCGGCGGCGAGGGCCTCGAAGCCCTTCTTGATGGCGTCCTGGTGGGAGCCGGAGAAGGCGGTGTAGACCAGGTCGCCCGCGTACGGGTGGCGCTCGTGCACCGGCAGTTGGTTGCAGTACTCGACGGCCCGACGGACCTCGTCGATGTCCGAAAAGTCGATCATCGGGTCGATGCCCTGGGAGAAGAGGTTGAGCCCCAGTGTCACCAGGTCCACGTTGCCGGTGCGCTCGCCGTTGCCGAACAGGCAGCCCTCGATGCGGTCCGCGCCGGCGAGCAGGCCCAGCTCGGCGGCGGCCACCCCGGTGCCCCGGTCGTTGTGCGGGTGCAGGCTCAGCACCAGGCTGTCCCGGCGCGGCAGGTGCCGGTGCATCCACTCGATCGAGTCGGCGTACACGTTGGGCGTGGCCATCTCGACGGTCGCCGGCAGGTTGATGATCAGCGGCCGGTCGGGCGTCGGGTCGATCACGTCGATCACCCGGGAGCAGACCTCCAGCGCGTACTCCAGCTCGGTGCCCGTGTACGACTCCGGCGAGTACTCGTAGTAGATGTCGGTGTCCGGGGTGTGGATCTCGGCGTACTTCTGGCAGAGCCGGGCGCCCGTGGTGGCGATGTCGGCGATGCCGTCCTTGTCCAGGCCGAAGACCACGCGGCGCTGGAGGGTGGAGGTCGAGTTGTAGAAGTGCACGATCGCCCGTTTGGCACCGCGCAGCGACTCGAAGGTCCGCTCGATCAGGTGCTCCCGGCACTGGGTGAGCACCTGGATCGTGACGTCGTCCGGGATCATGTCCTGTTCGATGAGCTGCCGGACGAAGTCGAAATCGGTCTGGCTGGCCGACGGGAAGCCAACCTCGATCTCCTTGTAGCCCATCTGGACCAGCAGCTGGAACATCCGCCGCTTGCGCTCGGGCGACATCGGGTCGATCAGCGCCTGGTTGCCGTCCCGGAGATCCACGGCACACCAGCGCGGCGCGGCGTCGACCTGCCGTGTGGGCCAGGTGCGGTCCGGCAGCTCGACCCGGAACTGCTCCCGGTAGGGCTGGTAGCGGTGGTACGGCATCCGGCTCGGGCGCTGCCGGGCGATCGGATCGGTCTCAGCGTCGGTGACAGGTTGAGCCATCTCAGAGTGCTCCCTGGAACATGTGGCGTCAGCAGATCGGAAGGTGTCGGCGAGATGCCGGGCGACGGTGCGCGGCGGTGCCGAGAAGGAACTCGGATGTGCTGGACGGCGCGATGCAACTCCGCGACGAGGTGCCGGCCGGTCAGGCCTCGTCGCGGCGGCTAAGGAGAACGAGCGCCTGCCACATGACCAGGTCACCCTACGTGATGAAACGGGGGGTGGGAAGGTAGGTCCGGACTATGGGACCGGTGTCATGGTCTGCTCCGGGGCCGCGGCACCCAGCCGCGGCGTCCGTCCGGCCCAGGCCACCACGGGTACGATCGCCAGCCCCACCAGCGCGAAGATCGCTGCCGTCGGTAACCAGCCCCACCCGCCCGTGGTCACCCCGAGCGCGGTCAGCCCCGCCGGGGCTATCAGGTACTGGACCTGCTCGCCGAGCCGCAGCGCCCCCACGTACGCGCCGCGCTCGCCGGCCGGCGGCAGGGTGGCGGTGAGCCCCCAGGTGCCCGCCGACTCGATCAGCTCGGCCAGAATCAGCAACACGGCGGCGGCCACCAGCACCACCACGGTGAGTAGCCCCCGGGTGACCCCGGAGATCGGCAGGACCAGGCAGAACAGGGCGATCAGCAGCCCGCCCCGGCGGGAGGCCCGGGCCGCGCCCGCCGCGGTGTCCGCGCCCCGGCTGACGCGTACCTGGAGCAGCACGATCAGGATCGTGTT
Organism: Micromonospora sp. CA-259024; assembly: GCF_050936255.1. Lineage (NCBI taxonomy): Bacteria > Bacillati > Actinomycetota > Actinomycetes > Micromonosporales > Micromonosporaceae > Micromonospora > Micromonospora sp. CA-259024. The sequence continues at coordinate 1,474,562 of NZ_JBNJND010000002.1, read as the reverse complement.
GAGCAGCACCAGCCCGGCGATCACCGTCTTCGGGGCGTCGGTGTGGGTGAGGATCCACAGCGGCATGACCGTCAGGTAGAGCACCCCGTGCGCGGTGAGCAGCCCGGACAGCAGGGACACCGCCATGAACGGCCGGTCCCGGAGCACGGCGAGCCGGCTCATCGGCTCCGCCGGTCGGGCCACCTGCGGCAGCCGGGGCAGTCGCCGCACGAAGAGGGCCGTCACGAGGAAGACCGTCGAGATGAACCAGACCATCCCCCGATACGCCGTGATCGTGTCCACCGCCAGCACTAGGCCGCTGATCACCGCGCCGAGCCCGAAGCCGACGTTCAGCGACGATCGCTGGTACGCCATCGCGGTGACCCGCTCGGCCGGCGGGAGCGCGTTGATCGAGTAGACCTGCCGGGCCACGCCGACAGCGGCGTCCACGGCGGCCAGCGCCACCACCACGGCGAGGAAGCCGGCGAAGCCGCCCACGAACGGGTAGGTCGCGAAGAGCGCGGCGTTCAGCACCAGCCCGACCACCCAGACCCGCTGCGGTCCGTACCGGTCGGTGAGCCCGCCCAGCGGCACCGTACCCAGCAGCGACACGCCCGCCGCGATGGACAGCCCCAGCCCGACCTGGGCGGCGCTGAGCCCGAGCGCCCGGGTGAAGAAGACGGCGCTGCCGGCGTGGAACAGACCGCTGCCGACGGCGTAGACCATGGCCTGCACGGCCAGGGCGCGGGTCAGCCCGGCCGGCGGTACGACGTCTCGAACGGCGGTGCGAATGGTTTCTCTGGTCCCCATGATCGGTGAGTGAATCGGGTCCCCATGACCTCGGTCGAGTCTTTTAGGCTGGATCGAATCCTGCTCCAGGGGGGCGCGTGTCCGAGTTGCGGTTCAGCCTGGCCGACGTGGCGGGAGTGCGGCTCGCCGTGTCACCGGCCAACGAGACGGTCATGAGCATGTGGGCGCTGGCCAACCCGGTCCGCTACGCGGTGCACCTGCCCTGGATCGACCGGGCCCGCGTGACGTTGCGTCGTTCCGAGGTAGCCGACCGGGTCCGACCTCTGGTGGGGTTGGTCGTGCCGGGTCGCTGGCTGCCCGACTTCCTCACCCCGGCGGCCCGACCGAACGTGGAGATGGCCGAGCAGCTCGACCAGATCGCCGCGACGCCGCCGGCCGTGGTGGTCCAGGACCTGCTGGCGACCACCTGGCAAAAACCGCTGAGCCCGTTCGGGCGGGCGCTGCTCGCCGACCCCGGCGGGCTGCTGCCACAGGTCGTCGACGCGGTGCGGGTCTGGTACGACGAGGCGATCGCCCCGGACTGGCCGCGGATGCGGGCGCTGCTCGACGCCGACGTGGCGTACCGGGCCGCACAGCTCGCCGAGAACGGTGCCGGTCGGTTCTTCGAGCAGCTCCACCCGAGCCTGCGCTGGCACGGCGACCGGGTGATCAGCGACGACACGTTCGAGCGGGACTTCGACCTTCGCGATCGTGGGCTGGCGCTGAACCCGACGGTGTTCACCGAGCGGCACGTGCTGTGGAACCTGCTGGAGGATTCGCTGCCGGCCGGCGCGTACCCGGTCCGGGCCCTCGGCACGCTCTGGGAGGCGACCGCGCCGCCGCCCGGCGACCCACTGGCACGGGTGATCGGCCCGGGCCGAGCCACCCTGCTGCACCTGCTCGAGACAGCGGTGACCACCACCGACCTGGCCCGACTCGCCAGGATGTCCGCCGGAAACGTCTCTCAGCACCTGGCCGCGCTGCACGCCGCCGGCCTGGTTTCCCGGTCCCGACAGGGTCGGCACGTCCTCTATCGCAACACCGACGCCGCGCTGGTCCTGCTCCGGGCCAGCCGGGGCGAGTGACTTCGGCGGTCGATCAGCACAGCAGCAGGTCGGCGAGCGGGCGGCGGTGACGCAGGCCGGTCTCCCGGGCGCGCAGGTCGGCCGGGAGAGCGAACGGGTCCCCGAGCCGGCCGACGGCGGCGACCACGAGCGGTCGGACGCCGCTGGGCAGGTCGAGTTCGATGGCGAGGCTGGCCTGGTCGAAGCGGCTGAGCTGGCGCACGTGCAGGCCGAGCGCGGTGGCCTGCAGAGTCAGGTGGGCTATCGCCTGCCCGAGGTCGTACGCGGCCCGCTCGGCGTCGCCGCCGGTGTGCGCGCCGACCACCAGGGTCGCCGCGTGTCGAGCCCAGCCCTGGTCGCTGTCCGGGAGGCTGGTGAAAATCCGCTTCCAGTTCTCGTCGTCCCGGTGGCCGAGGGCGAACCGCCAGGGCTGCCCGTTGTCCGCCGACGGTGCCCAGCGCGCGGCCTCCAGCAGCGAGGCCGCCTCGTCCGGGGTCAGTTCGGCACTCGGGTCGAAGGCCCGGGGGCTCCAGCGGAAGGCGAGCAGCGGGGTCAGGTCAGCCATGGCGAGAATCGTCCTGTATGGGCGATTCGCCGCTCAGGATGGGGTCGTCAAATGTGGGCAAACACACCCGTAACGGGACGAAGGTCAGGGCGTTCCCGCGCTCGGGCTGTCGGACGGGTCCGGCGTCGGTGGCGCCGCGGTGTCGAGCGGGTCCCGATCGACCACCACCGGGCCGGCGAGCTGCACGGTGGCCGGCGCCGGACCGGGCGGGGCGGCCAACCTCAGCGTGCCCGCCGCCGTCCGCACGCCCGTCGGCGTGCCGTCCCGGTCATAGCAGTAGATGCCCACGTCCAGCGGGGCGTTGAGCGACGCCGAGGTGGAGTCCACCGAATAGCAGGTGCCGGTGATGCCCTCGGGCGGGCTGGCCGGGGCCACCGCCAACGGTGCGCGCCGGTCGGTGAGCACGTCCAGCCAGTCGGTGAGCGGGTGCTGGACCCGGGGGTCCGACCGGCGCGGAATCGCGTCGTCGCGTTCGCCGAGGCGTACGCAACTCGCCGACTCCGGTCGGCCGGCCGACGGCAGGGCGCACTGGAACAGCCCGTCGGCCGTGGCGGCCATCGAGACGTCGGCGGTGCCACCCAGCGCGCCACCCGGCACGTCGACCCGCCAACTGCCGTCGTTCGCGCTGGTGAACGCGATGGTGCGGTCCGGTTGACCCGCCCGGCTGTACACGTACTGCGTCACCATGTGGCGATCCTGGGCGGCTGCGGCGAGAGCGGCCAGCTCGTCCCGCGCGGCGTCCACCTCGACCACCCCCGGATCGGACGGTGGCGGGCTGGGAGGCTGCTCACTGGTACAGGCGACCAGGAGCCCCGGCAGGGCGAACACGAGCGGCCCGAGCACACGGCCGGCCGAGCGGATGAGGACGGGCACCGGCCCATTCTGGTGGGTGCGAGCGGTTGGTGGGGGCCGGCGCGTACCGGGCTCGTCCCGGCGTGTCGGACGGGGTCGTCCCCGCGTACCGCCCGACCCGGTGGGACCGGGCCCGTCGGCGGCGGAAGGGCCGGATGGTGGGATCACCTGACCCGGCGTCGTTACCCGCCGGATACCCTCAAGGGGTCTGACACGCGCCGCCGGCCCCGGTTCCGGCGGCGTCGGCACGCTCAGGGTCGCTGGGAGGGAGTGCACCGTCGTGGCACTCGTGGTGCAGAAGTACGGCGGATCCTCCGTCGCCAACGCCGAGCGGATCAAGCGGGTGGCTGAGCGCATCGTCGCCGCCCGTAAGGCCGGCGACGACGTGGTGGTGGTGGTCTCCGCGATGGGGGACAGCACCGACGAACTGCTCGACCTGGCAAACCAGGTCAGCCCGCTGCCGCCAGGCCGCGAGCTGGACATGCTGCTCACCGCCGGGGAGCGGATCTCCATGGCGCTGCTCGCCATGGCCATCCACAACCTGGGGTACGAAGCCCGCTCGTTCACCGGCTCGCAGGCCGGAGTGATCACCACCTCGGTGCACGGTCGCGCGCGGATCATCGACGTCACCCCCGGGCGGCTCAAGGGCGCGCTCGACGAGGGTTCGGTGGTCATCGTGGCCGGCTTCCAGGGCGTCTCACAGGACACCAAGGACGTCACCACGCTGGGCCGGGGTGGTTCGGACACCACCGCCGTGGCGCTCGCCGCCGCCCTGCACGCCGACGTCTGCGAGATCTACACCGACGTGGACGGCATCTTCACCGCCGACCCGCGGATCGTGCCCAACGCCCGGCACATCCAGCACATCACCTACGAGGAGATGCTGGAGCTGGCCGCCTGCGGCGCGAAGGTGCTGCACCTGCGTAGCGTGGAGTACGCCCGGCGGGCGGGGTTGCCGATCCACGTCCGTTCGTCATACTCGACCAACACCGGCACGATGGTCACCGGATCGATGGAGGACCTTTCCGTGGAGCAGGCACTGATCACTGGGGTCGCGCACGACCGTAGCGAAGCCAAGATCACGATCGTCGGCGTGCCCGACGAGCCGGGTGCCGCCGCGCGGATCTTCGACACCGTCGCCGGCGCCGAGATCAACATCGACATGATCGTGCAGAACGTCTCCACCGAGGGCACCGGCCGGACGGACATCTCGTTCACCCTGCCCAAGACCGACGGCCCGACCGCGATGGCCGCGCTCAGCAAGATTCAGGAGTCGGTCAAGTTCAAGGGCCTGCTCTACGACGACCACGTCGGGAAGGTCTCGCTGATCGGTGCCGGCATGCGCTCGCACCCCGGTGTGGCCGCCGGCTTCTTCGCCGCGCTCGGCGCGGCCGGGGTCAACATCGAGATGATCTCGACCTCCGAGATCCGGGTCTCCGTGGTCTGCCGGGACACCGACCTCGACGCTGCCGTCCGTGCCATCCACGACGCGTTCGAGCTGGGTGGCGACACCGAAGCCGTCGTCTACGCGGGGACGGGTAGGTAGCGCCGATGACGGCGCTGCCCACCCTCGCCGTGGTCGGAGCGACCGGTGCCGTCGGCACCGTGATGTGTGAGCTGCTCACCGGGCGCCGCAACGTCTGGGGCGAGATCCGGCTGCTCGCCTCGGAGCGCTCGGTCGGGCGCCGGGTGCGCTGCCGGGGCGAGGAACTCGTCGTCCAGGCGCTGACTCCCGAGGCGTTCGACGGGGTCGACGTGGCGATGTTCGACGTGCCCGACGAGGTCTCCGCCGAGTGGGCGCCGATCGCCGTCGCCCGAGGTGCGATCGCGGTCGACAACTCCGGCGCCTTCCGGATGGACCGGGACGTCCCGCTGGTCGTTCCGGAGATCAACCCCGAGCAGGTCCGCAACCGGCCCCGAGGCATCATCGCGAACGCCAACTGCACCACCCTCGCGATGATCGTCGCGATCGCGCCGCTGCACCGCGAGTACGGCCTACGGGAGCTGGTGCTCGCCTCCTACCAGGCGGTCTCCGGGGCCGGCCAGTCCGGCGTCGACATCCTGCACGACCAGCTCACCAAGGTCGCCGGGGATCGGGCGCTGGGCTCCCGGACCGGTGACGTACGGCAGGCGGTCGGCGACGACCTGGGCCCGTTCCCGGCGCCGCTGGCGCTCAACGTGGTGCCCTGGGCCGGCTCCCCGGCCGACGCCGGCTGGTCGTCGGAGGAGATGAAGATCCGCAACGAGTCGCGGAAGATCCTCGGCCTGCCCGACCTGAAGGTGTCCGCCACCTGCGTCCGGGTGCCGGTGGTCACCGGCCACTCGGTGGCCGTGCACGCGGTCTTCGCGACCGAGGTGGACGCCGAGGGCGCCCGCGAGGCGCTGCGCAACGCACCCGGGGTGATCCTGGTCGACGATCCCGCGGCGGGGGAGTTCCCGATGCCGATCGACGCGGTCGGCACCGACCCGTCCTGGGTCGGCCGGATCCGCCGCGCCCTGGACGACCCCCGCGCCCTCGACTTCTTCGTCACCGGCGACAACCTCCGCAAGGGTGCGGCTCTCAACACCGCCCAGATCGCCGAACTCCTGGCCAAAGAGCTGAAGAACTCCTAACCAACCTCCCCGCGTCCTCCTTCGCCCCCGCGATCTTGCACTTTCTGCCCCGACAAAAGGGGCCAAGGCGACTAATCGGCGACCAAAAGTGCAAGATCGCGGGGGTGAAGGGTGGGGGTTAGGCGGCGGAGAGGTGTACGCCGTCTCGGCCTTGGCGTTTCACCGCGTAGAGGGCCTGGTCGGCTCTTCTCAGGGTGCGATCGGGGGACTCGCCCGGTCGGGGCAGTGCGACGCCCACGCTGATCGTGCGGCCGATGCGCCGTGCCGCCTCGGTCAGCCGCTCGGCAATCCGGACCGCCTCCTCGGGGCGGCTCACCTCGATCACGGCGACGAACTCGTCGCCGCCGATCCGGTACAGCTCGTCGCCGTGCCGCAGCGCCCCCTCCAGCGCCCGGGCCAAGCCGACCAGCACCCGGTCGCCGGCCTGGTGGCCGTACGTGTCGTTGACGGTCTTGAAGCCGTCCACGTCGATCGCCAGCAGGGCCGTACGCCCCGGGGTGGCCGCCGCGATCCGCTGCCCGAACGGGCCGGTGTGCCGCAACCCGGTCAGCGGGTCGGAGCTGGCCTGCTCCCGCAGCCGGGACAGCGTGCGCAGTCGGTCCAGGCTCGTCCAGGCCTGCCCGGCGAGCAACTCCATCAGGCTCACCGTGGTCGGGTCCGGGCGCAGCGCGCGTTCGTCGGCGACCAGCAGCACCCCGCCGGCGTCCGGCGGCCCGAGCGGGACGGTGACCAGGGTGCGCACCCCCGCTCTGGTCAGCGGTTGGTAGTCCTCGGTCGGGGGGTGCCCCGGCTCGCCCAGGGTGTAACCGGCGCCGTACCGGTGGGCCCGGTCGACCATCCGGTCCAGTGCGCTCGGACCCGCCTCGGTCAACTCGGTGCGGATTCGGATCTCCAGGTCGCTCGGTGCCACCGGGGACGGGCCGAGTTGACCGGCGATCAGCAGGACGGCGGTGGAGAGGGAAGAGACCTCCCGGGCGGCGCAGGCCGTCACGCCCAATACGTCGCCCTCGGTCGGCGCGGAGGAGAGTGCGGTGGCATGCCGGAGCAGCTTCTCGCTGCGGCTCTCCGGCGGTGGGCCACCGAGGGCGGCGATCCGCGCGCCGAGTCGGCCAGCCAGCCGCTGCGCGGTCTCCCGCCACGGCTCAAGGTCGATCGGCTCACTCCACTGCAGGTCGAGCACGCCGATCGCCCGACCTGCCGGGTCGAGCACCGGTACGCACAGCTCAGCGGTCACGTCCGGGCGGACCGGGAGGTAGTCCGCGTCGACGGTGACGTCCGGGACCACGGCGGGGGTGCCGGTGGCGTACACCCGGCCGACGATGCCGGTCCCCGCCGGCACGGTGGCGAAGACCTGCCAGGCCCCGGTGGCCGCTACGCAGCGCAGACGGTCGTGGACCGTGAGCAGCACGGAGACGGTCGCCTGGGTGTGGCGGGACAGCGCGGTGACCGTCCACCGACAGGCCTCCAGCGCGCTCGACGCCATGGGCAGACGGACGGTGACGTCACGGACGACTCGCTGATGATCCACTCGCACGTCGTTCCAGGTAGGGGAGGGGCCCGGCCGGCGCCGAGCCGCGCGATCAAGCGTACTCACGGTGGCGCGAGGTCGAATTGGCTTCGTACACACGTGCTATCCACAGGCTGTGGACGCAGCCTGTGGGCGCCGGGCCCCCAGGGTGCCGCAGTCGGCGCTAGCGTGAAGCTCCCGGCGTCGAGGAGGCGAGCCCATGCTCATCGCCCAGCTCAGTGACCCGCACCTGACCACCGGCCTGCTCGCCGCCGAACCGGCGGCCGGGCTGCACCGCGCGCTCGGCCGGGTGCTGGCGTTACACCCCCGACCGGACTGCGTGGTGATCACCGGCGACCTGGTCGACCACGGGAGGCCCGACGAGTACGCGGCGCTGCGCGAGCTGATCGGCCGGTTCCCGCTGCCGGTGCACCTGGTCCCCGGCAACCATGACGACCGGGAGTCGCTGCTCGACGCGTTCGGGGGCACGCCGTGGCTCGGGGGCGGTTTCTCCGCCTACTACCACGTCGACCACGAGGCGGCGTCGATCGTGGTGCTCGACTCGCTCGTTCCGGGCAGCGGCGACGGCCAACTCGGCGAGGACCAGCTCGGCTGGCTCGACGGGGTGCTGGCGGGGCGGCCCGAGGTGCCCGCCGTGGTCTGCCTGCACCATCCGCCGGTCGCGGTCGGCATCCCCGCGGCCGATGCCATCCGGCTCGCCGACGGGGACGCGCTCGCCGAGGTGATCGGCCGGCACCGGCACGTCGTGCGGGTCGCCGCCGGCCACCTGCACCGCCCGGTCACCACGGCGTACGCGGGCACGGTGCTCACCGTGGCGCCCAGCACCTGGAAGCAGAGCACGCTCACCATGAGCGCGGACGAGCAGATCGGCTGGGTCGACGAGCCGACCGCCTTCCTGCTGCACCTGGTCGAGGCGGGCGGCTGCGTGACACACACCGTGCAGGTCAGCCACTCCGCCGGCCAGACCTGCGGCTTCTGAGGGCACCCGTCGTGGTTGTCTGGTACGTCGCGTACGGCTCGAACATGCACGCCGCCCGGCTGCAGTGGTACATCAGTGGTGGTTGCCCGCCCGGCGGGAAGCGGACGTACCCGGGCTGCCGGGACCAGCGTCCACCGAGCCGGTCGGTGCCGGTGTCGCTGCCCGGCGGCATCTACTTCGCCGGCGAGTCCGGCGCCTGGACCGGGGGGATGGCCTTCTACGACCCGCACCTGCCGGGCGAGGCCGCGGCCCGCGCCTACCTGGTCACCGTGGAACAGTTCGCCGACATCGCCGCCCAGGAGATGTACCGCCCGGCGGGTCGCACCGCCGACCTGATCCCGGCGACCCGCGCGGCCATCGACGCGGCCGTCGCCGACGGACGGGCCACGCTGGGCCCCGGGCGGTACGAGACGCTGGTCTGCCCGGGCAGCCGCAGCGGCGCCCCGATGCTCACGTTCACCGCACCAGAGGGTGCGTCAGCCGTGCGGTGCCGGCCACCCGCGCCGGTCTACCTGCGCATGATCGCCCGTGGCCTGCGCGAGTCGCACGGCTGGCCGGCCGAGCGGATCACCAGCTATCTGGCGGCCCGCCCCGGTGTGGCGGGCGGCTGGCCGCCCGACGCCGTCGCGGCCCTGGTCACCGAGGCGCTGGCCGACGGCTGATCGCCTGCGCCACGCCGGCAGTGCGGCGGGTCGGCGGCGGTGCGGTCCGGCCGGCCGGCCGGCGGTGCTGTCGGTTGGCCGGCGGCCATCACCCGAGCAGGAACTCGCGCAGCGCGGGAGCGAGCGTCGTCGGCGGCACGTCGTGGTAGTCACCGTCGAGGCTGATGGACCGGCCACCCGGGACCGCCTCGGCCGTGGCCCGACTCGCGTCCCGTAGCCACTGTGGGCTGCCGGTGCTGTCCACCGCGAGGGTCGGCGCGGCGACAGCCGCCAGTCGGTCGGCGGGGAATCGCCCTCCGGCGGTGACGATCGCGTCGTACGGCAGGGTGTGCGCGATCGCCGTCAGGGCCCCCCACATCGGTTGCGCCCTCATCTCGGCGATCGTCTCGGCCGGCAACCCCACCGAGGCGCTGAGGAAGATCTCCACCGCGCCGTCCCGGTCGTCGGCGGCGATCAGCTCGATGAGTTGCGCGGTGATGTCCTTCCAGACGCCCACGTGCGAGCCGACCTGAAACGGTGGCTCGAACACGACCAACCTGGTCACCGGCAGGCCCTGTGCGGTGGCGAGGGCGGCCAGGACCGCGCCGGAGGAGATCCCGTAGACGGCGGCGGAACCACCTGCCGCCGCGATCAGGGCGGCCAGGTCGTCGATTTCCCGGCCGATTTCGTACGGTGGGGTGTCGCCGCTGTGGCCCCGACCTCGGCGGTCGTAGCCGAAAACGGTGAAATCCGGTGCCAACGCCTCCCCGAGCGCGCGGGTCGCGTCGCGATCGCTGAACGCGCCGCCGACCAGAATGATCGGGGGCCCGACCCCGGACCGTTCGAACGCGATGGGCGTGCCATCCGCCGATCGCACCTGCTCCACCACCGGTGTCGCTTCGCTCACGATGCCGCCCTCCGTCCGCGCTGGCTGTCCCGTCCTTTCTAGACCCTGGGTCCGACGGTGTCCGGCAGACCCGCAGCAAACGGCGGGTGTACGCGCAGCTCTGCCTGCTGTCCGGGTCGACCGGTCGGCGTCCGGATGAGAGGCTGTCGGGGCGGGCGGCCACCCCCAGCGCCGCCATCCGCGACCGTTCCGACGGCGTCGGTCGGCGGCCCGGTCGACCCAGAAACCGGGCACCGCACGCGACGATTCTCATGAGGAGTTCCATGTCCATATCCAGGATGCGGCGGGCCGCTGTCGGTCTGACCGTGCTCGCGGTGGCCGCGTTCGGCGTGGTCACCACCAGCCCTGAGCAAGCCGACGCGCGGCCGAGGCCGGTCGACGTCACCCTCTTGGCCCTCAACGACTTCCACGGCAATCTCGAACCGCCGACCGGCTCCAGCGGCACCATCGCCGGGCAGCCCGCGGGCGGCGTCGAGTTCCTGGCCACCCACCTGGCCGAGCTGCGCGCTGCCGCCAAGAAGAAGAACAACATCACGGTCGCCGCCGGTGACCTGATCGGCGCGTCCCCGCTGCTCTCCGCCGCGTTCCACGACGAGCCGACCATCGAGGCACTGAGCATGGCCGGCCTGGACTACGCCAGCGTCGGCAACCACGAGTTCGACGAGGGCGCCGCCGAGCTGCTGCGGATCCAGAACGGCGGCTGCCACCCGGTCGACGGCTGCGCCGACGGCACCCCGTACCAGGGCGCCGGCTTCCAGTACCTGTCCGCGAACGCCTTCACGACCGCGACCGGCAAGCCGCTGATGGCGCCGTACGCGATCCACAGGGTGGCGGGTGTCAAGGTCGGCTTCATCGGGATGACCCTGGAGGGCACCCCGGAGATCGTCAGCCAGCAGGGCGTCGCCGGCCTCACTTTCGCCGACGAGGCGGAGACCGCCAACCGGTACGCTCGCGAGCTGCGCCGCAAGGGCGTGCAGACGATCGTCGTTCTGCTGCACGAGGGTGGCACCCAGGCGTCGACCGGCGGGATCAACGACTGCGTCGGCATGACCGGGCCCATCGTGGACATCACCAACCGGATGGACCCGTCGATCGACGTGGTGGTCAGTGGACACACCCACCAGGCGTACAACTGCGACATCAACGGCAAGCTGGTCACCAGCGCCAGCTCGTTCGGTCGCCTGGTCACCAACATCGACCTGAAGATCGACCCTCGCTCCGGCGACGTCATCAGCGCCGCGGCGGAGAACGTCGTGGTCACCCGGGACGTGGCCAAGGACGCGACGCAGACCGCTCTGATCGACCGGTACAAGACCGTGCTCGGCCCGGTCGCCGGCCGCGAGGTCGGCGTGACCAGCCAGGCGATCACCCGGAGCCAGGAAACCCTCTTCGGTACGAGTCTGGGCGAATCCCCGCTGGGCAACCTGATCGCCGACGCGCAGCTCGCCGCCACCGACGACGAGCAGGGCGCCGTCGCCGCCTTCATGAACCCGGGCGGCGTCCGGGCCGACCTCGACGCCGGCCCGGTCACCTACGAGGAGGCGTTCACGGTCCAGCCGTTCGCCAACAACCTGGTGACGCTGGACCTGACCGGCGCGCAGCTCTACTGCGTACTGGAGCAGCAGTTCGTCACCGGCCGGACGCTGTACCCGTCGGCGACGGTGGGCTACGTGGTCGACCCGAACGGCACCACCGGTACGGCGGCCGACCCGTGCGCCGGCACCCGGGTGGTCCGGGGCAGCCTCACCCTCGGCGGCACCGCGGTCGACACCGCCGCCACCTACCGGGTGACGGTGAACAACTTCCTGGCCGGCGGCGGCGACGGGTTCAGCGCCCTCACCGGCGGGACGAACCTTGTCACCGGCATGATCGACCTGGATGCCTTCGTGGATTACCTGACCGCCCAGTCGCCGGTCTCCGCGCCGACGCTGGACCGGATTCGCACCACCGCCGAGGTCCCCGCCGCCTGACGGACGACCCCGCGACGTCGGGCCCCGGAGCGGATGCTCCGGGGCCCGACCCGTCCCACGGCACTGGCGTCAGGCGGGGGTGGGGATCGGGGCGGGGGACGCCGGGGCGGTCGTCGTGCCGTCCTGTTCGGCGCTGAGCAGCCGGCGCAGGGAGAGCGCGACCAGCGAGGCGACGAGGCAGCCGCCGACCACCGTCGCCACCCAGACCTTGCCGTCCGCGGCACCGATGAGCGGGCCGGCGGTCACCGGGCCGATCACGCCACTGATCCCGAAGATCATCGAGCTCATCGCGTTGTACCGGCCCCGCAGCTCGTCCGTGGCCAGCGCGTTGGTCAGCGCCGGCATCACCGGCGACAGCAGCGTCTCGCCGAAGCCGAAGATCGCCGAGCAGGCCACCACGCACAGGGCGGCCATCAGGGCGTTCTCACTGCTGACCAGGCCGGCCGCGCCCAGAACCAGCCAGGCTGCCGCGAATACCGCCCCCACCACGGCCAGTGCCCGGGTGCGGCTGCGCCCCTCGATGCGGCGGATCACCAGCAGTTGCGCGAGCACGATCATCACGGTGTTGGCGGCGAGTGCCCAGGCCACCACCCGGGGGCTCACCTCGGCGACCCGCACCGCGTACGCGGCGAAGCCCACCTCGACCTGGGCGTACCCGCAGGTGGTGAGGATCAGGCCGAAGATCACCAACCGGCGGAACGGGCGGTCACGGAGCACGGTCAGGTAGCCGCCGGACGATGGTTCGCCAGCGGGCCGCCGGTCGCCGAGCCGGCGCCCGACACCCGGAAGGGTGAGCAGGATCAGCGCCGGCATCAGATAGCTCACCGCGTCCAGTAGGTAGATCGCCTGGAAGGTGCCGGGCCGGGCGGTGTCGATGATCGCCCCCGACGTCATACCGCCGATGCCGATGCCGAGGTTGAGCAGCGCGAAGTTCAGCCCGAAGACGCGTTGCCGCTCGTCGCTGTCGGTCAGCGAGGCGAGGATGGTGTTCTGCCCGGACCAGATCGCCGAACCGCCGATGGCGATCACCGTCATCACCAGCAGAGCCGACCCGGTCGAGTGGACCAGGGCCAGCGAACCGGTGCCCACCGCCTCGGCCACCAGACAGGGCACCACCACCCGGCGAGCCCCGAACCGGTCGATCAGCGTCCCGCCCAACGGCGACAGGGCCAGCGTGACCGCCCCGTACCAGCCGATCGCCAGACCGGCATGGGTGTCGCTGATCCCGCGGACGTCGGTCAGGTAGATGAACAGGAACGGCAGGGTCAGACCACGCCCGATCGCCGACAGGAGGGTGCCGACGAGGAGCCGGCGGGCTTCCCAGCGGCGGGGAAGGGCGCGACGCAACATGACCGGCATTCTGTCTGTCGGGTGTGACGCGGGGCGAACCGTTTTGGTGATGCCCCGCGGTCCACTGGGGGCGACCGGTGACCAATCCCACTATGATCCACCCGATTCGACGGCGGTCCGGTGGTGTCCGCCGGGTCTGCGATGCTGGCCCGATGACCGGCACCTGGCGACACCTGCCCGCTACCGCCCGCGCCATCGCGGTGGCCGCCACCGCGGCCGTCGCCGCCGCCCAGGCCCGCGACGGTCAGGCGTACGACGAGGCGGTCGTGGGGCTCGCCGCGGACGAGCGTTCCGGCCTGGTGCTCGGCGCGGTGGTTCGGCTGCTGCTGGAGGAGAGCCATCCGGACGGTTTGACCGGCGACGACATCCGCCAGGTGCTGACCCGCTGCGTGCAGGGCGCGACGCGGTGGCGTTCGGACGTGGACCCGCACGTGGTGCTCGTTCTGCTGGCCGGCGCGCTCGGGGTGTACGACCCCGAGGGCGACGACTCGCCTCCCGACGCGTCCGCCCTGGCCCGGCACGCCCCACTGCTCGTGGCCGATCTGTTGGCGGCGACCAGCGTGCCGCTGGACGACTACCTGGCCGCCGCGTTCGCCGAGATCGAGCGCACCGAACGGCAGGACTGACGGGCACACTGACCGTGTCAGGCCGGGTGGGGGATTCGCTGCGCCACGACCTCCAGGTACTCCGCCGGGATCCGTACCGTGCCGTCGGTGGCGCGGTTGTGCGTGCGACCCAACTCCACCAGATCGGCGTGCAGGTGCGGACGCCGTTCCTCGGGCAGCGCCTCGAACGCCTTCAGCGTCGGCCCGTAGTTGGCCCGGAAGAAGTCGGCGAACTCCTCCGGGGTGCCGAAACGGAAGACGAACTCACGGCGTACCACCCGCAGGTCGCCCACGGCCCCGCCGAGCAGCTCGCGGACCCGGCCCTCGTCGCCCCACTGCACCGGCGGGCGCAGCCCCGCCGGCGGCGGCACGTGCCGTCCCACCGTGCGGAACAGCTCGCCGATGAACCCCTGCGGCGTCCACGACGCCAGGGCCACCGTGCCTCCGGGCCGGCAGACCCGGACCAACTCGGCCGCCGCCCGCTCCTGGTCGGGCGCGAACATCACGCCGACGACGGAGAGCACCGCGTCGAAGGAACCATCGGCGTACGCCAGGCGCTCCGCGTCACCGGTCACGAACGTGACCGGGAGCCGTTCGGACGCCGCCCGCGTGTGCCCCCGCTCCAACAGTTCGGGTACGTAGTCGACGCCCGTCACGACGCAGCCGCAGCGGGCGGCGGCGATGGCGGCGTTGCCGGTGCCGGTCGCCACGTCCAGGACGAGGGCACCGGCCGACAGGTCGGCCGCGGTCACCAGCAACTCGGAGATCGGGTGGATGAGCGCGGCGACCGCGCCGTAGTCGCCGCTGGCCCAGGTCACCTGCTGGCGTGCCTTCACGGCGCTGAGATCGATTGCGGTGGTCATGATGGTCCCCCCTCGGACGGTTCGTCGTGCCACCGACGCTAGGCGTGGCGAGGCCCCCGGGGATCGGCAGAAACACCTATGTTGGCGGCACCAGGCCCTGCCGGCGGGCCGTCGCGGCCGCCTGGCCCCGGGTGGGCACCGCGAGCTTGCCCAGCACCGCCGACACGTGGTGGTCGACGGTCCGGGTCGAGAGCGACAGCCGGGCGGCGATCTCGGCGTTGCTGAGCCCGTCGGCGAGCAGCACGAGCACCTCCCGTTGCCGCGCGGTCAGACCTGTCGGGTGCGCGGCCGTCGCCGGTCGCGGCCCCCTCGGCACCCGGGCCATTCCGCGTCCGCGCAGGTCGGCCCGGACCCGTCGGGCCACCGCCACCGCACCCAGCCCGTCCAGGATGCGCAGCGCCTCGCCAGCCGCCGGGCCGTCGCCGCAGGCCAGCGCCTCGGCCCGGGGGTACGGGCAGCCGAGTTGCCGCCATTCGTCGGCCGCACCGGCCCAGTCGCCCTCGATCAGCCGCCGGTACGGCGATGCCAGCGCGCCCATGTCTCCGATCGGCTCGCCGGTTCGCCACAGCCAGTACGCCAGCTCGCCGGCGAACCAGGGCTGGCACGCCTCGACCGCGAGCCGGTACGCACGCCGCAGCTCGGCGACCGCCGGCCCCGGCTCCCCGGCCAGCCAGTGCCGTTCTGCCAACGCCGCCGCGACCGGCACCACGAACTGGAGTTCTCGGCTCTGCGCCGCCCAGCGCGCCGCCGTGTCCAGGTGTGTGGTCGGCTCGTCCCGGCGGGCACTGAGCCGGCCCAGTGCGGCCAGGGCCGGGACCAGGCTCCCGCCGGGCTGCGCGGCGCCGGCCAGCGCCTGTTCGGCGTCGGAGCGCGCCCCGGCCCAGTCGCCGGTGGCCAACCGCAGCCGGGCCCGGTAGCCCAGCAGGTGCCGGGTGTACCCGTCGAGGTCCCGGCTGGTGGTGAATCGCAGCGCCCGGCCCAGGGCCTCGGCGGCCGGCGTGACCCGGTGCCACTCCACCGTCATGGTGGCCAGGTTGACCAACGCCCGCGCCGCGTGATCGTCGAGGTGGTGTGCGGCGGCCAGGGTGTGCCCGCGTTCCAGCTCGATGATGCCCGCGACGTCTCCGCCTTGAAGGCGCGCCGAACCGACGTTGACCAGGGCGTGCGCCTCGGTCTCCACGTCACCGAGCCGCCGGGCCAGCTCCCGGGCCCGGTCACCCCAGTCGATGGAACGGTGGTTGTCGTCGGCGAGCATGAGCAGCTGCGACATGTTGCTGTAGGCCATCGCCAACTGCCTGCCGGGAGGCGTGGACTCCAGCACCTGGACGGCTCGGGTGCCCGCCGCCCGGGCCGCCGGACTGTCCCCGGTCCACCAGCACAGCCGGGACACCCAGCGCAGGTTCTCGCCGATCCGCAGCGGGTCGCCGTCGGCCTCCCGTAGGACCAGCGCCTCGCGACGGGCGTCGAGCGCCTGCGCGGCCAGCCCGGCCAGGTACGCCGCCGTCGCGTACGCCTCCAGCAGCTCCGCCCGGCGCGGCGCGGGCAGGCCAGCGGCGTGCGGCAGTGCGACGGCGTAGTGGTCGGCCGCCTGCCGATGGGCACCCGCCCGGCTGGCCCGCTCGGCCGCCACGGGCGCCCAGTGCAGCACGGCCTCCGGATCATCGGCGTGGTGCGCGTGGTGCACCAGCCGGGCGGCGTCCACGTCGGCACGTGGTGTGAGCCGAGCCAGCACGGCGGCATGCAGCGTCACCCGACGCACCGGGGACAGCGACTCGCGTACCGCCCGACCCAGCAGCTCGTGCCGGAACGCCACCGCGTTGCCGACCGACACCAGCACGCCCCGGTCGAGGCATTCCTGCACGGCGGCCGGCGGGTGATCGTCCAGCAGGTACGGTTCGGCCCGGGACGGAACCACCGAGACCAGGGCGGCGACCTCCCGGGCCGGCGGAGGCAGCGCGGCCAGCCGGGCCAGCACCAGGTCGCGTACGGTCGGTGGCACGCCCGGGCCGGTCGCGGCCAGCACCTCGGTGACCAGCAGCGGGTTGCCGCCGGTGGCCTGGTACAACCCGTCCAGGCTGCGGCCGGCGGTGCGGGCCAGCGCCGCGACGGCGTCTGTCGACAGCGCCGGCAGCGGCAGCCGACGGACCAGCGGACGGGGCAGGCCCGCGAGCACCGCGTGCAGTGGATGCTCCGCCCCGAGCTCGTCGTCGCGCACGGTCAGCACGAGCAGCGCCGGGTGGCGGGCCAGCCGCCTCCCCAGGTACGCGATCAGGTCCAGAGTGGCCCCGTCGGCCCAGTGCGCGTCCTCCACCACCATCACCGTCCGGCGGCCGGGCCGGGGACCGGTCAGCTCGTCGAGGAGCGCGTCGAAAACGGCACCCCGGCGTTCGGCCTCCGTCACGGCGTGCAGCGCGGACAGTCGGTCCGCGAGCACCCCGCCCACCTGACGGGCGACGTCGTGCAGCGGCCCGAGCGCCCGAGGCGTCAGCAGCGGATCGCAGCTGCCCCAGAGCACCCTGGCCCTGGTCGTCGCGGCGAACGCGCCGACCAGGGCGGACTTGCCGGCACCCGCCTCGCCCGCGACGAGCGCGATCGCGCCGCCGGGGGAGACCAGCAGCCCGTCCAGGGTGGCGAGCGCGTCCGCGCGCTCCAGCAGCTCCATCGAGGTCGATGCTAGTCAGCGGGGTGCCGCCCAGGCATCGGCCGCGACGGCGGCTTCCCCACGTTTTCGCAGCAGAGCTTGGGCCGGAGGGAGCGCCGCCCGCCGAGCACAACCGCTGCCTGGGCAGCCTCGGCGGGAACGGCGCTCTCCCACGTCACTCAGGCCCGACCCACCTGGACCTTCGCCGACATCGCCGCTGACGCCGCTGCGGGGCGTTGCGGTACCACCACGAGCCCGTAGTTGTAGTTGGCCATCAGCAGGTCCTTCAGGCCGTCGTTGTTGATGTCGGCGACCGCGAGCCCGCGTGGGGTGAAGGAGCTGGCGGGCGGCAGCTGGGAGACGAGGAACTCGTTGCCCAGCCAGCCGTCCGGCCGCTGCAGCAGGACGCCCGCCGAGCTCCAGCCGCCGTGGGTGATGGCCACGTCGTCACGACCGTCGTTGTTCACGTCGGCGATGGTGATCGCGTCCGGCACCTCGTAGACCGGGTAGCGGATCCACTGTCCGAACACGCCTCCGCTGTCGTGGGTGAGCACCTGCACCTGGGCGTTTGGCGCGTTGCCGGACACGGTGACGACGACGTCCTTCCTGCCGTCCCCCGTCACGTCGCCGACGGCCATGGAACTGACCACGCGCAGGTATCCGGCGGGAGCCTGGTAGCCCACCGGGTCGGCGAACGATCGAGGCGCGGTCTGGGTGCTGATCTGGATCAGCTGTCCGAGCTGCACCACCAGGTCCGGCCGGCCGTCCCCGGTCATGTCGACCACGTCCAGCACGAAGCCTCGGTGCGGCGAGACGAGAGCCGCGGGCGCGAAGCCACCGTTCTCGTCGCCGTACCGGACGAGAACGCCGTTGTCACTCACGGCGACGATGTCCGTCCGGCCGTCACCGTCCAGGTCGCGGAGCTTGAGGTCGATGAGGTCGTCGGCGAACGACAGGTGCTCGGCCGTGGAGAGCCCGGATCCGGTACGGCGGAACACGTCGACCCCGTCGCCCGTGGCGACAACCAGTTCGTTGGCGCCGTCGCCGTCCAGGTCACCGATGACCGGGTACATGCTGCCGCCGGTGGGCGTCGACATCGCCACCTGCTGCTTCAGCACGAGCTGGTTCTCCGCCTCCTGAACGAACAGGAAGGCGGAATGGTCGTGGGCGTCGTCGGAGTACTCGGTCGTCGTGACCACCACGTCAGAGAGCCCATCGCCGGTCAGGTCGCCGGCGGCGACGGCTTCCTCCCTGGAGCCGAGCTTCAGCCACGAGGGGCCGCCGAAAGCCACTGAGCCGTAGGGCTGGGTGACCACGGCCACGGCATCGCCGGACACGCTCGCTCCGGCCGGTTGCCAGTCGGACCCCTGGAACTGTGCGTAGACCGAGGTCGGAGTCCATCCAGTGCCATTGACCTTGGCGATCGCCGTGCCGTCGGTGCCGTCGACGTTGGCGAACGCGACCGCGCCGGCCGCGGACATGAACGCCACCTCGCCGCTGGGAATCCGGCCGTCCGCGTACCGCACACTCGCGACGAGCAGGATCGGCTGTCCCTGCTCCACCGAGCCCGGTGACACCGTGACCGTCGTCGTCGTGGCAGGGCCGGTGTAGACCCGTACGGCGTCGGACGTGGCGGTGGCGCCGCCCGCGACGACCGCCCGGATCCAGTAGACGTAGCGGGTGGCGACCGTAAGGCCGGTGTCCACGTACTCGGTCAACGTCGTGGTGCCGACCACCGTCTCCACCGGTGCCGCGTTGCTCAGCCGGACGATCTCATATCGCGTGGCGCCGGGCACGGCCTTCCAACGCAGGGTCATGCTCGTCTCCGCTGCGGTCGCCCGCACGTTGACGGGCTTCGGGAGCGAGGTCTGCACCGACGCCTCGGTCGAGTCGCCCGAGACCCGCTTGCCGGATCGGGACCGCACGACGTAGTAGTAGGCCGTGTCCGGCACGACGGTGTCGTCGACGTAGGACGTCCCGATGGCCGTTCCCACCATTGTGTACGGACCGCCCGACACGGTCCCGCGCCGTACCTCGTAGCTGCTGGCGCCTGCCACGGGCTGCCAGCTCACCTCGACCTGGGTCGCGGAGACTGCCTTCGCGCTGATCGAGGCCGGTGGCGGCAAGGTTGCCGCGAACGCCGGTGTGGTGGACGCCAGCGTCGCGAGCAGGGCCATCAGCAAGACCATCACGCCACGGCCCAGCCTTCGCTGTTGCGACAACATGCACATCTCCAGATCCTGGGGATTTCGTCGTGGGTAGTCGTCGGTAGCAGCGCCAGCGCATGCGAGAACGTCACGGCCGAAAGCGCGAAGGGCCGGTCTACCGTGCGGTGACCCCCCTTGACCTGCTGGCGCTCGCGCATGGCCCAGGGCGGGCTGCGGAGGCTGACGAGGGCGAGAGCGGTGACCACCCGGCGACCTGAGCCGATGGGGGAGAGGGCCGCGCCTGGAGCCTCGCGGTAGGGGCCATCGGGGTCGAAGCTAAAGGAGAAGCCGGATCATCGGCAGGCAGGCTCGGCGTCTCCCACGTATTCGTTCATTGAGATGCGGTAGCTCTCCGAGGCAAGCAAGCCTGCCATAAGCTTCGCGTTCTTGAAATGTTGCCGCGCTTCGTCGCAGGCGCGAACCTTCCGTTCCCAAATCGCCCAAAAGTTCTCGCTATAAGCTTGGCTGTAGATGCGCTCATCATGCGGGTCTGTTGGGGCGGTATCAATAGCAGCCTGCATTGCCTTGCGCGCATCATCTAACTTGCCCTGGCCAAAAAGCGCGCCGCCCTCTATCCTGTAGAGGCGCGGATGGGTTTTCCAATCAACCTTCTTGGAAGTGCCAATCTTGGCAATCTCCACGCTTTCGGCATATCTATCCGAATCGTAGAACGCCTGGGCCACTAGGTAACATTCGTGAGCCGAAACGTCTTGGGGGATCTCTCGAATGATGTCGGCCGCCCGCTGCGCCAGGGCCACTCTTTCGCTGTCGAGTCCCACACGAGGCTGCCTTCCAGTCACCTGCTCCTTGCCATTCTTAATCTCGGCGCCACTTTCTTGTGAGAGATCCGAAATTCGTTGTATCACCTGCCCAAGCTCTGACCTCGCCTCTTTCGATTTCTGCTCTACGTTCTGTTGATAGGTGGCGTAGGCGGACGCCACCGACACAACGAGCGCTAAGACTGCGACAAGGATACTGGGCTCCTTGTACCACGACCTGCGCTTCTGGGTGTCGGCTTGGAGATTTGCGATTCTCGACTCTAGTAGGGCAAGCTTTTCCTGCCCTTCAAACGTCACAGGCGACGTCGTAGACCGTGGCTCAGGGACCGACCGGGCACGAGGAACAGTCCGACGGCGACTCCTACCCAACACCCACCTCCGACTCGCTGGGACCACCCTTCAGCCACAGTAGAGCGATTCGTCAACCACTGAGCTGCGGCTATAGTCCGGAGCGCGCCGGCAGCCGGCCGGGCCGCGCGGCCACGAGCCCGCACCTCGACGGGTGGGGATCACCCGCGGCAACCCACCGGAAGCCGACGACCAGGCACCCACCCGTCCCGGCATCACCCAAGGTCCAGCAACCGGAAGGACCGGTGGTCCGAGGCCGATGGCCTGTGCCCCCGCCCTCCGGCGCGAGCCGCCCTCGCAGGCGGTGCCAGGAGACACCACGAACACCACCGACTGGATCAACGGGGCGTGCTGCGCTCGGCGCTCAACCACGCCGCCACCGAGGAACTGGTCACCCGCAACGCCGCCGCCCTGGTCAAGCTCCCACCCGTCCGCCACCGTAGGGGCAGGGCGTGGAGCAGCGACGAGGCGCGTCGCTTCCTGGAGTCCGCGCGGGCAGACCAGGATCTGCTGTACGCCGCGTACGTGCTGATCCTGGTGTGCGGCCTGCGCAAGGGCGAGGTGCTCGGCCTCACCGAGGATGCCGTCGACCCGGCGGCCGGGGAGTTGTCGATCGGCTGGCAGTTGCAGCGGGTTGGCGGCCAACTGCTGCACCGCGAGACCAAGACGCAGACCTCGGACGCCAGGCTCCCGGCTGCTGTTCACCACCCGCTACGGAACGCCGGTCGAGCCGCGCAACTTCAACCGCTCCTGGGACGCCCGCTGTGCCCGCGCCGGGGTCCGGAAGATCACCGTGCACGACGCCCCGCGTACCTGCGCGACCCTGCTCGTCGACCTGGATGTGCATCCGCGCGTCATCATGCAGGTGCTTCGGCACGTGGAGGTGTCGGTGACGATGGAGACCTTCGCAGGAGTCCTCGGACGCCACCCGCGACGCCCTCACGCGCCTGGGGGAGAGCCTGCGGTGGATCACCACTGCTCTAGGAAAGCATCAGGGGCCACTCTCATCGATGGAGAGTGGCCCCTGACCTCGGTCGGGGTGGCCGGATTCGAACCGACGACCTCTTCGTCCCGAACGAAGCGCGCTACCAAGCTGCGCCACACCCCGAGGCGTGCCGACAAATAGTAGCCCACCCGCCCCGATGGTCAAACTCGGTACCCCCGGGGCTCGGGTGCACCCCGGCCGGCAATCTTGAGGGGCGCGGTGTGTGGGCGCGGAGGCGGGGAGTGCCGCGCGGGGTCAGCGGGGGATGAGGGTGAGGATGCTCGCTTCCGGGGGGCAGGCGAAGCGGACCGGAGCCGTCGGGTGGGTGCCGAGGCCTGCGGAGACGTGCAGCCAGGAGTCCGAGCCCGGCCAGCGGTGCAGACCGCGGGCCATCGAGCGGGGCAGGCCGCAGTTGGTCACCAGTGCCCCGAAGCCTGGTACGCAGACCTGACCGCCGTGGGTGTGCCCGGCCAGCAGCAGCCCGAAGCCGTCGGCGGCCATCTGGTCGAGCACCCGTGGCTCAGGGGAGTGCGCGAGCGCGATGGACAGGTCGGCCGAGGACGAGACCGCGCCGGCCACGGCGGGGTAGTCGTCCCGGTCGATGTGCGGGTCGTCCACGCCGACCAGGTCGAGCTGCCGCCCGCCCGCCTTCAGCATCGTCCGGGCGTTGTTGAGGTCCGCCCAGCCCGCGCCGGTGAACACCTGGCGCAGCTCCTCGTAGGGCAGCTCGACGCCCTCGACGTACTCCCGGTCGGGCAGGAAGTAGGTGAACGGGTTCTTCAACACCGGCCCGGTGTAGTCGTTGGAGCCGAACACGAAGGCTCCCGGGTAGTCCAGCAGCGGTTGCAGGGCCCGCAGCACTCCGGGCACCGCGCCCGGGTGCGCCATGTTGTCGCCGGTCACCACCACCAGGTCGGGGTCGAGGGCGGCCAGCGACGCCACCCAGCGCTGCTTGCGCGCCTGGTCGGGCATCATGTGCAGGTCCGACAGGTGCAGCACGCGCAGCGGCTCCGCGTCGGCCGGCAGCATCGGTACGTCGTACCGCCGAAGGGTGAACATGTTGCGCTCGATGAGCGACGCATAGGCGAGAGTGGCCGC
The DNA here is from genome assembly GCF_050936255.1 of Micromonospora sp. CA-259024. Lineage (NCBI taxonomy): Bacteria > Bacillati > Actinomycetota > Actinomycetes > Micromonosporales > Micromonosporaceae > Micromonospora > Micromonospora sp. CA-259024. The sequence continues at coordinate 1,451,799 of NZ_JBNJND010000002.1, read as the reverse complement.
GCCGACCGTGGCGGTTCCGGCGGCGAGCCGGAATAGTGTGCGCTTTCGCATGGCGTTCAGGGTAGTTTGACCGTCCATGAGCACGCTGAAGGACCGCCTCACTGCCGACATGCGTTCCGCGCTCAAGGCGCGCGACGAGCTGACCACCTCCACGCTGCGGATGGCCCTGGCCGCCGTCGGCACCGCCGAGGTCGCCGGCAAGGCCAAGCGCGAGCTCACCGATGACGAGGTGCTCGCGGTGCTGACCAAGGAAGCCAAGAAGCGCCGGGAGGCGGCCACCGCCTTCGCCGACGCCGGACGCGCCGAGCAGGCCGCGAAGGAGACCGCCGAGGGTGAGGTGTTGGACCGCTACCTGCCCAAACAGCTCTCGGACGCCGAGCTGACCGAGCTGGTGTCGGGGGCGCTCGCCGCGGGCGGCTTCACCGGTAAGGCCCAGATGGGCCCGGCGATGAAGGCGGCCCAGGCCGCGGTGGCGGGCCAGGCCGAGGGTGGCCGGGTGGCCGCTGAGGTACGCCGACAGCTCGGCCTCTGACCGGCGGCACCCGGACCACCGCGGTCCTGACACTGCGCGGTCCTGACACCGCGCGATCCCTGACATCGCAGACGCGGTCCGGGCAGACGAAACGGGCGGGCACCCGAGGGTGCCCGCCCGTTTCATGCGTCCTGCTCGTCCGGCTCAGCCGCCGGGGCGGCCCGTGCCGGGTCGGTTGGGGCCGCCGGGCTGGTTCGGGTTGCCCGACGGGGTGTTACCCGGCGGGGCAGCGCCGCCGCTGCTGACCTGGATGGTGACCAGGCCACCCTTGATGGTGCGCCCGTCCGGGCTGGTGCCGGCCGCGGTGCCCGCCGGGCACGTCGAGGCCACCTTCGTGCTGGAGACGACCGGCTCGAAGCCGGCGCCCTTGAGCCGGGACTGCGCGGTCTCCACCGACTGGCACTTCACGTCGGGAATGCTGCGCTGGTCACCCTCGGAGATCTTCTGGCCCGGCGGCTCGAACTGGATTCGCGGCTTGCCCTTCATCGCGTCCCGCAGCGTCTCCCACACCGGCGGGTTGATGCCGTCCTTCTCGGCGTGCTTCATCTTGACGTTCGTCTGCGGCCAGTCCGGGTCAGCCATGATGCCGGCCACCGAGTACTGCTTGGTCATCGCGACCAGGGCGGCGGTCTTCTCCGAGTCGGTGGTACCGGACTTGCCAGCCACCGGCGCGCCGACATCCTTGCGCACGTTGCCGGCGGTGGCTCCCGTGCACTTCGACGACGACGACCGGTCACCAACCGGGCAGCGGGCCGCGTCCACCGCGGCACGGGCCACCTCGGTGCTGAACCGCTTCTCGCAGCGCGGGTTGGCGATGTCCAGCTTGTTGCCCTCCGGGTCCCGGATCTCCTGCACCGGGATCGGCTCGCAGAACTTGCCGTCCGCGGCCAGGGTGGCGTAGGCGTTGGCGAGATCCAGCGGGGTGGTCTGCGAGACGCCCAGGGTGAACGCACCCCACTGGTGCGCTCCCCGCTCCAGGTCCAGATCCTCCTGGGCTCGGAAGTTGATGCCGAGCCTCTTGGCGACCTTGACCACGTTCTCGGCGCCGACCTGCTGCTGGAGTGGCACGAAGTAGGTGTTCACCGACCGGCCGAAGGCGCTCCACATGTTGTGGACGCCGGCCATGCTGTCGCTCGAGTTGGTGGGGCAGTAGAAGTGGGTCCCGGGACAGGCGGCGTCACTGCTGCTGTCGATGATGTATTCCGACTTGAACTGCTTCGGCGCGTTGATGGGGTAGCTGAGCGGGATGCCCTTTTCCAGCGCCGCCACGAGGGTGAACATCTTGAAGGTCGACCCGGCCTGGTAGCCGGTGATGCCGTCACCGCCGGTGAGCAGCGGGTTGACCGTCGCCGGGTAGTTGCCCCGGATGCCCTTCCTGCTCTTCGCCGGATCGCTGGCGATCCTGTTCTTCGGGTTCTTCGGGTCGTCCAGCTTGAACTGCCGGTTGACCGCGAGTGCCCGGACCCGGCCGGTTCCCGGTTCGACCACCGCGACCATGGCGGCTTCCTTGCTGTTCTCGCTCTTGGCCTTGCGGACCGCCGTGTCCGCAGCCCTCTGCGCCTGCACGTCGATCGACGTCACGACGGTGTAGCCGCCGCTCTTCAGCCGCCGCTCCCGGTCGTACGTGGTCGAGCCGAACGTCTCCTGATCCATCCACCAGCGGTAGAAGTAGTCGCAGAAGAAGCCCCAGCTGTTGACGTTGGCCGAGACACAGCCGTTCGGGGTGCGCTTGTCCTTCACCTTGAGCTCGACGGCCTTGGCCGCGTCAGCCTCCTGCTGCGTGATGGCCTTGATCTCGACCATGTTGTCGATGACGTAGTCACGTCGCTCCAAAGCGAGCGGGTAACCCGCCTTGGTGGTCGGGTCGTTCGTCGTCGGTGCCTTGACCATGCCGGCCAGCAGCGCCGCTTCTTCAATCTTGAGCTTGCTCGGCGGCTTGCCGAAGTAGACCTGACTCGCGGCGAAGATGCCGTACGCGCCGTTGCCGAACGAGGCGAGGTTGAGGTAGCGGGTGAGGATCTCGTCCTTGGAGAATTCCTCGTCGACCTGCAGAGCCAGCCGCATCTCGCGGAGCTTGCGGGCGCTGGTGTCCTCGGTCGCCGCGACCACGTCGGCCGGGTGGGTGGCCGAGTAGGCGATGGCCAACCTGACGTACTGCATGGTCAGCGTCGAGGCGCCCTGCCGGCCGGCGCCCTCGTTCTGGTTGTTGACGAACGCGCGGGCGACACCGTTGATGTCGACGCCGTTGTGCTTGTAGAACTCATGGTCCTCGGCCGCGATGATGGCCTTCTGCATGTACGGCGAGATGTCGGCGAGCTTCACGTCCCGCCGGTTCTCGTCGTACATCGTCGCGAGCGGTGTCTTGCCGTCCGACGCCAGCAGGTAGCTGATCTGCGGCGCGCGGGCCACCGTCAGCTCCGTGGGCAGGGCGCCGAATGTCTGGGCGCCGGCCTTGGCGGCCAAGCCGGACATCGCCACCGCGGGGAAGGCCGCCGCAGCGACCACCACGCCGGCCAGCAGGCCACACACGAGCAGCGATGCGGCGTTGGTCAGCACATTGTGGTCACGTTTCCGCATCCAGGTCACCTCGACAGGGTACGCGAGTAGGGAACGAGGGGCGCTGGGGCGTTCTTTCCCCATTTCCTGCGCGCGCTGCCCTCGTTGTGCTAAACGCACGACCCCCGGTGCTTGGTTGCGTGTGACCTGGCGTGAGTCTCCTCTGATTCGAGGAGGCGGCGCAGCGTTATCGCCGACCTCGGCGGGGTAACCGGCGGTCGAAGGCCCGGGAAGCCGGGAGTGTCCGGAATGATGGATTTAGCCGACAACGTTGCGTAATCAGTCGACTACAGAGCATGATGGGGGCGGCGACAGCGCCACATGTCGTCCGCGCCGCCTTGGGGAAGGCGGGCCGGGCGATCGGGGGGAATTGCCGGCTGGCGTGCATCGACGAGGTCGGTAGGTACTGCAAGGGGGGACGTGTACACATGGGCATGATCACTGACTGGCCGTCGCTGGCGGCATGTCAGAACGGGGACCCGGACGCGTTGTTCGTACAGGGCGCCGAACAGAACGTGGCGAAGCGGATCTGCCGGAGCTGCCCAGTTCGGTACGAGTGCCTGGCCGACGCGTTGGACAACCGGATCGAGTTCGGTGTGTGGGGTGGCATGACCGAACGCGAACGGCGGGCGCTGCTACGTCGTCACCCGCAGGTGACGAGCTGGCGCAAGATGTTCGAGGCCGCGATGAAGAAGAACAGCAAGGACAAGGCCGGCAAGGACAAGATTCTCGTCAGCGCGGCCAACTGACGCCGATCACGGCCGGCTGATCGCCGCGCCGATCGTCCGTAGCCCGTCGACGTCGTGCACGTCGGCGGGCTGCGCCGTCACCGACACCGTCGGCACCGCCGGGAACGCCGCGGTGAACCGCGCGGCGACCTGCTGCTCGCGTACCGCCTGACGGGCCAGCGCCGCGTGCGCCCGCAGCACGTCGGCGGTGGCCTCATGCCCACCCAGCTCGGTCAGCCGCTCCGCGGCGACCCGGCTCTGCTCGGCGTCCAGCTCCGGCACCGCAGGCCGGTGCACCCGGTTGAGCACCAGACCGGCCAACGGCATCCGCTCGTCCCGCAGGCGGCCCGCGAAGTAGGCGGCCTCCCGGACCGCGTCCGGCTCCGGCGCCGCCACCAGCAGGAAGGCCGTCTCCCGCGCCTGCAGGATGCGGTACGTCTGCTCGGCCCGCTGACGGAAACCGCCGAACATCGAATCCAGGGCGGCCACGAAGCCGGACAGGTCGGTGAGCAGCTGCGCGCCGAGCACCTTCTGCACCACCTTCGAGAACATCCCGAACGAGGCCGTGACCAGGCTGAACATGCTCCGCCCGCCACTGCGTGCCGGGGCCAGCAGCAGCCGCAGCATCCGGCCGTCGAGGAAACGGGAGAGCCGGGCCGGCGCGTCCAGGAAATCCAGTGCCGAGCGGGACGGTGGCGTGTCCACCACGATCAGGTCCCATTCACCCCGGGCGTGCAGTTGGCCCAGCTTCTCCATCGCCATGTATTCCTGCGTGCCGGCGAAGGTCGAACTCATCGCCTGGTAGAACGGGTTCGCGAAGATCTCCGCGGCCTTCGCCGGGTCGGTGTGCTGCAGCACCACGTCGTCGAAGGTGCGCTTCATGTCCAGCATCATGGCGTGCAGTTCGCCGCCGCTGCTCTCGACGTCGATCCCCTTGACCTGGCGGGGGGTGTTGTCCAGCTCGGTCAGGCCCAGCGACTGGGCCAGCCGGCGGGCCGGGTCGATGGTGAGCACCACCGTGCGCCGGCCGTGGTGCTCGGCGGCCCGCAGCGCCAGCGCCGCCGCGGTGGTCGTCTTTCCCACCCCGCCGGCACCGCAGCACACGACGATCCGCACGCCCGGGTCGGCGAGGATCTGGTCGACGTCCAGCTGCGGCGCCGCGTCTTCGGAAGGCACCAATCGAGCGTATCGGGCCGCGTGGGTCCGCGTGCCTGTGCCGAGCTCAGGTGTGAGTCAATCGGCGCGGACGAGGGCCTGGGCCAGTGTCGAGAGCCCGGGCCGGTCGACCCCGTCGGGCAGCAACGGCAGCTCGATCATCGGCAGCCCCAACTCCACCAGGTCGGCGCGGAGCGAATCCTCCAGTTCGCGCCGGATGAGCTGGTCACGCGCCTCGTCGTGCAACCCGGCCACGGTGTCCCGATCGGCCGGCAGCCCGGCGGCGACCAGCCCGCGCTTCAGCTCGGCGGCGGTGACCGCCCGGCCGGCGGGCAGTGGGGGGCGTGTGCCGTTGACGATCACCTTCCCGATGCCGAAGCCGAGCGAGGTCAGGTCGGCTATCGCGTCCACCGTCTCCTGCACCGGCATCTCCTCCAGCAGCGTGACCACGTGCACCGCGGTCATCGGGGAGCGCAGCAGAGCGGCGACCCCCTCGCTCTGGGTCTTGATCGGGCCCACCTTGGCCAGCCGGGCCGTCTCGGCCGTGACGTTGAGGAACCGACCGATCCGCCCGGTCGGCGGGGCGTCCAGCACCACCGCGTCGTACGCCCGCCGCTGCCCGGAGGTGCGTGTGGTGGCCTCCTTCACCTTGCCGGTGAGCAGCACGTCCCGCAGGCCCGGTGCGATGGTGGTGGCGAAGTCGATGGCGCCGAGCTTGCGCAGCGCCCGGCCCGCCGCACCCAGCTTGTAGAACATGTCGAGGTACTCGAGCAGCGCCTCCTCGACGTCGACCGCGAGGGCGCGCACCTCACCACCGGCCGGCGCGTCGGCGAGGTGTCGCTCCTCGTACGGCAGCGGGTCGATGCCGAAGAGCTGGGCAATGCCCTGTCGCCCCTCGACCTCCACCAGCAGGGTGCGCCGGCCGCCCGCGGCGAGCGCCAGGGCCAGCGCCGCCGCCACGCTCGTCTTGCCCGTGCCGCCCTTGCCGGTCACCACGTGGAGACGGGCGGACCATCCGGTACCGGCCGGGTCGGTCGGCCGCTCAGCTGCACACACCCGTCGAGCCTATCCAGGGTTGGCGGTCAGGCGACCTCGCAGACCCACCAACCTGTCTTCTGCACCACCGTGAAGCGCAGGTCCTGGTCGGCCACCCTCTCGTCGGCGGTGGTCATGGTGACCCGGGTGGAGACGGTGGCCCGGTCCCCGGTCTGGTTGTCCACCTTCGGGCTGGTCCACCGGAAGCGCGGGTTCTGGTACGCGGAGGCGTACTTCTGCACCTCGGCCACCTTCGCGGCGATCTTGTCGTCGTCACGGGAGGCGGTGCAGACGCGGCTGGCCGCCTTGGTCGCGTCACGGTCCTTGTAGACGGCGGTGAGGAACTCGTCGACGGCGACCGCCGGGTCCTTGGCGCCCTCGCCGGTCTCGGCGTTGCGCAGGGTCAGGAACGCCACCACACCGCCGCCCACGCAGAGCACCATGATCACGGCCAGCGCGATCGCCGCGATCAGGAGACCGCGCTTCTTCTTCGGTTCGGCGGTGCCCTGGTAGGGCGGGTAACCCGGCGCGGGCGCCGGGATCGCCGAGGGGTCCAGGGTCCCCGGCTGCGTCGGTGCGGTGGCCGACGTGGCGCCTGCGGGAGGCTCCGGCTGGCCGGCACCGCCGGGCTGCCCGGGGAAGGGCTGAGTGGGAACGGCCGGCGGGGCGGGAAGTGCCGCCGGGGCGGGGGCCGGGGGCAGAGCGAGCGGCCCGGTCGGCGCGGTGGGGGCCGGCTGGCCGGGGATGGTCGGAGCGCCGGGCTGGCCCGTGGGATCCGGGTGGGCCGGCGGGAGGGCGGGTGGGCCGGCCTGGTCGCCGCTGGGCGGTTGGGTCATCGTCGTTCCCCCGGGGGTGCGGCGCCCGCCGCCACCCCTGGCGTCGAGCGTGATCGAACGGGCGGCCGGCGCTGCGCGACCGTCCGACCGGAAGGGTAGCGGTCAATCACCCGGTCGGTGTCGCCCCTGCCGTGCCGAGCGGCCGTTGGCAACCGAGCCCGACCCGACGCCGGGCCTCCCACCTGCGATGTGTCGCATATGTGACTAGTGGTGACCCCTTGTGCGCGTCCTGTTGGCGGGACCGTGGCCACCGACCTACCTTCGTCCCCGGTGCGGGGGCCGGAACGGACGAATGGGTCCGGACCGGAAGCATGATCCGAGAGGTACGACCGGAGGCAGTGCATGCGCGATGCGGACAACATCCCTCGCACCCAGTTCCCGACCAACGATCGGCCGCGCCGGCCCGGTGCCGTGGTCGAGGCCGGCGGGCCGGTCGGCAGCCAGCCGATCAACGAACGGTCGTACCGTCGGATGCAGGAGCCGACGGAGGTGTCCCGGCCGCCGAGCCGACCCGCCGAGCGGGCCCGCGACGACGACGAGCCGGGCTTCGTCATCCACCTGCCGATCCGGGTGCCGAACCTGGCGGCGGCGACCGTGCTGGCCGGCCGGGTCGCGGTGTCCCTGGGCTTCCTTCCCGAGCTGGATGCCGGCGAGACCACCGTGTCCAACGCCGACGACCAGAACAACCGGCACCGTGTCTTCTGCGACCTGCTGCTCCCCGACCGGTCCCGCTGCCCTCAGGGGTACGAGCACGAGGGGCCCTGTGGGGAGCTGCCGGCAGCGCCGGAGCAGCGTCCCGCGCCTCACCCGGCCAGCGGACCGTAGGCTGTCCCTCGAACAATTCCGCACCGAGAGGGAGCCCTTCAGCGATGCAGAAGTGGGAATACTCCACGGTCCCGCTGCTGGTCCACGCGACCAAGCAGATCCTCGACAACTGGGGCGAGGACGGGTGGGAGCTCGTCGCCGTGGTCCCCGGGCCGAACCCGGACCAGCTGGTCGCCTATCTGAAGCGGCCCAAGGCATGAGCAACGGTCCGCACGCCAAGCTCGCCGAGCTGGGGCTCGAACTGCCCGAGGTCGTTCCGCCGGTGGCCAGCTACGTGCCGGCCGTGCAGTCCGGGCAGCACGTGTACGTCTCCGGCCAGCTGCCGATCGCCGAGGGCAAGCTGCTCGCGACCGGCAAGGTCGGCGCCGGCATCTCCGCCGAGCAGGCGAAGGACCTGGCCCAGCGGTGCGCGCTCAACGCGCTGGCCGCGGTCGACTCGCTGGTCGGCCTGGAGAACGTGGTCAAGGTGGTCAAGGTGACCGGCTTCGTGGCGTCCGCGCCCGGCTTCACCGGTCAGCCCGCGGTTATCAACGGTGCCTCCGACCTCTTCGGCACCGTGTTCGGCGAGGCCGGCCGCCACGCCCGCAGCGCGGTGGGGGTGGCGGAGCTGCCCCTCGACGCCCCGGTCGAGATCGAACTGATCGTCGAAGTCGCCTGACGCGTCGCCACCCGCCCCGCGATCTTGCACCTCCGGCCCGGATGAAAAGCCCTGAACGGGGATGAATCAGGGGCTGCTCGTGCAAGATCGTGGGGTGTGGCGGGCGGGGTCGTACGATCGCAGCCATGAGCGGGCACGTGACGGCGCCGGCGGCGGCGCTCGCCGACGAGCTGCCGACCTGGGTGACACTGCTGCGTGCGCCGAACCCGGGACCGATGACCCTCGACGGCACCAACACCTGGGTGCTGCGCGCCCCGGCAGCGAAGTACGGGGTCGTGGTCGACCCGGGGCCGGCGGATGAGGGGCACCTGACCCGAATCGCCGAGCACGGCCCCGTCGGGCTGATCCTGATCACCCACGGCCACCCCGACCACACCGAGGGCTCCGCCCGCCTGAGCGAGCTGCTCGGCGGCGTGCGCGTCCTCGCCGTCGACCCGGTGCACACCATCGGCGCCGAGCCGCTGACCCAACCGGGTGCGCACCTCGAGGGCTTCGGCCTGGAGATTCGCCTGCTCAAGACCCCGGGGCACACCGCCGACTCGGTCTGTTTCCTGGTCGAGCACGGCGACGAGCAGGTGGTGCTCACCGGTGACACCATCCTCGGCCGGGGCACCACCGTGGTCGCCCACCCCGACGGGCACCTCGGTGACTACCTGACCAGCCTGGAGCTGCTGTCCGCGTACCGGGGAATCCCGGCGCTGCCCGGGCACGGCCCGGCGCTGGCCGACTGCGCCGTCGCCGCCGAGTTCTACCTCGCCCACCGCCGGGCCCGACTCGACCAGGTCCGGGCGGCGGTCGACGCGGGCGCCCGCACCCCCGCCGACGTGGTGGCGGCCGTCTACGCGGACGTGGACCGTTCGCTCTGGTGGGCAGCCGAATGGTCGGTCCGTGCCCAGCTGGAGTATCTGGGTGTCGGTATTGGGGAATCCGCGCCCGGGGTCAGTGGGTTGGAGCACACGTGACCTGCCCCGTGTGTGGAACCGTCGCCGTACCCGGCGCGCGGTTCTGCCACAACTGTGGTGCGGCGCTGCCGGCCGCCGCCACGTTGCCGGCGGCCGAGCGCCGGGTGGTCACCGTGCTCTTCGGTGACCTCTCCGAGTTCACCTCCTGGTCGGAGGACCTCGACCCGGAACGCGTCGGCGCGGTCACCGACCGGGTGCTCGCCGCCCTGGCGGGCGCGGTGAAGACCTTCGGTGGGCACGTCGACAAGCTGACCGGTGACGGGATCATGGCGGTCTTCGGCGCCCCGGTGGCCCACGAGGACGACGCCGAACGGGCCGTCCGTGCCGCCCTGTCCATGCAGCGGGCCGTTCGCCGGGTGCTCGACGACGAGCGGGGCGGTGGCGCGCCGCTCGGGCTGCGGGTCGGGCTGAACACCGGCGACGTCATCGCCGGTATCCAGGCCGCCATCGAGTACACGGTCATCGGCGACACGGTGAACACCGCCGCCCGGTTGGCCGACGCCGCTGCGGTCGGCGCGGTCTACGCCGGCGGGCGCACCGCCGCCGCCACCCGCCACGTGTCCTCCTGGCGGGCGCTGCGGCCGCTGCGCCTCAAGGGCAAGCGTGAGCCGGTCGAGGCGTACGAACTGCTGGGTCTGCTGGACGCTCCGGGCACCCGTTCGGGGCTTGGCGACGAGGCGCCGTACGTCGGCCGGGAGACGGAGATCGGCCGGGTGGCCGGCCGCCTCGCCGAGGTGATCGACCAGGGTGACCCGAGGGTGCTGCTGATGACCGCCGAGGCGGGCATCGGCAAGTCCCGGTTCGCCGCCGAGGTGGAGCGCCTCGCCGCCGGGTACGACGTGGGCGCTGGCCGGTACGCGGCGCACACGGGCGCCCGGGTGCTCTCGGTGCGCTGCGCCGCGTTCGGTGAGCGGCGACGGCTCGCGCCCCTGGCCGACCTGGTGCGTGCCGCCGTCGGCCTGCCCAGTGACGCCGCCACCGCGCTGACCCGACCGGCGGTGGAGGAGAGGCTGCGGCGGCTCGGGCAGCGGCTCGCCCGCTCCGGTGGTGAGATCGCGCCGATCGCCAGCGAGCAACTGCTCGCCCTGCTCGGCTACGCCGAACTCCCGGCGCACGGCGGCACCGACACCGGCGAGTGGGGCGGGTCGGGCACCCCGGCCGCCGATGCCGAGGCGGTGCCGAACGCGGTCGCCGGGCTGCTCAGCGGGCTCGCCTCGGAGGCGCCGCTGGTGATCGTGGTGGACGACCTGCACGACGCCACCGCGGAGACGATCAGCGCACTCGGTCTGACCCTGTCCCGGCTCACCGGCCCGGTGCTGGTGCTGCTGCTCGGCCGCCCCGAACTGGTGCGTACCGCCGGCGCGCTGACCCGGGTCGCGGACGCCGAGGTGCACTCCCTGCCGCCGCTGCGCGGCGCGGACGCGGCGCGGCTGCTCACCACCTACCTCGGCGGCGGCAAGCTGCCGCAGGCCGACGCGGACCGGCTGCTCGCCACCGCCCAGGGCAATCCCTTCTACCTGGCCGAGCTGGTCACCCTGCTCATCGAGCGCGGAGCGCTCACCACGGAATCAGCGCGCGGTGTCCGCGCCACGGAATCTGCGGAATCGGCCCGTGGTGTCCGTGTTGGTGGCGAGCGGTCCGGATCCGGCGAGCGGGACCAGAGCGCGCCCGCCGGCTGGCGGTTGGTGCCCGGTTCGCTGGGCAGCCGGCTGCTCTCCCGGGACCTCGCCGCCGTACTCGCCGCCCGAATCGACGCGTTGCCACCGGACGCCCGTTCGGTGCTGCGCGACGCCGCGGTGATCGGTGACGCGGTGCCGACCGGTGCGCTGGAGGCGATGCGTGAACAGCGCGCCGGTCGCGACGGCCGACCGTCGGCGGTGGTCGCCGTGGAGCTTGAGCGGGCTGTCGAGGAGCTGCTGCAACGCCGGATGCTGCACCGCTCCCGTACCGGCTACTCGTTCGCGACCCCGCTGATGCGGGAGGCCGCGTACGCCGGGGTGAGCAAGGCGGAGCTGGCCGAGCGGCACGCCGCGTTGGCCCGCTGGGCGGCACCGGCGGACGAGGGCACGGCCGGGGCGTCGGGTGGGTTCACCGACGAGGCCCGGGACGACTTCGTGGCGACGCACGTCGAGCGGGCCGCGACGCTCGCCGACGCGGTGAAGCTGCGCCCGGACGCGCCGGCCCGGGCGGTGGTTCCGCTCGGCGTCGCCGCGCTCGGCCGGGCCGCCCGCCGGTCGCTGTCCGCCGGTGAGCCGGTGCTGGCCGTCGAGTACGCCGAGCGCGCCATCGAACTGGCTCGCGACGGGGTGCCGGCGGCCGATCGGGTGGTGCACGCCCGTGCCTTGCTCCAGGTCGGCCGGGTCGTCGACGCGCTGGCGTACGCCGAGAAGATCGCCGCGAACGCGGGGGACGAGGCCACCCGGGTTGGCGCGCTGCTGCTGGCGGGGCAGGCCCAGGAGACCCTCGGCGATCAGGGCCGGGCGGTGGCTGCCTGGCAGGAGGCGTTGCAGGTGGCCACGGCGGGCGGGCTGCCCACGCAGCGTGCCACGGCGATGCGCCGGCTCGGCATGGCCGATTTCGTGGCCGGGCGGCTGAGTCAGGCGAGCAGCCGGTTGGCCGCCGCGTACCAGGTCAGCCTCGGCGCGCAGGACCGGCGCGGGCAGGCCTGGTCCCTGCAGAACCTGGCCTGGGTGACCACCACCCGGGGTGACTTCGCCGGCACCGACGCGGTGCTCGGCCGGGCCGCCCGGCTCTTCGCCGAGCTGAAGGACCCGTACGGGCGGGCCTGGTTGCGCGGCACGACGGCGTTCGCCCGGCTGCTCGCGGGTCGACTGCGCGAGGCGTGCCGGCTGGCGCAGGTGTTCCTGCCCTTCGGTGAGCGGGTCGGTGAGGCGTGGGCGGTGGGCACGCTGCGCGCGGTGGCGGCGTTCGCCACCGCCGAGCTGGGTGACCTGGCCGAGGCGGACCGGGAGGCCCGCAGGGCGTACCGGGAGTTCGCCGACGCCTCCGACGACTGGGGGCGCGGGTTCGCGCTGGTGGTCCGGGCGGTGGTGGCGCGCGGGCTGGGCGAGCCGGAGCACGCGGCGGACCTGCTCACCGACGCCCTGGCGTACGCCGAGCGCACCTCGCACCCGCTGCTCACCGGGATGGCCGGCACGCTGCGCGGCTTCGTCGCGTTGGACATGGGCGACCGCGAGACGGCCGAGCAGGTCGCCCGCGCGGTGCTGACCGCCGTGGAACCGCACAACCCGCAGGCCCCGGCACAGGTGGCGCCCCGGGTGCTGCTGGCCACGGCCCGACTGGCCGCTGGCGACTCGGCGACCGCGGTCGGGCTGCTCGCTCCGGTGGCCACGGCCGCCGCGACCGCGCCCTCGCTGCTCTTCTCCCGCCGGCAGACGATGGCCCAGTACGCTGCGGCGCTGCTCGCCCACGGTCAGCGGGAGCAGGCGTTGGACTGGGCCCGGCGGGCGGTCACCGCGCCGGCCGAGGATGTGCGCAGCCAGGTGATCGCGGCCAGCGTGCTGGCCGAGGCGCTGGCCGCCTGCGGTCACCCGACGGAGGCCCTGGCCAGTGCCGACGAGGCGGTCCGGCTGGCGTACGCGACCGAGCAGCGCAGCGAACGAGCCGCCGCCGACGCCCTACGCGCCCGCCTAACACCCCCCACCTAACCCAACCCCCACCCCCCGGTTGGGTCGGGTGATCAAGAGGTTTGCGTCAGGAAACGGGCTTCCGGTGACCGAAACCTCTTGATCAACGTGGCGAGGGCGGTGGGGCGGGCAGGGTTCTGCCGGTTCTGGGGATGTGGTGGTCGGGGTGAGCGGCTAGCGTGTCACCACCGTGTGCCGGTCCACAGTGGTGACCGTCGCCGTGCCTGGGGAGGCTCTTCATGAAGCTGCCGCGTTCGATCGCGGGCTGGACCATCGCGGTCTTCGGCGTGTTGGCGCTGGTGATGGGCGCGGTCGGGCTGCTCTGGCCGGAGGCGCAGCTGCGCATGCTCGGGATCGAGGTGCCCGCGACGCGCGCCGTTGGTGACCACACCGGCACGTTCCTGCTGGCGTCCTCGATGGCGGCGTTCAACATGGGCGTCTACTACCTGCTCGCCACGGTGACCGAGTGGCGGGCGTTCTACCGGTTCACTGTGGTCTTCCGGTTGGTCACGTTCACCGTGTTCAGCATCGCCGTGCTGGCCGACATCGCTCCGGACCGGTTCTTCGGGGTGGCGGCCTGGGAAGGGCTCGGGGCCTTGGCCACCGCCGTCGGCCTGCGCCTGGATGCCCGCAGGGGCGTTTCGGCCGCCGAGGTCGCGACGTCCGAGGGTGCCGGGACGGCCGCGGTCGCCGAGGAGGGTACCGGTCCGGCCGGTGCCGCTCCCGCGGACGCGGTGCGCTGAGCCACCGGCCGGGTTGGGTATTTTCGAGCGGTGACCGACACCCCGACCGGCGGCCCGCCGGTGCCGATTGTGCCCGGTCTGACTGATTTGCGGGTCTTTGCCCGGGGTGGATACGCGACCGTCTACCAGGCCACCCAGATCTCGGTGGGTCGTGAGGTCGCCGTCAAGGTAGAGAACCGGACGCTGGACAGCGAGCGGGATCAGGCCCGTTTCCTGCGCGAGGCGCGGGCGGCCGGCCGGATGTCGTCGCACCCGCACGTGGTGGACCTCTTCGACGTCGGGGTCACCGTCGACCAGCACCCCTACCTGATCATGGAGCTGTGCGACGGTTCGTACGCCGAACGGATGCGCACCTCGCCGCTCGGCCCGGTCGAGGCGCGTGACCTCGGCATCAAGATCGCCGACGCACTGGCCCACTCGCACGCGGCCGGGGTGCTGCACCGCGACGTCAAGCCGGCCAACATCCTCTACTCGCACTTCAACTCGGCGGTGCTCGCGGACTTCGGGCTGGCCGTGCTCGCGGAGCACCGGGACGCCTCGGTCACCCTGGAGGTGCTCACCCCGGCGTACGCGCCGCCGGAGATGTTCAGCCACAGCCCGCCGTCGCCGGCCGTCGACGTGTACGCGCTCTGCGCCACCCTCTACGCGGTGATGCACGGCCGACCTCCCCGCTGGCAGTCCGAGCGCAACCCCAGCCTGGTCACCGTGCTGGAGATGTTCAACCAGCCGCTTCCCGCACTGCCCGGCGTGCCGGACGAGCTGATCGACGTCCTGCGCGCCGGCATGGCCAACGACCCGGCCGAGCGCCCCTCCGCCCTGGAACTGCGCGACCTGCTCGCGAGCCTGTCCCTCGGTTCGGCGTCGGCACCGGTCAGTGGCGCCCCGGCCAGCGGTGGCCCGACCCTTTCCGGCTCGTACGCGGTCAGTCAGCCGGTGCCTCGCCCACCCGTTGAGGACACTCAGCAGGTGGTCCCCGTCGGTCGGCGCTGGCGGCGCTGGTTCCTCGGCGGTGTCGGCGTGCTCGCGCTCGCCGCCTCCGCCACCGTCGGGGCCTGGGTCGCCGACCGGGCGCCGCCGCCCGCCCCGAACCCGACGGTCACCCAGGTCGCCGCGCCGGCGACCGGTCCGCTGCCCGGCTGTGCAACCGGCACCGGCGCGCCCACCGCGCTGCCCGAGGGTGCCCGGTGCCTTGCCGAGTTGGAGTGCTTCGGCCCCATGCGGGTTCGCGGCAGTCGCGCCGAGGCGGCCAGGGTGTCCTGCGCTGGTCCGCATACCTGGGAGACGTACGCCGAGGGCATCCTGCCGGTGTCGCTGGTCGGCGCCGACTACGACGAGGTGATCGCCGCCCAGCCGGTGCGGCAGGTGTGCAGCGCCACGACGTTCCGGTTGACCACCGGGATCGCCGAGCCGACCGGTTGGCACCTGGAGGTGCTGCCGCCGGTCGACGGCAGCATCGACCGGGCCTACCGGTGCCTGGCCGGGCGGGGCGTGGACGCGCTCAGCGCGCCCACCCTCACCGGCCGCTGACCCCGTTCGACCCGCGCCGCCGGTCACGCACCGCACGCAGCGCGTCCCGGCTGTCCAGGGCGTCGAGGGTGTCCGCGTCGATCCCGTACGGGATCAGCTCGGGCGGCCCGACGGTCGCCGAGCGGTCCGCGGGCACCGGCTCGTCAACCTGACGGGCGGCGGAGACGGCGACGCCGGCCACCATGGTCATCAGCACGCACAGTAGCGCCAGGACTACGCCGAGGAGGTCCTGTCGGCGCCAGACGACCAGCATGACCAGGGGCGCAAGAGCTCCCAGCGCCGCGAGCACCGCCACCGTCCGCGCATCGGGTCTGGACAATCGACTCACCCGTCCAGCATGTCGTGACGGGGCCGGCTGTCAACCGCAGAGCCGACCGTCGCACCGATCGGCGTGGATCCGCACTGCACGCCCGACATGGTCGGCAGGTCCACACGGAATGGACGGTAACCGCTACTCTCGGTGTCCCGCAGGCTCTCCCGGCAGCGAGGTCGCCCATGAACCCAGGCAGTTCGCAGTCTCGGCTCCGCTCGGTCGCGTCGACGCTGGCGGTCGCCCTCACTCTGGTCCTGGCCGCCGCCGCCGGTTGCGACAGCCGGAAGGAACCGGACCTGCAGTCGGTGCAGGAGAAGATGCGCGAGACGCACATCTACGGCCAGTCGAAGCTGCGCATCGGTGTCGCCACGAACGAGCCGCTCATGGGTGAGCTGCGAAACGGCCAGCACGCCGGCTTCGACGTCGAGATCGCTCGGTACGTGGCCGCCTCCCTCGGCTACGAGGGGGACCAGCGGCTGGAGTTCGTGTCGGTGGCTACCGAGGACCGGATCCCGTCGCTCCAAGGCGGCACCGTCGACCTCGTGGTGTCCAGCTTCTCCATGACCGAGGACCGTAAGAAGCTGGTCAGCTTCGCCGGGCCGTACTTCGTGACCACGCAGGAGGTGATGGTGCCGGTCCGCCTCAAGGACAAGATCCGCACCATCGAGGATCTGCGCGACCCGGTCTACAAGGTCTGCACCAGCGGCGGCTCCACCACCGAGGCCGAGCTGGAGAAGCACCAGGTCAAGACGTTCGTGGTCAAGGACGTCGGCGACTGCGTCGATGGCATCCGGAAGGGCCGGTACGACGCGGTCAGCTCCGACGAGTCGATCCTCGCCGGTTTCCTGGCCAGCTTCCCCCAGGAGTTCGAGATCGTGGACATGCCGTTCGGTACCAGCGAGCTGCTGGGCATCGGCGTGCCGATCGGCGACCCCGCGCTGCGCGACCTGGTCGCGTTCTTCCTGCAGAAGAGCTACGAGCAGGGCCGGGACGGAGAGGCGAGCCCCTGGCTGACCGCGTACAACCGGACGTTGGGCCCGTGGCTGAAGGCCGAGAAACGTCAGCCGCAGCCGCTGGAGGTGCCGAACCTCGTCGACTTCGACGACAAGGCGCCCTCGAAGTGAGCGCGGCGCCGACCGCCGCCACCGGCGGTGATGGCCCGGTCCCACCGCCCCGCACGTCCGTGCCAGGCGACAACGCCGTCCCGATGTCGGCCGCCGACAGTTCGACCGCTGGTGCGGCACGCGGCCTCGCCTGGCCGGTCGGCGTGCCGCTCGCCGAACCCGCCGAGCCGGTCGTCGCCGACGCGGAGCCCGGGCGGGTGCGCTGGGACCCGGCGGAGCGGCGCGCCCGCGCCAGCCAGTCGTTCTGGACCGCCCTGGTGGGCGTACCGGCGATCTTCTCGGTGCTCCGCCTCGGCGTGGAGGCGGGTGGCGAACTCCAGACCACGCTGCTGCTGGTGGCGAACGTCGGGCCGGTCAACCTGCTCGCCGGTTTCCTGACCACGGCAGCCCGGCTGCTCTCGACCGGTATGGTCGCCGTCTTCGCGCTCGGCGCGGTGCTGGCCGTCAGCGCGGACCGACTCCCGCCGGGCACCGGGCGTCGTCCGCTCTTCGCCCGCTGGGCCGACATCACCCCGGCGTGGGCGGTGCTGGCCAGCTTCCTGCTCGCCCTGATCACCTGGCCGCTGCTGTACCTTCCGCTGCTGTTGCCGGCGTTCGTGGCCGCGTTTCAGCTCCACCCCGGGCGGCTGCACGAACGGGCGGCGCCACGGCTGCTGATCATCATCGCGCTGCTCGCCGGGTACGGCTGGCTGATGCTGCCGACGATGCGCGACGCCGGGCGGCAGGGCGACGTGCTGGTGCTGGCGCTCATCGTGGTGCCTCCGCTGCTGGCCCTGTTCATCGCGGGGCCGCTGCCCGGCGTGGTGATCCGGCCGCTGGCGTCGGTGACCGAGGTGGCGGTGCTGGCCACGCTGGTCTGGGCCGCGGTGCCGGTGATCAGCACGCCGGTGCTGCCGCTGACCGTCACCACGGTGGGCGTGGAGAACGGGCCGACCGAGGACGTACGCGGGCACGTGGTGACCACGGACGACGTCAACATGGTGATCCTGCAGGAGCGGGGCGGCGTTCGGTACGTTCCGGTCGGGTTGGTCCGCGCGCAGGTGCTCTGCCCCAGCGAGGAGGAGTTGCCCCGGCGCCAGCTGCGCATCCACGACTTCCACGTCGAGGACTCCCTGCTGGAGGGCATGGGTCGGCGAGTACGTCCGGTCCACCGCATCGATGCCACCTGTCGTACCCCAGCCTGACCGCCGCGGCCGAACTCTTCCCGTATATACAGTCGGACGGTATATGCTTCGGCAATGGCGAAGGCTTCCATGCATGAATCGACCTACCTCATCCTTACCGCGCTCGTCGAGGCCCCACGGCACGGTTACGCCGTTCTCGACGAGGTCCGCCGGATCTCCGACGGGCGCGTCGACCTGCGCGCCGGCACCCTCTACGCGGCCCTGGACCGGCTGCGGACCGAGGGGCTCATCGACATCGAGCGCGAGGAGCAGGTGCAGTCCAGGTTGCGCCGGTACTACCGACTCACTGCGTCGGGGGCGCAACGCCTGGCCGAGGAGTCGGCGCGTCTGCGAAGCAACGCCGACGCGGCGAGCGTGCGACTGCGTCGTGCCGGTCTCATCTTCGACGGCGGTGCGGCGTGACGTTGGAACACGGTTACCGGTGGCTGCTGGCCTGCTACCCCCGCGCCTACCGGCGGCAGTACGAGGACGAGATGATCGGGGTGTTGCTGGACGACGCGTCGCCAGGCCAGCACAGGCCTGTGGCACGAGACGTGCTTGCCCTGCTCGGCGGGGCGTTCCGTGCGCATGTCCGCCAGGCTGGTGCTCGATTCTCGGGCGATGCGTGGCGGGAGGCGGCGCAGGCGCTCGGTCTGATCGCCGCGCTGATGTTGTTCGTGCGAGCTGCGCGCGTTCCGGTGCTGCACCTCGCCATGTTCGTAGACAGCTATCCCGATGGGATCGGCGAGGAGTTCGTCTTCTGGCCGGGCTGTCTCGTGGCGGTGCTGTGGCTCACCGTGGCGCTGTCGGTCGTGTTCGGGTGGGGCCGGGCAGCAGCCGCGATCGCGGTCTGCGGCGCGGCGTTCGAGGTGGCTCCGGTCGCCGAGGATTACGGGCACCATTCCACGGTGTTCAATCTCTGGCCCGCCGTGCTCGCCGCGATGGTCCCGCTGGTGCTCGCCGTCCGCGCTCCGCGTTCCGCCACGGCTTCCCTCGCGCGCTGGCGGCTCGGCACACTGGCGGTGGCGACGCTGGTCAGCGTCGGTGCTCCGAGCGTCGCCCTGGTGACTGCTGCTGATCGCTCGACGACTCCCGTTTACGGCACATGGATCTTCACCGTCGGCGTCGGCCGGATCGAGGCGATCCTGCTGACTGCGGGATACCTGCTCTTCGCCCTTGCCATCCTGTCGATGCCGGCGGCGTTGCGGCGGCGCCTGCTCGCGCTCGTCGTTCCGGTGGGCGTCACGCTGCTGCTCACCCGGGTGGGGCTCGGCACCACGGGGACGTTCCTGGAGCGTTCCACCCACGACGGTGTCCTCGATGCGCTCACCCCGGCGCAGTGGCTGACGTTGGTGCTGGCGCCCGCGCTGCTCTTCGCGGTGGCCGTGGCGATCCTGCACCACCGGGAGCGGCCGGGCCCGCAAGGAGCGTGAGCAGGCCGTGCAGCGCGGCCTCAGCAGAGGGATCGACTCGGCTTTCTGGAAATCGGGGCGTCGCTGGACCTCGGACACCGCAGAATCGAGGAAACCGAGTCGATCACCCGCCGGGCAGGCCGACGGAGCAGGCCGGCTCAGTACGACTTGTCCTGGCCCAGGACGTGTTGGGCCACGAAGTTCAGGATCATCTCCCGGCTGACCGGGGCGATCCGGCCGGCCCGCACCGCGCCGAGCAGGGTCGCCACCCCGTACTCGGTGGTCATTCCGGCCCCGCCGAGCACCTGGACGGCGGTGTCGACGGCGAGCGCGGCGGCCTCCCCGGCCGCGTACTTGGCCATGTTGCCGGCCACCCCGGCCTCCAGGTCGCGGCCGGCGTCGTACAGGGTGGCCGCCTTCTGGATCATGAGGCGGGCCAGTTCCACCTGCACCGCCGCGTGTGCCAGCGGATGCGAAACGCCCTGGTGGGAGCCGATGCTCCGGCCACCCCACACCGTGCGGGTGGCGGTGTACTCGCTGGCCCGCTCGATGGCGTACCGGCCGGTGCCGGCGCCCATCGCGGCGACCGTGATGCGCTCCGGGTTCAGGCCGGCGAAGAGCGCCGGCAGCCCGGCGTCCAGCGACTCGCCGAGCAGTGCGTCGGCGGGCACGCGCACGTCGTCCAGGTAGAGCAGGAACTGGTTCTCCGGGGACACGATCTCCATGTCCAGCTTGGAGCGGGTCAGCCCGGCGGCGTCGGTCGGCACGACGAACAGCGCGGGCTTGAGCTTTCCGGTGGATGAGTCTTCGGTTCGGGCCACCACCAGCACGTGGTCCGCCTCGTCGACCCCGGAGATGTAGCACTTGCGGCCGTTGAGCAACCAGCCGTCACCGTCCCGGCGGGCCACCGTGCCGAGCCGGTGGAAGTTGGAACCGGCCTCCGGCTCGGTGATCGCGAAGACGATCTTCTGGGACCCGTCGGCGAGGCCGGGCAGGTGCCGCTTGCGCTGGTCCTCGGTGCCGTGCCGGTTGAGCACGGTGGCCGCGATGGCGGGGGAGACCACGAGCAGCAGCAGCGGGCAACCGGCCGCCGCCAGCTCCTCGCAGACGATGGCCAGATCGGTGATGCCGCCACCGCCGCCGCCGTACTCGGTGGGGATGTTGACTCCCAGGTAGCCGAGCCGGCCCGCCTCGGCCCAGAGTTCGGTGGTGTGTTCCCCGGCCTTCGCCTTCTCGACGAAGTAACCGTGGCCGTAGCGACGGCCCAGCGCCCGCACTGCGTCGCGCAGCTGGTCCTGCTCGGGGGTGAGGTCGAAGGTCATCGGGGTTCTCCTCTTCAGTTGTCGATGACGGCCAGCACGGCGCCGGTGCGCACCTGACCACCGGCCGGCACCGGCAGCTCGGCGACCACGCCGTCGGTCGGGGCGAGCACCGGATGTTCCAGCTTCATCGCTTCCAGCGTGAGCAGCGGATCGCCGGCCGTGACCCGCTGGCCGACCCGGACATGCACCCGGGTCACCGCGCCGGGGAGCGGCGCGAGCAGCGACCCGGCCGCCACCTCCGCGACGGGCAGCGGGAGACGCGGCAGCTCGGTCAGGCTCGCCGCCCCGTCCGGGCCGTCCACGAAGACCGCCGACCCCACCCGGTGTACGCGGTACGCGCGCCGAACGCCGTCGACGTCGAGCACGACCCGGTCCGGGGCAGCCTCGACCAACGCCACAGTGGGGTCGGCAACGGTGGGATCGGTGGACCACTCGGCGAGGCCGCCCGTGCGGTCCAGCCGGTAGCGGACCTCGATCTCGCCGTCCGGGCCGGCGAACCGGGTGACCTGTGGGACGGCCGGCACATTGCGCCAGCCCGACGGCAGCCCGGCCAGCACCCGAGCCGCAGCGCGACGACCGGCGGCGGAGGCGAGTGCCGCCGCGAGCGCGGCCAGCGGAAGTCGATCGGCGGGAAGCAGCGGGGCGAAGACCTCCGGGTGCCGGTCCAGGAACCCGGTGTCGATCTCCACGGCGGCGAACGCGGGGCCGCGCAGCACCCGGACCAGCAGATCCCGGTTGGTGGTCACCCCGTGCAGCTCGGCCCGGGCCAGCGCGGTGGCCAGCAGCCGGGTCGCCTCGGCACGGGTACGACCCCAGGCGATCAGCTTCGCCAGCATCGAGTCGTAGTGCACCCCGACCACCGAGCCGGCCACCACGCCCGAGTCGAGTCGCAGGCCCGGCCCGGCCAGCCCGCCGAACTCGGCCGCCACCTGAGGGACCGCGAACCGGTGCAGTGTGCCGGTGGCCGGCCGCCAACCCGACCCGGCGTCCTCGGCGCAGAGGCGTACCTCGATCGCGTGGCCGGTGCTGGTCGGCAGGTCCGCCGGCAGCGGCTCGCCCTCCGCGACGAGCAGTTGCAGCCCCACCAGGTCCAGCCCGGTGCACAGCTCGGTGACCGGGTGCTCCACCTGGAGTCGGGTGTTCATCTCCAGGAAGAAGAACTCTCCACCCGGGGCGAGCAGGAACTCCACCGTGCCCGCGCCCAGGTAGTCGACCGCGCGACCGGCGGCCACCGCCGCCTCGTGCAACGCCGCCCGCACCCGCTCCGGAACGACCGCCGGCGCCTCCTCGACGATCTTCTGGTGCCGGCGCTGGATCGAGCACTCCCGGTCACCGAGGGCCACCACCCGGCCGTGGGCGTCGCCGAAGATCTGCACCTCGACGTGCCGGCCGCGCTCGACGTACCGCTCGATGAAGACCGTGCCGTCGCCGAACGCGGCAGCCGCCTCGCGGCGCGCGGAGGCGACGGCCTCGGTCAGCCCGGCGGCGTCCCGGACGATCCGCATCCCCCTCCCGCCGCCGCCCGCGGACGCCTTCACCAGCACCGGGAAGTCGATGATCTCGTCGGCGTCGGTCCAACTCGGCAGCATCGGCACGCCGGCCTCGGCGAGCAGCGCCTTCGCCGCCAGCTTGTCGCCCATCACGGCGATCACCTTGGCCGGCGGCCCGACCCAGGTCAGCCCGGCGTCGGTCACCGCCGCCGCGAACTCGGCGTTCTCGGCGAGGAAGCCGTAACCCGGGTGGACGGCGTCCGCGCCGCTGCGCCGGGCCGCGTCCAGGATCGAATCCACCCGCAGGTACGTCTCGGCCGGCGTGGCCCCGGGCAGCCGGACCGCCTGGTCGGCCTCGCCGACGAACGGCTCGGCGGCGTCCGCGTCCGAGTGCACGGCGACCGTCTCCACGCCGAGCGCGCGGCAGGTGGCGAAGACCCGGCGGGCGATCTCCCCCCGGTTGGCCACCAGAAGTCGACTGATCATGGTCCCCTGTGCCTGCCCTTCGTTGGTCACTGCGGGACTCCGCTGCGGTGCGTTCCTCGCGCCCACCAGCTACATCCGGAAGACGCCGAAACCGTCGGCGCCCTGCACCGGTCCGTTGTGGATCGCCGAGAGGCAGAGCCCGAGAACGGTGCGCGTGTCCCGGGGGTCGATCACCCCGTCGTCGTAGAGCCGGCCGGAGAGGAACAGCGCGCCGGACTGTGACTCGATCTGCTGCTCGACCATCATCCGCATCGCCGCGTCGGACTCCTCGTCGTAGTCGCGCCCCCGGGCGGCGGCGGCCTGCCGGGCCACGATGGAGAGCACTCCGGCGAGCTGCGCCGGGCCCATCACCGCCGACTTCGCGTTCGGCCAGGTGAACAGGAACCTCGGCTCGTACGCCCGACCGCACATGCCGTAGTTGCCGGCGCCGTACGAGGCGCCGAGGTTCACCGTCAGGTGTGGCACCGTCGAGTTGGACACCGCATTGATCATCAGTGCGCCGTGCTTGATGATGCCCCGCTGCTCGTACTCCGTGCCGACCATGTAGCCGGTGGTGTTCTGCAGAAAGATCAGCGGGGTGTCCGCCGCGTTCGCGAGCTGGATGAACTGGGCCGCCTTCTGCGCCTCCTCGCTGAACAGCACCCCCCGCGCGTTGGCCAGCACGCCCACCGGGTAGCCGTGCAGCTCGCCCCATCCGGTGACCAGCGCGTCCCCGTACGCCGGCTTGAACTCGTCGAAGTCGCTTCCGTCCAGGACGCGGGCCAGCACCTCACGTGGGTCGAACGGCACCTTCAGGTCGGCGCTGGTGATCCCCAGCAGCTCCTCCGGGTCGTACTTCGGTTGCTGCGGCACGGCCGTACGCGGCGACGGGCCCTGCTTGCGCCAGTTCAGCCGGCGTACGCACTGCCGGGCCAGCCGGATGCCGTCCCGTTCGTCCTCGGCCAGGTAGTCGGCGAGCCCGGACGTGGCGGCGTGCATCGCCGCGCCGCCCAGCGACTCGTCGTCGGTGACCTCGCCGGTCGCCATCTTCACGAGCGGCGGCCCGGCCAGGTAGACCTGCGACCGGTTCCGAATCATGATCACGTGATCGGACATCCCCGGCACGTACGCGCCACCGGCCGTGGCGTTGCCGAAGACGACGCTGACCGTGGGGATGCCGGCCGCCGAGAGCCGGGTCAGGTCACGGAACACCCGGCCACCCGGGATGAAGATCTCCGCCTGGGTGGGCAGGTCCGCCCCGGCCGACTCGACCAGGTTGACCATCGGCAGCCGGTTGGCCAAGGCGATCTCGCCGGCCCGTCGGGTCTTCGCCAGCGACCACGGGTTGACCGCGCCGCCGCGTACCGTCGGGTCGTTGGCGACGATCAGACACTCCACGCCCTCGACCACCCCGATGCCGGTGACCACACTGGCCCCGACCGGGAAGTCGGTGCCGTACGCGGCGACCGCCGACAGCTCCAGGAACGGGCTGTCGGCGTCCACCAGCAGCTCGATCCGTTCCCGGGGAAGCAGCTTGCCGCGCGCGTGGTGCCGGGACACGTACTTCTCGCCGCCGCCGGCTCGCGCCTGGCCCAGCGCGGCGTCCAGCTCGGCCAGCCGCTCCAGCAACGCTGCCCGGTTCGCCACGTACGAGGGGGCGGACGGGTCGATCGCGCTGTCCAGGATGCTCACCGTGTCTCACTCCTCGCGCTCACAGGCCCATGCCTTTCGCGATGATCTCGTTCATGATCTCGGTGGTGCCGCCGCCGATGCCGAGGATCCGCGCGTCGCGGTAGTGCCGCTCCACCTCGGCGTCGCGCAGGTAGCCGAAGCCGCCGTGCAGTTGCAACGCCTGGTCGACGACGTGGTCGCAGGCGGCCACCGCCACGTTCTTGGCCATCGCCACCTCGGTCACCACCGGCTCGCCGGCCGCCACCCGGGCGGCCACCTCGTGCACGTACGACCGGGCCGCCTCGGCCCGGGTGTGCATCTCGGCCAACCGGTGCCGAACCAGCTGCCGGCTGGCCAGTGGACGCCCGAAGGTCTCCCGGTCCCGGCACCAGCGCATCGTCAGCTCGACGCAACGCTGGGCAATGGCGTACGCCTGCGTCGCCAGCGAGAGCCGCTCCGTCGCGAAGTGCTGCATGATCGCCAGGAAGCCGGTGTTCTCCGCGCCGATCCGGTTGGCCACCGGCACCCGTACGTCGACGAACGACAGCTCGGCGGTGTCCGAGCAGTGCCAGCCCAGCTTCTCCAACCGGCGCCCCACGGTGAACCCGGGCAGCCCCTTGTCGACGACCAGCAGGGTGAGTTCACCGCTGCCCGGGAAATCGGTGCAGACCGCCGTGGTCACGAAGTCGGCCCGGTACCCGCTGGTGATGTAGGTCTTCGACCCGTTCACCACATAGTGGTCGCCGTCCCGGCGGGCGGTGGTGCGGATGCCGGCCACGTCGGAACCGCCGTCCGGTTCGGTGATCGCCAGCGCGCCGATCATCGTGCCGGCCAGGGTGGGCCGGACGTACCGTTCGATCAGGTCGTCGTCGCCGGGGATCGCGGCGACGCCGAGCCGGCCGCCCAGCGATCCACCGGTGCGGGCGCCGGCCGCCGCGACCATGTGCGGCAACGCGATGCCGTGCGTGAACAGCGCCGCCACCAGCCCGGACGAGCCGCCGGAACGGATCAGCTCCTCGGTCACGAGAATCGAGTCGAGCAAATCACCCCCGCTGCCACCGACCGACTCGGGGAAGCCGATGCCGAGCAGGCCGAGCTTCGCGGCGGTGGCGTGCAGCGACCGGGGCACCTCGCCGGCCCGCTCCCAGTCGTCCAGGTGCGGCAGCACCTCCCGGGTCACGAAGGCGCGGGTCAGCTCGCGCAGCTGCCGCCGCTCCGGAGTGTCCACGATGCTCATTGGGCCACCTCCGCCGGCACCGCGGCCGGCAGGTCGACGATCCGGGCGCGCAGCAGCTCACCGAGCGCCTTGGCCTGCGGGTCGAACCGGGTGGACGCGGCGACCCCCGCCCCGAGCAGACCCTCGATCACGAAGTTGACCGCGCGCAGGTTCGGCAGCTCGTAGCGCCGTACCGACAGCGGCGCGGTCTCCGGCAGCAGCTCGGCCAGCCGCTCGACGGTCAGCCAGGTGCGCAGCCATGCGTACCCGGCATCGGAACGCGCCCAGACACCGAGGTTGGCGTCTCCGCCCTTGTCGCCGGAGCGCGCGCCGACCAGCTCGCCGAGCGCCCCGCGCCGGGTCGGGCCGTCGACCGCCGTCCCGCTGCGCGGTGCCGGCCCCGCCTCCGGGTCGGCCTCCGGGTCGGGCCCCGGCTCGGGCACGGGGGCGGTGCGGATCGGTGGGGCGATCGGCACCCGCTGGCCGTCGGGCAGCACCGCGACGTGCGGCGCCGCGTCCTGCGGCACCGCGTCGGCGGTGAAGACGCCGTACGGAGTCGCGTCGCCCGGCAGGGTGGTCAGTGTGCAGCCCGGGTAGGAGGTCAGCGCCAGCTCCACCGCGGCGGCCGAGAAGGCTCGCCCGGCTCGCACCCTGTCGCTGTCGCGCAGGTGGACGTGGAGGAGGGCGCTGGCAGCCTCGGTGTCGGCGGCGTCCGGGTGGTCGGTGCGGGCCAGGGTGAACTCCAGCCCGTCCTTGCTCACCGCCTCCTCGATCTGCCCCCGGACCAGCGTCGCCTTCGCCTCGATGTTCAGACCGCAGAGGACGAACGTCATCGAGTTGCGGAAACCGCCGAGGTTGTTGACGCCCACCTTGAGCGTGGCGGGAGGAGGCGTGCCCCGGACACCGGACACCCGGACCCGGTCCGGCCCGTCGGAGCGCAGTGTTGCGGTATCCAGTCTGGTGACCACGTCCGGCCCCAGGTATGCCGGCCCACCGACCTCGTAGAGCAGTTGGGCGGTGACCGTCTCCACGGTGACCGCACCGCCGGTGCCCGGATGCTTGGTGATCACCGTTGAGCCGTCGGCGTGCACCTCGGCGATCGGGAAACCGGGCCGGTGCCCACCGTCGGGCAGTTCGGTGAAGAAGCTGAAGTTGCCGCCGGTGACCTGTGCGCCGCACTCGACGAGGTGCCCCGCGACGGTCGCACCGGCCAACTCGTCGAGGTCGTCGCGGCCCCACCCGTAGCGGGCGATGGCCGGGCCGACCACCAGCGACGCGTCGGTGACCCGGCCGGTCACCACCACGTCCGCGCCGCCGTCGAGGCAGGCGGCGATCCCGAACGCGCCGAGGTAGGCGTTCGCGCTCAACGCGTCCGGCCGCTGGATCGCGTCGCCCTCGACGTACCCGACCCTGGTTGGCAGGCCCAGACGGCTGGCGAGTGCGTCGATGGCGGCGGCCAGGCCGGCGGGGTTCAACCCGCCGGCGTTGGTCACGATCCGCACCCCCCGGTCGAGGGCGGTGCCGAGGCACGTCTCCAGTTGCCGAAGGAACGTCTTCGCGTAGCCGAGATTGGGGTCACGCAGCCGGTCCCGGGCGAGGATCAACATGGTCAACTCGGCCAGGTAGTCGCCGGTCAGCACGTCCAGCTCGCCGCCGTCGAGCATCTCCCGCCAGGCGGTGAACCGGTCGCCGTAGAAGCCGGAGGCGTTGCCGATCCGGATCATGCCCGTGCTCCGTCCGCGCCAGCCGGGGCGGTGGCCGGCTGTCGGCCGGTACCCGGCGGGCCGGCGAACGCCTGCGCCACGTCGAGCCACTCGTCCGCGACCGGACCCGTCGCGACCAGGGCGAGGTCCGCACGGTGTCGGCGTTGGGTCACCAACAGGCAGAAGTCCCGAGCCGGGCCGGTCAGTCGGTCGGCGGCCTCCGCCGGACCCCAGCTCCACGTGTCGCCGTGCGGCCCGACCAGCTCGACCCGGACCGGCGTCGTCGGTGCCACCCGGCCGTGCGCGGCGAAACCGTGCCCGAAGGTACGCACACCGAGGTGCGCGACGTGCCGGAGTCGGTCGCTGGCGGGGCGGACGACGCCGAGCGTGTCGGCCACGTCCTCACCGTGTGCCCAGGTTTCCATGATCCGGGCGGTCGCCATCGAGGTGGCTGACATCCGGATGCCGTACCAGGTCAGCTTCTCGCCGGCCGGTACAGCGGCCAGTGCGTCGGCGAGCGCCGCCCGGCCGGCCCGCCAGCGGGCGAGCAGCGCGGCCGGCGGGGCGAGGAAGTCCTCGGCGCCGTGGTCGACGAGCCGGGCCGGGTCCGGCGCGGCCGTCACCGTCGCGAAGAACGCCGTGGGATCGGTGGCGGCCAGCAGCGCCACATGATCGGTCCAGGCGAGGTGGGCGATCTGGTGCCCGATGCTCCAACCCGGCGCGGGGGTCGGCCGTGCCCAGTCGGCCGCTGACAGAGGTGCGATCAGGGCGTCCAGTTGGCCGGACTCGGCGGCCAGATCCGCGAGCAGGTCGGTCAGGTCGACCATGGTGCCTCCCGGTCGGTGGTGGCCGCTGCGGCCGGCGGTCAGGGCGTGAGCAGGGTGACGAGTTGGCGCTTCCAGGTGGTCAACAGGGCGGAACGGCGGGCCGAGTCGTCATTGAGCAGGTTGGCCACCCCGAGCCCGCGCAGCAGGTCGAGGGTGGCCTGGACCGCCTCGCGGACGCCGGGTCGACGCTCGTCGACGCCGAGCATGGCGACGGTGAGGCGGTGCATCTCCCGGCCGACCGTCGCCTCCAGCGGCACCAGGGCGTCCCGAAGCTCCCGATCGGTGCGGGCGGCGACCCAGAGCTCGAGAGCGGCCACGAACAGCGGCCCGGTGAACGCCACGCCGAGCAGGTCGATCACCCGGTCCAGTCGCTGCGGGCCGGCCGGCAGCGCCTCAGCTTCGGTGCGCAGCTCGTCGGCCCGGCGTTCGGCCAGGTGGGCCACGGCGGCCGTCACCAGCGCGGCCTTCGTGGGGTAGTGGTGTAGCTGTGCCCCCCGCGAGACACCGGCCCGCGCCGCGACGAGCGTGGTGGTGGTGCCGGACCAGCCGTGCTCGATCAGGCAGTCGACGGTCGCCTCCAGGAGCCGGGCCCGGGTAACGCGGCTGCGCTCCTGCTGAGGGACGCGCGTCGATGTGGTGGACACGGCAACAGCCTGCGGCCCACGAAACAAACAGTCAAGACTGACTTTTTGTGGCTCTGGTCGTGGTTGGCGCCAGAGCTGCTGCTTCAGCGGCCGTCGCGGGGGCCGAAGACGGCCAGCGCGTCGGCGTCGCTGTGCTGGGAGCGCAGGTACTCGTCGGCCCAGGCGGCGGCGTCGGGAAAGGCCGACTCCGTCGCCACCCGGGCGCACGCCGCGTCCACGTCGAAGACGGTACGGCGCAACTGCACGCCCGGCCCGAGCAGCGCCCACCAGGCACCGGCACCCCCGTACGGCATGCCGATGCTGCCCGGGTTGACCACCAGACGCCGATCGACCAACCGGGTGAAGGGCATGTGGGTGTGACCGCAGACCACCGTCGAAACCTCGGCCGGGAGACCGGCGAACACCTCCGCCCAGCGTGCCATCCGGGAGTCGACGAGCACGACCTCCTCGTCGTCGCGGGGCGTGGCATGGCAGAACAGCGTCGGGCCGAGGCCGTTGATCTCGAACGTCGCCGTCGGCGGCAGCGCGGCGAGACGGGCCAGCTGGTCGTCGCGGAGCTGGGCGGCGGCCCAGTCGGACACCTCGATCGACGCGGGCCGGCCCGACCGCGCCTCGACCAGCTCGCGATCGGCGTTGCCGCCCACCCAGCAGACCCGGTCGCCGAGGCCGGCGAGCACGTCCAGCACCTCGACCGGCTGCGGGCCGGCCGCGATGTCGCCGGTGAGCACGATCAGATTGGCGGCGGCGACGTCCGGCTCGGCCAGCACGGCCTCCAGGGCGGGCAGTACGCCATGGATGTCGGACAGCACGGCAACGCTGTTCACCATGGCCCCACCCTCACCACTGGTGCTGGCCGGCGCCAGCGATTCTGCGCCGGGCAGACGAAAACGTCCCCGCCTCCCGTCACTGACGGGAAGCGGGGACGCGACGTGCTGCTCAGACGCGGGCGCGACGGGCGAGGCGCTCCGGGTCCAGGATGATGATGCTCTTGCCGTCCAGGCGCAGCCAGCCGCGCGAGGCGAAGTCGGCCAGCGCCTTGTTGACCGTCTCCCGGGAGGCGCCGACGAGCTGGGCGATCTCCTCCTGGGTGAGGTCGTGGGTCACCCGCAGGACGCCGCCATCGCGGGTGCCGAACCGGCCAGCCATCTGGAGCAGGTTCTTGGCGACCCGGCCCGGCACGTCCGTGAAGATCAGGTCGGCGAGCGAGTCGTTGGTCCGGCGAAGCCGCCGGGCGAGCACCCGGAGCAACTGCTCGGCGATCTCCGGGCGGTTGTTGAGCCAGGGCCGCAGCGCCTGCTTGCGCAGTCGCACCAGCCGGGTGTCAGTCACCGCGGTGGCGGTCGCCGTACGCGGACCCGGGTCGAAGAGCGACAGCTCACCGACCATGTCCGACGGCCCCATCACCGCGATCAGGTTCTGCCGGCCGTCCGCGGCGCGGCGACCAACCTTGATCTTGCCGGACAGCAGGATATAGAGACTGTCACCTGGCTCGCCCTCATTGAAGACGATCTCGCCCTTGCGGACCTCGATCGTCTCCATCTCCTTGGCAAGCGCCTCGGCAGCTTCCGGGTCGACACCCTGGAAGATCCCGCTGCGGGCCAGTACCTCATCCATCGCGCACCTCCGGTTGCGCGTGCCGTCCGTCGGCCGGGGTCGCCGTCCGCTGAACCCCTCGCGCGCCGCCAAGTCTAGGCGCACGTGAGCATGAATCAGAGGTCGCCCCTGGAATCTTGATCGGTGGGCGTAACCTGCCCGACGTGCTGAGCGAGCCGATTCTGACCAGCCGGGCCGAAGATGGGCGGGAGATCCCACTGCTCGTCTGGCGCGCTGACGTGCCTCTGCGAACGATCAGCAGCGGCGCACTGGGCGGTGGCATCGGTGCCCGGCTCTGGGTACTGAACGCGACCGTGCCCATGTCGTACGACCGGGACGACCCCGCCGCGCACCTGGCGGCGCTCGCCGCCGACCTGGCCCTCGACGGGCCGGGGGTTGGTCTGTTGACCGGTGTCGATGTGGCCGAGGTGATCGCGCGGA
Organism: Micromonospora sp. CA-259024; assembly: GCF_050936255.1. Classification (NCBI taxonomy): domain Bacteria; kingdom Bacillati; phylum Actinomycetota; class Actinomycetes; order Micromonosporales; family Micromonosporaceae; genus Micromonospora; species Micromonospora sp. CA-259024. The sequence goes on along the minus strand of NZ_JBNJND010000002.1, from coordinate 1,421,211 downwards.
CCGACACCGGAGTGCGGGCCTGGGTGACGGTCGGGCTCGGCACGCCGGTGCTCGCTGCCGCGCCGGCTCCGGCCGCGCTCGCCCAGCGCGTCGGCACGGTCAACATCGTGGTGTACGTGCCGGCCCGGCTCGCGGACTCGGCGCTGGTCAACGCGGTGGCCACCGCGACCGAGGCGAAGACCCAGGCGATCAGGGAGCTGGGGCTGCCGGGGACCGGCACCCCGACCGACGCGGTCACCGTGCTCTGCCCGGTGGACGGGCCGACGGCCGCGTACGGCGGGCCGCGCTCCACCTGGGGCGCGCCAGTCGCCCGAGCGGTGCACTCCGCGGTGCTCGCGGGCGGCGCCCGGGCGGTCGTGCCCTGGTCCGAGCAGCTCACGGGCTGAACTCCAACCGATCGGCTGTCGTCGGCGCGTTGTGAGGTCGGTAATGTCGCTGACGATGTATGCTCCCGCCCTCCTCGCGTCCCGCCCGCGTCGCCGCGTCGCCCTCGGCCTCGCCGCGCTGCTGGCCGCACTGCTCGTCGCCGGCTGTGCCGACCCGGGCGGGGAGGCACCCGTCTGGCAACCCGGCGCCGGTGGCGGTGGCACCGGCGCGCCGGTGGCCACGGCCGGCCCGAAGGCCACCGGGCCTGCGGCCTCCGGCGGGGGCGGCGCGATCTCGCTCTCCGCCACCGGCGACATCATCATGGGTAACGCGCCCAGCCGGCTCCCCGCCGGCGGCGGCAAGGGCTTCTTCGCCTCGGTCACCGAGGCGCTCAAGGCCGACCTCGTGATGGGCAACCTGGAGGAGCCGCTGACGGTGGACACCGGCACCGGCAAGTGCGGGGCCAACTCCACCCGCTGCTACCAGTTCCGGGCGCCACCGGAATACGCCGCACACCTGCGCGACGCCGGCTTCGACGTGCTCAACCAGGCCAACAACCACGGCTACGACTACGGGCCGAAGGGCTACGAGAACACCCGGAAGGCGCTGGAGAAGTACGACCTGAAGCACACCGGCGCACCGGACCAGATCACCGTGGTCGACGTCAAGGGCGTCAAGGTCGCCGTGGCCGGCTTCTCGTCGTACGTCTGGTCCAACAGCCTGGTCGACATCGCCAAGGCGAAGACGGTGGTCGCCAAGGCCGCCACCATGGCGGACCTCGTCGTGGTGCAGGTGCACATGGGCGGCGAGGGCGTGGACAAGACCCGGGTGAAACCCGGCACCGAGATGTTCCTGGGCGAGAACCGGGGCGACCCGGTGAAGTTCTCGCACGCCATGATCGACGCGGGGGCGGACCTGATCGTCGGGCACGGGCCGCATGTGCTGCGCGGCATGGAGTTCTACAAGGGCCGGCTGATCGCGTACAGCCTGGGCAACTTCGCCGGTGGCGGCAACTCGCTGAACAACGACGGCCGGCTCGGCTGGGGCGGGGTGCTGAAGGTGTCGCTCATGCCGGACGGCGCCTGGGCCGGCGGCTCGTTCACCTCGACGTACATGAACGACGCCGGCAAGCCGACGATGGACCCGGACGACCGGGGCCTCGGCCTGATCGGCGACCTGAGCCGCAGCGATTTCCCGAAGGGCGGCGCCCGGTTCGACGGGCAGGGCAAGATCTCCCCGCCAGCCGGCGGTTGACCCGGCGGGAACATCCGGGGCGCGACGTAGGCTGGCCGTCGTGACCAGTAGTCCTCCCGGTGCCAGCGAGACCGATCTCGGGCGCAAACGCCGTGCCCGCAAGATCGGCCGGGTGCTGGCCGAGACGCACCCCGACGCGCACTGCGAACTGGACCACTCCAATGCCCTGGAGTTGGCCGTCGCCACGATCCTCTCCGCCCAGTGCACGGACAAGAAGGTCAACGAGGTCACGCCGAAGCTCTTCGCCCGCTACCCGACCGCCGCCGCGTACGCCGGGGCCGACCGGGGCGAGATGGAGGAGCTGATCCGGCCCACCGGTTTCTACCGCAACAAGACCGACTCGCTGCTCAAGCTCGGCCAGGCGCTCCTGGACCGGTACGACGGCCGGGTCCCCGGCAGACTCGCCGACCTGGTGACGCTGCCCGGCATCGGCCGCAAGACCGCCAACGTGATCCTCGGCAACGCCTTCGACGTCCCGGGCATCACCGTCGACACGCACTTCCAGCGGCTGGTCCACCGGTGGCGGCTGACCACCGAGACCGATCCGGTCAAGATCGAGCACGCGGTCGGCGCGCTGTACGACAAGCGCGACTGGACCATGCTGTCGCACCGGATCATCTTTCACGGGCGACGGGTCTGCCATGCCCGCAAACCCGCCTGCGGCGCCTGCACGCTCGCGAAGCTCTGCCCCTCCTACGGCACCGGCCCGACCGATCCGACGGCCGCCGCCAAACTGCTCAAGGGTCCCCGGGCGCGTGACCTCGCGGTGGCGGCCGGGGTCGACCCGGAGCTGGTGCCCGCGCAGGCGGTCGCTGCGGAGGTGCCGTGAACCGGCGCCTCGCTCTGGTGATCCTGCCGCTGCTGTTGACCGTCGCCGGCTGCACCAGCGGCACGGCCGACGACGACCCGGCCCCCCGGCCGGCGGCAGCTGAGCGACCATCGCCGTTCCGGGACTGCTCCACGCTGAGCACGGTGCCCACGGCCGCGTCGCCTGGCTCCGCCACGACGGCCCCCGCCACGCCCGGCACGACGGCCCCCGCGTCGCCCGACTCCGGCACGACGGCCCGCGCCGCTGGCGGGCAGGCGCTGCCGGAGCTGACGCTGGCCTGCTTCACCGGCGGCACGCCCGTCGCGCTACGGGATGTGGCCGGGCCGGCGGTGATCAACGTCTGGGCTTCCTGGTGCCCGCCGTGCCGCAAGGAGCTGCCCGCCTTCCAGCGGCTCAGCGAGCGGGCCGCCGGGCAGATCCAGGTGGTCGGGGTCAACAGCCGGGACAGCCGCAGCGGCGCCCAGTCCATCGGTGAGGACTACGGCGTCCGGTTCCCGATCCTGATCGACCAGGGCGAGGCGCTGCAACGCGAGCTGAAGCGCAACGCCATTCCGCTGACCCTCTTCGTCGACGCCGACGGTCGGATCCGGCACATCGACGCCACCGGCGCCCTCGACGATGCCCGGCTCGCCGAGCTGGTCCGCCAGCACCTCGGCCTGGCGGTGCCGGCGTGACCCGTCGACCGCCCGAGTGGATCGAGCCGTTGCTGACCCGGTTGGGCACCGCCCGCGCCGAGGACTTCACGCGGCTGACCACCCCGGCCGAGGGTGGCCGGGAGAGCGCCGTGCTGGTGCTGCTCGGCGAGCAGCCCGGCGCCGGCCCCGACGTGCTGGTCCTGCAACGCGCCGCCACCCTGCGCAACCACGCCGGCCAGCCGGCCTTTCCCGGTGGCGCGGCCGACCCGGAGGACGCCGACGTCCGCGCCACCGCCCTGCGCGAGGCGAACGAGGAGGTCGGCCTCGATCCGACCAGCGTGACCGTGCTGGCCGAGCTGCCGAAACTGTGGATCCCGGTCAGCGACTTCGTGGTCACACCGGTGCTGGCCTGGTGGCACGACCCGCACCCCGTGCACCCCCGGGAGCCCGCCGAGGTGGCGCACGTGGCCCGGCTACCGGTCAGTGAGCTGGTCGACCCGGCCAACCGGCTGCGGGTTCGCCACCCCAGCGGCTGGATCGGGCCGGCGTTCTCGTCGCGCGGAATGCTCGTCTGGGGCTTCACCGCCGGGGTGCTGGCCACCCTGCTGGAGATGGGCGGCTGGGCCCGCCCGTGGCCGCGCGGCAGGGTGGTGGAGCTGCCGCCGACCGGGGCGACCCCGGCGCCGTCGGCCGGCACCGACGAGGCCGACGAGACCGCCCTGCGCTGACCGCACGGTCACCTTCCGCAAGCGATGGTCATCTGGCGGGCGCCCTGCCCGTACGCTTGACCCGTGTCGGTCGTGGATCTCGTCCTGCTGCTGCTCATGCTCGTGTTCGCGATCAGCGGATACCGCCAGGGCTTCGTGATCGGCGTCACGTCGCTGTCCGGCTTCTTCCTGGGCTTGCTGCTGGGTCTCCAGCTCGGGCCGCTGTTCGCCCGACAGTTCGTGGACGCCGGCACCCGGGTGCTGATCTCGCTGGTGGCGATCTTCGGGCTGGCGGTGGTCGGGCAGGCGCTCGCCGGCTGGCTCGGCTCGCACCTGCGCAAGACGATCACCAGCGACGTGGGCAAACGGATCGACGACGTCGGCGGGGCGTTCGTTTCGCTGTTCGCCGTGCTGCTGCTCGCCTGGCTGGTCGCCGTGCCGCTCGGCTCGTCCTCGGTGCCGTGGCTCGCCGCCTCGGTGCGCAACAGCGCGTTGATCACGGTGGTCAACCAGGTCCTGCCGGACCAGGCCCACCAGCTCTCCACCGCTCTGGAGGACACCGTCGACACCGACGGGTTCCCGGACGTCTTCGGTGACCTCGCGCCCACCCGGGCCCGACAGGTCGACCCGCCCGACCCGGCGCTGGCCGGCTCCCAGGTGGTGGTCAACGGCCAGCGGTCGGTCGTCAAGGTGCTGGGCTCCGCGCCCAGTTGCTCGCGCCGCATCGAGGGCTCCGGCTTCGTGTACGCCGACGACCGGGTGATGACCAACGCGCACGTCGTCGCCGGCACCCGCTCGGTCGCCGTGGAGCTGGGCGGCGAGCGGTACGACGGCAAGGTTGTCGTCTACGACCCGGACCGGGACCTGGCGGTGCTGCTCGTGCCCGGGCTGCCCGGCCCGTCCCTGCGGTTCGCCGCCGGCAACGCGGGCAGCGGCTCCGACGCCATCGTGCTCGGCTTCCCGCTCGACGGCCCCTACAACGCACAGTCGGCGCGGATCCGCGACGTCGACCAGATCAAAGGACCGGACATCTACTCCGCCGGCGACGTCACCCGGGAGATCTACACGATCCGGGCACTGGTGCGCAGCGGCAACTCCGGCGGGCCGCTACTTTCCGCCAACGGCCTGGTACTCGGCGTGATCTTCGCGGCGGCGGCGGATGACCCGAACACCGGCTTCGCGGTGACCGCGGCCGAGGCCCGCCCGGTGGCGCTGGCCGGCGCCGAACGCAACCGGCAGGTCGGCACCGGCGAGTGCACCTGAGCGTCAGCCCTGGGGCACGCGCCGGTCGGCGGGTGCCCGCCAGGTGGTGAGGGCGGCGGTGGTCGCCGCGACCACGGCTGTGCCGAGCAGCCAGCCACCGACCACGTCGCTGGTGAAGTGCACGCCCAGGGCCACCCGGCTCAACCCGGTCACCACGGTGAGCAGCGCCGCCGCGACCCACAGCAGCACCCGCCAGACCCCGCGATCCGCGTACGGCAGGAACACCACCAGCAGCACTCCCGAGGCAAGGGCGGCGTTCAGGGCGTGCCCGGACGGGAACGAGTAGCCGGCCGCCGAGGCCACCGGGTCGAGAAACTCCGGCCGGTCCCGGCCGACGAGCAGCTTGAGCAGCGGACCGAGCGACCCGCCCACCAGCATGGTGATGGTCACCCAGAGGGCCAGCCGGCGTACGCCTCGGCGTAGCAGCCAGATCACCACGAGCAGGGCGACGGCGCGCAGCGGCATCGGCGCGAAGACGTCGGTCCAGATCCGCATCACCGTGACCCAGACCGGGTGGTCGAGCGCGTACCCGTACAGCGCGTCGGTGACCGCCCCGTCCAGCCGGTGCAGCGGCGACCAGACCCCGAGCACGAGCAGTGTGAGCAGCCCGAACGGCACCAGCACCAGGAACGCCGCCGTCGCGGCCAGGGTGAGGCGCAGCCCCGACGAACGGGCCGGGTCGAGGCGGCGGTGCCGCCAGGACGGCCGGTCGGCGAAGGCGAGAGTGGGTGGCCGCAGCGTGCGCATGCGTCGGTTGTACCCGACCGGTCGTCCGGTCAGGCCTGGCGGTGGGCCACGATCAACGGGCCCGCTGGCGGAATCGGCGCAGCATGAACGCGGCGCCGCCCACCAGGATGACGAGAAGTGCCGCCCCGGTCCACAGTTGCTCCGGTGCGGAGGTGTCCTGGCCTCCCGCCGCCCGGGCCGTCCACCGGCTCTGCTGTCGGGGTGCGGCGAGGCCGAGCGGATCGCTGCCGGCACCGGCCACCGGATCGTCGTCGGCCGAGCCAGGAGCCGGGCCGAAACCAATCACGCCCGGCGACGTGTGATCGTCCAGCGGGTTGGCGGTCACCGGCGGCACGTCAGCGGTCAGCGCGGCCACCGGGTCAACGACCCCGTACCCGAAGCGGTCGTCCCGCCCGGTCGGGCCGAGGTCCCGAGAGGTGGCCAGCAACCGGTTGACCACCTCACCCGCGGGCATCTGCGGATAGCGGGACCGGACCAGCGCGGCGGTGGCCGCCACCAGTGGTGCGGCGAAGCTGGTGCCCTGCACCCGCCAGTACCCGCTGGGGGGCTTGGCGCCGACCAGCCCACTGGCGGGGGCGGTGAGCACCGTCGCCCGTCCGGTGATCGAACCGGACCACAGGTTGTCGCTGCCGCGCTCCAGGCCGGCGACCGCGATCACCCCTGGCTCACGGGCCGGATACCACACCTTGGTGCTGCTGGAGGTGGCCAGGTTGCCGGTGCAGGCCACCACGACCACGTCCCGGGCGAACGCGTAGTCCAGGGCCGCGGCCAGGGCCGGGCTGTCGCCGCTTCCGCCCAACGACAAGTTGATCACGCGGGCGCCGTTGTCGACCGCCCAGCGGACCCCCTGGGCGACGATCAGCGCGTCGTCGTAGCGGTTCTCCTCGTCGAGCACCCGGACCGGCAGGATCCGGGCGTCCGGCGCCAGGCCGACCACACCCCGTTTGTCGTCGTTGCGCCCCGCGATGAGCCCGGCGACCGTCGTGCCGTGACCCACCGGATCCGGGCCGGCACCACCGTCGGGACCAACCAGGTCCCGGCCCGGTAGCACCTGGCCGACCAGGTCGGGATGAGAACCGTCCACCCCGGAGTCGACCACCGCGACGATCACGCCGCGGCCGGTCGAGCTGCGCCAGGCCGTCTCGGCCCGCAACTCGTCGAGCTGCCACTGCTCGTCGCGGAACTGGTCGGTGCGGACGCCGGTGTCGCCGGGGGCGAACGCCATCGGCGCGCCGGCGAGCTGTCCGCCGTTGGTGGGCGCGGCGACGGGCGCGGCTGCCGCGGCCGGTGCCACGACGGCGAGCGCCGCGGCCACACCGAGCAGCGCCCGGCCGGTCGCCCGTCGGGCCACTGACGGACCGCTGTGCCGAACCCCAGTCACATCCCCAGCCATTCATCCCGACGGAACCATGACGATCGGAGATTACCGGTTTCCCCACCCGTCACGGGAAGAACCGGCGAGTCACGTCATGGCGGCGGCAGATGTGCGAGCTGAACGAGGCGTACGCCCTCCCGTCGGGTGACCAACCGACCACGTCCCGGTGGCAGCGGCCCAGGCCGCACCGGCCCGACGAGTGCGCCCTCGTCCGGGCTGCCCGCCATCACCAGACCCGCGGTCGAGAGCTCCCGCAGCCGCTGCACGATCGGCTCGTACTGTGCGCGGCCCGCTCCACCGGATCGCCGGGCCAACACCAGGTGCAGCCCGACGTCGCGGGCGTGCGGCAGGTGCTCCTCCAGCCCGCGCAACGGATTCGCCGGTCCGGCCGCCACCAGGTCGTAGTCGTCCACCAGCACGAACAGCTCCGGCCCCGACCACCAGGATCGGTCCCGCAACTGCTGCGGGGTGACCTCCGGCCCGGGGGCCCGCCGCTCCAGGTAACCGGCGGCGGACTCGACCAGGTCGGCGGTGTGCGCCGCGGCGGTGCCGTACCCGATCAGGTGTGGCGTCTTGATGGCACCGAGCAGGCTGCGCCGGTAGTCGACCAGGATCACCCGAGCCTGCTCGGGGGTGAACCGGGTGATGATCGACATGGCCAGCGCGTGCAGGAACGACGACTTGCCGCACTCCGAGTCCCCGAAGACGACGAAATGTGGCTCGGTGGCGAAGTCGAGCAGCACCGGGCGCAGGTCCGCCTCCGCGATCCCGATCGGCAGCCGCAGCCCGGTCGCCGCGGCGAGGTCCAGATCGGCGTACGGCAGCACCGGTGGAAGCAGCCGGACCCGGGGTGCCGGCGGGCCCGCCCACCCGTCGGCGACCCGTTTGACCAGGTCAGCGGTGTCCCCGCTGGCGGCGGCGAGCTGGGGCAGCGCGGTGAGGAAATGCAGGCCCTCCGCGGTCACCCCCCGGCCCGGGCGGTCCGGCACGTTCGCGGCGGCACGTCGGGCCACCAGCGAGTCGGCCGGGTCGCCGAGGCGCAACTCCAGCCGGGAGCCGAACAGGTCCCGGATCGCCGGGCGGAAATCCAGCCAGCGCAGCGCGGTGGCGACCACGTGCAGCCCGTACGACAGGCCCCGGGTGGCCAGATCGGTGACCAGTGGCTCCAGGTCGTCGTACTCGCCGCGGACGGTGCTCCAACCGTCGATCACCAGGAACACGTCGCCGAACGGATCGGCGCCCGGCTGACTCGCCGTACCGGCCGCGGCCCGGCGCTGCCGGTACGCGGCCATCGACTCCACGCCCAGTTCCGCGAAGCGGCGTTCCCGATCGGCCAGCAGGGTGGTCATCTCGCCGACGGTGCGTCGTACGGCGGTCGGATCCGCACGACCGGTCACCCCGCCCACGTGCGGAAGGTCGCGCAGCGCGGCCAGACCGCCGCCGCCGAAGTCGAGGCAGTAGACCTGCACCTCGGCCGGCGTGTGGGTGAGCGCCAGCGCGCAGACCAGCGTGCGCAGCGCGGTGGACTTGCCGCTCTGCGGCGCGCCGACCATCGCGACGTGCCCGGCCGCGCCGTCCAGCGCCAGCCAGAGCAGGTCCCGGCGCTGTTCCAGCGGCTTGTCCACGATGGCCAGCGGCACTCCGAGTGCGCCGTGCAGTTCCGGGTTGCCGGCGGTGAGCCCGCGTTTCGGGTCCACCTCGACCGGCCCGAGCAGCTCGTCCAGGGCCGGTGGTTGACCGAGCGGCGGGAGCCAGACCTGGTGCGCCGGTGGGCCCTGCCCGACGAGCCGGTCCACCAGCAGGTCGAGCAACGTCTCTCTGCCCTCATCCTCGGCCACGACGGGCACGACCGGGGTGGCCGGCTCGGGCACCGGCACGACGTGGGTGGTGAAGGTGAGCAGTCGCGCGCCCGCCTGCGCGGCCACGCCGGCCGTCGCGGCCCGACGGCGGACGGCACCGGAGACGTACGCGGCCTTGAACCGGGCCAGCGGGTCGGTGCCGGCGCGTAGGTAGCCATGGCCCGGCGAGCGGGGCAGCTCGTGCGCGTCCGGTACGCCGAGCACGGTGCGGGACTCCAGCGCCGAGAAGGTACGCAACCCGATCCGGTACGAGAGATGGGTGTCCAGCCCGCGGAGCCGTCCCTCCTCCAGCCGCTGACTGGCGAGCAGCAGGTGCACGCCGAGTGACCGGCCCAGCCGGCCGATCTGCACGAACAGGTCGATGAAGTCCGGCTTGGCGGAGAGCAGTTCGGAGAACTCGTCGCAGATCAGCAGCAGCGACGGCAGCGGGGCCAGCGGGCTGCCGGCCGCCCGGGCCCGCTCGTAGTCGCGCACGCTGGCGAAGTTGCCGGCGCGCCGCAGCAGCTCCTGGCGGCGGACGAGCTCCCCGTTGATCGCGTCGACCATCCGGTCGACCAGCGGCAACGCGTCGGCCAGGTTGGTGATCACGGCTGCGGTGTGCGGCAGCCGGTCGAACGAGGCGAAGGTGGCGCCGCCCTTGAAGTCGACAAGCACGAAGTTGAGCTGCTCGGAGCTGTGCGTGGCGGCAAGGCCCAGCACCAGTGTGCGGAGCAGCTCGGACTTGCCGGAACCGGTCGCCCCGATGAGCAGCCCGTGCGGGCCCATCCCGTCCTGGGCGGACTCCTTGAGGTCCAGCTCGATGGCGCCGCCGTCCGCGCCCACCCCGATCGGCACCCGCAGCCGGTCCCGTGCCGAGCGCGGGAGCCAGCCCTGCTCGGCCGTGAAGCTCTCCGGGTCGCCGAGCCCGAGCAGCTCGGGAAGGCCCAGGTCGGCCTGGAGTGGGGCGTCCGGCCCGCGCGCCGTACCGGCGAGCCGGAGCGGTGCCAACCGTCGGGCGACCGCCTCGGCGTCGGCGAGGTCGAGCTGGTCGGCGATGCCCACCTCGGCGTGCCCATCGGACGACCTTGAGTGCAGCCGCAGGCCGTGCAACTCGAGCAGCAGCGCGTACCGGTCGAGCAGCCGAGGCGGCGGGGTGTCGAGGTCCAGCACGGTGACCGCGTCGATGCCGCCGTCGCCGGTCAGGTCGCTGGCACCGGTCAGGTCGCCGCCGTCGAGCACCACCACCACGTGCGGGCCGTCGGTGGCCGGGCCGGCCGGGCTGAACCGGGACCGGCTGGCCAGCACGTCAGCCAGCAGCCGTTCCAGCTCGGCGGCGGAGTTGGTGACCAGCCGTACCGGGCCGAGCGCGTCGGTGCGGCCCGGATGGTGGGCGTGCGGGAGCCACTTCACCCACTCCCAGCAGGTGCGGCGTTCCGGCCCGGCGCAGACCGCGACGAGCAACTCGTCGGGGGCGTGGAAGACCGCCAGCTGGGTCAGCACGGCCCGGACCAACGCCTGCGCCGCCGGGTCGCCGGTGGACGGACCGCCGGTGGTCGGGGTCCCGCCCCCGGTGCGGCCGGCGGACCGTACGTGCACCCGGGCGAAGCTGCGCAGCGACAGCGCCACCGGCAGGTCCGGCACCACGGAGTACGCGTCCAGAAAGCGGCGCAGCGCCCCGGCGGTCATCGGCTCCAGTTCCTCGAGCGGCCGGGTGACCGGGGGGACGAGCGGGGTGGCCAGGGTCTGTGGCCCGACGGCGACCCGCACCACCGCGAAGTCCGGGTCCGCAGGGCGCCGCTCCCAGACCCGGTGGCTGTCCACGGTCGACCAGAGTCCGCCCGGGTCCGGGTGCCGGTAGTAGAGCCCGGCCCGCTGTTGTCCGGCGGTCCGCCGGACCCGTCGCCGCAACGTCGCAAGGTGACGCAGGTACTCCCTGCGGGCGGCCATCATCTCGGACTTCTTCGGGGTCCCGGAGGCGCTGCCCCAGGAGGTCACCAGCATCGCCAACGAGGAGAGGCCGAACATCCCGCCCACCACGTACGAGTAGGCGCCGCCGCCCCGGCCGAACATCATCGCCATCGCCACCGTGCCGCCGAGCATGGGCAGCAGCATGAGCATCTGCTGCCACCGCCCGCCGGTCACCACGGGGATCTCCGGCGGCGCCTCGACCGGCAGCTCGCCAGCGGGGATCTCTGGCGCCGGTCGACGCGGCGGACGCTTGATCACGACGGTGGACACTCGGCCTCCTGACAGCGCTGGGTAACCCGAGCCTGGCTCATGGTAGGTAAAGTCCTGTCGTCCGCGCAGCCTCCGATCCCCTCGATATGGAGACCAGTCGATGACTACCGGGCTGGCCCGCGTCACCATCAGCGCGCCGCAACGACGGGTGGACGTCGCCCTGCCGGAGCAGGTGCCCCTGGCCGAACTGCTGCCCGACGTGCTCCGGCACGCGGGGGAGGGGCTGGCCGACGACGGCGAGCAGCATGGCGGTTGGGTTCTGCGCCGCACCGACGGCGCGCTGCTGGCGACCGCGCAGGCGCTTCTGCCACAGGGGGTCCGCGACGGTGAGGTGCTGCACCTGGTGCCGGCCCGTGCGCACTGGCCCGAGCTGGAGTACGACGACGTGGTCGAGGCGATCGCCGACGGTGCCCGCCGCCGTGGGGGCGCCTGGTCGCCCACCGCCACCCGGGCCGCCGGCCTGGCCGGTGCCGCCGTGCCGCTCTCCGTCGGGCTGCTCGCCCTGCTCGCTGGTGGCCCGACGCATCAAGCTGGCTGGCTGGCGGCCTGCGTGGTGACACTGCTGCTCACGGTGGCCGGCACGGTGGCCTCCCGTGCCAACGGCGACGGAACCGCCGGGGCGACCCTCGGTGGCTACGCGCTGCCGTACGCGTTCACGGCCGGTGCCCTCGCGGTCGGCTCCGGCGACCCGGTCGGGCCGTTCGGGCCGGTCCGCTGGGTGGGTGCTCCCGAACTGCTGGCCGGCTCGGTGGCGTTGCTGCTGGTGGCGCTGCTCGGTCTGCTCGGGGTGGCCAGCCGGCTGCGGGTTTTCGTGGCCGGGGTCACGGTCGGTCTCATCGGCGTCGGCGCCGCGTTCGGTGGGCTGGTGTTGAGCCCGGCCGGCGCGGCGGCGGTGCTGCTCAGCGCACTGGTCTTCGCCGTCGGCGTGATCCCGCTGCTGGCCATCCGGCTGGGCAAGCTGCCGCTGCCGCCCATCACCCTGCCCAGCTCGACCCCCGGGGAAGAGCCGGAGCGAGCCCGGGATCTGCCGAACCGAACCCGGGTACACGCCGCCGTGACCCGCACCGAGGAGATGCTCACCGGGATGTTGATCGGGCACGCGCTGCTGGCGGTGGCCGCGGCGGTCGTACTCGGGGTTGCCGGCGGAACGGCCGGTCGGGTGCTCGTGGCAGTCACCTCGGCCGTGCTGCTGCTGCGGTCGCGGCTGTTCGTGGCGCTGCGGCACCGGGTGCCGACGGTGCTCGCCGGGCTGGCGGGCTACGCGGTGCTGGGCGCGGTGCTGGTCGACCGGGCCGACGACGCCGGGCGGCTGGCGCTGGTCCTGGGTGGTGCGGCGCTGGCCCTGGTGGCCGTCGCCGGCGGCACCGGGTACGCCCGCCGGCCGGTCTCGCCGTACCTCGGAAGGGTCGCGGATCTCACCGACACGGCCCTGGTGGTCGCCGTGGTGCCGATCGCCTGCGCGGTGCTCGACCTGTACGACCGGGCCCGAGGGCTGCTCGGTTGAGCGGCCCTCGGGCCCGGTGCGTCAGCGGTCGTCAGTGGGCGGATTCGCCGCGCGCCTCGGCGTCCCTGGCCCGCTGGTACGAGGCGTGGATCTCGGCCTCGGCCTCGGTGCGGCCGACCCAGGTCGCGCCCTCCACCGACTTGCCGGGCTCCAGGTCCTTGTACACCTCGAAGAAGTGCTGGATCTCCAGCCGGTCGAACTCGCCCAGGTGGTGGATGTCGCGCAGGTGCTCCTGGCGCGGGTCCTCGTAGGGCACGCAGAGGACCTTGTCGTCCCCGCCCTTCTCGTCCGTCATCCGGAACATGCCGATGGTGCGGCACCGGATCAGGCAGCCCGGGAAGGTCGGCTCGGGGACCAGCACCAGCGCGTCCAGCGGGTCGCCGTCCTCGCCCAGAGTGCCCTCGATGAACCCGTAGTCGGCCGGGTACTGGGTGGAGGTGAAAAGGGTGCGGTCCAGCCGGATCCGGCCGGTCTTGTGGTCCACCTCGTACTTGTTCCGGTGACCCTTGGGGATCTCAACCGTCACGTCGAAATCCATCTGCACGCTCCCTCGTCTGCCCACGCTGGCTAACGGAAACCACTGGCGGCCCCCCGGACAGGTGAATGCCCACCCGCCGACTCCGGCCGCCGCATAGTCTTCTGACCGAAGTAGTGTCACCCAAGCCAATTTTTGCTGGGGGAGGAGGGGGTCGTGGGGAGGGAAGATTCACACTACCGCCCGGACGGGGGCTCCGCGCACGGTACCGGACGATCCGGCTCCGGTGGTGCCACGGGGCGGGTCCCGGTGCCCGAGGCCCACCTCCCACGGGCTCCCGAGCCAACGCCGCCGGCACCGGAGACGGTGCCCGAGCGCCCTGCGCCGCTGCCCTGGCGTCCGCCCGGCGGGACGACCCAGCCCAGCCCGAACACCGGCCGCTTCCCGGTGGTCGGCGGTGATCGGTCGGTGAGCGGCCCGCCGCGCGGGAGCGCCGCGGTCCCGGTCAGCCCGGCGCCGGGCAGGCCGCCATCCGGTCACCCGCCGACCGCTCCCGGCGCCACCGGCGCCCCTCCGTTGGGTCCGCCGATCTCCGCGCTGCCCGCGCCCGCCGGTGCCGCACCGGCACCGGCACCGGCACCCGCACCCGTCGCACCGCGCCGACGGCGGCGGCTGCCGGTGGTGCTGGCCGTCGTGCTGCTGCTGGTGCTCGCCGGGGTCGGAGTCGTCGTCACCCGGCCGGGCCCGGTCGCCGGATGGCTGGGCGATGACTCCGGGTCCGCGCCCCGCGCCGCTGGCGTGTCCCCGGATCCCGACCCGTCGGACGTGCTGGCCGGCCCGGACCCGAACGCCCCGGTGCCCACCCCGGACGGCGTCCGTGCCGTGCTCGACCCGCTGGTCGGTGCCGCTGCCCTGGGCGGCCGGGTGAACGTCTCGGTCGCCGACGTGATCTCCGGCCAGACGCTGTTCGCCAAGGGGGCGGACGACGGCACGGTGCCCGCCTCGGTGACCAAGCTGGCGACGGCGGTGACGGTCCTGGCAGCCCGCGGCCCCGGTTACCGGATCCCCACCCGGGCGGTGGCCGGCGCGAAGGCCGGCGAGGTGGTGATCGTCGGCGGCGGCGACCCCACCCTCGCGATCGACAAGAAGGGCTACTACCCGGGAGCGGCGCGCCTGGACGATCTGGCCGCCCAGGTGCGCACGGCGCTCGGCGGCACCACCCCGACGAGTGTCACCGTCGACGGTTCGCTCTACTCCGGCCCGGTCTATGGCCCGGGCTGGGACGACGACATTCCCACCGGCGGGTCTGGCGGCGCGGTGACCGCCTTGATGACCGACGGTGCGCGCCGGGACCCGGGCGTCGAGCACGGGGCTGCGGAGCGCTTCGCCGAACCGGACCTGGCAGCCGGGAAGGCGTTCGCCCGGCTGCTCGGCGTGCCGGCCAATGCCGTGAAGCGCGGCAGCGCCCCGGCCCCGGCCGCAGCCGGCGGCACCCCGGCAGCGGGCGCCGAGCTGGGCGTGGTGCAGTCTCCGCCGTTGATCAGGATGGTCGACATCATGATCAGCGAGAGCGACAACCTGCTGGCCGAGGCGCTCGCCCGCCAGGTCGCGTTGGCCCGCAACCAGCCCGCCTCGTTCGACGGGGGAGCCGCCGCGATGGACGCGGAGGTGGCCGAGCTGGGCCTGCCCGCCGACGAGATCACCCTCTCCGATGGCAGCGGCCTGTCCCGCCGTAACCGAATCAGCCCCTCCCTGCTGACCGACCTGGTCCGGTTGGCGGCCAGCCCGGACCACCCGGAGTTGGCCGGCGTGTTCGGTGGCCTGCCGGTCGGCGGCTGGTCCGGGACCCTGAACGAGCGCTACCGCACCGCCCCCGGCACCGCCGCCGGGGCGGGCACCGTCCGGGCCAAGACCGGCACCCTGACCGCCGTGCACTCCATCGCGGGCCTGGTCACCACCGCCGACGGCCGGCTGCTCACCTTCGCGGTGCTCACCGACCAGGTGCCCGGCGGGAAGGAAACCGCCCAGCCGGCGCTGGACCGGATCGCCGCCGCGTTGGCCGGCTGCGGCTGCGGCTGACCGTCACCGGTCGGAGCTTCCGGCCCCTACCGGCGTCGCCATCGACATCGGTCGGGGGCGCGAGCCCGGGCCGGGGTGTCGCGGCGCGGGTACGGTGGGTCCATGGCGCAGTTCGTGGACTGGGATCTGGCCGCCGCCACCGCGGGGGCGCTGAGCAAGTCGGGCCCCCGGGTGTCGTACACCGAGGCCACCGACGTGGTCGGCGACCTGCGCCGACTGACCGATGAGGCGGCCGGGCACGTGGCCGACTACACGGGCCTGCGGGCGCAGGTGGCGCATCCGCCGGTCCGGGTGGTCGACCGCCGGGACTGGGCCGCGACCAACATCGCCGGTCTCCGCCAGGTGATCACTCCGCTGATGGGCCGGCTCTCCGGCGACAAGCAGCCGGGTGCGTTGACCGAGGCGATCGGGTCTCGACTGACCGGGGTGCAGGCGGGGACCGTGCTGGCCTACCTGTCCGGCCGGGTGCTCGGCCAGTACGAGGTCTTCTCGGCTGACCCGGGCCAACTGCTGCTGGTCGCACCGAACATCGTCGAGGTGGAGCGCAAGCTCGGCGCCGACCCACGGGACTTCCGGCTCTGGGTGTGCCTGCACGAGGTCACCCACCGGACCCAGTTCACCGCCGTGCCCTGGATGCGGGCCTACTTCCTCAGTGAGGTGCAGGCGTTTGTCGACGCCTCGTCCAGCGGCAGCGAGCCTCTGGTCGAGCGGCTGCGGCGCGGGGTGGCCACCCTCTCCGAGGCGGTCCGTGACCAGGAGAGCCGCACCAGTGTGCTGGACATCGTGCAGACCCCGGCGCAGCGGGCCGTTCTGGACCGACTCACCGCGTTGATGACCCTGCTGGAGGGGCACGCCGAGTTCGTCATGGACGGCGTCGGCCCACAGGTGATCCCGAGCGTGGAGCGGATCCGAGCGTCGTTCAACCGGCGCCGGGAGGCGGGCAACCCGCTGGAGAAGGCGATCCGCCGGCTGCTCGGGGTGGACGTCAAGATGCGCCAGTACGCCGAGGGGCGCAAGTTCGTGCACGGCGTGGTGGAGCGGGTCGGCATGGACGGCTTCAACTCGATCTTCAACTCACCGCTCACCCTGCCCCGGCTCTCCGAGTTGGGTGACCCGGATGCCTGGGTGGCCCGGGTACACGGCCCGGCCGGCACCATCCCGGCCGCCGGCTGACCACCCGCCGGTGGCAGCGCTCGCCCCGCCGGTGGCCGCGATCCGGGTGGCGGTCCGCCGCGCCCTGACCGGTCTGCCGTCCGGCGGGCCGGTGCTGGTCGCCTGCTCCGGCGGCGCAGACTCGCTCGCCCTCGCGGCGGCCACCGTGTTCGTGGCGCCTCGGTTGGGCCGTACGCCGGTGCTCGTCACCGTGGACCACGGCCTGCAGGACGGCTCCGCGGAGCGCGCCGCGACGGTGGCCAACTGGGCCCGTGAGGTGGGGTTCCCGTCGACGACCGTGGTCCGGGTGGAGGTGGCCGGGCGTCCAGGCGGTCCGGAGGCGGCCGCGCGGGAGGCCCGCTACCAGGCGTTGGCCGAGGTGGCCCGGCAGCAGAACGCGGTCGCGGTGCTCACCGGGCACACCCGCGACGACCAGGCGGAGACGGTGCTGCTCGCGCTCGCCCGGGGCGCCGGCCCACGCGGGCTGGCCGGAATGCCGGTCAGCCGGGAGTTGGACGGGGTGCCACTGCTGCGTCCGCTGCTGGAGATCGGTCGGGCGCAGACGCGCGCCGCGTGCGCCGTGCTCGGGCTGAGCCCGTGGCAGGATCCGCACAACATCGACCCGTCGTACGCCCGCTCCCGGGTCCGGGCCGACGTGCTGCCGGCGCTGGTGCGGGCGCTCGGGCCGGGTGTGGTGGACAACCTCGCGCGTACCGCCCGGCTGGTGGCGGCCGACAACGCCGCCCTCGACGAGTTGGCCGAGTCGGCGCTGGCGGCGGCCCGGCATCCGGAGGGTGGGCTCGGAGTGCCGGAACTGGCCGACCTGGCCCCCGCCGTACGCGGCCGGGTGCTGCACATCTGGGCGCGTGAGCTGGGCGCCCTGCCGGGTGCCCTGTCCTATCGGCACGTCGCCGCGCTGGACGCTCTGGTCACCGACTGGCACGGTCAGGGGCCGGCCGATCTGCCCGGGGGTGTCCGGGTGCTCCGCCGCGCCGACCGGCTGTCGCCGGTCAGCCCCGGCTGATTCACGCCGGTCGACGCCTCGAACGCACACGGCCGAGGACCCGTCCCACCCCGTGCGGTGCGCGGGTGGTGCATCGTCGGCCACCTGGCGAGGGCGTCCCGACTGTGGGAGCTGGCGTCAGGCGCTGTGCGCCCGGTCCCGGAAGGTGGTCCGGTAACTGTGCGGGGTGGCGCCGACCCGGCGGCTGAAGTGGTGGCGCAGCGCCGCCGCGTCGCTGAAGCCAGCCTGGTCGGCGACGGCCTCCACGGTCAACGGCGTCTCTTCGAGCAGCCGCCGGGCGAGCAGCACCCGCTGGTTGGTGAGCCAGTCGTGCGGGGTGGTGCCGGTCTCGGCGCGGAATCGGCGGGCGAACGTTCGTGGTGACATTCCGGCGCGGGCGGCCAGCTCCTCCACGGTGATCGTCCGGTCGAGGTGACCCATCAACCACTCCAGCACCGGCTCCAGGGTGGGCGCCTCGGGTGCCTTCGGGATGGGTGCCTCGACGTACTGCGACTGGCCGCCGTCGCGGTGCGGCGGGACCACCATCCGCCGGGCCAGTCGGGTCGCGGTGGCCGAGCCGTGCTCCTGGCGGATCAGGTGCAGGCAGGCGTCGATGCCGGCCGCCGTGCCGGCGCTGGTGAGCAGCCGACCGTCCTGGACGTAGAGCGAGTTGCAGCGCACCCGGGCGCGGGGGTGCCGGCGTTGCAGCTCGTCCACGTACCGCCAGTGGGTCGTGCATTCCCGGTCGTCGAGCAGCCCGGCCGCGCCCAGCAGGAAGGCGCCGGAGCAGACGCTGAACAGGTGGGCTCCGCGGGCGTCGGCCCGGCGCAGCGCGTCGAGCACCGGGCCGGGAACGGTGGTGCCCTGGCTGTGCGCGGGGACGGCCACCAGGTCGGCCTCGTCGACCGGGCCGAGGTCGGCGTGCGGGGTGAGGTGGAAGCCGGACGAGGTGCGCACGGGAGCGCCGTCGGGGCTGCACACCTGGAAGCGGTAGCCGGGGAAACCGTCGGCTGTCCGGTCGGTGCCGAACACCTCGGCGAGCACGCCGAGCTCGAAGGGGGCGACCTGGTCGAGGGCGAGGACGGCGATGGACCGGAGCATGTGACGAGGGTAACCCGGCGGGTGGCAGTAAATCGATGACCAATGGCATTCCTGCCACTGTCCGGTCGGCGCGAGTGGTCGCAGACTGGTCTCAGTCCGGTGCGCACCGGCGGCGAAACCGACAGCAACCATGCGAAAGTGAGCGCCGCCATGGAGTTCTTGCTCTTCCTTCTGTTCCTTGTCCTGCTCGTCGCCGCTTCGGCGGCCGGCCTCACCGTCGACAGCCACGATTCGGCCGACTGGAAGCCCAGCGAGGGTGGCCGTCGCTGGCGGTCACGCACCAACTGATGTGATTAGCACGATTTACACCGAAAATCCCTGGCGGGACCGCGCCAAAAGGTGCGGCCCCGCCGACGGAGGCCATCCGACGTACGGCAGGCTAGGAGTCATGGCTGACGGCTCCTGGTACGACGCCGACATCGACCACGTAATCATCTCTGAGGCGCAGATCCGCGAGAAGACGGCGGAGCTGGCCAAGCAGGTCTCCGCCGACTACGCCGACGTGACCGACGGACTGCTGCTGGTGTGCGTACTCAAGGGTGCGGTGATGTTCATGGCGGACTTCGCCCGGGCGCTGGGCCGCAACGGCCCGCCGGCGGAGCTCGACTTCATGGCCATCTCCTCCTACGGCCAGGGCACCACCTCCTCCGGAGTGGTCCGCATCCTCAAGGACCTGGACCGGGACATCGCCGGACGGCACGTGGTGGTCGTCGAGGACATCGTCGACTCCGGGCTGACCCTCTCCTGGCTGCTGCGCTACCTGGAGTCGCGCTCGGCGGCGAGCGTCGAGGTGGTCGCGCTGTTCCGCAAGCCGGACGCGGTCAAGGTGCCGGTCCCGGTGAAGTACGTCGGCTTCGACATCCCCACCGAGTTCGTGGTCGGGTACGGCCTGGACTTCGGTGAGCGCTACCGGGAGCTGCCGTACGTCGGGGTGCTCAAGCCCGAGGTCTACGCCCGCTCCTGACGAGGGGCCGGTCCGGTCGGGGTCACCCGGTGGCGGCGTGAGGCCGACTCGCATCGGCATCCATCAAGCCGACGTTCAGCGGGCTCTCAGCTGTTGCGGTTACCGTGGACCCCGGTGGCCCGGAGGTTTCTCCGCGCCCGACCCTCTCGACCGCGTGACCGGGCGTTCGGGTGGGCGGGCCGGACTCCCCGCCACGCCGGTTTCTTCCCGGACCCGTCGTACGTCGTTGCGGGGCTGGTGGGCCTACCCACGGTGGGTGTCGTCGATCTCGACGGTGCGCCGAGTGCGGGGCTCGCAAGCTCACTCCTCGCGTACACGGTGTACCGTCGAATGACCGCGGCGCGGCAGTTTTCGCGCCTCGGGGTCGAGGCCGGCCCGCACGGCGGCTCCGGCCGCCGCTCACCGCGGCGACACCATCAGACGGTCAGGACGTCGATCAGGAGGATGCGGGCGCTCCGGCGCTCGACAACAGTATGGAACGTACGCGTTTCTTCCGCCGACCGGTGGTCTGGATCATCCTGGTCATCCTCGGCGCCGTTGTGCTCAGTCAGCTGTTCACCGCTGGTCCCAGCTACCACCGCGTGGACACTTCCGTTGCGCTCGACCAACTCCACACCGCCAAGATCAATAAGGTTGTCTTCCAGGACAAGGAGCAGACGCTCCAGCTCGACCTGGCCCAGAAGACGAAGTTCGGCAAGACCGAGACCGACAAGATCGAGGCTCAGTTCCCGTACCAGGTCGGCGACCAGATCTGGAACGAGGTGCTGGACGCCAAGGCCGCCAACCGGGTCACCGGCCCGGCCGACGCCAAGGTCTCGTCGGACAGCATCTGGGTGAGCCTGCTGGTCAACCTGCTGCCGATCGCGCTGCTCGTGCTCCTGCTGCTGTTCTTCATGTCGCAGATGCAGGGCGGCGGCTCCCGGGTGCTCAACTTCGGCAAGTCCAAGGCGAAGATGATCACCAAGGACACCCCCAAGACGACCTTCGCGGACGTCGCGGGTGCCGAGGAGGCCGTCGAGGAGCTGCACGAGATCAAGGACTTCCTGCAGAACCCGGCGAAGTACCAGGCCTTGGGCGCCAAGATCCCGAAGGGCGTGCTGCTCTTCGGCCCGCCCGGTACCGGCAAGACGCTGCTGGCCCGCGCGGTCGCCGGCGAGGCCGGTGTGCCGTTCTACTCCATCTCCGGCTCGGACTTCGTGGAGATGTTCGTCGGTGTCGGCGCCAGCCGGGTCCGCGACCTCTTCGAGCAGGCCAAGGCGAACGCCCCGGCGATCGTCTTCGTCGATGAGATCGACGCCGTCGGTCGGCACCGTGGCGCCGGCATGGGCGGCGGCCACGACGAGCGCGAGCAGACGCTCAACCAGCTGCTCGTCGAGATGGACGGCTTCGACACCAAGGGCGGGGTCATCCTGATCGCGGCCACCAACCGGCCGGACATCCTCGACCCGGCGCTGCTGCGCCCGGGCCGGTTCGACCGGCAGATCCCGGTGGACGCCCCCGACATGGAGGGCCGCAAGGCCATCCTGCGGGTGCACGCCAAGGGCAAGCCGTTCACCCCCGACGTCGACCTCGACTCGGTGGCGCGGCGTACCCCGGGCTTCAGCGGCGCCGACCTGGCCAACGTGATCAACGAGTCGGCCCTGCTCACCGCCCGCAAGGACCAGCGGGCGATCAGCAACGACTCGCTCGAGGAGTCGATCGACCGCGTGATCGCGGGTCCGCAGCGGCGGACCCGGGTGATGAGCGACCAGGAAAAGAAGATCACCGCGTACCACGAGGGTGGGCACGCGCTGGTCGCCTGGGCGCTGCCGCACGCCGCGCCGGTGCACAAGGTGACGATCCTGTCCCGTGGTCGTTCGCTGGGCCACACCCTGGTGCTCCCGACCGAAGACAAGTACACCCAGACCCGCGCCGAAATGATCGACACCCTGGCGTACGCGCTGGGCGGGCGGGCCGCCGAGGAGCTGGTCTTCCACGAGCCCACCACCGGTGCGGGCAACGACATCGAGAAGGCCACCCAACTGGCCCGCGCGATGATCACGCAGTACGGCATGAGCTCCAAGCTCGGCGCGATCAAGTACGGCACCAGCGGGGACGAGCCGTTCCTCGGCCGCAACATGGGCCATGAGCGGGACTACTCGGACTCGGTGGCCGCCGAGATCGACGGCGAGATGCGGGCACTGGTCGAGCTGGCGCACGACGAGGCCTGGGAGATCCTGGTGGAATACCGGGACGTCCTGGACAACATCGTGCTCGAGCTGATGGAGAAGGAGACCCTCTCCACAGCCGACATGGCGCGGATCTGCTCCCGGGTGGTCAAGCGCCCGCCGCTGGCGCCGTACAACGGCTTCGGCAAGCGCCAGCCCTCCACCGAGCCACCCGTGCTCACCCCGGCGGAGAAGGACAAGCTCAAGGCACAGGCCCAGGCCGACGGCGCCCAGGCGTCGGTCGGCGGCGGGGCACCGTCGAACAACTCGGACGGCACGCACTGAGCAACGACCCGACGGCCAGCTCCCCGCACCGGGAGCTGGCCGTCTCCGCGACCGAGCCCGACGGCGACGACGGGCTGGACTACGTGGCCGCGCGGCTGATCAGCGGCAAGCTGACCGGCCGCCCGGTCGAGGACGCGGTCGACCTGGGCAGAATCGAGAAGGCAGTCCGGGAGATCCTGATCGCGGTCGGTGAGGACCCGGACCGCGACGGGCTCCAGCAGACCCCGGCCCGCGTCGCCCGCGCGTACGCCGAACTCTTCGCCGGCCTGCGGGTCGACCCGGCTCAGGTGCTCAGCACCACCTTCGAGGCCAACCACGAAGAGCTGGTGATCGTCCGGGACATCGACGTGATGAGCCTCTGTGAGCACCACCTGCTGCCGTTCCGCGGCAGCGCACACATCGGCTACATCCCCGGCCCGGACGGGCGGATCACCGGCCTGTCCAAGTTGGCCCGGCTGGTCGAGGTCTTCGCCCGCCGGCCCCAGGTGCAGGAGCGGCTCACCTCGCAGGTCGCCGACCTGCTGATGAGCAAACTCGCCCCACGCGGCGTCGTCGTCGTGCTGGAGTGCGAGCACATGTGCATGGCGATGCGCGGCATCCAGAAATCCGGTGCCAAGACCATCACATCAGCGGTGCGCGGCATCCTGCAGACGGACTCCAAGTCGCGGGCCGAGGCGATGGCGCTGATCATCCCCCGCTGACACCCCGACGCACCACGGCCGGCCGACCCCCTCCCGGGCCGGCCGGCCGTTCCGTTCCCGGACCCGGCCGTCCTCCCGCAACGGGTCAGCCCGCGAGCAGGGCCAGCAGGAGACCGGCCGTCACCAGCACCGCCGGCACCAGGCAGACCAGCGCGCCGAAGCGCACCGTACGGTCCAGCCGGTCGCCGGGGTCGACGCGGAACAACCGCCCGACGCCCACCCACCCGGCGACGAACGCGACCGCCGGCATCGGCAGCCCGCAGATCAGCGCCGCCACACTGGCCGGGCCCGCCCCGGTCGCCGCGTACAGCACGACCTGGATCAGCGGCACCAGCAGCGCCAACGGCCCGTACACCAGGAGATTGCGCGGCCGCGCGGGCCAGGATCCCGGCCGGAACCCGCGGCGCGCGGCCAGGGCCGCGTCCGCCGCCTCCGCGCGGCCCCGCGCGGCGCGCAGCGCCGCCAGCACGGCCGCCGGGCCGCCCCCCATCGACCTGGCCGCCTCGGTCAGCTCCGGCGGCGACGGCACCAGCGAGATCGCCGGTACGCCCAGCTCACGCAGTCGTTCCTGCTGGCTCGCCAGCCCGGTACGGACGACGGTCAGCTCCTCCCGGGCAGCCTCCGCCGACCGGGCCTGCTCACCGGCGGCGGCGGCCGCGCTTCGGCGTACCCCGTCCAGCTGACGGGCTGCCGCGAGGTACTCCGCCCAGGCCGTGGTGGGCTCCACCCCCGCTGGCGCGGCGTCCCCGCTCGCCGCGGCGGTCCGCTGCCGCCCCGGCACGGTCACCGCCGCGTCCGGACTCATCTCGACACCTTCCGTGCGCACCGGATCACCCGGCCTCGTCGGCGAACGGCACCAGAACCGTGCCCCGCTCGTCCGGACCGTCCCAGAGCACCGCCCGGTCCGGGCGAGCCCGCCACTCCACCGGCCGACCGAAGACCGCGGCGAGCTGCGCGGTCGGCACGTCCAGCACGGCCACGGCGGCCAGCTTGCCGACCTCGCCCTCCGGCTCCAGCAGCGCGGCGAACGGCGGCACCGCACGCCACCAACCCAGCAGGTGCCTCCCCGCCGGCGGCCCGTCGCGCAGCAGCGCACGCAGCCGATCCACCGGCAGCTCCCGTGGGCCCGGCCGGTCCAGCCCGAAGACCACCAGATACGTGGGCAGCTCGTCGGCCGTGTCCGCGAGCAGCGTCGGTAGGTCCACCAGCGCCGCCGAGTGCCGGGCCGCCAGCTCGGCCGTCAACGTCTCCGCCAGCGGTCGGGAGCCCGGGTCCGGTGCAGCCACCAGGAACCGGGCCGTGCCCGGGGGGTGATGGACCGCGGTGCTCCGGGCCGCCGTCACCAACAGACCGCCTGCCGACGCACCGGACCCCAGCACCGCGAGGTTGCGCCCCGCCGCCGGTCCCAGCGGTACGGCGACCGTCGAGCGGGCCACGTCCACCGCCCGGCCCAGCAGGGCGGCCGGCCCGTGCGCCTGGCCGGCCAACGCCGCCCGGTGTCGCGGATCGTTGCCCAGCAGCGGCCGGGCGTACCCGGCGAAGACCACCGGCGGCGTCGACCCGGCCGGCCGAGCCGCCCACAGTTCGTGCCGGAGCCCCTCCACGACCTCCGGGTGGTCCTGTGGGTCGGGGTGACGAATCAACCGTTCGTGACCACGGGTCGCACCCCGAGGGCCGCCGAGCCCGCCGGCGGTGTTCACCACGGCGCTGCCCACCGGCAGGCCCGCAGCCGAGTCGTTCGTCGGCTCCAGCACCGGGCTGCCGCCCGGCAGCGCCACCCGCACCGGAAACTGCCCGAGCACCGAATCCCGATGGCCGGCGTCTGCGCGAGCACTCAGCCCCAGCTCGCCCGGGCCGGCCAAAATCAGGTGTACGCCGTACGCCCGACCGGCCCGCGCCAGCCCGTCCAGTTGGGCGGCCACCTCGGTGGCCAGCCGGTCCCGCTCAGCGAAGAGAACGGGCACATTGTCCACCACACAGACGATCCGAGGCAGCGGCTGGTGCTGGCGCAGCTCCGCGAAGCGTTGCCCGCCGGCCCGCGCTCCAGCCTCCGTCCGTCGCTGCACCTCTGCCGTCAACTCCTCGAGCAGGTCCCGGACGTACTCCCGGTCGGCGGCCATCGCGGCCGCCCGCACCTGCGGAATCCACGACCGGTCCCGCTCGGTCTGCAGAAAGTCCACGAACGACTCGCCGTCGCCGAGATCCACCAGGTAGAGCGCCAGCTCGTCCGGGCCGTACCGGGCCGCCAGGCCGAGCAGCGCGGTGGTCAGGAACGCCGCGCGGCCCGCAGCGGACCGGCCACTGACCAACCAGTGCGGGGTCAACTCGGTGAAGCCCAGCGGCACCGATCGGCCCCCGGCATCACCGACCGTGGTGGTCAACCCGTCCGCGGAATCCGACTCCCACAGCCGCTCACCCGTCTGCGGTAGCAGAGCCGCCAGCGCCAACCGGGAGCCCGCCTCCACCTGCTCGGCGAGTCGCCGACAGACCGCGTCGACCAACTCGGCCGGCGGGTCCGACTCGACGAAGACCGGTGAGTTCAACCCGCCCGGCGGATCAGCGCCCGGGCCAGCGAAGGACGCTCCCGGCGGATCGCCGAGCAGCGCGTACGCGTTGCGCAGCGTCAGCGGCGTGGTGTGCGGCAGCGGCGCCCGGGCCGCGTACGCGCCGGCGGGAGGCCAGCCGGCCACCATCAGGTGCAGCCCGGCGGGCGGCCCCTGCTCAGCCAGCGCCTCGATCCGCGCCAGATCCGTCGGACCGGTCGACTCCGGCAGCGCGGCGACCACCAGCAGCAGTGTCCGATCGTGGCGGCGCCGCCCGCTCGCCCCCGGCGTAACCCACTGCTCCGCCTCGGTCAGCACCGCGCGTAGACCCGCCACGTCCACCGCCGGTGGCGGCAGCAGGCCAGCGTCAGCGAGCGCCCCGAACGGGGCCAGCACAGCGCCCGTGGCATCCACCGCGCGAACCAGCAGGGCACCCGCCGGCGCCGCGCCCAGCAACCGCAGCAGGACGGCCCGGAGCAGGCCTGCCACCCGCGGCTCCCGCGCGTCAGCGTCCACGCTCAGATGGCCGGTGCCGACCAGTGGCACCAACGCGGGGAAGCGGGCGTCGTCCAGCGGCGCCGCCGTGCCGACCCGGACGAACGGCGGCGGACCGTCACCCGCCGGAGAATCCACGGTGAGCGAGTCCAGTGTCGCGCCCGACCAACCCGGGGCCAACCGTGCCGCGACCGTTCGTAATCGGTCGGCCACCTCGTACTGGCGGCGCTGGTCGGCCGGGGCCGGTCGGGTCTCGTCCAGAATCCCGGCGGCGGCGGTCGCGACGGCCGCCGCACGGCGGTGCAGGGCTGCGGCGCGGTTCGTGCGTGCCTTCGGACCGGCCACCGCGTCCACCCCCTCTGCCCGAGGTTGGCAACCCCTCCCGAGCAGAGACGGTATCCCAGCCGGGGCCGGTCCTCCGGGAGGTGCCACGGCGATGCGCCGCTGTTGTCGCGGATCTCACCGGTGGGGAGGGGTCCGTCACGATCCGCTGGATCTGAGGCATTGGCTCCGGGGCGTCCACCCGATAACTTCAGGAGGTGGAATCAGTGCAGCCCCCCGCCGGTTCCCAGGTCTCCCGCGTACCGGCCCAACGGACGCCGTCCGATCAGCTACCGCCGGCCCCGGCACCGCCGGCGACGCAGCCGCCGCGCCGCCGAATGCGGACGGTGCTCACGGTCGTCGCCGGGGTCCTCGCCCTGCTCTGCCTTGGCGGGGTCGCCGCAGGCTATGTGCTGTACAACCGCGCGTCAGCCCCGGACCGCAGCGCACCCGACGTGGTGGTGGACAACTACCTGCGCGCATTCCTCGTGGATCGCAACGACGCGAGGGCCGACCTCTTCACCTGCGAGGGCGGATCGCAGTTGGAGGCGCTTCGTTCGCTGCGGGCCGACTTGCTCGCGCGCGAAGAGCGTTTCGGCGTCACGATAGCTGTCAGTTGGGGGAGCTTAGGCGTGGAGAAGCAGAACGATGACGCCGCTGCTGTCGAGGTCACGTTGATCATCTCTGCCCGCGTAGACGGCATCAACCAAAGCGATCGTCAACCCTGGCAGTTCGACACCCGGCTAGCGGAGGGTTGGCGAGTCTGCGGCGGCACACGGGCTGGCTGACCTCACTCAATCCACAGGAGATGCACCGGGACCTCCAGCGTGGTGGGTGACTGGCCACGCCAGGCCCAGCGGTACCACTCCACCTCGGGGGTGATCCGGACGCAGATGTCCCCCTCGGCGCCCGAGTAGGTCTCGGTGACCGCTCGCAGGTCGCGGTGCTCCACACCGCCTTCGACGTGCACGACCCGGCGCCCGGTGACGGCGTCCGCCTCGAAGACGGGCGTCGGGGTCCGATGAGCCGGGCCGTCCAGCGAGACCAACCGGATGCCGGTGCCCCGGGCACCCTCCGACCCCGGTGGCTGACTGCCAACCGTCTCCACCCATACCCGTTCCACCGGCACCAGCGGCGCGAACACCTCGACCTGGTCGGCCTCGGCCCGGTACCACTCGTGCTCGGGGATCACCGGCACGTAGGTCCGGGCGCCCTGCACCACCCGGTCGTCCGCGCGCAGGTCGCCTCGCCAGCCCAACCCCGGCAGCCCGACCAGCACCCGTCGTCCGCGTAGCTCCACCCGTTCGGTTGCGGGGACGATAGCCAGCGGCCGGGGTGGCCGGGGCGCCCAGTCGGGCTGATCGGCGAACGGGTCCGGTAACGGTCCGGTCATGCCCGTGGTGGCCTCACTCGGCGGCGCGCAGCGGTGCACCCCGCGCGCGCATGAACGGGACCGGGTCGACCGCACCCCGGCTGGACCGGTCGTTGCGCAGGTGCACCTCGAAGTGCAGATGCGGGCCGGACGAGTTGCCGCTGCTACCGACCTGCCCGATCACCTCGCCGGCCGGCACGATCTGATCGGGCGCGACCCGGGGACGGGTCACCATGTGGCAGTACCGGGTGATGTAGCCGCCAGCGTGCAGCAGGTCGACGAACCAACCGCAGCCGCCCTTGTCCGGGTATCCGTCGACGTCGCAGTCCCGCCGGCCCCTGTTGTCCGGGTCGCATCGGGCGACCAGCACACGCCCGGCGGCGGCGGCACGGATCTCGGTGCCCTTGGCCGCGCCGATGTCCACCCCGTTGTGGCTGGGCCGCTCGGTCGTCCGGAAGCCGGAGCCGACGTCGCCAGGGATCGGTGCGGTCCAGCCGGAGGCAGCGATCTCGCCGCGCTCGGCCGCGTTGCACACCGCCTTGCCGTTGATCTCGACGGTGCGGGCCGCGCCGCCGGCCAGCGCGTCCACGATCTTGCTGGCCAGCTCCTCGTGTTTGGCGTACGCGTCCGGGTAGGCGCTGATCTGGACCTGCTGTGCCACGACGGTCAGTGGTCGGCGCTGCCAGCTCCGGACTTTGACCAGCTTCTCGTAGAACTTGCGAGCCGTGTACGCGGGGGTCATCCGCTCGGCGACCGAGCCCCACCCCGGCCGCTGCTGGAACAGGCCCAGCGAGTCGTGGTCGGCCCCGACGCCCTCGTGTGGCAGGGCCAGGGACTCCGGCACATCGCTGTTCGCCAGGTTGCGCAGGGCGGACTCCTGCATCGCGGTGGCCAGTGCGATCACCCAGCCCCGCGAGGGCACCCCCAGGTCCTGGCCGACCTTGATGATGATCGCGGCGTTGCGGACCTGTGCGTCGCCGTACTCGGTGAACCGCGGCAGTTCGCCGGCGATGTCCACCGGGCGGACCGGGCCGCAGCCCCAGCCGGCCAGGGTGTCCCCGTTCTCCGCCTCGCCGCCGAGCCCACTGAGGAAGAACGCCGCAGTGCCTCCGGTGCAGCACAGCAGAAGCAGCACCCCGGTCAGAATCGTGGCGATCACGCCGACACGCACCGGTCGGCGGAGGGCGGCTGCGCCACGGGCGCTGGTCATTGTCGTTCCCAATCCACCACGTCGACCAGCCAGCCGTCGTCCGCGGTGACCAACTCGAGCCGGAGCCGACCGTTGTCGAGCGGCAGCAGCACCTCGACGAACGTCTCGGTGCGCGACCGCACCGCCGGTGGGCCGGTGACCTTCTCGGCCGGGACCACGCCGGGGTCAACACCCGCGAGTTTCTCGGTCAGCGCCGGCGTGGACAACGGCCGCAGGCCGGCCTGCCACTGCTCGGAGGTGATTCCGGGACGGCCGAGCCAGGCCGTGGTGAACCGGTCCGCGGTCTGCTCGGGTGTGCGCGCACCGGGTGAGGTCACCGGTGCGGGCGGAGCCTCGCTGGAGAGGACACCGTCGTCGCCGGCTGTCGGGTCCACTGTGGTGATCGGCCGGTTCGGTCGGCTGCTCAACCCGTCCGTCGGGTCGGCCGGGTCGGAGATCAGCCGGGCCGCCCCGAGCACGCCGAAGACGAGCACCGCGATGACGACCGCCACGCCGAGCCGGGACCGCAGCGCCCGGGTGACGAGAAACTCCAGGGCCCGTCGCATCGCTGTCACCGTGCCTCGGAGCGCACCCGCGGCCCACTGCGGTCCGGCGCACGCTCCGTGGAACCCGGCCGGTAGACCACGAACGACGGGTTCTCAGCCGGGACGTCGGGCTCGGTCCAGGTCGCCGGCTGCCGTCGGCGAGGCTGTGGCGCGACCGGGCGGCCCCGGCCTCTGGTCTCCTCCGCCGGTGCTTCGTCGGGGCGCTCCTGACCGTCGGGGCGCCCGGCATTGGCGCGCCGCTCATCGGGCACAGAGTTCGGCGTCGGAACCGGGTCCTCGCGCCGCGCCTCCGGGCGCAGCCGGGTCTGCGCCGCGTCCGGTGAGCGCCGACGCCCACCCACGGGTTCCGTCGTGCCGCCCGGCTCCGCCACGTCGAGTCGCGCGGCGGTCCGCATGTCTCGGAAGAACCGGCGGTGCCACGATCCTGCCGAGCTGACCGCTTCGCTGCTGTCCTTGCCACCGAGTTGGGTGATCCGGCGGTACGGCCGCAGCAGCAGCCAGCCGACCACCCCGCAGAGCCAGACCAGCACCACCTGGAGCCAGCCCGGCAGAGTGGGGGTACTCATGATCAGGTCGACGGCGAACAGGTAGATGGCGGCCCCGGTGCCGAAGATGGCGATGTTGAAGATCGCGGCGACCACGGCGTTCGCCAACCGCCGTAGCCCGGCGCTGGCCGGCCGGAGTAGACCGACGGTGCCCAGGATGGGTGCCGCGATCACCGCCCACCGGAAGATCAGGAAGCCCAGTAGGACCAGCAACGACGCTGTCAGGTCGAACATGGCGAAGAGCACCGCGGCCAGAACCGCGATGAATCCCGCGCCGACCCGGTCCATGTCCCGCACACCCTGGAGGTACTCGTACGCCTCCGGGTCCTCGGTCTGGATCTGCTGGGCCACCCGTGCCCACTGCTGCTGCTTCGCCTTGATCGTCGCTTCCCGGGTGGCCGGGTTGGCGCGCAGCTTCTCGACCTCGTCCCAGGAGAGTGCCTTGGCGTCGTATAGGGCCGGGCCGTATTTGCGGGCGGTCTCGCTGTCGGCCGAGCCGAGCACACCTCGGAGCCAGTTGCGGTAGAGCATCGCCTCGGTGGCGGTGTCGCTAGCCCTCACGGCGGGTGGGCGTTTGTCCACACAAGCGTCTGGGTTGGGAACGGCGCAACGGTCCGGCGGGGTGTCCCGGGCTGCGGGACCCACGGCGTCGTGCACCACGCCCAGGGTGGTGACCAACGTGCCGTCCGCGATGTTTGCCGACTTCACCGGCCAGGCAGCCAGTGCGGTGACCGCGACCATCACCAGCAGCGCCCAGCCGGCGGTGGTCATCGCGTTGCTCATGTCCGACTGGCGGGACCTCCAGAGCAGGTAGAGCCCCACCACGCACAGGGTGACGATCCCGAAGACGCTGAACACCTTCTGGTACACGGCCTTGGTCGCCTGCTCGACCAACGGGTCGGCCCAGCCCCACATCGAACGCGGGTCCCAGGCCCGCTCCCGCAGCGCGTTCGAGGCGCCCACGATCGCGGTGGCGACCATGAACTCCCCATTCGCCACCGTCGTGGTGAACTTGTAGTCCGGATGCAGGACCGACGACGCGCAGCCGCCCGGGATGTCGTATGTCGGGTAGCTGTAGCCGGCGTAGCCGTAGTCGCTGTAGAGCCCTTTCGGCCCAAGCTCCTTCGCGGAGTCTGGGCGACCAGCGAACCAGCCGGCGAGCCCGGAGTCTGGCGTACCGGGGGTCGGAGCGTTACGGCAGGTGACCTCGTCCTCGCTGACCGCCTGGAGCTTCGCCACGCAGGCCCGGAAGTCGGCCTGCCACTCCGGGGTGGTGCAGAGGTCGGCGCGGGCCTGGGTGGCGGGCGGTGCGGCGACTGCGGCCTCCGCACCGAGCAGTGGCCAGGTGAGGGTGGCCCCGGCCAGTACGCCGAGGGCGAGCAGGAACGACGTGATCCTTGCCCGGGCCCTCGCCATGTCACGCCTCCAGGTCCGGCAGGGGGATGCTCGGCAGCACTCCGGCCGCCGCGGCGATCGCGGCGGGCGTCGTGTCGAGATGGTCCAGCAGCCCTTCGACGTACGAGACGTCGACGCGGACCTTCTGCACCCGGCCGTCGACGTCGCGCATCACGAACTCGCGGAAGCCGAGCCGGGAGGCCGAGTTGGTGTCGGCGGCGGAGAGCGAGGCGAGGGTGGCCTCGTATCCGTCGTTGACCGGCACTCGCAGCAGCCGTAGTGCTTCGGAGGCGATCTCGGCGTCCTCGGCGATCCGGCCGACGAAGACGGTGGAGACGAGGTTCTGTACGTCGAGGCTGAGGATGTCGCGGGGGTTCTGCGAGGCGACCAGCGCGGCGAGGTTCCACTTGCGGGAGTCGCGGGCGAGCCGGACCAGGAACGAACGCCCGGACCGCCAGCCCTCCATGAAGTGCGCCTCGTCCAGGCCGACCAGCTTGCGGGACGACATCGAGCCGCCGTAGCAGCGGCGGACGGCGAGCCGGTGCGCGGTGTGCAGCATTGGCAGGGCGAGTGCCTCCTCGGCCGACCAGTACTCCCGTTCGATCTTGAGGTCGGGCAATCGCAGCCCGGCCATGGTGATCACGGTGAGCGCGGCGTCGGCACCGAGCAGGCCCTCCGGTGGCCGGCCGAAGAAGAGCATGGCCAGTGGCATCTCGGCGGTGTCCAGTAGGAGGTTCGCCAGCTCCTTGCCGGCGTCGTCGTCGAGCCGCCCGAGGCAGCTCACCACGTCGTCCAGGGTGGACGTCTCCTCGGCGGGGACCTGGCGGACCGCGTGCCGGAACAGGGTGGCGGTGGACGCCTCCCGGGCCACCTGCGGCGGGACGAGCATCATGCAGATGTCCTGGACCAGCATCCGCCGCTCGGCCCGGGCGTTGGAGACCGCGATCTCGAACTCCCGGTCGCCGGCGGCGCCGGCGCCGAACTCGGTCCGCAGCGGTGTCGGGATGAGCGAGTAGGGCGCCAGGGTGCCGTGCTCCGAGCCGGTCAGGTTCAACACCCGGGAGTACGGCCGCAGCTCGGGCATCGCGCAGAGTCGGGCCAGCGGCCCGGACGGGTCGAGCAGGGTCACCTGGACACCTCGGCGGGCGGCCAGGTAGCCCAGCGCGCCGAGCAGGGTCGACTTGCCACCGCCCGGTTCGGCAACGAAGACCGCGAGCCCCGAGCGTTCCCGGACCTCCATGGGGAAGTGCAGGTCGAGGAAGACCGGGCGGCGGCAGGTGCCGGCGGTCCGGCCGATCAGGTCGCCCCGCCGGTCACCCACGTTGGACGCGGCCTGGGGGAGCGCGGCGGCGAGCAACGGCACCGGCATGCGGCGGACGTAGCCGGTGTTGGCGATCGGCTCGCCGGGGATGAACTCGCGGGCAAGCCAGTCCTGGTTCTTCGGGTGCTGCAGCGAGATGCGCAGCTCCCGGGAGTAGAGCTGGATGAGCCGGCGGGCCCGCTCCAGGCACTCCTCCCTGGTCCGGCCGCCGACCGCGATCCGGTGCCAGCCGTGTGCTCGGGCCGAGTCGACCGGCAGGCCGGTGGTCATCTCGTCGCCGATCACCAGCGCGCGCTTGGCCAGTCGCTCCAGCTCCGGGGGTGCGTCGATGCCGTGCTCGGCGTAGTCGAGCTGCTGCGAGCGGATCATCCGCAGCCGGTGTTCGAGATTACGGAAGGAGTCGCCGGAGCCGAGGATGTCGACGCGGGTGGAGATTTCCATCGGCCACGGGAGCCGCTCGTGGAAGTGCAGCCAGGGCTCGTGCCGTTCCGGGATCTCCAGCGGCTCCATCCGGCCGACGGCGAGCACAGCCACGTGCCGTTCCTCGCCGGTCATCCGGTTGACCAGCTTGACGGTCGAGCCGTACGGGGTGCGGTAGCGCTCGACCTGTTCGGTCAGGGCGAGCAGGTCACCGCGTTCCCAGCGCCCGTCGGTCACCGGCGAGAGCGTGCCGGGTGGTGCCATGCACAGCGCCACCGAGCGGTAGAGCAGCCACTCCAACTCCTGGGCGGTGACCCGCCGGCCGCGCATGCCGAACGCGCCGAGCACCTCGTCGAACTGTTCCACGGTGCGGCCCAGCTTGCGGCGTTCGCCCTCGGCGGTGCCTTTGCCGAAGGTGCGCAGCAGCCGCTCGGTGAGGGAGTCGCCGAGGGACCGGCGGGCGAAGGTGACGCCCAGGTAGGTCTGCCCCTCGGCGTGGTTGACGGCCATCAGGTGCCGCTGGGCGGCGACCAGGTGATCGGCCCAACCGGTGGTGCCGGGCACGTCGGCGAGCGGTGCGGGGGTGTGCGCGTCGATGGTGCGCGCCCACTCGTCGGCGGGGAACGGCCGGGTGGTGCGGCGCAGGTGTAGCCGGAAGCCGGCCAGGCCGGCGTACTGCTCGGAGATCGCCGACAACAGCGCTTCGCGTTCGGCGTCCGGTCGGAACGCCCAGCGGACCTCGGGCAGCCAGTACCAGGCGGTGACGGTGTTCGGGGTGAAGGTCAGATGGCCGGCTATCTCGGTGATGGCCAGCTCGACCGACGGGTCCCGATCCCCGAATTTGATCTTCGGGGCGCGGACCCGGGTCGGCCGGACCGGCCGGTCCGGCCGGCTGGCGGCGCGCTGCCGGGGTGCGGCGAGCTCTTTCCCGGCCCCCTTGGGCCGCTCCGAGTTTGCGGCGCGGCGCGGCGTCCGCTCCAGGGCTGGCCGGTCCGTCGGGGCGGTTGGTGGGTCCACCGGGACCGTTGCCCGATCCACCGGGGTCGTCGGCCGGTCCACCGGTGCCGTTGGCCGGCTGGCGGGTGTGGCGCTGGGCTGAGTGGCCGCTGCGGCCGCCGTCGACACGGACGCGCCCTCGGCGGTCGGGTCCGGCTGACCCGATGGGCGAAGCGGCGGCAGTCGGTCGCCGGCCTGATGTGGCACCCGGGACTCTCCGGTCGGGTGGCCGCCTGCGCGTCGTGGCTCGACGGACCGCCCCCCACCGGGGGGTCGGTCGGCGGGCGTCCACGGTGGCTCCAGCTCGGGAACCGGACGGACCGGCGCCGGGGCGGAGACGGGCGGTTGCTGCGGGATCGCCGGCTGCTCCCGGGTGCTCGGGCCGGCCGAGACAGCTCGGGTAGCGCCGGGTCGGGCGCCGCCGAAGAGGTCAAGGAAGGGGGAGTCGATGTCGGCGTTCTCGCCGGCCGACACCGAGGTCGGCTCGGCGGGTGGCGTCCGCCGGGAAACCGGCCGGGGTGCCTGGAACACGCCGACCGCACCATGGCCGGGCGAGGTGACCAGCGCAGGATCCAGCGCCACCTCGTCCTCGTCCCCGGTGTAGTCGAATGACTGCGTACGGTGACCTGCCGGTGCGGCCGGGCGGCCGGCCGGGGAACCCGGCGTGGAAGAGCGACTCATGCGACCGCCTCACCCGCGTCGTGCGACGGACCGATCGGCGTACGCCCGGTCATGCCAGCTCCTCCCGAATCCTGATCCGGCTGCCGACCAGGCGCGGGTCGCGCTGCTCGATCGCCGGCTCCCGGGTGCGTCGCCAGTCGGTCAGCGCGGTGCGGATGACCACCCGCGCCGGTCGATCGGGGTCGACGTGCCGGAAGATGAACGACGTGGTCACGATGGCGAGCGCGATCTCCCAGGCGGGGAAGAGCTCGACCGTCAACGTGAACAGCCAGTGGATGAACATGTAGAGGGGGACGAGCAGCATGAAGAGCCCGTACTGGGCGTAGGGCAGGTGGACCGGAAGGGTGTAACCGGGCGGCCCGAGGTAGACCAGGCGGGCCCGGTAGATGTCGTCGTCGGTGCGCAGCCGCATCTGGTGAACGCGCCTATTCGAAGATCAGGTCGATCAGGTAATCGCCGACGAAGAAGAGTGTTGCCGCGCCGGCGATGAAGGCGAGCCCGACGATGGCGATCGCGGAGCTGGTCAGCACCTTGGAGATCTCGCCCCGGCTGGCGCGACCGATGAAGATGACGCCCAGGACGGCGAGCAGGATCGGCGCGATCTTGCTGGCGAAGAAGGTGACCACACTGTTGGTGTCGATCCCCTTCGGTGCCGGCTCGGCGAGCGGAGCCGACGCCAGGGTGGAGAGCGCGTGGGCGACGCCGGACGATGCCGTCTCCATGAGCTCGAAGGCGAACACTGGAACCTCCCCATAGCGCGGCCGGCGGTGCCGCGGCGGTGCAATAGGCAAGCCTGGCGGGAAATGTGCTCACAGGGCGGAGCGTTCTTGACCCTGCGTTCGTTACTCACCACAGAGCGTGGCGAGGTTTGGGCGGATTTTCCCCGCTTCGGCCCTCCCTCCAAGCTTCGCCATCTCGATGCTGGCCAATTCCAAAGCGTACGGGCCGCCCCGGATTGCGACAAGCCGCGAAGGGGCTGCCCGGATGACCGATAGTACGCCTGTTCTAATGAGCACGTCAGGGGTGGTGGTGCGGGGCCGACCCAGGTCGCTGGGTGCCGCTGCCACGACCGGTACCGTCTAGTCGTGACCGATCTGGTGCGGGCCTCGGGCCCGGTGGTGATGGGCGTCCTCAACGTCACACCGGACTCCTTCTCCGACGGCGGACGGTACGCCGACCTCGACGCGGCCGTCGGACATGGCGTCCGTCTGCGCGACGCCGGTGCGCACCTGGTGGACATCGGTGGTGAGTCGACCCGTCCCGGCGCCGAGCGGATCGACGCCGCGACCGAGGTGGACCGCGTGTTGCCGGTCATCCGCGAGCTCACCGCCGCCGGCGTGGCGGTCAGCATCGACACCAGCCGCGCACGGGTGGCGGAGGCGGCCCTGGCTGCCGGGGCGGCGGTGGTCAACGACGTCTCCGGCGGCCTGGCCGACCCGGACATGGCCCGGGTGGTCCGCGACGCGCACTGCCCCTGGGTGTTGATGCACTGGCGTGGACACTCCCGCGGGATGCGCGAGCTGGCCACCTACACCGACGTGGTGGCCGACGTCCGAGCCGAGTTGGCCCAGCGGATCGACGCGGCGCTGGCCGCCGGGGTGGCCGCCGACCGCCTCATCGTCGACCCCGGCCTCGGCTTCGCCAAGACGGCCGCGCACAACTGGGAGCTCAGCGCCCGCCTGCCGGAGCTGTTGGATCTCGGCTACCCGCTGCTCTTCGGTGCCAGTCGCAAGTCGTACCTCGGTGGGCTGCTCGCAGCACCGGACGGCACCCCGCGCCCCACCGCCCAGCGGGAGGCCGCCACCGTGGCCACCAGCGTGCTGGCGGTCGCGGCGGGCGCCTGGGGCGTACGCGTGCACGACGTGCGGGCCACCGCCGACGCGCTCGCCGTCTGGGTCGCGACCGGCAGCCCGCGCCTGGCCGCCGCGTCCGCCAACCACGAGCGAGAGGTGCAGCGATGACGACCGACCGGATCCACCTGACCGGCCTGCGGGCCCATGGGCGGCACGGGGTGTACGACTTCGAGCGGGCACAGGGTCAGGACTTCGTGGTCGACGCCGTCCTCGAGATCGACCTGAGCCGGGCCGCCGCCAGTGACGACGTCACCGACACCGTCCATTACGGCGAGCTGGCCGAACGCCTGGTCGCGGTGGTGACCGGCGAGCCGGTCAACCTGATCGAGACCCTCGCGGACCGACTCCTCGCGGTCTGCATGGCCGACGAGCGGGTCGCCGCCGCCACGGTCACCGTGCACAAGCCGGAGGCCCCGGTGCCGCACACCTTCACCGACGTGGCCGTCACCATGACCCGAACGCGTGACCGGTGACCAGGGCCGTGCTGTCGCTCGGCAGCAACCTGGGCGACCGGCTGGGTCACCTGCGTACGGCCGTCGCCGCGTTCGGGGACATTGTGCTCGTACTCTCCGGGGTGTACGAGACTCCACCGTGGGGTGACGCCGACCAGCCCGCGTACCTCAACGCGGTGTTGCTGGCCCAGGACGACGCCGCCACCCCGCGCGACTGGCTGGAGCGGGCCCGCGGCGCGGAGCGCACGGCCGGTCGGGTCCGTGACCCGCGGCGGCGGTTCGGGCCACGCACCCTCGACGTGGACGTGATCGCGGTCTGGGGCGACGACGACGAGCCGGTGCTCAGCGACGACCCGGAGCTGACCCTGCCGCACCCCCGGGCGCACCTGCGCGCCTTCGTGCTGCGGCCGTGGATCGACATCCAGCCGTACGGGCGGTTGCCCGGTCATGGCTGGCTGACCGACCTGCTGACCGCGGGTCCCGCGGCGGACGAGGCACTGGAACTGCGTCCACGGCCGGACTTGGCGTTAGAGTCGACGGCATGACCGAGCGGAGCCGGCCGGCATGACGCAGGCGAAGTCCCCACCACCGGGCGGGTCGGGCCCGGATCGGTCGCGGATGGGTCCCACCCGAATCTCGACCCTGGTCGTGGCCGCTCTGGCCGCGGCGGCGGTGGCCTGGCTGCTCATCAGCACCCTCTACTACAGCGGCGTCCCCCGGTTGCCCTGGCTGCCGGTGGTGACGCTGGCCGGGCTCGCCGTGCTCGAGGCGTATGCCGCGATCAACACCCGAGGTCGGATCGAGCGCAAGCCCGGCCGGGACCCGGTCAACCCGCTGGTGGTCGCCCGCTTCGTGGTGCTGGCCAAGGCGTCGGCGCTGGCCGCGGCCATCTTCGCCGGCTTCTACGCGGGGCTCACCGGCTGGCTCTTCGTGGAGACCACCCGCGCCGCCCTGGACGATCGGCCGGCGGCGGGCGGGGGTCTACTCGCCTCGCTGGCCCTGGTCGGCGCCGCGCTGTGGCTGGAGCGCTCCTGCCGGGTGCCGGAACGCCCCGACGACGAGCGCGAGCAGGATCCACGGGAGAGCCGCCCCGGCCAGCGCTGAGCAAGGGGTTACGCCCAGCTCCGGGCGCGGGTACGGTGCCTGCGATCGGAGAGCAAGGGCGCCCCACGGTCCGTCCGCACGCCGGACTGGGGACGGCCAGCCATTGGGGAGGCGGCGTTCATGGCGTACGAAGAAGCGGGCCGGGACCGGTCGGCCGAGCCCTCGTCCGGGGTGCCCGCCGTCGTCTTGGAGACCGTTTTCGACGATCCCACCCACGGTGAGCCCGGCCGGGATCGAATCGGCGTGCACCTGGGATGGGAGCTTCTGCTGCTGGCCGGGTTGGTGGCCCTGGGCTGGCTGCTCTGGCAGGACAATTCGGGCGCCGTGCGCGGTGAAAACCTGCGCACGTTGCTGGTCGACGCGGTCGGGCTGGGGTTGCTCGCCCTCGCCGCCGGGCTGAGCCTGCGCACCGCCGCACCGAACCTGGCCATCGGGCCGATCGCGGTCGCCGCCGCCCTGCACTACGCCGAGCAGGGCGATCGCGGTCTGCCGGCGTCGGTCGGCCCGGCCGTGGCGGTCGCCGCGCTGGGCGGGCTCGCGCTGGCGCTGGCCGTGGTGGTGCTGCACGTGCCCGGGTGGGCCGCCAGCCTGGCCGGCGCGGCCGGTGTGGTGGTGTACATCGAGCGCCGTTCGGCGCCCGTGCTGGTGCAGGGCGACTACGACCCTGGGCGCAGCGCCGGGTACCTCTTCGCCGGTTTCGCGGCGGTGGCCGTCCTCGGCGGACTGTTCGGCGCAATCCGGGCGATCCGCCGGCTGGTCGGCCGGTACCGGCCGGTCGCCGATCCGGCCCGTCGACGGGGGGTGGTGGCCGCCGTGGTCACCGCGGTCGCGTTGGTCGGCTCCACCGTGCTGGCCGCGCTCGCCGGTGTGCTGCTCGCTGCCAACGATCCCGGGCCGGTCGCGCCCACCTCGGGGCTGGACTGGACGATGCTGGCGATCGGGGTGACCCTGCTCGCTGGCACCAGCGCGTACGGCCGTCGGGGCGGTGTGTTCGGCATCGTGCTGGCGGTCAGCCTGGTCACCGTCTTTCAGACGTACGCCCCGGAGCGCGGCTGGACGTTGAGCAACTGGGCGGTCGGCGGTGCCGCGCTCGGCGTCGGATTGCTGGTCACCCGGCTGGTCGAGACGTTCGGGCGGCCCCGGCCGGGCAGCACCGACAAGCCCGAGCCGGTCGGCGACGGCACGATCAGCACGGGCTGGGCCATGTCGCAGACGCAGTCGGTCGACAACTGGCCCCCGACGCTGCCGACGCCGGCCGCGCCCCAACCGGTCGACCCCTGGCGGGATCCGCGTTGGGAGGACAGCCCGCGCCGGTGGAACGCCGACGAGCGGTGACCGGCGTCGCGTCCGCGAGGCCGGAGCTGATCTCGACCGTTAGGCTCGGTTGCATGACCGACACACCTGCCGCCACCCCCGGCGGAACCTCGTTCGAGGAGCTCGACGCGCTGTCCACCGAGGAGCTGCGGGAGCGGGCGTTCGCCCGGGCCCGGGAGCATCGCGACGTGGGGTTCTACTGGTCGGTGCTGCGGCACCTGCCGAACGCGGACGAGGCCACGGTGCTGGACGGCGCACCGAACTCGATCGGCCCGACCATCGACGAGGCCAACGCGCTGTGGCGGGAGCTGACCGGTCACGGCTACGAGGAGTCGGCGCCGCTGCTGCGGGCCGCCTTCATCGACTACCTGATGAAGCACTGAGCCGCTCGGGGCAGCCCAGGTCCGCTCGACCGAATGGTTCGGGGCCTGGGCGGATCACGTCGCTCATCCGCCGATCCGGCCCGATCAGCCGTTACGGCACCGCGGCCGGCACCGGCGCGCTCGCCGTGTTGTTGCTGGTCGGCATCGGCGGGAGCCCTGCCTACACCGGTTGGGCCGCCACGCAGACCGACCCGGAGTCGGCCGGTGCCTTCTACCTGCGCCTGCTCGCGTGGCCAGCCTGGCGGCTCGACGCGGACGGGCAGGCCGGCGGGTTGTTCGCCGCCGACCTGCGGGCCGTGCTGCTGGTGGTCCTCGCGGTGGCCCTGCTCTATCTCCTGCCAGCCGCCCAGGTGGCCCGCGTGCCCGGCCCGGTCAGCCAGTTCTTCTCCGGCTGGGCCGCGTACGTGCTGGCCGGTGGGCTCGCCGCCGTACTGGCGGCGCTGCTCGGCCCGGACCCGTCGCTGCTGGG
Source organism: Micromonospora sp. CA-259024 (assembly GCF_050936255.1). Lineage (NCBI taxonomy): Bacteria > Bacillati > Actinomycetota > Actinomycetes > Micromonosporales > Micromonosporaceae > Micromonospora > Micromonospora sp. CA-259024. The sequence continues at coordinate 1,381,069 of NZ_JBNJND010000002.1, read as the reverse complement.
CGCCCTGCAGGACGCCAGCACCGGTGCCGGCTACGGCTTCCTCACCGGGTGGATCATCGGCACCGCCAGCCTCGGCGGTCGCGCCTGAGTCGACCGGACCGCCGAGGCGGGCGGCCCGGTCAGTGCCGGTCAGCCCGTCGGGCGGCCGAGGTCGAGAAGTCGCTGTCGGCTCAGCGCACCCACTGGTCGGCCGGCGTCGGTCACCAGGAGCTGGTCCCGTCCCGAGGTGAGCAGCACGGCCAGCGCGTCGTACGCGGAGCCGTCCAGTGCGACGGTGGGCAGGTCCGCCGGGGCGTCCCCGGGTACTGGCTCCAGCGACTCCCGGTCGAGTGGGGTGACCGCCAGCCGGCGGATGCCCCGGTCGGCTCCGACGAACTCGCGTACGAACGGGGTGGCGGGTGCGCCGAGCAGTGCGGCCGGCGTGTCGTACTGCTCCAGGTGCCCTCCCTCGGAGAGCACCGCGATCCGGTCGCCGAGCCGGACCGCCTCGTCGAGGTCGTGGGTGACCAGCACGATCGTCTTGCGGACCTCGGCCTGGAGGCGGAGGAACTCCTCCTGGAGGCGGGCCCGGACGATCGGGTCGACGGCCGAGAACGGCTCGTCCATCAGCAACACCACCGGGTCGGCGGCGAGCGCGCGGGCCACGCCGACCCGCTGCCGCTGGCCACCCGACAGCTCGTGCGGGTAGCGGCCGCCGAACTGGGCCGGGTCGAGCCCGACCAGGTCGAGCAGCTCGTCGACCCGGGCCCGGGTCTGGCTCTTGGGCCACCGGAGCAGACCCGGCACGGTGGCCACGTTGGCTCGAACCGTCTGGTGTGGGAAGAGGCCGACGTTCTGGATCACGTACCCGATGCGACGGCGCAGCCGCACCGGGTCGACATCGGTGACGTCCTCGTCGCCGAGCGTGATTCGACCTCCGGTCGGCTCGATCAGGCGATTGATCATGCGCAGCACGGTCGACTTGCCGCAGCCGGACGGGCCGATCAGCACCACCAGCTCGCCGGCCCGAACGTCCAGGCTGAGCTTTCGGACCGCCTCAGTGCCGTCCGGGTAGCGCTTCTGGATGCCCTGCAGGGAGATCGACGCCGCACGCGCGGGTTGGGCCACGCTGGCGACCTCCGGGGTAACGTCCACGTATGTCCTTCCGCCTGAGCTACCGGGCCGACCCGGGTAACCCCTGGTTCTCCTGGCAGTACGTGCGGGACAACTCTGACACGATCCTCGCCGCGCTGCGCGAACACGCCTCCCTCACCGGGCGCGCGGTGTTGATCGCGGTGCTGATCGCCCTGCCGTTGTCCGTTCTGGCCTACTGGGTCCGTCCACTCGCCGGCCCGATTCTCGCCGTCAGCGGGGTGGTCTACACCATCCCGTCGTTGGCGCTGTTCGCGTTCATCGCGCCCTACCTGGGCACCGGGACCACCACCGTGCTGGTCGGGCTGGTCCTCTACGCGTTGCTGCTGATCGTGCGCAACGTGGTGGCTGGCCTCAACCAGGTGCCGCCGGAGGTTCGCGAGGCCGCCGAGGGGATGGGGTACGGCCGGTGGGGGCGGCTGTTCCGGATCGACCTGCCGCTGGCCGTGCCGGGCATCCTGACGGGTGTGCGGCTGGCGACCGTCTCCACGGTGGCGTTGGTCACGGTCGGAGTGCTGGTCGGGCATGGCGGTCTCGGTCAGTTGATCTTCGCGGGCTTCCAGAACAACCTCTACAAGGCCGAGATCATGACCGCCGCACTGCTCTGCGTGGCGCTCGCGGTCGTGCTCGACCTGCTGCTCGTCCTGGTCGCCCGGCTGGTGACCCCCTGGTCCACGAGGGGGGCACGGTGACCGTCGCGGAGAACCCGATCGGCCAGGCGGTCGTGTGGATCAACGACCCACTGAACTGGACCAACCCCGGAGGCATGCTGGACCGCCTCGTCGAGCACCTGACGATCTCGGCCATGGCGGTGGCGCTCGGCTGCCTGGTGGCCTGGCCGCTCGGTCTCTGGCTGGGTCACCTCGGCCGGGGTGGCGGTCTGGTGGTGCTGGTGTCCAACGCGACTCTGGCCATCCCCACCCTGGCGCTGCTGACCATCCTGCCGGTGGTCTTCGCCAGTGGCTTCGGGCGGACGCCGGTGGTGGTGGCGCTGGCCGTCTTCGCGGTTCCGCCGCTGCTGGCCAACGCGTACACGGGGGTGCGGCAGGTGGACCCGGAGGCCCGTGACGCGGCCCGTGGGATGGGCCTGTCCGGCGGGCAGTTGCTGCGCCGGGTGGAGCTGCCGCTCGCGGTGCCCTACCTGGCGGCCGGGTTCCGGACCGCCACGGTCCAGGTGATCGCGACCGCCGCGCTGGCCTCGTTCGTCAACGGCGGCGGCCTCGGCCAGATCATCCGGACCGGCTTCGGCCTCGGTATCGCGACCGGCGGGGGTCAGATCGTCGCCGGTGGTGTGCTGGTGGCCGGGCTCGCGCTGCTGGCCGAGGTGGTCCTCGGCGGCGTCGAACGGCTGGTCACCCCGCGTCCGCTGCGGCGCGGGCGGCAGCGCGCGGGGCGGCCCCGACCCGCCGACGCCACCGGGAGCGCCTGAGTCCCGTCTCGCGGTGACTCGTCCGGGTGAGCCCGCCGTCGAGCCGGCGGCCAGCGGTGAACCGATCGGTGACGATGCGGTGACGAAGTCCACCCGAAGTTGTCGGTCGCTCGCGGAGGATGTTGGGTGGATATTCGCGGGCGTCCGAGAGTCAGGATCGCCCGTCGGACACGCGGCCGGCCCGGGACGGGCCGCGCCGGGACACGGAAGGCGGGCACATGCGCGCACGTACACGTTTGGCGATCGGCGCTGTCGGCGCCGTCGCCGGGGCAGCGCTCCTCACCGGTTGCGGTGACGCCGGCTCGTCCGGCACCGACGCGCCCGCAACCAGCGCCTCCGGCGCCGGGTGCGCCCCGGTCGCCGGGCAGCAGCTCATCGCTCTGCAGGACGACAAGAAGCTCCAGAACTCCGACAACGTCATCCCCGCGGTCAACAGCAAGGCGGCCAACCCGCAGCTGATCGCCGCACTGGACAAGGTCTCCGCCGCGCTCGACACCCCGAAGCTGATCCAGCTCAACAAGGCCGTGAACGACGACCGTAAGACGCCCAAGGTGGCGGCCGAGGAGTTCGCCACCGCCAACAACCTCACCGCGGGCATCGCCAAGGGCCCGGGCGGCGAGATCGTGGTGGGCGCCGGCAACTTCGCCGAGAGCCAGACGCTGGGCGAGCTGTACCGGATCGCGCTCACCGCCGCCGGTTACCAGGTGAAGGTGCAGCAGATCGGCAACCGGGAGCTCTACGAGCCCGCGCTGGAGAAGGGCGAGATCCAGGTCGTCCCGGAGTACGCGGCGACCATGGCCGAGTTCCTCAACAACAAGGCCAACGGCGCCAACGCCCAGCCGATCTCCTCGCCCGACATCAACACGACGGTGACGGCGCTCAAGGCCGAGGGCGACAAGGCCGGCATCACCTTCGGTGCCCCGGCTGCCGCACAGGACCAGAACGCCTTCGCGGTGACCCAGGCCTTCGCCGACAAGTACGGCGTGCGGACCCTCTCCGAGCTGGCCGCGAAGTGCTCCGGCAGCGCGACCATCCTGGGTGGCCCGCCGGAGTGCGAGCAGCGTCCGTTCTGCAAGCCGGGCCTGGAGAAGACGTACGGGCTGTCGGTCGGCAAGTTCTCCTCGCTGGACCAGGGCGGGCCGCTGACCAAGAGCGGGCTGCGCGACGGCTCGATCAGCGTGGGCCTGATCTTCTCCTCGGACGGCGCTTTCGCCACCAGCTGACTTGCCCTTGGAGCGTTGACGACGCCCTCGACCTCACCGGGTCGGGGGCGTCGTCATGTCAATACGCTCGCGCCCAGCCGGTGCATGCCTCACCCGAGCACACCCGGTACTGCACCGCGTACGACGAACCGGAGGTGTTCTTCTGGCCGCACCCCGCGGCGGAGCCGTTCGGGTCCCGGACGTTGTCGGTGTAGCCGGTGTTCAGCCGGACTTCCGTCACCGCGCCGATACCGTTGGCTCGGTCGTCGCACGCGTAGAGCGTGTAGCCGCTGTTGATGACGCCCCCGTGGGCGAGCTTGATGTCGCCCATCCGGAGGGTCTGCTCCACCGCCCAGGCCGGCTGGCCGGTCAAGAGGACCACCAGCGCGGCGGCGCCCGCCACCACGGAGATCCGCTTCACCGTTCCTGGCACTCTCATATCCACCCCCATGATTGTTGTTTGTCGATTGAAACACGGATGCGCGCCGCGTTCGAGTGAGCCATGCAGATGAAGCGATCAAACGGCCAGGTCGAAGTGTGCGAGGAGTGTTCAGGTCCGTTCCCCTGGGCCGCGATCCTCGGTAGGCTGCACATCCATGCCAGCCCCGGCCACCTCTGACGCTCGGCGTCAACCACCGCTGCTGACCATGCTCTTCTGGGCGGGCGTCGCTCTCGCGCCGGTGGCAGCGCTGATCCTGCTGGTCGCCGACGGCAACGGCCCGCTGCGCTTCGCCGCGGTGCTCGCCATTGTCGCGGTGGTGCTGATCGGCCTCTCCATCGCGCTGCGGCGCGACGGCGAGGGCGGTTCGGCGCGGGCCGACGAGCTGCTGGACGAGATCGAGGAGCTCCGCCGGGAGTTGCGCAGCGAGATCGTGGCCGCCGCGCAGCGCGGTAACCAGGCGCTCGACCAGGCGCAGCGGGCCCAGGAGGGGGTCGCCGCGGTCCGCCGCCGCCTCGACGCCAGCGGTGCCGCCCTCGCCGGTGCCGTTCCCGCCGCCGAGCCGCCAGGTGCCGGGCGGGCTCGGGTGCCGGCCGTCGACCCGCCGGTGGACGACGCGCCGGTGGCCCGTCGCCGGGTCCCGGTGCCGGGTGACGCACCGGCGGGCCGCGCCCGAGTGTCGGGCCCTGACGACGCGCCCCGGTGGGGTCGCTCCGAGCACACTGACGACGACGAACCGGCGTACGCACGGGAGTCCGTCGAACCGCCGGCCACCCCGGGGATGTACAGCGCGGAACGACCGGCTGCCACCGCGTACGGCTCGGCCCGCCCCCGCGAGCACGACCGCCCGGAACCGGCGCACCGGCCGGGCGGCGTGGTCCGGCACACCGAGACCGTCCACGTCACCACCCGGCACACCGTGGTGGACGGCGGCCCGGCCGAGCCGGCTGGGCACTACGGCGGCGGGTACGCCGGCCAGTGGACCCCGCCCGCGCAGGAGTGGACCCGCGGTGGCGGCGCGGACGAGCGCCCCCGAACCGGGTACGACGACGACCGGATCCGCCCCGGCGACAACCGCTCCCGGGGTGCACGTCCCCCGACCTGGGGCGAGCCCGAGTGGAGCAGCGCGCGGGACGGGGCGGGGTGGGGTGCCGAACGGAACCTGCCCGACGTCGACGCCGACGAGCCGGGTTGGACAGGCCGCCCCGACGAACCGGAGTGGACCGATCCGCGCGACGCGTACGCCCAGCCCGACGAGCGCGGGCCGGTGGCCCGGTCGCATCGCACGCCGGACCGGCAGGCGCCGGGCTCCTGGGACAGCCCGGACGATCGTCGCTGGTCGGAGCAGCGCGATCGGGCGGACGCCGCCGCGCCGCAGCCCGGGCCGGCCCTGCGGGCCGACGACACCGGCGAGTACTGGTCTCAGTTGCGGGCCGGTGACCGGTGGGCCGCCGTCCGCGACGACGAGAACGGCCGTGAGCTGCGGGTCGGGGAACGCCGGGCCGAGTTGCACGCCGACGCCGCCGGCACCGAGTACCGGGTGGCCGACCGCTGGGCCGCCGTTCGCCACGAGGAACCGCGCCGTCACGAGGACGCCGGCCGGTACGAGGAGCGTGAGTCGTACCACCGGGCCGAGCCGGCGGGTCGGCCGGCGCTGCCGGTGGGCGGCGTACCGGTGCCGGACGAGTGGCGCCCACCGCGCCAGCGCGGCCACCAGGCGGAACCCGCGCCGGAGCGGGCCGGCCGGCGTCGGGTCGACGAGCGCTACGGCTATCCACCGCAGGACGACGTGCCGCGCGCTGGCGGTGCCCCGCCCCCCGGCGACCGTTGGCGCTGACCGGTCAGGTGGCTCGCGTCACTTGTCGATGTCGCCGACCACGAAGAACATCGAGCCGAGGATCGCGATCAGATCCGGGACCAGGCAGCCGGGGAGCAGGGTGGCCAGCGCCTGCACATTCGCGTACGAGGCGGTGCGCAGCTTCAACCGCCACGGCGTCTTCTCGCCCCGGGACACCAGGTAGTAGCCGTTGATGCCGAGCGGGTTCTCGGTCCAGGCGTAGGTGTGCCCCTCCGGCGCCTTGAGCACCTTCGGCAGTCGGGTGTTGATCGGCCCGGTCAGCCGGTCCACCCGGTTCAGGCACTGCTCGGCGAGGTCCAGCGATGCGTACACCTGGTCGAGCAGCACCTCGAAGCGGGCATGGCAGTCCCCGGTGGTGCGGGTGACCACCGGCACGTCCAGTTCGTCGTACGCCAGGTAGGGGTCGTCGCGGCGCAGGTCCAGGTCGAGGCCGGAGGCGCGGGCCACCGGCCCGGACGCACCGAACGCGGCGGCGTCCGCGGCGGAGAGCACACCGACGCCGACGGTCCGGGCGAGGAAGATCTCGTTGCGCCGGATCAGGTGGTCCAGATCGGGTAACCGCCGGCGTACCTCGCCGATCGCCGCGCGGGCCCGCCCGGTCCAGCCGTACGGCACCTCCTCCTTGAGGCCGCCCACCCGGTTGAACATGTAGTGGATCCGGCCGCCGGAGACCTCCTCCATCACCGCCTGGATGGTCTCCCGCTCCCGGAAGGCGTAGAAGATCGGCGTGATCGCCCCGATCTCCAGCGGGTAGGAGCCGAGGAACATCAGGTGGTTGAGCACCCGGTTCAGCTCCGCGAGGGCCATCCGCAGCCAGGTGGCCCGCTCCGGCACCTCCATGCCCATCAGGCGTTCCACCGCGAGCACCACGCCCAGCTCGTTGGAGAACGCCGAGAGCCAGTCGTGCCGGTTGGCCAGCACGATGATCTGCCGGTAGTCACGCACCTCGAAGAGCTTCTCCGCGCCCCGGTGCATGTAACCGACGATCGGTTCGCAGGCGACCACCCGCTCGCCGTCCAGCACCAGCTTCAGCCGCAGCACACCGTGCGTGGAGGGGTGCTGCGGGCCGATGTTCAGCACCATGTCGGTGCCGAGCTGCTGATCGCCGGTGCCGGCGACCAGGCCGGCCCCGGTGCCGACGGTCAGTTCGCGAAGGTCCCCGGCGTCGGTGGTCATGCCCGTCATCGTGCCACGGCCGGCCCGAGTGGGATGTCGACCGGTTGGCGCAGCCACCAGTGCCCACCGAGCCCGGCCGGGTCGGTCAGCTCGGCCACCGCCGACGCGGCGGCCAGCGCCCGCACGTAGCCTGCCGGGTCGGTGCCGGCCAGGCTCAGCGGCGGTCGGCGGCCGTCGGCCCCGAGCGCCCCCAGCGCCTCCCGCTGTGAAACCAGGGAGTACGCGCACCGGGCGACCGTCGCACCAGCGGAGGCGACCGAGTCCATGGCCACGTGGGCGGTCACATCACTCGACCCGTCCGGCACCGGAGGAACCTGCCGTCCACCCCGATACCCGGTCAACGTCCCGTCGACCGGTCGTGCCTCCCGCAGGTGCCCGTAGTCGACCGCGACCGCCAGCCCTCGGCTGATCTGCCGCACCGCGTGCGCCCAGGCTTCGTCCCGTGGCCTGCCGATCTCGGCGCGGTGGTCGCTGTGGGGGGTTTCCGGGCAGCCCGGCCGGCTCCGGGCGGTCAGGCTTGATCCCTGCGCCGGCCGGGCTGCCCGGAAACCCGACCCGCTTCCGCCAGTCGCACCAGTCGAGGTCACTACGCCGTCCGCGTCACGGTCTGTGCTGCGAGAGCTGGTGGGCCACCACCGCGTGAGCCAATCAAGATCAGCGGGGCTGACCAGCTCGCCGACCGTCTCCGCGCCGCTCTCGGGATCGACTAACACGTATCGCCAGCCGTCCGAGGTGTGCACCGCCACGTCCAGCGGAACGTTGTCCAACCACTCGGTCGCCAGCAACACCCCGTTGATCCTGGCAGGAATTTCGGACACCCAGTTGATCTCTTCAGCTAGGTGTTCGGGGCGCGGGGCCAGCTCGACGGCGGTGAACCGCACGCGTTCCGCGAGCGACGGACGGGCGGCGACGGACGACGGCTCGTCGCCCAGCGGACGGGCGGCTGCCGCGGGAGTCAGGGTTTCCGGGGAGCCCGCCCGCGGAGGGATCAAGCCTGACCGCCCGGAGCGGGTGGGCTCCCCGGAAACCCCCACCACAACCCCGACGGCGGATGCGGATGCGACGAGCCTGAGCAGGCTATGCAGGAGTTCCCCCCGCCCAGCCCCGACGTCAACCACATCGAGCCGGTCCGGGTGGCCGAGGGCAGCGTCGACCTGCGAGAGAAGGCGCAGCAGGGCGGTGGCGAAGGCTGGGGACGCGTGCACGCTGGTGCGGAAGTGGTCGGCCGGCCCGGTGCCGGCGACGAAGAAGCCGCCCGGCCCGTAGAGGGCCTGGCTCATCGCGTCTCGCCAGGCGATCGACATCAGTTCACTCCGAGTTCAGGGTGCGCCGCGATCACCCGCGTAGCTGGTTCGACGCCGCAGGGGTGCGTGGTGATCAGGTGATGAAAAGTAGGTCAGAAACGACCCGAGTGCCTATTTTTCATCACCTGATCAAGGTGGTCGCGGGAACGCGCTGGTGGCAGCGCTTCTGTGGCGGTCGGGGACGGTGGCGGAGGGCACTTCCGGGGGTGGTGAAGGTTTTCACACATGCTTGTCCGGGTTCGGTGGGCCGGGCGCATACTTGCGATCGACCGGTACCCCTTCTCGAGGACTGGATCGTGGTCATGAGCGCACCGTTGCGCCCGCGTCCGGCCGCCCCGCACGGGCCCGCCGCATCGCGGGATCGCGCCGTCACCGGCGCCTCCGTCTCCTCTCGCCTGCTCACCGTCGGTGTCGTTGGTGCCGGTCGGGTCGGAGCGGTGCTGGGCGCCGCACTCGCCGCCGCCGGGCACCAGGTGGTCGCCGTCACCGGCGGCTCCGGGGCCAGCCGTGCCCGACTCGCCCTCCTGCTGCCCGAGGTGCCCCGCCACTCGGTCCCCGTCGTGGCCCACGCCGCCACCGACCTGCTGCTGATCGCCGTACCGGACGACGCGCTGGCCGGCGTGGTGGCCGACCTCGCCGATCGGGGTGCGCTGCGCCCGGGCCAGGTGGTCGCCCACACCTCCGGCGCGCACGGCCTTGACGTGCTGGCGCCGGCGACCGAGGTCGGCGCCCGGCCGCTCGCCCTGCACCCCGCGATGACCTTCACCGGTACGCCGGACGACCTGGCTCGGCTCGACGGCATCTCGTACGGGGTGACCGCCCCGGCCCAACTGCGCCCGCTGGCCGCCCGGCTGGTCGCCGACCTGGGCGGTGTGCCCGAGTGGGTGGCCGAGTCGGACCGCCCGCTGTACCACGCCGCGCTGGCCCACGGCGCGAACCACCTGGTGACCCTCGTGAACGAGGCCATCGACCGGCTGCGCGACGCCGGGGTGGCCCGTCCGGAGAAGGTGCTCGCGCCGCTGCTGCGGGCTGCCCTGGAGAACGCGCTGCGGCTGGGCGACGACGCGTTGACCGGCCCGGTCTCCCGTGGTGACGCGGGCACCGTCCAGCGGCACCTGGCCCGGTTGGCCGCCACCGCTCCGGAGTCCGTCCCCGCGTACCTGGCGTTGGCCCGGCGTACCGCCGACCGGGCGATCGCCGCCGGCCGGCTGCGGCCGGTGGACGCGCAGTCGCTGCTCGGCGTGCTGGCCGACACCGGTCGGGAGGTGGCCGCGTGAGCGTGAGGAGTGAGCCGATCTTGCGAGCCCCGCAGTCGCGAACCGAGGTGTCGCTGTGACGCAGGTCGTGCACACGCGCGCCGAGTTGGCCGAGGCCCGGGCCGGGCTGAAGGGCACGGTCGGGGTGGTGATGACCATGGGCGCGCTGCACTCCGGGCACGAGACGTTGCTGCGCGCGGCCCGGGAACAGGCCGACCACGTGCTGGTTACGATCTTCGTGAACCCCTTGCAGTTCGGGCCGAACGAGGACTTCGACCGCTACCCGCGGACCCTCGACGCGGATCTGGAGGTGTGCCGGCGGGCGGGTGCCGACCTGGTCTTCGCCCCGTCGGTGGCGGACATGTACCCGGACGGCCAGCCTCGGGTGCGCCTCGACCCCGGCCCGCTCGGCTCGGAGCTGGAGGGCGCGAGCCGCCCCGGCTTCTTCCACGGTGTGCTCACCGTGGTGCTGAAGCTGCTCCAGCTCACCCAGCCGGACCTGGCCTTCTTCGGCGAGAAGGACTACCAGCAGCTCACCCTGGTCCGACGGATGACGCGGGACCTGGACGTGCCGGTCGAGGTGGTCGGTGTGCCGACCGTCCGAGAGGCGGACGGGCTGGCACTCTCCAGCCGCAACCGCTACCTCAGCGAGTCGGAGCGGGCCGATGCGCTGAGCCTGTCCGCCGCGCTGCGGGCCGGTGCACGGGCGGCCGACGACGGCCTGGACGCGGGGGCGGTGCTGACCGCCGCGCACGCCGCGTTCGGTGCCGGTACGCCCGGTGCCCGCCTCGACTACCTGGTGCTCACCGATCCGGAGCTGGAACCGGGGCCGGTGTCCGGGCCGGCCCGGCTGGTGATCGCCGCCTGGGTGGGCACCACCCGCTTGATCGACAACGCGGCGATCCACCTCGCCCCCCGTCCCTGACCCGGCCGCACCACTCTCCACCACTCCCGCGAAAGGCCACCCCGATGCTGCGGACCATGCTCAAGTCGAAGATCCACCGGGCCACGGTGACCCAGGCCGACCTGCACTACGTCGGTTCGGTGACGGTGGACGAGGACCTGCTCGACGCCGCCGACCTGCTCCCCGGCGAGCAGGTGGCGATCGTGGACATCACCAATGGCGCCCGGTTGGAGACGTACGTGATTCCGGGCGAGCGGGGCAGCGGCGTGATCGGCATCAACGGCGCCGCCGCGCACCTGGTGCACCCCGGTGACCTGGTCATCCTGATCTCGTACGGGCAGATGGACGACGCCGAGGCCCGGTCGTACCGGCCGCGGGTGGTGCACGTGGACGCCGACAACCGGGTGATCGAGCTGGGCGCTGACCCGGCTGGGGTGGCGCCGGGCATGGCCGGGGGCCCGGTGCCCAGCCCGCTGGCCGTGTCCGGAGTCTGATCCCGCGCGACGCGATTCCGGTCTGTTACCAGAAGGTCATTTCCGGTTACCCTTGGCGCGCTGGCGAAAGCCGGTCGGTGGCTGGGGGAGGCCGCTTTGCGCAGTGCCATGTCGACTCTGTTCGCCGCTGCCGTGACGGCACTGCTGCTGGTCGGCTGCGGTGGGTCCGGCGGCCTGGACGGTGACCTGACCGACGACTGGGAGGCGCTGCCGCCACCGTCGGCCTTCACCCCGGCCGCCGGGGTGTGTCAGGCCGCCGATTTCACCGATGTCGTCACCCTGGCCAGCTATGAGCCGGTGGACTGCGCCGGCCCGCACCGGGTGGAGACCGTCCACGTGGGGGCGTTCCCGGTCGAGCGCGCGAACGCCCCGGCGGGTGGCTCGGCGGAGCTGCGAGGTGCGTTCGCCGAGTGCGACACCCGGGCGACCGGCTTTCTGGGTGACGACTGGCGAGCCGGCCGGCTGCGGTTGTCCGTGGCGCTGCCCTCCGGGCCGGGTTGGGCCGCGGGTTCCCGTTGGTTCCGGTGTGACCTCACCGAGCTGACCACGGTCGAGGCGGCGGCCACCGTGGTCGTCCGGTCGGGCAGTCTGCGGGACGCGTTGAAGGGGGCCTCCGGGCTGCGACTGGGTTGCCAGCAGACCCGAGGTGCGGCCGGTAGGGGTGTGCAGACGCTGGTCCCGGTGGAGTGCGCCAGACAGCACGACGCCGAGTTCGTCGGGGTGTGGCGTGCGCCGGACACGCCGTACCCGACCCGGGACGCCGATTGGGCGCCGCTCTACACGGGCTGCCGCAGCGCCCTCGGCCGCTACGTGGGCGTGCCGGACGACGCCGAGCTGCGGTTCCGCAGCGGCGTGGTGGTCCGTCCACCGGGTGCGGGGCGCTGGCGGGTCGGTGACCGGGGTGTCCGCTGCTACCTGTGGCTCAGCGACCGTACGGTGACCGCCTCGTTGAAGGGCGCGGGCCCGGCCGGCCTACCGGTCCGGACGAAGTGACCATGCCCCGACGGCCGGCGCGGCGCGGGCGGGGTCGGACGGGGTAGCCCAAAACACTCGTCCCGCCCCCGCCGCCCCTGGCGAGGATGGTTCGGGTTGACTGAGGGGATGGACCTTCCGACCGTCGACCTGCCGGCCCTGCCCCAGTTGCTGGCCGCGCCCGCGCCCGGCTGGGTGGAGACCACCGACGTGATCGTGGTGGGTTCCGGGGTGGCCGGGTTGACCGCGGCGCTGCACCTGCGTGAGGCGGGCCTGCACGTCACGGTGGTCACCAAGGTCAGTATCGACGATGGCTCGACCCGGTGGGCGCAGGGCGGCATCGCCGCCGTGCTCGACCCGACGGACACCCCGGCGGCGCACGCCCGGGACACCGAGGTCGCCGGGGTCGGGCTCTGCGACCCGGCGGCCGTCCGGGTGCTGGTCGAGGAGGGCCCGACCCGGCTGCGCGAGCTGATCCGGATCGGCGCCGAGTTCGATCGTCACCCCGACGGCTCCCTGATGCTGACCCGTGAGGGCGGGCACCGGGCGGACCGGATCGTGCACGCGGGCGGGGACGCCACCGGCGCGGAGGTGCAGCGGGCCCTGCACGCCGCGGTGCAGCGCGACCCGTGGATCCGGCTGGTCGAGCACGCCCTGGTGCTGGACCTGCTGCGAGCGCCGGGCGACGGCCCGGACGGGCTCGGTGCGGCCTGCGGAATCACCCTGCACGTGCTCGGCGAGGGCAGCGAGGACGGCGTCGGTGCGCTGCTGGCCCGGGCGGTGGTGCTCGCCACCGGCGGGATGGGGCAGATCTTCTCGGCCACCACCAACCCGGCGGTCTCCACCGGGGACGGTGTGGCGCTGGCGATGCGGGCCGGCGCGGCGGTGACCGACGTGGAGTTCGTCCAGTTTCATCCGACCGCCCTGATCACGCCGCCCGGTGCCGGTGTGCCCGGCGCGGGGCACGCACAGCAGCCGCTGGTCTCCGAGGCGCTGCGCGGCGAGGGCGCGTACCTGGTGGACGCGGACGGCAAGCGGTTCATGGTGGGCCAGCACGAGTTGGCCGAGCTGGCCCCCCGGGACGTGGTGGCCAAGGGCATCCACCGGGTGTTGCTGGCCACCGGCGCGGACCACGTCTTCCTCGACGCGCGGCACCTGGGCGGGGACTTCCTGGCCGGGCGGTTCCCGACGATCGTGGCGTCCTGCCTGGCGATCGGCGTGGACCCGGCGACCGACCTGATCCCGGTCGCGCCGGCAGCCCACTACGCCTCCGGCGGCGTCCGCACCGATCTGCGCGGCCGCACCTCCATCCCCGGCCTGTACGCCTGCGGCGAGGTGGCCTGCACGGGTGTGCACGGTGCGAACCGGCTGGCCAGCAACTCGCTGCTGGAGGGCCTGGTCTTCTCCCGGCGGATCGCCGAGGACATCGCGGCCGGCCTGCCCGAGCAGGTGCAGCCGGCGGACACCGGCGCCTGGCGTGGGGGTACGGGCTGGGTGCTGCCGGCGGAGGCGACGCCGACCCTGCAACGGGCGATGACCCGGGGGGCCGGCGTGCTCCGTTCCGCCGCGACGCTGGCCGGGACGGCCGGGACGCTTACCGAGTTGGGCGTTGCCCGGGGCCGGCCGCGGACCGCCGACTGGGAGGCGACCAACCTGCTCACCGTGGCGTCGACGCTGGTGGCGGCCGCGTACGCGCGCGGCGAGACCCGGGGTTGCCACTGGCGGGAGGACTTTCCGACGGCCGACGAGCGGTGGCTGGGCCACCTGGTCGGGTCGATCGGGGCGCAGGGCGGGTTGACCCAGCAGTGGGAGGGAAAGTCATGATCGAGTCGACGCAGGCGGCGTTGCGGGCGGCCGGACTGGACCCGGCGCAGGTGCGGCGGGTGATCGAGAACGCGCTCGTCGAGGATCTGGGCCCGGATTTTCTCGACGTCACCAGCGTGGCCACCATTCCGGCGGAGCAGACCGACACCGCCGACCTGGTGGCGCGTGCGGACGGGGTGCTGGCCGGGATGGCCGTGGCCGCCGCCGTGTTCGAGGTGGTCGGCGAGGTGACCGGCTTCGGTCGTACCGTCGAGGTGTCGGTGCTGGCCCGCGACGGTGAGCGGGTGGCCCGCGGCGACGTGCTGGCGACGGTGACCGGGCCGACGCGGCTGCTGCTCACGGCCGAGCGGACGGCGCTCAACCTGCTCTGCCGGATGTCCGGGGTGGCGACCCACACCCGCGCCTGGGCGGACGCCCTGGCCGGCACGAAGGCGATGGTGCTGGACACCCGCAAGACGACGCCGGGCCTGCGGGCACTGGAGAAGTACGCGGTGCGTGCCGGCGGAGGCACCAACAAGCGGATGGGCCTCTACGACGTGGCCATGATCAAGGACAACCACAAGCTGGCGGCCGGGGGCATCACGGCGGCGTACCAGCGGGTCCGGGAGGCGTTCCCGGAGGTGCCGGTGCAGGTCGAGGTGACCACGGTCGACGAGGCGGTGGAGGCGGTGGAGGCCGGGGCGGATTTCCTGCTCTGCGACAACATGACGCCCGAGGTGCTGGCCGAGACGGTGACCGCGGTGGGTGACCGGGCGGAGTTGGAGGCGACCGGCGGGCTGACCCTGGCGGTGGCGGGCCGGTACGCGGCCACCGGCGTCGACTTCCTCTCGGTGGGTGCGTTGACCCACTCGTCGCCGATCCTGGACATCGCGCTGGACCTGCGTACTGACTAGTTGTCTAGGCTGCGTGCGTGCTGCTCTGCATCGACATCGGAAACACCAACACCGTGCTGGCGACCTTCGACGGCGACAAGCTGGTGCACTCCTGGCGGATCAAGACCGATGCCCGCTCGACGGCGGACGAGTTGGGCCTGATGTTCCGGGGCCTGCTGGCCGGGGACAACGTCGAGATCACCGGTGTGGCCGCCTGCTCCACTGTGCCGGCCGCGCTGCGATCGCTGCGCACCATGCTCGGCCGTTACTACGCCGACCTGCCGAGCGTGATCGTCGAGCCCGGGGTACGGACCGGGGTGCAGTTGGCGATCGACAACCCGAAGGAGGTGGGCGCCGACCGGGTGGTGAACACCCTGGCCGCGTACACCCTCTACGGCGGGCCGTCGATCGTGGTCGACTTCGGCACCACCACCAACTTCGACGTGATCAGCGAGAGGGGCGAGTTCCTCGGCGGGGCGTTCGCCCCGGGCATCGAGATCTCCTTCGACGCGTTGGCCGCCCGGGCCGCCCAGCTGCGCAAGGTCGAGGCGACCAAGCCCCGCTCGGTGATCGGCAAGAACACCGTGGAGTGCCTCCAGGCCGGCCTGTATTTCGGCTTCGCCGGTCAGGTGGACCGGATCGTCGAGCGGATGACCGAGGAGTTGGGTGAGGTACGGGCGGTGATCGCCACCGGCGGCCTCGCCTCCCTGGTGATCAACGAGTGCCGCAGCATCACCCACCACGAACCGATGATCACGCTGATCGGCCTGCGGATGGTCTACGAGCGCAACCTGTGACACCGACCGCCGCCGCCGGGGTCGTCTCCGCGCGCGGGCCTCACCGCCGCCGCGCGCGCAGAACCAGCGTCCGGTACGGCAGCTCGACGGTCTCCCGGCCAACCAGGGCGGGGTGGGTGTCCAGGAGTTCGGCCAGTTCCCGCTCGACCCGCTGCCGATCCTCCGTGGAGGCGGTGAGCCAGTACGAACGGGTGCGGATCATGCCGAACACCTCGTCCGGGGTGAGCGTGGTGCGGTGGGTGAACTCGCCCAGCTCGATCGCGCCGAACGCGGGGCCGAAGTCCGCGTACCTGTCGACCAGGTTGGCGGACTTGTCCCCGATGTGGGCGATCCGGCTCAGCTCCGCCACCCAGTCGACCCGGTCGTCCCGGATGTTCCAGATCGGGGCGAAGGTGCCGCCGGGGCGGAGCACCCGGGCGATCTCGGCGTGCGCGGGTTCCCGGTCGAACCAGTGGTACGCCGTGCCGACCAGCACCGCGTCCGCCGCGCTGTCGGGCAGCGGCACCGCCTCGGCGCTGCCCGCGAGCGCCGTCGCGCCCGGGGTGCTCTCGGCGAGCTGCGCCCGCATCCCCGGATCGGGCTCGACGGGTACGACCTCGTGGCCCAGCGCCTGCGCGGCGCGGGTCAGGATGCCGGTGCCCGCTGCGAGGTCGACGACCCGGGCGTTGCTCAGCCCATCGAGTGCCCAGCGGACCGCAGCCTCGGGATAACGTGGCCGAAACCGGTCGTAATCACCCGCGGCGGCGCCAAAGGAGAGGGCATGTGTGTGATCGACCATGACGGGCAGGTTATCCGCTAACAGCCCTCGGGGCGCTTGAGTACGCTCGGGCCTGACCCCCTGTATCTCCGTGACGAGGAAACGTGCCGTGAGCGAGCAGAACGCCGTGCCAGTGGACCCCGCCGACGACCTTCCCGAGCAGATGAAGGTCCGCCGGGAGAAGCGGGACCGGATGCTCGCCGAGGGTGTCGAGCCCTACCCGGTCGGCTTCCCCCGAACGAACACCCTGGCGCAGGTCCGGGCGCGCTACGCCGACCTGCCGACCGACACCGCGACCGGTGACCAGGTCGCGGTCACCGGTCGAGTGATCTTCGTACGCAACACGGGCAAGCTCTGTTTCGCGACTCTCCGGGACGGCGACGGCACCGAGTTGCAGGCGATGCTCTCCCTGGACCGGGTCGGCCCGGAGCGGCTGGAGGCGTGGAAGCGCCTGGTCGACCTCGGTGACCACGTCGGCGTCACCGGTGAGGTGATCACCAGCCGGCGGGGTGAGCTGTCGGTGTTGGCGCAGCAGTGGGACATGACCGCCAAGGCGCTGCGACCGCTGCCGGTGGCGCACAAGCCCCTCTCCGAGGAGGCCCGCGTCCGGCAGCGTTACGTCGACCTGATCGTCCGGCCCCAGGCCCGGGAGATGGTCCGTACCCGGGCCGCCGCGGTACGCAGTCTGCGCGATTCACTGCACGGGCAGGGCTTCATCGAGGTGGAAACGCCGATGTTGCAACTGCTGCACGGTGGTGCCGCGGCTCGACCGTTCGTGACCCACAGCAATGCGTTGAACACCGATCTGTATCTGCGAATCGCGCCGGAACTGTTTCTCAAGCGCGCCGTGGTCGGCGGTGTCGACAGCGTCTTCGAGATCAACCGCAACTTCCGTAATGAGGGGATCGACTCTTCGCACTCGCCGGAGTTCGCGATGCTGGAGACGTACCAGGCGTACGGCGACTACGACACGATGGCCGAGTTGACCCGCAATCTCGTGCAACAGGCGGCGATCGCGGTCAGCGGCTCGATGGTGGTGACCCACGCCGACGGGCGGGAGTTCGACCTGGGCGGCGAGTGGCGGTCCGTGACGTTGTTCGGTGTGCTTTCCGAGGCGCTCGGCGAGGAGGTCACGGTCCGCACCGAACGCTCGCGCCTGGTGGAGTACGCGGACAAGGTGGGATTGGCCGTGGACCCGAAGTGGGGCCCCGGCAAGCTGGCCGAGGAACTGTTCGAGGAACTGGTCGTTCCGGGCCTGGAGGCGCCCACCTTCGTGCGGGACTACCCGGAGGAGACCAGCCCGCTCACCCGGGCGCACCGGAGCGAGCCGGGGCTGGCCGAGAAGTGGGACCTCTACGTGCTCGGCTTCGAGCTGGGGACCGCGTACTCCGAGCTGGTCGACCCGGTCGTGCAGCGGGAGCGGCTGGTGGCCCAGGCGCAGCTGGCCGCCCGTGGCGACGACGAGGCGATGCGTCTCGACGAGGACTTTCTCCGGGCGATGGAGTATGGAATGCCGCCGGCCGGCGGTATGGGAATGGGAATCGATCGCCTGTTGATGGCCCTGACCGGGCTCGGAATTCGGGAAACGATCCTCTTCCCGTTGGTCCGCCAGGAGTAGTCTCGGCCGGCCCACGCCGAGCCGTAACGGCATCCTATTGACGCGGCGAGCGGCACCCGGGTTATTGTGCTCTCGTTAGCAGGAGTGCCCTGCTCGAAAGGAATGTGGGACGTGGCCAAGCAGATCATTCACAAGCTGGTCGATGACCTGGACGGCGGGGACGCTGACGAGACCGTCAAGTTCGCCCTCGACGGCGTTCAGTACGAGATCGACCTGTCGAGTGCCAACGCCGCGAAATTGCGCGAGGCTTTTGCCTCGTACGTCGGCGCCGGCACCAAGGTCGGCCGGGGTGGCGTGGTGATCGGTGGACGGGCTGCCCGCGGTCGGGGTGGCGCGACCGCCGATCGGGAACAGAACAAGGCGATCCGGGAGTGGGCCAAGAAGGCTGGCAAGGACATCTCGGACCGGGGTCGTATCCCGCAGGAGATCGTCGACGAGTACCACGCTAAGCGCTGATCCGTCAGCAGCTTGGTGGCCAGCCGCCACCGTAGGCGACACCGACGCCGGGCCGGAGCAGTTCTCCGGGCCGGCGTCGCCGTATCCGCGACCGCGCCTGCCGGGCGTGTCCGGGTTTGGGGGTCGATGGCCCGCCGGGTCCGGGTTGCGGGGCCGGGAAGCATCTCGTGCCCGCCGGCGTTGTCCACAACCAGTGGGACAGCTATCCACAGCCTGTGGACAACCTTCCCCAGGGTCGGGCGCGGCGTTCGTCGTGACCTCCGGCCCGCCCGCCCGGAGCCTCCCGGAGTGCTTCCGGAGCCGGGATCGGGCGTCCGTCGCGCCATCCGGATTTCGCTCTGCGCGTAGCGACAGGGCTACCGGAACACCTCCTGAGCGCGGACGGTTGTGCAAAACGACGTGGAACCGACCCAGACCGGAGACACACGACCTCAGCTGAGTCGGTCAGCGACGATAGAGTAAGGAGGCACGGACGCCCGTCCCGGACGTTCGTGCACCGGCCCCGCCAAGATCTTGACCATCAAGGCGCACGGCACGTGAGGAGCACGAGGGCATGTTCGAGCGGTTCACCGACCGAGCGCGACGGGTTGTCGTCCTGGCCCAAGAAGAGGCCCGGATGCTCAACCACAACTACATCGGTACGGAACACATCCTGCTGGGCCTGATCCACGAAGGTGAAGGCGTCGCGGCAAAGGCCCTGGAGAGCCTCGGCATCTCCCTGGAGGGCGTCCGCCAGCAGGTCGAGGAGATCATCGGCCAGGGCCAGCAGGCGCCGAGCGGGCACATCCCGTTCACGCCGCGGGCCAAGAAGGTGCTGGAGCTGTCGCTGCGCGAGGCGCTGCAGCTCGGCCACAACTACATCGGCACTGAGCACATCCTGCTCGGTCTGATCCGTGAGGGCGAGGGCGTCGCCGCCCAGGTGCTGGTCAAGCTCGGCGCCGACCTCAACCGGGTCCGCCAGCAGGTGATTCAGCTGCTTTCCGGCTACCAGGGCAAGGAGCCTGCCGCGGCGGGCGCCGCGCCGGGTGAGGCCGCGCCGTCGACCAGCCTGGTGCTGGACCAGTTCGGCCGCAACCTGACTCAGGCCGCCCGCGAGGGCAAGCTCGACCCGGTCATCGGGCGCGAGAAGGAAATCGAGCGGGTCATGCAGGTGCTCTCCCGCCGTACCAAGAACAACCCGGTCCTGATCGGTGAGCCCGGCGTCGGTAAGACCGCCGTGGTGGAGGGGCTTTCCCAGAAGATCATCAAGGGCGAGGTGCCCGAGACTCTCAAGGACAAGCAGCTCTACACGCTCGACCTCGGTGCGCTCGTCGCCGGTTCCCGCTACCGCGGTGACTTCGAGGAGCGCCTCAAGAAGGTGCTCAAGGAGATCCGCACCCGCGGCGACATCATCCTGTTCATCGACGAGATCCACACCCTGGTGGGTGCGGGTGCCGCCGAGGGCGCGATCGACGCCGCGAGCATCCTCAAGCCGATGCTGGCCCGTGGTGAGCTGCAGACCATCGGCGCCACCACGCTGGACGAGTACCGCAAGCACCTGGAGAAGGACGCCGCGCTCGAGCGCCGGTTCCAGCCGATCCAGGTGGGTGAGCCGTCGCTGGCGCACACCATCGAGATCCTCAAGGGCCTGCGTGACCGGTACGAGGCGCACCACCGGGTGAGCATCACCGACGCAGCTCTCGTCGCTGCCGCAACTCTGGCCGACCGGTACATCTCCGACCGCTTCCTGCCGGACAAGGCGATCGACCTGATCGACGAGGCCGGTGCCCGGATGCGGATCCGCCGGATGACCGCGCCGCCAGACCTGCGTGACTTCGACGAGCGCATCGCCCAGGTGCGTCGCGACAAGGAGTCCGCGATCGACGCGCAGGACTTCGAGCGTGCCGCCCAGCTGCGCGACAAGGAGAAGCAGCTCCTCGGGCAGAAGGCTCAGCGGGAGAAGGAGTGGAAGGCCGGTGACCTGGACGTCGTCAGCGAGGTCGACGACGAGCAGATCGCCGAGGTGCTCGGCAACTGGACCGGCATCCCGGTCTACAAGCTGACCGAGGAGGAGACCTCGCGCCTGCTGCGCATGGAGGACGAGCTGCACAAGCGCGTCATCGGCCAGGAGGACGCGGTCAAGGCGGTCTCGAAGGCGATCCGGCGTACCCGGGCCGGCCTGAAGGACCCGAAGCGCCCGTCGGGCTCGTTCATCTTCGCCGGCCCGTCCGGTGTGGGTAAGACCGAGCTGTCCAAGGCGCTCGCCGAGTTCCTCTTCGGCAGCGAGGATGCCCTCATCCAGCTGGACATGTCCGAGTTCCACGACCGTTACACGGTCTCCCGGCTCGTGGGTGCCCCTCCCGGCTACGTCGGCTACGACGAGGGCGGGCAGCTGACCGAGAAGGTGCGGCGTCGGCCGTTCTCGGTGGTCCTCTTCGACGAGATCGAGAAGGCCCACCCGGACGTGTTCAACACGCTCCTGCAGATCCTCGAGGACGGTCGGCTCACCGACGGTCAGGGTCGGATCGTGGACTTCAAGAACACGGTCATCATCCTGACCACCAACCTGGGCACGCGCGACGTCGCCAAGGCGGTGTCGCTGGGCTTCCAGGCGTCGGAGGACTCCGAGTCCAACTACGACCGGATGAAGCAGAAGGTCAACGACGAGCTCAAGCAGCACTTCCGGCCTGAGTTCCTCAACCGGATCGACGACACCATCGTCTTCCACCAGCTGCGCCAGAACGAGATCCTCTCGATCGTGGACATCATGATCCAGCGGATCGAGACGCAGCTGCGCAACAAGGACATGGGTCTGGAGCTGACCGACAACGCCAAGAAGTACCTGGCGCTGAAGGGCTTCGACCCGGTGCTCGGTGCCCGTCCGCTTCGTCGCACGATCCAGCGCGACATCGAGGACAACCTCTCCGAGCGGATCCTGTTCAACGAGCTGACCCCGGGTCAGATCGTCGTGGTGGACTGCGAGGGCGACCCGAACGACATCGACAAGTCCAAGCTCGTCTTCCGGGGCGCGGACAAGCCGGTCGAAGTTCCGGACGCCGTGCCGGCCGACCTCGGTGGCACCGCCGCCGCGGGCGCCGACGAGTAGCCCAACCAGCAGCAAGGGGCGGGGCCCCGGTGGCGCAAGCCACCGGGGCCCCGCCTTTTCGCGCTACCACCGGGTCACCCGCCATACCGCTCACCCCGTCCAGGATCAGGCCTTGGTGTCCGGCGGGGTGCGGAAGTGCGGCGTGCGCGGGTCAGATAGTGAGGTCGGCGGTGGGGAGGGGCGGGCCGTCACCGACGAGGCGGAAGGAACCGGTGCCCGCCGGTTCGACCAGTCCGTCCTGCACCAGACCGGCCAGGGCGCGGGCACGTTGCACATCGTCCGTCCACACCTGGTCCAGTCGCTGCTGCGGGACCGGCCCGGTCGTCTCCCGGAGCACCCCGAGCAGCAGTCCGCGTACCTGCCGGTCGGTGCCCGCGTACCGCTGGGGTCGCCGGGTCGGCCCGGCCGGCGGCTCCTGTCCGGAGGCCCGCCATGCGCAGACCGACTCGACCGGGCAGGCCGTGCAGCGCGGTGATCGGGCGGTGCAGATCACGGCGCCCAGTTCCATGAACGCGGCGCTCGCCAGCGCTGCCGCAGCCGGCTCTGCCGGCAGCAGCTCCTCGGTGGCGACCAGGTCGGCCGGCCGGGTGACCGGCCCGGCATCCGGCTCACCGGCCACCGCCCGGCAGACCACCCGACGCACGTTGGTGTCGACGACGGGGTGTCGCTGCCCGTACGCGAACGCGGCCACCGCCCGCGCCGTATAGGTGCCGACCCCCGGCAGCGCCAGCAGTTGCTCCAGCCGATCGGGCACCTGGCCGCCGTGCCGGTCGACGATCGCGACCGCGCATTCCCGCAGCCGGACCGCCCGACGGGGGTAGCCGAGGCGTCCCCACATCCGGATCGCCTCGGCCGGGGTGTCCGCCGCCAGCGCGGCGGGGTCCGGCCAGCGGGCCAACCATGCCTGCCACGCCGGCACCACCCGGACCACGGGCGTCTGCTGGAGCATGACCTCGCTGACCAGGATGGCCCACGGGGTGACCCCGGGCTCACGCCATGGCAGGTCGCGGGCGTGCTGTTCGAACCATCGGCTGACCAGGGTGGCGAAGTCGGTTTGAGTCATGGCGCCGTCGATGATGTCACGCGGTGGGTTCCCGATGGTTGGGCGACTCGGGCGGGGTGCCACGGCGGCGCTCGACGGATCGGGGAGAATGCGCGAATGAACGAGCTCGCGATCACCGTCATCGGTCGGGACCGGCCGGGCATCGTGGCTGACGTCGCCGAGGTGCTGGCTCGGCTGGGCGCGAACCTCACCGACAGCACGATGACGCGGCTGCGGGGGCATTTCGCGATGACCCTGATCTGCACCGGGCCGGAGGCCGTCGAGGTCGAGGCCGCGCTGGCGCCGCTGGCCGCCGAGGGTCAGTTGCTGGCGACGGTACGCGCCGTCACCCCCGACGGGGAGGTACCTCCGGCGGGCGAGCCGTACGTGATGGCGGTGCACGGTTCGGACCGGATGGGCATCGTGGCGGCGATGACCCGGGTGCTGGTTGACGCCGGGGGAAACGTCACCGACCTGAGTACCCGGTTGGCCGGTTCGCTCTACGTGGTGCTGGCGGAGGTCGAGTTGCCGGCTGGTGTGGCCGACACGCTGATCGACCGGCTGCACCGGACGGCTGCCGAGTTGGGCGTGGAGGTCACCCTCCGGCCGGCGGACCCGGATCTGTTGTGACCGGCGACGAGGGCCGGCCGGACGTCGGGACGTACGCCGGTCTGGGGGGCTGGACACCGGAGTCGCTGGATGTGCCGGGCGAGGTGCGGGCGGTGATGTCCGCCCCGCACCCGGTGCTGAGCCGGGCCGCTGACGAGGTCGACCCCACGGCGAAGGAGACGATTCAGCTCGCGGCCGATCTGGTCGCCACGATGAGGGTCTCGCCGGGCTGCGTTGGGCTGGCCGCGCCGCAGGTCGGGGTTGGCGCCCGTGTCTTCGCCGTCGATGTGACCGGCCATCCGAAGGCGGTCACCGTGCATGGGACCTTCGTGCTCTGTAATGCCCGGGTGGTCGAGGCCACCCGCTGGAAACCGGGCCGGGAGGGGTGCATGTCGGTGCCGGACCTGACCGGGGACGTGAAGCGGGCCAGTCGGCTGGTGGTGGAAGGTGACCTGCCCGGCACCGGCGAGCCCGTCCGGCTGGTGACCGACGGCTTCGAGGCGCGGGCGTTGCAGCACGAGATCGACCACTGCGCGGGGCTGCTCTTCCTCGATCGGGTGGCCGGGGCGCACGCCGTCTATCAGCGCAAGGTCTACCTCTGATCGGGTGCCGGACGATCGAGGGTTCCGTCCTCATTGGAGGATGGAAGGTGCGTCCGGGTGGGGCTCCGGCGCGTCGCGCCGCACTGGCGCGCACAGCGCGGCTACGGTGGAGGGCATCATGCGTCTGACGGTCGGCCCCCTGCCACCCGCCGTGTACTGGCGGCGTCGCGCCGTCGTACTCGGAGCGGGGTTTCTCTTCCTGATTGTCCTGCTCTATTCCTGCACCGGTTCGGGTCGTCCCGACGACGGCCGGCAGGCGGGGTCGACGACGACCTCGACGCCGACCTCGACGTCGACGTCCGCCGGGTCGCCCGGGCCAAGCGGTCCGGTGCTGACACCGCAGACCGGTGCTCCGCCGACGTCCGCCGACCCCGGCGCGACGAATCCGGGCCCCGCGATCACCAGCAACGAACAGCCGCCGGGCTCGGCCGCTGGTTCGGAGGACGACGGCACCTGCACCAACGAGGAGATCAGCGTGGTTTCGGTGGCGAGCCCAGCCTCGGTCCAGCGGGGGGCGGTGGTCGACCTGCAACTCAAGATCCAAAACACGTCGGACCGGACGTGCAGCCGGAACGTCGGCGCGGATCTGCAGGAGATCTTCATCAAGTCCGGTGCCGAGAAGATCTGGTCGTCGGACACCTGCGGCAAGGTCAAGGGCTCGGACGTGCAGTCCTTCACGCCCGGCTTCGTGCGCTCCTACCAGGTCGCGTGGAACGGACGGGACACGAGCCGGTGCGACGGCAACGGGCTGGCCGCCGGCCCCTTCCCGCCGCTCGGGACGTACCAGGTGTTCGCCCGGGTCGGCACGAAGCTGAGCGCGCCCGTGAAGCTCACCGTCACCGGCTGACCCGGGTCAGACGTACCGCTCCAGGATTGATGCCTCGGCGAGCCGGGACAGCCCCTCACGGACGCCACGGGCCCGGGCGTCACCCACCCCCTCGACGGCCTGCAGATCCTCCACGGTCGCGCCCAGCAGCCGCTGGAGGCTGCCGAAATGCACCACCAGGCGGTCGACCACCGCCACCGGCAGTCGGGGCACCTTGGCCAGCAGTCGGAAGCCGCGAGGGCTGACCGCGGCGTCCAGCGCGTCGGAAGCGGCCGGGTAACCGATCGCCTTGGCTACCGACACCAGATCGATCAGCTCGGTGGCACCGAGCAGGTCCAGCTCGACCAGCGCCTCGTCCAGCGTGCGCGACTTACGGCCGACGGGCAGATAGTCCCGGATGACCAGCGTCCGGTCGGCGTCCACGCCGGCCATCAGCTCGTCGAGCTGCAGGGCGAGCAGGCGGCCGTCGGTGCCCAACTCCACCACGTACCCGGCGATCTCGTCGGCGATCCGGCGGACCATCTCCAACCGCTGCACCACCGCCACCGCGTCCCGGACGGTGACCAGATCCTCGATCTCCAGTGCGGAGAGCGTGCCGGAGACCTCGTCGAGCCGGAGCTTGTAGCGCTCCAGGGTGGCGAGCGCCTGGTTGGCCCGGGAGAGGATCGCCGCCGAGTCGTCGAGCACGTGCCGCTGGCCGTTGACGTAGAGGCTGATGATCCGCATCGACTGGCTGACCGAGATGACCGGGTAGCCGGTCTGGCGAGCCACCCGCTCGGCGGTGCGGTGTCGGGTGCCGGACTCTTCCGTCGGGATGGACGGGTCGGGCATCAGGTGCACGGCCGCGCGGACGATCCTGGTGCCGTCGCTGGAAAGCACGACGGCGCCGTCCATCTTGCACAGCTCGCGTACCCGGGTCGCCGAGAACTCCACATCCAGCGGAAAGCCGCCGGTGCACAGGCCCTCGACGACCTTGTCGTAGCCGAGCACGATGAGCGCGCCGGTGCGGCCGCGCAGAATGCGCTCCAAACCGTCGCGCAAGGCGGTGCCGGGGGCCATCAGGGCGAGGTTGGCCCGTAGCGGATCTCCGGCGCTCCCGGCGGCTCCCGCGGTCACGTTCACGCTGATCGGGCGGGCGGGCGAGCCCACGGCGCCGGTGCGGGCCTGGGGCGGCGCGCCGGCTGGCTTGGTGGTATCGCGGTCGATCGGCACGGGCACAGTCTACGGACTGCCGTGCGGTGGGTGCTGTCGTGGTTACTGTGATGTGTCACGATGCGGCCCTTCCACGCGTTTCCCGCTTGCGACGTGCTGTCCGGTATCGCCGTTCTCGTCGGCATGGTGGGTCACTCGGCGGACGCGCGAGCCGCATGGTGCAGGGCCGAACGAACATCCGTGACCTCGGTCACCCGCATCTGTTCGGGGCCGGCGCCGGTGCTGGCCGGGCCGCAACCGGGAGGCACCAGGGCCACCTTGAACCCCAGCCGGGCCGCCTCGGCCAGCCGGCGCGGCACCGCACCGACCCGGCGCACCTCGCCGGTCAGCCCCACCTCGCCGATCGCCACCAGGTGCGGTGCGATAGCCAGGTTGAGCCCGCCCGAGGCGACCGCCAACGCGACCGCCAGGTCGGCGGCCGGCTCCACCACCCGGATGCCGCCCACCGTGGCGGCGAAGACCTCCCGGTCGTGCAGGGTCAGCCGCTCGGTGCGCCGTTGCAGCACCGCGAGCACCATCGCCAGTCGCGCCGAGTCGAGGCCGGAGACGGTGCGCCGGGGAGAGCCGGCCACCGTTGCGCCGATCAGGGCCTGCACCTCGGTGACCAGGGCCCGCCGCCCCTCCATGGCCACGGTCACGCAGGTGCCGGGGACCGGCTCCGCGTAGCGGGTCAGGAACAGCCCGGACGGGTCGGCGAGGCTGCTGATGCCACCCTCGTGCATCTCGAAGCAGCCAACCTCGTCGGCCGCGCCGAACCGGTTCTTCACGCCGCGCACCAGGCGCAGCGAGGAGTGCTTGTCGCCCTCGAAGTGCAGCACCACGTCGACCAGGTGCTCCAGCACCCGGGGCCCGGCCACCTGGCCGTCCTTGGTGACGTGCCCGACCAGCACGGTGGCGATGCCCCGCTCCTTGGCGACCGAGACCAGCGCGGACGTGACCGCGCGCACCTGGGTGACCCCACCGGGCACCCCCTCGGTGCCGGTGGTCGAGATGGTCTGCACCGAGTCGAGCACCAGCAGGCCCGGTTTGACCGCGTCGAGGTGCCCGAGCACCGCCGCCAAGTCGCTCTCGGCCGCAAGGTAGAGCTGGTCGTGCAGGGTGCCCATCCGCTCGGCGCGCAGGCGCACCTGGCTGACCGACTCTTCGCCGCTGACCACCAGGGAGGGGCTGCCGGCGCCCACCGCCCACTGCTGCGCCACGTCCAGCAGCAGGGTCGACTTGCCCACGCCCGGCTCGCCGGCGAGCAGCACCACGGCACCGGGGACCAGGCCGCCGCCGAGCACCCGGTCGAGCTCGCTCACGCCGGTGGGACGGGCGCGTGCCGGAGCGGCGCTGATGGTGGCGATCGGCCGCGCCGGCTCGGCCGGCATCCGGGAGCTGACCACCCGACCGGAGACGGTCGGGCCCGTCACCGTGCTCTCGACCACCGCGCCCCACTCGCCGCACTCCGGACAGCGCCCCACCCATTTGGGCGGCTGGTGCCCGCAGGCGTCGCACTCGTAGGCCGGACGCGGTTCGCGGGTGGTGGACCGCCCACGGGCGGCACCGGCCGTGCCGCCACGCGGAGGGGTTGATCGGGAGGTGGTCACATCAGGACGCTAGCCCTCGCGTACGACGAAAACACCCCGGCGTGGTGGTCACCACGCCGGGGTGTTCGTCGATGTGAAGGTCGGTCACTCGTGGGTCGTGCCGCCCTCGTCGCCCTCGTAGCCGCCCTCGCGCTCGATGATCGGCGAGGGGGGTGCGGCCGGGGTGAGCGGCACGGCGATCGGCGCCGGGCCGGTGACCGTGTTGCCGTTACCGAAGTCGAAGGTCACGAAGACGTTCTGGCCCGAGCGCAGAGCCTCGGTCAACCCGATCAGCCGAAGCTGCGTGGTGGCCTCGGAGTTGAGCTGGATGTAGCTCAGCGGAGCCAGCTCGATCCGGGCCGGCTGACCCGGGGCGGCCGGACTGGCCGAGCCCGACGCCCGCGCCGACTCCGGCGCGGACGGGGTGGCCGAGGACGACCCGGTCTCGGACGGGGTCGCCGACGGGCTGGCCGAGCGGGACCCGGAGGTCGACGGGCTGACCGAGCCGGACGGGGACGGGCTGGCGGAGGCGGCCTCCGAGGCCGACGGCGACGGGCTCGCCGAGCCGCCGCTGATCACCACCTCGCGGGCGCTCTCGGTGGTGACGGTGACCGTCACCGTCTCCTTCGAGTCGTTGTAGATCACGGCGCTGAGCGGAGCATCCTGGCCGGCCCGGTAGCCCTCGGTGCCCGGGTAGTCCACCAGCAGGCCACGTACGGAGAAGGAGCCGTTGTTGGTCGTGAGGTTGACGCCCTGGACCGACGGCTCCTTGTTGGCGGTCTCGGCGATCTGACCGGTGCCGCATCCGGACGCCAGCAGACTTGCCGCAGCAATTCCGGACAACAACAGGGCCGCCCGCCGGGATCCCCTGATCGAGCGCGTCACGTCGGTCCTCCTCGTCACAATCCCCACCCGGCCGCACGCCGGGCACGGTGGCCATACCCGCGCAGACCGCGCTCCAGGGTAGTTGGGACTGATCGAGGCCCGCACGCGGACCCGGCATTGCCACCTACCCGGGTGCCGTTCACACCACCCGACCGCTCGCGACCAGCAGGACCACGTCGATCAGGGCCACCAGCATCACCGCGCGGAACGCGGACACCGGCCGCCGGCCGGCCCGGACCGCCGAGCGTCCGGCGTACCAGCTCAGCGGCGGGACCACGGCGGCCGTGCCGACCGCCGCCATCCCGACGGCCGACGGTGGCCCGGGTGGCCCGAGGACCAGGGCAGCGGTCGCCACGAGGAGCAGACCGGCCGCCGCCGCCCGGCTGCCGGCGGCGCCCAGCCGGTGCGGCAGGCCGCGCACCCCGGTCCGAGCGTCGTCGGCCAGGTCTGGCAGCACGTTGGCGAAGTGCGCGCCCGCGCCCAGGCACGCCGCCGCCGCCAGCAGCCAGGCCGGTGGGGTCGGCTGGCCGGGCAGCGCCAGCACCACGAAGGCGGGCAGCGCGCCGAAGGAGACGGCGTACGGCAGCACCGAGAACGCGGTGGCCTTGAGCGGCCAGTCGTAGAGCAGCGCGGAGACCAGGGCGAGGGTCAGCCAGAACGCCGCCGTCGGGTTCGTGGTCAGCGCCAGCAACGGGCAGGCCACCGCGGCGGCCGCCGCGGCCCAGGCCGTGGCGCGCCGACCGACCGCGCCGGCGGCGACCGGTTTGTCGGTACGCCCCACAGTGGCGTCCCGCTCGGCGTCGAGTGCGTCGTTGGTCCAACCGACGGCGAGCTGGCTGGCCAGCACGGCGAGCACCACCGAGACGATTCCGGCAGGCCGGTGGCCCACTCCCCACGCCAGGAGACCGGCCACCGTGGTCACCGCTGCGGCCGGTTCCGGATGGCTCGCTCTGACCAGCCCTAACACCCTCGACGACATAAGGGAAGTCTGGTCGTTACCGAGCAGTCGTGCCACGCTCGGTGCCATGCGAAAGGTGGCTGCGGCCGCGGCGTCCACCGGTTCCCGGGTGCTGCCGCGTAACGATCCGCGCCAGTACGACGACCTGGCCGGTGAGTGGTGGCGGCCGGATGGCGCGTTCGCGATGCTGCACTGGCTGGCCGAGGCCCGCGCGGCGCTGGTGCCACCGGCCACCCGCCCCGACGCGGTGCTGGTCGATCTGGGCTGCGGCGCCGGTCTGCTCGCGCCGCACCTGAGCGGAAAGGGCTACCACCACGTTGGCGTGGATCTGACCCGCTCGGCGCTGGTCCAGGCCGCCGAGCACGGGGTGCGCGTGGTCCAGGGTGATGTCACGGCGGTCCCGCTGCCGGATGGTTGCGCCGACGTGGTCTCCGCGGGCGAATTGCTGGAGCATGTCCCGGCCTGGCCGCGCGCGGTGGCCGAGGCGTGCCGACTGCTCCGCCCGGGCGGCCTGCTGGTGTTGGACACACTGAACGACACGGCGCTGGCCCGGCTGGTCGCGGTCCGGATCGCCGAGCGGCTGCCGACGGTGCCGCGCGGCATCCACGATCCACGGCTCTTCGTGGACGCCCGGGCGTTGGTGGCCGAGTGCGCCCGGCACGGCGTCGACCTGCGGCTGCGGGGCATCCGTCCGCAGATCGGCGGTGTGGTCGCCTGGCTGCTGCGCCGTGCCCGCGCGGCTGGGACGCCCGATGCGGCGCCTGCCGGGCGCGCCCCGCGCATCGTGCCGACCCGATCGACCGCCGTGTTGTACCAGGGCCGGGGGGTCCGCAAAGGATAGTCGGATCGTGGCGGGGTATGGGACGCCGAGGAGGGGGCGAGATGACGGTGCACGCGCTTGAGGCGGCCCGCCGGTTGGCGCCGCGGTTCGCCGCGCGGGCGGCAGAGCACGACCGGGACGGTTCCTTCCCGGTGGATGATTTCCGTGACCTGCGGGAGGCTGGCCTGTTCGGGCTGATGGTGCCCCGGGCGCTGGGGGGCCTGGGAGCCAGCTTCGCCGAGTACGCCGCGGTGGCCACCGAGCTTGCCCGGGGCAACGGCGCGACCGCCCTGGTGTTCAACATGCACGCCTCGGTGACCGGCGCGTTGGGCGCGGTCACCGAGGAGTTGGCCGAGGCGCTGGGCGTGCCGGACGAGGCGTTGGCCGCACGGGACCGGCTGCTCACCGCCGCGGCACGGGGCTCCTGGTACGCGGTCGCGATGAGCGAGCGTGGCGCCGGTGCCCGGCTGTCCCAGCTGAGCACGGTCTACGAGGCGACCGACGGGGGTTGGCATCTGAAGGGCAGCAAGACCTTCTGCTCGGGCGCCGGGCACGCCGACGGTTACCTGGTGGCGGCGCGCAGTGCCGCCGACCAGTCGGTGGTCTCGCAGTTCCTGGTGCCGGCCGGCGACGGTCTGACCGTGGAGCCGACCTGGGACTCGCTCGGCATGCGCGCAACCTCCTCGCACGACCTGCACCTGGACGTGACCGTGCCGGCCGACCGGCTGCTCGGCGGGGTGGAGGGGCTGGCCCTGGTGGTCGCCCAGCTGATGCCGCACTGGCTGGTGGCCAGCTACGCGGCCGTCTACGTGGGGGTGGCCCGGGCGGCGATCGACGCGGCGGCCGAGCATCTCAACGCCCGCAACCTGGCCGGCCTGCCGGCGGTGCGGGCCCGGCTCGGGCGGGCGGACGCGGCGACGGCAGCCGCGCAGTTGGTGGTCGCCGAGGCAGCCCGCCGGGTGGACGAGGCGCCGGGCGACGTGGAGACCAACCGCTGGGTGTGGCGGGCGAAACTGCTCGCCGGCACCACGGCCGCCGAGGTCGCGGCGTCGGTGCTGGAGGCGGCGGGCACCTCGGCTACCCGCCGTGGGCATCCGTTGGAGCGGCTCTACCGCGATGCCCGCTGCGGCTCACTGCACCCGGCCACGTCGGATGTCTGCGCCGACTGGCTCGGCATCGCCGCGCTGGGTGGCGACCCGGACCGCGACGGATCGGCACCGCGCTGGTGAGCCGGCCCTGTGGGCTTCGCGCGGGGGATGGCCCGGCCGAGGTGGCCGGGGTGACGGCCAGGGGGAGGACAGCATCTGACGAGAGGTGGGGATCGTGTCCGTACCAGTGATCGCGGGGCTCGGGACTGCACAACCGCCGTCCGCCTCGCAGGACGAGTTGTGGGAGGGCTTCTTCTCCCGGCACTTCTCCGGTACCACCCGGTCGTTGGCCCAGCGGATCTTCGCGAACTCGGGGGTCACCCGGCGGCAGGCCGCCGTGAACCCTCTCCTGGAGGACGTCTCGGACTGGCCGACCGAGCGCCGGATGCGCCGCTACCAGGTGGAGGCTCTGCCGCTGGGCAAGGAGGCGGTGGGCCGTGCGTTGACCGCCGCCGGGCTGGGCGCCGGCGACATCGGGTTGTTCATCGTCTGCTCCTGCACCGGGTACGCCACTCCTGGGCTGGACATCCTGCTCGCCCGGGACCTCGGCATGGCCGCGGACACCCAGCGGATGTTCATCGGCCACATGGGCTGTTACGCGGCTCTGCCGGGGCTCGGCGCGGCGAGTGACTTCGTCACCGCCCGGGGGCGGCCGGCGCTGCTGCTCTGCGCGGAGCTGACCAGCCTGCACATCCAGCCGTCGAGCGCCAGGGTGGACACCCAGCAGATCGTCTCCCACGCGCTCTTCTCCGACGCCGCCGTCGCCGCCGTGGTCGTGCCGGGCGGCCCGGGGTACGCGTTGCGCGAGGTCACCTCCGTCACCGACACCTCGACCGCCGACCACATGACCTGGGACGTCACCGACGCGGGCTTTCGGATGGGGTTGTCACCGAAGGTGCCGCAGGTGCTGTCGAGGCACGTCCGCGGGCTGGTCGACGACCTGCTGGCCCGGCACGGTGTCACGAGTTCCGACGTGGACGGTTGGGCGGTGCACCCGGGCGGGCCGCGGATCCTCAACGTGGTCGAGCGGGAGTTGGTCCTGCCCCCGCAGGGGCTGGCGGCGTCCCGGGCGACGCTTGACGAGCACGGCAACTGTTCGTCGCCGACGGTGCTGCTGATCCTGGATCGACTGGGCCGCGCGACGCCGGCGGCTCGACGCGTCGTCATGCTGGCGTTCGGCCCCGGTCTCACGCTCTATGCCGCTATGCTCGATCGACAAGAGTGATCGCCCGGTAGGGCGGCGGGTACGCTCACCGCCATGGACACGGCGGATGACCGGCTGCGCTCGGCGGTGCTGGGCGGGGTGGCCCTGGTCGCGCTCGCGGTGGGCGGCTGGTGGTGGCGGGCCGCGGCGCCCGCCCCGGTGGCCGCGCCGGTCGGCCGGCCGATGGCCGAGGCGAGCGTCAGCACCCAACTGGAACGTGTCCTTGCCGACGGTGCGCCCGATGAGCGGGTGGAAATGCGGGTGGATTCGCAGACCGGCGAGGTCGTCCGGATGCGGGACGACGCGAGGGTGACGATCGACGCGGCGACGGGCACGATCACCGACATCGACGGCGATCCGCGGGCGCTCTTCCCGGCCGGTGATCTGCCCGCGTTCCGCGAGACGATCTGGCGGGAGCAGAGGGAACTTGCTCCTGGTCAGGGGGTGGCCCGGCAGTCCACCGATGACGGCTCCCGCTACCTGCTTCAGTACCGGTGCACCCGGCCCGGCACCCTGCAGGTGACGGTCACTGGCGCCTCGATCATCGGGTCGCCCCGGATCGACTGCGACGGCACCATCGCCAATGTCGAGGTGCTTCCCGCCAGCGGGCCGATCCGGGTGTCGCTGGCGACGGTTGGTGATCGGGAGATCGACGTCCAGGCGCAGCTCGTCGCGCTGCCCCGCTAGCTCGCCGGCCAGGCGGGGGTCAGGCGGCGAGGGCGCGCAGGTCTTCCCGGTACGCGTCGACCGGGCCAAGGTCGGGCAGCACCCGGGTCACCACGCCGGTGCGGTCGACCAGGAGGGCGGTCGCGGTGCCGGGGCGGGCCGGTTGGCCCAGGAACGAGCGCAGCCCGCCGGCGGGGTCGGCCAGCGCGCGGGCGTGCCGGGGGTTGGCTGGCCGGGCCGGGACCGTGCGCCCTCCGGTGACGGTGACCACGGAGACGCCGACGGGCGCAGCCGCCAGGGCGTCGGCCACGCGGTCCGGGCAGGGACAGCCGTCCAACAGGATGATCATGGCGGGCAGCAGGCTGCGCAGTGGCACCGGTGCCTCGCTCCCGTCGACCAGGTCCAGTGCGGGCAGCGCCTGCCCGGCGAGGGACGCAGATGGCTGGTAGGGCGCCGGGGTCGGGCTGTCGGTTCCGCGGTTGGCCCGGGGCCAGGTGACCAAGAGCAGCCCGGCCAGCGTGGTGAGGACCGCCACCAGCAGGACCAGCAGTGGCAGGCCGAGAGCCCGGTGGCCGCCGGGTGGGCCGGTGGGCCGGCGCAGCTCGCGGCGGATCTGGGTGGCCTCGGCGGCGAGTGCGGAGGCGTCGTCGGGGACCACCACCCGGCCCCACTCGGGTGGCAGGCCGGGCAGGCCGTCGGCTGGCCCGTGGCCCTCTGCGTCCGGCTTGCCCATCGGACCTCCTGGAAGCGTCTCGAGAGCGGAGTGCGGCTCGCTCTCCAGGGTCGCGTACGGAGGGCTCCTGCCGCTACACCTGGGCGCAGTCCCGCCAGCCGGAGTACCATGGGAGGAGCGCATAGCCCTTGATCTCGACGTTCTGTTCACCCGTACCGGGAAGTCATCCCATCGTTACGGAGCGTGTTCGAACCATTGGTTTGACCGCCTGTCAAGCTGAAGCAAGACCTCTCACAGGGCCCCTGAGCTGCGCCAACGGTCAGGACATCGGTGAGACATCGCTGCCTGACCGTGTTACCCTAGACACAGCGAAAGGGGTTTCGAACCTATGGTTTTCAGTGTCGGCGAGACCGTTGTTTACCCCCACCACGGGGCCGCACTCATCGAGGCAATCGAGACTCGGGTCATCAAGGGCGAGCCTAAGCAATACCTCGTCCTGAGGGTCGCGCAGGGTGACCTGACGGTCCGGGTGCCGGCCGAGAACGCCGAGATCGTGGGCGTTCGCGAGGTGGTCGGCGAAGAGGGCCTCGGTAAGGTCTTCGACGTTCTGCGGGCTCCGCACACCGAGGAGCCGACCAACTGGTCGCGGCGTTACAAGGCCAACCTGGAAAAGCTGGCCTCCGGCAACCCGCTGAAGGTCGCCGAGGTCGTGCGTGACCTGTGGCGCCGTGAGCGGGAGCGAGGCCTCTCTGCGGGCGAGAAGCGGATGCTCGCCAAGGCCCGCGACATTCTCGTCGGCGAGGTCGCGCTGGCTGAGAAGAGCACCAAGGATGAGGCGGAGACGCTGCTCGACAAGGTCCTCACCGAGGCCTAGTCCGCACAGCATCGTCGTACCCACTTCGTAGCGAAGAAACCACCGAGGACCGCGACGTGACCGCGCAGCTCAACCCGCGCGGTGACGTCGCGGTCCTTGTGCCTGCGGCGGGTGCCGGCGTACGGCTCGGCCCCGGCCGACCCAAGGCGCTGCGCCTGCTGGCCGGTGAACCGCTGCTGGTGCACGCCGTGCGTCGGCTGGCCGCCGCACCATCGGTGCACACGATCGTGGTGGCCGCGCCGGTCGCCGAGGTGACGGCCGTCCGGGAGTTGCTGGCCCCGGTCGCACCGGTGATCGTGGTTCCGGGCGGCGCGGAACGTCAGGCGTCGGTGGCCGCCGCGCTGGCCGCGGTGCCCGCCGGTCCGACGATCGTCCTGGTGCACGACGCCGCTCGGGCGCTCACCCCGCCTGAGCTGGTCGAATCCGTCGCGGCAGCGGTCCGCGACGGGTGTGACGCGGTGATCCCGGTCCTGCCGGTCGTCGACACGATCAAGGAGGTCGGTGCCGGCGAGGTGGTGCTCGGCACCGTGGATCGTTCCGCTCTGCGCGCGGTGCAGACCCCGCAGGGTTTCCGCCGGACCGTGCTCACCGCCGCGCACGCCGCCGCCGGCGACTCCCTCACCGACGACGCTGGGCTTGTCGAGAAGCAGGGCGTCAGGGTGAGCTGCGTGCCGGGCTCGGAATACGCCCTGAAAATCACCCGCCCGTTCGATCTGGCTCTGGCGGAGCACCTGCTTGCCGCTGCCGACTGACGCGTACCCTCTGATCATGATCGTTCCCCGGGTGGCCATCGGCACCGACGTGCACGCGTTCGAGCCTGGCCGGCCCTGCTGGGTGGCCGGGCTGCTCTGGCCCGACCAGGACGGCCTGGCCGGGCACTCGGACGCGGACGTCGTCGCACACGCCGCCTGCAACGCGCTGCTCTCCGCCGCCGGCCTCGGTGATCTCGGCGCCGCCTTCGGGGTGGGTGAGCCGGAGTGGGCGGGCGCGTCCGGTGTGGCCCTGCTGACCGAGACGGCCCGGCGGGTGCGGGCAGCCGGGCTGGAGATCGGCAACGTGTCCGTGCAGGTCGTCGGCAACCGCCCCAAGATCGGCCGGCGTCGTGTGGAGGCCCAGCAGGTGCTCTCCGCCGCCGTCGGCGCCCCGGTCACCGTCTCCGCCGCGACCAGCGACGGGCTCGGCTTCACCGGTCGCGAGGAAGGGCTGGCCGGCATCGCGGTGGCCCTGGTGTACGACGCGCCGGCCGCCTAGGCTCGCCGCGATGTCCAGCGACCCCGCCCCCGACCGGTCCGCCGCCGACGGTTACGTCCAGCGGGCCCAACTTCTCGCCGAGCTCGGCCGTCACGACGAGGCAGCCGGGGAGCTGACCTACGGGCTGGCCCTGCGGCCGGACGACGTGGACGCCCTCACCATGCTGGCCCGGGTGCACCTGGCCGCCGACCGCCCGGCCGAGGCGCTCACCGCTGCGGACGCGGCCGTGGCCGCCGCACCGGAGGCCCTCCCGCCGCTGGTCGCCCGGGGCATGGCGTTGGCCGACCTGGAGCGTTACTCCGAGTCGGCCGTCACCGCCGACCGGATCCTCGCCCTCGGCCCGGCCGACGCGTACGCCCAGCGGAGCGCGGCGGCGATCCTGGCCGGCGCCCGCAACGGTCAGCCGGCGCTGAACGCGGCCTGGCGCGGCGTCGAGCTGGCCCCGGACGAGCCGCAGGCGCACCTGGTGCTGAGCCTGGTCGCCGCCCGGCTGGACCTGTTCGACCTGGCCGAGCGTGCCTACCGGGAGGCGTTGCGGCTCGACCCGCGCATCGCCGACGCCGCGCACGACGTGGGTGTCATGCGGCTGGAGCAGCGGCGCTGGTCGGAGGCGTTGGAACACGTCGCCGAGGCGGTGACGGCCAGCCCGAGCCGAATCGACTCGCCACGGACCCTCGCGTACGGGCTGCACCGCCTGGTGCTCTACGGCGCGGGTTGGTCGCTGGTGGCGGCGGTGCTGGTTGCGTTCGCGGCCTCGGCGAGCGACGGGTTCTCCCGCATCCTGGCGGTGCTCGCCGCGCTCACCGGCGGGATCGTCGTCTGGCAGCTCGCGGCTCGGTTGCCGGGGCTGACCCGGACCGTTCTGCCCGCCCTGCTGCACTCGGACCGGGCGATGGCCCTGGCGATCTACGCCGTGGCCGCCGCGCCGGTGCTGCTGCTGGTGTACGCGGTGGTCGGCTCGCCGTGGCCACTGGTGCTGGCCATCGCCGCCACTGCGGTCGCCGAGTTCGCCGTCTTCACCCGCACTGCCATCCGCTGACGGCGGGAGGCCGGGAGGGCGTCAGGCTGGGGTGAGGAGGCAGAACTCGTTGCCTTCCGGGTCTGCGAGGACGGTCCACCTAACGCTTTGATCTAGGTCGATGGCGGTGGCGCCGAGAGTCCGCAGTCTGGCCGCCTCGGCCTCCAGGTCGTCGCCCGGGTATGGGCGGACGTCGAGATGGACGCGGTTCCACACGCTCTTCACCTCGGGCGTGCGGAGGAACTGCAGATATGGGCCGACGCCCTTGGCGGAGCGCAGTACCGCCCTGTGGTCGGTCACCTCGTGCAGGTCCCAGTCCGTGGCCTTGCCCCAGAAGCGGGCCATGGCTCGCGGATCCGCGCAGTCGACCACCACCGCGGCGATCGGCCCGGTGTCGCGGTAGAGCGGCCGGGGGTCCAGCACGCAGAACTCGTTGCCCTCTGGGTCAGCCATGACCGTCCATGGGACGTCGCCCTGACCCACGTCGGCAGCGGTTGCGCCGAGATCCTTCAGGCGCGCGACCACCTCCGCCTGATGGGCCACCGAGGTGGTGGCGAGGTCGACGTGCACGCGGTTCTTCACCGTCTTGGGTTCCGGGGAGACGACGAGGTCGATGCAGACAGCGACCGGGTCGGGGTAGACGAAGCCCTCGGGTTCGAGGTTTGTCACGCCGGGACCCTCGCTGGAGACTCCCCAGCCGAGCGCCTTCGCCCAGAAACCGCCCAGCGCGGAGTCGTCCCGAGCCTTCATGTTGATTTGAACGAGCCTCGTTGCCATGCCGGCGATACTAGGGCCCGCCGAGTCGGCGGTGGTGCCCTAGGCGCGACGCGCCCAGGTCCAGGCGTACCCCTCGTCCTCGCAGTCGCTGGCGGCGTCGCAGAGATCCAGGGGGCGGAAGGTGTCGACCATGACGGCCAGCTCGTCGAAGTAGTCCGCACCGATGGAACGCTCGGCGGCACCCGGCTGGGGGCCGTGGGTGAAACCGGACGGGTGCAGGGAGATCGAGCCCTGCTCGATGCCGGAGCCGCGCCGGGCCTCGTAGTTGCCCCCGGTGTAGAAGAGCATCTCGTCGGAGTCGACGTTGTGGTGGTTGTACGGCACCGGGATCGCGTCCGGGTGGTAGTCGACCTTGCGGGGCACGAACGAGCAGATGACGAAGTTGGGGCCCTGGAAGGTCTGGTGCACCGGCGGGGGCTGGTGGATGCGGCCGGTGATCGGCTCGAAGTCGTGGATGGAGAACGCCCACGGGTAGAGGTGCCCGTCCCAGCCGACCACGTCGAACGGGTGGTGGGCATAGACGTAGCGAGTCCAGCCGCGTCGGTGCCGGACCAGCACCTCGACCTCCTCGCCGTCGACGAGCAGCGGGGCGTCGGGGCCGCGGACGTCGCGCTCGCAGTACGGCGAGTGCTCCAGGAACTGGCCACGGACGGAGAGGTAGCGCTTGGGCGGCCCGATGTGGCCGTTCGCCTCGATGGTGAGCAGTCGGGCGGGCTGGTCGCCGGTGGGCACCAGCCGGTGGATGGTCGAGGTGGGGATGATGACGTAGTCGCCGGCGACCGCGTCCAGCACCCCGAACGGCGACTCGACCCGCAGCGTGCCCGCCTCGACGTAGAGGCAGTGGTCGCCGGTGGCGTCGCGGAACAGCGGCGAGGGCCGGTCGGCGAGCACGTAACCGATCCGTACGTCGTCGTTGGCGAGCAGGTACTGCCGGCCGAGGACCGGGTCGGCGTCGCCGGTGTCGAGCTTGTGGGTGCGGAGGTGGCGCGGCTTGAGCGGCAGGTTCGGCGAGCGGGTGAACGCGGGCGGGGTGAACTCGTCGGCGGCCAGGATCGCGGTGGGGGCGTGCCGGTGGTAGAGCAGGGACGAGTCGGAGGAGAAGCCCTCCTGGCCCATCAGCTCCTCGGCGTAGAGGCTGCCGTCGGGCTGACGGAACTGGGTGTGGCGCTTTCGCGGCACGTCGCCGACGCTGCGGTAATACGGCATCTCGCCTCCCGATATGTCCCGTTCACCGGCCAGAAGCGTCCGATAATCGGACGCTGTTGTCCGTTCCTCGTAGCGTCCCGTACATTCTTGTTCCGTGTCAACGCAGGTGCCCGCACTCCTCGACGGCCTGGTGGATGACGCCGCCGTCTTCCCTCCGGGCAGCGCCACGCTGCCCGACGCCCTGGCCGCACACCGTCGGCACCGCACCGCCTGGTACGCCGACCTGGTCGGCCCGCTGCTGGTCCCGGCCTCGACCTTGACGCGCGGCGACCTGAGCGGCCTCGTCGACCCGGGCGAGGGCCTGGTGGTCGGCGTGATCGGTGACACCGGGATCGGGAGCCTGCCATTGGCGCTGTCGTTCCTCGCGCCGGACGGCGTCACCGCCCGACAGGTCGAGGTCGCGGTCGCCCGGCGGGGCGAGGACCCACTGCCCGGCATCGCCGAGCTGCTGCGGGTGGCCGACTCCCTGCCGGACGTCGAGGCCGTCTACGCCGAGCTGCCGCTGACGTTCGGGCTGATGGGCGCGTTGGACGCGCTCGCCGCCGCCCGGGCCGACGGGGTGCCGGTCGCGGCCAAGTTCCGCACCGGTGGGCTGGCCGCCGAGCTCTTCCCCACCCCGGCCGAGCTGGCCGCGGTGATCTGCGCCTGCCGGGACCGCGACCTGCCGTTCAAGCTGACCGCGGGGCTGCACCAGGCGGTCCGGCACCTCGACCCGGAGACCGGGTTCATCCACCACGGCTACGCCAACGTGCTGGCCGCGACCCTGGCGGCCGCTCACGGTGGCGGTGTGAACGGGGTCTCCGAGCTGCTCACCGTCACCGACCCGCGCCCGCTGCTGGAGCGAACGACCGGCCGGCTGGACACGCCCCGCCCACTCTGGGTCGGCTTCGGCTCGTGCAGCATGCTGGAACCACTGACCGATCTGATCCGGCTTGGGCTGGTGAACGGGGGCTACGACGCATGACCTGGGTGACCGGCGCCGACGCTTCGCCGTACGGGGTGACGAACCTGCCGTACGGGGTGTTCCGGCAGGACGGGGGTCAGGCGCGGATCGGCGTACGGATCGGGTCATGGGTGTTCGACCTGGCCGCGGCGGAGGCCGCCGACCTGGTGCTGGCCGCCGGTGCGCTGTGCCGGCCCACCCTCAACGACTTCATGGCGCTGGGCCGTCCGCAGTGGACGTCGGTGCGACAGCGGATCACCGAGCTGCTGACCGACCCGGCGCACCGGGCTGCGGTGGAGCCGCTGCTGGTGCCCCTCGGCGACGTGGAGTTGCTGCTCCCGATCGAGGTGGCCGACTACGTCGACTTCTACTCCTCCGAGCACCACGCGGCGAACGTCGGTCAGATCTTCCGCCCCGGCCAGCCGCCGCTGCTGCCCAACTGGAAGCACCTGCCGATCGGCTACCACGGGCGCGCCGGCACGGTGGTCGTCTCCGGCACTCCG
This sequence comes from Micromonospora sp. CA-259024, assembly GCF_050936255.1. Lineage (NCBI taxonomy): Bacteria > Bacillati > Actinomycetota > Actinomycetes > Micromonosporales > Micromonosporaceae > Micromonospora > Micromonospora sp. CA-259024. The sequence goes on along the minus strand of NZ_JBNJND010000002.1, from coordinate 1,340,710 downwards.
GTGATCCGCCCGACCGGGCAGCGCGCCTCCGCCGACGGCCCGGTCACCGGCCCATCGGTACGCCTCGACATCGAGGCCGAGGTCGGTTTCGTGGTGGGCGTACCCAGCCCGCTGGGCGATCGGGTGTCCGTCGACGACTTCGCCGACCACGTCTTCGGGGTGGTGCTGGTCAACGACTGGTCAGCGCGGGATATCCAGGCCTGGGAGTACCAGCCACTCGGTCCGTTCCTCGGCAAGTCGTTCGCCACCTCGGTCTCGGCCTGGGTGACACCGCTGGACGCGCTCAGTGATGCCTTCGTTCCGGCCCCCGACCAGGACCCGCCGGTGGCCGACTACCTGCGCGACGTGCCGCACCTGGGCCTGGACCTCCGACTGGCGGTCGAGTGGAACGGCGAACAGGTCAGCGAACCCCCGTTCGCCAGCATGTACTGGACGCCGACACAGCAGTTGGCGCACCTCACCGTCAACGGCGCGTCGCTGCGCACCGGCGACCTGTACGCCTCGGGCACCGTCTCCGGCCCGGACCGGTCGCAGGTCGGATCCTTCCTGGAGCTGACCTGGGGTGGGGCCGAGCCGGTGAAGGTGGGCGACGAGAGCCGCACCTTCCTCGCCGACGGTGACACGGTGACCATCACCGCCACCGCCCCCGGCCCGGACGGCACCACCATCGCCCTCGGCGAGGTCACCGGCACGGTTCGTCCGGCCCGCTGAGGGGGCACGCGCCGCCCGTCTCGTCCATGGGATCGGTGATCGCACCGGCTGTGCGATCACCGGCCCGGGTTGACCCGTTGATCGTCCGGATTCCGTTGCCTCGCCGCGCGATCCGGGCCGGGCTGTGCGCGGCTGCCAGCGGTGGGGCATCCCATCGCAAACGGAGGTAACGACGATGCACGATTTCGCGGGCGCGGTTTGGCGTACCAGCAGCCGTTCAAACGACCAGGGGCTCTGCGTGGAGGTGGCGGACAATCTGGTCGACGTCCATGGTCTGGTCGCGGTCCGCGACTCCAAGGACCAGGCCGGCCCCACACTCGCGATCAGCCCGCCGGGATGGACGGCGTTCATCGGCGCGATCCGGGCCGGTCGCTTCGGAGGCTGACGGGCGCCGCGACACCGGTCGACGACGACCGGCGACGAGCGACCGCCCAAGCGGACAGCGTGGCCTCCGGGTGGTGAAATTCCGTCCCGGAGGCACCCGTCGGGCCCTCACTCCGCGTACCGTCGGGGACACGGGAGGGTGGTATGTCGACGGTGGCGGTTACCGGGTTCATCCAGGCGCACGCTGTCGATGTCTGGCGCCTGTTGACCGACCTGCCCGGTCGCGCGGCCCGGCTGACCGCGGCCGGCCCGATCGAGGTGCTCACTCCGGGTCCGTTCGGGCCGGGCGCCGCCTGGCGTGAGGAGCGCGCCCAGCCGGGCGGCGGCACGCTGATCGAGGAGTTCCTGGTGGTGGAGGTGCTCGCCCCGCAGCGGCTGGTGCTCTGTTCCTCCGGTGCCGGCGTGGATTACCGGATCACCTGGAGCCTGCGGCCGGTCCGGCGTCGCGGTCGGGGTTGCACGGCGGTCACCGTCACCCAGGAGGCGGTGCCGACCGCCCCGTACGGTCGGGTGGTGGCGCTGCTGCTCGGCGGGCTCGCCGCGCGGGCGGTCGAGGTGGCCCTCCGGCGCGATCTCGCCGACCTGACCGTCGCGGCCGGTGCCCTCGGCTCCGTCGAAGCAGCCTGACCTCCACCCCGTTGACTTCGCCCGCCGGTTTCCCGCTCGGGCCGGCGGCGTGACCTGACCGGGGTCCGGCCGGTTCCGCTGGGTAGGGTGCCGGGCGGAGGTGCGGCATGGGGTTCCCGAGGGGCCGGCGACGGCTCGTGATGGCGGTCGTGGCGCTGCTCGCGACCGCAGCCGTCGCGATCATCGTCCACCGGGTGCTCGCGCCGGCCGAGGTGAGTACGGTGGCGCGGGCTGACTACCCGGCCCCGGCCCGACCGGCTGCTGGCGTGATCGGTCGACTGCCGGTCGCCCCATTGATCGTGGACTCCCGGCTGCGGGTGTACGCCGCGCACCGTCAGGTCTATGCCGACCGGCCGGTCGACGGGCGGCACCGGACCTCCCCGTACTGGTCGTACCGGCGCTGGCCGGCCGAGTTGGTCGGGGTCGTCGCGAGTGGCACCACGGTGGTGAGCCGATGGTCCGACGGTCAACTGGTCGCACTCGACGCGCCGACCGGCCGGGTGCTCTGGCGAACCGACGGCCCGGTGCCCGCCGAGAGCGGGGCGGTGGTGCGGCGGACCGGCGCGGCCACCGTCTGGGATCCGCGCGGGCTCCATCTCACCGACCTGCCGGACGGCCGGGTGGTGCTGGTGGTCACCGGGGACGCCCAGGCGCGTGGGGTCGAGTTGAGCGGCGGTCGGGAGCTGTGGCGGGTCGACCTGCCCGGCAGGTGCCGTAGCGACGTCGGCACCACCGCCTCCGGGCAGCTGATCGGTCTGGACACCTGCGCCGGGCCGGCCACGGTCGAGTTCCGGGACGCGGCGACCGGTGCGGTGCGCGAGCGCTGGCGACCGCCGGGTGGCTCGGACGAGTTGCTGGTGACTCCGCTCGGCTGCCGTACCGGCCGGTCGGACTGCCCGGCCCTGCGGACGGCCGGCCCGGGTGATGCGGGCGGTCGCGGTTGGCTGCTGGGCACCGGCGAGCCGGTCGCCGCTCCCGCGTTGGATCCGGCCGGCGCCATGCTGGTCGGTGAGCAGGCCGTTGTCGTGCTCGACGGGGTGGTGGTGGGTCGGTCGGCGCGTACGGGCACCGAGCTGTGGCGGTCCGCGCATCTGGGCACGGTTCGGGTGCTGGCCGGGCAGCCTGGCCGGGTGCACCTGCTGACCGAGGCGAACGACCTGGTGACGCTGGATCCGGTGAGCGGTCGGCAGCTGTCCCGCTTCTCCCTCAACGTCGGCTCGGACGGAACGGGCTGGGCACCCGGGGCGGTGGCGGCCGAGGGCGGCTACCTCGCGGTGGAACGGCTCCGCGAGCCGGTCGACCCGGATGGTGACGACCGGCGCTACTACCTGACAGCGGAGGCCGTGATCCTGGCCGCCACCTGATCGTGGCGTCTCCGACACCTTGCCACTCGACCTGCCCGTGCTCTTTGTCCAAAAAGGGTACGTTTCTCACGGTTCAGGTTTCGGTGGAAGGGGTCGGCGCATGGGTAGGACAGCAGCCAGCTACCTCGTGGGCGGCGTACTCGCCGCCACCGCGAGCCTCGCGTTGGCGGTTCCGCCGGTGCTGACTGCGGACCCCGCTTCGGCGCACGGGTCCAGAGCGGTCCAGGTCGAGCCGTCAGAGGGCGCCGGCGTCGCCTTCGAGATCGTGCCCGCGTCACCGACGCCTACGCCTCCCACGCCCACACCGACGCGGCCCACCCCCACCCCCAGCCACGGTGGCCAGTTGCCGGTCACCGGTTCGGGCGGGTCGACGCTGCTGCTCGCCGGGTTGGGCGCAGCCCTGCTCCTCGTTGGCTGGCTCGCCGTGCGCCGCCGCCGGTCGCTCTGACGTGCGCCGCCGCCGGCGGTCGCTCTGACGGGCGGCCGCCAGCGTGGCGTCAGCGTCCGGCCGGGACCCGCTCCCGCGGCCTGGCGGTGGGAGGTCGACCGGACCGACGGGACCGGCGGCGGGCCAGGAACGCGAGGCCGGCGATCAGCAGCAGGCCCGCGACGGCCGCCCCCACGAGCCAGCCGGAGCTGATCCGGGAGACGACGCTGGCCCGCTTCCCGACCTGACCCGCGTCGGGGAACTGGATCTGTGCGGTGACGCTCCGCTTCACCAACCCGCTCTCCAGATTCACCTCAGCCTTCCAGGGCCCGTTGGGCAAGTCGACGGGGAGCCGGGCGACGACCTGCCCGGAGCCACCCGGCGGTAGCGTGACGCCCTGCCCGATCGGGAACGGGCCGGCTCGGCTGCCGGCTGGTCCATCGGTCAGGGTGACCGCGCCGGTCAGGTCGATGGCACGGCCGCCGGTGTTGGTGACCTGGATCGTCACCGACGGTTCGCCCTCGAGGCTGCGAGCCGGGCGTAGTTCACCGATCGAGAAGTCGGAGGCTGGTTCGCCGCCGGGCCCGACGTCGAGGTACACCCGGACTCCGACCCGGTGGACCTGGGTGATCTCCCCGCCGGCCCGGGGCGTGGAGGCGGCGGACGCCCAGAGCACCCCGTACCGCTCGCCGCGTGAGGCGGCCGGCGGCACCGTGATGGTCGCTCGGACGCGGGTCTCGCCCCGCGGTTGCAACTCCACGGTGCCCTGGTCGAGGGTGATCCATGACGTCAGCTCGTTCTCGGCGCGGCCCTCGCCGAAGCGGAACGTCGAATCGTCCAGGGTCGCGGACGCAGGGTAGATGTCGATGCGACGGGTCTCGTCGGTGCGATTGGCGACCAGCAGTTGTCGCTTGATGGTGGTGCCCGGCGGTAGGTGGTCGACGATGTAGCGCAGCGCCCGGGGGTCGGTGCGGCGCTCGGCCGGGGCTTCCAGCAGCCGGATTCCGATGCTGCCCTCGTCCGACCCCGCGTCCGGCTCGACCGCGCCGGCCCGGGTCGACAGACCCGGACCGGCGAGGCAGAGCAGGGCGAGCGCGACCGCGATGGCCGACCGCCCCCGGGGCTCACGCCACCGAATGTGTCACCGTGCCCGTGTAGACACCCGCGATGCTGTCCAGCGGGACGTTGACCACCAGGGTGGGGGTCCAGTTGGCGCTGTTGCCGCCGGTGCCGCCGCTGTGGGTGAACGCGGTGAGCGGGGTCACGCTGGACAGCGGTGCCGCGTCGCCGGCGGCGGCCTGCCCCGCTGTGAAGGTGCCGTCGCCGGTGGTCGGCGGAACTCCCGTCGCCGGGCCGGACCAGTAGTCGATCTCCTCCGGGAGGACTGTCTCGGGCGGCGAGGAACCGCCGGTCTGGAAGACGGATGCCGTCACCGACGCGACCCAGGAGGCGTCGGCAGCGCCCCGGGAGTCGGTGACGGTCACCGTGCCGAGCGAGCCGCTGATGGTGCCGCCGGGGGCGCCGTCACCCAGGTCGGCGGTGGCCGGCGCGACGACGTCGAGGGTGCCGGCGAGCACCTCGAAGGTGGTGTCCGTGGTGTCGGTGGGCGCGGCGGCGGCCGGCGCGGCGAGGAAGCCCACCATCGCGGCGGCGGCCGCCCCGGCGAGACAAATCTTGGCAGTACGCACTGTCTGTTACCCCGTTTTCTCGAAGTGAGCCGGCGTGGTCCGTGGCACATCCGGCTACTTCGGAAGATAGGGCAGCTAACGGGCGGAATGGGACAAACAGTATTTACAGCGTGATTTGTTCATCAAGGAGGCGTGCTGGTCACGTCAACGCCAACTCCGCGGCGGCCAGGAACGCGTCGTTCTCGGCCGGGGTGCCGATCGTGACCCGGACCCCGTCCCCGGCGAACGGCCGGACGATCACCCCGCGCCCCTCGCACGCCTTGCCGAACGCCACGGCCCGGTCGCCCAGCGGCAGCCAGACGAAGTTGGCCTGGCTGGTCGGCACGTCGGGCACGAACTTGCGCAGCGCCTCGGTGACCCGGTCCCGCTCGGCGACGACCAGGCCGCAGCGGCGCTCCATCTCCGTAACCTGGGTCAGCGCGGCGAGCGCGCCGGCCTGGGCGGCTGTGCTCGTGGAGAACGGCGTCACCACCTTGCGGATCGCCGCCGCCACCACCGGCTGCGCGACCAGCCAGCCGATCCGCAGCCCGGCCAGACCCCACGCCTTGGACAGGGTCCGCAGCACCGCAACGTTCGGCCGGTCCAGGTAGTCGAGCCCGTCCGGCACCTCGGGGTCGGTGACGAACTCCCGGTACGCCTCGTCGATGACCACCAGCACGTCGTCCGGCACCGCGTCGAGGAACCGGTCCAACTCGGCCCGGCGCAGCGCGGTGCCCGTGGGGTTGTTCGGGTTGCAGACCAGGATCACCCGGGTCCGGTCGGTCACCGCGGCGGCCATCGCCGTCAGGTCGTGCCCGTGCCCGGCGTCGTTGGGCACCCGCACGCTGGTCGCGCCGCTGGTCGCCGCGATGATCGGGTACGCCTCGAAGGACCGCCACGAGTAGAGCACCTCGTCGCCCGGCAGGCAGGTGGCCCGGACCAGGTGCTCGGCGAGCGCCACCGACCCGCAGCCGGTGGCGATCCGGTCGGCGTCCACCCCGTACCGCTCGGCCAGTGCGTCACGCAACGCGACCACGCCCATGTCCGGGTAGCGGTGCGACGCGGTGACCGCCTCGGTGACCGCCTCCACCACACCGGGCAGCGGCCCGTACGGAACCTCGTTGCTGGCGAGCTTGATGGCCTCCGGCAGGCCCAGCTCCCGGGCCAGGTCGGCGGGACTGCGCCCCGGCACGTAGTTGGGCAGCGCGTCCAGGTCGGCGCGGGTCAGCCGCAGCGCCGGTTGGTGACGTCCGGAGTCGGTCATGGGGTGTCTCCCGGGGGCTGGTTGCTGTCGTTCGAGGGGGCGGAGCCGGTGGTGTGCGGGACTTCGACGACCACTGTCCGCGCGCGCTTGTCGTGCAGCGCCCGGCGCAGGGGGTGGTCGAAGAGGGGGGAGAGAGCGTCGACCAGTTGCAGCACCAGGCCGATCCCGGCGCAGTACCAGAGCAGGGTCGGCAGGCCCAGGCTGCTCCACCGGCTCATCGCCCGGCCGAAGCCCAGCGGCTCGTCGGCCGCGATCGGCACCGCCCGGATCCGCATCACCCGCTTGCCGATGGTCTGCCCACCGGCGGCCATGGCCGGCACCTCGTACGCCAGCCAGAGTGCGGTGGCGATCACGAGGATCACCACCAGGAGAAGGTCGCTCTGGTTGCTGGGCATCGGCAGCCCTTCGGCGGAGGTGTCGCCCCGAGCCGCTCGCCGGAAGACTTCCTGCCAGTACGGCGCCCACTCCTGGAGCCATCGCCAGACGAACCAGCCGTTGACCAGCACGTTCAGTGCGAAGACGAGGCCGAAGTCGATCAGCCGGGCGGTGAACCGGCGGCCGTAGCCGGCCAGTGTGAAGCCATGCGGTCGCGGCTCGGGCGGTCGCACAGGCCAGCCGGGATGACCGGGCGGTGGGACCCAGCCGGGCGGACCACCCTGCGGACCCCAGCCGGGAGGGGCAGCTTGTGGACCCCAGCCCGGGCCGTACCCCGGTTGTGGGCCGTGATGTGGCGGCCAGCCGGGCGGGACGGTCGCCGGGCCGGGGGCGGCCGACGCCGCGGGCGGGGCCGGCGTGACCGGGGCGGGGGGCGGCTCGACCGGCGGTGGGCCGTCCGGCGGGGTGGCGTCGACGGGGATGGGCGCACCGAGCCAACCCTCGCCGTCCCAGTATCGACGGGTCTCAGTGTCGGCGGGGTCGACGTACCAGCCGGGTTGAACGCTCACGCCGCCGCTCCGCTTCGCTCGCTCACGAGGACACCTTAACGACGACCGTCCCGGCGAACTTGTCGTGGAGGCACTGCTGCCAGGGCTTGTCCCACAGCTGCCAGAACCCGTCGAGGTAGTTGAACCCGGGAACCAGCGAGCCGGCCAGGAACTGCACCAGATATCGCCGGCCGGCCATCCGCCGGTTCAGCGCCTGGGTCGGGTCGAGCGGCACCACGCGCAGCTTCATGACCTTCTTGCCGAGCGTCTGACCGCCGCGCTTGAGGTACTCCACGTGGTAGAGCCAGTAGAGCCCGAGCATCAGGACGAGAAGCCCGAGTTGAAGCAGCAGGATCGGCAGGAAGAAGTTGATGAAGAAGGCGCCCGGGTCGGGCTGCACGAGGGTCCCGTCCGGGTTGGTCCGGGACATCTCGGTGACCATCCGCCACCAGAGGACGAGGAAGACCGGCATGAACAGCACCATCGACACCGCGCTGGCCAGCGCGGTGTCGATCAGCCAGGCCAACAGCCGGTCGCTGAAGCTGGCCAGCGGCTGCCCGCTCGGGCTCAGCGTCGGGGGCGGGGCCACCGGTCGCGGCGGTCCGGGGTACCAGTGCGGTGGGGCGTACCCGGGCGGGGCGTACTGCGGCGGCGCGGCGTACCCCTGCGGGTGTGGACCGGGCGGCGCGACGCCGCCGGTGGCGGGCTGAGGCCCACCGACCGGCGGCGTCGGGTACGACGGAGGCTGCGTCACGCTCGCAAGTGTTACAGGTTGCCGCGGGCTTCCTGCTCCCGCTCGATCGCCTGGAAGAGCGCCTTGAAGTTGCCCTTGCCGAAGCCCAGCGAGCCGTGCCGCTCGATCAGCTCGAAGAAGACGGTGGGGCGGTCCTGCACCGGCTTGGTGAAGATCTGGAGCAGGTAGCCGTCCTCGTCCCGGTCGACCAGGATCTTGCGGGCCTTCAACTCCTCGATCGGCACCCGGACGTTGCCGATCCGGCCGCGCAGTTCCGGGTCGTCGTAGTACGAGTCCGGGGTGTCCAGGAACTCCACCCCGGCCGCGCGCATCGCGTCGACGCTGGCCACGATGTCGTTGGTGGCGACGGCGATGTGCTGGGCGCCCGGGCCCTGGTAGAACTCCAGGTACTCGTCGATCTGGGACTTCTTCCGGGCGATCGCCGGCTCGTTGAGCGGGAACTTCACCTTGCGGGTGCCGTTCGCCACGACCTTGCTCATCAGCGCCGAGTAGTCGGTGGCGATGTCGTCGCCGACGAACTCCGCCATGTTGGAGAAGCCCATCACCCGCTTGTAGAACTCGACCCACTCGTCCATCCGGCCCAGCTCCACGTTGCCGACCACGTGGTCGACGGCCTGGAAGAAGCGCTTCGGCTGGACACCAGCGTCGATCATCGGCTGCCGGTCCACGATCGGGCCGCGGGCCACGAAACCGGGCAGGAACGGGCCGGTGTATCGGGACCGGTCGACAAGCGTGTGCCGGGTGTCGCCGTACGCGGCGATGGCGGCCATCCGGACCGTGCCGTGCTCGTCGGTCACCTCGTGCGGCTCGACGACGCCGGTGGCGCCCTGGGCGATGGCGTGCGCGTACGCGGCGTCCACGTCCGGCACCTCCAGCGCGATGTCGCTGACCCCGTCGCTGTGCTTCGCCACGTGCGCGGTGCCGTCCGCGTCCGGCCGTACCGCGCCGGTCAGCACGAACCGGGCCGAGCCGCTGGTCAGCACGTACTGGGCGTGGTCCCGGTAGCCCTGCTCGGGTCCGCGGTACGCCACGCAGGTCATCCCGAAGGCGGTGGAGTAGTAGTGGGCGGCCTGCTTGGCGTTGCCGACCAGGAAGTGCACGTGGTCGAGGCCCCTGACCGGGAAGGGGTCGCGGCTGATGTCGTGGTCGACAGCGCCGACGAGCCGGTCGACGTCGACGTCCTCGGTCGACTGGGGTCGGTCGATCGCCTGGGTCATGGTGGTCTCCCTCGCGTACCGGCCGGCCGGGTGGGCCGCCGTCGGTTCTTGTGGCGAGGATCGCTGCGCCGATGCCAGGTGGGCAACTGTCGGCGCAGATGCTGGTCAGGTTGCACATTCGGTATGGTCTTACCCCATGAATGGTGAGCAGAATGTACAGCTCGATGCGCTCGACGTGCGCTTGATCGAACTGCTCGCCGAGGAGCCGAGGATCGGCGTGCTGGAGTGCTCACGTCGGCTGGGGGTGGCCCGGGGCACCGTCCAGGCCCGGCTGGACAAACTGGTCGAGCGGCGTGTCATCGAGGGCTTCGGCCCGGAGATCTCGCCGGCCGCGATCGGGTTCGGGGTGACCAGCTTCGTCACCCTGGAGATCAGTCAGCGGCACGGCCACGACCCGGTCACCGCCCACCTCGCCGCCATCCCCGAGGTGTTGGAGGCGCACACCATCACCGGCTCCAGCGACCTGCTCTGCCGGATCGTGGCCCGCTCCAACACCGACCTGCAGCGGGTGATCGACCAGATCGTCTCCTCCGCCGGCATCACCCGGGCCTCGACCATCATCGCGCTGGCCGAGCAGATCCCCTACCGCACTCTTCCCCTGGTGCGCAGTGCTGTTCGGGCCGAGGGAAGAGCGCTGTAACACCTCCGAGCCCAGAAAGCGCGGCGACACGGCGGCGCGGGCGTACGGAAGATCCGTGATCGTGGCTACGGTGTGCGGTGTGGCGAAGGGGAGCGTGCGCGGCGGGCTGCTGCTTGGCCTCGCCGTGGTCGTCGCGCTCGCCGCGACCGGCGTGTGGAACCCCTTCCCCGGCCTGTGGGACTGGGTGGACCGCAGCGAACCCATCTCCGAGCCCGACGTGGTCTGGCAACAGCGGGTCGGCGGCACTCCGCGCAGCGTGACCATCGCCGGCGACGCCGTCGTGGTCGAGCAGCGCACCCGGGTCGAGGCCCGTAGCCTGGCCACCGGCACCCAGCTCTGGGAACGCAAGGCGGACTGGTCGGCGGTCGCCGGCGGCGACCGGGACCCGGTCGTCGCCGTGGGCAAGCTCCTGGTCAAGGGGTACGAGCTGCTCGACCCGGCCACCGGGGCGACCCGGCGGCGTGACGACGACGCGGTGGCCGTGTGGACGTACCGCAATCTGCTCCTGGACGCCCGGTGCACCGACGCCACCGACTGCACCCTGAGCGCCTGGGACCCACGCGGCACCGCGCCACTGTGGACCGCCTTCCTGCCCGGGGTGCACAGCGGCCTGCTCGCCGACAACCCGGGCCTGCGCGGCACCCGCCGGCTCACCGCCACCCGGATCGACGACGGCGTGGCCGGGGCGGAACCCGCACCACCACTGCTCGGTTTCCCGGTCGACGGCCGGGTGCACGTGGTCGACACCGCCACCGGCCGGGTGCTGCAGAACGTCGAGCCCGGCCGGGACGAGCGGCTCTCCGTGGTGGGCGGCCGGATGCTACGGATCGTCGCCCGCTCGCAGGACGGCGCCTGTTACTTCGACATCTCGGCCCGGGACCCGGCGACCGGGCAGGAGGCCTGGCAGCGGGCCGGTGTCAACCTGCGTACCGCCGACAACGCCGGCTGTGTGCAGCGCGAGGACCCGCAGGGTGCGCGGAACGTGCTGATCGGCGTCGGCCCGGACGGCCGCGAGGCGGTCATCGACGGGTACGACGGACGGCTGCTCTGGGTCGGCGAGCCGGGCACCAGGTTGATCGCGGTCGACGACCGTCAGGCCGTGTTCCGGGCCGCCGACAAGCGCTCGGTGGTCGCCCGTGAGCTGGGCACCGACCGGGTTCTGTGGACCCGGCCGGCCGGCGGCAAGTCCGGTGCCGTGCTCACCCCGTACGCGGCGGTGGTCTCCGACGAGAAGCCGTCCCGGTTGGCCGCGGTGGACCCGCGCAACGGCCGGGAGTTGGCCGTCCTGCGTACCTCGGCGAACGCCCTCGCGGTCGGGTCGCAGGGCATGGTCATCGGTGAGGGGCGGGAGATCGGGTACGTCCGCTTCGGCGCCACCGGGGGCTCGCCCGCCCGACCACCCGGCGACGGTGGGAATCCTGGCCCGGGTGGCACCGGCCCCGGCGGGCCGAACAACGGCGACTGCGGGCCGAAGGGGGAACTCTGCCCCGACCCGGGTGGCGGCAAGGACGGCTGAGCGGGCGGCTCGCTCGCTGATCTCCGGTGGTGCCGGTGCGCGTCGAGCCCGGCGGATGAGAGCGGCGTCCCAGGACCAGCCCGGCGGGTGGGAGTGATCGACCGGTCTGCCCTAGGCTTGCCGCTCATGAGCAGTGCCGCCGCATTCTCGTACGCCCCCCTGCTGCCGACCGGCCCGGACCAGACGGATTACCGCCTGGTCACCGACGAGGGCGTCGACGTCGTACATGGCCCGGGAGGCCGTCGGTTCCTCACCGTGGAGCCGGCCGCGCTCACCGCGCTGACCGCCGAGGCGATGCACGACATCGCGCACTTCCTGCGCCCGGCGCACCTGGCCCAGCTCCGGGCGATCATCGATGATCCGGCCGCCTCGCCGAACGATCGGTTCGTCGCGCTGGATCTGCTGCGCAACGCCAACATCGCCGCCGGTGGGGTGCTGCCGATGTGCCAGGACACCGGCACCGCCATCGTGATGGGTAAGCGCGGCCGGCACGTGCTGACCGACGGCGCCGACGCCGAGGCCATCTCCCGGGGTGTCTACCAGGCGTACACCAAGCTCAACCTGCGCTACTCCCAGCTCGCCCCGCTGACCATGTGGGACGAGCGGAACACCGGCAGCAACCTGCCGGCGCAGGTGGAGCTGTACGCCGAGGACCCGGACGGCCACCCCGACGCGTACAAGTTCCTGTTCATGGCCAAGGGTGGTGGCTCGGCCAACAAGTCGTACCTCTACCAGGAGACCAAGGCGCTGCTCAACCCGACGCGGATGATGCAGTTCCTGGAGGAGAAGCTGCGGCTGATCGGCACCGCCGCCTGCCCGCCGTACCACCTGGCCATCGTCATCGGCGGCACCTCCGCGGAGTACGCCCTGAAGACCGCGAAGTACGCCAGCGCCAAGTATCTTGACGCGCTGCCCACCTCGGGCTCGATGAGCGCGCACGGCTTCCGGGACCTGGAGCTGGAGGCGGAGGTGCTGGAGCTGACCCGCAACTTCGGCATCGGAGCGCAGTTCGGCGGCCGGTACTTCTGCCACGACGTACGGGTGGTCCGGTTGCCCCGGCACGGCGCGTCCTGCCCGGTGGCCATCGCCGTCTCCTGTTCGGCGGACCGGCAGGCGGTCGCCAAGATCACCCCGTCGGGTGTGTGGTTGGAGCGGCTGGAGACCGACCCGGCGCGCTTCCTGCCCGACGTCACCGACGACTCGCTCGACGCCGAGCTGGTCGTCCGGGTCGACCTGAACCGGCCGATGGACGAGATCCGCGCCGAGCTGTCCAAGTACCCGGTGAAGACCCGGCTGTCGCTGTCCGGCCCGCTCGTGGTGGCCCGGGACATCGCGCACGCGAAGATCGCCGAGCGGCTGGACGCCGGCGAGCCGATGCCGCAGTACCTGCGCGACCACGCCGTCTACTACGCCGGCCCGGCGAAGACCCCCGAGGGCTACGCTTCCGGCTCGTTCGGCCCCACCACCGCCGGTCGGATGGACGCCTACGTGGAGAAGTTCCAGGCCGCCGGAGGCTCACACGTGATGCTGGCCAAGGGCAACCGGTCGGGTCAGGTCACCCGCTCCTGCCGGCAGCACGGCGGCTTCTACCTCGGCTCGATCGGCGGGCCCGCGGCCCGTCTCGCCCAGGACTGCATCAAGCACGTCGAGGTGCTCGAATACGCGGAGCTGGGCATGGAGGCGGTCTGGAAGATCGAGGTGGAGGATTTCCCCGCCTTCATCGTGGTCGACGACAAGGGCAACGACTTCTTCGCCGAGGTCACCAAGCCGGTGCTCACCGTCGGCCGCCGCTGACCCGACAGGTATGCGAGGGGGCGCCGAGCGGATCCGCTCGGCGCCCCCTCTGTCGTCCGTGCTCCACCGACATCGGTGCGCCCGCCCTGCTGGGTGGAACGGGCGCACCGCCCCCGTCGGATGCCGTCACCGACAACCCGGAGCGAGTCTGCGGCGCACCGCTGTCGATCCACTCTCAGATCACTATCGACGGATCGCGGCGATCCGTGACCGCCGGGCTACTCTGCTGGAAGTTGCACCGATAATGCGGGAGAGCAGATGCGGTTCGGGATCCTGGGGCCTCTGCGGGTCGGCGGTGGCGAGTCCACCGTCACCGCGGGGCGCGACCGGGTCGTGCTCGCCATGCTGCTGCTGCGGTCCGGTCGGCTGGTGCCGGTCGAGGAGTTGGTCGACGCGGTCTGGGAGGAGCGTCCGCCGGCCACCGCCCGGGCACAGTTGCAGACCTGCGTGTCGCGGCTGCGGCGTCGGCTCGCCGAGCTCGGGTTGGCACCGGAGACCATCGTCACCGACCCGGCGGGGTACGGCGTCCGCACCACACCGGCCGACCTGGACGCCGAAGTCTTCGCCCGGGGCGTGGACGCGGCCCGTGCCGCCGTTGCGGCCGGTCGGCTGGCCGACGCGGGCACGCGGTTCCGCGCCGCCCTGGCGCTCTGGCGCGGGCCGGCGCTCGCCGGTATCCCGAGCCGCAGCGTCCGCCGTCGCGCACAGGCGCTCGACGAGCAGCGCCTCACCGCGCTGGAGGAGTGCGTCGACGTCGAGCTGCGCCTCGGTCAGGCAGCGGAACTGATCGAGGAACTGGCGGAGAGCGTCGACCAGCATCCGCTGCGGGAGCGCCTGCGTGGCCAACTGATGCTGGCGCTGTCGTCGGTCGGGCGGCAGGCCGACGCGCTCGCGGTCTACCGGGAGGGTCGGCGGATCTACGCCGACGAGTTGGGCATCGAGCCGGGCGTCGAGTTGCAGGAACTGCACCAACGGGTGCTCGCTGGCGACCTGGCGCTGGCCGGCCGGGAGACCCGGGCGATCGTTCCGGTCCGTTCGCTGCCCCGGGCGATCGGGGACTTCACCGGCCGGCAGGACACGCTGGCCCGCCTGGTGAAGGAGATCGAGGAGGACGGCCAGATCCAGCTCATCGACGGGATGGCCGGCAGCGGCAAGACCACGCTCGCCGTACACGTCGCCACCGCGCTCGCGGACCGTTACCCGGACGCCCAGCTCTTCGTGGACCTGCACGGGCACAGCGAGCGCACCCCGTTGACGACGGCCACGGCCGTGACAGCCCTGCTGCGCCAGCTCGGTGTGCCGGCGGAACGGGTGCCGGTCAACCCGGACGACCGGCTGGCGCTCTGGCGGACCGAACTGGCCGGCCGACGTGCACTGGTGGTGCTGGACAACGCGGCCACCGCCGACCAGGTGGCGCCGTTGCTGCCCAACGGTTCGCACTGCCTGGTGCTGATCACCAGCCGCCGCCGGCTGGTCGGTGTGGACGAGGGGCGGCCGTCGTCACTGCCCGTGCTGGACGCCGACGAGGCGATCGAGTTGCTGGGTCGGGTGGCCGGGGCGGAGCGGATCGCCGACGAACCCGAGGCGGCTGCGGAGGTGGCTCGCCGCTGCGGGTACCTGCCCCTGGCGATCCGGCTGGCTGGCGCGCGACTCGCGCACCGGCCGCAGTGGCGGGTCGCCGACCTGGCCGAACGGCTGGTCGCCGGTGCGGGACCGCTGGCCGAGCTGGCCGCCGGGCAGCGCTCGGTGGGGCAGGCGTTCGCCCTGTCGTACGCGCAGGTCACACCGTCGGCGCAGCGGCTGTTCCGGTTGATCGGTCTGTACCCGGGCGGACGGTTCGACAGTCGGGTGGCCGCCGCCCTCGCGGAGCTTCCGATGACCGAGACCCAGGACCTGTTGGACGAGCTGGTCGACGCGCACCTGGTGGAGGAGGTGCAGCCGGGCCGGTACCGGTTGCACGACCTGCTGCGCGAGTACGCCCGGTTGTTGCTCGCGCCTCCGCAGCGGCAGGTCGAACGACGGGCCGCCCTGGAACGGCTGCTGGATCACCATCTGTCCGTCACGTTGGCGATCGCCCGGACGATCGAGGCGGCGGGCAGTCGCCGCAACATTCCGGCGAGCACGCCCGGCCGACCCGACCTGGTGGCCGCCCCGGTCGCCGAGGGGCGGGCGTGGTTCGAGGAGAACCTCGCCGGTCTCACCGCCCTGGTCCGGCTGGCCGAGGAGGAGGACTTCCCGGCTCAGTGTTGGCAGCTCGCCCGGGCCTGCTGGCGGCTCAACTTCGACGGTGGGCACCTCGACGAGCTGATCGAGACCCATACGATCGGGCTTCGGGTCGCCGAGCGGCTCGGCGACGAGGCGGCGATCGCCGTGATGTTGAACTATCTCTCCTCGGCGTACTTCCGGCTGGCCCGCTTCCCGGAGGCGATCAGGTCGATGGAGGTGGCGCTCGACCTGCGCCGACGGCTCGGGCTGCGCGGCGACGTGCTCAGCACGCTCTGGAACCTCGGAATCTCGTACGCCGCGAACGGTGACTTCCGGCAGAGCAAGGCCATGTTCGACGAGGCAGTCGACATGGTCGACGGGCTGGGTGACGCACACGAACTGACCAACCTGCAGAACAACCTGTGCTTTGCGCTGATCGGCTGGGGTCGGTACGACGAGGCGCTGCGCACGGCCCGGCAGCACCTCCTCCTGGCCCGGCAGACGAGGGACATGCGGCAGACCGTGAATGCGATCGGGCACCTCGGCATGATCCGCCACCGGATGGGTGACCTGGGTCCGGCCCGTCGGATCCTGCGACTCGCGCTGCACCTGAAGCGCAAGGAGGGCAATCGGTTCGGCGAGGGCGAGGTGCTCAACGAGCTCGGTGTGATCGAGCGCGTCGACGGGAGGCCGGAACGCGCCGCCGCGCTGCATCGGGACGCGCTGGTGGCGATGATCGAGGTGGGCGACCGGATCGGCCAGTGCGCCTCGCGCAACCTGTTGGCCCAGGCGATCCTGGAGCAGGGGGACGTCGCGAGCGCGCTCGACCTGCACCGCCGGGTGCTCCACGACGCCACCCGACTGGGCGCCCGCTACGAGCAGGCTCGGGCGTTGGAGGGCGTTGCCCGCTGCGTACGCGCCAGCGATCCGGCGGCGGCCCGCACGCACCTGACCCGGGCGCTGTCCCTGTTCCGGCAGGTCGAGTCGCCGGACCAGCACGGGGTGGAACGGGTGCTGGCCGAGTTGGGCTGACGGATCATCTGCGAGTAGGCCATGGGCGCGGCAGGATGGTACGCGTGACGACTCCAGAGGCGACCGGTTACCGCATCGAACGCGACTCGATGGGCGAGGTGGAGGTGCCCGTCGAGGCGCTGTGGCGGGCTCAGACCCAGCGCGCGGTGCAGAACTTCCCGATCTCCGGCCGGGGGCTCGAGCCGGCCCAGATCAAGGCCCTCGCGCAGATCAAGGGCGCGGCGGCCGAGGTCAACGGCGAGTTGGGCGTGATCGACGCCAACGTGGCCGCCGCCATCGCCGCCGCCGCCGCACACGTGGCCGACGGCGGCTACGACGACCAGTTCCCGGTGGACGTGTTCCAGACCGGCTCGGGCACGTCGTCGAACATGAACACCAACGAGGTGATCGCCACCCTGGCCACCCGGGAGCTGGGTCAGGACGTGCACCCGAACGACCACGTCAACGCCTCCCAGTCCAGCAACGACGTCTTCCCGTCGTCGATCCACCTGGCTGCCACCCAGTTCATCGTCGAGGACCTGCTGCCGTCCCTGGCGCACCTGGCGTCGACGCTGGAGGCCAAGGCGGCGGAGTTCGAGACGGTGGTCAAGGCCGGGCGTACCCACCTGATGGACGCCACCCCGGTCACCCTGGGCCAGGAGTTCGGCGGGTACGCCGCCCAGGTCCGCTATGGCATCGAACGGCTGGAGGGCTCGCTGCCCCGGCTGGCCGAGCTGCCGCTGGGCGGCACCGCCGTGGGCACCGGGATCAACACCCCGCTCGGCTTCGCTGCCGCCGTGATCGGCAAGCTGCGGGAGTCGACCGGGTTGCCGCTGTCCGAGGCCCGCAACCACTTCGAGGCGCAGGGCGCCCGGGACGCGTTGGTGGAGACCTCCGGCCAGCTGCGTACCGTGGCGGTGGGCCTCTACAAGATCGCCAATGACATCCGGTGGATGGGCTCCGGCCCCCGGGCGGGCCTGCGCGAGCTGCGAATTCCCGACCTCCAGCCCGGCTCGTCGATCATGCCGGGCAAGGTCAACCCGGTGGTCGCCGAGGCGATGCGGCAGGTCTGTGCCCAGGTGATCGGCAACGACGCGACGGTCGGTTTCGCCGGTTCGCAGGGCGATTTCGAGCTGAACGTCATGCTCCCCGTGATGGGCCGCAACCTGCTGGAGTCGATCCGGTTGCTCTCCGCGGCGAGCCGGCTCTTCGCCGACCGGCTGGTGGTCGGCCTGGTCGCGGACGCCGCGGTCTGCCTGGCGTACGCCGAGGGTTCGCCGTCGATCGTGACCCCGCTCAACCGCTATCTGGGGTACGACGAGGCCGCGTCGATCGCCAAGGAAGCGCTGGCCAAGCAGACCTCGATCCGCGAGGTGGTGATCTCCCGAGGTCACGTCGACTCCGGCAAGCTCACCGAGACCCAGCTCGACGAAACCCTCGACCTACTCCGAATGACCCACCCCTGACGGCTGGCCCGCGCGGCGCCGCCCAGCCGAGGAAGCGGGTGAAGAGCGCCGCGGGGTCCGGGCCGTCGTGCGGGTTGAGCCGGTACAGGTCGGCAGCCGCGTCATGCAGGACCGTGCACAGGTAGGTGCTCAGCGCGATCCGGTCGTGGCGTACTCCTGCCGGAGGGTGAGTCGCGCGACCGGGCACGGCCAGGGTGCGGCGCAGACCCGGCATAGCCAGAGCGGGCGAAGCGGCAGGTGCGGCCGACGTGGCGTCGTCGCGCGGTCGTCCGGGGCGGTCCGGGACATGAGGCGGCCTTCCTATGGAGCTGAATCGTTTGCGGCATCACCCCCCGCTCGCCCCGGCCGTGGGACGGCGACGAATCTCGGGGACGTGGTCGGGTGCGGGACAGCAAGGACCCGGACGGGCCCGTGCTCGCCGTCGACGCGTACTCCCGGCGGCACTTCGTGGTCGCGCCCCCGCGCTGACGCGACCGTCTCGCCCGCGACGGCGGTCGGGGTTCCCCGCGCAACGTCGCCGACGTTGCGCGGATCTTGCGAAAGGCCCGGGTAAACGGCTCGACGGCGTCGCGGGGCGACGGGATGATCCGGCCCATGGGTGGAGATGGTGCGGGCCTGCCTGCGGGGACTGAGCGGTTGCGGCTGCGGCGGCTGACCATGGCGGACGTCGGCGCCCTGGTCGAGCTGGACAGTGACCCCGAGGTGATGCGTTTCCTCACCGGCGGTGTCGCCACCCCGTTGGTGACGGTCCGGGACGAGCAGTTGCCGAAGCTCCTCGCCCAGTACGACCGGCACCCCGGGCTGGGTCGGTGGGTGGCGCTCGACCGGGAGACCGGCGACTTCCTGGGCTGGTTCGCGCTCGACCCGTCGGCGGACGGCACCGAGGCCGAGCTGGGCTACCGGCTGCGCCGCTCGACGTGGGGGCGGGGTCTGGCGACCGAGGGTTCCCGGGCGCTGGTCCGGTACGCCTTCGACACCGTCGGCGTGCGGCGGGTGTGGGCCGAGACGATGACGGTCAACGAGCGCTCCCGGCGGGTGATGGTCAAGGCCGGGCTGCACTATGTGCGCACCTTCCACCTCCAGTGGGACGACCCGATCCCAGGCACCGAGCACGGCGAGGTGGAGTACGAGTTGCGGGCGGAGGAGTGGGCCGCGGCTCAGGAGCGGCCGGCCGCCCGGCGGGCGCGGTAGGCGGTCACCGCCGCGCGGTTGCCGCAGCCCGCCTCGCAGAACCGCCGTGACCGGTTGCGGGACAGGTCGACCACCACGTTGTCGCAGTCCGGGTACTCGCAGATCCGCAGCCGGCTCAGCTCGCGGGCGCGAACCAGGTCGGCCATCGCCATCGCCGCCTCCACCGCGATCCGGGTGGCCAGCGGCGCGTCGCGGGGTACGGCGTGCAGGTGGTAAGGCTCGTCGTCGTGCTCGATGAGCTGGGGCAGTGCCCGGTGCTCGAGCAGCAGGCCGTTGACCAGCGCGACGATCTCGGGCGGCTCCGCGTACCAGATGCGGCGTAGCCGGGGCCGCAACTCCCGGACGGCGCGCAACTCGGCGTCGGTGTGCTCGTGCCGCCCGCTGTAGGCGTGCCGGACGAAGAACGCGTCCAGCGCGGCGATGTCGGGCAGCAGCTCGCCGTCCCGACCCGCGGTGTTGACCAGCGCGGCGGCGGCGATGAGCGAACATTCGGTGTCATGAGCGAATAGCAACTTGACTCCTGTCACAGGGGCCGCCTAGCGTCATCAGCACAAGGATAGTTTGCTCATGACACCTGGTGCCGTACCGAGGAGCGCGACATGCACTCACGACCTGCCGCAGGCGCCGCGTTGGCGCTGCTCTCCGCAGTCACCTTCGCCACCTCGGGCACCTTCGCGCGATCGCTCATCGAGGCCGGCTGGTCCGCCGAGTCCGCGGTGATCGCCCGGGTCGGCGTGGCCGCCCTGGTGCTGGCGATCCCCGCCCTGCTGTCGTTGCGGAGCAGGTGGCACGTGCTGCGCAGCAACGCCACGGCCATCGGGCTGTTCGGGCTGCTCGGGGTGGCGCTGGCCCAGGTCTGCTTCTTCAACGCCGTGCGTTACCTGCCGGTCGGTGTCGCGCTGCTGCTGGAATACCTGGGCATCATCCTCGTCGTCGGCTGGATGTGGCTGCGGCACGGGCAGCGCCCCCGCCGGCTCACCGTGGCCGGGTCGGTGGCCGCCCTGGCCGGGCTGGCGTTCGTGCTCGATCTCGCCGGCAACGCCGACTTCCACCCGGTGGGCGTGCTGTGGGGTCTGGGCGCGGCATTCGGCCTGGCCGGCTACTTCGTGCTCGCCGGCCGGGTCGATCCCCGGCTGCCCTCGGTCGCCATGGCGAGCGGTGGAATGGCCGTCGGTGCCGCCGTGCTGCTCCTCATCGGGCTGACCGGCCTGCTGCCGCTGCACGCCACCTTCGGCGAGGTCACCTTCGCCGGGCAGCAAACCAGTTGGCTGCTGCCCATCGCCGGGCTCTCCCTGGTGGCGGCCGTCATCGCGTACCTGGCCGGGATCGCCGGCACCCGGATCCTCGGCCCCCGGCTGTCGTCCTTCGTCGGGCTGACCGAGGTGCTCTTCGCCGTGCTGATCGCCTGGCTGTTCCTGCACGAGCTGCCCACCGGCTGGCAACTGTTCGGTGGCGCCCTGATCGTCGCCGGGGTCGCGCTGGTCCGCCTCGACGAGCTGCGCGGGTCGCCGCCGGAGTCCGAGCCGGTCTCGCCCGAGCCTGTGCTCGCGCTCGATGGCCGGTGAGGTTGGCGGTCGGTTGTGTTGGTCGGTCTTTGGTCCGTCTGGTCGGTGTGCTGGACGGTCGGTGAGAGAGTGGCGTCGTGTTGACGACCGTGGTGTTTGACGCTGACGAGACGCTGCTGGACCTGCGTCCCGCGGTGACCGGCGGGCTGGTGGCCGTCCTCGACGAGATGCGGCGACGCACCCCGGCGGCGGCCGGGCTGACGCTCGCGGAGCTGGAGTCGGACTGGGATGCGGTCTTCGGCGAGCTGAAGGCAGCCCCGGTGATGGAGATCCGACGCGCCGCGCTGGCCCGATCGCTGGCCAGCGCCGCGCTGGACACCCACCTGGACGAGATAGCGGACCTCTTCTTCGCCCGCCGGTTCGCCCTCACCCGACCGTTCCCGGACGTGCCACCGGCGCTGGCCACGCTGCGCGGCCGGTACACCCTGGGCTTCGCCACCAACGGCAACAGCCGCACCGAACGGTGCGGGCTCGCGGGTGAATTCGCCTTCGAGCTGTACGCGCATGAGAACGGCCTGCCCAAGAAGCCCGCCCCAGAGTTCTATGCAGCGGTGGTCGCGGCGGCCGGCGTGCCGGCCGGGCAGATCGTGTACGTCGGTGACTCGTGGGAGCACGACGTGGTGGCACCCCAGCGTGCCGGCCTGCGATCGGTGTGGCTGAACCGGCTCGGTCTGCCTCGCCCGCTCGGTTGCACGCCCGACGCCGAGGTGGCGAGCATGGCCGACCTGCCGGCCGCGTTGGCAGGTCTGCGCGTCGACGCGGAGGGTGCCGGCGCTCTCGGTGCTCGTGTCGATGTGGCTGGTGCGCGCGCCGAACTGGAGGGATTCACGGCTATAGCGGACGTTCAGCTGGCGTAAACCGGCACGTTGGGCCCCGGGGCCCGGTCGACGATCGTCGACCGGCCCCCGCCGTCGTGCCGGGCCGGCTGCCCGTCGTCCCGGGCCTCGCCGTCGTCCGAGGCTCGCTGCCCCTCATGATCGACTCGGGTTTCTTGAAATCGGGGTGTCAGTTTCTGGAGGAAGGCACGGTTCCCAGGAACCCGAGTTGATCCTGCTCAAGAGGATGCTCCCCGTCGCCATCCGCGGCCGACCAGCGCGTCGCGCACCTCTCGGAGCACCGCCGGGAACTCGCCGTGCAGCCGCCGATTGGTCACGTGCAGGACCAACCAACCGGCACTGACCAGCAGGTTCAGTCGGCGGCGGTCGCGGTGCAGCTGCTCTGCGTCGGAGTGCCACTGCCCGTCGTACTCGACCGCCACCCGATATTCCGGCCACGCCAGGTCTGGGTGCAGGACAACGCCGCTGGGTAGGCGTACCGGATGCTGAACGGCCGGGCGCGGCAGCCCGCCGAGCACCAGCCGTACGCGCAGGTGCGACTCCGGCGGTGACTGGGCTCCGCCGTCAGCCAGGTCGAAGATCCACCGCGCCCGCCGCCCGCCGGGCCGGTCGGCGTTGCGGGTGGCCATGGCGGCCAGCGTGTCGCGATCGGTCAACCCTTGCCCGAGCAGCGAGTCGACGATGGCGACCGCACGAATCGGATCGAGCCACACGGCCGTCTCCCAGGCAGCGCGCCCAGGGTCGGAGTGGGGGACCGGGACGCCCGGATCCCCGTTGCGCCGGGGTGCGATGGTCGCCACTCGCCCATCACTCGGTCTGGCGACCGCCGTGCTGCCGCTGCTCGCTGCCGTTGCGCTCGACCGGGGCAGCTGACGTGTCGGGTGTGCTGGGACTCCGACGTCCGATGGTCGCCTTGTTCCCATGGGGAGCCCTGTTCTCGGGGGTCGCCCTGCGTCGGCTGGTCGCCCTGCGTCCGGCGATCGTCCTGTATCACGTGGACGTCCTGCGCCCGGTGCTCGGCCTGTGCTTGCTCGGCCTGTGCTTGGTGGACGCCCTGGCACCGGCGGACGTCGTGCGCCCGATGGGGTTCCGGACAGCTCCGGCGGCGCCTCGACGTCGAACAGTGGGGTGATGGCGTTGACGTGCACGCGGAGGCCGCGCTGTGGGCCGATCCGCAGCGGTCGGGGCACGAGTACGTGCACATCGTCGGTGAAGCTCGCGGCGTGTTCGACACCGTGCAGGTAGGCGGCCGATGGGCCTCCGACCTCTACCCCGGGCGGTAGCCGGAGGAGGGCGGCGCGGCAGGCGAGGGCGTGGTCCCGGTCCAGCCGTGCGTCGGCGTAGATGTCGTGGCGCAACCGCACCCAGGCGGCGCTGCGCAGCTGATGCTCGGTGAGCAGGCCATCCCGGACAGCATCGGAGCCGCGGAAGACCTGCCACGTCAGGGCGTCGGGGCGGTGCGGACGTGGTGGCATGCCGAGCAGCCTGCCGACCGCCGATTCGCCGCCGAAACCCCTGTGGACAACTCGGCCTGCGCCTGCCTCCGGCCCTGTGGACAACCACGATTCCGCCTGGTGATCGTGGTATGGCAGCGTCCGGATCGAACTTATTGGGCATTCCGGCGGCCGACGGGCGGTGATCCACTCGCGTTCCTGAAAGTCGGGCGGTCGCTGGCGCTCGGATACCGCGATATCTGTGAACCCGAGTTGATCAAGCTGCGGCGAGCGAGCGAGCGGGCGGGCGGGCGGGCGGGCGAGCGGGCGGGCGGGCGGGTGGCAGGCGTCGCTGCGCCGGGCGGGCGCGCGGGGGCGAGTGGTGGGCCGGCCGGGGTCAGGCGAGGGCGGTGGTGATGGCTGTGGCGGCGGCCAGGACCTGGGGGCCGATCGTGTCGACATCCAGCGGGGCGAGCGCGACCACGCCGACGCTGGCCTCCAAGCCAGGCACGCCGAGCACCGGCGCGGCCACCCCGTACGCACCGGCCTGCAACTCCCCGCTGCTGCTCACCGGCTCCGCCACCCCGGCTCGACCGGCCAGAATGGCCCGGCCCGCCGCCCCCCGGTCCAGCGGATGCCGTGCCCCGGCCCGGTACGCGACGTGGAACGACGTCCAGCTCGGCTCGACCACAGCCAGGGCGACGCCCTCGCCGCCCTCGACCACGGTCAGATGCGCGGTCGCGCCGGCCTGCTCAGCGAGGCGGCGTAGTGCGGGCAGCGCACCCTCGGCAAGCAACGGCTGAGCGCGTCGGGCCAGGTGCAGCAGCCCGGCGCCGAGGCGCAGCCGACCGTCGCCGTCTCGGCGCAGCATGCCGTGCCCGGTCAGCGGGCCGACCAGCCGGTAGACGGCCGCCCGGCCGATGCCGAGCCGGTTCGCGGCCTCGGTGACGGTCAGGCCGCCCGAGGCGTCGGCGACCAGGTGCAGCAGCCGTAACCCTCGGTCGAGGGTCTGCGACGTCTCTCCGACCCGGCCCGCAACGCCGTCGGCCTGCCCGGCGACGGTGTCGGCGGGGGCGCTGGGGCTGGCCGGTGGCTCACCGGAGCGTGCGGTCGCATCCACGCCTGGCAGCGTACGACCCGGCACCGGCGGACCCGGACAGGCACGGACAGCTACCCTTGTACGGTGACGCTACGCCTGTATGACACCGCCACCCGATCGGTGCGGGACTTCGTTCCGCGGGAAGCCGGCAAGGTGGGGGTCTACCTGTGTGGTCTCACCCTGCAGGCCCCGCCGCACATCGGTCACCTTCGCTCCGGCGTCAACTATGACGTCCTGCGTCGCTGGCTGCTGGCCGCCGGGTACGAGGTCACCTTCATTCGCAATCTGACCGACATCGACGACAAGATCCTGGTCAAGGCGGGCGAGCAGGGCCGACCATTCTGGTCGATCGCGTACGCCAACGAGCTGATCCTCGCCGAGTCGTACCGGGCGTTGAAGGTGCTGCCGCCCACCTACGAGCCACGCGCCACGGGGCACATCCCGGAGATGCACGAGCTGATCACGAAGTTGATCGCCGACGGGCACGCCTACCCGGCCACCGACGGCTCCGGCGATGTCTACTTCGACGTGGCGTCCTGGCCGACGTACGGGTCGCTGTCGGGCCAGTCCCCGGACGCGATGCAGTCGGCCGGTGACGCCCCCGACCGGGGTAAGCGGGACCCTCGCGACTTCGCGCTCTGGAAGGGTGCCAAACCGGACGAGCCGGCGGACGCCTACTGGCCGTCCCCGTGGGGGCTGGGCCGCCCGGGCTGGCACATCGAGTGCTCGGCGATGTGCTGGCGGTATCTCGGCCCGGAGTTCGACATCCACGGCGGCGGGCTGGACCTGACGTTCCCGCACCACGAGAACGAGCTCGCCCAGTCCCAGGCGGCGGGGCTGCCGTTCGCCCGCTTCTGGGTGCACCACGGTCTGCTCAGCATCGGCGGGGCCAAGATGGGCAAGTCCGCCGGTAACGCCCTTGGCCTCGCCTACGTGGACTCGCTCGGTGTGCGGCCGGTGGAGCTGCGCTACTACTACATCGCCGCGCACTACCGCTCGGTGATCGACTACTCGGAGGATTCACTCCGCGAAGCGGCGACCGCGTACCGCCGGATCGAGGGTTTCGTGCAGCGGGCGGCCGAGCGGGTCGGTGCCGGGCAGCTCGGTGAGCTGCCGGCCGGCTTCGTCGCGGCGATGAACGACGACCTCAACACGTCCGCCGCGCTGGCCGTGCTGCAACAGCACCTCCGCGACGGCAACACCGCGCTGAGCACCGGCGACGATGTGACCGTCCGCACCACCCTGGCCGTGGTACGGGCAATGCTGGATATCCTCGGGATCGACCCCCTCGACCCGGCCTGGACCGGTGGTGGCCGCTCTGATGATCTGCGTGCCGTGGTGGACTCCCTGATCGCGCTGGCCCTGGAGCAGCGCGCGCAGGCCCGGGGCCGCAAGGACTGGGCAGCCGCCGACGCGGTACGTGACCAGCTCAAGCTGGCCGGCGTGGTGGTCGAGGACACCCCCCAGGGCCCCCGTTGGACTATTGGAGAGCAGGACTGATGGCCGGCAACTCGCAGCGCCGTGGCCGGCGACTGACGTCGAAGGCAAGCGCCCCGAAGGGCAGCGGCGGCAAGAACAAGGACTCCTTGGCGGGGCGGGGGCGCACCCTGCCCGCTGACGAGCGGCCGTGGCACAAGGGCTACTCGGGCACCGAGAAGCTGCCCCAGCGCACCGCCTGGAAGCAGGACAAGGAGCGCCGCGCGGCGGCCGAGGAGGGGCGCGCCCCGAAGATCGGTCAGCCGGGCAGCAAGGACACCACCTGGGGCAGGGGCGGCGGTCGGGGTGTACCGGTCGGTCGGGGCGCCACCGGCGGTCGGGGCGGCAAGCCCACCGGGCGGTCCGGCCCTCGGGTCACTCCGGGGCGCAAGTCCAACCCGTCCAAGGACAGTCCCGAGCTGTTGGTCGGGCGTAACCCGGTGCTGGAGGCGCTGCGCGCCCAGGTGCCGGCGACGGCGCTCTACACCGCCCAGGGCATCGACATGGACGACCGGATCAACGAGATCATCCGGACCGCCGCCGACCGGGGCATCGCCAACCTGGAGATCAGCCGGGCCGAGCTGGACCGGATGACCGGCGGTGTGCTGCACCAGGGCGTCGGGTTGCAGGTGCCGCCCTTCGCGTACCAGCCGTTCGAGGACATGGTCGCCGCTGCCGTGGAGCAGCAGGCCCCACTGCTGGTCGCGCTGGACGGTGTCACCGACCCGCGCAACCTGGGTGCCGTGATCCGGTCGGCTGCCGCGTTCGGCGCGCAGGGTGTCTTCGTACCCGAGCGGCGGGCCGCCGGGATCACCGCGACCGCCTGGCGGACCAGCGCAGGCGCGGCCGCGCGGGTGCCCGTGGCGCAGGTGACCAACCTGACCCGGTCGCTGAAGGCGTGCCGGGACGCCGGCTTCATGGTCGTCGGCCTGGACGCCGACGGCGACACCGACCTCTACGACCTCGAGGCCGCGGTCGGTCCGCTGGTGGTGGTGGTCGGTTCCGAGGGGCGCGGTCTTTCCCGCCTGGTCGGCGAGACCTGCGACCTGACCGTCAGCATTCCGATGATCTCCGAGGTCGAGTCGCTCAACGCCAGCGTGGCAGCAGCGGTCGCCCTGGCCGAGGTCGCCCGCCGGCGCTCCGCCGAGCTGTAGAGCACGTCGTCGAGGCCTCCTTCCGCCGAGCGCGGGAGGGGGCCTCGACGTCAGATCTGACGGGTCCACGCGACGAAGAGCAGCGCCCCGGCCAGCGCCATCACCAGCACGGTCGGGATCAACCAGAGCGGACTCCGCTCCCCGTTCAGGCGTCCGGTCAGTCGCTGGTGCACGGCGGCGATGCCGATCAGGGCGGCGAGCCCGGCGGCGGCCAACGGCAGGCCGATGAGGAAGTGCGCCAGCCACGCGCCAGCCCGAGTCGGACCACCCCAGGCGCCGACGTACGGCCCGGAGACCACCACGCCGTACAGCACGCCGCGCAGCACCACCAGGAGCTCGACGCCGAGTGGCAGCAGGGCCACGGCACCGAGGAGCAGGCTGAGCAGCGCGTGGCCGAGCACCGCGGCCGTGCCGGGCCGCCGGCCGGGAGCGGGGGCAGGTGACGCCCCGAGCAGTCCGGTACGCAGGGTCCGCCAGCGTGCGGTGGCAAGACCGGTCCGGCCAAGCGGGGCGGTCACCAGCGCGAACAGGGCGAGCGGCACCAGCAGGGCGCAGTAGACGAGGCTACGGCGGGCCAGTCGGGCCGTCCGATACAGCCGGGAGCGTGTGGTCGGGGAAGCGGCGGGGTTGGTGAGCACGGTGGGCACGGCGTCTCCTCGGGGTCGGGCTGCCGTGACGGTACGAGCGCGACCCGCAGCGCCGAATCACCCTGTAGAGCCACATCGGCGCTGGCTCTACAGGGTGAAGAAGTGCCGCTGGTACGACGACAGGGGCGGCCCGCCAAAGCGGACCGCCCCTGTCGGTACGGCGTTACGTCAGATCCGGCTACCGGTGGCGGCGTGGAAGACGTGGCTGCGGCCGGTACGCGGCTTGACGAACACGGTGTCACCCATGTTCGGCATGGTGCGCCGGTCGGTGCGGACCACGAAGCGCTCCGAGTTGCCACCAAGCGCGGCGTGGCCGTAGACGTTGGCGTCCGAGCCGAGGTCCTCGACGAGCTCGACCACGACCGGCATGCCGCCCTCGGTCGGGCTGACCAGGTCGCAGTCCTCCGGGCGGAAGCCCACGGTGACCTTGCCGTCGCCACCCTCGGCCCGGGCCGCCTCGACCTGCTCCCGGGTCAGCGGGATGTGCAGCTCGGCGAACTCGGCACCGTTGTCGTTGAGCGGAACGGTCTTGATGTTCATGGCGGGGGAGCCCATGAAGCCGGCGACGAACACGTTGGCCGGGGTGTCGTAGAGCGCCCGCGGGGTGTCCACCTGCTGCAGGACACCGTCGAGCAGCACCGCGACGCGGTGACCCATGGTCATGGCCTCGACCTGGTCGTGCGTGACGTAGACCGTGGTGACGCCCAGCTTGGCCTGCAGGGACGCGATCTGGGTACGGGTCTGCACGCGCAGCTTGGCGTCGAGGTTCGACAGCGGCTCGTCCATGAGGAAGACCTGCGGCTCGCGGACGATCGCCCGGCCCATCGCGACACGCTGACGCTGACCACCGGAGAGCGCCTTCGGCTTGCGGCCGAGGAACTCCTCCAGCTGGAGCAGCCCGGCGGCTTCCTTGACCCGCCGGTCGATCTCCGACTTGGAGGTCTTGCGCAGCTTGAGGGCGAACGCCATGTTCTCGTACACCGTCATGTGCGGGTAGAGGGCGTAGTTCTGGAAGACCATCGCGATGTCGCGGGCCTTCGGGGGAAGGTGGGTGACGTCGCGCTGGTCGATGTAGATCGAGCCGGCGTCGACGTCCTCCAGACCGGCGAGCATCCGCAGGCTGGTGGACTTGCCGCAACCGGAGGGGCCAACCAGAACGAGGAACTCGCCGTCGCCGATCTCGAGATCCAACTCGTTGACGGCGGGACGCTCGGTGCCCGGGTAGATCCGGGACGCCTTGGAATAGGTGACCGTAGCCATGGTGAAGCGCTTCCTTTCACCGGCAGGAACGTGCCGGACGATCCGAGTGAAGGAGCAACCGGCACGTGTCCGTGCCGGTCAGCGGACGGCGACCCGGTCGCAGGGGCGACCGTGTTGTCATCCGTGTCACTGCACCGTAAACGGCTTTCCTCGCGCTGCCAAGGCGGGGAGCGCCGAACGTGGCCCATCGCCTACGCATTCCGGTCAGTCGGGCACGCTCGTGCACCAATCGACGCGTCGCCAAACCGCTGGGCGTCGGGTTGTTGACGTTTCCCGTGCTCGGGAGGCCTCGCGAGCGGGATATCCGGACGTCAGTCGCTATGCTGACCTCGACGCACGCGCCCCTGTAGCTCAGCTGGCCAGAGCACTCGCCTTGTAAGCGAGATGTCGCCGGTTCGATCCCGGCCGGGGGCTCCAATTCCACCAGGCTTTTCCCGACCGGCTCTGCCGTGAGTCGACCGGTTGACAGCAACGCTGACAGCAACGGCACTCACGAGAGCTTCCCGTCGAGCTTGCCGAGAGCATGACGCATCGCGTCGAGGTTGGCGTGAGCGTAGACCTTGAGCGTGATCTTCACATCGGCGTGCCGAGCGATGGCCTGAACGACGTGCGGCGGTACACCCAACTCCATCAGCAGCGAGGCCACGGTGTGCCGCAGGTCGTGTAGGCGGACACCGGCAGACCGGCGGTTTCCCGGAGCCGGGCGAATGAGCGGCTGAGGTTGGTGGGCTCCATCGGAGTGCCCCGTTCCGAGGGAAAGACGAGATCGTGGCCCTCCCACACCTCGGCGAGGGCGGCTCGCTCTGTTTGCTGCCGTTCCTGGTGTTCGAGGAGGGTGAGCCAGGTGACCTCGGGCAGCGGCAATACCGCCTCCGAGTCTTCGGTCTTGGCGTCCTGGACGTGGAGCTGCCCGGCAACCCGCTGGACGGTCTGCTGTACCCGTAGCGTGCCCTCGTCCAGGTCGAGATCCGACCACCGAAGGCCGACCAACTCACCTCGACGCAGACCCATGGTCGCCGCTACACCGTCGCTTCACTTGATGGGTGACACTCCGCAGGCCGGGATCGCTATCGTGCGACGGTGACCGCTGGTGCTGAGCGTCCCTTGCTCTTCCTCGACGTGGATGGACCACTTGTCCCGATTGGCGGGAGGCCGCCGCAGCACTCCGAAGGACGTGCAGCCAGGGCCGAAGCCACCGGCCAATGGGACGAGCTATCCAACCCCCTCCTGTCGAGGCTCAATCCGATGCACGGTCAGCGGCTCAGCATGCTCGGGTGCGAGCTGGTCTGGGCCACCACTTGGATGGCCGATGCGAACGAGGACGTAGCACCGCGAATCGGCTTACCAGAACTGCCAGTCGTCGGCTGGCCGGAGGAGGACGAGGAGCAACCGACCCGGAGACTGCACTGGAAGACCAAGGCCCTGGTCGCCTGGGCGGCCGGACGGCCCTACGTGTGGGTCGACGACGAGATCAGCGACGTTGACCGTGCATGGGTAGCCGCCAACCATCCCGGACATGCACTTCTCTGCCGTGTTGACCCACGAGTTGGACTTTCCGATTCCGACTTTGCTGCCATCGAGCGATGGCTTGCCACACGGGCCTTGTCCGACCAGGAGATCGTCAAGCTGGAAGTGTCACCCAGCATCTGACATCGATCTGTCGCCCATCAACTGGAGCCCGACACCATCGAAGACGCCGACACCACCTTCCGCGTCCACGACGGCGACCAACTCCTCACCAAAGCCCCCCGCACCACGCCAACCGGCACCTGACCACGACAGGCCCGATGAGAGTTCCCACCCCCTTGACCGGCTGCCGGGTCGACCGGACAGCCTTCGATTACCAGGTCCGGCTTAGCCTCTCCACGCTCAACCCCGACGAGGACTACCGAGTCGACGCCGAACTGAGCATCGAAACTCCGTTCCTGCTCCGCCATCCGGACGGGCAATGGCACGAGCTCGACCCCGGCACCGGTGCCAGCCTGGCGCCCGTCCTGGACCTGTTCGGCCAGACCATCAGCAGCGCCGAAATCCGCGACAAGGGAGCCCTCCACCTGACCTTCGGCAACGGCGCCGAGTTGCACGTCGGCCCCAACCACCACTTCGAGTCCTGGCACCTCACGGGCACGGGAGTCGGCCCGATAACCGTCGGCCCCGGCGGAGAAACCGACTGGCAGCCGGCTCCCCACCCAAGCCACGCCTCAACGGCTAACATCCACAACCAAGATCGTCCAGCCGGACGTGTCACGGATCAAGTGACAGCGATCCGTCATGCATCAACTGGAGCCTGACAAGGACTGCCGGCGAAATGTCGGGTCTCGGGACGTCCGTGACAGATCAGTCTCGGGACGTGGGTGACACGTCCGACTAGACGATCTTCCACCGTTGACGCGGGGATTACCGTTTTGGGCATGATCGTGCGTACGCGCTGGACGATGCCCTACCCGCCTGATGTGTTGTGGCCGGCACTCTGCGACTCACGACTCAATCTGCAGCCCCGGTGCCCGGTGTTCTACCTGGGTACGCCTCGGCCGACCGCGTGCCGGTTGCCCGATGGCCCAGGCGAGGTGGGCACGGCCCGGCAGTGTGTCTCGGAGCAGGGGGTGGTGCGGCAGCGGATCACCGTATGGGAGCCACCGACCCGGCTGGCGTTCCATATGGAGTCGACGGATCTTGGTTTCCACCGCTTCGTCGACCATCTCGGGGATCTGTTCGAGCTGGCCCCCCGCGGGTCGAGGCACGCAGGTTACCCGGACCACGACGGTGACAGTCCGCGGGTTCGGCCGCGCCGCGCTGTATCCGGCGCTATGGGTCGGGTTGAAATCGGTACACCGCTTCGTGTTCCGCAACTGGCAGAAGATGCCGATATCGCCCCCCTCGGCAGTGTGACGCTCCCTCCTACAAGGGCGGCTGCCGCATGTGGAGTCTCATGACCTGCGGTGCGAGAATGTAACGCACGTCCTGATACCGATCTGTCACGCAGGTCCCGAGACCGGACAAACGACTGCCGGCGAAGTGGTTCAAACTTTCTGTACGTCTTCAAGGCGGCCCTTGACGGGCCGCACGCGCCGCCGCCTGGGCGCGCGTCTGACCCCTCCCTTAGCCGGTCGGGGCCAGCCACGCCATCGCCCGTCGGCTGGCGCGGAAGCGGGAAGCCCAAGGGGCCGCCGCAGAACGACAGGGTGGTGACCGGTGGGGTGATGGGCCGGCAGTCGGCCGAGCCGCGCGGCCAGAACCCGCGCGGCTCAAGGGAGCGGACGCCGGCCGCGTCGGCGTGCTGGCGGCGGTCATGGGTTACGGCTACTGCGCCTCCGGCGGGGGCGCTCCGGCTCCAGGATGGCCGGGGACCGTCGGCCGGTCACGGTCCGTGGGTGGTTGCGGTAAGCCATCCCGCCTGCCCTCGACCCGGGCAAGCCGAGCAGACCACCGCCCGACCCGCCAGCGTCCGAACGTGCGTCAAGGTCCGCTTGACGTGGCGGGTCGGGCGGAGGCCTGCTCCCTGGAAGGCGGGTCGAGGGCACACGGGATGGCGGGCGGCGTGTTCAGGAGAAGAGGGCGCTAGCTATTGCGCCGGCTAATGCGCCAACTAGCGCGAAGCCGGCCGCAACGCGGGGCTCAGTTAATCGTCCGCAGGTACCAGACGGCCGTTGAGACTGGCTCGAAGCCGAGTCGCTGATACAGGGGCAGGCCGGCGGGGGTTGCGACGAGCGTGGCGATGCGGTCCGGGTGCGCGGCCAGCATTGCGTTCATGACCGCCCGCCCGAGGCCGGCGGAGCGATACTCGGGAAGCGTCGCGAGCCAGTAGATTCCAACAGCGTTGCCGCCATCGTAGGTATATCCCGCCGCCGCTGGCACACCGTCCCGCCGTGCCAGCCACACCCGCCATCCGGGCAACTGGAGCACCTGCGGCGGGAGCGCCTGCCCAGGGGTAATGGGCTGAAGATGGCGCAGCGGAAAGCCGTTCACGATGACCTGTTCAGCCTGCTCCAGACCTGGCAGGTCGAGCACGGAACCACTGACACGCCGTCCGGGTCCATCTGCGTCACAGGGGCGGGCGGGCGAATCATGACCGGCATACGCAGAACGGTGGTGTCGACGGGCGTGGCAACGTCGGGTGCTCCGAAGGGATCCTCGATCACGGTACGTCCGGTCAGGCCAGGCGCCGCGATTAGTGCGGTCAGACTGGCTCCCGACAACTGGCGCAGGGCGAGGAAGCGGATACTGCCCGACGTTCGCACCGCGAGCACGCCTTGGGGGCCAGGGACCAGCTGGCCAAGACTGGCCCACATCCCGGCCGAGTTGGTGGAGTAAACATCAGTTTTGGTCATTGGCGTGATAGTGCCAGAAGCCCAATGTGATGGCGACACCGATGGTGAACCGGGTGGCGAGCCGGATACGGGCGTCGCCGTTGGGTAGATGGGCCAGCGGCGCCGAGTGTAGGTGCGAGGATGTGCTTCCCGGCCCGCTACCCCTACGGATGGTTCACGTTCAGTGGGAAGCTCAGGTGCCGGGGTTGCATGTCCTGCGCTGCTCGCGCGCGCCGGTACCGTGATCGTTCATGCGCATTCGAATCGGTGGGCAGCAGGACATGGTTGGGATCGCTCGTATCCACTTGGCGACGCGGCAAGCTACCTACCGAGGGTTGCTACCCGACGAGGTGTTGGACGCCATGACATCAGAATCCTTGACGGCCTGGTGGCATGAGTACCTGCCGCAGGCACCCGAGCCGAACACCCTGCTGGTGGCCGACGTCGGCGGCACTCCACAAGGATTTGCTTTCCTCCAGAAGGCCGGTCAGCGGGGCGAGATCTTCGCCATCCATGTACACCCGCAGTCGCAGGGGCAGGGCGTCGGGCGGCGGCTGATGGAGCAATGCCTCGTGGTGCTGCGTTCCTGGGGATGCGATCGGGCCCTGCTGTGGGTACTCGCCGACAACCATGGTGCCCAGGTCTTTTACGGGAAGCTCGGATGGACGCCCATCCCCGAGGGCTCCCGCGTCGAGGAAATCGACGGTGCCCTGGTCGCGGAAGTGTCCTACGAGTTGTCGCTCACGCAAGAGATGCCCGACAGCCTGCCTCCGTCGCCTTTCTAAGTCGCGTGCGGCACCAGCGTCGACAGCAGCACTGACAGCAACCGGCCGGGACGAGGGCAGCCGTCGGCGGCCCATCACCGACATCCGCCCGAGGTCGCGGACGTGGATGGACCCTGCTGCACAGAGAGCGCAGAACTTGTAAGCGAGATGTCGCCGGTTGGATCCCGGCCGGGGGCTCCAATTCCACCAGGCTTTTTGCCGACCGGCACTGCCGCGAGCCTCAGTTGCCCACCTGCCGAAAGCGCGAAGGTCTGCGGCGTGACTTCAAGGCTCGAACGCCACTCGATCCGGGGGATATTCCCCCCCGGCTCGAGTGCTCGGTCGTCGGTCAGCAGGTCACCACGGCCGCGTTGACGACAGCCTCGCCGCCGGCGGTCGCGGTGACCGGGTTGGTCCAGGCCTCACTGGAGTAGAGGGAACTGTTGTCGTAACCGGCCAGGGGGGCGTCGGCGGTGGGCGTGAAGCAGTACGGCTTCCGAATGTAGAAGTCCGCCACGACACCACCGGGCCGGATCTGCGCGGTGAACGTACCGTCCCCACCCACCGACGCCGATACGCGGTTGTGACCCGTTGAGTCGGAGTACACCGAGACCTGAAGGCCGCTGTTCGTCACTCCCAGCTCCTCGGCGTCCCACACCCCGTCCCGGTCCGTGTCCAGCCAGACGGTGCCGTGCACCGTCGTCGGCTCAACGATCGCGAGGGTGGCCTGGGCAGTGTTGTCGGAGATGTCGTCTTCCAGCGACGTGGTTGTCGCCGTAGCGGTCACGGTCGCGATGTCACCCGGCGCGGCGCTGGTGACGGTGGCGGTCAGGTGAAGCGGGTCAGGGGTGTACCCGGCCACGATGTAGTTGTGTAAGCAGTCCCAGGCCGGCCGGCCGGAGACGGGATCGGTACCGAACGTGCAGCTCCAGGGGTAGCTGTACGGCTCGCCGCCGTGAGCGAGGCCGTCCGGCAGCGGCACCGAGACGTGGACGTCGCGTGCGGCCATGTTGCCGGCGTTGCCCACCTGCACGGAAATGTCCACCGTGTCGCCGACGATTGCCTCAGCGGGATTGGTCCGAACCGAGGTCACCTCCAGGTCTGTCACCCCCCGGACGTACGTGATCGCGGCCTCGCCCACGTTGTTGGCCGTGGAAACTTCGCTGCTAGTCGTCGCGGCCATCGCGGTCACCGTTGTCGTCGTGCCGGCCGGGGCGGGCGGGAATGCGAAGTCGAACCGCAGCCTTGGGGCGCTTGCCCCCGCGGCGAGCGTCCCGTAGCTGCAGGTGCCGGTGCTGAGGTCACACTCCCAGCCCTCTGGCGGCCAGTTGCCGTCGGTGAAGTAGGCGCCGGCCGGCAGGCCGTACGTCAGGGTGACGTCCTCGACCCGATTCTTGCCGATGTTGCGGACCTCGACCTCGACGGTGACACCACCGCCGACGTCGACGACCCGGTCGCGGGGGGCGATGGGGGTGGCGGTGACCACCAGGTCAGCCCGGCTGGGTGCTGCGACGACCGGCGATGCCGGCAACACCGCGGTCACCAGTGGCACGAGTAGGCCCAGGCTGAGCACCTGGACGAGACGACGACGTGGATGGGACGTGGAAGACATGGGATCCTGTCTGCCGCTGGGACCGGCCAACATGCCGCTCGACCGGAACGGGCGTCTGTGCCCGCCACATCTTGGGCGTCGGCCGAGCGAAGCCCGTTACGCAATCCCTTGTCCTGCTGGGGTTTGGGGTGTCGTGATCCTCGGGCACAGCTCTGGGTTCCGAATCGCTGGAGCCGGGCCGACCCTCGTACGCCTGACGGCACCTCCTCATGCCCGATGGGTGCCGGCGCCGGTTTCCTGGCTCAGGACACCGTGCCCGGTCAGGACGGCATCGGTACGAGGCCGAGGCACCGCGGTCGCCTCCAGTGGTGCCTGCGGCGCGGGCGGGACGCGGCGCGGGTAGAGGCCCCGCAGGAACCTCTCCACCGGGTGTTCGACCCACCGGTAGCAGGCCCACGCCAGGGCGATGCCCAGCACCGTCCAGACCAGGAGAACCTTGAGATTCGCCCAGCTCGCAGGGGTGGGCTGCACGGTGCCCATCAGCCAGTAGATGACCGACAGGTGGACCAGGTAGAAGGCGTAGGACCAGGCGCCGAGGGCGACCAGTGGCTTGCTCCGGAAGAACGAGGGCTTCCCGGAGACGTCACGAATCGCTGCCGCGAGCACCACCAGTACGCAGGCGGGCACCAGGCCCTGCTGCGACCAGTGCGGACCCCACCAGCCCTGTCGTGCGCCCCACCACAGCAACAGCACCGATGCCGGCACCGTTGACAGGGCGAACCACAGGTTGACTCTCGGCCGCCATCCGCGTAGAAGCGCGGCGGCGGTGATCATTCCCAGCAGGAACTCGATGAATCGGACCGGTGGGAAGCGGAGGAACCAGGAGAGCTGGATCCAGTACTGCTTCGGGTCGATGAAATCCTGAACGATGAACCAGTAGGCCCACTCGATGGCCAGGCCGGCTGCGGCGATGATCGCGAGCGCCGGCAGCCGCAGCCGCAGCAGCGGCCGGATGATGAATGGGAAGAGCAGGTAGAAGAAGGCCTCGCAGGAGACCGACCAAGCCGTTGGATTGGCGACGAAATGGTCCGCCGGTGGGAACCACGACTCAAGCAGCGACA
Source organism: Micromonospora sp. CA-259024 (assembly GCF_050936255.1). Lineage (NCBI taxonomy): Bacteria > Bacillati > Actinomycetota > Actinomycetes > Micromonosporales > Micromonosporaceae > Micromonospora > Micromonospora sp. CA-259024. Next base: position 1,304,335 of record NZ_JBNJND010000002.1, on the reverse strand, counting down.
GGCTCAACAGGGTGCGCTTCCAGGAGTCGTGCCAGACCTGGTCGAAGCTCACCCAGGCGATAAGGGTGCTGACCGCGAGCGCGGGCCAGACCCGGGCGAACCGGCGCCAGTAGAACGTCCCGGTGCTCACCGCGGGGGAGAACGACCAGGTCAGTACGAAGCCCGAGAGGACGTAGAAGAACGTGACCCCGGCGTCACCGAATCGGAAGAAGTCGCCGAGCCTGATGTCATGAACCGTCGGCAGCTTAATGATCTGGTTGGCGTGGAACAGGAATACGGCGAACGCGGCGAACCAGCGCAGCCCGGTCAGTGATTCAACCCGGGGCATGCGTTCCTTGGGAGAACTCATTGTGATGTGGCACCTTCGGGGGGCATCGGCCTGACCGGGGGTCGGCTGGCGCTCCAGGCATGATGCCAGGTCTCCCGCCATCGCGGCAGACGGGCCGGGCGGCAACCGCCCGCCTCGGAGCGCGGTACGTCGATCCCGCTCGAGCCGCCGGGGGAGCGGACGACGCGTCCCGGGTTTGGCGGGGGTCGACGGTAGCCTGGGCCTGGCAACGAGCGGAGCGAAGCGGGGGTCGATGAGTCGCGCGGTGGAGGAGTCGAACCGGGCGATGCTGCGTGCCCGGGACGCGATGGACCGGGCGTACGCGGAGCCTTTGGACATCCCCGCGCTGGCCCGGATCGCGCACGTCTCCGAGGCGCACTTCATCCGTACCTTCCGGGCCACGTTCGGTGAGACCCCGCACCGGTACCTGCAACGCCGCCGGGTGGAGCGGGCGATGGCGCTGCTGGTGGAGACCGACCGGGACGTCACGGACATCTGCTACGCCGTCGGCTTCAGCAGCCTGGGGACGTTCAGCCGGACGTTCCGGCAGATCGTCGGTGAGCCACCCTCGGATTTCCGGCGTCATCGCGTCGCGCCGGCCAACGTGCCGTCGTGCTTCACCAAAGCCTGGACCCGACCCAGCAGTTTTGGATAAGCAGCAGGTCACGGTCGCCCTCTAGCGTCATGGGCATGACGATGAACGCGATCAGCCGCTCCCAGATCTACGTCCTCGACCAGGACGCCGCGCTTGACTTCTACGTCAACAAGCTCGGCATGGAGGTCAACACCGACCAGGACCTCGGTTTCATGCGCTGGTTGACGGTCAACCTGCCCGGCGACCCGGAGCGGGAGATCCTGCTGGAGAAGCCGGGCCCGCCGGCGCTGGACCCGGCCACCGCCGAGCAGGTCCGGGAGTTGCTCACCAAGGGCGCCCTCGGTGGGTACCTCTTCATCACCACCGACGACGCCCGCAAGACGCACGAGGATCTCGTGGCGAAGGGCGTCGAGATCACCGACGAGCCGACGGAGCGCCCGTACGGGATCGACTTCGGCATCCGGGACCCGTTCGGTAACCGGATCCGCATCGGCCAGATGTTCCCTCGGTCGTAGGGAGGGCCGGGGGTGTGCGGCCCCCGCCCTTCCGGTGTGCTGAGGTGTGGGACATGGTGACCCGTCTGCTGTACCTGGCCCGACACGCCGAGCAGGACCTGACCGTGCTCGGGGACCCGGAGCTGACCGAGGCGGGGGAACCGGATTCCGGCCTGTCGGAGCGCGGCCGGCGGCAGGCCACCCTGCTCGGCGAGCGACTGCGAGGCCGCCCGTTCACGGCCGTCCACCACGGGCCGCTGCGCCGGGCCGCGCAGACCGCCGAGATTGTCGCGCAGTCACTGCCCGGGGTTCCGGTGTACGCGACGGAGCTGGCCGGCGACCACCTCCCGCACGACACGGATCCGGTTGGCCTGCCGCCCGCGTACGCCGAATTCCTGGCCCGGTTTTCGGCGGCCGAGCGGGTCGACGGGCCTCGGGTGACGGCGGACGCGGTAGGGCGGTTCGCCGGCCCGGTCAGCGAGGCGGCGTCCGGTGCCGAGCCGGTCCGTGAGCTGATCGTGACGCACACGTTCCTGATCGCCTGGCTGGTGCGGCACGCCCTCGACGCGCCGGAGCGGCGGTGGCTGGGCTTGAACCTGCACAACGCGGGGCTGACCGTCATCCGATACAGCCCGGCCGGTCCGCCGAGCCTGGTCGCCGTCAACGACGTGGCCCACCTGCCACCGGAGCTGCGTGGCACCGGCCTGCCTCCGGACTACCTGGTGTGAGTGGCGGTGGTCCGCAGCAGCAGCTTGACCAGCGCTTGCGTGGCCGGCGGAGGGGGCTCGTCGGCGGGGCAGTCGACGTACCCGGTCTCGATGCTGCCCACGGTGAGCCGATAGTGGAACGCGTCCGCACAGCTGGTCGGGCTGGTCGGTCGCCGCGCCTCGGCGGCCAGCCGGGGGTCGGCGGCCAGTCCCGTCAGTCGGCCGAGGTCGGCAGGGGTGAGCCGGCCGCTACGACGGCCACCGGCCTGGTCCACCGCGGTCCACTGACCGTCCGGCTCGACGGTCACGGCGTCACCGCGCCCGGCGAAGCCGCCGGAGCTTCGCAACGCCACTCGGGCGGCCACGCCGCTGGTCTCGGGGCCGACGGTGGGGGCGGTGGTCGGTTGCGGGATGCCGGTGGCCGTGCCGGTCGGACCGGGCGTGGTGGTGACCGGGGGCTGGTCGGGGGTGGGGGCTCGGTCGGCGCCGGTGCAGCCGGTCAGAAGAGCCATCAGGAGCGCGATCATGACGGTGGTCGTCGATGCGGGTCTCATGTCCGTCGGACGCAACGGCCCCGGCCACCGGTTCCGCTGCACGCCCCCGCAATGGTGGTCGCCCGACTCGCGCCGTTATGGTCGCCACACGGCGCGCGAAGCCGGCGGGCCAGATCGGCGGCGCCGGACGGTTCGCGCGGGAAGGGGCGGACGTGTCGGACGCGGAGTTGACCGTCGAGGTGACCGGACCGGTCGCGACCGTGGTGATCCACAACCCGGCCCGGCGCAACGCGATGACCGCCGCCATGTGGCGTCAGCTCCCCGAGCTGCTCGACCGGCTGGAACCCGACCCCGACGTACGGGCGCTGGTGCTCACCGGCGCGGGTGACGCCTTCTGCGCGGGTGCCGACCTCGGCGACCTGGCGGAACTGCTGGACGCCGGTGACGCCAGCATCGCGGTGGCCGCCGAGGAACGCCTCGCCCGCTTCGCCAAGCCGACTCTCGCGGTGATCCGGGGCGCGTGCGTGGGGGGTGGCGCTCAGCTCGCGGTCGCCTGTGACCTGCGGATCGCCGCGGACAATGCCCGGTTCGGCGTCCCGCCGGCCCGGCTCGGCCTGGTCTATCCGGCGCCGACGACCCGCCGGCTGGCCCGGCTGGTCGGCCCGTCCGCCGCCAAGCATCTGCTGTTCACCGCCGAGCTGGTCGACGCCGAGCGCGCCCTGCGAATTGGTCTGGTCGACGAGGTGCTGCCGGGCGACCAGCTCGCCGCCCGGGTGGACGACCTCACGGCGATGATCGCTCAGCGGTCGCCGCTGAGCGTCGCCGCCGCCAAGGAGATCGTCGACGACCGGGCCGGGCCCGCCCGGATCGCGTGGTGGCACCGGAAGGTGGCGACCACGGGCGAGGCCCGCGAGGGGGTCGCCGCGATCACCGAGCGCCGGCCGCCCCGCTTCGCGTGGCAGCCACCGACCCGCAGCTGACCGCAGGCGGACCTGCACGGTCAGCGCCCATCGCAACACCTCGATCCCGGGTGGTCCGCCACCGGGTCGGTACGGCAGGCTGTCCATGTGCAGCGTGATCAGTTGCTTGCGGGCCGCTACCGGCTCCTGGAGCGCCTCGGTAGTGGCGGCATGTCGGCGGTGAACCGGGCGTACGACGAAGTGCTCGAACGGGACGTGGCGGTGAAGGTGCTCGTCGCCTCGGACGACAACGCGCGGCAGCGGATCCGGGCCGAGGCCAAGACGGCGGCCCGGTTGTCGCACCCGCACGTCACCAGCGTCTACGACTACGGCGAGTCGTCATTCAACGGCGCGCGGGTCCCGTTCGTGGTGATGGAGTTGCTCGGCGGCCACAACCTTGAGCAACGGCTGGTGGCCGGGCCGTTGCCGTCCCGCGCCGGTCTGCGGGTCTGCGCCGAGGTGGCCTCCGCGCTCGCCGCCGCGCACGCCCAGGGTCTGGTGCACCGGGACATCAAGCCGGGCAACGTGATGCTCACGCCCACCGGCGCCAAGGTGCTCGACTTCGGCATCGCGGCGGTCGCCGGTGGGCCGGAGATCGACTTCGAGGGGCGGCTGCTGGGCACGCCGGCCTACCTGGCCCCGGAACGACTGGAGGCCGGCGAGGTGCTGCCGGCCTGCGACGTGTACGCCCTCGGCCTGCTTCTGCACCGGGTGCTCACCGGCCGGCTGCCCGGGCATGCCGAGACGCAGACCGGGATGCTCGACGCACACGTGCACGTCGAGCCGGAACCGCTGCCCCAGATCGACGGCGTACCGTCCGAGGTGCACCGGCTCTACCACTGGTGTCTGGCCCGCGACCCCGCCGACCGGCCGCCGGCCGCCGAGGCGGCCCGCATCCTGCTCGCCGCCTCCAGCGCGGCGATCGCCGTCGGCGGAGTCCCCGCCACGGACGAAGCGGCTGTCGTCGCAGCCGGACCAGCGGCAGTCGGGGTCGAGCCGACCGACACCGCAACCGCCGACCCGGCAGTGCCGGTGAGCGGCGCCGGCACCTCCCGCCGAGGGGCCTGGCGTCGACGACGGGCCCTGCTGGCGGTCGGCGGCGCGATGATCGCCGCGGTGGCGATGGCCGGGTCGCTCGGCGACTCGAACAATCGTCGGCAGGGACAGAGTGCGTCACCGACCGGTGTCGGGCCGGACGACACGACCACCGTCGGGCTGCCACGCGCAGCCGAGCCGGTCACCACGGCCGACCCCCGACCGTCTGTCGCCCCGTCGGTGCGAAGCGCCTCGCCCAGCACTCGGACCAGCCCGGGTGGGACGCCTGCCCCGAGCCCGACCACCAACACTCCAGGACCGACCCCGACCACGCCCATCGCTCCCTCCGGCGTGCCGGTGGACGCGCGTGGCGGAACGATCACTGTCCGCTGCGTCGGGAGGTCCGCCGAGGTGCTCGCGGTGACTCCCGCGCCCGGCTTCCGGGCAGAGGAGTACGACCCCGGTCCCGCGACGCGGATCCAGGTCGAGCTGACCTCCACCGAGCACCGCAGCGAGATCCGGGTGCACTGCCCCAACGGCCGTCCGAGACCGCAGGTCAAGGAACGTGCCGCCTGACCAGGGGCCGGCGGGTGCCGTGTCGGGGCGAACCTCGACACGGCCCCCCGTTCCCGCCGGCCGGTCCGTCACCGCCCGGCCAGCGCACCCCAGCCCGGGTTCACCGGCTCCCGGCGCAGCGGCATACCCGCCTCCGCCGGCGTCCGGTCGCCCTTGCGCTGGTTGCAGCCGTAGCAGGCGGCGGTGGTGTTCCGCCAGGTGTTCCGGCCGCCGCGCGAGCGGGGCAGGATGTGGTCGATGGTGGACGCCGGGCCACCGCAGTACGCGCAGCACCGGTCGTCGCGGCGCAGCACTCCGGCGCGGGACCAGGCCGGTCCGGAGTTGAACCTCCACCGGGTGACCACGTAGCGGACCAGCCGCACCACCCGGGGCATCGGGAAGACCCCGATCACCCGGTCCGGCTCGGCCTCGTGGATCTCTGCCACGCGACGGCAGAGCATCCGGACGGCGTGTTCAACGGTGACCCGGTGCAGCGGGCCGAGGTCGGCGTTGATGACGAGGACGGCGTCCACCGGGATCTCCTTTCAAGGGCGGACTGCTCCGGACAGCGAAGAGCCGCCCGGTCCGGCTGTCGGACGGGGCGGCTCAGCGCGTACGTGTACGCGTCAGTCGGGCCGACCCGCCCGGGGACCTTCCGCTCGGCAACCGTCGCTGGGCAGCATCGACGGCACGGTGGTGACGTGCGACATCGTCATGGGCTGCTCCCGCGGTGGTGGTTGACCTTGCGCGATCACGGTAGGGCGGGGTGGGGCAGGCGGGCAACGCATTTCGATCGCTCGGCCCGGGCGACGGGATGCGCGGTCAGCGCCGCCCGGCCAGCAGCCCGCGCGGGCGGACCGAGCGCACCCGCTCGGCCGCGCCGCCCTCGGCGCGCAGGATGTGGTTCGCGGCGATGATTCCGGTCGCCGCGGAGCGTTCCATCAACGCGCTCGGGAAGTCGGTGGCGATGCCGTCGCCGGCCAGGTAGAGGCCGGTCGCTTCGGTGCGTACCCCGGGTCGCCAGGCGTGGCTGCCCGGCGTGAACGCCGGCGCCTGCGCCTCCACCCGGGCCCGCAGCTCACGGACCCGCAGGTCGCCGGCCTCCGGCCAGAGCGCAACCAGCTCGCGGCGCATTCGTTCGGCCAGTTCCTCGGCCGGCACGCCGGGTTCGCAGGCGTACGCGTGCAGCTCGATGACGGATCCGCCGGTCTGCCGCGCCCAGCGCCGGGGCTCGTTCTCCAGCCGGTGGTAGAGCGTCACCGAGTCCAGTGTGGGCTGCCGGGACACACCGTTGAACACCGCCCGCTCGGTGGCCACATCCCCGTCACACCAGTACCGCGCGACCGCGTACGGCGGGCCGGGAGTGCCGAAGGTGGGCATCCGCGCGGCCAGCTCCGGTGCCTGCTCGGCCAGGTCGGGGGAGGCCGCGACCAGCGCGGCGAGCGCCGGTGGGTCGGTGGCCAGCACCACGTGGTCCGCTGGGTGGCTGCCGCCGCCGGTGGTCGTCACCCGCCAGCTGTCGGCGTCACGGTGCACCCCGGTCGCGGCCGAGTTGGTGAGCACCCGGCCGCCGTGTTTCTCCACGTGCCGGGCCAGCGGCTCCCAGATCGCCGTGGCGTAGTCCTCGTCGGGGCAGTCGAACGCCAGCCCCTCCGGGTTGCCGAGCAGATAGAAGTGGAACTGGGCGACCAACTCGGCGGCCGACATCTCCGCCTCGTGGTTGAAGAACGAGTGGGAGAAGACCTCGAACAGCATCGCCCGGGCCCGATCCGGCAGCCGCAGCGAGGCCAGCAGTTGGTCGGCGGTGGTGTCGTCCAGGTCGGCGTAGGTGCGTACCGGGTCGTAGCTGAGCAGCGGCAGCGCGGCGTCCCGGTCCATCAGCCGCAGGTCGGCCAGGCGCAGGCTGGGGCTGCGCAGCAGCAGCGCGAGCAGGTTCGCCGGTGGCGCGGGCGGTAGCCTGCCGAACTCCTCGGTCGGCCACCGCTCGCTGAGGATCGGGTAGCCCGCTACGGGTTTGAGGAAGCGCAGGTCGGGGTCGATCCGGCCAAGGATGGATCGCCAGTTGTAGTACTGCCGGAAGAACGCGTGGAAGCCGTGCTCGTTCCGCTGGCTGCCGTCGGCGAGCGCCTCCGGCCAGGCGCCCAGCCGACCGCCGAGGGTGGGTGCTCCCTCCAGCACCGTCACCGCCACACCCCGCTCGGCCAGCACCACCGCCGCCGACATGCCGGCGATACCGCCACCGACCACCACCGCCGTGACCGGTCGCGGCACGCGGTCGGCACCGCCGCCGCCCGGGTCCACCTGGTGCTGGCGTACGCCGATGAGGCGGCCCACCACTTGCGACAGCGCCATGGCGCCCAGTCTGCCGCACCCTCGGGTCAGTCGGGCGGTAAGCAGAGGCGGGGGCGGTCGGAGTCGGGCCAGACGTACTCCAGATCATCCGGTACGTCGTCGCCGAAGATGGGCCGGTAGTGCGCGGGATCCTTGCGCAGCAGCGACGAGCGGTGACTGAGGTGCAGGTCGTCACGGCCCAGCCACGGCGGCAGCTCACCGGCCCGGGCCAGATCGTCCTGGGTCCGTACGACGCCGGCCCCGCAGGCGGCGGCGAGGTCGACGGTCATCGTGGTGGCGCAGGTGTCGGCCCGCCCCGGTTCGGTCCAGACCGCGCACATGTCCAGCCCGTAGCGGGTGAGCGCCTCCTCGTACCCGGCCCACATCTTCACCGCCGGGTGGTTGCGCCAGCCGTACCCGGGTCGGGTGAGCCCGCGCAGCACCTGGATCGCCTCCACCCGCTGCTTGCCCAGCCGCCTCTGGTCCAGCGTGCGGGCGCTGGCCAGGAAGCCCGGGTACGGGAGGAACGTCTGCATGCCGCTGCTCTACCCGTAGCCGGGGCCAGCATGCCTGGTCGAGGGATGATCCGGACGGGGTCGCCCAGGGGGGCCGTGCTGATTACGATCCGGGCATGGCGGAGCCGTGGCGGGACCGGGCGCGACGGGCGGTCGAGTGGAACTGGCGGCTGCGTTCCGCTGGTGATCCGCGCCCGCACTACGTGATCTGTGGGCGGGATGCGCTCGCCTACTACGTGGCCCGGGCGATGCTCGAATCCGAGTTGCCGGCGGGTGGGGCCCGGGTGACCGTCGTGGTCCCGGAGCGCTACCGCAGCAACGGCCCCGACGTGGCGGGGTTGCGGGGGGTCCGGGTGGTCCGCTCGGATCGCCTGGACGTGGCCACCTTCGAGGCCGCCGGCCTGGCCGGGGCGGCCGGGCTGGCCCTGCTGCACCAGGACGACGTGGGCAACCTGCATGCCGCGCTCTGCGCCCAGGCCGTGGATCAGCGGGTCCGCCAGGTGCTGCGGATGTTCAACGGCACCCTCGCCGACGGTGTGCGCAAGCTGGTCAAGGCGCCGGTCGAGGTGCTCTCCGACGCCGAGATGGCCGCGCCGGCGTTCGTGGCCGCCGCGCTCGGCGAGGTCGACCCGAGCTCCTTCCAACACCGGGACAAGACGCTGCGGGTGGCGCGGCGGGCCGACGTCCGACCGCAGGACGTGGTCTGCGCGTTGGCGCACTTCACCGAGGCGCAGAGGGTGGAGCTGCTGCCGCTCGAGCAGGCTGGCGCCGACCTGGTGCTCGCCGAGGCGACCGGGCAGCCGCCGGGCACCGAGGTCGCCGCCCGTCGGCTGGTCCGGGCCCGTAAACGACGTCGTCCGGCCGCGATGCTGCTGCGCGCGGTGCGTGGCTTCGCCACCCGCAAGATCGGCGTCGCCGTGATGCTGGTGCTCGCGCTGATCGCGGTGCTGGGGGCTCTGATCTCCCGTGCCGAGGACGTCTCCCCGTTGGAGGCGTTGTACCTGACGCTGGTCACCACGCTCAGCGGCGCCGATCCCGACACCGACAAGGCGGCCGACGCGCAGATCATGCAGGTGGTGCTCAACCTGGCCGGGTTGGCGCTGATACCGCTGATCACCGCCGTCGTGGTGGACGGCATCGTCAACGCCCGACTGGCCCTGCATACCGGCCGGCTGCAACCGGCCCGGGCCGGGCACGTGGTGGTGATCGGCCTGGGAAACGTCGGCACCCGGGTGATGGCACAGCTCCGCGAGTACGACGTCGAGGTGGTGGCGATCGACAAGGATCCGGAGCCGCGCGGCGCCGCTCTGGCACGCCAACTGGAGGTGCCGCTGATCGTCGGTGACGCCGCGCTGTCGGAGACGCTGGTCGCCGCGTCGGTGGCCGACTGCCAGGCGCTGGTGGTGGCGTCCACCGACGACGTGGCCAACCTGGAGGCGGCGCTCGCTGCCCGCGATCTCCGTGACGACCTGCGGGTGGTGCTGCGGCTCTTCGACGGTGACCTCGCCGAACGGGTGGAGGAGACCTTCGCCCTCGGGGTGTCCCGGTCGGTCTCCTACCTGGCCGCGCCGGCCTTCATCGGGGCGCTCACCGAACGCGCGGTGATCACCACGATTCCGGTCGATCGGCACGCGCTGCCGGTCGCCGAGGTGCCGGTCGCCGCGGGCTCCGATCTCGACGGCCGGCCACTGGACACGGTCAACCGGGACGGGCAGGTCCGGCTGATCGCCCGCACCCCGGCGGGTGGTGCCAAGACGATCTGGTGGAAGGACCTCGACCCCCGACAGGTGATCTTCGCGGGCGACCGACTCACCGTCGTCGCCCGTCGGCGCGGGTTGGACTGGTTGACCAGGCAGTGTGCCCCGCCCGCCCCGGGGAGGGTGCCGATGCCGCACGGTCACGTCGGTTCGGTGCCCGGGCCCGAACCGGTCCTGCCGGCGGCACCCGAGTCACTGCGGGGACCGACCGGTCAGGAGGTCGCTGCCGCGGCTCCCGGTGCGGCTCATCCGGGTCCGGCCCCGTTGTCGCCGCTCGACGGCGCCCGACCGCCGACAGGCGACGCCGGGGCCCGCGTAGATGACTAGAGGTCGTTTGAACGCCGCCGGTTTCCCCTGAGCGACAATCGGTGTCATGCGTTTCCGCATCCTGGGGCCGACTCAGGTGGTGCTGGCCGACGGGCGTGAGATCGCCGTGGGCGGTCCGCGACTGTGCGCCGCTATCAGCGACTGAGTCGCTGACCAGGCCGGAGCGCGTACCAGGCGGCGCCGACGGCGAGCACACCGAAGCCGGCGAGGACGCTGCCCAGCGGCAGGTTGACCGCGAGCAGCAGGCAGCCGGCCAGGCCCAGGCCGGCGAGGACCCGGACCGGAATCCGCCGGTCCGGGTCCCGGCCCAGGGTGAGCGCCGCCGCGTTGGTGATCGCGTAGTAGACCAGCACGGTGCAGCTGGAGAAACCGATCGCCTGCCGCACGTCACCGAGCACGACCACCAGGATCACCACGGCGGCCACCGCCAGTTCGGCGCGGTGCGGCACCTGGCGTACCGGATGCACGGCGGCCAGCGCGCCGGGCAGGTCGCGGCGGCGGGCCATCGCCAGTGTGGTGCGGCCCACCCCGGCGACCAGGGAGAGCAGTACCCCGATGACCGCGATCGTGGCCCCGACGCGGACCACCCAGGCCAGGCCGGGCAGCCCGGCGGCGGTCACCACGTCGACCAGGGGCGCGGCGGAACCGGCCAGCCGGTCGGCACCGAGCACGCCGAGCGTGATCACGGCCAGCACCAGGTAGATCGCGAGCACCACGCCGAGCGCCAGCGGCACCGCGCGGGGAATGGTCCGCTGCGGGTCGCGGACCTCCTCGCCGAGCGTGGCGATCCGGGCGTACCCGGCGAAGGCGAAGAAGAGCAGCCCGGCGGCGGTGAGCACGCCGCGGGCGGAGCCGCCGGGGTCGGCCAGCCGATCCAGGTGCACCGGCCCACCCACCACACCGACGACCGCGACCAGGGCCAGCACCGCGAGCACCAGCGCGACCAGCGCTCTGGTCACGGTGGCCGTCTTGCCGATGCCGCGCAGATTCACGGCGGTCACCGCGAGCACCGCGCCGACCGCGACCAGCCGGGCCTGACCCGGCCACAGGTACGCCCCGATGGTCAACGCCATCGCCGCACAGCTCGCGGTCTTGCCCACCACGAAGCCCCAGCCGGCCAGAAACCCGGCGAACGGGCCGAGGCGTTCCCGGCCGTAGACGTAGGTGCCGCCGGACTCGGGGTAACGGGCCGCCAGCCGCGCCGAGCTGGTCGCGTTACAGAAGGCGATGAAGCCGGCCAGCACCAGCGCGGGCAGCAGGCCGGACCCGCCGGCCGCCGCCGCGGCCGGGCCGAAGACCACGAAGACGCCCGCGCCGAGCATCGAACCCAACCCGATGACAACCGAATCGGGTACGCCGAGCCGCCGCGCCAGTTGATCCACGGAACGAACCCTAGGGGTACGAGGTGAACGGGCGGTCCCAGGCGCGTAGCCGGCCGGGGAGCGGCACGTCGTCCCAGGGCACCCGGTGCAGCAGCCGGTCCAGGAAGAGCCCGAGCAGCAGGGCCGCCACGCCGTCGGTGAGCCAGTGGAAGTTCAGGTACGTCGTGGTGACCAGCAGGATCGCCGGCGGGGCACATCGGATCAGTAGGTGCAGTGTCGGGTGCAGCCGCCCGGCCGTCAGCGCGGTCAGCAGCACGGCCATCACCCCGTACCAGACGATCGCGTTGGCGACGTGTCCGGACGGGTAGGAAAGGTCGTACTCGGTGGGTGGCAGGTCGTTGAAGATCCGGACCGACTGGGCTGGCGGCAGATCCGAGCTGGGCGCGGCCCGGTCGGTCAGGACCTTGAGCGGCCCGACCGTCAGGTACAGGAGCACGAACGCCCCCGCCACCAGCAGCAGCGGCCGGACTGTGCGGGCCCGCCAGGCCACCGCCACGGCGAGCGCTCCAGAGAGCGGCATCAGCAGCCAGCCACCCTGCCCGAGAAAGTTGAACACCCGCGCCGTCCAGTAGATCGGCGCCGGGTGGTGGGCGTAGGCCCATTCCCGGACGGCGAGGTCCAAACCGAGCAACGCACCTCCGGCCAGGGCCAGGGTCAACGCGCCGAACCCGACCAGCAGCAGCGCGTCGAACCACCAACCGGCCGGTCGGACGGGCCGTAGCCGCAGGTCACGTCGTACCGCCGTGGGTTTGAGCACGGGACCACGCTACCGGCCCGGCGCGCGGCCGTGGCGTCCCGTGCTGTGTGCCCAGCCACGATGTGAGGCGGATTCGGGGGGCGACCAGTCATGCTTGTGCCCGTGCGGATCACGTCTGCCCTCGTGGACCCGGCGCTGCTCGACCTGCCCTGGTCGACACCGCTGGAGGAGTGGCCTGCCCAACATCTGGTGGCCCTGCCGCAGGGCATCTCCCGACACATCGTCCGGTTCGTCCGGCTCGGTGACTACGTCTACGCGTTCAAGGAGACTCGCGAACGGATCGCCGAGCGGGAGTACGACCTGCTCCGATCCCTGGAGCGGATCGACTTCCCGTCGGTCGAGGCGGTGGCGGTGGTCGCCGACCGGCAGACCGAGGACGGGGAGCCCCTCGAGTCGGTGCTGATCACCCGGCACCTGCAGTTCTCTCTGCCGTACCGGGCGCTCTTCTCGCACACCCTGCGGCCGGAGACGATGAGCCGGCTGCTCGACGCGCTTGCCGCTCTGATCGTGCGGATGCATCTGACCGGTTTTTTCTGGGGCGACTGCTCGTTGTCGAACACGCTGTTCCGGCGGGACGCGGGCGCGTTCGCCGCCTACCTGGTGGACGCGGAGACGGGCGCGCTGCACAACTCGCTCTCCAACGGGCAGCGCGGTGAGGACCTGGAGATCGCCCGGGTGAACATCTTCGGTGAGGCGCTGGACCTGCAGGCAGCCGGCCTGCTGCACGAGTCCATCGACCCGGAGGTGGTCTGTGAGGAGGTCGTGCAGCGCTACGAGCGGCTCTGGCACGAGATCACCTACGAGCAGGCCGTCGAGCGGGAGGCCCGGCACGACATCGAGGGCCGGATCCGCCGCCTGAACGAGCTGGGCTTCGACGTGGCCGAGGTGGCCATGTCGACCATCGACGACGGGCGCTACCTGGTCCGGCCGAAGGTCGTCGACGCCGGCTACCACACCCGGCGGCTGCTGCGGCTGACCGGTTTGGACGCCGAGGAGAACCAGGCCCGCAAGCTGCTCAACGACCTGGATGCCTACCGGGCGGAGAGCGACCTGACCGACGAGCAGCAGGCGGCGCACCGGTGGCTCACCGAGGTCTTCGAGCCGGTGGTCCGGGCCGTTCCCGCGCACCTGCGTCGCAAGTTGGAGCCGCAGGAGCTGTTCGCGCAGATCATCGAGCACAAGTGGCTGCTCTCCGAGCGGGCCGACCGGGACGTCGGGATGCGCCACGCGGTCCAGTCGTACCTGGCTGACGTGCTGGTGCACCGCCCCGACGAGCAGGCCGTCCTCGGTGTCGAGGTCCCCACCGCCGGCTGACCCGCGCTCGCGGTGCCGCCCTGGGCCCGTCGCCTTCTCGGCACCCCTGGCTAGGTGCGGCCGTTGCCTTTGGAGCTGATGTCGCAAACGATTCAGCGCACAACCGCCTCGTCGTGTGCCGGGCCTACCGCACGGTGTCGCGGTGTCTCGATCGCGCGGTGTCGCGATCGGGTGATGTCGTCAGCGATTCAGCTTCAAAGGAACCGTCGGGTGGGGTGCAACCCAGGCCGGTCAGGACGCGGTCGGTGTTCGGCCGGGGTCCACGCCGCAACGCCCGCTGGGCGCGGGCAGCGAAACGTGTGTCACTCCACCCAGGAGCCTCCGCGCAGCACGCGAACCACGTTCAGGTCGGCGTCCAGCACCACCAGGTCGGCGCGGAGGCCCACCTGGAGGGCACCGACACGGTCGCCCAGGCCGATGGCCCGCGCCGGGGTGGTAGCCACCATTCGCGCGGCGTCGGCGATCGGGATGCCGGCGGTCACGGCGTGCCGCAGCGCGGCGTCCATGGTCAGCGTGCTGCCGGCGATCGCGCCGTCGCGGGCGAGCCGGGCCACCCCGGCGGCCACGGTGACGGCCTGCCCGCCCAGCTCGTACTCGCCATCGGGCATCCCGGCGGCGGCCATCGCGTCGGTGATCAGCGCGGCCCGGTCCGGGCCCGCGGTCGCGGCGGCGAAGGTCAGCGTGCCGTCGTGCAGGTGCACCCCGTCGGCGACCAGCTCGCAGATCACGGTGGGCGCGTCGAGCAGGGCCACCACCGGGCCCGGCTCGCGGTGATGCACCGGCCGCATGCCGTTGAACAGGTGGGTGCCGACGCTGGCGCCGGCGGCGACCGCGGCTCGGGTCTGCTCGTACGTGGCGTCGGTGTGGCCCACCGCCGCCACCACCCGCTGCGCGGTGAGCAGCTTGATCGCCTCCAGCGCGCCGTCGCGTTCCGGGGCGAGGGTGACCATCCGGATGGTGCCCCGGCCCAGCTCGATCAGCTCGGTCAGCTCGTCGGTCGACGGGTCGCGCAGGTACTCCGGGTTCTGTGCGCCGCAGCGGGCGGCGGAGAGGTAGGGCCCTTCGAAGTGGACGCCCGCCAGCACACCCTCGTCGACCAGTGGTGCGAACGCCTCGGTGGCAGCGCGCATCAGCGGGAAGGGTGCGCTGACCAGGCTGGCCAGCAGGGTGGTGGTGCCATGGGCGAGGTGGAAGTCGGCCGCCGCCCGGGCCTCGTCGGCGTCCCCGGTGGTGAACGTGTGGCCACCGCCGCCGTGCGTGTGCATGTCGACGAAACCGGGCAGGATCCAGTGCCCGTCACGGACCGACGGATACTCGGCCACCGCGGTGATCCGATCCCCGTCCCACTCGACGCAGCCCTGTCGGATCACGCCGGTCGGGGTCACCACTCGGCCGTTCACCCGTACGGTCATCGCTTCTCCTGATGGTCACGGACACCCATGGCGTCCAGGGCGAGCAGGGCGGCGCCGAGGCAACCGGCCTCGTCGCCGAGGGCTGCCGCGACCAGCCGCGGCTCCCGGTGGAAGGTCATCCGCTCGTGCAGCGCCGCCCGCAGTGGGGTCAGCAGCCGGTCCCCTGCCTGGGCCAGGCCGCCGCCGAGCACGATCGTCGCCACGTCGAACAGCGCCTGGCCGGTGGCGAGGCCGTCGGCGAGCGCCTCGACCGCCTCCTGCCAGACCCGGACGGCGCACGGCTCGCCGGCCGCGGCCCGCTCGGCCACCTCGGCCGCCGACACGGGAGCACCGGCCGTCCCGCCGGCCAGTTCGGCATAGCGACGGGCGATCGCGGCGGCTGAGGCGACCGCCTCCAGACACCCGGGTCGACCGCAGCCGCAGCGTGGGCCGTCGGGCCGGACCAGGATGTGGCCGATCTCCCCGGCCGCACCGTGGGCGCCCACGGCAGCCGTGCCGTCGACGACGTGCGCCGCCGCGATGCCGGTGCCGATCGCTACGAAGAGCACGTGCCCGGTGCCGCGCCCGGCACCGAGCCGGGCCTCGGCGAGGCCACCGACGCGCACGTCGTGGCCGAGCGCCGTGGGCAGGCCGAGCCGCGTCGCCGTCAGGTCCCGCAGGGGTACGTCCCGGAAGCCCACGTTCGCCGACCAGACCGCGACTCCCCGCGCCTCGTCCACCACGCCGGGCACGGCGATCCCGACCGCGATCGGGGTGAGCCCGTCGGCGCGTGCCTTGCCGGCCAGCCCGTCGGCCACGTCCAGGATGGTGGCGATCACGGCGGCTGGGCCGCGCGCGGCGTCGGTGGGGTGCCGCTCGGTGCGTACCGCGACGCCGTCCGGTCGGACCAGGGCGCACTTCATGCCGGTGCCGCCGACGTCCAGCGCGACGACCACGCGGTCGTTCACGCCAGCACCACTGACCGGGTCAGGTGTCGGGGCGCGTCCGGGTCGAGGCCCCGGCTGGTCGCCAGCGCGACCGCGAAGCGTTGGGCCAGGATCAGGTCGGCCATCGGGTCGACCGGGGTGCGACCGGCGGACCAACTGCCCAGCACCGTGCGCCAACCGTGCGTGCGGCTGTGCACGAAGGCCGCGCCGGTGGCGGCCACGTCCTCGGGCAGCCCCTCGGGCAGCTCGCCGAAGGCCCAGACCAGCCGGCCGGGCGCGGCGACCGAGATGGGCCCGTGCCGGTAGTCCATCGCCGGGTACGCCTCCGCCCAGAACGTCGCCGCCTCGCGGCACTTCAGCGCTGCCTCCTGGGCCAAACCGACCGTCCACCCTCGGCCGAGGAAGGTGGCCTGCCCGATGGTGGCCGGGTCGATCGGCAGCGGGGAGCGCACCGCCACTTCGGCGTCGGCGGCGAGCGCGGTCACCGGGTCGCCGAGGTGGGCCCGGAGCAGGGCCAACGCGGTGGTCGCGAAACGGGTCTGCACGACCGACCGCTCGTCGGCGAAGGGCATGGTCACGGCGGCGGTGGCCAGATCGACCGCCGGGGAAGCCGGATCACCGACGATGACGGTGGTGGGCGTCCGGCCGTGCAGCGCGGCGAGCAGCTCCAGCACTTCGGTGGTGGTGCCCGAGCGGGTGATCGCGATCAAGCGGTCGTAGCGGCGCCCGGCGGGGAACTCGGACGCCTGGAAGGCGTCGGTCTCGCCCTGGCCGGCCTGCTCGCGGCGGGCCGCGTACGCCATCGCCATGAACCATGACGTGCCGCAACCGACGACGGCGACCCGTTCACCGGGGCGCGGGAGGTCACCGTGTACGACGTCGGCCAGTTCGGCCGCCTCCCGCCAGCAGTCGGGTTGGCTCGCGATCTCCGCGTCCACGTACGCCATGGGAAACTCCTTGCAGGGGCGACTGGTGCGCAATACGGCTCGTTAGACCCGCATTTCGCGCGTTATTCTGCGCGAGCGCGGGTGGCCGTGGCAACCGACCAGCCGATCGCGCAGGTCAGTCTTTTGCGCCAGCCTAGTTTCGCGCACTAGTGTGCACGCAATCAATCACCGTCCGTGCAGTCACTGGGAGGGCCCCCGCGGTGGACCGGTACGCCAGATGGAACGCCCTGCTCGAGATGCTGACCGACAACGGCCGGGTCAGCGTCGAGGCGGCGGCCGAGCGGCTGGACGTCTCCCAGGCCACCATCCGGCGGGATTTCGATCAGCTCGCCCAGCAGCAGATGATCACGAGGACCCGGGGCGGTGCGGTCGCCAACGGCGTCTCGTACGACCTGCCACTGCGCTACAAGACGGCCAAGCACTCGGCTGAGAAGCAGCGGATCGGCGCGGCCGCCGCGGCGCTCGTCACGCAGGGCACCGTGGTCGGCCTGAACGGCGGCACCACCAGCACCGAGGTGGCGAGGGCGCTCGCCGTCCGACCCGACCTGAACACCAGTGCCGAGGGTGCTCAGCTCACCGTGGTGACCAACGCGCTGAACATCGCCAACGAGCTGCTGGTCCGGTCTCGGATGAAGGTCGTGGTGGCCGGCGGGGTGGTTCGCCCGAAGTCGTTCGAACTGGTCGGCCCGCTGGGCGGGGCGCTGCTGCGCGAGGTCACCCTGGATGTCGCCCTGCTGGGCGTGGACGCGATCGACCCGCAGCTCGGTGCCGCCGCCCATCACGAGGGGGAGGCGGCGATGAACAACCTGATGGTGGCCCGCGCCAAGCGCGTGGTGATCATCGCGGACTCGTCCAAGCTGGGGGGTCACGCCTTCGCCCGGATCTGCCCGGTCGAGCGGGTGGAGACGCTGGTGACCGACTCCGGTGCCGCCCCGGAGGTCGTGGACGCGTTCCGCGCGGCCGGCGTGCAGGTCATCTGCGCCTGAGTGGTCACGTTCCGTCGATGAAATAGCCCGTTCGGCGCGTCAATGCATACCGCGTATTGCGGAGGCCTGCATACCGCGTATGGTGTCGGCTGTCACGCCCACCCATCGGGGGAGGTGCAGCTTGCCAGCTGTCCTGGAGATCGAAGGTCTACGTAAGACGTACAAGAGTCGTCGACGCGGCACCCGCAACGCGCTCGACGGCTTCGACATGCGGGTCGACGCGGGGCAGGTGCACGGGTTCCTGGGCCCCAACGGGTCTGGCAAGACCACCACCTTGCGGACCCTGCTCGGCCTGATCCGGTCCGACGGCGGCCGGATGGCGCTGCTCGGGCACGAGGTGCCCGACGCGCTGCCCACGGTCGCCGGTCAGGTCGGCGCGATCGTGGAGAGCCCGCAGTTCTTCCCGCACTTCTCCGCACGGGACACGCTCTCCCTGCTGGCCGGGGCGGGCGAGGTGCCGGCCACCCGGGTCGACGAGGTGCTGGAACTCGTCGGGCTGCGCGACCGGGCCGGCGAGCGGGTCAAGACGTACTCGCTGGGCATGAAGCAGCGGCTCGCCGTCGCCTCGGCCCTGCTGAAGAACCCGAGGCTCCTCATCCTCGACGAGCCGGCCAACGGCCTCGACCCGGGCGGCATCCGGGAGATGCGCACGTTGATGCGCAACCTCGCCGAATCCGGGATGACCGTGGTGCTGTCCAGCCACATCCTCGGCGAGATCCAGCTGATCTGCGACTCGGTCACCATCATCTCGCTGGGCCGGCGGGTCGCCTTCGGCCCGGTCGACGAGGTGCTCGCGCAGCACTCGTCCGGCGCGGTCCGGATCCGGCTGGAAGCCGTCAGCGACCTGCCGGCGGCCACCGAGGCGCTCACCCGGGCGGGGATCCGGGTCACCGGGCACCCGGACCACCTGATGCTGGCCGGGGTCGACAAGCCGGCCTCCGTGACGCGGCTGCTCGCCGAGCACAACCTCTACGTCAGCGAGTTGGCTCCGATCGCCGTCGATCTGGAGAGCGTCTTCCTCGAACTGACCGCCACCGCGCCGGTACCCGGCCAGCACCGGCAGGTCGACGAGTCCATGAAGGTCGGTGGGACGGGACAGCCCGGCGCCACCGGGGGAGGATGGGGCGCGTGAGCCTCTATCGTACGGAGCTGCGCCGGCTCACCAAGCGGCGCTTCACCCGCTACATGACGCTGCTCGGCCTGCTGGTGCTGGCCGCGGTGGTGGCCGGGGTGTTCCTCACCAACCAGAAGATCGACGCCGACCAGCTCGCCCGTGCCGAGCGGCAGGCCGACCAGCAGTACCAGGAGCAGGTGCGGTGGAGCGAGCAGGAGCGCATCGCGTGTGAGCAGGCCAAGACAGCCGGCACGAGGAACGAGGGCCGCTACCCCGACGACTGCTCGATGATCGCGCCACCGCCCCGGGACCAGATCCAGGCCGAGTGGTTCCTGCCCTCGACGTTCAACTTCCGGGAGACGTTCGCCGAGACGCTGATTCCGTTCGCGGCGATCCTCGCCCTGGTCGGGTTCGTGATCGGCGCGTCCTTCGTCGGTGCCGAGTGGAGCACCGGCGGCATGATGAACCTGCTGCTCTGGCGGCCGAAGCGGCTCACCGTACTGCTGACCAAGCTGGCCGCGCTGCTCACCGGCATCCTGGCGGTGACGCTGCCCGCCGCGGTGCTCTGGTTCGCCGGGTTCTGGGCGATCGCCACGTTCCGGGGCAGTACCGAGAAGGTCACCTCCGGGGTCTGGCAGTCGTTCGCCCTGACCGGGCTGCGCGGCGTGGTGCTGGTGCTGGTGCTCACCACCATCGGCTTCGCTCTCGCCTCGCTGGGTCGGCACACCGCGATGGCCCTCGGCGGTGTCGTGGCGGTGATGGTGGTCGGCCAGTTCGGCCTGGGCATCCTGCTGTCGATGGCGGGCGTACGGTTCGCCGAGGCATGGCTGCTGCCCACGTACGCGCTGGCGTGGATGACGAAGAAGGTCACGTTGCAGGACTGGAACGCCTGCAACGCGACCTACTACGGGGAGTGCAAACCGGCCACGCTGGACATCACCTGGCAGCAGTCCTCCGCACTGCTCTCCGTCGGTGTGGTGGTGATCCTCGGCGCGGCGCTCTGGGCGATGCGTCGCCGCGACATCTCCTGACCGAAGCGACGCGACGCGGCCGGTCCGGTCGTCGGGATTCCCGGCGGCGCGGGACCGGCCGCGCCGGCTGCTGCGACGCTGGTCGAGCCTGGTTAGGCTGAGCGTCATGCCCGCCGACACCACCCCGACCGCCCCCGAGCCGTCCACCGACGCTCGTCCGGGCGATGCGGCGGCTGGTGGCGGGCCCACCGTCCCGACTCCCCGGCCCGCACCGTCCGTCGAGAGCACCGACGATCTCGCCCCGGACGACGACGGCGACGACGGCGCGCCGACCGCGCCGGTGGCCGGGCTGACCGAGCGGGAACGGGCCATCCTCACGTTCGAACAGCAGTGGTGGCGGCACGCCGGTGCGAAGGAGCAGGCCGTCCGGGACACCTTCGGGGTCTCCTCGACCCGGTATTACCAGCTGCTGAACGGGCTGCTGGACAACCCCGCCGCACTTGCCGCCGACCCACTGCTGATCGGTCGGCTCCGCCGGCTGCGTTCGTCGCGGGCCCGCAACCGCCGCCGCTGACCGCGCTGCCACCTTTTGTACCCTGCGGGCGGATTCCGCCTGTTCCTCCCGTCGACGCCGTCTCCGCGTCCGGGCCAGCCGGTCCCGCCGCATGCCGGCTGGCCAGGCGGGTAGGCCGGAGGTGTTCCGGGGTCGCCAGGCGACCGAGCACCCAGGAGGGGAGCGGAGCATGACGGCAACGAATCAGAGCGGGCGCGGGCAGCAGGCCCGGCAGGAGGCCTCCCGAGTCGGCCACCAGGCCACGCAGGCCGGGGGTCAGGTCGCCCACGCCGCCGCCGAGCAGGGCGGGCAGGTGGCCGCCGAGGCGCGGCGACAGGCCCAGCAACTGACCGGCCAGGCCAGTGGGCAGCTTCGGGATCAGGCGCAGACGCAGCAGCGGCGGGCCGCCGAGGGCCTGCGCGACCTGGGTCGGGAGTTGGGGTCGATGGCCGACCGGGACGGTGATTCCGGGCTGGCCGGTCACGCGGTACGGCGGGTGGCCGACGCCGCCCAGCAGGCCGCCGGATGGCTCGACGAACGCGAACCCGGCGAAGTTCTCGACGAGGTACGCACGTACGCGCGGCGCCATCCGGGGACGTTCCTGGCGGGTGCGGCAGTCGCCGGACTGCTGGTCGGGCGGCTCACGCGCGGTCTGACCGGATCGGCCTCCGGCAACGGTGGGAGTGCGAGCGCGGGCGGCGCTCCGGCGGCGCCACAGGGCGTCCCGGCGGATACCGGTCAGCAGCCGTACGCCGGGACGGCGCGGGCGCAGAACGTCTCGCCGGCCGGCCGGCCCGAGTCGGATCTGCCCGGCGGGGTGGCACCGTGAGCGCCCCGGAGAAGGAACGGACCCAGGCGTCGGTCGGTGAACTGCTGGGCGACGTGACCCGGGACATGTCCACTCTGGTGCGTAAGGAGGTCGAGCTGGCCAAGGCCGAGCTGCGCGAGGAGGTCGGTCAGGCCGGCAAGGCCGGCGGTATGTTCGGCGGTGCGGGGCTGGCCGGTTTCCTGGCGGTGCTGTTCGTGTCGTATGCCCTGTGGTGGGGGCTGTCCAACGCGATGGACCAGGGGTGGGCTGCGCTGATCGTCGCGGTCATCTGGGCCGCCGTCGCCGGTGGGCTCTTCCTCAACGCCCGGACCCAGCTGAAGCGGGCACGTGCGGTTCTGCCCCGGACGAAGCAGAGCGCCCGGGAGTTGCCGGACGCCCTGCGGGGCCGGTGAACGAGTCGGGAGGAAACAGGTCATGTCCAGTGATCCGGATCGGATCCGGCGGGAGATCGAGACCACCCGCAACGAGTTGAGCAGTGACGTCGACGCCCTGGCCGACAAGGTCAACCCGCGTCGGATCGCCGGTGACAGCGTCGGGCAGGCTCGCGGCGCGCTCACCCGAGCGAAGGAGAAGATGATGGGCAGCTCCAACCACCTGGGTCAGGAGGCCGGCCAGCGGATGTCGCACGCCGCCGGCTCGGTCCGTGACGAAACCCGGTCACTCGGGCAGCAGTCCCGCGAGCAGGCCCAGGGCAACCCGATGGCCGCTGGCCTGGTCGCCTTCGGCGTCGGCCTGCTGGCCGCCTCGCTGATCCCGCCGAGTGGGCGCGAGCGGCAACTCGCCGGCCGGGCCCGCAGCATGGTCAGTGAGCACTCCGACGAGCTTCGTCAGCAGGCGAGCCAGGTCGGCCACCAGGTCCAGGACAACCTGCGGGAGCCCGCGCAGCAGGCGGCCCAGTCGGTGCGGTCCACCGCCCAGCAGGGGGTGTCCGCGGTACGCGACCAGGGCCGTTCGGCCACCGGTCAGGTGCAGGGGGAGGCGCATGCGGCCGCCAACGACCTCCGGCAGCGCTGATCCGATCGGTGCGGGGCCGGTGATGCGGGTGCGATCCGCGTCCGCGCCGGCCCCGGGCCGGCCGGTCAACGAGGACCTGGTCTTCCGGTTCGGTCCGTTGGTCGGTGTCCTGGACGGCGCGACGGTGCCGGAGGGCTTCGACACCGGCTGCGTGCACGGGCCGGAGTGGTACGTCCGGCACCTGGCCGCCCGCATCGGCGTGGCCGAGGCGGTACGCCCGGCGGCCCGGCTGACCAGCAACCTGGCCGCGGCCATCCTCGCCGTACGCGCCGACCACGGCGGGCAGTGCGACCTCGACCATCCCGGCACCCCGTCCAGCACGGTCTGCCTCCTGCGTGACTGCGGGGACCAGGTGGACTATCTGGTGCTCTGCGACAGCCCGCTGGTCCTGGACGCCGGCGGGCAGGTCAGTGTGGTGACCGACGACCGGCTGGACGCGGCGATGGCCGAGCTGCGGGAGACAGTGGCCACCGTGCCGGGCGGCGCGGCCGACCCGGTCACCCGGTTCCGGCACGCGGTGGGCGTCCAGCGGGAGCGGATGAACCGCACACACGGGTACTGGGTGGCGGCAGCCGACCCCGACGCGGCGTTCCACGCGGTGACCGGCACGTTGCCCCGGCACGGCCCGGGGGCGGTACGCCGGGCGGCGCTGCTCAGCGACGGCGCGTCCAGCGCGGTCGAGCAGTTCGGCTTGACCGACTGGGTCGGTCTGCTTGACCTGCTGAGCGCCGACGGGCCGGGCGCGTTGCTCGACCGGGTCCGCGACGCCGAGCGCGACCACCCCGACCGGCTGCGCCGGCACAAGGCCACCGACGACGCCTCGGTGGTGTTCTGCGAGTTCGAGCGGACGGCCTGAGCGCTCTTTCACCCCGACGGGTGACAGCGGAGCGTGAGGAGGAACACCCACGCCGCCCGACCGGCCGGTACCGGTGACCGGACCGCCACTGGATGCCCAATGGGGTGGACTTCGGCCGATGAGGCCGGCAGACTGCGGCACGTGGCGGGTGCGGTCCGGCTGGAGCCGGTGGACGAGCGGAACCTGGAGCCGTTGCTCTCCGTAGCGGCTGCCGAGGCCGAGCCGGATGATGTGATGCCTCCGGTGGAGGCTCCCGCCGGATGGTCGCTCGCCCGCCGGGAGGCGTTCCGGGAGCTCCACCGGGCGAGTTTCGGTGGCCTGGACGGCCCGACCGGCTCCCAGATGTACGCGATCCTCGTCGGCGGCGAGGTGGTGGGCATGGTTCGGATGACTCGCTGTGACGAGCCGGGCACGGTGGAGACCGGAATGTGGCTGGGGCGCTCGGCGCGGGGTCAGGGGATCGGCGCCGTCGCCCTGCGCGAGTTGTTGAACGCCGCCGCGCGGGCCGGCATGCGGGCCGTGGTGGCGGAGACGACCCCGGACAACATCGGCGCGGTCTCCGTACTCGAAAAATGCGGTGCGAAACTGCGCGAGGACGGCGGCAAGGTGCGTGCCGAAATTTGCCTTGATTCGACGCCCCCCGCGCTCTGAGGCTTCCTTGTGTCCGGGTCGGCCGGCGGCGGCCGGTACGGTCGGCGCCGGCCGCCGGATCAGGCCGGGACCCGGACGATGTCGTAGTCGGTGCTCGGCGTCGACTCCACGTCGAAGCGGCCGTTCACGACGTACAGCGCCGAGCCGAACAGGTCACCGGTGGCCGGCACCCGCAGCTGCGGGCCGGTGATCTCCCGCTGCACCACCCCGGCGGTGTACCCGGCGTTCATCCGGACCACCGCGATGACGCTGGTCAGGTTCCGGATCACGTAGAGGGTGCGCCCACTCAGCACCAGCCCGTCGGCCCGCTCCACCGAGTAGCCACCGAGGTCGACGTACCGGCTGCCACCGGTGCGAGGGTCGATGCGCACCAGCCGACCGGGCAGCATCTGCGCGACCAGCAGATCCCCGTCCGGCAGCGCCACAATCCCGTTGTGGTACACGTCCGGCGTCGCGGCCGGGCCGGTGAGCTGCAGGACCCGGAAGGCGGTGGGGGCCGGCAGGCGACCACCCGGGCCCAGCGGCACCACGTACAGCACCTGCCGGGCGGAGTCGGTGAAGTAGACCGCCCGCTTGGTGATCACCAGGTCGTTGACGAAACTGCCCGGCTCGTCGGTGAACTGGTAGTGGGCCAGCTTGGCGCCGGTGCCCGCGTCGTACACGCTGGCGCCGCCGCCGGAGAAGTCGGCAGTCCACAGCCGGCCCTGCTGGTCGAGCTTGAGGCCCGCCTTGTCGGTCCCCGGGTTGCCCGGGATCAGCACCGAGCCACGGCCGGTGCGTAAGTCGCCCCGCCACACCGCACCGTCCAAAATGGACCCTACATACACGGTGGTGCCGTGACCGATCGTCAGCCCCTCAGGAGTGAAGCCGTCGGGCAGGGCGATCCGGGCCGGGAACGGCTTCGCCGGGTGAGCGACCGCCGGTGAGCCGACCGTGGACAGGGTCGCCGCCGCCAGCAGCGGAACGACGATGAGAGAGAACAGCCTTTGCAAGGAGCACCGCCTGACGCCGAGTGGATAACTCCACTGGGGAATGTGACGTCATAGGAACACCCTGGGTGCGACGAAAGGTTGACTCGCGTCCAGTCGTCTCTGATCACGCCCGTCCGGCGGCGTACGCGGCCAGCCAGGCGACCTGGGCCGGGTCCAGCGACGGGCGTACCCGTGCCCGCGCACTCGCCACATGCTCGGCGGTGACCGTGGCCGCAGCCAACGACTCCCGCATCGCGGCCAGCGCGGCCTCCCGGACCAGCGCCGCGCAGTCCGCCGCGGAGAAGCCGGTCAGCTCGTCGCCGAGGGCCGCCAGGTCGACGTCCGGTGCCAGCGGCACCTGCCGGGACGCGGCCCGCAGAATCTCCGCGCGGGCGGGCCCGTCCGGCGGTGGCACGTAGACCAGCCGCTCCAGCCGGCCCGGCCGCAGCAGCGCCGGGTCGACCAGGTCCGGCCGGTTCGTCGCACCGACCACCACCACGTTGCGCAGCGTCTCCACCCCGTCCAGTTCGGTGAGCAGCGCGGCGACCACCCGGTCCGTGGTGCCCCCGTCGGTGGCCTGGCCGCGTACCGGCGCCAGCGCGTCCACCTCGTCCAGGAAGATCAGGGTGGGGGCCGCCTCCCGCGCGCGGCGGAACAGCTCGCGGACCGCGCGTTCGCTCTCGCCGACCCACTTGGAAAGCAACTCCGCGCCCTTCACCGACAGCACGTTGGCCCGGCCCGACCCGGCCAACGCGGTGACCAGGTACGTCTTGCCGCAGCCCGGTGGCCCGTAGAGCAGCACGCCGCGCGGCGGTTGCACCCCGAGCCGGGCAAAGGTGTCCGGGTAGGTCAGCGGCCACAGCACCGACTCGGTCAGCGTCTGCTTGACCTCGTCCAGGCCACCCACGTCGTCCAGCGTCACCGAGGCCAGATCGAGGGTGGATGCCGCCATCGTGGTCGGTCGTACCACCTCCAGTGCGGCGGCGAAGTCGGCCATCGACACCGTTGGCGTCTCGGCGGCCTTCTGCCGCAGCGCCGCGCGTACCCCGGCCTCCCGGACCAGCGCGGCCAGGTCCGCCGCGACGAACCCGGGGGTACGCGCGGCCACCTCGTCCAGCCGGACGTCGTCGGCCAGCGGCACCTGCCGGGTCAGCACGGTGAGCTGTTCGCGGCGCAACGCCGGGTCGGGGAGCGGGATGCTGATCCGCAGCGACAGCAGGTCGGGCGCGCGCAGTGCGGGGTCGGCCGCCTCCGGCCGGCCGGTGGTGCAGACCACGGCGACACCGGCTCGGACGGTCTCCGCGAGCACCTGGCGGAACACCGTCGCCACCGGTCCGGGCTCGTCCGCCGGCGCGAGCGCCTCGACGTCGGTGACCAGCAGCACCGCCGGCCCGCCGGCCCGGGCCGCCGTCGCCGCGCCGCGCAACCGGTCGGCGGCGGCCTGGTTGGCCAGGGCGGCCACCTCGGGTGCCCAGAGCGGATGGACGCGGGCACCGACCCGGGCGGCGACGGCGCGGACCAGGGCCGACTTCCCGGAGCCGGCCGGCCCGACGAGCAGCACCCCCAACGAGATGGTGGTGCTCAGCCGGCCCAACACCTCCCGGTGGTGGAAGCCGAGGTCGAGCAGTTCGGTCAGCTCCTCGGCCTGGGCCCGCAGCCCGGGCAACTCGTCCACATCCGGAGCATCGTCAGTCGGCTCCACCACCGGGACCGCGTCGGCCGTCCCGCGCGGCTGGGCCGGCGCGGCGCCGACCGGTGCGGGCCCGCCGTGGGTGGCCGGGCCGTGCTCCCAGGCGACCACCGTGTCCATGGTGACCAGCGCGCCGGCGGCCGGCTCGACCGTGACCACGGTGAGCAGGGTGCTGGTCCAGGCGAAACCGACAGTATTGGCGAGGCTGCGCCGAGCCGCCTCGACCAGGCTGCGGACCGAGGCGTCCGGCAGCACGTCCTGTGGCAGCAGCGAGACGTCGTCGCCAGCGGTGAGCACCTTGCCCAGCAGGGCGAGCCGGAGCATCTCCGGGCTGACCGCCGCGACCACCTCCACGGGCCCGGCCAGGATGACCCGGCCCGCCGGGACGAGCGGCACCGGGGTCACCCGCACCTGGCCGCCGTCGCGCAGGCCCAGGTTGCCCAACGTCAGATCATCGGCGTACAGCAGGGCGCTGCTCGCGCCCGGCGTGGCCGCTGCCACGATGCCGGCCGTCTCCCGGCGTCCGGCGAGCCGGACCGGGTCGCCGGGGCGCAACCCCAGCGCGGTCAGCGCCTCCGGGTGCAGGCGCACGATGCCCCGTCGGGCGTCCAGCGCGGCCGGTCGTAGGCTCGCCGTCAGGGTCAGGTCGGGTTGCGCCACCGCCCGACCGTAGCCGCCAGCAGCCAGCCCCGCCGGTCAGCGCGGCGGATCCAGTTCGTCCAACAGTGACGGGTCCCGCCGGATCAGCTCGGCCAACCGGGCCGCCGGGTCCGGGGTCAACCCGTCCGGGCCGGGTGCCCAGGCGGGCACCGTCCGGCCGGACAGCGGCCAGGCCGGTGGTGGTTCCACCGGGGCCGCCGGGGGCACCGGCCCGACCGTGACGTCCGGTCCGTCCCAGGAGACCCGCAGCGGGTACGTCCGCCCGGCGTGCTCCACCCCAACGGTCACCACCAACCCGGGGTACGCGCCGACGACCTGACGGACCGCCTCGGCCACCTCCTCGACCGGCCCCCACCCGGCCACCTCGCCCGGGGCGTCCACTCCCGCGTGGCGGGCGTCGTGCCGGCCCGGCCCGGCGTTGCGGGCGTCGCCGCGGCCGAGCCCGGTCTGGCCCGGCGTTGGCCCGGTGTCGTCGCGGTCGTTGACCCGCCGGCGCAGCGCCTCCTCACGCCGGGCCAGCCGGGCCAGCGTCTCGTCCAGGTCGCCCCTCACCAGATCACTCCTTCCCGCCACGGCCGGAGCCGGTCGGCTCAGGCCCTCCTGTCCCGGGTGGCACGGTCCAGCGCACGGTCCAGGACGACCAGCAGGGCGTCCCGCACCGAAAGCCGGTCCCGGGCGTCGAACTGCACCAGGGGAACATGGTCGCCGATGGCCAGTGCCCAGCGGATCTCGCCGAGATCCAGGGCGAGCCGCCCGTCGAAGGCGTTGACCCCGACCACGAACGGCAGCCCGGCCCGCTCGAAGAAGTCGATCGCCGGGAAGCAGTCGTCCAGCCGGGCGCTGTCGACCACCACCAGCGCGCCGAGCGCTCCTCGGGCGAGGTCGTCCCACATGAAGCCGAATCGACTCTGCCCCGGCGTGCCGAACAGGTAGAGCTTCAGGCTGCGGTCGATGGTCACGCAGCCGAAGTCCATCGCCACCGTGGTGGTCGTCTTGGTGGACCGGGCCCCGGGGTCGTCCACGCCGATCCCGGCGCTGGTCATCTCGGCCTCGGTGGTCAGGGGCGCGATCTCGGAGATCGCACCGACGGTGGTGGTCTTGCCCACCCCGAACCCACCGGCAACCAGGATCTTGACCGGGATCGGTGGTGCGGCCGGCCTTCCGACCGGTGGTGGCGTCGCCGCCGGTCCGAACGAGGGCCGGTACGGCGGAGGCGGTGCGGTCGACGGCGGGCCGGTACGCCCGACTGTGGGCCCGGTGCCCGGGGACATGCCGTAACGGGCGGCGGCGCTGTTGCCGGCGACCCCGCCGAGCGGGGCGACCGGCCATTCAGGAGATCGCACGAAGTCCATCAATCACTCGCAGGATGAGGTCGGGGTCGAAGGCATCGTCGGTGACGTGCACGTCCAGGTGTCCGGCGGCCCGTAGGTCACCGACCAGGACCCGGGTCACGCCGAAGTGCAGCCGGGTCCGGGCCGAGATCTCGGCCACCGAGATCGGTTCGGCGCAGAGCGCGATGATCGCCTGGATTTCCGGTGCCAGCAGGGTGCCGGGCGGGCCGGTCCACCAGCCGCTGTCCCTGCGGGCGGTCACCTGCGTCTCCAACCCGATCGCCGGGTCGGCACCCGCCACCCGCCCGGACGTGAGCACGAACGGACGGGGACCGGCAGGGCGGCCATCGCCCTCCTCCGGGTCGGGCAGCGCCGGTGCCACCGCCGTGCCCTCGCCGGTCGGGGGTGGCGTGCGCAAATACGGGCGGATCCGGGCCGTGGGTTCCGGGTCCGGATCCTCGCCGGCGGCGTCGGCGGTCACTGCTGGACGGCGTTCTTCAACTCGACGATCAGGCGCGGGGTCAGGGCGCCACCCGCCCGCCCGGCGAAGAGCGTCATCTCGTACGCGACGGTGCCCAGGTTGGCCGACCGGTCAGCGACCACCCCGAGCACGGAACCACTGCTGATCGCGCTGATCAGCAGGTAGCCGTCGGCCATGTCGACGATCACCCGGTTCAGACCGCCGAGCGCGTACCAACTGGCCGCCCCACCGGCGAGGCTGGTCATCCCGGAGACCACGGCGGCCAACCGCTCCGCGTTGGACCGGTCCTTGATCGCCGACATCGCCATCAGCAGGCCGTCCGACGAGACCGCGATCGCCTCCAGGACCCCGGCGGTGCTGGAGGTGAAGGAGTCCAGCAGCCAGTTGAAGGTGCGGGCCTCCGGGCTGAGGTCCCCACTGGTGCCGGGCTGGCTCTGGTGGTCGACGTTGTCGTGCAGGAAGGGGCTGGTCACCGTGATGATCCTTCTTCGTTCCGGCGGTCTGGGCTGACTTCGCGGAGAGCGCGGGCGACGCCCGCCTCGAACTCGGTGATGAGCTTGCGGACCTCGGCCGGGTCGCCGAGCTGCGTACTGGGCGGTTGGCAGGCCGGAACGACGGTGAGGTTCGCCCCCGGCACCCGTCGGCTCAGCCGGGGCCGGTCCGGTGTGGCCTCGGCCGAACCGCCACCACCCGCCACGGTGGGGCCGACACCCCCCGGCGTGCTCGGCAGGTCGACGTTCAGCTCGGCCCGACGTACGCCGGCCTGGAACGCCTCGACCAGCGCGCGGGCGGCGGCCGGGTCCGCGCCGGTGGCGTCGACCGGCCGGGTCGGTGCGGCGGCGGCGTGCAGGCTGGCCCCGGGCACCCGCTGTCGGACCCGTGGCCCGGCCGGTGTACCAGACCGCTCCGGGCCCTCGGGTGTGGGAACGGCCCGCTCGGGCTGGCCGGCACCGAACGCGTTCCAGGACGGGCCGGCCTCCAGGCTGCGGGTGGCACGGCTGAGCAGGTCCGAGTCGAAACGGGCGGGCGCGGCGACAGCGGTGGTGAGGGACCGAGTGCCGTGGTCGGGGTTGGGCGCTGCCGTACGCCGGTCTCGTGCCGGCACCGCGGCGCGGGCCACCGTGGCCCCGGCCGGGTCGGCGCGGCGCAGCACCAGTGACGTCGACGGGATCTCCAGGTGGGCGGTCACCCCACCACCGGCGGTGGAGGCCAGGCCCACCTCCCAGCCGTGGCGGCGGGCCAACCGTCCCACCACGAAGAGACCGAGCACCTCGGTCGGCGCCAGGTCGAGCCGTTCCCGGCGGGTGAGCCGGGCGTTCTCCTCAGCCAGCCGTTGCTCGCCCATGCCGATGCCGTGGTCCAGCACGGTGATCCGCGCCCCGAGGCCGGCCGCCTCGGCGGCGACCAGCACCCGGGTGTGGGGCGGGGAGAAGACGGTGGCGTTCTCCATCAGCTCGGCCAACGCCAGGATGAGGTCGCCGACCACCGCTGGCGCGGCCGAGATGCCCGCCGGCACCCGCACCTCCACCCGGGTGTAGTCCTCGATCTCGCCGAGCGCCAACCGGACCACGTCGGCCAGCGGCACCGGCGCGGTGTGCGGGTCGGCCCCGGCCGACCCGGAGAGCACCACCAGGCTGCCGGCGTTGCGCCGCAACCGGCTGGAGATGTGGTCGAGCCGGTACAGATGCTCCAGCCGGCCCGGGTCGGCCTCCTGCTGCTCCAGCCGGTCGATCAGCGCGATCTGCCTGCCCACCAGGTTCTGGGTACGCCGCCCCACGTGGCCGAACATCTGCGCCACGTTGCGTCGGCCGGCGACCTGCCGCTCGACCAGTCGCGCCGCGGTGCTCTGCACCCGGTCGAAGGCCCGGGCCAGGTCGCCGATCTCGTCGTTGGCCCGGATGTCCACCGGCTCCAGCCGGACCGGCTGCGGGCTCTCCGCCTCGTCGTCGGTGACCCGGACCAGCTCCGCCTCGGCGACCCGGGCGACCCGGTCGGCCGAGCGGGTCAGTCGGGTCAGCGGTCGGGCCACCGTCCGCGCGACCACCGCGCTGAGCAGCACCACCAGTGCCAGGATCAGCGCCGCCGCGCCACCGACCAGGTACGCGGCGGTCAGTGCCCGCCGCTGCTCGGCGGTCACCTCGGTGAGTACGTCGGCGACCAGCTTCTTCTCCACGAACTGACCGAGCCGGATCATCGTGCGGACGGCCGGGAAGAGCGCGTCCATCGGCACGTCGCGGACCGCGCTGGCCGGGTCCCGGGCGCTGGTGACCAGGAAGTCGGCGCTGGTACGCGCGGCCACCGCCGCGTCGTTGAGCTGGGCCACCTTGAGTTGCTCGGGCGTGATCAGACTGCGGAAGCGCTGACTGTTCACCTGGAGCGCGGCGATGCACGCCACGTATCCGGCGTTGGTGTCCGGGCTGCCGATCGCCTTGACCAGCACGCTCAGGGTGGCGCAGGCACCCAGGCCCTCGTCGGCGCGAAGCAGCCCGTCGAGGGCGAGCACCTGACGGCCCGGCAACGTGTCGGTGTCCACACCGAACGTCAGCCGCAGCGATTCGATCATCCCCATGTTGACCGGGCCGAACGCCTCCATCACCTGGCCCGGGTTCGCGACCCGGGCGAGCACGGCGGTACGCAGGTCGATGAGGCTGGACACGCCGTCCAGCGCGTGGTCGACCCGGTCGGTCAGCGCGTCGCTTCCTCCGGCCCGCAGATCGGCGACCCGGTCGTCCACGTCGGCGGACTTGCGGACCAGCTCGGTGCGTTCGACCCGGCCGAGCAGGTAGCCGACCGAGAGGATGCGTTCCTGTTGGAGGTCCTGCACGAGGCTACCCACCCGGCTGGCGAGGCGTACCCGGTCGGCGGTGTCCCCGGCCCGCTGTGCCGTGGCCACCCGGTCGAGCACCACGGGCACGGCCAGGCCGACCATGCTGAGCAGCGGGATCACCACGAGCAGTGCGAGCTTGCCGCGGATGCGGAGCCTACCGAGCAGCATCGAAAGCCCTCCACTGCGCGGCCTCCGGGCCAGCGACCGCGCCGGCCGGTTGCAGCCCTCGCGGGTCGCCGGCCGCCGGTTGCCAGGGGTCGCCCTGCGAAGGGGTGTCGGGGCTGTCCGCGTGGGTCGCGGCCAGGGCGGCCCGGCGTCGGGCCCGGCGTCCGGCGTTGATCAGCAGCGCGGCGAGCCAGCTCAGCAGCAGCCCGGCGGTCACCCCCGCTCCGATGGTCAGCCAGCGGTCCCGGTCGAGCTCGTCGATGCGCTCGACCAGCAGGGCGTCCAGCTCACCGAGGATGACCGGCTGGAGTTGGCGGGCCGCGCGGTGCGTGTTGAGCCCGGCGGCACTCAACTGTCCCGGGTCCACCGCGCCCGTGCCGTTCGCCGGGGCGGAGTTCACGGCCAGCGCCTCCACCGAGCGTTGGTAGTTGTCCAGCGGGGTGAGCACGTTGGCGCCGAGGTCGGTGCTCTCGGAGCCGTCCACGGCGGAGCGCAGGTTGTCGACGAGGTCGTTGGCGGGGGCCAGGGCGGCCACCCGCAGGCTGGTCAGCTCGATCAGGCCGCGGGGCTGCTCGGCAGCCGGCCGCCGGGCGATCAGCGTGCCCAGGTCGGCGAGCCGGCTGGCGGCCACCACCGCCTCGGGCAGCTCCTGGCCGGCGCTGTCCTGGAGGAAGAAGGAGTCGGGCGCTGGGTCCCGTACCAGCCCGGAGCTCTCCCGGACCTTGCGGTGCAGGGCCAGCAGCAGGTCGGTGACCTCGCTGTACGCCGTGTAGGCGGACTCCGGGTCGGCGGGGCTGCGGTCGCGTAGCGCTTCCAGTTTGGCCCGTACCCCGGCCCAACGTTCCTGGCTGAGCAGCTCGACGCCGATCCGCGCGTCCACCGCGGCGGCCTCCTCGATCGCCCGGTTCAGCGTCTCCCCAGGGATGGGGCGGCCGTTGACCGCGGCGGACTGGGCCTCCACGAGGGCGTCGGTGACCGGGGCCAGAGCACTCAGGTACCGCACGCCGAGTCGTTCCCGGGCGGCCAGGTCCCGGTCGTCGGTGGTCTGCCGCCAGGTGGACGTGAGGAGCAGACCCACCGGTGCCAGCAGCGCCCCGATCAGCACCAGTGGCAGCAGCCGGCCCAGCGTGGACGGCCGTCGACGGGCCCGCGGCGCGGGGACTGTCATGTGTGTGTCTCCTCCGGCGTGGGGCGCGGTCGGCCCGGTGTCGGGTTGGCCGACAAGTCCCGTGCACCGGACCGGAAAACTAACCGAGCCCCCCGCTGATCAGGCCTTGGCTGACGAGTCAGGTTCGCGTCAGTTCGAGTGATGTCACCATTCGTCCGCGTTCCCGGCACGCTCTGTTTCGCCAGTGGGTGTGACATGGAGGGATCGAGATGGATTTCGACCGAAGATCGGAATTCACGGGATCCGAACTCAACTCACTGGACCGCGCCGGACGATGCGCGCTCGCGCCGCACCGGTCACCGATCGGGGCAACCGGACGGACGTACGGCGATTCTCAGTCAACGCTCAGGCGGTGGGCCGTACCGTGTGCCGCATGACATCGCCGTCGCCGGCCGTGTGGTTCCGGCGTGCCCTGCCCACCCGCCGCCGCGCGATCGCCGTGGCGGCGGTCGTTGTGTTGTCGGCCGCAGCTGTGACCTGGGCGGTGTGGCCTAAGGGACCGGGAGTACGCACCGAGAGCGCGATGCTCACCGTCCGCTCTGGACCGTCCGGCGACCAGCCGGTGGACCTGGACACGACCCTTTACCTGCCAAACGACGCCTCGTCCGGTCGGAAGGTGCCGGCGGTGCTGTTGGCACATGGGTTCGGCGGCACGAAGGAGTCGGTGCGCTCCGACGCGGAGGAGTTCGCGGGTCGCGGCTACGCGGTGCTCACCTGGACCGCGCGGGGCTTCGGGCGCAGCGGCGGCGAGATCCACCTGGACAGCCCCGACTACGAGGTGCGCGACGCTCAGCGGCTGCTGGACTGGTTGGCCGCGCGGCCGGAGGTGCGCACCGACGCCGCCGGTGACCCGAAGGTCGGTGTGGTCGGCGGCTCGTACGGTGGCGGGTTGGCACTGCTGCTGGCCGCCCAGGACCGTCGGGTCGACGCGATCGTTCCCATGATCACCTGGAATGACCTGTCCCGAGCCTTCCTGCCGGAGAGCACCGGCGGTGCACCGACCGAGGGTGTGTTCAAGAAGGGCTGGGCTGGCCTCTTCTTCGGTGGTGGCGGCAACGTGGGCTCCGGGCCGGCCGGGCTCTCCGGCGGGACCGCCGCCCAGCCGCAGGGCGCACCGGCGTCGGCCGGTCCGCCCAGCCCCGGGCCGGGCGCGGGCCCGGGCACCGGTCCCGGTGGCGCCCCGGCCGGGGCCGCCGACCCGTCCTGCGGTCGATTCGCCGCCGACGTGTGCGCCGCGTACCTGCGCATCGCCACCACCGGGCGCGCCGATCAGGCCGCCGTGGACCTGCTGCGCCGCTCCAGCCCGGCCTCCGTACTGGACCGGATCAAGGCGCCCACCCTGCTGGTTCAGGGCGAGGCGGACACGCTCTTTCCGCTCGGTGAGGCGGACGCGAACGCGCGCGGCATCGCCGCCGCCGGCACCCCGGTGCGGGTCGCCTGGTTCACCGGTGGGCACGACGGCGGTGCCGGTCCCCGTTCGGACTCGGACCGGGTGAAGTTCCTGACCGTCCAGTGGCTCGACCACTACGTCAAGGGCGAGGGCGAGGCGCCCGGCGACGACTTCACCTGGTCGCGGATCGCCGGCTTCGACGCGCTCGACCGGGGTCTCGTCGCCACCGGCTTCCGTCGCGCCGACTACCCGGGCCTGGCCGGCAACGCCCGTCGGGAGGTCGCGGTCGCCGGCCCGGCCCAGCCGATCGCGAACCCGCCGAACGGCAACCCGGCCGCCATCTCCTCGATCCCGTTCGCCGGCGGGCTCGCCTCGCTGCTCGATGGTGTGGCGGGCGACGTGCCCGGCCAGCACGCCCGGTTCGAGTCGGCGCCGCTGACCGAGGCGGTGGACGTGGCGGGTGCCCCCACGGTCACCCTGCGGGCCGCGTCGCCGACCGGCGAGGCGGTGCTCTTCGTGAAGCTCTACGACGTCGACAAGGACGGCGCGGCCACCCTGCCGAACGGGCTGGTCGCCCCGGTTCGCCTCACCGGCCTGCCGCAGCGGGTGCAGGACGCCCGCCCGGTCACCGTGACGCTGCCCGGGATCGTCCGGCGGGTGGAGGCCGGGCATCGGCTACGCCTGGTGGTGGCCACCTCCGACCAGGCGTACACCACGCCGGCCCAGCCGACCGTCTACACGGTGGCGGCGGACGGCGCGGTCACCCTGCCCACGGTCAGCGGTGAGCCGATCCCCACCACGGCGACGATCTGGCGCTGGGTGCTCGCCGGTCTGCTGGCCGCCATCGCTATCGGCCTCGTCGTGGTCGTCGCCGTGGTCCGTCGCCGGCACCGCCGCCAGGACCGGTCGGTGCATCCGGAGTACGCGGACACCCCGCTGGCCGTGCGCGCACTGCGCAAGGAGTACGCGGACGGCTTCGTCGCGGTGTCGAACGTGGACTTCGAGGTGCACCCCGGTCAGGTGGTGGGTCTGCTGGGGCCGAACGGGGCCGGCAAGACCACCACACTGCGGGTGCTGATGGGGCTGACCCAGCCGACCGCCGGGGAGATCTACGTCTTCGGTCGCCGACTGGTGCCCGGCTCGCCGGTGCTCTCCCGGATCGGCGCCCTGGTGGAGGGGCCCGGCTTCCTGCCGCACCTGTCCGGTCTGGACAACCTGAAGGCGTACTGGCGGGCTACTGGACGGCCGTGGGAGGACGCGCACTTCGACGCGGCGCTGGAGATCGCCGGGCTGGGCGACTCCGTGCACCGGAAGATCAAGAACTACAGCCACGGTATGCGCCAGCGCCTCGCGATCGCCCAGGCGATGCTCGGACTTCCCGAGCTGCTGGTGCTGGACGAGCCGACCGACGGGCTCGACCCGCCGCAGATCGCCGAGATGCGCCGGGTGCTCCAGCGCTACGCCACGGACGGCCGGGCGGTGCTGGTCTCCAGCCACCTGTTGGCCGAGGTGGAGCAGACCTGCACGCACGCGGTGGTGGTGAACAAGGGCCGGATCGTGGCGTCCGGGCCGGTGGAGGAGATCGTGGGCGAGTCGCCGAGTGTGCTCTTCGACGTCACCGACCCGGTCGCGGCGCGGGCGGTGCTGGACCGACTGCACGGGGTCCGGGTGTTGCCGGAGAGCGACGGCCAACTTGTGGTCGACACCAATGGCACGGCCCGCAGCGAGGTGGTGGCCGAGCTGGTGCGCGCCGGCATCGGAGTGGATCGGGTGGTGCCCCGGCGGCGCCTAGAGGACGCGTTCCTCGCCCTGGTGGGCGAGAACTCTCGGGGAAGCGGTGACCGGTGATGGTTGTTTCCGATGCGGGTGAGGCCCGGGGCTACCGGCCGTCGGCCACCATGCCGTTCGCCGCGGAGTTCCGCCGGCAGGCGTCCCGGCGGCGTACCCAGCTGGCGCTCGGTTTCATGGTGCTGCTGCCGCTGATCATCCTGATCGCGTTCCAGTTCAACTCCGGTGGCGACGACGACAACGGCAACAACGAGTTCGCCAGTCTGGTCGAGCTGGCCACCTCCGGCGGGCTCAACTTCACCCTGTTCTCGATTTTCGTGTCGGCGTCGTTCCTGCTGGTCGTGGTCGTCGCGCTGTTCTGCGGCGACACCGTGGCCAGCGAGGCGAGCTGGGGCAGCCTGCGGTACCTGCTGGCGATTCCGGTGCCCCGGGCCCGGTTGTTGACGGTGAAGCTGGTGGTCGCGCTCGCGTACTCGGGACTGGCCCTGCTGCTGTTGGCCGGCACCGCGCTGGTGGCCGGCACCCTGCGCTACGGCTGGTCGCCGCTGCGCAGCACGGTCGCCGCCGAGCTGGAACCCACCGAGGGGTTGCTCCGGTTGCTGGCTGTGCTCGGCTACCTGGCGGTCGTACTGCTGGTGGTGGCCGGGCTGGCGTTCCTGCTGTCGGTGACCACGGACGCCGCGCTGGGCGCGGTGGGTGGTGCGGTGTTGCTGTGGATCCTGTCCAGCATCCTGAACCAGATCACCGCCCTGGGTGCGCTGCGGGACTTTTTGCCCACCCACTTCAGCGACGCCTGGCTGGGGCTGCTCTCCACCCCGGTGCAGACCGACGACGTGGTGCGTGGCTGCATCTCGGCGATCAGCTACGCGACGCTGTTCTGGGGGTTGGCGTTCTGGCGCTTCACCCGTAAGGACATCACGTCGTAGCCGCTGGTCTCACAACCGGCTGTCGGGCGGGCTCACTGACGACGGCACCGCGCTCGGCGCCGGCGGCGGGGCCGGTCGCGTCGGCACCGGCGTGGACGGGTCGGCCTTCTTCCAGGCGCTGACGCCGATCCGGCCGGTGTTGCCCAGGTCGACCGGCCCGTCCGGGTCGACCTCCGCGGCCGGCTGCCCGGCAGCGGGTGCCACCGTCAGAAACTCCCCGTTGGTGGCGACCACGGTCGAATCGGTGACCAGGTTGCGCCAGAGCAACACGGCGGTGGCCCGCTCGTTGGGAGCGAGGGTGACCGGCCGGGGTGGCTGGTCGAAGCCGGAGGTGATCTCCTTGGCGCCGTTGACCACGCGCAGCATGACCGGCTCGCGCTGCTCGTCGAACACGTGCGGCACCGGGTACCCGTTGAGCTGGTAGGGGCGGTCGCCGCAGTTGACCAGCTCCAGGCCGAGGGCGCGCAGGCCCATCGCGGCGTCCGACCCGGTCGACCGGATCTGGACGCCGGACGCCGGGCACGAGGCCAGCGGGTCGGCACTCGCCGGCGTTGTGCTGGATGCGGCCGGCGGCCGGCTCGGGCCGTCCCCGGCCTGGCCCCGATGGTCGGCCGGAGTGCATGCACCGAGCAGGAGAGCCGCCGCGCCCGTCGCGCCCGCCGCGCCCGCCGCGCTGATCCGGCGCCATGCCGCCGCGTCCTGGGAGATCATCCGCCGATCCTCGCCCATGCAGGCGTCCCACCTCCGACCGGCCCCTGTAGAGCTGCCCCAGATGTGGGCCGGCATCACTGCCCCGCCACGCCTCGATCCTGCCGCCGAGTCGATGGGGCCACCCCTCCCGGTGTGCCTTTGGAGCTGAATCGTCTACGACATCACCTGGCAGGTGGGCCGGATCATTTCTCGGCATGTCAGCCATTCGCCCCGCATCTGGGGCAGCTCGACAGGCCGTACGGGAAGGGGTGAGCGCCCACTGTGCGTCGGTGACCGGTACGGCTGCCTCCCAGGCTGCTCGCCACCGTCGTGCTGACCCCAGCGTCGTTTCCGGCAGGGAGCTTCCCGCGTGCGCCGGTGACCGGGCCCACCCGGCCGGCGTGGGGCTCGCGGTCGGCGAACGGGAGCGGTGCGGGTCAGGCCGGCGGGCGGGGGGTGAGTACCGCGTCCAGTAGGCCGGGGTAGAGCTTGTCCAACTCGTCGCGGCGGAGTCGGACCAGACGGCTGGTGCCGGCGGCCCGGGTGCGGGTCAGGCCCGCTTCGCGCAGCACCTTCAGATGGTGGCTGCGGGTCGCCTTGGAGACGCCGAAGTCGAAGCTGCCGCAGGCGGACTCACCGCCCTGGGCGAGTGCCCGGACGATCTGCAGCCGCACGTCGTCGGCGAGTGCGGCCAGCACGGTGGTGACCGGTACGGCAGTCAGATCGGGTTCGTGCGGCTCCATGTGACCAGTGTAACCCTTGTTCGACAATTATCGAACAACACCCTATGGTCGAGTCGCTGGTTCGACGATATTCGAACATTGGAGTTGACGATGCGATCCCGTGCCGCCGCCTATCCGCTGCTCGCCGTGCTCGGCTGGGGAGTGATGTTCCCGGTCCTGGCCAGCGCGCTGACCCGGGTCGATCCGCTCAACCTGACCACCGCCCGTTACCTGTTGGCGGCCGGCATCCTGGTCGCCATCCTGCTGCTCCGCGAGGGTGCCGGCGCGCTGCGGCACGGCGGCCGGGCGGTCGAGGTGGTGGTGCTCGGCGTGGTCGGCTTCGCCGGCTTCAACGTGTTCACCAATTTGGCACTCGCACACGCGGCCCCGCAGCAGATCGCTCTCTTCGTGGCCACCACGCCGGTGATCACCCAGCTCGTCCGCTGGGCCCGTGACGGCGTACGCCCGAAGCCGCTTCTGCTGGCCCTCTCCCTGGTGGCGCTCCTCGGCGTCGGCCTGGTGATCACCCGCGGGAGCCTGGCCGGTCTCGGCCAGTTCGGTCTCGGCGGCCTGATGATGATCGGTGCCGTGCTCGGTTGGGGCATCTACACGCACGGTGCCAGCCGATTCGGCGAGTGGTCACCGCTGCGCTTCACCACCCTGACCGCGCTCGCCGGTACGGCCGCCATGCTGGCCGCGAGCATCGGCGCCGACGCCGTCGGCTGGCAGCACGCGCCGGCCGCCGCCGACCTCGCGGCGGTCGCTCCGCAATTGGCGTACGCCGTGATCGTGGGTGCCGTGATCGCGGTCCTGGCCTGGAACACAGGCGTGCAGCGACTCGGCGCCGCCAATGCCGC
Organism: Micromonospora sp. CA-259024; assembly: GCF_050936255.1. Classification (NCBI taxonomy): domain Bacteria; kingdom Bacillati; phylum Actinomycetota; class Actinomycetes; order Micromonosporales; family Micromonosporaceae; genus Micromonospora; species Micromonospora sp. CA-259024. The sequence continues at coordinate 1,264,860 of NZ_JBNJND010000002.1, read as the reverse complement.
GCTGTTCATGAACCTGGTCCCGGTGACCACCTTCGTGGTGCAGATCGCCCGCGGCTACCGGCCGGAGCCCGTCGAACTGGTCGGGGCCGCCGTCACCATCGCCGCGCTGGTCGCCGCGAACCTCGCCACGCGGGCACGGCCGTCGTCGCCGCCCGGAGCGACGGCGGTCACCGACCCGGTCGCGGTGGTCGACCCGGTGGCGGTGGCCACCCGCTGACCCACTTCCTGGGATGCCCGGTGGAGGCCACGGGCACGGTTGCCTAGACTCGACGGCACAACTGCATACCTCATCCAGAGGGGCTGAGGGATACGGCCCGACGACGCCCCGGCAACCACCCCGCGCGCTCACCGCTGAGCGACCCGCGGGGCAGGTGCCAATTCCGTCCCCGCCGCAGGGTGCGATGCGGGGAAAGATGAGAGGACTCCTCGACATGACGTCGACGCTCGCCGCCTCCGGCATCGACACCTCCGCCAGCCCCGCCCGCGCCCTGGTCTGCCGCGCCTGCTCGGCCCGCTACCCGCTCGCCGCCCAGCACGCCTGCTACGAGTGTTTCGGCCCGCTGGAGGTCGACTACGACACCGCCGCACTGGCCACGGTCACCCGGGAGCAGATCGAGGCCGGCCCGCAGAACATCTGGCGGTACGCCGCGCTGCTTCCCGCAGGTCAGGACCCGGCCAGCCGGGTCACCCTCGACCCGGGGCTGACCCCGCTGGTGGCGGCCCCGCACCTCGCCGCCGAACTGGGCATCACCGCGCCGCTCTGGGTCAAGGACGACAGCGCCAACCCCACCCACTCGTTCAAGGACCGGGTCGTGTCGGTGGCGCTCACCGCCGCGAAGGCGCTCGGCTTCACCCGGTTCGCCTGCGCGTCGACCGGTAACCTGGCCAACTCGGTGGCCGCGCACGCCGCCCGCGCCGGGGTGCCCTCGGTGGTCTTCATCCCCAGCGACCTGGAACAGGGCAAGGTCATCACCACGGCCGTCTACGGCGGCGAACTGGTCGCCATCGACGGCTCCTACGACGACGTGAACCGGCTCTGCGGTGAGCTGGTCGAGACCGACGAATTCGAGGACACCGCGTTCGTCAACGTCAACGTCCGGCCGTACTACGCGGAGGGCTCCAAGACGCTCGGCTACGAGGTGGCCGAGCAACTCGGCTGGCGGATCCCGGCGCAGGTGGTCATTCCGATGGCCAGCGGCGAACTGCTCACCAAGATTGACAAGGCGTTCTCCGAGCTGGTCGAGATCGGCCTGGTCGAGGCACCGGACGGCGGCTGGAAGGTCTTCGGCGCGCAGTCGGCAGGCTGCAACCCGATCGCCACCGCGCTGCACGCCGACACCGACACGATCACCCCGGTCAAGCCCACCGGCATCGCCAAGTCACTCAACATCGGCGACCCGGCCGCCGGCCTCTACGCGCTGGAAGCGGTCCGCCGCACCGGCGGTTGGATGGAGTACGCCGACGACGACGAGATCCGCGCCGGCATCCGCCAGCTCGCCCGCACCACCGGGGTCTTCGCCGAGACCGCTGGCGGGGTGACCGTGGCGGTGCTGCGCAAGCTGGTCGAGTCCGGTCGGCTCGACCCGACGGCGGAGACCGTCGTGTTCAACACCGGCGAGGGCCTGAAGACCATCGACGCGGTGGCCGGTCAGGTCGGCCCGACCCACCACATCAAGCCTTCCCTGCGCGCCGCCCGCGACGCGGGCCTCCTCGGCTGAGCCCTCGCGGCCGCCACGCCACGCCCCGCCGCTTGGGGGACGGGGGATCGCCCGGATGGGGGATCGGGTGGATCCGCCGGGTAACTGGCTTTTCGCAGTGAGTGTGGAAAACCCGCCGCTACGGACTTGACGGCAGGAACCGGACGGCGCAAGATGCTCCGTGCGGGAGGGCATTTCGCCGAAGACTTTTGAAGTTCTTGCGACCCAACGCCGGAGGCGTTGTGCGAGTGTCCCTCCCGACCACGTCCGATCGGGCCAGCGAATAATTCGCTGGCCCGATCGCTTTTCCAGGGTGCACGCTCAGCGGCATGAGCATCACGATCGCGTCGTTCGACGGCGCCGACCAGGCTTCGGTCGACGAGGCGTACCGAATCGGGGCGGCGGCCAACGACGTCGATCTGCCGGACTTCCCGCCGTTCTGCCGGCGCCGCTTCGACGCGCTGTTCCACACACCGATGCCCGGCAACGAGTCGCTCTGGGCGCTGGCCCGGCTGGATGGTGTGCCGGCCGGCTACCTCCAACTGGACCTGCCGCAGCTCGACAACACCGACAACGCCACCGTCGAGCTGGTGGTGCGTCCCGAGCTACGGCGGCGGGGCGTCGGCCGGGCACTGCACGAGTACGGGGTGCGCCTGCTCCGCGAGCACCGGCGCAAGCGGGTGGTCGCGATGACCGTCTCCGCGCTGCCCGACGGGCCGGCCCGACCGGTGGCGGGCGACGCGTTCGCCGCCTCGACCGGCGCCCAGGCCGCGTTGGCCGAGGTGCGTCGCCGGCTCGACATCAGTGAGATCGACCGGGTCGCGCTGAGGGCGGCGCTGGCCGAGGCCCGCCCACGAGCCGAGGGCTATCAGTCGGTCTGTTGGCAGGGGGCGACCCCGCAGGAGTACGTCGCGGACATCGCCTACCTGGACGGCCGGCTGCTCATGGACGCGCCCATGGGAGACGTCCAGTGGGAGCCGGAGCAGGTGGACGCTGAGCGCATCCGTGGCAACGAACGGTCATTGGACGCCCGGGGCCGGCGGCGCTACCACCTCGGGATGCGCCATGAGGCGTCCGGGCGGCTGGTCGCCTGGACCCTGCTGGACGTGAGCGCCTCCACCGACTGGCACGCCTTCCAGCAGATCACCATCGTCGATCCGGCCCACCGTGGGCACCGGCTCGGTCTCATCGCCAAGGCGGAGAACCTGCACCACCTGCTCACCCACGAGCCGGCGGTACGCGTCATCGACACCTTCAACGCCGCCAGCAACAGCTACATGGTGGCGATCAACGAGCAGCTCGGCTTCCGCCCGGTGGACGCCTGGAACAACTGGCAGCTCACCCTCTGATCCGGGCGGTCACCCGTTCGGCTGGTCCAATCGTCCGGCCAGCTCACCGACCGCGGCGTGGAAGTCCTCGTCGGGGGTGAACCGGTGTCCCTGCACCGCGGGCGGCACGGTGTCGGTCGGCGGGATGAGCAGTCCTCTGGGATCCCGTACCCGGCGGTCGACCTGGGCTGCCGGACCGTCCGTGGCCGGCGTCGCAGCGAACACCGGCCCACCCACCGCGTCCGTGTACCGCCAGAGGTTGATCCACCGCCAGGACAACCGGTCGCCCAGTTCCCGCAACACCTCGTTGTTGACGTACGCCGGGAAGACCCGGCAGTACCGGTTCCCCAGTGGGGACGCGTAGGTGAGCAGCGCGACCCGCCGCCGGCAGTCATCCGGGAGTTGAAGCACCGTCACCGCGACCAGCACGCTGCCGTGGCTCTGCCCGGACAGCACCACGCCCTCCCCGTCGGCGGTGAGCTGGCTGATCCGGCGGGTCAGCTCGGGGACCGCCCGCTCGACGTAGCAGGGCGGGGCGAACGGGTGCGCGGCGCGCGGCCAGAAGGTGGCCAGGTCCCAGAGCACCCCGACCAGCCGGATCGCGCCGGACCGGTAGGCGACCAGTCCCATTGCGGCGAGGACCAGGGCGAACAGGCCGATCAGCAGGGCTCCGAGGTCGGTCACGAAGACCACCGGACGGGCCAGCGACTCGCCACCGAGCGACAGGGCGAGCGCCCCCGGTCCGAGGCCGATCACCGACAGCCCGGCCGCGGTCAGGGTGAGCGCCGCGAGCACCGCGTACGCGGCAGACAGCAGCGGCCCGAGTCGTTCCGTCTGCCAGGCCCGGATGATCGCGTCCCGGACCGCCCGGGCCCGTTCCGGTGGCACCCGGGACGCTTCCGGGTATTCCCGCCGAACCAGCTTCTCGGCCTCCCGCCGGTGGCGGGCCCGGCCAATCCGGGGTGCGAGCAGCGCCACCACGATCACCACGAGGACCGCCAGCGAGAAGCCCAACGTGACCCACCGGTAGGCGATCGGCGGCGCCAGCGGCGGCGCGTCGGGCGGCAGCGGCCGGGCCGGCGTCGGGCTGGAGCCACGGTCCAGGTACTCGGCGAGGCCGTAGGTGAGCCCCGAGGAGTACGCGACACCCAACCCGATCGCGACCGATATCAACACGGGCGCCCCCACCCCGGTGAGCAGCAAGCGCGGCCGGGGCAGGCGGCGGCGCTGCACCAGGACCACCAGGCTCAACACCGCGAGCAGCGCCATCTGCCCGGCGAAGAGACCGGCGACCAGCACGTCGTACCCCGGCAGCGTCCCCTCAGCCGACCACGGCGGCCGGGGCGTCCCTGCGTACCCCAGGGTCAGTGCGGTGAGCGCGACCGCCGCCCACCGGATTGTCGACGCGCCGATACGGCCCTGCTCGCCGCGCCGCTCTATCGCCGGCCGGCAGAGCAGCACCACCGCGCCGGCGAGCAGCACCACGTCCGCGGCCAGCAGCAGCCAACCGGGCAGGGCGGCGTCGTGCGGAGCCAGGGCCAGCAACAGCGTGACGTTGAGCGTGCCCAGCGCCACCGCGACGTGGACCGAGCGCAGTCGGTGCAGCAGGGTGCGGGTGTCCCAGAAGGCGGGTGTGTCGATCCGATCCGCGCCCACCCCGGGCGCCCGGACGCTGTCCTCGGGGAGTTGCCACGTCCGTGCGCCGAGTCGCCCGGCAACGGCGATCGCGATGATCGGCAGCACGGCCAGCAGCGCGAGGCGCTGGCCCGGCGGCACGCCGGCCAGCCAGGAGATCTCTCGACGCCCCTCCATGCACCTCGGGTAGGCCGCGCACTGCCAGGCGATCAGGTCGAGGGACACCCCGATGCTGGAGAGCACGTACATGGCGGTCATGGTCGCGGCCAGCAGACGGCACACCGACCGCGCGGCGGCACCGCTGCGGCCGGGGACCGGCAGCGTCCAGATCGCGATGTTGCTGAGCATGAACGGCAGCAGCAGAACCAGCGAGAAGGTCCGCGTCGCGGTGCCGCCGGTCAGTCGGCTCCAGCGGTACGCCTCCAGCGTCGCCCCGCCCGGGTCAGCGGGGTCGCCGAAGCCGGGCCGGGGTCGGTAGAAGCCCGCGTCGTCGTTTCCGGCGACCCGCACCACGATGGGTCGGTCGAGGATCATCTCCGGACCCTTGTCGGCCACCCCGTGCACCCGGATCTCGGTGATCCCCACCCGTCGCCCTTTCCTGGCCGGAGCGCGGCGGATACCCGCTGCCGCCCGGACCAATCCCGACCGTCGCGTGGCCTGCCGTGCTGTCGGGCATCGGCGCTTCTGCTCGGTCGCCCGGCTGCGGCATGATGGCGGGCATGACGGAGACCCCGCATCCCCTGTACGACAGGCACGCCGACACCCTCAACCGTGCGCTGACCGCGATCACGGAGCGGGGCTACTGGTCCGCCTATCCCGAGTCCCCCAGCCCCCGCGTGTACGGCGAGACCGCCGCCGCCGACGGTAAGGCCGCCTTCGAGGCGTACCTCGGTGGCGACTTCCCGCTCGACCAGCCGGGCACCGGCGTTCGGGTCGCCACCGAGGCGAGCCCCTTCGGGGTCCAGCTGGCGGTGCGTTACCCGCACGCCGGCACCGACGAGCTGGTCGGCGCCGCCTCCGCCGCGCTGCCGGCGTGGCGCGACGCCGGCACGCAGGCGCGGGTGGGGGTCTGCCTGGAGATCCTCGACCGGCTGCACAAGCACATCTTCGAACTGGCCAACGCGGTGCAGTTCACCAGCGGGCAGGCGTTCGTGATGGCCTTCCAGGCCGGCGGCGCGCACGCGCTGGACCGGGCACTGGAGGCGCTGGCGTACGCGTACGCCGAGATGACCCGGCACCCGGGCACGGCGGGCTGGGAGAAGGCCGCCGGCAAGGGCGACCCGCTGCGGATGACCAAGACGTTCCACGTGGTGCCGCGTGGGGTGGCGCTGGTCATCGGCTGCAACACCTTCCCGACCTGGAATTCGTACCCCGGGCTGTTCGCCTCGCTGGTCACCGGCAACCCGGTGATCGTCAAACCGCACCCGCGCGCGGTGCTGCCGCTGGCCATCACCGTGAGGTACGCCCGGGAGGTTCTCGCCGAGGCCGGCTTCGACCCGAACCTGATCATGCTGGCGGCCGAGGCGCCCGGCGAGAAGCTCGCCAGCGACCTGGCCCTGCACCGCTCCATCAGGATCGTCGACTTCACCGGCTCCACCGAGTACGGCGACTGGCTGGAGACGCACGCCCGGCAGGCCTCGGTCTACACCGAGAAGGCCGGCCTGAACACCGTCGTCATCGACTCCACCGACGACTTCGCCGGCATGTGCCGCAACCTCGGTTTCACGCTGACCCTCTACAGCGGGCAGATGTGCACCACCTCGCAGAACATCCTCATCCCCGCCGGGGGCATCGAGACCGACCAGGGGCACAAGAGCTTCGACGAGGTGGCCGGCGGGATCGCCGCCGCCGTCGGCAAGCTCACCGCTGACCCGGCCCGGGGCGTGGAGCTGACCGGCGCCATCGTCAACGACGGGGTGCTGGAGCGGCTGGCCGAGGTGACCAAGGTCGGTGAACCGGTGCTGGAGTCGCGATCCGTGACCCACCCGTCGTACGCCGACGCGGTGGTGCGTACCCCGACGATCGTGAAGCTGGCCGCGGACGACGCCGAGACGTACGGCCGGGAGTGGTTCGGGCCGATCTCGTTCGCCATCGCGACCGACTCCACCGCGCACAGCCTGGAGCTGCTGCGCCGGACGGTCGGGGAGAAGGGCGCGCTTACCGCCGGGGTCTACTCGACCGACGAGTCGGTGCTGGACGCGACCGAGGCGGTGGCGGTCGAGGTCGGGGTGCACCTGTCCTGCAACCTGACCGGTGGGGTTTTCGTCAACCAGTCGGCGGCCTTCTCCGACTTCCACGGAAGCGGGGCCAACGCGGCGGCCAACGCAGCGCTGACGGATGGCGCGTACGTAGCCAACCGCTTCCGCATCGTCCAGTCCCGGCGTCACGTCTGACGTGCGGTGATCAAGAGGTTTGCGTCAGCGGCGGCGCTCTCCTTGACGCAAACCTCTTGATCGCCAGGCTGGTCTCAGGCTGGGCGGCGCATCTGTAGCTCGGTCAGGGCTGGGATGGTGGGGTGGGGGACCCGTACGCCGGTGTCCTCGAAGCCCAGCCGTTGGTAGGCGCGGTAGGCGCGGTCGTTGCCGACCACCACCTCCAGCAGCAGCTCCGGCCGGCCACAGGCCCGGGACCAGGCGGCCACCTCGTCGATCAGCTCACCGAGCAGGCCGCTGCCCCGCCACGCCGGCGTGACGTAGACCGCATAGATGACGGTCAGCCCGACCTCGCGCGGCGCGACCGTGCCACCAGCGTGCCCGACGAACCGGCCGCCGGGATCCGCCACGAACTGCGCGGTGTCCGCGCCGCGCGAGGTGTACGCCACCCGCGCGGCGTACTCGGCGTGGGATCGGGCCGCCGCGTCGGCGATCGTCTCCAGGAAGGCCAGCGGCGCGTCGGCGAGCATCTCCAGGCGCAGCGCCCGCATCCGAGCGGCGTCCTCCGGCCGAACCCGGCGGATCTGCGCCTGCCGCAGGGCGGGCGAGCCCGTGTTGGTGGTCATGTCCGCATGCCTACCACAGGGGCGGACGTTGTTCCCGGCCGAGCCCGCGCCCGCGCACCGTCGCCGGCAGCGCGGATCTCGACGTTCTGCTCCGGGGTCTGTGCGCCTGGTGGGGAGGTCTCGTGCGCTCGCCCGCCGCCATCCATAATCGTGAATCCGGCAGGTCGGAGACCCGGCCTGTCGGTGGGGTCGAGGCGCCTTGAAATATGCCCGATTTGTGGCCGTGCACGGCCGTCACTCCTCGTGTAGCGTGCGATTTCGGTCACCTGTTTCAGCGGCCGTCATCGATCGCTGGGGCGGTGGTCCGAGGGCGCCCGGCCGTGCCGTGCGCCGGTTCAGGCAACGCCGCGCAAAGTGAGGGAAGTGAACCGTGGCACAGGGCACCGTGAAGTGGTTCAACGCCGAGAAGGGCTACGGCTTCATCGCCGTCGACGGCGGTCAGGACGTGTTCGTTCACTTCTCCGCGATCGAGATGGATGGCTACAAGGCGCTGGACGACGGCCAGCGGGTGGAGTTCGAGATCGCCCAGGGCCAGAAGGGCCCGCAGGCGGAGCGCGTACGCGTCATCGCCTGAGATCCCTTCCCCGATCGGCCCCGCGCGTCGGGGCTGCGGCGCGGGCGCGCAGCCGGGAGGATCGTGAACCGTTCCAGCCGATGCTGAGGAGCGTTCATGACCGACCAGCCACCCCCGCCCACCCCACCCCCCGGGCCGGGGGAGTCGGGCCCGTTCGACCCGGCCTCGCCCGCCGGCGGTTCCGGCGCGACGCCGGGCGCCCAGCCCGCCTCTGAGTCGCCGCCCGACCCGACGCAGGGTTGGGGTCAAACGGGTCCCGCCGGCCCGCCGCCCGGCTGGGATCCCGCGCAGGCTGCCTGGGGTACGCCCGGTCCGCCGCCCCAGGGTTGGGTGTTCCCACCGACCGGCGGCTACCCACCCGGCGTCGGCCCCTACGGGGGCGGCTACCCACCCGGCGTCGGCCCCTACGGGGGCGGCTACCCACCCGGCGCCGGCCCCTACGGCGGGCAGCCGTGGTATCCGGGGCCGCCGGTTGGCTGGTACCCGCCGGGTTACGGGCTCGACCCGAACGACCCCCTGGTCACACCGCCCGGTGCCGGTCTCGGGGGGTGGTTCAACCGGTGCGGGGGAGCACTGCGCCGGGGCTGGCGGCAGTTGCTGCCCATCATGCTGCTCAGCCAGGTGTTGCCCGCGGCGGTGCTCTCGGTGATCTCCCTCGGGGTGGACCCGTCGGCGAACTGGGCCGCCCAGGCCGAGGCGAATCCGAACGCCGTGCTGCCGGACAATTTCGCCGCCGAGTTGGGGAGCCTCCTCGTCGTGCTGGTCGGCGGCAGCCTGTTGGTCGGGCTGGTGCAGGCCGTCGGGTGGGCCGCCGGCAGCTGGGTGATCACCCAGCAGGCGGCCGGCCAGCCGGCCGGCCTCGAATCCGCGCTGCGCTACGGCCTCCGTCGGGCGCTCGGGCTCTGGGGCTGGACCCTGCTGATCAGCGTGCTCGTCGGCATCGGCGTCTGCTTCTGCGTGCTGCCGGGCATCTACCTGGCGTTCGCGCTGAGCATGGCCGGCCCGGTCTATCTCTTCGAACGCCGGAACCCGATCGGTCGATCGTTCCGGATGTTCCACGACCGGCTCGGCCTGCTGCTCGGTCGGGTGGCCCTGGTGGCCCTGGCGGTGATCGTCGGCACCCTGATCCCCGGTTTCCTGGAAGGGGTGGGCACCTCCGCGTTCGGTGTGGATCCCCTCGCGTCGCCGGGTGCGGCGGTCGGTGCGGTGGCGGTGATCGGGGTCACGGCGGCGCTGGCCCTGCCGGCCCACCTCGCGCAGATGATCGGTCTGCTGGTGACGTACGCCGAGCAGCGGGCCCATGAGGCACCGGTGAACACTGCCGGGCTGGCTGCGGAACTCGGCTGAGCGGCGTCATCGTGCTTGCACTCGGCAGGGGAGAGTGCTAAACAAGTCATTGGCACTCGCATACCGTGAGTGCCAATGGTCGGGACGGTGGGGCCAGGTTGCGCCGGCATGGAGACGCCGGGGCAGCACATGGCCGGTCGTCGCGGGCTATCCGGCCCGGCCGAAGGACGTCGTCGTCGCCAGGTGGCGACGTCCCAAGGTGCGTACACCAGGCGGCCCATCCGGGGGCACACATCTCGGGTGGCCCGTGAGTGTCCAGGAGGACAACGCCGTATGGCCAAGATGATCGCGTTCGACGAAGAGGCGCGCCGCGGCCTCGAGCGGGGCATGAACCAGCTCGCCGACGCCGTAAAGGTGACCCTCGGCCCGAAGGGCCGCAACGTGGTGCTCGAGAAGAAGTGGGGTGCCCCCACCATCACCAACGATGGTGTGAGCATCGCCAAGGAGATCGAGCTCGAGGACCCGTACGAGAAGATCGGCGCTGAGCTGGTCAAGGAGGTCGCGAAGAAGACCGACGACGTTGCCGGTGACGGCACGACGACGGCGACCGTCCTGGCCCAGGCCCTGGTTCGCGAGGGCCTGCGCAACGTGGCCGCTGGCGCCAACCCGATGGCCCTGAAGCGGGGCATCGAGGCTGCGGTCGCGAGCGTCTCGGAGGAGCTGTCCAAGCTCGCCAAGGACGTCGAGACCAAGGAGCAGATCGCCTCCACCGCCTCCATCTCCGCTGGCGACAGCACCGTCGGCGAGATCATCGCCGAGGCGATGGACAAGGTCGGCAAGGAAGGCGTCATCACCGTCGAGGAGAGCAACACCTTCGGGCTGGAGCTGGAGCTCACCGAGGGTATGCGCTTCGACAAGGGCTACATCTCGGCCTACTTCATGACCGACCCGGAGCGTATGGAGGCCGTCTTCGACGACCCGTACATCCTGATCGCCAACAGCAAGATCTCGTCGGTGAAGGACCTGCTCCCGATCCTGGAGAAGGTCATGCAGTCGGGCAAGCCGCTGCTGATCATCGCCGAGGACCTGGAGGGCGAGGCCCTGGCCACCCTGGTGGTCAACAAGGTTCGGGGCACCTTCAAGTCGGTCGCCGTCAAGGCGCCGGGCTTCGGTGACCGCCGCAAGGCCATGCTGACCGACATCGCCATCCTCGCCGGTGGCCAGGTCATCAGCGAGGAGGTCGGCCTCAAGCTCGACGCCGCCAGCCTCGACATGCTGGGCCGCGCCCGCAAGGTCGTGGTGACCAAGGACGAGACCACCATCGTCGACGGTGCCGGTGACGCCGAGCAGATCCAGGGCCGGGTCAACCAGATCCGGGCCGAGATCGACAAGAGCGACTCCGACTACGACCGGGAGAAGCTGCAGGAGCGGCTGGCCAAGCTGGCCGGCGGCGTTGCGGTCATCAAGGTCGGCGCGGCCACCGAGGTCGAGCTCAAGGAGCGCAAGCACCGCATCGAGGACGCCGTTCGCAACGCGAAGGCCGCCGTCGAGGAGGGCATCGTCCCGGGTGGTGGTGTCGCGCTGGTGCAGGCCGGCAAGACCGCCTTCGACAAGCTCGACCTGGTTGGCGACGAGGCGACCGGCGCGAACATCGTCAAGGTCGCGCTGGACGCCCCGCTGCGGCAGATCGCCGTCAACGCCGGCCTCGAGGGCGGCGTCGTGGTGGAGAAGGTCCGTAACCTCGAATCGGGTCACGGCCTCAACGCCGCCAACGGCGAGTACGTCGACCTGCTGGCCGCGGGCATCATCGACCCGGCCAAGGTGACGCGCTCGGCGCTGCAGAACGCCGCTTCCATCGCGGCGCTGTTCCTCACCACCGAGGCCGTTGTCGCGGACAAGCCGGAGAAGACCCCGGCTGCCCCGGCTGGCCCGGGTGGCGGGGACATGGACTTCTGAGTCCAGATCCGACACAGAACGGGGCGGGCCGCTGACGCGGTCCGCCCCGTTCGTCGTCAGGTCGGTAGTGGGCGCTGGTTGCGCCGCTTCTGCGCCCGGTCGTACGGCGGAAGCAGTTGGATCGGCGCGTCCACCATCTCCTGCGGTTCTTCGACCATCGCCGGCTCGCCATCGGTGGTCATCTCGGCCAGTTGCTCGGCGTCGCCGTAGTCGAGCCGGTCGAACGGGAGTTGGCCAGGAAGTTCCCCGACCGGTTTCCAGGTGATCGGCGGGCCGTCCTCGGTCTGGTCGTCATCCGTGGTCATGGCTGCCTCCTCTACCAAAACGGTAGGGGGCGTCGATGGGCGATGCGGGCGAATGGCGCTATCTGGGTCTATATCCCATTCGCCCCTTTATTCTGCGCCGACAGCCCGCCGGTACAGAAAGAAGACCCGCTCGATCCGGGCACCCGCGCTGCCCGAGTAGAACGGCACCGGCCCCACCCAGCCGATCTGCGCCCGGTCCAGCCCCGCCGCCCGCTGGTCCCGCAGGCAGCGCCGCAGCAGCACCCCACCGATGCCCGACCCCTCGGCGGTCGGCGCGGTGCCCATCGGCCCGAACCAGCTCGGCCGGGACGACCCGTACGCGGCGAAGCCGAGCACCTCGCCACCTCGTTCCGCGAGGTGACAACCGGCGCCGGCACGACCCACCGACCCGGCCAACTCGCCGTCCCATGCGCCACCGAAGGTGGACCGGGCGAACGCGGTCAGAGCCGGCAGATCCGCTGGCTCCGCCCGGCGTACGGTGACGCCCTGATCGGCCAGCCGCCGCTCCGCCGCCTCGGTGGACCGCAGCGCCGCCGACCCGTCGTACGACAGGTCGGCGGTCATGTTCCAGGCCGTCCGGTCCTGCTGGTAGCCCAGGGCGAGGGCGGCGCAGACCGCTGGCGTGTAGCGAACGTCGATGCCCGGCCATGCGTAGTACGGCGGGTTCCCGGCCAGCAGCACCTCGGTCACCCCGCGCTCGGCGAGCACCCGCTCGGCACGCTGGAGCAGCGCTCGGCCGACACCCCGGCGGCGCCGATCCGGGAGCACCGCGACCAGGTCCACGTGCCCGATGCCCGGCTCGGTCGACGACACCGAGCAGAGGAGTACCCCGACCAGATCCCCACCCTGGTACGCGCCCAGCGCGACCACCGGTCGGTCGGCGGCGGCCCGGGGCCAGAGCACGTCCACGATGGGAGCCGCCTCGGCGGCGTCCTCGGGTAGGTCGAGAGCCTGCTCGCAGAGCCGTACCACGGTGGGGACCAGGTCGGGGGTCAGGTCGGTGACGGTGATCTCGGCGTCCATGGTGGCCGACCTTAGATCACCGCGGGTCGGCCCGCGCTCCCGCCCATCGTGTATAGGAAGGAACCTTTCCGGTAGGAGGTGCCCTTGCTCATCGCTGGGCGGCCTGGCCCTTACCGCTGGGCGGCCTGGACGGCGGCGTAGGCGTCGACCTGGCCGGCGCCGGTGATGTTCGACGGGGCACCGCAGGCGTCGGTCGGGTTGCGGGAGCGGTAGGTCGGTGTCGCCGCCGTGGCGGTGTCCCGCAGGATCTGCCGGGTCCGGGTCACGTCGCCGACCAGCGCCGGGTTCGCCGACCACATCAGCGCGACCACCCCGGCCACCTGCGGGGCCGCCATCGAGGTGCCGTCCAGTGTGGCGTACGTGCCGCCCGGCATCGCCGAGATCACACCCACGCCCGGCGCCAGCACGTCCGGCTTACCCGTGCCGCCCGGGACCGGCCCGCGCGAGGAGAACTCGGCGACCCGGCGCTGCGCGTCCACCGCGCCAACGGTCAAAACGTCCGCGTACGGCGCGGGCGGGTCGTCGATCGACGCGCACCACGGGCCCGTGTTGCCGGCGGCGGCGACCACGAAGATCCCGGCGGCGTCCAGTGCCGCGGTGGCCGGTCGCAGTACGCCCCGGTCGCAGCCCTCGATCGGCGGGCAGCCCCACGAGTTGGTCAGCACCTGCGGGGCACGCTCCGGACGGCCGTCGGTGAACGGGTCACCGCCGGTCGGGAAGGGCGCCAGCATGAACTGGAGGCAGTCCAGGTAGTGCCCGGGGCTGCCCAGGTTGCGGTCCAGGTTGACGCAGCCCACCCACCGCGCGTCAGGTGCCACCCCGATGCCGCCCCGCCCGACCGCGCTGCCCACCGTGTGGGTGCCGTGCCCGCCCTGGTCGGTTGGGCTCCGGGTGCCGTCCCACGGGTCGTACCAGGAGTCGTCCCCGCCACGGAACCCGGCTCGCAGCGCCGGATGTGTGCCGTCCACCCCCGAATCCGAGCTGCCCACCACGATGCCCGTGCCGGTCACCCCGAGCTGGGACCACACCCGGTCGGCGCCGATCTGGCGGATGTTCCACTCCGGGCCGGTGGGCGCGGGCGCGGTGCCCCGGTTCTGCCCGGCCGGGGCCGGCAGTGGCCGCAGGCGTTGGCTCACCAGCACCCGGGCCACCTCCGGTCGGCGGGCGAGCCAGGCCCGCACCGCCGGGCCGCCGTCCACCTCGACGGCGTTCACCAGGTAGTACGACACCGGTTCGAGTCGCAGCCGGGTCAACCCCCGGAGCAGGTCGGCCTGGCTCCGCTCGGCCGTCGTCACCAGCCGCCGGTAGACCTCCGTCGCGCGGGCGTCCCGGCCGGCCCGACCCGGTGCGCCGGCTGGCAGACCCGTCAGGTCGGCCTGCGCGCGCAGCACCACGAGCAGCCGCTCGCCGTACAGGCCGGGCTGGCCGGGACCGAGGTCGACCACGCCGAACGCCACCAGCAGCACCACGGCCGCCGCCGTGGCGACCCGACGGCTCGGGGGCCCTGCCGCCGGCCGGGCGAGCAGCACCGCGTACCCGATGGCGACCAGGACGGCGACGACGAGCCCGGCGCCGGCGGCGACCGCCACCCAGAACGGCACGTCCCGGGTGCCCACCAGCAACAGGGTGATCTCTTCCGGGTCGGTGAAGGCCAGCGGGCCGAGTGCGGCCAGGCCCACGAGCCAGCCCGTCGCCGCTCGGCCGGCGCGTGCGGCGCCCGCCGGGTCGGCGGTGGCCCGCCAGGTCGCGGCCCAGAGGGTGGCCAGCGCGAAACCCGCCGGTGGCAGGGTCAGCAGCGCGGGCAACTGCGCGCCGGACTGGCCGGTGCCGGCCGCGAGCAGCAGTAGCGCCACCCCGGCGACCAGACCTCCGACCAGCACCAGTCGAGCCGGCCGGGGTGGCCGGCCGACCGCGAACCGGGACCAGAAGGTCGCGTCCAGCAGAGTCGCGGCCAGCACCCCGAGCGCGGCGGCCGCCAGGAGTGCGAGCGCGGTCTCCAGGAGCCCGCCGAGCGCCCCCAGCCAGGCCCACGGCAGGAGCAGCGCCAAGCCGGCGGCGACCGCGAGCAGTGACACCGGGCCGGGCCGGCGCAAGCCCTGCCCGCGTCCGGCCGGCTCCGGGCTTCCGGCGGCCTCGGGCCGCGCGGCGTCGCCGTTCCCGGTGGGCGCCGCGCCGACGACCGGGTCGGCCGGTTCGAGGTACGCCGACCGGCGCGCCGACCAGCGCAGGATGAGCGTGCCGAGCGCCGCCGCGCCGGCCAGCGCGGCGATGTACACCTCGTGGTGCACCGGCGGTACGACCCGCAGCAGCGTGAGCGCCCCCAGTGCGAGTACGCCGACCAGCCAGACCCGCCCGGTGGCCCGGACCGTGGTCGAGCGGGGCAGTACGGCGAGCAGCAGGGCGGGTGTGCCCACCAGCACGACGGTGGCGAGGCCCAGCACCGGCCAGAGCCAGTCGATCCGGTCCCGCCCGAAGCCCAGCAGCACCTGATCGGTGACCCAGCCACCGGTCTGGGTGGCCACGGTGACCGCAACCGTCCAGCCGCCGGCCAGCACGGCCGCGACCACCGGCCACCGGCTTGCCCGGCCCGGCGGCAGCGGGTGGGGCGGCGTTCGACCAACGGGTGACGGGGGCCCGACCTGCATGACTCGCACAGTACGGGTCGGGCGGCGAATGTCGACACGCTGGCGCGACGGTTACGGTGGATGGGTGCGTGACCCCAATATCTCCCGATCCGTCGCCGGTCAGCTCTCGCCGGTCCGCCGTGCGTCCGACCTGCGCCGACTGCGCGCCGAGCGCTTCGACGTGTTGGTCATCGGTGGTGGGGTGACCGGTGCCGGCGCCGCCCTGGACGCGGCGTCCCGCGGCCTGAAGGTGGCCCTGGTCGAGGCGCGCGACCTCGCCTCCGGGACCTCCAGCCGGTCCAGCAAACTCATCCACGGCGGCCTGCGTTACCTGGAGCAGCTGGAGTTCCACCTGGTCCACGAGGCGCTCACCGAGCGCGGCCTGCTGGCCACCCGGCTGGCGCCGCACCTGGTGCGCCCGGTGCCGTTCCTGGTGCCGCTGCCGGCCGGGCGGGGCCTGCGGGACCTGCCGGCCCGGACCTTCCGCCGCTCGTACTATGGCGTCGGCGTGGCCACCTACGACGCCTTCGCGGGCGTCTTCGGCGGTGGCCGGGGGATGCCCCTGCACCGGCACCTGACCCGGGAGGGGGCACGGCGGGTCTTCCCGAGCCTGCGGGCGGAGGCGCTGGCCGGGGCGATCCGCTACTACGACGGGCAGGTCGACGACGCCCGGCTGGTGGTCACCCTGGCCCGCACCGCGGCCAGCCTCGGTGCCACGGTGGTGAGCAGTGCCCGCGCCGTCGGGCTGATCCGGCAGGCGCGCGAGGTGACCGGGGTCCGCGTCCGGGACCTGGAGGCGCCGGCCGGCTCACCGGACGCCGAGTTCGAGGTGCGGGCCCGTACCGTCATCGCCGCCACCGGTGTGTGGAGCGACGACATGTCCCGGATGCTCAACGACGTGGGCCTGCGGCCCGGCGTCCGGGTGCGCGCCTCCAAGGGGGTGCACCTGGTGGTGCCGCGCTCGGCGATCACCGGCGAGGCGGGGCTCATTCTGCGTACGGCGAGTTCGGTGCTCTTCGTCATCCCGTGGGGCGGGCACTGGATCATCGGCACGACGGACACCGACTGGCGGCTCGACCGGTCCCACCCGGCCGCCTCGGCCCGCGACATCGACTACCTCCTGCAGCAGGTCAACACCGTGCTGGACCGGCCGTTGACCACCGCCGACATCGAGGGGGTGTACGCCGGGCTGCGGCCACTGCTGTCCGGTGAGGCTGACTCCACCTCGAAGCTGTCGCGCGAGCACGCGGTCTTCGAGCCGATGCTCGGGCTCCTGCTGGTCGCCGGGGGCAAGTACACGACGTACCGCGTGATGGCCTCCGACGTGGTCGACCGGGCCGTGCGTCGGCTGGGTGGCGCGCGCCCGTCGCGTACCGCCGACCTGCCGCTGCTCGGCGCCGACGGGTACCCGGCCATGTGGCGGGACCGCGCGGACCTGGCCCGTCGGCACGGCGTACCGGTGGGCGTGGTGGAACACCTGCTGGAGCGGTACGGCACCCTCACCCTGGACCTGTTGGCGTTGATCAATGCCGATCCGTTGCTCGCCTCCCCGCTGGCCGGTGCTCCGGAGTATCTGGCGGCGGAGGTCGCCTACGCGGCTCGGGCCGAGGGTGCGTTGCACCTGGAGGACGTGCTGACCCGGCGGACCAGGATCTCCTTCGAGACCAGCCACCGAGGGCTGGAGTCGGCGGAGCACGCCGCCGAGCTGATGGGCGTCGTGCTCGGTTGGGATGCGGCCACCCGGGCCCGGGAGGTCCAGCACTACCGCGCCCGGGTGGAGGCGGAGCGACAGTCGCAGCTGATGCCGGACGACGCCACGGCGGACGCTGCCCGACTCGGTGCCCCCGATGTCCGGGGTTACGCGGCCGATCGTGGTGGCGACGACGATTCCGCGACGTTGCGGCCGTCCGCTAGGTGACGAAATGAGACGTTACTGATGGGTAACCATCGATACCAGCCTGGATGGTGGTTTCGAACGCTACCTACGGTGGGGTAGGTTTCCGCGCGTGCTGTTCCGCGCCCGCCCTCGTCTGCTCCTACCCCTTCTCGCCGTCGCGCTGGTCGGTGCCCTGACCGGGTGTTCACTGTTCGACCGGGATGCGCAGGGCACGCCGCTGGCGCAGCCGTCCGCCGGCGCGGCGGGTGGCGGCTCGCAGCTGGAGATCCCCACCACGGTTGCCGCAGGCCAGGTCAGTTTGCTGCAACGGCTCGGCGCCGACGGTCCGCTGCGCACTCTGAGCGTCGAGCGGGACGGCGCGTGGCAGTGCCTCGACTGTGCTGGCGACGGGGTCACCTCGCGGGGCACCCTGGCCCCCGAACTGACCGAACGACTCCAGGTGCTGCTCGCCGACCCGGCGCTGGCCGCCGAGACCGATCAGGCCCGGAAATACCGGACGACCTGCATCGACGCGCTGACGTCCAGCCTGCTCACCGCGTCCGGGCTGATCACCTCGCAGGACTGCCCGGGTGAGGAGCGCACGCCGGTCGCCGGGGAGATCCTGCTGCTGCTCACCCAGGCGACCCCGGCCGAAGTCGACGGCTGACCCGCCGCCACGCGGGTCAGAGCGCCGCTGATGCGCAGGTCAGAGCACCTTGCCGGGGTTGAGCAGGCCGGCCGGGTCCAGCGCCGACTTGATCGCCTGGTGCACCCGGACACCGACCGGCCCGATCTCCCGGGCCAGCCAGTCCCGCTTGAGTAGGCCCACCCCGTGCTCGCCCGTGCACGTGCCGCCCAGGTCCAGGCCGAGCCGCATGATCTCGTCGAACGCCCGTCGACCCCGCTCCACGCTCGCCGGGTCAGCGCGGTCGACCACGATGTTCGGGTGCATGTTGCCATCCCCGGCGTGCCCCACCACGCCGATCGGCACCTCGCACTCCGCCGCGATCCGGGCCACCCCGTCCAGCAGCGCGGCGAGCGAGCCGCGCGGCACCGCCACATCGTCGATCACCAGACCGCCGTTGCCGCCCGGGTAGGCGTCGGCCGCGAACTTCTCCATCGCCGGATGGGCCAGCCGGCGCGCCTGCAACAGCGCCGCCGCCTCCACCGCGTCGGTGGCCGCGTAGACCTCGTCGGCGCCAGCGGCCTCGCACACCTCGGCCAGGGCGGCCAGGTCGTCGGCGGCCCGGGTGCCGGTGTCCGCGGCGGCCAGCAGCAGGGCCTGCGCGTCGGTCCGCAGCCCCATCGGCTGGTAGGCCTCGATCGCCCGCAGGTGGGTCTGGTCGAGCAACTCCAGCAGGCTGGGAGTGAGCCCGCGGGCCGCGATCTCGGCTACCGCCGTGCCGGCCGCGGCGGTGGACGGGAAGACGGCCACCAGGGTCAGCGATTCCGCCGGTGCGGGCCGCAACGCCACGGTCACCTCGGTGATCACGCCAAGGGTGCCCTCCGAGCCGACGAAGAGCCGGGTCAGGTCGTAGCCGGCCACGCCCTTGGCCGTACGCCGCCCGGTGCGCAGCACCTCACCGGAGGCGAGCACCACCTCCAGGCCGAGCACGTACTCCGTGGTGACGCCGTACTTCACACAGCACATACCGCCGGCGTTGGTGGCCACGTTGCCGCCGATCGTGGACGACTCCCAGGAGCCGGGGTCCGGCGGGTACCAGAGCCCCTGCTTGGCCACCGCGCCGGCCAGCGCCGCGTTGACCACCCCCGGTTGGACCACCGCGATCCGGCTCACCGGGTCGATCTCCCGGATCTCGTCCATCGCGACGGTACTGAGCACCACCGCGCCGTCCACCGCGTTCGCCGCGCCGGCCAGGCCGGTCCGCGCGCCCTGCGGCACCACCGGTACGCCGTGCCGTGCGGCCGCCCGGACCACCGCCACCACCTGCTCGGTGCTCCGGGGGCGGGTCACCACCAACGGCGTTCCGGCGTCGCAGAGGTCGGCCTCGTCCCGCTGGTGCATCCGCAGTAGGTCGGGATCGGTGAGCACGGCGTTGTCACCGAGCGCGGCGCGCAGGTCGTCGAGGAGAGTGGTGGGGGCCATGCAGCCGAGGCTAGGTCGCCGACCGCCGATCATCAACATGATCGACTGTGCGGGATAGCTTGGGCGGCATGCTCTATCTGGACCGGCCTGCCTGGCCGTGGCGCGGTCGGCTCTGGTCGCACCTGATCAGCGATGTCTCGTACGCCGAGCTGCACGCCTTCGCCGAGGCCCTCGGCGCGCCTCGGCGCGGCTTCGACCGGGACCACTACGACATCCCGGCCGACCGGTTCGCGGCGGCGGTGTGGCTCGGTGCCCAGGTGGTGCCGAGCCGGGAGCTCGTACGGTTGCTCCGTGCCGCCGGCCTGCGCCGCCCCAAGCACCTGGTCAGCCCGCGTACTCCGGCCCCCCGCTGAGCGTGGTCAGCTCGCGACGCACGTTGTCCCGGGCGGGCTCCTCCCACCGGCTCGCCAGCGGCGGCAGCCGGAACAGCGCGGGCAGCGCCAGCAGCCCGGTCAACACCGCCGCCCGCCCGGCCCGGAAGGCCGGCTCCGGCACGTGGGCGTACTCCCGTCGGACGGCCGCCGCGTAACGGTCGTACGTGGCCGGCGGCGTGGCCAGCACGGAGAGGTCCGCGTCGCAGAGCAGGGCGCCGTCGCGGTCGTCCGGAGCCACCCTGTGTCCGGCGGTGAGCAGCACCAGTCGGCGTACCTCGGCCACCGCGGGCGCCGGTACCCCGAGCCCGGTGAGCACGCTGTCGGCCAGCGCGGCGCTGTCCCGTTCGTTGGCGTCGCCGGTGGCCCGAGGGTCGTAGACCGCGTCGTGGCACCAGACCGCCAGCCGGACCAGATCGGCCCGGTCGGTCAGCCCGGCGTGCTGGTCCACCACGTCGAGCACGGCGGTCAGGTGGGCCACCGTGTGGTAGTGCCGGTGCGGCTCCCGCCACCGGGCGAGCAGCTCCTCCCCGGCCCGGGTCACCTCCGGTCCGGGCTTCGCGCCGGCATCCCGGGCCGCAGCCCGCCACCGGTCCAGCAGATCAACCACGGCCCGAGTCTGCCGCATCCGGCCGCAACGCGCGGCGCGGGAGGATTCAGCGGGGCCGCCACGGGTAGTCGCGCCCATGGCCGCGGCTCGGGACAAACGACCTCCGATGGTGCGGCGTGCCCCACTGCGCGAGGGCCTGGTCGACATCGACGGCGCACGGATCGCCGAAGCCACCGAACAGCTGCGCCATCGCGGCCGCGCCACCCTGCACGACCGGCTGCACCGGGTACGGATGGCCGGCGGACTCGCCGTGCAGGCCGGGCTGGCTGCCGGGCTCGCATACCTGATCTCGCACAAGCTGCTCGGCAACCCGCAACCGGTGTTCGCGCCGATCTCCGCGGTCGGCACCCTGGCCGCGTCGGTCGGCCAGCGGTTCCGCCGGACCGTGGAGTTGATCGTCGGGGTGGGCATCGGGGTGTTCATCGGCGACCTCCTGATCTACCTGCTCGGCACCGGCGCGTGGCAGCTCGGCCTGGTGGTCACCGTGGCGATCCTGCTCACGATCTTCGCCGGGGCGAGCGTGGCGATCGTCATCCAGGCGGCGGCCACGGCCGTGCTGATCGTGACGCTGAGCCCCTCCACCCAGAATCTGGAGATCCCACGCTTCGTCGACGCGTTTCTCGGCGGTGGGATCGCGCTGCTGGTCACGGCGGTGCTACTGCCGCTGAACCCGCTCCGGGTGATCAACCGGGCCGCCCGGCCGGCGCTGGACCTGCTCGCCACCCAACTCGACGTCACCGCCGACGGCCTGCGCAAACGGGACCGCGCCAGCATCCAAGGGGCACTGGATCGGCTGCGCGACAACAAGGAGGAACTGGCCACGTTGGGCGAGGCGATCGAGGGGGCGAAGGAGACCGCCACCCTCTCACCGGCCCGCTGGCACCGCCGCGACGAGCTGACCCACTACGCGGAGGCGGCCGACCCGATCGACCGGGCGATGCGCAACACCGGCACGCTGATCCGCCGGTCCGTCACCCTGATCGAGGACGAGGAACCGGTGCCCGACCCGATGCCGGACGCGATCGCTCACCTCGCCGAGTCGGTCCGGCTGCTCAAGCACGAGTTCGCCGTCGGCGAGGAGCCGGAGAAGGCTCGGGAGCGGTCCCTGCGGGCGGTCAGCGAAGCCGGCCGGGCGTACGGCGCCGGGGTCGGCTTCTCGGGCAGCGTGGTGGTCGCCCAGATCCGGACCACCGCGAGCGACCTGCTGGTGGCCTCCGGGATCGAGCAGGAGGAGGCGAACCGGTGGATCCGCACCGCCTTCGGGGAGCAGGAGCGGCCGGTCGGTGAGCCGGCCGAGCCCGGCGAGCCGCCGAAGCCGCCCACCGCCCCGCCGGTCGGCTGAACGAGGGCGCGTCTCAGCCCAGCTCGGCGAGCGCGGCGAGCAGCCGGTCCACCTGAGCGTCCGTGCTGCCCAGGCCGATGCTGGCGCGCAGCGCGGTGGGCGGCAGGTCCCGTCGGCCGGTACGCCCCGCCGCCTCGGTGAGCAGCCGCCGGGCCAGCGGGTGGGCGCAGAACAACCCGTCGCGCACGCCGATCCGGTGCTCGCCGGCCAGCCGGGCGGCCACGTCAGCGGAGTCCCATCCGGCGACCACGAACGAGACGATGCCGACGCGGGGCGCGTCCGGGCCGAAGGTGCGCAACTCGACGACGTGCGGCAGGGCGGCGATGCCGGTCCGCAGCCGGGCCAGCAGCGCCTGTTCGCGGGCGGCCAGCGCGGACCGGTCCGCCTCGTCGAGCGCCGTACACACCGCGGCCAGTGCCACCGCGCCGAGCAGGTTCGGGGTGCCGCCCTCGTGCCGTGCCGCTCCGCTCGCCCAGGTCACATCGTGGGTGGCTGGCCCGACGTGGCTGGTGGCGCCACCACCGGCCAGGTACGGCGGGGCGGCGTCCAGCCAGTCCGCGCGACCGATCAGCACCCCCGCGCCGAACGGCGCGTACAGCTTGTGGCCGGACACGGCCAGGTAGTCGACGTCGAGCGTGAGCAGGTCGACCGGGGCGTGCGGGGCGAGCTGCGCGGCGTCGAGCACGATCCGGGCCCCGTGCCGGTGGGCCACCCGGGCCAACTCGGCGACCGGCCACCGCTCACCGGTCACGTTGCTCGCACCGGTCACCGCGACCAGCACCGGCAGCGCCGGGCTGCTGCCCCGGCGCAGCTCGGTGAGGGCGGCGGCGAGGTCGCGTACCGCCCCGTCCGGATCGGTGGGCACCGGGAGCCGGACGGAGCCGCGCGGCCAGGGCAGCAGGTTGGCGTGGTGCTCGGAGGCGAAGGTGACGACGGTCGTGCCGGCGGGCAGCGCTCGGGCCAGCAGGTTGAGCGCGTCGGTGGTGTTGCGGGTGAAGATCACGTGGTCGTCGGCGCGGGCGCCGAAGAAGTCGCCGACCGTCTGCCGCGCCTGCTCGTACGCGAGGGTGCAGCGCCGCGACAGCGCTCCCGCGCCACGGTGCACGCTGGCGTACCAGGGCAGCAGCTCGGCCACCGCGTCGGCGGCGGCCCGCGCGCACGGCGCGCTCGCCGCGTAGTCCAGGTTGATCTCGCCCGGTACGCCGAGAACGTCGAGCGGCCGCGACGGGGCCGCCGCGGGCGCGGCGTCGAAGCGGGTGGGCAGTGCGGGAACGAGAGTGACGGACACGCCGGAACCTCCGGGGTCAGGGACCCCGGGTGCACAGTCGGGACGGGGTCCGCGCTTGCCCAGCACGCCGATCGGGCTGGGCCCGGTCATCACCCGGGGCACCCCACCGCGAACTCGACGAGGGTTGCCGGCCAGCAAGCCGGGGCTTGATGCTGGCGCTCGTGACCTGCCGGCAGCATAGCGGCTACCGATGCGACCGAACCAGCCGGCAGCGGATGGCTACGCTGACCGCATGGCCGACACCCCGCCCGGTTCACCTCCGCCGTCGTCGCCCGCACCCACAGCCCCGTCCGTCGGCGAGGCGCCCCGGATGCCGCTGCGCCGACTGGGCTGGCGGCGGTTCCTGGTGCTGGCCGGGGTGGTGCTGTTCATCGCCGCCTGCGCGGTGTTCATGGTCTTCACGCTCGGCCAGTCGCTCGGTGTGCAGGCCCTGCTGATCGGGGTGGTCGCCGCCATCCTGCCGGTGCCGGTGCTGGTCGCCTGCTTCCTCTGGCTGGACCGGTACGAACCGGAGCCGCTGAAGTATCTGATCTTCTGCTTCGCCTGGGGGGCGTTCGTCTCCACGGCGGCCTCGCTCACGGTCAACGACTTCGCCGCCAACCGCTTCGCCGACTGGGGCCTGCCGTCCGCGCTCACCGGGGTGCTGGTGGCGCCGTTCATCGAGGAGCTGACCAAGGCCCTCGGCCCGATCCTGCTGCTGGTGTTCCGCCGCCGCGAGTGGTCCGGGATCACCGACGGCCTGGTCTACTGCGGGCTCTCCGCGATCGGCTTCGCCATGGTGGAGAACATCCTCTACCTGGGCGGCTACGGCTATGCGACCGGCGCCGACCGGTACGGCCCCGCGACCGGCACGCAGCAGGTCATCGCGATCTTCATCGTCCGGATCCTGCTGTTCGGGTTCGCCCATCCGCTTTTCACCTCGATGACCGGTGTGGGGCTGGGCATCGCCGCCCGGACGGCCGACCGGCGGGTCCGGGTGCTCGCCCCGATCGCCGGCCTGCTGCTGGCGATGATGCTGCACGGCACGTGGAACCTGCTGCCCACGCTGACCCAGGCCACCGGGGAAGCGTTGATCATGCTGTACGGCTTCCTGGGCCTGATGGTGCCGGTCTTCTTCGGCATGGTGGGGCTGGCGATATGGCTGCGCGCCTGGGAGGGGCGGCTCACCGAGCGGACCTTGCCCGACTACGTACGCGCCGGCTGGCTGAGCCCGCCGGAAGTGGCCGCGCTGAGCAGCCTCGGCAGGCGGCACGCGGCCCGCAGTTGGGCCCGGCGGGTGGCCGGGGACGGCGGCGTGCGGGCGATGCGCGGCTACCAGTTCGCCGCCACCCGGCTCGCCCTGCTGCGCGACGGGACGCTGCGCGGCCTGGACCGCAAGCCCGCCGAACAGGAGCGGACCGCCCGCGAGGAGCGGGAGCTGCTGGACGCGATCAGCGCGTACCGGTCGTTCTTCGTGGGCCGGGATCCGCAGGCCCCGGCGGGAGTCTGGGACGGCAGCCGCTACCACCTGCGCTTCCCCGACGGTACGCAACGCCCGGTTGCCGCGCCGGACGAGCCGGTGGTGCCGATCCCGGTGGTGCTGGCCCCTGCTCCGCCTCCGGTGGGGTATCCGCCGCCCGGCTGGCCCGGCCCGCGGCCGGCGGCGCCCTGGCCGCCCGCCTGAGGGCTGGCGGCCTGCCGCTCAGGCCAGCAGGGAGGTGAGGAAGTCACCCAGGCCCTGGAACATCGCGATCAGCCCGGCCCCGATCGCCCTGAACATCTGCGCGGCGCCGTCCGGCCGGAAGGCCATGAAGTAGATCAGGAACGCGACACTGCCCCAGGTCAACAGCTTCTTCACGAATACCGGCATCGTCCCTCCCCAGGGCCACGGTCGCCGGATGGCTTCCCGTCGTGCGGCTGGGCAAACGGTGCGCGGTGGGGCCTGCTGGCCGGGGAGGGTGCGTCAGAGGTAGAGGCCGGTGGGATCGTTCTCGATCCGCTCGGCGGCCACGGCGTGCACGTCCCGCTCCCGCAGCAGCACGTACCCGCGGCCGTGCAGCTCGACCTCGGAGCGGTCGTCCGGGTCGAAGAGCACCCGGTCGCCGGAGACGATGGCGCGGACGTTCGGCCCCACCCCGACGGCGGTGGCCCACGCGAGGCGCTTGCCCACCGCGGCGGTCGCCGGGATGACGATGCCGGCGGTGGAGCGACGCTCGCCCTCGCCGCCCTCCATCCGTACCAGCACGCGGTCGTGCAGGAGGCGGATCGGCAGGCCGGCGTCGAGATCCTGGTCGGCGGTCACGACGCAGACGCTACCGTGTCGCCGACGGCCGATCGCCGGTGGTTACGCCTGTGGCCGTGGGGGCAATGTGTGGCGGAACTGCCCTACGGTGTCGGGAACGGACGTATGCTGTCCGACCTGTCGCCGTGGGCGGGCCGTTTCTCTGCCAGGAGGTGCGCTTGAGCCGCTTCGAGTGGGTACGCGGGCGGCTCCGCCGCGCCTACCAGTCGGGACGGGAGTCGGTTCGCGCCAGTCAGGACACGCCGAGCGACGCTCCGGAGCCGGCCCGGGTGGCCTCACCCGCCGTGCCGGGGCCAGCCGCGTCACCGAGCGCCACGGTCGTCGGCGCGGAACCTCCGGTGCGCCTGCACAGCTCCACCACCAGTCGGGACGACGCCGACGTGCCGCACGGGCTGCGGATCGCCGCCGCCTGGTGCTGGCGACTGATCGTGATCGGCGTGGTGGCCTGGGCCCTGCTCATGGTCGTCAGCACGGTCAAGATCGTGATCATTCCGCTGGCCGTCGCGCTGCTGCTCTCCGCGCTGCTCGCGCCGGCGGTCGGCTGGCTGCTGCGGGCCCGGCTGCCTCGGTCGCTGGCCACCGCGGTGGTGTTGGTCGGCGGCCTGGCCGCGGTGATCGGCACGCTCACCCTGGTGGTCAACGAGTTCATCCGGGGCGTGCCAGAGCTGAGCCAGAAGTCGTCCGAGGGCGTCCGGCAGATCCAGAACTGGCTGAAGACCGGCCCGTTGCACGTCTCCGACAATCAGCTCGACAACTACATCACCGAGGCGCAGGGCTGGATCAACAGCAACACCAGCGATCTCACGACCGGCGCGCTGAGCACCGCCGCGACGTTGGCCGAGGTGCTGACCGGCACCATCCTGGTGCTCTTCGCGACGTTCTTCTTCCTGCGCGACGGCAACCGGATCTGGCGCTTCCTGGTGCGGCTGCTGCCGGTGGCCGCCCGCTGGAAGGTCGACGACGCCGGCCGGGCCTCCTGGCAGACGCTGGGCGCCTACGTCCGGGCGACCGTGCTGGTCGCCTTCATCGACGCCGTCGGCATCGGCATCTTCCTGGTCGTCTTCGACGTCCCGTTCGCCTTCCCGCTCGCCGCGCTGGTATTCCTCGGCGCGTTCATCCCGATCGTCGGTGCGGCGCTCTCCGGTGGCGTGGCGGTGCTGGTGGCGCTGGTGGACAGCGGCCCGGTCACCGCGTTGATCATCCTGGGTGCGGTGATCGGCGTGCAGCAGTTGGAGGGGCACGTGCTCCAGCCGCTGATCATGGGACGGGCGGTCGCCCTCCACCCGCTGGCGGTGATCATCGGTATCGCCGCCGGGGTGGTGCTCGCCGGCATCACCGGCGCGCTGGTCTCCGTGCCGCTCATCGCGGTGCTGAACACCGCGGTCCGTCGGCTCGCCGCCCGAACCGTCCCGGACACCCCGCCCGACGCCGTCGTCGTCGCCGCGCAGGCGCCCTGACCGACCCGCTACGGGACGGTCAGGAGCCGGCGAGGCGTTGTAGGGCGCCTCGGGCCACTTCGGGCCGGGTGGTGTACCAGAACGGCGGCAGCGAGCGACGCAGGAACGGCCCGTAACCACGGGCGGTCTCCAGTCGCGAGTCGAGCACCGCGACCACGCCCCGGTCACCGGTCGCCCGGATCAACCGGCCCACGCCCTGAGCCAGCCGCACGGCCGCGATGGGCACGCTGACCGCGGCGAAGCCGGAGCCGCCGCCCGCGTCCACGGCGGCCGCTCGGGCCGCCGCGAGGGGCTCGTCCGGTCGAGGGAAGGGCAGCCGGTCGATGACCACGAGCTGACAGGCATCACCCGGCACGTCCACCCCCTGCCAGAGCGACATCACCCCGAACAGGCAGCTGGCGCGCTCCTCGCGGAACCGGCGGACCAGCAGTGGCAACGCCTCCTCGCCCTGCAACAGCACCGGCAGGTCGGTCCGCGCGCGCAGCAGCTCCGCGGCCTGCTGCGCCGCCCGGCGGGACGAGAAGAGCCCGAGAGTGCGACCACCAAGTGCCTCGACCAGCGCGAGCAGCTCCTCCCCGGCAGCCTCGGGCAACCCGGAGACGCTGGGGCGGGGCAGGTGCGCGGCGACGTACAGGATGCCCTGCCGGGCATAGTCGAACGGCGATCCGACGTCGAGTGACCGCCAACCCGGGCCTTCGGTCGCCGGTACGACGGCCCCGGTGTCACCGGCCAGCCGGCGGCCTGGCGTCTCGCCGGCCGGACGACCCGGGCCGGTACGGGCGGCCAGTGCGGCCGCGGCGGGGCTCGGCGGGGCGGGTGGCGGCGCGTCCAGCCCGAGGGCGCGGGCCACCGTGTCGAACCGGCCGCCCAGCGCCAGGGTCGCCGAGGTCGCGACGACGGTGCGTTCGTCGTACAGGTGGGTGGCGAGGGTGCCGGCCACCGACAGGGGCGCGACCACCAGTGCGCGCCGGCTGCCGCTGTCGTTCTTCTCCACCCACGCCACGTCGTGGTCGGCCTCCTCCAGCAGCCGCTGCGCGGTGGTGGACAGCTCGTCCAGCGCAGCCTTGGCCTGCTGCTTGCGGACCGGGTCGGGGTCGTCGGACTTGATCTCGCCGATCGCGTCCAATGCGGACCGGGTCGCCGCGTCGAGCAGCGTGCACGCCTCCCGCAGTGGCGTCGGCAGCCCGGCGGTGAGTCGCCCCGCCGGCGCCTCGGCCAGCCCGACCGCGAGGGCGTCGCCGGCGGCGGTGAGCGCCTCGGCGGTCTCCGGCCGCAGCAGCGGGCGGGCCCGTCGGGTGGACCGGTCGATCAGCTCCGGCACCAGCTCCGCCTGGGCCGCGGAGGACACCCGGTCGGCCAGCTCGTGCGCCTCGTCGACGATGAGCAGCTTGTGCGGCGGCACGATGTGCCGGTCGGCGAGCATGTCGACCGCGAGCAGGCTGTGGTTGGTCACCACGATGTCGGCTTCACGGGCGCGCGCCCGCGACGCCTCGGCGAAGCACTCCTGCCCGAACGGGCAGCGGGTCGCACCGACGCACTCCCGGGCCGGCATAGACACCAGCCGCCAGGCCTGGTCATCGACGCCCGGGTCCAGCTCGTCCCGGTCGCCGGTGGCCGTCTTCTCGGCCCAGTCGCGCAGCCGCTCGACCTGCTTGCCCAACCGGCCCGCCTCACCGAGCCACTTCGTTCCGCCGCCGGGGCGAGCCGCCGGCGCGTCGAAGAGGGTGTCCTCCGGCTCCTCCTCGGTGGAGTTGTCCAGTCGGGCGAGGCACAGGTAGTGGTGGCGACCCTTGAGCACCGCGAAGGTGGGCCGGCGCCCGAGCACCGGCTCGACCGCGTCGGCCAGCCGGGGCAGGTCGTGGTCGACCAACTGGGACTGCAACGCCAGGGTGGCGGTGGAGACCACCACCGGGCCGTCCACGGTGAGCGCCGGCGCGAGGTAGGCCAGCGACTTGCCGGTGCCGGTGCCCGCCTGCACGAGCAGGTGCTCGCCGCCGGCCACGCACTCCTCGATCGCCGTGGTCATCTGCAGTTGGCCGGGGCGTTCCGCACCGCCGGGCACCGCACCGACCGCCGCCGCCAGCAGCTCGGTGCCACTGGGCCGGGCACCCCGCCGCCGGCCCTTGGCACGAGCCGACGGGGTGGCGGAACCGGTGGCGGTGCGGGGCGGAGTCACCGTGCGACGGTACCCGGCGCCGCCGACACCGGCCGCGCCCATCCGCGCGTGGCGTGATGCCGGCCCCGCTGGCCGCTGCCGTCGGCGCCGCCCGGTTACGGCCGCGCTACGAGGCGTGGGCGGTATCGGTTAGGGTGCGAATCATGCCGAGCGACATGGTCCGAGTGATCTACCGCAAGTACGACGGCAGCGCCCACCGCGACTACCCGGCCCGCCGGCTCACGGAGGACGACCTCGGCGTCTGGCTCGGCGTGCCCGAGGGCACCGAGTCGGTCTACCACGGCCGGCCGTCGGTGGAGAAGATCCCGTTCGTGCTGCTGGTGCCGCATCGTGCCTGGTGGACGGCCATGTTCAACCCCCCGCCCCGCACCAGCGAGGTCTACTGCGACATCACCACCCCGGCCCGCTGGGAATCCGACGACATCGTCCACCTCATCGACCTGGACCTGGACGTGGTCCGGCGTCGGGCCACCGGCCTGGTGGAGTTGCTCGACGAGGACGAGTTCGCCGTGCACCGGGCCCGGTTCGGTTATCCGGACGACGTGGTGACCGAGGCCGAGGCCGCGGCCCAGCGGCTGTTCGGGGCCCTCGGCGACGGCACCGAGCCGTTCGCCACCGCGTACCGCAAGTGGCTGGCCCTGGTGGTCTGACGCCGCACGCTCGGCCGGGCCGGCTCACCAGCGCGGTGGCCAGCCGTCGTCCCCACCCAGTCGCGGCAGGTCGGCCAGTTTCTCCGGGTTGAGTTGGTTGTAGATGGCGGTGATCCGGCCCTGGTCCACCGCGAACGCGCTGACCAGGCGGATCGGCCGCCCATCGCTGTGCAGCGTCTCCATCTGTAGGCCGAGCACGCCGTCGACCAGCACCGGCCGGGCCCGCACCCGGTGGGCGTACCGGCCGGCCCGGCCGAACAGGCCGAGCGCGAAGCGACCCACCGCGTCCGCGCCGACCACCGGGCGGCGTGCCGCGGGGAAGTGCCCGCCCGAGTCGCCGACGAAGACCACGTCCGGCGCGAGCACCTGGAGCAGTTGACCCAGCTCGCCGGACTCGGTGGCGGCGACGAACGCTTCGAGCACCCGGCGCTGCTCGACCGGGTCCGCCGTGTGCCGAGGCACGTCCGGCGCGGTGACCGCTCGACGCGCCCGGGAAGCGAGCTGCCGGGCGGCCGCCTCGGTGGTGCTGAGCACGTCGGCGACGCGGGCGAACGGCATCGCGAACACGTCGTGCAGCACGAGGGCGACCCGCTGCTCCGGTGCGAGCCGCTCCAGCACCACCAGCAGCGCCGTGCCGACCTGGTCGGTGCGGACGGCCCGCTCCGCCGGGTCGGGTGCGTACCCGTCGACCGGCGGAGGCGTGCCCAACGGGCTGACCACCGGCTCCGGCAGCCACTGCCCGGGGTACGCCTCCCGACGGACCCGGGCCGAGCGGAGCACGTCCAGGCAGATCCGGGCGCAGGTGGTGGTCAGCCACGCGGACAGCTCACGGATCTCGGCGCGGGCCACCGGGTCGGCCAGCGCCCCGGCGTAGCGCAGCCAGGTCTCCTGCACCGCGTCCTCGGCCTCGCTGCGGCTGCCCAGCATCCGGTGGGCCACCGCGAGCAGCCGGGCCCGCTCGGCCTCGAACTCCGTCGCCAGGTCCCGCACGACACACCACCCTTCCCAGTCGGCGCCGTCCTGACGTACATCCTCCTGCCGACGGGACACGCTGGCTGCCCCGGAGGTGCCGGCCGGCCGAGGCCCGGCGGCGTCCTCGGCGGGCGGATGGCCGACGGGTGGGCGATGATCCGTGGATGAGCGCACCCCAGGAAGGGCAGATCGTGACGCCGGACGGCGGCTCCGTGCGGGAGTTGCTGCGAGTCACCGCACCGGTGGATCTCGGCGCGATCGACCCACGGTCCACACCCGGCCTGCCGACGACGGCGCGGAGTGGAGAGCACCGTAAGGCGTGGGCCCGCGAGCAGGTGGAGTTGATCGGCGGCGAGCTCGGCCGGCAGCAGGAGATGCTCTTCGCGATGGCCAAGACCGGGTCGTCCGGGCCGGCGCACCGGGTGTTGCTGGTGCTCCAGGCCATGGACTGCGGCGGCAAGGACGGCACGATCAAGCGGGTGGCCGGCGCCATGAACCCGCTGGGCCTGCACATCCGCTCGTTCGGGCCGCCGACCCCGCAGGAGTTGCGGCACGACTTCCTCTGGCGGATCCGCCGGGCGCTGCCGCCACCCGGGTACGTGGGGATGTTCAACCGTTCGCACTACGAGGACGTGTTGATCGCCCGGGTCGGCTCGCTGGTGCCGGAGGCGACCTGGCGGGCCCGCTACGACGAGATCAACGCGTTCGAGCGGGAGTTGACCGGGGACGGCGTGACCCTGATCAAGGTGATGCTGCACATCTCCTACGCCGAGCAGGGCGAGCGCCTACTGGAGCGGCTCACCGACCCGCGCAAGCACTGGAAGTACAACCCGTCGGACGTCGACTCCCGGGCCCACTGGGGCGACTACCAGGCCGCGTACGCCGAGGCCCTGAGCCGGTGCGGCACGGACGCCGCGCCCTGGTTCGTGGTGCCGGCGGACCGCAAGTGGTACAGGGACTGGGCCGTGGCCCATCTGCTGCGTGAGACGTTCGACACGCTCGGCCTGGGGTATCCGGCTGCCGATTTCGACGTGGCGCGGGAGCGGGAGCGGTTGCTTGCTGGGGGAGCGGGTGCGGGTGGGGCGGTCGAGATGAACGGCAGGTGAACGAACGGTGAATGAGGCCTGGCCAGGGGTGGGCCGGCGAATTCGCGGTTCGGTCGTTTCCTAGCATTCACCGGGCGGGCGCTCATCGGGCGCCGCCACCCTTCCACCGACGCGACGAGGTCTGTGCTGTGAAGTTTTCCTTCCGCCCCACCGAGGGCGCCTTCTACGAGCTCTTCACCAGGGCCGCGCAGAACCTGGTCCGGGGCACCGCGCTGCTCAACGAGCTGGCCCTGCCCGGCGTGGACGTGCAGTCGGTCAGCGAGCGGCTGACCGAGGTCGAGCACGACAGCGACCAGATCACCCACGAGCTGTACAAGAAGATCAACTCTACCTTCATCACCCCGTTCGACCGGGAGGACATCTACCGGCTCGGCTCGCTGCTGGACGACGTGATGGACCACCTGGAAGCGGTCGGTGACCTGCTCTACCTGTACGGGCTGACCGAGCTCCCCGCGCTGCCCCGCGAGCTGCACGAGATGGTGAACGTGCTCGACCAGCAGGCCAAGCTGACCGCCGACGCGATGCCCCGGCTGAAGTCGATGAAGGATCTCGAGGACTACTGGATCGAGTGCAACCGCCTGGAGAACGAGGGTGACCGGATCAACCGGCAGCTGCTCGTCCGCCTCTTCTCCGGCGAGTACGACGCGTTGACGGTGCTGAAGATGAAGGAGGTCGCCGACGAGCTGGAGGCCGCCTGCGACGCCTTCGAGCACGTGGCCAACACAGTCGAGACCATCGCCGTCAAGGAGTCCTGAACCGGTGACTCTGACCCCCGAACTCATCGCCGTGCTGGCGGTGATCGCGGTGGCGTTGGCGTTCGACTACACCAACGGCTTCCACGACGCCGCCAACGCGATCGCGACAAGCGTCTCCACCCGGGCGCTGACACCCCGGATCGCACTGCTCCTCGCCGCGGTCGGCAACTTCATCGGCGCCCACTTCGGCGCCGGCGTCGCCAAGACCGTCGGCGACGGTCTGGTCACTCTCCCCACCGGTGTGACCAGCCTCGGCGTGGTCTTCGCCGGGGTGCTCGGTGCGATCGCCTGGAACCTGATCACCTGGTACTTCGGTCTGCCTTCGTCCTCCTCGCACGCGCTCTTCGGCGGCCTGGTCGGCGCGACCCTGCTGTCCACCGGTGGCATCGTGCAGTGGGTCAACATCGGCGAGAAGGTGCTGCTGCCGATGGTGCTGTCGCCGATCGTCGGTCTCACCCTGGGTTACCTGCTGATGCTGGCCATCCTCTGGCTGTTCCGGAAGGGGCAGCCGGGCAAGCTCAACCGGGGCTTCCGCTGGGCGCAGACCGCCTCGGCCGCGGCCATGTCGGTCGGTCACGGCATGCAGGACGCCGCCAAGACCATGGGCATCGTCGTGCTGGCGCTCTACACCGGCGGCTTCCAGGACGACAAGACGCACATCCCCGGCTGGGTGTTCTGGACCTCGGCGACGATGCTGGCGCTCGGCACCTATGCCGGTGGCTGGCGGATCATCCGCACCCTCGGCCGCAAGATCATCGACCTCGGGCCGCCGGAGGGCTTCGCCGCCGAGACGGTGGCCAGCGCGGTGCTCTACTTCAACGCCCTGGTGCTCAAGGCACCGATCTCCACCACCCACACGATCACCTCGGCGATCATGGGCGTGGGCGCGACCAAGCGGCTCTCCGCGGTCCGCTGGAACGTCGCCGGCAACATCGTGCTCGCCTGGATCATCACGTTCCCGGCCGCCGCACTGATCGCCTGCGTCACCTACCTGCTGGTCCGGCCGCTCTTCGGCTGACCGGCGCACCCCGTAGGGGCCCCTTGTCCACGCCGTCCGGCGTCGACAAGGGGCCCGCTCCTTCACTCGTACCGCACGCCGATCTGCTCGCGTACCGTGTCCAGCAACGCCATCACCTCAAGGGTGGCAGTGTGCGGCACCAGCGGACTCTCGGTCAGCCCCGCCGCCAGGCAGCGCTGCACCTCGATCGCCTCGTACTGGTAGCCGTTGCCGGCGCTGTCGGCGACGATCGTCTCCGGCTCGGCGCCGGCCCGGTGCAGGGTCAGCGAACCCGGCCGGAAGAACGGCTCCGGCAGGTCGATCCGGCCGGTGGTGCCGGTGATCGAGGCCGACAGCTCGCTCGCCCCGACCATGCCGCAGCTCAGCGTGGCCAGCGCTCCGGTGTCGTAGCCGAACAGGATGCCGGTGTTCTCGTCCGTCCCCTCGGGGCCGAGCTGCGCCCAGGACCGCACGTGCTGCGGCACGCCGAGCAGCAGGTGAGCCAGGCTGATCGGGTAGATCCCCAGGTCGAGCAGGGCACCCCCGCCCAGCGCCGCGTTGCGCATCCGGTGCTCCGGCGCGAACGGGCCGGCCACCCCGAAGTCGGCCCGGACGCCGGTGACCGCGCCGATCGCCCCGTCCGCGAGCAGCTGCGCCACCCGCAGGATCATCGGGTTCGTCCGCATCCACATGGCCTCCATCAGGAAGACCCCGACGGCGCGGGCGGTGTCGACCAGCTCGGCGCTGCTGGCCAGGTCCAGGGTGAACGGCTTCTCCAGCAGCACCGGGCGGCCGGCGGTGAGGCAGGTCATCGCCGCCTCGTAGTGCGCGGAGTGCGGGGTCGCCACGTAGATCGCGTCCACCTCCGGGTCGGCGGCCAGCTCCACCCAGGAGCCGTACGCGCGCTTCGCGCCGTGGATGTCGGCGAAGCGCTGCGCGCTCGCCGCGGCGCGGGAGCCGACCGCGACGAGTTCGGCGCCCGGCACCAGCCGGAGGTCTTCGGCGAAACGGCTGGCGATGTGGCCGGTGGCCAGGATGCCCCAACGAGTCATGCCGGCACGCTAGCCGAGTCAGGTGAACCTCCCGATGCCCGGCCGCCGCCCAGCTCATCCGTCGGGACCTCGGTGTGTTCCGGGTCGCCGCGGGGGCGCCGCACGTCGGCGGTCGAGCGGAGCCCACCGGCGCACGCCAGCCGGTGGCGGCGGGTCGGGGAACTAGGCTCGCGGCATGACGATCGACAGCGACGGCTTCGCCGCCCCGGCCGCCCTGGTCGAGCACGCCCGCCGGTTCCAGGCCGAGGGGGGCACCCCGGCGACCCCACGGGTCGCGGCCACCGTGTTGCTGCTGCGTCCGACCGGCGACGACTTCGAGGTGTACGTCATCCGCCGGGTTGCCGCCATGACCTTCGGCGGGATGTACGCCTTTCCCGGCGGCGGGGTGGATCGCTCCGACTCCGAGGCGCACCTGGACTGGGCCGGCCCGATGCCGGACGAGTGGGCGGGCCGCCTCGGGGTGGCCCCGGACGCCGCCCAGGCCGTGGTCTGCGCCGCCGCCCGGGAGGTCTTCGAGGAGGCGGGCGTGCTGCTCGCCGGCCCGGACCCGGCGACCGTGGTGGGCGACGTCAGCGGCGACGACTGGGAGACCGCCCGGCAGGACCTGGAGGGGCGCCGACTGGGCTTCGCCGCTCTGCTCGCGGACCGGCGCCTGACGCTGCGGTCGGATCTGCTGCTGCCGTGGAGCCGGTGGATCACCCCGGAGTTCGAGCCGCGCCGCTTCGACACGTACTTCTTCGTGGCCCTGCTGCCGTCGGGGCAGCGGACCCGCGACGTCTCCGGCGAGGCCGACCACACCCTGTGGATCCGACCGGCGGACGCGCTGGCCCGGGCACAGGCGGGCGAGCTGACCATGCTGCCGCCGACCCTGGTCACGCTGGCCCAGGTGGCGGCGGCCGGCGACCTGGCCGGTGTGGCCCGCGCGGCGGCCGACCGGGACGCCGCCACCCCGGTCACCCCGCGCCTGGACCTCCCACCCGACGGCGAGCCCCGCTTCTTGCTCGCCTGAGTGCATCACCCCTGGGGTACGCAGAGGGGCGCCGGCCAGGTTGACCGACGCCCCTCGCGGACCGGGAACCAGCGGCTCAGCCGAAGCGGCCGGTGATGTAGTCCTCGGTCTTCTTCACGCTCGGGTTGCTGAAGATCTTCTGGGTGTTGTCGTACTCGATCAGACGGCCCGGGTCGCCGGTCTTCTCGATCGAGAAGAAGGCGGTCCGGTCCGACACACGGGCGGCCTGCTGCATGTTGTGCGTCACGATGATGATCGTGAACTTGTCCTTGAGCTGGAACATCAGGTCCTCGATCGCCAGGGTGGAGATCGGGTCCAGGGCCGAGCAGGGCTCGTCCATCAGCACGACCTGCGGCTCGACCGCGATGGTCCGGGCGATGCAGAGACGCTGCTGCTGACCGCCGGAGAGGCCCGCGCCGGGCTTGCTCAGCCGGTCCTTGACCTCGTCCCACAGGTTCGCCGAGCGCAGGGCCTTCTCGGCCGCCTCTTCCAGGATCGACTTCTTCCGGACGCCGTTGAGCTTCAGCCCGGCCACCACGTTCTCGAAGATGCTCATGGTGGGGAACGGGTTCGGCCGCTGGAAGACCATGCCGATCATGCGCCGGACCGCGGTGACGTCCACGTCCCGGTCGTAGATGTCCTGGTCGTCGATGGTCAGGCTGCCCTCGACCCGGGCACCCGGCAGCACCTCGTGCATCCGGTTGATCGACCGCAGGAAGGTGGACTTGCCGCAACCGGACGGGCCGATCAGGGCGGTGACCGTCTTCGGCTCGACGGTCAGGTTGATGTTCTCGATCGCCTTGAAGCCGCCGTAGTAGGCGGTGACGTTCGAGGCTTCGACGCGCTTGGCCATGGTTGGACCTCCGGGGTTCATCGGCTGAGCCGGTTGCGGCGGGCCAGCAGCTTCGCCGCGATCGTCAGGATGAGCACGAGGGCGACCAGGGTGAGTGCCGCGGTCCACGCCCGTGCCGGCGCGTACCTCGACGCGTCACCGGCCTGCTGGTAGACGAAGAGGGACAGCGATGACTGGTTGTTCTCGAAGGGGTTGGTGTTGATCGCGGCGCCGCCGCCGGCGACCAGCAGCACCGGCGCGGTCTCGCCGGCCGCACGGGCGATGGCGAGCATGAGGCCCGTGACGATGCCGGGCAGCGCCGTCGGCAGCACCACCCGCAGGATGGTCTTCCACTTGGGTACGCCGAGCGCGTAGGCGCCCTCGCGCAGCGGCGCCGGGACGAGGCGGAGCATCTCCTCGGTGGACCGGACGATGGTGGGCAGCATCAGCACGCTCAGCGCGAGCGCGGCGGCGAAGCCGGAGAAGCTGGGCCGGCCGTCGTTGAACCACGGCGACACGATCAGCACCCAGAACGCCAGCACGAAGAGGCCGGAGACGATCGACGGGATGCCGGTCATCACGTCCACGAAGAACCGGATCGCGAACGCGAACTTGCCCCGGCCGTACTCGACGATGTAGATCGCGCAGAGGATGCCGAGCGGCACGGTGATCAGGGTGGCGATGCCGACCTGCTCCAGCGTGCCGAGGATCGCGTGGTACGCGCCGCCGTTGGTGTCGCGGGCCCCGATGTTGTTCATCGAGGTCTGGAAGAAGTTGGCGTCCAGCCGTTCGGCGCCCTTGCTCACCAGGGTCCAGACCACGGACACGAGCGGCAGCACCGCCAGCACGAACGCGGAGTGGATCAGGGCGCTCCAGGTGCGGTTGCGCGCCGACCGGCGCCCCTCGACCGCGTTGGCCGCGGCGAAGAGCCCGACCAGGTAGAGGATCGCGCCGAGGACGACCACGAGGACCGGGCCGCCGATGTCGGTGCCGTAGACGATCACGGCGGAGAGCGCCAGGGCCGCCACGGCGATGGCCGGTGCGGCGTACCAGGGCAGCCGGCGGGCCCGCAGCGAGGCGGGCTGGGCCGGCGGACGGGTGCGGTGGGAGGTGACGGTTGTGGTCATGCGGCCGACTCCGTGAACTCCCGGCGGCGGTAGATGATCGCCCGCGCCGTGATGT
The DNA here is from genome assembly GCF_050936255.1 of Micromonospora sp. CA-259024. NCBI lineage: Bacteria > Bacillati > Actinomycetota > Actinomycetes > Micromonosporales > Micromonosporaceae > Micromonospora > Micromonospora sp. CA-259024. The sequence continues at coordinate 1,227,370 of NZ_JBNJND010000002.1, read as the reverse complement.
TGACGATCAGCGTGATGGTGAACAGCACCAGACCGGAGGCGATCAGCGCGCCCCGGCCGGTCTCGTTCGCCTCGCCGAACGCGTTGGCGATGTTGGCGGCGATGGTGTTGCCGCCGTTCTGGATCAGGTTGAACGAGATGCCGAAGGTGATGCCGAGGGTCAGCGCCAGGGCGATGGTCTCGCCGAGCGCCCGGCCAAGGCCGAGCATCACCGCGGCGATGATGCCGGGGCGGCCGTAGGGGAGCACCGCGGTGCGGAGCATCTCCCAGCGGGTGGCGCCCAGGGCGAGGGCGGCCTCCTCGTTCGCGGTCGGTGTCTGGAGGAACACCTCGCGGGAGAGCGAGGTGATGATCGGCAGCACCATGATCGCGAGCACCAGGGCGCCCAGCATGATCGACTTACCGAAGGGCCCGTCACCGCCGAAGATCGGGATCCAGCCGAAGTACTCGTTCAGCCAGACCGAGAAGTTCCGGACCGGGTTGATGAAGATGTCCCGTCCCCAGAGCCCGAAGACCACGCTCGGCACGGCGGCCAGCAGATCGATCAGGAAGCCGAGCGCGGTGCCCAGCCGGCGGGGAGCGTAGTGCGAGAGGTAGAGCGCGATGCCCAGCGCCACCGGCACTGCCATGAGCAGGGCCAGCGCCGAGCTGAGCACCGTGCCGAAGGCCAGCGTGCCGATGCCGAACTTGGGCTGCGTCTCGTTGGGGGACCAGCCCTCGTAGGACCAGAAGTTCTCGGTGTTGGCGCGTAGGGCAGGCACCGCCTTGGCGATCAGGAAGATCGCGATGGCGGCGATGATGACCAGAACGGCGGTGCCGGCGGCCAGCGTGAGACCGCGGAAGGCCCGCTCGGCGCCGAACTTCCGGCTGCGCGGCAGCGCGCCGCCGCCGCCCAGCCCGGCGCCGCCCGGGGAACGGGTGCTGACTGGTGCCTCGGCCACACGCGCCGAGGCACCGGCGGGCCACTCGTGACTCTGGGTCACGCGCGTCCCGCCGGTGCCGGCGTCGGCCGAGCGGTGGGGGGTTTCACCCATCTGCTCGCTCGATTCGATTGCGGAGTGGTGTCGGTCAGGAGATGTTCTTGACTGCGGCCTCGACCTTGGTGCGGACGCTCTCCGGCAGCGGGGCGTAGCCCAGCTCGGTCATGGCAGCCTGGCCCTCGGTGCTGGCCGCGTAGCCCAGCAGACCCTTGACCAGCGGCAGCTTGTCGGCGGCGAGGCCCTTGCTGCAGACGATCTCGTACGTCGCCAGGACGATCGGGTAGGCCCCGGCCTCCTTGGTGTTGTAGTCGATCGACAGCTTGAGGTCGTCGCCCTGGCCGTCAATCTTGGCGCCGGCGATGGTCTTGCCGGCCGCCTCGGCGGTCAGCGCGGCGAACTCGCCCGCACCGTTGCCGATCTTGGACATCTTCAGACCGGCGTTCTCGGCGAACGACCACTCCATGTAACCGATGGAGCCGTCGGCACCCTTGACCGAGCTGGCCACGCCATCCGAGCCCTTGGCGCCGGTGCCGCCCGGGGCCTTCCACGCCTTGGCCTTACCGAAGGTCCAGTCGGCCTCGGCGGTCTTGGAGAGGAAGTTGGTGAAGTTGTCGGTGGTGCCCGACTCGTCCGACCGGTGGACGGTCTGGATGGTGGTCGCGGGGAGCGTGGCACCCGGGTTGTCGGCCTTGATCGCCGCGTCGTCCCACTTGGTGACCTTGCCAGCGAAGATCTTCGCCAGGGTGGCCGGCTTGAGCTGGAGGTTGTCCACGCCGCTGACGTTGTAGGCAACGGCCACCGGGCCGATCACCATCGGCAGGTGGATGGCCTTGCCACCGACGCACTTGGCGTCGGCCTGCGGCTGCTCCTCCGGCTTGAGCGCGGAGTCGGAGCCGGCGAAGTCGGCGGTCCCGGCGATGAACGCCTGGATGCCGGCGCCGGAGCCGGTCGGCTCGTAGTTGATCGTCGTGCCCTGGCACTTCTGCTGGTACGCCTTGATCCACTCGGCCATGGCGTTCTTCTGCGCCGACGAGCCCTGGGCGTTCAGCGTTCCGGTAGCGCAGTCGACCGCGGCGGCCGAGCCCGAAGCGCTGGCGCCGGGAGTGGGCTCGTTGTTGTCCGAGCCGCATGCACTGAGGCCGAGCGTCGCGGCAAGAGCGAGGCCGGCAATAGCGCCGTACCGCTGGAGCTTCACCTGAGGGGTTTCCCTTCGCGTCTGACTTGGCGCCCCGATCCCGGGGCCCGAGGACCGGCAGTGACCGGCTGACACGAAAGTTAGAAGTGCCAGGTAGCCGGTTCGCCGGTCACAAGTGAACGCAAGGTGAACACGTGCGGCTGCCGAGGTGACCGCTTGCTGAGGGTGAGTTGTCCGTTAAGTGAACTCGGGTACACCTGTCGGAAGTATGGGTATATTTCCGGTTCGCCGTTATGTCGCCGACGCCCGGCCGTTACCCACCGGTGACCCGGCCCCGGGAGCGATCGACGGTCAGCCCAGGTGGTAGTTGATGTGCGCGGACCAGCGAGCGAAGCCCAGCCGCTCGTAGAGCGCGACCGCCCCGGTGTTCGACTCGTCCACGTAGAGCATCACCCGGTCCAGGCCGCGCCTGTCCCGCAGGTACGCCAGCCCGGCGGTGGTCAGCGCCCGGCCCAGCCCGCCGCCGTGCGCGGTCGGCTCCACGCCCAGTACGTACACCTCGCCGATCCGGGCCGACCCCGGGCGCTCGTGCACCTTGGTCCAGTGGAAGCCGAGCAGCCGACCGGTCGCGGTCTCCTCGGCGAGCAGGAAGCCGGCCGGGTCGAACCACGGCTCGGCGAGCCGGACCCGCAGGTCGTCCAACGTCCACCGGCCCTGCTCGGGGTGCTCGGCGAAGGCGCGCGCGTTGAGGGTCAGCCAGGCCTTGTCGTCCGCCCCGGGCCGGAACGCCCGCAGCGCCACCCCGTCGGGCAGGCGCGGCTCGCCCAACGGGGCCGCCAGTGGCCGGCGCAACTGCCAGAGCACCCGCGCCCGGGTGAACCCGAGGTCGACGCCGAGCGCCGCGGCCGAGGGGTGGTCGCCGTGCGCCCAGGCCCGCAGCGGCCCAGTGGCCGAGGCGAGCACGCCCCGGGCCAGCGCCCGCCCGGTGCCCCGCCGCCGGTACGCGGGGTGCACCACCAGCTCGACTCCGATCCCGCCGACCGGGTCGGTGGTGTCCAGGTGCGCGTACCCGGTGAGGGTGCCGTCGTCGGCGCGGGCGATCAGGTGCAGTGCCGGGGCGTCCGGGTCGCGCAGCCGGAGCAGGACGTGTTCGTCGAGCGGGTTCGCGCCGTCGGTGTCGCCCGCGGAGCTGGCCAGGGCCAGCACGTCGGCGATGTCCGCCGGCGTCAGTAGGTCGGTCCGGGTCACCTGGTCGCTGGTCGGCTCCGCGCTGCTCATCCCGTCACCGTATCCGCTGGGTCCTGTGACACCCGGAGGTCGCCAGCCCCGGTGGGCCTGAATCGTTTGCGACATCAGCTCCAAAGGCAGCGCGCCAGGTGTCGCCGCCCCCACAGGCCCGCAGGCTCGGGGCCCGTGGGAAGCCTCAGGTCGGCTCGGCGGGCAGTGCCTCCAGCTCGAACCGCGCGGTCAGGTCTGGCAGGATCCGGCGCAGCGCGTCCACCGTGCCCTGCCGGTCCCCACCGGCGTCGTGCAGCAGCACCACCGAGCCCGGTTCGGCCTGGGTGGCCACCGTCGCGGCGATCGTCCCGGCGCCGGGAAGCTCCCAGTCCGACGGGTCGACCGACCAGTGCAGGGGGGTCATGCCGAGCTGCCGCGCCACCGACACCACCGGATACGTCCAGGCGCCGCCCGGCTGGCGGTACCAGACGATGGGGGCGTCCGGCACCGCTGCCCGGATCGCCTCGTTGGTGCGCAGCAGGTCGGAGCGGATCGCGTCGGCCGATCGAGTGCCCAGGCCGACGTCGTGGTTCCACGAGTGGTTGCACAGGGTGTGCCCACCGTCCACGATCGCCTGGATCAGGTCGGGGTGGTTCTGGGCGTTCTCACCCACCACGCAGAAGGTGGCCCGCACGTCGAACTCGCGCAGCATGGCGAGGACCTGCGGGGTGTAGCGCGGGTCCGGTCCGTCGTCGAAGGTCAGGGCGAGCCGTGGAGAGCCGGTGGTCTCGTGCGCGCCGAACAGCTTGTCACCGCCGGCGTCCCGTCCCGACCCGTCCTGGCCGGCCTCGGTGGGGCCGGTGCCGCCGCTGGCGCTCGGGGCTCCGCTCGGCTCGCCACCGCTGGATTGGTCGGCGTAGTACGGCCCGTCGGCGTTCGTGGTGACACCGGTCGCGTGGGGTTGGGTCTGGTCGGGGATGAGGCTGCGGCCCAGCACGTACGCCGAGCCGAGCAGCGCCGCCAACACGAGCGTCACGATCCCGGCCGCCCTCGCGGTCGAGTTGCCCCGCGTCACGGCTTCCGCCCGGCTGGCCGGTCAGGTCGGCCCGTCGCCCCTGTGGTCACTGCGCGCACCGTCGCCCCTTTCTCCGACAAACCCGGCAGTCAGAATAGAACTGCCAAGCTGCGCAAAAAGGGCATATGGGAAATCGCCCAGGACGACTCCTGGATCAGACGGTCAGTGGAGCGTGCTCCGCCTCGGGCAGCGACCGCGACGGCGGCACGACGAACTTGTAGCCCACCTGGCGAACGGTGCCGATCATCGACTCGTACTCCGAGCCGAGTTTGGCGCGCAGCCGCCGGACGTGCACGTCGACCGTGCGGGTGCCGCCGAAGTAGTCGTAGCCCCAGACCTCGCGCAGGAGCTGGTCCCGGGTGAACACCCGACCCGGGTGCTGGGCCAGGAACTTCAGCAGCTCGAACTCCTTGTAGGTGAGGTCGAGTGGGCGACCCTTGAGCTTGGCGGCGTACGTGTCCGGGTCGATGGTCAGCTCGCCGGCCCGGATCGAACCGCCCGCACCGGCGGTCGCGTTGCTCAGCCGGCCCACCGCCAGCCGCAGCCGCGCCTCAACCTCGGCGGGGCCGGCCGAGGCGAGGATGACGTCGTCGACGCCCCAGTCGGCGTTCAGTGCGATCAGGCCAGCCTCGGTCACCACCGCGACCAGCGGAACACCGAGCCCGGTGGCGTGCAGCATCCGACAGGTCGCCCGGGCCTCACTCAACTCTGATCGGGCGTCCACCAGCACCGCGTCCGGGCTGGGGCCCGCGACCAGCGTGCGGACGTCGCGCGGCGCGGTGCGGACCGAGTGCGGCAGCAGGTCGAGTGCCGGCAGCACAGCCGACGGTTCCCCTGCGCGCGCGGTCACCAGCAGCAGGATCTCCACGATCACCTCCGTCCCGGCGGCGCACGCGCCGCACGCGACCAGACACACTCACGATGGAATGCGCTGAGAAATTGCGTGGTCCCGGCGTCGCTGACGGGCGGGTAACGGGTTGAGCGTAACCGATCGCCTCGGCTGCGCTGCCAGGCCATTTCCCGTTTGTCTATCTTGCCCCTGATCGTGGCACGGATTTTAACGTCGCTGAAACCCGCGACCGCCGCGTCGGGCAGTCGGTCTGGCACGATCAGGTCGTGTTTCCCTCCACCTCGCCCGAGGCCGGCCGCGAATCGTGGCCCGCTGGGCCCCACCCGGGCTCGGCCCCCGCACCGACCCGTGGCCACCCGCCCGCGCCGCGTACCGGTCCGGCCACCACTGACGGCGACCGCCGCGAACGGGGTGGGCCTCGTCGTGCCCGGCGAGCCGGCGAGCCGGCCCGCCGATCCGAGGACGAGATCGACGAGCCGGAGGAGGAGGTCATACCTCCGGTCGAGGTGCGCCGCCAGTTGGCGCTGACCATCGCCGGCTTCGCCGCGCTGCTCGGTGTCGGCCTGGTGCTCGGTGCGCAGACGTCGGGCCCCGGTCACCGGCTGCCGTTCGCCTTCATCATCTTCGGTGTCCAGTTGCTGTTCGTGCTCGCCTGGACGATGGCCATGCGCCCGCCCGCGCTGCTGGTGGTCGCCGGGATCAGCGCCGCGGTCGCGGCTCTCGCGGACATCGCCGCGGTGCAGACCGACATCGCCGGCCTGGCGCCGCTGGGCTACCTGGCCGCCGGCGGGTTCCTCGCCGCCGTTCTCGGCCAACTGGTCCGCCGGGTCGACCGGGTCCGGGTCACCGACTCGCTCGGGGCCACGCTGCTGATCGTGGTCGGGGTGGTGGCCTTCGGCACCCTGATCGTGCTCAGCCGGATTCCGGCCGGCACCCAGGCGATCACGGTCTGCCTGACCGCGAGCGGCGTCGCGCTGACCGTCGCCCGGCTGACTGACGCGGTGCTGCCCTGGCCCCGGCTGGCCCCGCAGGTTCCCCGGGGCGCCGCCGGCGTGGTGGCTGGCGCGATGGTCGGCACACTGACCAGCGCGCTCCTCGGCAGCTACCTGGTGGCTCCCTTCACGCCGACCCGGGCCGCCGTGATCGGCCTGGTCGCGGCGGTCACCGCCGTCCTCTCCGACCTCGCCGTGGGGTACGCGGAGGCGGGTCGGCTGATGGCCGGCGAACCGCCGACGATGTGGGTGGCCCGGCACATGCAGGGCCCGCTCGGCGGTTTCGCCCTGGCGGCGCCGGCCGCGTACGCCATGTGCATGCTCTTCCTCTGAGTCACGGTTGAGCCCGGAGCCGGTCGGGTACCTACGGGTGCGCCGCCCTGCGGCACCGGTATGGACGACCCGTCGCGGCGCGGCGGGCGGAGACAGGAGGCGGCGTGGCGCAGGACTATCCGGCGGACGGGGCACGTCCCCGACGGCGCGGCCGCAAGCTGCTCATCGGCCTTGTCGTTCTGCTCCTGCTGGTGGCCGGGTTGCTGGTGGTCGCCGACCGGGTGGCGGTCGGGGTGGCCGAGCGGACCATCGCGGACCGGGTCCGTCAGGAGGTCACCAAGCAGGGGGCGCAGTCCGCCGAGCCCGACGTGGAGGTTGGCGGTACGCCGTTCCTCACCCAGGTGCTCGATGGCCACTACCAGCGGATCTCCATCAAGCTGCGGGACGTGCGGGCCTCAGTCGAGGGCGACCCCGTGCAGCTGCCGGTGCTCGACGTGGACGCCCGCAACGTGCGGGCCTCGCTGGACACCCTGCGCACCGGGCAGGGTGACGTCGTGGCGGACACGGTCCATGGCACCGGCACGATCAGCTACGACAGTCTCGCCGCACTGTTGGATCGGCCCGGGCTCACTCTCGGCGAGCAGAACGGCAAGCTCGCCGTCACCGCTCCCGTCGACATCCTCGGTCAGAAGCTCACCGTCAACGGCACGGCCGACGTCACCGTGGCCGACAACGGCGCCGTCGCCTTGCGTTTCAACGACCTGAACGCCGAAGGGCTGCCGAACCTGCCGTTGGCGCGCACCCTGCTGAACAACTACGCCAAGGGCATCTCGGTCGACGTGCCCCTGCCCGAGTTGCCGTTCCAGCTCGCCGTCCGGGAGGTCCGACCGCTGCCGGAAGGGTTGGCGGTCACCGCCGACGCGAAGAACGTACCGATCAACTCCGCCGGCTGACGGGAAGCCCGCGCGGCGGGATGCCGCATGGGCCTACGGCCCCGTCGATTCCCGGATGGTGGTCGGCTCAGTGGCAGCACGGTCACTGGCTGGTAGGCTCCCTGGCCATGGGGACTCACCTCACCAAACGGCGCGCGGTCGACCTGTGCCGCGTGGCCACCTGCCTGTGTCGCCCCGTCATCTGACGGCGGGGCTGTCTCCGGCCGCCTGACGGCGGCCACCGGCACAGGGTTCTCGCACCCTCCGGTGACCCCACCAACGCCCGGCAGCGGCGCCGTCGCACGAACCCGTGATCCCGTCCTTCCGCTGGGTCCCGCGCGTGGTGCGACAGTAAAATCCATCGATACTCGCGCGTTGGCTCACCATCCATCCTCACCAGGGAGTGATTCGATGAGTCGCGACACCGCACTCGTTTCGGCCGAGTGGGCCGAGAAGAACCTCGACGCCCCGGGTGTCGTCTTCGTCGAGGTCGACGAGGACACCTCGGCGTACGACACCGGTCACATCGCCGGCGCCATCAAGATTGACTGGAAGACTGACCTGCAGGACCAGGTCCGCCGGGACTTCGTCAACAAGACGCAGTTCGAGGCGCTGCTCTCCGAGCGGGGCATCAGCAACGACGACACCGTCATCCTCTATGGCGGCAACAACAACTGGTTCGCCGCGTACGCCTACTGGTACTTCAAGCTCTACGGCCACCGCGACGTGAAGTTGCTCGACGGTGGTCGCAAGAAGTGGGAGCTGGATGCCCGCCCGTTGGTCACCGACACGGTGACCCGCCCGGCGACGCAGTACGTCGCGCAGGAGCCGGACACCTCCATCCGGGCCTTCCGCGACGAGGTCGTCGCCGCGATCGGCACCAAGAACCTGGTCGACGTGCGCAGCCCCGACGAGTTCGCCGGCCGGCTGCTCGCCCCCGCCCACCTGCCGCAGGAGCAGGCGCAGCGGGCCGGGCACATCCCCACCGCCCTCAGCGTCCCGTGGTCCAAGGCGGCCAACGAGGACGGCACCTTCCGCTCCGACGACGAGCTCCGCAAGATCTACGGCGATGCCGGTCTCGACGACAGCAAGGAGACCATCGCCTACTGCCGCATCGGTGAGCGCTCCTCGCACACCTGGTTCGTCCTCCAGGAGCTGCTGGGCCACCGCAACGTCAAGAACTACGACGGTTCCTGGACCGAGTACGGCTCGCTGGTCGGCGTGCCGGTCGCGCTCGGTGACGAGCCGGGGGAGGTCTGACCATGACTGCTCCCACCGCCGCGGGTTGCGCCGCACCGGACCAGGCCGCGCCGCTGCCGGCCAGCCTGGATCTGGAGAAGGAAACCGTGATCACCGGCATCGTCCGTTCCGCTGAGGACGAGCCGGTGCCGGGCGCGTACGTCCGGCTGCTCGACTCGACCGGTGAGTTCACCGCCGAGGTGGTCACCTCGGCGGCCGGCCAGTTCCGGTTCTTCGCCGCGCCGGGTTCCTGGACGCTGCGGGCGCTGTCCCGGCACGGCAACGGCGACACCGCCGTCACCGCCGGCCGGGGCATCAACGAGGTTGCTGTCACCGTCGCCTGACCCACTGCTCTGATCGACCGGGGCCGGTCACCCTCCTGGGTGGCCGGCCCCGGTCGTCCCTGCGTCAGGCCGACGGTGGGTGGGTGATCAGTGTTCTACCGTGCGGCACGCCATGGGCGTGGAGTGGCCCCGAAATCCATCGTCATGCGTCACTATCTACGGGTGGAAGTCACGGTGGGTGAGGGCGGCGTGCACGGTGAAGAGGTCCCGATCGTCGTCTGCGTCAGCGCGGATGTCTCGGTGCGTGAGCGGGTGCTGCGCCAGCTCGATGGGGTCGGCTCGGTGGTGAGCTGCGCCGATCTGGCCCAACTGCGGGCGATGCTGCTCCCGTCGGCGGGTAGCTCGACGCCGGCCGTCGAGCCGGTCACCCCACCGGCGGCGCCGCAGGGTCCGGTCAGCTGGGGCGAGTTGGTCGTCGACCGGGCCGGAGACCTGGTCACCTGGCGCGGCGACCCGCTCCCGTTCACCCGCACCGAACGGGAGTTGCTCACCCGGCTCATCGGCCCGCCGCTGGTGGTGTGGAGCTACGAACAGCTCGTCGCCGCCGTCTGGAGCGGCCCGTACCCGGGCAGCACCGCGATCCTGCACTCCGCGATCAAGCAGCTTCGGGGCAAGCTGCGTGACCTGCCGGGAGGACCGCAGGTGCGGACCGTGGCGGGGGTCGGCTACCGGCTCGACGTACCGCCCCGGTCCGCCTGACTGCCGGTCACCGTCACCGCTGACCGACCACTGCCCCGCCGTTTTCCCGACTTCCCGGTGGCCTCCGCCGCCGGGCGGGCGGGCGGCCCGTGACACCATGGCCGGGTGAGCGGTGCTGTCCGTACGGGCTTGGCCTCGTCGACCGGTCCCGCCGCGCCGGCACCCGCCCGGTCGTGGCGGCGTTGGTTGCTGGCCGCGACCGCGGTCTGGGCCGTGTTGCTGGGCGTACTCACCTGGACGTCGGTCCGCGACGACCCGCCGACCGTGCGCGAGCAGCGCTCCCTCGACCAGGCAGGCCCGGTGGTCGACCGGGCGGTCGGCGAGCTGGCCGGGGCGGCCGGTGGGACCGGGCTGCTGGAGCTGGGGCCCGCGCGGGTCGCGATGGGCTGCCGGGTCACCCCGCTCGCCGACGGTGCGAGGCTCCGGCGCGAGGTTGGCGTGCTCGCGCCCGCCGGCACCGAGCGTGCCGTGCTGACCGGCATCGCCGAGCGGCTGCCGGCCAGCTGGCGGGCCGAGGTCGGGCCCGGTTTGGACGGCCCGGTGCTGCGCGCCGACGCGGGAGAGTTCGTCGCCGTCGAGGGACGGCCAACCGTGGACGGTCGGGTGCGGTTGATCGTCGACACGGGATGTCGCCCCGTCGGCTCCGGCTACACCCCGGCGTCGGCCACCGCGCCCGGCCCGGAGGCCGACGCTCTGACCGCCGCGCTGCGATCGCTCGGTCGCCCGAGCGACGCCGCGCCGGAGCTGGTCAGCGTGCCCTGCCCGGGCGGCGGGCTGGCCCGCACCGCGCGGTCGGCGGTTGGTCCCGGCCCGGCGCCCTCGGTGGCCGCGCTCGCCCCGCTGGCCGGCGGCGCCCCACTGCTGGACAACCCCCCGGTGTACGCGTACCGCACCGGCCCGGTCGTCGTGCTGGCCGAGTTCGGCGAGGACACCACCCGACTGGCCGCCACCGTCGGTTGCCCGGGTTGAGTCGGGCGTACCGTCCGGCTCAGCCGCCGCCCGGCTGATCCTGTGGGCCACGGCTGCGGCCCAACGCGTCGACCATGCCCCACCGGCCCGGGATGTCCAACAGCTCGACCCGGCCCATGCCCGGTGGCACGGCCGGGTCGATGATCAGGTGCTCGCCCTGTGGCTCCAACCCGAGCATCACCCGCAGCAGCAGCAGCGGGGTGCCGGTCGACCAGGCCTGTGGGCTGCACGCGGTCGGATACTCCACCGGGTAGTCGGTGAGGTCGCGGGCGTAGCCGGCGAACGCCTCCGGCAGCCGCCCGTCGAAGTATCGGGACGCGGCCAGCATCGCGTCGCAGATCACCCCGGCTTCGTCCCGGAAGCCGTACCGCCACAACCCCCAGGCGATGATCGAGTTGTCGAACGGCCACACGGTGCCCACGTGGTACCCGATGGGGTTGTACCGGCCCTCGTCCTCGGCGAGCGTCCGCACCCCCCACCCGGAGAACAGCCGTGGCCCGAGCAGGTGCTCGACCACCTTGCCGGCGCGGGAATCGTCCACGATGCCGCTCCACAGCAGGTGCCCGATGTTCGAGGTCAGGGCATCCACCTGCCGGCCGTCGGCGTCCAACGCGAGCGCGTAGTACCCCCGGTCGGCGATCCAGAAGTCGCGGTTGAACCGCCGTTTGAGATCGGCGGCATCCCGTTCCAGCTTGTCGGCGTACTCCGGGTCGTTCCAGAAGGTCCGGGCGAGCCGGGCGGCCCGAATCTTCGCGTCGTACGCGTAGCCCTGCAGCTCGCAGGTAGCCCGGGGGAAGCTGGGCATCTGGCCGTCGGCGTACGAGATGGCGTCCCAGGAGTCCTTCCAGCACTGGTTCTGCAGACCGGTGTCCGGGTTGCGGGTCTGGTACCAGAGGTAGCCGGTGCCGAGCAGGTCACCGTAGGTGTCGATCCACTCCAGCGCCGCGCGGACCTGCGGCTCCAGCTTGCGGACCAGCGCGTCGTCACCGGTCCACTGTTCGTACTCGTCGATCAGGATGATGAAGAGGGGGGTCGAGTCGGCGGACCCGTAGTACGGCGAGTGCGGCTGCTCCTCGAAGCCGGCGGTCTCCCCGTACCGCAGCTCGTGCAGGATCTTGCCGGGCTCCTCGTCGCGGAAGTCGTCCACCCGGTGCCCCTGCAGTCCGGCCAGCATCAGGATGGTCGGCGGGATCAGCTCCGGCAGGAACGGCAGCACCTGCAACGAGGTGATGATGCTGTCCCGGCCGAACAGCGTCATGAACCAGGGCAGTCCGGCGGCGATCAGCCGCACCCCGAGGGCGATCGACTCGTAGCGCAGAGCGGCCAGGTCGTTCAGGCTGCGCCGGTACGCCCCGGCGAGCGGTTGGCAGTCGCAGCCGAGTTTCGGCGCCCGGTCGATCAGCTCCTGCTGCTCCGCGCGGATGGCGTTCGCGCTGCGGCTGCCGCCGAACGGGAGGGTGTCGCGGATGTCCTCGCCCCGTGCCCCGTAGACGACGCTGGACACGCGCAGCCGGGTGGTCCACGTGCTGTTGCGGGCTATCCGGATCCGGAAGGTCATCCCGTCGGCGTCGACCTGCGCCGGCGCGCTGGTGCTGATCCGTGTTTCCCGGTGGAACGCCTCCCGCCGGTAGGTCAGCCGCAGCTGGTTCTCGGAGACCGAGACCGTCGTCCGACCCCGCTTCTGCTGGGGATGCTTGATCTCGAAGAGGTCGGCGAAGTCGGCTCCGATGTCGATCCGGACGGTGAATTCGACCTCCGTACCGGTGTGGTTCAGCACGGTCAGCTCCTCCTCGAAGCTGCCGACGATTGCCCGGCTGCGGATCACCGATGCCTTCGCGTCCAGGTAGTGCGTGGGTTCACCGGGGGCGAGGAAGAACTTGGTCCGGTACGACTCGGCGTCGTCGACGGAGAGGGCGTGCAGCCGCTCGCCGTTCAGGGTGACCACCCATTTGGACAGGAAGCGGGTGTCGAAGGAGAACAACCCGGTGGGGAAGTCGTAGGACGGCTCGATGTCTCCCCGCTTGTCGCTGACCAGGAAGGTGTTGCCGTCCAGAATGCTGACGAGATCCCTCACGTCGGCCGCCCGGCTGCCTTGCGGGCCACGTAGCGGGGGTCGCGGGTGCCGGGCGGGTTCGGGAAGAACCGGCGGAAGGCGAGGAAGAGCACGACGTTGCCGCTGAACGTGCTCTCGTTGCGCAGCACCGCCGCGACACCTTGGGCCTCGCCGCTGATCAGTCGGTCGAAGAGGGCCGCGCTGCTGTACCAGATGGCGTCCGCCGCTCCGCGCTCGCGGCTGACCCGCACCGAACCGGGCCGCATGTGGACCAGCCAGTGCTCGGTCCGGTGGTCGCTGCCGAGGTCGATCTGGAGGGTCCCGTCAGCCAGGCCGCCCAGGACGTTATGGGCGCGCGTCGGCAGGGATTCGAAGAACCTCTCCGCCGCCTCGGTCACATCCGAATCGTAGGCAGCGGTCCGAGATGTCGGGTCGGTATCGGCACTCCGCCCGGACCGACCGCCACGTCGGTGGTCAGTAGACCAGTGCCTGCGCGCCCTCGGCCAACGCCTCCTCGACGAAGACCGCGGCACCCGCGATCCGGACCCCGGGCAGTACGTCGTCCGGGCCGATCTCCCGTCGGGCCGCGCACTGGGTGCAGGCGGTCACCCGGCCACTGGTCAGGATGATGTGCAGCAACTCGGCCAGCGGTGCGGAGTGCGGCAGCTCGAACTGCTGGGCGCGACCGGGCAGCGCGAACCAGGTCGACTCGCCGGTGAGCCAGAGCGACACGTCCGCCCCGGCCGCGACCGCCGTCGCGGCGACCGTGAATGCCTGCGCGCACCGCTCCGGGGCGTCCGCCCCCGCGGTGACCTTGACGACGAGATTGCGGGCCATGTGGGCCAGCATAGGATGGTCGGGATGGTTACCGAGATCGGGTTTGTCAGCCTGCTGGTCGCCGGCCTGGGCGGGCTCGCCGGTGGCCTCGTCTACCTTGCCGTACGCATTTCGAGAGGACGCTGGTGAGCGCGAGGAGTGAGCCGGGTTTGCGAGCCCCGCAGTCGCGAACGAAGGTGTCAGGGTGAGCGAGAACCCGCTGCAGCCACCGTGGCTGAACGCGCCGCCGGTCGAGGAGTACCCGTTCGAGGAGAGTCACGACCTGCGGGTCGGGCCGAAGCTGCACCCCGCGCTGGACGGCCTGCTGCCCTACATCGGCCTGTGGCGGGGCCGGGGCAAGGGTGGCTTCCCCACCATCGAGGACTTCGACTACGCCCAGGAGATCCGGATCAGCCACGACGGCCGGCCGTTCCTGCACTACGAGTCCCGTGCCTGGATCCTGGACGAGCAGAGCACTCCGGTCCGCCCGGCCGGTCGCGAGGTCGGCTGGTGGCGGCCGGTGCTGGTGGACGGGCGGGCGACCGATGAGCTGGAGGCGCTGCTGACCACCCCGACGGGGGTGATGGAGCTGCACATCGGCAAGCGCACCGGCACCCAGGTCGAGTTCGCCACCGACGCGGTGGTCCGGACCCCGACCGCCAAGGAGGTCACCGGCGGGCGGCGGCTCTTCGGCATCGTCGAGGGTGCGCTGCTCTACGCGCAGGAGATGGCCGCCATGGGGCACGGGCTCAGCCCGCACCTCTCCGCCCGGCTCATCCGGGTCGGCGGCTGACTAGACGGGAAAGCCCAGCAGGGCGTGGACGGCGGGGGTGCGCGGGCAGCGGGTCCGACGCACCCCGTCCAGCGTGTGGACCTCGGCGGCCCCGCGTACCGACGAGGTGAGCCACACGCCGTCCGCCGCGTGCAGCTGGGCCGTGGTGACCATCCGCTCGGCGGCGCTCAGGCCCAGCTCGGTGGCGTGGGCGAGCAGCCAGGCCACGGTCGTGCCCGCGAGGATGCCGGTGGTGGCGGCCGGCACCGTGCACAGCGTGTCACCGGTGAGCCACACCACGTTGGCCGTAGGCCCCTCCAGTACGTAACCGTCGGAGGAGATCCAGAGCACGTCGTCCACCCCGGCCCGGTCGGCCCAGCGGCGGGCGGCGCTGTTGACCGCGTACGAGGTGGACTTGATTCCGGCCGGCAGCCAGCTCAGCCCGTTGCGCGCGTCGGCGGGTATCCCCAGCGGGAGGGTGGCAACACTGATCCCGTCCCGCCGGGCCACCCGGGACGACGTGGGCACCCCGTTCAGCGTGGCGTAGATCGTCGGCGGGCCGCCGGCCTGCGGGCCTCTGGTGCAGACCAGCCGAAGCGCCCCTTCCACCTGCGCCGGCCAGCCCTCGCGCACCTCGTCGAGCAGATCGACCAGCGCGGCGGTGGGGGGCAGGACCAGCTCGACGGCGAAGGCCGCCGCGGCCAGCCGGGCCAGGTGCTCGTCGCGCAGCCACGGCCGGCCCTGACGCAGGTGCATGGTCTCGAAGAGGCCGTCGCCGTGCAGGACGCCCAGGTCGTCGCCGCGGAGTACGGGCTCGCCGGCCGGCACCGGGCCGCGCCCGAGCACGGCGATCCGCCCGGTCGGATCGGCCGCGACGTTCCCGGGGGACGACATCACCATGACCGTCGAGCGTAGTGGCGGTCGGTCGCGGTGCGGGGACCGGCGCGGCGGCCGAACTATGATCGGACGGTGTCCGAATCCTCCCTCGCGGAAATGCTGCGGGCCCGTGGGCTGCGGCTGACGGCCCAGCGGCAGCTCGTCCTTCAGGCGGTGCTCGATCTGGGGCACGCCAGCCCGGAGCAGGTGCACACCGCCGTTCGGGAGGTCGCCGCCGGCGTCAACATCACCACCATCTACCGCACGCTTGAGCTGCTGGAACGGCTCGGTCTGGTCACCCACACGCACCTGTCGCACGGCTCACCGACCTATCACGCGGCCGGCGAGCACCAACACGTCCACCTGGTCTGCCGGGAGTGCGGCGCGATCGACGAGATCGATCCGGAGCTGCTCCGCCCGCTCGCCGACCAGTTGGCCACGCAGCGGGGGTTTCTGGTGGATATCGGGCACGTGTCACTCTTCGGCGTCTGCGCACGCTGCGAGAACGGGGACGACAAATGATCGACATCGCGGGTGCGGTGGCCGTCGAGAGCATCGACGAGGCCAGCCGCGACCAGCCGGATCCGGCGCACGCCGCAGCCGGGGTGCGGGGGGTGGCCGCGCACTACGGCGACCCGCTGCGCGAGCAGCGCACCCTCGACACCGAGGTCGGCCTGGTCGACCGGTCGCACCGGGGGGTCATCGCGGTGCCCGGGGAAGAGCGCGCCGGTTGGCTGCACACGATCACCTCGCAGCACCTGACGAAGCTGGCCGCCGGTGAGGGCACCGAGTTGCTGGTGCTGTCCCCCCACGGGCACGTCGAGCAGCACGCCCTGGTCGCCGACGACGGCGAGACCGCCTGGCTGGACACCGAGCCGGGGGCGACCGAGGGCCTGCTCTCGTACCTGGAGAAGATGCGGTTCTTCAGCAAGGTCGACCCGCGCGACGCGACCGCCGAGCGGGCGCTGCTGTCGTTGGTCGGGCCGGCGGCGACGGAGGCGCTGGGCACCCTCGGCGTGACCGGGCTCGCCGCACCGGACCTGGTCGCGGTGCCGGGTCCGAAGTTCGCCCACGGCGCCGTGCCACCCCGGGCGAGCGTTCGGTACGACGTACGACCGCTGCCGATCGGCGGCTGGGCCCGACGCGGCCCGCTCGGGGTGGACCTGCTGGTGCCCCGGTCGGCGATGGACCAGGTCGTGGCGGAGTTGCGCGGGGCCGGCGTGCCGCTCGCGGGGCTCTGGGCGTACGAGGCGATCCGGGTGGCCGCGCGGCAGCCCCGGGTCGGCGTGGACACCGACCACCGGACGATTCCGGCCGAGGTCGACCTGATCGCTCCGGCGGTGCATCTGGACAAGGGTTGCTACCGGGGGCAGGAGACGGTGGCCCGGGTGCACAACATGGGCCGGCCCCCGCGTCGCCTGGTGCTGCTGCACCTGGACGGCGTGACCACCGATCAGCCGCCGGTCGCCGGTACGCCGGTGACCCGCGACGGTCGGCCGGTGGGCTTCGTGGGCACCGCCGTGCTGCACCACGAGCTGGGCCAGATCGCCCTCGCGGTGCTGAAGCGGAACGTCCCCGATGACGCGGCGTTGATGATCGGCGAGACCGCAGCGGCGATCGACCCGTCCTGAGCGGGCCGTCTAGGATCGCCGGCATGACGACAGGGACGTTGATCACGGTGGCCCCGACCGGCGCTGAGTCGGCCAAGGCGGAGGTGCCGGCACTGCCGGTGACGCTCGACGAGCTGCTGCGCACCGCCAAGGAGTGCGAGGCGCTCGGTGCTGCCGTGATCCACGTCCACATCCGCGACGACGCGGCGCGGCCGACCCTCGACCCGGTGCGCCTGGCCGACACGGTGGCGGCGCTGCGGGAGAGCACCGACCTGATCGTGCAGCTCTCGTCCGGCGGCGCGGTGACCGACCCGGAGGCCTCCCGGCTCGCCGTGCTCGACGCCAGGCCGGACATGGCCTCGTGCACCATGGGCACGGTCAATTTCGGCGACGACGTCTTCCTCAACCGTTGGGAGTTCATCGTCGACCTGCACACCCGGATGCAGGAACGCGGGATCGTGCCGGAGTACGAGATCTTCGACCTCGGTCACCTGTCCGCGTTGCAGCGGTTGCTCGGCAAGTACGGGCTCCCGGCCGGCGGGCACGTGCACGTCGACTTCGTGATGGGTGTGCCGGGCGGTATGCCGGGCACCACCGAGACGTTGGTTGCCGCGCACCGGATGCTGCGGGACCTGCCCGAGGGCGCCACCTTCTCGGCCACCGGCGTCGGCCGGAGCACGATTCCGGTGCTGCTGGCCGCGCTGTCGACGGGCGGGCACCTGCGGGTCGGCATGGAGGACACCGTGACGTACGCGAAGGGCCGTCCGGTGGAGTCCAACATGCAGCTGGTCGCCCGCGCGGTCGGCTTCGCACAGCTCGCCCAGCGTCCGCCGCTGACCACGACCGAGGCCCGCGAGCTGCTCGGGCTGTAAGGCCGGGCCTGTCCCACGCCCCTGTCACCCGGGCGGTGGACCTCCTGGTCACCCCGCCGCCGGGCACCCCGGGACCGTCGGTACCGTCCAGCGCGTGACAAAGACGTACGAGGGCGGCGCGCCGCTCGCCGAGGTGGTTCGGTCCGGGTTCGTGGAGGGTGCGCACCGTGGCTCGGTGGTGGTGCTGGACGCCGCCGGTCTGCCGGTGGCGTCCGCCGGGGACGTGACCTCGCCGGTCTTTCCCCGCTCGGCCAGCAAGCCGATGCAGGCGATCGGGATGCTCCGTGCCGGCCTGGCGTTGACCGATCCGGCCGACGTGGCGCTGGTGTCGGCGAGTCACGCGGGTGAGGACTTCCACCTGGCCCGGGTCGGTGCGCTGCTGGAGCGCGCCGGGCTGGACGCGTCCGCGCTGCACTGCCCGCCTGACCTGCCGGTGGGCGCCGCGGCCCGGGAGGCGGTGCTGCGCTCCGGTGGTGGCCCCACCAGGGTGCAGATGAACTGCTCCGGCAAGCACAGCGGGATGCTGCTGACCTGCGAGGCCGCCGGTTGGCCGCTGGAGGGCTACTGGCGGCCGGAGCACCCGTTGCAGCAGCGGTTGCGGGCGGCCATCGAGGAGTTCACCGGCGAGCGGGCGGCGGCGGTGGGTGTGGACGGCTGCGGCGCCCCGGTGCTCGCGGTGTCGCTGACCGGCCTGGCCGGGGCGTACCTCCGGCTGGTCGACGCCGAGCCCGGCTCGGTGCCGCGCACGGTGGCCGACGCCATGCGCGCCCACCCGGAGATCGTCGGTGGCACCCAGGCCGACGACACCCGGCTGATGCGCGGTGTTCCGGGCCTCCTGGCCAAGGTCGGTGCCGAGGGCGTGATCGCGGTGGCGCTGCCGGGCGTCGGCGCTGTCGCTCTGAAGATCGATGACGGCGCCGACCGCGCTCGGATGCCGGTGCTGGTCTCCGCGCTGCGCCGGCTCGGCGTGGACGCCCCGGTGCTGACCGAGTACGCCGAGGTGCCGCTCTTCGGCGGTGGCGTCCCGGTCGGCGCGGTCCGCCCGCTCTGGTGAGCGCCGGTAGCACCGGCATGGCCAGCCCGCCGCGCGACAGCCACGGCTGGTCCCGACCGTCGGGGGCGGCCACTCACGGATGAGCGCGATACCTCAGAGGCATAGTTATACCTCTGAGGTATCAGACTCGTTCGCCCGACACCCTCGGCCCGGGCCGTGGTGGAGCCGGGTCGTTCAGCTCAGGAAGTCGAGCAGGGCGGCGTTGACCGGCTCCGGCCGCTCCAGCGGCAGCAGGTGCGCGGCGTCCGGCACGTCGGGCAGTCGTACCGCGCTGGGGACCTCGGCGGCGATCCGGTCGGCGAGCCGGCTGATGTCCGGCACATCCGCGGCCCCGGCGGTGACCAGGACGGGCACCTTCAGCTCGCCGAGGCGACCGATCGCGGGCGGCATCAGCTCTCCCACCTCGACCGCGCCGAGCGCCAGCTCGGCGGCGAGCGCACGCTGGTCCATCTCCTGCGCGAACGCCACCAACTCGGGGTCGACGTCGCCCGGCTGGCGGCCCGGGCCGACCACCCAGAACCGCACCTCGCCGGCCGCGCCAGCGACGAAGTCGTCGGGGTCGACCTCTCCGACCAGGTCGTCCCAGAGGTCGTTCGCCTCCTCGGACCACTCGTTGCCGGAGACCGCCGTGTCGAACAGCGCGAGCGCGCTCACCCGGTCGGGATGAGCCAGCGCGGTGTCGATGGCGACCGAGCCACCGAACGAGCAGCCCACCAGGGCTGCCTGGGGCAGGCCGAGCGCGTCCAACAGCCCGGCCACGTCGTCGTGGTGCGCGAACGGGGTCGGGGGCAGCTCCGAGTCTCCGTAGCCGCGCAGGTCCGGGACGATCACCCGGTGCCGGGCGGCGAGCGCGGGCAACTGCCCCCGCCACATCCGCCGGTCGGCGATGCCGGCGTGCAGCAGCACGACCGGCGACCCGGTGCCGGCCTCGTCGTACGCGATGCTTGCTCCATTGACTGTGATCTTGTGCACGGACGGAACCTACGGACCGGGTGGGCATCGCGCAAATGGGACGCTGAGACCTTGCTAACTATGGCAAGCGTTTTGCTTGCAGGAGCTAGCGCGGCCGGTTAGCGTCGATGTCATGGCCACACCCAAGGACCTTCCCGACGTCGGCGGGTTCATCCGCGATCTGCGGCGCAACGCCAAGATCTCGCTGAGGCAGCTCGCCGAGCAGGCGGGGGTCAGCAACCCGTACCTCAGTCAGATCGAGCGCGGCCTGCGCAAGCCCAGCGCCGAGGTGCTCCAGCAACTGGCGAGTGCGCTGCGGGTCTCCACCCCGGCGATGTACCT
The DNA here is from genome assembly GCF_050936255.1 of Micromonospora sp. CA-259024. Classification (NCBI taxonomy): domain Bacteria; kingdom Bacillati; phylum Actinomycetota; class Actinomycetes; order Micromonosporales; family Micromonosporaceae; genus Micromonospora; species Micromonospora sp. CA-259024. The sequence goes on along the minus strand of NZ_JBNJND010000002.1, from coordinate 1,207,319 downwards.
GCGCGCCGGGCTGCTCGACGACAAGGAGGGCCACGGTGTGCTCGCCGCCATCGCCGTGGACGCCGACCTGACGATGGCCCAGAAGCAGTCACTCAGCCAGATCTACGAGACGTTCCGCCGGGAGAACACCCGGCTGGCCGAGGCCCAGGCCGGGACCACCACGCCGACCGACGTCGCCGACCAGCCCGCCGACGTGGCCAACCTGGCCGCCACCGGCCCCACCACCGCGGGCGGCACCCCGACCGAGGCCGTACTCGAGTCGGTCGCCGTCACCGAGGCGGGCACCGCCCCCGCCCCGAGCAGGACCAGCACCCCCGAGAAGAAGGCCGCCGACGCGGCCGAGGAGGAGACGTCATGAGCGAGCCGAAGACCAACCGCATCCCCGCCCCGATCTACGCCGCCGCTGGCGCCGGAGAGTTGGCTCTCGAGCAGTTGCGCAAGCTGCCGGCCGTGGTCGGCGTCCTCGGCACCCGGGTCGTCGCCGACCTGGGTGGTCGGGCCGTGCTGACCGGTTTCGAGCTGCGTCAGAGGGCCACCGAGACGCTGCGTACCGCCAATGAGACCGCCGGCACCCTGCGTGGCCGGGCGCAGGCCGAGCTGGATCTGGCCAAGCTCCGCGAGTCGGCCGACCTGGCCAAGCTGCGCGAGGTCGCCGACCTCGACAAGCTGCGTGCCGCCGCGACCCGCAACGCCGCCGTGGTGGTCGCGGGCGCCCAGGCCGCCCAGGAGCGGGCGTTCGCCGCGTACGGCGCGCTGGTCGCCCGCGGTGAGCGGGTCGTCGGCGCTGGCGTGCTGGAGGCCGCCGAGACGGTCGACGCCGACATCGAGGCCACCCAGGGCGTGACGCCAGCCACCACCCCGACCACCCCCGCTGCGGCCCCGGTCGAGACGCCGACCCCGGCCGACGTGGCCGAGATCGCCGAGGCCAAGCCGGCCGCCGTCAAGAAGGCCGCCCGTGCGCCGAAGGCCGCCAAGCCGGCCGCGACCCCGTCGGCGAAGCTTCCCCGGGCCACCAAGCGGACCCGCCCGGCTGCCGAGTAGTTCGTCATGTCGACGACCCCGGCGGCGTCCTTGTCGGACGTAGCCGGGGTCGTCGACATAAGCTTGCCGGCATGGCCAACGCCGCGCCGATCTTCGCGTTCGAAGTCCGCTACGTGATCGAGCTGATTTTGCTCGTCTTCGCGCTGATCATCCAGGGTGTCGCGCTGGTGCACGCCGTCACGCAGCGCTCCGACGCCTTCCCCGCCATCGGGACGCTGCCCAAGGGTGGCTGGATCGCCATCCTGGCGGTCTGCCTCGTGCTCACTCTGCTCGGCTTCGGGCCGATCAGCCTCTTCGGACTGATCGGCATCGCCGCCGCGCTCATCTATCTCCTCGACGTCCGAGTCGGCCTGCGTGAGCTCGGCGACGGCAAAGGGTTCTGGTGAGAGGTTTCCGCTGGCCGCCCCCACCGGACAGCGGGCCCCGCACCTGGGGGCCTGGCCCGGGTGGGCCGCGCACCGGCCGTCCGGCCCTGCCGGAGCCGGAAACCGAGCTGGTCACCACTCCGCACGAGGTACGGCTGGAGCGGCTCGTCACCGGCACCGGTGATCCGGTCACCGTCTTCGCGCACGGGCTGGGCAACGGCATCGCCACCACCCGCCCGTTCGGCAGTGGAGTGCTCGGCCGCAAGGTGTTCTTCCAGTTCCGCGGGCATGGCCGCTCCGACTCGCCGGACGGGCCGTGGAGCTACCTGGACCTGGCCCGGGACCTGCGCGCGATCGCTGATCTCGGCGGGGCCAGCCGCGCGTTCGGGGCGAGCCTCGGCGCGGGCGCCCTGTGCCGGCTCCTGGCCGAGAGCCCGGAACGCTTCGAGAAGCTGGTCTTCTTCCTGCCCGCGGTGCTCGACGAGCCGCGCGGGCCGGTCGCCCAGGAACGCATCACGGACCTGTTGGAGGCGGTGGAGAGCGGAGACGCGTCGGCCGTCGCCGACGTCGTCTCGCTGGAGTTGCCCGCGGCGATCCGTAACACCCCGGCCGGCTGGGCGTACCTGCGGCAGCGGCTCGACCAGCTCCTTCGCGACGGTCTGGACGACGGCCTGGCCACACTGGCGGAGCAGACGCCGCTGCGCGCGGTCAGTGACCTGGCGGGGGTCACCGCGCCGGCGCTGGTGATCGCCAGCGCGGGCGACGACCTGCACCCGGTCGAGGTCGCCGAGCGGCTCGCCGCCGCGCTGCCCCAGGCCACCCTGCACGTGTACGACCGGCCCGGCGTGCTCTGGTCGGAACGCGCCGACCTACGGGACCGCATCTCCGGCTTCCTGAACGAGTAACCTGCCCTGTCATGGGCGTCACACAGCACGGCCGGACTCACCGCCTCGATCTCGCCGACCCGACCCTGCGCGAGTGGACCTGCACGGTCCTGCACGCCGACCCGGAGCAGGGCATCGTGCTGGACCGGTCGGCGTTCTATCCGGGCGGCGGGGGTCAGCCGCCGGACCACGGCGTACTGCTCTGGCAGGGCGTGCAGACCCGGATCGTCGGCACCCGCAAGGGCGACGACCCGTATCTCATTCCCGCCGAGGGTGACCCGCTGCCGCCGGTCGGCACCGAGGTCGTCGGCGCGGTGGAGGACGAGCGCCGGACCCGGCTGATGCGTACGCACTCCGGGCTGCACGTGCTCTGCGGTGTGGTGTTCCGCGACTTCGGCGCGCTCGTGACCGGCAACTCCATGGAGCCGGGCGAGGCCCGGATGGACTTCAACCTCCCCGAGGTGCCCCCGGATTTCAAGAGCCGGATCGAGGAGCTGGTCAACGCCGAGGTGGCCGCCGACCGTTCGGTCGCCACGCGGGTGTTGCCGCGCGGTGAGGCGCTGGCCCTGCCGGACATCATCCGTACCCAGTCCAACCTCATCCCGCCGGACGAGCAGGAGGTCCGGATCGTCGACATCGTCGGGCTGGACGTGCAGGCCGACGGCGGCACCCACGTCGCCTCCACCGCCCAGATCGGCAAGGTGCAGGTGGTCAAGGTGGAGAGCAAGGGCCGGGCCAACCGCCGGGTCCGCGTCCGGCTGGTGGACTGACCGTCGCCGCCCGACCCGTCCGGTAATTCGGACGGCGGTTGTCAGGTATTCCTGACAACGTCGCAGACATGACGCAACCGCTGACAGGAAAGATCGCGCTCGTCGCCGGTGCCACCCGGGGTGCCGGGCGGCAGATCGCCGTCCAGCTCGGCGCGGCCGGGGCCACCGTGTACGCCACCGGCCGCAGCACCCGGGCCGGCCGCTCCGAGATGGACCGGCCGGAGACCATCGAGGAGACCGCCGAGCTGGTGACCGCCGCCGGTGGCACCGGCATCGCCGTCCAGGTCGATCACCTGGTGCCCGAGCAGGTCCGCGACCTGGTCGCCCGGATCGACGCCGAGCAGGGCCAGCTCGACGTGCTGGTCAACGACATCTGGGGCGGCGACCCGCTGGTCACCTGGGAGAAGCCGGTGTGGGAGCAGCCGTTGGACGCCGGCTTCCGCACCCTGCGCCTGGCCGTCGACACGCACATCGTCACCAGTCACTTCGCCCTGCCGCTGCTGATCCGCAAGCCCGGCGGCCTGGTGGTGGAGATGGGCGACGGGACCAAGGCGTACAACGACGACAACTACCGGCTGTCGCTCTTCTACGACCTGGCCAAGGTCTCGGTCAACCGGCTCGCGTTCAGTCAGGCGCACGAGCTGAAGCCGCACGGTTGCACGGCGGTGGCGCTCACCCCGGGCTGGATCCGCTCGGAGGCGATGCTGGAGCACTTCGGCGTGACCGAGGAGAACTGGCGCGACGGCGCGGCCGTCGACCCGAACTTCCTCATCTCGGAGACCCCGGCCTTCGTCGGCCGCGCGGTGGCCGCGCTCGCCGCCGACGAGGAGAAGGCCCGCTGGAACGGCATGTCCGTCGACGCCGGCGCGCTGTCCAAGGTGTACGGGTTCACCGACCTCGACGGTAGCCAGCCGGAGGCGTTCCGGTACATCACCGAGGTGGTCGACGCCGGTAAGCCGGCCGACGTCACCGGCTACCGGTAGAGGGCGCGGAACCTCTCAGCGGCCTCGGCGAACAGCTCCCGCAGCTCAGGCGGATCGAGGACCTCCACCTCGGGGCCGAGCCCGAGAAGCTGGTGGTACGCCACCCCGACGGACTCGACCGGCAGGCGCGTCACGACCCAGCCCTGCCGGTCGGGCCCGTCGGCGCTGGCGACCACCTCGTCGTACACGAACGGGGCGTCCACCAGATGCCGGAGCTGGTGCAGGCCGGCCGGGCTGAGGCGGACGGTGACCTCCGCCCGCAGCATGGTCCGCAGGAACGACCCGGCCTGCTCGCGCCAGTGCCCGGCCAGGTCGAAGTCCTCGTCGCGCTCGAAGTGCTCCTCGCTCACCTCGACACCGGTGACCCGGTCCACCCGGTAGGTGCGCGTGTCCGCGCCGACCCGACCCACCAGGTACCAGACCCCGTTCTTGAGCACCAGCCCGTACGGCTGCACCTGGCGGGGCACCTCCCGGTCGCCGCGCCGGTAGCGCAACTCCACCACCCGGTCCGCCCAGACCGCCCGGGCCAGCTCGGGAAGCCAGAGCGGCGGCGACGTCTCCCGGAACCAGCCCGGCACGTCCAGGTGAAACCGCTGCCCCGTGCGAGCCGGGGCGTCCCGCAGAGTCGGTGGCAGCGCGGCGAGCACCTTCAGCTCGGCGGACGCGACCGCGTCGGCGAGCCCCATGTCGCCGGCCGGCCCGGGCAGCCCGGCGAGGAAGAGCGCCTCCGCCTCGTCCCGGGTCAGCCCGGTCAGTCTGGTGCGGTAGCCGCCGAGCAGGCGGTAGCCGCCGGCCCGACCCCGGTCGGCGTAGACCGGCACGCCGGCGGCGGAGAGCGCCAGCACGTCCCGGTAGACGGTCCGCTCGGAGACCTCCAGCTCCCGCGCCAGCTCGCTCGCGGTCATCGACCCGCGCGCCTGCAACAGCAACAGCAGCGAGATCAGTCGGGAGGCGCGCACCCGCCCATCCTGCCCGTCCCGTTCACCGCCCGCCGGGAGTGAGCAGCCCCCGGTCGTACGCGGTGGCCACCGCCGCAGCCCGGTCGTTGACCCCGAGCTTGGCGTACACGTGCAGCAGGTGCGTCTTCACGGTGGCCTCGCTGATGAACAGCTGGGCCGCCGCCTCCCGGTTCGAGGCACCCCGGGCCACCAGGGTGAGCACCTCCAGTTCGCGGTGGCTGAGCGGTTCCTCGGCCGGCGCGCGCAGCCGTCCCATCAGCCGGCCGGCGACGCTCGGCGCGAGCACCGACTCGCCCCGGGCTGCGGACCGTACCGCTCGGACCAGCTCCTCGCGGGGTGCGTCCTTCAGCAGGTAGCCGGTCGCGCCCGCCTCGATGGCCGGCAGCACGTCCGCGTCCGTGTCATACGTGGTGAGCACCAGTACCCGGGCGACGCTGCCGGAGCGGGCCAAGCGTCCGATTGCGGTCACCCCGTCCATCCCGGGCATCCGCAGGTCCATCAGCACCACGTCCGGGCGCAGCGTCGCGACCAGGGCCAACGCCTCGGCTCCGTCCGCAGCCTCGCCCACCACGTCGAAACCCGGGTCGCCGGTGAACATGCCGCGCAGCCCGTCCCGCACCACCGGATGGTCGTCGACGATCAGCAGCCGTACCGGCCCGGTCATCCGGCACTCCCGGCGAGGGCGGGCACGGAGGCCGAGACGGCGGTGCCGACGCCCGGCTCGGACTCGATGGCCAGCTCGCCGCCGACCCGGCTCACCCGTTGCCGCATGGCGGTCAGCCCATACCCGCCGCCCGGCTCCTGCGGCGCCGGCTGGTTGGTGACGTCGAATCCCGTCCCGTCGTCACGGACGTCCAGGGTGACCACGTCCTCCATGTACGACAGGGTCAGCCCGACCCGCGACGCGGCGGCGTGCCGGGCCACGTTGGCCAGCGCCTCCTGAGCGGCCCGCAGCAGGGTCACCTCGACCTCCGGGTGCAGCGGGCGGGGCGTGCCGGTGGTGGCCACCTCGGCGCGTACCCCGCTGAGGGCCGACCAGCGCCCACCCAGCTCGGCGAGGGCGTCCGGCAGCCGAGCCGTCTCCAGCGGCTCCGGGCGGACCGCCCGCACCGAGCGGCGGGCCTCGGTGAGGCTCTCCCGGGCGAGGGCGATGGCGTTGTCCACGTGCCGGCGCCAGTCGGCGGAATGGTCGCGGGTCTGCTCGGCCGCCTCCAGCTGGGTGATGATGCCGGTCAACCCCTGGGCCAGGGTGTCGTGGATCTCCCGGGCCATCCGCTGGCGCTCGTCCAGGATGCCGGCCTCCCGGGCCTGGGTGAGCAGTTGGGCGTGCAGCCCCACGTTCTCCCGGGCCGTGTCGGCGAGCTTCCGGTTGGCCTCGGCCAGTTCCTCCACCAGCAGTTTGCGATTGGCGTTCTGCCGCTCGGTGACCGTGCCGAACCAGCTCACCGCGCCAGCCGCTCCGGCGTTGAACAGCACCAGCACCGACCAGAGCAGCCAGTGCGCCGCCGAGGACGGTGGGCCCGCGCTCTGCGCGGTGGCGACCAGCACGCCGGTCACGGCCACCCCGGCGAACCGCCATCGGCCGGGAAGCACGAGGAACGCGTGCACGAAGCCGACCCAGGCGAAGAAGCCGTACCACGGGCTGGCGACCACCAGCACGGCGCTGGAGGCGAGCAGCCCGAGGTAGTACGCCGCCATCAGCGCCCGCCGGGTGATCCACTGCGGGTGCAGGGTGATGAACCAGGCGACCCAGCAGCCGGCCGCCACGGCGACTGCCAGGGTCGGAGGGAACGGCAGGCTGCCCGGGGCCGGCGCGAAGCGTGCCAGCACGGTCCCGACGAGCAGCCCGACGAAGGGCACAACCCGGTAGACGCTCGCCTCGCGCGCCTCCCACACGGCGAGCCGGTCGACCTGTTCCGCGATGCTGGTCATCAGTCGTTGCCTACTCCCAGCGGAAGAGTTTCGCGGCGGTCGTACCGGCGGCCACCGCGACCACCGCCATTATCGCCAGGTGCGGCAGCTGCGGTGAGGTGCTGGTCCAGGCGTCGAGCAGCGCCTGCACCCCCGGTGGCGTGTAGTCGCCGATCCGAACCAGGAAGTCCGGCAGGAGGAACCGGGGCACGTAGACGCCGCCGAAGAACATGACCGTCATGAACAGCGGCACGGTCAGGGCCTGCGCAGACTTGGCGGTTCGCGCCACCGCTGCCACCAGCAGGCCCAGCGCCAGCAGGGCCGCCGTACCGAGGACGAGGGCCAGCGTGAAGCCCAGCGGACGCCGGGGCAGCGGTACGTCGAATGCCAACCGGCCGACCACGATGAGCAGCACGGCGCTGACCAGGATGGTGGCGAGTGAGATGACCAGTTGGGCGGCCAGCAGCGCGGCCGGGCTGGCCGGGGTGGTGGCAAGTCGGCGCAGCACCCCACGTTCCCGGTAGGTGGCCAGCACCGTGGGCAGGATGTTCACCGCCGACATGGCGAGCGTGATCACCAGCAGCGAGGGGGCGAAGTACTGGATGAAGGACAGGTCGCCGAACTGCGCCTCCGGCTTGCGCCCTGCCGGGATCAGCCCGAACACCAGCAGCAGCGCGAGCGGCAACGCGACGGTCGTCAGCGGCGAGCCGAAGTCCCGTAGGAAGAGTCGTATCTCGATCTTGAGGATCTTCCCGAAGGCGTGCATGTCGCTCTCTCTCACTCGGCGGGCCGGTGCCCGGTCAGCTCGACGAACGCGTCGTCGAGGGTGGACTGCTCCAGGCGCAGGTCGGCGGCGACGATCTGGTTGCGGGCGAGCACCGAGGTGACCGCGTGCAGCACGTCACCGGTGCCGGTCACCACCACCTGGCTGCCGGCGCGGTGCACGGCGGTCACCTCGGGCAGGTCGGTGAAGAGAGCGTCGTCCACCGGGGCGGACGGCCGGAATCGGATCCGCTGCTCCGGCACCACCGTCGACACCAGCCCGGCCGGGCTGTCGAGTGCGACGACCCGTCCGCGGTCGATCACGGCGACCCGGTCGCAGAGCCGCTCGGCCTCCTCCATGAAGTGGGTGACCAGCACGATCGTCACGCCGCTGTCCCGGATCTGCTCGATGAGCGTCCAGGTGTCCCGCCGCGCCTGCGGGTCCAGGCCGGTGGTCAGCTCGTCCAGGATCGCGATCATCGGGTTACCGACCAGCGCCAGCGCGATCGACAGCCGTTGCTTCTGACCGCCGGAGAGCTTCTTGTACGCGGTGTCCCGCTTGTCGCCCAGACCCAGCCTGTCGATCAGGCCCGCCGGGTCGGCCGGGTCGCGGTAGAACGAGGCGTACAGCTCCAGCGCCTCGGAGACCCGCAGTTGGTCCGGCAGTTGGCTCTCCTGGAGCTGCACGCCAACCCGCTGGCGGAGCTGGGCCGCGTCCCGGCGGGGGTCGAGCCCGAGGACCGACACCCCGCCCCCGTCCGGGACACGGAGCCCGGCGACACACTCGACGGTGGTGGTCTTACCGGCGCCGTTGGGGCCAAGGACGCCGAAGATCTCCCCGGCCTCGACCGTGAACGACACGTCGTCCACGGCCACCAGGTCGCCGTACCGCTTGTGCAGACTGGTCACCTCAATGACCGGCATCGTGCCGCCCTCCGCCGTCGTGGCTGTGCCTCCTCAGCCTGGGGGTTTCGGCTCGACAGCGGATCGACCAGCCGTTGATGATCCTTCGGGGCAGTGGCTGACCTCGGCGATCCACCAACGGGTTGATGTGCAAGGACGGAATCCCTGTCGACGCGCTGCGTCAACGCGCCGTCCGGCAACCGTTCGCACCGATCGCTAGGCTGCTCGATCGTGGATGCCAGCAGAATCGCCAGCCCGGTGACCGGGGCCGTCGGACGCTTCCTCGCCGGGGCGGGGCTGCTCCTGCGGGGGCTGGGTCTCTACGTCCGCAGTCCGAGGTTGATGCTGCTCGGCATCGTGCCGGCGTTGATCTCCGGTGTGCTCTTCCTGGCCGCGTTCGCGACCCTGGTGTACGTCGTGGACGACCTCGCCGCGCTGGTCACCCCGTTCGCCGACGACTGGTCGAGCACCGGCCGCAGCCTGGTCCGGGTGATCGCCGGGCTGGCCTTCCTGGGCCTCGGCGGCCTGCTCGCCGTGGTCAGCTTCACCGCCGTCACCCTGGTCATCGGCGACCCGTTCTACGAGAAGATCTCCGAGCAGGTCGAGCAGCGGTACGGCGGCACGCCGGGCGCGGTGGACGTGCCCTTCTGGTCGTCGCTGCGCCGCAGCCTCGCCGACTCGGTACGGCTGGTGGCGCTCACGGCGCTGGTCGGCATCCCACTCTTCCTCGCCGGCTTCATTCCGGTGGTCGGCCAGACGGTGGTCCCGGTGATCGGGGCGGCGGTGGGCGGTTGGTTCCTCGCCGTGGAGTTGGTCGGCGCGCCGTTCTACCGGCGCGGAATGCGGCTGCCACAGCGTCGGACGATCCTGAAGGCGGATCGGCCCGCCGCGCTCGGGTTCGGCGTGGCGGTGTTCCTCTGCTTCCTCATCCCGCTCGGCGCGGTGCTGATCATGCCGGCGGCGGTGGCCGGTGCCACCCTGCTGGCCCGTCGCTCGCTCGGTCAGTCGATCGAGGGGAGATGATATGAAGATCGCCCTGGTCGAGGGAGACATCACCGCCCAGCGGGTGGACGCCATCGTGAACGCCGCGAACTCGTCCCTGCTCGGTGGTGGCGGAGTCGACGGCGCCATCCACCGGCGCGGTGGGCCAGCCATCCTGGCCGACTGCCGGGCGCTGCGGGCGTCGCGCTACGGCAAGGGCCTGCCCACCGGGCAGGCGGTAGCGACCACCGCGGGGGAGCTGCCTGCCCGCTGGGTAATTCATACGGTCGGGCCGGTCTGGTCGGCCACAGAGAACCGTACGACGCTGCTGCGCGACTGCTACGCCAACAGCCTCCGCGTCGCCGACGAGTTGGGCGCGACCACCGTGGCCTTCCCGCTGATCTCCGCCGGCATCTACGGCTGGCCGATCGACGACGCGGTCCGACAGGCGCTGGCGGTGCTGCGCTCGGCCACGCCGGCCACCGTCACCGAGGCCCGCCTGGTGCTCTTCGGCACCGACACCCACGCCACCGCCCGCCAGGTCTTCAACAACCCCGTCGGCTAGGGGCGGGGTCGGCGAGGCCGCCGATCCTCCCGCTTGATCATTCGATGGCGGTAGCGGCCTCGGTGCCCTTGGTGCCCTCTCGGGTGGGAGTGTCGCTGGTGAGCCGTATACCTGAGAGTCATATTTATGCCTCAGAGGTATATCGCTTACCGGAGCGACACCCCGCCGACGGGCGTTACCCGCGCGCAGGGCGAAGTCGGGACGGATGCTGATCGCGCGGCTTAAGGCGGTTACGGCCGCTCGGGACACTCCGCGACGAAGGCGCGCCAGGCTGCCGGCCCGAAGGTCAGAGTTATGCCGTCATGGTCCTTGGTGTCCCGGACCAGTACGACGCCCGGCAGGTTGTCGGCGACCTCGACACAGTTGCCACCGTTCGTCCCGGACTTCGTCGACTTGCGCCAACGGGCGTCAGTCATGTCCATGTCTTCGCCGCTTCCTTGATCAGATCTAGAGAGGGCCGGCGGGGGAGCGCGTCCCGAAGTACGGCCTCCCACGTCTTTTGGAGCGTAGCAATCTCGCCAGCGGCGCTAACGGTCTGCGATCGCACCTGGTAGTCCGCATGCCCGATGACCGTGTCGTCGGGCATCGTGGCGAGGATGAACCCGCCTTGAAGGCCAGGGTAGAGCCCCGCATCATCCGGCACGACATGAATTTGCACGTGCGGCAGTTCGGCGACAGCCGCGAGGTGTTCGAGCTGTTCACGTATCAGCGTGCGGTTATCGCTTACGGTCCGCCGAAGCACTGCCGAATCAAGCACGATCACCACGTGAGGCGGGTCCTCGCGATGAAGTACCGCCTGCCGGTCCATACGCGACCGGACCCGTCGCCTGGTTTGGTCAACAGTGAGAAGCCCACCGGCTTGAAGTGTCGCCTGCGCATATGTCTCGGTCTGCAGAAGCCCTGGGACGAAGGCCGGCTCATACCACCTCAGGGCCTTCGCCTGCTCCTCGAAGGTGATCCACTCCCGCAGCCACACGGGCGCCAAGTCGAGTGCGGAGAGCCGTTCGAGCAGCCGTACGAAGATTCCGCCCGTCTTCAGGGCCTTATCGATGGCTGCTACGTAGTCGCTGGTAGGCGGGCGGGTACCGGTCTCTACGGCGCTGACATGAGTGCCGGAGTAGCTGATAAACCTGCCGAATTCGTCTTGATTCATTCCCCGCGCGGTCCGCGCGTGGCGCAGCTCGTCGAGCAGGATTTCCGCCGCCGTAATGCTCACGTTCCCCAACCCTCCCCCAACATGTCAACCCGGCCCCTCGTCGTTCCTCAGCAGCGACAACGCATCCCGCCGACGCCGCTCCACCAGGGTCGATTCGCTATCGAGGTTAGGCGGATATCGAGAAGAGTTCCATGAACAGGACCGCTCCTGGAGAACTAGCCGGAACGGTCCCTCTGGATCTGCGGATAAGGGGAAGCCCGTGCCCAACAACGAGCTCGCGTCTGCGCGAAGGGTGAAGTCGGGCGATGTCTTGCACCTGACCCGCGCCGCGAGTGTCCAGTTCCTCCGGCCGATCTTCGTCCGCGTGATCCGGCTTCCCGACTGGGTGACTTATGACGGCTGGCTCTGGATTGAGGGCTACGAGTTGGGCCCGAAGGGCGAGGCGGTCGTTCGGCGGTCGCTCTTCGTCCAGGTGGCGGGGCTGATCTGGCAGGACGCTCCGGCACCGGCCGCCCGGCCGACGGCCCACCGGCCGGTACGCCGTGGACCGGTGAGGGTCGGATGACCGCCCGCCCTCGAACGCACCTGCCGATGCGCCCCGCGTGGCTGTGTCGCAACTGCGCCGCGCCTTGGCCCTGCGGTCCGGCTCAACTCGACCTTGTTGCCGAGTTCTACGGTCACTCGATCGCTCTGGCGTTCTACCTGGCCTCGTCGATGCAAGAGGCTGTCGACGACATGTACGGCCTGGGCGGTCGCCCGGATCTCGCCGTGATGCACGCCCGCTTTCTCGGATGGCTGTCCCTGGCCCGCCGATCGCGCCGAGCCAATCGCTGTGCAGGAAAGGGTTCCCTGTGGAGGCCGACGGGTGACTGCTGATCAGGTCAGGTCGGCCAGGCAGGTCCAGTGGGATGCCACCGGTCGGTAGCCCAGTCGGGCGTTGATCGCGAGCATCGGCCCGTTCGCCTCGTCGTTCGAGGTGTACGCGACGCGCACGCCGTTCGCGGCGGCCCGGTGCAGCGCCGCCTCCTTGGCCAGTCGGGCCAGCCCTCGGCCCCGGTACGCCGGGACGCTGCCGGTGTAGTCCGACCACATCCGGTCACCGTCCCGCTTTACCAGGCTGAAGGCGACCACCGCACCATCGACCTCGGCCGCCGTGCTGGCCGCCTTGTCCAGCCCGAGGTTGTTCCACACGTCGTACTGCCAGCTCTGGTAGCTCTTCGCGTCGACCGGCACATCGCCCGGTTCGTCGACGGCCGAGGCCACGTCCGCCGCGTACAGAAGGTGCGGGTCCAGGTCGGCGATCGGGCGCAGCCGCACACCCGGAGGCGGTTCCGGTAGCGCAGGTGCCGGATTCAGGTCGAGCGCCGAGTAGCGCACCTCCCGACTGGGCTCGTAGCCGTGCTGCCTGGCGTACGGCAGTGCATCGGGCTGTGCCATGGCACGCACCCGGCGGATTCCCAACGGGCGGAGGTAGTCGGTCGCGGCGGTCAGCAGGGCGGTGCCGATGCCCCGCCGCCGGTGCTCCGGGTGCACATGCAGCAGGTTGATGCCACCGAAGTTCGCCGCCGATGTGGTGCCGATGCGTTCGGCGGACACCCAACCGACCACCTGGTCGTCGACGTCAGCCACGAAGGCGGTCCAATCCTCCTCGGGTGGCGGCTCGGCGATCATCTTCCGGGTCGACTCGACGCCGCGCACCAGATACGGGTAGACCATTGCCCGCAGCGCCACCACGGCTGGGGCGTCGTCGGGCTGCGCCACACGAATCCGCATGTCAGGCCCCCATCCGTACGGCGGCGACGGCCTCGACCTCGACGAGCTGGTCCGTGTAGCCGAGCACGGCCACCCCGAGCAGGGTGCTGGGCGGATCGTGGTCGCCGAAGGAGTCCCGGACCACCTCCCAGGCCTTGACGAGATCGGCCTGCTCGGACGACGCGACGTACACCGTGGTCTTGACCACGTCGGTCAGTCGGGCACCGGCGGCCCCGAGGGCGGTCTCCAGGTTCGCCATCACCTGCCGGGCCTGCGCGGCGTGGTCGCCCGGCGCGACGGTCCGACCCTCCGCGTCGAGCGGGCAGGCGCCGGCGGTGAAGACCAGCCGGGCGGGCGGCTCGACGGTGGCTGCGTACGCGTACTCGGCGACGTCGGAGAGTGCGGGGACAGGCAGCAGCGCGACAGGATCCGGCATGCCGGCGAGGCTAACGAGGATCGGGTGCCGGGGCGACGCATTAAGTTGCGACGGATCTTGCGAGCGCGGCGCCGCGCCAGCTGGCGCGGCCGGTCAGCAGGCTGAAGGCGGGCCACCTTCCCGTCGACCTCGGCGGCGCGATCCGCCCACCTGCGCAAAACACCCAAATCCCTCATTTGCGACCTGAGACCGACTAACTTTCATAGTCGGTACGAAACCTCTTCATCAACCACAAATCATGGGGGAAACATGAGAGCAGCACTCGTCAAACTCGTCGCCACCGGTGTGGCAGCCGGTGCGTTCCTGGCCGGGGCGGCGAGCGCCGCCCAGGCCCAGCCGACCCAGCCGCCCCCGCCGAGCACGATCGACATCAACCCCGGCAACGTCCCCACGACAGCGGCCGCCTTCACGCAGAACTGCGATCCGAACCTCGGGGGCGGGCCGTTCCCGAACCAGGACGTGTGGGTCTTCAACCTGCCGGGCAACCCGCAGACCTCCGGTCAGTTCCTCACGGTCACGGGCACCTGGAGCATCCCGAACAACGGCACCGTGAGCCGGACCATCCCGGTCGACGGCGGTGCGATCGTCAACGACATGGGCACCAGTAAGGCGTGGATCCGGCTGCCCGCCGGATGGACGTTGATCGACGCCACTGCGGTGATCACCGGTACGGCGGAGTTCTTCGTGCTGACCCAGACCTGTGCCGCCAGCGGTCAGCCGACCACGCCGCCGCCCACCACCCAGCCGCCGACGAGCGCGCCGCCCACGACCACCGCGCCGCCCACGGCCAAGCCGACGAAGAGCGAGTTGCCGATCACCGGCGCGTCGGCGGGCAGCCTGCTGCCCATGGCCATCCTCGGCCTGGGTGCGGTGGCGCTCGGTGCCACGTTCATTGCCGTACGCCGTCGGCGGGACGCGGAGGGCTGATCGTCAGCACCGCAGCGGACACGGACCCTCCGGCCGTGTCCCCGGGGCCCTCCTCGTCGAGGAGGGCCCCGGGCTACGCCGAGTCGCGCAGGATCAGCTCGGTGGGGAGCATGACCACCGGTTCGATGGTCTCCCCGGCGGCCAGGCGGAGCAGCTGCCGGGTCATCTGGCGGCCGAGCTCGACGATCGGCTGTCGGACGGTGGTCAGCGGTGGCTCCGTGTACGCGGCGGTCTCGATGTCGTCGAAGCCGACCACCGCGACGTCCTCCGGCACCCGCCGGCCGGCCTCGCGCAGCGTCCGCAGGGCGGCGTGCGCCATCAGGTCGGAGGCGGCGAAGACGCCGTCCAGGTCGGGGTGTTCAGTGAGCAGCCGGTGCATCGCCGCCGCCCCGGACTCCCGGGTGAAGTCGCCGACGGCGACCAGCTCGGGCAGCCCCGCTTCGGCGACCGTGGTGCGGTAACCGCTGAGCCGTTCGATCCCGGCGACCATGTCCTGAGGCCCGGCGATGGTGGCGATCCACCGACGGCCGCTGTCGATCATGTGTCGTACGGCCGCGGTCACCCCGCCCACATGGTCGACGTCGACGTACGGCACGGGCACGTCGCCGAGCGGCCGGCCGCTGCACACCACTGGAATGCCGAGCCGGGCCAGCGTGCCGGGCAGCGGGTCGGCGCCGTGCAGCGAGGCGAAGAGCACCCCGTCGACGTGCCGGCCGGTGGTGTACCGCTCGACCCGCTGATGCCCGGCCGGCGAACCGGCGAGCATCAGCACCAGTTGCTTGTCGGCCGCCTCCAACTCCTGGCTGACGCCACGGATGATGCCGGGGAAGACCTGGTCGTCGGAGAAGACCCGGGTGGCCGCCTCCGGCATGACCAGGGCGACCGAGTCGGTGCGCTGGGTGACCAGGCTGCGGGCGGCGAGGTTGGGCACGTACCCCAGTTCGGCGACCGCGCGGGTGACCGCCTCCCGGATCGGCTCGGCGACAGTGGTGGAGCCGTTGACCACACGGGACACGGTGGCCCGGGAAACCCCGGCCCGCGCCGCCACCGCCTCGAGCGTCGGCCGCTGCGCCGTCGTCATCGCGCCTTCCCCCCCCGCTCGTCACAGCCCGTTCCGGGAGATCACCTCCTGGTACCACCGGGCGCTGGCCTTCGGTGTGCGCCGCTGCGTCAGGTAGTCGACGTGCACGATCCCGAACCGCTTGCGGTAACCCTCCGCCCACTCGAAGTTGTCCAGGAATGACCATACGAGATAACCGCGCAGGTCCACGCCCCGGGAGATCGCCTCGTGTGCGGCACGGAGGTGCCCGTCGAGGTAGGCGATGCGATCGGAGTCGATCACCTGTGCCGGCCCGTCGGGCGAGTCGGCGTCGGGCTTGTCGGGGAACGCCGCACCGTTCTCGGTGATCAGCAGCGGTACCCCGGGGTAGTCGGTGGCGATCCGCTCCAGCAGCCGGGTCAGCCCGGCCGGCTCGATCATCCAGCCCATGTCGGTGAGTGGCCCGGTCGGCGGCAGGAAGTGCACCGCGCCCTCGGTGCCCGGGTATGCGCCGTTACCGGCACCGTCGGGCCGACCCGCCACGTAACTGGGTGCGTAGTAGTTGATCCCCAACAGGTCGATCGGGGCGGCGATCAGCTTCTCGTCGCCGTCCCGGATGAACGTCGGCTCGACGATGCGTGCCACATGCTCCCGGACGTCGTCCGGGTAACCGCCGGCCAGCAGCGGGTCGAGGAAGATCCGGTTGTGCAGGCCGTCGACCAGACGCACCGCGGCGGCGTCGGCCGCGCTCCGGGGATCGGCCGGACGCACGTCGGCCGGATTGACGGTGACCCCCACGCTGCGCGCGCCGGCCGCACGCAACGCCCGCGCCGCGAGGCCGTGCCCGAGCAGCAGATGGTGTACGGCCGTGAAGGCGGCCGCCGGATCCTGCTCGCCCGGGGCGTGCACCCCGTTGCCGTAACCGAGGTAGGCCGAGCACCACGGCTCGTTGAGCGTGGTCCACACGTCCACCCGGTCGCCGAGGCGGGCGTACACCGCGGTGGCGTACGTGGCGAAGTGCTCGGCGGTGTCCCGGTTGGTCCAGCCACCCCGGTCGCCCAGGGCCTGCGGCAGGTCCCAGTGGTAGAGAGTGACGATCGGGTCGATCCCCCGGTCGAGCAGTGCGTCGGTGAGCCGGTCGTAGAAGTCCAGCCCGCGCGGGTTGGCCGGCCCGGTGCCGTCCGGCTGGATCCGCGGCCAGGAGACCGAGAACCGGTACGCCCGCAGCCCCAGCTCGGCCATCAGCGCCACGTCGTCGGCGTACCGGTGATAGTGGTCGCAGGCGACGTCGCCGGTGTGGCCCTGGTACACCTTGCCCGGCGTACGGCTGAAGGTGTCCCAGATGGACGGACCGCGACCGTCGTCGCGGGCCGCGCCCTCGATCTGGTACGCGGCGGTGGCCGCCCCCCAGAGGAAGTGTTCGGGAAAACGGAGTTCGTTCACGCCTTGACCGCACCTTCCATGATCCCGCCGATGATCTGCCGGCCGAACACCACGAAGACCAGCAGCAGGGGCAGTGTCGCGATGGCTGTCCCGGTGAACACCTGCGACATGTCCTGGTAGTACCCGTCCGACAGTGCCCGCAGGGAGAGTTGCACGGTCGGATTCGCCGGGTCGTTCAGCACAGCGTACGGCCACAGGAAGTCGTTCCAGGTGGTCATGAACGTGAGCAGGCCGAGCACGGCGGCGGCGGGGCGTAGCGCGGGCAGCACCACGTGCCACCAGATCCTGGCGGTGCCGCAGCCGTCCATCCGGGCGGCCTCGATCAGTTCGTCGCTGACCGCCTGGCCGGCGTACTGCCGCATCATGAAGACCCCGAACCCGGTGACCAGGGCCGGCACGATCACCGCGGGCAGCCGGTCGTTCCACTGCAGCCGGGTCATCAGGAGATACAGCGGGATCACGCCGAGCTGGGTCGGCACCATCATGGTCGCGATGATGACCAGCAGCAGCGCGTTGCGGCCGCGGAACCGCAGCTTGGCGAAGGCGAAGCCGGCCAGGCTGGAGAAGAACACCACGGACACGGTGACGGTGGTGGCCACGATCGTCGAGTTGATCAGCCCGGTCAGGAAGTACGCGTCGGTGTTGTCGAACAGCCGGGCGATGTTGGCTCCCAGGTTGCCGCCGGGCGTCATCGGGGGCGGCAGTTGCCCCATCGCGTCGCTCGATCGGCTGGCCACCACGAACATCCACCAGATCGGGAAGACCGACAGGCCGGCGGCGACGACCAGGGCCAGGTAGGTGAGCGGGCTGGCCCGCCAGAGCCGGCTCATCGCGCCGCTCCCTTCCGGGTGCCGGTGCCCGATCCGCCGCCGAGCCGGCGTAGGACCAGGACGTTGACCGCCGCGACGATCGCGATGAGCGCGAAGAGCAACCAGGCCACGGCCGAGCCGTACCCGAAGTTGTAGTGCGGCGCGAAGGCGTTCTCGAACATGTACATGGTCAGCGTCTGCGACTCGCGCATCGGTCCGCCCCGGATCGGGTTGGTTCCGGAGTGGAACAGTCGAGGCTCGGTGAAGAGCTGCAACCCGCCGATGGTGGCGATGATGGCGCAGAAGATGATCGTCGGCTTGAGCAGCGGGACGGTGATCGACCAGAACTGCCGGGCCCGGTTCGCGCCGTCGATGGACGCCGACTCGTACAGGTCTCGGGGGATGGCCTGCATCGCGGCCAGCAGGATCAGTGCGTTGTAGCCGGTCCACCGCCAGTCGACCATGGCGGAGATGGCGACCCAGGAGGCGAAGCGGTTGGACTTCCAACCGATCGGGTCCACCCCGACCATGTCGAGCAGCCAGTTGACCATGCCGAACTCACGGCCGAAGATCACCCCGAAGACGATCGCCACCGCGGCGGTCGACGTGACGTTGGGGACGAGCACCGCCATCCGCCAGCCGGTGCGGGCCCGCAGGCCCCGGTTGAGCAGGTTGGCCAGCCAGAGCGCGGCGAGCAGTTGCGGGACGGTCGAGATGACGAAGATCCCCAGCGTGTTGACCAGCGCGTGCCAGAAGTCGACGTCGGCCAGCAGTCGGGTGTAGTTCTCCGCCCCGACGAACGGGTGGTCGGTGCCGAGCAGGTCCCAGTCGTGCAGCGAAACCCAGAAGGTGTACGCCAGCGGGTAGACCCCGAAGACCGCGAAGAGCAGGAAGAACGGGGCGATGTAGAGGTACGGCGAGAGCCGGGTGTCGAGCCGGCTGAACCGACCCGGCGAACGCTGGGGTGCCGGTACGACCGGTGGTCGGGCGTCGAGCTGGACGGTCATGCCCGGGGACTCCTTTCCGCCGTGCGGGCGGGACTCCGGTCGCCGGAGCCCGCCCGCACGCTGGTTGGGCTACTTGGCGGCGGCCTTCTTCGCGTTGGTCACCGCGTCGGTCCAGCCCTGCGTGGCGCTGCGCTGGCCCAGCTCCACGGTCCGTACGGCGTTCTCCACCTCGGTGCGGACGGCCTGGTTCTTCGGGCCCATGTAGACCGGCTTCAGGCTCTTCGCCCCGGTACCGAAGATGGCCCCGACCGGTGCCCCCGAGAAGTACGCGTTGGTCGCGCCGGTGATCGCCGGGTCGTCGAGGGCCTGCGGTGAGGAGGGCAGCGGGCCCTTGGCCTTGAACGCCCCGATCTGGCCCTTGGCGCTGGTCAGGAACTTGACCAGCTCGATCGCCTCGGCCTGGTGCTTGCTCTGCTTGGGCACGGCGAGGTGTGACCCACCCCAGTTGCCGCCGCTGCCGGGCACCCGGGCGATGTCCCACTTGCCCTGCGCGGCTGGGCCGGCGTTGCCCTCGATGACGCCGGTCATCCAGGCGGGGCAGGCGATGGTGGCGAACTTCGACTGTTTGAAGGCGGAGACCCACTCCTCCGACCAGGAGCCGTACTTTCCGGAGAGGCCCGAGTCGATGATGTCCATCGTCGTGTCCCAGGCCTGCCGTACCGCCGGGTTGTTGTCGACGACCAGGTTGCCGCTGGTGTCGTAGTAGCTGTAGCCGGTCGTGTTTCCGGCGGTCTGTAGCAGGATGGTGTTGAAGGTGTTGGTCGCCGCGTCGAGGAAGGACGCCCCGGTCTTCGCCGCGACGAACCGCTCCCCGGTGGCGATGTAGTCCTGCCATGTCGGCCAGAGTTGGGAGACCGCGTCCCGCTCGGTGGGCAGGCCGGCCTTGGCGAAAAGGTCCTTGCGATAGCAGATGGCGATGCCGCCGACGTCGGTGCCGAGGCCGATCAGCTGCTTGCCGTCGGCGGTCAGCCCGGCGTTCCACTTCCACTCCAGGAAGTTGCCCTTGAGGTCGGCGGCGCCGTGGTCCAGCAGGTTGACGAAGTTGCCGGGGTTCGCCTTGTACTCGACCATCAGACCCTCCTCGATGGCCACCACGTCGCCGGCACCCCGGCCTGCGGCGAGCCACTGGGTCAGTTTCGGTGAGTACTCGTCGAGGTTGGTCCCGGTGCCGCGCTCGACGATCTTCACGTCGGGATTCGCGGCCATGTACTCCTGGTAGAGCTGCTCGTAGCCGAACTGGCCGAAGACGTCGACGGTCAGGGTGACGGGCCCGTCCCCGCCCTGCTCGTCGCCACCACCGCAACCGGCGGTGACGAGCAGGGCGGTGGTGGCGGCGAGGGCCACCGCGGCGAGGCGGCGGCGCGGGAAGACAGCCATGAGGTTCGACCTCTCTCAAGGTGGTCGGGTGGTGGCAGACGGCTAAGAGAGCGCTCTCACGACAGGGTGGTAGGTGCGCCCCGCCCTGTCAAGAGAGCGCTCTCTCTGATCTGCCGACTCGACCATGACGCGAACGAGGGCGTCACCCCGGTGGGATGACGCCCTCGTCGAGGCCGCTGCGGTCAGCCGACGCGCAGGCCGTCGAGCAAGCCACGGTCGCCGGCGACGTCCAGCGTCTCGAAGCTCACCCGACCCCAGAGCGCCAACAGCAGGTCGCTCGCGGTGCCGCTGACCTGCGCCCGGGCGTGGTGGTCGTCATGGTCGAAGATGGTCGCGGTGTCGAGCAGCGCCACCCCCTCGCCGCGCAGCCGCAGATACCACTCCTGGGCCGCGTCGGTCGCGGAGAGCTGCACCACCCCGTGCCACTCGCCCGGCACGCGCCGCCGGCCCGCGGGCAGCCAGGTGTCCAGCACCTCACTCACCCCGTCGGCCGCGAGCTTCGCCTCCACCGGGTCACCGGCCGCGATGGCGAGCTGGGCGTCCCAGCGGTGCACAGCCGTCTCGTGCGCCATCCGACGCGGCCAGAAGCCAGCCTTCTTCGGCTGCGGGGCCCAGTTCCACGCCGGCGCCTCCGGGTCGAGCCCGTCGAAGAGGGTCATCAGCCGGTCGTACCCCTGCTGCCAGAACTGGAGCGGGCTCACGCCCGGGTCTGCCTCGACGCGCTTCGGGGGCTGGGTGGTCAGGCCGGAGCCGGCGAACGACGAGACCCAGTGGTAGATGCCAGCGAGGTGCAGGGTGGCGTCGTTGACCGTCCAGCCCGGACGGGACAGCACCGGTGTCTCGGGCGGCGCCTCGGCCACCGCCGCAGCGAAAGCAGGACCCTCCGTCCGGAGCGCCCCGATCCAGAAATCCTTGCTGCCCTGCAGTCTGCTCATCGCCATCCTCCCGGGGGTGCCGGGCGACCAATGGGTGCCACGGCTATCACTCAGCCTAAGGTGAAAGGCGTGCCAGACGCCTACGCCCAGCCGACAACCGAAGCCGATCGTGCCATCCCTGGTCCACTGGCCAGCTACACCACTCTACGGATGGGTGGGCCGGCCGACCGGATCGTGGCCGCCAGCACTGCCGACGAGATCGTCCAGGCGGTCCGGGCCGCGAACGAGCCGATCCTGATCCTGGCCGGCGGCAGCAACGTGGTGATCGGCGATGCCGGCTTCCCCGGCACCGTCGTCCTGGTGCGCTCCCGAGGGCTACGGGTCGTCGCCGAGGACGCCGGGTCGGTCACCGTACGGGTCGAAGCCGGCGAGCCGTGGGACGACCTGGTCGCCGCCACGGTGGCCAACGGCTGGGCCGGGCTGGAGTGCCTGTCCGGCATCCCCGGCTCGACCGGCGCCACCCCGATCCAGAACGTCGGCGCGTACGGCCAGGAGGTCGCCGAGACCATCACCGGGGTCGAGGTGTACGACCGGGTCGAGGCCACCCGCCAGGTCATCCCCGCCGCCGACTGCGGGTTCGCCTACCGGGGCAGCATCTTCAAGTACGGGGACCGCTGGGTGGTGCTCTCCGTCGACTTCCGGCTCACCCGGTCCCCGCTCTCCGGCCCGGTGCGCTACGCGGAGCTGGCCAGGGCGCTCGGTGTCGAGGCGGGCGACCAGGTGCCACTGGCCGACGCCCGAGCAGCGGTGCTGCGGCTGCGCGCGGGTAAGGGCATGGTGCTCGACCCCGCCGATCCCGACACCCGCTCGGTCGGCTCCTTCTTCACCAACCCCGTGCTCGACCGGGCGACGTACGACCTGCTCCTGGAGCGCGCGGCCGAGCTGGGCGACCCGCCCGCCTGGCCGGGAGCCGACGGCATGGTCAAGGTGAGCGCGGCCTGGCTGATCGACAAGGCTGGCTTCACCAAGGGGCACCCCGGCCCGGACGGAGCTGCCATCTCCAGCAAGCACACCCTCGCACTCACCAACCGCAGCGGCACCGCGAAGACGGCAGACCTGCTGACCCTGGCCGCCACCATCCGCGACACCGTGCACACCCGCTTCGGCGTGACCCTCCACCCCGAGCCCGTCCTCATCAACTGCACCCTCTAACCCGCCCCGCCCCCGCCTGACCACTCCGCCGATCTTGCACTTTCTGTCGTCGATTTGTCGCCTTGCAGCCCGTTATATCGGGTCTGTGGATCTAACGGTGTTTCCGGCCTGACCCGCCAGGCGTTGTGCCTGGTGAGGAGGGTGCCGTGATGACCGCGACACTGAACGACCAGACCGGACGTAAGAAGCGGCCTGAGCCATCGGCTGAGGCGAAGGCCGCGGCCGAGTTGGTCCGGGCGGCCAAGGAACAAGGGCTGTCCCTGACCGGCCCGGACGGGCTGCTCAAGCAGTTGACCAAGTCGGTCCTGGAGACCGCGCTGAACGAGGAGATGACCGAACACCTCGGCTACGAGAAACATGAGTCGGCTGGGGTGGAGTCGGGCAACATCCGCAACGGCACCCGCTCGAAGACGGTGCTGACCGAGGCCAACGGGCCGGTGCAGATCGACGTGCCGCGGGACCGGGCTGGCACGTTCGAGCCCCAGATCGTCCGCAAGCGGCAGCGCCGCCTGTCCGGGGTCGACGAGGTCGTGTTGTCGCTGTATGCCAAAGGGCTGACCACCGGAGAGATCAGCGCTCACTTCGCCGAGATCTACGGCGCCTCGGTCAGCAAGGAGACCATTTCGCGGATCACCGACAAGGTGATCGAGGAGATGACCGACTGGTCCCATCGCCCGCTGGATGCGATTTACGCGGCGGTGTTCATCGACGCGATCGTGGTCAAGGTCCGCGACGGGCAGGTCGCGAACCGGCCGTTCTATGCCGCGATCGGGGTCACCCTCGACGGGGAGAAGGACATCCTCGGGCTGTGGGCTGGCACGGGTGGTGAGGGCGCGAAGTTCTGGATGAGCGTGCTGACCGACCTGCGTAACCGGGGCGTGAAGGACGTGTTCTTCCTCGTCTGCGACGGCCTCAAAGGCCTGCCCGAGGTCGTGACGAACGTGTGGCCGCAGACGGTGGTGCAGACGTGCATCATCCATCTGATCCGCAACACCTTCCGGCTCACGTCGCGCAAGTACTGGGACGCGCTGAAGCACGACATCAAGCCGATCTACACCGCAGTGAACGCCCAGGCGGCCCGCGCCGCGTTCGACGACTTGGCGGAGAAGTGGGGCAGGCGGTATCCGGCGGTGATCCGGTTGTGGGACAACGCGTGGGCCGAATTCATCCCGTTCCTCGACTACGACGTGGAGATCCGCAAGGTGATCTGCTCGACCAACGCGATCGAGTCGTTGAACGCCCGCTACCGACGGGCCGTGAAGGCCCGTGGCCACTTCCCCAACGAGCTGGCCGCGTTGAAGTGCCTGTACCTGGTGACTCGGTCCCTGGACCCCACCGGAGCAGGCAGAACCCGATGGACGATGCGCTGGAAACCCGCGTTGAACGCCTTCGCCATCACCTTCAGCGACCGCTTCCCCGCCGCTGAAACCTACTAACCAAGATTGCCGAAAACACCGTTAGCGAGACAGCCCCGTTATATCCCGACGGAAACTGCAAGATCGCGGGGGCGGGCGGGCGGGCGGGCGGGCGGGCAGGGACGGGGGCGGGGGCGGGGTTGGGGTGACGGTGGGTGGGTTAGGGGAGGGGCCAGGGGAGGGTTAGTTCGCCCTGGCGCCAGCGGGTGGGGCCATTGAGGATGGGCCAGCCGGTCTCGCGAAGGCGAGTCACCGCTCTCAGCCAGCGTTGGCGGGGGCCGAAGGTGGCGTAGGGGGCGGCGGCCTGCCAGGCGTCGTCCAGGGCGCGGATCAGATCGTGCACCGGCTCACCGGGAACGTTGCGGTGGATCAGCGCCTTGGGAAGCCGCTCGGCCAGCTCAGCGGGGCTGCCCAACGTGGTGAGCTTCGCGGCCAAGGTCAGCGTCCGTGGACCGTCGGCGTCGATCAGCAGCCAACTGGCGAGCCGACCCAACTCGTCGCACGTGCCCTCCACGAGCACCCCACCCGGGGCGAGCGCGGCCGTCATCGTCCGCCAGGCGGCGGGCACGTCACTCTCGTCGTACTGACGTAGCACGTTGAACGCGCGGACCAGGACCGGCCGGAGCCCGGCCAGCTCGAACCCGCCCCGGGCGAACGTCAGCCCGGGTGGGTCGGCGGCCGGTGTCGCGGCGGCCACCCGGGCCGGGTCGATCTCCAGCCCGACCAGCCGTACGTCTGGACGAACCCCCGCCGCGAGCCGAGCGCGCAGTTCCACCGCGGTCACCGGGGTGGCGCCGTAGCCGAGATCGACCACCAGGGGATCGGCCGCTGCCAACAGCCGCTCCGCGCAGGAAGCGACGATCCAGTTGTCCACCCGACGCAGCCGGTTCGGGTTGGTCGTCCCCCGGGTGACCACACCGAGCGGTCGGTGTCGTGCCGCGCCGCTCACTCCTCGCGCTTCACTGGCGGTCTCTGTTCGCGACTGCGGGGCTCGCAAACCCGGCTCACTCCTCGCGCTTCACTGGTGGTCTCTGTTCGCGACTGCGGGGCTCGCAAACCCGGCTCACTCCTCGCGCTTCACTGGTGGTCTCTGTTCGCGACTGCGGGGCTCGCAAACCCGGCTCACTCCTCGCGCTTCACTGTCCGACCCGGTGCACCTTGTGCTGCGCCGCCTGCGCCCGCGGCCGGACCACCAGCCGGTCGACGTTGACGTGCTCCGGGCGGGTGGCGCACCAGGCGATGCAGTCGGCGACGTCCTCGGCGACCAGCGGCCCCGGCACCCCGGCGTAGACGGCTGCCGCCCGTTCCGCGTCGCCCTCGAAGCGGACCAGCCCGAACTCGTCGGTCTTCACCATGCCCGGGTCGATCTCGATCACCCGCAGCGGTCGGCCGCACAGTTCCAGACGGAGCGTGCCGGCGATGGCGGTCTGCGCGTGCTTCGCCGCCGTGTAGCCGCCCCCGCCCTCGTACACGGTCAGGCCGGCGGTGGAGGAGACCACCACGATGGTGCCGGAGCCGGACGCCTCCAGGGCCGGCAGCAGGGCCTGGGTGACCCGCAGCGTGCCGAGGACGTTGACGTCGTACATCCACTGCCAGTCGGCGACCGAGCCGGACTCCACCGGGTCCAGCCCGCGCGCCCCGCCGGCGTTGTTGACCAGCAGGGTGACCGGCCCGGGTGCCTGGGCGGCGGCCTCGGCCAGCCCTGCCACCGACTCGTCCGAGGTGATGTCGCAGATCACCGCGGTGGCCTGCCCGCCAGCGGCGGTGATCTCGGCGACCAGGTCGGCGAGCCGATCGGCGCGGCGCGCGGCGGCGAGCACGTGGAAGCCTTCGGCGGCGAGCCGGCGGGCGGTGGCCGCGCCGATCCCGCTGGAGGCTCCGGTGACGATGGCGACAGAGGTCATCCCGACATTGTCACCCCGGCCGTGGAGCCGGGCTGGACCGGGCGTGAGAGTCGCATCGGTGGGCGTCGGGTGATGAGGTCCGTCACCCCGGCGGGCCGCGCTGGGGAATTTCCGAAGCCCGATGGGGAAGATGGCATCCGGCGTACAGGTTGACCGAGAAGCGCCGGTCGTGCGGGACGGCATCAACCGTGACAAAGGAGCGGATGTGGCGGAAATGCACACCGGTGTCGGTCGTCAGCGAGGTGCCCGACCGTGGCCTCGGCCTCGCCGTATCGCCACCCTGTCGGTACACACCTCACCCCTGCACCAGCCCGGCACGGGCGACGCCGGCGGAATGAACGTCTATATCCTCGAGGTCGCGCGGCGACTCGCCGAGGCCAACGTCGAGGTGGAGATCTTCACCCGGGCCACCTCCGGCGACCTGCCCCCGGTGGTCGAGATGGCGCCCGGCGTGCAGGTCCGGCACATCACCTCCGGTCCCCTGGAGGGCCTCACCAAGGAGGAGTTGCCCGGCCAGCTCTGCGCCTTCACGGCCGGGGTGCTGCGCGCCGAGGCATCCCGCCCGCCCGGGCACTACGACCTGATCCACTCCCACTACTGGCTTTCCGGGCAGGTCGGCTGGCTGGCGAAGGAGCGTTGGGGGGTGCCGCTGGTGCACACCGCGCACACCCTGGCGAAGGTCAAGAACGCCCAGCTCGCTGCCGGTGACCGGCCAGAGCCCAAGGCCCGGGTGATCGGTGAGGAGCAGGTGGTCGCCGAGGCGGACCGGTTGGTCGCCAACACCCGGGTCGAGGCCGCCGACCTCCTTGATCGGTACGACGCCGATCCGGCCCGGGTCTCCGTCGTGCAGCCGGGCGTCGACCTGGATCGGTTCCGGCCCGCTCCGGGTGGTCGGGCCGCGGCTGCCCGCAAGGCTCGCCGCCGGCTGGGGCTGCCGGCCGACGGGTACGTCGTCGCCTTCGTCGGTCGGATCCAACCGCTCAAGGCCCCCGACGTGCTGATCCGCGCGGTCGCGGCCCTGCGGGAGCGCGACCCGGCGCTGGCCGACCAGGTGACCGTGGTGATCTGCGGGGGACCCAGCGGCAGTGGGCTGGACCGGCCGACCGCGTTGATCGAGCTGGCCGCCAGGCTCGGAGTCAGCGACGGAGTGCGGTTCCTGTCGCCGCTCACCGGGGACGACCTGCCGGCCCTGTACCGGGCGGCCGATCTGGTCGCGGTGCCGTCGCACAACGAATCCTTCGGGCTCGTCGCCCTGGAGGCGCAGGCCTGCGGTACGCCGGTTCTGGCGGCCGCCGTCGGCGGGCTGGTCACCGCCGTGCGGGATCAGGTGAGCGGGGTGCTGATCGACGGGCACGACCCGGTCGACTGGGCCGCTGCGCTGGGCCGCCTGCTGCCGGACCCGGCCCGCCGCGCGACGCTCGCCCGGGGCGCCGAGCAGCACGCCCGGCACTTCTCCTGGGATCGCACTGTCGCCGGCCTGCTCGGTGTCTACGGGGAGGCGATCGCCGCACACCGCAACCGCCTCGCCGCCGATCTGGCGGCCGATCCGGCGCTCTCCTGCTCCTGGTGACCTGGGGCGCCGGTCGACGCCCGGTGCGTCGGCCGGGTCGGTCGTAGAGTGGGTCCGGTGAGCCCGAAGAGCGATCTTGCGACCCTGATCGAGTCGGTCTGTGCCGAACGGGACCTGGCCTGGGAGTCGACCGGCCCCGGCTCGTACGCGGTGACCCTGCCGGGCACCCACAAGCTCAAGACGGTCTGCAACCTGATCGTCGGTGAGCACGCGTTGCGGATCGAGGCGTTCGTGATGCGCCAGCCGGACGAGCGCCGTGAGGAGCTGTGGGCCTGGTTGTTGCAGCGCAACGCCCGGATGTACGCGGTCTCCTTCTCCACGGACGCGGTCGGTGACGTGTATCTGACCGGGCGGGTCAACCCCGCTGGTGTGGACGCCGACGAGTTGGACCGTCTGCTCGGCGCCGTGCTCACGTACGCCGACGAGTCGTTCGACACGATGTTGGAGATCGGCTTCGGCAGTTCGATCCGGCGGGAGTACGAGTGGCGGGTCAAGCGTGGTGAGTCGACCGCCAACCTGGCCGCGTTCGCCCATCTCTTCGCGCCCTCCGGCTCCGGCCCCGACCCGACCTGATCGATCGGCCCCGACCCGGCCTGTCGCCCGGTGGTTCGGAGTGCTCCTGACGGGTATGCCGCACCGCGCGGTGCGGCAAGGGACCCCCGCGCGCCGAGGACGGAGTGTCAAGGAGCGGAGCGTCCCATGGCTCAGCGAAACAGCTCAGGTCGCGGCGCGACTGCGACCAGGACGAAGCGACAGGCCGGTAACCAGACGCCGGGTACTCCCGGAGTTTCCGAGTCGGAGATCTCCCGGATGCGGGTGGACGACATCCGCGGGCAGCTACGCAAACGCGGGGTCTCCGGGATCTCCGCACTGCGCAAGCCCGACCTGGTGAAACAGTTGGTGCGCTCGATGCGGGCCGGCGCGGGTCGGAGCAGCACCGGCCCGACGGGCCGTGCCGGCGGCACCAGGGCATCGGCGGGTCGCGCCGCCGGCACGAAGAAATCGGCCGCCAAGGCGGCGCCGAGCCGCGCGAAGGCCGCGCCCGCGAACAAGAGCGCACCCGCGAAGAAGACGGCCGCCGCGAAGAAGACCACCGCCGTGCGAAAGTCGGCGGCGGCGAAGAAGACGACGACGGCGGCGGCGAAGAAGACGACCGCCGCGAAGAAGACGACGGCGACGACCGCGCGTAAGACGGCGGCCGCGCGCAAGACGACAGCCGCGCGTAAGACAACGACGGCTCGTACGGCGCCCGCGCGGAAGGCGCCAGCGAAGAAGGCACCGGCGCGGCCGGCTGCGAAGCGGGCGGCACCCACAGGCCGCACCACGGCGAAGCGCGCGGCACCCGCCACGCGCACGGCGCCGCGGCCGTCCGGTAGCGGCACGGCGGCCGGCGGGATCCGGACCGGACGGGACACCGGACGGTCGGCCCGCAGCTCACAGGTGATCTCGTCGACGATGGACCGGCCGGAGCGGCCGGGACGGAGTCTGATCACCGCGAATCATGAGGTGATTCAGCGCTGGGCCCGGGAGCGCGGGGCGAAGCCGGCGACCATCGCCGGCACCGAGCGGGAGGGCCGGGCGGGTGTGTTGACCTTCAACATCCCCGGATACCGGGAAAGCAGCCGGATCCGTGAGATCACCTGGGATGAGTGGTTTTACACCTTTGACCTGCGCCGGCTGAACCTGATTTATCAGGAACAGATGCGCGACGGCCGGCAGAGCAACTTCTTCCGGACCGAGTCACCCGATCGGGAGGATGGTTGAGGTGTTTGCGGGAATGGCTGACGGGTACGCGGTTGTTGCCAAAGACCGAGGCCCGAGCAGCGAATACTCGCCAGTTGTGACCGGCGAGACAGCGTTCTGGGTTGAATCCAGAATCCGGGCGTTCTAACTTTATTGCACCGCGCCACGCTTGGAAACGTTCGGGGGAGCGGCGGATCGATCAGATCCGCGCACCAAGCGAGGCGCGAGGGGACGGGTGGATCAACCGTTGGGGGACGGTGCCCACCTGTTTGGACCGGCGGCGTGAGCGGGCGATGCTTACGGGGGTGAGTGTTGCCCGCCGCCGCCGGCCCCACCGGCGGGCGCCCACCACGACCTCAGGGACGTGGTGGGCGCTTTGCGATACAGGGCCCGGGTTACGCCGTCGGCACGCGGTCCACGACTGTGGTCGGCTCCCGGCCGGCGGCCCGGCGCAGCACCGCCACGTGCCGCTCACGGGGTGGCCCGGCGAGCAGATGCCCGAGCGCGGCCAAGAGGCCCAGCCCGCCCACGATCAGCCAGTGCCGGTCGCCGAGGTACTGCAGGCTCACCCCGCCGAGGGTGGGGGCGATGAAGGCCGCAGCCGGGAACGTCAGGTAGAAGACCGACTGGTACCGCGCGCGTAGCTGCGGCGGCGCCAGGTCGGCGTTGATCTGCGCGTTGGGTGGGGCGGCGAGCATCGAGCCGACCGTCCAGACGATCGCGGCACCCAGGTAGACGGCCAACTCGTCGGCGACGGTGAGCACCCCGAAGCCCAGCGCGAGCAGCGCGGTCGAGGCGGCCAGCACGACGTCCTTGCGGTGCCGGTCGATCAGCCGGGGCACGAACAGCTGCCCGACCACGATCAGCGCGCCGCCCAGCGCCACCACCAACCCGTACGCCGATGGGCTCAGGCCGTCCGCGCGCATGGCCAGCGGCATGATCGTCGACGTCTGCATGGTGAGCACGGCCAGCACGAAGGTGAGCCCGACGAAGACCAGGAAGGTGCGGTCGGTGAGTGCGGTGTGCAGTCCTGGCCGGCGGGGCCGGACGGCCTTCCGCGTCGGACGGATGGCCGCCGGGAGGTCGGCGGTCGGAGCGGCCGGACGCAGGGTCTCCGGCACCTTCCAACCGATCACGGCGGCGGCGGTCAGGGTTGCGCCGGCGTCGACCAGGAACAGCGCGGTGAAGCTGGCCTCGGCCAGCACCCCGGCGAGCAGCGAGGCGACCGCCATTCCCAGGTTGAACGCCCAGAACTGGAGGTTGAACGCGCGCGAGCGGCGCTCGGCGGGCACCACGTCGACGATCGCCGCGACGAACGCCGGGCTGGGCATCGAGTGGACCACACCGACCAGCGCGGAGAGCACCGCGATCAGGAGCAGGGGCCGGCTGAAGGCGAGCGCCACCATCAGACCGGCCGTGGCCAGGTGCGCGGCGAGGAGGGTCGCCCGGCGTCCCCACCGGTCGGCGAGCACCCCGCCGAGCAGTACGCCGGCTGCCCCGCCGGCACCGTACGCGCCGACCACCGTGCCGGCCATCCCTTCGCTGGCTCCGCGCACGTCGGTGAGGTACAGCGAGAGAAACAGCATGGCGAACGCGCCGGCCCGATTGATCAGCAGACCGGCCCAGAGGTACCAGAAGGTGGCGGGGAGCCCGCCCGCGGTGTCGTGCCACCAGCGCCGCAGGGCGTGCACCCGACCTCCCGAACAGTTCGGTTTCCTAACCGTTTCTCCTGCACGGTAGGAACTCGGGTCTGGTTCCGCCAGTCGATTTCCTGATCATGGGCGCTTCGTCACAACGCCCGCCGGTCAGACGGCCGCCGTCTCGGTCGGCCGCGACGCTGCCGGCGGGGTGGTACCGATCGGTGCCAGCGCCTCGCCGGTGCGGCGCAGGGCGGTGGCCCGCCGCTCCCGAGCGGGGCCGGACACCAGGTGGGCCACCGCGGTCAGGACGCCGATCACGGCGCAGCCGAACCAGAGCGCGTCGTTGCCGACGTGCTCGCGCACCAGCCCGCCGAGGATCGGCGCGCTGGCCCCGGCGACCTGCCACGAGAGGGAGAACACGCCCTGGTAGCGGCCTCGCAACTCGGCCGGGGAAAGCTCGGCGATCAGGGTGGAGTTGGACGGCGAGTTCAGCATCTCGCCGACCGTCCAGATCAGCACGGTCAACCCGTAGAACCAGGCGGTGCCGGCGAACGCGGTCAGCCCGAACCCGACGCCCATCACCACGGACGCCAGCGCCAGCACGTGCGAGCGGCTCCGACCCCGGATCAGTCGGGGCACGAAGAGTTGGCCGACCACGATGAGGACGCCGTTGAGCGCGATCACCGAGCCGTAGGTGGCGGGGCTCAGGCCGTCGTCGCCCATCGCGATCGGCAGCATCGAGATGTGCTGGAGGAAGACCAGCGCGGCGAACAGGTTGAGTGCCACGAAGCCGAGGTACACGCGGTCGGTGAGGATCGTGCGCAGGGCGCCGCGCGGGGCCTTCGCGGCGGTGGCGGTAGCGGAACCGGCCTGCCGGGTCTCCGGTACCCGGCTGAAGATGATCAGAGCGGTGATCAGCATGGTGGCGGCATCGACCACGAACAGCAGCAGGTAGTCGGCCTGGGCGGCAAGGCCGGCGAGGACGGCGGCGCAGGCGAAGCCGAGGTTGATGGCCCAGTAGTTGAGCGAGAAGGCGCGCAGTCGGTCCTTCGCCGGCACCACGTCGATCATCATCGCCCCGAACGCGGGCCGGGCCGCCTCGGCGAACATGCCGAGCAGCAGGGCGCCCAGCGCCACCGCCCAGAGATCCCGGGCCAGCCCGAGCGCGAGCATCATGGCGGCCGCGCCGACGTGCGCGGTGAGCAGTGTCGGTCGGCGGCCCCACCGGTCCGCAAGGGTGCCGCCGGCGATGGTGCCGAACGCACCGCCGACGCCCCACAGGCCGATCACCAGGCCGGCCTGGGAGGCCGAGAAGCCGCGTTCCTGGGTCAGGTAGATGGCGAGGAAGACGAGGACGAACGAGCCGAGCCGGTTGATCAGGGTGCCCGACCACAGGTACCAGAAGGTGGTCGGCAGGCCGCCGGTGGTGTCCCGGAACCAACTCCGCATCGTCCGCATATGGCGCCCCCGCTGGCAAGTAATGACCGATGTGACTGCTGTGCCTTACAACCCTAGTGGCGGGCGGATCCGCTGGTCACCCGCATTTTCACGTGGTGGTCGTCACGACGGGTGCCCGCGTGTCCCTGGGACGGTTGAGGCAGGATGATCCGCATGACTGCGAGCGAAGGGCCCACCATCGGGACGCTGGTCCTGCTGCGGCACGGTGAGAGCGACTGGAATGCCAAGAACCTCTTCACCGGTTGGGTGGACGTCGACCTGACCGAGAAGGGTGAGAACGAGGCGCGGCGCGGCGGCGAGTTGATGCGCGAGCACAGCCTGCTGCCGGACGTCGTGCACAC
This sequence comes from Micromonospora sp. CA-259024, assembly GCF_050936255.1. Lineage (NCBI taxonomy): Bacteria > Bacillati > Actinomycetota > Actinomycetes > Micromonosporales > Micromonosporaceae > Micromonospora > Micromonospora sp. CA-259024. Next base: position 1,175,091 of record NZ_JBNJND010000002.1, on the reverse strand, counting down.
CAGCGTGATGCGCCGTGCGATCCGCACCGCCGAGCTGGCGCTCAACGCCGCCGACCGGCACTGGATCGCGGTGCGCCGGTCGTGGCGGCTCAACGAGCGGCACTACGGCGCCCTGCAGGGCAAGAACAAGAAGCAGACCCTGGATGAGTACGGCGAGGAGCAGTTCATGCTCTGGCGCCGGTCGTACGACACCCCGCCGCCGCCGATCGACGACAACGACGAGTGGTCGCAGGTGGGCGACCCTCGCTACGCGCTGCTGCCGACCGAGCTGATGCCGCGTACCGAATGCCTCAAGGACGTCGTCGAACGGATGCTGCCCTACTGGTACGACTCGATCGTGCCGGACATCCTGGCCGGCCGGACGGTGCTGGTGGCCGCGCACGGCAACTCGCTGCGTGCCCTGGTCAAGCACCTCGACCAGATCTCCGACGAGGCGATCGCCAAGCTGAACATCCCGACGGGCATCCCGCTGCGCTACGACCTCGACCCGCAGCTGCGCCCGCTCAGCCTGGGCGGCACGTACCTCGACCCGACGGCAGCGAAGGAAGCCGCCGCCGCGGTCGCGAACCAAGGCCGCTGAGACGTGGGAAGGGCCCCTTGTTATCCGAACAGCGATAACAAGGGGCCCTTCCTTGCACGTCAGCTGGCGGTGGGGGTGTTCTCCCCGGTGATCAGGTAGACCACGTGCTCGCCGGCGTTGACCGCGTGGTCGGCGAAGCGCTCGTAGAAGCGGCCCAGCAGGGTGGCGTCGATCGCGGTCTCCACCCCGTACGGCCAGTCGTCGCCGAGCAGCATCGCGAACAGGTTCTTGTGCAGCTCGTCCATGGCGTCGTCGTCGTGGTCCAGCTCGGCGGCGAGGTTGGCGTCGGGCTTCGCCAGCACCGAACCGATCTTCGCGGCCATCCGGTCGGCGATGTCCGACATCTCGGTGAAGACCGTCCGCAGCTCGGCCGGGACGGCGGGGGAGGGGTGCCGGCGCAGCGCGGTCTTCGCCACGTGGTCGGCGAGGTCGCCCATCCGCTCCAGATCGGCGGCCACGTGCAGCGCGGTGATCATCGCCCGGAGGTCGGAGGCGACCGGCGCCTGTCGGGCGAGCAGGTCGCAGACCCGCTCCTCGACGTGCCGGTAGAGGTCGTCGATCTCGGCGTCCCGCTCGATGACCGTCTCGGCGGCCTGCCGGTCGGCGGTGAGCAGGGCCCGGGTGGCCTGGCGCATGGCGGCGCGGACGCCCTCCGCCATGTCCACCAGCAGCTGGCTGACGATCTGGAGGTCGGCCCGGAACTCGTCGCGCATCATCACGTCCTGTGGTCGGTCGCCGCCGACGGGTGCCGGCGCAGGGGGGTTGAGCAGGTGCGACGCCAACGGTAGGGGGCGCGGACGGACCTCGGATGAACCACGGTGAACGACGCCAGTCGCAGGGGTGAACAATTCCGGAAGTGAGGGGGTTTCGTCCCGGTCTGTGTGGTAGCCAGGTTAACAATGACCCTACGATCGCCGGGTGGAGTGGGCGGTGGCGGTCGTGGTGGCCGCAGCGTTGGTGGCCGGGTTGGCCGCCGTTTTTCTGCTGCCCCGGTTCCTGCCGGTGCGGGATGGTCGCTCCACGTCGACGGGGAGCGCGAGCTCCCGCTGGAGCAGGGGGAGGCCCGCGATCGCCGACGAGGAGCAGGCCGGGCTCGGCCGCCGGACGATCGACTCGCTCCGGGCCGGTGTCGTGGTACTGGACAACGACGACGTGCCCGTGCTGATCAACCCGGCCGCCCGTGCGATGGGTCTTCTGCGTGCCGGCAGTACCCCCGGCTCGATCGCCGCGCACCCGCTGATCCGTACCCTTGCCGGCCAGGTGCGACGCACCGGAGTGCGCCGCGAGATCGAGCTGGACCTGCCCCGGGGTCGCGACAGCGCGGGGGAGAACCCGCTCGGCGTGCACCTGCGGGCGATGGGCCTCGGTAACGGGTTCATCGCGGTCGAGGCGGTCGACGTGACCGAGTCGCACCGGCTGACCCGTGTGCGACGCGACTTCGTCGCCAACGTGAGCCACGAGCTGAAGACGCCGATCGGGGCGCTCCAACTGCTCGCCGAGGCGTTGCTGGACGCGACCGAGCCGGCCGATGCGGCGGCACCCGACCTCTCCGAGGACCTGGTGGCCGCGCGCCGGTTCGCCGAACGGATCCAGCACGAGTCGACCCGGCTGGGTCGGCTGGTGCAGGAGTTGCTTGAGCTGACCCGGTTGCAGGGCGCCGAACCGCAGCCGCCACCAGAGCCGGTCGCGCTGGACTGGGTGATCGCCGAGGTGGTCGACCGGACTCGCACCACGGCCTCCGCCCGGGGCGTCGAGGTGACCGTCGACGGGGAGCGTGGCCTCACCGTGTACGGCAGCGACTCCCAGCTCGCCACGGCGGTGGCGAACCTGGTGGAAAACGCCATCAACTACTCGGGCGAGGACACCACGGTGCGGGTCACCCTCCGTGGCACCGACGAGCACGTCGAGATCGCCGTCGCCGACCAGGGCATCGGCATCGCCCCCACCGACGTGGACCGGATCTTCGAGCGGTTCTACCGGGCCGACCAGGCGCGCTCGCGTGCCACCGGCGGCACCGGGCTCGGCCTGGCAATCGTGAAACACATTGCGAGCAACCATGGCGGACGGGTCGAGGTGTCGAGCACTCTTGGTGGTGGATCGACGTTCACCCTCCGGCTGCCCGCCAGTCCCCCGGACGACCTGCTGGCGACACTGCCGCCGGTTGGGATCGAGTCCGGTCCGGCTGGGCTACGGCAGGTCTGACAGCAAATGGAAAGGAAGTCCCCGTTGAGCCGCGTTCTGGTGGTCGAGGACGAGGAGTCGTTCTCCGACGCCTTGTCGTACATGCTCCGTAAGGAGGGCTTTGAGGTTTCGGTCGCCGCGACCGGCACCGACGCCCTCACCGAGTTCGACCGGACCGGCGCCGACATCGTGCTGCTCGACCTGATGTTGCCGGAGATGTCGGGGACCGAGGTCTGCCGGCAGCTACGGCAGCGGTCGGCCGTGCCGATCATCATGGTCACCGCCCGGGACAGCGAGATCGACAAGGTGGTCGGGCTGGAGATCGGCGCCGACGACTACGTCACCAAGCCGTACTCGCCGCGGGAACTGGTCGCCCGGATCCGGGCGGTGCTGCGCCGGCAGAGCCCGGAGGTGGCCGAAACGGGCGCCCCGACGCTGGCCGCCGGGCCCGTTCGGATGGACATCGAGCGGCACGTGGTGACCGTCGACGGCGGGGCCGTGCAGCTCCCGCTGAAGGAATTCGAGTTGCTGGAGCTGTTGCTGCGCAACGCGGGTCGGGTGCTCACCCGCGGCCAGCTCATCGACCGGGTCTGGGGTGCCGACTACGTCGGAGACACCAAGACGCTGGACGTGCACGTCAAGCGGCTGCGCTCCAAGATCGAACCGGAGCCGTCCGCGCCGCGCTTCATCGTCACCGTCCGGGGCCTCGGCTACAAGTTCGAGCCGTGATCGGCGCACCCGAAGGGGGCCTGCGCTCGGCGCGGGCCCCCTTCGGGCTGTCCACGATTGCTCGCCGGACGCTTTGCTGGTGACGACAGCGGTCGTCACGTCCGTTCGCCGGTCCGCACCGCGTGCGATGCCTGTGGAGCTGATGTCACAAACGAGTCATCCACTGATGTCGTCAGCGATTCAGCTCCACAGGTTCCATCCGATGCACCGCGTCACGGCCAGGTGGATTGCTACCAGGATTCGCTAGAGCTCGTCGGCGGGGTGTGGGGCGACCAGGCCCTGCTTCACCCGGGCGGCGCACAGCTCGGCCAGTCGCTCGTACGCGGCAGCGCCGATCAGCGCGGTCAACTCCGGCCCGTACGACAGGTACATCGGCTCGGCGCCGACGTGCGCGTCCGTCGAGGAGGTGCACCACCAGTCCAGGTCGTGCCCGCCGGCTCCCCAGCCCCGGCGGTCGAACTCGGACAGGGTGGAGACCAGCACCTTGCTGTTGTCCGGCCGTTTGACCCAGTCCTGGTCGCGCCGGATCGGCAGCTGCCAGCAGACGTCCGGCTTGTATTCCAGCGGGTGCACCCCGTCGCGCAGCGCCTGGGCGTGCAGAGCACATCCACCCCCGCCGGCGAAGTCGGCGTCGTTGAGGAACACGCACGGCCCCTCGGCGCCCTGGGTGGCGGTGCGCCGAGCCGGGTTCTTGCCGTCGATGGTGTCCTCGTCGGTCCAGTTCTTGAACCCGCGCCGGAAGTGCTGCCAGGTCGACGGGGTGAGCCGCTTGACGGCGTTGCGGACCCGCTTCTCGTCGTCCGAGTCGGTGAAGAACGCCCCGTGCGAGCAGCAGCCGTCGGCGGCCCGGCCGGCGATGATGCCGTGGCAGCCCTTGCCGAAGATGCAGGTCCAGCGGGAGAGCAGCCAGGTCAGGTCGGCCCGGATCAGGTGCGTGTCGTCGGCCGGGTCGGTGAACTCGATCCACTCCCGGGGGAAGTCCAGTGGCACCTCGCGGCTGCGCGGGTCGCCCGGATCGTCCACCAGCACTCGGAGCTCCATCGTCACCCGGCCCAGCGTACGCGCGGTGACGTCCACGGGCCGGTGAGCCGCGCAAACGTGTTGCACCTAGGGTCTTCACCATGCGACTGGGTGTCCTCGACGTCGGATCCAACACGGTGCACCTGCTGGTGGTGGACGCGCACCACGGCGCGCACCCGTGGCCGGCGCATTCCGAGAAGGTGGTGCTCCGGCTGGCCGAGCAGATCGGCCCCGACGGCGCGCTGACCGAGGCGGGCGCGGACAGCCTGGTCAAGGCCGTGGGCATGGCCAAGGCGGCGTCCGCCGGGCTGGAGGCCGACGACCTGATCGCCTTCGCCACGTCGGCGGTACGCGACGCCACCAACGCGGCCGAGGTGCTCGCCCGGGTCCGCGACGAGACCGGCGTACGCCTGGCGGTGCTCTCCGGGGCGGACGAGGCGCGGATGACGTTCCTGGCCGTTCGGCGCTGGTTCGGTTGGTCGGCGGGGCGGCTGCTGGTGCTGGACATCGGCGGCGGCTCGCTGGAGATCGCCGCCGGTATCGACGAGCACCCGGACGTCGCGGTCTCGCTGCCGCTCGGCGCCGGCCGGCTGACCCGGGAGCGGCTGCGGGTCGACCCGGCCAGCGTGGCGCCGCCCTCGGCCGAGACCGTGGAGAAGCTCCGGGAGTACGTGCACGGTCGGCTGGACAAGGTGGTCGACCAGATGACGGAGGTGGGCTGGGATCGGGCGGTGGGCACCTCGAAGACGTTCCGCACCCTCGCCCGCCTGGCCGGGGCGGCGCCGTCCGGTGCCGGGCTCTGGGCCCGGCGCAGCCTGACCCGGGCCGGCCTGCGGCAGGTCATCGGCTTCATCCGGCACATCCCACCGGCGCAGTTGATGGAGCTGGAGGGGGTCAGCGCGGCCCGGGCTCACCAGTTGCTGGCCGGCGCCGTGGTCGCCGAGGCGGTGATGCGCCGCCTGGATCTGGACTCGATGGACATCTGCCCGTGGGCGCTGCGGGAGGGCGTCATTCTCCGTCGGCTCGATCAACTGGAGCCGATCTGATCCGGCGGCCGGTTTCGGGCGGTTTGCTGGCGCTCGTCACGATGCCCCCGGCGCTGCCGGGCTACGCTGGCTGATGTGACTTCCCGCGTTCCCGTGCTCCTGTCCAGCTCGTCGGTCTTTCCCGAGCCGACCGCGGCGGCGTTCCAACTGGCCGCGGCACTCGGCTACGACGGCGTCGAGGTGATGGTCTGGACCGACGTGGTCAGCCAGGACGCGGGCGCGCTGCGCGGGCTCTCCACGCACTACGACGTGCCGGTGCTCTCGGTGCACGCGCCCTGTCTGCTGGTCACCCAGCGGGTGTGGAGCCCGGACCCGTGGGAGCGGCTGCGCAAGGCCGCCGAGCTGGCCGAGACGCTGGAGGCGCCGACCGTCGTGGTGCACCCACCGTTCACCTGGCAGCGCGACTACGCCCGCAACTTCACCGAGGGGCTGGCCACGGTCGCGGACCGGTTCCCCGGGCTGCGCTTCGCGGTGGAGAACATGTACCCGGTGCGAATGGCGGGCCGGAAGTTCGTCCCGTACGTGCCGGGTTGGGATCCCACCGACACCGGCTACCCGTCGTACACCCTGGATCTGTCGCACTGCGCGGCCTCGCACAGCGACCCGCTGGAGATGGCCGACCGGATGGGCGCCGGGCTGGCGCACGTGCACCTCGGCGACGGCACCGGCGAGGGCCGCGATGAGCACCTGGTGCCCGGGCGCGGCACCCAGCCCTGCGGCGAGCTGCTCTCCTCGCTGGCCGGGCGCGGCTTCACCGGGGCGGTGGCGGTGGAGGTCGCCACCCGGGGCGCGAAGAGTCGCGCGGTGCGCGAGGCGGACCTGCGCGCCGCGCTGGAGTTCGCCCGGCAGCACCTGACCGCCCCGTCCCCGGTCGACGCCTGATCCGTCCCGCCCCACGAGCGGACGGCAGTGGCGTCAGCTGACCGGCGTGAGCGAGTCGGCGACCGCGGTGGGCTGCGCGGCGACCGTCACCTGCTCGCCGACCGCCGCCCGCTTGCGGGCCCGGTGCGCCGCCACGTGCGAGCGGGTGGCGCAGCGCTCCGAGCAGAACCGCCGGCAGCAGTTGGACGACGTGTCCAGGTAGACGTTGCCGCACCGCTCGTCGGCGCAGACCCCGAACCGGGCGCTGCCGTACTCGCAGAGCCAGACCGACAGCCCCCAGACCGCACCGGCCAGGTATTCCGCGCTGACCGAGGCCCCCCGGCTGGTCACGTGCATGTGCCAGTCGCTGGAGTCGTGCCCGGAGATGCGCGGCTGCACCGGGAACGCCTCAAGCAGCGCGTTCAGCTCGGTGACCGCCTGGGCGTCGCGCCCCGAGGTGCCGTACTCGAAGACGTCGCGCAACCGCTTCTGCGCCCGCCGGAAGATGGCGATGTCCCGGTCCGCGACCTCGTCGCGCATCCAGGCGTTGTCGTCGGGGAAGAGGGCCCGCAGGTCGTCGAGGTCGTCCAGGCGGGCGTTGACCAGGTCAACGCCGGTCCGGGCGTACGCGTCGAAGTTCACGCCCCCAACGGTAGACGACTCACGGGGCGCGCGGTGCGTCGATGTAGTGCGGCAGGAACCGCGCGTAGCCGTCAGTGATCAGGCTGGCGCTCTCCCGGACTCCGACCCCGGCCGATTCGCCGTCGACGATCCAGCTGCCCAGCACCATTCGATTACCGGCGAACTCCGGCAACGCCCGGAATTCCTGGTAGCACCAGCCCTCGTCGCCGTAGATACCCGGGTTGGTGATCTCCCGCTCCGCCGTGACGACGCGTACCGAGCCGCCCTCCCGGCCGAGCAGCGGCTTGGCCACGTACTCCGACATTCCGCGCGGCGAGTCGAGGTATGCCGGCAGCAGGTACTCGTGGCCGGGGTACAGCTCCCAGAGGACCGCGAGCAGCGCCTTGTTGGACAGCAGCAGCTTCCAGGCCGGCTCGATCCAGGTGGTCGGGGTGCCGGGGGCCAGCGCCGCCGGCCCGTACGGCTCGGCCAGCATCCACTCCCACGGGTAGAGCTTGAAGCAGGTGGTCACCGGGTGGTCGGCGGCGTCGACGAAACGCCGGCCGTCCCAGCCGATCTCCTGGATGGGCTGGAGCTCGACGGTCAGGCCGGCCTGCCGGGCGGTCTCGGCGAGGTAGCCGGCGGTCATCTGGTCCTCGCCCGACTCCTCCTCGTCCGACCAGAGCACGTGCACCCGGGGGTCGTGCAGCCCGGCCCCGATCTTGGCCCAGGCGCCGACCAGCCGCTCGTGCAGGCTGTTCCACTGGTCCAGCTCCGGCCGGGTCTGCTCCAGCCAGTACCACTGGATGATGCTCGCCTCGACCAGCGCCGTAGGGGTGTCCGCGTTGTACTCCAACATCTTCGGCGGCCAACTGCCGTCGTACGCGAGGTCGAAGCGCCCGTAGAGGGTGGGTGGCGCCTCGCGCAGCGACCGGGCCACCGCGTCGGCAGCCCACGCCGGGATGCCGAACTCGGCGTACCGGCGGTGGGTCACCACGTGCTCGGCCGCGGCCACCGACATCCGGTGCAGTTCCTCGGTGGCCTCCTCCAGCCGCAGTACCTCGTCCAGCTCGAAGGCGTACGCGGCGGTCTCGTCCCAGTACGACATGACTCCGCCGTCGGGCAACTCGGTGTCGACGTAGACCAGCCCCTGCGCCCGGATGGTGGCGTCCCAGTCGGGTCGCGGCGCGACCGTCTCGCGGCGCATCTCAGCCCCCGCAGGAGGCGAGGTGGGTGCCGAACCCGCCGCGTTCCGGCAGGGCCGCCGTGGTCGGCTCCGGCTCCGCGCGACCGGCGGCCGGATCGGGGACCCGCATCGCCAGCGCGACCGTGTCGCCGCCGCCCACCGGCCCGAGGGCGCAGTCGTCGTCATCGTCGTCGTCCGAGGTCATGTTGCAGCCGGAGAGGGCGAGCGCGAGAGCGGTGAGCGCGCCGAGCTGCACGGAGGCCGACCGGAGCCGGCGGCGGGGGCGTTGGTCCACGGCATCGTTGTAGCCGATCGACGCCACCGCCGCCGCCCCGCCTCGGGTCGAGGGTGGCCCGGCCGCCCCTCGGCGGGGCTCCTGGCAGGGGCGATACGCTCGGTTCATGCTCCGTTCCGTCATCCTCGCCGCCTCCCGGTCATCCCAGGTCGAGCGGCTCGTCGCGACCGCCCCGTACACCCGGGACGTCGTCCGCCGGTTCGTTGCCGGCGCCTCCACCGACGACGCGTTGCGCGCGACCCGCGGGCTCGTCGACGACGGTCTCGCGGTCACCCTCGATCACCTCGGTGAGGACACCGTCACCCCCGAGCAGGCCACCGCCACCCGCGACGAATACCTGAGGCTGCTCAGGATGCTCGCCGGTGCGGGGCTCACCCCGGCCGCCGAGGTGAGCGTGAAGCTCTCCGCCCTCGGTCAGATGTTCGACGAGCAGCTGGCGTACGACAACGCGCGGGCGATCTGCGCGGCGGCCGACGCGGCGGGCACCACGGTGACCCTGGACATGGAGGACCACACCACCACCGACTCGACGCTGGAGGTGCTGGGCCGGCTGCGCAAGGATTTCCCGTCGACCGGCGCGGTGCTCCAGGCGTACCTGCGCCGGACCGAGTCGGACTGCCGGGAGCTCTCGTCGGCCGGGTCGCGGGTGCGGTTGTGCAAGGGCGCCTACAAGGAGCCGGAGTCGGTGGCGTACCAGTCGGCCCGTGAGGTGGACAAGTCCTACGTCCGCTGCATGAACATTCTGATGTCGGGCGACGGCTACCCGATGCTGGCCACCCACGACCCCCGGATGATCGCCATCGGTGAGGACCGGGCCCGCTGGTTCGACCGGGGGCCGGAGCGTTTCGAGTTCCAGATGCTCTACGGCATCCGCCCGGAGGAGCAGGCCCGCCTCGCCGGCGAGGGCTACACGGTGCGCACCTACGTCCCGTACGGCGACGAGTGGTACGGCTACCTGATGCGCCGGCTCGCCGAGCGCCCGGCCAACCTGGTCTTCTTCGGCCGCGCGTTGATCTCCAAGAAGTAGTCCGAACCCGGTCGACGGGCCGGCGGTGACCCCTGTGGTCCCGCTGGCCCGTTTTCGTATGCGGCTTGACGACGATGGCTAATGAGGTTAGCTTTATGGCTATGACAACTAGCCAGGTGCGGCGGGACGGCGGACACATCGCCTACGAGGTGCACGGCGAGGGATCGTTGGTCGTCCTCGCGCACGGCATGGGGGAGAACAGGGCGAGCTTCCGGCACCTCGTGCCACTGCTGGTGGCCGCCGGACACCGGGTCGCCTCGGTCGACGTCCGGGGCCACGGCGAGTCCAGCGTCGGCTGGCCCACGTACGCCGCGGCCGAGGTCGGCGCCGACCTGCTGGCCGTCGTCCGCGACCTCGACGCCGGGCCGGCCGTCCTCGTCGGCAGCTCGTCCAGCGCCGCGGCGGTGGTCTTCGCCGCCACCGACGCCCCCGAGCTGGTCGCCGGCCTCGTGCAGATCGGCGCGTTCGTCGGTCAGCCGAAACTCAACCCGCTCCTGCGGTTGGCCCAGGGGGCCGTGCTGCGCAACGCGCGACTGTTCGGGATGTTCCACAAGACGCTGTTCCCGGTGCACCGGCCCGTCGACGACGCCGAGTACCGCCGCTCCATGGTGGCCAAGCTGCGCGAGCCCGGCCGGATGGCCGCGACGCGCGGCGTGACCGCACCAGCCGAGCCGCACTGGACCGCCCGCGCCCCGCAGGTGCGGCAACCGGTGCTGGTGCTGATGGGTATGAAGGACCCGGACTTCCCCGACCCGGGGGCCGAGGCGCGGGCCGCCCGTCGGCTCTTCCGCACCGCCGAAGCCCGGATGATCGAGGAATCCGGCCACTACCCGCACGCCGACCGGCCGCAGCGCACCGCCGACGAGTTGCTGGGCTTCCTGGCGGTGTGCGCCGGTGCCTAGGGTCGGCCTCAACCAGCAGGCCGTCGTACGGGAGGCGGCCCGGCTGGCCGACGAGGTCGGCTATCAGCAGCTCACCCTGGCCGCGCTCGCCGGTCGGCTCGGCGTCGCGCTGCCCAGCCTCTACAAGCACGTGCGGGGGGCGGACGCGCTGGCCCAGAAGCTCTCCGCTCTGGCCACCGCCGAGCTGGCCACCGAGCTGACCACCGCCGCCGCAGGCCGGGCCGGCGGCGACGCGCTCCGGGCGATCGCCGACGCCTACCGTGACTACGCCCACCGGCACCCCGGCCGCTACCCGGCGACCCAGCGGGTGCCGGACCCGGCCGACCCGGAACACGTCGAGGCGGGCGAGCGCGCGGTCGGTGCCATCGTCGCGGTGCTGCGCGGGTACGGGCTCACCGGTGACGACGCGGTCGACGCGACCCGGGCGCTGCGCAGCGCCCTGCACGGTTTCGTCGCCCTGGAGGCCGCGGGCGGCTTCGGCCTGCCCCGCGAGGTCGATCGCTCGTACCACCAGCTGGTCGCCAGCATGGACATCGCGTTTCGCTCCTGGCCGGCCGCCGACGCGTGAGCCGGCGCCCCGGGCCCACCGGCCCGGGGCGGCCTCGCCCCATCGACCGATTGGTCGTACCCTTCGGCGGGTGACTGACGGGGTGCAGCAGCCGGCACCACGGCGGCTCTGGCCGCTGTGGACGGTGCTCGTGGTGGTCGTCCTGCTGCTGGGCTGTGGCCTGCCGGCGCTGCTCGTGGCGGCGGTGATCCGGGAGAGCGGTGCCCAGCCCACGGTCAGCCGGGTCGGCGCCTCAGCGGCCGACGACCCGGCCACCGCGGTCGCCCGAGGGCTGTCCGACCGGATCACCACCCAGCTCCACCGCCAGTCCGCGGCGCTGCTCGCCGGCGATCGTGCCGGTTTCCTCGCCATCGCCGATCCCACCGCGCACACCGACCTGCGCCGACGCTTCGGCGCACTGCGCGAGCTCAAGGTGACCGGCTGGCGGGCCGAGCCGAGCGGTTTGCCGGTGCCGGTCATCGGCAAACCCGGCGAGTGGCGGCTCCTGGTGCGCTTCCAGTACTGCTTCGTCGCACCGAACTGCCGGCCCAGCCCCGTGCTGATCGGCACCCGCTGGCGGGAGAACGGCGACCAGCCCCGGTTGGTCGCCATGGAGGAGTCCAAGTCGGTGGAGACCGGCACCCGACCGTGGGAGATCAGCGACCTGGCCGTGGCGATCGGCGCGCGGACCATCGTCGCCACCACCCCGGCACTGCGCGGCAAACTGCCCGGCCTGCTCGCCCAGGCCGAGGCGGCGGCCAAGGTCGCCGACGGATACGCGGTGGCCGGATCGCCGCCGGACCGCTACCGGATCTTCTACGCCGGTCGCAAGGAGTGGCAGCGCTGGTACGGCGGCGACCGACCAGAATGGACCGCCGGTTACGCGGTGACCGTGGGCGGCGGCCACCACGAGGTGGTACTCAACGCCGACGGGCTCTCCAGCGGCGGCACCGACGACCTGCTCCGGCACGAGTTGACCCACGCGGCCTCACTGCCGGAGCGCGGCTACCCGGGCAAGGCCACCTGGTGGCTGGTGGAAGGGCTGGCCGAGTTCGCCGGTGCCGGCGGCCAGGCGGTCGACCGGTACGAGGGGATCGCCGAGGTGCGGAAACTGGTCGGGGGCGGTTGGGATGGCCAGTTGGCGGGCATCAGCCCCGCCGACGACGCCTCCGCCGAGCGGGTCGGCGGCAGCTACGGCGTCGGCTACCTGGCTGTCCGGCATCTCGTCGACCGGTACGGGCCGCAGCGGCTGCTCACCTTCTTCAAGGCCGTGGTGCACGAGCGCAGGACCCTCGACGCGGCTGCCGAGGAGGCGTTCGGCGAGCAGTGGTCGACGCTGCACGACGAGTGCGTCGCGTACGTCCGCGCCGCCGCCGCCTGACAGCCGGTGGGCGGTGTGCTGGTGAGCCGTACCATCGATGGGGTGCGCCGCCCCCAGCCGCCGCGACCCGCCAGCCCCACGCGGCCCCGCCTGCTCGTCGCCCTGACCGCCGTCGCCGTCCTCACCGCCACCACCGCGGCCTCGTGCGGCGACGACCAGCCGCCCGTCGCGCTCGCCTCGGCGGCCCGCAACCCCGTCAGCGAGGTGATCGACGCGCCGGCCACGGTGACCGCCCGGGCTGCCGCAACCCTGACCGCTCCCGCCGACGGCACCCTGGCGAGCCTGCGGGTCCAACCCGGACAGCCGGTCAAGCGTGGCCAGGTTCTCGCCGTCGTCGACTCGCCCTCCGCCCAACAGCGGCTCCGCCAGGCGAGGGAGGCGTTGGACGCGGCGAAGCGCGCCGGGCGTGGTGTCTCCACCGGCGACCTGACCGGCAGCCGGCGCGGCACGGACAAGGCGGCGGACGAGGCGTTCGACGCCGCCCGAAAGGCCGCCGAGAAGATCGCCGACCCGCAGCTACGGGACGCGCTGCTGACCCAGGTGACGTCCGCCCAGCGGCAGTACGCCGCCGCGGCGCGCAGCGCCGACCAGGCCGTCCGGGCGGTGCAGCGGGGAATCAGCGGGCTGAGCTCCGCCGTCGGCGCGCTCTCCGCCGCGCAACGGCTGCAGGCCCAGCAGGCGTACGACCTGGCGAAGGCGACCGTCGAGGCGCTGACCCTGCGCGCCCCGATCGCCGGAGTGGTGCAGCCGGGCGGCACCCGGGCCGGCGGCGGTTCGACCGGTGGTCTCGCCGGGCTCCTGGAGCAGGCCGGTGGCGCCCAGGCGGCCGGCATCGACCCGTCCGTGCTGGCCCCCAGCCAAGGTGGGCCGCCCGCCGGGGTGGACGACGCGGTCGCGGTCGGCGGCCGGGTCACCGCGGGCACGCCGGTGCTGACCGTGGTGGACACCGGGCAGTTGGGGCTGCTCGCCGAGGTGGACGAGACCGACGTGCTGCTGGTCAAGGCCGGTGTGACCGCCACGGTCGAGCTGGACGCGGTAACCGGTGCCAGCTACGACGCCACGGTCCGCTCGGTGGACGTGCTGCCCACCAGTTCCGCCCAGGGCGGCGTCACCTACCGGGTACGTCTCGCGCTGGGCGCGGGGAAGCTGGCCGAGGACGTGCCGGCCCCGACCCCCCGGCCGGGCATGAACGCGATCGTGCACCTGCGGGTACGCGAGGCCGCCGACGCGGTGACCGTCCCCGCCTCGGCGGTGTTCTCCGCCGACGGCCGGGACGCGGTCTGGGTGGTCCGCGACGGCAAGGCCGGCCGGGCGACGGTGACGGTGGGCGTGCAGGGGTCGGATCTGGTGCAGATCCTCAACGGCGTGCAGCCCGGCGACCGGATCGTGGTGCGCGGCACCGACCAGGTGCGCGACGGCCAGGAGGTGCGGTGACCGGCACCCCGCCGGCGATCGAGGCGGTGGGTGTGTCCCGGACGTACCACCTGGACGGCGTGTCCGTCGAGGCGTTGCGCGGGGTGTCGCTGGTCGTCCGACCGGGGGACTACGTGGCCCTGGTCGGCCCGTCCGGCTCGGGCAAGTCCACCCTCATGCACCTCCTCGGTGGGCTCGACCGGCCAACCGGTGGCCGGCTGGTGATCGGCGGGCGGGACGTCAACGCCCTCGCCCCGCCGGAGATGGCCACCCTGCGCAACGAGACGATCGGCTTCGTCTTCCAGGCGTTCCACCTGCTGCCGCGTACGTCGGCGGTGGAGAACGTGGCCCTGCCGCTGGTCTATCGGGGCGTTCCGGCGCGTCAGCGTCGGGCGCGGGCAGCGGCGATGCTCGGCCGGGTCGGCCTCGGGCACCGCCTGGATCACCGGCCCAACCAGATGTCCGGTGGCGAGCAGCAGCGGGTGGCCATCGCCCGCGCGCTGGTCACCGAGCCGACGGTGTTGCTGGCCGACGAACCCACCGGCAACCTGGACAGCGTGACCGGCGCGGCGGTGCTGGAGCTGTTGGAGCAGTTGAACGCGGAGTCCGGGGTGGCGCTGGTGATGGTCACCCACGACCAGGAGGTGGCGGCCCGGGCCCAGCGCCGGATCACGATGCGCGACGGGGTGGTCGTGGCGGACAGCGACGACCCACCCTCCCCGCATGATCGACCGCCGTCCGTTGATCACGGTCGACCTGCGACACTGGTCCCCGCTCCCAGCGCGGAGCCCCGGTCCGCGTCCGGAAGCGGCCCGGGGCACCCGTCCGGTGGCTCCGGTGGCGCCGCCGGAGCCACCGGGCGCCTTCCGCGGGAGGTCGACCCGGGCGAGCCTGACGCCGAGCGGCCCGGAGGTGCGGCGTGAGGGTCGCCGAGGCGTGGCGGGTGGCGGTGGACGCCCTGCGGGCCAACCGGCTGCGCAGCGCCCTGACCATGCTCGGGGTGATCATCGGGGTGGCCTCGGTGGTCCTGCTGGTGGCCATCGGCACCGGCACGAAACAGAAGGTCGAGCAACAGGTCGAGGGCCTCGGCTCCAACCTGCTGCTGGTTGTCCCCGGCCGGATCGAGGTGGGCAACGCGCCGGTGGTCTCGCCGCTGACGCTCAAGGACGTGGACGCCGTCACCCGGGTGGTCGGCGACCCGGACCGGGTGGCGGTCACCGTCGCCTCCGGAGCGACCGCGCGGGCCGGTGCCCGCTCCGACTTCACCACCGTGCAGGGAGTGCTGGAGACCACCCCGGCGGTGTTCACCCGGTCGCTGGCCCGGGGTCGCTACCTCACCGGCACCGACGTGGACACCAGCCGGCGCGTGGCGGTGCTCGGCGACTCGGTGGCCCGCGCGCTCTTCCCCGACCGGGACCCGCTCGGCCAGCAGGTGGCGCTGGCCGGGGTGCGGTTCCGGGTGATCGGTGTCTTCGCGCCACTCGGCCAGAGCCTCGGCGTCGACCGGGACGACGAGGTGCACGTGCCGGTGACCGCCGCGCAGCGGCTCTGGGGCACCCAGCGGGTGGACGGCATCGCCGTGAAGGCACCGGACCGGGAGCGGATCGACGAGCTGGGCGAGCGGATCGTCGCCGAACTGAACCGCCGCCACCCGGACACCGAGTTCAGTGCGGTCACCCAGCAGCAGATCCTTGGCGTACTCGGCGACATCCTGGGCGTCCTCACCGGCGTACTGGCTGCCATCGCCGGTATCTCGCTGCTCGTCGGCGGGGTCGGTGTCTCCAACATCATGCTGGTCAGCGTCCGGGAGCGGACCCGGGAGATCGGTCTGCGCAAGGCCGTCGGCGCGCGCCCCCGCGACATCGGGGTGCAGTTCCTGCTGGAGGCGGTGCTGCTCACCACCATCGGTGGGCTGACCGGGATGGCGCTGGGCGTGGGGACCGCCCTCCTGGTGGACGCGCTGTCGCCGATCCCGGCCGCGATCACCTGGTGGTCGTTGGCACTCGCCTTCGGCGTGTCGGCGGTGGTGGGCATCGTCTTCGGGGTCGTCCCCGCACAGCGCGCCGGCCGGCTCGACCCGGTGGTCGCCCTGCGCGCCGAGTGAGCAGCTTCGGGGCAAGCGGGACACCGGACGCAGCCGGGCAGATAGCGGGAGTGTGGATCGGGTGAACCAGCGATCGAAACATGATCAGTTGTACGAAGGGATCGCGCCGGTCACAGCCGTCCCGCTACCGTACTGGTAACACGCGCGTCGCCGGCCCGGCCCGGAGCATCCGTCGGGTTGGCACGCGCCGGGCATGGGATGGGTCGGTGAGCCATGGCCGGGTCGCAGTCCGACGGACGGCTGTCGGAGGTCAAGTTCCTGACCGTCGCGGAGGTGGCGACGGTCATGCGGGTGTCGAAGATGACGGTCTATCGCCTGGTGCACAGCGGTGAGCTCACCGCCGTCCGGGTCGGCCGGTCATTCCGGGTGCCCGAGCATGCGGTGCACGAATATCTCCGGGGTGCTTTTCAGGAGACTGCCTGAGCCACCGCACCGCCCTCCGAGTGCCACCTAACCGGCATCGACGGGGGCGCGTTGGTCCGGCTGACCCTCTCCGGCTACCCTGGACCCCGACCGAGACCCCACCGGTGCGCCCCGCCGCCCAGACTGGTCCGGTCCGTTGTCCGCATGCGGTCGCCGTCGCCACCTGCGTGGTGTCATCCGGTCCGCCCCGCACGTTGTATCGAAAGGCTGTCGTATGGGCTCGGTGGTCAAGAAGCGCCGTAAGCGCATGGCTAAGAAGAAGCACCGCAAGCTGCTGCGCAAGACCCGCGTCCAGCGTCGCCGTCTCGGCAAGTGATCGCCGCCGGGCTCACGGCCCGGCGTTCGGCGTCACTTGCCAAACTGTCGACCTCCGGAGGCTCAGGTGATCAGGCCGTGGTCGTCCCGGCTCGGTCTTCCCTGCCGGGGTAGGTGCGTCAGATGACCCCCGGTGGCACCTCAGGTGCTCCGGGGGTCGTCGTCGTCACCGGGGTGGGCCGCTATCTCGGCGCCCACGTGGCGGCCCGACTCGCCGCCGACCCGCTGATCGAACGGGTCATCGGGGTGGACGCTCCGGACTCCGGCACCGAGTTCACCGACCTGCTGGATCGGGTCGAACGGATCCGCGTCGACACCGGTTCCCTCGGTGGCCTCCTCGCCGACCTGGACGTCGACGCGGTGGTGCACCTCGCACTGGTCAGCGCCCCCGACCAGCAGCACGGTGGCCGGTCGGCCATGAAGGACCAGAACGTCATCGGCACCATGCAGTTGCTCGCCGCCTGCCAACGGGCGCCCCGGCTGCGCAAGCTGGTGGTCCGTTCGTCGACCGCCGCCTACGGGGTGTCGTTCCGGGATCCGGCGGTCTTCACCGAGGAGACCGAGCCCCGTGAGGTGCCGCGCGGCGGTTTCGGCCGCGACATCCTCGACCTCGAGGGGTACGTCCGTGGGTTCCGGCGCCGTCGGTCCGACGTCACCGCGACGGTGCTGCGCTTCGCCCCGTTCATCGGCTCGACCGCCGACACCACGTTGACCCGTTACTTCGCGCAGCCGTTCGTGCCGACCGTCTTCGGCCGTGATCCGCGTCTGCAGTTCCTGCACTTCGACGACGCGTTGGAGGTGCTGCACCGGTCGATCGTGGAGGACCATCCCGGCACCTACAACGTCGCCGGCCCGGGGGTGCTGTCGCTGTCCCAGGCGATCCGGCGGGCCGGCCGGGTGGCCGTGCCGGTGCTGGAACCGGGTCTGTCCGGTGCCGCCGCGCTGGCCCGGAGCATGGGCTTCGGCCGTTACGGCCTGGACCAGGTCGACCTCTTCGTGCACGGCCGGGTGGTCGATACGACGCGGCTTGAGCAGGAGTTCGGCTTCACGCCCCGCTCCACCGCCGAAGCGTTCGAGGACTTCATCCGCGCTCACCACGGCGGGGTGGTCGTCACCCGGGGTCAGTTGGCCGCCGCCGAGCAACTCGTCCTGGACGGCATCCGGCAGGTCCGTGCCGCGATACGGGACCGGTCGTCGTGAGCGCGAGGAGTGAGCCGGTTTTGCGAGCCCCGCAGTCGCGAACTGAGGTGGCGTCGTGAGCGCGAGGAGTGAGCCGGTTTTGCGAGCCCCGCAGTCGCGAACTGAGGGGACGTCGTGAGTGGGCCGGGGGAGGGGCGCGACCCGCAGGGGGTCGGGCGTTTCGACGTACCGCAGCAGTCGCCGGTGCCGGACGCGGAGCCGGCGCGGCGCAACGGACACCGACCCGCGGCTCAGGTCGCGCCGACCCAGACGCCCGGGCCGGCGGTGCCGGACCGGCCGGGGGACCACTGGGACCGCAAGGTCGCGAACGGCCTGGCGTTCCTGCGCCGGCGGCTCTCCGGCGACTACGAGGTCGACGAGTTCGGTTTCGACTCGGAGTTGACCGACGCCGTCTTCCACCCCCTCCTGCGGCTGCTCTACCGGGACTGGTTCCGCACCGAGGTCAGTGGGGTGGAGCACGTGCCCCTCGACGGGCCGGCCCTGGTGGTGGGCAACCACTCGGGGACGGTGGCCCTGGACGCGTTGATCCTCTCGGCTGCTCTGCACGACAAGCACCCCGGCCACCGCTACCTGCGGCTTCTCGGCGCTGACCTGGTCTTCCGGATGCCGGTGGTCTCCGAGATCGCCCGCAAGACCGGCGGAACAGTGGCCTGCAACCCGGACGCCGAGCGGCTGCTCGGCGGCGGCGATCTGGTCGGCGTGTTTCCCGAGGGCTTCAAGGGCATCGGCAAGCTCTACGCCGACCGGTACAAGCTGCAACGGTTCGGGCGGGGCGGGTTCGTCTCGGCGGCGCTGCGTACCGGCACCCCGATCGTGCCGGTCGCCATCGTCGGCGGCGAGGAGATCTACCCGATGCTCGCCGACATCAAGCCCCTGGCGCGGCTGCTCAAGCTGCCATACTTCCCGGTCACGCCGACCTTCCCGTGGCTCGGGCCACTGGGCATGGTGCCGCTGCCCAGCAAGTGGCTGATCGAGTTCTGCCCGCCGATCCCCACCGCCCATCTGACCGACTCGGCGGACGACCCGTTGGTGGTCTTCAACCTCGCCGACCAGGTGCGGGAAACCATCCAGCAGACCCTGCACACGCTGCTGGAGCGGCGGCCGGACCCGTTCGGCCCCTGAGTCAGCCGGCGCGTCGGCGGCGCTGCAGTGCCAGGCCGGCGGTGACCGCGCCGGCGACCAGCCCGGCTGCCGCGGTCGACGGTACGGCGATCCTGACCGCGCGACGTCCGGTGCGGAAGTCCCGCACCTCCCAGCCGTGCCGGCGGGCCTGCCGCAGCAGTGTGGCGTCCGGGTTCACGGCCACCGCCCTGCCTACGGCGCAGAGCAGCGGCAGGTCGTTGGCCGAGTCGCTGTACGCCGCGCAGCGGGTCAGGTCGAGCCCTTCCACCGCGGCGAGCTGGGTGACCGCCTCAGCCTTCGCCGGACCGTGCATCAGGTCACCCACCAACCGCCCGGTGTACGCCCCGTCCACCACCTCGGCCACCGTGCCGATGGCACCGGTCAGGCCGAGCCGGGCGGCGATCACCCGGCCGATCTCCACCGGAGCGGCACTGACCAGCCAGACCCGCTGGCCGGCGTCCAGGTGACGCTGAGCGAGCTGATGGGTGCCGGCCCAGATCCGGGGAGCCATCATCTCGTCGAAGATCTCCTCCGCGAGGCGCTCCACGTCGTCGACCCGCCAGCCCTCGACGAAGGCCAGCGCGGCCTCCTTGGCCAGGGACATGTCACCGGCGTGCTCCCGGGCCAGCACCCGGAACCGGAGCTGCTGCCAGGCGAACCGGGCCAGGTCGGCGGTGGTGAAGTAGTTCCGGGAGGCAAGCCCACGGGCGAACCAGTAGATCGACGCGCCCTGCATCATCGTGTTGTCCACGTCGAAGAACGCCGCGGCGGCCGGGTCGGGTACGGGCGTGACAACCGGGGCCAGGTCGGTCTCCGCCCAGCCTGCGGTGTGCCCCTCGGCGTCGGTGCTGACCGTCACCTTACGGCTGCGCGTCACGCGACTTCCTTCCTCACCGGTACGGACGAATGCCTCCAGCGAGGGTAGCCGCCGCGTACGGTCGACCGGCCGGGCACAGAACGAACTGTGGCGCGGCCGGTCGGACGTGCGGTATAGGAGGGCGGGGTCAGCGCGCCCCGGGGCAGGCGCTCGGGTCGGGGCCGAGGGCGTCGCTGGCGGTCGGCGCCGGTAGGCCGCAGCCGATCGCCGCGCGCAGCGCGTCCGAACGGTCCCGGATGCTGTCCAGGAGCAGCAGCGACCGCTGGGTCCGTTCCCGGTCGACGCGGGTGCTCCCGTCGAGCAGACCGCTCACCGCCCGGCGTTGGCTTGCCACGAAGGTGTTGAGCGTGTCCAGGCTGGCCGCCTCGGCCCGCTGCACCGCGGCGGCGGTCAGCAGGCGAACGCCCTGCCGGGTGTCGGCGTCCATGTCGTCGAGGACCGCGCTGTAGCCGATCCGGTCACCGCGTAGCTCGGCGGCCTCGCCGAGTCTGGTCCGGGCGAAGTCCAGGAAGAGTTGGCCGCGGCTGATGTCCGAGCTGGCCAGGGCGAGTTGAGCCCGTTCGGTCGAGCGCTTCATCCCGTACAGCGCGTCACCGGGCACCGCGTTCTCGCTGGCGGCGGAGATGCCGGAGACGGCGATGGCGCCGGCGGCGATGCCGACCAGGATCGCCCCCCGCGCTCGGGCCCGCCGTGCGGTGACCGCCGGTAGCAGCCGCCCGCGGGCGGTCGTGGCGGGACGCGTGGCGGCCGGTTCGCTGACTGCCGGCGTGGTGCCCAGCCCCTCCCGTTCGGCGGTCGCGAGCAGCATCGCTCGCAGGCCGGTACGGAAGTCCGGGTCCACCTCGACCGCCGGGGGGTCGACGCTGAGCCGTTGGCCCACTGCGACGAGCGGCGCGAGCTGCCCGTCGACCCGGGATCGCACGTGGTGTCGCCGAGCGCCGTTGGCCTCGTCGAGAAGCTGCGCGAAGCGCTCGGCGCGCCGGCGGGAGAAGAGGATGTTGTCCACCGCAGGCACCTCCTCTCGCTGGTCACGGCCGGTCGGCCGCCGTCCTTGCCAGCGACCGGGCGGCAGTGTGACACCACGGAGGTGAGGCGCCGCCGGCATACCGGTCGGACCTCGGAGACCCGGTTCTGCCGGGACAACCACCGGTCGCACCCGGAGAAACGCGGCGGACCGGGCACGGGTTACGGGCCTGGCGGAGCGGAAATCACAGAAAGTGATCGTTGTCACCCGGCGGGACCGACTCTGAGCTGCGCGGACGTTGATCGACGTCCATCGGTCCCGCCGAAAGAAACTACGGCTGGAAGCCGTCGGGCAGCAGTCGGGCCAGCGCACGGACGGCCCGGTACTGGAGGGCCTTGATGGCGCCCTCGTTCTTGCCCATCGCACGGGCCGTCTCGGCGACCGAGAAACCCTGGAGGAAGCGGAGCACGATGCACTCCTGCTGCTCCGGGTTGAGCTGCTTCACGGCGGTGAGCAGCGCGACGTTGGTGATGTGCTCCACCACCGCCGCCTCCGGGCTGCCCTCCGGGCCCCGGTCCTCCCGGTCGGCGTCGAGCACGTCGCCGGTGGTGACCTCCAGGCGGTACCGGCCCGACTTGAAGTGGTCCGCGACCAGGTTGCGGGCGATCGTCACCAGCCAGGCGCCGAGGTCGCGGCCCTGCCAGGTGAAGCTGCTGATCCGCTTGAGCGCGCGTAGGAAGGTGTCTGAGGTGAGGTCCTCGGCGAGCTGACGGTTGCCGACCCGGAAGTAGACGAACCGGAACACGGTGTCCACGTATCGGTCGTAGATCAGGCCGAACGCCTCGGACTCACCGGCCTGGGCCCGTTCGATCAGCGTCCAGACCTCGGTTGCCGGGTCGGACGGGTCCGGACGGCTCGGGAAGCCGGTCGGGGTGGTGGCGGTGGTCGCCGGCACCGCCGGAATCACCGCTGTCTCACCCGCCGGGTCGGTGGTCGCCGTCGGCGTGTCGCCGGTCCGCCGGCCCTGGGTCGGCATGGTCGGTCGGGCCGGTACGGCGACCCGGCCGCCGGCCGGCTTCGTGTTCCCGCCGGGCACCGCGGGCCGCGGTGGCGGCTCGTTGTGGTGTGGCCGACTGCGGATCCGTTGCGTCGCGCCGTCGCTCCGCACGACGGTGCCGTGTGGTTCGTCCAGCGGGGCGCGGGCCGCCGGGCGCTCGTTGACGTGGGAGCGAGGTGTCTGGCCGGTCAGGCCGACCGGGCGTTCCGCGTAACCGAAGGTGGTCACCGAGTTGCCCCCGTCCCGTCGGTCGCCGGGCGGGCCGTTCTGTGCGTCGTCGGGCCGGGCCGACCGGGCTTCCGGTCGGGCAGGACGGTTGCGGGGGTTGCCGACGGGCGGCAATTCCCCTTGAGGTGCTGGTCCAATGCGCTCACAGGCACGGGGGCCTCCTCGGGCTGAGGGGTGTCGACTCACGGCAAATGGGGTGACCCGACCCGAGTGATGATAGGGCCAACGTCACCCGCGCGTGGCAAGTCCGTTACACAAGGCGGAAGTATTTCCCGCTCCGTCGCACCAGTGGCGGACCGGTTGTCCGTCGTGTGCGATTGACTTTCCGTCGGGCCGGTGTTCCAGGGTGGATCGCCTGGTGGGGGGTGTGTTGCCCGTTCGGCTGACCCGCCGCACCGGGTGGTCGTGCGGGCGCGACTGATCCGACTGTGGACGGCGTCACCCGTCCCATCGGCAGGACATGATCGGATCGCCGGTGGCACACCGGGCAGTCCCGTCAGCGGGACTTGCGCCGGGCCGTCGTGCGGGGGCGTCGTCCCGACCGTCGGGCGTGGCCTGTCGTCGCCCGCTGTGCCAGACTCGATCACCGTGCAGCACTTCTCGGCAAACCCCGCGCCGAACCTCGCCGACCGGGTCCACCGGGCGGCTCTCGATCACGGTGACCGGGCCGCGCTGCACTGGCGCGACCAGACGCTCGGCTGGTCCGAACTGGACACCGCGGTGGACGCTGCCGCGCGCGGCCTGTCCGCCGCCGCGCCGCCCACCGACCCGGGTGGTACGCCACCACGCGTCGCGATCGCACTGCCCAACACCCCCGACTTCGTGATCACCTGGCTCGGTGCCCTGCGCGCCGGGCTGGTCGCCGTGCCGGTCAACCCCGGCTTCACCGCCCCGGAGCTGCGGCACGTGCTGGCCGACTCCGGCGCGTCGGTGCTGATCGGCACCGATCGGGTCCGGGGCCTGGTCGCCGAGGTGGCCGCCGAGTTGCCCGCGCTCGCGGCCGTGCACGGCACGCCGCCGACCGCCGAGGCACCCGGACCGCCACCCCGCCCGCAGCGAGGCGGAGCCGACCTGGCTGTACTGCTCTACACCTCCGGCACCGAGGGGCGACCCAAGGGGGCGATGCTCTCGCACCGGGCGCTGCTCGCCAACCACGAGCAGGTCGAGCAGATCGAGCCGCCGGTGGTCGGGCCGGCGGACACTGTGCTGCTCGCGTTGCCGCTCTTCCACGCGTACGGGCTCAACTCGGGCCTCGGCGCGGTCGTCCACCATGGCGCGACCGGCGTGCTGCTCGACGAGCTGGGGCCGACGGCGGGGCTGGACGAGATCGCCCGGCACCGGGTCAGCGTGCTGGTCGGCGTACCGTCGATGTTCCTGGCCTGGGCCAGTGCGCCCACCGCCCGCGCGGCGACCACGTCGGTGCGGGTGGCGGTCTGCGGCGCGGCGCCGCTGGAGCCCGCGGTCGCGGCGCGCTTCACGGAGGTCACCGGCCACCAGGTGCACATCGGGTACGGCCTCACCGAGACCGCGCCGGTGCTCACCTCCACCCTGGTCGGCGGCGTGGCAAAGGCCGGTTCAATCGGCCGGCCACTGCCCGGTGTGCGGCTACGTCTGGTCGGCGCCGACGGGGTCGACCTGTGGCGCGACGGGCTGGTCGTTCCCGACGACGACCCGGAAGAGCTGGACATCTCCGACGTGGCGCCGGGCACCGACCCGGGGCAGATCGTGGTGGCCGGCCCCAACCTCTTCGCCGGTTACTGGCCCGACGCTCGGGGCGGCCCCGACGCCGAGGGCTGGTGGCGCACCGGCGACATCGCGTACGCCGACGAGGACGGCGACCTCTTCCTGGTCGACCGGCTCGGCGAGCTGATCCTGGTCAACGGGTTCAACGTCTATCCGCACGAGGTCGAGCTGGTGCTCACCGGGCACCCCGGGGTGGCCGAGTCGGCGGTACTGGGTGTGCCGCACCCGCGGACCGGCGAGACTGTGCGGGCGTACGTGGTGCCGGCGCAGGGGCGACCGGTGACCAGCGAGGAACTGCTCGCCCACTGCGCACGGAACCTGGCCCGGTTCAAGTGCCCGACCGCCGTCGAGTTCGTCGACGCTCTGCCGTACTCGGCGATCGGCAAGGTACGGAAGACCGAGCTCCGGTCGGCGCCGCCAGCCGGCCCGCCCGCACACGCCGACACCCCCCCCCACGGAGGTAACCGATGGCCACTGATGCCAGGCTCGCCCTGATCACCCGCCCCGGCTGCCACCTGTGCGACGACGCCAAGGCGGCGCTCGACCGGGTGGTGGCGGTCACCGGCGACAAGTGGGTCGAGTGGGACGTCACCGGCGACGAGGCGCTGGAGCGGGAGTACGGGGACCGGCTGCCGGTGGTGATGCTCGACGGCAAGGAGCACGGCTACTGGCGGGTCGAGGAGGACCGGCTGCTGCGGGACCTGACCACACCGCAGCTCTGAGCGGTGCCTATGGTGCTCTGATGACCCCTGCGCACCCCCACCTCGTATGGGACTGGAACGGCACCCTCCTCAACGACCTCAGCCTGGTGGTGTCCGCCACCAACGTCGTTTTCGCGAGCCTGGGCGGGCCGACGGTCACCCTCGACGAGCACCGGGTGCGGTTCCGCCGGCCGATCGCCGAGTACTACGCCGAGGTGCTCGGGAAGGCCGTGGACGACGACGAGTTCGACCGACTGGACCGGATCTTCCACGACGCGTACCGCACCGGGTTGACCACGTGTGAGCTGGCCGCCGACGCGCGCACCGCCATGGCCGCGTGGCCGGGCAGCCAGAGTCTGCTCTCCATGTGGTTCCACGAGGAGCTGGTGCCGACCGTGCACACGTACGGGTTGACCGGTCACTTCACCCGGGTCGACGGGCTGCGGGCGACGGTCGGCGGTGGCCGCAAGGCCGAGTCGCTCCAGCTGCACCTGGCCGAGCTGGGCGTGGACGGCGCCGCGGTGGTGCTGATCGGCGACTCCATCGACGACGCGGACGCGGCGCTCGCGGTGGGCGCCCGCGCGGTGCTCTACACCGGCGGGTTCACCGACCCGACCCGGCTGCGCGCCTCCGGTCACCCGGTGGCCGACACCCTCACCGACGCGGTGGCCCTGGCCCGGGAGGTCAGTTCCGCAGATAGGTGAGGACGGCCAGCACCCGGCGGTGCTGCTCGGTGTCCGGCGGCAGGGTGAGCTTGGTGAAGATGTTGCGCACGTGCTTCTCCACCGCGCCGTCGCTGACCACGAGGGCGCGGGCGATGGCGGTGTTCGAGCGCCCCTCGGCCATCAGGGCGAGCACCTCGCGCTCGCGCGGGGTCAGCTCGCTGAGCGGGTCGTCCCTGCGGCGTCGGGCGAAGAGCTGGCCGACCACCTCCGGGTCGAGCACCGTGCCACCGGCCGCCACCCGGCGCAGCGCGTCGAGGAACTCGTCGATCGCGGCCACCCGGTCCTTGAGCAGGTAGCCGATTCCGCCGCCGGCGCCGCCGGTGGTGGCGAGCAGATCATCGGCGTACGAGACCTCGACGTACTGGGAGAGCACCAGGATCGGCGTACGCGGCACCAGCCGCCGCGCCTCCACCGCCGCCCGTAGCCCCTCGTCGGTGTGCGACGGCGGCATCCGGACGTCGACGATCGACACGTCCGGCCGGTGCTCCACCACCGCCTCGACCAGTGCGTCACCGTCCCCGACGGCGGCCACCACCTGGTGCCCGCTCTCGGTCAGGAGCCGCACCAGTCCCTCACGGAGCAGGACGGCGTCGTCGGCGATCACGATGCGCATGGCTGTGTTGTCTACCACGTCCGACCCGTCGGGAGGGCTCGGCGCGGTGTCCGACGGCTCACAGCATCTCCTTTGTTCGCGACTGCGGGGCTCGCAAACCCGGCTCACTCCTCGCGCTCACAGGGGAAGCTCCGCGCGGACCTCGGTGGGGCCGCCGACCGGGCTGACCACCGCCAGTTCACCGCCAGCGGCCCGCACCCGGTCGGCGATGCCGGCGAGCCCGTGCCCCTTGGCCAGGTGTGCGCCGCCCTGTCCGTCGTCGCCCACCCGCACCTGGAGCTGGGCGCCGTGCCGGACAACGGTCACCACGGCCTCGGTGGCCCGGCTGTGCTTGGCGACGTTGGTCAGCGCCTCGGACACCACGAAGTACGCGGTGTTCTCCACCGCCGGGTCGAGCCGCCCACCCGGGGTGCCGAGCTG
This sequence comes from Micromonospora sp. CA-259024, assembly GCF_050936255.1. NCBI lineage: Bacteria > Bacillati > Actinomycetota > Actinomycetes > Micromonosporales > Micromonosporaceae > Micromonospora > Micromonospora sp. CA-259024. The sequence continues at coordinate 1,148,810 of NZ_JBNJND010000002.1, read as the reverse complement.
CGGGTCCACCTGGAGTTCGATCGGGATCAGCCCGCGTCCGGCGATCGCGGCCAGGGCGCTGGGCAGGCCCCGGTCGACCAGGATCGGCGGGGCGATGCCTCGGGACAGTGCCCGCAGCTCGGCCAGCGTGTCCCGGGTCTGGGTGACCGCCTCGTCGATGGTTCGGGCGGCGGCCGCCGGGTCGGAGGCGAGCTGCATCCGGGCCCGGCTGAGGTCCATGGCCAGGCGGACCAGGCGCTGCTGGGGGCCGTCGTGGATGTCGCGTTCCAACCGGCGTAGCGCGGACGCCTCGGCGGACACCGCGGCCCGCTTCTGCTCTTCCAGCACGGTGATGCGGTCGCGCATCTCGGCCACCCCGGTCAGCATGGCCTTGGCGAAACTGGCCTGGAGCAGCGCGCAGCCCCGAACCACGATCGGTAGCGTGATCAGGAAGAACACCCCGATCGCGGTGTTCAGACCGATCCGGGCGGTGGTCGAGTCACCCAGGCCGAGCAGCTGTGCCAGGTCGCTGTCACCCTCGCCGTCGGCCCGGGGCAGTGCCCAGTCGTAGGCCCAGTAGAGCGAGCCGGTGATCGCGGCGGCCCACCAGGCCACGGCCACCACGAAGGTGCCCGCCGCCGCGATCAGCCGCAGGATGCCGTGCGCCAGATCGAGCCAGGACTGGGCGTCCCGCATCGGCACGAAGATCCGCCGCCAGGCGTTCGCGCCCGCCTCGGGCAGCCGGTAGTGCGGCCGGATCCGGGGTTGCCGGAGGACCGCGGGCAGCCGCAGCCGTTCGATGTCGGCCAGTCCACGGGCGGCGTACAGGGTGCCGCTGAGGATCGGCAGACCGATCACCGTGACCACCAGGCCGATGCCGACCGCGGTGCCGACGACGAGGACGACGAAGCTGGCCACCGCCAGGGGCAGGCCGAGCAGCACGTACCCGGAGTCGACGAAGAGCTGGCGGGGGATGCTCGGTGCCAGCGTCGGTTGGTCGCTGGTGGCGGCAACGGCGGTCATGCCCAAAGGCTAGGCATCCGGGCGTCCCGTCCCCATCCCGAAGCCCCGCCTCTCCCTCGTAGTGCTGTCCCTACCACTTCCGGACGGCTTGCGTGAGAGCCCGGCGCGGGATTGGTCAGAGAAGTCGGGATTGAGCAATAATCGCCCGGGCGGCGCAGGCGCAGACCCGGTGGATCGATCTTGCGGAATGGAGGTGCTGGTGAGGTCGCGTCACGCAGCGGCAAGATCGCGATTTGTGCACGTCTTCACAAGCGCCTACTCTGTGACTCCGACGCGCCCTGCTAGCACAGCCGGCAACCTCGGTCGCCAGCGGGAGTCCATAAGCGGCCGACCAGCGGAGTTGGCCGAGGATCGCACCGCACGGAGTCTCATGAGTCAGCACCGTCACCCAGGCGCGCCCGGCCGCGCCGGTGCCGTACCGGCGCTCCCGGATCTGCCCGAGGCGACCGTCGCTCGGCTCCCGGAGTACCTGCGCGCGCTGCACAATCTCGCCGACACCGGGCACGAAACGGTCTCCAGCGAGGGTCTCTCCGCCGCCGCCGGGGTCAACTCCGCCAAGCTCCGCAAGGACCTCTCCCACCTCGGCTCGTACGGCACCCGGGGCGTCGGCTACGACGTCGCGTTGCTGATCGAGCAGATCGAGTATGTGCTCGGGCTCACCCAACGGCGGGCGGTCGCCCTGGTCGGCGTGGGTAATCTCGGTCACGCTCTGGCCGGCTACGACGGCTTCGCCAGCCGGGGCTTCCGGATCGCCGCACTGCTCGACGCCGATCCCTCCCGGGTCGGCGAAGAGATCAACGGCCTGGTAGTCCGGCATGTCGACGAGCTTCCGACGGTCGCCGCGGAAGAATCCCTCGCGATCGGCGTGATCGCCACCCCGGCCGCCGCTGCCCAGCAGGTCGCCGACCAACTGGTCGCCGTCGGCGTGACGAGCATCCTCAACTTCGCGCCGTGCGTACTCTCGGTTCCGGAGGGGGTCGACGTGCGCAAGGTCGACCTCGCCATCGAGCTGCAGATTCTGTCCTTCCACGAGCACCGCAAGGCGTCGCTGACCGCGCTGCCCGCCGCCGGCGGGTCCGCTCTCACGGCCCTGCCCGGCGGGTTCGCGGCCACCGATACCCAGGAGGCGATCGGCACGTGAAACTGCTCGTCGTCGGCGCGTCCTACCGGACCGCCCCGGTCGCCACGCTGGAGCAACTGGCCGTGCCTCCCGCCGACCTGACCCGCACCCTGGACCGCCTGGTCGCCCAGCCGTACGTGGCCGAGGCGGTGCTCGTCTCCACCTGCAACCGGGTGGAGGTCTACGCCGCCGTGTCCGGTTTCCACGGCGGGCTCGGCGACGTCTGCGCCGTCCTGGCGGAGCAGGCCGGCAGCCCGCCGGCGGCTCTCGCCAGCCACCTGTACGTGCACTACGACATCGCCGCCGTGGACCACGTCTTCCGGGTCGCCAGCGGTCTGGACTCGATGGTGGTCGGCGAGGCGCAGATCCTCGGCCAGCTGCGTGACGCCTACCACTGGGCCACCGGCGCCGACTCGGCCGGCCGGCTGCTGCACGAGCTGATGCAGCAGGCGTTGCGGGTCGGCAAGCGGGCCCACGCCGAGACCGGCATCGACCGGGCCGGCCAGAGCGTCGTCACCGCCGCGCTGGACCTGGCCGCCGGGCACCTCGACGGCGACCTCGCCGGCCACCCGGCCCTGGTGGTCGGTGCCGGCGCGATGGGCTCGCTCGGGGTGGCCACGCTGTCCCGGCTGGGCGCCGGGCCGCTCATCGTCAGCAACCGGGGCGCCGACCGGGCCGTCCGGCTCGCCGAGTCGTACGGGGCGAGTGCCGCGCCGATGACCGAGCTGGTCGACACCCTCTCCACAGTGGACATCGTAGTGGCCGCCACCGCGTCCACCGAACCGGTCCTCACCCGTGCGGTGGTCAGCGCGGCGCTGGCCCAGCGGGCCCCGGCCCGGGGGCCGCTGGTCCTGCTCGACCTGGCCGTCCCGCGTGACGTCGAGGAGGGTGTCGCCGAGCTGCCCGGCGTCGAGGTGATCGACATCGATCGGATGGCAGCGCTGCTCGCCGACGGTCCGGCGGCTGCGGATGCCGCCGCCGTCGAACGGATCGTGCTGGGCGAGGTGGAGAGTTTCCTCACCTGGTTGCGCGGCGCCGACGTGGCACCCACCGTGGCCGCGCTGCGCGGCCGGGCCGACGACGTGGTCACCGCCGAGCTGCGCCGGCTGGCCCAGCGTCGCCCCGACCTCGGGGACGACCTGCGGGCCGAGGTGGCCCGCACCGTGCACAGGGTCGTGCAGCGGCTGCTGCACCAGCCCACCGTCAAGGTCCGCCAGTTGGCCGCGGAGCCCGGCGGCGACCAGTACGCCGCCCTGCTGCGCGAGCTGTTCGACCTCCAGGTGCCGCAGACCTCGCCGGTGGACACCGTCCCGGACGTTCTGACCCCCGACCTCGGCATGGCGTTCCCTGGCACCGACCCGGTGTCCGGAGCCGACGCCGCCGATCCGACCCCGCCCACCGGAGGTGCGCGATGACCGCCCCCCTGCGCCTCGGTACCCGGAGCAGCGCCCTGGCGATGGCCCAGTCCAACCAGGTCGCCGAGGCGTTGACCGGCGCCACCGGCCGTCCCGTCGAGCTGGTCGAGGTGATCACCGCCGGCGACCGCTCCAGGGCGCCGGTGCACCGGCTCGGCGTCGGGGTGTTCGTCTCCGCGCTGCGTGACGCGCTGACCGCCCGGACGATCGACTTCGCGGTGCACTCCTACAAGGATCTGCCCACGGCTGCCGCCGGCGGGCTGCACATCGCGGCGGTGCCGCCCCGGCAGGACCCGCGCGACGCGCTGATCGCCCGCGGTGGTCGGACGCTCACCGAGCTGCCGCCCGGGGCCACCGTGGGCACCGGCGCGCTGCGCCGTATCGCCCAGCTCCACGCGCTCGGTCTCCAACTGGAGGTCACCCCGGTCCGCGGCAACGTGGACACTCGCCTGGCGCGGGTGCTCGGCCCCGAGGCCGACCTCGACGCCGTCGTCCTGGCCCGAGCCGGGCTGGCCCGGCTCGGTCGGGTCGACGTGATCACCGAGACGCTGGACCCGATGCTGATGCTGCCCGCGCCCGCTCAGGGCGCGCTGGCCGTGGAGTGCCGGGTCGACGATCAGGACCTGGTCGAGCTGCTCGCGGTGCTCGACCATGCACCGTCGCACGCCGCGGTCACCGCGGAACGCGCGTTGCTGGCAACTCTGGAGGCCGGGTGCACCGCACCCGTCGCCGCCTATGCGGAACTCGCCGAAGGTGACGCCGGCGATGAGATCTACCTGCGCGGGGCGGTGATCAGCCCGGACGGCACTCGTGACCTCCGGCTGTCCCGCACCGGAACGCCCGCCGACGCGGCGGAGATCGGTAAGGCACTCGCCGCCGAACTCCTCGACCTCGGCGCCGACTCGATCCTCGGCCACGAAGGACACACCGGCCCGGGGACCCAGCAATTTGGGAGCACAGAATGACCCGCACCCGTAAGCCCGTCGGCCGTATCGCGTTCGTCGGGGCTGGCCCCGGTGACCCCGGCCTGCTGACCCGTCGGGCGCACGACGCCCTGGTCGACGCCGACCAGGTGATCTACGACCGGGGAGTCCCGGAGTCGTTGCTCGCCGTCGTTCGCGCCGAAGCCAGAGACGATGCCGAGTTCACCCCCGCCGAAGGCGCGCCGGGGGACGTCGCGAAGGTGCTGATCTCCGCGGCCCGGTCCGGGTTGAACGCGGTGCACCTGGTCGCCGGCGACCCGTTCGGCCACGACTCGGTGGTCAAGGAGGTGCAGGCGGTGGCCCGCACCGCCGCCCACTTCGAGGTGGTGCCCGGCGTCGGCCAGGCCGAGGGTGTGGCCACCTACGCGGGGGTCCCGCTGCCGGGTGTGCGTACGGCCGCAGATGTCGAGGACGTCAGCGCACTGGACTTCGAGGCGCTGGCCACGGCCGTCGGCCGGGGTTCGCTCGCGCTCGCCGTGGACGCCGGTGACCTCGCCGCCGTCCGGGACGGGCTGCTCGCGGCCGGGGTCGACGGCACCACCGGCGTCGGTGTGACCGGCGACGGCACCGGCGAGACCCAGTACACGACCACGTCGACCGTGGACAGCTTCGTGGCCGCCGCGCTCGGCTTCACCGGCCGGGTGGTGCTCACCGTCGGTGTCGGGGTGGGTCAGCGCGACAAGCTGAGCTGGTGGGAGAACCGCCCGCTGTACGGCTGGAAGGTGCTCGTACCCCGCACGAAGGAGCAGGCCGGCGCGATGAGCGCCCGGCTGCGCGCGTACGGGGCGATCCCGTGCGAGGTGCCGACCATCGCGGTCGAGCCGCCGCGCACCCCTGCGCAGATGGAGCGGGCGGTCAAGGGCCTGGTCGACGGCCGGTACGCCTGGGTGATCTTCACCTCGGTGAACGCGGTTCGCGCGGTCTGGGAGAAGTTCGCCGAGCACGGGCTGGACGCCCGCCACTTCGGCGGCGTCAAGATCGCCTGCATCGGTGAGGCGACGGCGGACGCGGTCCGTGCGTTCGGCATCCAGCCGGAGCTGATCCCCGCCGGGGAGCAGTCCTCCGAGGGGCTGCTGGCCGAGTTCTCCCCGCACGACGAGATCCTCGACCCGGTGGGCCGGGTGCTGCTGCCGCGCGCCGACATCGCCACCGAGACGCTCGCCGCCGGGCTCACCGAGCGCGGCTGGGAGGTCGACGACGTGACCGCGTACCGGACGGTGCGCGCCGCGCCGCCGCCCGCCGAGATCCGGGACGCGATCAAGTCCGGCGGTTTCGACGCGGTGCTCTTCACCTCGTCCTCCACCGTGCGGAACCTGGTCGGCATCGCGGGGAAGCCGCACGCGCGTACCGTTGTTGCCGTCATCGGGCCCAAGACGGCGGAGACCGCGACGGAGTTCGGCCTGCGGGTCGACGTCCAGCCGCCGCACGCCTCGGTGCCCGACCTGGTGGAGGCGCTCGCCGCCTACGCCGTCGAGCTGCGCGAGAAGCTGGCCGCGATGCCGGCCAAGCAGCGCCGTGGCTCGAAGGTGCAGGGGCCGACCGCCCTGCGCTTCCGGTAGTCGTTCGAGGAGGCCTGCCATGTCGTACCCCGAGATCCGGCCCCGCCGGCTGCGCCGCACCCCGGCGATCCGCCGGCTGGTGTCCGAGACCCGGGTCGACCCAGCCGAGCTGGTCGTGCCGATGTTCGTCAAGGAGGGGCTGACCGAGCCCCGGGCCATCGCGTCGCTCCCGGGGGTGCTCCAGCACTCCCGGGACTCGCTGCGCAAGGCGGCGGCCGAGGCGGTTCAGGCCGGTGTCGGTGGGATCATGCTCTTCGGCGTGCCGGAGCGGCGGGACCCGACCGGCTCCGGCGGCATCGACCCGACCGGCATCCTGAACGTCGCCATCCGCGACGTGGTGGCCGAGGTGGGCGACGCCACCGTGGTGATGAGCGACCTGTGCCTGGACGAGTTCACCTCACACGGGCACTGCGGGCTGCTCACCCCCGACGGCGAGGTCGACAACGACTCCACCCTGGCCGCGTACGCCGAGATGGCGGTGGCCCAGGCCAACGCCGGGGTCGGCGTGGTCGGGCCGTCCGGGATGATGGACGGCCAGGTCGGCGTGGTACGCCGGGCGCTCGACGCCGCCGGCCACCAGGACGTGGCCGTGCTGGCGTACGCCGTGAAGTACGCCTCGGCGTTCTACGGCCCGTTCCGCGAAGCGGTGGAGTCGGCCCTGGAGGGGGACCGGCGCACCTACCAGCAGGACCCGGCCAACCTACGCGAGTCGCTGCGCGAGGTGGAGCTGGACGTCGCCGAGGGCGCCGACATGGTGATGGTCAAGCCGGCGCTGCCGTACCTCGACGTGGTGGCGGCGGTTCGGGCCGCGGTGGACGTCCCGGTCGCCGCCTACCAGGTCTCCGGCGAGTACGCGATGGTCGAGGCGGCCGCCGCGAACGGCTGGATCGACCGGGAACGGGTGATGCTGGAGACGCTCACCTCGATCAAGCGGGCCGGCGCGCAGATCATCCTCACCTACTGGGCGGTCGAGGCCGCCGGCCTGCTGCGTCAGCGCTACTGACCGGTCCGTTCGCCACCACCTCGGGTTCCACCGGGGTGGTCGCTGCCTCAGCGGCGGTCGGGGCGGCCGGAAGTCGCCGGCTGGTCAGCCAGGCGAGCGCCAGCAGCACGGCGGACACCGCCAGCGCGAGCCGGGTGGCCTGCGCCAGCTCTGGAGCGAAGCCCGCACGGGTGACCCGGTCGAGGCGGGTGGCGGCCGTGATGCCCCCGCCGCCCAGACCCGCCGCAAACCGGTCGGCCAGCCAGGACAGCGCTGCGGCGATCAACGCCGTACCGACGGCGACCGACGTGTGCGACACCGTGGTGAGCAGCGTGGAGCCGGACGGCAGGTCGTCCGCGGACAGGGACCGGCTGGCGGCGGTCATCGTCGGCATCAACGTCGCACCCATGCCCAGGCCGATGACCGCGCCGAGCGCGGCGAGCAGCGGGTACGACGTGTCCGCGTCGAGCACCAGCACCCGGGCGACCGTGCCGACCACCGCGGTCGCGATGCCGAGCCCGACCACCCGACGCGCGGAGACCCGGTCGACCAGCCGAGTCGCCACCTGCAGCATCAGCCCGGTGGTTAGCGCCTGCGGAATGCCGATCACGCCGGCCAGGGTGGCGGAGTCACCGCGTACCACCTGCACGTACGCCGGGATGATCAGGAACGAGCCGAAGTACCCGGCGGCGAAGAGCGCCACCGTCGCCGCGCCTGGGGCCATCCCGGGCGCGCGCAGCACGGCCAGGCGCAGCAGCGGCTGTCGTACCCGGTTGGCCCGCCAGGCGAAGGTGGCCACCAGCGCGGCGCCGAGCACGAGTGGCAGCAGCACGGACGCGGTGACGACTCCGCCGCGTTCACCGGTGACGCTGAGTCCGAACACGGCCAACGCGAGGCCGGGGCAGAGCAGCAGCAGCCCGGCGACGTCCAGCCGGACCGGTGGTCGGTGCGGGTCGGCGACGGGCAGCACCGACCGGCCGAGCAGCACCGCCAGCAACCCGACCGGCAGGTTGATCCAGAAGATCCACCGCCACGACGCGTGATCGAGCAGCAGCCCACCGAGCACCGGCCCGATCAGCGGTCCGACCAGGACCGGCAGACCGAGCAGGCTCATCATCCGGCCGCGCCGCTGCGGCGGCACCGCAGCCAGCGCGACGGCCATCCCGACCGGGTTGAGCAGTCCGCCGCCCAGCCCTTGGAGCACCCGGAACGCGATCAGTGAACCGACGTCCCAGGCGGCCCCGGCCAGCACGGAGCCCGCCGTGAACAGCAGCAGCGCGGTCAGATAGGTGCGGCGGGCACCGTAGCGGCCGATCGCCCAGGCCGCGGTGGGCATCACCGCGACCAGGGCGAGCGCGTAGCCGCTGGTGACCCACCCGATCGTGGTGAGGTTCGTGCTGAGGTCATCGACCAGCTTCGGCAGGGCCACCACGGTCACCGTCGTGTCGATCACAGCGGCTCGTCGTCGACCAGGTGGCCGGCGCGGTCGAGCCGTTCCCAGGGTGCCCGGAGCACCACGCCGGAGCGGGTGGTGGCGGCCTGTACCTCGGCGAAGACCACCCGCAGTTGTTCGACCGCGCGGATGCCGCCCGAACTGGCCCCGTACGACACGAAGGCCACCGGCTTGCGGGCCCACTCCCGGTGGTGCCAGTCGATGGCGTTCTTCAGGGCTGCCGGGAAGCTGTGGTTGTACTCGGGTGTGACCACCACGAACGCGTCGGCGGCCGCCAGCCGGTCACTGATCGGGCTGGCCGGGTTGCCACCCGGTGGGGTGTCGGCGAACGGCAGCGGCACCTCGGCGAGGTCGACGAGATCGAGGCCGAGGTCGCCGCGTCGGGCCGCGTGGGCGACGAACCAGTCGGCGATCGCGCGGCCCATCCGAGGCTGACGGACACTCCCGACGAGCACGGCGACGGTCGGTGGGGCCGGGGTCTCTTGCGTTGTCATGCCCCGGACGCTAGGACTTGAACCAATGGTGAAGTCAATGGTGGCGGGGGAGTAGCGATGGGCACGCTGGTGACGGGCACCGAGATCCTGGGCACGTTGACGGTCGGCGAGGTGGCTCGGGAGCCGACCGACTGGCAGGAGGTGCACGACCGGCTGACCGCCGAGGCCGAGCGGCGCATCCGCGAGCTGCACGCCGCACTCGACGACATCGGCTCGGGCCGCCGTCTCTGCGACCTCTGAACCACCCTGCCGCCACCGCCGGCCCTTCAACGGGCGAGCGGCCCGTCGTACAGGCACTGCCTGCACGACGGGCCGCTCAGGACCCGCGAACGAGAGGAACCTCAGTCGTCGTTGGCGATGGTGCCGGTACCCAGAGGGTCAGCCAGCCGCAGGCCGGGCACGCCGGCCACCAGCAGCGTGAGCTTCTCGTCCGACTCCCGCTTGCGATCACCACGCACAGTCACCGGGAAGGCCACCGACGTCTGCCCGGCGGCCAACACCTTGCAGCCGACGTACGGCTCGTAGTCCGAGCCCGCGTCAGCCGTGGTGCCGTACGTGGCGGCGCAGAGCAGCACCGACTGGGACAACGGCCGGGACACGGTGGCGATGAAGGTGAGCTGCCGGGTGCCCTTGTCGCCCTCGACCACCGTCGTGTCGGCGACGGTCAGCGATGCCCGGGACCGGAACCGGGCCACCTGCGGGTCGTGGTCGCTGGAACCGCGCGACCCGTCGCCGGTGAACTCCGCCGGCCAGTCGGCGTTGATGTGCGCCGCCCGCACCTGCACCAGGTCGTCGTAGAGCGCGTCGTTGACGAACAGGTGGTCGAGTGTCTGTGCCTGCCCCTCGAAGCTGTACGAGTAGGCCGACGCCGGCACGTCCGCGACCAGGTTGTCCCACAGGTTGTGCAGGCCCGCCTCGTAGAGCGGGGCCAACTGGTCCGACGGGGTGGGCTGGCTACCTGTCGCGATGGGGTCGTCCGGGCGGGGGAAGACGTTCAGGTCCCCGCCGTAGACCACCCGGGCGGTCTGGTCGGCCGCCTCGATGGCGGTGACGATCGCCGCGCCGTACCGCGCCTGCTCCCGCCGCTGCCCGACCCGGCTGTCCGGGCCGGAGGAGTAGTGGTTGCTGAGCGCGTACAGGGTGAACCGCTCGGACGAGCCGGGTGCCGCGGCCACATTGAACTTGCCCAACTGGGGAGCCCGGGTGAAGACGTTGTTGCCGTCCCGGCCGGTCGAGGTGTCCACGTCCGACGGAAGCACCGCGTTGAGTGCCTTCGGGTTCTGCACGTCGGCGTTGGCGGGCAGCCCCGGAGCCCGGTACTGGACGGTCGGTGCCGAGCCGAGCAACGGGTCGCTCGCCGTCGCGGCCGCCAGCGACAACCGGTCGGTGCGGTACAGGAACGCGGCGGTGATGCCGCGCGCGTCCGCGCCGGTCCGGTCGTAGGCAGCGGCGTACGCCGGCCCGCCGGCCGCCGCCACCGCGAGCGCCAACTCCTGGATGCTGTCCGGAGCGCCGTCGGCGTTGTTGGTGTCGCCGCAGGCCAGCGCAGCCCCGGAGACCGTGCAGATGTCCTGGTCCTCGGCCTCCTGCACCAGGATCAGGTCCGGTGCGTGCAGATCCTTGACGATCTGGTCGGCGAGCGCTGCCAGTTGCTCGCGGTAGTCCGCCGCACTGCTCGGCACGTAGTCGAAGGGCGGGTCCACACCCGGGCAGCCCGCGTTACCGGTGAAGTCACAGCCGTCGAACGGGTCGTCCCGGTAGTCGTACAGGTTCTCCACGTTGTAGGTGGCGACCGCCACCTCCTGCGACCGGTCGGCCGGCTTCGGCGGGTTGTTCTTCGACGGGTCGGCCCCCGCGTCGAACTCCGCCCGCTCGACCTGGACGCCGTACTTCTCGAACGAGTAGTAGACCGCGCCCACCGCGTCCGCGCGCAGCGTGTCGAAGGTGTGCACCGGTGGGAGCAGCGCGGTGCTGTCCCCGGCGGTGGCCTTCACGCCCATGCTGCCGAGCAGCACCCGCTGGCCGTTGCCGTCGTCGAAGCGGCGGGTCGGGTCGTTGTCCAGCGGGTGCGAATCACGGAAGACCCGCCGGGTGTACGGGTCGACGCGGTCCAGCAGCGGGTCGTCCCGGTCGACCACCCACAGCTCGGCGTCGGCGGTGGACGAGAAGACGTCCCGGCCGCTCACCGCGCCGCTGCCCGCACGTACCCGCAGCCGGGTGCCCTCGTGCCGCTCCCAGAAACGCTGCGCGTCGGTCAGCTCGGCCGGTGGCACCGCGTCGGTCACCGCGACCGCGGTGTCCACGGCCAGGCCGCTGGCGATCCGGCGGACCAGCGAGGCGCCGGAGAGCTGGGTGAGGTTGAAGTACTCCGACACCCGGGCCCGGAGCACGACCTCGTCGCCGACCGTGGGGACGTAGCCGCCGATCAGCGAGGTGAACGTGCCCATGAACACGAAGATGCCGTCGGAGCTGGTCGGGTCGCCGTCGGTGTCGCCGGTCCGGCTCTGCAGGAAGAAGCCGTGCTGCTCCGCCCCGGCCGAGGTGCGGGCCAGGGTCAACTGGGTGATCACGCCGCGTACGTCGTACAGCGTGCTGCTCGTGCCGTTGCCGCTCGCCGGTGCGAGCGGCGACCGGTCGGTCGGACCGGACTCGGCGCCGGTGGTCGGGCCCTGCACCTCGCCGACGGTCAACTCTCGGGTCACCTGCACGGCCAGCGCGCAGGTGGCGGTGCCGCCGCCCGCGTCGGTCGCGGTGACGGTGACGGTGTACGCCCCGGCGGAGAGGTCGGCGCTCGCGCCGACCGTGGCGCGGGCGGTGCCACCCACGCCCTCGGCGGGGGTGAACGCGCTGCGGGTGATCGAGCCGGTGGCCGGTGCCGGGCTCACCGCGGTCACCGCCAGGTCGACGATCGTGTCATCGGGGTCGGTGGCGGTGACCTCCCGGGTCGCCGCCGTGCCGACGGCGGTGACCAGCGGACCGCCACAGGTCAGCGTGGCCGGCGCGTCGACCGGCCCGCCGCCGTCCACGGTGTGCGTACCGAGCCCGTCGAAGGTGTCGACCGGGAAGCCGGCCCACTGCGTCGCGGGGTCGAACGCGTCCGACGGGTCGGTGTCGCCAGCGGCCACGGTGGGCAGCCGGCGCAGCGTGTTGTCCGCGGTGCTGGTGGCACCGGCACCCCACTCGGTGCCCGGGTCGACGCCCACCTGACCGATCGAGTCGAGCACGGTGGTGCCCCGGCGCAGCACGACAACGTCGTCACCGTTGAACAGGCTCGCCCCGGTGGTCTGATCGGCCTGGGCGAGAACGGCGGCCCCGGCCGAGGCGCTGGCGAACACGAACGCGTCACCGGCGGCCACGCTCCCGGTCAGCGCGATCGTGGTGGCCGTGGTGGAGCCGTTGAAGTAGAGCTGGAGTTGGTAGCCACCGGCGGTGAGGTCGACCGGGGCGCCAGTGCCGTTGAACAGTTCGATCGCCTTGTTGTTCGACGAACCTTCGACGTACTCCGAGATGAACAGGTCGGTGGGCGCGGCGCTGGCCGCGGTGGGTGCGACGCCGAGAGCCGTGACGGTCACGGCGGCGGTGGCGGTCGCGAGCGCGGCGATTGTGCGGCGCGGGCGCATAGGGCCTCCACGATGGGTGGATGGGGTCAACGCACGTTAAGGTGCGCAACTGTCCACCGTCCATCCCCTGATGGACGGTTTCGTGAATTCCTCAGCGTGGCGGATCGAGGCGGTGCACCAGCTCGGCGACGTCGACGCTGTATTCGCACCAGTCCCGGTCGGGCCGGTAGCCCAGCTCCGCGTTGACCTTCAGCATCGCCTCGTTGGCCTGCGCGTTCCAGGTCTGCACCTCGATCAGCTCCGACTCGGCGGAGCGCAGCTCCAGCAGCATCCTGGCCTTGATCGCCCGGTCGATGCCGTAGCCCCGGTGGTCCTGCGCGACGATCGTGTCGTACTGGTCGGCGCGGGTCGGGTGCTGCGCCGGCACCACCACCTCGGTCAGGCCGGCCACTTCACCGCTCTGCTCGTGTCGGGCGAGCACGATGTACGGTTTCATGCCCCGCCGGTGCAGGGTGTCGAGGCTGTCGCGCAGCCGCTCCGGGTCGTAGGAGCTGGGGCGCAGCTCGCCGTCGTCGACGTCACGTACCTCGGCCTTGGCCCGCGCGTACGCCTCGATCAGGTCATCCGGTGGCCCGCCGGGGAAGAACTCCAGGTGGTAGCCCGCCCCGATGCCGGTGGCCATCTCGGCCAGCTCGGCCCAGTCGACCGAGGTCAGGTCGAGCACGCTGCGCGTCTCCACGTATTCCCGGATGAAGCCGAGCGACTCGTAGAACCCGACGGCGGGCGTGTCGCCGACCACCTCGACCCCGATCGACCGGAAGCCCTCCTGGTAGACCCGACGGGCGGCACGCAACACCAGGTCACGACCGAGGCCGCCGCGCCGCACGGACGGGTGCACCAGCACCTCGAGCACGCCGATGTCGCCGAGGAGCAGCACGTGAACCTGGCCGAGCACCGCACCCGGGTCACCGGGGGCGGTCGGCTCGGCCTGAGCGATCCAGGAGATCCGCCGCTCGCCGGGCATCACCTCAGCGAGGTATTCCCGCAGCGAGGTCTCCCGCCACGGCGGGTCCTGCGGCAGATCGGCCGCCAATACCGCGTTCAGCGTGGCCAGCAGCGACGCGATCTCGGCGGACGACGCGGTCCTGGGGTCCCACTCGCGCACCATCACCCGTCTAGCTTGCCGCTAACAGCTGCCCGGGGGAAGTGTCCAGTTCTCCAACGTATCCGGACGATCACTTCACGAACGACTGGCCCGTCCGTACCGGTTTGCGGTGTCGTAGACGTCCTGGGCGTACCGCCGTACGTCGTTGTAGGAGAGGATCGCGTTCCACCAGTCGCCCGGAATGCTCAGGTTCCGGCCACCCTTGCAGAGGTAGTTTCCCGCTGCCAGGGCGGCGTCGTCCAGGTCGTGCGGGTCCTTGCGGCCGTCGTTGTCGGCGTCCGCGCCGATCTCCTGCCAGGTGGTCGGGATGAACTGCATCGGCCCGATCGCACGGTCGAGGACCCTGTCCCCGTCCAGCTCCCCACGGTCGGTGTCGATGATCCGCATCCGACCCTCCTTGCCGTCCAAGGGCAGCCCGATGATGTTGGGCAGTGCCTTGCCGTCCTGCCCCAACCGCGCGCCGTTGGCCGAGCCGTGTCCTGATTCGACCTGACCGATCGCGGCCAGGGTGGTCCAGCTCAGGGCGCAACTGCGGTTGGTTTGCGTGAGCACCAGCTCGGCGTATCCGTACGCCTGCATGGCGGTAGCCGGGATGCCGACCTTGGCGCCGACCTGCTGAGCCCAGCCGGCCAGGGCGTCCGACGGCCGCCCCCCGGTCACCGGCCCGACGGCAGGCCCGGTCGGCAGACCGTAGGTGGGTAGCCCGCCACTGGGCAGCGGGCCGGTCGGGATCGGCCCGGTGGGCAGCGGGCCGGTGGGAAGGCCGGACGGCACCGCCGGTGGTGCGGCCGCCGTCGGCGGGGCGGACGAGTCGGCCGCGACCGTGCGGGGTGCGCGGATCGTGGCGGGCACGAGCAGCGCGCCGGCGGCGGCGGTCGCGGCCACCAGCGCCAGCAGGAAGACACCAGGCAGGGTGAGCCGGCCGCTCGGCCGACGAGCCCAGGCGCGGGTCGCGCGGGCGGCGGAGGCTGCCGCCCGGCGCGGTGGCAGTCGTACCGCGTGCGCGAACGGCATGCGCCGTCGCCGGGTGGGGGCGTCGGGCGCCGGTACGACGGCCACCCCGTCCACAAGGGTCTTCGTCAGACCCGCGACCTCGGCCTTGGCGTCTTCGGCCTTCGGGTCTTCGGCCTTCGGGTCTTCGGCCTTGGCGTCCTCGACCTTCGGGTCCTCGGCCTTGGTGTCGTCGACCTTTGGGCCTTCGGCCTTGGCGTCGGCGGTCGGGGACGACTCGGACTTGCCGGGGCTGCTCTCGTCGGTGGCGTTCGCGTCCGTGCCGGACCCGGCGGGATCGGTCGGGGTCGCTGCCGCGGTCGGCGTGTTCCCGGATCGGCCGCTCAGCCATGGTCGGCGTGGGCGGGGCACCGCGCGCACCGGATCGGGCGCTGCCCCCGAGCCCTCGAGTGGCCCGTCCAGCGGCGCGGCCGGTCGTAACGGTTGCACACGCGTGTCGTCCTCGCCGTCCACCACCCGTCGAGTATCACCCATACTCCGCCAGACGTCAGATCCACGTACCCTGGTGGCATGCCCCGGTACGAGTTCCGCTGCCGCGCCTGCGGCGACACCTTCGAGGTCAACCGTTCCATGGCGGCGGCGGGCGATCCCGCCACCTGCCCACAGGGACACGCCGACACGGTCAAACTGCTCTCCGCGGTCGCGGTCACCGGCCGGGGTGGGGCCACCGGTGGTGCCCCGGCGCCCGCCGGCGGTGGGTGCTGCGGCGGCGCCTGCGGCTGCTGATCGGGCCAATTCGCCGCCGCCTGGTGAACTGGCCTTGCCGGGAGCGGGTCCGAGTGGCACCTTGAGGCGGCACCTGCCCGGCCGTTCTCACGATGTGTGACCTCTCGGACTCAGGCAGCATGAACCCGACGTCACGGGCGGAGGTTCCACGCATGTCGCCACGGATCCAGCTCCCGAGCGGTTGGGTGACCTTCGTGTTCACCGATATCGAGGGCTCGACCCGGCTGGCTCAGCTGCTCGGCCCGGACTACCGCCCGGTGCTCGCCGAGCACCGACGGCTGCTGCGCCGGACGCTGGCCAGCACGGGTGGCGCGGAGTTGCTGACCGAAGGCGACTCGTTCTTTCTGGCCTTCGAGGACGCGGCGGCGGCGCTGACCGCGTGCCTGACCGCCCAGCGCGCGTTGGCCAACCACGACTGGCCCACCACAGAAGCGGCGCCCCGGGTGCGGATGGGCCTGCACACCGGCTACGCCGAGCCGCGCGACGGCGAGTACGCCAGTCCCGAGGTGCACCGGGCCGCCCGGGTGGCCGCCGCCGCGCACGGCGGGCAGGTGCTCTGTTCGGCGTCCACCGCACGTCGGGCCGAGCCGTTGCCACCCGGTGCGACCCTGCTCGACCTGGGCCTGCACCGGTTGCGCGGCTTCGACGACCGGGAACGACTGTTTCAACTGCTCGCGCCGGGGCTGGAGCGGCAGTTCCCCCGGCCCCGCACCGCCGACGCGGTGGCGCACAACCTGCCGACCCAGGTGACCTCGTTCGTCGGCCGGCAGGCCGAGCGCGTCGAGCTGGGCCTGTTGGTGGAACAGCACCGCCTGGTCACCGTGCTGGGCGCGGGCGGCGCGGGCAAGACCCGGCTCGCGGTGGAGTTGGCCAGCGGGGTGGTCGAGGCGTACCCGGACGGGGTCTGGTTCGTCGACATCGCCGCGGTGACCGACCCGGGGCTGGTGGCGTTCGCGATCGCCGCGGTGCTCGGCCTGCGACCCGAGCCGGGCCGGCCGATGCTGGACACTCTGGTCGAGTACGCGGCCGGCCGCCGCATGCTGGTCGTGTTGGACACCTGCGACACGCAGCCGGCCGCCTGTGCTGAGGTGATCGCCCGACTGCTCTCCGGCGGGGGCGGTGTGCGGGTGCTGGCAACCAGTCGCGAGTCGTTCAGCCTGCCCGGCGAGGTGGTGTGGCGGATCCCGCCGCTCTCGGTCGACCCACGGGCGGACGGCACCGAAAGCGACGCGGTGGCGCTACTGCTGGACCGTACGGCGGCGGCGCGCGGCGGCCGGCAGCCGGATCCGGCCGAGTCAGCCGATCTGCGCCGGGTGGTGCAGCGGCTGGATGGGTTGCCGCTTGCCATCGAGCTGGCCGCCGCCCGGCTGCGGGTGCTCTCTGTCGGTCAGCTCGCCGAGCGACTCGACGATGTGCTCGGCACATTGGACGCAGGCCGGGAGGACCCGGAGCCGCCGCCGGTGGAGCGGGGTTGGTCCGGCAACCAGCAGGACACCGTGGACCTGGTCGCTGCGGCGGCCGGGGCGCCGCCGCCCACTCCGGCGAGCAGGGCCGTGCAGCGTTCGGCCACCGAACGGCACGTGACCATGCAGGCCACCGTCACCTGGTCGTACCGGACGCTGGGGCCACGGGCCGCCCGCCTGCTGCGGTGGCTGTCGGTCTTCGCCGGGCCGGTGGACCTGGCGACGGTGGAGTGGCTGCTGGGTGACGACCCGCTGGATCCGCTCTCGGTGCTGGTGGACAAGTCGATGGTGCTGGCCGAGCCGCGTGCCTCCGGCAGCACCTACCGGATGCTCGACCCGATCCGGGCGTACGCGGCGCGCCGGTTGGTCGAGGCGGGTGAGGAGCAGGCCGCCCGGGACCGGCACGTGGCCTGGTCGGCGCATGCGCTGGACCGGGCACACCTGGGCCAGGACGGTCGGCCGGTGACGCTGTCGCTGTACGCCCTCGACCCCCTGGCCGGGGAGTTGCGTGCCGCGCTGCGCTGGTGCGCCACCGGGGGCAGCGCCCGCGCTGGTCTCGGCCTGGCTGGTGGCCTGGACCAGTGGTGGCTTGAGCGGGGCCTGGCCCGGGAGGGGCGGCTGTGGCTGTTCCGGTTGTACGGGCGGATCGCCGAGACGGGCGAGCGGATCCCGGAGGCGGAGCTGGCGGCGGCCTACCACATGCACTCGCTGCACGCGGGTGCGGACGGCGAGTTCGCCGAGGAGTTGCGCTACTCCCAGCGGGCGGAGGCGGCCGCCCGCCAGGCCGGTGATGCCGGGCTGCTGGCCCGGGTGCTCGCCGGCCGGGCCGCGCCGCTGGTGGACATGGGGCAGTTCGTCGAGGCCGAGCGGGTGTGTCGGGAGGTCATCGACTGGGCGCACGGGCAGGACGTGGTCGGCGAAGCGCTGTTCGCGGTGTTCAGCCTGGCCGAGCTGCTCTGGCGGCGGGGTGCCCTGGAGGAGGCGGCGGATCTGCTGGGGGCGGTCCGTCCGGTGGAGGCGGCCCGGCCGGTGGAGCGGGGCCGGCGTTCGGTGGACATGCTTCTCGGGATGGTCGCGCTGGCCCGGGGTGACGTGATCGCCGCACACGAGCACCTGCTTGTCGCGCTGCGTTCCCGGATGGGCCACGGCTACCACGGCCGCGCGTGCGACACGTTGAACGCGGTCGCGGTCCGCTGCGCGATCGGTGGGGACCGGTTGACCGCCGCCCGCCTGTTCGGGGCGGCGCAGGCCACCCGGGCGAGCATGCGAGCGACCCCGGGCATCTACGGCGGCTACTGGGCCGACCAGCAGGCGGAGTTGCGCGCGGTGCTGGGCGACGCGGCTTTCGACGACGCGTACGGCGAGGGTGCCGAGTTGGGGCTGGACGAGGCCGCGGCGCTGGCACTGGACGTGGAACACCCGGACCTGGCGGCCGATTCGACCCGCTTCAGCACCGGCCTGTCCCAGCCAACCCCCCGCCGCCCCGCCGACCCAGACCGCCAACCAGCCACCCGAACCGAACGCGCCTGACCCCCACCCACCCCACCCCCGACGGCCTTGTTGACCAAGAGGTTTGCGTCAGGAAACGGGCTCCCGGTGACCGAAACCTCTTGATCAACGCGGCCGGAGGGTGGGGGTGGGGGGTGGGGGTGGGGGTTAGGCGCGGGCGGCGGCGCGGCGTTCGGCGTCGGCCTTCATGCGGGCGGCGCGGTCGATGTCGGCCTGCTGCACGGCTGCCACCGAACCGAAGATGCTGACCGCCTGGTAGTAGGTCCAGGCCAGGCTGTAGCAGGCCGGCCGGACGATGGTGTTGTACGTGGCGCAGACGCGCTTCAGGTCCTCGTAGAAGGCGCTGTCCAGTCGGGACTTGTTGGCGGAGAACTGGCCGACCGCCTTGTAGTTGCGGTAGCCGAAGTCGTGCCGGTAGCAGCCCAGGTTGAAGGTGAACCCGAGCGGGTTGTCCGGGCTCGACGAGCAGTAGTCGGTGGACCAGTTGAAGTTGTACTCGACCCAGGGTGCCCGGTTGAGCCGGGCGCTGTTCCAGGAGCTGTAGCTGGACGCACTGGTCTGGGTCCAGCTGGAGAGCACCGACAGCCGCTGTTCGGGGGTGACGGCAGCGGCGGCGGGGGAGGCGACGGCGAGGGTGGCGAGCAGCGCGAGCGCGCCCGAGGTGAGCAGGGTGGCGAGACGTCGGGGCACAGGTGACCTCCGCGGGTGAGCGGGCGGGACTTAAGTTACCGGCGGGTTACCGGATGTTGATGAGTCTCGATCAACTGATCAACCGCGCGGTATGTGCTGCGCCAACTATTGGTGACATACGTCGAAACAGACGAATGCCCCGGGCGCGCAGGGCACCCGGGGCAATCGGTGAGGGTCGGACGGACCGTCAGCGCAGGACGAAGGCCGGCGGGCTCGTCGGGCTCTCGTTGGCCGACCGGTCCAGCGCGGTGAGCTGGTAGGTGTACCGCCGGCCGGGCTCGGCCGACGTGTCCACCCAGGACTGGGCGTCGCCGGAGGTGGACCGGACGGTGCCGACCAGGTGCGCCGCGTCCGCGGTGCCGCACCGGCCAGGCGGCGTGGTGCCGTCGAACCGGTAGATCGCGTACGAGGTGGCGGTGCCGAACGGGCCGGCGCCGTTGGCCGGCTGATGCCAGGTCAGTCGGACCCCGTCGCCGTTCCGGACGGCCTCGGTGACCACCGGGAAGAGCAGCGGCTTGGCCGGCAGGTGTGGCATGGCCGGCACCAGCGCCGGACGGGAGTAGTGCTCGGCGGCGTAGATGTCGGTGGCGCCGAGCCGGTTGGCCCGCACCTGGACGGCCGAGAAGTGCACGTTGCCCTGCACCCCCGGGTGCGCACGGTTCAGCGTCAGGTGGTCGGAAAGCTCACTCGGGTTCTGCCAGAACGGCCCGTACGCCGGGTCGCCGCTCTTGTAGTCGGCCTGACCGATGTAGAGCTGCACGCGGGTGCCGCGCACCGTCTCGGCCCACCACGGCACCAGCCGCGCGTAGTCGGCCGCCGGGTACTGGCCGATGTGCCAGTAGAGCTGCGGCACCACGTAGTCGATCCACTCCTGCTTGACCCACCTGCGGGTGTCGGCGGAGATGATGTCGTACGACTGGCTGCCGGTGGTGTCCGAGCCGAGCGGATCGGCGGCCTTGTTGCGCCAGATGCCGAACGGACTGACCCCGAACTTCACCCACGGCTTCGCCGCCTTGATCTTGCCGTTCATCTCCTGGATCAACAGGTTGATGTTGTCCCGCCGCCAGTCCGCCCGGTTGGTGAAACCCCGGCTGTACGCCGCGAACGTGGCGTCGTCCGGCACCTGGTGGGTGCCGCTCGGGTATGGGTAGAAGTAGTCGTCGAAGTGCACGCCGTCGATGTCGTAGCGGCGGACCGCGTCCATCATCGCGGTCTGTACGAACTCGCGGACCTCGGGAATGCCGGGGTTGTAGTAGAGCCGGCTGCCGGCCACGCCGGCCGGCGGGTAGGCGAAGGTCCAGTCCGGGTGCTGCCGGGCCGGGTGGCCGGGGGCGAGCTGGGTGGCGTCCGCCCCGGCGCCACCGGGGGCCGGCATGGAGACGCGGTACGGGTTGAACCAGGCGTGGAACTCCAGGTTGCGCCGGTGCGCCTCCTCGACGAGGAAGGCCAGCGGGTCCCAGCCCGGGTCCTGACCACGGACGCCGGTCAGGTACTCCGACCAGGGCTCGTACGGCGAGGGCCAGAGCGCGTCGGCGGTCGGCCGGACCTGCACGACGACGGCGTTGTGGTGCAGCCGCTGGGCGAGGTCGAGCAGTTCCCGGTACTCGGCCTGCTGGGCGGCGACCTGGTCCGGCCTGGTCTGGGACGCCTTGCTGGGCCAGTCGATGTTGACCACCGACGAGATCCACATGGCCCGGAACTGCCGTTTCGGGGTGGCCGGGTCGGTGGCGCAGGTGGTGGTCGTGGTGGTGGCCGCGCTGGGCGCGGCGCTGGCGGGGGTGGTGGTGACGAGCGTGCCGAGCAGGGCTGCGACCAGCCCGGCGGCTCCGAGCCGAGTTGCCTTCATGCGGTGTGTCCCTTCGTTGGGGCTCCCGGGTGTCCGGCGCGGCACGCCGGCAAGATTCGCCGTCGGCTATCTGCCGCTGGTAGGAAATTTTCACACCTCGACGGTTCCCGCAAGGGTTCACGCCGCCCGATTCGATGGCCGGATGTCGGGTCCCCGCCGAGCCGATCGTCGAGGTCACCGAGAGTGATGAAGATCGCATCTGATGTCACCGTGCGTACGGGCGGTTGGCGGCTCTCGCCGGTGGGTAGCAACGCCGGTCACCGGCCGCTTCGGTGGCGGTCACACGGTGAAAGGGGTGAACGCGGTGTCCGTGCTGCGTACCAAACCGATCAGGGACGTGATAGCCCAGAGCGAGACGGACGGCGACGACGGTCGGCCCGGGCTGAAGAAGCGGCTCGGCGCGGTCGACCTCACCGGCTTCGGCATCGGGATCGTGATCGGCACCGGCATCTTCACGCTCACCGGGATCGAGGCCAGGGACAGCGCCGGACCCGGCGTGGTGATCTCCTTCGCCATCGCTGGCGTGGTGGCCCTGCTCGCCGCGCTCTGCTACGCCGAGTTGGCCTCCAGCGTGCCGACCGCTGGCAGCGCCTACACCTACGCGTACGCCACGATGGGCGAGATCGTCGCCTGGATCATCGGCTGGGACCTGCTGCTGGAGTTCGCGCTCGGCGCCGCCGTGGTGGCCCGCGGTTGGTCCGGCTACCTCGCGGAACTGCTCGACCTACCGACCCGGTGGTTCGGCGAGGAGGGCAGCACGGTCAACGTCGGTGCCATCGCCATCGTGCTGATCCTCGGCGTCGTGGCGATCGTCGGCATCCGGGAGTCCGCTCGGATCACCAACCTGCTGGTGCTGGTCAAGGTGGCCATCTGCGTCTTCGTGGTGATGGCTGGCCTGTTCTTCGTCAGGGCCGCAAACCTCACCCCGTTCATCCCGCCGACCGAGCCCGCGGGCAGCGGCGACGACGGCATCAAGCAACCGGTCACCCAGGTTCTCTTCGGGCTGGAACCGTCGGTCTTCGGCTTCGTCGGAGTGCTCAGCGCCGCCGCCGTGGTCTTCTTCGCGTACACCGGCTTCGAGGCGGTGGCGAACCTGGGTGAGGAGACGAGGAAGCCCAAGCGGGACCTCACCCTCGGTCTGCTCGGCACGCTGCTGATCTCCACGGTGCTCTACATCGGCGTCTCGCTGGTGGTGGTCGGGATGGTGCCGTACACCGAGATCGACCGGGGCGCCCCGATCGCGTCGGCCTTCGAGGCGGTCGGCGCCGGCTGGGCTGCCGTGCTGGTCTCCATCGCCGCGGTCGCAGGTCTGACCAGTGTCATCCTGGTCGACCTGGTGGCCATGGGTCGGGTCGGCTTCGCCATCGCCCGGGACGGGTTGATCCCGCCCTCGATCGCGAAGGTGCACCCACGCTGGGGCACCCCGTACCGGATCTCGGCGATCATGACGGTGGGGGTGGCGCTGCTGGCTGGCTTCCTGCCGCTGTCCGCGTTGGCCGACCTGGTCAGCATCGGCGCGCTCTGTGCGTTCGTGCTGGTCTCGGTGGCGGTGCCGATCCTGCGCCGCAAGCGTCCTGACCTGGAGCGGCCGTTCCGGGTCCCGTTCTCGCCGGTGCTGCCGATCGTCTCGGCGCTGGCCTGCTTCTACCTGATGCTCAACCTGTCGGTGGAGACCTGGCTGCGGTTCCTGGCCTGGATGCTGCTCGGCGCCTTGATCTACTTCGGCTACGGCTACCGCCGCAACCGGCTGGCCCGCCACGAACCGGCGGTTGCCCCGGCTCCCCGCGAGCCGAGCGTCTGACCGATGTGCGGAGGGGTCGAGCGCCCCTCCGCACGATCAGCTCAGGGGCGGGGCTGGGGCGTGGCGGTCGGGCCCTTGACGACCGGCTTGCCGTCGACCCAGGTCACCTCGTCGAGCCAGACCTGCCGACCGGGGTCGGTGCTGCCCTCCTGACCGGGCGGCCAGGCGTGGTAGAGCAGCCAGGTCCGGCCGTCCTTGACCACCATCGAGGCGTGGCCAGGGCCCGAGGCGGCCTCGTTGCTCTTCAGGATCGGGTTCTCGGCGGCCTTCACACAGGGCCCGGTCGGGCTCTCGCAGACCGCGTAGCCCTCGGCGTACTCCGCCCGGTCGTAGGCGTTGGCCGCGAAGAAGAGCAGCAACCGACCGTCCTGGCGGTGGAAGAACGGCCCCTCGATCAGGGTGCCCTCCCACGGCTCGGTCTGCTTGAGCAGCTTCGTCGGCTCGCCGAGCAGGGTCAGGCCGTCCTCGGCGAGGCGCTGCGACCAGAGCCAGGTGTCCACCCCGATGGCGTTGCCGTCGTTCTTCCACAGCAGCCAGAGGCTGCCGTCGGTGTCGCGGAACGGGCCGGCGTCGATCGCCCCGCCCAGCTCGGCCTGGCAGATCAGCGGGCCGGCCGCGTCGTCCCGGTACGGCCCCTGCGGCGCGCCGGCCACCGCCCGCCCGACGCACTGCCGCCCGGATTCCCGGCCCGCGACCGTGTAGTAGAGCACGAACCGGTCCGGTGCCAGCTGGATCGCCTCCGGCGCCCAGGTCTTGCCGGCGTCCGCCCAGTCCGGCAGTGCCGGCAGGGCGTCCCCGGCCTCGGTCCAGTCGACCAGGTCGGTGGAGGTCAGCACCGGGACGTTGCGGCTCCCGGAGTTGGTGTGGAACAGGTACCAGGTGTCGCCGACCCGGATCGCCTGCGGGTCCGGGGCGTCGGTCTGCACGACCGGGTTGGTGATCATGCTGGGGTCGCTCCCGCTGCTCGTCGTGGGGGTGGGTTCGGTGTCGTCGGCGCAGCCCGAAACGAGCAGCGCGGCGGCGATGATGATCGCCGCCGCGCCGCCGCGCCAGGTCGTTGTGGGGGTCACCCCTTCAGGCCGCTGCGGGAGACGCCCTGGATGATGTGCCGCTGCGCCAGGACGAAGAGGATCAGCACCGGCAGGCTGGCCAGCACCGCGCCCGCCATGATCACCGGGTAGTCGGTGACGTACGAGCCCTGGAGCAGGCCGAGACCCGGCGGTAGGGTGAGCTTCTCCGGGCTGAACAGCACGAAGATCGGCCAGAGGAAGTCGTTCCAGTTGGTGAGGAACGACAGCACGGCCAGGGTGGCCAGCGCCGGCTTGGACAGCGGCAGCACCACCTTGAAGAAGATCTGCCACTGGTTGGCGCCGTCCAGCGTGGCGGCCTCCTCCAACTCGTTCGGCAGGGACAGGAAGAACTGCCGTAGGAAGAAGACCCCGAACGCGCTGGCCGCGCCGGGCACCACCACCACGGCCAGGGTGTCGATCCAGTTGAGCTGGTCGACGATCAGGAAGTTCGGGATGATCAGCGAGGTCGGCGGGATGAACAGCGTCCCGACGATCAGCGCGAAGGTCACCCCGCGTCCGCGGAACCGCAGCCGGGCCAGGGAGTACGCCGCCATCGAGGCGGTCACCAGCACCAGCAGCGAATGCAGCGTGGCGGCCACCATGCTGTTGAGGAACCAGCGCAGCACCGGGTTCGCCGAGTTGTTGAGGATCTGCTCGTAGCCGTAGCCCGCGAGCGGGTTCGGCAGCCAGCTCGGCGGGATCTGCTGGGCGGCGGTGTAGGTCTTCAGCGAGGTGATGACCATCCACACCAGCGGAATCAGGAAGATCAGGGCCAGCGCCACGAGGGTGGCGTAGAGCACGACCCGGCTCCCGGTACCGGAACCGCGGGTGGTCGGCGTGGGCGTCGTCATGGCGGTCCCCTCAGTCTTCCTTGTAGCGGAAGAGGCGGAAGTTGGCGATGCTCACGACGGCCAGCATCAGGGCGAACATGATGCTCATCGCGGCGGCCCGACCGGCGTTGTTGTTCCGCAGGCCCTCCTCGACGATGAACCACACCACCGTGCGGGTCTCCGTACCGGGCGTCCCCTGGGTGATCAGGAACGACTGGCCGAACATGTTCGCCGAGGCGAGCACGGTCGTGGTGATCACGAAGAGCAGCACGGGACGCAGACCGGGCAGGGTGACGTTGCGGAACCGCTGCCATGCGCTGGCGCCGTCCATCCGGGCCGCCTCGTACAGCTCCGGCGAGATGTCCTGAAGACCGGCCAGGTAGATCACCGCGTTGAAGCCGGAGGTCCACCAGACGGTCACTCCGACCAGGGAGATCCACGCCCACGGCATGTTGGTCACCCAGGGGGTGTCCGACGGCAGCCCGACCACCCCGAGGAGCCGGTTGACCAGACCCAGGTTGGCGTCGAGCAGGAACCGCCAGAGCAGGCCGATCACCGCGACACCCAGCACGTACGGCGCGAAGTAGACCGCCCGGAAGAAGGTCCGGCCCGGGAAGGAGCGGTTGAGCAGCAGCGCCAGCCCGAGCGGTACGACCACCAGCAGTGGCACCGACAGCACCGTGAAGATGGCGGTGGCCCGGACGCTCTGCCACCAGTCGCCGTAGACGGCGGAGTCGCTGGAGAAGAGCTGCTTGTAGTTGTCCAACCCGACGAACGGCCGGTTGGGCAGTTGGAAGTCCCACTGGTGCACGCTCAGCCAGAGGCCGAGGATGATCGGCAACAGGCCGAAGACCCCGAACAGGACCAGATAGGGGGCAAGGAACAGGTATGGCGTCGCCCGTCTGGTCCGACCCGCCGAGGCGGCCCGGCGGGCTGCGTTGGCCGCCGGGGGCGGCGCGTCACCGCGCGCCGCCCCGACCTCGATCACGTCCGCCACTGGCTATCAGCTCCCGTACTTCTTGCGGTTGTCCTCGAGCTGCTTGTTGGCCTTGGCCACGCCCTCGTCGAGCGCCTCCTTGGGCGTCTTCTTGCCCAGCGCAGCCACGTTGAACGTGTCGTAGAAGGTCTTGATGACCTCGCCGAGGCCCGGAGTCGCCGGCGGGAACGCCGCGTACTCCAGCTCGGGGGCGAGCGCCGAGATCTCCGGCAGCGCCTTGAACTCGGCGCTCTCACGGACCGCCTTGCGGGCCGGGATCTGGCCGCCCTTGGCCCAGTCCAGCGAGTGCTGGCTCAGCCAGTTGATGAAGACCTTCGCGCCGGAGACCTTGTTGGCGTTGGTGGCCCGCTGCTTCACGATGGTGAAGTTGTGCGAGTTGGCCCAGGCCGCCGGCTTGCTGCCGATCTGGGGAAGCGGCGCGACGCCCCACTGCACCTCGGGGCTCTTCTTCAGATCGTTGATCTGCCAGATGCCGTTGAAGGTGAAGGCGTTCTTGCCGCTCTTGAACGCCAGGTACTCGGCGTCCTGACCGACGTTGGCCGGCGAGTGGCCCTGCTTGATCATGTCGACCAGCCAGGTGCACGCCTCGACGGCCGGGTCGGAGTTGAACGTCGCCTTGGTCACCTCGGCGTCGAACAGGGTGCCGCCCCACTGGTTGAGCAGGGAGTAGAACGTCATGCCGCCGGTGAACTGGAACGGGCTGACCCAGAAGCCCTGCACGCCGGCCTTCTTGAACTCGCCCAGCGCCGCCGTGAAGTCGTCCTTGGTGGTCGGCGGCTTGTTCGGGTCCAGGCCGGCCTTCTGCATGACGGCCTTGTTGTAGTAGAAGCCCAGCGGGTGCATGTCCAGCGGAATGCCGTACCGCTTGTTGTTGTAGAGCCCGCCCTTCCAGACGGTCGGAGCGAAGTCCGCCTCGGAGAGCTCCAGGTTCTTGGCCACGTCGTCCAGCTCGGTGATCACGCCGCGGGCGGCGAAGGTGGCGAGCTGGTCCATGTGCATGACCGCGATGTCCGGACCATTGCCGCTGGAGGCCGCACCGGGGAGCTTGTTGTAGTAGTCCTCCCACTGGTACGTGGCCACCGAGACGGCGATGTTCTTGTTCTCGGTGTTGAACTGGTTCACCAGAGCCTTGAAGATGTCGCCATCACCGCCGGTGAAGCCGTTCCACAGCTTCAGGTCCACCTTGGGGCCGGTGTACTCCTTGCCACCGTTGCCGGCGGCCGGCCCGGAGGCGGTGTCATCGCCGCCGCCGCAGCCCGCGAGGGTCAGCGAGGCTGCGGCGCCGAGTCCGAGACCGAGGCCGAGCAGGCGGCGCCGGCTCATGTCGTTCTGGATCATGCGTATCTCTCCTTGGAGGGGGACGGAATGAATTGTGCCTGCTCAAACCCGGTGCGACATCAGGCGCTGATCGGGGCGAAGCGCAGCACGCTCCAGGACACGGCGGGCAGGCGCACGGTGCACCGGCCGCCGTCGGGGGTGGGGGTGGGCAGTTCCCGCGGCGTCACCCGGTCGGGCTCGGCCTCGGTGTTCGTCGCCGACGGGTCGGACCCGGCAGCGATGCTCTGGAAGGACAGACCGGACATGCCGGGCAGGCCGCGCAGGTCGATCTCCAGCGGGAGGTCCGTCTCGCCGCGGTTGACCGCGAAGACGGTCAGCTCGCCGGTCTCCTCGTCGTGCACGGCGACGGTGTCGAGCACCGGCACGTCCCCGTACTTCTTCGTCTCGTAGCGCGGCGACACCGGGTCGGTGCGCAGCACGGTGCCCCGGGCGTACCGGGCGGTCAGCGCGAACGGGTGGAAGATGCTCTGCCGCCAGGCGGGGCCGCCGTTGCGGGTGCGGATCGGCGCGATCACGTTCGCCAGCTGGGCCTGTGCGGCCACACCGACCCGGTCCGCGTGGCGCAGCAGGGTGATCAGCAGGTCGCCGACGACCACCGCGTCGACGGCGGTGAAGTCGTCCTCGATCAGCGCCGGGGCCTCGACCCAACCGCGCCGGTCCAGGTCAGCCTGGAGGCGGGACTCGTACCAGACGTTCCACTCGTCGAAGGAGATCTTCAGCTTGCGCTTGTGCCGCTGCTTGGCGGCGACGTGGTCGGCGGTCGCGACGACCTCGGTGATGAAGTTGTCCATGTCGACGGCGGAGGCCAGGATGCTGGCCTGGTCGCCGTCGGACGGGTCGTAGTAGGTGTGCGCCGAGATGTAGTCGACGTGCTCGTAGGTGTGCTCCAGCACGGTCGCCTCCCACGAGGCGAACGTGGGCATCCGCCGGTTGGAGCTGCCGCAGGCGATCAGGCTGATCGAGGGGTCGATCATCTTCATGGCGCGGGCGGCCTCGGCGGCGAGGCGGCCGTACTCGTCGGCGGTCTTGTGGCCGACCTGCCACGGGCCGTCCATCTCGTTGCCCAGGCACCACAGCCGCACCCCGTACGGGTCCTCCGCGCCGTGCTTGCGCCGCAGGTCGGAGAGCTCGGTGCCGCCCGGGTGGTTGGCGTACTCCAACAGGTCCAGTGCCTCCTGGACCCCGCGCGTGCCGAGGTTGACCGCCATCATCGGCTCGACACCGGCCTCGGCGGCCCAGGTCATGAACTCGTCCAGCCCGAACGCGTTGGTCTCGATCGTCTTCCAGGCCAGGTCGAGCCGGCGCGGCCGGTTGCCGACCGGGCCGACCCCGTCCTCCCAGCGGTAGCCGGAGACGAAGTTGCCGCCCGGGTAGCGGACCACCGAGACGCCCAGTTCACGGGTCAGCTCCAGCACGTCGCGGCGCAGGCCGCGGGAGTCGGCGCTGGGGTGGCCGGGCTCGTAGATGCCGCCGTAGACGCACCGCCCCATGTGCTCGACGAAGGAGCCGAAGAGGCGTCGGTCGGCCGGGCCGATGGAGAAGGCCGGGTCGATCGTCAGCTGCGCGGTCCGCAAGGGTTCCACCTTTCCTCATTGCCGGTGCCGGGTGACCGCAGTCACCGTTCACCCGGTGTCCATCGTTTCTACAACGTTGTAGGCAACGTTGTAAAGGGCTGCTGACGCGGTAGGGTGCGGAGTGTTACATCGGGGAGGTTGCGGAGTGCGACACAGGCTCAAAGACGTGGCCGAAAGGGCCGGCGTGTCGGTTAAGACCGTCTCCAACGTCGTGAACGGCTACGTGCACGTTCGACCGGACACCCGGGCCCGGGTCGAGGAGGCGATCGCCGAGCTCAACTACCGGCCCAATCTCTCGGCGCGCCACCTGCGCAAGGGCCGCACCGGCGTGATCGCGCTGGCCGTGCCGGAACTCGACATTCCGTACTTCGCCGAGCTGGCCCGCTACGTGGTCACCGCTGCCGCCGAGTACGGCTGGACGGTGCTGATCGACCAGACCGGCGGTCGGCGCGAGCAGGAGCGGGTGGTCGCCTCCGGCATCACCGACCACCTGATCGACGGGCTCATCTTCAGCCCGTTGGCGCTCACCGCGGAGGACCTGGCCGGCCTGGACGGCACCCCCATGGTGCTGCTCGGAGAACGGGTCGAACACGGCCCGGCCGATCGCGTGATGATCGACAACGTGGCAGCGGCCCGGGAGATCACCAACCACCTGATCCAGCTCGGCCACCGCCGGATCGCGGCGATCGGCTCGCAGCGCACCGACGAGGGCGCCAGCGCCCGACTGCGACTGGCCGGCTACGCCGACGCGCTGCGCGCCGCCGGGCTCGACTACGACGACGCCCTGGTGGCGCCCGCGTCGGCCTGGCATCGCGCCGACGGCGCCGCCGCCATGCGGGGCCTGCTCACCTCCGGCGTACGCCCCGACGCCGTCTTCTGTTTCAACGACACGCTCGCCCTCGGTGCCCTGCGTGCCCTGCACGAGGCCGGCCTGCGGGTGCCCGAGGAGGTGGCGGTGGTCGGCTTCGACGACATCGAGGACGGGCGCTTCTCCATCCCCACCCTGAGCACCGTCGCCCCGGACAAGGAGCAGATCGCCCGTCTGGCCGTCGAGCTCCTGGCCAACCGCCTGGACGGCGACCGCACCGCCCCCGCCCGTGAGCTCTCCGCCCCCTACCGCCTAGAACTCCGCGAATCCACCCAAACCCCCTAACCCCCACCCCCATTCTCATCCCCACCCCCATCCCCCACCCTCCGCCCCTCACCTGCCCCGGTGATCAAGAGGTTTGCGTCATGGAGAACGCGATTTCTGACGCAAACCTCTTGATCACCGGACCGGATGGACGGGCGAACCGGGCGTACCGGGTGGGGTGGGGGTGGGGTGGGTGGGTGGGGGTTAGTCGAAGAAGCGGGCCAGGTGGGACTTTGGTGCCGGGTCGGCATCGGGTGGGAGTGGGGTCAGGTCGGCGAAGATCGAGGCACCGTCGCAGCCGGCGTGCAGTGGGTACCACCGCGGGGTGCCCGGCGGCCGGAGCTGGCAGATCCCCTTGAACGTCTGCACGTCCATCAGCCGGACGTGGGTCGGGTCGGCCACCGCGTTCACATGCCCCCACCAGGGGCTCATCACGTGCAGCACCCCACCCGGGCGGAGCACCCGGTGGCACTCGTCCACCAGCGGCAGGAAGTCGATCAGGTGCTCCAGGATGTGCACCGCGAAGAGGACGTCCACCGAGTCGTCGGCCAGCGGTAGCGAGCCGGAGAGGTCCGCCACCGCGTCCACACCCGGAGCCGGGTAGATGTCCAGCCCCAGGTTGCTCGACCACTGCTTGGTCGGCCCGCAGCCGAGGTCCACCACCACCGGTTCCCGCCCGCCGACGCCAACCCGGCACCAGACGCCGTAGACCCCGGCCAGCCGCCCCACCAGGTCCCGTACCAGCCGTAACTCGGCGGGTTCGGCGACGTCCCCGCTCAGATGGGCCACTCCCCGGTCGAACCGCACCTCGACCGCGAGGTCCCGCAGCCGGTCATCGTGCCGGACCTGGTCCGCCCATGCCTGGGTGAGGAAATCGTCGATCGCCCGCAGCCGGTCGGCCGAGGGTGGAGTCTGCGCCAAAGCGACCATTCGGGCCACCTCCCGCCGCGCGATACCCGCATTCGCACCCGATATGCCCCGCTCGTCGGCCGCGCCTGCGGGTCGGCGTGCCGCGCGGTCGGCGTGTCGCAGTCCTCGGGGCAGGACCGTATCGAGCCTGATACCTCAGAGTCATAAAAATGCCGGTGAGGTATCGGGCTCAACTGCGACCTGTGCCCGGCGGCGCTGGAACGAGCCAGCGCCCCGGCGGTCGGAGCCGACAGCCCCCGGAGCCGGCGCCCTGGCCGGGCCGGAGAGAGCCGGAACCGGCGGAGGTCAGCCGGAGAGGGTGCGGCGGCCACCACGCATCCGCTGGCGGGGTGGCGGAGCGGCGGGCTTGGGCCGCTTGAGGTGGTAGCGGTGCAGTTCGTTGTTGCCGGGCAGGGATGGATCCTCGCTCATGGCGACCAACTCCCACCCCTGGTCGCCGGCCCGGTTCAGATGGGCCAGGGCCGTGTCGCCGTACAGCGTCACGTCGACCATCGAGCCGTCCGGGCCGTACCAGACGAAGACGACCTCCCAGCCGAGGTCGTTGGTCGCCGCCTGGCGGCGACGGACCAGCAGGGCGTACTCCCACTTGAGCATGGCGTCATTCTCACCCCGCGGTGGCCCGCCGGCACGGATCAATCCTCGGCGATCCGCCCGGCATCGACCCGGAGCCGGCGGTTCGTCTCGATGGCGGCCAGCATCCGCCGGTCGTGGGTGACCAGCAGCAGCGTTCCGGGGTAGCTGGCCAGCGCCGATTCGAGCTGCTCGATGGCGGGCAGGTCCAGGTGGTTGGTGGGCTCGTCGAGCACCAGCAGGTTGACTCCCCGGCCCTGGAGCAGAGCCAGCGCCGCCCGGGTCCGCTCACCGGGGGAGAGGGTGGCCGCCGGTCGGGGCACGTGCGCCGCGCGCAACCCGAACTTGGCCAGCAGGGTCCGCGCGTCCGCCGGTGACATGTGGGGTACGGCCGCCTGGAACGCGTCGATCAACGGCGCGTCGCCGAGGAACAGCCCGCGCGCCTGGTCCACCTCCCCCACCACCACGCCGGGCCCGAGCGAGGCGGTGCCGGCGTCCAACGGCAGTCGCCCGAGCAGCGCGGCCAACAGGGTCGACTTGCCCGAACCGTTCGCCCCGGTCACCGCGACCCGGTCCGCCCAGTCGATCTGGAGGTCGACCGGGCCGAGGGTGAAGCCGCCCCGGCGTACGACCGCGCCGCGCAGCGTGGCCACGACGGCGCCGGCGCGGGGCGCGGCGGCGATCTCCATCCGCAGCTCCCACTCCTTGCGGGGCTCCTCGACCACGTCGAGCCGTTCGATCAGCCGCTCGGTCTGCTTGGCCTTGGCGGCCTGCTTCTCGCTCGACTCGCTGCGGAACTTGCGGCCGATCTTGTCGTTGTCGGTGGCCTTGCGGCGGGCGTTCTTCACGCCCTTCTCCATCCAGCCACGCTGGGTGCGGGCCCGCGCCTCCAGCCCGGCCTTGGTGTCGGCGTACTCCTCGAAGTCCGCGCGGGCGTGCCGGCGGGCCACCTCGCGCTCCTCCAGGTAGGCCGCGTAGCCACCGCCGTAGTGGTGCACCTGCTGCTGCGGCAGGTCCAGCTCCAGCACCCGGGTCACCGTGCGGAGGAGGAACTCACGGTCGTGGCTGACCAGCACCGTGCCGGCCCGTAGCCCGGTGACGAACTCCTCCAGCCGCTCCAGCCCGGCCAGGTCCAGGTCGTTGGTGGGCTCGTCGAGCAGGAACACGTCGTACCGGCTGAGCAGCAGCGACGCGAGCCCGGCCCGGGCCGCCTGGCCGCCGGACAATCCGGTCGTCGGGTGGTCCAGGTCGACCGCGAGCCCCAGGTCGGCGCTCACCTGCTCGGCGCGCTCGTCGAGGTCCGCGCCGCCGAGGGCGAGCCACCGCTCCAGCGCGTCGGCGTACGCGTCGTCGGCGCCCGCCGCCCCGGCGGTCAGCGCCTCGGTCGCCGCGTCCAACGCCGCCTGCGCGGCGGTCACTCCGGTCCGCCGGGCCAGGAAGCCGCGTACCGTCTCGCCGGGCCGCCGTTCCGGCTCCTGCGGCAGGTGCCCGACGCTCGCGGTGGGCGGGCTGAGCCGCACGGTGCCGGCCTCGACCGGCAACAATCCGGCGAGGGTACGCAGCAGCGTCGACTTGCCGGCCCCGTTCGGCCCGACCAGGCCCACCACGTCACCGGGGGCGACCACCAGATCCAATCCGGCGAAAAGTGGGCGGTCCCCGTGCCCGGCGGCCAGGTCCTTGACGATCATCGTGGCGCTCATCAGGACGGCAGCCTATCCGGCTGCTCGCATACGTGCGGACGGCAGCGGGCAGACTCAACGACGTGGTGACCACACTGGCGATCGACTGTGGCGGCGGGGGCATCAAGGCGTCCGTGCTCGACGAGGCGGGGACGATGCGGGCCCGGCCGCTGCGGGTGCCGACCCCGTACCCGCTGCCGCCCGCGCTGTTCGTCCGGACCCTGCTGGATCTGGGCGGGCGGCTGCCGGTCGCGGACCGGCTGACGGTCGGCGTACCCGGGATGATCCGGCACGGGGTGGTGGTCACCACACCGCACTACGTGACCCGCAACGGCCCACGCACCCGGATCGACCCGGACCTGGTCGCCGAGTGGTCCGGCTGGGACGCGCGGGGCGCGCTGGCCGACGCGTTCGGGGTGCCGGCGCTGGTGCTCAACGACGCCGAGGTGCATGGCGCCGGGGTGGTCGCCGGCACCGGCTGCGAGCTGGTGCTGACCCTCGGGACGGGGCTGGGCAGCGCGCTCTTCGACGGCGGGGTGCTCGCGCCGCACCTGGAGCTGTCGCACGCCCCGGTTCGCTGGGGCACCACCTACGACACGTACGTGGGCGAGCCGGAACGCCGCCGGCTCGGCGACGCCTTCTGGTCCCGACGGATCCGGCAGGTGGTGGACGGGCTCCGCCCGGTGTTCCGCTGGGACCGGCTCTACCTGGGCGGGGGCAACTCCCGACTGATCCGGCCCGAGCAGCTGGCGCGGATGGGCGACGACGTGGTGGTGGTGCCGAACACCGCCGGAATCGTCGGCGGTGTCCGCGCCTGGGAGCTGTCCGCCGGACGCCGGGACGCCCGTACCTGACCCTGTCGCGGCCGGAACTGACCCGATCTCGACTCCCGGGAACAGTCGCCAAACGCCAGGTGTTGTGCCAGCGTCGGAACAGGTGACGGTGCGACCCGAGGAGGTGGGCAGATGGATCTTCTGGCGGACTACCGGCGGGCGACCATGTTCTTCGAGACCGGTGACCCGAGCGGGGCAGCCCGGCTGCTGGAGCCAATCGTCGACGCCGAGCCCGGCAACACGGCGGTCCGGCAGTTGCTGGCCCGGGCATACTTCCAGTCGGCCCAGCTCAACCGGGCCGAGGAGCAGCTGCGCGAGCTGGTCGACCGGGACCCGAGCGACCACTACGCGCACCACGTGCTCGGTCGCACGCTGGAGCGGCTGAACCGACACACCGACGCGCTGCGGCACCTGCGGATCGCCGCGGCGATGTACGCGGCCAACGACGACTACCGGATGGCGCTGGAGCGGGTGGAGACCCGTCTGGGCGGCAGGCGCTGAGCCTGACCCGGTGACGCGTGCGGGGCGGCCCTTCGGGGCCGCCCCGTCGTCGTCGGGCAGGCCGAGGCGCGTGCCTAGGATGGCGGACATGGGACCTGACCGGCCGGGGGCTGCGGCATGAAGCTCAAGCTGGACCTGCACGAGATCTTCAACAAGGGCCAGGACATCGACCGCGCGTTGCGCGGGATCATGGACGAGGCGGTGGCGAAGAAGGCCACCCTCGTCGAGATCATCCCCGGCAAGGGGTCCGGGCAGCTCAAGAAGCGGGTGCTGCGGTTCCTCGACCAGAAGGACGTCAAGCAGCTCTACCACCGCGTGGAGAAGGACTCGAAGAACTTCGGCCGACTCTTCGTCCACTTCCGCTGGAAGTAGCGACGCCATAGCCTCTGACCTGCGGCTCCGGTCGCTTCCAGGGCCGTTGAACCATGATCATGCCGTGTCCAGGCCGTCAAGGCGGCCCGCTTCGCAGGCCGCTCGCGCCGCCGAACCAGGGCCGGGCCGATGGCCCGCCGCCGCGCCTCTGGCCTTCGGCCGCCAGCGCGTCGGTGGTAGCCCGCCGGCGGCGCGACACACGAAGAAGCCCCGGGCCGCCATGATGGGTGGCAGATCCGGGGCTTCGGTGTTGAAGACGACGACCAGGGCGTGCCTCCGGCGGGGCGCTCGGGCACTCCAGGATGGTTGGCGCCATCCCGACAACCTCCGTCCGGGCAGAGCCGAGCGGATGGGGCCTGCCCGGTCAAGGTCGTTCAGACGGTGGGTGCTCCACCTTGACCGGGCAGGCCCCACCCACTCCACCGGTGTGCGGACGAAGGCCGACAGGATGGCTAGAGGGGCGCGACGGCGGATGAGGTGGCAGTTCGCTCGATCTACTCTGCCCGCAGCGAAAGACCGGCTAGGGCTCCCCACCCACGATTGAGCTGGACTCGCTAACTAGCGTTGCTTCCCGATTCAGCCATAGTTGCCCACCCCTCGACTATTGCATGCGTGTCCGCTATGGCCTTCATGCCGCCTCGCAGATGGCCTAGCGGCTTACGCAGCGCACGTGACAGCGAGTCGCCTGCTTGTAGCTGCTCCAAGAAACCTTCAATTTGACTCGCCATCCCGCCAACCGAGTCTGCCAAGCCCCGAACAGTTGCGGTGAAGCTATTCACCTCATCGGCGTCACCGTCGACCTGGCTCTCTAGGTGCATCTTTTCGATAAGGCTTCGAACCCCAGGCTCAGCCTCTGCCACCGATCGGAAAAAGTTGTTGCCTAATTCTCTCACTTTAGCGCTCGGCTCAGCGATTTCGGCGGCGTACTGTTGCGTGATAATGAGACGCTCCCGCGCAGACGCCCGATTCGATCCGGGTTGTCCGAGCCGCGCGCCCACCTTCTCTGTGGCGGCCATGATTTCCTGGAGTTCCGCCCATACTGCCTCCAGAGTTCCTTGCCATGATTCGACGCTTTCCTCTGCTGTTGCCACTTCTTCGAGGAATCCCGGCATTTCTTCTTCACTAACTTCAACTATAGCCGGGAGGGGCCTTGCCGACTCGCTCTCCATCACTTCGACGAGCCGTTTCGCAAGAGCGTGAACTTTTGTTCGGTACCGCTCGGAATGCTCCTCGGCCAGCCGCAGCTGTCGCCAATCGGCTTGCTGGGTTGCTCTTACTGTCACGGCAATTTCATCGTCCGTGTGTTCGTCTGCGACAGCCGGAGTTTCCGAGTAGAGAATGGGCATCACGAGATCGTTCGCACCTACGCTATTCGCTCTAGCGGAGAACTCAACGAATTCTTTACGGCACTCCCTGCTTCTCAGGTACAAGGGGGTGATCACTGGGATGAAGAACGCTGTTCGCGCCAACGCGTCATCTATGACGTCTCGCCACTTTTGACCCCAAGCGACCGCCGAACTGTCAACGAACAATTCGAGCTGTTCTCCCGTGAGAAGCTCATACTCGTTGGCAATCGAGTCAGCCAGTCGGCGAATTCGGCCATTCTCAAGTTCGTTGTCCCGATGGGTGTAGCTCCAGAAACAAATTGGTCCCGAAGTACTCACGATCCATCCCTCCAGCTCGGGTTCTACTGCTAGCGCATGGCCAGGGCGAGGTAAGCAGTGGCGAGATAGTAGCTGGATGTGGCGTGCAATACCGGTAGCGGGCCAAGGGAGTGGAGGGGGTGTCGCTGAAATTATGCCCTAATGGCCCCGATGTGATCGGCTTTCGATCGCAACGGGAGGCGAGGTGGCTGAGATGCTCAAGCATCGTGCCGGCAGTCGACGGTAGGGCTGGAGGACGCAGAAGGAGCGCCTCGCGAAGATCATTGGGCTCAGATCCGGCACAACTGGGACCGAGAAGACGTGTCAAACGTCGAGAGGTGTTGGTGACGGCTGTGCAGGCCATCCCGACGATCCGTCCGATAGCAGATGATCTATCTAAACCGAAGGTATAAGGGGTTCAAATCCCCTGGATCATTGGCCGCCGCGCTGCTCGTGCAAGGCGATGAGCGCTGCTTCGACTCGTAATCCCACACCCGTCAACACGAGCACGCCGGCCAGGACGTACCCGCCGGTTTGAGGGTTCTCCGGACTGACCATGAGCAGAGCGATCAGCAGACCGGCTCCAAGCGCTACGTTGCCGCCGACTCGGGTTGATCCGCTGCGGGTGTACCGGAGATCCATGTCGCTCACGATAGTGAAGGAGCCGAACTAACGGCGGCCCCGAACTCCCAGCGTCGGTTCGCCTGCTGCCCGACGGGACCACCCCAAGATCATGCCGTTTTCAGGCCGCCTAACGAGGGCCAGCAGTGACCATCGTTGGCCACGCATGCCAGGTCTAGCGGCAGCTCAGAGGACAGGTCGTCTGGTTTGATCGACTACGCCCCTGCCCTGGATCAATACCGCTGGAAATAGCGGCGACATAGCCTCTGACCTGCGTCTCAGACCGCTGCCAGGATCATTGAACGACGACCGGGACAGAGTCACGGCAGGTCATGAGGGCGAACCCGTGCCCCGCCGACCTGAGGTCGACGGGGCACGGTTGGTGCAGGGAGTAGATCAGGCGACGAAGCGGGTCTTGCGGCGGCGGGCCGCCACGAAGCCCGCAGCACCGGCGGCGAGCAGTACGCCACCGATGCCGGCGGTCAGGCCGGCCTTGGCACCGGTGATCGGCAGCGAGCCATCGGTGTCCCCGCCTCCCTGGCCGTCATCCCCACCGGGAATCTCGCTCCCGCCGTCAGCGCTCGCGATGATGGTGATCGTCGCACTGTCGTTGGCTGGGTTGAGATCCACGCCCGTGTCGAAGGTCAGCCGCACCTGGGCGGCCCGGGTGCCGGCCTCGTCCAGGCGCAGCTCGAACTCGTACTCGATTTTCTCGCCCTGCGCCAGGCGTTTGTTCTCGCCGCAGCGGTACTCCTTGGCGCCGAGCTTTCCAGGCACCCACTCGCCGTAGCTCGAGCAGGTCATCGGAACGCGTACGGCCGTGACGCCACTCGGCAGCGAGAGCAGGGTCCGGGTCCGGACATCCTTGACTCCGTCGATGCTGACAGCCGCCGGGCCGTTGTTGACGTAGCCGACCTTCAGCGGCACCGTTGCGGAACGGAGGGCCAGCATCGCCGTAAGGTCGGGTGCCGCACCAGGGCGACCGTCATCGTTCTGATCCTCCGGGGGTCGATCCCCTAGCATGGCGTCATGACCGTAGATCTGTTCGCGGGCATCCCCGTTCGCGACTACGCCGCCGCGGCGGCCTGGTACGAGCGACTCCTCGGTGCCCCGCCGTCGTTCCTACCGAACGACACCGAGGCGGTGTGGGAACTCGCCGAGCACCGGTACGTGTTCATCGAGGTGCGGCCCGACCATGCCGGGCACGCCATGCACACCGTCTTCGTCAGCGACTTCGACGCCCGTATCGCCCAGATCGCCGAGCGCGGCCTGGAGCCGGCCGGGCGCGAGACCTACGACAACGGCGTTCGCAAGGCCACCTTCCGCGACCCGGACGGCAACGAGATCGGCTTCGGCGGCGAGCCGGTCTGACGGAGGCCGGCGAAGCTGATCAGGCCGGTTTCAGCCGTCTCGCTCGGGCAGTTCGGCGCGAAGTCGTTCGTATTCGACCTGAGTGCCGATCGCGGCCCGGTGTTCGGGGTGACTGACGTAGTGCCCGATGACAGCGGCGAGAAATCCCGCGTCGACGTTGTCCGTCCGCAAAGCGCCCCGGCTCCACGGAAGGCCACGCCGCACGACCAGTTGAGGTTCCGCGACGCTCATCCGGAGCCACGTGGGGCGGTCGGCGGCCGGGGGGATCTGTGGGGCCCGCAGGGCCTCCCACGGCACAGTGATCGAGCCCAGAGCCCAGGTCTGCCGTACCCCGTGCGGGTGGAGCCGCACCCCGTAAGCCCGCCACGCCCGAGCCGTCGCCAGCGCGCCCAGTACGACCCAGCCGACATCGATAACCACGTCGAACGTCGACACAGTGCCCTGCCTGGTCGAGCGCACCAATGCGCCGAGGTAGGCCGACGCGGGCCCGAGGAAGCCCAGGGCGAAGAACACCGTCCACGCCGGTCCGGGTGTGGCGAAGGCCGGAATGTGCGGCTGCACCACGAAATAGGCCGGACGGACCCCCATGACGATGATCGCCAGGATCAGGGCCGCCAGGGCGAGGACGAACAGGAGGCGGAACAGGCGTGGCCCCAGGGTGGGCGCGAACCCGAGGGTCGCGGCGCTCACGCCGGTCACCAGAAGCCCGAGCACCAGGACGAGGTGCCGGTGGCGCACGGTGGCAGCGGAAACCTTGGCGATCATGCCCGTGACCATACGAGCCGATGATCGCAGGACCTGCTGGCCGATCGGTCGACCCTGAACGCCGAAGCGCCCGGGGTAGCCGGCCGAGCCGCTGGAGGTGATCGGTCAGTAGGTCTTTGCGTCCGGGCGGGAGCCGTGGCCGGACGGGCGTCGGGACCAGCACTGCGGGCGCTGCCGGACGGCGAGCTCCAGTGCCTGATGGTCGGACTCGATCATTTCCCGGGCTATTCGACGCGCCATTTCCAGGCGGTCGACGTGCATGTCAAGATCAGTCGGGCCGGCGCCAGCCATAATCGAACTCCTCGTCAGCGTTCGAACTATTCGCATCATCCGTCACGCCGGGAGCCGTCACCATTCTCCGATCGGTGGAAAGCGCTCGCCGTACGGCTCGGTGTCGCGTACCCCGGTTGCGCCGATGGTAGCGACGCCCGCGCCACCCCGCCCGGAACTGCGGAAACCCGGCCTTGCTGGAGGTTTGTACATTGCACGGTGCGCGGATCGGGGGGCGCGACATGTCCGGTGAGGGATCTTCGCTACGGGAGGACCGCCGTGCAGCATTCGAGCAGGACCGATCCGTTGTTCGTCGCCGTCGAATCCGATTCGATCACCCGTGCGGATGTGGCCGGGCTCATCGCGGGGCGGCTGGCCGCCGTCCGGGTGCCGGGGCTGCTGTCCGCGGCCCGTTGCCACGCGATCACCGCCGCCCTCGCCGACGCGCCCATGGACCGCTACGACGAGAGCCGGGTCTTTCCGGTCGTCGCCAAGTTCGGCCCGGCCATCAACGATCACCGGGTCGCCGGTGAACTCCGCGAGGACTACTGGGACGCGGCCCGCGCGGCCGAGAAGAGCTGGTCGACGCTGAGCCTGGCGGACGCGCCACGGGAGC
Organism: Micromonospora sp. CA-259024; assembly: GCF_050936255.1. Lineage (NCBI taxonomy): Bacteria > Bacillati > Actinomycetota > Actinomycetes > Micromonosporales > Micromonosporaceae > Micromonospora > Micromonospora sp. CA-259024. Next base: position 1,108,919 of record NZ_JBNJND010000002.1, on the reverse strand, counting down.
TGTGCCTGGCCGCGTTCCGGGCCGCCTGGCCGGACGTCGCACCCGGGCGGCGGCAGGGCCGGGAGATGCACGTCGGCATCGTCCGCGAGATCAACGCCGGTCTTCAGGTGCACTTCGACGACGCGGTCCGGGAGTACGCCGGCCGGCTGCTCGACGGTGAGGTGGTGGCGCAGTTGGCGTTCAACATCTACATCCGGGTGCCGCCGGCCGGTGGTGAGACCGTGCTGTGGCGGCGACGCTGGCAGCCGCACGACGAGGACCTGCGGATCCCTGGCGGATACGGCTTCCACGAGTCGGTGGTCGCCGACGCGCAGTCGTTGACACTGCGGCCCACGCTCGGGGAGGGCTTTCTGTTTGATCCGCGGCACTATCACACGGTGCGTCCCGCGACGGATGGCCGACGGATCTCCATAGGATGTTTCGTCGGGCTCACCGACGCCGGTCGACTGGCCCTCTGGTCGTAGTGAAGGGCGTGTTCCCATGGTGGACAGAAGCGACGTCGAGGCGGCCGCGGCCCTGGTCGAGGGGCGGGTTCGGCGAACCCCGGTCATCGCGGTCGATGGCGCCGACCTGGGTGTGCCCGGGCAGCTCAGTCTCAAGCTGGAGCTGCACCAGCACACCGGCTCGTTCAAGCCGCGTGGTGCGTTCAACCGGATGCTCCAGGGGGCGCTGCCGTCGGCCGGGGTGATCGCCGCCTCGGGTGGTAACCACGGCCTCGCCGTTGCGTACGCGGCCCGGTCACTGGGCGTTGCGGCGGAGGTCTTCGTTCCGGTCACCGCCTCGCCGGTGAAGGTGCAGCGGTTGGCCGGTCTGGGCGCCCAGGTGCGCCAGGTCGGTCAGCACTACGCCGAGGCTCTGGCGGCGAGCACCCAGCGCGCCGGGGAGACCGGTGCGTTGGTCGTGCACGCGTACGACCAGCCGGAGGTGGTGGCCGGTCAGGGCACCGTCGGCCGGGAGTTGGAGCGGCAGGTGGACGGGATCGACACCGTGCTGGTGGCGGTCGGCGGCGGCGGGTTGGTGTCGGGTATCGCCAGTTGGTTCGACGGGTCGGTACGCGTCGTCGCCGTCGAGCCCGAGCAGATCCCCACCCTGCACTCGGCGCTGAAGGTCGGTCGGCCGGTCGACATCGAGGTGGGGGGCATCGCCACGGATTCGCTGGGTGCCCGTCGGATCGGCGAGATCGCTTTCGACACCGCCCGCCGGACCGGGGTGGTCTCCGTGCTGGTCCGTGACGAGGATCTGGTGCGGGCGCGCCGGTTGCTCTGGTCCGAGCTGCGGGTCGCCGCCGAGTTGGGTGGCGCTGCCGCGCTGGCCGCGCTGGTCGGTGGCGCGTACGTGCCGCAGGCGGGGGAGCGGGTGGCCGTGATCATCTGTGGTGGCAACACCGACCCGAGTGACCTGGGCCCGGCCGCGCCGCACTGACCCCGCCGTCGCCGGGCGGCCGGTGGTCAGCCCCCGTTGCGCAGGCGGCGCAGTGCGTGCTCCACCTGGAGGGTGTCCAGGTGGGTGTCGCCGAGTAGTCGCCGCCGGTCGGCGAGCAGTTGCTCGTACGCCTCGATCGCCGCGTCGACCTGTTCCTCGAGCAGGAGCACCAGGGCCAGGGTGTACCGGATGGCGAGCACCTCGCTGCGGTCGGCGTGCCGGGGTTCCACGGTCGCCAGGGTGGCCCGCAGCTCGGCCTCCGCCTCGGCGAGCCGGCCCTGCGCCTGCATGCAGCGGGCCAGTGTGTGCCGGGCCTGCCAGGTCTCCGGTTGGTTGAGCGGCCACAACCGGTAGCGGACCTCCAGGATGGCGTGCAGCATCTCCTCGGCTTCGGGTGCCCGCTGTTGGGCGAGCACGGCCAGCGCCAGGCTGTGCCGCACGATCATGGTGTCCCAGTGCTCCGGGCCGCGGACCTGGTCCTCCGCGGCGACGATCTGCCGCAGCTCCAGCTCGGCTTCCGGCCACTGGCGCTGCGCCATGATCGCCTTGGTGAGCTTGTGTCGGCTGGCGAGGGTGTCGGCGTCGTCGCTGCCCAGCACCCTGGTGCGGTCGGCGATCACATCCCGGAGCACCCGGTCGGCCATCTCCGGCTGGTTGCGCTCCAGCCAGGTGCGACCCAGCTCGTGGCGCAGCGCCAGCACCTGCGGCCGGTCCAGGTCGTGGTCGTACGCGGCGCAGCCGCGCACGATCGGGTCCAGGATGTCGAAGGCCGAGCCGGGCAGGCCGACCGCGATGAGGTAGCGGGCGGTGAGTCGGGTCAGCTCCAGCGCGCGGCGTACCGTCTCGGGGTCGTGCTTGTGTTTCTGCGGCGCGAGGTATTCCCGCACGGCCTCGACCAGGTGCGGCACCAGCACGTCCCAGTTGGCCCAGTCGGCGGGGTAGTCCGGGTTCTGCCCCTCGGTGGCGGCGAGCAGCAGCTTCATGACCAGCCCGTGGTAGTCGGCGATCTGCTCACGGACCTCGTCGCGGTCGCGGAACATCGCGTGCACCAGCGGGTGCAGCGACAGCACGTGCGCGAAGGCCGGGTCGGTGACGTCCTCCTGGACGTCGAAGTCGACCAGGGCAAGGTCGCCGATGCCCTCCAGCACCTTCACCCGTTGGCGGGCGGTCAGCCCTTCGAACAGTGGCGACCTGGCCAGGATGGCTGGCTTGAGCACCACCTCGTAGGGCACCGGGGAGATACTCAGGCAGGCCAGCACGTTGAGCAGCGGCCGGCTCTGCTGGAGCTGACGGCGGGCCAGCAGGTCCAGTGAGATGTCGTCGACCTCGCGGACGATCTCCAGGCCGAGCGACTCGTCGAGGTCGACATCGTCCGCATGGCGGGGTGAGTGGAACCGACGCTGCACGGCGGCCTGGTAGTCGGCGAAGGTGGTGATGGTGGACGAGCCACGCCAGACCGGGCTGGCGTTGACCGACCGCAGGTAGTTGCCGGCGGCGCGCAGGGCGAGTGGCAACCCGCCCAGCTCCCGCGCCAGCTCCCGGGCGTCGGCCAGGTCACCGGCCTGCTCACCGGCCCGGTCGATCAGCACCTGCGCGCCGGCCTCGGCATCGAGCGGACGCACCTGGTGCAGCGTCGACCAGGTGCCCCAGGTGGCCCGGTTGCCGTCCCGGGTGGTCACGATGACCATGCCATCGTCGGCCTCCGGGTGGCGCAGCCAGCCGGTGCCGTCGGCGAGCACCCCGTCGGTGGGGCCGAGCGCGGCGGGCTCGTCCGCGCTGTCGAAGATCAGCAGCCAGGGCTGCGCGGCCTGGTTGAGATAACGCCACACCAGGTCGGTCGCGCTGATCATCCCGGCCCAGGCCTGGTCGACCTGGTTCTCCGAGGCACCGAGTTGGCTGACCACCTCGCGCATTCCGGAATTGAGCCGCCCCGCCTGCACCCACCAGACCGTCCGGCCGTCCGCTCGGGCGCGGCGGGCGATCTCCAGGGCGACGTGGCTCTTACCCGAGCCGCCCATGCCGCACAGGATGTGCACCGAGGGTCGATCCCCGGCGGCCTCTCCTGGTTGCACGATCTCGTCGATCAGGTCTTCGCGCCCGTGCAGGGCGCTGTCCAGGCGTCCGAGTGGTGGGTCGACGGAAACGCGGCTCGGCCGGTCGTACGCTGGCCGGGTCACACCGGCATCCTCGGGTGGAACGTCCGCAGTCAATGCGGTCCCCCTTCGGTGGCGACATCGCAATGGCCGGCAGCGGAAGATCCTGTCCATCTGGTGGACAGTCGGAGGGATTGCCGCCCGGGCCACGTCAACCGCAAGGGTATCCATCCCCGTACTGGGTTGCACACTCTCCGTTTAGGTCACCCGGATGACCGGAATCGGTGTCACGATTCCCATTTCGCGGCTGATTCCGGCCGATCCGCCGTGCTTGACGCTCGACCGGGCCCTCCACGATGGACTCATGAACTGGTCGCTGATCCAGGATGTGGTCGACTGGGGTTCCGTACCGGACTGGTTCGGGGCGGTCGGCTCCATCGCCAGCGTGCTCTTCGTCTACCTCGGGCTGCGGCGGGAGATCCGGGCCCGCCGCAGCGACGACCTGCGGGCCCGGGCCACTCAGGCCCGGCTGGTCTCCGCGGTGGCCGAGATTCGGGGCACCTCGGTGCTGCGGGTCACCGTCGCCAACGAGAGTGACGCCCCGGTGCTGGACGTGGCGGTGCTGGCACGGCTCGTTCCGCCCGACGATCCGGATGGCCCACCGGTCGGACTGGCCGCGGCGAAACAGGTCCGCCGGGTTCCTGCCCACGATGTTCACGACGTCTTCGTCACCGTCACGGCGGAGCACCGGTTACGTACGGCCGACACCGTTCTGGTGGAGCTCACCTTCACCGATCACGACGGAAATCGCTGGCGGCGAATCGGCGCCGGCCAACCCGAACCGGCGGGCTGACCGAATTGACGCCAGGTGGCATTTCCGGTCGCCAGGAAAGGCCGGTGGTCCGGCGGATGAATCGCACCGCCGGACCACCGGGCTGTTCGTCAGATGGGATACGTGCGGGCGACCGCCAGCATCTCGGAGCTGTGCGACCCGACGACGCCGACGGCCGGCGGCCGGGGGCGGAAGCCGGGCAGCGCGTCCAGGCCGTCACTGGCGTCCATCACCCGCAGCGCCACCTGCCCGGCGGTCGGCCGCAGGGTCAACGTGACCTCGATCCCGTCCGTCGGCGGGGCGTGGAAGACCAGCCCGAAGCCCCACCTCCCCTCGCGGGGGTCCACCGGCACCGACCGGCCGGCCACCTCGGCCCGCAGCACGGTGGCGGTCGACGTGTCGACGTGCAGGGTGGCGAGCCGGGCCGTCCGCTGCGGGGTGAGTCGCAGCCGTAGCGTGCGTTCCCCGCCGGAGCTGGCGTCGGCCAACACCTCCAGCTTCGGTGCCGGCAGGTTCGCCGACTGTGCCGGGCCGGCCCGCAGCTCGCCGTCACCGAGCCCGGGGAAGTCGTCACCGACGTCGGTCACCCCGTCCACGTAGCCGTCCGTCCACGGCTGCGGGTCGGTCTCGTGGCTCAGCCAGCGGGCCTGGCCGGTGCCGGCGTCCATGGCGTACATCAGGTGGGTGGGTGCGGGGTGCGCGGCGTCGAACCGGTCGACGCCCAGCCCGACCCCGGCGAGTACCACCGCCGCCAGTGCGGTCGCCCCGGCCGGCAGCATCGCGAGCCGTCGGGCCCGCAGCGCCCGCAGGCCGCGCTGGCCGCCGGCCTGCGGGTGCAGCAGGTCGACGACCGGCAGGGCCGTCAGACCGAGCAGCACCGCGACCAGCGCGGCCACGCCGCCCATCGCCATCCCCAGGGCGGGGAAGAGCAGCACCACGGTGGGCAGCAGGATGACCACACCGACCGCGGCGGCGGCGGTCACCGCCACCACCGGCCACGGCCCGGTCTGCCGGGTGCGCAGCGCGACCAGCCCGCCCAGGGCGCCGGCCAGCGCCGGCAGGGTGGTGAGGTACGCACCACCGGGCACCGCCACGGCGAGGAGCACCCCGAGCAGGGCCAGCCAGGCCAGCCCGCCGACGGCGAGCGCGGCCGGGCCGATCCGGCGGCGGGTCAGCGCGTACCAGGTGAACAGGATGGCGCCGGCGAGCGCGAGCACGGCCAGTCGGTACCAGATCGGCCGGTACGGGTCGAGCAGCTCCGCGTACCCCGGCCGGATCGTGGTGATCGCCAGCCAGAGCAGTTGGGCGGCGACCGGCGCGGCCACGATCGGCACCAGGGCCAGCCCGAAGCCGGCGGCGAGCCGACCCGCGCCGGCCCGGCCCTGCCGACGGGTCAGCCAGGCCAGTGCGCCCACCGCCGCCACCGCGAGCAGAGCCAGCGGCAGGGTGAGCCAGCCCGGATAGCGGACCAGCCCGCCCGGGACCGGGAAGTAGGTGGCGTCGTGCCCGGAGCGCAGGGCGGTCAGGTCGGTGCCGCCGAACTCCCGGGCCAGGCCCAGCGCGTTGTCCCCGTGCTGCTGGAGGCTGCCCCGGTCCATCGCCGCCGGAGTGTCCAACGGCGTGTGGTAGATCGCGCCTCCGTCGATGTACGCCGAGTTCAGCCCGACGAACTTCTGGTCCAGGAACGCGGTGAAATCGGTGTCGTTGGGCAGCGCGCGGTAGATCTCCACCGCGAACGAGGTGCCGACCGAGTGCGGGGCGGCACGGCCGAAGACGTCCACCAGCTTCGCGTTGTTCCGGGACGTCTCAAACATGATCACCGGCCCGGTGGAGCCCCGCGCCTCCAGGTTGAGCACCACACCGCCGTCGGCCGCCAGTGGGTGACTGGCGGCGAACGCGGACGCGCCGCAGAGGCACGCCTCCTCGGCGTCGGTCAGCACGAAGACGATGTCGTTGCGGGGCCGGGGACCGGTGGTCAGCGCGCGGGCCACCTCCAGGATCGCGGAGGTGCCGGCCGCGTCGTCGTTGCCGCCCGGCCCGGTCTGCACCGAGTCGTAGTGGGCGACCAGGAACACCCGGCCCGTCGAGTCGGTGCCGGGCAGCCGGGCCACCACGTTGCGGACGCGGGCCAGGGTCGCTCCGCCCGCCGCCCCGCTGAGCTGGCCGGCCTCCGGTGCCACCGTGTCCTGCACCTCGGTCTCCAGGCCCAGCCCGCGCAACTGCTGCTCGATGTGCGCGCGGACCTGGTCGTTGGCCGGGCTGCCGGCGACGTGCGACCGCGCCGCGACGACGTGGACGTCCTCGTACGCCCGGCCGGCGCTGAACTCACCAGCCGGCGCGTCCGCCGGTTTCGGCGCCGGGGTGCGCAGGTCGAGCAGGCTGCCGGCGCCGACGGCGGCCAGCGCGACCAGGGCCGCCGCGGCGGCCACGAGCCGGCGGCGAGGCCGGGTCAGTGCCCGGTTGGCAGCGGGTACGGCCGGAGTCGGACGGGCCGGCGTGCCCGTCGCGGCCGGGGTGGTCGGTGCGCCCACGGAAACTCCTCGGGGGGTGGTGGGGCCTGGCGTGGCACCATCCTGCCCGCCGGCGGACCCGGATGGGATGGCCGGTACGCCCTGCCTCGACCGCCCGCCCGGTTTGTCATCCGACGGGCAGTGACGGGGCCCATCCCGGCCGCGCCGCAGGCGTCGTGTTGTGTGCGACCGTTGTCTAATACAGGATCAGCAGGGCACTCGGAAGGAGCCCGACATCACCAGCGAACTCCCGCGTCTCGCGGCGGTGACCCGGCCGAACCGGGGAGCCGGCTTGGCCGGTTCCCCAGTCGTGCCGTACCCGCACGGCGGCCTGGCGCGGCACGCCAACCTGCCGCCGGGCGAGCGGTTGCGGGTGCTGCTGGTGGAGGACGACGAGGGCGACGCCTTCCTGGTCGGTGAGCTGCTGGCCGAGACGAACTCGATGATCGAGCTGTTGGTCGCCACCAGCCTCAGCGAGGCGCGGCAGCGGATCGCCAACGTCGACTGCGTCCTGCTCGACCTGGGCCTGCCCGACGCGCAGGGGCTGGACGGGCTGCGCCAGGTGCTGGAGATGTCCAGCGGCGCCGCGGTCTGCGTGCTGACCGGCCGCTCGGATGAACACCTGGGCATCGTGGCGGTCGCCGAGGGCGCACAGGACTACCTGGTCAAGGGCCAGGTCGACGGGGTGCTGCTGACCCGGGCGCTGCGCTACGCCGTGGAGCGCAAGCGCGCCGACGTGAACGCCCGCCGGCTGCGGGAGGTCGAGTTGCGCCAGGCCGAGTCGGCTCGACTCGAACGCGGCCTGCTGCCCCAGCCGCTGATGACGACCGACCAGGTGGCGGTGCACACCTTCTATCGGCCGGGCCGGCATGCCGCGCTGATCGGCGGGGATTTCTTCGACGTGGTGCAGACCCGTCCGGACCGTCTCGACCTGATCGTCGGCGATGTCTGCGGGCACGGCGTGGACGAGGCCGCGCTCGGTGTGGAGCTGCGAGTGGCCTGGCGGGCCCTGGTGCTTGCCGGAGTGCCGGACGACGAGGTGCTGCCCGCACTGGAGCAGGTGCTGATGAGTGAGCGCCGCCTGCAGGAGATCTTCGCGACGGTGGCCACCACCAGACTGGATCTGGACGCCAACCGGGCGACCGTCCGACTGGCCGGGCACCCGCCACCGCTGCTGCTCTCCGGCGGCCGGGTCGCCCCGGTGCCCGCGCCCGGCGGCCGGCTGCTGGGCGTACGACCTCGCCGGCCGATCGCCTACGACCTGGAGTTCGACACCGATGACTGGTCCCTGCTGATGTACACCGACGGCCTGATCGAGGGGCGGGTGGGCGCCGGCAACGAACGGCTCGACGTGCCGGGCCTGAGTGGGCTGCTGGACGAGCCGGCCAACCGTTCGGTGTCGCTTCCCGAGCTGCCGGCCTGGCTGGTCGGCCGGGCCGAGCAGCTCAACGGCGGCCCGCTCGCCGACGACGTGGCCATGCTGCTGGTCAACCGGGGTGGTGGCCGGTGAAGCCGGAGGTCGGCGGCTGGAGTCTGCGCCGCCGGGTCATCACCCTGCTCACCGTCGTGGGTGTGCTGCTGATCGGCCTGGCTACCGCTGAGGCGGCGATGGCCGCCCGGAACCGCACCCAGATCGACGCCGTCCTGAACCAGACCGGCCCGCTGCGGGTGCAGTCGCAGGAGTTGCTCAACGCGCTGCTCGACCAGGAGACGGCGGTCCGGGGGTACGCGGTCAGCGGTGACCCGGCCGACCTGAGCCCGTACCGTGCGGGGCTCGACCAGGAGAGGAGCGTCGTCGCCGCGATGCAAACGCTGCTCGACGACTATCCGCAGATCGGTCAGGAGCTGCGGATAGTCGAGGAGCGCGCCGGGCAGTGGCGGCAGTCCGTGGCCGAGCCGGTGATCGTTACCACCGAGCAGAGCGGCACCCGTGCTGGCCAGGCGTTGGTCACCGACCAGGCCCGGCAGCAGTTCGACCAGGTCCGTTCGGCGGTGGGCGACCTCCAGGAGGAGATCCAGGCCGCCCGGGAGCGGGCTGCCACCGACGTACGCAACAGCAGCAACCTGCTGGTCGTGCTGTTGATCGTCGCCGCGCTGGTGGTGGTCGTGGCCGGTGCGGTGCTGCTGCTCTCACTGGACCGGATGGTGATCCGGCCCCTGACCGGGCTGGCGGACCAGGTCCGCGAGGTCGCCGAGGGCGACTACCAGCACGGCATCGCCACCGCCGGCCCGCCGGAGTTCATTCGGCTCGGCGAGGACGTGGACGCGATGCGTCAGAAGATCGCCGCCGACCTGGCCGAGGTGCGGGCCGCCCGCGAGCGCATCGAGTGGGTCAACAGCCAGCTCCAGAAGCAGGCCGAGGAGCTGACCCGGTCCAACCGTGACCTGGAGCAGTTCGCGTACGTGGCCTCGCACGACCTGCAGGAGCCGCTGCGCAAGGTGGCCAGCTTCTGCCAGTTGCTTCAGCGCCGCTACGCCGGGCAACTCGACGAGCGGGCCGACCAGTACATCGCCTTCGCGGTCGACGGCGCGCAGCGGATGCAGCGTCTGATCAACGACCTGCTCGCGTTCTCCCGGATCGGCCGGCTCACCACCGGCTTCGCGGAGGTCGACCTCAACAAGGTGATGGGCGACGTGGCTGGCCAGACCGAGGCCGCCCGGCAGTACGCCGATGCCGAGCTGACCTGGACCGAGCTGCCGGTGATCTCGGGCGAGGAACCACTGCTCACCAACCTGCTGGCCAACCTGGTCAGCAACTCGATCAAGTTCCGCCGCCCGGACGTACCGCCGAAGGTGCACATCTCGGCCCGGCTGGTGGGGGCCGAGTGGGAGATCAGCTGCCAGGACAACGGCATCGGGATCGAGCCGGAGTTCGCCGACAAGATCTTCGTGATCTTCCAGCGGCTGCACTCGAAGGACGCGTATCCGGGCACCGGCATCGGTCTGGCCATCGTCAAGAAGATCGTCGAATATCACGGTGGCCGGGTCTGGGTGGACACCGATGTGCCCGAGGGCACCGCGATCCGGTTCACCCTGCCGGCGCTTCCCGGGACCGTCGAGCCCGTCCCCACCGCCGCTGTCGACTCGCCGGAGCAGCCGCAGGCGGCGGAGGGCGACACGATGCCCTCGAACGAGGCGCCGGCAGCACCGGGGGAGCAGTCCGCCGGCTCGGACCGGCCGGACCGGGCCGACGAGTCGCCGGAAAGCGGTAGAACGGGTGACATGAGGGAGACGGTGGGATGACCGCGCCGGCGGACGGCAAGTGCCCGATCGAGGTCCTGCTCGTGGAGGACGATCCGGGTGACGTGTTGATGACGCAGGAGGCGTTCGAGGAGCACAAGCTGCGTAACCGGCTGACCGTCGTCTCCGACGGCGCTGAGGCGCTCGCCTACCTGCGGCGGGAGGGTCAGTACGCCGACGCGGTGGCGCCCGACCTGATCCTGCTCGACCTCAACCTGCCCCGGCGCGACGGCCGGGAGGTGCTGGAAGAGATCAAGAAGGACGAGGAGCTGCGCCGGATCCCGGTGGTGGTGCTCACCACCTCACAGGCCGACGAGGACATCCTGCGTAGCTACCAGTTGCACGCCAACGCGTACGTGACCAAGCCGGTGGACTTCGAGCGCTTCATCTCGGTGGTCCGTCAGATCGACGAGTTCTTCGTCAGCGTGGTCAAGTTGCCGCCGCGTGGCTGACACCCTGCTCGATGACGTCGGCGACCTGCTCCGGGAGGCCGCCGACCAGGTCGTGCTGCCACTGTTCCGCAAGCTCGACGACGCCGACGTGTCGGAGAAGGCGCCCGGCGAGGTGGTCACCATCGCCGACCGTCGGGCCGAGGAGTTGCTCTCGGCGGGGTTGCGCCGGCTGCGGCCGGGCTCGATGGTGGTCGGCGAGGAGGGCGTCGCCGACGATCCGGGATTGCTGCGGCATCTGCGCGACGGTGGGGACGTGTGGCTGGTCGACCCGGTCGACGGCACCGCCAACTTCGCCGCTGGTCGTCGGCCGTTCGCCCTGATGGTCTCGCTGCTGACCGACGGGCGGCCGACCGCCGGCTGGATCCTCGACCCGCTCGCCGACACTCTCGCCGCCGGCTGGGCGGACGACGGTGCCCTGCTCAACGGCCGTCCGGTGCACGGCGGCGTCCCGGTGCCGCCGCTCGGTGAGCTGCGCGGCGCGGCGATGACCCGGTTCCTGCCGCCGGAGATCCGCGACCGGGTCCGTGCCGGCGGTCGGCGACTCGGTGAGCTGCTGCCCGGCCAGCACTGCGCCGGCCGGGAGTATCTGGACATCCTCACCGGCGAGCAGCAGTTCACCCTGTTCTGGCGCACCCTGCCGTGGGATCACGCCCCGGGCACCCTGCTGGTCCGCGCGGCTGGTGGTGTCGCCCGCAGGTTCGACGGCGTCGACTACCACCCCGCCGACGATGGCCGCGGTCTGCTGGTCGCCGTCAACGAGCAGGTCTGGACCGAGGTGCGCGACGCCCTCCTCGGCCCCTGATCCGCGCACTGCGCGACGGTGTCGGGACGCTCTGTCGACATCAGGGCGGTCGGGCGGTCAGGGGGCTGGTCACCGGCCCACCGTCCGGTATCGTGACCGGCGGTCTCCGCCAGCAGGCCGCCGACCGGCGCCGGCGGGACCGCCGCCGCGCAGTGGTTCACCGGGCGCCGGCGGTCGACGGAAGGACGCTTTCGTGCCCAGGACCAGGCTCAGCACGCGGCTCGGTCGCCGCACCCTGCTTACCCTGCTCGCCAGCGTCGCGCTGGTGCTCGGCGGTGCCGCCGTGCCCGCGTACGCGGAGCCCGGCGAGGGCGGCAGCAAGAAGCTGCAGGACGCGTTGGAGCTGACCGCCAAGGGCCACATCGAGGCCAAAGCCAAACTGGACAACTCCAAGCGCCGGCAGACGGCGCTCACCGGCGAGCTGGCCGCGGTCGAGGGCCGGCTGGTCGGCCTCAGCGCCCAGGTTGGCGAGGTGGCCGCACAGTCCTACCGCGTCGGCCGGCTCACCGCGGCGTCGATGCTGCTCAACACCGCCACGCCGCAGGCGTTCCTGCAACGCGCGAGCGACCTCGACCTGATGGCCCAGCGGGACAGCAAGCGGCTGCGTGATCTCGTCGAAGCCCAGCAGCAGGCGAAGCAGGCCAAGGTCGCCATCGACGCCGAGGTCCGCGAGCAGCAGAAGCAGCTCGCCGTGATGGCGAAGAAGAAGAAGGAGGCCGAGGCGGCGCTCGCCGAGGTCAGCTCGGGCGGCAGCAACGGCTTCAGCGGCGGCAGCTCCCTCTCGGCGAAGCCGGCCCCGCGCAACCCCGACGGGTCCTGGCCGTCGGAATCCTGCTCCGTGAACGACCCGACCACCTCCGGCTGCATCACCCCGCGCACCCTCAACGCGCTCAAGCAGACCCAGGCGGCCGGCTACAAGCGGCACGTCTCCTGCCACCGCAGCGGCGGTGGCGGCGAGCACCCGAAGGGTCGGGCCTGCGACTTCGCGGCTGCCACGAACGGCTTCGAGGACCGCTCGGCGACCGGCGGCGACAAGGCGTACGGGGACAGCCTGGCCGCCTGGCACGTGCGCAACGCCAGCCGGTTGGGTGTGCTCTACGTGATCTGGTACCGGCAGATCTGGCACCCCGGCACCGGGTGGCGCTCGTACAGCGGCAGTGGTAGCCCGGCCGCAGATCACACGAACCATGTTCATCTCTCGATGTACTGACCCGAAGCACCAGCTTCGCTGCGTACCATCGCGACGATGAGCTCCCCACCGCCCGACGTAGCGACCCCGCCGGCATCCTCGGCCACACCCGTGCCGGTCACCGGCCGGGCGCTGCCCAACGGCCTGGCCGCGTTCCTGGTCTTCTTCTCCAGCGGCGCCGTGCTGGTGCTGGAGACCGTCGCGCTGCGCCTGGTCGGCCCGTACGTCGGGGTGACCCTCCAGGTGACCAGCTCGGTGATCGGCATAGCGCTGGCCGCGATCGCCTACGGGGCGTGGTCCGGCGGCTGGCTGGCCGACCGCCGCAACCCACGGGGCCTGCTGGCACCGGCGCTGGTGCTCGCCGGCATCGCCACCGCGGTCACCCTGCCCGTCGTCCGGTACGCCGGGGAGGTGCTGCGCGGTGGCGCGGCCAGCGGCATCCTGCTGCTGGTCTCGCTGGCCGTGTTCGTGCCGGCCGCGCTGTTGGCCGCGGTCACCCCGCTGGTCGTGAAGCTCCAGCTCGCCGACCTGCGCCGCACCGGCCAGGTGGTCGGTCGACTCTCCGGAATCGGCACCCTGGGTGGCATCACGGCCACCCTGCTCACGGGCTTCGTGCTGGTCGCGGCCCTGCGCAGCACGGTCATTCTGCTGGCACTGGCGGTCGCGCTCGGGCTGGTCGGCATCGGCCTCGGCTGGTACCTGCGACGGCAGGAGCCCACCGAGCTACCCGGTCCGGCCCGGATCCGGGCCGGGTTGGCCGTGCTCGGCCTGATCGGGGCGGGGCTCAGCACCGTGGCACCGAACCCGTGCGACATCGAGACGGCGTACCACTGTGCCCGGGTCACGTCGGACCCGAACCGGCCCACCGGCCGGACGCTGCTGCTCAACTCGGCCCAGCACTCGTACGTGGACCTCGCGAACCCGAAGCACCTGGAGTACGCGTACACCAAGTGGATCGGCGCCGTCGCCGATGTGGCCGCGCCGGCCGGTCAGCGGCTGGACGCCCTGCACCTGGGCGGTGGCGGGTTCACCGTGCCGAGCTACCTGACCGCCGCCCGGCCGGGCACCGACAACGTGGTGTTCGAGATCGACGGCGGGCTGGTCGAGCTGGGCGAGCGGGAGTTGGGCGTACGCCCGGGACCGGAGCTGCGGGCGGTGGTGGGTGACGCCCGGATGCTGGTCGCCGACGAGCCGACGGACAGCCGCGACCTGGTGGTCGGCGACGCGTTCGGTCACCTGGTGGTGCCCTGGCACCTGGCGACGCGGGAGATGGCCGCCGAGGTCCGGCGGGTGACCCGGCCCGGTGGCGTGTACGTGCAGAACGTCATCGACTACCCGCCGCTGCGGTTCATCCGCGCCGAGCTGGCCACGGTGGCCGCCGAGTTCACGCACGTCGCGTTGATCGCCCCGCCGGAGGCGCTGGCCGAGGAGCGGGGCTCCAACTTCCTCATCGTCGCCTCCGACTCGCCGCTGCCGCTGACCGCCGTGCGCGCCCGGCTGGCGGAGGTCGACCGCGGGGTCAGCCTGATCTCCGGCGCGGACCTGACGGACTTCGTCGGCGAGGCGCTGGTGCTGACCGACGACTACGCCCCGGTGGACCAACTGCTCGCGACCGCCTGAACGGGTGACATTCCTGACCGATTCCGATACTTCAGGTGTAGTCGGGGGCGGCGTGGGCAACAACGGCCACCATGGGTGGTGGGGACCGGAACGGCGCGCAACTGCTCGATGAGCGGTACCGGCTGATCGAGCAGCTCGGCGCGGGTGGCATGTCGGTGGTCTGGCGCGGCTACGACGAGGTGCTCGGCCGCCAGGTCGCGGTGAAGGTGCTGGCCTCGCGGCTGGCCAGCGACCGGGCCTTCCGCCACCGGATCCGGATCGAGGCGCAGGCCGCCGCGCGGCTCTGCCACCCCAACATCACCAACGTGTACGACTACGGCGAGTCCGAGCAGGTCGGTCTGACCGTGCCGTACGTGGTGATGGAGCTGGTCGACGGCGCGTCGCTGGCCAGCCGGCTGGGCCGGGAGAGCAGGCTGCCGTGGCGGGAGGCGGTGACCATCGGCGCGGAGGTCGGGTCGGCGCTGGCCACCGCGCACGCCCGCGGCGTGGTGCACCGCGACGTCACCCCGGGCAACGTCATGCTCACGCCGACCGGGGTCAAGGTGGTCGACTTCGGCATCTCCGCGCTGGTCGGTGAGAGCGAGAAGGGGCCGGACGGCGCGCTGCTGGGCACGCCCGCGTACCTCGCCCCGGAACGGCTGGACAACGGCCAGGTCTCCCCGGCCACCGACGTGTACGCCGTCGGGCTGTTGCTGTACCGGATGCTCACCGGTCGGCTGCCGTGGCGGGCCAGCACGACAACCCAGATGTTGCGCGCGCACATGTACAACGACCCGGAGCCGATGCCGACCGTCCCGGGCCTGCCCGACGAGGTGACCGACCTGGTGGGGCGCTGTCTGGCCAAGCGGCCCGACGACCGGCCGAGCAGCGCCGAGCTGACCCGGACCCTCGCCGAGGCGGCCGGCATGCTGGCGGCGGTGCCGGTGTCGCCGGCCGCCGGGCCCCTGGACCCGGCCATGCTGGGCAGTGCACGTACCACCATCCTTCCGTGGTCGGCGGCGACGGACGCGTTGCCGCTGTCGCGTACCCGTAACCGCACCCGCCGTGGGCAGCGACGTCGGCGGGTGGAGGCCGGGGTGGCCGCCGTCGGCCTGATCGCGGTCACCGGAGCGATGTGGGGGTTCACCTCGCGCAGCCCGGCCGGCGGCAGCGACCGGCCGACCACCGAGGCCCGGATGGGCCTGCCGAAGGCGGCGCCCTGCGAGGTGACGTACGCGCTGCGTTCCGACTCCGGCAAGGATTTCGCCGCCGAGCTGACCCTGACCAACAGCGGCGACGAGGAACTGCGGGACTGGACGATGAGCTTCACCTTCCCCGGCCAGCAGGCGGTGACGAAGGCCGAACCGACGCCGGTGCAGCAGCAGGGGAGTACGGTGCTGGTCCGACCGGCGGCCCAGCGCACCACGCTGGCTCCCGGTGCGGCGGAGAAGGTCACCCTCATGGGCACGTACAACGGGGTGAATCCGCTGCCGGTGGAGTTCCGGCTCGGCGAGGCGACCTGCGGGGTACGCGTGTCCGGGGTCGCCGGCAGCGCGCCGTCCACGGCCCCGCCGAGCAAGGCCGCCACGACGAAGGCCCCGCCGAAGGCGACGACCGGACGTGGCGGCTCCGGTCCGGGCGGCGGTGCGGCGAAGGCAAAGCCCCCGAAGCCGGCCAAGGGCCCCGCGAAACCGGGCAAAGGATGAGGGGCCGGGTGGTCCGGGAAGCTGACCGGGGTCGCAACCGCCAGCGAAGGTGACGGTCAGCGCCGTCCCGCGAACCGCTGCACCTGGTCGATCCCACCCTCCACGATGAGCAGCCCACCCGGGGGGAGCGCCGTGTCGTCCGAGGCGTACCGGAAGCGTTCGCCCGGCAGTTTGGCGCCGACCACCCGTACCCCGTAGCGCTCCTCCGGTCGCAGGTCGAGCAGGGTTCGCCCGGCCAGGGACTCCGGCACGCGGACGGTGGCGATGGCGAAGTCGTCGTCGAACTCGATGAAGTCGAGCAGCCGGCTGACGATCAGGTGCGCCAGGCGGTCCCCGGTCTCCGCCTCCGGGAAGATCACGTGGTGTGCGCCCACCGACGACAGGATCTTGGCGTGCTTCTGCGAGGTCGCCCGCGCCCAGATCTGTGGCAGGCCCAGCTCGACCAGTGCCAGCACGGTGAGCACGCTCGCCTCCACGGAGGCCCCGATGGCCACCACCGCCCGACCAAAACCGGCGATGCCGAGCTGTCGCAGCGCCCCCTCCTCGGTCGAGTCGGCCTGAACGACCCGGTCGAGCTGCGCCGACCAGCGCTGCACCTGTGCCGGGTTGCGATCGATGGCCAACACCTCGCGGTTCATCCGGCTCAGCGACCCGGCCAGGTGGCAACCGAACCGACCCAACCCGATCACCACGATGCCGCCGCTGTCCGCTCGTCTGGCCGACACCTCGCCCCTCCTCCTACTAGCCGACAATGGGTTGTTCCTGGGGATAGCGGTAGAGCCGGCGTCGGGTGTTCAGGGCGATCGCCGACCCGAGGGTGAGGGGCCCGACCCGGCCGATGAACATCAGCACGGTCAGGGCCAGTTGGCCGCCGGCCGGCAGCTCAGCGGCCAGACCGATGGTCAGACCGGTGGTGCTGAACGCGGAGGTGACCTCGAACAGCGCCGCGACGACGCGGACGCCCTCGGTGAGTAGGAGCAGCAGCATCGTCCCGGCCGTGACCAGCGCGACGCTGAGCAGCGCCACGGTGATCGCCTGCCGCTGGCTGGCGGTGGCCACCCGGCGGTGCCCGACCGTCACGTCGGGCTCGCCCCGCAGCTCCGCCCAGATGGTGAACGCCAGCAGGAAGAACGTGGACACCTTGATGCCACCGGCCGTGCTGGCGCTGCCGCCACCGATGAACATCAGCACGATCAGCAGGGGGTAGCTCTCCTCCTGTAACGCGGCGATGTTCAGAACACTGAAGCCGCCGGTCCGGCTCAATGCGATCTGGGTGAACGACGCGAGCATCTTTCCCGGTACGTCGTACTGGCCGATCGTGCTCGCGTTGGTCCACTCGGCGGTGAGCAGGCCGACGAAACCGATCAGCAGCAGCACCACGCTGCCCCAGATGGTCAACTTGGTCGCCACCGCCCAGTGCGCCGGCTGGCGCCACTCGCGGACCGCCTCGAACAGCGCCGGGAACCCGAGCCCACCGATGATCGCGCCGACGGCCAGGGGTAGCGACACCCACGGGTCGCGGCTGAAGGCCAGCAGGCCGTCGGAGTAGAGCGCGAAGCCACCGTTGTTGAACGCCTGCACGGCGTGGAAGACGCCCGACCAGAGGGCCTGCCCGGGTGAGTAGTCGTAGGCCAGCCAGAGTCGACCGGCGACCAGCGCGGTCATCACCGCCTCGCAGGCGAAGACGGTGACCGCGATCCGGCGGAGCAGTCGGCCGACGTCGCCGACGCCGAACTCCGCCGTCTCGGCCTGCACGAGCAGCCGGTTGCGTAGTCCGAGCTGACTGGAGACCACCAGGATCACCAGCGCCGCGACGGTGAGAATGCCGAGACCGCCGAGCTGGGTGAGCAGGGTGATCACCAGTAGTCCCCAGCCGGACCAGTAGTTCGGGGTGTCGGTGATCGCCATGCCGGTGACCGACACGGCCGAGGTGGCGGTGAAGAGCGCGGTGACCAGGGGTGGGCGCTGGTGTTCGGCCGTCGCCCAGCGCGCCATGAGCAACCCGGTACCGAGCAGGATCGGCACCAGGAACGCGAACGGCACCAGCCGCACGGGGTTGCGGAAGAACCGGCGCACCAGACAATCTTCCTTTTCCGCCCGCCGTCCGGAGCGGGAACGGGCATTCCGGAGATTCATCTCCCGGCCAGCCATCGACCAACTGCCGGTCAACCCGAGGGGATCTGCTGAGGCCGCTTCCCCCGACGACAGGAGACGGCGTTGCGACGTACCCTTTCGACCCTCGGCCTGGCCGGCGTACTGCTCGCCGCCGCCGTGGCCGTACCGACCATGGCCGAAGCGGAACCGGCCGCCGACGCGGACCGCTCCCGGGCGAACGACCAGCCGATCGTGATCGGTCACCGTGGCGCCAGCGGCTACCGGCCGGAGCACACGCTGGAGGCGTACCGGCTGGCGATCCGGATGGGCGCCGACTACATCGAGCCGGACCTGGTCTCCACCTCCGACGGCGTGCTGGTCGCCCGACACGAGAACGAGATCTCCGGCACCACCGACGTGTCCGCCCGCCCCGAGTTCGCCACGCGTAGGGCGACGAAGACCATTGACGGCGTCGCGGTCACCGGTTGGTTCACCGAGGACTTCACCCTCGCCGAGTTGAAGAAGCTGCGGGCCAAGGAGCGGCTGCCGCAGGTCCGGGTGGGGAACACCGCCTTCGACGGCCGGTTCGAGGTGCCCACCCTCCAGGAGGTCATCGACCTGGCCCGCGCCGAGGGGCGGGCACGGGGTCGCACCATCGGCATCTACCCGGAGACCAAGCACCCGAGCTACTTCGCCTCGATCGGGATGCCACTGGAGGAGCCGCTGCTCCGGGTGCTGCGGCAGAACAAGATGGACCGTAAGGACGCGCCGGTCTTCATCCAGTCGTTCGAGACGGCCAACCTGCGCCGGTTGAGCCGGCTGACGGACGTCAAGCTGGTCCAACTGCTCGACGCCACCGGCCGCCCGTACGACTTCACCGTCGCCGGCGACACCCGCAGCTACCAGGACCTGGCCACGCCGGCCGGGCTGAGGTGGATCGCCGGGTACGCCGACGGCATCGGGGCGAACAAGAACCTGATCGTGCCGCGAGACGCCGCCGGTGCCCTGCTCGCCCCGACCAACGTGGTGCGCGACGCGCACCGGGAGCGGCTGCTCGTGCACTCCTGGACGTTCCGCGCCGAGAACCAGTTCCTCCCGGTGGACTTCCGCATCGGCACCGACCCGAACGCGCGCGGCGACATCACCGCCGAGTACGAACTCTTCCTCGGCCTGGGCCTCGACGGGGTCTTCAGCGACCACCCCGACACCGCCGTCGCCGCCCGCGCCGGGCTCGCCGGGCACTGACCCACTCCAAGCCTCGGTCGGGAGCCGGTCCGCTCCCGGCCGACCGCCGGGCCGACCATGCCTGGCCCACACGCTGGCCCGTCGTCCGTCACCCGGACGGCGGGCCAGCGGCGGTGGTCGTGGGAGCGGTTCGTGGTGCACCTGCCGGTGGTTGCGGCAGAGCTGCCGGAATCGACCCCGGATGGCTCGCGACGACACACGGGCCGAGTGACCCGTGGGGGTTCGGGCCATCGGGAGACCGCGCCTTCGGGTGGTAGTGCGGCCGGTTGTAACCCCCGGCCACCTCATTCCTGTTACTTGTGTGTTTCCGCCACATAGCTCGTGGGTGACGTCACTTCTAGCGTGAGCCGACACGAAGAAGTTCTCTCCCTCCGAGTCCTCATGTGGAGTCGCGATGACGGTCCGGACGACGCGGCGGGTGTTCCTCTCCGCCGCCACGATGATGGCCGCGGCGTTGGCCGCCACGGCCTGTGGCAGCCCGCAGGACACCGCCACCGGCGGCGGCGACAGCGCCGCGCCGGTCAAGGTCGGCCTGGTGTACTCCCAGTCGGGAGCCCTGGCCAGTTACGGAAAGCAGTACATCGAGGGGTTCAGGGCGGGGCTGGACTTCGCCACCCAGGGCACCGGCAAGGTCGGTGACCGCAAGATCGAGCTGACCGAGGTCGACGACGCTGGCGACCCGGCCAAGGCGGTCTCCGCGGCGAAGGACCTGATCGGCAAGGGCACGAAGATCATTGCCGGCTCCACCGCCTCCGGCGTGGCGCTCCAGGTCGCGCCGATCGCCGCGCAGAACAAGGTCCTGTTCCTCTCCGGGCCGGCCGCCACCGACGCGGTGACCGGCGCGAACAAGTACACGTTCCGCTCCGGCCGGCAGTCCTACCAGGACGTGGTGACCGCCAAGTCGTTCATCGGTGACCCGGCCGGCAAGAAGGTCGTGGTCTTCGCCCAGGACGGCGCGTTCGGCGACGCCAACGAGGCGGCCGTCAAGACCGTCATCGGCGGTGCGGGCGCGACCGTGAGCAGCGTCCGGGCCCCGGCCAGCGCCACCGAGTTCACGCCGTTCGCCAGCCAGATCAAGGCGGCCAAGCCGGACCTGCTCTTCGTCGCCTGGGCCGGCACCACCGCCCCGGCCATGTGGCAGACCCTCGACCAGCAGGGCGTGCTCTCGTCCACCACGGTCGTGACCGGTCTGGACATCCGCGCCTCCTGGCCGACCTTCGGTGCTGCCGGCGCGAAGATCTCCTTCCTGTCGCACTACTTCGACGGGGCCAGCGACACCGAGGCCAGCAAGGCGCTGAAAGCCAAGGTCAACACGATCGACCTGTTCCACCCGGACGGCTTCGCCGCCGCCCAGATGGTGGTCCGCGCGGTGCAGGAGGGCGGGGACGACGTCGACAAGATGGTCACCGCTCTGGAGGGCTGGAGCTTCGACGGGGTCAAGGGCAAGATGACCATCCGGGCCGCCGACCACGCGCTGTTGCAGCCGATGTTCCAGGCCAAGCTGACCGGCAGCGGCACGGCGTTCACGGCGACCGCGCAGAAGAGCCTCACCGGTGACGAGACCGCGCCACCGGCCGTGGCCATGAAGGGCTGACCCATGCTCGCCACCCGCGGTCTGACCTGGCGGATCGGTGAGGTCGCCATCGTCGACAGCGTCTATCTCGACCTCGCGCCCGGGGAGTTCCTGGGCGTGATCGGGCCGAACGGCGCCGGCAAGACCTCACTGTTCAACCTGATCACCGGCCTGCGCCGGGCCACGGAGGGCCGGATCACCCTGGACGGGCAGGACATCGGGGCGCTCCCGCCGCACCGGCGGGCCCGCCTCGGGTTGGGCCGTACCTTCCAGGCGTCCTCGGTCTTCGGCTCGCTCAGCGTGCGGGAGAACGTCCGGCTCGCCGTGCAGGCGCACCGCGGGGGCTCGATGGCACTGTGGCGGCGGGCGGCGGCCGACCGGGAGGTCGCCGCCGCCGCCGACACGGCGCTCGACCGGGTCGGCCTCGCCCACCGGGGTACGGCCCTCGCCGGCACCCTGGCGCACGGCGAGAAGCGCAAGTTGGAGATCGCCCTGCTGCTCGCCGGTGAACCGCGGGTGATGCTGCTGGACGAGCCGATGGCCGGGGTCAGCGCCGAGGACGTCCCCGAACTGGTGGCCGTCATCAAGTCGTTGACCGGCGACAGCGGCCGGGCGGTGCTGATGGTCGAGCACCACATGGACGTCATCCTGGAGTTGGCCGACCGGATCGCCGTCATGCACCACGGTGCGCTACTGGCCTGCGACACCCCGGAGACGGTGATGGCCAACCCCACGGTGCAAGAGGCCTACCTGGGGGAGTCGCTCTGATGGAACCGATCCTCAGCGTGGAGGAGCTGTCGGTCCGGATCTCCGGGCTGCACATCCTCCAGGGGGTGTCCTTCACGGTCGCCCCGACCGGCGTGACCGTGCTGCTCGGCCGTAACGGCGTCGGCAAGACCACCACGTTGCGCGCGATCGTCGGCCTCACCCCGCCCGCCGGGGAGGTTCGCGGCACCATCCGGATGGGCGCGCAGAGCCTGCTGGCCCGGCCCACCCACCGGCTGGTCCGCGGCGGGCTCGGCTACGTGCCCGAGGACCGCTGCGTGTTCGCCGGCCTCACCGTCGCCGAGAACCTGCGGCTCGCCGAACGGCGCGGCACCGAACCGGCGTACGACAAGGTCTTCGCGCTCTTCCCGGAGCTGGACCGGCGCGGACGGCAACGGGCCGGCTCGCTCTCCGGCGGGCAGCAGCAGATGCTCGCGATCGGTCGGGTGCTGCTCAACGACAACCGGCTGCTGCTGGTCGACGAGCCGACCAAGGGGTTGGCGCCGAAGGTGGTGACCGAGGTGGCCGAGGTGCTGGAACGGGTCGCGGAGTCGGTGCCGGTGCTGCTCGTCGAGCAGAACCTGGCGGTCGTACGCCGACTGGCCCGCGACGCGGTGGTGCTGGCCGCCGGCAAGGTGGCCTGGACCGGCGACGCCCGCGAGCTGCTGCTGGAGACCGCGCTGACCAAGTCGCTCCTCGGGGTCGGCTCGGCGGAGGTGTCGCACTCATGAGTACCGTGATCCTGTTGGCGTTGACCGGGCTCGGCCTGGCGGCGCTGTACTTCCTGGTCGCCTCCGGGTTGTCCCTGGTCTTCGGCCTGGCCGACGTGCTCAACTTCGCGCACGGGCTGTTCCTCGGCGTGGGCGCGTACGGCACCTGGTGGGCGGCGGGCAACCTGCCGGGCGCGGGTGGTGACGGGTTCGGGTTCGTGCTCGCGGTGGCGTTCGGGGTGGCCGCCGGCACGTTGGTGGCGATCCTGGTCGAGCTGGTGCTGATCCGCCCGCTCTACTCCCGCACCATCGAGCAGGTGCTGGTCACCGTCGGTCTGTCACTGGCTGGGGTGGCTCTGCTCCAGGCGACCTGGGGTGCGGACGCCCGACCGTTCCCGCGTCCGGACTGGACCCGGCAGGTGACCGGGATCCTTGGCGCGCAGGTGCCCAACGGGGGCCTGCTGCTGATCATCGCGGCGGTGCTGGTGCTCGGGGCGATCCTGGCGTTCCTGCGCTGGACCCGGTACGGCCTGGTGATCCGGGCCGGGGTGGAGAACCGGGAGATGGTGACCGCGCTCGGCATCGACGTACGCAAGGCGTTCACCCTGGTCTTCGCGATCGGCGGGGCGGCCGCCGCGCTCGCCGGGGCGCTCGGCGGGGTCTACTTCGGCACCGTCTCGCCCGGGCAGGGCAGCTCGCTGCTGATCTTCGCGTTCATCGTGGTGGTGATCGGCGGAATGGGCTCGGTGGTCGGCTCCGCGTACGCGGCGGTCGTGGTCGGGCTGGTGCAGCAGTTCGTCAACTACTACGGCACGTCCGGGCTGGGCGACATCTGCGTGGTCGGGCTGCTGGCCGTGGTACTGCTACTGCGCCCGCAGGGCATCGCCGGAAAGGTGGCAACGGCATGACGAACTCCGTGGTCGACGCGCCTGCCGCGCAGGTACCCGCCGAGCTGACCCCGCAGCGGTCGAGGTGGCACCGGGTCCGCCCGTTCCTGCCGCTGGTCGCGCTGGTCGTCCTCGCGATCCTGCCGTACTCGACGATCTCCCTGCCGGGGATCTTCGAGGGGCCGGTCAACTCGCCCGGCACCCTGCAACTGCTCGCCATCTGCCTGATCTTCGGTGGGCTGGCCGCCGGGTACGACCTGCTCTTCGGTCGGACCGGGATGCTCTCCTTCGGGCACGCGCTCTACTTCGCCGCCGGCGTCTACGGCACCGACATCCTGGTCACCCGGGCCGGCCTGCCGCTGTGGCAGGCCGCGCTGCTGACCATCACCGGCGGCACGATCCTCGCCGCGTTGCTCGGCGCGGTGGCGCTGCGGACCGTCGGCATCGCGTTCGCCATGGTCACGCTGGCCTTCGCCCAGGTGGGGGCGATCCTGGTCGCGCGGGACTTCGGTGGGCTCACCGGCGGCGAGGAGGGTCTGCCGCTGGACGTGTCCGGGTTGCCCGCCGGGCTGGTCGGGGTGACGAACACGGTCAACCTGTACTGGTTGGCGTTGGCGTACCTGACCCTGGTGGTCTTCGTGGTGCACCGCGTGAGTGGTTCGCCGACCGGCCGGGTGCTCGCCGGGCTGCGCGACGACGAGCGGCGGATCGGTGTGCTCGGGTTGGACCCGTACCGCTACAAGCTTGTCGCGTTCACCCTGGCCGGTGGGTTGGCGTCGGCGGGCGGGGTGGTCTACGTCCTGATCGTCGGCGGCGCGTCGCCGCACATCACGTCCTCCGAGCTGACCCTGTCGCTGCTGGTCATGGTGGTGCTCGGCGGCCCGGGCACCCGGTGGGGGCCGGTGCTGGGCGGTGTCCTCTACATGTACCTGGACCACCGGCTCACCGCCTTCGGCACGAGCGACGCGGTCGACAACCTGCCGGCCGTCCTCAGCCGCCCGCTGAGCCAGCCGCTGTTCGTCCTCGGCACGGTGTTCATCCTGGCCGTCTACTTCTTCCCCGGCGGCCTGACCAGCCTGGCCCCCCGCCTGTCCCACCTGACCCGTTCCCTCCGCACCCGCCGCTGACCCTCCGCCGCACCCCTTCTGACCCCGTCGATCATGAAGTTATCGCCATGACACGCCGTGTCGAATGGCGATAACTTCATGATCGACGGGGTTTGCGCAATGGGGAGGTTGGGAGATGCAGGTCGCGGTTGTCAGTGGGGGCGGGACCGGGATCGGGGCGGCGGTTACCCGGGCCTTCGCTGAGGACGGGTACGACGTTCTGATCGTCGGGCGGCGTCCGGACGTGTTGACGGCCGCCGCTGAGCAGATTGCCGCCGACTGCGGGCGGCCGGGCGCGGTCACCCCTGTGGTCGCGGACCTGACCGACCCGGGGCAACTCGACCGGGTGCTCGCGGCGGTCGACGGTCGGCCGGTCGACGTGGTGGTCAACAACGCGGGTGGCTACCTGGGCGGGGACACCGGCACGTTGGCCGGGACCGCCGCGCACTGGCGGGCCAACCTGGACGCCAACGTGCTCACCGCCGTGCTGCTGACCGAGGCGCTGCGGCCGGCCCTACGTCGACCCGGCGGGCGGGTGATCCTGGTCAGCTCGATCGCCGCGCAGCGCGGCGGCGGCGGGGCGTACTCGGCGGCGAAGGCGGCCCTGCACGGCTGGGCTTACGACCTGGCGGCTCAGCTCGGCCCGGAACAGATCACGGTCAACGTGGTGAGCCCCGGCTATGTCGCCGAGACCGAGTTCTTCGGCGACCGGATGACCGCAGAGGGGCACGCGAAGCGTGTCGCGGCGACACTGGTGGGGCGGGCCGGGCTGCCGGACGACATCGCCGAGGCCGTCCGCTTTCTCGCCAGCCCGGCCGCCGGTTACGTCACCGGCCAGGTCCTCGGCGTCAACGGGGGCTCGGTCCTCGGCCGCTGATGCACGGGCGCGCCCATGAACGACGAAAGGGCGGCGGCCCCCCGTGTGGCCGCCGCCCTCCTGCGTCGTGGGTCAGCCGTTCAGCATCTCGTAGGCCATCTTCGGCGCGTTCGTCGCGGCGGAACCGGTCGGCACGCTGATCTTCGGCGTGGTGCCGTAGTCGGCGTAGGTGACGACGTAGTCGTACGCCTTCGCCTTGCCGGCGGCCGGGATCTTCAGCGTCAGCGAGGTCAGGTGCTTGTCCGCGTCGACGACTGCGGTGAACGGCACTGTCCTGGCAGCTTCGCCGAGCGCTGCCGCCTCGCCCTCCTCCAGCACCTGGGCCGCATTACCAGTGCTCAGGTCGACGACCCCGACGTACTGCCCGGGGCTCTGCTCCTTGACGGAGGTGGCCGCCTCGATGAGCGGGCCGGCGTTGCCCTGGTCCGCACCGTCGTAGGCCGGGATGGTGTCGCTGTCGGCCAGCTTCGTGCGGTCCAGCTTCATCCACTTGTCCGGGAACTTCGGCAGGCCCGGCTGGCCGCTGAACTTCGCCTTCAGCCAGACCTCCTCGCCGATGAGCAGGAACGACATTTTCGTGGTGATGCCGTCGGAGCCCGGCGCGCCAGTGGTGTTGATCTCGACAGCCTTCGAAGCGGGGTCGACCCGTCCGCTGTGCGTGTTGGAGGAGTCCTTGCCACTGAACTGGAACGTCCCCTCGGTGCCGTCCGGGACGGCGTCGAGGAGCGCCTGCTTCGGGTCGACGGTCGGGCTGGCGCTCGGGCCGCTCTGCGGTGCCGAGGCCGGTTCGCTCTTGGGCCCGCACCCACCGAGCAGGGTGGTCGTGGCCAGCATGGCGGCGACCGCGCCCACCGTCCGTCGGATGGTGCGCGCGCTGCCCGTTGCCTGTGTCATCACATTTCTCTTTCTCGCTGCGTGGCTTGTGCCGATGACCATGTTGTCGGCGGGCACGGCGGTACGGCTGCCGATATGCTGCCGTCCGGCTGCCGGGCACTGCCGTCCGGCGATCGTCGGGGGTGTCAGGAGCGGAAATTCGCATGTCAGGAACGCTGCGTTTCGAGATCCTCGGGCCTCAGCGGGCCTGGTACGCCGACCGTGAAATCGACCTCGGTCCCGGCAAGCAGCGGGCGGTGCTGGCCGTGCTGCTGCTCAGTGCGGGCCGTCCGGTGGCCACCGGGCAGATCGTCGAGGCGGTCTGGCCGGACGATCCGCCCGCGAACGGCCCCAACGTGGTGCAGAAGTACGTCGCCGGGCTGCGCCGGGTGCTGGAGCCGGACCGGTCGCCGCGTACACCGGGTCAGGTGTTGAGCCTGACCGACGCCGGTTACCTGCTCCGGGTCGACCCGGACGCGCTTGACGCGGTCCGCTTCGAGCGGAGAATTCACCGCGCCCGGCAGCGACGCGCCGAGGGCCGTGCCGCGGAGGCGATGACCGAGCTGGCCACTGCCCTGGCCCTCTGGCAGGGGGAACCGTTCACCGGGTTCACCGGGCCGGTCTTCGAGGCGGCCCGGCAACGGCTGGTGGAGCTGCGGGCCGTGGCGTTGGAGACCCGGGCCGAGCTGACACTGGACCTCGGGCGGCACCGCGAGCTGGTCGGGGAACTGGTGGAGCTGGTGGCCGAGTTCCCGGTCCGGGAGCGGCTGCGGCACCAGCTCATGCTGGCGCTCTACCGCAGTGGGCGGCAGGCGGAGGCGCTCGCCGCCTACCGGGAGTTCGGCGACCTGCTCCGGGAGGAGTACGGCATCGAGCCGGGCGAGCCGCTCCAGGAACTGCACCGGCGCATCCTCCGCTCCGACCCGGCGCTGGCCGTGGCGGTGACGCAGCCCTCGAACGATCCGGAGCCGCCCCGGCCGGTGGCGGTCACCCAGCCCGTTGAGCCGGGTACGCCGATCGTGCCGAGCCAGCGCCCGAGCGACGTCGGACCCCCGTCGCCCATTCCGCCGTCGCTCCTTTCGGCCCCGGTCCACGCACCGCCACCGTCAGCCACCGCGAAGCGCGAGAGGCGGCAGACACCGCACTGGGCGAGCAGGACCGCCACGATCGTCGGCACGGTGCTCGTCCTGCTCTCGTTCGGTTGCCTGACCTGGCTGGTGATCCTGGCCTACGCGGTGTGGCGGCGTAGCTGGCGCCTCGCCGTCGCTGGCGTCGGGTATCTGGCCCTCATCACCGTCGAGGTGAACATTCTTGACGTCGAGAGCGCGGACGAGATTTCCGACAACCAGGCGCTGGCCTTCGTCGGCCTGGCCATCATCCCGTGGCTCGTCGGGGCGGTGCATGTGGTGTTGCTGAGCCGCGGGCTCTGGGCGGCAATCACCGGGCGCCCCTCCAGCGCCAGGGGCCGCGCCGACGAGGAGCGGCGCATCCGTCGGGAGCACGCCCGCTACCTGCTCTACCACTACCCGGCGGCGCGAGCTGAGTTGCGACTCGGACGGCCCGACCTCTCGCGCACCTTCGACGACGGCGGCCTGATCGACGTCAACGCCGTGCCGGAGCAGGTGCTCACGGGCCTGCCCGGCCTGACGCCCGAGCAGGGTCGGCAGATCGTGGTGGACCGGTGGCTGCGCGGCCCGTACGCCTCGATGGAAGAGCTCGCCGCGCGCTGCCTGCTGCCTCCGAACGCCACCGAGCCCCTCCGCGACCTGCTGATCTTCCTGCCCTTGAGCACCCTCCCCGACCAGGCCCAAACGGCGGAACCGTGACCGGGACCTCCGGCGTGAACCGAGGTCTTGACGCACGACGCTGGTAGAAATGCCGGGTGGAGACAGCAGAGCGGGCGGCAGTACGGGAGCGGGCCGAGGCGGTGCTGCGCCGGCTGGCCGGTGACCATGCCCGGCTGCGCGAGGATCAGTGGCGGGCCATCGAGGCACTGGTCGTCGACCGGCGGCGGGTGCTCTGCGTGCAGCGGACCGGTTGGGGCAAGTCGGCGGTGTACTTCGTCGCCACCGCCCTGCTGCGGGACGCCACCCGGCCCGACCAGGCCGGCCCGACGGTCATCGTGTCGCCGTTGCTGGCGTTGATGCGTAACCAGGTCGAGGCGGCCGCCCGGGCCGGCATCCGGGCCCGCACGATCAACTCGGCGAACCTCGACGAGTGGGACGAGATCACCGCCGAGATCCAGACCGGTGCGGTGGACGTGCTGTTGATCAGCCCGGAGCGGCTCAACAATCCGGATTTCCGCGACGGTGTGCTGCCGAAGCTGGCCGCGACCGCCGGGCTGCTGGTGGTCGACGAGGCGCACTGCGTCTCCGACTGGGGGCACGACTTCCGGCCGGACTACCGCCGGCTGCGGACGTTCCTCGACAACCTGCCCGAGCGCACCCCCGTGCTGGCCACCACCGCCACGGCCAACGCCCGGGTCACCCAGGACGTGGCGGAGCAGCTGGGCGACGCCCTCGTCCTGCGCGGCACCCTGGACCGTGAGTCGCTGCGTCTCGGCGTGCTCGACCTGCCCAGCCCGGCGCACCGGCTGGCCTGGCTCGCCGACCACCTGGATCAGCTGCCCGGCTCGGGCATCGTCTACACGCTGACCGTGGCGGCAGCGGGGGAGACGGCCGAGTTCCTGCGCTCCCGGGGCTACCCGGTGTCCTCGTACACCGGGCAGGCCGACGACGCCGACCGGCGGGCCGCCGAGCAGGACCTGCTCGACAACAAGATCAAGGCGTTGGTCGCCACCAGCGCGCTCGGCATGGGCTTCGACAAACCCGACCTGGGCTTCGTCGTCCACCTCGGCGCGCCGCCCTCGCCGATCGCGTACTACCAGCAGGTCGGTCGCGCCGGCCGGGCCGTCGAGCACGCCGAGGTGCTGCTGCTGCCCGGTGTCGAGGACGCCGCCATCTGGCGCTACTTCGCCTCGCTGGCGTTCCCACCGGAACAGCAGGTCCGGGCCGTGCTGGCCGCCCTGCACACCGACCGCCCGCTCTCCACCCAGGCCCTCGAACCACTGGTCGACCTGCGCCGGGCCCGGTTGGAACTGATGCTCAAGGTGCTCGACGTGGACGGCGCGGTCCGCCGGGTGCGCGGCGGCTGGCTCGCCACCGGCGAGCCCTGGGTCTACGACGAGACCCGGTTGCGCCGCGTCGCCGAGGCACGCACCGTCGAGCAACAGGCCATGCGGGAGTACGCGACCACGTCCGACTGCCGGATGCGGTATCTACGGGAATGCCTGGACGACACCGGGGCGGCCGACTGCGGCCGGTGCGACCGGTGCGCGGACCCACTCTTCGGCGCGGACGTGTCGACGGCCGCGCTCGCCGCCGCGCAGACCTTCCTGGGTCGGCCCGGGGTGGAGGTCCCGCCGAAGAAGCTCTGGCCGACCGGGATGGACGCGGTGGGCGTACCCCTCAAGGGCCGGATCGCCCCCGCCGAGCAGGCGCTGCCGGGGCGTGCCGTCGGGCGCCTCTCCGACCTGGGCTGGGGTGGTCGGCTGCGTGACCTGGTCGGCCCGGAGGCGCCCGACGCGCCGGTGCCCGACGACGTCGCCGGCGCGGTCGTGGAGGTGCTGAAGGCCTGGGCGCACGGCGACGACCCGTGGCCCCGCCGGCCGGTGGCGGTGGTCGCGCTCGGTTCCCGGCGACGGCCCCGACTGGTCGGGTCGCTCGCCGAGCGGATCGCCGCCGTGGGCCGGCTGCCGCTGCTCGGCGAGGTCGTCCCGGCCGGCCCGGGCGGCCCAGCCGGGCCGCGCGGCAACAGCGCCCAGCGGGTACGCGCGTTGCACGACACCTTCACGGTGCCGGCCGACCTGGCCGACGCGCTGGTCGGGCTGGACGGCCCGGTGCTGCTCGTCGACGACCTGGTCGACTCGGGCTGGACGATGGCACTGGTGGCCCGGGCGCTGCGCCGGGCCGGCGCACCCGACGTGCTCCCGCTGGCCCTCGCCGTGGCCGGCTGAGCGTGTTGGCGCGAGAAAGTTCCCGGGCATCGCCGAATGCGACAGTCGCCACGCCGTCCGGGCACCGGTCGGGAGCGGCCCGACGCGGCGGTACCGTGGGCGGCATGACCGACCAGCAGCCCGTCAACCGCGCGTACGCCGGCACCGCGCCGGTGACCAGCGACGTGCCGCTGCCCGACGAGTCGGTGCGGGCCGCCGTCGACGAGGCTGGCCACGCGCTGGGCGCTGGCGGTGCCTGACCAGGTCTCCGCCGCGCCGGATCGGAGCACGCTCCGGCTGGCGCTGGTGGTCGGCGGACTGGTGCTGGCGGTGCTGCTCGGCTTCGGCCTCGGCCGGCTGAACGCCACCGGCACCACCACCGGCAGCCCGTCCTTGGCAGCCGATCACACCGACCCGCCCGGCGTCGGGCCGCACAACCACGGCACCGCCACGGGCACCGATCAGGGTGGGACCACCGAGCCGGGCGGTCTGTCGGTCAGCTCAGCCGGGTTCACCCTGGCACCCCTGACCACGGAGTTCGCGGCCGGCCGGCCCGGTCAGCTCCGCTTCCAGGTGCGCGACGTGCAGCGCCGCCCCGTCACCCGCTTCGCCGTGGTGCACGACAAGCCGATGCACCTCATCGTCGTCCGCCGGGACCTGACCGGCTACCAGCACCTGCATCCGACCATGGCGGCGGACGGCACCTGGTCGGTGCCGTTGACCCTCGCACAGCCCGGGGTCTGGCGCGCGTACGCCGACTTCACCGTGGTCGCCGGCAACGGCGCGCAGACCGCGGTGACCCTCGGTACGGACCTGGTCGCGCCCGGCGGCTACCAGCCTCGTCCGCTGCCGGGGCCGGCCACCTCGACGACCGTGGACCGGTTCACCGTCGGCTATCAGGGCACCCCGCAGGCCGGAGCGACCGTGCCGCTGGCGTTCCGGGTCGCCGACGCTGGTGGTGCCGCCCCGCTGGAGCGTTACCTCGGGGCGTACGGGCACCTGGTGGCGTTGCGCGAGGGCGACCTCGGTTACCTGCATGTGCACCCGGAGCCGGAGCTGGTGGACGGCCAGGTCAAGTTCTGGCTGACCACCCCCGGCCCGGGCCGCTACCGCCTCTACCTCGACTTCCAGGTAGGGGCCGATGTGCACACCGCCGAATTCACCCTCACCGTCCCGTGAGCCGGCAGGCTCAGCCGGCGCGGCGGATGGGTCGGCGGGCCAGGTAGCGGAGCAGGTCGCGGATGTGGTGCTTCTCCTCGGCCGGGACCGTGGGGTCGGCCAGCCGATCCAGGATGGCCCGGACGTCCGCCTCGACGGGGCCCTCGTCGTTGCGGCGGCGGGGAGCCGGGCCGGCGTCGGGTAGCCCGAGCGCCCGGAACGCGGCCGCGACCGGCAGATCCAGTGCCGCGCAGAAACCTCGAACTTTGGCCAACTCGGGATAATCCTGCCAATCCCCGGCCAACCAACGGAACACCGTGGAGCGGCCCACGCCCGTGTGTGAGGCAAGGTCGGTCACGGTCCACCCGCGTTCGTCACGAGCGTCGTCAATCGCGCGCCGGACGAAGCGGGCGAATGCCATTTGTGGCGAAACCTCTGCGGAGCCCATGCCTGCGGGCTTCCCCCTCCCGGCCGGAGCACTGGGACGATGCGCCTTCCGAGGGTAGTACGCCCGGGGCCGGAAACAATTGACTGACCGCACAATCTGTCCCGTGTACGGGACTTTTTCTCGCACATCTGCGGGACTGCCGAAAGAGACATCGTTCAACCATTGCCGTTCATCAACCAAGCTCTGGTCCCGGCAACGCGCTCCGTCCTGCCGTCTTCGACCGCAGCACTGCTGAGGGCCATCGACCGGCCGCAGGCCCCCCGTACGACAACTAGGCGGCGGGCGCCCCGTCGACGGACAGCAGTGTCTCCAGTCGTGGCGTGACCTGCCACTGGTCGACCAGGTCGCGGTACTCCGCGCGCTGCGACCCGGTCGGCCCGTTGCCCGTCCGGCGGGCGCGGATCAGCAGGTTGCGGGGCGTGTGCTGGGAGTCCACGAACTCCACCACCTCGGCCCGGTACCCGTGCACCCGCAGCAACCCGGCGCGCAGCGCGTCGGTGAGCACGTCGGCGAAGCGCTCGCGCAGGATGCCCTGCCGGGTCAGCAGCTCGTACGGGGCCGGGGCAGGGTGGGCGCGGAGCTGCTTCGCCAGATCGTGGTGGCAGCACGGCGCGGCCAGCACCCAGCGGGCCTCCCAGCGCACCGCGCGGGCCAGCGCCTCGTCGGTG
This sequence comes from Micromonospora sp. CA-259024, assembly GCF_050936255.1. Taxonomy (NCBI): domain Bacteria; kingdom Bacillati; phylum Actinomycetota; class Actinomycetes; order Micromonosporales; family Micromonosporaceae; genus Micromonospora; species Micromonospora sp. CA-259024. The sequence continues at coordinate 1,076,676 of NZ_JBNJND010000002.1, read as the reverse complement.
GCGGTGTCGCAGGCGTGCAGCGCCAGCACCAGGTCGGGGGCGGGGTCGACGACAGCGTCGGCGATCGTGCCGGCCACGAAGCTGACCCGGTCCGCCCAGCCCAGCCGCTGCGCCAGCTCGGTGTTGCGCTGCCGCTGGTCCTCCCGGACGTCCACGCCGATCAGCTGGACGTCGAGCCCTCGGCTCGACAGGTAGCGGTACGCGGCGAACGTCAGGTAGGCGTTGCCGCAGCCCAGGTCGACAACCCGCAGCGGACCGGTCAGCTCGTCGGGCAGGGTCGCGGCCAGGGCACGCAGGAACGCGTCCACCTGGCGGCGTTTGGCCGCCGAGCCGCCGATCTCGGTGAAGATCGGGTCACCCGGGTCGAGGAGGTACTCCTTTGTCCGGTCATTCCCACCGGGCGTGGCCGCCGCCGGGCGGGACGTCGCGGCCCGGTGCACCTGCGCCTCGCCGGACTTGGTCACCCGCAGTTGCAGCGTCGCGTCGGTCGTCTCGACGTGCCAGTTGCCGAACGGTTCGGCCAGTAGCTCGTCGATGGCCTGGACTGTCTCCGGACCGAGGGCGACGTTGCGGGTGTACGGGCGCGTGCCGTCAGAGGTGGCGATCTGCAGCCGCGGGCCGGCCTTGAGCGTCACCGGCCGCAGCTCGGCCCGAATCACCACGGGATGGCGCCCACGGCGTCGTCCGGCGGCGACCGCCCGGGTCAGCGTGGGGTCGAGCAGCAACGCCCGAACTTCGGTCAGGGCGGCGTCCAGTGATTCCGGCATCGTTCCATCTTCGGCAGGTGGGGTGGGAAGGGAACATCCCCCGTACCGCGCGATGCGGTGCGGGGGATGTCAGGTGTGGCTGGTGGTCAGTCCGCGGTCGCCTCGGCCGGCGTACCCGCACCGGAACCGCCACCACGGCGGCGCCGGCGACGGCGCGGCTTCGACGGCTCGCTGTCGGACGCGGCGGCCGGCTCGGTGGGGCCGGCGTCGGCGGAGATCACCGCGGTCGGCTCGCCCACGACCACCTCGCCGGCCCGGCGGCGACGCCGGCGGCGCGGGGTACGGGTGCCTTCCTCGGCGGCGTCTTCCACCGGTGCCTCGGCGACGGCCGGCGTGCCGGAGCGCTCGCTGCGGCCGTCGCCCCGACCACGGCGCTCGCCCCGGCCCTCGCTGCGGCTCTCACCGCGTCGGGGACCCCGGCCACCACTGTCACCCCGGCGGGAGCGCGTCGTCCCACCCAGGTCCTCTTCGACCTCGGCGGACAGGCCGGCCCGGGTGCGCTCGGCGGTGGGCAGCGTGCCGCTGACGTCGGTGGGGATGTGCAGGTCGGTGTAGAGGTGCGGCGACGTGTGGTACGTCTCCGGCGGCTCCGGCATCTCCAGACCGAGGGTCTTGTCGATGATGCGCCAGCGCGGCATGTCGTCCCAGTCGACGAAGGTCACCGCGACACCCGTCGCGCCGGCCCGGCCGGTGCGGCCGATCCGGTGGGTGTAGGTGTCCTGGTCTTCCGGGCAGTCGTAGTTGATCACGTGGGTGACGCCGGTGACGTCCAGCCCTCGTGCTGCCACGTCGGTGGCGACCAGGATGTCGATCTTGCCGGCTCGGAAAGCCCGCAGCGCCCGCTCACGGGCACCCTGGCCCAGGTCACCGTGTACCGCGGCGACCGCGAACCCGCGGAAGTCGAGATCCTCGGCGACCCGGTCGGCGGCCCGCTTGGTACGGGTGAAGATCATGGTCAGCCCACGCCCCTCCGCCTGGAGGATGCGTGCCACCACCTCGACCTTGTTCATCGAGTGGGTGCGGTAGACCAGCTGCTGGGTCTGCGGCGACGGGCCGGTCTCGGCGGTGTGCCCGGCGTGGATCGTCATCGGCTGACGCAGGAAGCGCCGGGACAGGGTGACGATCGGGTCCGGCATGGTGGCCGAGAAGAGCATCGTCTGCCGGTCTTCCGGAAGCATCGCGAGGATCTTCTCGACGTCGTCGAGGAAGCCCAGGTCGAGCATCCGGTCGGCCTCGTCGAGGACGAGCGCGTGCACCCGGTCCAGCCGGAGGTGCTTCTGCTTCTGCAGGTCCATCAACCGGCCGGGGGTGCCGACCAGGATCTCCACGCCCTTGCGCAGCGCGTCGATCTGCGGCTCGTACGCCACGCCGCCGTAGATCGGCAGCACCCGGACGCCCCGCGTCCGGCCGGCGGCGGCCAGATCCTTGGCGACCTGGATGCCCAGCTCGCGAGTGGGGACGACGACCAGCGCCTGGGGGACGCCGTCGCTGCCCTCGCCCGGCGCGAAGACCCGGTCCAGCAGCGGTACGCCGAAGCCGAGGGTCTTGCCGGTGCCGGTGGGTGCCTGACCGATCAGGTCGACGCCGCGCAGCGCGATCGGGATCGCGTACTCCTGGATGGCGAACGCGCGGGTGATGCCGGCCGCGGCCAGCGCCTCGACGGTCTCGGCGCGGGCGCCGAGTGCGGCGAACGTGGGGGCCTCCGGTCGAACCGGGGCGGTGGGGGCCAGTTCCTGGCCGTCCATCAGATCTTGAGTCAACTCGCTCATGTGGATGTGGGGGTGCCCTCTCGTGGGTGCGCCCCGTCATGTCCTCAGGGCGCGTTCGGTATGACGCGGGCCACACGGTCGGCGGCAGATTGCCGAGCCGGACCGGGCCGCACGCGCGCCGCGGGCTGAGCTTCGATCAGATCGGCGCCCACGGCAACTGCTCCATGCTACCTGAACAGGGATGCCCCCGTCCCGATTCCCGCGCGGCCAGGCGCCACGCGGGGGCGATGATTGTGACCTGCGCCACGCTAGCGGCGGGGGTGAGGACGTGCCCCGCGCGGGTCACGCGCCTGGTTGCCGCGCGGTAGCCTGCCCTCGTGTCCGCGCCGCCCACTCCCGGTGCCGCCGTTGCCGACCTACTGGGTCTCGTCGCCTTCGGTGAGCTGCTCGCCTTCGAACGGATGGCCGGCGACGCCCGGCTCGCCCCCGACCTGCACCGCCGGGCCGCGCTGAGTGAGATGGCCGCGGCCGAGATCACCAACTACCGGCGCCTCGCCGACCGGCTCACCGCGCTGGGCGTGCCGCCGGAGGACGCGATGGCGCCCTACCTCGAGCCGTTGCAGGCATACCACGACTCGACCGAGCCACGGGACTGGGCGGAAGTGGTCACCAAGGCGTACGTCGGCGACGCGATCACCGACGACTTCCTGCGAGAGATCGCGGACGCGCTGACCGAACCGGACCGGGCGCTGGTGCTGGACGTCCTACACGACTCCCGGTACGCGGACTTCGCCGCGGCGGAGATCCGGGTGGCCGTCGCCGACGACCCTCGGGTGGCGGGCCGGCTCTCGATGTGGGCGCGACGGCTGGTCGGCGAGGCGCTGTCCCAGGCCGGCCGTGTCGGCGCCGAGCGGGCCGCACTCACCACGTTGATCGCTCAGGGCGACCGAGTCGACGTGCCGGGGCTGTTCGGGAGGCTCACCGCCGCGCATACCGAGCGGATGGCCGCCGTCGGGCTGAACAACTGACCGCCCGGAAGTCGGGCCCGGCGCCGGCCCGCGGCAGGTGGGCCGGACGCCGACCTGCCGCGATGGCCGGACCGGTCAGCGGACGGTGAAACCGACCGACCGGGGCGACGCCTCGGCGATCTCGACGTAGGCGACCTTCTCGACCGGAACGATGACCCGCCGGCCCTTCTCGTCGGTCAGGGAGAGCGTGCCGCCGTTGCCGGCGAAGGCGTCGGTCACGATCTGCTCGATCTCGGCCGGCGACTGCGCGCTGTCCAGTACCAGCTCGCGCGGCGCGTACTGCACGCCGATCTTGACCTCCACTGTGCCTCCTCAACTGGGGCGAAAGAACCGCCCTGCGAAGGCTATCCGATCACGGGGTCAGCGGTCAGGCTGACTCACCTTGCAGCGGGAAGCTCGCGATGCCCCGCCACGACAGCGCGGCCACCAACGCCTCGGCCTCGGCCTTCGGCACCTGCCGACCGCCGGCCAGCCAGAACTGCGCGGCTGTCTCCGCCGCGCCGACCAGCCCGGAGGCGAGCAACTCGGCGTGCGCCCGGCTCACCCCGGTGTCCGAGATGATGGTGTCGGTGATCGCCGCGATGCAGCCCTGCTCGACCCGCTCCACCCGCTGCCGCACCGCCGGGTCGTTTCGCAGATCCGACTCGAAGACGAGGCGGAACGCCTCGCTCTCGTGATCGACGAAGTCGAAGTACGCCCGCACCGAGGCGCCGACCCGTTCCTTGTTGTCGCTGGTGCCGCGCATCGCGTCGTGCACCTTGGCGACGATGGCGTCACAGTGCGTGTCGAGCAGCGCCAGATAGAGATCCATCTTTCCGGGAAAGTGTTGGTAGAGCACCGGCTTCGAGACCCCGGCCCGCTCGGCGATGTCGTCCATCGCGGCGGCGTGGTAGCCCTGCGCGACGAACACCTCCTGCGCCGCAGCGAGAAGCTGCTTACGGCGCGCGGAGCGGGGCAGGCGGGTGGGCCGGCCAGCGGTCTGTGCACCGTTCCCCGCAGCGGTCATGGGATCCTCCGAGTTCTCCGTACGAGCCGGCATTTTCCCCCCAGACCGGGCGAGGCCCGTGACCCTCGTCGTGGAAATGGCCCGCCGCTGTAACTTATCGCCACTCTCGGCACACGGTAGCCTCAGCGGGGGCGACCAAGGAGCGCGCGGTGAGTGAAACAGGGCAACCCGGAGCCGCCACCCCGGGAGAGCACGGTGACGGAGCGGGTCAGCACGACGACCCGGGCCGTTCCGTCAGCGGGTGGGCACCCCCGGCGGGTGGGTGGCCCCGAGCCGCCGATCGCGAGGACGCCCGGGACCAGGCGCCGCGCTGGCAGCCCGATCCCGCGTCCGGCTGGCGCACCTCTTCCACGCGCCACGGCGACCTGCCGTCGCCCCTGGTCGGGCTGTCGAATGACCTCGACCCGTCGGCCCGGGTCAACGGTCACCACGCCAACGGTGTGCACCACCCGGACGACGCCAACGGCGTCCGCCATCCGGGTCTCGAATCACCCGCGGGACGCCCCACGCCGGTGAGCGCACCACCCGGGCTGCCCGCCGAGAGCCGACCCGAGGCAGCCAGCGACCGGCTGGTGGTGCCCGCCCAACGTCCCGCACCGCCGACCGAGCAGGGGGTCGGCGAGCCCGAGACGGGCCCCGCCCAACATTCCACCGTCGATCCGGCCACCGGCCGCCGCGCCCGCTGGGCCGAGCCCGGGTTGCCCGCCTCCGCGCCGCCGGCCGTCCAGGTGCCGCCCGTCGGCACCGCCGCATCGGGTTTCGAGGTGCCGCCCGGCTTCCACGCGCCCACCGTCGAACGGCTGGCCGGCGACGAGCCACCGGCCGCGCCGCGCGACTGGCGGGACCCGCCCGCACCGGAGCACGCGGCAGCGCAGGGACGCGGCCCGGGGCCGGCCGGTCACGCCGACGCGCCCGAGCCGGGTCGCGCCGCCGAGAGTTCCGGGCCGGGAGAAACACACCGTGCCGGGGAGTCGCACCGTGCCGGGGAGTCGCCGGACATCGAGCCGGACTGGTCCGGGCCGAGTTGGAACCGCCCGAGCTGGGGCGGCGGGTGGGCACCGCCCTGGTCCCGACCGGATGACGAGCCGGCTGGCCCGGCGGCCGGGGACGAGTCCGCGCCCGGTTGGGCCGCCGAGCCCCACCAGCCTTACGAGCCGGTGCGCGCCGAGTCACCCCGCCCGTACGAGCCGGTCCGGGCCGAGCCGCCCCGCGGGTACGACCGCGCCCGGGGTGAGTCCGCGACCGAGGCTGCGCCGGAACGGGCCGCCGAACCAACCAGCGCGCCGCCGATCGACCGCCCGTCCTGGGCCGCCCCGCCCACCGCCCAGCCCGCCGATCGCCCCCTCCCGGCTGCCGACGCCGACCCGTCCCCGACCAGTGGGCCGCCGGTGTCGTCGCCCCGCGCGGCACCGGTCGTCGAGCGCCCCGCGTGGGCCGGCGGCCCAACGCCGACCAGCGGCCCGCCGGCCGACCGGCCATCCTGGGCCGGTGCACCCCGGGTCGACCGCCCGTCCTGGGCCGGTGGGGCCGACCCCGAGCCCACCAGCGCGCCGCCAGCGCGGCCCTCCCGGGCCGGCGGGTCCGATCCGGCGCCGACCAGCGTCCCGCCGGGACGCCCGTCCTGGGCCGGCGGGTCCGACACGACGCCGAGTGCTCCGCCGGCGCGGCCGTCCTGGGCTGGAGGGTCCGACCCGGTGCCAACCAGTTCCCCGCCAACGCGGCCCTCCTGGGCTGCCAGCCGGTCATCGGCCGACGCCTCACCTCCGGCGCCAGCCGGGCCACCCCCCACGCTGGCCGACGCGCCACCAGCTCCGGCAGGCCCGCCCCTGGTGGCGGAGCGCCCGTCCTGGGCCGGCGGTTCGCCGACCACCCCGGCGAGCGCAGCCCGGGCGGAGCGGCCGGACTGGTCCGAGGGCCGCATTCCCGCATCCCCTGTCGAACGCCCGTCCTGGGCGGCGAGCCAGTCGGCCAGCATGTCCCGTGGAGGCGACGCGGGCGAGAGCCCCGGCCTGCCCCGACCCGAGATCCGGCCGGCCGCACCGTTCCGGCTCCGACCGGCGACTCCCGAGTCGCCCGGTCCCGTCGAGCCACCCCGCGTGACCGGGCCGACGAACGACCCGTCGTCCGCCGACGCCACGTCGGCCTCCACCGGAGCCGTCCCGCCCCCCGCCGCGGGCGGGTCCGGGCGGCGCGACCGGCCCGCACCCGCGTCCGCCTCTCCCTACGCGGCTCGCCGATCCGCCCCTGACCCGACGACGCCAGCCGACGAGAGCCGGCAACCGGAGCCGACGGCGGTGGTGCTGCCGCAGCGCGTCCCCGCGGAACCGGACGTGCCCGTCGTGCCGGAGCCGCCAGCCGTGGAGCCACCCGCCGAAACCCCGGAACTCGCCCGCATCGCCACCCACCTGCGCCGTGACGACGAGCCAGCCCCGCTGCGGGAGCGCCCCGAGGGGTTCGACGTCAACGCGATCCTGGACGCCGTTCGGGAGGTGGCCGGTGTCCGCGACGCGGCGCTGCGCCGTACCCCGGCGGGGGCGCACAGTCTGCGACTGGACCTGGCCGACGGTGCCGACCCGGCCGAGGTGAGCCGACAGGTGGCCCGGCTGCTCCAGGAGCGGATGGGGCTGGCCGCCGCTCCGCAGAACGTGCCCGGCCTGCCCACCACGCCACCCCCGCCGGTTCGCCGTCGCGCGGCCGAGTCCCGACCCGCCGAGCGGCGCGGCCAGGAGCCCCGGACCGCGGAGCCGCGCGACGCCGGTGTGGACCCGCGTGCCGGCGAGGTGCGCAACGGCGAGGTGCGGGCGGCCGAGTCGACGGCGGTCGGTCGTCCTTCGGGCGGGCGGGCCGAGGCCGTGCCGGCTGGTACGGAGCAGTGGACCGGCACGGACACCTCGCGCCGGCGTCGGCCGAACGCCCCGCACCGGGGTCGCGCCACGGTCGAGGAACCCGGATCGGTCTCGGCCGCGCCGGGTGGTGCCGCAACCGGCAGCCCGGCGACGCTCGGCACGTCGTACTCCGGTGGTCAGGTGACCACGACGGAGTCGGCGCCGTCCCGGCCTCTGGACACCGGCGGCGCGCCGGGGCCGCGGGTCGTCATCGACCACGTGCAGGTCAGCACCTTCGGCTTGGACGCCAACGTGGAGGTCCGGCTGCTGGCCGGGGGCGACAGCGCCTCCGGGTACGCCACCGGGCCGGCGGTGGACGGCTACGTGCTGCGGCTCTGCGCGGTGGCGGCGGCCGCCGCCGTGGACGAGCTGCTGCGCGGCGCCGAGAACGCCGAGCGGGGGCGCTGCTTCGTCGAGCACGCGGCGGTGGTGCCGTTCGGCAACTGCGAGGTGGCCACCGTGGTGGTGCTGCTCGTCTGTGAGGGTTGGGTCGAGCAGCTCGCCGGCTCGGCTCTGGTCGCCGGCGATCCGCGCCAGGCGGTGGTCCGGGCGACGCTGGCGGCGGTGAACCGTCGGCTGGAGGCGCTGCTGTCCTGAGTGGTCCGGGCAGACTGGAACTATGAAACGCGCCACTCTCTGGCCGGACCATCTGCTCCCCGATGACCGTGTTCCGCCGCCATGGCCGGGCCGGGAGGTCCGACTCGATGGCCTGGTCACGTACGTGCGGGACACGCCGGCCACCGCCGCCGACGCGGAGCCGGCGCTGTACGTGCACGGGCTGGGCGGCTCGTCGCAGAACTGGACCGACCTGGCCGGGCTGCTCGCCGACCGGCTGGACGGTCAGGCCATCGACCTGCCCGGCTTCGGCCGCAGCGAGCCGGGGCGCAGCTACACCATTCCTGCCTTCGCGGACCTGGTGGTTCGCTGGATCGGGCACTCCGATCGGGGTCCGGTGCACCTGTTCGGGAACTCGCTGGGCGGTGCGGTCGCGGTCCAGGTGGCCGGGCTCCGGCCTGATCTGGTCCGCACCCTCACCCTGATCTCCCCGGCTCTGCCGTTCCTGGACTTTCGTCGCTCGTTGCAGGGACGGCTGCTGCCGGTGCTCGCCATTCCCCGGGGTGAACGGCTGGTCGCCCGGCGGCTCACCCAGCTGGCCCCCGAGGTGATGGCCCAGCAGGTGTTGGAGGCGTGCGTGGCTGACCTCAGCCGGATCTGCGAGCAGCGCCGGGCCGAGGCGTTGGAGGAGATCCGGGTGCGCTACGAGGCGGCGCACTACGCCGCGGCGTACGTCCGGACGTTTCGTGGTCTGGTCTCCAGCTTCCTGCGGGCGTACCTGCCGGGGCCGGGGTCGCTGTGGCGGCTCGCCCGGGCGGTGCGGGCGCCGACCCTGGTGGTGGGCGGCCGGCAGGACCGGCTGGTCGACGTGCGGGTCGCGGCGCAGACCGCCCGCGTCATCCCGGACAGCCGGTTGATGATGCTCCACGGCGTCGGGCATGTGGCGCAGCTGGAAGTTCCCCGCCTGGTTGCCCGGGCGGTGGTCGGCCTGCTCGCCGAAACGGGGGAGAGCGTCGGGCGGTCTGATCTGGCAGGCTGAGCTGGATGCCCAGCTCAGCCCGCCGCCCCGTTCGTCGTCAGCGGCGCTTCGCACTGTTTGCCCAACTGGTGGCGGTGGTGTTGGCCGTCGGCGCGGCGGTGACCGTGATCGCCGAGGGGCCGGGTGGTCACCCTGGCGCCGATCGGCTTCTCGCGGAGGAGGTCGCCGGGCCGCCGCCGCTGGTGGCCGCGCCGCTGCCGCCGTCGGCCGACCCGTCGCCCTCCGACCCGGTGCCGTCCAGCCCGCCCGTGGTGCTGCGGGTGCCGGGCGCGGTCCCGAGCGCGGGCACGGGCCGGTTCGGCTACGACGACCGCTCCGGCCCGGTGCTGGGTCGTGCGGGTGAGCTGCGCCGTTATCGGGTGGCGGTGGAGTCGGGCAGCAACGAGGACGCCGCCGAATTCGCGCAGGCGGTGCAGACCGCGCTCGCCGGGCCGGGCAGCTGGGTCGACAGCGGCCGGCTGCGGTTGCAGCAGGTGCCTGGGGGTGCGCCCCGTGACTTCACCGTCTATCTGGCCACCGCCCGTACGGCGGGTCGGATGTGCGCCGACGGCGGGGTGGACATTCGGGTCGACGGTCGGCCCTACACCTCCTGCCGGGCGCCCGGCCAGGTGATCATCAACCTGGATCGGTGGCGGCTGTCCGTGCCGCACTTCGTCTCGGCCCGCGTGCCGCTGGCGGTCTACCGGACGTACGTGGTCAACCACGAGGTGGGTCACCAACTCGGGCACCGGCACGAGCGCTGCCCGGGCGCGGGCCGGCCAGCGCCGGTGATGATGCAGCAGACGCTCTTCCTCAACGGGTGCCGCGTCAATCCGTGGCCGTACCTCGACGGGCGCCGTTACGCCGGTCCTGCGCTGTGAGTGACCGGACGACACGCCGGCGGTCCACCCGCCATCAGGCGCCTTGCGCTAATAGCGGCAAAAACGGAGAAATGCCCGAATAATCTGGCAGGCTCGACGTCATGACGCCGTCGTCCCGTTACGGCCCGACCCGGCCCGACCCGTCGGGCCGGCCGGCGTACGGGGGCGTGCGTTCCGCGCTCGTCCGGATGCACCGGCGGCGTCGCCGTAGTCTGCTGCTCGGCCTGCTCGTCCTCGCCGCCGCCATCGGCGTGCTGCTCGGCAGGGGCGGCGAGCGACCAGCCGAGACCCCGGCCACCGCCACCCAGGGCGGCATGGGCCACGGCGGCGGGCTGGCCGCGCACCCGACGCCCACCAGTTACCCGTCGGCCGGGGAGGGACGGTTCACCGCGGCCGACGGCGAGACACCGGTGCACGGTGCGGACGGGCCACTGCGTCGCTACCGGGTCGTGGTCGAACGCGACACCGGCCAGGACGCCGACGTGTTCGCCGCCAAAGTGGACGAGGTGCTGGCCGACCCGCGCAGTTGGATCGCCTCCGACGAGTTGCGGGTGCAACGGGTGGCCGACGCCGATGCCGCCGACTTCACCATCTACCTGGCCACCCCGGTCACGTCCGAGCGGATGTGCGCCGAGGGTGGGCTGACCACCGAGCGCTACACCTCCTGCCGCCTGCCCGGCCAGGTCATCATCAACCTGGCCCGCTGGATGGAGGCGGTTCCCGACTACGGTGCTCCGCTGGACACCTACCGCACCTACGTGATCAACCACGAGGTGGGACACGAGTTCGGCGAACAGCACGAGGCCTGCCCCGCCCCGGGGGAGCCCGCCCCGGTGATGCAGCAGCAGACGTACGGCCTGCACGGCTGCGTCGCCAACGCCTGGCCCTACCTCGATGGTCGTCGCTACGGCGGGGACATCGTCCCCTGATCGACCGGGTCGTCGGTTATTCCCGCTCCCGTATCGCGGACCACGTGTCATCCCTCATGGCCGAGTGGGGCTCCGGCGAGCAACAATGGCGCGGTTCACACCGCCGATCCCGGGGAGTCCACCGTGTCGTTGCCCCCGCTCGTCGAGCCCGCCGCCGAGCTGACCGTTGACGAGATCCGCCGCTACTCACGCCACTTGATCATCCCGGATGTCGGGGTGACCGGGCAGAAGCGGCTGAAGAACGCCCGGGTGCTCTGTGTCGGCGCTGGTGGCCTCGGGTCGCCCGCCCTGATGTATCTCGCCGCCGCCGGGGTCGGCACACTCGGCATCATCGACTTCGACACCGTCGACGAGTCCAACCTCCAGCGCCAGATCATCCACGGCGTGTCCGACATCGGCCGGTCCAAGGCCGAGTCCGCCGCCGCGTCGATCCGCGAGATCAACCCCCTGGTCAACGTGGAGATCCACAACACCGCCCTGGACCGGGAGAACGTCCGGGAGATCTTCGCCCAGTACGACCTGATCGTCGACGGCACCGACAACTTCGCCACCCGCTACATGGTCAACGATGCGGCGGTGCTGCTCGGCAAGCCGTACGTCTGGGGCTCGATCTACCGCTTCGACGGCCAGGCGTCGGTGTTCTGGGCCGAGCACGGCCCCTGCTACCGCTGCCTCTACCCGGAGCCGCCGCCGCCCGGCATGGTCCCCTCCTGCGCCGAGGGCGGCGTGCTCGGTGTGCTCTGCGCGTCGATCGGCTCGATCCAGGTGAACGAGGCGATCAAGCTGCTCACCGGCATCGGCGACCCGCTGGTCGGCCGGCTGATGGTCTACGACGCCCTGGAGATGGAATACCGCAAGATCAAGGTTCGGAAGGACCCGAACTGCGCGCTCTGCGGAGAGAACCCGACGGTCACCGACCTGCTGGAGGACTACGAGGACTTCTGCGGCGCGGTCTCCGAGGAGGCCCAGGAGGCGGTCGTCGAATCGACGATCACCGCGCTGGAGCTCAAGGAATGGCAGGACGCCGGCAAGGACATCTTCCTCGTCGACGTCCGGGAGCCGGCCGAGTACGAGATCGTCCGCATCCCCGGCGCCACCCTGATCCCCAAGGGCGACATCATCTCCGGCGAGGCGCTCGCGAAGCTGCCGCAGGACCGGCAGATCGTGCTGCACTGCAAGTCCGGCGTCCGCTCGGCGGAGGCGCTCGCCGCGCTCAAGGCGGCCGGCTTCCGGGACGCCGTGCACGTCCAGGGCGGCGTGCTCTCCTGGATCAAGCAGATCGACCCGTCGCTGCCCGCGTACTGACCGGCTGAGCCGGGGCGGCCGACACCGCCGCCCCGGCAATCCGACGCAGCCGACACCGAGCAGCCCTCCGGCCGCAGCGACGCAGCCATCCCGGGCTGGCCGATTCTCCGAGGCGGCATCGCGTCTGCGCAGGTAGCGTTCCCGCCGTGGTCGATTTGGAAGCCGCGATCGGGTTCGTCGTGGCGCATGGGGACGCGGTGGAACGCGCCCGCCTCTCCTGGCTTCGCAACGGCACTCCGGTGCCCGCCGAGTTGCTGGAGACGGCCGAGGTCGGCCAGTCACCCGACGGCGGTTGGCCGCCCACCTGGGGCGGCGAGATCGCCTCGATCGACGCCACCTGCTTCCGGCTCGCCGAGCTGGACGACCTGGGCGCGCTCGGCCGTCCCGCCGCTCGCCGGGCACTGGACTGGCTGGCGTCCCGGCAGCAGGCCGACGGCGGCTGGGACGAGGACGCGTCGCTGGCCGACTCGGCTCCGGAGTGGGCCCGGCCGGGCGATCCGGAGGCCGGGTTCCTGCTGTCGGCCAACGCCGGTTTCTGGCTCACCGTCGCCGGCCTGGACGCCCGCGCCTCAGGCCCGCTCGACCATCGGGTCGGTGGGGCGTACGCCGGGGTGGTGCAGGCCGCGGCCCACTCGCTCGCCGGGCGGCTGCGCCCGGACGGCAGCTGGCCGTCGTTCCTCGCCGCCGGCTGGTTGAGCGCGGCCGTGCTGCACCGGCAGGAGATGTTCCAGGAGTCGGCGCGGATCCAGGTGGTGCTCGCCGAGCGGATGCCGAAGATGTCCCCGGGGGACGTGGCGTGGCTGGGGGCCACGCTGCGCCGCGCCGGCGTCGACCCGCAGGACTGGATCATGGTGCGGGCCCTGCGCCGGCTGGCCGAGACCCAGCGCAGCGACGGCGGCTGGGAGAGCGACGACGGCCACCAGTTCGACGTGCACGCCACGCTGTCCGCGATCCGCGCCGCCCGGCCCGCGCCGCCCGGCTGAGCCGCTCTAGCGCAGGTGCCCGTCCCCGGTGACGACGTACTTGGTGCTGGTCAGCTCGGGTAGGCCCATCGGGCCGCGGGCGTGCAGCTTCTGCGTGGAGATGCCGATCTCCGCTCCGAACCCGAACTCGCCTCCGTCGGTAAACCGGGTGGAGGCGTTCACCATCACCGCCGCCGCGTCCACCCGGGCGACGAAGTCGCGGGCCGCGCTCGCCGAGTCGGTGAGGATCGCCTCGGTGTGCCCGGTGCCGTAGCGGCGGATGTGCGCGACCGCCGCGTCCAGCGAGTCGACCACCGCGACCGAGATGTCGGCGGACAGGTATTCGGTGGCGAAGTCCTCCTCGGTGGCCGGGACCACGGCCGCGGAGTACGCGGCCACCTCGGGGGAGCCGTGCACGGTCACCCCCGCCTCGGCGAACGCGGCCAGCATCGGCGGCAGGAACGCGTCGGCGACGCCCGCGTGCACCAGCAGCGACTCGGCGGTGTTGCAGGTGGACAGGCGCTGCGTCTTGGCGTTCAGCATCACCGCGACGGCCTTCGCCACGTCCGCGGCGGCGTCGACGTACACGTGGCAGTTGCCCACCCCGGTCTCGATCACCGGCACGGTCGACTCCTCGACCACGGTGCGGATCAGCGACGCGCCACCGCGCGGGATGAGCACGTCGACCAGCCCTCGGGCGCGCATCAGCTCCTTCACCGAGTCGCGGGAGCTGGCGTCGAGCAGTTGCACCGCGTCGGCCGGCAGCCCGGCGTCGACGATCGCGTCGCGCAGCACCGCGACCAGCGCGGCGTTGGAGTGTGCGGCCGAGGATGACCCGCGCAGCAGCGCCGCGTTGCCCGACTTGAGGCAGATCCCGGCGGCGTCCACGGTCACGTTCGGCCGCGCTTCGTAGATGATGCCGACCACCCCGAACGGCACCCGGATCTGGCGCAGTTCCAGCCCGTTGGGCAGGGTCGAACCGCGGACCACCTCACCGACCGGGTCGGGCAGCGCGGCCATCTGGCGCAGCGCGTCGGCGATGCCGGCCACCCGGCCCGCGTCGAGGGCGAGCCGGTCCAGCACGGCCGCGCTCAGCCCGGCCTCCCGGCCGGCCGCCAGGTCCGTCTCGTTCGCGGCCAGGATCTCCGGGGTACGCGCCACCAGCGCGTCGGCCATCGCCGCCAGCGCGGCGTCCTTGACCGTACGGGTGGCCACGGCCAACTCGGCGGCGGCGTCCCGCGCCCGTCGCGCCTGCTCGACGACGCTCATGCCGGCACTCCGCTGCGCTCCGTGCCGCCCTGAGGCACCAACGCCCTGAGTCGATGATTCGCTCGCTGGCGCTCACTCATGCTGCACTCCTCACGTGTTGACAGGCTGCCCTTGCTCACAGCAGTACGAGGTCGTCGCGGTGGACGACCTCCCGTTCGTACGCCGGGCCGAGCGCCGCGGCGAGTTCGGACGTGGAGCGGCCGAGCAGCCCGGGCAGCTCCACCGCGTCGTAGTTGACCAGCCCGCGGGCGACCGACGCGCCGGCGGTGTCCACCAGGTCCACCGGGTCGCCCGCGGTGAACGTGCCGTCCACGGCGGTGATACCGGCGGGCAGCAGCGACTTGCGGCGCCCGACGACGGCGGCCACCGCGCCCGGGTCGAGGTGCAGCCGGCCCCGGGGTGAGGTGGCGTGGGCCAGCCAGAACAGCCGGGCCGTGGGGCGTTGCCGCTGCGGATGGAACAGCGTGCCGACCGGCTCGCCGGCCAGTGCCGGACCGGCCAGGTCGGCGGCGGTGAGCACCACCGGGATGCCGAAGCCGGTCGCGATCCGGGCGGCCTCGACCTTGGTCACCATCCCGCCGGTGCCGACGCCGGACCGGCCGGCCCCGCCGATGGTGATCCCGGCGAGGTCCGCGTCGCCGTGGACCTCGGTGATCCGGGTCGAGTGCGGTTTGGTGGGGTCGCCGGTCCAGAGCGCGTCCACGTCGGAGAGGAGCACCAGCAGGTCGGCGTGCACCAGCGCGGCCACCAGCGCGGCGAGACGGTCGTTGTCGCCGAACCGGATCTCCTCGGTGGCCACCGTGTCGTTCTCGTTGACGATCGGCACCGCCCGCAGGTCGAGCAGCTTGCGCAACGTCCGGTACGCGTTGCGGTAGTGCGCCCGCCGGGTCACGTCGTCCACGGTGAGCAGCACCTGGCCGACCGTGCGGCCGTGCCGGGCGAAGCTGGCCGCGTACCGGCCGATCAGCAGCCCCTGCCCGACGCTGGCGGCGGCCTGCTGGGTGGCCAGGTCGCGCGGGCGTCGGGTCAGCCCGAGCGGGGCGAGGCCGGCGGCGATCGCGCCGGAGGACACCAGCACCACCTCCCGCCCTTCGGTGGTGAGTCGGCCGAGGGTGTCGACCAGCGCGTCGACGCGCTCGTCGGCCAGCCGGCCGGTGGCGGTGGTCAACGAGGAGGATCCGATCTTGACGACGACCCGCCGGGCCGTCGTGACTGCGTCGCGCACCCGACCATTCTGCGTGGTCACGGCCGCACCGCCCGGCGGCGTTCCCATATGGTGGCGGGTTGTGACACCTGACGAGTACGTCGAGGCGGTGCTCGACCTGGTCGAGCGGATCCCGGAGGGCCGGGTGATGTCGTACGGCGCGGTGGCCGACGCGCTGGCCGAGCGCTCAGGTCGGGCCTCGGCGCGGCTGGTGGGCAGCATCATGGCCCGGCACGGTGGCGCGGTGCCCTGGCACCGGGTGGTGACGGCGGGTGGCCGGCTACCGCCGGGGCACGAGCGGGAGGCGCGGGCCCGACTGCGGGCCGAGGGGGCCCCGCTGCGCGGCCACGGCGTGGACATCGCGGCGGCGGGTTGGTCACCGGATGAGGGGATGTGACCTACGACATAACGTGAGTAACATTCGGCCCCATGAAAACGCCGCCGGGCGCCGGCTCGTCAGCCGCCGGCTCGCTGCCCCGACCGGTGCGCGCCGGCTACGCGCTCGGCTCATTGGCGACCGGCGCGTTCGGCACCGTGCCCGGTCTGCTGCTGCTGCCGTACCTGACCGACACGCTGGGCGTGGCCGCCGGGCTGGCCGCCCTGCTGGTGCTCCTGCCCAAGGCATGGGACGTGCTGGTCAACCCGGTCGCCGGGCGGATCTCCGACCGCACCCGATCGCGCTGGGGCGCCCGCCGGCCGTACCTGCTCATCGCCGGCCTCGCGCTCGCCGTCCTGTTCGCGTCCATCTTCGCCGCGCCGTTCGGTAGTGGCCCGGCCGCCACGGCGTACGTGGCGTTCGCCTTCCTCGCCACCGCCACCGCGTTCGCCTTCTTCCAGGTGCCGTACGTGGCGATGCCGGCGGAGCTGACCGACGACTACACCGAGCGCACCCGGTTGATGACCTGGCGGATCGCGGTGCTGGCGCTGGCCATCCTGGTCTCCGGCGCGGTCGCCCCGCTGGTGGTGACCGCCGGTGGCGACGGCGTGGCCGGACACCGGTGGATGGGCCTGTTCGTGGCGGTGCTGATCGCCCTCGGTGCCCTCGGCGCGTTTTTCGGCACCCGGTCCGCGCCGACCGGCACGGTGGGCGGCAGCGAGCCGACCCTGCGCGCCCAGCTCGCCGTGGCCGGTGCCAACCGCCCGTTCCGGGCCCTGCTGATCTGCTTCGTGGTGCAGTCCGCCGGGGTGGCGACGATCCTGGCCGGGGTCAACTACTTCGCGGGGCAGATCCTGCGCGACGACAAGAGCGGACCGACCCTGCTCTTCGTCTGCTTCGTCGGGCCGGCGCTGCTGGTGATGCCGATCTGGACCCGGGTCGGCGCCCGGCTGGGCAAGCGGACCGCACTGGTCGTCGCCTCGCTGGTCCTCGCCGCCGGGGCGCTCGCCCTGGTCGCCGCGTCGGTGCTACCGCCGGTCGCGGTCTACCTGGTGGTCGCGGCGATCGGCGTCGGGTACGCCGGGCAGCAGGTCTTCGCGCTGGCCATGCTGCCCGACTGCATCGCGTACGAGACGGCGCGCACGGGTCGACGGCAGGCGGGGGTCTTCACCGGCCTGTGGACCGCCGGGGAGACCCTCGGCCTGGCGCTCGGCCCGGGCATCTACGGCCTGGTGCTCCAGATGTCCGGCTACGTCTCCTCCGACACCGGAACGGCGGCCGCCCAGTCCGACGGTGCCCGCCTGGGCGTCCTGCTCGGCTTCACGGTCATCCCCGCCCTCCTGATAGCCCCTCCGATCCTCCTGCTGCGCCGCTACACCCTGACCCCAGCCGTCCTGGCCGCAGCCCCACCGGTCCCGTCGGACGATCATGGAGTTGTGCTGGGGGACAAAAGCCGTTGACCGTCACGAGAAGGGCACCATGACTCCATGATCGACGAGAGCAGGGTCGGGGCTTGGGCGTTACCGCCCGGGGTTTCGGCGGAGGTTGCGCTTTCCGAGGTTCGTCAGTTGCGCGCTGGGGACCGGCCCACCCACGGGGGGCGGTTGTTCGCGTACGTCTACGACCCGGCGGTGCCGGGGCTGGACGAGCTGGCCGCCGCCGCCCACCGGGAGAGCGCGCACGTCAACGGCCTCGACCCGACCGCCTTCCCGTCCCTGCTGGCCATGGAGAACGCGCTGGTCGGCGCCGCCGGCCGAGTGCTCGGCGCTGGCCCGGGCACCACCGCCCCGGACGTCGTCGGCAGCGTCACCAGCGGCGGCACCGAGTCGCTGATCCTCGCCGTCAAGACGGCCCGGGACGCCCACCCGGAAATCGCCGCGCCCCGGATCGTGGTGCCGTCGAGCGCGCACGCCGCGTTCGCCAAGGCGGCGCACTATTTGCGGGTGGCGATGGACGTCGTGCCGGTCTCCCCGGACACGCTGCGCCCCGACCCGGCTGCGGTGGCCGCCGCGATCCGCCCCGAGACGGTGCTGGTCGCCTGCTCGGCACCCTCGTACGCGCACGGGGTGGTGGACCCGGTCGAGGAGATCGCGGCCGTGGCGGCCGACGCGGGGGTGCGCTGCCACGTGGACGCCTGCTTCGGCGGCTGGACCCTGCCCTACCTGCGCCGTCTCGGGGAGCCGGTGCCGGCGTTCGACTTCGCGGTACCCGGGGTCACCTCCATCTCGGTCGACCTGCACAAGTACGCGTACGCGCCGAAGGGGGTGTCGGTGCTGCTGCACCGTGACCCCGCGAGACGTGCCCCGCAGTACTTCGCGTACGCCGACTGGCCCGGTTACACGATGATCAACCCGGTGATCGCGTCCACCCGCTCGGGCGGGCCGATCGCGGCCGCGTACGCGACCCTGCGGCACCTCGGCGACGACGGTTACCTGCGGCTGGCCGCGGTCACCCGGGACGCGGTCGCCGGTCTGGCCGACGCGGTCCGCGGCGTCGACGGGTTGCGGCTGATGGCCGAGCCGGAGTCCACGGTGGTCTGCTTCACCGCCACCGAGGGTGGGCCCGACCTGTTCGTCCTGGTCGACGAGCTGACCGCGCGCGGCTGGCACACCCAACCCCAGCTCTCGTACGCCGGCCTGCCCGCCAGCGTGCACCTCACGGTGACCGCGGCGGTCGCACCCCGGGTGGCCGAGTTCGGGCCGGCCCTGGAAGACGCCGTGGCTGTGGCCCGGTCCACTGGCCCGGTGCGGCTGCCCGCCGAGTTGGCGTCACTGGTCGGCGCCCTCACCCCCGAGGCGCTGACCCCGGAACTGGTGATGGGCCTGGCTGCCGGGCTGGGTCTCGGTGACGGTTCGGGCACGGGGCCGCTGCCGGAGCGCATGGCGCTGGTGAACACGCTGCTCGACGCCGCGCCGCCCTCCCTGCGTGAGCGGTTGTTGGTCGAGTTCGTCGGTCTGCTGCAACGACCCGCGTGGGGTTCGGACGGCTGAACGGCGACGCCCCACCTGGCTCCGGACACCCCTCCCGATCAGCCGTAGTAGTGGGTGATGGTGGCGAAGTTGTCGTCCCGATCACGTTCCACCAGGCCGTTCCCATCCGCACCGGTGACGAGAAGTTCGATGGTCGCCTTGCCGGAAGGCAACGGCGTCCCCTGCGCCCGCCGCAATTGAAGGTTGAAACGGATGTCTGCGTGCGGTGCCAGCCGCCCCAGGGTGCAGTGATACGGCGCTCGCGCCTCGAGCATGTTCTCGCGACATCGGTCCCAGCCTTCCCCGAACGGCCGCAACTGCCACGGCAGGCCGAACGACAGCACGGCAATGGGCACCTCGCCTGCGCTGGCGTTGCGTACCCGGACCTGGATCGTGCCCGCGAAACTGTCGCCCGGCTCCCTGGTGAGAGCCAGGTTCGAGGAGCTGACCGACACGTCTGCGGCGTACGGGTTGGGGCCGAAGCCCTGTGGCCCCTCCACCTGCCGGAACCGTTGGCCGTCCCACTTGTACCCGCGCCACTGTCGCTGTGACTGCTCCAGCGGCCAGCCAACTCCCGGCGCCCGGTCGGCCATCGCCACCCGGGTCACCCCGTCGGCGGCCCGCACCTCCAGCCCGATCAGCCACTCGGGAGTCGGGTCGGCGGTGGCGGCCACCCGGCCGAGCGTGACGATCCGGCCGGCGGCGTCCCGGTCGAAGGCGACCACCTGCGCCGGCCCTCGAGTGCCGAACAGGCAGCGCACCAGGACGACGGTCTCCGTTGCCCCGTCCCGATCGACGTCCCCGTAGCCCAGTTCGACGAGCAGGTTGACGTCGTCGCCTACCGGGTCACCGCTCAGCCGGATCCCACGGGAGTGGCACTGCTTGCCGTCCGGGCGGTCCGGCAGGTCGTCCCAGCTGGGCAGGTCAACGGTGGCGGCGAGCAACTCGGCACGCTCGATCCTTCCGTCCGGCGCCGCCGGGGAGAGGGAGACGCTGGGAGTCGGCGATGGGGAGTCGGACGGGGTGGGTGAAGTCGTCGTCGGAGTCGCAGGCGGTCCGGGGTTCCGGCGCAACCCGGCCTGCCCTGCCACCGGCACGGCCACCGCCACCACCAGCGCCGCGGCCACAGCCACCGCCCTGCGCCGCCGTCGGCGACGGACCGTCTGCCGGACCGAGGCCGGGCCGTCCGGCGCGATGGCCGGGAACAATGCCGTTCGGTACGCGGAGAACTCCGCATCGAGCCGGACTTCGTCGAACTCAGCCATGGTCGGTCACCTCGTTCTGAGGAGCCAGCTGGGCCGCCAGCGCGGCACGGCCCCGATGCAACCAGGACTTGACCGTGCCCTCCGGCACGTCCTCCTGCTGGGCGATTTCGGTGACGGAGAGGTCCGCGAGGTGGTGCAACACCACCACGCGCCGATGGTTCGGCGGCAGTGCCGCGAGTGCTCGTGTCAGCACCACCCGGTCCGGGACCGGGCCGGGCACGTGCTCCTCCCGCTGACGTCGCAGGTATGACTGGGCGGTTCGCAGCCGACGCCAGCGACTGGTGGCCAGGTTCCAGGCGACCCGCCGCACCCAGGCGACCGGGTCGTCGTAGCGGGAGACCTTCGCCCACCGGGCGAAGGCCCGGCAGAACGCCTCCTGAACCAGATCCTGAGCCTGGTTCAGGTCGCCGCAGTACGCGGCCAGCTGAACGGTCAGCGACCGAAAGTGAGCGTGGTATAGCTGATCGAAGTCGACGGCTTCGACCGAGGGTCGACCGGCCTGGCGGACCATGTCCTCTGGTGGAGGCTTGTCGAGCCTCGATTCGGCGCTCACCTCACCTGGGTCCTCCCCGTCTCCGTCACCCTCCCTCGTCGGGGCGACGCTGCTCTCTCGCCACACGTGGGGGAGCCGGATCAGGTTGCGGTCTTCACGCAGCAGTTCGGTGAACGCTCGATGTCGCTCGTGACCGCCACTCACCGCCGGGCCGCGCCAGCGTCGACTGTGATTCACTGTCGGTGAGGGAAGGGGTCGCTCGTGCAGCTACCGGCAGTGCTCGGTGAGCCGATCCGGTTCGTGCTGAACTGGGGGCGCCGCTACTCGCTCTGGGTGTTCAACTTCGGCCTGGCCTGCTGCGCGATCGAGTTCATCGCCACCAGCATGGGTCGGCACGACTTCATCCGGCTCGGCGTGATCCCGTTCGCCCACGGCCCCCGCCAGGCCGACCTGATGGTGGTCTCCGGCACGGTGACCGACAAGATGGCTCCGGCGATCAAGCGGCTCTACGACCAGATGCCCGAGCCGAAGTACGTCATCTCGTTCGGCGCCTGCTCCAACTGCGGCGGCCCCTACTGGGATTCGTACTCGGTGACCAAGGGCGTCGACCAGCTCATCCCGGTCGACGTCTACGTGCCCGGCTGCCCGCCCCGGCCCGAGGCGTTGCTGCACGGCATCCTGCGCCTGCAGGAGAAGATCGCCGCCGAGCAGTCCGGCATCGGCGGGGTGCCCCAACGGGATGTGCTCGCCGCGCCGCTGGACGCCCCGCCCCGCGAAGCCGCCGCTCCGCGCTCCGTCGACTCACTCACCGCCCCGTCGGTACGCCCACCCGCCCCGAACTGACGCCGCCGGAGTCGACCTGTCAGCCGTTCGCGGCGACAGCCAGCCTGGTTCGAACGACGTTGTCACCCGGGTCGGACGTCCGTGGTGGCCGGGCCGGGCTAGCCTGCGCATCATGAGCAGCTCCACGGACCAGCGGTCCGCCCACATCGTCGACGTGCTCACCGAGGAGTTCGGTGCGTCGATGGCGATCGACCCGGCCGCCTTCCGCCGCAAGTTCCGCAAGATGGCGGCCTCTCCGTTCGCCTTCTACCGGGGCAGCGCCGCGCTGTTCTACGCCGACCAGCTCGGCGATTTCGCCGACGACCGGTTCTCCGACGAGCGGACCAGCCGGGTGTGGATCCACGGTGACCTGCACGCGGAGAACTTCGGCACCTACATGAACGCCTCCGGGCAGCTGGTGTTCAACGTCAACGACTTCGACGAGGCGTACGTCGGGCCGTTCACCTGGGACCTGCGGCGACTCGCGGCCAGCGTGGCGCTGCTCGGCTACGGCAAGGCGCTCTCCGACACGGCGATCGGTGACCTGGTGGCCGGCTTCGCCCGGTCGTACCTGACCGAGCTGCGGGCGATCGCCGCCGGCGGCGACGACGCGATCGGCTCGATCACCCTGGACAACGCCGACGGTGTGCTGCGCCGGGTCCTCCAGCAGGCCCGGCTCAACACCCGCGTCGACCTGCTCGCCACGCAGACCACCATCGACAACTACGAGCGGCGCTTCTCCATCGGTGACGGGGTCTTCGAGATCGACGACGCCACCCGGGACAAGGTCCGCGCGGCCTTCCAGGAATACCTCGGCACCCTGCCCGTCACCTCGACACAGCTCCGGCCGGTGGAGGCGCGGATCAAGGACGTGGTGCTGCGCAAGGGGGTCGGCATCGGCTCGGCCGGGCTGCCGTCGTACAACCTGCTGCTGGAGGGGCACACCCAGGCCCTGGAGAACGACGTCGTCATCTACATGAAGCAGGCGCAGGTGCCAGCCGTGGCGCGGTACGTCACCGACGAGTCGGTCCGCGGCTACTTCCAGCACCAGGGTCACCGGACCGCCGAGTCGCAGCGGGCGTTGCAGGCGCACGCCGACCCGTGGCTGGGCTTCACCGAGCTGGACGGGGCCGGTCAGCTCGTCGCCGAGGTCTCTCCGTACGCCGCCGACCTGGACTGGTCGGACGTGAACGAGCCGGAGGAGCTGACCGGGGTGTTCGTCGACCTCGGCCGGGCGGTGGCCCGGATGCACTCGGTCGCCGACGACGAATCCAGCCACGACCTGGTCGACTACTCCACCGAGGAGGCGATCGTCGGGGCGGTGGGCACCGACGAGACGGGCTTCGTCACCCACCTGGTGGACTTCGCGCACGCGTACGGGGTGCGCGCCCGGCAGGACCACCAGCTCTTCGTCGACCTGTTCCGCAACGGTCGGTTGCCGGGCATCTGATCGGGTGGAGCGTCGCTCAGGCGGCGAACTCCAGCACCACCTTGATGTCGTCCGGCCCGGCGGTGTACGCGTCGGCGTACCTGGTCACCGGCACCCGGCGGGTGATCAGCGACTCGAGCCAGGCCTGGTCGGCGCGGGCGAGTGCCTGCGCGGCCATGTTCCAGTGCCGCCGGTTGGCGTTCACCGAGCCGAACACCACGTTGTTCTCCAACACCAGCGCCCGATTCAGTGCCCCGGCGTCGAAGTCGATGCTCCGGCCGCCGCTGGACACCCCCGCCAGGCAGACGATCCCGGTCGGCGCCGCCTTGCACATGACGTCGAGAACGACCGTGGGTGCGCCGGTGCACTCGATCACCACGTCCGGCTCGAAGGGCAGGTCGTTGACCGGCACCGCGTGGTAGGTGGCCCCGAGCGCGGCGACCAGCGCCGGCTTCGGTCCCTCGGTGGCCCGGTCCAACACGTGGACGGTGAGGCCACGCTGGGTGCCGAGCAGCGCGGCCAGCAGCCCGATCGGCCCGGCGCCGGTCACCAGGACGGTCTGCGGCTGCCATTCGGCCCGGCGCCCGATCCGCTCGATGTGGTCCCACGCCTTGGCGACCACACTTGTCGGTTCCAGCAGCACGCCGACCTGGCCCAGCGCCGGGTCGAGCCCGACCGCGAACTGGGGCTCGATCCGCCAGCGGTCGCGGGCGAACCCGGGTAGTGCCTTGATGCCGTGTTCGGTGAACTGACCGTTGCGGCACATGTCCCACTCGCCGACCGCGCAGTTCAGGCAGGGGACCGGGTCGGGATGCCGGACGATCCCGGCCACCAGGTCACCCGGTTGCAGGGTGCCGGTCGGGTCCTCGATCACCCGACCCAGCGATTCGTGCCCGATGACCAGGCGGTCCGCACCCGGCGGTGCCTCGCCGTAGTCCCCGGCGATGATCTCGTGGTCGGTGCCGCAGATGCCGACTGCCAGCGCCTCCACCAGGACCGAGCCCTCCTCGGCAGCCGGCTCCGGCTGATCCTCGATGAGGCACAGCGAGTTGGCGACTCCGGGTGTCACAGTGACAGCGCGCACGCCCTCATCTTTCCCCGCCGGGGGCTGCGCCGCGCCCAAAGCGGCAGATCGCCGGGCATCGGCGGCGGACGGGCGAGGGCCGGGCCGGCACTAGGATCAGCGGCATGACTCCCGAAGAGGTCGGCGCTCGGCTGGTCGTGCTGCTCGCGCCGGTTGAGGCGACCCCGTCGGTCTCCGGCGGGCAGCGGTTCGCCCGTGCCACCGTCGATGTGCCGTCGGCGAGCTGGCTGGTCGCGGTTCGCGCGGCCCGCGACGACGCCGAACTGGCCTGCGACTTCTTCGACTGGCTCTCCGCCGTCGACGAGTTGGCCGAGGGTTTCGACGTGGTGGCGCACCTCTGGTCGACGCGACTGCGGCACGGTGTGCTGCTGCGTACCCGGGTGCCGCGTGGCGCGCCCACGGTCGCCTCGGTGGTCGACATCTACCCGGGGGCGGCCTGGCACGAGCGGGAGACGCACGAGATGTTCGGCATCGACTTCGCCGGGCATGGGGAACTGCTGCCGCTGTTGCTGCCGCCGGAGTTCGAAGGTCATCCGCTGCGGAAGGAGTTCGTGCTCGCTTCCCGGGTGGCCAAGCCGTGGCCGGGTGCGAAGGAGCCGGGCGAGTCCGAGGCCGGTGGCGGGCGTCGACCGATCCGCCCGCCGGGCGTTCCCGCTCCGGGCGAGTGGGGGACCACCCCCACCCCGGCCGGTGCGGGTGGCGTGGGGGAGGGCCCGCGTGGCGGCACCCCGGCCAGGCCGGCAGGTGAGCGTCCGGCGCGGCCGGCCCCGGGGGCCCGTCCGGCGCGTACCCCCCGGCCCGCCGCAACCGACGACGGCCCGGCCGCGCCCGGCCCGGTCGCGGACCCGCCGGCCCGCGCCGACCGCACCGACGACGACGGGGGTACGACCTGATGCCGCTCTGGGTGGAGCTGCTGCTGCGAGTGGGCGGCGTGCTGGTCGCGTTCCTCACCCTGCCGTTGCTGGTCGGCCAGACCGAGCACAAGGTGATGGCGCACATGCAGGGCCGGCTCGGCCCGATGTACGCGGGTGGCTTCCACGGCTGGGCCCAGTTGATCGCGGACGGGGTCAAGTTCGTGCAGAAGGAGGACGTGACCCCGCGCGAGGCGGACCGGGCGGTGTTCCGGCTGGCCCCGGCGGTGGCGCTGGTGCCCTACCTGCTGGTGCTGCTGGTCATCCCGCTCGGCCCGAACGACCTGGTCGGGCAACCGTTGGACATCGGCCTGTTCTTCGTACTGGCCGTGGTGGGTGTCGGGGTCGTGGCGGTGCTCATGTCGGCGTGGGCCTCGGCCAACAAGTACAGCCTGCTCGGTGGGCTGCGTGGGGCCGCCCAGTTGCTCGGTTACGAGCTGCCGCTGGTGCTGGCCGCCGCCTCGGTGGCGATGGCGGCGGGCACGCTCAGTCTCTCCGGCATCGTCGAGGCGTGGCAGCCGTGGTGGCTGCTCTGGCAGGCACCCGCGATGATCATTTTCTTCGTCGCCGGGCTGGCCGAGATCCGCCGGCCGCCGTTCGACATGCCGGTGGCCGACTCGGAGCTGGTCTTCGGCTACATGACCGAGTACACGGGTCTGCGGTTCGCGTTCTTCCTGCTCGCCGAGTACGTCGGCATCGTGGTGATCGCCGCGCTGACCACGGTGCTGTTCCTCGGCGGGTGGCAGGGCCCGTTCGCCGACGAGCAGTTGGGCTGGCTCTGGACGCTGCTCAAGGTCTTCGCCGTGTCCTTCGTGATCATCTGGCTTCGGGTGTCCTACCCCCGGTTGCGTGAGGACCAGTTGCAGCGGCTCTGCTGGCTGGTGCTGGTGCCGGCGTCCCTCGCGCAACTGGTCCTCACCGCAGCCGTCCGCCTAGCCCTCTAACCCCTCCCCCGCGCCCTCACCCCACCCCACCCCCCGCGCCGATCTTGCGGTTTCTGTCCTGGCGAATGTGGCGAAGAGGGCATTTCGGCGTCGCAAAGTGCAAGATCGGCGGGGTGAGGGCGGGGTGAGGGCGGGGCGGGGTGAGGGCGAGGGTGGGTTAGGGCAGCGGGGTGTGTGCGGGGTTGACGGGCTCGGCGGGGGGCGGGGGCGGCGTGCCGTCGCCGAAGGGACGGCCACCCAGGGTTTCCCGACCGTGCGGGGTGACCCAGTTGGACAGGTCGGGGCCGAGCGGCACGATGCCGGTCGGGTTGATGTCGCGGTGCACCTCGTAGTAGTGCCGCTTGATGTGGTCGAAGTCGATGGTGTCGCCGAAGCCGGGAGTCTGGAACAGGTCCCGGGCGTACGCCCACAGCACCGGCATCTCGCTCAACTTCTGCCGGTTGCACTTGAAGTGACCGTGGTAGACCGGGTCGAAGCGAACCAGCGTGGTGAACAGCCGCACGTCGGCCTCGGTGATGGTGTCGCCGACCAGGTAGCGCTGGTCGGTCAGCCGCTCGGTCAGCCAGTCCAACCGGTCGAAGAGCCGGTGGTACGCCTTGTCGTACGCCTCCTGGCTGCCCGCGAATCCGCACCGGTAGACGCCGTTGTTGACGTCCCGGAACACCACGTCGTTGATCTCGTCGATCTGCGCCCGCAGGTGTTCGGGGTAGAGCTGCGGGGCGCCCTCACGGTGATACGCGCGCCACTGCGTGGACAGGTCGAGGCTCATCTGGGCGTAGTCGTTGGTCACCACCTGCCCGGTCGGCACGTCCACGATCGCCGGCACGGTGATGCCGCGCTCGTAACCGGGGAAGCGCTTGAAGTACGCCTCCTGGATCCGCTCGATGCCGAGCACCGGGTCCCGGCCGCCCGGGTCGAGGTCGAAGGTCCAGCTCCGGGCGTCATGGGTCGGGCCGGCCACCGCCATCGAGATGGCGTCCTCCAGGCCGAGCAGCCGCCGCACGATGATCAGACGGTTGGCCCACGGGCAGGCTCGACTGACAGCCAGCCGGTACCGGCCCGGCTCCACCGGGTACCCGTCGCGCCCGTCCGCGGTGATCCGGGTGGCGATGTACCGCTGGTCCCGGGTGAACTCGCCGCCCGGCTCGACGTACTTCCCGCCTGTTTCCTCGCCCACGTCACCCTCCCGGTTCGGTCACTGTCTCTACCCCATCCTCACGGATCTACGGCTCACCAGCAGGCCCGGTTACCCTGCCGGGATGACGGATGTGGAGACCGCGGCCCGGCGGTTCATCGCCGACGTGTGGAACGCACGCCGGGAGGAGTCGGCGTACGAGTTGATCGCCGAGGAGTGCCCGGGGCTGGGCGGCACCGGGCCGGAGGCGACGCTGGCCTGGCACCGCGAACGGCGGGCGGCCTTCCCGGACCTGCGCTACAAGATCGTGGACGTGGTGGCGGCCGGCGAGCGGGTGGCCGTGCACTGGCGTGCGGCCGGCACCCACGTCGGGCAGTTCGGGCCGGTGCCCCCGACCGGGCAGGTGGTCAGCTACTCCGGGGCGACGTTCCTCCGCTTCGACGCGGCGGGACGAATCGTCGAGGTGTGGAGCTGCAACGAGTTGTTCCAGTTGCTCCAGCAGCTCGGCGTCGAGATGCTCCCTCCGACCGCCGTCAGCGGGCCCGGGGCGTGATCGGACTGATCGCCAGGTCGCCGCGCTCCCCGCGTACACCCTAGGGCCGCCGACCCACGGGTGGTGGTCGCGCGCGCCGAGGCCACAGGGCAGGATGGTCGACATGAGCGACCCCAGCGAGCACGGCGACCCGGCCGGCGCCACCAGCGCGCGCGGCCTACCCGGTGCGGGCCTGGTGAAGGGGTTGGCGGTCACCCTCAAGACGATGACCAGCCGCTCGACCACCCAGCAGTACCCGGACGCGGCCCCCGACCTGCCGCCCCGCTCGCGTGGCGTGATCGCGCTGTCCGAGGAGAACTGCACGGTCTGCATGCTCTGCGCCCGCGAGTGTCCGGACTGGTGCATCTACATCGACTCCCACAAGGAGGAGGTGGTGGTGCCCGGCGCCACCCGCCCCCGCCAGCGCAACGTGCTCGACAAGTTCGACATCGACTTCTCGCTCTGCATGTACTGCGGCATCTGCATCGAGGTGTGTCCGTTCGACGCGCTCTACTGGTCACCGGAATTCGAGTACGCCGAGTACGACATCAAGGATCTGCTGCACGACAAGGATCACCTCGGTCAGTGGATGGCCACCGTTCCGCCGCCGCCCGCGCACGACCCCAACGGCGAACCGGCCAAGGAGGAGACCGCCGCCGCGCGCAAGGCGGCCGCCGCGCGTCCCGCCCCTCCATCGGTACGCCCCGAGCCCGGCGCCGATCCAGGTTCGGCGTCATGAGCGCGCGACGTGTGGCCGCCGGAGCCGTGAGGGAGGCCCGGTGACGGGCGCGGATGTGCTGCTGCTCGCCCTCGGCGCGGTGGCTGTCGGTGCCGGCGTGCTGGTGGTGACCACGAAACACCTGGTCCGGGCGGGGCTCTACCTGGTCGTCTGCCTGGGTGCTCTGGCCGGTGACTTCCTGGTGCTCAGCGCCGAGCTGGTGGCCTGGGTCCAGGTGCTGATCTACGTGGGCGCGGTGGTGGTCCTGCTGCTGTTCGCGGTGATGCTGACCCGGGCACCGATCGGCGCCTCCGAGGACCTGGACCGGCCCGGCTGGCCGGCCGCCCTGATCGGTGGCGGTGCCGGGCTGGGTCTGACCGTCCTGCTGGTCGACGCGTACCGCTGGAGCAGCGTCGCGCTGCCCGACGCGGGCACCGCCGAGCGGCTGGGGGAGCAGATCTTCCAATCCTGGGTGCTGCCGTTCGAGGTGCTCTCCGTGCTGCTGCTGTCCGCCCTGGTCGGCGCGGTGGTGCTGTCCCGGCCGGACATCGGCCGACCAGGCCCGCAACGCGATGGCACGACGGCGCCGGGTGACAGGGCCGGCGTCGGGTCCGGGGGGCGGCGGTGAGGCCGGTCATCCCGTACGTCACCGCCGCGCTGCTGTTCGGCCTCGGCGTCTACGGCGTGCTGCGTCGGCGCAACGCGGTGCTGGTGCTGATGTCGGTCGAGTTGATGCTCAACGCGGTCAACCTGATCCTGGTCACCGCGGACACCACGGCCCGCGCCGTCCTGCCGCACTCCGGGCAGGTCTTCGCGCTGTTCGTCATCGTCCTCGCCGCCGCCGAGATCGGGGTGGGGTTGGCGATCGTCCTGCAGCTCTACCGGTTGCGGGCCACCGTGGCGGTGGATGACGTGCCGCTGACCGAGCCGGCCGAGTCGCCGCAGCCCGTCGGTCAGCGAGAGTCGGCCACCGCCGGCCGGGACGGGGAGGCCGCCCGGTGACCGGGCTGCTCGGGGCACTGCTGCCCGCCGTACCGTTGGTCGCCGGTCTGCTCGGCCTGCTGATGCCGCCGGCCCCCCGTGATCCGAGCGCCGGTGCGGAAGGTGGTGACCGGGCCCGACGGGCGTCCGTCGCGCTCGGGGTCGTCGGCGCGGCCGGTGCGTTGGCGTTGGCCGTCGCGCTGCTGCTGGCGGTCGGCGCGCCGACGGAGACATCGACCACCTGGGTCGACGTCGGCGGGCTGACGGTGACGCTCGGCGTACGGCTGGACGGCGCCGCCGCGCTGGTCGCCGTGGCGGTCACCGCGGTCGCCCTGGCCGTGCAGGTCTACTCGATCGGTTACCTGCGGCGTGGCCCGCACGACGACATCGACGTCGACCACCGCTATCCGCCGTACGCCGCCCAGATCAGCCTCTTCACCGGTGCCATGCTGCTGGTGGTCGTCGCCGGTGACCTGATCATGCTGCTGGTCGGCTGGGAGGTGATGGGCCTCTGCTCGTACCTGCTCATCGCCCACGACCGCCGACTGCCCGGCGCGCCGGCCGCCGCGATGAAGGCGTTCCTGGTGACCCGGGTCGGTGACGTCGGGTTCCTGCTCGGCATCGCGTTGCTCGGCGTGTCGACGGGCAGTTTCCGGATCGCCGACGTGCTCGCCCACGACCACTCCACCGCGACGTTGACCGCCGCCGGCCTGCTACTGCTCGCCGGGGTGGCCGGCAAGAGCGCACAGTTCCCGCTGCACACCTGGTTGCCGGACGCGATGGCCGGCCCGACGCCGATCTCGGCGCTGATCCACGCGGCGACGATGGTCGCCGCCGGGGTGTACGCCGTGGCCCGGCTCTACCCACTGTTCACGGCCGCGCCGGTGACGCTGACCGTGCTCGGCGTGCTCGGCGCGATCACGCTGCTGCTCGGCGCGCTCGCCGCCACCGCGCAGGACGACATCAAACGCGTGCTGGCCTGGTCGACCGTCTCCCAGTTGGGCTACATGACCGGGGCGCTGGCGGTCGGCTCGCCGTCCGCGGCGCTGTTCCACCTGCTCACCCACGCCGCGTTCAAGGCGCTGCTGTTCCTCGCTGCCGGCGCGGTGATCCACGCGGTCGGCACGACGCTGATGTCGGAGATGGGCGGGCTGCGACGGAGCATGCCGGTGACGTTCTGGTGCACCCTGGTGGGCCTGGGCGCGCTGGCCGGGGTGCCGCCGCTGGCCGGTTTCTGGAGCAAGGACGGCGTACTGACGGTGGCCGAAGCCGCCGCGCTGGGGGGCACCGGCCCGGCGCCGTCCTGGGTGGGCTGGCTGGTGTGGCTGGCCGGGTTGGTCGGCGTGGCGATCACCGCCTGGTATGCCGGTCGGTTGCTCCTGCGAGCCTTCTTCGGCGCTCCCCGCCTGCCGCTGGTCCGGCCGCACGACCCGCCGGCGTTGCTGCGCTGGCCGGTGCTGCTGCTGGCCGTGCCGGCCGCGCTGCTCGGTCTTCTCGGGTTCGTCGGGGCGTTCGCCGATCGGTTGCGGTTTCCCACCGTGCCGGTGGCGGGCTCCGAGGACGGCCTGGTCCACCTCGGGCCAGGGCTGCTGCTGCCGCTCGCGCTGCTGCTGGCCGGCGCCGGGCTGGTGGTGCTGGGCTGGCGTCGTGACCCGGCCGCCGACCCGGCGGCAGCGCTGGGTCCGCTGCGGCCGGTCTTCGCCCGCGCGTTCCGGCTCGACGACATCCAGCACACCCTGGTGGTACGCCCCGTCCGCGCGCTGGCCCGCGCCATGCGCACGGGCGACGAGGTGGTGGTGGACGGCGCTGTCGAGGGCAGCGGTCGGGCCGCGTCCGGCCTGGGCGCGGGGCTGGCCGCGCTGCACCGGGCGGCGTTGCCCCGGGCCGCCGCAGGCGTGCTGACCGGCGCACTGTTGCTCGGGTTGGCCGCGGCCGTGATAGGAGCAACCCGATGACGTTCGGGCAGGTGTTGCTGGTCGCTGTTCTGGCGGTGCCGGCGCTCGGCGCGGTCGCGGTGGCGGCGACGCCACGGGACCGGGCGGCCCGGCTGGTCGGCACGGTCGCGGCGGCGCTGACCCTGCTGGCGACCGTGCTGCTGGTGTTCGGCGGTCGGGGCTGGTATGCCTGGTCCGCCGACGGGCCGGCGGTGCGTCCCTGGCACCAACTGGACCTGCCCTGGGTGCCCGGCCTGGAGTTGCGCTTCCACCTCGGCGTCGACGGCATCTCCTGGCCGTTGGTGGTCTTGACCGCGCTGCTCACGCTGCTCTGCTGCGCGTACACGATGTGGCGGGTGCCGGACGGCGGGAGCGGCGGGGCGTTGGTCGCGTTGCTGTTGGTGGTCGAGGTGGGCATCCTGGGCACCTTCCTCGCCCTGGACCTGGTGCTGTTCTTCCTGTTCTTCGAGGTCGTCCTGCTGCCGATGTACGCGATCATCGCCGGCTGGGGTGGTGCGGACCGGCGTCGGGCGGCCCGCAAGTTCGCGCTCTACACCCTGTTCGGCTCGGTGCTGCTGCTGGTCGGCGTGTACGTCGTGGTCGCGGCCACCGGCACCGCCGACATCGTGGCGCTGACCGGTGGCCCGGGGTTGTCCCGGGGCACCCAGTTGGCCGCGTTCACCCTGCTGGCATTGGCGTTCGCGGTGAAGAGCCCGCTGTGGCCGCTGCACTCCTGGCTGCCCGACGCGCACACCCAGGCCCCCACGGTGGGCAGTGTCGTGCTGGCCGGGGTGCTGCTGAAGATGGGCACCTACGGTCTGATCCGGGTGGCGGTGGGGGTGGCGCCGGAGGGTGCCCGCTGGGCGGCGCCGGTGCTCGGCGTGCTGGCTGTCGCCGCGATCCTGGTCGGTTCGCTGGTCTGCCTGGCCCAGACCGAGGTGAAGCGGCTGATCGCGTACTCGAGCGTGGGGCACATGGGCTTCGTGCTGCTGGGCGTCGCCACGCTGACCACCGTGGGCATCCAGGCGGCGTTGATCGGCAACGTCGCGCACGGGGTGATCACCGGCCTGCTGTTCTTCCTGGCGGGTGCGGTTAAGGACCGCACCGGCACGGGCACTCTCGCCGAGCTGTCCGGGCTGCGGGAGACCGCGCCTCGGCTGGCCGGCCTGCTCGCGTTCGCGGCGATCGCGTCGCTCGGCCTGCCCGGGCTGGCCGGCTTCTGGGGCGAGGCGTTCGCGGTGATCGCGGCCGTCCAGGTGGGCGGCCCGCTCTGGACCACTCTCGGGGTGCTGGCCGCGATCGGCGGAGCGCTCACCGCCGCGTACTTCCTGCGGCTGCTGCGCCAGGTCACCCACAACCGTCCGAGCCCCGCCGTCGGGCAGGTCGGCCCCGGCCTGGCCGGTGCGGAGCTGACCGCGTGGGTGCCGCTGGTGCTGCTCGCGTTGGCCATCGGGCTGGCCCCGGCGCTGGTCCTCGGCGTCGCTGAAACCCCCGTTGCCGCCCTGGTGGGGGTGGTCTTCCCGTGAGCGCGAGGAGCGCAGCGCGGCGGAGCCCCGCAGTCGCGAACGAAGGCAGGCTCCGATGAACGTCGTGCAGAGCGTGGACAGCGTCGCGCTGCTGCCGGCCTACCTGGCCGCCGGCACCGCCGTGCTCGTGCTCCTCACCGACCTGCTGCTGGCCCGGCCACGGGCGACGATCGTGGTGGCCGCACTCGGGGCGCTCGGCACCGCCGTCGGCGCAGCCCTGGTCGGTGCTGCCGGGGAGCGGCGGACGTTCTGCGTCGGCGTCGACTGCTCCTGGATCTTCGGCGGTCGTGCCGCCCTGGTCGGCGCGGTGGTGGCGCTGCTCACCCTGGGCGTGCTCGGGCTGTCGGTGCCCGCGCTGCGGGCCGGGCGTTCGCCGGTGGGGGAGTACTGCTTCCTGCTGGCCTGCTCCATGACCGGTGGTGTGGTGCTCGGCGCGGCCGGCGACCTGATCACGCTGATCGTCGCCCTGGAGACGCTGACCCTGCCGCTGTACGTGCTGGTCGGTCTGCGCCGGGGGAGCCTCGCGAGTGCCGAGGCCGCAGTGACCTTCTTCGTGGTCAGCGTGGTGGCGACCACTCTGACCCTGCTCGGCGCGGCGCTGCTGTACGCGGTGACCGGCGGGCTGCACCTGGACCGGCTCAGCGCGCTGCTCGCCGAGCGGCCGGAGCTGCGGGACCTGCCGCTGACCACTGCGGCGGTGGCGGTGCTGCTGGTCGGGCTGGCCTTCAAGGTGGCGGCGGTGCCGTTCCACGCCTGGGCGCCAGCCACCTATGACGGAGCGCCGCTGCCGGTGGCCGCGTACCTGTCCACGGCGTCGAAGTTGGGCGGCCTGGTCGCTCTGCTCGCCGTGGTGCAGCGGGCGCTGCCGGCGGACCAGACCGGGCCGGTGCTCGCCCTGCTCGCGGTGCTCACCATGACCGTCGGCAACCTCGTCGCCCTGCGTCAGCGGCGTACGGTCCGGCTGCTCGCCTGGTCGTCCGTCGCGCAGGCCGGCTACATCCTCGCCCCGCTGGGGGCGTTGGCGCTGGCTGCCGGTCGCACGGACGAGGCCCGGTCCGCCGCGTACGCCGCCGCGATGGCGTACGCCGTCTTCTTCGTGGTGTTGGAGCTGGCGGCGTTCGCCGGGGTGACCGCGCTGCGCCCGGCCGGTGCGGACGGCGGCAGCCTGGACGACCTGCGTGGAGCGGCCCGTCGGCACCCGTGGCGGGGCGCGGCGCTCGGTCTCGCGCTGGTGGGTCTGGCTGGCCTGCCTCCGGGGCTGGCCGGCCTGTTCGCGAAGGTGACCGTGGTGCGGGCGCTGCTGGACGGTGGTGCGGCCTGGCTGGCGCTGGTGGTGGCCCTGAACGCCGTGATCGGGCTTGCCTACTACCTGCGGGTGACCGCCGCACTCTGGGCGCCGTCGACGACGTCCGGCGCCGCTGTGCCGCTTCCCGGCGGCGCGGCGGCCGTGCCCCTGGTGGGTGTGGTGGCCGTGGTGCTGGCGGTGGCGACGGTGGCCGCCGTGGTGCTCGGCGTCGCCCCACAGTTGGTGCTCGACCTGGCCGGCCGCTGACCGCACACGGGTCCGGCCCGGCACGTCTCAGTCAACTCTCAGCGTTGAGACGGATGGTTGGTGGGTACCGGGTTGTTACACCGGTCAGCGGATCCCGGCGATCCGTGCACCGAAGGAGACATCGTGCACCACAACCGTCTGAAGACCGCGGCGCTGCTTGGCCTGCTCACCGCCCTGATCCTCGCGGTGGGCTACTGGTTCGGCGGCAGTGGCGGCCTGGTCATCGCCGTCCTCGTGTCTCTGGTCATGAACGGCATTTCCTACTTCTACTCCGACAAGCTCGCACTGCGCTCGATGCGGGCGCAACCGGTCAGCGAGGCAGAGTTCCCCGACCTGTACCGGATGGTGCGGGAGTTGGCGGCTGAGGCCCGGCAGCCGATGCCGCGGCTCTACGTCAGCCCGACCGCGCAGCCCAACGCGTTCGCCACGGGTCGTAACCCGCAGCACGCGGCGGTCTGCGTGACCCAGGGCATCACCGAGATCCTCGACTACCGCGAGCTGCGCGGTGTGATCGGGCACGAGCTGTCGCACGTCTACAACCGGGACATCCTGATCTCCAGCGTGGCGGCCGGTCTGGCCAGCATCATCACCCTGCTGGCGAACCTCGCCTTCTTCATCCCGCTGGGCGGTGGGGACGACGAGGACAGGCCGAACCCGGCCGTGCTGCTGCTCACCCTGATCCTGGGCCCGATCGCGGCCACCGTGATCCAGTTGGCGATCAGCCGGAGCCGCGAGTTCCAGGCGGACGCCTCGGGCGCCGAGTTGAGCCGCGACCCGCTGGCCCTGGCCAGCGCGCTCCGCAAGATCGACGCGGTGGCCCGACGTCGGCCGTTGCCGGCCCAGGGCCAGCTCACCAGCACCGCGCACCTCATGATCGCCAACCCGTTCCGGGGCGGTGGCATGGCCGCGCTCTTCTCCACCCACCCCAAGATGGAGGACCGCGTCGCCCGGCTGGAGCAGTTGGCCCGCAACTCGGGGCCGGTGCAGTTCCAGCGCTGACCCACTGATTCACCGCCTCCGCCCGTACCCGGTCACACCGGGTACGGGCGGATCGCTGTCTCGGGGCGAATATCTGGTGTCTTCCTGTCGGACGGCGGCGTTAGGGTCGTAACGGCTCATGCTCATTACACCTTCGGGAGGTTCACGGTGACCGCGCTGCGTCAGTACCTGGGTGTCTGGCGGATCCCCGGCGCGCCGATGCTGCTGATCACCGGCATCATCGGGCGGCTCGGGATCGGCATGACACCGCTGGCGCTGCTCCTGGTGGTCGAGCACGTGACCGGGCGATACTCGCTGGCCGCCATCGCGGGCGGGATCTACGCCGTGGCCGGTGCCGCGCTCAGCCCGGTGGCCGGGCGGATCGCCGACCGGGTCGGCCCGAGCCCCGTCCTGCTGGTCACCGCCGTGGCTCACCCGCTGGCGCTCATCGGGCTGCTGCTGGCCAGCCGCTCCGGCGACGACGCTCTCCCCACCATCTACCTCGCCGCAGGCGTGGCCGGCGCCACGTACCCGCCGCTCACCGCCGCCATCCGAGGCGCCTGGAACGACCTGACCGGCCCCAGTTCCGGCCGGTACGCCCTGCGCAACACCGCGCTGGCCGCCGAGACCACCCTGTTCGAAATCGTCTTCGTGCTCGGCCCACTGCTCGTCGCCGGCTTCGTGCTGGTCGCCGACGCGGCGGCGGCGCTGATCGGCGCGGCCGTGGTCACCCTGGCCGGCACGACCGCCGTGGCCCTCGGCCGGGTGATGCGCGGCTGGCGTCCACACCCGCAGGAGCACCACGCCCGCGGGCTCGGCCCCCTGCGGGTTCCCGGTTTCCCGGCCCTGCTGGTCTGTGTGGCCGGGCTGGGCATCGCGTTCGGCGCCGCCGGGGTGATCGTGCCGGCATTCGCGAGCGGTCACACCACCGACGACCCGGAGAGCCTGGCCGGCCTGCTGCTCGCGGTCTGGGGGATCGGCAGCGCCATCGGCGGGTTCATGTTCGGTGTCCGCAAGCCGGCACCGAACATGACCCGACAGTTCGCCCTGCTGCTCGCCGCGTTGGCCGGCACCTTCGTCGTGTTCGCGGTGATGCCCACCCCGCTGGCGTTGGGTGTCGCGCTGGTCGCCGGCGGGGCCGCCATCGCACCCGCGCTGACCCTGGAGAACACCCTGGTCGGCCGGATCGCCCCGACCGCCATGCTGAACGAGGCGTACACCTGGGTGGTCACCGTGGCGGTGGCGGCGAGCGCCGCCGGTGGCTCGGTGGCCGGCCTGATCGTCGACCATGCCGGCGGCGTCCGGTGGGCGTTCATCTTCGCCGGGGCGGCGGTCGCCGTCGGGGCCGCGGTCGCCGCGCTGCCCGCCGGGCCCATCGCCCGTGCGGAAAACACGGCGGTACGCGCCGACGAGCCGGTCACGGTCTGAACAGTCCCGCTGGTGCGACTCAGGTGCGCCGCTGTCGCCGGCGGGGCTGGAGCTACGAGCCGCGGGGGGCGTACATGATGATGGCGACGCCGACGAGGCAGACGGCCGCGCCGATGAGGTCGTAGCGGTCGGGGCGGAACCCGTCGACGACCATGCCCCAGACGAGCGAGCCGGCGACGAAGACTCCGCCGTAGGCGGCCAGGATGCGCCCGAAGTTCGGGTCTGGTTGGAAGGTGGCGGCGAAGCCGTAGAGCCCGAGTGCGATGACTCCGGCCGCGATCCAGAGCAGCCCTCGATTTTCCCGCCAACCTTGCCACACGAGCCATGCGCCGCCGATTTCGGTGATCGCG
This sequence comes from Micromonospora sp. CA-259024, assembly GCF_050936255.1. Taxonomy (NCBI): domain Bacteria; kingdom Bacillati; phylum Actinomycetota; class Actinomycetes; order Micromonosporales; family Micromonosporaceae; genus Micromonospora; species Micromonospora sp. CA-259024. The sequence goes on along the minus strand of NZ_JBNJND010000002.1, from coordinate 1,039,731 downwards.
GCGAGCACGAACAGCAGGATCGATCGGACCACCGTCATCGTCGGACCTTAACCGCAGCACCCGGCGGTCGGGCTGGTCACCGGCAGCCGCTCAACACGCCGGACCTCGCCATCGACCTCGGCGGGCCACAGCGGCCAATCGGCGGTTGGCAGACTGCCCGCGCCCGGCACTCTGTCGTGACGTGTCGGTCGCTCGTACCCCGACGGTAGGCCTGCACCTGATTACCGGATGCAAGCCCACGTCCGAGTCCGGGTCGCCGCCTGGCCGGATGTGCGGCGCAGACGGGCCCTACCGGTAGTTGTTGAACTGGAGGGATACCGTCCGCTACCAGCCAGAATGCAGCCATGATCGTCGCTAGGCCGTCGCCAGGCCGTCCGAGGGTGACCCGAACACCTTGTCGACAGCGCGCCGCGTGCGGTCCTCGCTGGTCGGCATCAGGTGCGTGTAGGTGCGCAGGGTGAAGCCGGGATCGGTGTGGCCCAGGTACTCCGACAGTGCCTTGACGCTCTCCCCAGCGTCGAGCAGGACCGAGGCGTAGAAGTGCCGCAGCGCGTGCATCCCGGTGGCCCGCGAGGACTGGATAGCTGCGGCCGTGAGTGCGGGATGCCAGTAGTCACGGTTGAACGTGTGCCGGTCTATGGCGACGTTTGTGCGCCCGTGGACGACCAGGTTGACGGTGACCGGAGGACCGCCGGGCACCTCCCACGGCAGCGTCACCGGCACCGGGCTACGTCAGCAGCTCCACCGGCAAATCCCCGTGGTGCACGTTGGCCAGGTCGACGCGGTCGATGCTGTCCGCCTGGCCTTCCCCGACGTTCGGTGGACCGTGGTTGCTCTTACCTGTCCCCGAGACGTGGCGGAACGACGCATCGTTGAACGCCAGACCGGCGACTCGGCGGAACGCCTCAGGGTATGGGACGAGACAGAGACGGTTCCTGCCGCCGATCTGACCATCGACACGTCCAAGTCTTCCCCCGATGTCGCCGCTGGGTTGGTCGACCAGGCGGTCCGACGCAGCCAGGTAGCGGCGGGGTAGCGGCCGGCCGACTGCCGGCGTGTCTAGTCCCACCACATGCTTTACAGATCCGTCCGAGCACATGCTTCACACATCGCCTAGCAGCTCTGTAGGACGCGCTCCACGTCCGCGCCCGCTTGGACGACCACGGCGTCGGCGCGAAGTTCCTCGGGAAGGTGGTGCCGCTGACCTTCGTGCGCGAGCAAGGTGGGGCAGCCAGGTGGAAGCACAACGGCATCGGCGAGCCCGATGAACTTGACGAGCAGGTCGAGAACGGCGCCCACGGAGAACCGGCTGATCATGAGACTGTCGAGCGCGTCGTCGGCAAGGGCAGCGTAGATGTTTGCGGTGCCGCCGTCGTCGGCGCTGATGTGCCAGTAGCTGTGCTGAGGTTCCCGGCGGTCGACGCGGGGCTCAAAGGCGGCCAGGAAGGCATCACCCGCCATTGGGGCGGCATCGCCCTGCTCGAACCGTTGAACGAACATGTCGTAGCTCACCGGAGCAAGTTAGCGCCTCGGTCAGAACGATCATGTCAAGCATCTGGTGGGACGCAGGTGTAAAGCATCAGCCGTGACGGGACAAGCCGACTGCCGGCGAAGTGGTGAGAACTTTCTGTACGTCTTCATGGCGGACCGCAATGGGCCGCACGCGCCGCCGCCAGGGCGCGTGTCCGACGCTCCGCTGTCGCTTCACGCCGGCCACGCAACACGCCCGGCGGCTGGCGCGGAGAGCGGGGAGCCCGGGGCCGCCGCAGACGGTAGCGCCGAGGTGGTTGAGGTTCGTGGGCCGGCAGCCGGCCGGGCCGCGCCCGATCGGGCGCGGCGCAGGAAAGGGCACGCCAGGTCCGCGCGGCGGGTCGTGGCGGCGAGCTGGTCGCGGTTACCGCGCCTCCGGCGGGGGCGCAACGACTCCGAGATGGCCGGGTGTCCGTCGGCGGGTCGCGATCCGTGGGTGGTTGCGCAGGACCATCCCGCCAGCCGACGACCCGGGCGAGCCGAGCAGACCACCACCCGGCCCGCCAGCGTCCGTACGTGCGTCAAGGCCGTCTTGACGTGGCGGACCGGGCGGCGGCCCGCTCCCCAGGAGGGCGGGTTGGCGGCAGACGGGATGGCAGGAAAGGTGCTAATCGTTCAGCGTGGATAGGATGACGGAGTGATCAAGTATGCATACGCTCAGCTCTTCACCTATCTCCGGGACAGCAGCTACCGGACGGCCGCGTTCGTCGATTCCGATGGACGTTCTCAGGAGTGGACCGCTGAGAACTACGACGTGATCCACCTGAGCCGGGCCGCCGCCGACGGTTGGCGAGTGATCAACGTTCAGACCGACTCTGAAGAGGGCGTTGCCTATCTGCTGGAGAGGCAGATCAGCTCGCGCCCCTGAGGCGACGCTCCGGGTAACCAACTGAGTGACAACCGGCACGGACGTTCATGGACCACGCCGGACGTCGATGGACTGTTTACGCAGCTCAGGGCCGCTGTCCGCGCAGCTCGACGTTCCGGGGTGGTCCTTCACACAGGAGGGGTCGGTCGCCGGCCCGCACGACGGGCGGAGGGTGAGCCTTTACTACCGAGGTCGCTTGTCCTCAACGTGAACGACGTGAAGTTCGTGGCCGTCCGCGTCCCGCTTGCGGCGCCCGTACAAGCCGACGGCCACACCGCTACTGTCTGAGACCTCGTCCTCTCCTACGTAGGTCAGCACATCCGGGTGGTGGCCGTAGACCACCCATCCTGGACCGGGATCCAGGATTACCGTGCTGAAGTCGCCGGCAGGTGAGCCTGCGTAGACGGGCCCAAACTCGCGAAGGATGTCCACGGCCTGGGCGGCGAGGTCGGCAGTGGGTCCGGGGTCCGGTAGCACGACACACGTGTCGTGGGCAAATGCTACCCATGACTTGCCGTCCCCTCGGATGATGCGACGCCAGGTTGCGGCAAGATCGTGCTCCATCATGACGGTGATGATGTATGAGTCAATTTGCCATCGCTACCCGCCGGAGCGTGCCCGATGCAGGGGTCAACGCGGGGCTGTGCCTGTACCTGCGCTGACCGCTGCCCGACGCTCGGTAGCGGTATCCCTGGTGACGCAACTACCCATTGTGCAGATCAATCCGATTCCCAAGCTGATGGTTGGCACCTTCCAAACTGACGGTGCCTAGCGGCGGCTGAAAGAGGGACGACATGACGCTTGCTCGGCACGACCAGGAGGCGACCGAGGCCGCCGTCGCGCACCTGCTGACGGAATCGTTGCTGATGATCCGTTACCTGGCAGCACCTGACGGGGATCTGGCAGTGCTGGGCAACCGCCGCCAGGAGCAGGTGCACGGGCTCGCGGACCTCTCCCACAACCTCCCGGCCTGGCTCGACCCGGCGCGCCGCGAACGCATCCATGAGGGAATCACCTTCATGTGGCGTACAGCCTCGCCGGTCAAACGCAAGTGGGTTCGCCAGTGCTGGGACGCGATCAGCTACGACTACCGCTGGCTCTTGGGTGACTAACTGGTTGACGACGGGCACGAGCAAGGCCGGACGTCTATGGACACTGCCGGACCGTTCAAGCCGCTCGGCCATGCTGTCAGCGCAGCTCTTCGAGGGACGATCGTTCCTTCGGGACGAAGGGGTCAAATCATATTGACGGAGGTCCGCAGCCTTCCGTGTATCGCAACCTTCCGCTAGCGTGACGCTACTTGCTGTAGCCGGGAGAGGGCTCATGGCTGGCGCGGACTTCTTCGCTTCCAAGAAGGCGGCTGCCGTCTTCAAGCACGGCATCTTGAGCCGGTACCCGGTTGTCTTCGCATCGAAGACCGGCAAGAGCGTGGAGGGTAACCGGGTTGTCTTCCTCGATGGGTACGCAGGCCGCGGAGAGTACGACGACGGCCTGCCCGGTTCGCCGCTGCTGCTGTCGCGGTGTGCCGAGTTCGTCAAGGACTACCGCAACGTCCTGGGGTTCTTCATCGAACAGAACCCGAACAACTTCGCCAACCTGGAGCGGGTGCTCGACGAGAAGGGTGGCGACGCTGAGCGGATCGTCCGGCCCGGCTCGGTTGACAAGCACCTCCCTGAAGTCCTAAAGCGGGCTGAGGGTGCGTCCCTGTTTGCTTTCCTCGATCCGTTCGGCCCTGCGTTGGACTTCGACCTTCTCAAGGCTGCCCTGCTCGGTCGGCCGTCATGGCCGCCTACTGAGGTCCTGCTGCACTTCAGCGTGTTGAGCGTCGCTCGGATGGGTCGCGCCGTATATGCAGCTCGTGCGAAGCGCGGGGAGCTTTCGGCGGCAGATCAGAAGACAGCTGACCGGCTGGACCGCTTCCTCGGCGGCGACTGGTGGCAAGAGCACTTTGCTGGCGTCCGAGACGATAGTGATGAGCAGCGGGCTACCGAGATCGCCTTAGAGGTGTGCGACGGGTACGAGAAGCTGTTGACGACCGGAACGAGATACCGAGCGGTCAAGATGCCGGTACGGCCCAGGCCCGATCTGCTGCCGAAGTACGTGCTGGCGTTGTTTACGGCCAGCAACGAGGGAGCCTGGCACTTCGCGGACTCGCTGGGTAAAGCGGGCGTGGAGTGGTCCGTGGCGTGGCAGACGGACCTGCTCCGCAAGGGGGAGAGATACGGACAGGGTTCGCTGTTCGGCGACGATGAGTTGCCAACCCCTGACAGCCACAGGAGCAGTCACGGCCCGGAGTGGACGAGGATCATTGCAGGGAACCTCGAACGGCTGCTGGACGAGCTGGGCCCTTTCTGTCCTGCCGATTACGTGCCGGAGGTCTACGGCACGACGCTAGGCCAGGCAGGCACGCCGCACGTCCGGGCCGCAGTGAAGCTATTGAGCGGAACGTCTGTGGCCAACACCGGTAAGGGCGACTTCTGGAAGGAGCAGCTGCGGCGCCCGGAGGGGCTGTAACCCCTTCTCGGTCGGTGGCTTCTACCCGATCGAGGTAAGTTCCCGCGCTGCCGGCATCTCGTCCCACGTTCGGCCGTCCAACTCCCGGCCGCCGGCCTTTGGCGTTCTGCCGCCCCACTGCTTGAAGAAGAAGGCCGTTCCGCTAGCGCCGCACTGGTCGCGCAGAGATCGCACCCAAGCGGGATCGGCCGGTCGGCAGCCGGGACCAGACTCGCCACCGGCGATCAGCCAGTCAATGCCCTCAAGGTTCAGGTCGTCCAGCGGACCGAGCAGCGGCTCGGCCGAGACGAACCGAACGGCAGCAGGCACCTGACGGAGATGATCGATGCGCTCCGTCTGTTCATCGTCCTCGACAGAGACACCCATCCAGACGTTGGCCGGCCAGGTCAGTCGTGGAGCGAGCTTCGCAAGCCTCGCGGCTCGCTTTGTGAGTACCTGGTAGGTGTGCTGCGGGGTTGCCGCCATGACTTCAAAGACCTGCTCGACGAAGTTGAGGGGCACCTTCGCGTGGAACAGGTCGCTCATCGAATTGACGAACACGACCCGGGGCTCTCGCCACCGAAGAGGCAACGTCAGCTCATTTGGGTGTACTGCGACTCCGAAGCCTGGTCCCGACGTACGCGGGTCTCCGTCCGTCTGATACTTGGCGGACCCCATGGCCTTCAGTCGCTTTGCCAAGGTCAACGCGTAGCAGTGATCGCAGCCACGCGAGATGCGGTCACAGCCAGTTGTTGGGTTCCACGTGGCTTCGGTCCACTCGATAGAACTCTTGTCCGCCATCACCACACTCCCCGCCGGTTGGGACGATTCTGTCGAACATGCGTACGGATTGAAAGGTGTGGAAGCGATCTTTCTTGACGGCCAGCAACAAGCGCAGCAGTCGGCCACACCCCGCTCAACCAACGTGCAGAAGGCGGAGTCAGACGCGGCTAGGCCGTCACCAGGCCGTCGGAGGCCGAACGCTGGCGACCAACGATGACCGTTGGTGACATTGTTTGCCCAGGTAACGAGGCGTGGCCGACCCACCCATCAGGCCGTCCAGACTCCTATTACCTGTAGTTGTTGAACTGGAGGGCGACCCCGAAATCCTCGCCCTTGAGCAGGGCGATGACCGCCTGGAGATCATCCCTCTTCTTGCCGGTGACGCGCAGCTGATCGCCCTGGATCTGCGCCTGCACGCCCTTCGGGCCCTCCTCGCGGATCTTCTTGCTGATCGCCTTGGCCTTGTCCGTCTCGATGCCCTGGATCACCTTGCAGTCGATCTTGAAGATCTTGCCGGACGGTCGCGGCTCGCCGGCGTCCAGCGACTTCAGCGAGATGTTCCGCTTGACCAACTTCTCCTTGAAGACGTCCAGTGCGGCACGGACCCGCTCCTCGGTCTCCGCCTGAAGACCGATCGACTCCTCACCGGACCAGGAGATCTCCGCACCGGTGCCGCGGAAGTCGAACCTCGTCGCAAGCTCCTTCTCCGCCTGCCGGAGGGCGTTGTCGACCTCCTGGCGGTCAACCTTGCTCACGATGTCAAACGACGGGTTCGCTGCCATGTTTCTGCTCCTGCTGTCCGGCGGTCTGGGCCTGCCGTCGGCCGCCGACCAGCGGCACGACCCCCTGACGGTACCCGGTTGCGCTGCGGCCGGGGGGAGCCGCTATCCTTGCTTCCGCCGCCGCGTTACGACGCGGTGGGGTGCCCTGGCGGGTTGCCCGAGCGGCCAATGGGAGCGGACTGTAAATCCGTCGCGAAAGCTTCAGAGGTTCGAATCCTCTACCCGCCACCAGGTGCAGACACGGCCCCTGACCAGCAGAGATGCTGATCGGGGGCCGTTGTCGTTTGTCCGGGCGAATCTGGCTAAGTCCAGCCGTTGACGACTGGTTGTGGGCAGATGGTGGGCAGGTCGATCTTGCCGCTGAGGGCTCCTCTGAGTACGCGACAGTTGACGTTGGTGGCGCTTGCCGTGCTGGCGTGGGCCGTGCGCGTAGCGACTGGCTGAGGGCTCCGCGGTGCCGTCTCGCTGGCTAAGGGAGGCAGACCGGGGGCAAGCCAGTCCCGGGGTTGGACTTGCGCGGCAGTCGGAAGCCCTGACCGTCGACCAAGTCGACCCGTTCGGCTTCCGTACCGCCTGGCCGTGATCGTGTCACCCTTGGGGCGGCGGTCCGGCGGCAGTCGGTGGCTCTCCGCCCCGGCGCCGCAGGCGGCCGGGGCGGCTTGCCGCCGGCCGGCTCACCGCCCCCGCGTCGCGCGGAGCGCGGCGCCTTGATCCAGAATAGAGGAAATCGGCAATAATAACCGCCTATGGTCCCGGATAACCACGGCTTGTGCCGCCAGCCGTTCAACACTAAACCCCTCTGGCTAGCGCTGATGCTGTGCTTACTCTGGTACGAGCAACTCCGTCGTTCGGCCTTCAAAAGCGCTGAGTTCGCGATTTGCCCCACGCTGATGACCCGGCACAGCGTCGGAAAACTCGCCGCCGCTAATGGTCCTGTCCCACAACCCGACGTCGCCCTCGGGTTGTACCTCCCGGTCTCTATCGGCGTAATGGAGACTGTCTTGTTCGAACATGCGGAACTGAAAGATCGCCGCGTTTAGGTTCTCTTCATTGAAGAGCCTCAGCCGGTTCAACTTCTTGAAGTCGTCTATCGTGAGCCCGGTCACCTTCTCGAAGAGCGCCGAGTCAAGCGACTCGATAACATGCCTCAGCGCCTCCTCGCGGAAATCGGTGACGTACATAAAAACTGGGATCTTTGCAAGGAATTTCTGCAACTTCTCCCTGATCTCCTTGCGGAGCCGAGCCGTCTCCTTCTGCTGTTCGCGCTGCGCCGGGTCGAGTTGGCCGCCCTGTTCGCGCTTGGCCTTCTTGAGCATTTTGGTCGAGGTTACGACCTGGTCCCCGAGATTGATCAGGGCGCGGAAGTCTTCGACTTGATCGAGCGCCTCCATCAACTCATGGTCGGCGAGTACAGCGGAAATGGTGTGCTCGTTGACCTCAACCAGAAGCGGCGAGTTCCATCTGGCGGCAAGTGCCGTGGCGCCGATCCCAACCGTTGCCCAGTCGAGGACTTCGGTAGTGTCGAGGCGGTGCATCTCGCCGCCGGAGAACGCGAAGATCGGGAGATAACTCAGAAGTTCGCCGATGGATTCGCGGGGTGTCACCCCATCGTCGCGCCCTAGGCGGGTGCCGTAGTCGGCGACGAGTGCCAGCGCGCGGTTGGGGTCGAACTCGAACACGTAGCAGGTGGGCTTGTGGATCGTGAGGTTATCCTCGGCATCCCGGTGCGCCCAGGGCGACTGCACACGGAATGCAGCCTGGAAGTAGGACTCGGCGGCATTCAGGGTACGTAGCATGAGGATTGCGCCCCATTCGCGGACGGTTACCCCGGTCATGAGCTTGCCACAGGACAGCGTGATTGACCCAGACTTGTTCTTCTTCGTGGCTGTGCCGATGGCAGCCTCGACTGGCGGCTTAGCTGCTGCACCCTGGCCGGTGCCGTTGCCCGCTGCGACGACCACCTCGTACCCAGAGAAGTACGGATGCTCGTCGAGCATGTCGCGCATTGCGAAGCAGGAGGCAACATCGGCCATATACCAAACCGAGTGCCTGACCGCTGGGGCGAAATCGGGGTACTCGTACGGGAACGGCGGCTTCTGGCCTGCGAGGACCTGCACCTTCATCTGGTCGGTGAGCTTGCCTCGCAGCATCTCCAGAAACTCCCGGACCCGCTGGCGACCCTCGAATACGTAGGCGCCGGCCCCCGTCCAACGGCTGGACTTGTCGACCTTATGGGCTTTGAAATACTCCGACAGGTTGAATGAAGAGAACTCGCCGTCCTCGGCGTACTCGGCGGCTTCGGGTGCGATCTTGTAGGCGTACATCTCCATAGCCGGCAGTTCGAGGTACGGGTTTTCCCCGCCGGCGGGATCCCAATTGGCCTTCGCGCGCTGCTCGTGGACGTAGGTCCAGTTGAAGACTTGGTCCTCGGTGAACTCACCATTGGTAATTGCCCGAAAGGGTGTACCGGACAAATAAAGGTAGTGCCGCGAGTTGAGGCCGAGGTCGTCCTCGGTGACCCATTCGTCCGGCTCTTCAAAATCGGCCAGTGCTGAGTCGCTGGGGTCGTACAGGGATCGAGCGCTGTCCCGCCAGGCACCGAAGTGGTACTCGTCAATGACGATGCAGTCCCAGTCGGTTAGGTGGATCGACTCGTTGTGAGCCTTGACTTGGCCGTCTGGCGACTTGCCGTTGAGGTCCTGGAAGGATGCGAACCGGACAACAGGAGCAGCGCCGTCGAGCAGTTGGTCGGCATGCTCGATCGGGGTGTCACGGTCAACGAAGTGCCAGCCTGCAAAATCGACGTGGCTCAGCAGGTCATCTCGCCAGGCTGCCTGTACAGCAGGCTTATATGTGAGGACTAGCAGCCGCGTCCAGCTCATCTCCCGGGTCAGATGGTAGGCCGTGAAGGTCTTACCGAAGCGCATCTTGGCGTTCCAGAGGAACTTGGGGGGACGATCGCCGCGGCTCTTGCGGAAGTACGCTGCGGTAACGTCAACCGCTTCCTGCTGCTCAGGGCGCATCGCAAACTTTGCGGTACGGGTGGCGTCGAAGTTGGAGCCGGTGCGCACCGAATGAATGGCGGCCTTAACCTCGTCGAGGGTCGCTTCGAACCACTCGCCACCGGGGCGCTTGATCCCTGCCGTAACAAGAGCGGCGTGGACATGGTGGTCGGTAAACGCGCTGCCGTCGTCGCGGGCCGCTTTCTCGTCGAGGAGGATTGTCACGCCGTCGAGGTTCGGGTAGGCCGTTCCGAGCTGTTGTTTGATCCGCTCTCTGGCGGTCCGACTGGTGGTCTGCCCAACCTTGATGAGTCCGGTCCCGGTGGTGCGGGTCTGGCCGACGGTGCGCTCCCAGGTTTCTGAGTCCTTGCCATTATGCGTGTATGCGTAGATGCGAAGCGTCATGCCAGTGGCTCGACCGGGTCATGTGCGGGCATTTCCTTGACTTGCGACTCGATAAAGGCGATCTCTTCTTCGGTCAGGCCAAAGCGCTCGTATAGGTCAGCGTCGGTCCACCTCCGGTCCATCGGAAGGTCGGGGACGAAAGTGAAGGTGTCACTCTTGATGTCCTGGGTGTTCATTCGGAGTTGGATGAGGAACCGGACGAAGCGGGTCCGTAGGTACGCATCCAGGTTTCCGGCCTCTTCCGCAGTAGGGAAGGCTCCGACGACCAGGTAGGTACCCGAGCATGCTGTTTGTGGACCTACCAGGGTGGGGTAGGCGGTGACCTTGTACGGCGGCTCGCCGTCCTCGCCATATGCCCGATGCATTAGTACCTTGTGCATGGGCACCGCGGTGGCGTTCACCTTGATATCGCTGCGAGCCATCCACGACTGCCGCCTGCTGCCGTAGAACTCGACGGGATTCTTGAGGCCGGTTGGCGTTGACGCCCCATGCACGTTGGTCTGAAACCCGAATGGGAGACGTGAGGAAACCTTGGAAGCGAGGCTCGCCCCGCCCGCGCCCTGTACCTTCCGCAGGATGCCGACCGCCTCGTTGCGGCGTACCAGCACGTCCCATTCGTTTAGGCAGCGCTCAACCGGCTCGCCGATGGGGTTTCCATTCCACATGGTCTGCACCCGGCAGGGGCCGTTGTACTCCCGTTCCCAGAGGAAGTACGAGACGCCACCGCGGATCTTGACCCCGGGGAAAGCGTCGTAGAGTCGTGGGTAGTCGACGAGCATGCGCATCCGACGGTCATTCAGGCGATCGTTGCGGAACTCTGCGAGGCCCAGACCTCCTGCGAACCACCGCGAGGGTGTAATCATTGCGATGTAGCGTGGGTTCAGGGCGATGGCCTGGTCAACAAAATATTGGTAGAGAGGCCGGTCTCGGTTGCTACCCTCTGTCCCAATCTGATATGGCGGGTTTCCAACAATTACATCGAACTTCATTCTTCTCATCTCCTCGGTCGGATACGTCCCGTGGATGAAGGAGTAAGCGTAGTTTTCGCGGCCCTCGCCGCGTTCAAGTTCAAGCGGGGCGCCGCAGATGCTGCAGCTCCCATCGGCCGTTCTGTTTTTTTGTTTCGGGCGGGTGTGGTTGCTCCGGATAAAGGGCAAATTCCCATCAGCGCTGCCAAATCTGATTACCGACGCTGCGCCCGAGGCATCGCGTGAGTAGTAGAGCGAGCGACGCGAGATCATCCCGGTCATTTCGGTGGTGGCGGTGCCCCATAGCATCTCTCGATAGATGTGTTCGCGGCGCATGTCGAAGTTGGGGATCTGATCCGACAGGCCTTCGAGGAGGCGAACGGCGATCTCGCGCAGGAAGATCCCGGACTTGCACACCGGGTCCAGCCACACATAGTCGGGCTTGCCCCACACCTCGGCGGGGAGGATGTCGAGCGTGGCCCGGGCCAGTCTGGGTGGTGTAGGGACTTCGTTATTCGACAGCTGTGCGAGGCAGTCCAGGATGTCAGGGATGTGCCGTTCGGTGCTCGCTTTACGCATCGTGGCTCCCCTGCTCGCTGTCGGACCCTCGGTGGACCGGCCCGGGGTGTTTTGCCAGCTCGGTGTAGTTGATTGGGAGGGCGTCCCGAACGGGCTCTATAGACGCTTTTGAAAACAAATCCAGCTGGCCGTTCTCCTGCAGCAGCGACCACTCCCGCAGGAAGCAACCGTCGCCGACAGACTGGTACTCGACTAGTTGAATCTTTTGGGCATCGGCCAAGGTGTCTGCGCACTGAATGTTCGTGTCAAGCACGGCGTCCACCGCTGCGAGGAGTTCGATGCTGACGGGCTGGCCGGCGAGGTGGTTTTCCAGGACTCCGCGCATCCGATCGCGCGCTTCGACCACGTTGGCCTCGAAGATGTCGATGCCGTAAGTCGAAGTGAAGCACCGCAGAATTCGGTACTCGAAGTCCTCCTCTGTTCCGTAGCGGTCGGTAGTGACATGCGCGAGTTTGCGTCGGAGGACCTCGACCAGGAAGTTGCCGTGGCCGCAGGCTGGTTCCAAGAAGGTCCGGTCGATGTTTTCCGGGTCGTCGGCGCTGGGGAACATGTCGGCCACCAGATCGAGCATCGCGTTGACCTCGCGGTCGTGCGTGTAGACCTCGGCGAGATCGCGGACCCGCTGGCGCGAGCGGATCTGCATCCTGGGGTGCCAGACATCGTCGGCCCGAATCTTGCCCTGACCGTCGGTTGGCAGTCGGTGGTCCCCGATTTTGATGCCCTGACTCACTAGGGTCCCTTCTCCGCGAATCTCTACGGGCACCCTAATTGAGGCCCTGCCACCAGTCACGACCTCGCGCAGAGACACCCGACGACCGGACCACCGTTGCGACAGACAGCTAACCCGACGCCTTCAGTTGCCGTTTGAGAGCCGTAGTTCCATCCCGCCGTCATCGGCCCGCCCTCTTGGAAGCGGGCCGCCGCCCGGCCTGCCATGTCAAGCGGACCTTGACGGCTCGTACCGACGCTGGCGGGTCGGGCGGCGGTCTGCTCGGCTTCTCCGGGGCAATGGTGAGCGGATGGCTCGCTTGACCACCCACGGAATGTAACGCGCCGACGGATCTTGAACATCCCCGAGCCAGAGCGCCCCGCCGGCGGCGACCTAACCGCATCCCTGCGACCGTCGCCCGGTCGCCGACGCGGCCGGCGTGCGCTTCCCTGCGCCGCGAACTTGTGGCTGCGCGCACAGGCGGGCCGTCGGCTCACCGTTCACCGGTCAACGATCTGTCCTTCTGCGGCGGTCCCTCCCGGCGCCCGCTCCCCGCGCCAGCCGCCGGGCATCCGGCGCACGCCCAGACGGCGGCGCCCGCGGCCCGTTGCGTGCCACCTTGAGGACGTATAGAAGCTGCGAACGGTTCTACTGGCTCGGCCGAGGCAATCTGTAGGTTCTGACGACCGCAACGACGGCTTCATGTGTTCGGCTGATGCTCTGCTGTTCGAGTAGGGCTGCACCAACCTCTACAGCGAAAAGGGCTGCAAGTTCCGGGTCTGCGGCGATTTCCCGGTGTCCGGTCTCGGATCGGGAGGGCCTGGCTACTCGGCTTCCCTGTGGCCGAGGGCTTGCGTAAGTGCCGCGGCCGTGTTCGGTAGCGACCAAGCCCGCCTCGCGCAACACAGCTACGGCTTGGCGAATCGTGCCGCGGCTTACCCGAAACTCGGCGGTGAGGACGCTCTCGGCTGGTAAGAGAGCACCCGGCGGGATGACGCCGCTTTCGATGCGCTCTTTCAGCTCGTTGGCGATGACGCGGTAGCGGGGCGTTCCGTAGTGCGGGGTGGGCACAGGCTCACCGTACCTGGCACTTGTCTTGACAACTGCCAACCAAGTGACCTGTTTCGACGTCTGGACAACTCGTCCACTTGTAGATACGTTTCTTTTTGTGCGGCTGAGGTGACGGCTCGCGTCAGGGGTGTTCTCGCGCTGGCCCTGGTCGCACCTGATGCGCGGCGTCCTGTCGGACCGGTTGCGGTAGCCGCGCGTACAAGTTGGCTCGGCGATACCCGACCCGTCCGGCGTCGGACGGTGTGCCGTGCCTTCATCCGGGCCGGTGGCCGGCCGCATTTCCCCCGTGGCTGGCCACCGGTTCCTGTCTACCTGTGGAGGTGCGATGTCCGGCTCTCATCGTCGGCAACATTGGCTCTCGTCCTGGTGGTCTCGGAAGCGCCTATCTGCCCGGCGTGCCACCAGCAACGTTCAGTCGAGTCCACGCGCGAGATCTACTACCCCCTCGCCGCGGTGGTCGACGGGTGTCACCCGCGAACTGCCAGCGCTCCGGTACGCGCCCTTGATGACGCGAGCCCAGCTCTTCCGAGGCAACGGCGGGCGGTGGCCGCGATGAGTCGCACGAACAAGCCGGCCGCTGTCACGAGCCACCCGGACTGGTGCGCCCCGGACCGCTGCGGCTACCTCGTGCCGCCGGTGATGGCGCACATGGCCCGCCGTCATCGTGGCCCGATGCAGCGGGTCGGCGAGAGTCGGGCGGGCGGACTCGTTGTCACGTACCTCATCGGCAGTGAGGCTCTGGACGGTCCCATGGTTGGCGTTCACGTGACGTGCCGGGCCGGGAACGCCTGGGCGGAGCTGTCCTTGCCGCAGGCGGCCCAACTGGTCGAGCACCTTCGCGGATCGCTGGCACAGGCCACCAGGCAACAAGGGGCCGGCGATGAGTAAGAGTGCTGCCGTCCCAGAAGGCTCGCCGCCGTCGTCGATCGCGTGCCCGGTCTGGTGTCGAGGCTGTGGACCGAACGACCCGATGCACCGTGGGTTTCTCACCACCATCGGGCGAGAGCGGACCGGCTGGGTCACCGTCCAACTGGTCGTCGACCGGTTCGCCCGCCGGGACCTGGCCGTGAAGCTCGACGCGACCCGTTACGGCGCGACGCAGACCGTGCTCCTGTCGTCCGCGCAGGTAGACCGGCTCATCGACGAACTGGTATACGCCCAGCTGGAGATGCTGACACCGGCAGAAGGCGGCGAGCGGGCCGGAGAGACGCGGTGAATCCCAATACCCGTCAGGGCTCAGCCGTTCCTCGTACTTCTGGCCTGCGCCCTGCGCGACCACCGCGAGCAGCCGTAGCCGTACCGCCGGTTCCTGAGCGGCCCGCTGGCGGCACCACCTGGCAGACGTTGGAACGTCTAGGGGGTACGGTGACCGGTGTGCAAGGCCGGGACTGGCGCCCTCGCTACCTGCAACTCGCGGAGGAGTTGCGGGCGAAGATCGTGAGCGGCGAACTTGCCCCCGGCACTCTGATGCCTAGCGAGACCGAGCTGGCCGACACCTCGGGCCTGTCGCGAACGAGCGTCCGCAACGCTATACGGCAGCTCCGTGAATGGGGTCTGGTCCGCGCGGAGCAGGGGCGCGGCACCTACGTGCGGGCACCCCGTCAACGGGTACGCCGTCGCAACACCGAGCGGTACCAGTGGGAGAAGGATCGCGTCCTGCTCGACGAAAACGAGCGGCTGAAGACTGGCGCCACCGAGCACGACACCGGCCTAACCGTCGACGACCTGAAGTTCCACGCCGAGTACTCCCGGGTGGAGGCTGATGCGGAGATGGCGGCGGCCTTACAGGTCGAGCCGGGTACGTCGCTGCTACGCCGGGTCTACTGGACGTCGTCGCGGCACGAGAACGCGCCGCTGACTGTGTCGTACTCCTACCTGCCGTACGGCCTGGTGGCCGCGAACCCGGACCTACTCGATGCGGGCAAAGAACCGTGGCCGGGCGGCACGCAGCACCAGCTCTACACGCTCGGCATCGAGCTGGACCGGATCGACGACGAGATCCGCGCCCGCCCGCCGTCGCCCGATGAGGCCGAGTTGCTGGACATCGACCCGGGCGTCTCCGTGCTCACCGTGCGGAAGACCTCGACCGACACCACCGGCCGGGTCGTCGAGGTCGCCGACGTGGTGATGCCGGGTGACCGCACCGAGCTTGTCTACTCCCACAAACTCCAGCGGTGGAAAACTTGACGCAGCTCGTCTCAGTCATCACCCCGGTCCACGCGCCCAGCATCGAGCACCTGCCTGGCGCCTACGAGTCGTTGGCCAAGCAGGAGATGCCGACTGGGTGGGACTGGGAATGGCTCGTCCAAGAGGACGGGCAGACCGGCGCCCTGGTCGACGCGCTGCCCGACGATCCCCGGATCAGTCTGGGCACCGGCCGTGCCGGTGGGCCTGGTGTTGCCCGTACCCTCGCGCTCTCGCGGGTTTCCGGGAAACTCATCAAGGTCCTGGACGCTGACGACCAGTTGACCCCCGGCGCGCTCGCCCGGGACATCGCCGCATTCGAGGCGCATCCACAGATCGGCTGGACCACCTCGCGGGTACTCGACCTGCTGCCCGACGGATCGACCGCCGGTTGGGACAAGGACCCAGCTGGCGGAGTCATCGACCGCGGTTCGGTCCTGACGTTCTGGAAGGCCAACGACTACCGGGCATCGGTGCACCCGGCGACGCTGTGCCTGCGGCGGGATCTCGTCTTCGCCTTGGGCGGCTGGATGGCGCTGCCGGCCTCCGAGGACACCGGTCTGCTGCTCGCCGCTAACGCGGTCAGCGCGGGCTACTTCATCCGTGAGTACGGCTTGCTCTACCGCAAGTGGCCCGGCCAGGTCACCAGCCAGGCCGCGCACCGAGAGCCGGCCGAGTATCTGGCACGTATGAGGATCATCGAGGCCAGAGCCAACGCCCTGGCCTCGATGATCCCGTACGGCTTCGGGGACAGCGCTACGGCGTAGCCTCGTGCCCCGGCATCCCGTGGGTACGCCGCCGCTCCTTCATTTCCGCCTCGAAGATGTGCCGTCGACCGCCGGCCAGCTTCTCCCGCGCGTCCCGCTCGATTTCCTGGAACGCGGCGTAGTAGCCGTCGTCGAATTCCTCCACGATCTGGAACGTCCACCTGCCGGGTAGCACGTTGCGTCCCAAAAGCTCGTGCTCGACCCGGTCGGCCACCTCGTCGTGCCCGGCCTGGCGCAGCAGCTTCACGACCCGGTCAAGGGTGAGATCCGCGCCGCCGACGAGCTGGTGCGCCGAGTATAGGTGGCCGCGTACGCGATGCATCGTTTCCAATGCTTTGCTTAGCTCACCAAGGGCTTCAATGGTTGCATCGTCAGTCCCCGGCGGACGACGGTGCGCTTCGCTCGCCCAAACAGCAGAATTATCTTCCCGCATGCGCTGCTTATACCCTTCAATGCTAGCTCAGTTGGCCTTCTTTTTCGCCTTGGCATAAGTCAGCCCGTCTGGTCGTGGAACCGGCTGGGATAAGTTGTCAAGATTAGTTCTCTGCCCGCAGTGGCAGGAAGGCTCTGATTACATCGGTGTTTGCCAGGAGCCCGCCGCGAACTCGTCTTAACAGCTTCATCTTCACTAGCTCGTTAACATCCCTGCTGATCGTTTTCGAGCCCTTGCCCGCGTACATCACAGCAAGTCTGCCGGATACTTCCGGCAACTTACTTGCCGGAATCGGGGTTCCCTTTTCGCTAAGATCAAGGACTAGGCACTTCTGGCGTCTCTTGGCCGGAGTGTCAGCGTCGCGAAACGACTCATGGACAAAGTTTTCCCAGGTAACCCGCATCTGCTCGCGGCGGATGTCCTCAAGCTGCTCCCGCAGTTCGTCCACGAAACCCTGCACTGCGTAGTCGATGAATCTTTCGACAGGAAATGGCGGTCGACTAGTGCGTGCGAGTTCCCGATAGTAAGCGTCACGGGTTTTGTTGTAGAAGTCCGACAGCAGGTGGGCTGCGGGTACCGGCACGCCGGCTTGGATTAGGAGCTGAAACTCGATTAATCGAGCGGTTCTTCCATTGCCATCCCCGAACGGATGAATCCATGCGATGTAGAGGTGTGCCAGGATCGCCTTGAGTATGGCGAGGGGGAACGTCATCGCGTCATCGTCAATGCGCAACTGATTCAACCATGTGCACATTCGATCAAGCAGGAATTCGCAATCTTCGGCAGGAGCTCCGCGATAGTTAAGGACCCCAACCTGATGCTGTCGAATTTCGCCGGGAGCAACGCCGTCCTCTAGGTCGAGACCGCTGAGGACTTGGCCGTTGAAGGTAGAAATCCGCGCTGGGGTCAGTTCCATCGGGCGCCTGTTCGCTACATCGCTAAGGATGTTGTTGCAGGCGGCAAGAATGTTGTCGATTTCGCGGCCTAGATATTCCCTGGACGGTGGCAACTTAAGCTCGCCGGTGACGCGTTGTAGCACCTCGTCCTCGGAGAGCGTGTTTCCCTCGATGCTCGCGGTGCCGTGGATGCCCTTGCTCAGGTAGATCTCGTGGAGCCGTCGCGCGACGGCGGGTCGTAGGGGTACGCCGGCGACATGTTGGCACTTCGACTCTGCTTCGCCTAGCAGTAGCCAGGTCTTGTGGGAGAGCTTCGTGAGGTCAACTTGAAAGGTGATCCAGGGGTGAGTTTCAGCGTATTGCCGTGCTGGTGCGGGTCCGGTCATGGCTGGTAGCTCCTGGGTCATCGGGGGGGTAGCTGATTTATAGCACCTTTTCTGTCCTCTGACATGTCCTTCCGGTTGTCTCTCTTGATGTCCACTGAGCTGTCCTCAATGTGCGCCTGGCTCGCAAACTCGTTGACTTGTCTGCCAAGTTCCGTCTACCTTGGATGCAACTTGGCAGACAAGTTAACAAGTTGGAGGTTGAACGATGGCTCTGCGCGGCGGTACGAGGTTCGCGGTGCGGTGTGAGGACGTGTTCCCGGCGGGGTGCGCGTTGGTGCCCGAGTCCCTGGGCGAGGTTGAGGACTACGACGAGAAGACCGGCCGGCGTAGCCCGGCGAAGGACAAGCTGACCGGCCAGCGGGTGTGGCAGGTCCGGGTGATGGACCTGGATCCGGAGCTGGGGAAGCGGTCGCGGGAGACGACGGTGAAGATTTCGGCCGACTACCAGCCGGTGCCGCCGACGGGTGGCCTGTTCGAGGCGGTCGAGTTCGACGGCATGACCGTCACCCCGTACGTGGGCAACAACGGTCGGATGGCGTATTCGCTGCGGGCGACCGGGATGCGTGCCCCGGCGGGCGTGGCCACGAAGGCGGCGCAGTAGCCGCATCTGGTGGGGGCGGGGCTGTCAGGTCTTGGCGGACGGCAGCCCCGCCCTCTGTCTCTTTCCCCTGCTCTGTCGAGAGAGGTAGTGACATGTCCAAGCGTATGCCCACCGTCCTGCGGCGGCCCACAGCGGCGGGTGCGCGATGATGCGCCGGCCGCGTGGCGAGGTCGTGATGACCACCGCCGGGGACCTGATGGTGATCCGCCCGCGCAGGCTGGAGCTGCCGGTCTGGCTGATCGCGGTCGGCCTGGTACTGCGGTGGCTGTGGCGGGGCCTGTGGTGGTGTCTTCGCCACCCCGTCGCCGTCGGCCTGGTCGTGGCCGGGGTGAGCCTCTACCGGGAGTTCGGCCGGGCCGGCGTGATCGTGCCCGTGGTCCTGGCCTCTGCCGCGTCGGCGCTGTGGCGGTGGCGGCACGAATCGTCCTGGTGGACCTGGTGCGCCGGGCCGATCCTCGGCCGTTTCCGTCAGCTCTTCGTCTACCGGCGGGCTTGGCGTGAGGCCATGACCCTCTGCGGCCTGGCCAAGGTGTACGACCATCGCACGGTCCTGCCGGAGCTGCTGCGGGTCCGCTCGGATCAGGCGCTCGACGTGCTGACCATCCGCATGGTCCGCGGCCAGACACCCGAGGAATTCCAGAAGGCAACGGCAAACCTGGCGTACGCCTTCGGTCGGCGGCACGCCCGGGTCTATTCCGAGCGCCCTGATGACCCGCCGATCCGGTCGGGCTACTGGGCGCTGGTCCTGGGCGCGGTGGACCGGCTGCGGTTCCGGGACCGGCCGTCGGTGGTCTATCTGGTGGTGGTCCGCACGGATGCGCTGCGCACTCTGGTCGACCCGTTCGACGTGCCGTCGGTGCCCGACTTCACCGCGCTGCCCCTGGCTCGACGGGAAGACCTGCGGCACTGGTGCCTGCACCTGCTCGCCACCCACGTCCTCGTCGGCGGTGCCACCCGGTCCGGTAAGGGCTCGGTGCTGTGGTCGCTGGTCCGCGTTCTGGCCGGTGGGATCTCCTCCGGGCTGGTCCGGCTCTGGGTGATCGACCCCAAGGGCGGGATGGAATTCGAGATGGGGCGGCCGTTGTTCGCCCGGTTCGCCTGCAAGTCGTTCGAGGCCATGGCCGATCTGCTCGACGAGGCCGTGACGGTGATGCGGGAGCGGCAGACCCGGCTTGCCGGTGCGGTGCGGGTGCACACTCCGACCCTGGCTGACCCTCTGGTCGTGGTCGTCATCGACGAGATGGCGGCACTGACCGCGTACCTCCAGGACGTCGAGCTGCGAAAGCGCATCGCCGGGTCGCTCGGGCTGCTGCTGTCGCAGGGTGCCGGCGTCGGTGTCCTGGTGGTGGCGGCGTTGCAGGACCCCCGCAAGGAGGTGCTGCCGTTCCGGGACCTGTTCCCGACCCGGATCGCGCTCGGCCTGACCGAGGCCGCTCAGGTCGACCTCGTGTTGGGCGACGGTGCCCGTAACCGGGGTGCCCTCGCCGACCAGATGCCCCGCTGGGCCAAGGGCGTTGGCTACGTGATCCTCGACGGCACTCCCGAGCCCGCGCGGGTCCGCTTCTCCTACATCTCCGACGACCACATTCGGGAGCTGGCCGCCGAATACCCTGCACCGGCCGACGCGGCGGACATCCTCGCCCAGGTCGGCCGGGAAACCGCCGCTGAACCGGCCCGACCGCCCCTGCCCCGGCAGCGTCGCGGACCACTGCTGCCCGACTCACTGCTGAACATCCTCGACCGGGACACCGACGGGGGTGAGCCGCGGTGACCGCCCCGACCGACGGCCGAACCTTCTACCGGCTACGCGCACCCGGCATCGACGGCGCCACCAGCACGGCGGTGTCTGTCCGCGTCGACCCCGCCCGGCCCGATGCGTACCCGGTCTATCTCGCCGTCGGTGGTGGCCGGCGCCGCATGTACCTCACCCCCGACGAGGCGTGGGCGCTGTGGCGCTGCCTCTCCGAAGCGGTGGCCTCTCTCGGCGAGCCACCCGACCACATCCGTACCCGCGTCACCCCGGCCCGGAGGTAACCGATGTCCCTCAAGAGCTTCTTCCTCGGCACCCACCGGCTCAAGCCGCTGCACATCGAACTCGACGGCTCCCCGGACCGGCTCGCCGGTGCCCTGCACGGCCTGGCGCACATGGTCAACCGCCGCCGCGACCTGAACGGCCAGCAGATCTGCATCATCCTGACCGTCCGTGACAACAGGGGCGGCCGATGATCCGCGAACGCGCCGAGTCCGCCGTCCGGGTGCTGATCCTGCTCGCCATCGGCACCATGGCCGGCGCCGCAGCCTTCACCCACGTCCACGACCTGACCGTCGCCCACGGCCAACCCGACTGGATCGGCTGGGCCAACGCCGTAGCGGTCGAGCTGATGGCTATCTACCTTGGCCTGGAGATCCGCGCCCGGCGTCGCGCCGGTCGACCTGTCGGCCTGGTCGGCGTCCTCCTGATCGCGTTCGCGCTGCTCTCCCTCGCCGCCCAGGTCGCCGAAGCCGAACCCTCCGTCTGGGGCTGGATCGTCGCGGCCGTGCCCTCGCTGGCGTTCCTCGCCCTGGTCAAGGTCGTCCTGTCCAGCGCACCCGCTGTCCCGCCGGCTCCCGGGCCCGATCAGCCGCAGGGTGACTGGTACGACAAGCCGCAGCCTGTCGAACCCACGCCGCCGGCTCCGGTGATGCCGCCGGCATCAGTCGCGGTGTTGCCTCCGGTCGGTGTCGTCCACCCAAACCGGCCCCAGGTCGTCGGGATCATCCGATGACGGCCACCCTCGCCGCCGGGCCGCGGCTACCGGAACTCGTGCACGACCTCGATCAGTCCAACGATGTGAGCGTTGAACTCGTCCAGCTCCTCGGCCGGCACCCACAGCTCCAGAATGGTCTTTCCGCCGGCCTGGCGTACCGGGTACCGACTCAGGAACTCCGACTCCACCCGGAAGCGGGTCACGTAGCCGATGCCGGACGCGGGCACGTTCCAGTCCCGGGCGATCATCACCGCGTAGTCCTCGTTCAGAACCGGGTAGAAGATCGGCTGATCCGGCAGGCGCGGCGGCCACGCCCGCCATCCGGACTCGCGGACGAGATCCAGCTCTTTCGGCCCGGTTGGGCGCCACAGCACCGTCGTACCGTCATCGCTGTTCATCTCGACCTCGCCGCTCGGATTCTTGGTGAGCCCGGACAGTACCGGCGGCCCTGCACCCGAGACCACCGCATTCGACTCACGGTGGGGGTGGGCCGATGACGGCTCCGACCCTGCCCGGCCTCGAACCCGCCCCGACCCCGGCTGCTCCTCGCCCGGGGTCGCGGGCGGCCCGCATGGCACTGCCCCGCTCGATCGATGTGCTCAAGGACATCGCCATCGAGTACGGCGTCTGCGTCCGCCCGCTCGCCATGCGCCGCACCGACCTCGACACCGGCCTGACCGAAGTCATCGACCTGCCCTGCGGCGCGACCCGCGAGGACAAATGCCCGCCGTGCGCCAAGAAGAACCGCCGGCTACGCCAAGCCCAGATCCGCGAGGGCTGGCACCGCGACGACGAGCCGCTACCCGGCCCGGAACCCGCAACCGAAGCACAGAAGTCACTGATCCTGTACCGCGCACACCTGGAGTTCTCCCGCGACGAGGCCGTACGCGCCGCCCAGTGGGACCAGGTGACCGACCTCGACGAGGCAATCCGCGAGGTAGAGGAAGCCATCGCCGCTGAGGGCCTGCGCGGGCGCGTCGGACCACCGCACACCAGCGACGACGAGGACCAGGACGACGAGCCCGGCCCACGGCGCAAGCGCTCCACCAAACGGCGCCAAGATGCCCCCGAACTGCCCAGGCGCAAGGTCGAGCGCCGCACCGTCGGCAAGACCTATACCGCCCCGGACGGCTCCACCTACCAACCGTCGATGTGGCTCACACTCACCCTCGACTCCTACGGCCCGGTCCGCCCCGACGGCACACCGGTCAACCCGGCCAGGTACGACTACCGCCGCGCTGCCTGGGACGCCGTGCACTTCCCCCGACTGCTCGACCGGTTCTGGCAGAACCTCCGACGGTGTGAGGGCTGGAACGTCCAGTACGCCGGCTGCGTCGAGCCGCAACGCCGCCTCGCCCCGCATGCCCACTTCGCCATCCGGGGCACCATCCCTCGGGACGTGCTCCGCACCGTGGCGGCAGCCACCTACCACCAGGTGTGGTGGCCCTCGGTCGACGTCCAGCGCTACACCCTTGACCGGCTCCCGATCTGGGACGAGCAAGCAGCGGCATGGGTCGACCCGGACACCCGCGAGCCGCTGACCACCTGGACGGAAGCCCTCGACACCATCGATGACGACCCCGACGCCGAGCCTGTGCACGTCGTGCGCTTCGGCACCCAGGTCGATGCCCGCGGCGTCATGCCCGGCACCGAGGACGCCGAACGGACCATCCGGTACGTCACGAAATACATCGCCAAGCACACCGGCGACTGCCACAAGGCGACTACCGACCGGCAACGCAAGCACCTCGACCGGCTCTGGCAGCAACTCCAGCTCACCCCTTGCACCGACCGGTGCGCCAACTGGCTGCTCTACGGCGTCCAGCCGAAGAAGGCACACGCCAAGCTCAAGCCGGGCCGCTGCAAGGGCAAGGTCCACCAGCGCGACACCCTCGGCATCGGCGGCCGACGCATCCTCATCTCCCGCGACTGGTCCGGCAAGACCCTCGCCGACCACAAGCACGACGCTCGGGCCTGGGTGCGGGCACTGCTCGGCGTCACCACCGACGGCACGCAGCTCGTCGACGACCAGGGCGACACCGCCGAACGGATCCGGCACGCCTGGGAGTTGGCCCGACCCGATGACCCGGACGTCGGCCCGATGACCCACCGGCTCATGCGATCGATCAGCGAACGCGCCCGCTGGCGGTCCGAACTGCTCGCCGCGAAGGACCGGGCCGCGCAGGAGCCTCCAGATCTCTCGGCAACTCAGCACAGCGCACAGCACCACGGGGAGGAAACGCAGTGAACGAGGAGTTGTTGACCGTGCCGGAAGTGCTCGCCGAGCTACGCGTACCGCGCTCGACCTGGTTCTACTGGCGGCAGACCGGCAAGGGACCACGGGTGATCAAGCTCCCGAACGGGCAGCTGCGGGTCCGCCGGTCGGCGCTCGGTCGGTGGCTCGGCGACCTGGAGCAGGACGCCGCATGAAGAGCTACGAGGTCCAGATCTGGGAGATCGGTAAGCGCGCTGACCGGAAGGCTCGGCCGTGGCGGGTCCGTTGGGCGGTGAGCGGCCAGCGCTTCGAGGACATGTTCCGTACCAAGGCGCTGGCGCACTCGTTCCGCGCCGAGCTGGTTCAGGCGGCCAACGCGGGGGAGCCGTTCGACCCGGCCACCGGGCGCCCGGTTTCCGAGGCGAGAACCAAGAACCCCACCACCTGGTACGCGCACAGCCGCGCGTACGTCGAGATGAAGTGGCCTCGGGCGGCTGCCAAGACCCGGCGTTCGATCGTCGAGGCGCTGACCTCGATCACGGTGACCCTGACCCGGCCGGCGAAACGGGGCCGACCGACTGACGCCCTGCTCCGCGAGTCGCTGTACCTCTACGGCCTCAACCCACGCCGCTGGTCCGACGAGATCCCGCCCGAGCACGCGGCGGCGCTCGCCTGGCTGGAAACAGCGTCCCTGCCGGTCGTCGAGCTGGACTCGCCCGCGATGGTCCGCCGCGTCCTCGACAGCCTCTGCGTACGCCTCGACGGCAAGCCCGCGGCTGCCTCCACCGTCCAGCGGAAGCGGGCGACCTTCTACAACGTGCTCGGGTACGCCGTCGAGCTGGAGCTGATCGCCTCCAACCCGGTCGACCGCGTCCAGTGGACTGCCCCCGAGGTAGCGCAGTCCATCGACCGGCGGGTGGTGGCGAACCCGGCCCAAGTCGCCACGCTGCTGGAGGCGGTGAAATCTCTCGGCAAACGCGCCGACAAGGTCACGGCCTTCTTCGGCTGTCTCTACTACGCGGGGATGCGGCCCTCGGAAGCGGCGGACCTACGGCGGGAGGACTGCGACCTTGCCGGCCGGTGCGCCGACTGCGGGGCCGACTTCGACGACCTGGCGGCGGTGAAGCCTTCTCGGTCCTGCGAGCACGAGAAGATCGAATATCGCTGGGGCCGCTTGGTGCTCGCTGGCACCTCGCCGCGCGCCGGGTCGCACTGGACCGATCATGGCGGCTCACACGAGCGGCGGGGACTCAAGCACCGGGGGAGGGCGGAGACTCGTACGGTCCCGATCCCGCCTCGGCTCGTCGAGCTGCTGTGCGCGCATGTCGAGAATCACGGGGTCGGCCCAGACGGCCGGTTCTTCCGCGGCCTGCACGGTGGGCCGCTCTCCGAGTCGGTCTACGACCGGTGGTGGAAGCTCGCCCGCGAGAAGGCGCTGACGGAGTCGCAGGTCGCCTCGCCGCTCGTCCGCCGGCCCTACGACCTACGTCACGCGGCTGCCTCGCTCTGGCTGAATGCCGGCGTCCCGCCGACCGAGGTAGCCCGGCGCCTGGGTCACGGCGTCGCCGTCCTGCTCCGCGTCTACGCCAACTGCATCGACGGCGGCGACGACACCATGAACGACAAGATCGGCGATGCACTCGAATGAGAGCCCGCGCTTCAGTCCTTCTCGGCGGTCGTCGCGTCGCCGAGAAGGCGCCCAGCTTCGTCGACGACGGCCGCGTCAATATCCCTGGTTTCGGTGCTGGTGTGCGGTTGCCAGTCGTGAACGGCGTCTACGAGCTCGTAGGCGTTGTCCAAGGCGATCAGCTCGGCTGCCAGGGGAGTCCCGTCGTGGGAGATGAATCGGTATGCCCAAGAGGTGAGATCACGAGGTGTGATGGCCTGTGCGAGCAGTCGCCGGGCCATGAGTCGGAGGGCTTCCTCCTCGCTCTCGCGGCTTCCCTCACCGTAGTAATCCAGAGAGAGTTCGGACAGCGCGCCTTCGAGCCAACGCCGCAGCTCGTCATTCTCCTCGCCCTTCACCGGCGAGATGCCGGCGAGGATCCCGAGAGTCGGGCTGTCTATACCCGCGGTGAGGCAGTCGCAGGCGGCTTCGATCACCTGGGCCGCGGTGCCGGAACCGACGCTCCAAAAGACAGCGGCGTCCTGGAGGCGAGCGAGGGCATCCTGACCGAGCATCGCTACATGATCCGGCAGCGCGCCCCCGCTGTCGCTGGCTTATCCGCGGCTCGTCTGCCGGCCGTACGACCTGCGGCATGCGGCGGCCGCGCGGAGGCTGAATGCCGGCGTCCCACCGACCGAGGTCACCCGGCGCCTGGGTCACGGCGTCGCCGTCCTGCTCCGCGTCTACGCCAACTGCATCGACGGTGGAGACGACACCATGAACGACAAGATCGGCGACGCCCTCGGATGATTGACGATTTCTGGCCCGGGGTTTGCGGGCGAGAATGGCTCCATGTTTCACGTGATGTTCTACTCGGCGGCGGTGGTGGCGCTGGGCCTGGTAGCCGTGCTCGCAGCAGTGCGCCTCGCGATGTGGTTCTGGGGTGTGATGAGGCGGGGTGCTGCTGCGCTGCCGGGGGCGTTGAAGTCACTGACGGTCGAGCCACCACAGGGAGGGGCCTTCAACGACTCCCGCGACGTGTGGCCGATGCCGAAGGACAACTGAGGCGTGCTCCCTGTGGGCGTGGGCAGATGGTGGGCGACCTGACGGCAGCGCTCACCTCGTGAGAGAGAAGCAGCAGCTCAGACCGCTTGTCCACCACAAGATCACGGACGCCCTGTAAATCCGTCGCGAAAGCTTCAGAGGTTCGAATCCTCTACCCGCCACCAGGGAACGGCAAGGCCCTTGACCTGCGGAGACGCTAGTCAAGGGCCTTAGTCGTCTTCTGCCGCTGTTGACCGCCATTGCGCCTGATCGACCCACCGATCGGGCACGTATCGGGCACGCGAGGGGGCTGACGTCATGGCTGAGCTTGAGGAGCTGGTGCTCACGATCGCGCGGCACCTCGAACTCGACTGGCAGTACGTCGAGCGTGTCGAGGCGTGGAATACCGAACGCATCGCCGATGTCCGCTCGGCTGGCCGTAGAGCTGGGGGTCGGATCGGCTACAAGATCGCCACCTTCCAGTCTGACGCGGACGATGAGGGCAGGGTCGTCGTGATCGTTGCGGTGCGGGAGCCGCCGAACGCCGAGGACCACCGCCGGATGACGGACCGGGGGATGCTGCTCATGAATGACTTCTGGTCGAAGCTGCTGCCGGGCGACGACCGCGAGCCGTAGCAGCGTCAGTTTGGAAGAGCGTGATCAACCGTTCGTGATGCCCGAAACGCCTGCGGGCGGCAGCCAGCTCGGTTGCGTCTCGTGCCCGCTCGTGACCGATACGCGCCACGGTTACTGGCCCATGGATGGCCCATGCCGGCCTTCGAATTAGAAGAAGATCGCGGATGCCGATCAGGTGGCCTCGCCCCTGGTCAGCCCGCCTGCGTTGTCGGCCAGCGTCGGTGCCAGCCGACAGTCTTGGCTGTACGGATGGCTGTACGGTCAAGCCCTCTAAGATCAGGATGTGTGGATAGACCGGATCGTCGAAGTGACCGGATGGCGCCAGGGTGCTGAGGGCCCTGAATGGGGGCAGGTAGAGGCCGAGCTCGGCGTTGCGCTGCCCGGCGACTTCAAGGAGTTGAGCCGGCGGTTCGTGCCGGGGACGTTCTGGGGCTACCTCAGCCTGCTGCGGCCGACGGATGAGCACTTCGAAACGCCGTTGCTGTCGATGTGGCACGGCGGCCGTCAGGTGTCAGCCCAGAGTAAGTTCGGCGCTCAGATCTTCGAGCCGTACGGGGTCTACGGGCCGGACACTGGGCCAGGGCTGGTTCAGTGGGGGCTCGACATCACCGAGGGGGACTACTACTGGCTGGTGGACAGCTCGGTGGAGCCGGATCGGTGGCCGGTGGTCTCCCGACGGGCGGAGGATGAGCCGTGGCACCAGTTCGACATGTCGACGGCGGAGTTCGTCTACCGCGTGATCGCGGACCCGGAGTTCAAGCCGTTTACGGTGGCCGACCCCCCGCGGCAACCGTTCTACCTTCCGTACTGGGCGCCATACCCACCCAGCCCTGAGGAGTGGGCTGCTCTCAGCAGCCCGAACCGCGAGGACTGAAAACGTTGACCGCCGACGTGGCAACCGGAGAACCTTCCTATCTGGACGTGCCGCGCTTTGCCATCGATCGGCGGCGAGATAGAGGGCACCTGAGGCGGATCTCCTCGTCGGGCAGTCGTAGACCGTCCAGCCTCCCCGGCTGCACGTGTGTAACGATGATCGGTATGTCGACTCCACGAAAGGGCAATGCCGCGTAGGCGCCCCGCACAACTGCGTGCCGACTCCATCTACCGGCGACCGCTTGACGGGTCAACCTCCGTCATCCCGGGGCTCTCGACCCGGGGTTTGAAAGCCATCGCCTACCTCGAACGCACCCGCCTGTGGAACCAGGCCGTGTCTGATGCGCTGCGGACCTGGTCATGGTTCGTACGCCACCCAGGGCGCCGCGTGTGGGACCCGACTGCCGGCTGTGGGGTGATGGAGTGCTGTCCGAACCCGCCCGAGTTGCGTTGGGTCCTGGACGTCGCCGTTGCGGTCCTGCCGGGGAAGGATGCCCGAACCCTCCGTCAGCAGATCGCAGCCCTCGATGAGCAGTGGTGAGCGGTAAGGCAAGTTCGTCGGGTCGGGCGCCTCCGACCCGTCGTTCATGACCCCCGTCATTGACATCAGGTCCGGCCCGCATCAAAGCTTGCGCTGCCCTTGCCGCCTGGGCCGCGGGCCGCCCGGCCCTGCCGCTGCAAGATTCCGTGCGTCAGCCAGAGATCGACTGGCAGTACGTAGGGCACGTCGACCAGGGGGACACCGAGCGGATCACGCTGGTTCGTCCGCAGACCTGGACCACGTACCGTGCATCGCATGGCCAGTCGGGTGTTCGTCGACGACGTCGGCATCAGCCTCGTCTACCCCAACGGCACGGCGCAGTACCTGTGGCCCGAGATTGCCGATGTCACCGTGCAAGCCTCGCTACCGCCGCCCGGTGATCAGCGACTCGTGGAGATCGACATCAGCCACGTCTCGGGAGAATTCACAACTGCGAGCGAACTGTTCGACGGCTTCTACGAGTCAGTTGCCGCCGTCGCGGCACGCTCTGGTGTCAGGCTCCCTGATCTGGCGACCCTGGAACCCTCAGACGGCGTCGTCCAGATCTATCCCTGAGTGCGGCGAGGCCCGTGCCCGCCGTGCCGGGCGATCCCCGCCCGGAGGCCGCCAGCAGGCCGAGCGCGAGTGGGCAGTGTTCGGCCGCCGCGGACCTGGACGGGCTACGACGTCAATCTCGTCAGCATCGAGCGGCGTATCGACGTGCTGTAGCGCAACCGTCAGACGATCAGGGCGCCTACCTGCGCGCCTGGGCGGGGGCTGAACCCACGACGTGACGGCGTCGGACCGAATGCGAAATGGTGTTTCGGCCTGTCGGCCCCCGGACCGCTGCGAAACTGGGCGAGTGCCAGCTCCGCCGGCGCAGCGGCGCCGGTCGACCCGACCCGGCAGGTGGAGACCATGTCCAACGACAACGACATCCGCCCGTTCCGGCTCGACACGCCGGAAGAAGTGATCGACGACATGCGTCGCCGGATCGCAGCCACGCGGTGGCCCACCCGAGAGTTGGTCAGCGACCGCTCCCAGGGCGTGCAGCTGGCGACAATCCAGGAGCTGGCCCGCTACTGGACGAGCGACTACGACTGGCGCGCGCTCGAGGCGCAGCTGAACGCCCTGTCGCAGTACACGACAGTCATCGACGGCGTCGAGATCCACTTCATCCACGTGCGGTCGCAGCACGAGAACGCCCTGCCTCTGATCATGACGCACGGCTGGCCAGGATCGGTCGTCGAGTTGCTCGGGGCCGTCGGTCCGCTCACCGACCCGACCGCGCACGGCGGCACCGCCGAGGACGCCTTCCACCTGGTGCTGCCGTCCCTGCCTGGCTACGGTTTCTCCGGCGAGCCGACGGACCTCGGCTGGGACTCCGGTCGCATGGCGGCGGCGTGGGCGGTGCTGATGAACCGCCTCGGCTACACGCGCTACGTCGCTCAGGGGGGCGACGTGGGCGCTGCCGTCACGGACGCGATGGGTCGCCAGGCACCCGAGGGGCTGATCGGCATCCACGTCAACCTGCTCGCCGGGGCGATCGGCATCAAGGACCAACTGCCGGCGAAGACCGAGCAGGAGCGAGCAGCGCTCGACGCGCTCAACCTGTTCACGAAGGACGGCTTCGGTTACTTCCTGGAGCAGTCCACCCGGCCGCAGACGATCGGCTACTCCCTGCTGGACTCACCGGTCGGGCTGGCGGCCTGGATGCTCGACCACGACACGGACAGCTACTACAAGATCTCCCGCGCGTTCGTCGAAGGCAAGCCCGCGGGCATGCTCACCCGGGACAGCATCCTCGACAACATCACGCTGTACTGGCTGACGGGCACCGGCGCCTCATCCGCCCGCTGGTACTGGGAGTTTGGCCGGTTCCTGGCCGCGGCCCAGGCGTCCGGCCAGGCCCCTCCGCCGGTCGGGGTTCCGGTCGGCTTCACGACGTTCCCTGGTGAGATCTGGGCTGCCCCGCGCAGTTGGGCCGAGACGGTCTACCCCAACCTCGCGTACTTCAACGAGGCCGCCCGCGGGGGTCACTTCGCCGCCTGGGAGGAGCCGGAGCTCTTCTCGACCGAGGTACGAGCCGCGTTCCGGCCGCTGCGGTGATCCTGAGGCAGAGTCGGGAGCCGTCAGCTCGGCGGAAACTCGTCCGTCGTCCAGGTCAGGGCTTCGGCTGGTGCTGCTGACCGGTGCGGCTCAGCGGCGGTGCGCGCCCACCCGCAACCGTCGAATGCGGCCTGCGATCTGAGTTGCGCTGGCGCTGCTCACGGCTGGGGCCGTGCTGAGCCGCCTCCGGTGTGTAACGAACCCGTCGAGGGACTGGCGGGATGGCGATGAGCCGGTATGGTGGTCGATGGCTGACACGGAGAGCGAGCATCGGCGCACCGCCTCCACGTATTACGCACGGTGACCATGGCGCTGAATTCGGTGAGTGTTCCTACGGCTGGACCGAATTGTGGTGAAGGTCGTATTCAACGTTCTGCGAAGCGGTGAGCTGCCCCGCAGGCTTGTGATCTGGTCCGGTGCGACGAGGGCGGTGGGCCGAACGGCGGGAAGTCACAGACGGTGGGGTCACTCGGGGCGTCCACCACTTTTCTGGCTGCCCGCGCTATGGCACGATCGTGGAATCTTCATCCACGCTGCACATCTTCTGACAGGAGCGATAATGTCTGGTCGTAGGTTGGGCCGACTGAGCGGGTCGCTTCTCCTCCTCCTCGCTGCCGCCGCCATCGTCGGATTCAACGCCGGTCTTTACGACGGCATCGCCGATGCTTACCAGGCCACCGACATCATTTGGACCATCGGTACAGAGAGCGCTGTCGTCGACAGCGGCCGCTGAGCGGTCCCGCCGTCATCACCACCGGACGGCGGGGACCGCAGAAGCCGTAGGGAGCGACATGGCGCAGCGTGATCGCTCGCGACGTCGATCAGCAGATCGGGCCTGGTTCATCACTGGGCCGTTGGTGCTGTTCGCGGCTGTCTGTTCCCTGGTCACGGGGCTGGTGTCTGACTCGCCGTTCGGCGACTGGCTGTTGGCGGCCGCATTGCTGGTCGCCATGGTCGGCATCGGTATGCCGGTCCTCAACTTTGTCATCCGTCGGCAGTCGTTCGGCGTGACGCTGACCGAGATTCCGCTGGTCCTCGCACTCTTTCTGCTGCCTCCGCTGACTGTCGTCGTGATCTACACGGTGGCGTCCATGCTCACGCAGACGCGGCACCGGTTCGCGCCCGTCAAGTTCTGGTTCAACGTGGCCAAGGCGGCCGCTGGGACATCACTCGCCGTCCTCGTCCTCCAGGCACTGCCGCCCCTGGAGAAGGTCGAACCCGGCACCTGGCTGGGTCTGTTCGCGGCCGTCACCGCAGTGATCCTCGTCAGTCTGGTGGCCGTGGTCGGCGTACACACGCTGTTGCAGGGTTGGCAGGCGGGCCGGGACGCCCTACGCACCGCGCCCCCCGCTCTCCTCACCGCAGCGATCAACGCCTCGCTCGGTCTGATCATCCTGATCGCCGTCACCACCACGTGGTGGTCTGTGGTGCTGCTGGCCGCACTCGGTGCGGCCCTGGTGCTGGTCTACCGCTCCTACGCGGAGTTCTTCCGTCAGCACCGGACGCTGGCCGCGATGTACGACCTGACCCGCGCAATCGCGGAGCGGGGCCAGGACGGCACGCTCGTCGATGCTCTCCTGGGCCGGGTCCGAGCCCTGATGCAGGCCGAATACGCGACTCTCTGGCTGCCCGCCCAGGGCCGTCATCCCGAGGTGCTGCTCACCGCCAGGGTCGACGATTCGGGCCTGCTGGACGTCGTGCCTACGCCGGCATCCCTCCGTCAGCGGGCCGCAGACGAGGGGCGGACCCTCGCGGTGGGACGTGCCTTCGACGGAGAGTCGAACGAGCGCCAGGCGCTGAGTCAGGGCAAGGTCAAGGACGTCATCGTGGTGCCGCTCCGGTCCGGCCAAGCGGTCATCGGCACGCTGGAGGTGGCCAACCGGCTCAGCGATGTCGGTCATTTCACCCGTGGCGACATCCCCATCTTCGAGACCGTGGCGGCGCACGCGGCGGTGGCGTTGGAAAACTCCCGGCTGGTGGACCGGCTGCGGCACGACGCCTACCACGATGCGCTGACCCGGCTGCCCAACCGGCGGCGGATCACCGGAGCGCTGGACGAATCGGTCAAGATCCGTCTACCCGGTGAGGTGGTGGCGCTGCTGCTCTTCGACGTCGGCGGGCTGCGCCAGGTCAACGAGTCTCTTGGTCACGCGGCGGGGGACAAGGTCCTCGCCGAGGTCGCCAGCCGGTTGCGGGCCAGCGCGCCGTCGTCGGCTCTGGTCGGCCGGGCCGGTGGGGACGAGTTCCTGGTGACGCTGCGGTTGGAGAGCGCTGAGGCGGCGCTTGAGTTGGCCGCTCAGCTACGCGACCAGATCCGCGACGAGATGGTCTTCGACGCGCTCACTCTCGACGTGAACACCGCCGTCGGGGTGGCCGTACACCCGGATCATGGCAGCGACGCGGCGACCCTGCTGCTGCGGGTCGACCTGGCCGCCACGGCGGCCAAGTCGGTGCCGGGCAGCGTGCAGCTGTTCAACCCTGCGCTGGAGTCCCGGTCGCTGCGCCGGTTGGGTCTCGCCGGCGATCTGCGTCAGGCTCTGGACCAGGACGAGCTGGAGGTCTACTTCCAGCCGAAGGTGACCCTGCGGGACCGGCGCCTGGTCGGTGTCGAGTGCCTGGCCCGGTGGGAGCATCCGACGCACGGCACGGTCGCCCCCGAGGACTTCGTGGCGGTGGCCGAGCACACCGGCCAGCTGAGTCGGCTCACGGAGGTGGTGCTCCGCGAAGGGCTGCGCCGCAGCCGGGACTGGGCACTGGCCGATCAGCCGCTGCCCATCGCGGTGAACCTCTCGGCCCGTACGCTCACCGATCAGCACTTCCCGGACCGGGTGCAGGAGTTGTTGACCGAGTACCAGGTGCCGGCGCAGCGACTCACCCTGGAGATCACCGAGGCGGGGGTGCTGGACGGCACGGACCGGCCCATCCCGACCCTGCGGCGGCTGCGCGATCTTGGTGTCCGGCTGTCGGTGGACGACTTCGGCACCGGCGACTCGTCCCTGGCGCATCTACGCCGGCTGCCGGTGCACGAGGTGAAGGTGGACCGCTCCTTCGTGCAGGGCATGGCGACCGACCCGGGGGACCTGGCCATCGTCAACGCCGTGGTGACCCTCTCTCAGCAGTTCGGCCTGGCCGTGGTCGCCGAGGGCGTGGAGAGTGAGCTGACCCTGGAGCTTCTCCAGGACATCGGCTGTGAGATCGGGCAGGGCTTCCTGTTCAGCCGGCCGCTGCCGTACGAGCGGTTGGCCGCCTGGTTCGGTGCGCAGGTCGAGCCGGAAACGATCTCCGACGGGGTGCTTCCGCGCCTTCGTGTCGTGCCCTGAGCAGGGCGCGGACGATCACGGGGGATCCGATTTCACCTGTCGAGCCGGGCCGTGTACTCTTACTTCTGCGCGCCCCACGGGGAGATCGCGCAGGCCCCCTTAGCTCAGTCGGCAGAGCGTCTCCATGGTAAGGAGAAGGTCTACGGTTCGATTCCGTAAGGGGGCTCGAGGGTTCAGCTGGACCCATCGCAGCGGTGTAGCTCAGATGGTAGAGCAAGCGGCTCATAATCGCTGTGTCGCCGGTTCAAGTCCGGCCACCGCTACTCTCGTCTTCCGGGCTCGTTGCCGGTGGTCGTAAGAATGGGCGCTTCTGGCGCCCACTTTGCATGTCCGCGCTGTCAGCGTCTAGGCTGGCGCGTCGTAGTTGTTTCCGTTAGCGAGGAAGGCACTCCGCCGTGGCGAAGGCTACCGATGTCCGGCCGAAGATCACTTTGGCGTGTGTGGAGTGCAAGGAGCGCAACTACATCACGCGCAAGAACCGCCGCAACGACCCCGACCGCATCGAGCTGAAGAAGTTCTGCCCGCGCGACGGTCGTCACACGGTCCACCGCGAGACCCGCTGATTCGTGGCCGGCTTCGCTGCCGGCCACCGTCGAAGCGTTCCAGTCGCCGATCTGACCGGTTTGGCGCGGCTCTGCCGCTGCCTGCCGATCAGGTCGGCGATTGTGCTTTCCGTGTAGGTTCGCGGCATGCCTCTGGACCCTTCCTTCGTCGGCCGGACTTATCCGCCGACCGCCCCCTACCAGGTGGGCCGAGAAAAGATCCGTGAGTTCGCCAGCGCCATCGGCGCCACCGACCCGGCCCACCACGACCCGGAGGCCGCTCGGGCTCTGGGCCACTCCGACGTGGTGGCCCCGCCGACCTTCCCGGTGATCGTCACGATGGCCGCGAGCCAGCAGATCATCGAGGACCCGGCCCTGGGTGTCGACTATAGCCGTCTGGTGCACGGCGACCAGCGGTTCGAGTACGCCCGACCGGTGGTCGCGGGCGACGAGCTGGTCTGCGTCAACACGATCGAGGACGTCAGCACCCGGGGCGGGCACGGCTTCCTGACCACGCGCACCGACGTGAGCACCGTCGGCGGGGAACCGGTGGTCGCCGTCTGGGCCAAATACGTCGTACGCGGGGAGGCCTGAGATGGAGTTGCCAGCCAAGACGTTCCAGGTGACCCGTGCGGACCTGGTCCGCTATGCCGGCGCCTCGGGTGACTTCAACCCGATCCACTGGAGCGATCGGGTCGCCACCAAGGTGGGTCTGCCCGGGGTGATCGCCCACGGCATGTTCACCATGGCGCTGGTCGGCCGGGCGATCACCGAGTGGGCCGGGACGCCGGACGCGGTGGTCGACTACGGCGTCCGGTTCACCCGGCCGGTGGTGGTCCCGGACGACGACCAGGGGACCGAGATCGAGGTCACCGCGCGGGTGCGTGAGGTGACCGAGGACGGCCTCACCCGACTGGACGTGACCGCCACCTGCTTGGGCGAGAAGGTGCTGTCGCAGGCCCGGGCAACCATCCGGACGGCACGCTGAAACCTCCCCGCCACGCGTGGCGGGGAGACCGGTTGGGAAAGTCGGGCGGGTACCCGTACACTGGTCCGCCGTGGGGCAAGTGACCCCTGCTCGGTCGTCTGTGACCGCGTGGGGCGAGTGTTGCCGCATAGGGGTGTAGCTCAATTGGCAGAGCAGCGGTCTCCAAAACCGCAGGCTGCAGGTTCAAGTCCTGTCACCCCTGCGCCTCAGGCCTGACCGTTCCCGTGGGTCGCGCCGCCAGCATGGCGGCGTCCGGCCCGTGGTGGTGGCATCGGCGGGGTGGTTCCGAGGCAATCGGGGCCCTCCGGATGATCCACCGGCCGCGGCCCGTCGCGGGACGGTTGGGCCCGGCCGGCGTGACCAGCGCTGCGCACGCCGCCCGGCGTGCGACCCGAGATTCCGCGACGGAGGGCGAAGTGGCCGACAACAAGCGGCGCGGCGAGGACGCCGGCGACGATCGTCTGGACGACGAGGTCGTCGACGACGTAGCTGACGACGACGCCACCAGCGCGGACGAGCCGGTCTCCCGGGGAGGCACCGCGACGCGGTCGCGTGCCCGGGCGGAGTCGGCGGACAGCCGGCCGACCACGCGGTCGGAGACCGGTCGGGTGGGCGTCTTCGGCCGCATCGCCCGGTTCTTCCGCGAGGTCGTGGCCGAACTGCGTAAGGTCATCTGGCCGACGCGCAAGGAGTTGCTGACCTACACCGCCGTGGTGGTCGCGTTCGTCGCGGTGATGCTGACGATCGTGGGTGTGCTGGACTACGGCTTCGCCAAGGTCGTGCTGTTTGTCTTCGGCAACTCGAGCTGACCGGCTGCCTCCAGAGCCGATAGTGACGGAAGTGAGCGAGCGTGCCTGAGTACGACGAGACCGCCGGACCGGTGGACGAGCAGTCCACCGTCGCGACGGCGGCTGGTGACGAGTCGGTTGAGGCCGCCAGCGAGCCGGAGTTCCCAACGACCGAGCCCGCCGACGAGGACTACGACCCGGTCGCCGAGCTGCGGCAGAAGCTGCGCTACGCGCCGGGTGACTGGTACGTGGTGCACTCGTACGCCGGTTATGAGAACAAGGTCAAGACCAACCTCGAGACCCGGATCACGAGCCTCGACATGGAAGACTTCATCTACCAGGTCGAGGTGCCGACCCGGGAAGAGGTCGAGGTCAAGAACGGCAAGCGTTCCCAGATCCAGGCCAAGGTCTTCCCGGGTTACATCCTGGTCCGGATGGAGCTGACCGCCGAGTCCTACTCGTGTGTCCGCAACACCCCGGGCGTGACCGGCTTCGTCGGCGCGACCGACCGGGCCGACCGGCCCGCCCCGCTCTCCCTCGACGAGGTGCTGAAGTGGTTGGCGCCGGCCGTCGAGACCGAGCAGAAGAAGGCGAAGCCGGAGATCAAGGTCCTCGACTTCGAGGTGGGTGACTCCGTCACCGTCACCGACGGCGCGTTCGCCTCGCTGCCGGCCACGATCAGCGAGATCAACGCCGACCAGCAGAAGCTCAAGGTGCTGGTGTCGATCTTCGGTCGCGAGACGCCGGTGGAGCTCAACTTCA
The DNA here is from genome assembly GCF_050936255.1 of Micromonospora sp. CA-259024. Lineage (NCBI taxonomy): Bacteria > Bacillati > Actinomycetota > Actinomycetes > Micromonosporales > Micromonosporaceae > Micromonospora > Micromonospora sp. CA-259024. The sequence continues at coordinate 1,003,124 of NZ_JBNJND010000002.1, read as the reverse complement.
ACCAGGTCGCCAAGATCTGACTGGTCGTCGGCGGCGGGCCCGGCCCGCCGCCGACGTCGGCGTACGCCCTCCCGCTCGACCTCGGCGGACGAGTGGGCTGCGGCCTGCGCTACTCTTGAATGTCGCCGCTGTCGCACCGCGCTGACCGTGCGCGCTCCGAGGGCGGCGACAGCCGCATTTTCCCAGCTCCAAGCCCCAGGAAGTGACATGCCTCCGAAGAAGAAGCTCGTCAAGACGTTCACGCTTCAGCTGCCGGCGGGCCAGGCCACGCCGGCGCCGCCGGTCGGCCCCGCGCTCGGCCAGCACGGCGTGAACATCATGGAGTTCTGCAAGTCCTACAACGCGCAGACCGAGTCCCAGCGGGGCGACATCGTCCCCGCCGAGATCAGCGTGTACGAGGACCGGTCCTTCACGTTCGTGCTGAAGACCCCGCCCGCTGCCCGGCTGCTGATCAAGGCCGCCGGTGTCCAGAAGGGCTCGGGCGTTCCGCAGGCCGAGAAGGTCGGCTCGGTCAGCCGCGCCCAGCTGCGTGAGATCGCCGAGAAGAAGATGGCCGACCTCAACGCCAACGACCTGGACCAGGCCGAGAAGATCATCGCCGGCACCGCCCGGTCGATGGGCATCACCGTCAACGACTGACGTCGGCCCAGGCCAACGACCCGACCGTGGGAGGGCCCGCGCCGAGCGGCCCGCCAGAGACCACAGGAGTAATCAGCAATGCAGCGCAGCAAGAGCTACCGCAAGGCCGCCGATGTCATCGACCGGTCCAAGCTCTACACCCCCGCCGAGGCCGTGAAGCTGGCCAAGGAGACCACCAACGTCAAGTTCGACGCCACGGTCGAGGTCGCCATGCGCCTCGGCGTCGACCCCCGCAAGGCGGACCAGATGGTCCGCGGCACGGTCAACCTGCCGCACGGCACCGGTAAGACCGCCCGCGTGATCGTGTTCGCCGGTGGCGCGAAGGCCGACGAGGCCACCGCGGCGGGTGCGGACGAGGTGGGCACCGACGAGCTGGTCGCCCGGATCCAGGGTGGTTGGCTCGACTTCGACGCGGCGATCGCCACGCCGGACCAGATGGCCAAGATCGGCCGGATCGCGCGGATCCTGGGCCCGCGCGGTCTCATGCCGAACCCGAAGACCGGCACGGTGACCATGGACGTCACCAAGGCGGTGCAGGACATCAAGGGCGGCAAGATCACCTTCCGGGTGGACAAGCACTCCAACCTGCACCTGATCATCGGCAAGGCCTCCTTCACGGAGAGCCAGCTGGTGGACAACTACGCGGCGGTGCTCGACGAGGTGCTGCGTGCCAAGCCGTCCGCGGCCAAGGGCAAGTACCTTCGCAAGGTCATCCTGACCACCACGATGGGCCCGGGCGTCCCGGTCGACCCGAACCTGGTGAAGAACCTCACTGAGGAGTCGGCCGAGGCCTGAGCCGACAGTTCGCTCGCACCGGGGCGCCGCCACGACCGTGGCGGCGCCCCGGTGTGTCTGAGGTGTGGGAAGCTCGACCGCATGCGGCTGGAGAACGTCTGGTTGCGGTACCACCGGCGGGGGCCGTGGGTCCTGCGGGGCGTGGACGTGCGAATCGGTCCGGGTGAGGTGGCGGTCGTTCTGGGCCGCAACGGGGTGGGCAAGTCGACCCTGCTCCAGGCGGCCGCGGGGGTGCTCCGACCGGGCCGTGGCCGGGTCACCGGCCGGCCTGCGCGGGTGGGCTGGGTGCCGGAGCGTTTCCCGGCCGACCAGCCGTTCACCGTGGCCCGCTACCTGACCGGGATGGCCCGGGTGGCGGGGCTGGGCGGCGCTGCGGCGGACGAGGCGGTGGGCTTCTGGACCGACCGGCTCGGGCTGTCCGCCTTCCGCTCGGTCCGGCTTCCGGAGCTGTCCAAGGGCACCGCGCAGAAGGTGGGCCTCGCCCAGGCGATGTTGCGCCCGCCGGGCCTGCTCGTGCTCGACGAGCCGTGGGAGGGGCTGGACGCCGCCACCCGCGAGCTGGTTCCGGAGGTGATCGCCGAGGTGCTCGCCGCCGACGGTGCGGTCCTGGTCAGCGACCACCGTGGGGAGACGGTCCGGCTGCCGGCCGCGCGCCGCTGGTTGGTTGCCGACGGTTCGTTGACCGAGGAGACGTCGCCGGCGGACGAGGCGATCGCGGTGGTCGAGGTCGCGGTGCCGGCCGCGCGGGTCGCCGGCACCGTCGCCCGGTTACGCGCCGAGGGCCACCAGGTGCTGCGGGTACGCTCCGACGCGCCATCTGCCCCGGCAGGGGAACCAGAGGCCGCGTACGGCGCCGTGGTGGCCGAACGGGCGGCGGGGGAGGTCCCGTGATCGCCCTGGTGCGGATGCGCCTGGCCGGTTTCCTGCGGACCGGGCGGGCGGTGGCACCGCTGCTCGCCGGCCTGGTCACGCTCGGCATCCTCTACGGCGGTGGCCGATCCCAGCCGGCGGAGGCGTATGGCGTCTCGGCCGTGGTGCTCTTCCCGGTCGTCGCGTGGCAGACCAAGATCCTGCTGGACGTGGAGCCGGACGTGCAGCGCCGGCTGGCGCAGACCGTGGTCGGGGTGGCCCGGGAGCGGTTCGCGGGGCTTCTCGCCGCCGGCGTAGCCGCGCTGGTCACGGTGGCCGTCGCGCTGCTCTTCCCGTGGCTGGTCGGCGGGGTCTCCGGCCCGGTCGATCCGGGGGACCGGTCGATCCCGGTCGGCCTCGCGCTGGGGGTGTGGGCGCATCTGCTCGCCGTGCCGGCCGCGGTTGCCCTCGGCGCGCTGGCCAGCCGGGCATCGGTGGGCAGCGCCGGGTACGGCGTCGCGGTGTTGGCTCTCGGTGGCGTCGGCTCGGTGGTGCTCGGCCTGGCCGACTCGGCGGCCCCGTGGCTGGCGCCGCCGATCATGGCCGTCGCCCGGACCACCGCGGGCGATGCCGCCGCGCTCACTCTGCTCGGGCTCAGTGCGTGGGCGTTGGCCTGGAGCGCCACCGCGCTCGGCGGGTACCTGTTGCGGCGGCGGGCCCAGGGCTGACCGACGCGGGGGCTACCCGCAAACGGTGGCCCGGCCCACACGGTCCCGATTTGGCGCAGGTCGGGGCGTCGCGTACTCTTCAACCGTCATCCGTGTTCTCATGGATGAGGAACCACCCAGAGACCGCTGGTCACCGTGCTTCGGCACGGTCGAAGGCCCCGCGATGACGGGCGACCCGCGTAGGGCGGCAAGCGTAACTCGGCAGTGAGCATGGTCCGCCGACCGTGACGATCTGCTGGCCCTCGCCCCGTGCGCCCTGCGCCGGGGCTTTTCTCGTTGTCGTGCTGCCTCCGCTCCTGTCCCGGCTTCGGCTGTGACGGGGACCAGCCTCGAGTAACGAGAGAGGAGGGACATGGCGGACAAGCCGATCCGGGCCGACAAGGCCACGGCCGTCGCTGAGCTGACCGAGAGCTTCCGCAGCTCGGGCGCCACCGTGCTGACCGAGTACCGCGGTCTGACGGTTTCCCAGCTCACCCAGCTTCGGCGCTCGCTCGGCGCCGACACCAGCTACACGGTCGCGAAGAACACGTTGGCGAAGCGTGCTGCGACGGACGCGGGCATCACCGGCCTCGACGAGCTGTTCACCGGTCCTACCGCGCTGACTTTCGTTTCGGGCGACGTCGTCGAGGCGGCGAAGGGGCTTCGCGACTTCGCGAAGGCCAACCCGAAGCTCGTCATCAAGGGCGGTGTCTTCGAGGGCAAGGCCATTTCCGCGGCCGAGGTCACGAAGCTCGCCGACCTGGAGTCCCGCGAGGTGCTGCTGGCCAAGCTGGCCGGCGCGATGAAGGGCAACCTGAGCAAGGCCGCGGCCCTGTTCCAGGCCCCGCTGTCGAAGACCGCCCGTCTGGCGGCTGCCCTGCAGGACAAGCGCGAGAAGGAGGGCGCCGAGGCGGCCTGAGGCCCCCACGGCGCACCAGTTCTTACTTAACAGAACCAGGAAAGGACGCCAGACATGGCGAAGCTCAGCACCGACGAGCTGCTTGACGCGTTCAAGGAGATGACGCTGATCGAGCTCTCTGAGTTCGTGAAGCAGTTCGAGACGACCTTCGAGGTCACCGCTGCCGCTCCGGTCGCGGTTGCCGCGGCCGGCGGTGCCGCCGGTGGCGCTGCCGCTCCGGCCGTGGAGGAGCAGGACGAGTTCGACGTCATCCTCGAGGCTGACGGCGGCAAGAAGATCCAGGTCATCAAGGTCGTGCGCGAGCTGACCGGCCTGGGCCTCAAGGAGGCCAAGGACGCGGTCGAGTCCGCGCCGAAGGCCATCCTGGAGAAGGTCAACAAGGAGACCGCCGACAAGGCGAAGGCCAAGCTCGAGGGCGAGGGCGCCAAGGTCACCCTCAAGTGACCTGACGTTCCACCAGCGCGTACCCGGCTCGTGAGCCGGGACACGAATCGCGTCGCGGCGGGCGGTGATCCGACACGGATCGCCGCCCGCCGTGTTGGTGGATCCAGCGCCGACCGGTCCTGAGCTGGGCTCCGACGACCGGCGCCGTTGGCCCGAACGAGCATGGTGGGTCGCCCTCCAGTGGGAAAGAAGCGGCGACCCGGATACCGGCCCTTGACGTGGCCCCGGGCTGCCAGGCACGCTGACACCAGCAAGACACCGCGCTTGCGACGGCTACGACGTGGGTATGACAGCGGCGGCACCATCGGCCGTTGCAACCCGAGCGGCCCAGTGGGGACGTTGCGTTCTGAGCGGCCCGGCAGCCCCCGGTTTACGGGGGGCCGAGGCACGTTCCGCAAACGACCTGCAGGGTGGGCTGGACAGCGGTTAGCCTCTCGGCTACACTGCTAGTTTGCGCTGCCTTCCGACTAGACCCCTGCTCGGAAATGTCCGTTTACGGATATTTCTGGTGGGGTCATTGGAGTGCACGCGTACCAGCCGTTCTGCAGCACCGGTCCTCGGAAGGACGCATCTTGGCAGCTTCCCGCCCTGCGAAGACCAGTCGTACGTCGAGCGCATTCGCTCCCCGCCGAGTTTCATTCGGCAGGATCACCGAACACCTCGAGGTCCCCAACCTCCTTGCCATCCAGAACGAGTCCTTTGACTGGCTCGTCGGCAACGAGGCTTGGCAGGGCCGGTCGGCGGACGACCCGCACGCACGCTCGGGTCTCGCGGAGATCCTTGAAGAGATCAGTCCCATTGAGGACTTCTCCGGCACCATGTCGCTCTCCTTCTCGGCGCCGCGCTTCGACGAGGTCAAGGCCTCGATCGAGGAGTGCAAGGAGAAGGACCTGACCTACTGCGCTCCGCTCTTCGTGACCGCGGAGTTCACCAACAACACCACTGGCGAGATCAAGAGCCAGACGGTGTTCATGGGTGACTTCCCGATGATGACGCCCAAGGGCACCTTCGTCATCAACGGCACCGAGCGCGTCGTGGTCAGCCAGCTCGTCCGGTCCCCGGGCGTGTACTTCGACAAGCAGCCGGACAAGACCTCCGACCGCGACCTCTCCAGCGTCAAGGTCATCCCGAGCCGGGGTGCCTGGCTGGAGTTTGACATCGACAAGCGCGACACGGTCGGCGTACGCATCGACCGCAAGCGTCGGCAGGCCGTCACGGTCCTGCTCAAGGCCATCGGTTGGTCGGCCGAGCGGATCCGTGAGCGGTTCGGTTGGTCCGAGCTCATGATGACCACGCTCGAGAAGGACCACATCGCCGGCCAGGACGAGGCCCTGCTAGACATCTACCGCAAGCTGCGCCCTGGCGAGCCGCCGACGCGCGAGAACGCCCAGACCCTGCTCGACAACCTCTTCTTCAACCCGAAGCGGTACGACGTCGCCAAGGTCGGGCGCTACAAGTTCAACAAGAAGCTCGAAGTCAACGTGCCGATCACCACGGGCACGCTGACCGAGGACGACATCGTTGCCACCGTGGAGTACCTCTGCCGGCTGCACGCCGGTGAGGACGGCTACGAGGCCGACGACATCGACCACTTCGGCAACCGGCGCCTGCGCACCGTGGGTGAGCTGATCCAGAACCAGGTTCGGGTCGGCCTCTCCCGCATGGAGCGGGTCGTCCGTGAGCGGATGACCACGCAGGACGTCGAGGCGATCACCCCGCAGACCCTGATCAACATCCGCCCGGTGGTGGCGGCGATCAAGGAGTTCTTCGGGACGTCGCAGCTGTCCCAGTTCATGGACCAGACCAACCCGCTGGCGGGTCTGACCCACCGGCGTCGGCTGAGCGCGCTCGGCCCGGGTGGTCTGTCCCGGGAGCGGGCCGGCTTCGAGGTCCGCGACGTGCACCCGTCCCACTACGGCCGGATGTGCCCGATCGAGACGCCGGAAGGCCCGAACATCGGTCTGATCGGCGCGCTGTCCACCTTCGCCCGGGTCAACCCGTTCGGCTTCATCGAGACGCCGTACCGGAAGGTCGTCGAGGGTCGGGTCACCGACCAGATCGACTACCTGACCGCGGACGAGGAGGACCGGTTCGTCAAGGCCCAGGCCAACGCGCCGCTGAAGGCTGACGGCACGTTCGCCGAGGACCGGGTGCTCTGCCGCCGTAAGGGCGGCGAGACCGAGGACGTCGTCCCCGGTGCCGTCGACTACATGGACGTCTCGCCCCGGCAGATGACCTCGGTCGCGACCGCCATGATCCCGTTCCTCGAGCACGACGACGCCAACCGGGCACTGATGGGCGCGAACATGCAGCGCCAGGCGGTGCCGCTGGTCAAGGCCGAGGCGCCGCTCGTGGGTACGGGCATGGAATACCGGGCCGCGGTCGACGCTGGCGACGTGGTGGTCGCCGAGGTCGGCGGTGTGATCGAGGATCTCTGCGCCGACTACGTCACCATCCACCAGGATGACGGCCACCGCCGGACGTACCTGCTGCACAAGTTCCGCCGCTCCAACGCCGGCTCCTGCGTCAACCAGAAGCCGGTGGTCTTCGAGGGCGACCGCGTCGAGGCCGGTCAGGTCATCGCCGACGGGCCGTGCACCGACGAGGGCGAGATGGCACTCGGGCGCAACCTGCTCGTGGCCTTCATGACCTGGGAGGGGCACAACTACGAGGACGCGATCATCCTGTCGCAGCGCCTCGTGCAGCAGGACGTGCTCACCTCGATCCACATCGAGGAGCACGAGGTCGACGCTCGGGACACCAAGCTCGGCCCGGAGGAGATCACCCGCGACATCCCGAACGTCAGCGAGGAAATGCTCGCTGACCTCGACGAGCGCGGCATCATCCGGATCGGTGCCGAGGTCGTCCCCGGTGACATCCTGGTCGGCAAGGTCACGCCCAAGGGTGAGACCGAGCTGACCCCGGAGGAGCGACTGCTCCGCGCGATCTTCGGTGAGAAGGCGCGCGAGGTTCGGGACACCTCGCTGAAGGTGCCGCACGGCGAGACCGGCACGGTCATCGGTGTGCGCACGTTCTCCCGCGAGGACGGCGACGAGTTGCCGCCGGGTGTCAACGAGCTGGTCCGGGTCTACGTCGCCCAGAAGCGCAAGATCCAGGACGGCGACAAGCTCGCCGGCCGGCACGGCAACAAGGGCGTCATCTCGAAGATCCTGCCGATCGAGGACATGCCGTTCCTGGAGGACGGCACCCCGGTCGACATCGTGCTCAACCCGCTGGGTGTGCCGAGCCGGATGAACATCGGCCAGGTGCTGGAGACCCACCTCGGTTGGGTCGCCAAGACCGGTTGGAAGGTCGAGGGCGACGACGCGGCCTGGAAGAAGCAGCTGCGTTCGATCGACGCGCACGAGTCCGAGGGGGACACGAACGTGGCCACCCCGGTCTTCGACGGTGCGCGTGAGGAGGAGATCGCCGGTCTGCTCTCGTCGACCCTGCCCAACCGGGACGGCAACCAGCTGATCGGTTCCAGCGGCAAGGCGCAGCTGTTCGACGGTCGTTCCGGTGAGCCGCTGCCGGACCCGATCGCGGTCGGCTACATCTACATCCTGAAGCTCAACCACCTGGTCGACGACAAGATCCACGCTCGGTCGACCGGCCCGTACTCGATGATCACGCAGCAGCCGCTGGGTGGTAAGGCGCAGTTCGGTGGTCAGCGTTTCGGTGAGATGGAGTGCTGGGCGATGCAGGCGTACGGCGCCGCGTACGCCCTGCAGGAGCTGCTCACGATCAAGTCCGACGACGTGCTCGGCCGGGTGAAGGTCTACGAGGCCATCGTCAAGGGCGAGAACATCCCGGAGCCGGGCATCCCGGAGTCGTTCAAGGTGCTGCTCAAGGAGCTGCAGTCGCTGTGCCTCAACGTTGAGGTGCTCTCCAGCGACGGTGTGGCCCTGGAAATGCGCGAGACCGACGACGAGGTGTTCCGGGCCGCTGAGGAGCTGGGCATCGACCTGTCCCGGCGCGAGCCGAGCTCGGTCGAAGAGGTCTGAGGTGAGCGGTCGGGGGCCGGTTCGCCGGCCCCCGACCTCGCCCGAGAATTAGCAGTACAGACGACGACATAGGGGACATAGTGCTCGACGTCAACTTCTTCGACGAGCTGCGCATTGGTCTCGCCACCGCCGACGACATCCGTCAGTGGTCGCACGGCGAGGTCAAGAAGCCTGAGACGATCAACTACCGCACCCTGAAGCCGGAGAAGGACGGGCTCTTCTGCGAGAAGATCTTTGGTCCGCAGCGCGACTGGGAGTGCTACTGCGGTAAGTACAAGCGCGTTCGGTTCAAGGGCATCATCTGTGAGCGCTGCGGCGTCGAGGTGACTCGCTCCAAGGTCCGTCGTGAGCGGATGGGGCACATCGAGCTCGCTGCTCCGGTGACCCACATCTGGTACTTCAAGGGCGTTCCGAGCCGGCTGGGTTACCTGCTGGACCTCGCCCCCAAGGACCTCGAGAAGATCATCTACTTCGCCTCGTACGTCGTGACGAGCGTGGACGCGGAGTCGCGTCACCGTGACCTCTCGACGATCGAGAACGAGATCCTGGCCGAGAAGCGGCAGTCCGAGAACAGCCGCGACTCGGAGATCGAGAAGCGGGCCGCCAAGCTCGAGGCCGACCTGGCCGAGCTGGAGGCCGAGGGTGCCAAGGCGGACGTCCGGCGCAAGGTCAAGGAGGGCGGAGAGCGCGAGATGCGCCAGATCCGCGACCGGGCCCAGCGCGAGATCGACCGCCTGGACGAGGTGCTGGACACCTTCCGCAAGCTGGAGCCGAAGCAGCTGGTCACCGACGAGCTGCTCTACCGCGAGCTGCGCGACCGGTTCGGTGAGTACTTCACCGGTTCCATGGGCGCCGAGGCGATCAAGGCGTTGGTCCAGAACATGGACCTCGACGCCGAGGCCGAGAGCCTGCGGGAGACCATCCGGTCCGGCAAGGGCCAGCGGAAGATCCGGGCGCTCAAGCGGCTCAAGGTCGTGGCGGCGTTCCTGAACACCCGCAACTCGCCGCTCGGCATGGTGCTGGACTGCGTCCCGGTCATCCCACCGGACCTGCGCCCGATGGTGCAGCTCGACGGTGGCCGGTTCGCGACCTCGGACCTGAACGACCTGTACCGCCGCGTGATCAACCGGAACAACCGCCTCAAGCGGCTGATCGACCTCGGCGCGCCCGAGATCATCGTCAACAACGAGAAGCGGATGCTCCAGGAGGCCGTCGACGCACTGTTCGACAACGGCCGTCGCGGCCGGCCGGTCACCGGTCCGGGTAACCGCCCGCTCAAGTCGCTGTCCGACATGCTCAAGGGCAAGCAGGGCCGGTTCCGCCAGAACCTGCTGGGCAAGCGCGTCGACTACTCCGGCCGTTCGGTCATCGTGGTCGGCCCGAAGCTCAAGCTGCACCAGTGCGGCCTGCCCAAGCAGATGGCGCTGGAGCTGTTCAAGCCGTTCGTCATGAAGCGGCTGGTCGACCTCAACCACGCGCAGAACATCAAGTCCGCCAAGCGGATGGTCGAGCGTCAGCGCCCGGTCGTGTGGGACGTGCTGGAAGAGGTCATCGGCGAGCACCCGGTGCTGCTCAACCGGGCGCCGACCCTGCACCGCCTGGGCATCCAGGCCTTCGAGCCGCAGCTGGTCGAGGGCAAGGCGATCCAGATCCACCCGCTGGTCTGCACCGCGTTCAACGCCGACTTCGACGGTGACCAGATGGCGGTGCACGTGCCGCTGTCCGCTGAGGCTCAGGCCGAGGCGCGGATCCTGATGCTGTCGTCGAACAACATCCTCAAGCCGGCCGACGGCAAGCCGGTCACCATGCCCACCCAGGACATGGTCATCGGTCTCTACCACCTCACCCACCTCACCGCCGGTGAGAAGGGCGAGGGCCGGGCGTTCAGCTCGGACGCCGAGGCGCGGATGGCCTTCGACAACGGCGAGCTGCACCTGCAGGCGCCGGTGAAGATCCGCCTGCGTGGCGTGATCGGGGTCGACAACGGCGCCGGCTCCGAGGCGTGGACCGCCCCGGAGGGCTGGGTCGAGGGTGACGCGCTGACCGTGGAGACCACCCTGGGTCGGGTGCTGTTCAACGAGACGCTGCCGCAGGGCTACCGCTTCGTGAACTACGAGATCCGCAAGGGTCAGCTCTCCGCGATCGTCAACGACCTCGCCGAGCGCTTCCCCAAGGTGGCGCTGGCCGCCACCCTGGACGGGCTCAAGGAGGCCGGTTTCCACTGGGCCACCTGGTCCGGCGTGACGATCGGCATGGAGGACGTCATCGCGCCGCCGCGCAAGGCGGAGATCCTGGCGAAGTACGAGAAGGAAGCCGACCGGATCGACAAGCAGTACCAGCGTGGTCTGATGACCGCCGAGGAGCGTCGCGGCGAGCTCATCGAGATCTGGACCAAGGCGACCAACGAGGTCGCCAAGGAGATGGACACCGCGCTGCCGCAGGAGAACCCACTGTGGAAGATGATCCACTCGGGTGCCCGCGGTAACCTGCTCCAGCTCCGGCAGATCGCGGCGATCCGTGGTCTGGTGGCCAACCCGAAGGGCGAGATCATCCCGCGGCCGATCAAGGCCAGCTACCGGGAGGGTCTGTCCGTGCTGGAGTACTTCATCTCCACGCACGGTGCCCGTAAGGGTCTCGCCGACACCGCGCTGCGGACCGCCGACTCGGGTTACCTGACCCGTCGTCTGGTGGACGTCTCCCAGGACGTCATCATCCGCGAAGAGGACTGCGGCACCGACCGGGCGATCCCGATGCAGATCGGCGAGAAGCTGGACGGCAAGCTCGTCGTCCACACCCACGCCGAGACCAGCGTGCACGCCCGGACCCTGGCCGACGACATCAAGGGGCCGGACGGCACCGTGGTGGCCGAGCGCGGTCAGGACATCAACTCCATCGGCGTCGACAAGATCGTCGCCGCTGGCGTGGAGACGGTCCGGGTGCGCAGCGTGCTCACCTGCGAGTCGAAGCTGGGCGTCTGCGCGGCCTGCTACGGCCGGTCGCTGCCGACCGGTAAGTCGGTCGACATCGGTGAGGCGGTCGGCATCATCGCCGCCCAGTCCATCGGTGAGCCCGGTACGCAGCTGACGATGCGTACCTTCCACACCGGTGGTGTCGCGGGTGAGGACATCACCCAGGGTCTGCCGCGTGTCCAGGAGATCTTCGAGGCTCGGGTCCCGAAGGGTAAGGCGCCTATCGCCGACACCCCCGGCCGGATCCGGATCGAGGACGGCGAGCGCTCGCGGAAGATCATCGTTGTTCCGGACGACGGCAGCGAAGAGATCGTCTACGACAAGATCTCGAAGCGGGTCAAGCTCCGGACCCACGACGGCGGCCACGTCGCGGTCGGCGAGAAGCTCACCGAGGGCACCATCGACCCGCACGAGTTGCTGCGGATCATGGGTCCGCGGGCGGTCCAGGTCCACCTGACCAGTGAGGTTCAGGAGGTCTACCGCTCGCAGGGTGTGCTCATCCACGACAAGCACATCGAGATCATCATCCGCCAGATGCTCAAGCGGGTGACGGTCATCGACTCCGGTTCGACCGAGTTCCTGCCGGGTGTGCTCGTCGACCGGGCGCTGTTCGAGTCGGAGAACCGCCGACTCGTCTCGGAGGGCGGCGAGCCTGCCGCCGGTCGTCCGGTGCTGATGGGTATCACCAAGGCCTCGCTGGCCACCGACTCCTGGCTCTCCGCGGCCTCCTTCCAGGAGACCACCCGGGTGCTGACCGACGCTGCGATCAACTCGCGCAGCGACTCGCTGGTCGGCCTCAAGGAGAACGTGATCATCGGTAAGCTCATCCCGGCCGGTACGGGCATCAGCAAGTACCGCAACGTCCGGGTGGAGCCGACCGAGGAGGCCAAGGCCAAGGTCTACTCGATGACCGGGTACCCGGAGACCGACTACGGTTTCGGGCCGGCCAGCGGGCAGGCTGTGCCGCTGGACGACTTCGACTTCGGGTCGTATCGCTAAGCACTCAGCACACGACGAGGCCCCCGGCACCCGCCGGGGGCCTCGTCGTGTCTGGACCGACCCGGTCCCGGTCCGAGTTCGGCATGATGGGGGGATGACGACCGCACCCGGACAGGTGTCCGTCGCGCAGGAGAGCCTGCGTCACCCGCTGGACCCGGATCCGGCCCGGGCCACGAAGGCACGGGCGGTTTTCGCGCTGGGGCTGCTCGGCATGCTGACCGGGCTGTTCATCGGTGGGGTGGTGCCGGCGACGGTGGCACTGCAACTGGCCCGGCAGGCGCGCCGTGAGGCGTACGCCTCCGGGGGTTTCCTGACCGGCGGAGCCTGGCTGCGACGGGGGGAGTGGATGGCCTGGACCGGCCTGCTGCTGGTCGCGGTCACTGTGGTGGCCGCGGTGGTCATCGGGGTGGTTCGGTTGGCCGGAGCGCCGTTCGGCCACGACTACCCGGCGAACATGGACTGAGCCGTCCGCGGCCGCGCCCGGCGCGGGCGGCGGTGCTCTCGGCGGTAGCCTGGCCGGTGTCCCGCCGTGCGGCGGTGGCGGCCTTTCGACAGGAGGACCTCGTGACGGAACCGGCGCGGCCCCCTGCGGACGAACCGGCCGGCCCTCCGGACGCGCCGGCTCCGTCCGAGCCGAGTGGCTGGGCGCGACCGGGCCCGAGCGGCGAGCCGCACCCACCCGTCTCCGCGTCGGGCTGGGGCGCGCCGCCACCCTCCGCGCCGCACCCCGGATGGGGTACGCCCGGCTCCGCGCAGCCGTACCCGGTCTCCGGGGTGCCGACTCCGCCGCCAGGCTGGGGCCCGCCGGCGTCCGGGGCTGGCATGCCGTACGGCTGGGGCCCTCCACCGCCGGGCCACGCGCCCGGCTGGGGCCCTCCGGCGCCGGGTCACGCGCCCGGCTGGGGTGCGGCGCCAGGGCATCCGGTGCGACCGCCCACCGACGACCAACGCCGTCCGCCGAAGCGGGTGGAGATGGTGCCCGGTACGCCGTTCGGCGTCGTGCACCTGGACGTGGCGCCGGTCACCTCCGGGCTGGCCATCGGGGCGCTGGTGGCCGGGATCGCGTCGGTCCTGGTCGCACTGCTGGTGATCTGCTTCGGGGTGGCCTTCGTGAACGAGGGCGGGGCCTGGGCGTCCGGCGCGTTCGCTGCGCTCGGTGTGCTGGCCGGCGTGGCGGCGGTCGTCGCCGGCCTGCTCGGCCAGCGACAGATCCGCAGGCCGGCCGCGCCCTCTGCGGTTCGGTTCACCGGCCGGGGGCTGGCCGTGGCCGGGATCAGCTGTGGTGCGGCCGGGGCGCTGCTCAGTCTCCTGGGCCTGGGTCTGGCGCTGCTTCTCGCCCTGACGTGAGGCTGGTCACCGTTCGCCCCGCCACCTGACGCGGTTCCGCAGCTCCCGCGAGGCCTCCCGGTGCCCGCCCCGGGGGCGCCGGGTGGTCCCGAGGGAAAGCCGGTACACTTGTGTTCGTAGGTGCCCATCGCGGGCGACGGGGCAGAACGAGATCTGACCGGCGGGTGTGAGACAGTCGCCGGGCCATTCCGTTTTGACCTGGGCGGTTGTGGTAGGTACTCTTTCCCCTTGTGCCCGGGCATGCCCGGGCAACTCGTGCGTGCGCTGTTTCCGGAACCCGGACGGCGGCACGACAAGCCAAAGATCCGGGGCGGGGCGACTCGCGAGCCGGTGACACAAACCCGGTACGCACGTGAAAGCGTCCGCAACGGGACCGTGATGAGGGCGACACGCCCGACCGCGGGTGCCGGGGTCTCCGTGAGGTGGCCCTGGTTGGAATGTAGGAGAGCCGGTCATCAGGCTGGCTAACGAGCAGACGGCGCGGCCGCGAATGCGGCCGAAGGGAGCGGAGAAACCCGGTGCCCACGATCCAGCAGCTGGTCCGAAAGGGCCGCCAGGCGAAGACGAGCAAGACCAAGACCCCGGCGCTGAAGGGTTCCCCTCAGCGGCGCGGCGTGTGCACCCGCGTGTACACCACTACCCCGAAGAAGCCGAACTCGGCGCTGCGCAAGGTCGCTCGTGTGAAGCTCAGCAGCCAGATCGAGGTGACCGCCTACATCCCCGGCGTCGGTCACAACCTGCAGGAGCACTCGATCGTGCTCGTTCGCGGCGGCCGGGTGAAGGACCTCCCCGGCGTGCGTTACAAGATCGTTCGCGGTTCGCTGGACACCCAGGGTGTCCGCAACCGCAAGCAGGCGCGCAGCCGTTACGGCGCGAAGAAGGAGAAGAGCTGACATGCCGCGTAAGGGACCCGCTCCGCGGCGGCCACTGGTCGCTGACCCGGTGTACAACTCGCCGCTGGTCACCCAGCTGGTGAACAAGATCCTGCTGCGCGGCAAGCGCCAGCTCGCCGAGTCCATCGTGTACGCGGCCCTCGAGGGCTGCCGCGAGAAGTCCGGCACCGACCCCGTCGTCACCCTCAAGCGGGCGATGGACAACGTCAAGCCGACCCTCGAGGTGCGCAGCCGTCGTGTCGGTGGCGCCACCTACCAGGTTCCGGTCGAGGTCCGTCCCACCCGGGCGACCACCCTGGGCCTGCGCTGGCTGGTCACCTACTCCCGCGCCCGGCGCGAGAAGACCATGGTCGAGCGGCTCATGAACGAGCTGCTGGACGCGAGCAACGGCCTCGGTGCCGCCGTCAAGCGGCGCGAGGACACGCACAAGATGGCCGAGTCGAACAAGGCCTTCGCGCACTACCGCTGGTAACACCCTGGTTCCGGCGCCCCACGGGCGCCGGAACCGCCACCAGTTGAGTCGAGACGACGATAAGTAGGGATTGAAGTGGCCGCCGCAGACGCGCTCGCCAACGTACGCAACATCGGCATCATGGCGCACATCGATGCCGGTAAGACCACGACCACCGAGCGGATCCTGTTCTACACCGGTATCACGTACAAGATCGGTGAAGTCCACGAGGGCGCTGCCGTCATGGACTGGATGGAGCAGGAGCAGGAGCGTGGTATCACCATCACCTCCGCTGCTACCAAGTGTGAGTGGAAGGGCCACACGATCCAGATCATCGACACGCCCGGACACGTCGACTTCACGGTCGAGGTCGAGCGGTCGCTGCGGGTCCTGGATGGTGCGGTCGCGGTCTACGACGGTGTCGCCGGCGTGGAGCCGCAGACGGAGAACGTCTGGCGGCAGGCCGACAAGTACAACGTCCCGCGTATGTGCTTCGTCAACAAGCTCGACCGGACCGGCGCCGACTTCTTCCGCTGCGTGCAGATGATGATCGACCGGCTGAACGCGACCCCGCTGGTGCTCCAGATCCCGATCGGGCTCGAGGGTGACCACATCGGTGTCGTCGACCTGATCGGCATGCGCGCCCTCACCTGGCGCGGGGAGACCCAGAAGGGTGAGGACTACGCGATCGAGGAGATCCCGGCCGACCTGGCCGACTCCGCGGCCGAGTGGCGCGAGAAGCTGATGGAGACCCTCGCCGACGTCGACGACGCGGTGATGGAGAAGTACCTGGAGGGCGAGGAGGTCTCCGTCGAGGAGATCAAGGCCGCCATCCGGCGTGCCACCATCGCCGGCAAGGCCAACCCGGTGCTCTGCGGCTCGGCGTTCAAGAACAAGGGTGTCCAGCCCATGCTCGACGCCGTGGTCGACTTCCTGCCGTCGCCGCTGGACGTTCCCGCGATCGAGGGTACGGCCACCGACGGCGAGACGCCGCTGCTGCGGAAGCCGTCCAACTCGGAGCCGTTCTCCGGTCTGGCCTTCAAGATCCAGACGGACAAGCACCTCGGCAAGCTCACCTACGTCCGGGTCTACTCCGGCACGCTCGATTCCGGCTCCCAGGTGGTCAACTCCACCAAGGACCGTAAGGAGCGGATCGGCAAGATCTACCAGATGCACGCCAACAAGCGGGAAGAGCGCAACTCGGCCCAGGCTGGCGACATCATCGCGGTGCAGGGTCTCAAGCAGACCACCACCGGTGACACGCTGTCCGACCCGGCGAACCCGGTCATCCTGGAATCGATGACCTTCCCGGAGCCGGTCATCTCGGTGGCGATCGAGCCGAAGACCAAGTCCGACCAGGAGAAGCTGGGCACGGCCATCCAGCGGCTGGCCGAGGAGGACCCGACCTTCCGCGTCCAGCTGGACGAGGAGACCGGTCAGACGGTCATCTCCGGCATGGGCGAGCTGCACCTGGACATCCTGGTCGACCGGATGCGCCGCGAGTTCAACGTCGAGGCCAACGTCGGCAAGCCGCAGGTGGCGTACCGCGAGACCATTCGCCGCAAGGTGGAGAAGGTCGAGTACACCCACAAGAAGCAGACCGGTGGTTCCGGCCAGTACGCCCGCGTGATCGTGAGCGTGGAGCCGCTGCCGCTGGACAACGAGTCGCCGACCTACGAGTTCGCCAACGCCGTCAGCGGTGGCCGCATCCCCCGGGAGTTCATCCCGTCGGTGGACGCCGGCGCCCAGGACGCGCTGCAGTACGGCGTCCTCGCGGGCTTCCCGCTGGTCGGTGTGAAGCTGACTCTGCTGGACGGCCAGTACCACGAGGTCGACTCGTCGGAAATGGCATTCAAGATCGCCGGCTCGATGGTGATGAAGGACGCGGCCCGCAAGGCCGATCCCGCACTGCTCGAGCCGATGATGGCCGTTGAAGTCACCACTCCTGAGGAGAACATGGGTGACGTCATCGGTGACCTCAACTCCCGCCGCGGCATCATCCAGGCGATGGAGGAGCGCAGTGGCGCCCGCATCGTGAAGGCTCTGGTGCCGTTGTCGGAGATGTTCGGCTACGTCGGCGACCTGCGGTCGAAGACCCAGGGCCGGGCGAGCTACAGCATGCAGTTCGACTCCTACGCCGAGGTTCCGCAGAGCGTCGCGAAGGAGATCATCGCCAAGGCAACGGGCGAGTAATCGCCCCGAGCAGGTGATTCGTGGTTGGTCGCGGGAGGGTTCACCCGCCCGCGGCCACCACGATCGGATCGCGTGAGACCGGGCCTGTAGGCTTCATCGCCGCAGAACCCACAAAAGACTCTCCGGCCGTCAGGCCGGAAAGGCTGTCGACAGAGTCCTAAGCGCCGACCGGCGCGCCGGGCGTACGAACCAAGAAGTCCACAGGAGGACACCAGTGGCGAAGGCGAAGTTCGAGCGGACTAAGCCGCACGTCAACATCGGCACCATTGGTCACATCGACCACGGTAAGACGACGCTGACGGCGGCCATCACCAAGGTCCTGCACGACCAGTTCCCGGACCTGAACCCGTACACGCCGTTCGACGAGATCGACAAGGCGCCGGAGGAGAAGGCCCGCGGCATCACGATCTCGATCGCGCACGTCGAGTACCAGACCGAGGCGCGGCACTACGCGCACGTCGACTGCCCCGGCCACGCGGACTACATCAAGAACATGATCACCGGTGCCGCGCAGATGGACGGCGCGATCCTGGTGGTCGCGGCGACCGACGGCCCGATGCCGCAGACCCGCGAGCACGTGCTGCTGGCGCGTCAGGTTGGTGTGCCGTACATCGTCGTGGCGCTCAACAAGAGCGACATGGTCGATGACGAGGAGCTCCTGGAGCTCGTCGAGCTCGAGGTCCGTGAGCTGCTCTCCACCCAGGAGTACCCGGGTGACGACCTGCCGGTCGTCCGGGTTTCGGCGCTGAAGGCCCTCGAGGGTGACCCCGAGTGGACCGGCAAGCTGCTGGACCTGATGACCGCGGTCGACACCTCGATCCCGCAGCCGGAGCGCGAGGTTGACAAGCCGTTCCTGATGCCGGTTGAGGACGTCTTCACGATCACTGGTCGTGGCACCGTCGTCACCGGTCGTGTGGAGCGCGGCGTTCTCCTGCCGAACGAGGATGTTGAGCTCGTCGGTATCAAGGAGAAGAGCTTCAAGACCAAGGTCACCGCGATCGAGATGTTCCGGAAGACCCTGGACGACGCTCGCGCAGGCGAGAACGTCGGCCTGCTGCTGCGTGGTACCAAGCGCGACGAGGTCGAGCGCGGCATGGTCGTCGTGAAGCCGGGCTCGAACACCCCGCACACGGAGTTCGAGGCGACGGTCTACATCCTCTCCAAGGAGGAGGGCGGCCGGCACACCCCGTTCTTCCAGAACTACCGTCCGCAGTTCTACTTCCGGACCACGGACGTCACCGGTGTCGTCACCCTTCCCGAGGGCACCGAGATGGTCATGCCGGGCGACAACACCACCATGTCGGTGAAGCTGATCCAGCCCATCGCCATGGAGGAGAACCTCAAGTTCGCGATCCGCGAGGGTGGCCGCACCGTCGGCGCCGGGTTCGTCACCAAGATCATCAAGTGAACTAGGTAACCCCGATTAGACCCGCCGCCGGTCGTGCGGCATACTAGTCAGGTTGCGTAACGACAGTTCGTCGCCTGTGTTCGGCTTTCGCTGAACCTCCGGGTGGCGAGACAGTCGAGCGTAGGGTGGTTGGCGGCCCAGTCGCCAACCACCCTCGCACGGCGTTCAGGTCGCGGTAATGCGATCGGCGCCTTGACCCACCGCGCGGTCAGCACCACTCCGGAACCACGGGGCGGAGCCCGGCCCGAGGGCGCGACACGCCCGACCGCGGGGGTCGGCGAAGTGGGCCTGTGCCAGCCGGCACAGGCGCCCGCAACACAGCGGCATCGAGAGAAGGAACAGAAGCCACCATGGCGGGACAGAAGATCCGCATCCGGCTCAAGGCCTATGACCACGAGGTCGTCGACTCCTCGGCTCGGAAGATCGTCGAGACGGTGACGCGCACCGGGGCGCAGGTCGCGGGCCCGGTGCCGCTGCCCACGGAGATCAACCGTTTCTGCGTTATCCGCTCGCCGCACAAGTACAAGGACTCGCGCGAGCACTTCGAGATGCGCACGCACAAGCGGCTGATCGACATCATCGACCCGACCCCGAAGACGGTCGACTCGCTCATGCGCCTCGACCTGCCGGCTGGCGTCGACATCGAGATCAAGCTGTAGGGACCGGACAAATGGACAGGCAAGTCAAGGGGATCCTGGGCGCCAAGCTCGGCATGACCCAGGTCTGGGACAACAACCGTGTTGTTCCCGTGACCGTGGTCGAGGCCGGCCCGTGCGTCATCAGCCAGGTTCGTAGCGCCGAGAAGGACGGTTACTCCGCGGTCCAGCTGGCGTACGGCACCATCGACCCGCGCAAGGTCAAGAAGCCGATCAGCGGGCACTACGCCAAGGCGGACGTGGCGCCGCGCCGGCACATCGTCGAGCTGCGCACCACGGACGCTGGGGAATACTCGCTCGGCCAGGAAGTCACGGTCGAGGAGTTCCCGGCCGGCGTCACCATCGACGTCACCGGCAAGACCAAGGGCAAGGGCTACGCCGGCCCGATGAAGCGGCACGGCTTCCACGGTCTGGGCGGCAGCCACGGTGTCGAGCGCAAGCACCGCTCGCCCGGTTCCATCGGCGCCTGCGCGACCCCGGGTCGTGTCTTCAAGGGCACCCGGATGGCCGGTCGGATGGGTGGCGTGCGGTACACCGTGCAGAACCTCACCGTCCAGGCGGTCGACACCGAGAACAACCTCCTGCTCGTCCGTGGCGCCATTCCTGGTCCCAAGGGCGCGCTGGTTCTGGTCCGTACCGCGGCCAAGATCAAGGTGAAGAAGGGCGGTGCGGCCAAGTGACCACCGTTGACGTGCGCACCGTCGAAGGCACCACCAGCAGCTCGGTCGAGCTGCCGGCGGACATCTTCGACGTGCAGGCCAACGTCGCGCTGATGCACCAGGTCGTGGTGGCCCAGCTCGCGGCGGCCCGACAGGGCACGCACAAGACCAAGACCCGCGCCGAGGTTGCTGGTGGCGGCAAGAAGCCGTACAAGCAGAAGGGCACCGGTCGCGCCCGGCAGGGCTCGATCCGCGCGCCGCAGTTCGCCGGTGGTGGCGTCGTGCACGGTCCCGTGCCGCGCGACTACAGCCAGCGGACCCCGAAGAAGATGAAGGCCGCCGCGCTGCGGGGTGCCCTCTCCGACCGGGCCCGCGCCGGGCAGGTGCACGTCGTCGAGGCGTTCGTCTCGGGTGAGAAGCCGTCGACCAAGGCGGCCCGGGCCACGCTGACCAAGCTCACCGAGGCCCGTCGGGTCCTGGTCGTGCTGAGCAGCACCGACGAGCTGAACTGGGTGTCGCTGCGCAACGAGCCGCGGGTGCACCTGATCGAGTCCGGCCAGCTGAACACGTACGACGTGCTGGTGGCCGACGACGTGGTCTTCACCAAGGACGCACTGGACGAGTTCCTGGGCGTTCCCGCCGAGACCACCGAGGAGGGTGGCAAGTGAGCACGATCGCCGACCCGCGCGACATCATCGTGGCGCCGGTCGTCTCGGAGAAGAGCTACAGCGAGCTGAACCGGAACTGGTACACCTTCCTGGTGCACCCGGACGCGAACAAGACCGAGATCAAGATCGCTATCCAGCAGATCTTCAACGTCCGCGTCCTGACGGTCAACACGCTCAACCGCCAGGGTAAGCGCAAGCGCACCAAGACCGGCTTCGGTCAGCGCAAGGCGACCAAGCGGGCGATCGTGAAGCTGGCTGACGGTGACCGCATCGAGGCCTTCGGCGGCCCGGTCAGCTGAGGGGTGTAGACAATGGCTATCCGTAAGTACAAGCCGACGACGCCGGGCCGACGTGGCTCCAGTGTCGCTGACTTCGCCGAGATCACCCGGTCCACGCCGGAGAAGTCGCTGCTGGCTCCGTTGCCGAAGAAGGGCGGGCGTAACGCCCACGGCCGGATCACCACGCGGCACCACGGTGGCGGTCACAAGCGCCAGTACCGTCTGATCGACTTCAAGCGGGTCGACAAGGACGGCGTGCCGGCGAAGGTCGCTCACATCGAGTACGACCCGAACCGCACGGCGCGCATCGCGCTGCTGCACTACGCCGACGGCGAGAAGCGGTACATCATCGCGCCGAAGGACATGAAGCAGGGCGACCGCGTCGAGTCCGGTCCGGGCGCCGACATCAAGCCGGGTAACAACCTGCCGCTGCGCAACATCCCGGTCGGTACCACGATCCACAACGTGGAGCTGCGTCCGGGTGGCGGGGCCAAGCTGGCCCGTTCCGCCGGCGTCGGCATCCAGCTGCTCGGCCGCGAGGGCGCGTACGCGACCCTGCGTATGCCGTCCGGCGAGATCCGGCGTGTGGACGTGCGCTGCCGCGCCAGCATCGGCGAGATCGGCAACGCCGACCAGTCGAACATCAACTGGGGCAAGGCCGGCCGTATGCGCTGGAAGGGCAAGCGCCCGACCGTCCGTGGTGTCGCCATGAACCCGGTCGACCACCCGCACGGTGGTGGTGAGGGTAAGACCTCCGGTGGTCGCCACCCGGTCAACCCGCAGGGTAAGCCCGAGGGCCGCACCCGCCGTAAGGGCCAGCCGAGTGACCGGCTGATCGTCCGCCGCCGCTACGCCACGCGTAAGCGCGGCTGAGGGAGATAAGACATGCCTCGCAGCCTGAAGAAGGGCCCGTTCGTAGACGACCACCTGCTCAAGAAGGTGGAAGTACAGAACGACAAGGGCTCGAAGAACGTGATCAAGACCTGGTCGCGGCGCTCGACGATCATCCCCGAGATGCTGGGGCACACGATCGCCGTGCATGACGGACGCAAGCACGTCCCGGTGTTCGTGACCGAGGCGATGGTCGGGCACAAGCTCGGCGAGTTCGCGCTGACCCGCACGTTCAAGGGTCACGAGAAGGACGACCGGAAGAGCCGTCGGCGCTGACGCCGCGGGCATACGGATAGAGGGAACAAGGGGTTACAGCGATGCCAGGAAAGGGCGACGCTCCGGTGCTTCCGGGCGCGCGGGCGGTTGCGCGGCACGTGCGCATCTCGCCGATGAAGGCGCGCCGGGTGGTCAACCTCGTCCGCGGCCTGCCCGCGAAGGAGGCGCTCACGGTGCTGCAGTTCGCGCCGCAGGCTGCGAGCGAGCAGGTGTACAAGGTGCTCGCTAGCGCGATCGCCAACGCGGAGAACAACGAGCGGCTGGACCCCGACGCGCTGCTCGTCAGCGAGGCCTTCGTGGACGAGGGCCCGACGATGAAGCGGTTCCAGCCGCGGGCGCAGGGTCGGGCGTACCGAATCCGCAAGCGCACCTGCCACATCACCGTGGCGGTCGAAGCGGTCGCGCCGGCAGCGCCGAGGAAGGCCGCGGCGAAGAAGGCCGCCCCGGCCACGGAGGCCGCACCGGCCGAAGCGCAGAGCAAGACGGAGGACGCCGAGTAATGGGTCAGAAGGTTCACCCCACTGGGTTCCGGCTCGGCATCTCGACCGACTGGAAGTCCCGCTGGTTCGCGGACAAGCTCTACAAGGACTACATCGGCGAGGATGTCAAGATCCGCCGCATGATGTCCAAGGGCCTCGAGCGTGCCGGGATTTCCAAGGTCGACATCGAGCGCACCCGCGACCGGGTTCGGGTCGACATCCACACCGCCCGGCCGGGCATCGTCATCGGCCGTAAGGGTGCGGAGGCCGACCGGATCCGCGGCGAGCTGGAGAAGCTCACCGGCAAGCAGGTTCAGCTGAACATCATCGAGGTGAAGAACCCCGAGTCGGACGCTCAGCTGGTCGCGCAGGGCGTGGCCGAGCAGCTGTCCAGCCGGGTCAGCTTCCGTCGGGCGATGCGCAAGGCCATGCAGTCGGCGATGAAGAACCCGGTCTGCAAGGGCATCCGGGTTCAGGTCTCGGGTCGCCTCGGCGGCGCCGAGATGAGCCGGACCGAGTTCTACCGTGAGGGCCGGGTTCCGCTGCACACGCTGCGGGCCAACATCGAGTACGGCTTCTTCGAGGCCCGTACGACGTTCGGCCGGATCGGTGTGAAGGTCTGGATCTACAAGGGCGACGCCGTCCCGGGCCGGGAGGCTCCGGCCGAGGCCGGTCCGTCCCGCCCGCGTCGTGGTGAGCGCGGCGACCGTCCCGAGCGTCCGCGCCGTGGCCGGTCGGGTTCGTCCGGCACCACGGCTGGTGGCACCGAGGCCGGTCGGGCTGCTGCGACCACCATCGCGCAGCAGGCCGAGACGCCGAGCGGCGAGCCCGTGGACACCGGTGCTGTCGCCGCCACGGCGTCTGCTCCGGCCGCGACTCAGCCGGCAGAAACGCAGCAGGAGGGCTGACAGATGCTGATGCCGCGCAAGCCCCCGAAGGGCTTCCGCAAGCCGCACCACCCGGACCGCAGTGGCGCGTCCAAGGGTGGTAACCGGGTGGTGTTCGGCGAGTTCGGGATCCAGGCTCTCGAGCCGGCGTACGTGACCAACCGGCAGATCGAGTCGGCGCGTATCGCGATGACTCGCCACATCAAGCGTGGTGGCAAGGTCTGGATCACGATCTTCCCGGACCAGGCCCTCACCAAGAAGCCTGCCGAGACCCGGATGGGTTCCGGTAAGGGTTCGCCCGAGTGGTGGGTCGCCAACGTCAAGCCGGGGCGGGTTCTCTTCGAGATGTCCTTCCCCAACGAGCAGATCGCGCGAGAGGCCATGCGTCGCGCGATCCACAAGCTCCCGATGAAGTGCCGCATTGTTACGCGCGAAGTGGGTGAATCCTGATGGCAGCGGGCGTTAAGGCGACCGAGCTGCGTGAGCTCTCCGAGGAGGAGCTGGTCACGAAGCTGCGGGAGGCCAAGGCGGAGCTGTTCAACCTCCGCGTGCAGGCCGCAACCGGGCAGCTGGACAACAACCGGCGGTTGCAGGTCATCCGTCGGGAGATCGCCCGGATCTACACGATCATGCGCGAGCGCGAGCTGGGGCTCTCGGCCGCGCCGACTGAGGTGACTGCATCATGACCGAAGACACCGCCACCGCCACCGCGCGGTCCCGCCGCAAGGTCCGTGAGGGCCTGGTGGTCAGCGACAAGATGGACAAGACCGTCGTGGTCGAGGTCGAGGACCGGGTTCGGCACGCTCTGTACGGCAAGATCATGCGCCGTACGAGCAAGCTGAAGGTGCACGACGAGCAGAACGCCGCTGGCACCGGCGACCGGGTCCTGATCATGGAGACCCGGCCGCTGAGCGCCACCAAGCGTTGGCGGATCGTGGAGATCCTGGAAAAGGCCAAGTAGCGAAGGCTCGAGCTCGCCCGGCGTTGCGTCGGGCGTAGGTTCCGCCAGGCTCCGGCCGCTCCGGCGGCCGGAGAACCGGCAGACATAGGAGATAGACGTGATTCAGCAGGAGTCGCGACTGCGCGTCGCCGACAACACGGGTGCTCGGGAGATCCTGTGCATCCGGGTTCTCGGTGGCTCCGGTCGGCGCTACGCGAGCATCGGCGACGTCATTGTGGCCACGGTCAAGGACGCGATCCCGGGTGCCGGTGTGAAGAAGGGCGACGTCGTCAAGGCGGTCGTCGTTCGCACGGCCAAGGAGAAGCGGCGGCCGGACGGCTCGTACATCCGCTTCGACGAGAACGCCGCCGTCATCATCAAGGACGGTGGGGACCCGCGCGGTACCCGCATCTTCGGCCCGGTGGGCCGGGAGCTGCGGGACAAGCGGTTCATGAAGATCATTTCCCTCGCGCCGGAGGTGTTGTGACCGTGAAGGTCAAGAAGGGCGACACGGTCGTCGTCATCGCCGGCAAGGACAAGGGTGCCAAGGGCAAGGTCATCGCGGCCTACCCGCGGCAGGACAAGGTCCTGGTCGAGGGCGTGAACCGGGTCAAGAAGCACACCCGCATCAGCACCACCCAGCGTGGCGCCAAGACCGGCGGCATCGTCACCCAGGAGGCCCCGATCCACGTCTCGAACGTGCAGGTCCTGGACTCCGACGGCAAGCCGACCCGCGTCGGTTACCGGATCGACGACAACGGCCAGAAGGTCCGCATCGCGCGTAGCACCGGTAAGGACCTGTGATGACCACGGCTACCGAAAAGACCATGCCGCGCCTCAAGGAGCGGTACCGCAACGAGATCGTGGCCCAGCTGCGTGAGCAGAACAGCTACGGCAACCCCATGCAGGTGCCGCGGCTGGTCAAGATCGTCGTCAACATGGGTGTCGGCGAGGCTGCTCGCGACGCCAAGCTGATCGACGGCGCGGTCCGCGACCTCGCCACGATCACCGGCCAGAAGCCGCAGGTGCGGCGGGCGACCAAGTCCATCGCGCAGTTCAAGCTCCGCGAGGGCATGCCGATCGGTGCGAAGGTGACCCTTCGCGGCGACCGGATGTGGGAGTTCCTGGACCGGCTGCTGTCCATCTCGCTGCCGCGTATCCGCGACTTCCGCGGTCTGGACGGGCGCAAGCTGGACGGGCACGGCAACTACACGTTCGGTCTGACCGAGCAGTCGGTGTTCCACGAGATCGACCAGGACCGGATCGATCGCCAGCGGGGCATGGACATCACGGTGGTCACGACCGCCACGACCGACGACGAGGGCCGGGCGCTGCTCAAGCTCCTGGGCTTCCCGTTCAAGGAGAACTGAGATGGCCAAGAAGGCGCTGATCATCAAGGCGGCCGCGAAGCCGAAGTTCTCGGTTCGCGCGTACACCCGCTGCCAGCGGTGCGGGCGTCCGAAGGCGGTCTACCGCAAGTTCGGGCTCTGCCGGGTCTGCATCCGGGAGATGGCTCACCGCGGTGAGCTGCCGGGCGTGTCCAAGGCTTCCTGGTAAGGGCGACCGCGTCCCGGCCGTCGGCCGGGAACTCCTGCACCGATTAGGTATTGCTCTTCGCCGTAGGCCCGGGGCTGATGCCCCGGGAACCCCGGCGAGAAAGGCTGACGAAATCCATGACGATGACCGACCCGATCGCAGACATGCTCACGCGTCTGCGTAACGCCAACCAGGCGTACCACGATCAGGTGAAGATGCCCTACTCCAAGATCAAGGCGAACATTGCCGAGGTCCTGAAGGCCGAGGGTTACATCGCCACCTGGTCGGTCGAGGAGCCCGAGGAGGGCGCCGTCGGCAAGCGACTGGTCGTCGAGCTGAAGTACGGCCAGAACCGCGAGCGGAGCCTGGCCGGCATCAAGCGCGTGTCCAAGCCCGGTCTCCGGGTGTACGCCAAGTCGGACGGGCTCCCGCGGGTGCTCGGTGGGCTGGGCGTGGCGATCATTTCGACGTCCCAGGGGCTGCTGACCGACCGGCAGGCCCGCAAGCGGAGTGTTGGCGGGGAAGTCCTCGCCTTCGTCTGGTAACGGGAGACAGGTAGAAATGTCGCGAATTGGACGTAAGTCGATCCCGGTACCAGCCGGCGTCGACATCACGATCGACGGGCAGACCGTCAAGGTCAAGGGCCCCAAGGGCCAGCTCCAGCACACCCTCGCCGAGCCGATCACGATCGAGCGGGCCGAGGATGGGCAGCTGAGCGTCAACCGGCCGAACGACGAGCGCAAGGCCAAGGAACTCCACGGCCTGAGCCGTACGCTGGTTGCGAACATGATCGTCGGGGTCACCGAGGGCTACCGCAAGAGCCTGGAGATCGCCGGCACCGGTTACCGGGTCACCGCCAAGGGTTCGGACCTCGAGTTCGCGCTCGGGTTCTCGCACCCGGTGGTCGTCGCCGCTCCGGCGGGCATCACCTTCACGGTGGAGCGGCCGACCCTGTTCCACGTGGCTGGCATCGACAAGCAGCAGGTCGGTGAGGTCGCCGCCAACATCCGGAAGATCCGCCCGCCGGAGCCCTACAAGGGCAAGGGTGTCAAGTACCAGGGCGAGGTCATCCGCCGCAAGGCCGGAAAGGCAGGTAAGAAGTGAGCGCCACGCTGCTCAAGCGCCGCCGCGGCGTTGCCGCCAAGCGCGCCGTTGGGCGTGCGCGTCGGCACTTCCGCGTCCGCAAGAACGTCAGCGGTACGTCCGAGCGTCCGCGCCTGGTCGTCACCCGTTCGCTGCGGCACATGGTCGCCCAGATCGTCGACGACACCAAGGGTCACACCCTGGCGTCGGCGTCGACCCTGGACGCCTCGCTGCGCGGTACGGAGGGCGACAAGAGCGCCCTGGCTGGCAAGGTGGGCGCGCTGCTCGCCGAGCGGGCCAAGGCCGCCGGCGTCTCCAAGGTCGTCTTCGACCGCGGTGGTAACCGGTACGCGGGGCGAGTCGCCGCGCTTGCCGACGCCGCCCGCGAAGCCGGGCTCGAGTTCTAACAACCCCGTCACGAGAGATAAGGAAGGCTGCTGATGCCAGGTCAACAGCGCCGTGGCGGCGGGTCCGGTGGCAACGAGGGTGGTCGCCGCGACAACCGCCGTGAGGGCGGCCGCGGAAACGCGCCCGTCGAGAAGACCCCGCACCTTGAGCGGGTCGTCGCGATCAACCGCGTCGCCAAGGTCGTGAAGGGTGGTCGTCGCTTCAGCTTCACCGCCCTGGTGATCGTGGGCGACGGCGACGGCACGGTCGGCGTGGGCTACGGAAAGGCCAAGGAGGTGCCCGCGGCCATCGCCAAGGGTGTCGAGGAGGCCAAGAAGCACTTCTTCAAGGTCCCGCGGATCGGTCAGTCGATCCCGCACCCGGTGACGGGTGAGGACGCCGCTGGTGTGGTGCTGCTCAAGCCGGCCTCGGCCGGTACGGGTGTCATCGCCGGCGGTCCGGTGCGCGCCGTGCTGGAGTGCGCCGGGATCCACGACGTGCTCTCCAAGAGCCTCGGCTCGTCGAACCCGATCAACATCGTGCACGCCACCGTGGCGGCCCTGAAGGGGCTTGAGTCCCCCGAGCAGGTCGCGGCGCGTCGTGGCCTGCCGGTGGAGGACGTCGCGCCGGCCGCCATGCTGGCGTCGCGTGCGGGGGTGGCGCACTGATGGCACGTCTGAAGGTCACCCAGGTCCGGTCCGGTATCGGGACCAAGCAGAACCAGCGTGATTCGCTGCGTTCGCTCGGTCTCAAGCGGATCAACGACGTGGTGGTCAAGGAGGACCGGCCCGAGATCCGCGGCATGATCTTCACTGTGAACCACCTCGTGAAGGTCGAGGAGGTCGAGTAATGACGATCAAGGTGCACCACCTGCGCCCGGCGCCCGGTTCCAAGACCGCGAAGACCCGCGTGGGTCGTGGTGAGGGTTCCAAGGGCAAGACCGCTGGTCGCGGTACCAAGGGTTCCAAGGCCCGCAAGAACATCTCGGCGGCGTTCGAGGGTGGGCAGATGCCCATCCACATGCGCCTGCCGAAGATGAAGGGCTTCAAGAACAAGTTCAAGGTGGTCTTCCAGGTGGTCAACCTGGACCGACTCGCTGAGCTGTTCCCGAACGGTGGCCAGGTCGGCCCGCTGGAGCTGGTCGAGTCCGGCGCGGTCCGCAAGGGTCACCCGGTCAAGGTCCTCGGCACCGGGGACCTCGGCGGAGTGGCGCTCCAGGTGTCGGCGCACGCGTTCAGTGCGTCGGCCAAGGAGAAGATCGCCGCCGCCGGTGGCTCCGTCACCGAGCTGTAAGGCGTACCACCCATGGCGCCCGTCCAGTTGTGAGCAACTGGCGGGCGCCATGGTCTACATGGGCCCTGAGCGCCCGGTAATATCGGAATCGATTTATGTAGTCGGGCGCATCTGCCCGGACCGGGGTGGGGCTGTTAGAGTCCCTTCCCAGTCATGGATTGCGGGCGCTCGCCCGTGGTCCACCCCCACCCGCCAGGGATCACCGGCGGCCCGCCTCGCGCAGGAGGAAGAAGTTGCTGTCCGCCTTTCTCAGTGCGTTCCGTACGCCTGACCTGCGCAAGAAGCTGCTGTTCACAGTAGGCATCATCGCGGTCTACCGGCTGGGTGCGACGCTCCCCAGTCCGGGCGTCTCGTACGGCAACGTGCAGAAGTGCCTCGACACCCTCCAGGGTGAGACGACGGGCGTCCTCAACCTGCTCAACCTGTTCTCGGGTGGAGCGCTGCTACAGCTCTCGGTCTTCGCGCTGGGCATCATGCCCTACATCACCGCGTCGATCATCTTGCAGCTGCTGACCGTCGTGATCCCGCGCCTCGAGCAGCTCCGCAAGGAGGGCCAGGCCGGCCAGGCGAAGATCACCCAGTACACCCGCTACCTGACCCTCGGTCTCGGTGTGCTGCAGGCCTCGGCGTTCGTGGCCCTGGCCCGCTCCGGGCAGCTCTTCCAGAACCGTTGCGACCAGTTCCCGATCATCCCCACCGGCACCGGCATCCCGGACTGGCTGACCCTGGCCATCCTGGTGATGACGATGACCGCCGGCACCGGCATGGTCATGTGGCTCGGTGAGCTGATCACCGACCGGGGTGTCGGCAACGGCATGTCTGTCCTGATCTTCACCTCGATCGCGGCTCGGCTCCCCAGCGAGGGTTGGCAGATCAAGACCAGCAAGGGCTGGGGCATGTTCGGCCTGGTCATCGCGCTGGTCCTGTTGGTCATCACTGCGGTCACGTTCATCGAGCAGGCGCAGCGCCGGATCCCGGTGCAGTACGCCAAGCGGATGATCGGCCGGCGGATGTACGGCGGCACCTCGACCTACATCCCGTTGAAGGTCAACCAGGCGGGTGTGATCCCGGTCATCTTCGGTTCGTCGCTGCTCTACCTGCCGCAGTTGGCTCTGCAGTTCTTCGACCAGACCGACCCCGGCAAGACCCAGGCGTGGATCCAGAACAACCTGGTCAACCCGAGCAGCCCGATCTACATCTCGGTCTACTTCCTGCTGATCATCTTCTTCACGTACTTCTACGTCTCGATCACGTTCAACCCGACCGAGGTCGCGGACAACATGAAGAAGTACGGCGGGTTCGTGCCGGGCATCCGTCCGGGCAAGCCGACGGCCGACTACCTGGACTTCATCCTCAGCCGGATCACGCTGCCGGGCGCGCTCTACCTCGGCGTCATCTCGATCCTGCCGAACTTCTTCTTCATCTGGCTGGACAACCAGCAGTACCAGAACTTCCCGTTCGGCGGCACCGCTGTGCTCATCATGGTCGGCGTCGGTCTGGAGACCGTGAAGCAGATCGAGAGCCAACTCATGCAGCGGAACTACGAAGGGTTCCTGCGGTAGATGAGACTCGTTCTGGTTGGCCCGCCGGGCGCGGGCAAGGGCACGCAGGCCGAGTTCATCGCCGCGCACCTGTCGGTGCCCAAGATCTCGACCGGGGACATTTTCCGGTCGAACGTCACCCAGGGCACGCCGCTCGGTGTCGAGGCGAAGCGGTACATGGACGCGGGCGAGCTGGTTCCGGACGAGGTCACCATCAACATGGTCCGGGACCGGCTGGCCGAGCCCGACGCCAGCGAGGGTTTCCTGCTCGACGGTTTCCCGCGGACCACTCCGCAGGCTGCCGCACTGGACAAGCTCCTCGCCGATCTGGGCACCGCCCTGGATCTGGTCCTGGAGTTGGTGGTCGACGACGACGAGGTCATCCGGCGTCTCTCCGGTCGGCGTACCTGCCGGGGTTGCGGCAAGATCTGGCACGTCGAGTTCGACGCCACCACCCGACCCGGCATCTGCGACCGGTGCGGCGCCGAGCTGTTCCAGCGCGACGACGACAAGCCGGAGACGATCGCCACCCGGCTTCGTGAGTACAGCGAGAAGACCGCACCCCTGGTCGACTACTACGGCGCTCAGGGCAAGTTGGTCGGGATCGACGCCACCGGGCCGGTGGAGGACGTCACCACCCGGGCCATCGACGCGCTGCGGTCGTACGGCGGCTGAGGTCCGGCCGGGCCACGGCGGATAGAGTGCGAACAGCGGGGTACGCACAACGTGCCCCGCTGTTCGGCAACGAAAGGTAATCGCTCCATGCGTCGTCCCCAGCTGGACATCCAGCTGAAGACCCCTGACCAGATCGAGAAGATGCGGTCCGCCGGGCTGGTGGTGGCCGAGGCGCTTCGTCGGATGCGGGAGGCGGTCGCCCCCGGGGTGAGCACCGCCGATCTGGACGCCATTGCCGAGTCGACCATCCGCGAGGCGGGTGGCGTTCCGTCGTTCAAGGGCTACCACGGTTTCCCGGCGTCGATCTGCTCCTCGGTCAACGAGCAGATCGTGCACGCCATCCCGTCGCCTGCGCAGGTGCTCCAGGCCGGTGATCTGATCTCCATCGACTGCGGTGCGGTGCTGGACGGGTGGCACGGCGACGCCGCGATCACCGTCGGGGTCGGCGACGTCGACCCGGCGCTGCTGAAGATGGCCGAGGTCGCCGAAGACGCGATGTGGGCCGGCATCGCCGCCGCCGCACGCGGCGCGGCCAGCGGCAAGGGCCGACTCACCGACATCTCGCACGCGGTGGAGACCGCCGTCCGTAAGGGCGGCCGGTACGGCATCGTCGACGGCTACGGCGGGCACGGCATCGGCACCGAGATGCACCAGGACCCGCACGTGCTCAACCACGGCCGGCCGGGCAAGGGCCCACGGCTGGTTCCCGGCATGGCGTTGGCCATCGAGCCCATGATCACGATGGCGTCCCCGCGTACGGTCGAGCTGGCCGACGGCTGGACGGTGGTCACCCGGGACGGCTCGGTGGCCGCGCATGTCGAGCACTCGATGGCTCTGCTGCCGGACGGCGTCTGGGTGCTCACCGCGTTCGACGGGGGCCGGGCCCGCCTGGGCGACCTCGTCACCGCAAGCCAACCCGCAACCTCCAAGACCCCCTAACCCCGGCCCCACCCCGGCCCCACCCCACCAAGCCCGTTGATCATGAAGTTATTGCCATGAAACGCCGCTGGACCGGGCAACAACTTCATGATCGACCGAGGTTGGCGGGTCCGGCGGGACTGGCGTGGCGGTGGCATGCTTGCCGGCATGGACGGGCAGGACGGGATGCGAGCCGCGGACGCGGACCGTGCGGCGGTGGCTGACCGGTTACGGGTCGCGCTCGACGAGGGCCGGTTGGACCTGTATGAGTACGACGAGCGGTTGCAGCGGGCCTACGCGGCGCGCACCTACGCCGATCTTGAGGCCCTGATCGCCGACCTGCCGCCGGTGACGCCGTCCCAGCGGTCGGGCCTGGCGCCGGCCTCGGGCGCCGCTCCGGCGGTCAGCCCGCTGGGTGGCCAGCTCGGTCAGGCACCTGCCGGGGGCGTCACCGCCCGCTGGTTGGCCGAGGTGTGGTTGCCGTACCTGAAGGTGGTCGCCATCGTGGTGACCATCTGGGCGGTGACCTCGCTGCTCAGCCAGGATCTGCTCTACTTCTGGCCGGCCTGGGTGGCAGGGCCGTGGGGTGCGGTGCTGGCAGTCCGCACGGTCACGGGACTGGCCGGGAAAGAGCCCCAGCGCGAGGCGATCGACCGGCGGCGCCGCCGAGACCGCAAGCGCGCCAAGCGCGAACGGCGCGCCCTCGAATCCGACGACCCCCCGGCAGTTACCTGACCTGACCGGCCCCAGCGCCGATGATCATGAAGTTATTGCCTCCGGCGCCGGGGTGTCGGGACGAAAACTTCATGATCAACGGCGCTGAGGGTGACGTGCCAGGGCGTGGGGGGTGGCCGGTTTGGCGACCGACTGCAGGCGGGCGTACACTTTCAGATCGGCGCACAGCGTCCACTCCGGCATGCCCACCCTGCGCTTCGGTGGGACCTGGAGCCGCGGCTGGCGCGGGCTTCTGATCTTGGTCAGTTCCCCGTGTAAGACGTTGTGGGCCGCCCGGAGCAATCGACGTCAGGACAGCGGAGGACATGCCGAAAAAAGACGGAGCCATTGAGATCGAGGGTCGGGTCATCGAGCCCCTGCCGAACGCCATGTTCCGGGTGGAGCTCGCGAACGGCCACAAGGTGCTGGCTCACATCAGCGGAAAGATGCGGCAGCACTACATCCGTATCCTTCCGGAGGACCGGGTCGTCGTCGAACTCTCGCCGTACGACCTGACCCGCGGGCGCATCGTCTACCGCTACAAGTAGTCCTGACGGCGGCCGGGAAGTCCCGTGTCCGTCTTCGACGTCCGGTCTCGCGCCTCGCGCGTCCCCGGGCCAGATGGGAAGTAAGGCAACCGTGAAGGTCAAGCCGAGCGTCAAGAGGATCTGCAACAAGTGCCGGGTTATCCGCCGGCACGGCCGGGTCATGGTCATCTGCAGCGACCCGCGCCACAAGCAGCGCCAGGGCTGACTCAGCCAGTCCGGCCGGAACACGGCCGGGTGGCGTTGGTCCCGGTAGATCCCCAGCGACACACACATCACACATGCTCGTCCCAGCCGCGAGCGGTACGCGAGACGTACCTCTGCGTGGCTGACCCCCGGTCGGAGGCCGGGGCCCGCTCGGGCAGCGACCGATCCCGGTCGCCGGCGCTCATCGCGTCGGAAAGACGGGACGGCCGGTAGCGGGGTGGGACGGGTCCACACCTCCGCCACACATCACGAGGAGTACGCCCGCACATGGCACGTCTAGTCGGCGTGGATCTCCCCCGCGAGAAGCGGTTGGAGATCGCGCTCACCTACATCTTCGGGGTCGGTCGCACCCGCGCCCTGGAGACACTCGCCGCCACCGGCATCTCGCCGGACAAGCGCGCTCGGGACCTCACGGACGAGGAGCTCGTGCAGCTCCGCGACCACATCGAGGGCAACTACAAGGTTGAAGGCGACCTGCGCCGCGAGGTCGCCGCTGACATCCGCCGCAAGGTTGAGATCGGCTGCTACGCCGGCATCCGGCACCGCCGGGGCCTGCCCGTGCGTGGCCAGCGGACCAAGACCAACGCGCGGACCCGCAAGGGCCCGAAGCGGACCGTCGCCGGCAAGAAGAAGCCCGGCAAGAAGTAGTTCTTAACCGGATGACGGGGTCGGCCGCCGCCGAGGTGGGCCAGGCCGCAACCCAATCCGGAAAGTCAACTAGGAGCGCACAGACTTATGCCACCGAAGGCTCGTGCCGGAGCCGCTGTCAAGAAGGTCCGGCGCAAGGAACGCAAGAACGTCGCCCACGGGCAGGCGCACATCAAGAGCACGTTCAACAACACCATCGTGTCCATCACGGACCCGACCGGTGCGGTCATCTCCTGGGCCTCCGCTGGCCAGGTGGGCTTCAAGGGCTCCCGCAAGTCGACTCCGTTCGCCGCGCAGCTGGCCGCCGAGGCCGCCGCGCGTCGCGCCATGGAGCACGGCATGCGCAAGGTCGACGTGTTCGTCAAGGGCCCCGGTTCCGGCCGGGAGACCGCCATCCGTTCGCTGCAGGCCGTGGGCCTCGAGGTCGGGCAGATCTCCGACGTCACCCCGCAGCCGCACAACGGGTGCCGTCCGCCGAAGCGTCGCCGGGTCTGAGAGGTAGAGAGAGATGGCTCGTTACACCGGTGCTGACTGCCGCCGTTGCCGGCGGGAGAAGATGAAGCTGTTCCTCAAGGGCAGCAAGTGCGATGGTCCGAAGTGCCCGTTTGAGTCCCGGCCGTTCCCGCCCGGGCAGCACGGCCGCGGCCGCACCAAGGAGACGGAGTACCTGCTCCAGCTCCGTGAGAAGCAGAAGGCCCGCCGCGTCTACGGCGTGCTGGAGAAGCAGTTCCGCGGTTACTACGAGGAAGCCGTTGGCAAGCAGGCCAAGACCGGTGAGGTCCTCCTGCAGATCCTCGAGTCGCGGCTGGACAACGTCGTTTACCGGGCCGGCTACGCCCACTCGCGGGACATGGCCCGCCAGCTGGTCAAGCACGGTCACTTCACGGTGAACGGCAAGAAGGTCGACATCCCGTCGTACCGCGTCAAGGAGCACGACATCATCGAGGTTCGGGGCAAGAGCAAGGAGCTCACCCCGTTCATCGTCGCGCAGGCTCAGGCCGGCTCGAGGACGGTTCCGGCGTGGCTTGAGGCCATCCCGAGCCAGATGAAGGTGCTCGTGCACTCCCTCCCGGCCCGGCAGGTCATCGACACGCAGGTCCAGGAGCAGTTGATCGTCGAGCTCTACTCCAAGTAGTCCGAGCTCGTTCGGTGGCCCGCCCTCCGGGGCGGGCCACCGGAACAGTTTGTGTCGTGGGCGTCAAATAGCGGGCGTCCCGGAAGAGAAGAGAAAAGATGCTCATCAGCCAGCGACCCTCCCTCTCCGAGGAGTCGATCAACGAGACCCGGTCGCGGTTCGCCATTGAGCCGCTGGAGCCGGGATTCGGCTACACCCTGGGTAACTCGCTGCGGCGCACGCTGCTGTCGTCGATCCCGGGCGCGGCCGTCACCTCGATCAAGATCGACGGTGTGCTGCACGAGTTCACCACGATCCCCGGTGTCAAGGAGGACGTGGTCGAGCTCGTCATGAACATCAAGGAGCTGTGCGTCAGCTCCGAGCACGACGAGCCGGTCAGCATGTACCTGCGCAAGCAGGGCCCGGGCGACGTGACCGCGGGCGACATCCAGCCGCCGGCCGGCGTCTCGGTGCACAACCCGGACCTCAAGCTCGCCACCCTCAACGGCAAGGGCCGGCTCGACATGGAGCTGACCGTCGAGCGGGGCCGGGGCTACGTGACGGCGGCGCAGAACAAGCAGTCCGGCGCCGAGATCGGCCGCATCCCGGTCGACTCGATCTACTCGCCGGTGCTGAAGGTGACCTACCGCGTCGAGGCGACCCGTGTCGAGCAGCGCACCGACTTCGACCGGCTGATCATCGACGTCGAGACCAAGCCGTCGATGGGCCCGCGTACCGCGCTGGCCTCCGCCGGTTCGACGCTGGTGGAGCTGTTCGGGCTGGCCCGGGAGCTGGACGAGACCGCCGAGGGCATCGACATCGGGCCGTCCCCGCAGGACGCCCAGCTGGCGGCGGACCTCGCTCTGCCGATCGAGGAGCTGGACCTCACCGTCCGCTCCTACAACTGCCTCAAGCGCGAGGGCATCAACTCCGTTGGTGAGCTCATCGGGCGTACCGAGGCCGACCTCCTCGACATTCGCAACTTCGGTCAGAAGTCGATCGACGAGGTCAAGATGAAGCTCGCCGGGATGGGTCTCGGGCTGAAGGACTCGGCTCCGAACTTCGACCCGGCGCACGTCGTGGACACCTTCGGCGAGGCCGACTACGACACCGACGACTACCGCGAGACCGAGCAGCTCTAGTCCGCGCTGCCGCCACAACTGAGGAGCACCAAAAATGCCCACGCCCACCAAGGGCCCCCGCCTCGGCGGCAGCCCCTCGCACGAGCGGCTGATGCTGGCCAACCTGGCCACCGCGCTGTTCCAGCACGGCAAGATCCAGACCACCGAGACGAAGGCTCGGCGGCTGCGTCCGCTGGCCGAGCAGCTCATCACCAAGGCCAAGCGCGGTGACCTCGCCTCGCGGCGGCGGGTGCTGGGTGTCGTCAAGGACAAGGACGTGGTCTACGCCCTGTTCGACCAGATCGCGCCCCGGTACTCCAACCGCCCCGGCGGTTACACCCGGATCGTGAAGACCGGTCCGCGCAAGGGTGACAACGCGCCGATGGCCATCATCGAGCTGGTGGAGGAGCTTCAGGTCGCCGAGCCGAAGGTGAACAAGAAGACCGCCGCCCGCAAGGCCGCGCAGCAGGACAAGGTCGAGGCGCTCGCCCCGGCCGATGAGGCTCCGCAGTCGGCTCAGGCGGACCAGGACGCCGAGGCGCCGGTGTCGGCGTCCGGTGACACCG
Organism: Micromonospora sp. CA-259024; assembly: GCF_050936255.1. Classification (NCBI taxonomy): domain Bacteria; kingdom Bacillati; phylum Actinomycetota; class Actinomycetes; order Micromonosporales; family Micromonosporaceae; genus Micromonospora; species Micromonospora sp. CA-259024. The sequence goes on along the minus strand of NZ_JBNJND010000002.1, from coordinate 966,425 downwards.
ACGCCGCCCGCGAGGACAGCGACGAGGCCACCGAGAACAAGGCCTGATCTCGGGCATCGTGCGGGCCCGGCACCCCATCGGGGTGTCGGGCCCGACCCGTAACAGGAGGTACGAGGTGGACGAGCGGATCCGGCTGCGGCTGGACGTCTCGTACGACGGCACGGGCTTCTCCGGCTGGGCTGCCCAGCCGTCGCGGCGCACCGTCGCGGGGGTGCTCGTCGAGACCCTGGACCTGGTCCTCGGCGCCGGCACGGCCACCGGGCTGACGGTGGCCGGGCGGACCGACGCGGGGGTGCACGCCACCGGGCAGGTCTGCCACCTGGATCTGCCCGCCGACGTGTGGCAACAGCACGAGGGGCGGCTGGTGCGCCGCCTGGCCCGTCTGCTCCCCACCGACGTGCGCGTACGGGCGATGACCGAGGTGCCGAACGACTTCGACGCCCGGTTCTCGGCCACCTTCCGGCGCTACGAGTACCGGGTCACCGATGCGACCTTCGGTGCCGAGCCGCTGCGCCGGCACGAGGTCCTGGCCTGGCCGAAGCCGCTGGACCTGACCGCGCTGAATGCCGCGGCGGCCGGCCTGGTCGGGGAGCACGACTTCGCCGCGTACTGCCGGCGCAAGGAGAACGCGACCACGCTGCGCGAGGTGACCCGGCTGGACTGGCGTCGCGACCCGGACGGCATCCTGGTCGCCACCGTGCAGGCCGACGCGTTCTGCCAGGCGATGGTGCGCAGCCTGGTGGGGGCGATGCTGGTGGCCGGGGACGGCCGCCGCCCGGTCGAGTGGCCGGGCAGCCTGCTCACCCGACAGGTTCGGTCCAGCGAGGTGACCGTGGCCCCCGCACACGGGCTGACCCTGGTCGCGGTCGGCTACCCGGCGGACCCGGCCGAGTACGCGCGTCGCGCCGACCTCACCCGCCGGTTGCGGGTCCCGATCGAGGGCTGACCGCCGACGGTGTGCGGGGTCAGTCGCCCGGCAGATCTTCGTCGCCGGTGCTGCCGCCCTGGCTCCCGCTGTTGTCCGTCGGCGCCGCCGTCGGTTGCGCGGCTGTGCCACCGTCGGCCCGCTGTTGCAGCACGCCCCGGCTGAGGTGCAGCTCGATCATGTCGAACAGGATCTCCCGAACCTTGGTGTCACCCGCCTTGACCGCCGCCCCGTCCTTGCGGACCACCAGCGCGTACGCCAGGTAGTGACCGCGGACCTGCCAGCCGACCCGGGCCGGCGCGCTGGCCAGCACGTCGGTGCCGTCTCCGTCGCCGCCGGTGAGGCCACGGAAGCGGCCCTGCCGCTCGTCGAGCAGCTGCCGGATCCGATCGCGGGCTCGCTCCGCGCTCACCTTGTCGGTGAGGTTGAACAGGCCGGTGGTGACCAGGTGGTCACCGTCGGGTGTGCGGAGCGTGGCCCGGACGACCTGGTTGCAGCCGAGCCGGACCAGCAGGTCGGCGACCTCGCCGGTGGCGGCGACGGCGCAACTGCCGCTGGAGTGTGTCTTGAGCACCTGGTAGCTCGGCTGGCCGTCGGTGAGCTTCAACGTCTTGCCGGGGAAGAGTTCCTTGGCGGTGAGTGGGGCCTGGTCGGTGTCCCGGGAGTCGAGGGCCAGGCGTTCCGCTGCGGCGGACGTCGGGGCGGCGTTCGGCTGGTACGTCGGGGTGGCCTGTGGCTGCGGGGTGCGGTCGATGAGCAGCGCCGCGGCACCCAGGCCGCAGAGGGCGAGCAGCACCAGGACGGCCGCGCCGCCGATCAGCACCTGCCACAGCCGCCCGCCACCGCGCCGGACAGGTGGCTCCGCCGGCTGCGCCGACGTGTACACCTGGCTGCGGGGCGCGGCGGGCGGAAGTTCGGTACGGGCCGGCGGTGGCTGCGACGACGGCAGCGAGAGCTGATTCGCCCGGGCCAGCGACGGCGTGGGGAAGCGTGACGGAGAGGGCCCGGCCGGCGGCGGCGGACCGGCGCCGAGCACCGACAGGTCGGACCCGGGCTCCGGGTACTCCTCGAAAGCGTCCTCATCGGACTCGTACCGATACACCATGTCGCCCAGAGTAGGAGTCATTGTCCCTTTAGGGGGTAATATCGGGTAAATGTGTGCGTGGGCCGTGTCGTGGCCGGCCCGGGCCGGTGCGAGAATTGCCGGCGTGACCGGCGACCACTACTTCACCGCTCAGCCCGCCAGCGACGCCCCGGCGCGCGAGGTCGAGTTCTCCGTCGCCGACCGCGACTACCGGCTCGTCTCGGCCGGCGGGGTCTTCTCCGCCAGCCGACTCGACCCCGGAACCGGGGTGCTCCTGCGTAAGGCCGAGCTGCCCGCCGCCGACACCAGTGGCGACCTGCTCGACCTCGGTTGTGGGTTCGGGCCGATCAGCTGCGTACTGGCCGATGTCGCGCCGGCCAGCACCGTCTGGGCCGTCGACGTCAACGCTCGCGCCCGCGAGCTGACCGTCGCCAACGCGGTCCGGATCGGTGCCGGTGACCGGGTCCGGGTCAGTGCGCCGGATGACGTGCCGGCAGACATCCGGTTCGCCCAGCTCTGGTCCAACCCACCCATCCGGATCGGCAAGGAGGAGCTGCACGAGCTGCTGCTGCGCTGGCTGCCGCGGCTCGCACCGGACGGCGTCGGCTGGCTGGTCGTCGCCCGGCACCTCGGCGGCGACTCGTTGCAGCGCTGGCTCACCGAGCAGAACTGGCAGGTGGAGCGGTACGCCAGCCAGAAGGGCTTCCGGGTGCTGCGGGTCACCCGGTAATTGGATGTACCCCTGACCCTCGCTGGGGCAGGATCCCGGCGTGGGATACGTGGACGTGGCAGCGGTCGGGCACATCCTGCCCGACGGTCGGGAACTCTTCGCCGACGTGTCGTTCCGGGTCGGGGAGGGCGCCAAGGTCGCCCTGGTCGGGCCGAACGGCGCGGGTAAGACGACGCTGCTGCGGATGGTCGCCGGCGACCTGCCGGTGCGTACCGGCACCGTCGCGCGGGCCGGTGGGCTGGGCGTCATGCGCCAGTTCATCGGCATGATCGGCGACGAGTCGACGCTCGCCGACCTGGCGCTGTCGCTGGCGCCGCCGTCGCTGCGCGAGGCCGGCCGCCGGCTCGGCGAGACCGAGGCGGCCATGCGGGCGGCCGAGGCCCACGGCAAGTTCAGCAACGCCGCGAGCAAGGCCCAGCTGGCGTACGCCGACGCGCTGGGCGCCTGGGGCGAGGCCGGCGGGTACGACGCCGAGGTGCTCTTCGACACCGTCGCCACCATCGTGCTCGACCTGCCCTGGGACGCCGTGCGGGACCGGCCGGTGCGTACCCTCTCCGGCGGCCAGCAGAAGCGCTTCGCGTTGGAGTTGCTGTTGCGCGGCCCGGACGAGGTGCTGCTGCTCGACGAGCCGGACAACTTCCTCGACGTGCCCGGCAAGCGCTGGCTGGAGGCGCGCCTGCGCGAGTCGACCAAGTCGGTGCTCTACGTCTCGCACGACCGCGAGTTGCTGGCCCAGAGCGCCGACCGGGTGGTCGCCGTCGAGGGTGGCAGCGCGTGGGTGCACCCGGGCGGCTTCGCGAGCTGGCACTCCGCACGGGTGGCCCGGCACGCACGCCTGGACGAACTGCGCCGGCGCTGGGACGAGGAGCACCAGAAGCTGCGCGAGTTGATGCTGATGTACAAGCAGAAGGCCGCGTACAACGACGGGCTGGCCTCGCGCTACCAGGCCGCGCAGACCCGGCTGCGCAAGTTCGAGGAGGCCGGGCCGCCGCCCGTACCGCCGAAGGACCAGGACATCCGGATGCGGCTGAGCGGCGGGCGGACCGGCAAGCGCGCGGTCGTCTGCGAGCAGCTGGAGCTGGACGGCCTGACCTTCCCCTTCGACCTGGAGATCTGGTACGGCGACCGGGTTGCGGTGCTCGGTGCCAACGGCACCGGCAAGTCGCACTTCCTGCGGCTGCTGGCCCGGGGCGGCAGCGACCCCGACCCGGCGAACGGGCCGGTCGACGGGGCGGGCGCGCTCGCTCCGGTGGCGCACGACGGCACGGCCCGGCTCGGTGCCCGGGTCCGCCCCGGGCACTTCTCCCAGACCCACGACCGGCCGGAGCTGATGTCGAAGACGTTGGTGGAGATTCTCTGGCGTGGTGATGAGCACCGCACGGGGATGGACCGGCACGCGGCGATGGGGGTGCTGAGCCGGTACGAGCTGGCCGACCAGGGTGACCAGCGCTTCGGCACGCTCTCCGGCGGGCAGCAGGCTCGTTTCCTGGTGCTGCTGCTGGAGCTGTCCGGGGCGACCCTGCTGCTGCTCGACGAGCCCACCGACAACCTCGACCTGGCCAGCGCGGAGGCCCTCGAAGCGGGCCTGAACGCGTTCGAGGGGACGGTGATCGCGGTCACCCACGACCGCTGGTTCACCCGCTCCTTCGACCGGTTCGTGCTGTTCCGTGGCGACAGCGAGGTGGTGGAGACCCCGGAACCCGTCTGGGACGTCGGCTGACCGGTCCCCGGCGACGGTGCACCCGGCCGGCATAGGGTGGATCTCGTGACTGAAATGACCTATCGCCGGCTGGGCGACTCCGGGCTCGTGGTTTCCGTGGTCGGCATCGGCTGCAACAACTTCGGCCGAAAGCTCGACCTCGACGGCACGCGGGCGGTGGTGGACGCCGCCCTGGACGCCGGGATCACCCTCTTCGACACCGCCGACATCTACGGCGAGCCGCAGGGCGGCTCCGAGGAGCTGCTCGGGCAGGCGCTCAAGGGACGCCGGGACGACGTGGTGGTGGCCACCAAGTTCGGCATGGACATGAACGGCCTCAACGGGCCGGACTTCGGCGCACGCGGCGCGCGGCGTTACATCGCCCGCGCGGTCGAGGCGTCGCTGCGCCGGCTCGGCACCGACCACATCGACCTGTACCAGATGCACGAGCCCGACCCGGGCACCCCGATCGACGAGACCCTCGCCGCGCTGGACGACCTGGTCCGCGACGGCAAGGTGCGCTACCTGGGCAACTCCAACTTCGCGGGCTGGCAGATCGCCGACGCGGACTGGGTCGCCTCGTCCAACGGTCGGGCCCGCTTCATCAGCGCGCAGAACCACTACAGCCTGCTGGAGCGCTCGGTGGAAACCGAGGTCATCCCGGCCTGCGAGCGGTTCGGCCTCGGCATGCTGCCGTTCTTCCCGCTCGCCAACGGCCTGCTCACCGGCAAGTACAAGCGTGAGGCTCAGCCGCCGGCCGGCAGCCGGCTCTCCGGCGGTGGGCGGTACGCCGAGCGGCTCGCCGCAGCCGACTGGGACACCATCGAGGCGATCGAGGCGTACGCGGGTGAGCGGGGTCTGACCATGCTCCAGGTGGCGATCGGCGGGCTGGCCGCCCAGCCGGCGGTGACCTCGGTGATCGCCGGTGCCACCACGCCCGAGCAGGTACGCGCCAACGCCGCGGCCGGCACCTGGGAGCCCAGCGACGAGGACCTGGCGGCGCTGCGCGCCATCCTCTGAGCCGCGGTGGCGCGCGTAGCCGCGTCGTGCTCGGGGGCGCGTGCCGCGTCGTGCTCGGGGGCGCGCCGCGCATGATCCACTCGCGTTCCTTGACGTCGGGGTGACCTGTCGGGCGGGACACCCCGACTTCAGGGATGTCGAGTCGATCACGAGCCGATCAGACGACACCGGGCCGGGCCGCTCGTCGCGGCCCGGCCCGGTCGTTGGAGTGGCGCCGGAGCGCCGGTCGGTCAGCTCGTGCGGCGGCGGCCGAACAGCATGGCCACTCCCATCGCCGCGGCGGCGAGCACGAGGCCGGCCGCCGCGAACGGCCACCAGCCGCCCGCCCCGCCTTCGTCCGCGGGCCTGGTCACCGCGACCGGCGCGGGCACCGGCGGCGACTGTGCCGCCTTCGCCTGCACCGTGGCGGTGGCCTTACCCTGCAGTGGAGCGGGGGAGTTGACCGTCACCTTCCAGGTGCCGGTGGAGAGCACCGGGCCGCTGCTGTAGAAGCCCTGCCCCTCGGGCTGTGGTTCCAGCTGCACCGGCCCGACCCGTTGCCCGTCCGGGCCGGTGGCGGTGAGGACCAACCGCACCACCTGCTCCAGCCGGCGGCCATCGGCGTAGGTGGCCTGGATGGTGACGCCCTGAGCCCCGTCGCCGGCCATCGTGAGCTTGAGTTTGTCGGCCTGAGCGGCCGCCGGGGCCGCAGCGAGCAGGGTCAGGGCCAGCCCGACGAACACGGCCGCCAACACCTTGCGGATACCCGTCACGGACATCTCCTCCCTACCGATGAGGGAGGCCCCTCCCCGACGCTGTGGCGTCGGGGAGGGGCCTCGTTGGATCAGAGCTGGCGACCGGGTGCGAGCCGGGTGGCGTCGCCACCGAGCCGCCCGGTGCCCTTGACCGGCTCGCCGTCGTTCGCCGTCACCCCGGCCTTGCTGGCCGTGCCGCCCAGCCGGACGATCATGGCGTCGGCGTCCCGGACGAGGACATCCCGGATCTCCGCCTCGGCCACCAGGGTGGCGTCGGCGGCGAGCGTGCGGAACGCGGTCAACTGCTTGATCGCCTTGTCGTCGTTGCCGGCAGCCTCGGCCTGACGGGCCGCATCGAGCTTCGCCTTCAACTGCTTGTGCGCATTGGCCGAGAGCCTCCCCGTCGCCTTGAACCGGTCCAGCAGGTTCTGCATGTCCCGGAACGAGGTGGTGACGAAGAACCGGACCGTCGAGGTCGTCTTGTTGCCCGCCTTGTCGGTCGCGGTCACGGTCAGCTCGTGCAGGCCGAGCGGAAGCTCGTACATGGCCTGCAGAGTGCCGCTGGCGTACGCCTGGCCGTCCAACTGGCCGACCACGGTCGCGATGCCCGAGGTCGGGTCGACAGCCTGCCAGGACACCCGAACGTCCTGACTGTCGCCGTAGAGCTGGCCGTCGGCGATCCCGGAGACCAGCAGCGTCGGCTTGGTGCCGTCGATGCGCAGCACCGCCGACTTGAGCGTCTCGGCGTTGCCCGCCTTGTCGGTCGAGCGGAACAGCAGCTCATGCTGCCCGTCACCGGTCACCTCGACCGGCGTCGAGTACGGCGTCCACGCGCCACCGTCCAGCGACCACTCCACCGTCTTGACGCCGGAACCGGCGTCGGTCGAGGTCAGCACGACCGGGATGGTCCCGTTGTGCCAGCCGGCGTCGTTCGCGGGAGCGAACGTCGCCGAGGTCACCGGCGCGGTGGTGTCGATCTTGACCGAGACGGTCTTCGTCGACTCCACGTTGCCCGCCTGGTCCGTCGAGCGGAACCGCAGCTCGTGCTCGCCGTCCCCGGTGACCGCCACCGGTGCGGTGTAGTCCGTCCAGGTGGTGGCCCCGTCCAGCTGGTACGCCGTCCCGGCGAGACCGCTACCGCCGGCCTCGTCGGCACCGGTGAGCGTGATCGTCACCGGCCCGGTGTGCCACCCGTCGGTCGGGGTGCCGGAAACCGCCGCCGTGGTGACCGGCGCGGTCTCGTCGGCTACCTCCGTGCTGAGCCGGAAGTAGTCGAACGAGGCGGTCTTCGACGCCGTCTGGTTGGCGCCGAGGGTGAACAGCCCGACCTTCGGGGTCGCCCCGACCGCGCTGTTGGTCAGCGCCGTCAACGCGGTCCAGGTCGTCCCGTCGGCCGAGTACGACGCGGTGAACGTGTCGCCGCTGCGGGCCAGCCGCAGATGCCACACGGCACCGGTCAGGTTGGCCGCCTCGGGCTGCGGGTTCTGGACCGCCCCACCGATCTCGCTGCGGAACTCGATCCGCCGCGTCACCGTCTGGCCGGCCTGGTTGTCCGCGATGAAGTCGAACTTGAGGTAGTTGTCGTCGTCCGCCTGCACGAGCAGACCGGCCTGCTGGTACTGCTCGTTCAGCAGGCTGCCGTCGACCTTCGTCTCCAGGGTCCAGTCGCCGGACGGCGCGGTCTGGAGGATGAAGTTCTTCGGCCCGGTGTTGTCGGTGCCGTAGATGTCACCGTTGGGCACGTCGATCCGCAACGCGCCACCGGTGACCCGGTAACCGGTCGGGTCCTCCCGCAGGATCGCGTCCCACCGGCACTTGTCCAGCGTGCTGCCGGTGAACTCGTCCGACGGGTCGACCGGCCCAGCCGGGGCGTCCGGCGTGACCTGGAACGAGTCGAAGGCGGCGTCGACCACCGGTGCCTCGGTGCCGCCGTTGAGCGCGAAGACCCCGATCCGCGGGTTGGTGATGCCGGCGAGCGCGGCCGAGCGGCCGGCCGGGGTGAAGGTCTGCCCGTCGGACGAGACTGCCGCGGTCAGGTTCGTCCCGTCGCTGGTGATCCGCAGGTACACGGTGTCACCCGCCGGTGCGGCGACGCTGTCGGCGGCCTCGTTGCGAGGCGTGCCGGCCGTCTCTCGGATGAACTCCACCCGCCGGCTGCCGTTGTACAGCAGGTCCAGCTTGGCGTAGTTGTCGTCGTCGCCGTACACCAGCAGGCCAGCCTGCTGGTAGTTGGCCGTCACCGGAAGGGTGACCTTGGTGGTCATCTCCCAGGGGCCGGTCGGAGCCGCCTGGAGCACCAGGTTGGTGGCGTCGTTACGAGCGCCGTAGAGGTCGCCCACGCCGGTGGGCAGCCGTAGCGCGCCGCCGCTGACCGAGTAGAGCTGGTTCTCCCGGACCACGCTGGTCCACCGGCTCTTGTCGAGGCTGGTGCCGTTGAAGTCGTCCGAACGCGCCCCGAAGCAGGACGTGTCCGGCGCGTCGACCCGCACCGGCACGGTGGCGTACGACTTGGCGCCCTTGCTGTCGGTCACCGTGAGGGTGGCCGTGAAGGTGCCCGGGCTGGTGTACGTGTGGCTGGCGTCCAGGGTGGTCGCCGTGCCTCCGTCACCGAAGTCCCAGGCGTACGTCAGCGGGGTGTCGCCCTCGGCGTCGGTGGCCGTGCCGTCGAAGGCGACGGTGACCGGTGCGGTGCCGGTGGCCGGGGTGGCCGTGGCGCTGACCGTCGGCGGCCCGTTCTCGGTGACACCGCGGCCGACGAAGTCCATCCAGTTGACGTTGAACAGCGAGCCCGTCCCGCCGTTCGGGTCGCGGGCCAGGAAGAACAGCGAGCCGCTCGCGGCGCCGGTGACCGGTGCGCTCACGTCCGTGTACGTCTGCCACGCGCCGGTCGACGGTACGACGGCCGTGGCGACCACCGGTCCGTCAACCGCACCCGCCCGGACCTCGATCCGACCGCCAGCGGCGGCGGAGGCGGCCCGGAACCGGATCTCGGTGATGTTGGTCAGGTCCGCCGGGGCGAGCGACCACCAGTCGCCGTCCTCGATGAACCCGATGTTCTGGCCGCCGCCGGCGGTGTCGGCGCCGGTCTCCCGCTGCACGCCGGCGTCTCCGCCGCCGGTGCTCACCGGAGCGCGCCCGGTGGCGGTGAAGAACTCCGCCTGCTTGCGCTTGGGCTGGAGCACCTCGATCGCGCGGCCGGTGAGCGGGCCAGCCCCACCGGTCCCGCCACCGTCGGTGTAGGTGGCCTCGAAGACCGCGAAGACGTTCGCCTCGGCGCCGTGCCCGGAGGCGAGCGACGTCTGCACGGTGCCGGTGCAGCCGGTGTGCTGCTCCAGCGGGTGGGCGTGCTCGTCGTGGCCGAGCAGCACCTGGAGGTTCACCTTGGCGCAGTCGATCTGCCCGTCCTCCGGGTCGGTCACCTTGATCGAGTAGCGGACCTGGTCGCCCCACTCGAAGAACCCACCGTCCGGCGGGAACTCGATGGTCACCGTCGGGGACGTGTTGCCCACCGTGACCGGCACGTTGGCCACCGCGGTACGACCCTTGGGGTTGGTGACGGTGAGCTGGGCGGTGTAGTTGCCCGCCGTGGCGTACGTGTGGGTCGGGTTCGCCTCGGTGGAGGTCTGCCCGTCGCCGAAGGCCCAGGCGTAGGTGAGCGTGCCACCGTCCGGGTCCCGGGAGCCGGCGCTGGAGAACTCGACAGTCAACGGCGCGGCGCCTGACGTCGGGGTCGCGGACGCCGCCGCGATCGGTGCCCGGTCACCGGCGGTGTAGTCGATCCGGTAGACGCCGGAGTTGTCGTTGTTACCGCCGAAGCCGCTGCCCCACTCGATCAGGTACAGCGCGCCGTCCGGGCCGAACTCGAAGTCCATCGGCCGGACCATGCTCATGCCGGTGAGCAACTGGTTGATGTCCACCAACGACTTGCCGTCGGGGGTCACCTGCATGGTGTACATCTTGTTCTGGTTCCACTCGCCGAGCAGAGCCTTGCCGTCGTAGTACGCCGGCCACTTGCGGTTGGAGTTCAGGTCGGCGTCGTACCGGTAGACCGGGCCGCCCATCGGGGCGCCGCCGCCACCGATCTCCGGGTACCGCGCGTCACCGGCGTACCCGTAGTCGACGGTCGCCGGGACCACCGGCGGGAGGTTGGTCAGGCCGGTGTTGTTGGGCGAGTTGTTCACCGGTGCGGCGCAGTCGAACTTCGCGCCGCTCGGCCCGGACGGGAACGTGTAGTCGTTGTACGCCTCGTTCGTGCCCGTGCAGTACGGCCAGCCGTAGTTGCCGGGGGTGACGACGTTCCACTCGACCAGACCGCGGGGGCCCCGGGTGGGGTTGTCCGCGTTGGCGTCCGGCCCGTAGTCCGCGACGTACAGCGTGTTGGTCTTCGGGTCGGTGCCGATCCGGAACGGGTTGCGGAAGCCCATCGCGTAGATCTCGGGACGGGTCTTCTCGGTGCCCGGTGCGAAGAGGTTGCCCGCCGGAACGGTGTACGTCCCGTCGTCCTCCGGGTGGATCCGGATCACCTTGCCGCGCAGGTCGTTGGTGTTGCCGGAGCTGCGCTGCGCGTCGTAGTCCTGGCGGCCCGGCCGCTCGTCGATCGGGGTGTACGAGTTCGACTCGAACGGGTTGGTGTTGTCACCGGTGGCCAGGTAGAGGTTGCCGTCGCCGTCGAAGGTCATGCTGCCGCCGGCGTGGCAGCAGGTGTTGCGCTGGGTGTCGACCCGCAGCACCTGCTTCTCGCTGGCCAGGCTGATGGTGTCGCCGGTCACCGTGAATCGGGACAGCAGGTTGCGGGTGACCCCGTCGTTCGGGGCGTAGTACAGGTACACCCAGTTGTTGGTGGCGAAGTCCGGGTCGAGCCGGATGCCGATGAGGCCGTCCTCGTTACCGGTGAAGACGTCCAGGTCGACGGCGGTGACGGTGTTGCCGGTGTCCGGCTTCACGATCTGCACGCGACCGTCGCGCTCGATGTAGAAGACCCGCCCGTCCGGGGCGATGTCCAACTCCATCGGGTTGCTGGTGTTGCTGTCCAGCGCGACCTTCTCGAAGTTCGACGTCTTCGAGGCACCGCAGTCGGCGTTCTCGACACCGGCCGCGGTGCGGATGCCGCCGAGCAGGTGGGAGAGGAACTCGGGCTCGGCGTACGACTCCCGGGTGTGTCCGCCTCCGGTGTACCAGGATCGGCCACCGTCGAAGTCCTGACACCAGGCGATCGGGTGGTCCGCACCCATCGCGCCGGCACCGGCGGTGTAGCTCTTCTCGTCCAGGCTGGCCAGCACGTGCACGTCCGGCCGGGGGTTGGTCTGGTAGTTGTACCACTCGTCGAACCGGGACCAGCGGTCCGGCAACCCGGCCGTGGACGGGTGGGCGTGGTCCTCCACCTTGACCGTGGCCTGCTGGTTCTGCGGGTGGTTGGCGAAGTACGCGCCGACCAGATCGCCGTACCAGGCCCAGCTGTACTCGGTGTCCGACGCGGCGTGGATGCCGACGTAACCGCCGCCGGCCTTCACGTAGCGCTCGAACGCCGCCTGCTGGTCGGCGTTGAGCACGTCACCGGTGGTGGAGAGCCAGATCACCGCCTTGTACTTGGCCAGGTTGGCGTCGTTGAATGCGGCGCCGTCCTCCGAGTTGTCCACGGTGAATCCGTTGGCGACGCCGAGCTGTTGGATGGCGGCGATGCCGGTGGGGATGGAGTCGTGGCGGAAGCCGGCGGTCTTGGAGAAGACCAGGACGGAGAAGGGATCGTCGGCGGCCTGTGGCGCCACCTGGGTGACCGGGGAAACCTGCGCGGCGGCCGGAGCCGCCTGCGCGGGCGTGCCGAACAGGGTCGTCGAGGCGAGGGCTAGGGAGATCAGGGTCGCTGTGATGGGTACGCGGGCACGACGAGAACGGGACACGCCGCCTCCAATGTCGCAGTGGACAGAGATCGCGGGGGCCGGCTCGCCGAAGACCGTCCCAGATGGAGCCGGTGGTGACACCGTGCCAAGGCGCCCTCACCGGCATTTTGTCGAATCGCTGAACAAATTAATTCGGTTGGCTCAATGTCCGGCAAGATGCCGGCGGGTAACGGTTCTGCAACGGGAGGCGACATTCCGAACAGGACCACATGAAGTGCCCTCCGGATTTCGCCCGTCCGGCCCGGTCCGGCCCGCCGGCCGGCACCGACCCCCCGCCTTGGCAGGCCGGCGGATCTGTCGTACGGTGACACGGAAGTAACCCACGGGAGCCCGGTGTACCGGGCTGAGAGGGGGGCTGACAGCCCCCGACCGTCGAACCTGATCCGGGTAATGCCGGCGCAGGGAGGAGCGTTGCCGTGCCGTCCCTGGGGCGACTGCATCTGATCACCGACACCCGACCCGGGCGGGACCCGCTCACCGTGGTCCGGGCCGCCCTCACGGCGGCCCGCGCCGACCTGGTGGTGCAGGTCCGGGTCGAGGACTCCGCCACCGACCGTGAGGCGTACGACCTGGCCCGGCGGGTGCTGGCGCTCTGCGCGCCGTACGGAGCGACCTGCCTGGTCAACGACCGGTTGCACGTGGCGCTGGCGGTGGGCGCCGCCGGCGGGCACGTCGGAGCCGACGACCTGCCCGTCGCCGCCGCCCGCCGGGTGCTCGGCCCCACCGGCGTGCTGGGAGCCACCGCCCGTGCGGCGGAAACGGCCACCGAGGCCGTCGCGGCGGGAGCCAGCTACCTGGGCGTCGGGCCGTGCCACGCCACCAGCACCAAGTCCGGGCTGCCGGACCCGATCGGCCCGGTGGGGGTACGCGCGGTCACCGACGCCGTCGACGTGCCGGTCATCGCGATCGGTGGGGTGACCGCCGCCCGCGTGCCGGCGCTGCGAGCCGCCGGGGCGTACGGGGTGGCGGTCGTCGGTGCGGTCTCCGCCGCCGCCGACCCGGCCCGGGCCACCGCCGAGCTGCTCGGAGCCCTGACGTGCTGACCGGCCGGTCCCCGTCGACGCCATCCGACGACCGGGCCCGGCCGGACGTGGCGGTGGTGGGGGCGGGGCCGATCGGGTTGGCCATCGCCTGGCGCTGCGCCTCGCGAGGCCTGCGGGTGGTGGTGCACGACCCGGCGTCCGGCTCGGGGGCTTCTGTGGTGGCCGCCGGCATGCTGGCCCCGGTCGCCGAGGCGTACTTCGGTGAGCGGCAGCTGACCGAACTGCTGCTGGCGTCCGCAGCCCGCTGGCCGGAGTTCGCCGCCGAGCTGACCGAGGTGACCGGCGCCGGGATCGGCTACCAGACCGAGGGCACCCTGATGGTCGGGCTCACCGGCGACGACCTGGCCGAGGCGCGCCGGCTCTGGGCGTACCAGCAGGGGTTGGGTCTGCCCGTGACCCCTCTGCGCCCCAGCGAGCTGCGCGACCGCGAGCCGGCGCTCGCCCCGCGGGTGCGCGGCGGCGCGGTCGCCCCCACCGACCACCAGGTCGACCCCCGATCGCTGGTGCCGGCGCTGCGCACGGCCGCGCAGCGGGCCGGCGCGGTGCTCGTACCGCACGCGGTCCGGCATCTGTCCGAGGTGGACGCCCGGATCACCGTGGTCGCCGCCGGTTGCGGGGCCGCCGCACTCACCAGCCTGCCCGTGCGGCCGGTGAAGGGCCAGATCCTCCGGCTACGCGCGCCCGACGGCCTCGCACCGGGCTTCCGGCACGTGATCCGGGGGTACGCCGACGGCGAGCCCGTCTACCTGGTGCCCCGCGCCGGCGGCGAGGTCGTGCTCGGCGCGACGGTCGAGGAGCGATCGGACACCACGGTCACCGCCGGTGCCGTGCAGCGCCTGCTCCGCGCCGGAGTCGACCTGCTGCCCGAGTTGGCCGAGTACGAGCTGGTCGAGGCGGTTGCCGGACTGCGCCCGGGCACCCCGGACAACGCGCCCATCCTCGGGCCGCTGCCCGGCCGGCCGGACGTCCTGGCCGCGACCGGGCATCACCGGCACGGCATCGTGCTCACCCCGATCACCGCCGACCTGATCGCCGACCTGGTGCTCACCGGCATACCCGACCCGCTGCTCGCACCCTTCGGGCCCGACCGCTTCGGTGCCGCTGGTACGGCCGGGTCTGGTTGGGCCGGGGCGAGCGGACCTGAACCGACGATGAAGGGGGACCGGTGGAGTTGACGGTGAACGGGGCCGGACGCAGCGCCCCGGGTGGTGCGTCGGTGGCGGACCTGGTCCGCGACATCGTGCCTGAACAGCGTGGGGTGGCGGTCGCGGTCAACGGCGAGGTGGTGCCCCGCGCCGCCTGGCCCGCCACGGAGCTGCGCGACGGTGACCGGGTCGAGGTGCTCACCGCGGCGCAGGGCGGGTGAGCGGCGTGCCGTTCGAGCTGGGTGGGGCGACGTTCACCTCGCGGTTGATCCTCGGCACCGGCGGTGCCGCGAACCTGCACGTGCTGGAGCAGGCGATCCGGGCGTCCGGCACCGAGCTGGTCACCCTGGCGCTGCGCCGGGTGGGCACGGCACCGGGCTCCGCCGGAGGGCTGCTGGAGCTGCTGGACCGGTGCGGGGTACGGCTGCTGCCGAACACGGCCGGCTGCCACACCGCGACCGAGGCGGTGAAGGTGGCCCGGCTGGCCCGGGACGCGTTCGACACCGACTGGATCAAGCTGGAGGTGATCGGCGATGAGCGGACGCTGCTGCCCGACGGGGTGGAGCTGCTGCGTGCCGCCGAGGAACTGGTCGCCGATGGTTTCACCGTGCTGCCGTACACCAGTGACGATCCGGTGCTCGCCCGCCGGCTCGCCGACGTGGGTTGTGCCGCGGTGATGCCGGCCGGCTCCCCGATCGGTTCGGGGCTCGGCATCGGCAACCCGCACCACATCCGGCTCATCCGTCAGGGCGTCGACGTGCCGGTGATCCTCGACGCCGGCATCGGCACGGCCTCCGACGCGGCCCTGGCGATGGAGTTGGGCTGCGACGCGGTGCTGCTGGCAAGTGCGGTGACCCGGGCCGCGGACCCGGTGGCGATGGCGACGGCGATGCGCTACGCGGTCGAGGCGGGCCGGATGGCCGCCGGAGCCGGCCGGATCGCCCGCCGGTTCCACGCGCTCGCGTCCACATCCGACGACGGAAGACCCGACCTGTGACCGGCGAGCGTGCCCCGGCCGGGTCGGGGCCGTCGGGTGTGGTGGTTCTGACGGATCGTCGGGTGGCGCGGGACGGGCTCGACCGGATCGTGGCGGGGGCTGTGGCCGGGGGAGTGCGCTGGGTGGTGCTGCGGGAGAAGGACCTGCCCCGCGCCGAGCGTGCCGCCCTCGCCGCCGACCTGCGCGCGATCCTCGCCGGTGCCGGGGGAACCCTCATCGTGGCCGGCCCCGACCCGCTCGGCGGCGATGCCGTCCACCTGCCGGCCGCCGGCCCGTACCCGCCGCCGACCCACCGGCTGGTCGGCCGTTCCTGCCATGACCAGGCCGAACTGGACCGGCTGACCACCGAGCACTACGTCACCCTCTCCCCGGTCCACCCCACCAGAACCAAGCCCGGCTACGGCCCACCCCTGGGCGTCGCGGGGCTGGGCAGCCTGGTCCGCTCCAGCCCGGTGCCCGTGCTGGCGCTCGGCGGAGTCGAGACACCAGAACAGGTAACCGCCTGCATCCAAGCGGGAGCCACCGGCGTAGCAGTGCTGGGCGCGATCATGCGAGCCACGGATCCCGCCGAAACAGCCGCCACCCTGACCAGAGCCTTCAAAGAGGCGGTCACCCCTGAGCTGACCCAAACCCGGCACGGAGGTACCAGGTCCCCACGACGGGGGCTGCGGCCGACCGTGCCCACGCAGGGATCAAGCCTGACCGCCCGGAGTGGGCACGGTCGGCCGCAGCCCTCAACCGCAACCAAGGAAAAACCATGACCCCGAGCACAGTGCTGACCATCGCCGGCTCGGACTCCGGCGGCGGTGCGGGCATCCAGGCCGACCTCAAGGTCTTCGCCGCGTTGGGCGCGTACGGCACCAGCGTCCTCACGGCGGTCACCGCGCAGAACACCCGGGGTGTCGACGCGGTGCTGCCGCTGCCCCCGCGCACGGTCACCGAGCAGTTGGACAGCGTGCTCACCGACTTCACCATCTGCGCGGTCAAGACGGGGATGCTCGGCACCCCGGCGATCGCGGACGTGGTGGCCGAGGCGGCCCGGGACGGCCGGCTGCCTCAACTCGTCGTCGACCCGGTGCTGGTCGCCACCAGCGGCCACCAGCTCGGCGTGGTGAGCGCGGTCGAGCGGCTGCTGCCGTACGCCCGGGTGGCGACGCCGAACTGTGCGGAGGCCGCGGCCATCACCGGACGCCCGGTGGACGACGTGGCCGCAATGGTCGCGGCCGCGGAGGCCCTCGCGGCCGGCGGCCCGGAGTACATCGTCGTCACCGGCGGTGACCTGGACGGAGGCGAGGCGGTCGACGTGCTGCACGGCGGCGGCGTCACCACCCTGCTGCGGGCCCCCCGGGTGGCGACCCGGCACACCCACGGCACCGGGTGCTCGTTCTCGGCGGCGATCGCCGTGCGGCTCGCGCTGGGCGATCCGGTGCCGGCCGCGGTGGGGGCCGCCAAGGAGTACGTGCTCCGTGCGCTGACTGGCGCGCGGGGTTGGGAGCTGGGCGCGGGCCGCGGGCCGCTGAACCACTTCGGCTGGTCCGCTTGATCACCAGGGAGGCTGTCATGCAGGCACGAGGCAAGGTGTACGTCGAGGGTTCACGGCCGGATGTCCGGGTGCCGTTCGCGGAGGTGGAGCTGACCGGAGACCTACCGCCGGTGCGGCTCTACGACACGTCCGGACCCGGTTCCGACCCGGAGGTGGGGCTGCCGCCCCTGCGGGGGCCGTGGATCGCCGAGCGGGGTGACGTGGCGCCGGTGCGGGGCGCGGGTACGCCGCTCGCCGGGGCGGACGGTCGCCGGCCCACGCAGCTCGCGTACGCGCGGGCCGGTGTGGTGACGCCCGAGATGGAGTTCGTGGCGATCCGGGAGAACGTCGACCCGGAGCTCGTGCGTGCCGAGATCGCCGCTGGTCGGGCGGTTCTTCCGCTCAACGTGAACCACCCGGAGTGCGAGCCGGCGATCATCGGTAAGGCGTTCCTGGTCAAGGTGAACGCCAACATCGGCACCTCGGCGGTCAGCTCGTCGGTCGCCGAGGAGGTGGAGAAGCTGACCTGGGCCACCCGGTGGGGTGCGGACACCGTGATGGACCTGTCGACCGGCAAGCGGATCCACGAGACCCGCGAGGCGATCGTGCGGAACTCGCCGGTGCCGATCGGGACGGTGCCGATCTACCAGGCCCTCGAAAAGGTCGGCGGCGACCCGGTGAAGTTGAGCTGGGAGGTGTTCCGGGACACCGTCATCGAGCAGGCCGAGCAGGGCGTGGACTACATGACGGTGCACGCCGGTGTGCTCCTGCCCTACGTGCCGCTGGCCGTGGACCGGGTGACCGGGATCGTCTCCCGAGGTGGTTCGATCATGGCGGCGTGGTGCCTGGCGCACCACGAGGAGAACTTCCTCTACACGAACTTCGCCGAGCTGTGTTCGCTGCTCGCCAAGTACGACGTGACCTTCTCCCTCGGCGACGGGTTGCGTCCGGGCTCCATCGCCGACGCCAACGACGAGGCGCAGTTCGCCGAGCTGCGCACCCTGGGCGAGCTGACGAAGGTCGCCTGGGAGTACGACGTGCAGGTGATGATCGAGGGCCCCGGGCATGTGCCCATGCACAAGATCAAGGAGAACGTCGACCTGCAGCAGGAGTGGTGCCACGAGGCGCCCTTCTACACCCTCGGTCCACTGACCACCGACATCGCGCCGGCGTACGACCACATCACGTCGGCGATCGGCGCGGCGATGATCGGAATGTTCGGCACCGCGATGCTCTGCTACGTCACCCCGAAGGAGCACCTCGGCCTGCCGGACCGTGACGACGTGAAGGCGGGCGTGATCGCGTACAAGATCGCGGCACACGCGGCGGATCTGGCCAAGGGACACCCCGGCGCGCAGGCCTGGGACGACGCGCTGTCGAAGGCACGGTTCGAGTTCCGCTGGGAGGACCAGTTCAACCTCTCGCTGGACCCGGAGACGGCCCGCTCGTACCACGACGCGACGCTGCCCGCCGAGCCGGCGAAGACGGCGCACTTCTGCTCGATGTGCGGCCCGAAGTTCTGCTCCATGAAGATCACCCAGGAGCTCAAGGAGTACGCGGCGCGCGGCATGAAGGACAAGTCGGAGGAGTTCGTCTCCGGCGGCGGCCGGGTCTACCTGCCGCTGGCCTGATCGCCCAGTGTCGGAGTGATCAACTCGGGTTCACTGATGTCGCGGTGTCCAGGCCGGTGGGACAGCCCGGCATCAGTGAACCGGAGTGGATAACGCTGGTAGGCCGACCGAACGGCCTTCCGACCGTGCCGTCGAGTGGGTCAGTCGCGGTGGTGCCGACCGGTGGAGCGCAGCGACCGACGTCCGCTCTCCTGCTCCGGCTCGTTGTCCGACACCGGCTTGCTCAGACCGGCCACCCAGTCGACGAACTCCTCGTCCTGCGCCGGCAGCGGCTCCGTCACGTCCGACGATTCCGGGCGCTCCTCGTCGTCCCGGGACCGGTTGCGGCGGAACAGACCGCCGAGCCGACCGCGCCGGGAGGGCTGCTCCGCCACCTTGCTCGGCGTCGGCGCGCCCGGTGTGGCGTCGGCGCTCGCCGGACCGTCGGTGCCGGCGGCGGCATCGGAGGGCGCGCCAGCCTGCTCCGGCACGACCGGAGACGCCGTCGGGCTCGGATGTCCGGCCGGAGGGGCCAGGTCGCTCGGTGCGGCCGGAGCGGTTGACGCCGTCGACTCCGTCGAGCTGTCCGGTGACTCCGCAGGCTGGACGCGGCGGGCGGTGTTGAAGGCGTTCCAGGTGCCCGCCCGGCTCAGGTCCGGCAGCGGCGCCCGGTGCCGGGGCCTCGGTGTCGGCTCGTCCGGCTCGGTCTCCGACGCCGTCGGAGCCGGGTCAGAGGTCTGCGGCGGAGTCGTCCATGCCGGGGTGACCGGCCAGGGTGACGGAGCCGGCGTCCACCGCTCCGCGTCCGGGTCGCTGGCGGCCGTGGCTCCGAACAACCCAACGGTGGAGCTGCCCTCGGTGGCGGGCCGCGGGCTGTCGGTTCCGCCAGCCGTGGCGGCTGCGGATTCACTGGCCGGGTCGGCCGGTGGCACCGTCGATCCGGTGGTGACCAGGTCCGCTTGTCCCACCGTCGGGCTGGTGGTGGTGGTGGCCGGGGTGGTCGGGTCGGCTGCTGCCGCCGTCGGGCTGGTGGTGGTCGGGTCGGTTGCTGCCAGCGGCGTGCCGGTGGTGGTGGCTGGGGTGGTCGGGTCGGCTGCCGCCGTCGGGCCGGAGGTGGTGGCCGGGACGGCCTCGGTGGTCGGGCCCGAGCCGGTGTCCTGGCTCTGCTCGGCGGGCACCGGCTTGTCCGTGGTCTTGCCGGAACTGGTGCTGTCGGTGGACCGGCCGGGCCGGGCGGCCTTTCTGGCGCGGCCGGTGGTCGTCTCGGCGATGGCGTCCGACTCGGATGGCGGCGTGCCGTCGGGTGGGTTCGAGGTAGCAGCACCCGGGACGGCCTTCGGCTTGCGGGTCCGGCGCGGCTTGGGCGTCGGCGGTGCGTCGGCCGTGTCAGTGCTGGCTGTGCCCGTGCTGGCTGTGCCCGTGCTGGCTGTGCCTGTGCTGGTTGTCACCTCGTCGGCGGTGACGGGGTTGGTCGGGGCCGTACTGGTCGGGTTGGTGGTGGCGGTGTCTCCGCTGGCGCTGCGGTCGCCGATCGACGTGCCGTCGCCGGGGCCGCCGGTCGCGGTGGCGGCATCGGCGCGGCCGACCGTGGTGCTGGTCAGCGGGGTGGTGCTGGTCGGCGGGGTGGTGCTGGCTGGGGCTGCGTCGGTCGAGCTGCTGGCGTCGGCGGTGGCCGGGGGCTCGGTGTCCGCCGGGGAGGAGGCGTCGTCCCGGGTCGACGCAGGCGTCCGCGTTCGGGTGGCGAACTCACCGGTCGGGTCGGTCAGCCAGGCCGCGGGCGTCGCCGGGGCGGCGGGGGCCGGACCGTGCTGGCCGCTCGCGGTGGTCGCCGGCCAGTCCCAGTGCGCCGGGACGGTACGTACGCCGTCCGGGCCGCCGGCGGGCCACGGACCTGGGACAGCGCCGGCCCGCTCCACGTCGGCCGGCTTTCCGACAGGAGGATCCGCGTTCGCCAGTTCCGCCCCGGTGGGCTCGGCAGTGTCCCGGTCGTTGGCCGACTCGGTGCCGGGCACGGCCGGGCCGGCGGGCAGCGCGCGCAAAATGTCGGTGGGCTCGATCGCCTGTGGATCCGCCGTGCTGGTGCCCATCGGCCAACGCAGCAGGGCGGCGGCGGCCGCGCCGAGCGCACCGGCGAGGATCGCGATCAACGAGCCGTAGTAGGGGGTGACCTGGTAACGGTCCACCGCGTCGCCGGGGCCGGCGGTCAGGTAGGCGAACGCCACCAGCACCGGACCGGCCACCCCGGTGGCCCCGCTGACCAGCGGAGCCTGGCCCCGCCACCGCGCCAACCCGGCGGTCGCCGCGCCGGCCAGCAGTGCCACGATGGGCAGCACGAGCAGCGCCAGCCGTTGTGCGGCGGCGTCGTTCAGCCAGCTCGGCTCCAGCACGCCGAGCCGGGCGGTCGGCAGCGGACCGGCCGTGCCGAGCGACGGCAGGACGGAGATCAGCGCCAGCAGCCAGACCGCGCCGGCCACAGCCGCCATGTTCCAACCGAGCTCGGGCCGGAGCAGGACGGCGATCGCCGCGCCCGCCCCGATCACCGCGCCGAGTACGGCGCAGATGCCCACTGCCCAGACCGGGTCGACGGAGATCAACTCCGCGGCGCGGGCGGGCTGCATGCAGAGCGGGGCGATGATGGTGGCACCGAGCGCGGCCGCGCCACCGATTGCCAACTGCCGGCCGGTGCTGGCCCGTGGAGCGTCGCGGCGGGCGAGGCGTCCGGTCAGGACGGCGCCGACGACGGCGGCGTTCGCGGCGAACCAGCCCACCCAGACGAGCTGGGCCGGCCACTGGTTGACGGTCGTACCGGTGAAGGCGCCGGTTAGCCGGACGATGCCGAAACCGTACGCGACGCCGAGCTGGCCGGCCCCGGCCAGCACGCTCACCCCGAGCGCCGTGAGCAGCAGTCTGCCCCAGGTCCGAAAGGCCATGTCCGGCACGTTACGCACCTGGTACACCGGATCGCCACCGGCGCGCCGCGCGGCGCGCCGGACCGCGCTCGGCGGGTCTACTTGAGTTCGACCAGCCGGGCCAGGTAAGTCGTGTCTCCGACATTGGTGAGCATGTGCACCGCTCCCGGGTCCCGGTAGACCACTCCGCCGGTGGGCTCGTCGGCGTCGATCCGGGTGCCGTCGACGGTCTGTACGACGTTCTTCGCGCCCTCGATCGCCACCACCAGGTAGGGGTGGTCATGCCGGTGCAGCGGCTGCCGCTCACCCGGCTCGAGGCGGATGTGCCAGACCCGGACCCGGTCGTTCTCGTACACGATCTCCTGGCCCACCGGCCCGAGTTCGGTTCCGTCGATCACGTCGCTCATCGTTCTCCGTCCAGTTGGGGGAGCACCTCGGCGGCGATCAGCTCGAGGTGGTCGAGGTCAGCGAAGTCGATCAGGCGCAGGTGGACCCGGGTGGCGCCGATCGCGGCGAACTCGCCGATTCGCTGCGCGAGTTGCGCGGGTGAGCCGACCACCGGGTCCTCCGGCGGCAGCGCGCTCTTCTCGTGCAGGGGCGCGGCCCGTCGCTGGGCCTCGGCCTCGGTCCGGCCGATGGCCACGACGATCCCGGCGGAGAGCACCAACGGCTCTCGCCCGGACTCCGCCCGACCCACGCGGTCGCACGCCTCCCGCACCCGGTCGTACGCGGCGGCGGTCTCCGCCACCGACTTGAACGGCATGTTGAACTCGGCGGCGTACCGGGCGGCCAGTTCGGGGGTGCGCCTGGGACCGCGTCCGCCCACGATGATCGGCGGGCCGGGCACCTGCACGGGCTTGGGCAGGGCCGGAGCGTCCACCAGCCGGTAGTGGTCGCCGGTGAAGCTGTAGGTCTCGCCGGGCGGGGTCCGCCACAGCCCGGTGATCACCTCGAGCTGCTCGGCCAGCCGGTCGAAGCGCTCGCCGACCGCCGGGAACGGGATGCCGTAGGAGGTGTGTTCGCGTTCGTACCAGCCGGCGCCGATGCCGAGGTCGACCCGGCCGCCGCTCATCTGGTCGACCTGCGCGACCATCACCGCGAGGGGGCCGGGCAGGCGGAAGGTGGCCGACGTCACCAGGGTGCCGAGCCGGATCCGCTCGGTCTCCCGGGCCAGCGCGGCGAGGGTCAGCCAGGCGTCCGTCGGGCCGGGCAGGCCGGGATCGGTGCCCATCGACTGGTAGTGGTCGGCGCGGAGGAAGCCCTCGTAGCCGCAGGCCTCGACCAGCCGGGCGAACCGGAGCTGGTCGTCGTAGCTGGCACCCCGGTGGGGCTCGGTGAAGACCGACACCCGCATGTTCATCGTCCTTCCGCGCCGGCCGCGGCCGGCTGGTCGCGTTCCATCAACAGCTCGTGGAGGTCGGCGCTGACCCGGGCGACATCGGCCAGGTGGGCGTTGCGGCCCAGGGTGCGGGGCCGGGGGATGTCGACGTCGAGCACCTTGCGGATCCGGCCGGGGCGGGGGCTCAGCACGACCACCCGGTCGGCGAGCAGCACCGCCTCGTCGATCGAGTGGGTGACGAAGACGATTGTTGGCTTGTTCTCCATGTGCACTCGCTGAAGTTCGCCGGAGAGCTCTTCGCGGGTGAGCGCGTCCAGCGCGGAGAACGGCTCGTCCATCAGCATCACCCGGGGCTCACCGATCAGCGACCGGCACAGCGACACCCGCTGCTGCATGCCGCCGGAGAGCTCGTGCGGCAGCCGCTTCTCGAAGCCGGACAGGCCGGCCACGTCGAGCAGTTGCCGGGCTCGCTCGCGGTGCTTGGCGCGGCTCCAGCCGAAGATCTCCACCGGCAGCAGGACGTTGTCCAGCACGGTGCGCCAGGGCAGCAGCGCCGGCTTCTGGAACAGCATCGCGATGTCCTGCCGGGGACGGGCGATCGGCGTACCGGCCACGGTGATCTCGCCGGCGGTCAGCGGGAGCAGCCCGGCGATCAGCCGCAGCAGGGTGGACTTGCCGCAGCCGGAGCGGCCGAGCACGGCGACGAACTCGCCCTCGGCGACGTCGAGGTCGATGCCGCGCAGCGCCTCCACCCGGCCAGATCGGCCCTCGAAGGTACGCGACACCCCGGACAGTCGGATCATCTCCGGCGGACCTCCGCTGAGTGGACGGTCAGGAATCCGACAAAGGCTAACCGCCCTGTCGAGGTATGACACCGGCTGGGGTGGTCGTCAGGTTGTTTCCGTTCCGCAACCCGATACGCCTGGCGTCGCAACTGTGGGTTTCTCGTACGCTGTGCCCGCGAAGAATCCCCTCACGACGGCGGAGCCCGGCTTCGACCCCTCCGGCCGGCCCGTCACGACAACCCCCTCCGGTGGCCTGCCGGCCCCGGTCGGAAAGGACATGGTGCACTGATGAGAAGGCTGACCCGTACGGTCGCTACGGCCGCGCTGGCCACCGCCCTCGCCCTTGTGTCCGCCTGCAGCAGCGGGTCGGATTCGGGGGACGACGCCAAGGGCGGCAACGGTGGGGCCCTGGAGAAGGTGACCTACCTGACCTCCTTCGGCAACTTCGGCCGTGACGCCTACGCGTGGGTGGCGAAGGACAAGGGCTTCTTCAAGGACGCCGGTTTCGACGTCGAGATCAAGGCCGGGCAGGGCACCGGCGGTGTGATCCAGACCGTCGTCGGTGGTCAGGCCGACTTCGGCCCGATCGACCTCACCGGTGGTCTGCTGCAGGTCGGCAACGGCCAGGCGAAGGACTTCACCGTCGTGGCCGCGATCCAGCAGCGCACCATGGCCGGCATCGCCTCGGTCGAGGGCAAGAACATCGCCTCCCCGAAGGACCTGGAGGGCAAGAAGCTCGCCGACACCCCCGGGTCCGTGGTCCGCAACCTCTTCCCGACGTACGCCCGGCTCGCCGGTGTGGACGCGAGCAAGGTGACCTGGGTCAACGGTGAGGCGCAGGCCCTGATCGGCACGCTGGCCTCCGGCTCGGTGGACGGCATCGGCCAGTTCGTCGTCGGCCAGCCGACGATCGAGGCGGTGGCCAAGAAGAAGGCCGTCATGCTGCCGTACAGCAACGTGATGCAGGACCTCTACGGCAACGTGCTGATCACCTCCTCGAAGATCGCCAAGGAGAAGCCCGAGATGGTGAAGCGGTTCACCGCGGCGCTGCTCAAGGGCCTGGAGTACAGCCTGGCCAACTCCAAGGAGGCCGGCGAGATCCTGAAGAAGAACGTCGACGCCGCCAACCCGGTCGCCGCCGCCGCCGAGCTGGAGCTGATGGCCGCGTACGTCCGTTCCGGCAACACCGGCACCGCGATCGGCACCCTGGACAGCGGTCGGGTCGCCAAGAGCATCGCCATCCTGCAGGGCGCCGGCTCGCTGAAGCAGAACATCACCCCCGAGCAGATCATCGACTTCAGCCTCGCGCCGAAGGCCTGATCGTCCGGTCGTCACCAGGGGGTACGTCCCGCCGATTCCGGTGGGGCGTACCCCCGTCGCTCGTCGGCCCCCGGGGGCCGTGGGATATCGAGGAGGACAAGATGACCGACGTCCGGTCAGCGGATCCGGCGGTGGCGCCACCCCCACCCCCGGGTGCCGGCCCCGAGGCGGGGCGCGCGGGTCGAGGTGTCGGCCTCCGGGCCGGCGCCGGGGCGGCGCTGCTGCCCGCGGCCGGCCTCCTGGTCGCGCTGGCGGCGTGGTGGCTGATCGCGCGCCTGGCGCTGGTCCACCCCGCCGCGCTGCCACCGCCCGGCGACGTGCTCGCCGCGTTCGTCGACAAGCCCGCCCAGATGCTGGAGCACACCTGGGGCACCCTGCTGGAGATCCTCATCGGCTTCGCCCTCTCGGCGGCCGCCGGCATCCTGATCGGACTCTCCCTGGCCAGCTCCCGTACGGTGGAACGGATGTTCACCCCGCTGCTGGTCGCGGTGAACGCGGTGCCGAAGATCACGCTGGGCCCGCTGCTGGTGGTGGCGCTCGGCTGGGGTCAGAAGCCGATCCTGACCATGGTGTTCCTGCTCTGCTTCTTCCCGATCGTGCTCTCCACCGCGACCGGGCTGACCACCACGCCGGCCGACCTGGCCGAGCTGGTGCGTTCCTGGAACGCCTCTCGCTGGCAGGCGTTCCGCAAGGTGCGCTTCCCGGCAGCGCTGCCGCAGATCTTCGTCGGGCTCAAGGTGGCCATGCCGCTGGCCGCGATCGGCGCGGTGATCGGAGAGTTCCAGGCCGGCGAGAGTGGCCTCGGCTACGTCATCACGCAGTACGCCGGCGTCGGGGACACCGCCACCGCGTGGGCGGCGATCATGCTGGTGGCGTTGGTGAGCATCCTGCTCTACTCGGCGCTCCTGCTGCTGGAGCGGATCGCGCTGCCCTGGGTGCGAGAGACCACCAGCAGCCGCTGACCCGCTGCAAGATCAATTGTCGGAACGCGCAGGGCCGGCCTCCCCATCAGGAGGCCGGCCCTTTTGATCGACTCGGTTTCCTTGAAGTCGGGGTGTCGGACCGCCCCGGTTACCGCGATGACAATGACGTCGAGTTGACCATGCCTGGAAGCGGGCGGCCAAGGCCCGGTCCGGTCACCCCGCCAGACGCCACCGGCCGTTACGGGCGACCAGCGTCGTGAGTGCCTGCGGCATCAATCCGCTGTGGTTGTCCGGCGTCATCCGGATCGGGCCGGAGAGGCCATCCATCTGGGACGTCTCCAGGACGTCCCGGATGCCGTTGCGGTTCACCTTCCCGACCGGGCCGTCGGCGCGCAGTTCGGCGTCGGCGATCAGCTGGATGGCGTCCGCGGCGAAGGACGAGGACCCGTTGTAGCCGCCGAAGCGAGCGGTGTAGTCCTGGAACCACTGTCGCCGCGCCGCCTTCGCCGGCGTCGTCGCGATCACGTCGTCGATCACCATCGTCTGGGTGAAGATCAGCGTGGCCCGCTCGGTCGCCTTGGCCGCCGCGCCGAGGAAGAGATCGCCGGCCGCGCCCGCGTCGAAGAAGAGCGACCCGCGGAAGATGGTCTGCTGGACGGTGGTGGCGGCCAGTGTCGCCTGCTCCGCCGGGGTCCAGAAGACCATCGCGTCGGGCTTGCCCAACGCGAGCTGCTGGATCTGCTGGCTGACGTCGGTGTCGGTGGTCTTGACCCTCTGCTCGCGCAGCGCGATGTTTACCTTGTTCAACTCGCTCCTGAGGGCTGCCGTGCCCTCCCGGCCGTAGTCGTCGTCGCTGACGAGCATCCCCACCTTGCGGACGTTGTTGCGACGCAGTTCGGTGGTCAGCGCGGCGGCGCTGTCCGGGGCGTTAGGGCCCAGCTTGAACACGTAGCGCCGTTCCGCGACCGGGCTGGCGATCGCGCCGGAAGCGGCGAGCGCAATGGTGGGAATCTGCTTCTCGTTGATGGTCCCGACCGCGCCGACCGCGCATTCGTTGCAGCCGCCCATGATGATGGCGCTGACCCGGGAATCGCTGCTGAAGTCGGCGATGTTGCGGAGTGACTCGGCGGCGTCGGAACGGTTGTCCTTCACCTTCAGTTCGATCTTCCGGCCGTTCAGTGCTCCGGAGGAGTTCAACTGGTCCCTCTTGAGTTCCAGGGCCCGCTGATATGTCCGGCCAACCGGAGCCGCGGCGCCGGAGAGTTCGAGGTCGGCGGCGATCACGATCGGACTCGTGTCCTGCTCCGCTCCGCCGAACTGGCAGCCGGTGAGCGTGGTGGCCACTACGGCCGATGCGAGCGCCGCGATGGTCGCGGAGCGGATGGGGCTCAACTCAGTCCTCCAGGTGCGGGCGCGGGCGCTGCCCGGTCACCGCCGCTAATCCGTCCTCAGTGGAGGACGGGGTCTCCTCTGCCGTACGGTGTGCGCGAAGCCTGCAAAACCTTGCCAATGGCCGGCGCTGTGGTCAAGCGCGGACCCCAGCTGCATTTTCGGGACGGCCATCCCACATGCTGGGGTAACGCAATGTTTGCAAAAGCTCACTTTGCATACACGCGTGACCACTCTGGAGTTACATGCCCTGATCAGGGGCTTGCGGAAATGAAGGTATCAGTTGCCCGGATCACGGGATGCGCTCCGTCCGACCGTTTCCTACCTCACTGCGGCTTCCCAAACAGGATCTTCTCTGATGAAATCGCGGCCGTGCCGCGCGTGGTCCCCTCCGCTCACGGCATGGCTCGACGGGTCAGGCGGGGAAGAAACGACGGAGGCGATGTCGTGAGCACCGGACCGACGACCCTGCCCGCGCTCGGCGAGAGCGGTCGGCGTACGCGCCGACGGTTGCCGAGACTGCGGGACGCCCGGATCCGGTCCAAGCTGGCGTTGATCCTGGTCGTCCCGGTGGCGGCGGTGATCGCGCTGGCCACGGTCCGTCTGATCTCCGTTGGCGAGGGTGCCATCGATGCCACCCGGGCCCGGTCGCTGACGGCCCTCTCCATCGACGTCAGTGCCCTCACGCAGGACCTCCAGGCCGAGCGAATGGCCGCAGCCGCCTACCTGGCCGCTCCGCAGCAGCCGGCCGACGCGTACAACCTGCGGGTCCGCCGGACGCAGCAGCAGGTGGACGAGTACCGCGCCGAGCGGGGCCGGATCGGCGAGGTGCCAGCGGCCCTGCGGGACCGGCTGGCCGCGATCGACGATCACCTGGCCACGCTGGACGGCACCCGCCAGGAGGTGCTGGACCGCCGGCAGATGGCCGTCGCCGAGGCGGTGCTCCGCTACGGGGTCATCCTCACCGACCTGGTCTCCTACGGTGACGGCCTGGCCCAGCTGCCCGGCGACGAGGGCCTGTCGGACAGCCGCCGCGCGGTGTCCGCCTTCGCCCGCGCCAAGGCCTCGGTCGCCGAGGAGGAGGCGGTCGCCTTCACCGCGCTGACGGCGGGCCAGCTCGACTCGGAGCAGTTCTCCTCCTTCGTGGCCACGCTGACCAGCCAGCAGGAGGCCCTGGTCGCCTTCTCCCTGGCCGCCGACCCGGGGCAGCGCGCCCTGGTCGACAGCACCGTCTCCGGTGACGCGGTCGGCCTGGCCGACCGGGTGGCCACCGACATCACCCGCTCGGTCGGGCAGCGCCCGCTGGTCACCGCGCAGGACGCCACCGCCGCCATCGGCGCCGTGAACGACCTGATGCGCTGGGCCGAGATCCAACTGCAGAACCGACTGCTCGAACAGGCCGACCAGGCTCGCGCGGACGTCATCCGGCAGGCCGTGGTCGAGTCGGTCCTGGTGCTGCTGACCCTGATCATCGCCGTGTCGCTGGCCGTGGTGCTGGCCCGCTCGCTCAACCACTCGCTGCGCCGGCTGCGTGAGGGCGCCCTGTCGGTGGCCAACCACGACCTGCCCGACGCGGTGCAGCGGCTGCAGAACATGGGCAGCGTGGGCGACGGCGGGGTGGAAGAGATCGTCCGCCAGGTCCGCGACCCGATCCAGCTCAACACCCGCGACGAGGTCGGTCAGGTGGCGCTGGCCTTCAACGTCGTCCACCGCGAGGCGGTGCGGGTCGCGGCCGAGCAGGCCGCGCTACGTACCAGCGTCTCGGCGATGTTCCTCAACCTGGCCCGCCGTAGTCAGACCCTGGTCGACCGGATGATCGGTGAGCTGGACGCGATCGAGCGCGGCGAGGAGGACCCGAAGCGGCTCGCGCAGCTCTTCGAGCTGGACCACCTGGCCACCCGAATGCGCCGCAACGACGAGAACCTGCTGGTCCTGGCCGGCGCCGACTCCGCCGTACCGCGCCGCGACGACGCGCTGGTGGTGGACGTGCTGCGCGCCGCCCAGTCCGAGGTGGAGCTGTACAACCGTATCGAGTTCGGGACGGTGGACACCGACATCTCGGTGGCCGCGCACGCGGTCAACGACGTGGTACGCCTCGTCGCCGAGTTGCTCGACAACGCCACCCGGTTCTCGCCGCCGAACACCACGGTCGTCGCCGACGGTCGCCGGATCCGCGACTACGTGCTGATCCAGATCGAGGACCGCGGGCTCGGCCTCACCGACGAACAGCTCGACTCGCTCAACCGCCGGCTGGCCGCCCCGCCGAGCGTCGACGTCGCCGCGTTCCGGCTGATGGGTCTGGCCGTGGTGAGTCGGCTCGCCTCCCGCTACGGCATCCGGGTGGAGCTGCGCCGCAACGTGGAGGGCGGCACCGTCGCCCAGGTGACGTTGCCCGCCGCCACCGTGGTGCTGCCCACCAACCGGGGTCGCGACCAGGTGCTCACCCGGCCGCGCCAGCCGTTGGCCGTGGAGCAGACGCCGCTCACGCCGGTCGGCCACGCCGAACAGTTCGCCGGTGCCACGACCTCCGCGGCGACGCTGCCCGACCAGTGGCGGACCAGCGCGCCGGCACCCGCCCAGTGGCAGTCCCCGCTGGACTCGCGGGACACCACCCCGGCCGTGCAGTCGGGTGGCTACGGCGGTACGCGTTCGACGCCGCCTCCCGTACCGGCACCGGCCGCCCCGGCACCGCCCGCCCCGCTCCTGCCGGCGCAGCCCGCGTACGGCAACGGCGCGGGTGCCTCGATGGGCAGCCCGACCGTGGCCTACCCGACCATCGACCCGCTGCCCCGACGCGGCTCGGCCGATGTCGCGGACGGGCGCGGCGCCTCCGGCCTGCCGGTCGGGCCGGTCGCCGGGCCCGGCGCGGTGGCACCACCGGCCGCGCCGTCGGTGCCCGCCGCACCGGTCAGCACCCGGCCCGACTTCCCCGCCGAAGCGCCGATCTTCCGGGAGATGGAGGCGGTCTGGTTCCGGTCGCACGGCGACGACGCCACCGCGATCTTCACCCGGCCCAAGTTCGACGAGCCGCCGGCGTCCACCACCGCGGTCTCGGGCGACGCCGGTCGGCGCGCGGGCAACGGCGGTCACCGGAACTCCGCGTCCGTGCCGGCCGCGCCGCCGGCCCGACCGCCACTGCCGACCCGTACCCCGGGTAGCTCCAGCACCGACAGCACCACCACGTCGGGCACCGGGGGCCGCGGCACCGCGGCCGCCAGCGGGCTCGGCGCGTCGCCATCGGCGCCGCCGTCGTACAACCCGCCTCCGGCTGCCCGGACGGCACCGGCTGCGCCCAGCGCACCCTCGGTGGATCCCGAGGCCTGGCGGACGGCGGCGGACGAGGGCTGGTCCCGGGCCAGCCGGGCCGCCGAGCCGGCTCCCGCCGGGACCACCCGCTCCGGGTTGCCCAAGCGGGTGCCGCAGGCACAGCTCGTGCCGGGCGGAATCGAACCGAAGAGCGGCCGGGACCGCAGCCGGCGGACCCCTGATGAAGTACGCGGCCTGTTGTCGGCCTACCACCGCGGTGTGCAGCGCGGTCGAACGGCCGGCACGGACCTGAACAGCACCTCGACCAAGGAGAGCCGATGAACAGGCCAGCTGCCATGCAGGACATGGGTTGGCTGCTCACCAACTTCGCCGACAGCGTGGCGGGCATCGCCCACGTGGTGGCGGTGTCCGCCGACGGGCTTCTGCTCGCGTCCTCCCGGGATCTGCCGGGGGACCGGGCGGACCAGCTCGCCGCGATCACCTCCGGTGTGGTGAGCCTGACCGAGGGCGCGGCCCGGATGTTCAGTGCGGGCGGGGTGTTGCAGACAGTCATCGAGATGGACAGCGGGTATCTCTTCCTGATGTCGATCAGCGACGGCTCGTCGATGGCCGTACTGGCGGCGCGTAGCTGCGACGTGGGCCAGGTGGGCTACGAGATGGCGCTGCTGGTCGAGCGGGTGGGTGCCGCGCTGGTGCCGCTGCCGAGGGACGCGGTGCGCTCGTAGCACCGGAAGACGGCGCTCGGACAGCGCGCCGAGACAGGGACGGAAGGCGGTTCAGGCCGGCTCCGGAGGGGACGAGGAGGTGATCGGGAATGGACCAACGGCGCGTTGACCCGCGTGGTGCGCTGGTGCGTCCGTACGCGGTCACCCGTGGGCGTACCGAGCCTCGGCAGGACATCGCCCTCGAGGCCGTCCTCACCGCGTCTCCCACCCAGGTCGCCGAGTCCCGCTTCGCCGGGCATGACAAGCACCGCATCGCCACGGTCTGCGAGGGCCGAGCACAGTCGCTGGCGGAGATCGCCGCGTACACCCGGATGCCGCTGGGCGTCGCCCGGGTGTTGGTCGCCGACATGGTGGCCGAGAGCCTGCTGACGTTACACACTGCTGCTCCCGCCGAGGGATTCGAGGAGCGGATGGAACTGCTTGGAAGGGTGCTAAGTGGACTTCGCAGGCTATGACCCCGCTGGGGGGCGGCCGGGCCGGGGAATCGTCTCCGCGAAGATCGTCGTCGCGGGCGGCTTCGGCGTCGGTAAGACGACACTGGTCGGGGCGATCTCCGAGATCACACCGCTGACCACCGAGGCGTTGATGACCGCGGCGGGTGTCGGCATCGACGACCCGTCCAAGGTGCCGGGCAAGGAGACCACCACGGTCGCCATGGACTTCGGCCGTATCACCATGGCCGAGGATCTGATCCTGTACCTCTTCGGTACGCCCGGTCAGACCCGGTTCTGGTTCATGTGGGACGAGATCATCCGGGGTGCGGTGGGTGCCGCCGTGCTGGTGGACACGCGTCGCATCACTGACGCGTTCGCCCCGCTGGACTACTTCGAGAACCGCAACCTGCCGTACGTGGTGGCGCTGAACCGGTTCGACGGCGCTCCCCAGTACGAGCTGGACGAGGTCCGCGAGGCGCTGGCCATCTCTCCGCAGGTGCCGCTGGTGATGACCGACGCCCGACACCGGGACTCGGTCAAGCAGGTGCTGGTGACGGTGGTCGAGCACGCCATGCTCCGGCTCCAGTCCGAGCACGGGCGCGGCTTCCCCACGCCGGTTGGCTGAACGGTCGTGTCACGGCCGACACACCGGTCGGCCGTGACACGTCAGTCGACCCGGAGCCGGTAGCCGCGCTTCACCACGGTCTGCACCACGCGGGGCGCGCGTAGGCCCGCCCGGAGGCGGGCGACGGCCATCTCCACCGCGTGCTCGTCCGCGCCCCGGGGCAGCGTCCGCAGCAGCGCCGTGCGGGACAGCACCCGACCGGGGGACTGCGCCAGCGCCCGCAACACCGCCATCGGGGCGGGGGCGAGCGGCCGCAGCTCGCCGTCGATCACCGCGGCGTGTCCGCGCAGCGTGAGCAGGTGCCCGCCGGCCTTGAAGGTCATGGTCCGGCGGGGCAGCTCGTCGACGATGGTGCGTACCAGCGCCCCCAGCCGAGCCCGACCCGGTGCGCTCACCGGCACCCCGTGCCGCAGCAGCGGCTCGGCGGTCACCGCGCCGACGCAGCTGGCCAGTACATCACCGCGCAACGCGGACAGCACCGCGTCGGTACGGTCCCCGGCCGCCCGCAGCAGCGCCTCGGCCGCCGGCGCCGAGGTGAACGTCACCGCGTCCACCAGCCGGCCGGCGATGAGGTCGATCAGGCGGTGCAGCGGCGCCGGGTCGGTCGGTGGCGCCCAGCGGTAGACCGGCACCTCGATCACCGTCGCACCCGCCGCCTCCAGCGCGAGTGTGCACTCCGGCTGCCGCTCACCGTGCAGCTGCATGGCGATCACCTGCCCGGCCACGCCGCGTCGGCGCAGGTGGTCGACCACCTCGTCACAGCTCTCCGACGCTGGCGACCACTGGTCGTGCAGTCCGGCCGCACGGATCGCGCCGCGCGCCTTCGGGCCCCGGGCCACCACGTACGAACTGGCCAGCACCGAGCGCAGCGGCTCGGCCAACCCCCAGCCCTCGGCCGCCTCCAGCCACCCGCGCATGCCGATGCCGGTGTTGGCCATCAGGATGTCCGGCGGTTGGTCGAGGCAGGCGCGGGTCGCCTCGCGCAGCTCGGTGTCGTCGGACAGCGGCACGATCCGCAACGCCGGAGCGAGCACCACCCGGGCGCCGCGCCGTTCGAGCAGTGCGGCCAACTCGTCGCGCCGCCGGTCGGCGGTCACCCCGATGGTGAAACCCGCCAGTTCTTCCCGCATCAACCCTCCTGTCGCAGCCGCACCTCGACCAGCCCGTTGCGGCAACGCGCGTCGTGCCGGGCCACGGCCACCCCGGGCAGGTCGAGGCAGTGCCCGCTGCGCAGGTCGTACACCTGTTTGTGCAGCGGCGACGCGACCGTCGGCACCCCGGCACGGCTGCCGACGATGCCCCGGGACAGCACGTACGCCCCGGAGACCGGATCGCGGTTGTCGATGGCGAACAGCCCGTCCGCCGTCCGGAAGACGGCGACCTGGGCCCCGTCGACCAGGGCGGCGACCCCCCGGTCCGGTTCCAGTTGGTTGAGGGGGCAGACGGCGGTCCAGCCCCGCGTCATGACGTGGTTCATCGGCGTACCTCCGGAAGGCCCAGCGTGACGGGTTGCCGGCGGTGCCCGTCGGCCAGATGTGGTCGGGCCGGCGAAGAGCCACCCGCCGGCACCGGCTGGCCGCGTTCCCGCGCGAAGGTGATCGACGGGTCGGGCACGTCGGGAGCGTTGACGAAGGAGGTGTAGCGGCGCAGCCGATCCGGGTCGTCCAGCACGTCACGCCACTCGTCGGAGTACGACGCCACGTGCTGGGCCATCGCCGAGTCCAGTTCGGCGCAGAGCCCGAGCGAGTCGTCCACGATCACGGAGCGCAGGTGGTCCAGGCCGCCGTCCATCGCCTCGATCCAGCCGGCCGTGCGTTGCAGCCGGTCGGCGGTGCGGATGTAGTAGATCAGGAAGCGGTCGATCAGCGAGATCAGCTCTTCCGTGGACAGGTCGGTGGCGAACAGGTCGGCGTGCCGGGGCCGGAAGCCGCCGTTGCCACCGACGTACAGATTCCAGCCGGTCTCGGTGGCGATGATGCCGAAGTCCTTGCTGCGCGCCTCGGCGCACTCGCGGGCGCAACCGGAGACCGCTGACTTGATCTTGTGTGGGGCGCGTAGTCCTCGATAGCGCAGCTCCAACGCGATGGCCAGCCCCACCGAGTCCTGTACGCCGTACCGGCACCAGGTCTCGCCCACGCAGGACTTCACCGTCCGCAGCGCCTTGCCGTACGCGTGGCCGGACTCGAAGCCGGCGTCCACGAGCCGCCGCCAGATCTGGGGCAGCTGCTCCACCCGCGCCCCGAACAGATCGATCCGTTGCCCACCGGTGATCTTGGTGTAGAGCTGGAAGTCCCGAGCGACCTCGCCGATCACGATCAGCTTCTCCGGGGTGATCTCGCCGCCCGGGATCCGGGGCACCACCGAGTAGCTGCCGTCGCGTTGCAGGTTGGCCAGGAAGTGGTCGTTGGTGTCCTGCAACGACGCCTGCTCACCGTCGAGCACGTGCCCACTGCCCAGCGACGCGAGGATCGACGCCACCACCGGCTTGCAGATGTCGCAGCCACGACCCCGACCGTGCTCGGCGACCAGCCGGGAGAAGGTCCGGATGCCGCGCACCCGGACGATCTCGAACAGCTCCCGCCGACTGACGTCGAAGTGCTCACAGAGCGCCGTGGACTGCGCCACCCCGGCCGCGTCCAGGAGCTGCTTCAGCATCGGCACACAGGAACCGCAACTGGTGCCGGCCCGGGTGCACGCCTTCAACGCCGCCACGTCCGCGCAGCCGTCGGCGATGGCGGCGTCCACGTCGCCGCGGGTCACCGCGTTGCAGGAGCAGACCTGGGCGGTGGCGGGCAGCGCACCGGCGTCAGCGCCGCCGCCGTCCGGGGCGAGCAGCGCCAGCGGCGCGGCCGGCAGGGGACCACCCACACTGGCCCGCAACGTCGGGTACGCGCTGGCGTCGCCCACCAGCACCCCGCCGAGCAGGGTGTGCGCGTCGTCGGAGAGGACCAGCTTCGCGTAGACCCGGGTGGCCGGGTCGGTGAACGTGACGTCCAGGCAACCCGGGGTCGTGCCGTGCGCGTCGCCGAACGAGGCCACGTCGACGCCGAGCAGCTTGAGCTTGGTGGCGGTGTCCGCGCCCGGGAAGGTCGCCGCCCCGCCGACCAGCCGGTCGGCCACCACCTCGGCCGTCGCGTACCCCGGTGCGACCAGGCCGTGGCAGGTGCCGTCGACCGCCGCGCACTCACCGACCGCCCAGATCCGCTCGTCGGCGCTGCGGCAGGTCTCGTCGACCAGCACACCGCCGCGTGGACCCAGTGGCAGACCGGCGGCCCGGGCCAGCTGGTCCCGAGGCCGGATGCCGGCGGCCACCACCACCAGGTCGGCGTCGATGGCAGCACCGTCGGAGAGTTCCAGGGCCGCGACGCCGCCGTCCGGGCCGGGTCGGATCGCGGTGGTCGCCACCCCGAGATGCGTCCGTACGCCCAGGTCGTCGACGTAGCGGCGCAGCATCGCACCGCCGGCCTGGTCCACCTGCACCGGCATCAACCGGGGCGCGAACTCGACCACGTCGGTGCTCAGGCCGAGCAGCCGCAGGGCGTTCGCCGCCTCCAGACCGAGCAGCCCGCCGCCGATCACCGCGCCGGCCCGCCGGCCCCGCGCGTACGCCCGGATCGCCGCCAGGTCGTCCAGGGTCCGGTAGACGAAGACCCCGGGCAGCTCCGCGCCGGGCACCGGCGGCACGAACGGGTACGACCCGGTGGCCAGCACCAACATGTCGTAGCGGTACTCGCCGAGGGCGGTGGTCACCACCTGCCTGTCCCGGTCGATGGCGGTGGCCGGCTCGCCCAGACGCAGCCGCACCCCGTCGTGCGGTGTGTGCAGGTTGAGCTCGCTCTCACTCACCCCGTCGAAGTACGCCGAGAGTCGCACCCGGTCGTACGCCGGGCGCCCCTCCTCGGCCAGCACGGTCACCCGCCAGTGGCCCTGCGGGTCACGGGCGCGCAGCGCGTCAACGAAGCGCTGCCCGACCATGCCGTTGCCGATGACGACCAGATCGCCGCCGCTCATCGCGTCACCTCCACCGATTCCGCCTGGCCAAGCCAGTCGACGATGCCGCCCACCGCGTCCCGGCATCCGCCGCATCCGGTGCCGGCCCGGGTCGCCGCCACCACCGCATCCACCGTCCGCGCGCCGGAGCGCCAACTGCGCACCAGCGCGCCCTTGGTCACCGTGTTGCACTGGCAGACCGTGGCCGAGTCCGGCATCAGCGCCGGTGACGCGGCTGGAGCCGCACCGACCGCGCCGAGTGCCCGGCCCAGCAGCAGCGCCCGCCGGTCGGTCGGCACCGGGTGGCCACGGTCGAAGAGCTGGATCACCGTGCCGACAGCCGGGTTGTCGCCGAGCAGGATCGCGCCGATCAACCGCTCGTCCCGGATCCGCAGCCGGGCGTACGTGCCCCGGGTCGGGTCGGTGAAGGTCAGCTCCTCGCCCGGCCCGGAGCCCACCGCGTCGCCCATCGCGGCCAGGTCGATCCCGGCGGCCTTGAGCCGGGTCACCACCGGCCGGGGTCGGTACCGGGCCAGCGGGTCCGTCCCGGTCAGTACGTCGGCGAGCACCCGGGCCTGGGCCCAGGCGGGTGCGACCAGCCCGGTGAGCACGCCGTCGTGCTCGGCGCAGTCGCCGATCGCGGAGATGGACCGGTCGTTGGTGCGGAGCCGGTCGTCCACCACCACGCCGCGCCGCACGGTCAGCCCGGCGGCCTGCGCGAGGGCGGTGTCCGGGCGTACGCCGCAGGAGAGCACCAGGAGGTCGGCGCGCAGCGATCGGCCGTCGGCCAGGTCGAGGCGAACACCGTCGGCGTCCGCGGCCACACCGGTCGCGGGCACCGCCAGCTGGACGGTGACGCCGAGCCCGGCGAGTGTGCCGGCGAGCACCGCACCGGCCGCCGGGTCGAGTTGCCGTTCCATCAGGTGCCCCGTCGGGTGCACCACGGTGGTGGCCAGACCCCGGGTGGCGAGCCCCCGGGCGGCCTCCAGGCCGAGCAGCCCCCCGCCGAGCACCAGCGCGCTGCGCGCGCCGACCGCGGCTGCGAGGATCCGTCGGCAGTCGTCCAGAGTCCGGAAGGGGACCACCCGCTCCGGCAGGTCGGCCGGGTCGAGGCCGGGCAGGGGCGGCACCACCGCCCGGGCGCCGGTGGCCAGCACCAGGTGGTCGTAGGAGATCCGTTCGCCGTCGCCGGTGCGGACCTCCCGGGTGGACCGGTCGACCGCCGTCACCGGTACGCCGGTGCGCAGGTCGATGCCGTGCCCGGCGGCCTCGGTCAGCTCCACGTCCGGTTCGTCGACCCGACCGGCCAGCAGTGTGGAGAGCAGGATCCGGTTGTACGCGCGGTGCGGCTCCGCCCCGAGCACGGTGACCTTCCGGTCGCCCTCCCGGGCGTGCAGCTCGCCGGCGAGGCGGGCTCCCGCCATCCCGTTGCCGATGATCACCACCCGGGCGGTCATGCCTTCTCCACCCGGACCGCGCAGATCTTGAACTCGGGCATCCCGGAGATCGGGTCCACCGCGTCGTTGGTCACCGAGTTGGCCCGGCCCGGCCCCGCGTAGTGGAACGGGGCGAACACGGTGTCCGGCCGGATCCCGGCGCTGAGCCGGGCCGGAGCGCGGAACTCGCCTCGGCGCGAGGTGACCCGCACCGGATCGCCGTCGTCGATGCCCAGCCGGGCGGCCAGGTCGGGGTGCAGCTCGACGAATGCCTCGGGGGCGGCGCGGCGCAGTGCGGCCACCCGGCGGGTCTGGGTGCCGGACTGGTACTGCGCCAGTACGCGGCCGGTGGTGAAGTGCAGCGGGTACGTGGCGCAGACCTCCTCGGCGGCCGGCCGGTGGTCGACGGGGTGGAACCGCGCCCGGCCGTCCGGGGTGGCGAACCGGTCGGCGAAGAGCCGTGGGGTGTCCGGCCCGTCCTCGGCCGGGCAGGGCCAGTAGACACCGTCGGCAGCGTCGATCCGGGCCCAGCTGATGCCGGCGTAGTCGGCGGCCCCGCCGGCGGAGGCGCGGCGCAGCTCGGCGAAGACGGCGGCCGGGTCGGCCGGGAACCGAGCCGCCGCGGTGCTGTCCGCCGGGCCGGCGGCCGATTCGGTGGCGGGTGCCTCGGTGGCGGCCAGCCGGGCCGCGAGGTCGGAGATGATGGCCAGGTCGGTCCGGACGCCCGGCGGGGGCGGGCGTAGGGCGCGCCGACGCAGCACCCGACCCTCCAGGTTGGTCATCGTGCCGTCCTCCTCGGCCCACTGCGCGGTGGGCAGCACCACGTCCGCCAGCGCGGCCGTCTCGGAGAGCAGCAGATCGGCGACGACCAGCAGGTCGAGGTCGCGCAACCGGCGCTCGATGCGGGCCGCCCGGGGCGCGGAGACCACCGGATTGGAGCCGAACACCAGCAATGCCCGGGGGCCGTCCGGAGTGCCGAGCGAGTCGAGCAACTGGTAGGCCGGAACGCCGGGACCGGGCAGCTCGTCGGCCGGCACCCCCCAGACCCCCGCCACGTGCTCGCGGGCCGCCGGGTCGTCGATCCGCCGGTAGCCGGGGAGTTGGTCGGCCTTCTGCCCGTGCTCCCGCCCGCCCTGGCCGTTGCCCTGGCCGGTCAGGCAGCCGTACCCCGAGCCGGCGCGGCCGGGCAGGCCGAGGGCGAGGGCGAGATTGACGTACGCGGTGACCGTGTCCACCCCCTTGGCGTGCTGCTCCGCGCCGCGCGCGGTCAGGATGACCACTCGACCGCCGGTGCCCAGCGCGCGGGCGGTCGCCTCCAGGTCGGCCACTGGCACCCCGGAGAGTTGTTCCGCGCGGGCCGGCCACCACGCGGCGACGCTGCGGCGGACCGCCTCGAATCCGGCGGTGCGTTCGGCCACGTACGCCCGGTCGACCCAACCCTCGGTGAGTGCGATGTGCAGCAGTCCGTTGGCCACCGCGAGGTCGGTGCCGGGCAGTGGTTGCAGGTGCAGGTCGGCCTGGCGGGCGGTGGCGGTGACCCGGGGGTCGACGACGATCAGGCGCCCGCCGTTGCGGCGCTGCTCGGTGAGCCAGCGCACCAGCGGCGGCATGGTCTCCGCCGGGTTGGCCCCGACCAGCAGCAGGGTGTCGGCCCGGCCCAGGTCGGCGAGCGGGAACGGCAGCCCCCGGTCGATGCCGAAGGCGCGCATCCCGGCGGCTGCCGCCGAGGACATGCAGAACCGTCCGTTGTAGTCGATGTGGCGGGTGCGCAGCCCGATCCGGGCGAACTTCCCCAACGCGTACGCCTTCTCGTTGGTGAGGCCACCGCCGCCGAAGACGGCGACGGCGTCCCGGCCGGCGTCGTCCTGGACGGCGCGGATGCCGGCGACGACCCGATCGAGTGCGTCGTCCCAGCTCGCCGCGTGCAGCTCACCGGTGGCTGGGTCGCGCACCAGCGGGGTGGTCAGCCGCTCCGGGTGGTCGAGCAGTTCCGCGGCGGTCCAACCCTTCTGGCAGAGCCCGCCCCGATTGGTGGGGAACTGGCGGGGGTGGACCGTCACCCCGCTGTCGTCCTCGCGCAGCACCATCCCGCACTGGAGCGCGCAGTACGGGCAGTGCGTCGCCACCTCCCGGGGCGTCAGCCCCGGCCGAGTTGCCGACCATGCACCGTCTGTCATGTCGGGAAAGCGTGCCGTCGGGCAGTTTCCAGTCCGGGTCTCTTCTGTTTCGGTCCTGTCAAGTGGGGCTCACACCGCACCGGGGCAGCGAGCGTGATGGAGGTATGGGTCGGGATGCCTGTGGAGCTGAATCGCTGACGACATCAGCGAATGACTCGTTTGTGACATCAGCTCCACAGTGCGGCGGCCCGCCCACCCGGGCTGGACGAGAGCCGATCAGGGTCTGGTGGCGGCGACGGGACGCCCACCCGCGCATCGCTTATTATGTGGGAAATCTGTCTTGAATAATGGGAGGGTGCGATGAGCGTCGCGGACGTCTTCGACGCGGTGGCCGGCAGCTACGACGAGGCTCGCCGACGGCTGGTGCCCTGCTTCGACGCCTTCTACGGCACGGCCGTCCAGGTTGCCGCGCCACCGCTGCGGGCCGCGCTGGCCGTCGGTCGTACGCCGGAGGTGCTGGACCTGGGCGCGGGCACCGGCCTGCTCTCGCTGCTGCTCTCCGCCGCGGTGCCGGGGGTACGGCTGACCCTGGTCGACGCGGCGCCGGCGATGCTCGCCCGCGCCGCCGACCAGTTGGACGCCCGATCCGTGCCGCACCGGACGGTCCGGGCCGACCTGGCCGACCCGCTGCCCGACGGCCGGTACGACGCGGTGGTCAGCGCGCTGGCGATCCACCACCTGGACGACGCCGGCAAGCGATCGCTCTACCGGAGGGCCGCCGCCGCACTGGCGCCCGGTGGGGTGTTCGTCAACGCCGAGCAGGTCGCCGGGCCGACACCGGCGCTGGACCGGCGCTACGACGAGGTGTGGACGACGCGGATCACCGAGCTCGGCTCGCCCCCGGAGGAGATCGCGGCAGCCCGGGAGCGGATGCGGCACGACCGGCCGGCGACCGTCGGCGACCAGTGCCGCTGGCTCACCGAGGCCGGGCTGACGGACGTCGACTGCTACTTCAAGGAGTGGCGCTTCGCGGTGTTCGGTGGCCGGTCCGCCGCGCGGACCGGGTGAGACGCTGCCGGAATGTGCGTTTCGACACCGGAGGGCGAGCTGGTGGGCGCGTGGATGACTGGCGGTCATACCAGTGGGTAGTCTCACCGGCATGACTGCCAAGGTGACTCTGTCGTTCACCGACGAGACGATCGAGGAGGCCCGGCGGTTCGCCAAGCGCGAGGGGCTGTCGCTCTCCGCGTGGATGGACCAGGCCGCTCGGGAGAAGGCGCTGCGCGAGGTCTTCACCGCGCACGCCGCCGCCGTGGGCCGTGCCGGTCTCGACCTCGAGTCCGCCGCCCTCGCCGACGCCCGGGAGGTGGGCATGGTCAACGACCTGCTCTCCGGCGGACGGCCGCGTGCTGCGTAGGGGAGAGGTCTGGCGCATCGAGGGCGCCCGGGAACGCCTCGGGCTCGTGATCAGCTCAGACGTCTACAACTCCACCGACGTGCCGATCGTGATCGTGGTCGAGGTCGTCGAGGAGTCGCTGCTGCGCGACTCGCCGCTCGCCGTGTCGATGGGCCGGTACGTGGTGATGCCCGATCGCATCTCCTCGCCGATGAAGAAGTGGTTCACCGACTGCGTGGACGTCGCCGACACCGACACCATGCTCCGGGTCGGCCGCGCGCTGCGCATCCTCCAGCAGCTCTGACCAGGGCCCGGGTGGCGTGCTCACCACCGCCGCCGGCCCGTGGTGCGGTCCCCGTTTCCGCGCCGACCCGCGACGGGCACTGCCAGGTAACCCGGTGTTCCTAGCGTTTCCCCTCGTCACATCGACGAGAAGGAGTCGCCGTGAGCACGCTCACCAGCACCGCAGTCACCGCCGGGCCGTCAGCCGCCACCGGGCGTGGGCGCCGGCTCGTCGACTGGCGCCCCGAGGACCCCGACTTCTGGCGGGCGACGGGCGCCCCGATCGCCCGGCGCAACCTCTGGGTCTCGATCTTCGCCGAGCACGTCGGCTTCTCGGTGTGGAGCCTCTGGTCGGTCACCGTGCTCTTCCTCGGCCCCGCGTACGGCATCGATCCGGCCGGGAAGTTCCTGCTCACCGCCGTGCCGGCCGCACTGGGGGCGGTGCTGAGGCTGCCGTACACGCTGGCGGTGGCCCGCTTCGGCGGGCGGCGCTGGACGATCATCAGCGCGCTGCTGCTGCTGGTGCCCACGGTGCCGATGACCGTGCTGCTCGAACCCGGGGTGTCCTACTCGACGCTGATGGTGCTCGCCTGCATCACCGGGGTCGGTGGCGGCAACTTCGCCTCCTCGATGGCGAACATCAACCTGTTCTACCCGCAGCGGCTCAAGGGCCGGGCCCTCGGGCTCAACGCCGGTGGCGGCAACCTGGGCGTACCCGCGGTGCAGTTGGTCGGGCTGGCGGTCCTCGCCACCGCCGGTGCCGCGTACCCCCGGCTGGTGCCGGCGGTCTACCTGCCGCTGATCGTGCTGGCCGCGCTGGCGGCGGCCCGCTGGTTGGACACGGTGCCCGGGGCGCGCAACGAGCCGGGCGCACTGCGCGAGGCGGCCCGCGACCCGCACACCTGGGTCATGTCGCTGCTCTACATCGGCACCTTCGGCTCGTTCATCGGGTTCGGTTTCGCCTTCGGCCAGGTGCTCCAGCTCCAGTTCGCCGAGCGGTTCCCCACCCCGGTCGACGCCGCCTGGCTGACCTTCCTCGGCCCGCTGATCGGCTCGCTGATCCGGCCGCTGGGCGGGCACCTCGCCGACCGGTTGGGCGGGGCCCGGGTGACCTTCTGGAACTTCGTGGCGATGGCGGTCGGCGCGGGCACCGTGCTGTACGCGGCCCGGGAGCACTCGTTCGAGCTCTACCTGGCCGGGTTTCTCGCCCTCTTCGTCTTCTCCGGCATCGGCAACGGCTCCACCTACAAGATGATCCCGGCGATCTTCCGGGCCCGGGCCGCGGACGCGGTGACCGCGGGCCGCCTCGACCCGGAGGCCGCCGCGCGTTGGGCGCGGCGCATGACCGGCGCGTTGATCGGCATCGCGGGTGCGATCGGCGCCTTCGGCGGCGTGCTGGTCAACATCGCGTTCCGTCAGTCGTTCCTCGGCTCCGGCAACGCCGACGCCGCCTACCTGGCCTTCATCGGCTGGTACGCGTTGTGTTTCGCGGTCACCTGGGTCGTCTACCGTCGCCCGGGAACCGATCGGCTGGCCAGCGTGTGAGCTGGGCCACGGTCGGCGCGGCGCCGCGCGGGACCGGACCCCCGTTTTGACCTGCGGACGGGGCGCCGGGTATCGTTGCCTGCTGTTGTACGACATCCAGAGGCGTGCCCTATCAGGTACGCTTGGTCGTTCGTGCGCGCTGGTCCGGCCTGCAAGATCTGGTCACCTCGGCGCGCGACCCCAGACCGACGACGAGACAAGGTAGACCTGTGCGTACGTACAGCCCGAAGCCGGGTGAGATCGAGCGTCAGTGGCACGTTATCGACGCCTCTGATGTCGTGCTGGGCCGCCTGGCCACCCACGCCGCCACGTTGCTGCGTGGTAAGCACAAGCCGACTTTCGCGCCGCACGTCGACACGGGCGACTTTGTCGTCATCGTGAACGCGGGCAAGGTTGCGTTGACCGGCAACAAGCGCCAGACCAAGGTTGCTTACCGCCACTCCGGTTACCCGGGTGGTCTGAAGCAGGTCGGCTACGACGAGCTGCTGACCAAGCGCCCCGAGCGGGCCATCGAGCTGGCTGTGAAGGGGATGCTCCCGCACAACAAGCTCGGCCGTCAGCTGATCAAGAAGCTGAAGGTCTACGCCGGCGCCGAGCACCCGCACCTCGCGCAGCAGCCGGTGCCGTTCGAGATCAAGCAGATCGCGCAGTGAGCGCGGGCGAAGGAAGCAGCATGACCGACATCACCGAGACCGAGGTTGCCCCCGAGGCCACCGAGGCGCCGGCGCCCGTCGCCCGCGCGCCGCGTGGTGACCGCCCGATCCAGACCGTGGGTCGGCGCAAGGAGGCCATCGTCCGGGTCCGTATCGTTCCGGGTACCGGCAAGATCACCTGCAACGGTCGCGACCTCGAGGCCTACTTCCCGAGCAAGGTGCACCAGCAGCTCATCAAGGACCCGCTGGTCACCGCCGAGAAGCCCGAGGCGTTCGACGTCATCGCCAACCTGCGTGGCGGCGGCACCACCGGCCAGGCCGGTGCGCTGCGGCTGGCCATCGCCCGGGCGCTGATCGTCAACGAGCCGGACGACCGTCCGGCCCTCAAGAAGGCCGGCTTCCTCACCCGGGACGCCCGGGTCAAGGAGAGCAAGAAGTACGGCCTCAAGAAGGCCCGTAAGGCTCCCCAGTACTCGAAGCGCTGATCTTCACCAGCGCGTTGTACTTCTGACGGACGGCCGGTTCACCTCCCCTCGATCGGGGGAGGTGGCCGGCCGTTTCGCTTTCTCCTCACCGGCAGTGCGCATCGGAGGTTGGCGGGTATGGGTCGGTTGTTCGGCACGGACGGCGTACGCGGGCGAGCGAACGCGGATCTCACCCCCGAATTGGCGCTGGCGCTCGCGGTGGCCGCCGCGCACACACTCGCCGAGACGGACCGCAGTCACCCGCCGCTCGCCGTCGTCGGTCGGGACACCCGGGCCAGCGGCGAAATGCTGGAGGCCGCCGTGGTCGCCGGGCTGACCAGCGCCGGCGCCAACGTGGTGCGGGTCGGCGTGCTGCCCACTCCCGCGGTGGCGTTCCTGACCGCCGAGGCCAAGGCC
Source organism: Micromonospora sp. CA-259024 (assembly GCF_050936255.1). NCBI lineage: Bacteria > Bacillati > Actinomycetota > Actinomycetes > Micromonosporales > Micromonosporaceae > Micromonospora > Micromonospora sp. CA-259024. The sequence goes on along the minus strand of NZ_JBNJND010000002.1, from coordinate 922,003 downwards.
GACCTCGGGGTGATGCTCTCCGCGTCGCACAACCCGATGCCGGACAACGGCATCAAGCTCTTCGCCGCCGGCGGGCACAAGTTGCCCGACGAGATCGAGATGCGGATCGAGGCGGCCGTCGAGACGAACGCCACCACCGCCTGGGATCGCCCGATCGGCGCCGGCATCGGCCGCGTACACGACCTGCTCGACGGCGCGGACCACTACGTCCAGCACCTGGTCGGCACCCTGCCGCACCGGCTCGACGGGATCAAGGTCGTGGTCGACTGCGCCAACGGTGCCGCCGCCGAGGTCGCACCGGTCGCCTACCGGGAGGCGGGCGCGGAGGTCATCGCGATCCACGCCGAGCCCGACGGCCTGAACATCAACGACGACTGCGGCTCCAACCACATCGAGGCGTTGCGTGCCGCCGTGGTCGAGCACGGCGCCCACCTGGGCATCGCCCACGACGGCGACGCCGACCGCTGCCTGGCGGTCACCGCCGACGGTGACGAGGTGGACGGCGACCAGGTGATGGCGATCCTCGCGCTGGCCATGCGCGACGCCGGCACGCTCACCCAGGACACCCTGGTGGCGACCGTGATGAGCAACCTCGGCCTGCGGCTCGCGATGTCCGCGCAGGGCATCCGCCTGATCGAGACCAAGGTCGGCGACCGGTACGTCCTGGAGGAGCTGCGCGCCTCCGGGCTGGCGCTCGGTGGCGAGCAGAGCGGCCACATCGTCATGCCCGCGCACGCCACCACCGGCGACGGGGTGCTCACCGGCCTGCACCTGATGGCGCGGATGGCGGCCACCGGCCAGTCCCTCGCCGAGTTGGCCTCGGTGGTCACCAAGCTGCCCCAGGTGCTGATCAACGTGCCGGTCGGCGACCGCACCGTCGGCGCCGCCGCACCGGCCGTCCGCGCCGAGGTCGAGCGTGCCGAGGTGGAGCTGGGTGAGACCGGCCGGGTGCTGCTGCGCCCGTCGGGCACCGAGCCGCTGGTCCGGGTCATGGTCGAGGCGGCCACCGAGCACACCGCCCGGTCCGTGGCCGAGCGGATCGCCGAGCAGGTCCGCGCCGCCAGCCCCGCGAGCTGAGACCGCCACGGCGGCGGTCTCACATCTGCCCGCGGGTGGTGGAGTCGAGGTTGTCGGTCGGTCAGCGGCTCGAGCTCAGAGCGCGCAGCCGGCTGACCGCCTCGGTCAGCACCTCCGGGCGCTTGCAGAAGGCGAAGCGGACCAGCCGCCGGCCCGCGTCGGCGTCGTCGTAGAAGACCTGGGTGGGCACCGCCACCACGCCGCAGCGCTCCGGCAGCGACCGGCAGAACTCCACCCCGTCCCGGCCACCGAGGGCGGTGACGTCGGCCGTGACGAAGTACGTCCCCTCCGGCCTGAGCACCTCGAACCCGGCGTCGGTGAGACCGCCGATGAGCTGGTCGCGCCGCTGCTGGAGCCCGTCGCGGAAGCCGGTGTAGTAGTCGTCCGGCAGGGCAAGCGCCACGGCGACGGCCGGTTGCAGTGGCGCGGCGTTGACGAAGGTGAGGAACTGCTTCACCCGCAGCACCGCCGAGACCAGGGCGGCCGGGCCGCTCGCCCAGCCGACCTTCCAACCCGTGCAGGAGAACGTCTTGCCGGCCGAGGAGATGCGCAGCGTCCGCTCCCGCATCCCGGGCAGCGTGGCCAGCGGCAAGTGCGGGTTCGCCGAGTCGGTGAAGACCAGGTGCTCGTACACCTCGTCGGTGACCGCGTACGCGTCGTGCTCCTGGCACAGCTCGGCGACCAGCGCCAGCTCGGCCGGGGTGAAGACCTTGCCGGTCGGGTTGTGCGGTGAGTTGAGCAGCACCAGCCGGGTGCGGGGGCCGAACGCCGCGCGCAGCGCCGCCGGGTCGAAGGCGTACCGGCCGTCGGCCGCGGGGCGCAGGGTCACCGGCCGCCGGACCGCGCCGGCCAACGCGATCGAGGCGGCGTACGAGTCGTAGTACGGCTCGAAGCAGACCACCTCGTCACCCGGCTCGCAGAGAGCGAGGATGCTCGCCGCGACCGCTTCGGTCGCGCCGGCGGTGATCACGATCTCGCCGTCCGGGTCGTACGCCAGGCCGTGGAACCGTTGCTGATGGGCCGCGACCGCCGCGCGCAGGGCGGGAATCCCCGGCCCGGGCGGGTACTGGTTCTGCCCACCGCGCAGCGCCTCGGCGGCGGCGGCCAGCATCTCCGGTGGGCCGTCGGTGTCGGGGAAGCCCTGGCCGAGGTTGACCGCACCGGTCCGTACGGCGAGGGCGGACATCTCGGCGAAGATCGTCGTGCCGAACGGCCGCATCCGGGCCACCAGCGGGTCGACATCGGTGCTCGTCGTCACCTGCGCCAGCCTACGGGTGCCCCCGGCTGAACCCCAGGCCCGCCGCGCTCGCTTGATCGACTCGAGATCGCTGATATCGGGGTATCAACGGCATCCCGATACCGCGACATCGCTGATCGCGTGTCGATCAAGCGAGACTGGCCGCGCTCAGCCTCACTCGGGCGCGCAACTGGTCGCCCAGGACCCCCGAGTCTTGTTGACGACCGGTTTGCCGGCACCGGTGACCGTGACGGTGCAGTCGAGTGGTCTCTCACCATTGTCGGACCATCTCGCCTCCACCAGAACCCGGCTCTGGCCGTTCGTCCGGATCGTGGTGCGCCAGGGCAACTTCGCGCCGTCGACGTGGATCAGGTCGCTCTCGGCGTCGAAGTACGCGATGTCGGCCCGGCCCTCTCCGGTGACCTCGTAGACCACGGTCACCGGTGCCGGCCCTGACGTCGGTCGAGTGATCGGCTGCCTGCTGGGGGTGGGCGGCACGGTGGGCGGCTGGGCGGTGGGTCGCTCCGGAACGGGCGCCCGTGTGGTGGGAGCGGTCCAGCCGTCGTCGGGAACGACCCACGGCTCCTCGGCGATCGGCTCCGATCCGGCGCCGTCGAGCAGGAAACCGCCCGCGCAGAGGCAGCCGCAGACGATCACGACCAGCGCCACGAAGACCGCGACGACGATCCCGACGACCCGGCCGCTGTTCGTGGTCGCGCTACCGCTGGCCTGCGGGTAGCCGGGGTAGGCGTACGGCGGCGGATAGCCGTACGGCGGCGGGTGGCCGTACGGCGGCCATCCTGCTGACGGCGGCCATCCTGCCGGCGGTGACTCCCCGGTGGGCGTGGGCCAGCCGGCGGGCGTCGGCCACCCCGGGGGCGGCGGCGATCCGGCGGGCGGCGGGCCCGAGGCGTCGGGCGGGGACGGCGACCACGGGGACGCCGGCGCTTCCGGCGTCCACTGGGTCGCGGGCGGGGACGGCGCCCACGGCGCGGCCGGCGGAGGAGGCGCCCACGGGGCTGGTGCCCACGGGGTCGGCGGTGCCCACGGCTGGCCCGGTGCCAGCGGGTCGGGTGCCGGGATCGGGGCCGAGGAGGCCGGCGCCGTCGGGTCCGGCGGTGGTGGGGGAGATGCCGGGTCCGATGGTGAGGAGGGGGACGGTTCGGGCGGGGGCGCGTCGGACATGGCTGCTCCGGGCGGGAGTGGGTATGGAACGAACGGGCCGAGGGCGGGCGCGCCGAACCCGCCGCGAGACTGTCGTACCCGAAGGCGCGCCGCAACCCCATCGTCCCCGGGCGGCTACGACGGGGCTGTGACGCTCGTCCCGTTGCGACCCGCCAGCCACCGATCGCTCAGATTCCGTGATTGATAACCGCCCTTTCGAGCACCCATCGTGAGCGAAACTGGGTTAGGCTGCGGGCCATGTGTGGAATCGTGGGATACGCGGGCGCGCGCCCCGCACTCGGCATCGTGCTCGACGGGCTGCGGCGGCTGGAATACCGCGGCTATGACTCGGCGGGCGTCGCGATCGTCTGCGACGACCAGCTCCTGACCGAGAAGAAGGCCGGCAAGCTGGCCAACCTCGAGAAGGTGCTGTCCGAGCGGGCCGCCGACGACCCGACCTCCTGCGCGGCCAGCCCGATCGGCATCGGTGACGGCACCACCGGCATCGGGCACACCCGGTGGGCCACCCACGGCGGCCCCACCGACCGCAACGCCCACCCGCACGTCGCCCCCGACGGACGGGTCGCGGTGATCCACAACGGCATCATCGAGAACTTCGCCAAGCTCCGCGCCGAGCTGGAGGCCGACGGCGTCCAGTTCACCAGCGACACCGACACCGAGTGCGCCGCGCACCTGCTCGCCGCCGCGCTGGCCGACCTGCGCGCCGCCGGCCAGCCGGACAGCCCGCAGCTGCTCGCCGCCGGCATGCGGGTGGTCTGCCAGCGGCTGGAGGGTGCGTTCACCCTGCTCGCGGTGGACGCCGCCGTGCCCGGTGCGGTCGTCGGTGCCCGGCGCAACTCGCCACTGGTGGTCGGCCGGGGCGACGGTGAGAACTACCTGGCCAGCGACGTGGCCGCCTTCATCGAGCACACCCGGGAAGCGGTCGAGCTGGGCCAGGACCAGATCGTCCTGATCACCGGTGACAGCATCGAGATCACCGACTTCGAGGGCCAGCCCGCCGCCGGCAAGGACTTCCACATCGACTGGGACTCCTCGGCGGCCGAGAAGGGCGGCTACGACTGGTTCATGCTCAAGGAGATCGAGGAGCAGCCGCAGGCCATCGCCGACACGCTGCTCGGCCGGCTCACCGAGACCGGTGAGATCGCCCTCGACGAGGTCCGCCTCAGCGACCAGGATCTGCGCGACGTCGACAAGATCTTCATCGTGGCCTGTGGCACGGCGTACCACGCCGGCATGGTCGCCAAGTACGCCATCGAACACTGGACCCGGATCCCCTGCGAGGTGGAGCTGGCCAGCGAGTTCCGCTACCGCGACCCGGTGCTCGACCGGTCCACGCTCATCGTGGTGATCTCGCAGTCCGGCGAGACGATGGACACCCTGATGGCGCTGCGCCACGCCAAGGAGCAGAAGGCCCGGGTGTTGGCCATCTGCAACACCAACGGCTCGACCATCCCCCGTGAGTCCGACGCGGTCCTCTACACCCACGGCGGGCCGGAGATCGCCGTCGCGTCCACCAAGGCGTTCCTCACCCAGGTCGTCGCCTGCTACCTGATCGGTCTGCACCTCGCCCAGGTGCGCGGCATCAAGTTCGCCGACGAGGTGGGCGCGGTGGTCGCGCAGTTGCAGGAGATTCCGGCCAAGCTGCGGGAGTTGCTCGAGCGGATCGAGCCCGTGCGCGAGCTGGCCCGGGAGCTGAAGTCCGAGCCCACCGTGCTGTTCATCGGCCGGCACGTCGGCTACCCGGTGGCCCTGGAGGGTGCGCTGAAGCTCAAGGAGCTGGCGTACATGCACGCTGAGGGCTTCGCGGCCGGTGAGCTGAAGCACGGCCCGATCGCCCTGATCGACAAGGGCACTCCGGTGATCTGCGTGGTGCCCTCGCCAGTCGGCCGCGGCATGCTGCACGACAAGGTCGTCTCCAACATCCAGGAGGTCCGGGCGCGTGGCGCGCGGACCATCGTGATCGCGGAGGAGGGCGACCAGGCCGTCGTCCGGTACGCCGACCACCTGATCTACGTGCCGCGTACGCCGACCCTGCTGGCCCCACTGGTCACCACCGTGCCGCTGCAGGTGCTCGCCGCCGAGATCGCCGCCGCCCGGGGGCACGACGTGGACCAGCCCCGCAACCTGGCCAAGTCGGTCACCGTCGAGTAGGGCACGCCCTAAGCCTCAGCGGCCGAGCACGACCCGGGCCATCCCGTCCAGCGCGGGGTTGCCCGGGTCCCAGTAACCGGCGTGCCCGCCCAACCCACTGCCGAAGACCCGGCCGCCGAAGCCGGGATCGGACGGGTCGTGGCCGAACCACAGCTCGTGCCCCGTCCGGTCGGGCCAGCCCAGCACCGCGGCCAGCGGAGCAGCACCCAGCAGGGCACGTCGGCCCAGCTCGTCGGCGGGGCGGGCCGCCCGGATCACGTCGTCGGGGGCGCTGCTCGCCCAGACCTGCCCGGGTGGCACGCCCAACTCGGCGGCGTGCGCCGCGCCGACCCCGGGCGAGCCGACGAAGACCAGGGCGTCGGCGGCCAGCCCGTGCTCCCGGGCGGCCACACCCACCACCAGCGACCCGTAGCTGTGCCCGAGCACGGTCTGCCGCGCCGGTGGCCCCTCGTGGCTGGCCCGCAGCCCCTCCTGAAAGCGGTGCAGGGCCGGGCCGGCGTCCCGGGCCTGGCCAGCCGAGGCGGCCTCGGTCAGGAAATCCGGGGCGTCGTAGTCCAACCAGAGCACCGCCGCGGTGCGCTCACCCGGCGCGAGCGCGGCGCACCGGTCCAGCACTCGGGCCGCCCTGCCCAGCTCGCCCGGGGCGTCGTCCAGGCCGGCGGTCATCCCCGGCACGTAGGTCAGCACCCGCTCGGCCTGGTCCGGGTCGCCGAGCGCCACCACCACCCGGCCCTCCCCGGCCGGATCCAGCCCGAGCAGGTACGCCCGCGGCTCCCCGCCGGCTGCCAGCCTGCCGGTCAGCGCGTCCAGGCCGGCCAACCGCCCGGCCACCCCGTGCAGTCGGACCGACGCGAGCGGCCCCGGCGGCACCCGGGCGAGCAACCGTCGCCGCTCAGCCAGCAACTCCTCGCGCCAGATGCCGAGTCGCAGCCGATTGGCCTGGTCACGGGCGGCCACCGGCACCCCGTCCAATCGGCCGACCAGCGCCGCCTCGCGCCCGATCAGCCACCGTCGCTGCGCCGGTGTCAACCCGGACCACCATGCGCGGACCAGCGTCGGCGCCGCGCCGGGGGCCGGCCGGCCCGGCGGTGGCGGGGACGCCCAACCGGAGCTGGCGGCGCGGGCCAGCTCATCCAGCCGGTCCGCGGCGACCCGATCCGCGAGCCCTGCCCCGTCGAGCGCGTCCCGGAGGGCCGCCGCCACCCGGGCGGCCGCCACGCCGGCCCGCTCGGTGGGCCGGACCTGGGCAGGATCGACGTGCACCCTGCCCGCGCGGTCCACCACCAGGCCGGCCGCGTCCGCCTGAGCGACCGCCTCGGCGAGCCGCGCCTTCGCCACCGTCAGCCGACCGGCCAACTCGGTCAGCACCTGGTCGACCTCGATCAGCGCGGGCGCGACCGAGGTCAGCTCGTCACACAGACCGGCGAGCCGGGCGTCCGCCGCCGTGGCGGCAGCACCGGACCAACCGCCCCGCAACCGCCCGGCGGCCCCGCGCAGCTCGCCGACGCGTCGATCGAGCGACCCGGTCAACCCGGCCCAGGCCGCCCCGGCGGCCCGCCAGCCGCCCGGATCGGCTGCCCACAGCTGCCGGTAGCCGACGCCGCTCACCGGGGCAGGGCGGCGAACCGGTCGGCGGCCCGGTCGTCCACCGTCTCGTACGCCTCGGCCGCCGCCCGGACCCCGCCGGAGGTCGCCGCGACCCGGGCACCCAGCCGGCAGAACCAGGCGTGGCCGGCTGCCTCCAGCCCGGCCAGGGCTGCGCCAGCTCGCCACTCGGGCGCCGCCACCAGCAGCCCGGGCACTCCCGCCAGGCCCAGCGCCAGCCGGTGCGCCGCGTCGTCGAGCGTGACGGCCACCGCCCGCAGCTCCTCCGGCTGGACGGCAAACGGCTCATCGGTCATGACCACACCCCCGTGCGCGATCGGCATCGACGCGCTGACGGTAGGCGGGGCACCCCGGGGTTCGCCGTACCCTGTGGACAGCCGGCGGCGGTTCGTACCCCGGCCTGTCCACAGGCGTTGCCCACCGCGTGGCCGACGGCTAATCTGCGGCCTCCACCGCCGGTAGGGTGGTCTGGTGATCGTCGCTGTCGGCATCGACGTCGTGCTGGTGGACCGGTTCGCCCGGGCCCTGGCACGGACGCCGTCGCTCGCCGGCCGGCTCTTCACCGAGGCCGAGCGGCACACCCGCTCCGGCAGTCCGCGCTCGCCGGAATCGCTCGCCGCCCGCTTCGCCGCGAAGGAAGCCGTGGCCAAGGCGCTCGGTGCCCCGGCGGGGCTGAACTGGCACGACTGCGAGATCGTGCCCGATCCGGACGGCCGACCCTGGCTGGCCGTCTCCGGCACGGTCGCGGCGGCGGCCGACGCGTGTGGGGTCAACCACTGGCATCTCTCGTTGTCGCACGACGGGGGGATCGCGTCGGCGATGGTGGTCGCGGAACGATGACGTCGGCGGCGGGCCGATCGGGCCCACCCGCGAGCGGAATGGGACACGGTGGCATGAGAGCGGTGTGGCGGGTGGCCGACGTACGGGCGGCCGAGGCCGGGCTGATGGACACCCTGCCGGAGGGGACGCTGATGCAGCGGGCCGCCGCCGGGCTGGCCCGCCGGGCCGCGCTGCTGCTCGCCGAGCGGGGCGGGGTCTACGGCGGCCGGGTGCTGCTGCTGGTCGGCTCCGGTGACAACGGCGGTGACGCGCTGTACGCGGGGGAGCGGCTGGCCCGTCGGGGCGTCCGTGTGTCCGCCCTGCTCCTCACGCCCGGGCGTGCGCACGCCGCCGGGCTGGCCGCGCTGCGAGCCGCCGGCGGCCGGCGGGTCGACAGTCCGGCCGGCGCGGTCGACCTGGTCCTCGACGGCATTGTCGGCATCGGCGGCACCGGCGGGCTCCGGGCGAACGCGGACGAGGTGGTCCGGCGCCTCGGCGAGCTACGCGGGCGCGACGGGGAGCGCGCCACCGTACTGGCGGTGGACGTACCGAGCGGGGTCGCGGTGGACACCGGTCACGTGCCGCTGTCCTCGTCCGGCCGGCCCACCGCGGTCCGCGCCGACGTGACGGTGACGTTCGGCGCGCTGAAGCCCGCACTGGTGGTCGGGCCGGCCGCCGCCCTGGCCGGGCAGGTGGAGCTGGTCGACATCGGGCTGCGGCCGTGGCTGCGGGGCACCCCGGCGATACGGGTCACCGAGTGGTCCGACGTTGTCGACTGGTGGCCGGAGCTGGGCCCGGCGTCAGAGAAGTACACCCGGGGAGTGGTGGGCGTGGCGACCGGCTCAGCCACCTACCCGGGCGCGGCGGTGCTCTCCGTGGGCGGTGCTCTGGTGGGGCCGACCGGTATGGTCCGATACGCCGGCGGGGCCCGTGCCGAGGTGCTGCACCAGCACCCCTCGGTGATCGCCACCGGGCGGGTCGCCGACGCGGGCCGCGTGCAGGCCTGGGTCTGCGGCTCCGGGTTGGGCACCGGTGAGGACGCCGCCGCCGAGCTGCGCGCCGTGCTGGCCGCCCCGGTGCCGGTGGTGCTCGACGCCGATGCGCTGACCCTGCTGGTGGACGGCTCGCTCGCCGACCGGCTGCGCGGTCGGGACGCGCCGATCGTGGTCACCCCGCACGACCGGGAGTTCACCCGGCTCTGCGGGGAGGAGCCCGGGGCGGACCGCGTCGCCGCCGCGCTGCGGCTGGCCGCCTGGATGAACGCGGTGGTGCTGCTCAAGGGGGACCGCACGGTGATCGGCACGCCGGACGGTCGGGCGTTCGTCAACCCGACCGGCACCCCGGCGCTGGCCACCGGTGGCACCGGCGACGTGCTGGCCGGGCTGCTCGGCTCGCTGCTGGCGGCCGGAGTGCCTGCCGATCGGGCCGCGGCCGCGGCCGCGTACCTGCACGGGCTCGCCGGTCGGGAGGCGGACCGGGGCGGGCCGGTGACCGCGCCCGACGTGGTGACCGGGCTTCGCCCGGTAATCGCCCGGCTGGGCTGATCATGCGGTCCCGAGTCCGACGACCGGATCGCCCGCCGGGACGTGCGTCGGCGCCCGCGGTGATCACAGCGGAAAGTAGGCTGGGCGCATGTGGCAGGCCGAGGTACGCGTCGATCTTGACGCGATCCGCGAGAACGTGAGCAGACTCCGCTCCGGCACCAACGCCGAGTTGATGGCGGTGGTGAAGGCCGACGGGTACGGCCACGGCATGCTCCCGGCCGCCCGCGCGGCGCTCGACGCCGGGGCGGACTGGCTCGGGGTCTGCACCCTCGACGAAGCGCTCACCCTGCGTCGCGCCGGGGTGACCGCGCCGGTGCTGGCCTGGCTGCTCGCGCCCGGGTTGCCGCTGCACGAGGGGGTCAGCGCCGGGGTGGACCTGGGCGCGGCCAGCCTTCCGCAGCTGGACGAGATGATCGAGGCGAGCCGGCTCGCCGGGCGTCCCGCTCGTCTGCACCTGAAGATCGACACTGGGCTGTCCCGGGGTGGGGCGACCGTCGCCGACTGGCCCGCGCTGCTGGACGCCGCCGCGAAGGCGCAGGCCGACGGCCTGGTCGAGGTGGTCGGCGTGTGGAGCCACTTCGTGTACGCGGACTCGCCGGGTCATCCCACCACGGATCGTCAGCTTGCCGTCTTCCACGAGGGGCTGGCCATGGTCGAGCGGGCCGGGCTACGACCGCGCTGGCGGCACCTCGCCAACTCGGCGGCCACCCTGACCCGCCCGGACACCCACTTCGACCTGGTCCGCCCCGGTCTGGCCATCTACGGGCTCTCCCCGGTCGTCGGTGAGACGTACGGGCTGCGGCCGGCGATGACCGCGCGCGCCCGGGTGATGCTCACCAAGCGGGTGCCCGCCGGCACCGGCGTCTCCTACGGGCACACCTACACCACGCCGAGCGACGCGAACCTGGCCGTGGTGCCGCTCGGGTATGCCGACGGGGTTCCCCGGCACGCCTCCAACAGCGGGCCGGTGCAGCTCGCCGGTGCACGCCGGACGATCTCGGGGCGGGTCTGCATGGACCAGTTCGTGATCGACTGCGGCAACGACCCGGTGGCCGACGGCGACGTGGCGACCCTCTTCGGCAGTGGCGTTGACGGTGAGCCGACCGCCGACGACTGGGCCGAGGCGGTCGGCACGATCAACTACGAGATCGTCACCCGGTTCGGCGGCACGCGTGTGCCCCGGGTCTATGACGGCGAGCGGCCGTGAGCGTGCGGAGTGAGCCGGGGTTGCGAGCCCCGCGGTCGCGAACCAAGGTGGCGCCGTGAGCTATCGCGTTCCGCGTCCGCGGACCGCGGTGGGCCGCGTCGCGGGGATCGTCGGGGCCGCCGTCGGGGTGGCCGCGGCGGGCCTGGCGGCCGGGGTCGCGACCGAACGAACCCTGGTCCGCCGACTCAAGGCCGACCCGGCCGACCGCTACGCGCACGAGACGTTCGGCGAGCAGCGGTACGACGAGGCGTTCCGTCTCGAGCTGCCGGACGGCACGGACATCCACGTCGAGGTGGTCGAGCCGACCCGGCCGGTGCAGGGGCACCCGACGGTGGTGTTGGTGCACGGCTTCTGCCTGGACATGGGGACGTTCCACTTTCAACGCCAGATGCTCGCCGCGCGCGGTGACTACCGGATCGTGGCGTACGACCAGCCCGGTCACGGTCGGTCCGGCCGGCTGGAGACCGGGGAGTACGACCTCGCGGTGCTCGGTCGGACGCTGCGTGAGGTGATCGACCGGACCGCCCCGGACGGGCCGCTGGTGCTGGTGGGCCACTCGATGGGTGGCATGACCATCATGGCGTTCGCCGAGCTGTTTCCGGAGCTGTTCGGCGACCGGGTGGTGGGCACCGTCCTGATGGCGACCTCGGGCGGGCTCATCGCGGAGACCAAGCTGGTCGCGCCCGCGCTGCTGGGCCGGGTCGGCGGCCCGGTGCTGTACATGGTCAGCAACGCCACCCGGTACGGCGGGCCGGTGATCGACAAGGCCCGCAAGTCCACGTCGAACGTGGCCTGGCTGCTGACTCGCAGGTATGGCTTCGGCACCCGCAAGCCCAGCCCGGCTCTGGTGTCCTACGTGGAGACGATGAACTCCCGGACGTCGGCCGACACGGTGACCCGCTATCTGCGGACCCTGGCCACCCATTCGCGCTTCCCGGCTCTCGCGGCGCTGGCCGCGACGCCGGTGCTCGTGGTGGTCGGAGACAAGGACATGATCACCCCGGTCACCCATTCGGAGGAGATCGTCCGGCGGCTGCCGCACGCCGAGTTCCTCAAGATCAAGGACAGCGGTCACGTGGTGATGCTGGAGCACGCTGATGAGGTCAACGCCGCGCTGGCGCGGTTCCTCACATCACTCGAAGAGCCGGAGGAAAGGTGAGTCACGTCGTCAAGCTGCCGACCGTCGAGGACACTCGGGAGTTCGGTCGCCGCCTGGCCGGGCTGCTGCGAGCCGGCGACCTGGTGCTGTTGACCGGCCCGCTGGGTGCCGGCAAGACCGCCCTCACCCAGGGCGTCGGCGCCGGGCTCGGCGTCCGGGGGGACATCACCTCGCCGACGTTCGTGATCGCCCGGGTGCACCGTCCGGACCCGGACCGGGGCGGTCGGGTGGCCCTGGTGCACGCCGACGCGTACCGGTTGGGTGACGCCACCGATCCCCGCGCCGAGATCGACGACCTGGATCTGGACGCCTCGGTGGACGAGTCGGTGACCGTGGTCGAGTGGGGCGAGGGGCTGGTGGAGCAGTTGGTCGACGCGCACCTGCGGGTCCGCATCGACCGCCGCGACGACGACACCCGGATCGTCGAACTGGACCCGGTCGGTGGCGACTGGGCCCGGAGGCTCGCGGACCTGGGGTAGGCCGGCGGGCCGCTGTCGTACCCGATGCCTAGAGTGCGGGGGACGACCCGCGCTGCGAAAGGTTCCTGATGCCCGACGACGCCCCCGCCCTGGATCTGCTGGCCCTGCTGCCGGAGCAGTGGCGTGCCGTGCTCACCCCGCACCTGGATGCGGCGCGCACCGCCGCGCTGGCCGAATTCGTCGCCCGGGAGTATGCGACGCAGACCGTCTTCCCGCCCCTGGAGGACCTGTTCTCGGCATACCGGCTCTGCCCGCCGCAGGGCACTCGGGTGCTGATCCTCGGGCAGGATCCCTACCACCGGGCCGGGCAGGCGCACGGGCTGAGCTTCAGCGTCCGCGACGGTGTGACGGTGCCGCCCTCGTTGCGCAACGTCTTCAAGGAGTTGGGCGAGGACGTGGGCGTTCCCAAGCCGCGCAGCGGCAACCTCGACGGCTGGGCCTCCCAGGGCGTGCTGTTGCTCAACGCGGTGCTGACCGTCCGTCAGGCCACCCCGGGCTCGCACGCCAACGCCGGCTGGGAGGAGTTCACCGACGCGACCATCCGGGCGCTGGACGCCTCGTCGGACCGGGTGGTCTTCCTGCTCTGGGGTGGCTACGCCCGCAAGAAGGCCGCCCTGGTCACCAACCCACAGCACGTGGTGCTGGAGGCCGGCCACCCCAGCCCGATGAACCCGCGTGGCTTCCTCGGCAGCCGCCCGTTCAGCGCGGCGAACAAGGCGCTCGCCGACGCCGGCCTGCCGACCATCGACTGGGAGCGCACCGCTGGCTGAACGTGCCGTCGGCGTCCTGCCGCTGGCGGGCCGGCACTGGCTCAGCCTTCGCTGGCCAGTTGCCGGTCCCGGTAGCGGCGTAACAACTCGCCGGCGCGCGGCTCGGTCAGCTCCAGCTCGACCAGCGGCACCACCTGGTAACTGCGCCCACCGTGGCGCACCTCGATCGTTTCGGGCAGCTCATCGCACATCGTGGCTCTGATCTCGCCGTATCGGGTCGACCAACGGCGCTCGCCCGGTTTCTCCGGCTCCAACCACACTCCGCCGAACTCGCCCCAGCGGGCGTTCCACCGCTGGCCGTAGTTCCTCTCCAACCAGCGGGTGAATCGTTCCGAGTCACGCCAGCGCAGGGCGATCTCCAGTGCGTCGACCGGCACCGGCGCGCCCTGCAACAGCGCTGCCGTGCTCCCGGTGATCACCTGGGGGAAGTCGGTGAGGCGGTCCAGCGCTCGGTCCAGGCCCAGCTCGTCGATCCGTTCGGCCAGCGGCTTGGCGCCAAGCTCGGCGATGCGGGCGTCGAGGTGCGCGTCGAGCGGCTCGACCCCGACGACCAATTGGACGGCCATGGCGGCGAGCAACGCCTCAAGCACGGCGATGCTGGGTGCGCGTTCGCCGCGTTCGATCCGGGCCACCGCCGTCTGGCTGACCCCGGCCAGCTCGGCCAACTGGCGCTGGCTCAGCTCGCGCAGGTGTCGTTGTTGCCGCACAGTGCTGCCGAGAAGGGTGCCGAGGCGAGTGGATGACATCCCGGCATGGTGGAACAAGCCGAGATGCCTGCGATACCTCTGCGGCATATTGACGACTCGTCGCCGTTCCGGTCGAGGATCGCCCCGGCCGATGACCTGCCGACGGGCGACGGGGCTAGTCCCGATGAGCGTGATGCCTCTGAGTCATTTTGATGACTCAGAGGCATCACGCTCATGGAGGTACTTGTCGCCCGCCGGCGCGCGGCGGGCGGGGGTGTGACCCAGGCGGCGGCGGGGCGGGGCGTGACCGGGGAGGTGGGCCGGGCGGCTAGGCTGGCTTACCGTGCTCGTACTCGTGGTGGACAGCTCGACCCCTGCGGTGACCGCGGCGCTGGTGGAGGTCTCGGCGGACGGCGTGGTGTCCCGGGCGCACCGGTGCACGGTCGACGCCCGCGCGCACGGCGAACTGCTCGCGCCACAGGTGGACGCGGTCCTCGCCGATGCTGACGCGCGCCCGCGTGACCTGATCGCCATCGTCGCCGGGCTCGGCCCGGGGCCGTTCACCGGGCTGCGGGTCGGCCTGGTCACCGCCGCGACGATGGGGCAGGTGCTCGGAATCCCCACGTACGGCGTCTGCTCGCTGGACGCCATCGGCTACCCGGCGGCGTCCGGCGAGCCGGTGCTGGCCGCCAGCGACGCCCGGCGCAAGGAGCTCTACTGGGCGGTGTACGACGGCGCCGGCCAGCGGATCGTCGGGCCTGAGGTGTCCACGCCGGCGGTGGCCGCCGCGCGTGCCCGGGAGTTGGGCGCGACGATCGCCGTCGGCGACGGGGCGCACCGGTACGCCGAGACCCTGGACCTGCCGGTTCGGGTCGAGCCCCGTTACCCGGACGCCACCGTGCTGGCGCTGCTCGCCGCCGAGCGGATCCGGGCGGGCGCGTCCGGTGAGCGCCTCACCCCGCTCTACCTGCGTCGCCCGGACGCGGTGGCGGCGACCGGCCACAAACCGGTCCTGCCATGACGGCGGTACGAATCGACCCGTTCCGCTGGTGGCACATCGACGACGTACTGCCGATCGAGGAGGATCTCTTCGGCGCCGAGCAGTGGTCGCCGGGCATGTTCTGGAGCGAGTTGGCCAACGGGCACCACTACCGGGTCGCCGTCGACACGGACGGTTCGGTGCTCGGCTACGCCGGGCTCGCCGGGGCGCCGCCGGACGAGGTGTGGGTGCAGAACATCGCCGTGCGCCGGGACGCCCAGCGGCGCGGCATAGGCCGTGCCCTGCTGGAGGATCTGCTCGCCGAGGCGGCCCGGCGCGACGCCCGCAGCACCCTGCTGGAGGTCGCCGTGGACAACGCCGCGGCCCAGCGGCTCTACGCGACGTACGGGTTCGAGCCGATCGGGGTGCGGCGCGGCTACTACCAACCGAGCAACACCGACGCGCTGGTCATGCGGCGCGACGCCGAGCCGACCGGGGACGGACCACACGACCATGGCTGACGAACCGCTGATCCTGGGTATCGAGACCTCCTGCGACGAGACCGGCGTCGGTATCGTGCGGGGCCACACGCTGCTGGCCGACGCGCTCGCTTCCAGTGTCGAGGAGCACGCCCGGTTCGGGGGTGTGGTGCCCGAGGTGGCCAGCCGGGCACACCTGGAGGCCATCGTGCCGACCATGGACCGGGCACTGACCGAGGCCGGCGTCACCCTGGCCGACATCGACGCGATCGCCGTCACCTCCGGGCCTGGGCTGGCCGGCGCGCTGCTGGTCGGTGTCGCCGCCGCGAAGGGGTACGCGCTCGCCGCCGAGAAGCCGGTGTACGGCGTCAACCACCTCGCCGCCCACGTCGCGGTGGACACCCTCGAACATGGCCCGCTGCCCGAACCCGCCATCGCGCTCCTGGTGTCCGGCGGTCACTCGTCCCTTCTGCTCGTCGACGACCTGGCCCGGGGCGTCACCCCGTTGGGCGCCACCATCGACGACGCCGCCGGTGAGGCGTTCGACAAGGTCGCCCGGCTGCTCGGGCTGCCGTTTCCGGGCGGCCCGCCCATCGACCGGGAGGCCCGGGCTGGCGACGCCGCCGCGATCGCCTTCCCGCGCGGTCTGACCGCCGCGAAGGACCTCGCCGCCCACCGCTACGACTTCTCGTTCTCCGGTCTGAAGACGGCGGTGGCCCGGTGGGTCGAGGCCCGTCAGCGTGCTGGCGAGCCGGTGCCGGTGGCCGACGTGGCCGCGTCCTTCCAGGAGGCGGTCTGCGACGTGCTGACCACCAAGGCGGTCGCCGCCTGCCGCGCGAACGGGATCGAGACGCTGGTGATCGGTGGGGGAGTGGCGGCGAACTCGCGGCTGCGGGCGCTGGCCGAGCAGCGGGCCGAGAAGTACGGCATCCAGGTCCGGGTGCCCCGGCCGAAGCTGTGCACCGACAACGGGGCGATGGTGGCCGCGCTCGGTTCGCACCTGGTCGCCGCCGGGGTCGCGCCGAGCCGACTGGACCTGCCGGCCGACTCGGCGCTGCCGTTGACCACGGTCAGCGTGTGACGGGAGCGGCGGACATGATCGTGCGGATGTGGGAGGCGCGCGCCGAGGCGTACGGTGTCGCCGACCTGATCACCTGGGTGTGCGACACCGCCCTGCCCGAGTTGGAGCACGACCCGCTGCACGTCTCCAGCGAGGTCTTCTCCTCCACCGACCACCGTGTGGTGGTCATCTCCAAGTGGCGCAGCAGTCCGCGCCCGCTGCCGGACCCGCCCGCACTGCTGGTGGCCCGCCCCCCGCACTCCTGGGACTTCACCCAGGTCGACCGGTGACGCGAGCCACCACCGAGGCTCAGTTGCGGCGCAGCATCCGGTAGGTGGCGATTCCGCCGGTGCCCAGCGCGGCGAGGAAGACCAGCCAGACGACCGTGCTGCTGACCCCGACCTGCGGGCCGGCGTTCGCCGCGGCGGCGGCCAGCAGCCCGTCGTCACCGGGGGCGGGCAGCGCGGCCGGCGGCAGCTCCGGCCAGCGGACCAGCCCGGTGCTCTCCAGCATCTGCATGTGGTGCATGACGAAGCCGTTGGCGTCGTCGCAGAGCTTGCGGACGGTGGCGTCCCGGGTGCTGGCCCGCACCGCGCCGATCACCGGGAAGATCTTGCCGTGGGCGACCCGGAGCCGGGTGACGAAGATCTGGTCGAACCGGGCCCCGGAGGCCTTCTGCATCTCCGCCAGCCAGCCCTTCTGCTCGGCCGTCGGTTCGCTGGGGATCGTCGCGCCCAACTTGTTGGCCGCGTCGACGACGAGCTGGTCGAGCTGCTGGTGCTCGCTGGCGATACCGGCACCGATCTCCCGAACCTTCGCCGACTGCCCCTTCTCCGCGGCCATCTGCCCGGCCGGCATCTCCCACAGCCCGGCCAGCCGCACCCCGTTGAGCAGAGTCATGTCGGCGGCGTTGAGCTGCTGGCCGCCGGCGGGCGCGGCGACTGCCACGCCGGGCAGGACACCGACCCCCGCGATGATCGCGATGAGCAGCATCGCCGCCCGGTGGGTCCGGTTGCCCAGCCGGCGACGGGCGGATCTGAGCGGTGCCATGTCTGAGGTGCCTCCTCGGTCCGGACCGGAACGCGTCTGGACCGGGCAGCCGTAGCCTGCCGGCTGCCCGTCCGCCCACTGGTACGGACTGATCGCGCGATCAGTTCATCGGAGGGCGACGCGGATCAGCGGGTGACGGCGAGGAAGCCGCCCAGCAGCAGCAGGGTGAGCGCGGCGACGGCGAAGACCATCAGCAACTCCCGGTGCCCGTGCCCGACCGGGTCGCGCTCGACGGCCACGTCGGGCAGGGCCGGCAGGTCTCGGGTCAGCGCGGCCAGGTCACCGAGGGTGCGCGCTGTCCACACTGCACCAGCCCGGTCGGAGAACTCGTCCAGCGTCAGCCGACCCGCCGCGGTGTGCCGGTGCAGCTCGGCGACCACCCGGTTGCGGTCGTCGTCGGAGGCGCGCAGCTCGACATCCACGCCGAACAGGGTACGCGGATCAGCCCACGTCGAGGGGGTCGGCGAGGAGCCGTTCGAAGGCCAGCTCGGCGGCCCCGATCAGGGGGGCGTCCTCGCCCAGCTTCGGCGTGCGCAGCCGCACGTGCTCCAGGCAGGCGCCGAGCGCGTTGGAGTTGAGCCGGCTGCGGATCTGGGCCGCCGCGGCGAGGTAGAGGTCGCGCATGGTGCCGCCGAAGATGACCATCTCGGGGTTGAAGACGTTCACCAGGTTGGCCACGCCGAAGCCGAGCCAGTCGCCGGCCTGGCGGACCGCCGTCTGCGCCCGGGCGTCACCCCGGTCGGCGGCGTCGAAGACGGCCAGCACCGCGTCGCGGCCCCGGGCATCGGACCGTCCGGCAGCGCGGAGGAGACCGTGCTCGCCGATCTCGGTCTCCCAGCAACCCCGGGAGCCACACTCACAGGGCCTGCCGTCGCGGACCACCTTCATGTGGCCGACCTCGCCGCCGTACCCACCGTGCCCGGTCAGCCGGCGCCCACCGGCGATGATGCCGGCACCCACCCCGACGTCGCCGTACAGGTAGATGACGTTGTCGCAGCCGGCGGCCACACCCCGTGCGTGTTCGGCGAACGCGGCCATGTCGGCCACGTTGCCCACCGTGATCGGCACGTCGATGCCCAGCTCGGCGCCGAGTGCGGTGCCGATCGGCTCGTCCACCCAACCGGTGGTGGGGCCGAGCCGGACCAGGCCGTCGTCGCGGCGGACCATGCCGCAGACCGCGACACCGGCACCGACGCAGATCGCGTCGGCCGGTACCAGTTGCTGCATCTCCTTCACCGCGCCGGCCAACAGCGGCGCGGCCTCCGCGGCCAGCAGGCCACGCGGTCGGTCCAGGTCCCGGCGGTCCAGGACCGCGCCGCCCAGCCCGATCCGGGCGGCGCGTAGCCGGTCCACCTCCACCGAGTACGCGTACGCGTAGACCCGGTCCGATTCGGGCCGGACGACCAGTGACGGTCGCCCGGCCCGGCCGGTCTCCTTCGGCGCGCCCTCGCTGACCAGCCCCACCGCGACCAGATCGGCGGTGAGCGCGCCGATGGTGCTGCGGTTGAGGCCGAGCGTGGTGGTCAGTTCGGCGCGCGTGGTCGCCCCGTGGACGTGCACGTGCCTCAGCAGGGCCCCGAGGTTCTGCCGTCGGACGTCGTCCTGGCTCGGTCCTGGGCGCATGGTGGTGCTACCTCCCGCGGTCAGCGGGTGCCGGTGGCTGCCGCGCGGCGGCGGGAGAGCGCGTCCACGCTGGCGGCGAGGAGAAGCACGACGCCGGTGACCACGTACTTGACTCCCGCGCTGTACCCCATCAGGCCCATTCCGTTTTCGATGACCGCGACCACCGCGCCGCCGAGGACGGCGTCGAGGACGCGGCCCTTGCCTCCGAAGAGGCTCGTGCCGCCGATCACCGCCGCGCCGACCGCGTAGAGCAGTACGTTACTGCCCCCGGTGTTCGGGTCGACCGAGTTGGCCCGGCTGGCCGCCACGATGCCACCGATGGCGGCCATCGACGAGCAGATCACGAAGACCGAGATCCGGATCCGGTCGACGTCGATGCCGGCCCGGCGGGCCGCTTCCCGGTTGCCGCCCACGGCGTAGATGTGCCGGCCGTAGCTGGTGCGCTGGAGCACGAAGGTCCAGACGATCAGCAGCACCGCGATGACCGGCACCACGATCGGCACACCCTTGAGCGAGACGATCAGTACGTTGCGGCTGCGCTCCAGGTTGAGGACGTACACCGCCGCGCCGAGGATGACGGCGAGCCCGCCGATCCGGAGGGCCACCACCGCGATCGGGTCGGTGATCAGACCGCGGGCCACCCGGTTGCGGTGGCGCAGCAGTTGCACCGCCGCGTAGCCGACGACCGCGAGGACGGTCAACGCCCAGCCCAGGGTGGGGGCGAGGTTGCGGTTGGCGATGGCGACCAGCACCTCGTCCCGGACGGAGATGTTGGTGCCCTCCTTCACGAGCAGCAGCACCACGCCCTGGAAGGCGAGGAAGCCGGCGAGGGTGACCACGAAGGACGGAATGCCGATCTTGGCAACCAGCATGCCGAGGCTGGTGCCGATGACCACACCGGTGGCGACCGCGGCGAGTACGGCGACCCACCAGGGGTAGCCGAGCACGGTGACCACATTGGCCAGCACCGCCGCGCAGACGCCACTGGCGAAGCCGGCGGAGAGGTCGATCTCGCCGAGCAGCAACACGAAGACCAGGCCCATCGCGATCAGCGTGACCGCCGCGCCCTGGGTGAAGAGGTTGGCGAAGTTGCCGGCCGACAGGAACGACGACGGCCGCATGATCGCGAAGACGGTGCAGAGCACGACCAGGCCGAGCACGGCCGGTAACGCGCCGACGTCGCCACCGCGTACCCGGCTCCAGTAGTTGCGGACGTGGCCCCCGACGGTCGGCGCCGGTGTGACGGCCCCGGGGCCGTCCTTCCGCACGACGGTGGTGGTCATCGGACGCCTCCTGAGATCGAGTCGGCCGGCTGCGGGCCGTCGCCGTTGCTGCCCGGGTCGGTGGCGAGGCCGAGCCCGCCCGAGCGCCCGGCGGTGATCAGCTCGACCACCTGGGCATGGGTGATGTCGGTGGTCTTCACCTGGGCGACCATCTGGCCGAGGTACAGCGCGGCGATCCGGTCGGAGACGGCGAAGACGTCGTTCATGTTGTGCGAGATGAGCACCACGGCCAGGCCGTTGTCGGCGAGGCGGCGGACCAGTTCGAGCACCTGTGCGGTCTGTGCCACGCCGAGCGCCGCGGTCGGCTCGTCCAGGATGACCAGCTTGCTGTTCCACAGCACCGCCTTGGCGATGGCCACGGTCTGGCGCTGACCACCGGACAGGCTGGACACGTGCTGGCGTAGCGAGGTGACGGTGCGGATGGAGAGCCCGGCCAGTGTCTCGGCGGCGAGCTGTTCCATGGTCGGCTCGTCCAGGACGATGCCGCTGCGCTTCTCCCGGCCGAGGAACATGTTCTGCACGATGTCCAGGTTGTCGCAGAGCGCGAGGTCCTGGTAGACGACCTCGATGCCGAGCGCGGCGGCGTCGCGGGGGCTGCCGATGTGCACCGGTTCGCCGTTGAACAGGAACTCGCCGGAGTCGGTGGGGTGGATGCCACTGATGCACTTCACCAGGGTCGACTTGCCGGCACCGTTGTCACCGACCAGTGCGGTCACTTCGCCCGGGTGGACGGTGAAGGCGACGTCGCGGAGCACCTGGACGGGACCGAAGCTCTTGTCGATCCCGCGTAGTTCCAGCAGGGGGGTCGCGGACACGGGGGGTCTCCTTCTCAAGGGAGGGTCGGGGCCCGTCCGGCGGGCGCCGCCCGGCACGGGAGGGGCTCCCGTGCCGGGCGGCGATGGTCGTCCCGGCGGGTACTGCGGCGCCGGTCAGCTGATGCCGGCGTCGGCGCAGAGCTTCGCGTACGTCCCGGCGCAGACCTCTTCCTTGGTCACGTAGCCGTCGGCGATGACGTCCTTGATGTTCTCCTTGTAGATGGCCTTCGGGGTGAGCAGCACCGAGGGGACGTCGCGGCCACCCTCCGGGTCCTTCACCGTCTGGCCGGTCTCCTTCTTCTCGCCTTTGGCGAGGGCGATGGCCAGGTCGGAGGCGGCCTTGGCCTCTTCCCGGACCGCCTTGTAGACGGTCATGCACTGGTCGCCGAGGAGGATGTTCTGCAGGCCCTCGGTGCTGGCGTCCTGACCGGTCACCGGCACCTTGCCGTTGAGCTTGTTCTTCTTCAGGATCGAGATGGCCGCGTTGCCGAGCCCGTCGTTGGCGGCCAGCACGCCGTCGATCTTGCCGCTGGCCTTGGTGAGCTGCTGCTCGAAGATCGTCGCGGCCTGCGCGTTGTCCCACGCCGGTACGGCGTCCTCGGGGCCCTTGACGTATTCCTTGGCGTCGAACTTCGGCTTGAGCACCGAGTCGTAGCCGTTCTTGAACAGGGTGGCGTTGTTGTCGGTGGGGGAGCCGTTGAGGTACGCCACGACCGGGTTCTTGGCGCCCTGGTCGGTCAGGCACTTGACCAGACCCTCGCCCTGCAGCTTGCCGACGGTCTCGTTGTCGAAGCTGACGTAGTACTGGGCCGAGCCGCCCAGGGTGAGGCGGTCGTAGTCGATGGTGGCCACGCCCTGCGACTTGGCCTTGTCGAGCACGGCCTTGCCGGTGCCGGAGTCCAGGTTGACGATCATCAGGGCGGTGACGCCGCTGGTGATCATCTGGTCGGCGATGGTCTGGAAGGCGGTCTTGTCGTTCTGGGCGTTCTGAATGTCGTACTGGACGCCGGCGGTCTTGAACGCCTCTTCCAGGAATCGGCGGTCCGCGGTCTCCCAGCGGGCGGAGGACTTGCTGTCCGGGAGGATCACGCCGATCTTGGGAGTCTTGGCGGAGTCGGCCGGGCCGGAGCCGGAGTCGTCGCCACAGGCGGTCAAGCCGCCGGTCGTGAGCAGGCCCACGACGGCGATGGTGAGGATCCCCTTACGCATGTGCAGGGTCCTTTCGGGGGTGGGGGAGGTGTTTGTTTTGTTGTGCCCGGCAACGTATTGCGCCCCGCCGCGAGTCCACAAGAGTGCGCAGGTGTCAAGTTTGTTGGGAGCGATAACAATTCAGCAACGCGACTGTTACTCCCCAGCCACCTCGGGAGGAGCCCGCCGTAATGAACGCCGTCAGCGGGTCTGCAACGGCGCGGTACGGGCGTCGGTCAGCGCGACCAGATCCGCTGCGGCCAGTTCGAGTTGCAGACCGCGCCGACCAGCCGAGACATAGATCGTCGGGAAGTCCAGCGCGGAGTCGTCCAGCACGGTGGGCAGCCGCCGACGCTGCCCGAGCGGGCTGATCCCACCGCGTACGTAGCCGGTGGCCCGCTCGGCGACCGCGCGGTCGGCCAGCGCCGCTCGTTTGCCACCGACGGCAGCCGCGAGCGCCTTGAGATCCAGCTCGCCGGTGACCGGAACGACCGCCACGGTGAGCGCGCCGTCGACCTCGGTCACCAACGACTTGAACACGCGCTCCGGTGCCGCGCCGAGCGCCACCGCCACCAGTGCCCCGTAGTTCGGAGCGTCCGGCGCCACCCGGTACGGATGCGTGCGATGCGCGACCCCGCGCTTGACCACCAGTGCCGTCGCCGGAGTGCCCTGTCCTGCCACGCCACCGACGCTAGTCGACCGGCCTGCCGACGAGCACCGTCGGTGCGCCGCCGACCCGGGTGAGCACCAGGCTCGCCGCCGCGTCGCCGGCCAGTCGCAGGTCCCGCCGGAGCTGCTCCGGGGTGAGCGCGGAACCCCGCTTGAGGATCTCCACCCGGCCCACCCGACGGTCGCGCAGCAGCGCCCGCAGGCGCTTGAGCGAGAACGGCAGCACGTCGGTGATCTCCAGGCAGCGCGCGTACGGGGTGCGGGTCGGGTGGTCGGCGTAGAGGTAGGCGATGCTCGGGTCGCCGAGGGTCGCGTCCAGTTCGTCCGCCAGTTCGGCGACGAGGTGCGCGCGGACCACCGCCGGATCCGGGTCGTACAGGTAGCGGCGCGGCGGCCCGACCGCCGCCTCGTCGGCGCCCGAGCCGGTGAGCTGGTGGCGGTGGGCCTCGGCGCCCTCCTGGCGGTAGAGCGTGGCGCGGCGCGGCACCTCGGCCAACTCGCCGCACCAGAGCGCGGCCTCGACCAGGTCGCCGTCCACGCCGACCCACTCCGCCTCCGCGCCGGCCGGGATGAGTGCGTGGTCCAGGCCCGGTGCGACCTTCACCACCGTGCGCGGCACCCGCTCGGCGAGCCCGGTGACGAAATCCCACGGTGGCGAGTAGGCGCGCGGGTCGAAGATCCGTCGCCCGGTGCCGGTCGTGCGTCGGGCCGGGTCGCAGAAGACCCCGTCGACCTGGGAGACGTCGAACGCGGTGGCATCGCCGCACTCGACCGTGAACAACTCGGCCAGCCCGGCCGCCGAGGCGTTGGCTGCGGCCATCGCGGCGGTCACCGGGTCGGCCTCCACCCCGTACACCCGGATGCCGGCGCGTGCGGCGGCCAGCGCGTCGGCGCCGAGACCGCAGCCGAGGTCGGCCAGGGTGCGCACGCCGGCCGCGTACAGCCGAGCGGCCCGGCGGTCGGCGACCACCCGGCGGGTGGCCTGCTCCAGGCCGGGTCGGGTGAGGAACATCCCGGCGGCGGCCGGGCCGAACTTGCCGACCGCCCGGTGGCGTAGCTCGGCCTGGGTGAGCGCCGCTGCGGCCAGCGTCGGTGGCACCCCGGCCGCGCGCAGGGCCGACGCCGCGGCCAGCGGATCACCGCCGGCCAGCCCGGCCGCCGCCGTGAGCGCGGCCGACCCCTCGGGGGTACGCAGCGCCGCCAGCTGATCGAGATCCACTCGGTCATTCTCCCGGTCGAGCCAGGAATCCGGGCTGGCGGGGCGCGACGCGCTGGCACTCTCCTTGACGGAGTGCTAGCCACGGAATAACCTGCGATTAGCACTCTCACCCTGAGGGTGCCAGCTCCCGGGTCTCGCGACCCGGGTGCGCACGCCAGGCGGACCGGCACCCGCGACGACGGCCCCGCCCGGTGGCATGAGGCAGATTGACGCTGGTCGGCCCCGCCGGCCAGCAACGAAACCAGTACCCCAGGAGGGTATGCCCGTGACTACCGCGACCAAGGTTGCGATCAAGCCGCTCGAGGACCGCATCGTGGTCCAGGCGAACGAGGCTGAGACCACCACGGCGTCGGGCATCGTGATCCCCGACACCGCCAAGGAGAAGCCGCAGGAGGGCACCGTCCTCGCTGTGGGCCCGGGGCGCGTCGACGACAACGGCAACCGGGTTCCGGTTGACGTTCAGGTTGGCGACACCGTCCTCTACTCGAAGTACGGCGGCACCGAGGTCAAGTACGCCGGCGAGGAGTACCTGGTGCTCTCCGCCCGCGACGTCCTCGCGGTCATCGAGAAGTAAGCAACCGATCAGTGCCACTGCCCCGGTCCGGCTCGCCGGGCCGGGGCAATGGCGCTTCGAAGGGACATTAATGGCGAAGATCCTGAGCTTCTCG
Source organism: Micromonospora sp. CA-259024 (assembly GCF_050936255.1). Taxonomy (NCBI): domain Bacteria; kingdom Bacillati; phylum Actinomycetota; class Actinomycetes; order Micromonosporales; family Micromonosporaceae; genus Micromonospora; species Micromonospora sp. CA-259024. Next base: position 897,051 of record NZ_JBNJND010000002.1, on the reverse strand, counting down.
GACGACGCCCGGCACCTGCTGGAGCACGGTGTCAACGCCCTCGCGGACGCGGTCAAGGTCACCCTCGGCCCGCGCGGGCGCAACGTCGTTCTGGACAAGAAATTCGGTGCGCCGACGATCACCAACGATGGTGTGACCATCGCCAAGGAGATCGAGCTCACCAACCCGTACGAGAACCTTGGCGCGCAGCTGGTCAAGGAGGTGGCGACCAAGACCAACGACGTCGCCGGCGACGGGACCACCACCGCGACCGTGCTGGCCCAGGCGATGGTTCGCGAGGGTCTGCGCAACGTGACCGCCGGGACCAACCCGGCCGGCATCAAGCGGGGCATCGACGCGGCGGCCGCCAAGGTCTCCGAGGCGTTGCTCGGCCGTGCCGAGGAGGTCACCAGCAAGGAGTCGATCGCGAACGTGGCGACGATCTCCGCGCAGGACGCCACGATCGGCGATCTGATCGCCGAGGCGATGGAGCGGGTCGGCCGCGACGGTGTCATCACCGTCGAGGAGGGCTCGATGCTCACCACCGAGCTGGACGTGACCGAGGGTCTCCAGTTCGACAAGGGCTTCATCTCGCCGAACTTCGTCACCGACCTGGAGGGTCAGGAGTCCGTCCTTGAGGACGCGTACATCCTGGTCACCACCCAGAAGATCTCGGCGATCGAGGAGCTGCTGCCGCTGCTGGAGAAGGTCCTGCAGAACAGCAAGCCCCTGCTGATCATCGCTGAGGACGTGGAGGGCCAGGCGCTCTCCACCCTGGTGGTCAACTCGCTGCGCAAGACCCTCAAGGTCTGCGCGGTCAAGGCCCCGGGCTTCGGTGACCGGCGCAAGGCGCTCCTGCAGGACATCGCGATCTCCACGGGCGCCGAGCTGGTCGCCCCGGAGCTGGGCTACAAGCTCGACCAGGTTGGCCTGGAGGTGCTCGGCACCGCTCGGCGCATCGTGGTCGACAAGGAGAACACCACGATCGTCGACGGCGGTGGCCAGAAGGCCGATGTCGCCGACCGGGTGTCCCAGATCCGTAAGGAGATCGAGGCCTCCGACTCCGACTGGGACCGGGAGAAGCTGGCCGAGCGGCTGGCGAAGCTCTCCGGTGGCATCGCCGTGATCAAGGCTGGTGCGGCGACCGAGGTCGAGATGAAGGAGCGCAAGCACCGCATCGAGGACGCCATCGCGGCGACCAAGGCTGCGGTCGAGGAGGGCACCGTGCCCGGCGGCGGCGCCGCGCTGGTGCAGATCCTCTCGGTGCTCGACGACGACCTCGGCTTCACCGGTGACGAGAAGGTCGGCGTCTCGGTCGTGCGCAAGTCGCTCGTCGAGCCGCTGCGCTGGATCGCGCAGAACGCCGGTCACGACGGCTACGTCGTGACCCAGAAGGTCGCCGACCTGCAGTGGGGCAACGGCCTCGACGCTGCCAAGGGCGAGTACGTCGACCTGGTCAAGGCCGGCATCATCGACCCGGTGAAGGTGACCCGCAACGCGGTCACCAACGCCGCCTCGATCGCCGGTCTGCTGCTCACCACGGAGAGCCTCGTGGTGGAGAAGCCGGAGCAGGCCGAGCCGGCCGCCGCCGGCGGCCACGGCCACGGTCACGGCCACCAGCACGGCCCGGGCTTCTGACCCGGTAGCGACACCCGTCCCGGGGCACACCGTCGTACGGCGGTGTGCCCCGGCTCGTCTTGCCAGTCATTACCGGACGCTGACGTTGTTGGCGACCGGGCGAGATGATCGCGCACACTGGGCCGATGAGCACCACGTCGCGGCGATACGCCGCGCTGGCCGGAGTGACCGCCGCCGCCGTCGCGATCGGGATCGCCGAACCGGTGGCAGTGCTGACCGGCCCCCGATCGGCACCTCTGGTCGCCGTCGGCGGGGTGGTCGTCGACGCCGTCCCCGAGTCGCTGAAGCAGTTCGCCATCGACCTGTTCGGCACCGCCGACAAGATCGCGCTGTTGGTCGGCACGGCCCTGCTGCTCGGAGGGTTCGCCGCGCTGTTCGGCATGCTGGCGGTCCGCCGGCTGGCACTCGGGCTGGCCGGCATCGCCGCGTTCGGCGCCATCGGCGTGGCCGCAGCGCTCACCCGTTCCGGTGCGGACGCCGCCGACGCGCTGCCGTCGCTGGTCGGCGCCGGTCTCGGCGCCCTGGTGCTCTGGCTGTTCATCGCCGGCCCGTTCGAGCTGGACCCCTGGCCCTGGTCCCCGCCCACGCCCCCCGGTTTGCCGCCCCCGGTGTCGGCGGCCGAATCGTCGGCCCCGGAAGGGCTGCCGGTGCCGGTGACCCCGGCCGAGCCGCCGGTGACGGCGGAGTCGAGTGGCCCGGCACCGGACGTCGACCCGGAGTCGCGGCGGCGGTTCCTCGCCGGCAGCGGGGTCCTGCTCGGCACCGCCGTGGTGGCCGGTCTCGGCGGGCGCTGGCTGGCCGGCCGGCGCGGGGTGTCCGCCGCCCGGGACGCGATCCGGCTGCCCGCGCCGGCTGCCCCCGCACCGGCCCTGCCGGCGGGCGCGGACCTCTCGCTGACACAACTCGCGCCCTACGTCACCTCGAACTTCGGGTTCTACCGGATCGACACCGCGCTGGTGGTGCCGCAGGTGGACCCGGACACCTGGCGGCTGCGGATTCACGGGCGGGTCGGTACCGAGCGCACCTACACCTACGCCGACCTGCTGGCCCGGCCGCTGGTCGAGCGGTACGTCACGCTGGCCTGCGTCTCCAACGAGGTGGGTGGGGACCTGATCGGCAACGCCCGCTGGCTCGGCGTACCCCTGCGGGAACTGCTGAACGAGGTCGAACCGGACGAGGACGCCGACCAGGTCGTCGGCCGGTCGGTCGACGGCTGGACCTGCGGCACCCCCACCGCCGCGCTCCGCGACGGGCGGGACGCCCTGTTGGCGGTCGGCATGAACGGCGAGCCACTGCCGGTCGAGCACGGCTTCCCGGTCCGGATGGTGGTGCCCGGCCTCTACGGCTACGTGTCGGCGTGCAAGTGGGTGACCGAGCTGGAGCTGACCCGGTTCGCCGACTTCGACGCGTACTGGGTGCCGCGCGGCTGGTCCGCCCAGGGGCCGATCAAGACCCAGTCGCGGATCGACACGCCCCGGCGCCGCAACCGGCTGACCACCGGGCCGGTGACCGTCGCCGGCGTGGCGTGGGCGCAGCACCGGGGCATCCGCCGAGTCGAGGTCCGCGTCGACGGAGGCGAGTGGCAGCAGGCGGAACTGGCCCCGACCGTGTCCGTGGACACCTGGGTGCAGTGGTCCTGGCGCTGGGACGCCACGCCAGGCGAGCACCGGCTCCAGGTCCGGGCGACGGACGCGACCGGCGAGACCCAGACCGAGCGTACGCAGGGCGTCGCCCCGGACGGCGCCACCGGCTGGCACACGGTCACCGTCACCGTCCGCTGACCCGCGCCCCACGGGTGACGCCGAGCCGTTCCTGCCGGTGCGGATATGCCGCTGGCCGGCACCCCGGGTGTGGGGTGCCGGCCAGTCGGTGTCGTGCTCGGTGTTGTGCGGTGGGTCAGCTGTTCCAGTGCTGGGCGACCAGGTCGGTGGCCTGCTGCTCCCACTGGGCGTACGCGTCCGGGTAGGCGGAGACCTGGACGGTCTGCGCGGCGTCGGTCAGGGGCATGTCCTGCCACCCGTCGACCTGCTTCAGACCCTTGAGGAACGCGGTCGTGGAGTAGGCGGGGTCGGTGATCTGTTCCGGCGTACCCCAACCCGAGGACGGGCGCTGCTGGAACAGGCCCAGCGAGTCGTGGTCGTTCATGTCGCCGAGGTGGCCCAGGTTCTCCAGCTTCGACTCCTGCAGGCTCGTCGCGATCGAGATCACCGCGGCCCGCTCGGGCATCCCGGCCTTCTTCGTGGCGGCGATGATCGCCTTGACGTTGGCGGTCTGCTCGTCGTTGAGGGTGATGTGCGACTGCTCGCCCTGCGGCTTCGGCGCCGACTGCATCGCAACCGCAACCGGCTTGGCGTCCACCGCCGGGGTCGCGGCGTGGGCGGCGATCGGACCGGCGAACACACCACCGGCGAACGCGAGACCAGCAACGGACAGCATGCTCTTACGAATGATCGTGTTCATGGGGGTTAGCTCCTTCGGGGGTAAGGACACCCGCACGCGCCGATAGGGGGTCGGCATCGCAGGGTGAGCACCTCGTCCGGGCGCATCAAATCCAAGGGGAAAAGTCTTCGGGGGGGCGGCGGCCTACGAGCGGGGGCTCATGGCGCCGGGTCTGTGTGTAACGACCGGGGGTCGGGGGTCATTCCCGGGCCCATGCGCCGAGTGGCAGCGCGGCCGGGCGGTCGTTCGTGGGGACTGTAACGACCGCACGAGGCCCCGGCATTCCAACCCGGGGGCGGGCGGTGGTGCTGCGATCGTCAGGGTGTGTAACGACCCCGGCCCGGCCATGATTCCAGGCCACAGGTGCCACCGGTCACACCGAAAATCACCCGATAACGGGCATCGGGCATCATGCCGTCAGCCCAGGTCGCTGATGCCGGGATATTCGGCACGACCTGAGACCCCGATATCCGACCCTGCTGTGATCGTCGGTCTGCGCATGCGCGCACGAAACCGCGCCCCCCGGTCGGGGGGCGCGGTTCGGGATCTCAGGGCGTGTCGGGTCAGGCGACGTTGCGTTGGGCCGGGACGGTCGACTTGTGCGGGCGACCGAGCCGTGCCTCCAGTCGTGCGACGTCGACCCGGGCGTGCCGGCGGTCCGCCAGGTCCTCCCAGCCCACGGCGAGCAGCCGCAGCCGCTCCGACTCGCTGAAGCCGCCCCACACGCCGTACGGCTCGCGGACGGACAACGCGTGCGCGGCGCACTCGGCCCGGACCGGGCAGGTGCGGCAGACGGCCTTGGCGGCCGACTCGCGACGCAGCCGGGAGGACCCACGCTCGCCATCAGGGTGGAAGAACTGGGCGCTGTCCCGCCCTCGGCAGGCACCGAGCCGCTGCCAGTCCCAGAGATCGACGATGGGTCCGGGCAGTCTACGTACGTTCGACATCAGCACCCCTCCTCCCGCGCGGCTCCGCGAGAATCCTTGTGGCCGGCATCCGTGCGGCGGGCCGCGCAAGCGCACCGTTCCCGGCCTGGACCTCCCGGTACCCGGCCTGTCGTCCACTCACACATCCGTGATCGAGAACGTCCTGGAAACTGCGGCTTTTGCCCCATCTGTCGGAAAAGTTCGAAGGATTGCCGGGAACCCCCTCCCCAGCCGACCCGCTCATGGTCTGCTCGTTGGCGGAGAGGAGACCACAGTGCGTACCGTTCTTGTGTGCGTTCGGACACCACTCGCGGCCCAGCACCTAGCTTCTGCTGCCGCGCGGCTGGGGTTGTCCGCGATCGTTCGTACCGCCGTCTCCGATCCTGAGGTGATGCTGCGGTTGGCCGAGCGACCGGCCGACGTGGTGCTGGCCGACACGGCCCTCACCCGGCCGGACAGCGCCGGCTTCGTCCGTCGAGTGCTGGCCCGCGCGCCGCAGGCCGCGGTGCTGCTGCTCGGCACCGAGGAGTCCGAGGCCGCGGCGGCCACCATCAGCGCCGGTGCCCGGGGTCTCATCCAGAACGTCGACCACGACCTGACCAGTGCGGTGGCCAAGGCCCTGCTGCTGCTCACCGCGCCCGGTCGCGCCTCCCGGCAACGGATCACCGACCCGGCCCGGGACGCCGCGGCGGTCGGCGGTTCCGGTCGCTCCGGGCCATCGCCGCGTGGTTCCGGCGAGCCCGGCTGGGCGACCACTCCCGGCGAGGGACCGGCGGGTGTGCCGTCGGTGCCGGTGCAGCGGGGTGAAGACGAGGCCGAGTCGGCGAACGGCGAGTCGGCGGCCGATCAGGCCGACCTGGCCCGGCCCGCCCCGAACGCCCGGCCCGCCCGGGCGTCGATCGGGCTCACCGAGCGCGAGCTTCAGGTGCTGCTCGGCATGGCGGAGGGGAAGAGCAACGCGGAGATCGGCCGGGAGTTGTTCGTCTCGGAGGACACCGTCAAGACGCACGCCCGCCGGTTGTTCCGCAAGCTCGGTGCCCGGGACCGGGCGCACGCGGTGGCCGCTGGCTTCCGCGCCGGCCTGGTCGCCTGAGGCGGGCGTCGCGCGCCACCGTCACTGCGTGGCGGTCGGCGTGCCCGGCTCGTCGTCGGTGCCTTCGGTCAGGGTGTCGTGCACCCCGTCCGCGTAACCGCGGGCGTAGTCCCAGGTCACGTAGTGGTCCGGGTCGGGGTCGTAGGCGGGCTCGTGCACCCGGGGCCGACCCGAGTTGAGCAGGTGCCGCAGGTTGCCCCGGAGCAGGTCCCAGTCGAAGTAGTGCGGCTCCCGGCAGTCCTCGCATTCGATCACCAGCCCGCGGACCCCGATCGGGGCCAGCAGCGCCTGGTAGATCTCCAGGTCGGCGAGGTCTTCCAGCACGTCCTGCCGCTCGACGTCGGTCAGCGGATCCGGCGTCGCGTCGTCGCCCGGGTCGTCCAGCCCCGCGGTCGGATCGGCCGGGTCGCCGTTGAACGGGTCGATGGGCTCGTCGTGCACCCCCTCACCGTAGACCCAACGTGGGGTGAACGTCCGCCCCCCGGCCTCGCGCCGGGCCGGCCCGCCACGGACGGGACCGCCCAGCTCACTGGGTACGATGAGACGGCACGCCGTTCGTGGCGCGCTCCGGTGCCCACCCGCGCCACCTCGCTGAAGCCGATCCGAGCAGCTCACGGGAGCAATCGTGGAAAATTCGCCCAGCACCGATCATTCGACCGGGGCCGACCACGGCGAGCTGAGCGGCCACCTGCCGGAGCTGCCCGCCGGCTCGGCCCGCGTGGTTCCGCTCGGCCTCACCTTCGACGACGTGCTGCTGCAGCCGGGCGAGTCGGACGTGGTGCCCAGTCGGGTGAACACCATCACTCAGCTGACCCGCAACGTCACCCTCTCCGTACCGCTGCTCTCCAGCGCGATGGACACGGTGACCGAGGGGCGGCTGGCGATCGCGATGGCCCGCCAGGGCGGCATCGGCGTGCTGCACCGCAACCTCTCGGTGGAGGACCAGGCGCTCCAGGTCGACCTGGTCAAGCGCTCCGAGTCCGGCATGATCACCAACCCGGTGACGGCCAGCCCGGACGACACGCTCCGCGACGTCGACGCGCTCTGCGGTCGCTACCGGATCTCCGGTGTGCCGGTTGTCGACCGGGACGGTGAGCTGGTCGGCATCGTGACCAACCGGGACATGCGCTTCGTCTCCGACCCGGCCACCCCGGTCCGCGAGATCATGACCAAGGCCCCGCTGATCACCGCCCCGGTCGGGGTGAGCAAGGACGAGGCGCTGGCCCTGCTGCGCCAGCACAAGGTGGAGAAGCTGCCGATCGTGGACGGCTCGGGCCGGCTGCGTGGGCTGATCACCGTCAAGGACTTCACCAAGAGCGAGCAGTACCCGGACGCCACCAAGGACGACGCGGGTCGGCTCCGGGTGGCCGCCGCGATCGGTGTCGGCGAGGACGCCTACAAGCGGGCCCGCGCCCTGGTCGACGCGGGCGTGGACGTGCTGATCGTGGACACCGCGCACGGCCACCAGCGGGCGGTGCTGGACATGGTCCGCCGGCTCAAGAAGGACGTGAGCGTCGACGTGGTCGGCGGCAACATCGCCACGTACGCGGGCGCCCGGGCGCTGGTCGAGGCGGGCGCCGACGGTGTCAAGGTCGGCGTTGGCCCGGGTGCGATCTGCACCACCCGGATCGTCGCCGGGGTCGGCGTGCCGCAGATCACGGCAATCATGGAGGCGGCTCGGGCCGCCCGTCCGGCCGGCGTGCCGGTGATCGGTGACGGCGGCATCCAATACTCGGGCGACATCGCCAAGGCCCTCGTCGCCGGTGCCGACACGGTGATGCTCGGCAGCCTGCTGGCCGGCTGCGAGGAGAGCCCCGGCGAGCTGATCTTCGTCAACGGCAAGCAGTACAAGGCGTACCGCGGCATGGGCTCGCTCGGCGCGATGCAGTCCCGTGGGCAGGCCAAGTCGTACTCCAAGGACCGCTACTTCCAGCAGGACGTGACCAACGACGAGAAGCTGGTCCCGGAGGGCGTCGAGGGTCAGGTTCCCTACCGGGGCCCGCTCTCCCGGGTCGCCCACCAGCTGATCGGCGGGCTGCGGCTGGCGATGGGCTACGCCGGCGCGGAGAGCATCCCCGAGCTCCACGCGCGCGGTCAGCTGATCCGGATCACCGCGGCCGGGCTCAAGGAGAGCCACCCGCACGACATCCAGATGACCGTCGAGGCGCCCAACTACCACACCCGCTGATCCACCTCCCCCACCTCCCCCGAAGACACTGGAGTCCCCATGCGTGACGTGGTCGAGATCGGGCTGGGCAAGACCGCGCAGCGCGGCTACCACCTGGACGACATCGCCATCGTGCCGAGCCGCCGGACGCGGGACGTCGACGACGTCTCGACCTCCTGGCAGCTCGACGCGTACCCGTTCGGCATTCCGTGCGTCGGCCACCCCTCCGACGCCACCATGAGCCCGGCGTCCGCCGTCCGGCTCGGTCAGCTCGGCGGCCTCGGCGTGCTCAACGTCGAGGGGCTCTGGACCCGCTACGAGAATCCGACCAAGGTGCTGGAGGAGCTGGCCGGCCTCGATGAGGACGCCCGCGCCACCAAGCGGCTCCAGGAGGTGTACGCCGAGCCGATCCGCCCGGACCTGATCGCCGAGCGGGTTCGTGAGCTGCGCGCGGGGGGTGGCACGGTGGCGGTGCGGGTCTCCCCGCAGCACACCCTGGCGCTGGCCCCGGTGATCCTGGACGCCGGGGTGGACATCCTGGTCATCCAGGGCACCATCGTCTCGGCCGAGCACGTGTCGACCACCGACGAGCCGCTGAACCTCAAGGAGTTCATCGCCGACCTCGACCTGCCGGTGATCGTCGGCGGCTGCACCGACTACAAGACGGCGCTGCACCTGATGCGCACCGGCGCGGCCGGTGTGATCGTGGGCATCGGTGGTGACGAGTGGTCGACCACCGAGTCGGTGCTGGGCATCCGCGTGCCGATGGCCACCGCGATCGCCGACGCCGCGGCCGCCCGCCGGGACTACCTCGACGAGACCGGCGGCCGGTACGTGCACCTGATCGCCGACGGTGACATCCAGACCTCGGGCGACATCGCCAAGGCGCTCGGCTGCGGCGCGGACGCGGTGATGCTCGGTGAGCCGCTGTCGCTCTGCGACGAGGCGCCGGCCGGTGGTGCCTGGTGGCACTCGGCGGCCAGTCACCCGTCGCTGCCCCGGGGTGCCTTCGAGGTCGCCGGTGAGCCGCTCGGGTCGATGGAGCAGCTGCTCTTCGGCCCGGCGGACGAGGCCGACGGCCAGCTCAACCTGTTCGGCGGGCTGCGCCGGGCGATGGCCAAGTGCGGCTACCGCGACCTGAAGGAGTTCCAGAAGGTCGGTCTGGTTCTCGACCGCTGACCGTCGCCCAGACGCCGGAAGGCCGGTCCCGCGATGACGCGGGGCCGGCCTTCGTCGCGTTCAACCGAAGGTCACTTCTTGAGGTAGATGGTCAGGTCGGACATGTTGCGGTAGCTGAGGGCCGCGAAGTCGAGCGACTGGGCCCGGTTGGCGGTGCCGCCGGGGGCGGTGTCCATCTCCCAGTTGGCGTGGTGGAAGTCCCGCTCGCCGATGGTCTGGAAGAACTGCTGGAAGTTGATGTCGCCCTCGCCGAGCGGGGTCATCTGGTGGCCGTTGGGCACGCTGGTGTCCCGGTCGCCGTCCTTGGCGTGGAAGAGCGGGAACCGGGTGGTCCGGTCGGCGACGTTGAGGATCGGGTCGAACAGGTCGGTCTTCTCGTGGCCGGCCGGGTCGACGTACTTCTGGTGCTTGTAGCGGGCGACGTAACCCCAGTAGATGTCGAACTCGAAGAAGACGTACCGGGGGTCGGTCTGGCCGAAGAAGTACTCCAGTCGCCGGATGCCCGACGAGCGGGTGGGTCGGCCCTGCGCGTCCAGCGGCCCGGAGTCGAGCAGGAAGCTGTACGCGACGTCGTGGTTGTGCGTGTAGAGCCGCATGCCCCGGGCCTGGGCCTGCCGGCCCAGCTCGTTCCAGGTGTCGGCGGCGGCGTCCCAGTCGGCCTTGTACGCGCTGTTGGTCGGGTCGCTGCCGGTGCCGATGTTCTTCATGCCGAGTTCCTCGGCGATGTCCAGCTGCTGTTGGAAGGTGGCCGCCTGGATCGAGGCGTGGGTGCCGTTGGCGACCAGCCCGTTGTCGTCGAGGATCTTGCGGATCTCGGTGGGGGTGATCTGCCGGCCGAGGATCTCGGTGCTCTGGGTGTAGCCGGCGAACTCGATCTCCTTGTAGCCGATCTCGGCGAGCCGGGCGAGGACGCGCTCGAAGCCGTACGGCACTCCGCTGTCGTCGGGCGCGGCGGTGATCCGGTCCCGGACGCTGTAGAGGATGATGCCGCGGTTCTTCGCCGGGATCAGTGGTTCGACCCGAAGCTTGCTCCGGCTCTTGTCCTTGGGGCGGGCGAGCGCGGGGGTGCCGGTGGCGAGGACCGGCAGGCCTGCGGCGCCGAGCGCTGCGGCGGCGCCGGCTGAGGCGGCGAGCAGCGAGCGGCGGCTGAGCCGGCCGGCAGGGGAGGTGTTCGGTGCGGTGTGGTCTGGCATCGTTCCACCTTTCGCGACGGTGATTGCCGTCGATGACGATCAGCAGAGGTGCGACGAGGTCCGGTCGCGGGGCGCCGCCGAGCGCCCGTTGCGCGTGTCGGGGGCGGGAGGCAGATGCCGTCCCGGCCGTGATCGGCTTGAATGTTCCGAGCGCGTTACATCTTGGAGACAGACACTAACGTCGGTCTAAGCCGAAAGAAAGTATCGATCGACGGCAACTTTTGTTTGTTTGAACGAAAGTAACTGATGATCGTCGATACCGGCCGCACGTCCGGTGGCGCTGACTACGCTCGTCCTGACTGGGGATGCCGCAGGAGGAGTGTGCATGGTCCTGACCGGACGGACGTCCACCGGAAGCCGCCTGGCCGCCACCGCCATCGCGCTGACCTGCGCGATCACGCTGGTTGCCGCCGGCTGTACGGGCGACGACAGCGACGGCTTCCGGCCCGGCGCCGCCGACCTCGGCGACCCGTACGTGCCGGGGCGCGGCAACGGTGGCTACGACGTCACGCACTACGGCCTGGACGTCCGCTACGACCCGTCGACCGACCGGCTGACCGGTCGGGCTCGCATCACGGCCACGGCCACCCAGGACCTGTCCCGGTTCAATCTGGACCTGGCCGGGCTGGACGTCGGCACGGTGAGCGTGGGCGACGCACCGGCCGACCACCGCCGGGGCGACGGCGAACTCGTGGTGACTCCCCGGGACGGGCTGCCCCGCGGTCGGCAGTTCACCGTGACGGTCGACTACGCGGGTGTGCCCGCCTCCGCCGACGGGTCGTTGGGCAGCGGCGGCTTCCTGCACACCGCCGACGGTGCGGTCGCGCTCGGGCAACCCGAGTCGGCCGCCACCTGGTTCCCCGTCAACGACCACCCGTCCGACAAGGCCAGCTACGACCTGGCGGTGACCGTCCCGGACGGCCTGGCGGCACTGAGCAACGGGGTGCCCGGGCCGAAGAGCAGCGCCGACGGCTGGACCACCTGGCGCTGGTCGGAGCGCGCCCCGATGGCCAGCTATCTGAGCACGCTGGTGATCGGTGACTACCGGGTGGTGAGTGGCAGTCACGCCGGTCGGCCGATGGTCACCGCGGTGGCGGCGAGCCTGCCGGCGACCGGCGGCGCGGCCAGCTCACTGGCCCGCACCGGCGAGATTGTCGACTTCCTGGCCAGCCGCTTCGGTCCGTATCCGTTCGACTCGTACGGCGGGATCGTGGTCGCCGACGACCGGATCGGGTACGCGCTGGAAACCCAGTCCCGCCCGGTCTACGGCCCCGCCTTTTTCGCCGAGGACCAGCCGAACCCCGGCGTCGTCGCCCACGAGCTGGCCCACCAGTGGTTCGGTGACAGCGTGTCGTTGACCCGGTGGAGCGACATCTGGCTCAACGAGGGCTTCGCCAGCTATGCGGAGTGGCTGTGGGAGGAGCACGACGGCGGACGCACCGCGCAGCGCAACTTCGATCTCCAGTACGCGGCGACGGACTGGTCGCAGCCGTCGGTCGAGCCGGGCCGGGAGCGGATGTTCGGCACGGCTGTCTACAAGCGCGGAGCGCTCGCCGTGCACGCGCTGCGCCGGACCGTCGGAGACGACACGTTCTTCCGCATCCTGCGTACCTGGACCACCGAGCGGGCGGCGGGTAACGGAACCACCGCTGACCTCGTCGCGCTGGCCGAGCGGGTGGCGGGTCGACAGCTGCGCCCGTTCTTCGACGCCTGGTTGGTGGGCGGGTCGGCACCCACACTGCCGTGACGGCACCGTGTTCGTCGGTCGATATGCTCCGGCCTGCGAACGGCGGGGAGCGCCCCCCCGTTGGCGCGGAGCGGCGTACGCCGCCACCGCCACCGTACGGGGAAGGGTGTGGGATGCGGGTGACGCGGCACAGACTGCGGATGGGTGCCGGTCTGCTGGTGACCGGGGCACTCGCACTGTCCGGATGCGACTCGACGGGCCCGGACGCGGCGCCGGCACCGAGCGTGTCCCCCACACCGTCGCGGACGTTCACCGCAGGGGCGGCGGGGGTCGGCGACGCCTACTTCCCGAGCTACGGCAACGGCGGCTACGACGTCGGGCGGTACACCGTGAAGGTGCGCTACGACCCGGCGAAGGACCAGCTCACCGGCACGACCACCGTGCAGGCCACCGCGACCGCCGACCTGTCGACGTTCAACCTCGACCTGGCCGGCCTGACCGTCAGCGCGGTCACCGTGGACGGCGCACCGGCAACGCACAGCCGGGAGCGGAACGAGTTGGTGATCAAGCCGGCCTCCGGCCTGATCAACGGCAACGGGTTCGTCGCCGAGGTCACCTACGCGGGGGTGCCGAAGCCGCTGAAGAACGAGACGCTCGGCGAGGGCGGGTTCCTGCACACCTCCGACGGTGCCATCGCGCTGGGTCAGCCCGAGTCGGCGAGCACCTGGTTCCCGGTCAACGACCACCCGTCCGACAAGGCGGCGTACGACTTCGAGATCACGGTTCCAGACGGTCTCACCGCGGTCAGCAACGGCGTTCCCGGCGGCAAGGCCAGCACGGGTGGCTGGACCACCTGGAAGTGGTCGGAGACGTCGCCGATGGCCAGCTACCTGAGCACGCTGGTGATCGGCAAGTTCCGGATCACCACCGGCGAGCACAGGGGCCGCCCGGTGTACAGCGCGGTCACCACCAACGTGGCCAAGGGCGCCGCGGACACGTCGATCGCGCAGACCGTCAAGGTGGCCGACTACCTGGAGACCGTGTTCGGGCCGTACCCGTTCGACGCGTACGGCGGCGTGGTGGTCTCCGACAGCCGCATCTCCTACGCCCTGGAGACCCAGAGCCGCCCGGTCTACTCCGCCGGCTTCTTCCGCCAGGGCGAGAACACCGAGGTGGTCGCCCACGAGCTGGCGCACCAGTGGTTCGGTGACAGCGTCGCGCTGGCCAAGTGGGAGGACATCTGGCTCAACGAGGGCTTCGCGACGTACGCGGAGTGGCTCTGGGCCGAGCACACCAAGGAGTACACCGCCAAGCAGGCGTTCGACATCCGGTACGCCCGGGTGCCCGCCCAGGTGTGGAAGACGCCGCCGGGCAAGCCGGGTGCGAAGGAGCTGTTCAGCGAGTCGGTCTACCAGCGCGGTGGTATGACCCTGCACGCCCTGCGGGTCTCCGTGGGCGACAAGGCGTTCTTCGAGATCGTCAAGACCTGGGCGGCGGAGAAGCGCAACAGCACCGGCACCACGGCCGAGTTCGTGGCCCTCGCCGAGCGCATCTCCGGCAAGCAACTCGACGCGGTCTTCGACGCCTGGCTCTACGGCACCAAGAAGCCCGCCCTGCCCAAGCGGCTCTGACCGGGGTCAGTTCTTGACGACCAGGGTGGGGTGGGCTGCCAGGTAGGCATCGGCGCGGCCGGCGCGGAGTTCGGTGACGAACTGCCGGCCGACGCTGGTGAGCTGTTCGCCGCGGTAGGCGCTGCCCTTGCCGACGCCGGCACCGGGCAGGCCCACCAGCACGAACCGGTTCTCCGGCACCCCGCTCAGGGCGTACGCGATGTCGACGATCCGGCGTCCGCCCACGTAGATCAGGGTGTCGCCCAGTGCGGCGACCACCTGGTCGACCCGTTCCGGTTGCCGGGCCAGGCCCTCGTCCAGGATCTTGCGGGTCAGTGCCCGGATCAGCTGCTGCTGGTGGCGCTGTCGGGCGTAGTCACCGCCGGTGATGTAGCGCTGCCGCGCGTAGTCCAGCGCCTGCCAGCCGTTGAGGTGCTGGGTGCCCTTCTCGTAGATCTGCTGCGGCCCCTTGTATCCGCCGGGCGCGCTCTCCCGGTGCTTGCCGTCCGGTCGGCGGTGCAGCGAGGCGACCCGCTGGTCGACGTAGATGTCCACCCCGCCGAGGGCGTTGACCAGCCGGTCGAACCCGTTGAACGTGAGCACCGCGCCGGCGTCGATGCGCAGCCCGGTGTATCCGCTGACCGTGCTGCGCAGCAGCTCGTACCCCTGGGCGGTGCTCGGCTCCTTGGGTTTGCCCGGCACCCGGCTTCCGTAGCTCATCGCGTGGGTGAGCTTGGTCTTGCCACCCTTGTAGCCGGCCTTCGGGAACGCCGGGATGTCCACCAGCAGGTCACGGGGGAGGGAGAAAAGGTACGCCCGGCCCAACCCCCTGGGTACGTGCAGCACCAGCACGGCGTCGGCGTGCGGCTCCCACCCGGGCACGCTGACCCGGGTGTCCACACCGACCAGCAGCAGGTTGAGCGGGCCGGTGATGTCCGCGCCCGGCGGTGGGCCGCTGGGGCTCGGGGTGGGCGTGCCGACCGGGGACGGGGTCGGTGAGCCGGCCACCGGAGTGCCACGGTTCGGCTTGCTGTCACCGGTCAGCCGGGTGATCACCACCGCGCCGGCCGCGATCAGCGCGACGGCGGCGAGGGCCGTCAACCCCAGCAGCAGCCACCGTTGGCGGGGCGCCATCGACCCGAGGATCATCTTGGATTCCTTCCACCCGTCTCCCGAACAACGCTCCGACGGGTGCTCCGGGTTGCGGCCGGGAGACGCCGGGTCGGTCGGCCGGTGCATGATCGCGCGAAACTGCCGCTGGCGCGAGCGCTACTGGCGGGTAATGATGCGTCCATGCGGTACGACGTGGTCGTCATCGGGTCCGGCTTCGGCGGCAGCGTCACCGCGCTCCGGCTGGCCGAGAAGGGCTACTCGGTCGCTGTGCTGGAAGCCGGCCGGCGCTTCGCCGACGACGAGTTTCCGCGCACGTCCTGGCGGGCCCGCCGGTTCCTCTGGGCGCCGAAGCTGGGCTGCTACGGCATTCAGCGGCTCACCCTGCTCCGCCCGGCCGACCGGCGCTCCGGCGGCGGGGTGCTGGTGCTCTCCGGCGCGGGGGTGGGCGGCGGCTCGCTGGTCTACGCGAACACCCTCTACGAGCCGCTGCCGGCCTTCTACACCGACCCGCAGTGGCAAGACATCACCGACTGGCGTGACGAGCTGGCTCGCCACTACGACCAGGCGAAGCGGATGCTCGGCGTCACCACGTACCCCCTGGACACCGGCGCGGACCGCGCCATGCGGGCGGTGGCCGAGCGGATGGGGGTGGGGCACACCTTCCACGCCACCCCGGTGGGCGTCCACATCGGCCGACCCGGTCAGCGGGTCGCCGACCCCTACTTCGGTGGTGCCGGCCCGGAGCGCACCGGTTGCCTGCACTGCGGCTCGTGCATGACCGGCTGCCGACACGGGGCGAAGAACACCCTGGTCAAGAACTATCTCTGGCTCGCGGAGCGGCTCGGCGTCACGGTGCACCCGCTGACCACGGTGACCGCCGTCCGGCCGGCCGCCGATGGTGGGTACGAGGTGCACACCGAGCGCACCGGCACCTGGCTGCGCAAGGGGCGGCAGGTGGTCCAGGCCGACCAGGTGGTCTTCGCCGCCGGGGCGCTCGGCACCCAGGGGCTGCTGCACGCGATGAAGGCCGACGGGGTGCTGCCCGGGCTCTCGCCCCGCCTCGGCGAACTGACCCGGACCAACTCCGAAGCGATCCTGGGCGCCTCGGTGCCACGCCAACGGGCCCGGTCCGAGCGGCTGGACTACACCGAGGGGGTGGCCATCACCAGCTCGTTCCACCCCGACCCGCAGACCCACGTCGAGCCGGTCCGTTACGGGCGCGGCTCCAACGCGATGGGGCTGCTCCAGTCGCTGCTGGTCGACGGCGGTCCACACCGGGTGCGGCGCTGGCTGGGCAGCATCGTGCGGCAGCCAGGGCTGGCCGCCCGGATGCTGTCGGTGCGCGGTTGGTCGGAGCGGACGGTGATCGCCCTGGTGATGCAGTCGGTGGACAACTCGTTGACCACCCGGTGGCGGCGCGGCGTGCTCGGCCGCCGGCTGGTCACCGGCCCGGGCCACGGCACGCCGAGCCCGACCTGGATCCCGGCCGGCAACACCGCGGCCCGGTTGCTCGCCGACGAGATCGGCGGCACCCCCGGCGGCTCACTCACCGAACCGTTCGACATCCCGATGACCGCGCACATCCTCGGCGGGGCGGTGATCGGGGCGACCCCGGCCGACGGAGTGATCGACCCCTGGCACCGGGTGTACGGCCATCCGGGGCTGCACGTGGTGGACGGGGCAGCCGTCTCGGCCAACCTCGGCGTCAACCCGTCGCTGACGATCACCGCGCAGGCGGAACGGGCGATGTCCTTCTGGCCCAACAAGGGTGAGAAGGACCCCCGCCCGCCACTCAACTCCCCGTACCGCCGCCTGTCCCCCGTACCCCCGCAAAACCCGGCGGTGCCGGCGGACGCCCCCGCCGCGTTGCGCGGCTAACCCGTTGATCTTGCACTTTCGGTCGCCGTTGGGTGGCATATGTGGTTTTTGTCGGGGCAGAAAGTGCAAGATCGCGCGGGGAGGGGGTTGCTGGCGAGCCGGTGGCGGGGATGGCCGTGACTGTCGGTAGGCTTTGTGCACATGAGCCTGCCTCGCCCCGTCCTTGTGGTGGACTTCGGAGCCCAGTACGCCCAGCTCATCGCCCGCCGGGTCCGCGAGGCGAAGGTCTACTCCGAGATCGTGCCGCACTCGATGCCGATCGCCGAGATGCTGGCGAAGAACCCCGCTGCGATCATCCTCTCCGGCGGCCCGGCCAGCGTCTACGCGCCGGACGCGCCACAGATCGACGCGGGCGTCTTCACCGCCGACGTGCCGGTCTTCGGCATCTGTTACGGCTTCCAGGCGATGGCCCAGGCGCTCGGCGGCACGGTCGCGAGGACCGGCAACCGCGAGTACGGCGGCACGCCGCTCCGCCCCCGCCTCCTCGACCCCGGTGTGCTGCTCCGCGACCTGCCGGCGGACCTGCCGGTCTGGATGAGCCACGGCGACTGCGTCACCGAGGCGCCCGAGGGCTTCACGGTGACCGCCGAGTCGGCGGGGGCGCCGGTGGCCGCGTTCGAGGACCTGGCCGGGCGTCGGGCCGGCGTGCAGTTCCACCCGGAGGTCGGGCACACCGCGCACGGTCAGGAGATGCTGACCCGCTTCCTCTACGAGATCGCCGGCATCGAGCCGACCTGGACGCCCGAGAACATCATCGACGAGCAGGTCGCCCGGATCCGCGCCCAGGTCGGCGACAAGGAGGTCATCTGCGGCCTGTCCGGCGGGGTGGACTCCGCGGTCGCCGCCGCGCTGGTGCACAAGGCGGTCGGTGACCAGCTCACCTGCGTCTTCGTCGACCACGGCCTGCTGCGCGCCGGCGAGGCCGAGCAGGTCGAGAAGGACTACGTGGCCGCCACCGGCATCAAGCTGAAGGTGGTCGACGCGGCAGACCGGTTCCTCGGCGCGCTGGCCGGGGTGACCGACCCGGAGCAGAAGCGCAAGATCATTGGCCGGGAGTTCATCCGGGTCTTCGAGGCCGCGGCCCGCGAGATCGCCTCGCACGGTGACGTGGAGTTCCTGGTCCAGGGCACCCTCTATCCGGACGTGGTGGAGTCCGGCGGCGGCACCGGCACCGCCAACATCAAGAGCCACCACAACGTCGGCGGGCTCCCGGAGGACCTGAAGTTCGCGCTGGTCGAGCCGTTGCGCACGCTGTTCAAGGACGAGGTCCGCGCGCTCGGCCTGCAATTGGGCCTGCCCGAGGCGATGGTCTGGCGGCACCCGTTCCCGGGCCCCGGCCTGGCCATCCGGATCATCGGCGCGGTCAACCAGGAGCGCCTCGACCTGCTCCGCGAGGCTGACCTGATCGCCCGCGAGGAGCTGACCGCCGCCGGCCTGGACCGGGGCGTGTGGCAGTTCCCGGTGGTGCTGCTCGCCGACGTGCGCAGCGTTGGTGTGCAGGGAGACGGGCGCAGTTACGGGCATCCCGTGGTGCTGCGCCCCGTCTCCAGCGAGGACGCGATGACCGCGGACTGGTCACGACTGCCCTACGAGGTGGTTGCCCGGATCTCCACCCGGATCACCAACGAGGTGGCCGAGGTGAACCGAGTGGTGCTGGACGTGACGAGCAAGCCGCCGGGCACCATCGAGTGGGAGTGAGCGCGGCCTAGCCAGCGGCGGGCTGGTTGACCCCTGCATCGTCATGTCGGGCCCCGGTCAGTGACCAGCGTGCGGGACGACGGCGTGTCCTCGGCCGCGAGCGATAAGCCAGCGGTTGACCGGAACGGTCACCACGAAGGCGACAGCGAGGGCGAAGGCCAGAGACAACCAGAATGTGCCGCTGGTCAGGCCCGCGTCCATGGCGCCCGGGACAGCGACCAGCACCACGTTGTCGACCAGTTCCATCGCCGCGATGGACAGCGTGTCGGCGACGAAGGCGATCCGGATTGCTTGCCGCCACGACAGCCCGGTCCGCACGACTCGGCGCACGGTCAGCGCATAGCCGAAGCCGAACGCCAGGACCACCGCAAGCGCGATGGTGACGCTGTCGCTGAGGCCGGCGGCTGTGCCGATGGCCATGCCGAGAACCTCGCCGATGGCGCAGCCGGTGAGGCAGTGCAGGGTGGCGCTCACCGCCATGCTCCACTCTGTGGTGGTGTGGTGCCTCTGCCCAATCATGTCCGAGCCCTCCCCGGGTAGGTGTGGCCGGCGCCCGCACTGGGAGCCGGCCACACGTTCGGATCAGTGGAAACGCTGGACGAAGGCCAGTGCGGTGTCGCAGACCTCGCGCCAACCGCTGTCGATGGTCAGCGAGTGACCCCGGTTCTCGATCTCGACGATCTCGGTGATGCCCGGGTTGTCCTTCTGCTGCTTGTAGGACGCGTTGGCGATCGCCCACGGAACGGTGTGGTCCTTCTCGCCCGAGATGATCAGCAGCGGGCCGCGTCCCGGGTTGTCGGTGTCGACCTTGGCCTCGGTCCAAGGGTTGAAGTTCGCCACGGCGGCCTGGAACAGCGGCTCACCGGACGCTGGCACCGCGAACGTCGCGTACAGCTCGCGGGCCTCGTCCTCGCTGACGGCGTTTGCGAAGCCGTACCTGAACTGGTCGTAGGTCAGGGGGACGGCCCGGTGGTAATTGGCCGGGTTGCCGAGCACGACGCTGGCCACCCGCAGGGCGGAGATCGGCAGCGGCAGGACGCCACGGAACGGCGCCGGGTCGATGGCCACCGACGCCGCCGACAGCGCTCGTCCGGCGGTGATCTGGGTGAGCAGGCCGCCGAAGGAGTGGCCGACGACGGCCGGTTTGTGGTCGAGTTTGTTGATCAGCTCGCAGAAGTGGTCGGCAACCTGGCCGACGCTCTTCCTGGCGAACACGTCGGGGTTGGCGTTGGCCTCCTCGACGGTGTCCGGGTCGTCGGGCCAGCCGGGCACGACGGGGGCGTAGCCGGCGGCGGCGAACACGTCGGCCCACCGCTGCCAGCTGGTGGGCAGCAGCCACAGTCCGTGGATGAAGACGACGGGCGGCTTGCCGCTGGCGTTGGCTGCTTCGATCTGGGCCAGGTCGGTCTGCAGGGTCATGGTCAGTTCTCCTGTCCGAGGGCGGTGCGCAGGAAGGCGATGGCTTGGTTGATGGCGGCTTCGGCGGCGTGGGTGCCGCGCAGGGCGTTGAGCATGACGAAGTCGTGGATGACGCCCTGGTAGCGAACGGCGGTGACGGGTACGCCGGCGGCGCGCAGCTTGTTGGCGTATGCCTCGCCCTCGTCGCGCAGTACGTCTGCCTCCGCAGTGATCACCAAGGCCGGCGGCAGGCCGGCGAGCTCGCCGGCTGTCGCCCGCAGGGGCGATGCGGTGATCTCGGCCCGTTGGACCTGGTCGGTGGTGTACTGGTCCCAAAACCACTGCATGCCGTCGCGGCGCAGGAAGTAGCCCTCGGCGAACTGCTGGTAGGAGCCGGTGTCGAAGGCGGCGTCGGTAACGGGGTAGAACAACACCTGCCCGGCCAGGGCGAGGTCGCCGCGCTGCTTCGCCATCAGGGTCAGGGCGGCGGCCATGTTTCCGCCGACCGAGTCCCCGGCGACGGCGATCCGCGACGCATCGAGGCCGTGCTCCGCGCCGTGTTCGAGCACCCAGCGGGCGGCCGCGTAGTTTTCGTTGATCGCGGTTGGGTATTGCGCCTCGGGCGAGAGGCTGTAGTCCGGAAAGACCACCGCGGCGCCGACGCCGACGGCGAGCTCGCGGGCGAGCCGGTCGTGGGTGTGGTTGTTGCCGAACACCCAGCCAGCGCCGTGGATGTAGAGAATCACGGGCAGAGGCCGGCTCGCACCGGTCGGCCGGTAGATCGTCAGCGCGGGCTCGGTGAACGACTCCTTCGTCGTACCCGGCACCTTCACCTCAGGACTCTGCACGTCGTCGACGGCTATACGGCCCTCGATCGGGCCGAGGTCGAACAGGTACGGCGGGTTGGCGGTCGCCTCGGCGAACGCCTGGGCCACTGGTTCCAGTACAGGCCGGACTTCGGACATGGGCGGTGCTCCTTACACAGAGAGAGAAACGTCAGGCGGACCGAAGGAAGCCGAGCGCGTGCTCGGCGATCTCTTGCCAGCCGTGGTCGAAGATGAGCGAGTGGCCACGCCCACGTAGCTCCTCGATTGCGGTCGGGAAGGCGCTGCGCCGCTGCCTGCGGTAAGCGGCGTTGGTCAGCGTCCACGGAACGGTGTTGTCCATCTGTCCAGAGAGGAACTTCATCGGTCCTCGTCGCGGATGTGCCGGGTCGGCCCAGGTCACAGTGCGCGGGTTCAGGTTCGCCACGGCTGCCTGAAAGACCGGTAGGCCCGATCCCGGCACGGCGTACGTGTCGTAGAGCTCGCGGGCTTCCGCCTCACCGACTGTGTTGGTGAACGCGTACCGAAACTGGCGGTAGGTCAGCATCACCGGGCAGGAACGGCTGCGCGGCCGGCGCAGCACCGGAAGCGTGGCCCGCACCGCCGACCACGGCAGCGGCAGCACGCCCCGCCCCGGCGTCGGGGCGATCACTACCGAGGCGGCGGCCAGGCCCCGCCCGGCCAGGATCTGCGTGACAAGCCCGCCGAGGGAGTGCCCGACCAGCAGCGGGCGTCGCCGCAGATGGGACACCACGCTCGCGTAGTGCTCGACGATGTCGCCGACACTGGTACCCGCGAACAGCTCCGGCCGGTCGCGTCCGACGTCGACGGTCTCCGGCTCGCCGGGCCAGCCGGGTGCCAATGTCGCGTACCCGTGCCCATCGAACATCCCGCGCCACCGGTCCCAGCTCTGCGCCAGCAGCCACACCCCGTGCACGAACACCACCGGCGTACGCTCCGACGCGTTCGCCGCCTCGATCTGGCGCCACTCGGCGGGAGCCAGGGAACTGTCAGGCATCGGGCCTCCGGTCAGCGACGTGTCGGAATCGATGCTGCCGGGAGCGCGCCCACACGGAAACCACGTGCCGCTCGTAGTCTTCCGGTGGGACGCATAGCGGGCCGGAGGTTGACGATCATGGGGGTAGTGGGGCGGACCGCCGAGGTATCGGTGGTGCGGGGGCTTGTCGCGGCCGCAATCGACGGGCAGGCCGGCGTCCTGGTGATCCGTGGTGAGCCAGGGATTGGCAAGACCGTCCTGCTGGAGGAGGCGGCAGCCGCCGCGGGGCAGCGGGTACGCGTCCTACGCGCCATCGGCAACGAGAGTGAGCGGGATCTCGACTATGCGGCGCTGCACCAGCTGCTACTGCCGCTGCTAAGTGATGTGGACGCGCTGCCGCCGGTGCAGCAGGCGGCGCTCGCTCGCATCTTCGGTCAGCAGGAGGGCCCTCCCGCCGATCGCTTCCTCGTCGGCCTGGCGACGTTGAACCTGCTCGGCTCGGCTGCGGCAGCCTGCCCGCTGCTGGTGATCTGCGACGACGTGCAGTGGTTCGACCAGACCACGGTGGAGACGATCGCCTTCGCCGGCCGGCGCCTGGCCGCGGAACGGCTGGCGCTGTTGCTCGCCGAGCGGGACAACGCGTCGGCCGGATCGTTGCTCGACCACTTCCCGCTCCTGCAGCTCGCGAGGTTGTCCGAAACGGATGCGCTGACGGTGTTGGCAGGCGTGACCGGGGCGAGTCTGGAGCACAGCGTGGCCCGGCGCATCGTCGAACTGGCTCGGGGCAACCCGCTCGCGCTGACACATTTCGCCGCCGATGCCGACCCTGACGGGTTGCTGCTCGGGGATCCGCTGCCGTTGAGCGGCCAACTCGAGGCCCGGTACCGGCGTCAGGTCAACCGGCTCACCGTGCCGGCTCAGCAGCTGCTGTTGATCGCGGCGGCCGACGCCGCCGCCGATCCCCCTACGGTGCGGGCGGCAGCCGCTCACCTGCTCACCACGGCCGAGCTGGTCGTCGCAGAGGCGGAGCTGGCCGGACGCGACGACCTGTTCACCATGCATCCCGTGCCGCGATTCCGGCATCCGCTGGTGCGCTCGGCCGTCTACGGCGGCGCCGACCCGGCCCTGCGGCGCCGCACCCATGCCGCGCTGGCCGCGGTGATCGACACGGACCGGCACTTCGAGCGGCACGCTCGGCACGTGGCCGGCGCCGCTGACGGCGTCGATGAGCAGGTCGCCCGGCATCTGGACAGAGCCTCCGGGCGGGCCGGGGAGCGCGGTGCGTACCTGACCGCCGCCGCGTTCGCCGCCCAAGCCGCGGGCCTGTCCGCAGCGGGTCCGTCCCGGGACGCCCGCTACCTGATCGCGGCGGGACACGCGCACAACGCCGGGGCGCTGCAACGGGCCGAGGCGCTGCGCGGCCGGGCCACCGGCCTGGACCATGACACCCGCAACCGGGCGCTGTCGTCGCGGCTGCACGGCCTGCTGCTCGGCTTCCAGGACCAGACCGCAGCGTTGCGGCTGCTCGGGGACGCGGCGACCACCTTCGCCGCCGAGCGCGACGCGGACACCGCCCGCGAATGCTTGATCGACGCGTTCGACATCGTCCAGCTGCACGTACCACGACCAGACCGGGACACCGTCACGCAACTCGCCGGACTGGCCCTCGACCTGACCGGGCCGAGCGCGGAGTCCGCGACATGGACGCCTGAGTACCTGCGCCTGCTGCACGGGACAGCCATCTGCAACACCAGCGGCTACACCGATGCGGCACCGCTGCTGCGCACGGCTCTGGCGGGGTTGGCCGAACAGGTGAACGACCGTACGCCACCGGGCCGCTGGTACCTGATCGCGCTGCAGGCCGCCCACGAACTGTGGGACGACGCGATCCTCGAAGCCCTGTCCGCATACGTCGTGCGGACCGGGCGTGCCAGTAACGTACGCATGCTCTCCATCGGATTGGCCGGGCTCGCTCACCATGCGGTAATGACCGGCCGCCTCGCGTCCGCCGACGAGCACTGGGCGCAATATCGCGACATCTACGAGGCCCTGACCGGAACACCCGCATTCCCGATGGTCGACGTCTTGGTGCGGGCCTGGCAGGGCCGGCGCGACGAGACCGAGGCGATCGCCGTCACCACCGGTGCGCTGCCGCTGACCGTGCCGGGTGGCCCGGTGACGTTGAAAACCCGGCACGCACTGACCGTGGCCCGCCTCGGCGACCAGGATTGGCGGGGTGCGTTCGAGGTCGCCCGCGCCGTGTTCGACGACGATCCGGCCTACGACGGAACGATGATCCTTCCCGATTTGGTCGAGGCCGCCGTGCGTGCCGGTGAGCGCGACCTCGCGCAAGCCGCCCTGCGGCGACTACGGCTACGTGCGCGGGCGGCCGGGACACCGGGCGCGATCAGCCTGTTGGTCCGGGCCGAGGCACTGTGTGCACACCCGGCCGACGCCGAGGCCAGGTATATCGAGGCTGTCACGTTGTTCGAGGCGACCCCGCTGGTTCTGGAAAGGGCCCGTACCCGGCTGTTGTACGGGGAGTGGCTGCGCCGTCGCCGTCGTCGCGCCGACGCCCGGCAGCAGTTGCACACTGCGCTGCGTACGTTCACCGATAGCGGCGCAGCCGGTTTCGCGCAGCGCGCACAGACCGAGCTGATAGCCGCCGGCGGCCGGGTCGGCGCTGAACCGGTCGTGGCCGCCGGGACACCTGAGTTGACCGCCCAAGAGGCGCGGGTAGCCCGGCTCGCCGCGGCCGGGGCGACCAACCAGGAGATCGCGATGAACCTCGTTGTCAGCCCTGCCACGGTGGACTACCACCTACGAAAGATCTTTAAGAAGCTCGGAGTCGGTTCACGTCGGCATCTCGCCGGAGTGATCTACTCGACGACGGCGAGCACGGAGTGAGGCCTCCGCCGGTCCCGGTCAGGCGGCGTCGCGGCCTCGACGAATGACCGGTGCATGAGATGGAACCGGACGGCCCGAGAACGTCGTGCACCGGCCGCCTACCTCACCAACGTCCCTGTGCGGTACACCTAGCCGGTGGTTGGAGGGTTCGGCGGCATGTTGGCCGGTCCCTGCGGCGCGGCGCCCGTCGCGTGCGGCCAGGCCGGCGCGCCGGTGGGCTCCTCGGGCATCAGGAACCACATGATCGGGTACGCGAACAGCGCGAGCCCGCCGGTGAGCAGGCCGGTGACCGCGAAGATCACCCGGACCAGGGTGGGGTCGACGGCGAAGTAGCGGCCGACGCCGCTGGCGACTCCCGCGACCATGCGGTCGGTGGTGGGTCGCCGGAGCTGCTTGTACGGGGCGTGGGGAGCGGTGGTGAATGTCATAACCCCACGGTCCGCGCCGGTGCCCGGCCTGCCCTCGGTGACCGCCCGGATCCCTACCCTGACCAATCCCTGATCGGTGTCAGACAGTCAGGAATCCGACTCTTTTCCGTCCCGGTAACCCGGCCCGGGGAGAATTTGCTTCCGTGACCACCTTGCTGGAGCCGCTCCGCAGGATCGCGGCATACGCAGTTTGTGCTGATTCAAGAGGCCGATTCTTGCTGGTCCGCGCATCGGAGCGTTCCGGCACCCCCGGCACGTGGTCGCTGCCCGGCGGGGCGGTCGATCACGGCGAGGACCCGAACCACACCGTGGTTCGCGAGACCGCCGCCGAGACCGGTCTCTCGGTCGCCGTCTCAGGCCTGGCCGACGTGCTCGCCGACATGCGGGCGCTGCCGGAGCGGGGCATCACCATCCACACCGACCGGTTGATCTACCGGGTTGCGGTGCGCGGCGGCACGCTCGCCGATCGGGTCGGCGAGCGCCCCACCGACCTGGCCCGCTGGTACACCCTCGACGAGGCGCGCGAACTGCCGCTGCGCTCGTTCACCGCACGTGCCCTCGGGCTGCCCGCCTCCTCGGCCGACGTGGTGCCCGACGAGGCACCCGAGTTCCCCTCCTTCTACGCGGTGCCCGGCCCGGACGGGCTGCATCGGGCGCAGCGCTTCGCCGCCTACGCGGTGTGCACCGACCCCGCCGGCCGGGTGCTGCTCACCCGCGTCTCCGACGGCTACCCCGGCGCCGGCTGCTGGCACCTGCCCGGCGGCGGCACCGACTACGGCGAGCAGCCCGGCGCGGCGCTGATCCGGGAGTTGGTCGAGGAGACCGGGCAGACCGGCCGCCTGGTCGAGTTGCTCGGGGTGGCCAGCCACCGCGACGCCGCCTCGCTCGGCCCCGAGGGCTACCCGATCGACTGGCACGGGGTCCGCGCCTTCTACCGGGTCGTGGTCGACCAGCCCAACCCGCTGACCGTCGCCGACGTGGGCGGCTCCACCTGTGAGGCTCGCTGGTTCGCTCGTGAGGAGTTGGGTGCCCTCCCCACCCACCACCTCACCGAGGTGACCGCCGAAGCGGTCCAAGCCGCCCAGCTCACCTAACCCCGACCAGCCGCCCCTCCCCGCCCTCTCCCCGGCCCTCTTTCCGCGTTGATCATGAAGTTATTGTCAGGACACGCCGGGATGGACGGCGATAACTTCATGATCGACGGGGCGTTCGGCGGGGGAGCGGGACGGGGCGTTCGGCGGGGGAGCGGGACGGGCCGTTCGGCGGGGGAGCGGGAGGCGGGGCGGGGATGGAACGTGTACGGCGGGTCGGAGTTCTGGGGCTTTCGTGGGATTCTGGGCGGGTCCTGGTTGTCCGGGACGGGGCCGAGGGTGAGTTCCCCGGGTCCTGGCGACTGCCAGGTGGTGCCGTCGCGCACGCCGAGCACCCGGAGCGTGCCGTGGCCCGCGAGATCGCCGAGCAGACCGGGCTGACCGTGATGGCGGGCCAGCTGCGCGACGTGGTCGCCGACGTGGCCTCGTATCCGGAGGACGACGTCGCGCTGCACACCGACCGGTTGTTGTTCGAGTTCAGCGTGCGCGGCGGAACGTTGCTCGACGCTGGAGGCGGCCCGGTCGACCAGGCTCGCTGGCTCACCAAGGAAGAGGCGGCGCGGGTGCCGCTGACACCGTTCACCGCCGAGGTGCTCGGTCTGCCGGTCGCCCCGCTGCCGCCCGGAAAGCGTCGGTTGCCCGAGCCGTTCCCGCCGCAGCACCCCGACCGCCGGCTGCGTTTCGGGGCGTACGGGCTGGTCACCGACCCGGCCGGGCGGATCCTGCTCACCCAGATCGCGGACGGCTATCCAGGGGCAGGCCAGTGGCACCTGCCCGGTGGTGGCACCGATCACGGTGAGCAGCCGGTTACCGGGCTGCTCCGAGAGTTGGTCGAGGAGGGTGGCCAGCTGGGTCGGGTGGTGGAGCTCCTCGGGGTGAACAATCTGCACAATCCGGCGGCACTCGGTCCGGAGGGCCGGCCATTGGACTGGCACGGTGTTCGAGTGATCTACCGGGTGCTGGTGGACGTACCTACCGACGCGGTGGTGACCGAGTCCGCCGGAGGTTCGACCGCGCGGGCCGGTTGGTTCACCCGCGCTCAGTCCATTGACCTGCCGTTGAGTGACGTCGCTGCGTGGGCAATCGGACAGAGCGGCCGATAGCACGCCTCTCCGTGAGCCGAGACGGTGACCCTCCGGTACAGTCGAAGGCGGGAATGGTGGAGGAAACGGGCGATGAGGCCCGGGATGGGAACAAGCGAGCGGTTCGAGCGGTTTAAGCCAGATATAAGTACCGCCGGCAGCTATCGCCAAGCCATGTTCCCCTATGCGATGGTGTACTCCGCAAAACGGCTGCCGGGCCACCGAAAGTCCGGCACGAGACAGCCGGACACCCGCCCCACGGCGGCCAGCAGATCCGGTGATGGAGGAAACGTGCCGAGAGCCCCATGGCGCCGGCGTCGTACTACTGACAGTCCGCGCCCCGCAGGGCGTCGCTGGGCGGGCCGGTTGCGCCGCAGCAGCACCTTTGCCCGGCAGGTGCTGTTGGTCCGGGTCGGTCGCCGTGACGGTGACCTGCAAGCGACCGAAGTGGCCCCGCCTGAGCACCGGTACGCCGACCGGCAGCGCCGTCGGTACGGCCTGGACCGGCTCAGCCGGCCGGCACTGGGCGTCGGCCGAGCCGAGATCGAGGCGGTCACACCGGTCAGCCCGGCGCTGCCGCCGATGGCGTACGCCGACGAGGCTTCCTCCCGGTCGATCCCGCTGCTTCCCGGCGAGCGCACCATCGCCCGCCGGATGAAGTTCGGCCTGGTCAACGCCTGCACGCTGGCGAGCCTGATGCTCGGCATGCTGGCCATCTTCCTGGCCATGCAGGGCGAGGTGCGCATCGCCGCGCTCTGCCTGATCGCCTGCGTCGCGTTCGACGGTCTGGACGGCGCTCTGGCTCGCCGGCTCGGTGTGGCCAGCCCGTTCGGTGCGCAGATGGACTCACTGGCCGACATGTGCTCGTTCGGTCTCGCCGCGCCGGTCGTGGTCTACGCCTCGCTCGCCGGCTCCGTCTCCACGGCTGCGGCGGCGGTGGCGTGCGCCCTCGTCGCGGCCTGCGCCGCGATTCGACTGGCCCGTTTCAACGTCTCGCCGAAGGACGGCCGCTTCTTCTGTGGGGTGCCCACCACCATGGCGGCCGCAGTGCTCGCCGTGACCGTCGCGATCGGCCTGCCGGTGCCCGGCGCCGTGCTGGTCGCCGGGGTGGCGCTGCTCGCGTTCGCGATGGTCTCGAGTTTCCCGTACGCCAAGCTCGCCCGCCTGGTGAAGCTGCCGCCGTGGCTCTGGCTGGCCCCGGTGATCGGCGCGCTGGTCGACATCCGGCTCACGTTCGCCCTGATCGTGGTGGGTTACCTGGTCAGCGGGCCGGTACTCTGGCTGCGGCAGCGCCGCACCGCCTGATCGAGCAGAAAGAACGGGGCGCCGCGGACAGCGGCGCCCCGTTCGTCGTTTGCGGGTCAGCGCCAGCGGGCGATGACCGTGGAACCGCCGACCACCTTGTCGCCCGGCCCGACCAGCGGGTCCGCGGCCTCCGCCGGGAGGTAGACGTCGGTCCGGGAGCCGAACCGGATCAGCCCGAAGCGCTCGCCCTTGGCGAGCAGCGCGCCGATCGGCGCGCGCTGCACGATCCGGCGGGCGATCAGCCCGGTGCGCTGCGCGACCACCACCGTGCCACGAGCGGTGTCCAGCACGGTGTACGCCGCCACGTTGTGCTCGGCGTCCGGCTTCATCGCGTTGACGAAGCCGCCGTCGGCGACGAAGTAGTCCACCACCTTGCCCGCGACCGGGGCCCGATTGACGTGCACGTCCAGCACCGACAGGAAGACCGCGATCCGCAGCCACTCGCCGTCACCGAAACGCTCGTCGTGCAGTCGTTGCACCGACAGGACCTGCCCGTCCGCGCTGGCGACCACTGCGGTCGGGTCTTCCGGCACGTCCCGCTCCGGATCCCGGAAGAACGCGGCGACCGGCCCGGCGGCCAGCGCCGGCAGCAGCCAGAGCTTGGACGACGGACGCGCCACCCGGGCCAACGCCGCGAGGCCCAACGCGATGCCCGCCGCGGCCACGCCGTTGGAGTCGATGTGCATGCCCCGGGTCAACCGCACACTCGACGGCCGGTGCGCGGGAGCCAACCGCTCGGCCGCAGCAGGGCTGGCCGGGGTGAACCGCAGTCGGTAGACCCGTACCGGTGGCGAGTTGCGCAGCACCAGATCGGCGCCCACACCGTAGAGGGCGTCCTGTCGAGCCAGTTCGGCGGCGGCGCCGGTGGTCCGGCCGGGCGTCGCGGTGGTCGCCACGCTCAGTACCGCGCCGTCAGACAGGAACTTGGCCAGGCCCTCGATGCCGCTGCGGGTCTCGTCGGCGGTGCCGGTGAACACCTCCCCGGCGATGACGACCCGGGCGGCCTCGGCCTCGACCAGCGAGTCGACGACGTCCACCCGGTCGGCGACCCAGCGGCCCTGGGCGGTGACGTGCTCGCGGAGGGCGGCGGCGCCGGACGGCTCGGCGGGCACCACGGTGAGCCGGTCACCGGGGAGCAGCGCCTCGATCGCCGCGGCCAGCACCGCGGACTCCGGGCTCGCCCCGACCAGCAGAGCGGCCTTGGCATCGTTGATCCGGGCCAGCTCGGTGACGAGAGTACGGGCGGCTCGCTCGCCGATGCGGACCGGACCGGACCGGCCGGTGGTACGCACGGCGGGGGACTGGGTCATGTCGGGCGGGCTCCTGACGGGGTAGAGACGGGAATCGCGGCGGGGCCGCCATGGCGGGACGGGCCGGCCGGCGGAGGCGAGATCTCCACCGGCCAGCATATGCGTCCGTCCGCACCAGCCGCACCGCCGTGGCGGGGGAGTAGGCCTCCGCCAGCAGGCGCCCGAGGTCAGGGCTCCCTGCGCTGCCCCTCCCGCTCATCACCCGGTTGGTCGCCGACAGCCTCGGCCGGAGGATTGGACCGGGTCGGCTCGTCGCCCTCCACCGGTGCCGGTCGGGGCAGGATTCCGATGGTCGCTTCCTCGTTCCCGTCGCCGTCAGGCTGGCCGGGAACCGGGGCGGTCTGCGGCTCCGACGGCGGGTGAGCCAGCCAGGCCGGGTGGATCACCTCGGTGCTCGGCGCCTCCGGTGTCGGTCCCGACGATGGGGGAGCGTCCCAGGTGGAGCGTTCGGCCTCCCACGCCGGCAGGGCCGCGCCGGAGGTCGGCGCGGCGGCCCCGGAAACCGGCGCGGTCGCGCCGGAGACCGGCGCGACGGCCTCGGTGGCGGCGGCCTCGGTGGTCGGCTCCGGTCGGCCCGACCGACCGGAGCGCAGCGCGCCGACCAGCCCGAAGACCCCGATCAGAATGAGCGCGCTGGCCAGGAACCAGCCGACCGGCGGCAGCGCGAGCCCGAGCAGTTGGGCGAGCAGCCACCAGGCGGACAGCGCCAAAAACACGAGCCCAAAGGCGAACGACACCAGATCTGTGCGGTGAGCCTTCATCGGGTCACCTCCAGGTTGCCGGCATTGACATGGATGTATAGGCGCAGGGTTCCGCCGCCGGGCCCGTCCGCCCCGACGTCGGTGAACTCCCGCAGGCGGCCGTCCAGCCCGCCGGACCGGCTGCCGAAGATGGTGGCGTCACCCGCGTTGACGTCGGCCACCGTGGTGACGTCCACGTTCGGCGGTACGACCACGGTCGCCTGGCCGAAGTTGACGGCGACGGTCACCTGGCTGTCCCGTTTCGCGAAGTCGATCCCGCGGAGGTCGAGCACGGCGTCACCGAAGCTGTTCTCATACCGGTCGGCGAGGTCGCGATGGTCGGTTGGCGCCCAGGTCACCGCGCCGTCGACCCCCCGGATCCGGTCGTAGGACTCGGCGACCGTCGCCGTGCCCAGCGCCGCCGCGGTCACCAGGCCAAGCGCGATGAGCCAGCGGGCCCGGCCGAACCAGGTGCCGACCAGCAGCCCCAGCCCGATCGTGGCCAACGCGGCCGCGAAGTACGCCGAGGCGCTGACGGCGAAGACGTCCAGCAGGTCGAGCAGAGCGACCACACCGAGGACCAGGAAGATCAGCGAGAAGGTCACCGCGCCGAGCGGCGAACGCTCCCGGGGCCGCTTCGGCGGCTTCGGTGGCTTGGGCGGGGGGTACGCGGGCGGGGCCGGTGAGGCGTACGGGCCGTGCGGCGCGAACGGGGGGCGGTATCCCGACGGTGGCGTGGCGGCCGGATAACCGGAGGGAGCAGCGGGTGCGCCGGTGATGGGCGCAGCCGGCCAGCCAGCGCTTGCTGTGCCCGTGGTCGGCCAGCCCGTGGCTGGTGCCGGCCAGCCGGCCTGGACAGTCGTCGTGCCGGCCGGTTGCCCGGAGACCGGGCCCATCCCGGACATGGGCTGCGTCGTGGCGGTCGGCTGCGGACCGCCGGTCGGCTGCGCGTCGTACGCCGGGGCGGTGACGGTGGGCGCTTCCCCCGTCGTCGCGATGGGGTACGTCGGATCGCCACCGACCATCGGTCCCGTCGCCAGCGGGCCGGTCGATGGCGCCGCGCCGTACGACGGCGCAGGCCAGGCCACCGGTGGGACCGGACCGGGCGGAGTGCCGGGCGGCCCGGACGGCGCCGGCGGCCCACCCGGGGTGCCGGGCTGCGGATTGCGGCTGCCCCGGTTGAGCAGCAGCGCGCCGGCGACCAGGATGGCCGCGCCGAGCAGCACCGCACGGAAGGCGTCGGTGACGATGTAGGCGAAGCTGGCCGCGACCAGGATGCTCAGGACGATCACGGTCACCGGCGACATGCTGGAGCGACCGCGCCCGAGCATGGACTCGATCGGGGACGCGGTGTCGCCCTCGTTCGGAATGATCAGCCAGGCGGCGACGTACACCAGGATGCCGATGCCCCCGAAGAACCCGAGCACCGCGAGCAGCACCCGCCAGAGCACCGGATCGGTGTTGGTGGCTCGTCCGATCGCCGCACAGACGCCGGCCAGGTACCGCCCCTCGCGCGGCCGGACCAGCCCGTACCGGGAGGTGAAACCGGTGCCGCCCAGCGGTGGTGGTGGCGCGGACGGACCGGGCGTGCCCCCGGGCCCGTAGCCGGTGCCGGCCGCGAACCCCGCGCCGGCGCCGTGGCCCGCGGCGGACGGCCCGTAGCCACCGGCCGGATCGCCTGCGGCGGTGGCGGCGGCCGGGCCGAAGCCACGGTGCGGACCGAACGTGGTGGGCTCGGTCCATCCGGCGGGCGTCGCGGCTGGTGAGGGCGGTGATGAACCGCCCGGCTGTGCCGACCCCGGTCGGGGTGGCGGGGCAGCTTCCTCGGTCATGCTTCGATCCTGCTGCCAGGTGAACCCGAGCGACCTCAGGACCCGACCCTGACCCCACCCTGAGATCCGGCGGCAGGAATGTCGGGGGCGTCCCCGTGGTCGTGGACGCCGCAGCGTGTGACGATCGGATCACCGACCTCGGCCAGCCCGCCACCGCGACCAGGGAGCCTCCGATCAGCACCGTGACTCCGCCCCCGCGCCTGTACCGCGCCCCCGAGCACCGGATGGCCGCCGGCGTCGCCGCCGGCATCGCCGACCATCTCGGCATCTCGGTGCTGCGGGTGCGCGTCGCGTTCATGGTGCTGCTCGGGCTGAGCGGGCTCGGCCTGCTGCTCTACGCGGCGTTCTGGGCGGTGGTGCCTCTGCGGCCCGGTGACACCGCGGTGCCGCCCCGGCGTGACGTGGCCCAACTCCTGCCGTTCGTGGGGATCGGGCTCGGTGTCCTGCTGATCCAGGTGATGGTCTTCGACTCGGTCGGTGCGGCGGGCACCGCCGGCTGGCTGGTCGCCATCATCGCGGTCGGCGCCGGGGTCATCTGGCACCAGTCCGCGCCCGAGCGGCGCCGGCAGTGGGGTGACGCGATGCCGGTGCCCTGGCTCGGCGCGGTCGTCGAGGAGAGCGACCGGCGGGCTTTCGTGCTCCGGTTCATCGGCGGGGGAGTGCTGGTCGCGGTCGGCATCATCGGCGTCGCGGCCGTCTACTCGCCAGCGCAGAACTTCGACGCGGTGATCAACGGCGTGATCTTCGCGCTGGTGGGGCTGGCGGGGGTCGGTGTGGTCGCCGCGCCGGTGCTCTGGCGGACGTACAGCCAGCTCCGCTCGGAGCGCGAGGGACGCATCCGTGAGCAGGAGCGGGCCGAGTTGGCCGCGATGGTGCACGACCAGGTGCTCCACACGTTGGCGCTGATCCAGCGCAACGCCAGCGACGTCAAGGCGGTGCAGCGGCTGGCCCGAGGGCAGGAGCGTTCCCTGCGCAACTGGCTCTACAAGCCGACCGCTTCGCCGAGCGAGCGCTTGGCCGCCGCGCTGGAGCAGGCCGCCGCCGAGGTCGAGGACACGTACGCGATCACCGTGGAGGCGGTGGTGGTCGGGGACCGGGAGACCGACGAGAAGGTCGGCGCGCTGGTCGCCGCCGCGCGGGAGGCGCTGGTGAACGCGGCCCGGCACGCCGGGGTGCAGACCGTGTCGCTCTACGCCGAGGTGGAGCCCGATCAGGTCAGCGTCTTCGTCCGGGACCGGGGGAAGGGCTTCGATCCGGATACCGTGGAGGACCACCGGCACGGCGTACGTGGCTCGATCATCGGGCGGATGAAGCGGCACGGCGGACGGGCCGAAATCCGGTCCGGCCCGGGGGAGGGGACCGAGGTCCGGCTGATCCTGCCGATCTCCCGGGACTCGTCCGCAGCGGAGAGGAACAGATGACCATGGCCGAGCAGTCGACCGAGCACCTCGACCCGGCGGATGCCCGCCCCGAGCGGCTGCGGGTGTTCCTCGTGGACGATCACGCCATGTTCCGCGCCGGGGTGCGCGCGGAGTTGGGCGCCCACGTCGAGGTGGTGGGCGAAGCGAGCACGGTGGCCGAGGCGGTGACCCGGATCGCCGCCGTCGGCCCGGACGTGGTGCTGCTCGACGTGCACATGCCCGACGGCGGCGGACGCGCGGTGCTGGAGGCGATGCGGCGCAGCCACCCGCAGGTCAGGTTCCTGGCGCTGAGCGTTTCCGACGCGGCGGAGGACGTGATCGGGCTGATCCGTGCCGGTGCCCGGGGGTATGTCACCAAGACCATCTCCCCGGACGAGCTGGCCGCGGCGATCCGCCGCGTGGCCGACGGTGACGCGGTGTTCAGCCCACGGCTCGCCGGGTTCGTGCTGGATGCCTTCGCGGCCCGACCGGACGCCCCGGTGGCCGATCCCGAACTGGACCAGCTCACCAACCGCGAGCGCGAGGTGCTGCGGCTGCTGGCCCGGGGGTACGCGTACAAGGAGATCGCCAAGGAGCTGTTCATCTCCATCAAGACGGTGGAGACGCACGTGTCGAACGTGCTGCGCAAGCTCCAGATGTCCAACCGCTACGAGCTCTCCCGCTGGGCGGCGGATCGCCGGCTGGTGTGACGTTGTGTCGCCACCGGCGAGGCGCAGGCGCCACCGGCGAGGGATCAGACGAACGATCTCGGCGCCCTCGTCCACCCAGTCGGTGATCATGCCCGTGCGGCCGTAGTCGACCTCGTCCGGATGGGTGGAAATGTCGACCGGTGGCGGACGTCCCACCGCACTCTCGTGCGCCCGGGGAGTGCGTCGGGCTTGAGGCCGGGCTCAGGCCGGATGTTCGGGTGACCCACGTATTTCCTGCTCAATGCTGCCCACACCGACCGTTTTATGATCATTTTTCAAGTATCGGCAACGTGGCGGGCAACTAACGGCTTGATAACGGCACCTTCACGGAAGCGGCCAGTGGGTGTCACAGTGGCAGCACCTCACCATCGGTGTGTGGCACTCCGTATGACCCATGACCCATGACCCTGCCGATCGCGGCGGTTCGTGGCTGTGTCGTCTGCGTCGTGTCGCGCCTCGTTGGAGGGGGAGCCCGGCGGATCGGAACATCAGGGGTGTCCCCAACTTCCCTGTGGTCCCGGCGACCCGCGCCCCGGGGTGGTCGGGCGGTGTCACCCCCAAACGTGCGTGAAACCCACGACGGAACCTGGTTAGAAAGAGGAGGCCCCTCGGAATGAGAGTCTCGAAGCGGGCGACGAGCGCGATCGCGCTCAGCGCGGCTGCCGTGCTTGTCGCGAGCGGTTGCTCGAGCGGTGACGGCGACGGCGACACTGCCGCCAGCAAGGACGGTTCGATTCTTGTTCACGGCGTCCAGCCGGAGAACCCGCTGGTCCCGTCGAACACCACGGAGACCGGCGGCGGCAAGGTCGTCGACTGGCTGTGGACCGGCCTGGTCGAGTACCCGAACGACGGTGGGGCCCCGCGCAACGCTCTGGCGGAGTCCATCAACACCACGGACTCCAAGGTCTTCACCATCAAGATCAAGAAGGGTACCAAGTTCCACGACGGTACCGAGGTGAAGGCGAAGAACTTCGTCGACGCCTGGAACTGGGCCGCCTACTCGCCGAACGGCGCGCAGAACGGCAGCTTCTTCGCGGACATCGCGGGCTTCGACAAGACCTACACCTCGGACCCGGATGGTCCGGACGGCCCGCAGAAGGCTCCGGAGCCGTCGGCCAAGGAGCTGTCCGGCCTGAAGGTCGTCGACGAGCAGACCTTCGAGGTCACGCTGGCGGCCCCGACGGCGGTCTTCCCGACCAAGCTCGGCTACAGCGCGTTCATGCCGCTTCCGGACGCCTTCTTCACCATGAAGCCCGAGGAGTTCGGCAAGAAGCCGATCGGCAACGGCCCGGTGAAGTTCGTGTCGTGGGAGGACAACGTCCTCATCAAGCTGACGCGCTTCGACGACTACAACCTGCGCGACAAGATGAAGATCAAGGACGTCGACGTCAAGCTCTACCAGGACGAGACGGCCGCCTACGCCGACCTGCTGGCGAACAACCTCGACTTCATGGAGGTTGTCCCCACCTCGGCGCTCGCCGGTGACAAGTGGAAGACCGACCTCGGTGACCGGGGCCTGTCGACCGTCACCCCGACGACCGCGCTGATCGCGTTCCCGACCTACGACAAGCGCTTCCAGAACCCGAAGCTGCGTCGCGCCGTGTCGCTGTCGATCAACCGGCAGGAGATCTCGGACAAGATCTTCTTCGGCACCCGTAAGCCGGCCGACAGCTGGGCGAACCCGCTGACCCCGGGCGCCAAGCCGGGCAACTGCACCGCCTGCAAGTTCGACCCGACCACGGCCAAGCAGCTGCTGACCGAGGCCGGCGGCTTCACCGGTGAGATGGTCTTCTACTACAACGCCGACTCCAGCCACAAGGACTGGATGGACGCCGTTGCGCAGCAGGTCAAGACCAACCTGGGCATCAACGCTCGGGCCGAGGGCGTGCCGACCTTCGCGGTCTTCCGCCAGAACGTCAACGCCCACAAGATGACCGGTCCGTACCGTGCCGCCTGGCAGCAGGACTACCCGGACGTCGAGAACTGGGTCAACCCGCTCTACGTCACCGGTGGCTCCTCGAACGACGGCCTCTACAGCAACCCCGAGGTCGACGCCCTGGCGAAGCAGGCCAGCGGTGCGCCGAGCCTGGAGGCCTCGCACGAGGGCTTCGCCAAGGCCATCGAGAAGGTCGACCAGGACGTTCCGAGCATCCCGGTCTACTTCTACGGTCAGCAGTCGGGCCACTCGGAGAAGATCAAGAAGCTCGAGCTGAACAACGTCGGCGAGATCGACATCACCTCGGTCGAGCTCTGATCCGAACGGTCTGACCCCGGGTCGGGCTCGCCACATCCGGTGAGCCCGACCCGGGGCCGTTCCGCGAGTGGGTGTTACAACACTCCACTCGCAACGTTGTCACCACCGTGTCGGCCGTCCGACGCGCCCCCTGTCTGGAGGACCACCCCATGGGCCGTTATCTGTTGAGACGGCTGCTCCAACTCGTGCCGGTCTTCATCGGTACGACGTTCCTGATCTACTGGCTCGTCTGGGCCGTCCCGGGCGATCCGTTCGCCGGCAAGTGCGGCGAGCGTCGCTGCCCGGACCAGTACATCGCCTTCATGACCGAGAAGTACCACCTCGACCAGAACGTCTTCGTGCAGTACGCCAACTACATGAAGAACCTGCTCCAGGGTGACTTCGGTCAGACGTTCTCGCAGCGCGAGATCGGCGACATCATCGCGACGGCGTACCCGAACACGCTGAAGCTGGCCCTGGTGGCGCTCGCCATCGAGGCGGTGATCGGCCTCGGCGCCGGCGTGCTGACCGGTCTGCGCCGCAACGGCTTCCTGGACAACCTGGTCCTGGTCTCCACGCTCTTCCTGATCGCGCTGCCGGTCTTCGTCGTCGGCTTCGTGCTTCAGTGGCTGCTGGGCGTGCAGTGGGGCATCGTCAAGCCGACCGTCTCCTCCGAGATGCGGTGGTCTGAACTGATCGTGCCCGGCTTCGTGCTCGGCAGTGCGTCAGTGGCCTACATCGCCCGGGTGGCACGGACGAGCATCGCGGAGAACCGCCGCGCCGACTATGTGCGCACCGCGATCGCCAAGGGTCTGCCGATGCGCCGGGTGGTGGGCGTGCACCTGCTGCGTAACTCGCTCATCCCGGTGGTCACCCTGCTCGGCACCGACCTTGGTGCCCTGATGGGCGGCGCGATCGTCACCGAGGGGATCTTCGGCATCAACGGGATCGGCCGTGCGGTGTACCGCGCGATCGTGACCAAGGAAAGCGCCACCGTGGTGGGCATCGTGGTCGTCCTGGTGTTGGTCTATCTCGTGATGAACCTGCTGGTTGACCTGCTCTACGCCGCCCTGGACCCGAGGATCCGTTATGAGTGACCCGAGCACCGCATCGATCGTCAGCACCCCTGGCGCGCACCCCACCGACTCCGCCGCTCCCGCCACCGCGGGCCAGCCGCAGAGCAACGAGAAGCCGCGCGGCCTGCTCGGCGACGCCTGGCGGGACCTTCGGCGCAAGCCGTTGTTCTGGATATCGGCCACCCTGATCGTGATCTTCCTGCTGATGGCGGCCTTCCCAGCGCTGTTCGCCCCGGGTGACGCGGTCAACGGATCGCTGTCCCGCAGCCTCAACAAGCCGTCCGCCGATGGCTGGTTCGGCTACGACGTGCAGGGTCGCGACGTCTACGCCCGGGTCATCTACGGTGCGCGGGCGTCCGTCATCGTCGCCGTGCTCTCCGTGATCGGCACCCTGCTCGTCGGCGGAGCCATGGGCATCATCTCCGGCTACCGTGGTGGCTGGGTGGACGGGCTACTGAGCCGGATCGCCGACGTCTTCTTCGGCCTGCCGTTCGTGCTCGGCGCGATCGTCATCCTGACCACGTTCAACGGCTCGGGCGCCGGCAACAGCAAGGCTCAGATCATGGGCTTGGTGATCGTCTCGCTGATCGTGCTGAGCTGGCCGGTCGTGATGCGCCTCATGCGTTCCTCGGTGCTCGCCACCAAGGAGGCCGACTACATCGTGGCGGCCCGCGCCCTGGGTGCCGGCACCGGCCGGATCATCCTCAAGCACCTGCTGCCGAACTGCCTGGCCCCGCTGCTGGTCTACGGCACGATCATGGTCGGCTCGTTCATCGGCGCCGAGGCCACCCTGTCGTTCCTGGGCGTCGGCCTGAAGTCGCCGGTGGTGTCCTGGGGCATCATGATCAGCGACGGTAAGGATTTCATCCGGGTCGCGCCAGGGCTGGTCTTCTTCCCCGCCGCGTTCCTCGTCACTGCAGTGCTGAGCTTCGTGATGCTCGGTGAGGCGGTCCGCGAGGCCCTCGATCCGAAACTCCGCTAGGGGAGATCCAGTGTCCGACATTCTCGTTTCCGAGCAGTCCGCGCCGGGATCCGGCGGGTCCGGACGTCCCTCCGGCCGGCTGCTCGAGGTCGACGACCTGCGGGTGGAGTTCCGCACCCGGGACGGCGTCGCAAAGGTCATCAACGGGGTCACGTACCACGTCGACGCGGGGGAGACCCTCGCCGTGCTCGGCGAGTCCGGCTCCGGTAAGAGCGTCACGGCGCAGACCATCATGGGCATCCTCGACACGCCGCCGGGCTTCGTCACCGGTGGTCAGGTCCGCTTCCACGGCAAGGACATGCTCGGCATGTCCGACGAGGAGCGGCGCCGCATCCGCGGCGAGGGCATCGCGATGATCTTCCAGGACGCGCTCTCCGCGCTGAACCCCGTCTTCACCATCGGGTTCCAGATCGCCGAGCAGTTCCGGGTCCGGCGGGGCATGGGTCGCGCCGAGGCCAAGAAGCGCGCGATCGACATGCTCGACCAGGTCAAGATCCCGAACGCCAAGGGCCGGTTCAACAACTACCCGCACCAGTTCTCCGGTGGTATGCGGCAGCGCGCGATGATCGCGATGTCGCTGGCGCTCGACCCGGAGGTGCTGATCGCGGACGAGCCGACCACCGCGCTCGACGTGACCGTGCAGGCCCAGATCATGGACCTGCTCGCCGAGCTCCAGCGTGAGCGGCAGATGGGCATGATCCTGATCACCCACGACCTCGGTGTGGTCGCCGACGTCGCGGACCGGATCGCGGTCATGTACGCGGGCCGGATCGTCGAGGAAGCCGACGTGTACGACCTGTACGCCAAGCCGGCGCACCCGTACACCATGGGTCTGATCGACTCGATCCCGCGGATGGACGAGAAGGGGCAGCAGCTCCGGACCATCAAGGGCCTCCCGCCGAACCTGATGAACATCCCGCCGGGCTGCCCGTTCAACCCGCGCTGCCCCATGGCTCAGCCGGTGTGCCGGGAGAAGGTCCCGCCGCTGCTGCAGGTGGGCAACGCCCGGGCCAGCGCCTGCCACTTCGCCGAGGAGCTGGTGAACCGTGTCTGAGAACATCCTCGAGGTCCGTGACCTGGTCAAGCACTACCCCGTCACGCAGGGTGTGGTGTTCAAGAAGACCGTCGGTCAGGTCAAGGCGGTCGACGGGGTCTCGTTCGGTCTGCGCGCCGGTGAGACGCTCGGCGTGGTCGGTGAGTCCGGCTGCGGCAAGTCGACCCTCGCCCGGGTGCTGATGAACCTGGAGAAGCCGACCGCCGGCAGCGTCGTCTACAAGGGCCAGGACATCTCCAAGCTGTCCGGTGGTGCGCTGCGGCGCCTGCGCCGGCAGATCCAGCTGGTCATGCAGGACCCGTACACCTCGCTGAACCCGCGGATGACCGTCGGTGACCTGCTCGGTGAGCCGTTCGAGATCCACCCTGAGGTCGCGCCGAAGGGCAGCCGTCGGGCCAAGGTCCGGGAGCTGCTCGACCTGGTCGGGCTGAACCCGGAGCACATCAACCGGTACCCGCACCAGTTCTCCGGCGGTCAGCGTCAGCGCATCGGCATCGCCCGTGCCCTCGCGCTTCGGCCCGAGATCATCGTCTGCGACGAGCCGGTGTCGGCGCTGGACGTCTCCATCCAGGCCCAGGTGATGAACCTGCTGGAGCAGTTGCAGGGCGAGTTCGGGCTCTCGTACGTCTTCATCGCCCACGACCTGTCGGTGGTCCGGCACCTGTCGGACCGGGTCGCGGTGATGTACCTCGGCAAGATCGTCGAGATCGGCACCGAGGACGAGATCTACGAGCGGCCGACCCACCCGTACACCCAGGCTCTGCTCTCCGCGGTGCCGGTCCCGGACCCGACGCAGCGGAACAACAAGACGATCATCCGGCTCACGGGTGACGTTCCGTCGCCGATCAGCCCGCCCTCGGGCTGCCGGTTCCGGACCCGCTGCTGGAAGGCGCAGGACGTCTGCGCCGAGCAGGTCCCGCTGCTGGAGACCCGGCGGGATTCGGACCACCCGAGCGCCTGCCACTTCGCCGAGCGGCGCGAGATCGTCGCCACTCACGAGGCCTGAGTCACGTCACCGGAACCGCCTGCCGACGTCACCACGACGACGGCAGGCGGTTTCGTCTGTCCGTGACCCGGATCGGGCCGCTCCCGCCCCGAATGGCCGGCGGGCATCTCGGGGTCGCCCCGGTAGCCAACCGCCCGCCGGTGCGGCGCACAGCGGCCCGGGTGGCACAGCGGGCCGTGCGACTCAGCGGCCCGGGCGTCCGACCGTGGAGCCGAGGCCCGTGCGGGCCGCGCGGCTACAGCGGGCCGCGGCCCGCACGGAGCAGCAGCAGTGCCAACTGAGTGCCGTCGGCGCCGAGCGCGACCCGGAAGCGCTCCAGGATGTCCCGTTCCCGGGAGAGCACCAGGCGTGTACCGCCGGAGGCCATCCGGGTCGCGCCGACCTCCTGGGACAGTGCGGCCCGCTCCTGCCAGAGCGTGATCAGCGCCTGGTCGATCTCGTCGATCCGTTCCCTGATCTGCACGATCCGTGCGGCGGCGGTCGGCTCCTCGGTGCCGGTCCGAGCCCCGTCCGGCCCAGGGTTCTCGACCGCCTGCGACACGGGCACCGCCGGCTCGCTCGCGTTCGCCGCGGACTGCTCAGCCTCCGGTCGGTTCGGGCCGCCGCTCTGCTGCATCACGTCTGTCATCATCGGGTACCTCTCGCACTGTGGTGCCCGGTGCCCGGAACCCGGGACGGAAAAAGCCCCGGACTCCAGGAGCCCGGGGCTTTCGTAGGTCTGAATCGATCAGGCGCGACCTACGGCAGCCGGACTCCCGGTGCCGTAGTAAAAGTAGTAGCGCTGAGCGAACACGCCGTCGAGTATGCCCACGTGGGCGCCGGGTGCGCAAGGATTCAGCCTGACCAAGGAGACCTTTTCCACGCCCGGGAGCGGGGATGGCGGTAGCGCGCGGTCGGGAAGTGTCTGGCCGGCGGCATAGACTTGTCGGGCGATGCATCCTCTCTTCGACATCCCCGCGTCCCCGCCTGCGCCGGAGTCCGCGCCGGCCCGCCCGCACCGACCCGGGCCGGCCGCTGCCCGACTCGATCCGCAGCAGCTGCTCGCCGGGCTGAACGGGCCACAGCGCGACGCGGTCAGTCACGCCGGCTCGCCGCTGCTGATCGTGGCCGGCGCCGGGTCCGGCAAGACCCGGGTGCTCACGCACCGGATCGCCTACCTGCTCGCCGCACGGGACGTCCATCCCGGGGAGATCATCGCGATCACCTTCACCAACAAGGCCGCCGGCGAGATGAAGGAGCGCGTCGCCGCGCTGGTGGGGCCCCGAGCCCGCCTGATGTGGGTGTCGACGTTCCACTCCGCCTGTGTCCGGATCCTGCGCGCCGAGCACCAGCACGCAGGCCTCAAGTCGACGTTCTCGATCTACGACGCGGACGACTCCCGCCGGCTGATGCAGCTGGTCACCCGCGAGCTCGATCTCGACCCGAAGCGCTACCCGGCGCGCGGGCTGGCCGCCCAGGTCTCCAACCTCAAGAACGAGCTGGTCGACCCGGAGCAGTTCGCGGCGCGGGCCACGGGGCCCAACGAGCGGGCGCTGGCCGAGGCGTACACGCTCTACCAGCGCCGGCTGCGTGAGGCGCACGCGCTCGACTTCGACGACCTGATCATGACCACGGTGCACCTGCTCCAGTCCCACCCGCACGTCGCGGAGAGCTACCGCCGGCGGTTCCGGCACGTGCTGGTGGACGAATACCAGGACACCAACCACGCCCAGTACGTCCTGATCAAGGAGCTGGTCTCCGGCACCGACGGGCTGGAGCCCGCCGAGCTGTGCGTGGTCGGCGACGCCGACCAGTCGATCTACGCGTTCCGGGGTGCGACGATCCGCAACATCCTGGAGTTCGAACGGGACTTCACCGACGCGCGGACGATCCTGCTGGAGCAGAACTACCGCTCCACCCAGACCATCCTCAACGCGGCCAACGCGGTGATCGACCGGAACACCTCCCGCAAGCCCAAGCGGCTGTGGAGCGAGGCCGGCGCCGGCGAGCGGATCGTCGGCTACGTGGCCGACACCGAGCACGCCGAGGCCGACTGGGTGGCCCGGGAGATCGACCGGTTGGTCGACGCCGACGAGACCCGCCCCGGCGACGTCGCGGTCTTCTACCGCACCAACGCCCAGTCCCGCGTCTTCGAAGAGGTGTTCATCCGCGTCGGCCTGCCCTACAAGGTGGTCGGCGGGGTGCGCTTCTACGAGCGCAAGGAGGTCCGCGACGCACTCGCGTACCTGCGTTCGGTGGTCAACGACGACGACACGGTGAGCCTGCGGCGGGTGCTCAACACCCCCCG
Source organism: Micromonospora sp. CA-259024 (assembly GCF_050936255.1). Lineage (NCBI taxonomy): Bacteria > Bacillati > Actinomycetota > Actinomycetes > Micromonosporales > Micromonosporaceae > Micromonospora > Micromonospora sp. CA-259024. The sequence goes on along the minus strand of NZ_JBNJND010000002.1, from coordinate 853,789 downwards.
CCGGGGGATCGGCGACCGTGCGGAGGCGTGTGTCGAGGCGCTCTCCAGCCGGGACCGGATCTCGTTCGGCGCGGCGCTGCGCCGGGCCCGGGAGGCGCCAGGCATCTCCAGCCGGGCGGCCAACGGCATCGCCGACTTCGTGGCGCTGCTCGACGGCGCCCGGGAGCTGGCCGAGACCGGCACCCCGGAGGAGGTGTTGGAGGCGCTGCTGACCCGCTCGGGCTACCTCACCGAGCTGGAGGAGAGCCTGGACCCGCAGGACGCGGGCCGCGTGGACAACCTCCAGGAGCTGGTCAGCGTCGCCCGGGAGTACACCGAGCGGATCGAGGCGCTGGGCGAGGAGGGGGAGCGGGCCACCCTGGCCGGTTTCCTGGAGCAGGTGGCGCTGGTCGCCGACGCCGACCAGATCCCGTCCGACGACCCCGACCACCAGGGCGTGGTCACGCTGATGACGTTGCACACCGCCAAGGGGCTGGAGTTCCCGGTGGTCTTCCTGACCGGGCTGGAGGACGGCGTCTTCCCGCACCTGCGCTCACTGGGCGACACCCGCGAGTTGGAGGAGGAGCGCCGGCTGGCGTACGTCGGCATCACCCGGGCCCGGCAGCGGCTCTACCTCTCCCGGGCGGTGACCCGCTCGGCCTGGGGGCAGCCGTCCTACAACCCGCCGTCGCGTTTCCTGGAGGAGCTGCCGTCGGAGTTGGTGCACTGGGAGCGCACCGAAGGGTCGTACACCTCGTGGGCCGGCGGGGGCGGCGGCGTCGGCGGTCGTGCCGACCGCGCACCCGGCGGTCGGGGCACCTTCACCGGGGGCACGCCGAAGGCGGCGCAACTGGCCCAGCGGCTCGGCGTGGACGCCAGCCGGCTGACCACGGCCAGCGAGTTGCCGCAGGGGCCGAAGGTGTCCGCCGGCGACCGGGTCAATCACCAGCGGTACGGGCTGGGGCGGGTGCTCGCCGTCGAGGGGCACGGCCCGGGCGCCCGTGCGCAGATCGACTTCGGCGACCAGACCATGTGGCTGGTGCTCCGGCACGCCCCGGTCGACAAGCTCTGACACCGCCGGTCCGGGTGGCTTCCGCCGCCCGCCAGCGGGCTGATGTACGAAGAGAGTGGCCTCCGGCAGTACGGAGGCCACTCTCTTCGTTGACGTCGCGCGGATCAAGCGGAATACGCGGATCGACAGACGCGCCGGCTCAGCAGCCCAGATCCACGCCACGTGCCCGCATGAACGGGGCCGGGTCGATCTGGTTCCACATGCCCTGGTGCACCTCGAAGTGCAGGTGCGGGCCGGTGGCGTCGCCGGTGGCGCCCTCGTAGCCGATGACCTGGCCGGCCTTGACCTTCTGACCGACCGTCACCGCGATGCGGCTCTGGTGGGCGTAGTGGGTCAGGTACCCGTTGCCGTGGTCGATGAAGACGGAGTTGCCGTACCCGTCGGAGGCGTCACCGGCCTGGGTCACGGTGCCGGCGGCGGCGGCGCGGATCGGCGTACCGGAGGGCAGCGCCAGGTCGATACCGGCGTGCAGGGTGCCCCAGCGCGGCCCGTAGCAGGAGGTGACCGCGGCGCCCGGCATCGGGTCGACCCAGGCGGGCGCGGGCTTGGTGGTCTTCGTGGGCTTCGGCTTGGCCTTCGCGGTGGCCGTCTTCGTCGGTGTCGGGCTGGCGCTGGCCGCCGACGGGCTCGGCGTCGGGCTGGCCGCGGGGACGACCGGAGCGCTCGACTCGCGGGCGGAGCGGTCCGCCCGACTGGCGTCCTCGGCCCGGGACTGCGCGTCGAAGGAGACGGCGGCGGGTGCCGGGCGGTCGGTGCCGGTGGCGGCGACGGCGGCACCACCGAGGCCGAGAGCGACCAGGGCGGCGGCGCCGAGCACGATGAGGCGGTTCCGCCGGCCGGCGCGCTGCGGCTGCTCGGTCTGGGCGGCGTCGGGGGTGTTCTCGTTCTGGACGGGGCTGTCTTCCTGCACGGCGGACCTTCACAGTCGAGGGGCACTTGACCTCGAAATACTGGGGTCGGGCCGAGCCGGGGCCGGTACGGGGACCGCGTGGCCCGGCGCTGCGGGGTGGGCCACGTGCCCGGATATGACCCGCTGTGCGGCGCTACATCCGGAAAAGTGATCATGCGGTCTGGTGTCGCCGGTCACAATCCCCGGTGTGACCCGGCAGACATCGGCCGGAACCGCGCAACGAAAAACCGCCCGGATCGACAGATCCGGGCGGTCAACGGTCGGTACGCAGCGTCAGGAGGCCGCTACCTCGCTGTAAATTGCCTCGACTTGCAGCTTGATGTCCACTCCGCGCTCCTGGAGGAAGGGCACCGGGTCGATCGGCTTGCCCTTGACATGGATCTCCAGGTGCAGGTGGGTGCCGTAGGCGTGGCCGGTCTGGCCCACCAGGCCGAGCTGGTCGCCCGCCTTGACCTGCTGGCCTTCCTTGACGCTCACCGCGGAGGAGTGGCCGTAGATGGCCTCACTGCCGTCGGCGTGCTGAACGATCACGGCGTTGCCGTACCCGCCGAACCAGCCGGCCTTGGTGACCAGCCCGTCGTGGATCGCCACATAGGGCGTGCCCTCGCCGGCGACCAGGTCCACGCCGGTGTGCATCTTGCCCCAGCGCATCCCGTACGGGGAGTTGAAGTCGTAGCCCTGCAGCGGCAGCAGCCAGACCTCGGGCTCGGCGCTGTCCTTGGTGCGGCTGTCCCGGGAGGCCCGGTCGGCGTTGTCCGCGCGGGCCGCGACGTCCTGGCTGGTGACCGACGCCTGCTTGAGCTCGTCGAGCACCGTCGGGCTGACGTCCTTGGCGTCCGGCAGGGCGCTCGCACCGAGTGCGACGATGCCCGCCCCGACGAACGCGGTGGTGACCACAGCGGCGTAACGGCTACGCGGTGGGGTGGGTACGCGGCGGCGACCGCGATATCGATCGGGCTCAGACGACAGGCGCTGGCGCACGCACACCCTCCGTTGTCGGGGTTCCGAAGCGGCCGGTGGACGTTCGTGAAGCTCGAATGAACGTCCGCTGACCGCGTCGTCACCCGTCCATGGACCTGATGACAACCGTGGACACGTTAGCCAACCACCAGGCGAGTCACAAGCTAGACCGCGAAATTGGCGTGTCGATGTGTCCGTTTGCGTCCATGATTGTCATGCATCGAGACGCCGAACGGTGCCCTCGTTGCTGCCCGTTCGTCGCCGAGCGTGACCGGTCCGGCGGAGTCGTCCGGCTTGACTGCGGGCAGTGCCTCGGGGCGCTACCGGAGCCTCGGCAGGCATCCCCGGGCTGCCCGGCGTGTCGTACGGCGGTGCTCGGTGGCCGCGCGGGGTTGACTGGCGGTGGAACCAGGTTCCCGGCCCGGATTTCCCGGGCTGGCTCCGGCGGGTTACCGTTCGTTCAGGTGAAGGCCGTGGAGCCGGTGAAAGGTGTGCGCTGATGAGCTCTCGTATTCGGGTCGTCGTCGCCAAGCCCGGCCTGGACGGCCACGACCGGGGCGCGAAGGTGGTCGCGCGCGCCCTGCGGGATGCCGGTATGGAGGTCGTCTACACCGGCCTGCACCAGACTCCCGAGCAGATCGTCGAGACCGCCATCCAGGAGGACGCCGACGCGGTCGGCCTGTCCGTCCTCTCCGGGGCGCACATGACGCTCTTCCGCCGGGTGCTGGAACTGCTCGGTGAGCGGGACGCCCGCGACATCGTCGTGTTCGGTGGCGGCATCATTCCGAACGGCGACATTCCCGAGTTGGAAAAGCTGGGCGTCGCGAAGATCTTCACGCCGGGCGCCACGACTCAGGCGATTGTCGAGTGGGTCCGACAGAACGTCGCGCAGCCGGTTTCCTGAGGCACGCCGCGAAGGTTTCGCCGGGCAGGCCGCGACGGGTCGGCAACCGGGCCTGGGCACGGGGGAGGGGCCGGACGCACCCCTCACACGTCCGGCCCCTCTATGCACGATGCCCCGCCGCCACCCCTCGACCGACAGGGCATCGGCCGTCTCCCGTCATCGCGCTGTTCAGCGCTCCGACACCTGACTCAACGACGCCCCCACCAGCGGGTTACGCACCCCGGGCAACATCGCCCGGACGGTGGATGCCGCCCGTGTCCTGGACGGAATCCGGCCGTGCCCGATGTCCGGTTGTGCATTACCGCACACCGTGCACCCGCTCGGTTGCCGGTGGTGCCGGCCTCGCTAGGCTGCGGCCAATGGCCTGTTTCAACTGATGACAGGCGTCAAACTGTTTTTCTGAACGCTGGTGGCGGCGCGACGGCGCGCCGCGGAGACGGGACGGGACGCGCAATCGTGGACCTGTACGAGTACCAGGGGCGGGACCTGTTCGAGCGGCACGGTTTGCCCGTGCTGGCCGGCGGCGTCGCCACTACCCCCGAAGAGGCCCGCGCGATCGCCGAACGCCTCGGCGGTCGGGTGGTCGTCAAGGCGCAGGTGAAGGTCGGCGGCCGAGGCAAGGCCGGCGGCGTCAAGCTGGCCGAGGGTCCGGATGAGGCGGTGGCCAGGGCCACGGACATCCTCGGCATGGACATCAAGGGTCACACCGTCCACAAGGTCATGATCACGGTGACCGCGGACGTGGTCGAGGAGTTCTACTTCTCGTACCTGCTCGACCGGGCGAACCGCACCTTCCTCTGCATCGCCAGCGTCGCCGGCGGCATGGACATCGAGCAGGTCGCCGCCGAGACCCCCGACAAGGTCGTGAAGGCCCCGATCGACGCGGTGAAGGGCGTGGACGAGGCCAAGGCCCGCGAGATCGTGACCGCCGCCGGGTTCCCCGCCGAGGTCGCCGACCAGGTCGTCGAGATTGCGGTCGGCCTGTGGCAGGCGTTCGTCGCCGAGGACGCCACGCTGGTCGAGGTCAACCCGCTGGCCAAGAACGGCGACGGTCGGCTGCTGCTGCTCGACGCCAAGATCAGCCTGGACGAGAACGCGGCGTTCCGGCACCCGGACCACGAGGCGCTGGTCGACCAGGCCGCGGTGGACCCGCTGGAGCAGGCCGCCAAGGCCAAGGACCTCAACTACGTCAAGCTCGACGGCGAGGTCGGCATCATCGGCAACGGTGCGGGTCTGGTCATGTCGACCCTCGACGTGGTCGCGTACGCCGGTGAGCGGCACGGCAACGTCAAGCCGGCCAACTTCCTCGACATCGGTGGCGGCGCGAGCGCCGCGGTGATGGCGAACGGGCTGGAGATCGTGCTCTCCGACCCGGCCGTGAAGAGCGTCTTCGTCAACGTCTTCGGCGGCATCACCGCCTGCGACGAGGTCGCCAACGGCATCATCCAGGCGCTGGCCCTGCTGGAGCAGCGCGGCGAGCAGGTCACCAAGCCGCTCGTCGTCCGTCTCGACGGCAACAACGCCGAGGCTGGCCGGGCGATCCTGGACAGCGCGAACAACCCGCTCGTGCAGCGGGTGGACACCATGGACGGTGCGGCCGAGCGGGCCGCCGAGCTGGCAGCTGCGGGGGTCTGATCATGGCTATCTGGCTGACCAAGGACTCGAAGGTCATCGTCCAGGGGATGACCGGTTCCGAGGGTTCCAAGCACACCCGGCGGATGCTCGCCGCCGGCACCAACGTGGTGGGCGGCGTCAACCCGCGCAAGGCGGGCCAGAAGGTCGACTTCGACGGCACCGAGCTGCCGGTCTTCGCGTCCGTCGCGGACGCCATGGCCGAGACCGGGGCCGACGTCACCGTCATCTTCGTGCCGCCGCAGTTCACCAAGGCCGCCGTGGTCGAGGCGATCGACGCCGCGATCCCGCTGGCCGTGGTGATCACCGAGGGCGTCCCGGTGCACGACACCGCGGCGTTCTGGGCGTACAACGTGGCGCAGGGCGAGCAGACCCGGATCATCGGGCCGAACTGCCCGGGCATCGCCTCGCCCGGCGCGTCCAACGCCGGCATCATTCCGGCCGACATCACCGGCTCCGGCCGGATCGGCCTGGTCAGCAAGAGTGGCACGCTGACCTACCAGATGATGTACGAGCTGCGCGACATCGGCTTCTCCACCTGCGTCGGCATCGGTGGCGACCCGATCATCGGGACCACCCACATCGACGCGCTGGCGGCGTTCGAGGCCGACCCGGAGACCGACGCCATCGTCATGATCGGTGAGATCGGCGGCGACGCCGAGGAGCGGGCCGCCGAGTTCATCAAGGCCAACGTCACCAAGCCGGTGGTCGGCTACATCGCCGGCTTCACCGCACCTCCCGGCAAGACCATGGGTCACGCCGGGGCGATCATCTCCGGTTCGGCCGGCACCGCCGAGGCGAAGCAGGCGGCGCTGGAGGCGGTCGGCGTCAAGGTCGGCAAGACGCCGACCGAGACTGCCCGCCTGATGCGGGAGATCATGTCCGGCAGCTGAGCCGGTCAGGCAACACCGAAGGGGGTCGACCACAGCCGGTCGGCCCCCTTCGGCGTACGTGCGCCGCCGGCCCGCTCAGTCGTTGTTCCAGAACGGGTAGTTGCCGGTCGCGCTCAGGATCGCTCCGCCGATGATGTTGATCACGCCGAACACGACGGCGAGGTAGCCGAGCAGCGGTGACTGCCCATACCGCCGGGCGTCGCGGATGGACAGGTAGCCGAAGATGATGCCGAGAATGCCGCAGCAGATCAGCCCCAGCACGATGCCCAACACGCCCCAGAGCGTGGTCCGGTCGCGTCCCCGGGCCGGTGGGGGCGGGGGCGGCGGGTATGGCGTCGTCACGGCTTCCTCCGGGCGGTCGTGGGCGGCGTGCTGGCCCGGACCGCGACCGGCGGACCCGACCCGGGCGGCGGCTCGCGCCCCCCTCTGGCCCGAGGCTAGACCGGAGCGGGTGGCCTGGACCCCGGTTCGGTCAACTCGCCGCACTCCGGGCGGGTTAACGGACTGCCACCGCCCGCGCGACGTGCCAGAGTAGAGCGGATGTCCCCCGTCACCCCTGACCGTCCCAGCCGTCCCGGCGGTGTGAGCGCCGACGACCGGCCGGTCGACCGTGCCGCGCCGGCCCGACGGGTGCCCGCGCCCCGCGCGGGCGGGTCGCCACGCGGGCGTGCACCGTTGCCCGTCGCCGCCGGGGTGGCCGCCGGCTGGGCCGCCCTCACCTCCTACCTGCCGGTCGCCATCGTGCTCGGCCTGGTTCAGCTCGGCGCGGATTCCACCACCCTGACCGGCACCCTGCGCACCGCACTGGCCGGCTGGCTGCTCGGGCACGGCGTGCCGCTGCACACCGAGTCCGGTCCGCTCGGGCTCGCTCCACTGGCGTTGACCGTGCTCGCGCTCTGGCGGCTGACCCGGGCCGGCGTGCACGTCAGCCGCGCGATGGGTGCCCGCGACACCCGCTCACCGCGCCGGGCGCTGGTCGCCGCGGGCACGGTCGGCATCGCGTACGCGCTGCTCGGCGCGCTCGCGGCACTGCTGGTCAGTGCCGGTGGGCCGGATGTGTCCCCGATCCGGGCGGGAGTCACGTTCGCTGTGGTCGGCACGCTCGCCGCACTGGTCGGCGCCACCCGCATCACTGCCGTGACCCGGATGCTCGTCGCCCGGATGCCGGGCCCGGTACGGGACGGCGTCCGCACCGGTCTGGTGGCCGGGCTGCTGCTGCTCAGTGCGGGTGCCGGGGCGGCCGGCCTGGCGGTGGCCACCGGCGGGGGCGACGCGGCGGACATGATCGGGGCGTACCGGACCGGGGTCGCCGGGCAGGCCGGGATCACCCTGGTCAGCGTGGCGTACGCGCCGAACGCGGCGATCTGGTCATCCAGCTACCTGCTCGGGCCGGGCTTCGCTGTCGGCACCGACACCGCGGTTCGCACCAGCGAGGTGTCCGTCGGCGCACTGCCGGCCGTACCGTTGCTGGCTGGCCTGCCGCGTGGCCCGGTGGACGGCCTCGGCGCCCTGCTGCTCGCCGTGCCGGTGCTGGCCGGGATGGTCGCCGGTTGGCTGCTTGCCCGCCGGGTGGCCCGGCTCGCCGGGCCGGAGCGCGCCCCACAGCGCTGGGTCGAGCTGCTGGCACCGGCGGCGCTGGCCGGACCGGTGGCCGGCGTGCTGCTCGGCGTGGCCGCCGCGATCTCCGGGGGGCCGCTCGGTGCGGGCCGGCTGGCGCAGGTTGGGCCGGTGGGCTGGCAGATCGGGGCGGTGGCCGCTGGTGTCATCGCGGCCGGCGCACTGCTCGGCGCCGCCGCCACGCGGGCGCTCACCCGCACCCCCGCGCGGTAGATCCGGGCGCTCGCCCGCGTGGTGGGTCCGGGCGCGCGGTTTCGCGCGGTAGACGAGCGCGGGGCACCCCGGACGAATCCGGAGCGCCCCGTCGACTACCGAGCCGGTCAGGGCTGGGTCGGCAGGTTGACCTGCGCCACGACGACCAGGATGAGCAAGAGGATGCCCAGCCCGACGCCGACCGCGCCGCAGATCAGGCCGGCCTTGGCCTGCCCGGCGTTGCTGGCCTGGCCCTGGGCGACCTTCTGCCGGGCGAGGTAACCGGTCACCACGCCCGCGATGCCGACCGGGATGCCCAGGTAGAGGCAGCAGACCAGCGGGATCGAGGCGATACCGAGGATCAGCGACACCAGGCCGAGGGTGTTGTTCTGCCCCTGGGCCTGCGGGTAGCCGGCGTTCGGGTACGTCGGACCGCCACCGTACGGGGGCTGCTGCTGTCCGTACGGGTCCTGGTACGGCTGCTGCTGGCCGTACGGCTGCCCCGAGGTGGGCTGCTGGCCGTACGGGGGCTGCGGCTGCTGGCCGTACGGGGCCTGCGGCGGTTGGCCGTACGGCTGGCCGGAGGTCGGCTGCTGGCCGTACGGCGCCTGCGGCGGTTGGCCGTACGGGGCGGCCGGCGGCGGGGCGTACGGGTCGTGCGGCGGCTGGGGAGCGGTCGGGTCCTGGTTGTGCTGCTGGCCGTACGGGTCCTGACCGGGGTTACCGGGCTGCATTCGAGAAGCTCCTTGGACTGGTTCCGTCAGTTGCTGCTGCTGTTCCCACTCATGATCGCGCCCAGACCACCCAACGCACAGCACAGCAACAGCACGACATACCAGCTAATGCCCACGATAAGGGCCCATTTCGACCACTTCCGTGACTCGGCGGCAGCCGCCTGGGCCCCGGCGTGGTCGCCCTGCTGGAGCAGCGGGTTGACCTTCGACGCGCTGATGATCGCCGGAATGGCCAGCGGCCAGAAGAGGAAGATCGCGACGATCGACATCGTCATGTTGTTGTTGATCGGCGGCTGCTGTTGGGGGTGGTGACCGGGCTGCATGGGGGTGCTCCTCATTCGAATGACACGGCTGGCGTGCCGGATCAGTGACAGGGGTGCGGGCCGGCACGGCGTCCGGTCCGAGCGACCGGCAGCGTACCGGGTCGATGCCCGTCGGCACTGTCAAAGATCGGCGTGCCGCCCAGCCGAAGGGTGTCCTGACCTGCCCGATAGGGTGGCCCGGTGACCGAGCCTGCGTCTGTCGCCCGAATCGTCGTCCTCATCTCCGGCTCCGGGAGCAACCTTCAGGCGCTGCTGGATGCCGCAGCCGACCCCACGTACGGCGCACAGGTCGTCGCGGTCGGCGCGGACCGCGACGGCATCGCGGGCCTGGACCGGGCCGAAGCGGCCGGGGTGCCGACCTTCGTCGAGCGGGTCAGCGACCACGACACCCGGGAGGACTGGGACCGCGCGCTCACCGCGCACATCGCGAAGCACCAACCCGACCTGGTCATCTCCGCCGGTTTTCTCAAGCTGGTCGGCCCACACTTCCTCGCCGCCTTCGGCGACCGCTACCTGAACACCCACAACACCCTGCTGCCGGCGTTCCCCGGCATCCACGGCCCGCGTGACGCCCTCGCCTACGGCGTGAAACTCACCGGGGCCACCCTCTTCTTCGTCGACGCCGGCATGGACACCGGGCCGATCGTCGCGCAGGTCGCGGTGCCGGTGCTCGACGACGACGACGTGGACGCGCTCACCGAGCGCATCAAGGAAGCTGAGCGGCGCCAGCTCGTCGAGCAGGTCGGTCGCCTGGTCCGCGAAGGCTGGACCATCACCGGAAGGAAGGTCACGGTTCCGTGAGTCCCACTCAGGACGGGCGCCGCCCGATCAGGCGGGCGCTGGTCAGCGTCTACGACAAGACCGGGCTGGTGGAGCTGGCTCAGGCCCTGCACGCGGCCGGTGTGGAGATCGTGTCCACCGGCAGCACGGCGGGCACCATCGCCGCCGCCGGGGTGCCGGTGACGCCGGTGGAGACGGTGACCGGGTTCCCCGAGGTGCTCGACGGTCGGGTGAAGACCCTGCACCCGAAGGTGCACGCGGGTCTCCTCGCGGACCTGCGTAAGGACACCCACGTCGCGCAGCTCGACGAGCTGGGAGTGGCGGCGTTCGACCTGCTGGTCTCCAACCTCTACCCCTTCCAGGCGACCGTCGCCTCCGGCGCCGGCGTCGAGGAGTGCGTGGAGCAGATCGACATCGGTGGCCCCGCCATGGTGCGGGCCGCCGCCAAGAACCACGCCTCGGTCGCCGTGCTCACCGACCCGACCGGTTACCCGGCGCTGATCGGCGCGCTCGACGAGGGTGGCTTCACCCTGGCCCAGCGCCGCGCGCTGGCCGCCCGGGCGTTCGCCGACATCGCCGAGTACGACGTGGCGGTCGCCCAGTGGTGCGCCCAGGAACTGGCCCCGGCCGACGACTCGTGGCCGGCGTTCACCGGGTCGGCGCTGCGCAAGTCGACCGTGCTGCGCTACGGGGAGAACCCGCACCAGCCGGCCGCGCTCTACACCGACCCGGACGCCCCGGCGGGGCTGGCCCAGGCTGAGCAGTTGCACGGCAAGGAGATGTCGTACAACAACTACGTCGACGCGGACGCCGCCTGGCGGGCCGCGAACGACTTCGCCGACCAGCCGGCCGTGGCGATCATCAAGCACGCCAACCCGTGCGGCATCGCGGTGGGCGCGGACGTGGCCGAGGCGCACCGCAGGGCGCATGCCTGCGACCCGGTGTCGGCGTTCGGCGGCGTGATCGCGGTCAACCGGCCGGTCTCGGTCGAGTTGGCCCGGCAGGTGGCTGACATCTTCACCGAGGTGGTGGTCGCCCCCGGCTTCGACGAGGGCGCGGTCGAGGTGTTGCAGGGCAAGAAGAACATCCGGCTGCTGCGCGCGCCGGCCTGGAACCCGGCGAAGGTCGAGTGGCGGCCGGTGACCGGTGGCGTGCTGACCCAGGTCGCCGACCGGGTGGACGCCCCCGGTGACGACCCGGCGAGTTGGCAGTTGGCAACCGGCGAGGCCGCGGACGAGGAACTGCTGCGTGACCTCGCGTTCGCCTGGCGGGCGGTGCGGGCGGTGAAGAGCAACGCGATCCTGCTCGCCAAGGACGGCGCCACCGTCGGGGTCGGCATGGGGCAGGTCAACCGGGTCGACTCAGCCCGACTGGCGGTCAGCCGCGCCGGTGCCGACCGGGCCCGCGGCTCGGTCGCCGCCTCCGACGCGTTCTTCCCGTTCGCCGACGGCCCGCAGATCCTCATCGACGCCGGCGTCCGCGCCATCGTGCAGCCCGGCGGCTCGATCCGCGACGAGGAAGTCATCGCAGCGGCGAAGCAAGCCAACGTAACGATGTACCTGACCGGAACCCGCCACTTCTTCCACTGAGCCGACTCCCGTCGATCATGAAGTTATTGCCCTGACCCGCCCAGCGGGCGGGCAATAACTTCATGATCAATGGCGGAGGGTCGCGCGGCTCAGGCCGGGGTGACCGGGCGGAGTTCGGCGAAGTGACAGGCTGAGGGGTGCGGGTCCGCGGCTCTCGGCACGGTTTGCGGGTCCTGCACGGCGCAGATGTCCTGCGCCTTCCAGCAGCGGGTCCGGAAGTGGCACCCGCTCGGCGGGTCGGCCGGGCTGGGCACATCGCCGACCAGCCGGATCATGGTGCGCTGGTCGCGCGCCTCGGGGTCCGGCACGGGCACCGCGGAGAGCAGAGCCTGGGTGTACGGGTGGGTCGCCCGCTCGTAGATCTCGTCCTCGGTGCCGATCTCGACGATCCGGCCGAGGTACATCACCGCGACCCGGTCGGCGATGTGCCGCACCACGGACAGGTCGTGGGCGATGAAGACGTACGAGAGCCCGAGCTCGTCCTGTAGCTGCTTCAACAGGTTGATCACCTGGGCCTGGATGGAGACGTCCAGCGCCGACACGGGCTCGTCGCAGACGATGATCTCGGGCCGAAGCGCGAGGGCACGGGCGATGCCGATGCGCTGGCGCTGACCGCCGGAGAACTGGTGCGGGTACCGGTTGATGTGCTCCGGGTTGAGCCCGACCAGGTCCAACAGTTCCTGGACCCGCTTCTGCTTGCTGCCCTTCGGCGCGGCGTCCGGGTGGATCTCGAACGGCTCGCCGATGATGTCGCCGACGGTCATCCGCGGGTTCAGCGAGGTGTACGGGTCCTGCATCACCATCTGCATGTTGCGGCGGAGCCGGCGCAGCTCGCCGCCGGAGGCCTTGAACAGGTCCCTGCCCTCCAGGGTGGCCTTTCCGGAGGTGGGCGTCTCCAGCCGCATCAGCAGCCGGGCGAGGGTCGACTTGCCGCAGCCGGACTCACCGACCACGCCCAGCGTCTCGCCCCGACGCAGCTCGAAGCTCACCCCGTCGACGGCCTTCACCGCGCCGATCTGCTTCTGGAACAGCACGCCCTGAGTGATCGGGAAGTGCTTCACCAGGTTGTCGACGGAGAGGATGGTCTCGCCCCGGACCTTGGTGGAGTTAGCGGGCGACGCTGTCATCACGGACCTCCTGCGCGAAGTGGCAAGCGCTGGTCCGGCCATCGCCGAGGACCAGGTCGTGCGGCACCACGTCCACGCAGACCTGCTGGACGTACGGGCACCGCGGGTGGAACGGGCAGCCGGACGGGATGCGCATCAGGTTCGGCGGCAACCCCTTGATCGTCGACAGTTCCTGGCCGCGGACGTCCAGGCGCGGGATCGACTCCAACAACCCCTTGGTGTACGGGTGGGCGGGCGCCTTGTAGAGCGAGCGGACGTCGGCGTGCTCGACGATCCGGCCGGCGTACATGACCGCGATGCGGTCCGCGACACCGGCGACGACACCCAGGTCGTGGGTGATCAGGATCATCGCCATGTTGAGTTCCCGGCGCAGGTCGGCCAGCAGGTCCATGATCTGGGCCTGCACGGTCACGTCGAGTGCCGTGGTGGGCTCGTCGGCGATCAGCACCTTCGGGTCCAGCGCCAGCGCCATGGCGATCATGACGCGCTGCCGCATGCCGCCGGAGAACTGGTGCGGGTAGTCGCCGATCCGCTTCGCGGCGCCCGGGATCTTGACCAGGTCCATCAGCTCGATGGCGCGGCGCCGGGCGTCGCCCCTGGACATGCCGGCGCGCTGGCGCAGCGTCTCGCCGATCTGCCAGCCGACCGGAAAGACCGGATTCAGCGCGGAGAGGGCGTCCTGGAAGATCATCGCGATCTCCTTGCCCCGTACCTGCCGGCGCTGCTCCTCGGAGCGGGTCAGCAGGTCCTGACCCTGGTAGAGGATCTGGCCGGAGCGGACGAACGCGGGCGGGGTGTCCAGGATGCCCATGATCGCCTGGGCGGTGACGGACTTGCCCGAGCCGGACTCGCCGAGCACCGCGAGGGTCTCCCCTGCATCCAGGTGGTACGACACGCCGTTGATCACCCGGGCCACACCCTCGTTGGTGCGGAACTCGACGTGCAGGTCCCGCAACTCCAGCAGGTGGCCGCCCTCGGGCGTGGCGGAGGCGGGCGTGGGTTGGACGGTGGAGTGGGTCATGATCGGGCCTGCCTTTCGCTCGCGACTGCGGGGCTCGCTTCGCTCACTCCTCGCGCTCGCATGTGTCACCGCAGCTTCGGGTCGAAGGCGTCACGGATCGCGTCGCCGAGCATGATGAACGCCAGCACGGTCAGCGCGAGGAATGCGGACGGGACGATCAGCGGCGTGGCCGCCTCCCGCATGTGGATGCGGCCGGTGTCGATGTCCTGACCCCAGGAGATGGTCGGCGCCTTCAGGCCGATGCCCAGGAACGAGAGCGTCGCCTCGGCCGCGATGAACGAGCCGAGCGCGATGGTCAGGACGACGATGGCCGGGGCCAGCGAGTTCGGCAGGATGTGCCGCCACATGATCCGGCTGTTCCCGGCGCCGAGCATCCGGGCCGCCGCGACGTAGTCCTGCTCCTTGGCGGTGATCACCGAGGAACGGACGACGCGGGCGGCGGTGGTCCAGCCGAGGAGCGCCAGCACGAAGACGACCGCGCCGATCCGTGCCCACTGGCTGTCGCTGGACACCCGCTTGAGCAGGACGATCGCGGCCAGCAGCAGCGGGATGCCGAGCACCACGTCGATCACCCGGGAGAGCACCGCGTCGACCCAGCGGCCGAAGTAGCCGGCCAGCATGCCGACCACCAGCGCGATGATGCCGGTGCCGAGCGCGGCGAGCGCGCCGACCAGCAGCGAGGCGCGCGTGCCGTAGACCGCTCGGGAGTACGTGTCGCAGCCCTGGAAGTCGTACCCGAAGATGGCCCCGCCGGACGGCCCGGCGTGCTGCCGGGAGAGCAGGCAGTCGTTCGGGTTGTTCGCGGTGAACACCCCGGGGAGCAGCGCCATCAGGGTGAAGATGACGACCAGTGCCAGCGAGATCCAGAAGATCGGGTTGCGGCGCAGGTCGCGCCAGGCGTCCCCGGCCAGGCTGCGAGGCTTCTGAGCGGCGCCGATCTGGTTCGGTGTGCCCGGCTCGCCCGAGGGGCCACGTCGCGCGGCCTGGTTCTCGGTGGCCGCCACAGTTTCAAAGTCACTCATGCCTGCACCTCGCTGCGCTCGGCGCCGGCATGAGAGCCCAAGCACGCTGCGCTGATGATTCGTTCGCTGCGCTCACTCATAGCGGATCCTCGGGTCGAGTACGGCGTACAGGACGTCCACCACCAGGTTCGAGACCAGGTAGACCACGACGAGCACGCTGACGATGCCCACCACCAGGGGGCCGTCCTCGGTGCGGATGCCGCGGAAGAGGTTGAAGCCCACGCCGGGGATGTTGAAGACGCCCTCGGTGATGATCGCGCCGCTCATCAGGTTGCCCAGTTCCACACCGAGGAAGGTGACCACTGGGATCAGCGAGTTGCGCAGCACGTGGACGACGACGATGCGGCGCTTGACCAGGCCCTTGGACCGGGCGGTCCGGACGTAGTCCGCGCGCAGGTTCTCCGCCACCGAGGCCCGGGTGAGCCGCAGTGCGGTGGCCAGCGACAGCGAGCCGAGCACGATCCCCGGCAGCAGGAGCGCGTAGAACGTCGGGTCGGAGCCGGCGGTGGGTGGGAAGAGCTGCCACTTGACGCCCAGGAAGAACTGCGCCAGCGGCGCCAACACGATGGTCGGGATACCCAGCACCAGCAGGGTCAGCACCAGCGTCGAGTTGTCGAAGATGCTGGCCCGGCGGATGCCGGCGATCACGCCGGCGCTGACACCGAAGATGATCGCCACGGCGAGCGCGATGAGCGCGAGCCGCACGGTGACCGGCCAGGCCTGCTGGAGGATGTCACCGATGTTCCGACCGGTGAGCGACTCGCCCAGGTCGCCCTGGAGCAGGTTCTTCACATAGTCGAAGTAGCGGTAGAAGAAGCCGCCGACGCCCGTGGCGTCCAGGTGGTACTTCTCGGTCAGGTAGGCCCGTTGGGCTGGCGTCACCGGCCGCTCGCCGGCAAGCGCCTGGATCGGGTCGCCCTGCCCGGCGAATGTCAGCGCGTAGACGATCAGGGTGGTCCCGAAGAACGCCAGGACCATCTGTAGTAGGCGCCGCAAGATGTAGCGGAACATGCTTAGCAGTCTCTCCGGAAATGTGCGAAAGGGTCGCAGGACGGCATCTCTGGTCGTACCCGAAATATCCGAGACGTTCCGTCCGGCCCGGGGGAGCCGGCACCACCGACGCCGGGTCCGCTTCTGCGGCCCGGCCCGGTGGTGCGGTCGGGCCACCCGGGCATCGTCGCCCGGGTGGCCCGCACATGGTCAGCTCAGCTGGCCGCTTCGATCTTGACGAGGTTGACCCGCTGGAACAGGTCCATCTCCACGTTCTTGACCTTGGACGAGTGGCCGAACACGTTCTCGCCGAAGCGGAGCGGGATCACCGGCATGTCCTTGGCCAGGATGTCCTCCGCCTGCTGGTACTTGGCGATCGCCTCGTCCTGCGTCTTGGCGGCAGAACCCTCCTTGACCAGCTTGTCGAACTCCGGGTTGCTGTAGCCGTAGTAGTTCGACGAGCCGTTCGTGCTGTACAGCGGGCCGAGGTAGTCCTCCATGGTCGGGTAGTCCATGACCCAACCCATCCGGAACGCACCCACCGGCTGCTTCTTCTCGACCTTGGTCAGCAGGTCGGCGAACTTCGGCTCGGCCGAGCCGACGGCGTCGACACCCAGGTTGGCCTTGAGCTGGTTGACCGTGGCGTCGACCCAGTCCTTGTGACCGCCGTCGCCGTTGTACGAGATGACGATCTTCGACGGACCACCGGCGGCCTGGTAGAGCTTCTTGGCCTCGGTCGGGTTGAACTCGCCGGCCTTGCCCGCGGTGTTCTCCCGGTAGCCCGGCAGGACCGGCGAGACGAAGGAGCGCGCCGACTGCTGCGAGCCCTTGAAGACCGACTTGGTGATCTCGTCACGGTCGATCGCCATCGAGATGGCCTTACGCACGTCCGGGTTGCTGTAGTCCTTGTCGAACGTCGGGAACGCGAGGAACTGGAACGACGACATCGGGCTGGTCTGGTACCGGTCGCCCAGATCGGTCGGCGCGGTGCTCAGGCTCTCGGTCGGGATCGTCGGCAGCACGTCCAGGTTGTCCGCCAGGACGTCCGCGTAGGCCGCGGTGAGCTGCTGGTAGATCCGGAACTCGACGTTCTTCACCTTGGGCTTCTCGCCCGGGTACGCGTCGTAGCGCTCGACATCGATCTTGCTGTCGTGCTGCCAGGCGCCCTTCATCTTGAAGGGGCCCTGCCCGATCGGCGCCTGCTCGTAGGAGTCCTTGAGCACGCCCGGGGCCGAGAACGCGGCGTCCGGCAGCGGGTAGAACGCGTTGTAGCCGAGCACGGTCTTGAAGTCGATGTACGGCTCGGACAGCGTCACGGTGAAGGTGAGGTCGTCGACCTTCTTCAGACCGGACATCTCCTTGGCCTTCGGCTCCTTGCCCTGCAGGTCCGCGTAGCCAGCGATCTTCTCGAAGAAGTAGTTGCTGTCCTGACCGTTGGGGGCGTACGCGCCGTAGTTCCAGGCGTTGATGTAGTCCTCGGACGTGACCTTCTCACCGTTGTGGAAGGTGAAGCCGTCCTTGAGCTTGATCGTCCAGACCTTGTTGTCGGTCGAGGTGACCGACTGCGCGGCAACCTCGTACGGCTTGTTCTGGGCGTCGTAGTCGACGAGCGGGCTGAACAGGCCTGCGAGCACCTGCGACCCGGACGTCTCGGTGGTGTTGGTGGGAACCAGGTGCTTCGGCTCGGCGATCTGAATGCTGACCGCCGAACTGTCGCTGCCGCCGGATCCACCGTCGCCGCCGCTGCCGCAGGCCGCGAGGCCCAGCGTCACCGCGAGCGGGAGGGCGGTCCAGGCGGCGAGTCTACGAACTCGCATTGAGCCTCCTCATCTCCTCACGCTGCGCAGTCAGGCCCGACGCTGGGTTACGCTGCGCAACAAGCGGCAACGGTAGGTCGCCGGCGGGCCTTCGGCAACGACGCGGTTGCGGGTGGGTAACGGTCCGGGCTCACCTCCCTTGGCGAAGCCCCGCAACTCTGGTAATGGAAGTCGGCTTAAACCTCGCCCGCCTGCGAATATTCAGGCGATCGGAGGGCTGGCTGTGCCAGCCTGAGTGGGGATGCCGCCCTCTGGGGTCGTCGTCCGGTCTCCGTCCCGCGCGGCCACCGTGTCTGGTTCGATGGTGACCGAATCCACATGCAGTGACCGAGAGTGACTAGCGACACGTCACACATGGTCACGTCCGACAGTGGTGATCTGGACGGCGGCGGGCGGTCCGAGTGAGGTCGTCTGAACCGCGGGCGGTGGCCGTGAGACGATTTGGTCGTGACGGCGACGCTTCTGGACGGCAAGGCAACCGCAGCGGAAATCAAGGACGAGCTGCGGATACGGGTGAAGGCACTCGCGGAACGCGGGATCATCCCCGGGCTGGGCACGGTCCTGGTCGGGGCGGACCCGGGCAGCCAGGCGTATGTCAACGGCAAGCACCGGGACTGCGCCGAGGTGGGCATCGCCTCGATCCGCCGGGAACTGCCGGCCGACGCCACCCAGCAGCAGGTCGACGACGTGCTGGCCGAGCTGAACGCCGACCCTGCGTGCCACGGCTACATCGTCCAGCTGCCGCTGCCGGCGCACCTCGACACCCAGCGGGTGCTGGAACTGATCGACCCGGACAAGGACGCCGACGGGCTGCACCCGGTCAACCTGGGCCGGCTCGTCCTCGGCTACGACGGCCCGCTGCCCTGCACCCCGCGCGGCATCGTCGAGCTGCTCCGCCGGCACGACGTGGCACTGCGCGGCGCCACCGTCGCGGTGGTCGGTCGGGGCAACACCGTCGGCCGTCCGCTCGGCCTGCTGCTCACCCGCCGCAGCGAGAACGCCACGGTCACCCTCTGCCACACCGGCACGCTCGACCTCGCCTCGCACACTCGGGCCGCCGACATCGTCATCGTCGCGGCCGGCGTACCGGGCCTGCTCACCGCCGACATGATCAACCCCGGCGCGGTCGTGGTGGACGTCGGCATCACCCGCGTGATCGGCGCCGACGGCAAGGGCCGCTACACCGGCGACGTGGACCCGGAGGTGGTCGAGACGGCCGGTGCGCTGGTTCCCATGCCCGGTGGCGTCGGTCCGATGACCCGGGCCATGCTGCTCACCAACGTGGTGGAGCGCGCGGAGCGCGGCTGAGGTGTAAGGCCGTAACCGTCCGCCCCTGACCGGATCGGTGCCAGGATGACTGATACGGTCCGGAAAACCGACTGGTATCAGGGAGTGGGACGACCATGGGTAAGAAGGTCACTGTCGTCGGGGCTGGCTTCTACGGCTCCACCACCGCACAGCGCCTGGCCGAGTACGACGTCTTCGACACCGTAGTGATCACCGACATCGTGGAGGGCAAGCCCGCGGGCCTCGCGCTCGACCTCAACCAGTCGCGGGCCATCGAGGGCTTCGAGACCAAGGTGGTCGGCGTGACCACCGGCACCAACGGTGAGGGCTACGAGGCCATCGAGGGCTCCGACGTCGTCGTGATCACCGCCGGTCTGCCGCGGAAGCCCGGCATGAGCCGGATGGACCTGCTGGCGACGAACGCCAAGATCGTCCGCCAGGTCGCGGAGAACGTCGCCAAGTACGCCCCGAACGCCGTCGTCATCGTGGTCTCCAACCCGCTGGACGAGATGACCGCGCTGGCGCAGCTCGCCACCCAGTTCCCGAAGAACCGGGTGCTCGGCCAGGCCGGCATGCTGGACACCGCCCGGTTCACCAACTTCGTCGCCGAGGCGCTGAACGTGCCGGTGGCGTCGGTGCGCACGCTGACCCTGGGCTCGCACGGCGACACCATGGTTCCGGTGCCGTCGAAGAGCACCGTCAACGGCAAGCCGCTGCGTGAGGCGATGCCGGCCGAGCAGATCGAGGAGCTGGTCGTCAAGACCCGCAACGGTGGCGCGGAGGTGGTCGCGCTGCTCAAGACCGGCTCGGCGTACTACGCCCCGTCCGCCGCCGCGGCCCGGATGGCGAAGGCCGTCGCCGAGGACTCCGGCGAGGTCATGCCGGTCTGCGCCTGGGTCGACGGCGAGTACGGCATCTCGGGCGTCTACCTGGGTGTCGAGGCCGAGATCGGCGCCGAGGGCGTCAAGCGGGTCGTCGAGACCGACCTGGACGCCGACGAGCGCGCCAGCCTCCTGGCGGCCGCCGAAGCCGTCCGCGCGAAGCAGGGCGACATCTCCAGCATGTGATCCCCCGAACCACCGTGCCAGGAGGGGCGCGCCGGCACCGCCGGCCCGCCCCTCCTGCATGTCCACCAACCCCCATCTGTCCTGGTGATCAAGAAGTTTGCGTCACCGGGAACGCGATTCCTGACGCAAACCTCGTGATCAACACGGGGGAGGGCGGGCGGGGGAGGGCTTAGGTCTGGGTGAAGGGGGTGGCCAGGTGGGGGGTGGCCAGCAGGGTGGGGGAGAGGGTCTGTAGGAGGTTCGTTCGGGAGCGGCGGGCTTCTTCCGGGTCCTCCTCGTGGGCGTAGGCCAGGCCGGGGTCGACGAGCTGCACCATGTGCACCAGCAGGTCGCCGGTGATCAGCATCCGTTCGTCGGCGGAGGTCAGCAGCACCGACTGGTGGCCGGGGGTGTGGCCGGGGGTGGGCAGCAGACGTACCGCCGGGGTGAGGGTGGTCTCACCGTCGACCACCCGCAACTGGCCGGCGGCGCGCAACGGCGCGATCAGGCCGGCCGGTAGCCCTGGGTTGAGCGTCTCCGCCGCGTCGACTTCGGCGCGCTGCAGCAGGTAGCTGGCGTTCGGGAAGTACGGCCGCCTCGGTGTGCCGGTGACCGCCCAGCCGATGTGGTCGCTGTGCAGGTGGGTCAGCACGACCGTGTCGACGTCGGCCGGGTCGATGCCCGCGGCGGCCAACTCGGCGGGCATCCGGCCGGGCACGGGTGCCCAGCTCGCGGCGGGCGCGTCGGCCGGGCCGATCCCGGCGTCGACCAGGGTGACCGGCCCGTCACCGGCGCGGATCGCGAAGCTGCGGAATGGCAGCCACCACTGCCCGTCGGCGGTGACCGCGCCGGGGTCGCGCCGGTCGGCCTCCCGCCAGTGGGCTGCCGTGGCGTGCGGAAACGCCTCGCCACGGGGCTGGAAGAAGGCACCCTCCCCGTCGGTCAGGGCGGTCACCGTGATAGACCCGAGGGTGCGGCTCAGTGGCATCGGGCGATGATGCCAGGCAACTCCTGCGCCGTGCAGCCCGGTTTCCGCCGGCCGGTCGAGGCCGGCTGGGGGCTGCCGGCCCGATTGCAGTACGCTCGTACTGCTTGAGCACGTGTCCCCCGAGAGGAGCGCCGGCCGATGGCGAAGATCAAGGTAAACAACCCGGTCGTAGAACTCGACGGCGACGAGATGACCCGGATCATCTGGAAGCAGATCCGGGAGCAGCTGATCCTGCCCTACCTCGACGTCGACCTGCACTACTACGACCTGTCGATCCAGCACCGCGACGAGACCGACGACCAGGTCACCATCGACGCCGCCAACGCCATCAAGGAGCACGGCGTCGGCGTCAAGTGCGCGACCATCACCCCGGACGAGGCCCGGGTGGAGGAGTTCGGCCTGAAGAAGATGTGGCGGTCGCCCAACGGCACCATCCGCAACATCCTCGGCGGCGTCGTCTTCCGTGAGCCGATCATCATGTCCAACGTGCCGCGGCTGGTCCCCGGCTGGACCAAGCCGATCATCATCGGCCGGCACGCCCACGGTGACCAGTACAAGGCCACCGACTTCGTCGTCCCCGGCCCCGGCAAGGTGACCGTCACCTACACCCCGGCCGACGGCGGCGCGCCGATGGAGATGGAGGTCGCCAACTTCTCCGGCGGCGGCATCGCCATGGGCATGTACAACTACGACGACTCGATCCGGGACTTCGCCCGGGCGTCGTTCCGGTACGGCCTGGACCGCAACTACCCGGTCTACCTGTCCACCAAGAACACCATCCTCAAGGCGTACGACGGCCGGTTCAAGGACATCTTCGCCGAGGTGTTCGAGGCCGAGTTCAAGGCCGAGTTCGCCGCCGCCGGCATCACCTACGAGCACCGGCTGATCGACGACATGGTCGCCGCCGCGCTCAAGTGGGAGGGCGGCTACGTCTGGGCCTGCAAGAACTACGACGGTGACGTGCAGTCCGACACCGTCGCGCAGGGCTTCGGCTCGCTGGGCCTGATGACCTCCGTCCTGCTCTCCCCGGACGGTCGCACCGTCGAGGCGGAGGCCGCGCACGGCACGGTCACCCGGCACTACCGGCAGTGGCAGAAGGGTGAGAAGACGTCGACCAACCCGATCGCGTCGATCTACGCCTGGACCCGGGGCCTGGCGCACCGGGGCAAGCTGGACGGCACCCCGGCGGTCACCGAGTTCGCCAACACCCTGGAGCAGGTCATCGTCGACACCGTCGAGGGTGGCCAGATGACCAAGGACCTCTCGCTGCTCATCTCGCGTGACGCCCCGTGGCTGACCACCGACGAGTTCATGAACGCGCTCGACGAGAACCTGGCTCGCAAGCTCGCTGCCTGATTCAGGCGTACGCATCATCGGAGCCCGCCGGCACCCGCCGGCGGGCTTCGGCGTGTCCGGCGGCGGCGCGCCGTCCGGCGTCACTCCGGTCGGCGCGCCTCGTTGACCAGGATGGACGAGATGCCAGTCGCGTCCAGGAAGGTTGACCACGGTCGACCCGCGGCACCCGTGCGCCGATCAGCCAGCCTTCCCGGCTGTGCCGCGCACAGCCAGCCGTCCCTTCCCTGCGGGGGGCCCTGTCCCGGGCCCCCCGCGCCCTGTCTCCCGCCCGTCTCAGGCGGCGCTGCCCACCCGTCTCAGGCGGCGCGCAGCAGCTCGGCGGCCCGCTCGGGAGAGATGTCGTTGATGAAGACACCCATCCCGGACTCGGAGCCCGCCAGGTACTTCAGCTTGTCCGTGGCCCGCCGGATGCTGAACAACTGCAGGTGCAGGTGGCCCAGTTCCCGGTCGATCCGCACCGGGGCCTGGTGCCAGGCCGAGATGTACGGCATCGGCATGTCGAACAGGCCGTCGAAGCGGCGCAGCAGGTCCAGGTAGAGCGGCCCGAAGGCGTCCCGCTCGCTGTCGCTGAGCGCCGGGATGTCCGGCACCACCCGGCGCGGCGCCACGTGTACCTCGAACGGCCAGCGGGCCGCCGCCGGGACGAACGCCGTCCAGTGCTCGTTCTCGGTGACCACCCGGTCACCGGTGGCGCGTTCGGCGGCCAGCACGTCCGCGTACAGGTTGCCGCCGGTCCGCTCGGCGTGCCGGCGCGCCGCGGCCAGCAGCGCGCGGGTGCGCGGCGTCACGAAGGGGTACGCGTAGATCTGCCCGTGTGGGTGGTGCAGCGTGACGCCGATTTCGACGCCCCGGTTCTCGAAGCAGAAGATCTGCTCCACGCCGGGCAGTTCGCCGAGCACCTCGGTGCGGTCGGCGAGCGCGTCCAGCACGGTGCGGACCCGACGCGGGGGCAGGCTGGCGAAGGAGGCGTTGTGGTCCGAGGTGAAGCACACCACCTCGCACCGCCCGAGGCCCGGCCGGACCGGTGTGAACGGGGTGATCTCCCCGGGCTCGTCGGCCACCCGGCCGCTCAGCGACGGGAACCGGTTCTCGAAGACCACGACGTCGTAGTCGGGCGCGGGGATCTCGGTCAGCCGGTCGCCCACCGACGGGTCGAGCGGGCACTCGTTCGCCGGCGGGAGGAAGGTGCGGGTCTGCCGGTGCACGGCGACCGCCACCCACTCGTCGGTCAGCGGGTCGTAGCGCAGCTGGGACGCGGGGGGCGGCGGCGGCAGGTCCCGGCGGTCGGGCTGGTCGCGGACCGCATCGTCGCGCTCGTCGAAGTAGATCAGCTCCCGGCCGTCGGCCAGGTCGATCGCGGTGCGCTTCACTGCGCCGTCCCCTCACTCGTCGGCGTGCGCGTCCCGCGGCCCGCCCCTGTTGCCTTCACCATGATCAATTCGCCCACCTGTTCGCCGAGTACCCGTCGTGCGTGCGGAGGCAACCGGTCGTCGCTGACCAGTACGTGTGCCGCAGCCAGCTCGATGATCGAGGAGATGCCCACCGTGCCCCACTTTGTGTGGTCGGCGAGCACCACCAGTCGGTCCGCCGCGGCGACCAGCGCCCGGTCGGTCTCCGCCTCCATGAGGTTCGGCGTGGTGAAGCCGGCCCGCTCGGTGATGCCGTGGACGCCCAGGAAGAGCAGATCCAGGTGCAGTGACCGGACGGCCCCGACCGCGAGTGGGCCGACCAGCGCGTCCGACGGCGTGCGGACGCCACCGGTGAGCACCACCGTCTGGTCCGGTCGACCACCGGCGTGCAGGATCTCGGCAACCGGCAGCGAGTTGGTCACCACGGTCAGGCCGGGCACGTCCACCAGCCGCCGGGCCAGCTCGGCCGTGGTGGTGCCGGCCGAGAGTGCGACCGCCGCGCCAGGCCGGACCAGTTGGGCCGCCCGGTCCGCGATGGCGGCCTTCTCCGGCAGTTGGCGGACCGACTTCGCGTGGAAGCCCGGCTCGTCGGTCGAACTCGGCCCGGCCGTCGTGGCGCCGCCATGCACCTTGGCCAGCAGGCCGCGCTCGTGCAGCGTCTCCAGGTCGCGCCGGATGGTCATGTCGGAGACACCGAACTCGGCGGCCAACTCACTCGCCCGGACGCCGCCGGTCGACCGGACCCGCTCCAGGATGGCCGCCTGCCGCTGCTGAGCGAGCATGTGCCGTGCCTCCCAGGGGTCCACGTACTCTCACGCGGTCAAACGTGTTCCAACAAAGATGAACACTAGCGCGTAGCGGGCAGCGGTGGAAGGAACGGGGTACGGCGACGCCGTCAGGCGGACGGGGCCTTCAGCTCCACCCAGCCGGTCTCGGTCAGATGGTGCAGCACGGCCTGCACCGCGTCCGCCACACTCAGGTCGGTGGTGTCGAGCACCAGGTCGGCGTCGGTCGGCTCCTCGTACGGGTCGTCGATACCCGTCATCCCGGTGAGCAGGCCGGCCCGCGCTCTCGCGTACAGGCCCTTGCGGTCCCGCCGCTCGCACACCTCCAGCGGAGTGGCGACGTGCACCAGCACGAAACCCGCACCAGCGGCCAGAGCCATGTCACGGGCGGTGGCGCGAGCCGCCGCGTACGGGGCGATCGGGCAGCAGATACCCACCCCACGGTGCCGCGCGATCTCGGCCGCCACCCAGCCGATCCGCCGGACGTTGAGATCCCGGTCGGCCTTGCTGAAGCCCAGCCCGGCGGAGAGTTCCCGGCGCACCACGTCCCCGTCGAGCAGGGTCACCGTGCGGTCGCCGCTCTCCCGCAGCGTGTCCGCCAGCCCTCGTGCGATTGTCGACTTGCCGGAACCGGAGAGGCCGGTCATGAAGACGACCAGCCCCCGGTGCCGGCGCGGCGGCCGGACCCGGGCCAGCTCCCTCGCCACGGCCGGCGGGGTGTGCCACTCCGGCAACGGGAAACCCCGGTCGAGCAGGTCGTCGATCTCCTGCTGGGTCAGCGCGAGCCGACGATTGCGCGGCGGGATGTCCTCCCGCCAACGCCACTGCCCGTCCCGGTTGTCGTACGCGAGCTCGCGCGGCACCAACACCCGCAACCCGGCACCGGAGAGCATCTCCCCCGTGGAGAGCAGGTGGGTGACCCCGTACGCGGCGGAGACCCGGGCGCGCAGCAGCGCGTCGCTGATCTCCTCCCGTCGGTGCGACAGCGGCACCGCGACCAGGGTGGCGGGCGGCATCCGGTCCCGGGCGGCGAAGACGGTGCGTACCAGTGCCTCCGGCGGGAGCCCACCGGCGCCGTTCTCACCGACCGGGATCATCACGAGCAGGTGCGCGGCCAGGGTGCGGGCGGCATGCGCGATCTGGGCGAGCTGCGGGCGATGCAGCGGCCGGTCGGCGATCACCCCGAGCACCCGGCCCGGGGGCAGCAGCGCGCGGACCTCGGCCGGGCTGCGGCGCAGTCGCTGGAACGGGCCGTGGCCACCGTCGCCCAGCCGCCGGACCTGGCCGCCCACCCCGGCCACGCCCTCGCGTACCGGCCAGACGTCCGCCACGTCCAGGGCGGCCGCCGGCGCGCCCTCGCCGTCGGTCAGCACCAGCGCCCGACGGGCCGGGTCGCGCGGATCGAAGCTCTGCGCCAGCGCGGCCGGCACCTGGAGGGTCACCGCGACCTGCCACGGTGCGCCGTCGGCCAACCGGCCACGTCGGCTGACCGAGACCAGGTCGGCGCGGGTCATGAAGCCGGTCAGAGGGGCGTACGCGCCGGTCAGCAGCAGCTCCAGATCCGCGAGCTCGTTGGGACGCGGCGTGTACGCCGGTGCGTCCCGCAGCACCTCGTCTGGCAGCACCCAGCCGTTGCTCATCCACACCCCCCACTCGCTGACCGGCACACAGTTTCGCAGCCGACCGCCGATCGGTCGAGGGCGCCACTCCACGACCCGGACGGGTAGATCAGCGCCGGATCCGCCGGCCCACCGCCGACCGCAGGCGGTTCCACACCTTCCGCTCGTCGCGGATCCGGGGCCGCGAGCCGTCGGCCCGGCAGATGAACACCAGCGGCAGCCGCGCGTCCTCGGTCCAACCCGCATTGGTGATCCGGGCCTTGAGCAGCCAGCTACCCCTGGTCCGGCCGCCGTTGAGGACGCCGAAGTCGATCGTGGTGGTGGCCCGGTGCACCAGGTGGACGGTGTCCGCTGCGGTGATCCGCTCGGTCTGGAAGGTCACCGGAAGGAAGATCTCGTCTCCGGTCTCCCGGCGGCGGGCCACCATGTCCACCCGGGCCTTGCGGACCTGGGCGGTGGAGTCGAGCACCTCGGGGGCGATCTCCTCCATCGGGAGCACCAAGACGTCCCGACCGTCGTCGGCGCGGAAGCCGACCGGCTGGTCCGCGGAGCGCAGTTCGGCGGCGACGGTCACCGTGACCGCGCGGTCGGAGCGTTGGAGTTCGTCGATCCTGCCGTGCGCGGCGATGCCCGCCTCCCAGCGGGCCAGCCGGCGCAGGTCCGCGACACGACCCCGCTCGGCCAGGTACGCCACGGCCCGCAGCAGGGGCGGCAGCCCAGCGGCGACGCCAGGGGCGAACCGGTCCTGGATAATTTTCTGGGTCTCCAGCGCGACCTGCTCCAGCCAGTCCTCGGGGGCGTCCAGCAGCCGCTTGCCGCGCAGTCGGCTGAGCATCTCGTTGCGCAGCCACCGCCGGTGCAGCCGGTCCCGCAGCGGGCCAGGCTCGGTGTGGGCGTCCACGATGTCCAGGGCGTCCCGCACGCTGGCGAAGTAACTCGACGGGTCCAACTGGGCCGCGGTGACGTTGCGCGCGTCGCCCCGCTGGATGTGGTGGTAGCAGGTGTAGTCGGACAGCACCGAGGTACGCCGGGACAGGAAGTAGGCGCGAACGACAAGCGAGTGGTCCTCCAGCCGACGCTTACCGCCCTCCGGGAACCGCAGATCGTGCTCGTTCAGGAACGACCGCCGGAACAGCTTGTGGCAGGTCAGGCTGTCGATCAGCGGGGAGTTCTCCAGGGTGGCGGCGAACCGGTTCTTCCGGAACAGCTCCCGTGGCACGGAGCGCCCGTACCCGGCCATCTTCCCGACCACGATGTCGGCGTCGTGCGTCTTCGCGCAGGCGTAGAGCCGCTCCAGCGCCTCGTCGGCGAACCAGTCGTCGTCGTCGGCGAAGAAGACGTACTCGCCGCGGGCGTGCTCGATGCCCAGGTTGCGCGGGCGCGACGGCCAGCCGGAGTTCTCGATGTGCAGCACCCTGATGTGTGGGTGTTCGGCGGCCAGCCGGTCCAACCGGCTGGCCGTGTCGTCGGTCGAGCCGTCGTCGACGAAGATCGCTTCGAACTCGTCGGCGGGCAGTGACTGGCGCAGCAGCGAGGCGGCGAGTTTCTCGATGTGCGGGCCGCAGTTGTACGCCGGCACCACGACGCTTACCTTGGGGATGCCCACCTCGACCATCACGATCCCTCCCGCGTCGTCAGTCGATCACCTGCCTGATTGCTGCCCGGTGAACGGGAAGTGAATGGTGTCACCTCGGACCGGCCTTTCCAGAGGCGGGGTCGAGCCGAACGCGGGACCGGCGAAAACGTCGGAACACCTGCGGCGGCGGACCTTAGGGGTCCGCTGCGGCAAGGATCAGGGAAGCGCCGGGGGCGCGCCGGTGTCGGCGCTGCGCATCGACTCCCTACGCTGGGCAGCGTGACACTGATCGCGACCCAGTCGCTCACCAAGACGTACGGAGGTCGGGTCACCGCGCTCGCCGACCTCACCGTCGCCGTCGAGCCCGGGATCATCGGCCTGGTGGGCGCGAACGGCGCCGGCAAATCCACCTTGATCAAGATCCTGCTCGGCCTGATCGCCCCAACCAGCGGCCAGGTGTCGGTGCTCGGTATCGACCCGACCGTCGAACCGGCGGCGGTCCGCGCCCGGGTCGGCTACATGCCCGAGCACGACTGCCTCCCGCCGGACCTGTCCGCCGCCGAGCTGGTCACCCACCTCGGCCGGATGAGCGGCCTGCCCCGCACCGCGGCCCGCGAGCGGGCGTCGGAGGCGCTGCGGCACGTCGGGCTCTACGAGGAGCGCTACCGGCCCGTCGGCGGCTACTCGACCGGCATGAAGCAACGCGTCAAGCTGGCCCAGGCGCTGGTGCACGACCCCGACCTGCTGTTGCTCGACGAGCCGACCAACGGTCTGGACCCGGCCGGCCGCGACGCCATGCTGGCCCTGGTGCACCGGATCGGCACCGAGTTCGGCATCTCCGTGCTGGTCTGCTCGCACCTGCTCGGCGAGGTGGAGCGGATCTGCGACACGCTGATCGCCATCGACGGTGGCCGGCTGCTGCGCGCCGACAACATCTCCGCGATGACCTCGGCAACCGACGTGCTCGCCGTGGAGGTCAGTGAGGGCACCGAGGAACTCGCCGCCCGGCTCGCCGAGCTCAAGTTGCCGGTGGCGCGGGACGGGCGACTGCTCCTCGTACCGCTCGCCGACGACAGCACCTACGACCTGATCCTCGGCGCGGTCGCCGAACTCGACCTGCCGCTGCACCGACTGGACCAGCGTCGGCACCGGGTGGCCGAACTCTTCGCCACGAGGGAGCTCACTCATGCCTGAGCCGTCTTCCGCCGCCGTGCGCCCCGCGCCGACCGGCGTCATCCACGACATCGGCTACCAGCGCTACCGCGGCCCGCGGCTGGGCCGGCGGCACGTCTTCGGCGCGCTCTACCTGCACGCGCTGCGCACCGCGTTCGGGTTCGGGCGCAGCGCCAAGGCCAAGATCTTCCCGTGGCTGGTGGTCGGCATCGTCACCCTGGTCGCGGTGGGCCTGGCCGCGGTACGCAGCCAGATCGGCGAGCCGGTCGCCACGTACGCCCAGTTCGCCGACAACATGAGCTGGCTGGTCATCTTCTTCGTCGCGGTGGCCGCGCCCGAGCTGGTCTCCCGGGACCTGCGCAGCGGCGTCCTACCGCTGTACTTCTCCCGGCCCCTGCCACGCGCCGACTACGCGCTGGCCAAGCTGCTGGCGCTGGTCACCGCGCTCTGGCTGCTGCTCGGCGGGCCGCAGCTGGTGATGTTCCTGGGCGCCGCGTTCACCACCAAGGACGGCATGCGTGGGGTGTGGAACGAGCTGCTCGACCTGCTACCCGGGCTGCTCTACGCCGGGCTGTGGGCGGTGGTCTTCGCCTCGGTCGGGCTGCTGGTCGCGTCGCTGACCGGCAAGCGCGCCTTCGCCGCCGGCGGCGTCGTCGCGGTCTTCCTGATGACCACCCCGATCGTGGGCACGCTGAGCATCCTGCCGTCGCGCACCGCCAACGAGCTGGCCGGGCTGGCGTCGCCTCCCACGCTGGTGCGGGGGACGGGCATCTGGTCGCTCGGCGATCTGCTCGTCGAGGATGGCCAGGCGGGCCTGTCCATTGGTCGGTTCGGCCCGGTCTACGCCCTGGTCGCGGTGTTGCTGGTCGCTGGCGCGACCGCCCTCCTGCTGGCCCGTTACCGGAAGGTCGCCTCCTGATGAGCACGCTGAGCCTGACCGGGGTGTCCCGGTGGTATGGCAACGTGGTCGCGGTCAACGACATCAGCATGGCCCTGGGGCCGGGCGTGACCGGGCTGCTCGGCCCGAACGGTGCCGGCAAGACCACCCTGCTGCACATGATGGCCGGGTTCCTCGCTCCGTCGCGCGGCACGGTCACCCTCGACGACCAGCCGACCTGGCGCAATCCCGACGTCTACCGGCGACTGGGGCTGGTCAGCGAACGGGAGGCGGTGCAGGGCTTCCTCACCGCGTACGAGTTCGTGCTGGCCAGCGCGAAGCTGCACCGGCTGGCGGACCCGGCGGCGGCGGCCCGGCGCGCGATCGACCTGGTCGAGTTGGAGTCGGCGCAGGACCGCCGGATCGGCACGTACTCCAAGGGCATGCGTCAGCGCGCCCGGGTCGCCGCCGCGTTGGTGCACGACCCGCAGGTGCTGCTGCTCGACGAGCCGTTCAACGGGATGGACCCGCGCCAGCGGCTGCACATGATGCAGCTGCTGCACACCCTGGGTGACGCCGGCCGGACGATCCTGTTCAGCTCGCACATCCTGGAGGAGGTCGAGCAGGTCTCCGGGACGGTGCAGGTGATGGTGGCCGGCCGGCTGGCCGCCTCCGGTGACTTCCGGACCATCCGCCGGCTGATGACCAACCGCCCGCACGTCTTCGCGGTGCGCTCCACCGACGACCGGGCGTTGGCCGTCGCGCTGATCGCCGAGCCGTCGGTGAGCGGGGTCGAGCTGGACCCGACGGGCCTGACCGTGCGGGCCGGTGACTACGGCGCCTTCACCCGGGCGCTACCCCGGATCGCGCTCAAGAAAGGCATCCGGGTGCGCCAACTGGTGCCGTCCGACGAGTCTCTGGAGAGCGTCTTCTCCTACCTGGTGGAGGCCTGACATGTCGACCGTTACCTGGATCACCGCGCGCGGGCTGTTCGGCCGCCGCAGGTTCCTGCTGCTGCTTCCGCTGCCGTTGGTGCTGCTCGGGCTGGCCGTGCTCTGCCGGTCGCTGGGGGTGGACCCGCGCGAGTGGGGGCCGCCGGTGCTGGTCGGCCTGGGGCTGGCCGTGGTGCTGCCGGTGGTCGCGCTGATCATCGGCACCGGTGTGCTGGGCGCCGAGATCGACGACGGCACGGTGGTGCACATCCTGACCAAGCCGCTGCCGCGCTGGCAGATCGTGCTGCCGAAGCTCGCGGTGGCGGCCGGGGTCACCGCGGCCACCGTCGCGGTGCCGCTGTACGTCGCGGGCGTGCTGGCCGCTTCGGTACGCCTCGGTCTGGCGCTGGCGGTCGCGGCGACGCTCGGCGCGCTGGCGTACTCCGCGTTGTTCCTCGCGCTCAGCCTGGTCACCAGGCGGCCGGTGCTGCTCGGCCTGGTCTATGTGCTGATCTGGGAGGGGCTGCTGGGCAACTTCGTCAGTGGCACCAAGGTGCTCTCCATCCAGCAGTACGTCATCGCCCTCGCCGACCGGCTCGCCCCCACCGGGCTGCTGGAGACGACCGTGTCGGTACCGGTGGCGTCGGTGATGACAGCGTTGGTCAGCGTCGGCTTCACCGTGTTGGCCATCGACCGCCTGCGCTCGTTCAGCGTGGCCGGCGAGACGAGCTGAGACCGGTGCGGGACGGTGTTCCGGCCAGCCACCGCACGGCGGTAGGGCTGGCCGGATGGACCGGTCGGGTCACACCGGGCCAGGCTGGTGGGCGTGAGCGTGGAAGCGGAGCGGACGTCGTTGGCTGAGCCGTACTCCCGGAGCAGCAGGCCGTGGCTGACCAGCCTGGCGGTCGCCGGGCTGGCCTGCGCCACGGTCGCCACGGCCGCTCAGGGCAGCGGCCAGTTCCACTGGTGGGCCGTGTTCATCCTGATCCCGACCGCGTTGATCGCGGCCAGCGGCGGGCCGTTGCTGGCCCGCGGCGGTGGCCGGGCCTTCGCCGGGTACATGCTGGCGTGCGTCGGCACCATGGGGTTCGCGGTGGGCGCGCTGCTGATGTTCGGCGTGATGGGGCGGGGCTGGCCACTGCTGGTGGTGCTGCCCTGCCTGGCGGTCGCCGGCACCTACGGCTGGCGGGCGGCCCACCCGCTGGCCCGGGGCCTGCACCGGGCGGTGGCTCTGCTCGCGCTGACCGGTGCGTTGCTCGGCCTGACCCTGCAACTGATCCGGGTGGATCTGATCCACCTGGGGGCCGGCTGGTGGGGTGCGTTCCTGATGCTGGCCGGGGCCATCGTGCTGGGCAACGCCGGTGAGCTGACCCGGCACCGGATGCCGTACCGCCTTCAGGCGATCACCCTGCTGGTGGGGCCGGCCGTGGTCGCGTTTCTGCTCGGGTTGCGCTTCCTGCGCGGCTGGTGACGGCCCGTCCGCCGCCGCCGGAGAGGGCGGCGGCGGACGCGGATCAGAAGGCGCAGGCGATGACGAGCTCCGGGGTGCGGTCGGGGAGTAGGTCGAGTTTGCCGATCCGGCCGGCCGCGCGCAGGTCGTCGGCGACCAGGGTGAGCTGTTCCAGCAGCGCCGCCGGGCCGAGCGCCTCGGCCAGCGGCACCTCGGCCTTCATCGACAGCTTCCGCTCCGACTTGGCCCGCCGGACCTGGCTCAACGCGTCCCCGGCGAGCCGCAGCAGCGCCGGCTCACCCGACCCGTCGATCGTCCGGGCCACCTCGTGGGTGGTGGGCCACGGCGCACGGTGCACCGAGCCGTACCGCCACCAGGACCAGACCTCCTCGGTGACGTACGGCACGAACGGGGCGAACAGCCGCAGCTGCACCGACAGCGCCGAGGCCAGCGCCGCCCGCGCCGAGTCGGCCGCCGCGCCGGTGGCGTACGCGCGTTCCTTGACCAACTCGATGTAGTCGTCGCAGAACCGCCAGAAGAACGCCTCGGTCGCCTGCAGCGCCGCCGTGTGGTCGTACGAGTCGAAGGCGGTGCCCGCGGCGGTGACCACGGTGGCCAGTTCGGCGAGCATCGCCCGGTCCAGTGGAGCGGTCGCCGGGGCGCGCAGCGCGTCCGCCGCGCCCAGCCCGAGCGCGAACTTGGACGCGTTGAGCAGCTTGGTCGCCAGTCGCCGGCCGATCTTGATCTGCGCCGGGTCGAAGGCCAGGTCCATGCCGGGCTTGCCGCTGGCCGCCCAGTAGCGCACCGCGTCTGAGCCGTGCTGCTCCAACAGCGCCAGCGGGGTGACCACGTTGCCCTTGGACTTGGCCATCTTCTTGCGGTCCGGGTCGAGGATCCAGCCGGAGAGCACCGTGTCCCGCCAGGGCAGCACCCCGTGCTCGAAGTGCGAACGGACCACACTGTCGAAGAGCCAGGTGCGGATGATCTCCTGTCCCTGCGGGCGGAGGTCCATCGGGAAGACCCGGGCGAACAGGTCCGGGTCGGTCTCCCAGCCACCGACGATCTGCGGGGTCAACGACGAGGTGGCCCAGGTGTCCAGCACGTCCGGGTCGCCGATGAAGCCGCCCGGCCGGCCGCGCTGCGACTCGTCGTAACCGGGCGCCGGGTCGGTGGATGGGTCAACCGGCAGCGCCGACTCGTCCGGCGTGAGAGGGTGGGACCAGTCCGGCTCGCCAGTGTTGTCGAGCCGGTACCACACCGGCACCGGCACCCCGAAGAAGCGTTGGCGACTGACCAGCCAGTCCCCGGTCAGGCCGCCCACCCAGTGGTCGTAGCGGTGCTTCATGTGCGCCGGCACCCAGTGCAGCTCTCCGCCCCGGGCCAGCAGTGTCTCCCGCAGCGCGTCGTCCCGGCCGCCGTTGCGCAGATACCACTGTCGGGTCGAGACGATCTCCAGTGGCCGGTCGCCACGCTCGTAGAACTTGACCGGGTGGGTGATCGGGCGCGGTTCGCCGATCAGGTCACCCGCGTCGGCCAGCATGCCGACGATCTCCCGGCGGGCCCCGTTGACGGTCTGCCCGGCCAGTGCCGCGTACGGCTGCGCCGGCACACCGGCCGGCGGCTCGGGGAGCAGCCGGCCGTCCCGGCCGATCACGACCCGGGTGGCCAGCCCCAGCTCACGCCACCAGGTCACGTCGGTCAGGTCACCGAACGTGCAGACCATCGCGACGCCGGTGCCCTTGCCCGGGTCGGCGAGGGGGTGGGCGTACAGCGGCACCTCGACGTTGAACAACGGGCTGCGCACGGTGCCGCCCACCAGGTCGGCGTACCGCTCGTCGTCGGGGTGGCAGACCAGCGCCACACAGGCCGGCAACAGCTCGGGCCGGGTGGTGTCGATGAGCACCTCGCGCCCGTTCGACGCGATGAACCGCAGCCGGTGGTAGGCGCCGGGGCGCTCCCGGTCCTCCAGCTCCGCCTGCGCGACCGCGGTCGCGAAGCCGACGTCCCAGAGCGTCGGTGCCTCCGACTGGTACGCCTCGCCGCGGAGCAGGTTGCGCACGAAGGCCCGCTGGCTGGTGGCCCGGGCGATCCGGCCGATCGTCGTGTACGTCAAGGACCAGTCCACGGAGAGCCCGAGCCGCCGCCACAGCGCCTCGAACGCCTGCTCGTCGGTGACCGTCAGCCGTTCGCACAGCTCGATGAAGTTGCGCCGGGAGATCGGGGTGGGGTCACGGCGGGCCGCGTCGTCGACCGGGGCCGCCGGTGGCCGCCACACCGGGTCGTACGGCAGCGCCGGATCGCAGCGCACCCCGTACACGTTCTGCACGCGACGCTCGGTGGGCAGGCCGTTGTCGTCCCAGCCCATCGGGTAGAAGACGGCCTTGCCGCGCATCCGCTGGTACCGCGCGACCGTGTCGGTGTGCGTGTACGAGAAGACGTGCCCCATGTGCAGCTCGCCGGATACGGTCGGTGGCGGGGTGTCGATCGCGTAGACGTCCTTCCGCTCCCTTGAGCGGTCGAACGCGTACGTGCCCTCCTCCTGCCAGCGGCGCGCCCAGCTCTCCTCGAGCCCGTCCAGGGTCGGACGCTCGGGAATGCCGGCGCGGGCCGTCCTCGCCGTATCGGTCATCCTGCGATCGTAGGCACCTCCCGGGTGCCGGGCCACGTAGTTGCGGCCGAACACACCGGCCGGCGGGGATCGGCCACCGGCCGGGCGGCGTCGCTAGATCAGCGAGTCCCGCCACTGCCGGTGCAGGGCCGCGTACCGGCCGTCGGCCTCGGCGAGCACGCCGGGTGGGCCGTCCTCGACGACCTGCCCGCCGTCGAGGACGAGCACCCGGTCGGCGGTCTCCACGGTGGAGAGTCGGTGCGCGATGACGAGGGCGGTGCGGTCGCGCAGGATGGTGCCGAGTGCCCGCTGCACCAGCCGCTCGGTCGGCACGTCCAGCGACGACGTCGCCTCGTCCAGGATCAGCACGGTCGGATCGGCCAGGAACGCCCGAGCGAACGCGACCAGTTGCCGCTGCCCGGCGGAGAGCCGGCCGCCGCGTCGGTGCACCTGGGTGGCGTACCCCTCGGGTAGGGCGGAGATGAAGGTGTGCGCGCCGATCGCCCGCGCGGCGGCCTGGACGGCGGCGTCGTCGGCGTTCGGGCGGCCGAACCGGATGTTCTCCGCCACGGTCCCACTGAACAGGTGGTTCTCCTGCGTCACCAACACCACCGCACGGCGCAGGTCGGCGTCGCTGATGTCGCGCAGGTCGACCCCGTCGAGCCGGACCGTGCCCGTGTCCGGGTCGTGGAACCGGGCGACCAGCTTCGCGATTGTCGACTTGCCCGCGCCGGTCGGCCCGATCAGCGCCACGGTCTGCCCGGCCGGCACGGTCAGCTCCAGTCCGGCGAGGATCGGGCTGTCCGCGCGGTAGCCGAAGGAGACCGCCCGGAAGGTCAACTCGCCACGGCCCGGGCCGGTCGGCAGCGGTGTGGGCCGGGCCGGGTCGGCGACGGACGGCCGCTCGTCGAGCACCCCGGCCAGCTTCTCCAACGCGGCGGTGGCCGACTGTAGCGAGTTGTAGAACTGGCTCAGCTCCTGCATCGGCTCGAAGAAGCGACGCAGGTAGAGCAGGAACGCGGCCAGCACGCCGACCTCGGTCTGCCCGCCGAGCACCCGCCAGCCGCCGTAGCAGAGCACCACCGCCACCGTGACGTTGCCGATCAGCTTGATCGCGGGTGAGTACGTGGCGATCAGCCGGAACGCGTGCAGGCTGGTCCGTCGGTAGTCGTCGCCGAGCGCCACGAAGATCCGTTGGTTGCGCGGCTCGCGGCGGAACGCCTGCACCGCCCGGATGCCCCGCATCGACTCGACGAAATGCACGATGACCAGCGCGACAGCGTCCCGGGTTCGCCGGTACGCGCTGGCCGATGACCGGGCGAACCACCGGGACAGCCAGAACAGGAACGGGAAGGCGAACAGCGTCACGGCGGCCAGCGGCAGGTCCAGCCAGAGCAGGATGGCGGCCACCGACAGGATCGACAGCCCGGCCAGCACCAGGCTGTCGATCCCGCCGTCGACCAGTTCGGCGATCGAGTCCAGGTCACTGGTGAGCCGGGAGACCATCCGGCCGGAGGTGTACCGCTCGTGGAAGCCCACGGACAGCCGCAGGAAGTGCCCGAACACCCGCTGCCGCAGGTCCAGCAGGACGGCCTGGCCGATCTGGGCGGAGAGTGTGAGGAACCCGCGGCGGCTCGCGTACTCGGTCACCGAGGCGGCCACGAACGCCCCGGCGACGGCGACCAGCGGGCCGGAGTCGCCGTCGCGCAGCGGCGGGATGGCCCGGTCGATGCCGATCATCACCAGGTACGGGCCGGCCATCGCGGCGGCGTTCTGGGCCAGCAGCAGGCCGACCGCGGCGGCGAGTCGTCCCCGGTGCGGGCGGAGCAGGTCGGCCAGCAGGGCCCGGCTGAGCCGGCGCAGCCGGGCCACCGCCTCGGGTGCGGCGTCCTCGGCGCGGCTCCGGTCGGCCTCCGGGTCGGTGGCGGTTCCGCGCCAGCGGGTGAGCTCCGGCTCCTCCTCGGGTGGCGGGTCGGCCTGCTTCGGCACTGTCACGAGTGCACCAGCCCCCATCCGTCCGAAGGGGACGGTCGCGGCCCGGCGGCTCCGGCCGACGGGGGGTGCCGGGCGGGCGGCTCGGCGGCGAGCAGCGCCCGGTACGCCGGCACGCTGGCCAGCAGCTCGGAGTGCCGGCCGATGGCGGTGATCCGCCCGTCTTCGAGCAGGGCGACCCGGTCGGCCAGCGCGATCGTCGACGGCCGGTGTACCACCAGCAGCGCCGTGCTGTTGCGCAGGACCCGCCGCAGTGCCGCCTCGACCAGCGCCTCGGTGTGCACGTCCAGGGCGGAGAGCGGGTCGTCCAGCACTAGCACCGCAGGTCGGCCGAGCACGGCCCGCGCCAACGCGAGCCGCTGTCGTTGCCCGCCGGAGAGGGACAGCCCCTGCTCACCCACCCGGGTGGCCAAACCCCACGGCAGGTCGTACGCGAAGTCGGCCTGGGCCAGCGCGAGGGCCGCCCGGACGTCGTCGTCGCCCGCGTCGGGGCGGCCCAGGGTGAGGTTCTCCCGCACCGACATGGAGAAGAGCGTGGGCTCCTCGAACGCCACCCCGACCAGTCGGCGCAGTGCGGCCAGCCGCAGCTCGCGGAGGTCGTGCCCGTCCAGGGTGATCCGGCCGGCGGTCACCTCGTGCAACCGGGGTACCAGGGAGAGCAACGTGCTCTTACCGGAGCCGGTGGCGCCGACCAGGGCCAGCGTCTCGCCCGGCTCGACGGTCAGGTCGATCTCGCGCAGCACCGGTGCGGTGGCGCCCGGGTAGCAGAACGCGACCCGCTCGAAGCGGAGCCGGCCGTGGACCGCGTCGCGGGGCAGCGCGAGCGCGCCGGGGGAGTCCACGATCTGGGGTGGGGTGTCCAGTACCTCCTGGATCCGGTCGGCGGCGGTGGCGGCCTCCTGACCGTTCGCGATGATCCAACCCAGCGACTGCACCGGCCAGATGAGCATCAGTTGGAGACTGACGAACGCGACCAGCTCGCCGATGGTGAGCGCGCCCCCGGCGGCGGCCGCCGCCCCGGCCACCAGCACCACGCCCAGGGTCACGTTGGGCACCAGGTCGAGCAGTGCCGAGGTGTTGGCCAGTAGCCGCCCCTTGTCGACACCGGTGTCGTGCAGCCGCCGGGCGGCACCGGCGAAGCGCGCGGCCAGTTCGGGCCCCCGGCCGTACGCCTTCATGGTGCGCAGGCCCTGCGCGGTCTCCTCGACCAGGGTCGCCACGTCGCCCTGCTGATCCTGCATCCGTCGGGACGCGGCATGGTAGTGCCGCCCGAACCGGCGGCTGATCAGCAGCAGCGGCACCGCGCTGGCCGCGACCAGCACCCCGAGTGCCGGGTGCAGGCTGATCAGCAGCACGACCACGACCACGTAGGTGGTCAGGTTGAGCACCAGGAAGAACACGCCGAAGGAGAGGAAACGGCGGATCACCGACAGGTCGCTGGTGATCCGGGACAGCAACTGGCCGGATTGCCAGCGGTCGTGGAAGCTCGTCGGCAACCGTTGCAGGTGGGCGTAGACGTCGGCGCGCAGCGCCGCCTCCATGCCCACCGCCGAGGAGGACTGCACCCATCGGCGGATGAAGATGAGCGCCGCCTCGACCACGCCGAGCAGCAGCGCCAGGCCGCCGAGCTGGAGCAGCCCGGCAGGTTCGTGTCGGGCCACCGGCCCGTCCACCACCCGCTGCACGACCAGCGGTACGGCGATCCCGGCCGCCGTGCCGGCGAGCCCTGCGACGAGCAGCCAGGCGAACTCGGCGGCGTACGGGCGCAGGTAGGGGCGCAGCCGCCAGAGGTTGTGCACGGGGTGGGTGCCCGCGGCGGCCCGGGCGGCCGGGTCGCCGTCGCTCTCCACAGGCACTACCCGACGGTAGCGTCAATAGGTGTCGATGCCCCTGTCAGCTTGTTGTCAGGCGTCGTTCATGACCGAGAAGCCACTTCTTCACGTCCGGGCCCCAGCGGTAGCCACCGAGTGTGCCGTCGGTGCGAAGGACCCGGTGGCAGGGAACGAACAGTGCCGCCGCGTTGCGGGCGCAGGCAGCCGCGGCGGCCCGCACCGCCGGTGGTCGGCCGGCCAGTGCGGCGTACCCGGTGTAGGTGACCGGGGTGCCCGGCGGCACCTCGCGCAGCACCTGCCAGGCGTGGGCCATGAATTCTCCGC
Organism: Micromonospora sp. CA-259024; assembly: GCF_050936255.1. NCBI lineage: Bacteria > Bacillati > Actinomycetota > Actinomycetes > Micromonosporales > Micromonosporaceae > Micromonospora > Micromonospora sp. CA-259024. The sequence goes on along the minus strand of NZ_JBNJND010000002.1, from coordinate 814,973 downwards.
CGGTGAGTTGACGGACCGGCACCGCGTCGATGGCGGTGAGGTCACCGTCCAGGTAGGACCGGACCGCCGCGCTGACCGGGCCGAGGTCGTCCCGCTGCCGCAGCGGTGCCCGCAGGGTCGGGTGGACCAGGGGCAGCAGCGCCGCCGGGTCGGGGGTGAAGCCGGCCGCCCGTACATCGCCGTCCGGGCCGGCGAGGATGCTCAACGGGCCGGTCGGTGTGTTCAGCACGGTGCTGTCGATGCTCATGCCGCTCTCCAGAGTCTGATCGTGGCGTAGGACCGCCAGGGACGCCAGCGGTCGGCGTACGCGGCGAGGGTTGTCGGGGTGTGGGGCAGGCCGAGCGCGGCGGCGCCGCGCCGGACCGCGAGGTCGGTGCTGAGTAGGACGTCCGGGTCACCGAAGGTGCGCATGGCCAGGTAGTTGGCGGTCCACGGGCCGATGCCGGGCAGCGCGAGAAGTCGTCGTGCGGTCTCCTCCCGATCAACACCCGCCGCGAGGTTCACGGCCCCGTCAACCACCGCCCGTGCCAGCCCACGCAGAGTCTCGCGCCGCCCAACGGGCATTCCGAACCCGGAGTCCGGCAGGGACAACAACTCCTCCGCGCTCAAGAACCCCCGCAGTTCCCCCGGCCCACCGAATGGCCCCCCTTCGCCCCGGTGATCATGAAGTTGTTGTCGCGACACGCCGACGCCGGTGACAACAACTTCATGATCGACCTGTGGAGCGGTGGTGGTCAGGAGGCGGGTGAGGGTTGTCCGGGCGGAGGCCACCGAGACCTGCTGGCCGATGATGGCGCGGACGGCCATCTCGAAGCCGTCCACCGCGCGGGGGACGCGGATGCCGGGTTCGGCGGCGACCGCCGGGGCGAACGCCGGGTCGGCGGCGAGCGTGGCGTCCACGGCGGCCGGGTCCGCGTCCAGGTCGAGCAACCGGCGGCAGCGGGCCACCGCCGGCGCCAGGTCACGCAGGTCGGCCAGGCGCAGCGTCGCCGCCACGTGCCCGTCCGCCGGGGTCAGCGCCACCTGGCCGGTGCCGTGTGGCAACCGCAAACCCCGGTGGTACGTCCCGTCGCGAACCTCCTCCACGCCGGGCAGCGCCCGTACCGCGAAGAAGTCCAGCAGCGCTCGGGCGTGCAGCGGCGGGCGGTACGCCAGCCGGAGCGCGATGGTCCCCGACCCGGCCGGCGCCTGCTGGCGGCCACGGGCCGTGCGCAGGTCGGACGGGGCGCTGGCGTACACCTCGCGGAGCGTGTCGTTGAACTGCCGCACGCTGCCGAAGCCCGCCGCGAACGCGATCTCGGCCATACCGAGGTCGGTTGTCTCGATCAGGATCCGGGCGGTCTGTGCCCGTTGGGCCCGGGCCAGCGCGAGCGGCCCGGCGCCCATCTCGGCGCTCAACATCCGGTGCAGGTGCCGCTCGGTGTAGCCCAGGCGGGAGGCCAGCCCCGGTACGCCGTCTCGGTCGACCACCCCGTCGGCGATCAGCCGCATCGCCCGACCGACCACGTCCGCACGAACGTCCCACAGCGGTGATCCGGGTGTGGCGTCCGGCCGGCAGCGACGGCAGGCGCGCAACCCGGCACCCTGTGCCGCGGCGGCGGACGGGAAGAACCGGACGTTCTGCCGCTTCGGGGTGATCGCCGGGCAGGACGGCCGGCAGTAGATGCCGGTGGACGTCACGCCGGTGTAGAACCAGCCGTCGAACCGCTGGTCACGGCTGTCCACGGCCCGGTAACACCGCTCGAAGTCCATCTCCATGTCACCGATGATGCCCCGCTCGGCCAGCGGTCGGCTGGCGGGAATCGGACCTGAGCGTGCGTCGGACGCGTGTTGAGGGCCGGGTGGGCCGAAGGTCAGCGGCGGCGCCGGTGCGGTTGACCGGACCGGGCGGACTGGCCCGATCGGGCGGCTTGGCCAGACCTGGCGGGTTGGCCGGGCCGGGCGGCTTGGCCGGTCAGCAGGGCCGACCGGAACACGCCGTCCGGGTCGTACCGCTTCCACAGCCGCCGCACCCGGGCCCCGGTCTCGCCCGGGTAGATCCGGGCGAACGCGGCCTGGTCCGGCCGGCTCTCGAAGTTGACGTACGCGCCGTCGGCGCGGGCGCCGGCGGCCCGCCACGCGGCGTCCAGGGCCGCGCCGCCCTGCGGCGGGAACACCGAGGCCACGACCAGCGTGTCCTGGTGTCGGTGCGGGTACGCGGTCGCGTCGGCAGCGACGTCGTTGACCGCCCCACCCAACGAGCGGAGCTGGATGACCGCCCGCCCCGGCCCGGTCGCCGCTCGCATCACGGCCCGCGCGCTGCCGTCGTCCAGCCCGGTGAACAGACCGTTGGTGGTCGTGCTGCGTTGCTGTCCGAGGTTGGGGTGCAGGTGCGCGGTCGGCACCAGGGCCGGGTACGGCAGCAGGTCGGTGCGGTGTTCGAGCACCTTCCCGATCGCGAGCAGCGGCTCCACCACGGGCCGGGCCCGGCGCAGACTCTCGGCGGCCACCACGGCGGTGATGGACATCAGGGCCGAGCGACCGTCCGAGAACACCACCGCGGCGGCGGACAACTCCCGTGGAGCCTGCGCGAGGTAACTCGCCCACTCCCGGATGGTGCGGCCGTCCGGGTGCGCCTCGACGACCAACTGCGCCACGCCGACGTTGCGCTGCTCGGCGGCCTCGATCTCGAAGGCCACCACGATTCCCGCACCAGCACCCGCGCCCCGGACCAGCCAGAACAGCTCCGGCTCGTGCTCAGCGTCCGCGCGTACCAGCGTCCCGTCCGCGAGCACCACCTCGACCGCGCGGACGCGGTCGATGGTGAGGCCGTGGGCACGGACCAGCCAGCCGACGCCGCCGCCGGTGGCCAGGCCGCCGACGCCGACATTGCCGTGGTCGCCTGAGCTGATCACCAGGCCGTACGGGGCCAGCGCCTTCGCGACGTTCGCCCAGCGGGCACCGGCCTCCACCCGGACCAGCCTGGCCCGCTCGTCGAGCACCTGGACCCGGTTGAGCATGGAGAGGTCGATGACCACGCCACCGTTGTTGGAGGACGCCCCGGAGAGGCCGTGCCCGCCACTGCGGACGGCGATGGGCAGCCGCTGCTCCCGTGCGTAGCGGATCGCGTCGACCACCTGCGCGGTGGTCTTCGGCAGCAGGACGGCGGCCGGCGACGCCTGCGTGGTGTAGGTCGAGCGCAGCTGCGCGTACCGGCGGTCACCGGGTGTGACGATCTGCCCGGTGAGTGAGTCGGGCACCCGGGCCATGGCGGTGCTCATCGCTGTCCCCTCTCCTCGTTTACCTGCGCACGGACCGCCGGCACGATCAGCTCGGTGAACGCGCGGAGCTGACTGCGCGGCGAGGTGGTCGGCCAGAAGATGAACATGTCGAAGCCGAGGTCGACCGCCCATCGGGTGAGGGTGTCGACCCAGAGCTGCGCGCCGCCGACCAGCCCGGTGCCGCCGCCGGACGCGCCGATCGCGCCGATGACGTTGTAGATCCGTCGGATCTCGGTGGGCTCCCGCCCTGCCGCTCGGGCCGCGTCGTCAATGATCTTCTGGCGGGACGGCACCTCCTCCGGCGGGACGTAGATGTTGAGCGGGGAGATCCAGCCGTCGCTGTGCTGGCCGGCCACGGCCAGCATCCGAGGCTTCTGACCGCCCAGCCAGAGCGGCACCGGCGTCGGTGGCACCGGGCCGCCCGCGTACCCCTCGACGGTGTGCTGGGCGCCGTCGAACCGCACCACGCCGCCGGTCAGCGCCTGGCGCATGATCTGCAACGCCTCCGCGGTGTACGCGACGGTGTCCGGGCCGCTGCGCCGTGGGCCGCCCATGGCGGCGATCGCGTCCGCGCTGGCCCCACCGCCGACACCCAGCGCTATCCGGCCGCCGGTGAGGACGCCGAGCGACGCCGCGGCCTTGGCCAACATCGTCGGGGGACGTAGCTGTAGGTCGGCCACGTCGGTGAGGAAGGTGATCCGGCTGGTCTCGGCGGCCAGGTGACTGATCATCGTCCAGGTGTCGAGGTAGCCGGGTTGGTAGGGGTGGTCCTGGATGGCGAGGTACGACAATCCGCCGTCTGCGGCAGCCTGGGCCAGGTGTCGTGTCTCGCCCAGTTTGTCCACAGACGGATCGAGGCTCAGGCCGAAGCTGATCGGCTGTCCGTAATCGGTCATGGCCCAAGAGTGGATGGCGGCAATGGCCTTGGCAAACCCCAGGTTAGCTACTAATCTTTGGTAAGTGACAAACGATGAGCAAGCGGCCGCCATCCGCCGCTACCAGGGGATCGACGACTCCGGTTGCCGCACCTTCCAGGGAGCGCTTGAGCTGGTCGGCCGACGGTGGACCGGGGCACTCCTGCTCGCCGCGATGCGCGGTGCGCGCCGGTTCGGGGAGTACCGGGCCGCAGTGACCGGGATCTCCGACCGACTGCTCGCCCAACGGCTCAAGGAGTTGGAGGCCGACGGGTTGATCGAGCGGACGGTGATACCCACGTCTCCGGTGCAGATCCAGTACGCCCCAACCCGAGACGGCCGTGAGTTGATGATGCTGCTCCAGCCACTGATCGACTGGAGCCACCGCCGGTACGGCGCCGAACCAACCACCACCACCGCCAACCCCCCAACCACCCCCTAACCCTCCCCGCCCCCGCCCCACCCACCCCGCCTGCCCGCGGGCGCTCGCGCCCCGCCTGCCCGCGGTGATCAAGAGGTTTTGCGTCACGACACGGCGCGCCGCATGACAGAAACCTCTTGATCACCGGGGCGAGTGGTGGGTGGGGTGAGCGGTGGTGGTGGGGGGTGGGGGTGGGGGTGATCTGGCCGGTTGGGGTCAGGTTGTGGGGGTGGGTTTCACGGTCGGTCCGGACGGGCTCGGCAGGCCCGGGGCCCCGCCCGGGATGCCGGGTGCTCCGCCCGGGACGCCGGGCACGCCGGGCGGGCCCGCATCGCCCGGTCTGCCGGGCACCCCGGGCGGCCCTGGCGGGCTCGGCTTGACCGTCGGCTGTACCGGGCTTGGCAGGCCGGGCTGGCTGGGCACCACGCTCGGCCCGGACGGGCCGGGGGTGGGCGGGCTGGGCTGGACCGCCGGTCCCGCCGGACTGGGCGCGGCCGGTCGGGGCTGGTCCGAGCCGGTCGCGGCGAGGGCGAGCGGGGTGGCGATGAGGATCGCCGCGAGGGTGCCCACCGCCCCCAACGTCACCGTGGCGCGGCGCCGGTGGCGCACCCGCCGCTCCGCTCGGTTCAACTGGTCATGCACGATCGGTGCCTCCTGGGCCAGGTCGGTGAGGGTGGAGCGGATGAGGTGCTCGAAGGGGTCCGTCATCGCCGTACCTCCAGCAGTTCGACGTCCGGCAGCAGTTCGCGCAGGCGCTTCACCGCCCGGTGGGTACGGCTGCGTACGGTGCCCACCGAGCAGCCCAGCAGTTCGGCCACCCGGGCTTCGGGTAGGTCCTCGTAGTAGCGAAGGACCACCACCGCCCGCTGCGCCGGCGGCAGGTGGCCCAGCGCGGCGCGCATCGCCAACCGCACGTCCGAGCCGCCGCTCGGGTCGGCGCCGACCGGTTCGTCCGCTGGGTTGAGTGGCGTCTCCCGCCACCGTCGCCATCGCCGCCACCAGCTGATCTGCTGGCGATACATCACCACACGTAGATACCCCTCGGGATCGGCGTGCCGAATGGTTCCCCACTTCGGGATGGTCCGCGCCAATGCCGACTGGAACAGGTCCTCGGCAGCGCCGCGGTCCCCGGTCAGTAGGTACGCGACCCGCATCAGCGCTGGAGTCCGGCTGCCGACGAACTCGGCCAGCCGGGCCCGCTCGTCCTCGTCCACCTACCACCCCCGTTTCGTTGTCACCCGTACAGACGCCCCAGGTCATCGTCGCTATCCACGATCCGAGGGGTTTTTCCGCCCGGAAGTGTCGGTCGGGACGGGTAACGTCCGGCCACCAACTGAAGAAGGGGTGCGGCGAATGGCGAGCGTGACGGGTTGGGCGGCGGCGTCGACACAGGGTGCTTATCCGCCGCTGCCCCGCGCGGTGGCGCAGTCCTTCTACCGCCGGATGCGGGCGGTCGCGCCGGCCGCCGTCGGTGCCATCGAACGGGACCGGGCGGGCGACCCCGAGCAGATCTTCTCCGACACCGCCTGCGGCCGGTTGGCCGGTTCCCTCGACGACGCGGGCCTGCGGGCGCTCGGGATGTGGACGCATCACTGGTGCATGCGCTTCTACGACGACGACACCCGCGTCGGCCGGCGGTTGGTTCGCGAGATCGCGGCTCGGCCGGGGCTGGGCTGGACGGCCGACGAGGTGCGTTGGATGCTGCGCGAGTCGGTCTCGGTCGGCCCGGCGGCCGCCGATCGGTTCACGCTGCCCCGGGCCGCCGCCGCGCAGCTGCCCCCGGCCGACCGGCCGCCCCCCGCGCAATGGTCCGAGGCCCAGGTGCCCCGCCAGCGACGCCCTGGCCTATCCGGTTGATCGTGGGGTTGGCGGGTGCTCGATCGACGAAGCCGTCGCCAGCCTCATGATCAAAGTTGTCGGGCGGGCCGGAGATCGGCTGCTGAGTGGCTGCGGCAGGATGGACGCGCACCGCCCCGACGGAAGGACGCCCCGATGCCCGCCAGCGCACCGACCATCCTCGCTACCAGCATGGGCTTCTTCCGCGGCGACCGCGGCCCCGCCGACCTGCGCCCCAGCCCGGTCTTCGAGCTGGCGGCCGAGCTGGCCGAGGCCGGTCCGCAGCCGCGGGTCTGCTACCTCGGGCAGGCCGTCGGCGACCAGCCCACCTCGCTGAGCGCCGTCTACGGCGCGTTCGCCGACACCCGGTTCCGGCTGTCGCACCTCGCCCTGTTCCCCATGCCGAACGTCGAGGACGTCCGCGCCCACCTGCTCGCCCAGGACGTGATCTGGGTCGGCGGCGGCAGCGTCGCCAACCTGGTCGCCGTCTGGCGGGTGCACGGGCTCGACGAGATCCTGCACGAATGCTGGCAGGCCGGCGTGGTGCTGGCCGGCGTCTCCGCCGGCTCGATCTGCTGGCACGTCGGCGGTGCCACCGACAGCTTCGGCCCCCGGCTGCGGGGCTTCACCGAGGGCCTGGCCTGGCTGCCGTACGGCAACGGGGTGCACTACGACAGCGAGGGTCAGCGTCGGCCGCTCATGCACGAGCTGGTGGGCGACGGGACGCTGCCGACCAGCCACTGCACCGACGACGGGGTCGGCCTGGTCTACCGGGGCACCCGGCTGGTCGAGGCAATCGCGGACCGCGAGGGCGTTTCGGCGTACGAGGTGAGTCGCGGCGTGGACGGCAGCGTCCGGGAGGCGGTCATCGCTCCCCGCCTGCTCGGCTGAGAACCGGTCAGACCCGGTCCTCGAACGCGGCGCACACGGTCGCCCGCGCCTGCGGCCCCTCGATCGCCCGCAGCAACTCCCGGGCGAGGGCGATCTGGTGCCCCTCGTCAACCGCCTTGTCCATCGGGGTCAGCTCCACCCGCCACCGGAAGTAGAGGTAGTCGTCCTCATCGGTGGCGGCCAGTCGCGGGTCGGCGTCCTCGTTGGCATTGATCTCCAGCAGGTTGCCGCGTACGTCCACCGAGTCCCGTCGGTAGGGCACCGCGTCGGGCAGCCGGGTGCGGATCAGGTCCAGCAGCTCCGCCGCCGTCAGCGGGCCGTCGACCATGATGAGGAACTGCAACGTCGTCTGCACGTCTGCCACCTTGCCAGATGCGGAACCGCTCAATCGAGCGGGAGGAACGGGCCGTTGTCGAACTTGCCGCCCCGGCGCAGCACCGAGAACTGCACCTTGTGCGGCACGTGCGTGTCCATCAGCTCGCGGCGCAGGTGGGTGAAGTCGGTGCCCAGGTCGAAGCTGGCGAGCTGACCGTTCTCGTTGATCCGGCGCAGCATCGTCTTGCGTAGCCGGGTCCCGTCCGGCGCCCGCGACAGGGAGCGTTCGGCCAGGTCGAAGAAGGTTTTGTCGTCGACGATGAGCGCCACGTCGATGTCGGAGTCCGGGCGGGCGGTGCCGCGTACCCGGCTGCCGTGGGCGACCAGGTCCCCGTCGGGCAGCCCGGCCTGCCGTTGAGTCTGCCGGGCGCCCCGGGCGAACCGGGTCCACTGTCGTTCGGTGAAGCCCTGCGGTATCTGGCGGGCGGCCCGGGTGGTCGCCGCCTCGGCCGCCTCGCCGGCCACGTCGTCGGCCCGCCGCATCATGCTCCGGGCGGCCTGCGCCACGATGCCCCGGGCAGCCGTCGTGGCGCCGTCCGGCAGGTCCCGCCGACGCCCGGTTACGCTGGCTCGCCCGACTGCCGGCGGCGCAGCACGGCGTCGAAGACCTGCGCCAGCTCGGCGGCGTCCTCGCCGGCATGGTGTGTGTGCGGCACGTCGTGCAGACCCAACTCGTGTTTGATCTTGCCCTTGCGGGTCTGGACCCACTCGCTGCCGGTCAACCCCATCCAGTAGCTGCGCAGGTCGACCCCGGAGCCGGTGGCACCGAACGGGCTGTGGCCGACGAAGCGCACGAAGTACCAGTGCACGAACATGCCGTCCCAGACCGCGGGTGCGGCGAGGAAGACCGGCCGGCCGATCCGGCGCAACCCGTTGACCCAGGCCGCCGCCGCGGACATCGCCTCCGGCGCGGTGGGTGCCTCGCGGAGCAGGCGGTCCCGGTCCAGACCCGACACAGCCAGCGCGGCCGGGACGAACTCGTCGGAGATGGGCCGCAACTCGGTGTAGAACGTCAGATCCGGGCGACCGGCCACGGCCATGCCCAGCGAGATCATGCTGTACGGCCCGGGGATCGGCCCGTCCGCCTCCACGTCGACGCCGATGTACAGCTCGGGCAGGGGAGAGGTCATCCCAGCACCACCCCGATGGCCTGGTCGATCAACATGTTGAGGACGATGTCGGTGAGCTTCTTGAAGACCGGGATCTCCAGCAGTGAGGCACCGAACGTCGGCGCGGCCGTCGCGATCGCCTGGATGATCTGCACCAGCAGGATGATCAGCTGGACGATCACGTTGATCTTCAGGGCGAGGACGATCAGCGCGCACACGAAGAGCGTCGCGGCGACCATCTGCGCACCGGTGCCACCGTCGCGGAGCACCGATATCGCCGAGCCGCCCGCCTCCCAGCGCTGCTGGAACGCGGCCAGCGCGTCGCCCTGGTTGCCGTCCAGCACCCGCTGCGCGGCCGCGGTGCCCTCCGCCGCCGCGTTGTTCAACGAGTCGGCCATCTCCATCCACATCTGGCCGAGCTCGAACATCTTCGTCTCGTCCGACTTGGGCCAGGTGTAGCCCAGTTCGTTGAGCAAGCCGGCGAGTTCGCCGGGCAGCATGATGCCCATCGATCCGCCTACCAGCTCATCGTCGTGAACTGGGCGTCGTTGTCCTGCTCGACCAGGTCGTACTGGTCGGCCATCAGGCTCAACCCGTCACCGAAGCCGCGCAGCCCGTCGACGACCGACCCGAGGCACTCGGCCGCGATCTCCTCGGCCACCTGGTACGACATGCCGATCAGACCGCCCACGTCGTCGTCACCGAAGATGTCGCCCATCGAGGCCGTCCGCGCGCGTAGCGCCTCCCACTGTCCGGCGATCTGCTCGGCCACCGTCGTCAGGTGGCTGCCGCCCTGCCGTAACGCGGGTGGATGCACCTGTAGGTCGTCGTGCATGCCGTCACCTCGCTGCCTGCTGGATGCGCCGCACCGCGTCGGTGAGCGCATCGGTCATCGCCGCCATGCTGCGAATGGACTCGTTCTGCAGCTCGTCGAGCTGCTGGCCCAGGGCCACCGGGTCCACCGGGGGCGCGTCCGCTGCCTCGCCCGCCTGGAGTCGCAGGTCGTCCAGCGCGGCGTTGACCGCCAGGGCGATCTGCTCGCCGAGCATCTCGGCGCCCATCCGCAGGGCCCGCGGGTCCACCGTCACCGACTCGACGCGCTGGCCGACCGCCACGACCTCGACCTGACCGCCCGCCGCGGAGCCGGTGCCCCGGGTCGGCTGGACGTCCAGGCCGTCGTCGGCGGGAGCCTGACCGGTCGACCGCATCGACGCCAGCGCCTGTCGGGTCTGCTGGAACAGTCGGTCGAATTCCGTCACCTGGTCCACAACGCCCCCTAACGCCGCACGCGACATCGAAGAGGGTAGCAACGGGACTCCAGCGCCAGGACCCGCCAGGACACCACCACGGCTGCCCCTGGTCCGGTCGAATCGGAGCCGCCTGGACCGGACCGGTCGCCACCGGCGTAAGCTGGCCCGTCGTGAGTCTCACCATCGGCATCGTCGGCCTGCCCAACGTCGGCAAGAGCACGCTTTTCAACGCGTTGACCAAGAACGACGTGCTGGCGGCGAACTACCCGTTCGCCACCATCGAGCCCAACGTCGGCGTGGTCGGGCTGCCCGACGAGCGGCTGGGCAAGCTGGCCGAGATCTTCTCCTCGCAGAAGGTGCTGCCGGCCCCGGTGTCGTTCGTCGACATCGCCGGTCTGGTTCGTGGCGCCTCGAAGGGGCAGGGTCGAGGCAACGCCTTCCTGGCCAACATCCGGGACGCCTCGGCCATCTGCCAGGTCGTCCGGGCCTTCTCCGACCCGAACGTGGTGCACGTCGACGGCAAGGTCTCCCCGGCCGACGACATCGAGACGATCAACACCGAGCTGATCCTCGCCGACCTGCAGACCCTGGACAAGGCGCTGCCCCGGTTGGAGAAGGAGGCCAAACTCCGCAAGGACCGGGCCGCCGCGGTCGCCGCGGCGAAGGCAGCCATCGAGGTTCTCGACGGCGGCACCACTCTCTACTCCGGTGCCGCCGCCGCCAAGATCGAGCTGGAGCACCTGCGTGAGCTGCACCTGCTCACCACCAAGCCCTTCCTGTACGTCTTCAACGTCGACGAGGCCGAGCTGGCCAACGAGTCGTTCCTCGACGAGCTGCGCGCCCTGGTCGCCCCCGCCGAGGCCGTCTTCATGGACGCCAAGATCGAATCTGAGCTGGTGGACCTGCCCGAGGAGGAGGCCCGCGAGTTGCTGGAGTCGATCGGGCAGAACGAGCCCGGCCTCAACCAGCTCGTCCGGGTCGGCTTCCGCACCCTCGGCCTCCAGACGTACCTCACGGCCGGCCCCAAGGAAGCGCGAGCCTGGACCGTCCCGGTCGGCGCCACCGCGCCGGAGGCCGCTGGTGTCATCCACTCCGACTTCCAGCGCGGTTTCATCAAGGCCGAGGTGGTCTCGTACCACGACCTGGTCGAGCACGGTTCGATGGCGGCAGCCAAGGCGGCGGGCAAGGTCCGCATCGAGGGCAAGGAGTACGTCATGCAGGACGGCGACGTGGTGGAGTTCCGCTTCAACGTCTGAATCCGGCTCGATCTGGCAGGCCATTCGGTTGAGCTGTCGCCTGCTCGGCTCCGCTCCGCCTTGGCAGGGGCGTGATCGACTCTGGTTCCTTGAAATGGGGTATCCGCGCGATCCTTCCTCAACGGCGTGGTGCAACGTCAGGGTCGGACGGCCTTCTCGCCATGTACGGCTGCGTACTCCGCTGCGAGCCATGGCCCAAGGTCGTCGATGAGTTGGCGTAGTACAGCCGGATCCGCCGAAGGCGCGCGCCCGATCTTGGCAGCTGAGCGCATCTGCTCGGCGCGTTCTGGATAGTAGAAACCAAACGCCTTGGCGGACTCGATGAGGTCGCTTGTCCAGCCTCCCCAACGAGGCATGATCAGAGTGAACCCCGTCCTGACGATGCGACGAGCGACGAGCCGGCTGAGACCCTTACGTTGGTTGTCGGTGTTCGCTTTGGCCGCCTGCCTGCGCCAATCTGGAAGCGCCAGGGACAGGTCGCCGTTTGTCTCGCGGGCGAGCAGGGGAGTGGGCCGGTAACAGGGGAGTTTTTCGGCGAGGTCGTCGCCCAGCAGGGGAGTGCACAGACAGGCGACGAAGAAGCCGAGATCGTGGCGTTCAAGCTCGCTGAGCAGGGTGCGTGCGCTGAACAGCAGGATGCCCACGCCGTCAATCTCGTCGAAGGACTGGTTGAGGGCTTGCTCGATTCGCCTGGCATCCAGCCGATCGGCCTCGGTTGGCTCGGCGTGCAGGGCGAGCAGCAGGTCAAGATCCGAGAGCCCGGAAATGGCGGTGCCACGCGGGATGCTGCCGTAGATGTAGGCGCTGTGCAGTCGGTCGCCGCCGAAAGCCTCGACTAGCCGAGCGCGTGCTGCGTCGACAACACCGGCGAATGCGTGTGGGACCCGACTCAGCGCACCTTCGCGGGCAATCGATCCATCGACGTTCAGTCCTCTTCCGGCCATGGGGTCACTCTGCCGGAGCATCCGATCTTTGCCGAGTGGCTTTTCCGGGCACGGACTTCTCAGGGCCATGGGAGTGCAGTGACCAGTTGGGTGGCGACCGACCCAGACAAAAGCGGGAGTAAGAGTAGGGAGGCTCAGGAGGCCTTTCTGCAGAACCTGCTCGGTCGAGCCGCAGGTCAGGACGCCGTGTTGGTTGCCTGCGGGGTGGTCAAGGAGCCCGAGGTGCAGGGTGAACATCGGGTCGAAGTCCTCCTTCGCCAGTCGGCGACCTCGACCGAGTGCGGGCGCAACGCAGCCTCAACTCGCCGAACCGTGTGATGCGTCAGGGACCCCGGCTCCGGGTTCATGGCTACCAACTGCGTCGCGCAACAAAAGGTTGCGCATGGCTGGTGAGTGTCATAGGTTGGGTGCAACCAAAGGTTGCGAAAGGTTGTGAGCATGGAACAGGGAACGATCGAACGGGACATCCACGTCGACGCGTCACCCGAGGTGGTCTTCGAGGTCGTCAGCCAGCCCGAGCACATGCGGGAGTGGTGGCCCGACGACGCGCGGTTCGAGTCGGTCGCCGGGGCACCCGGTGAGCTGGTCTGGCGTAACGCGGACACGGGCGAGACGACGACGGTCGCGCTCGCCGTCGTCGAGGTCGACCCCCCGAAGCGGTTCTCCTTCCGGTGGTGCTTCACCGGCCCGGACCGCAGTGGGCAGGCGCTGTTCGTCACCTTCGACCTGCTGCCGAGCGGTGCGGGGACGCTGGTCCGGATGACCGAGACCGGGTTCCGCGAGATGGGCTGGGAGGTCGCCGTCCTGGAGGAGCAGTACCGCGACCACGAGACCGGGTGGGACCACTACATCCCCAGGCTGGGCGCTTACGTCACGCGGCTGGTCTCGACGTCATGAGTACGGCGGTCGACGACGAGCTGTGGTCGGCGATCGGCGACCCCATTCGGCGTACGATGATCGATCTTCTTCTTTCCGACGGGCCAGGCACTGCCACGTCGTTGAGCAGGCGGCTACCCGTCACCCGCCAGGCGGTCTCGAAGCACCTGGCTGTTCTGGACCGGGTCGGGCTGATTCACGCCGAGCCGGCCGGTCGCGAGCGTCATTACCAGGTCGACGAGGCGCAGCTTGCCCGCGCGGTCGCCCAGTTGTCGGCGGTCGGCTCCACCTGGGATGCCCGACTCCGCCGGATCAAGCGCATCGCCGAGGCGATCGAACGCAACCGCCACACCAACGAAGGAGAATGACAATGGTCGACATCCTGCACCAGGTCGGTGTCGTCGCTTCGCTCGACGACGTCTATGCGGCGGTGGCAACTCCAGAGGGCGTCGCCGGTTGGTGGTCGATCGACACGACTGGCAAGAGCGAGGTCGGCGGAAGGTTGGCCGTCCGGTTCGGCGACGACGGTGGGTTCGACCTGGAGATCCTTGAGCTGGACCCCGCCGGCCGGGTGCGGTGGCGCGTCGTCGGCGGCCCCGAGGAGTGGATCGGTACCGAGATCAACTGGCGTCTCGACCAGCGCGGTCAGTACACGATCGTCCAGTTCGCGCACGCGGGCTGGCGGGAGCCGGTCGAGCTCATGCACCAGTGCAGCACCAAGTGGGCGATCTTCCTGATGAGTCTCAAGCAGCTGCTGGAGACGGGGCGCGGCAGGCCGGCGCCGGACGACGTTCAGATCAGCGACGGGCACTGATTTCGGGGACGGCTGTATCGCCGGGTGATCGCGCGCTCCGCCGTGAGATCGCGATCCCCCCGGCGAACAGGCGGAGGGTCACGCCGGCCGAACACGACCGTCTCGGCCGCGCTGGGCAGGGTGTACGCCGCCACGGCCACCGCGACCCAGGTGCCGCGCTGATCGTGCGGGGCGAGTGGGATGGCGAGCCACGTCACCGCGACTAACCTCCGCTGACGGCGCTCGGCTGCCACTGCCCGGGCGGTGGACGGCGAGCCGGCAGAGGCGCGGCAACCGGTGGGTCGCCGTGCTACCGCTCGGCCCAGACGCCCAGCTCGTTACCGCTGGGGTCGACGAAGTGGAACCTACGGCCACCGGGGAACTCGTACGGCCCGTTCACCACCTGACCGCCAGCGCTCTGCACAGCCTGGACGGACGTGTCCAGATCGCTTGAGTAGAGCAGCACGAGCGGGCCGCCCGCGCGGACCTCCTGGTCCAACCGGAGGCCGCCCACCTCGGGCGCGGACTCGCCGTGCGGGCTGCGAATGCCGGCGTACCCCGGACCGTAGTCGTTGAACTGCCAGCCGAACGCGTCGGTGTAGAAGCGCTTGGCCCGCTCCAGGTCGGTGACCGTGAGCTCCACGTAGTCGATGGCGTGGTGTCGCTGCGGAGAAGACTCAGACATGCGTCGGATTGTGCGCCCCGGGTACGACGGCACGGCTCAGTAGAGCTGTGGTGGCAGTCCCTTGCGGTCCACGACAGCCCGCACCTGCGCCTCCCACTTGAAGATCAGGTCGTTCCACTCGGGGGAGTCGAAGTAGTTCTCGATCGACCCGTCGAGGTCGAACTCGGGCATGTACATACCGACCACGCCCTTCTGGAGCAGCCCCTCCTCGAGGACGTCCTTCTCGCGCAGGATCAGGATCGGCAGGCCGAGCTGGTACGCCATCGCTGGCTCGATGTGCGACCAGGGACTTGTCATCCAGGTGTCGTCCAGCCGGTAGCTCTTCAGGCCGGCGAGATTGGTCCGGAAGTTGCCGCTACCCGTCTCGATGTACGTCCGTCTCAGGGCGATGGTGATGAGGCCGTTCGACTCCAACATCAGCCGCCTGATCGCCTTCAGCGGGGCGTCCATGTCGTAGTCGGTGACGCCGAGCGTGCGCGGGGCGAACCCTCGGGAGTCGAGGTAAGCGCACATCCGGTCGATGAACACCGCCTGCTCCCGCATGCACGGCTTGGGATAGCTCAAGAACACGGAGATCTTGAAGCGACCTCGGCTGCCCTTCGTCTCGGCTGCCATCACCCTCCCTGCGGCGGTCGCCCGTGATCAGGGCGGAGATCGACGGAATTGGCCCGGCCGGGGGAATGCGATTCTAGGACTTCGAGCGGAGTAGCGCGGCCCGTGGCCGGGCTTCCGGTGGACGGAGATGTGGGCCGTGCTGTCCGGCCCGGTGCACCTGACTACTTCAGGAGGGAGTTGAAGGTCGACCAGAACGTGTCCGGGTTGTAGCCGCGCTTGCTCAGCGGGCCGTCGAGGAACGATCGCGAATCGGCGACGAAGACCGGCTGGGCGACCAGGTCCTCGTAGAGCTGCACCGTCTTGGCGCGGCCACCGAGCCGCTCGGCCGCGACGAAGAACATGCCGCTGACCTGGTAGTTGAACGACCTCTGGTCGCTGTTGGCGGCGTAGAAGTTGTCGTTGGCCGGCAGCAGCCCGGCGGGCTTGAACTTCGCCCAGTTGCGGCCGACGAAGGCGCTGCGCTCCTTGAGGTTCTTGTTGGAGATGATTTCGACCCACTCCGCGAAGCCCTCGGCCACCCAGGTGGGTGAGTTGAGAATGCCCTGCGGCGACGTCTCGAGGAAGGCGACCCGGGGCATCAGGTGGGGCGCGATGGCATGGGCCATCTCGTGCGCTAGGACCCGTTCGGCCGCCTCGGGCGTCTTCAGCCGGTCCATGTCCAGGATGATCCGCGAGCCAGCCATCGACCGTTCCGGTGGGCCGTCCAGTTTCGGGGGGATGACGACAGGGCTGCCCTTCTCGTCGACGATCTCCGGGTTGTAGACGTAGCCGCTGGCGGTCTGAAGATCGCTGGAGGCGCCGAACCACTGGAGCTTCTGTTCGGTGGTGGCCAGCAGGACCATGAAACCCTTGGGCGCCTTGTGCTGGCCCCAGATGCCGCGGACGAGCGTGTTCGCCCGGGCGGCGATGGCGGTGAAGTTCGCGGGGTCCCACTTGCTGTCCTCGGGCGCGAGGATGGTGACCGACCCGGCGTACGCCGCGCGTAGCGGAAGGTTGTCCCACGGCGCGTTCTTGACCGGATTGCCGTAGGTCGCTGCGGCTGCGTCGACCGGTTTCACCGACGCGATCGAGATCTTTCTGCCGGACTGCAGGAAGACGTAGTCGTAGTCCTGCAGGCTGAACTCAAGATCTGCCTCGTAGCGCACCGCCGCGTGGATTCGGGCCTTGTGCAGGGTGGCGCCCTTGGAGAAGCCGGCCCCGGCGGGTTCGCCCATCTCGCTCACGGAGTTGACGGTCAGCGCGAACTGCTGCGGTCGCATCGCCCGGAGGTTGCGAAATCTCATCCGCTCGGCCGTGACCGACTCGGTCTGCGACGGATCGACCAGCGACAGCCACGCCTGCTCGTCGCCGGCCATCAGCGCTTTGGACCGATCTGCCGCGATTTGCTGTGACTGCTCCTGCCACTCGGCGTACGACAATTCGCTATTGGACGACCGACTGCCGCCGGGTGGCGAATCCTTTGACACACATGCGGTGCAAGCAAGCGCCGCCAGCACCACGATGACCGATTTGCGAACCCACATGTGCGTCTCCCCTGACGTGCGAATCTTCGGCATCCTACGGAAGCGAACGGTTCACAAGGGACCCCGGACGACGGGGAGCATTCTGCGGATTGGAGACCGACTCGGGTTCCTTGAGGTCGGAGTGTCAGGGGCACCCCCGTAACGAGGAACCGGAGCCGGTCAACCACCGCTGCCAGTCGGCGTGCCGCTCGGTGAGCCGGGCCCGCGGCAGGCCGGGTCGGTCAGGAGATGTGGTGCAGGATCACGTTGTGCACGTGGTGGCTCTTCTGCGCGCCACGGAACTCCACCTCGTAGGTGTGCGTGCCGACGTGGATGGCGATGGCGCCGGTGGAGAAGAACGTGCCGCCCCAGGACTTGTTGCTGACCACGCTCACGCTGGTGATCTTCGAGTACGGGATGCTGGTGATCGCATGCCGCTTCCCGACGAACGAGCGGTCCTGGATGATCACGCGTCGGTCGGTCAGCCCGATGAACCCGGTGCCGGTGCCGACGGCGTCGTAGACGGCGATGATCTGCTCACCGTCGAGGAGGCCACTCTCGATCTGCTGGACCTGCTCTTTGCGGTCGTACGCGATGTTCGCCATGCGTTCCAGGCTAGGAAACCGGTGCCAGCCTCAGCTCACCCGGATTCGGTGTGCGCGAGGACGACGAACTCGCCGTGGCCGACGGGCTCGCGGTGCCAGCCGCCGTGGATGTGGTCCACGGTGAAGCCCGCTGCAGTCAGAGAGTCACGCAGCTCGGCCTCGGTGCGGAAACGCAGCGTCGCCGAGCTGAGCAGTTCCTCGCCGTCGGCGAACCGGTAGTGGTGGATGAAGTCGACGACTCCGTCGCGTACCCCGGTGACCCTGGTCCACGCGCGGACCTCGCCGCCGTCCGGCAGGGTGATACGCCGCTGCGAATCCACCGGGTTCCACCGCTCCCAGCGGCGGTCCGCCGGGTCGCGGGCGTCGAACGCCAGCCGGCCGCCGGGTACGAGCGCCCGGCGCAGGTCGACGAGGGTACGCGTCCACTCCGCGTCGTCGACGAAGAACTGCGCCACGTGGCTGGTCAGGACCGCCACGTCGAACGCCCGGCCCGGCAGCAGGGCAGAGGTGCCCTCGATCCAGGTCACGCGCTCGGCGCCCGGCTTGGCGCGGGCGGCGGCGATGGACGCGCCAGCGGGGTCCACGCCGGTGACGGTGTGGCCGTCGGCGGCGAGGGCGATGGTGAGACGGCCGGTGCCGCAGCCCAGGTCGAGGACCCGGGCTGCCGGTGTCTCGTCGACGACCGCGCGGAAGAAGTCGTCGTCCGGCCCCCACGGGCACTCCGCGTCGTAGACCTGGACCAGGCGGCGGTGGCGGAACTCGCCGTGCCTCATCGAGCGTTCGCGTCGGTCGCGGCGCGAACGAACTCGCGTACCCGGGTGGTGGTGTTGCTGGGTAGCCAGACCGGCCCGCGTTCGATCGGTGGCGCGTCGTGGATCGGCACGTACGCGACGTCCGGCCGCGGGTAGTAGCGCCGAGTGTGCTCGCCCACCGGAAGCACGCCCCGGCCCAGCGCCACCAGGGACAGCGTCTCGGAGAAGGTGTTCCCGGCGGGCCCTCTCGGCACCGGTCGGCCGGACGGGGTGCGCTCCGGGGTCCGGTCCCGCTTGAACTCGGCCGAGGTGACCGTCGGGTACTGCACCACCGGGTGATCGGCGAGCACCTCCAGCGACACCGATCCTTCCCGGGTGAGCGGGTGACCCGCGGCCACCGCCAGCGCCCGGCCCTCGGAGAGCAGCGCCCGGCCGGTGGCCATCCCGTCGAAGGGGTACGAGGCGATCAGGACGTCCGTGGAGCCGTCGAGCAGCCCGGACCGGGTGGTGGACAGCTGCGCCTCGTGCACCTCGACCTGGCAGTCGGGGTGCCGCTCGGTGAACAGGGCCACCGCGCGGAGCAGCACCGGCGCGGTCCACTCACCGAGGAACGCTACCCGTAGCGTCCCGGTGACGCCCCGGCCGGCGTCGACCGCGCGGCGGACCGCCTCGTCCATCCCGGCGACCAGTGGGGCCAGGTCGTCGGCGAGGTTCCGGCCGATCGGAGTGAGCTGGACGACCCGGCTGGTCCGGGCGAACAGCGGCGCACCGATCTGGCGCTCCAGCTTCTTGATCACGTGGCTGACCCGGCCGGTGCTGACACCCAACCGCTCGGCGGTCCGGCCGAAGTGCAGCTCCGTGGCGAGGGTCAGGAACGTCTCGACCTCGTACCGCTCCAGCACATGACCCCCACCGTTGACCTGTGGGCAACGATCGTAGCGGCATCAGGTCTTGGTCGGCGTCCTCCGCCCGAGGATCGTGAACGCGGTAGGGAAACACGGACCGAAAGGCTGCGAGATGAGCATCGACGAAAACCGGACCGGCGTGAGCGCGGTGCGGGTGACTGGCTTCGACCACCTGGTGCTGACCGTCGCGGATGTGGAGCGAGCCCTCGACTTCTACTGCGGTCGGCTCGGTCTGGCGCCGGTACGTGTCGACGAGTGGCGCGCGGGCGCTGTCCCGTTCCCGTCGGTGCGGATCAGCCCCGACAGCATCATCGACCTCGTCCTAGGCGAGCGGCAGGGCGCGAACGTCGACCACATCTGTCTGGTGGTGGCACCGCTGGACTGGGCCCCGGTGGTCGACTCCGGCGCCTTCACGGTGCTGACCGGGCCGGTCAGCCGGTTCGGCGCCCGCGGGTCGGCGACCTCGATCTACGTGCAGGACCCGGACGGCAACTCCGTGGAGCTGCGCTGGTACCCACAGGACGTCCCTTCCTGAGGCGTCCACCCAGCTCAGGACTCCGTGACCGCCCGGTACGCGTCCTCGATGCGGGCGGCCAACAGGACCTCGCCCTCGGTCAGTGGCTCGCCGTTGCCGTGCCCGACCCGGATCTGGGTGCTGTCGGACCCGCGACTGATCTCGGGGCGCAGGTGCAGCGCGTCGGCGACGACCTTGACCCGTTCAGTTAGTGCCGCGTGTTGGGTATCGTCGATCACGAGCGTGCGTCGGATCTCCTCCCCTTCCCGCGTCCAACCAGATAGCAAGGTCAAGGCGTCGGATAGGTAGTCGTGCTTGGCCCTGCTGTTGAACAGCACGCGCATCACCGCACCCCCCAAGCGCCGTTGCCGGCTTGTGGCCAAATCGTCGCCATCCCGTGTCTTGTCGGTGCCCTCTAGTCTCTCGCCGCTCGGAAGGGGTGTCCACGCCCACACTTCCGAGTTCTATTGGCCTAGCGGACGGCTACGGTACCCAAACCGCTGATTGATCTGGCACCCTGGACGCCCGTGCGGACCGAACGGGCTAATGGTGGCGGGCAGGCCGAACGACGGGACCTGAAGGTGATCGTCGGCGCGGCGATCATCCGGGACGGGCGGGTGCTCGCCTGTGCGCGTGCCGCCCCGCCCGAGGTGGCGGGGATGTGGGAGTTTCCCGGTGGGAAGGTCGAGCCGGGGGAGGCCGAGACCGACGCGCTCATCCGGGAGTGCGCGGAGGAACTGGCCGTACGCGTCGAGATCGGCGACCGGGTCGGCCGCAACGTGCGGATGGCGCACGGCCGGTCGGTGCTCAAGGTTTACGCCGCCCGCCTGCTCGGCGGTGATCAGCCACAGGCCCTGGAGCACGAGGCGCTCCGCTGGCTCGCCGCGGACGAACTGGACTCGGTCACCTGGCTCCCCGCCGACGCCCCCATCGTGGCGGCCCTCCGCCCCCTGCTAACCACCCCCTAACCCCACCCAGCCCACCCACCCCTGCCCTCGGTGATCATGAAGTTATTGCCACGACACGCCGAGCGGCATGGCAATAACTTCATGATCACCGGGGCCGGGCCGGGCCGGGGCCGGCCGGGGGAAAGGGGACGGGGGCCTACGGCTGTTGCCGCGGCCCCCGTTGTCGTTCAGGTGATCAGTGCTTGTTGTCCTGCTCGGGGTGCGCGAAGTTGAGGTGCTCCGGAGGCAGCGGGAAGGTCACGTCATCGCCGAACGGCGACGGCGCGGCGGCCCGGTCGAAGGTGAGTTCGGTCAGCGGCAGCTTGCCCCGGTCGTCGACCGCCGGAGCGGTCGGGTGGGGCACCTCCCGGTCCCAGTTGACACCGCTCTGCGCCTGCGCCTCGGCCCGCGGGTCGTGGGAGCCACCCGCGTGCGAGTGCAACCCACCCCTGGTCGCGCCCGACGACGTCGCCGAGCCCTGACGGGCGGTGGTCACGCTGGTCTGGGGCGTCTCGCCCCGACGGAAGATCTTGCTACCAAGCCACACAAGGGGATCGTACCTGCGGTCGACGACCCGCTCCTTCATGGGGATGATCCCGTTGTCAGTGATCTTGATGTGCTCCGGGCAGACCTCGGTACAGCACTTGGTGATATTGCAGAAGCCGAGGCCCTGTTCGGCCTGCGCGTACTCCTTGCGGTCGGTCCGGGAGTCCAACGGGTGCATGTCCAGCTCGGCCGCCCGGATGAAGTACCGGGGGCCGGAGAACGCCATCTTGTTCTCCTCGTGATCACGGATCACGTGGCAGACGGTCTGGCACAGGAAGCACTCGATGCACTTGCGGAACTCCTGCGAGCGCTCGACGTCGACCTGCTGCATCCGGTAGTCGCCCGGGGCCACGTCCGCCGGCGGCGCGAACGCCGGGGTCTCCCGGGCCTTCTCGTAGTTGAACGAGACATCGGTGACCAGGTCCCGGATGACCGGGAAGGTACGCAGCGGGGTGACCGTGACGGTCTCGTCGTCGCCGAAGGTCGACATCCGGGTCATGCAGCCCAGCCGCGGCTTGCCGTTGATCTCCATGGAGCAGGAGCCGCACTTGCCGGCCTTGCAGTTCCACCGGCAGGCCAGGTCCGGCGCGTCGGTCGCCTGCAAGCGGTGGATGACGTCGAGGACGACCTCGCCCTCGTTCACCTCGACCATGTAGTCCTGCAGGTCACCGCCGGTCTCGTCACCCCGCCAGATCCGGAACTGACGCTTCGCGCTCATCGGTTGTCCGCCTCTCCAGCGTCGGCGACGAGGGCGTCGTAGTCAGCCAGCTCCTCGTCGGTGAGGTACTTGGCCAGCTCCGCCCGGTCGAAGAGGCCGATCAGCTCCGGCCGCATCTTCGGCAGCGGCTTACGGGTCAGCCGCACGGTGTCGCCGTCCAGCGAGCAGACCAGGTTCACCTGCCGCCACTTCGGTTCCATCGTCGGGTAGTCCTCCCGGGTGTGCCCGCCGCGCGACTCCTGCCGCTCCAGCGCCGCCTTCGCGGTGCACTCCGAGACCACCAGCATGTTGCGCAGGTCCAGAGCCAGGTGCCAGCCCGGGTTGTAGCGCCGGCCGCCGGCCGCGCTCACCTTTGCCACCCGCTCCCGCAGCTCGGCCAGCTTGCCCAGCGCGTCGGCCAACTCGCCCTCCCGGCGGATGATGCCGACCAGATCTCCCATGACCGCCTGGAGGTCCTGCTGCAGGGTGTACGGGCTCTCGCCGGTGCCCCGCTGCAACGGAGCCAGCGCGGTCTCCACCGCGGCCTCGACGGCGTCCACGGCCACCTTCGGCCGGGCACCCAACCCGTCGGCGTAGCTGGCCGCGTGCCCACCCGCCCGCTTGCCGAAGACCAGCAGGTCGGACAGGGAGTTGCCGCCCAGCCGGTTGGAGCCGTGCATGCCCCCGGAGACCTCACCGGCGGCGAACAGCCCGCGTACGTGGCCGAAGGCGGCGCCCGAGTCCGGGTCCACCTCCACGCCACCCATCACGTAGTGGCAGGTCGGCCCGACCTCCATCGGCTCGGCCGTGATGTCGACGTCGGCCAGCTCCTTGAACTGGTGGTACATCGACGGCAGTCGCCGCCGGATCTCGTCGGCCGAGCGCCGGCTCGCGATGTCCAGGAAGACACCACCGGCGGGGGAGCCCCGACCGGCCTTGACCTCACTGTTGATCGCACGGGCCACCTCGTCGCGGGGCAGCAACTCCGGTGGGCGCCGGTTGTTGTCCGGGTCGGTGTACCAGCGGTCCGCCTCCTCCTCGGTCTCCGCGTACTGCTTGCGGAAGACGTCGGGGACGTAGTCGAACATGAACCGCTTGCCCTCGGAGTTCTTCAGGACACCGCCGTCACCACGAACCGATTCGGTGACCAGGATGCCCTTCACTGAGGGCGGCCACACCATGCCGGTCGGGTGGAACTGGAGGAACTCCATGTTGATCAGAGTCGCCCCGGCGCGCAGCGCCAACGCGTGCCCGTCCCCGGTGTACTCCCAGGAGTTCGAGGTGACCTTGTAGGAGCGTCCGACACCACCGGTGGCCAGCACGACGGCCGGCGCCTCGAAGAGAATGAACTCCCCGGACTCGCGGTAGTAACCGAACGCGCCGGCGACCCGGTCACCGTCGAGCAGCAGCTCGGTGATGGTGGTCTCGGAGAACACCTTGATCCGGGCGTCGTACGAGCCGAACTCCCGGTGATCCTCCTGTTGCAGCGAGACGATCTTCTGCTGGAGGGTGCGGATCAGCTCCAGGCCGGTCCGGTCGCCCACGTGGGCCAGGCGCGGGTACTCGTGGCCGCCGAAGTTGCGCTGCGAGATCTTGCCGTCCTTGGTGCGGTCGAAGAGCGCACCGTACGTCTCCAGCTCCCAGATCCGCTGCGGCGACTCCTTCGCGTGCAGCTCGGCCATCCGGAAGTTGTTGAGGAACTTGCCACCGCGCATGGTGTCGCGGAAGTGCACCTGCCAGTTGTCCCGGCTGTTCACGTTGCCCATCGCGGCGGCGGCGCCGCCCTCGGCCATCACCGTGTGCGCCTTGCCGAAGAGCGACTTGGAGATGATCGCGGTCTTCTTGCCGGCGAGTCGGGCCTCGATCGCCGCGCGCAGACCGGCGCCGCCGGCCCCGATGACGACGACGTCGTAGTGGTGTCGTTCGATGCGAGTGGTAGTGGTCATGTCAGGGGCCCTTTAGTTGATGAACCGCAGGTCGGAGAACCAGCCGGCCGCGAGCGCCATGATGTAGAAGTCGGCCAGCGCCAGGGTGCCGAGGGTGATCCAGGCGAGCTGCATGTGCCGGACGTTCAACGCCGAGACGAACGTCCAGGCCCGGTAGCGCACCGGGTGCTTGGAGAAGTGCTTGAGCCGGCCACCGATGATGTGCCGGCAGGAGTGGCAGGAGATGGTGTACGCCCAGAGCATCACCACGTTGAGCAGCAGAATGATGTTGCCGAGCCCGAAGCCGAAACCCTCCGGCGAGTGGAAGGCGAGGATGGCGTCCCACGTGTTGATCAGCGAGATGATCGCGGCGGCGTAGAAGAAGTAGCGGTGCAGGTTCTGACCGAGCAGCGGGAAGCGGGTCTCACCGCCGTACTCCTTGTGACCGTCCGGCACGGCGCAGGCCGGCGGCGACAGCCAGAACGACCGGTAGTAGGCCTTGCGGTAGTAGTAGCAGGTCAACCGGAACAGCAGCAGGAACGGCAGGGTCAGCGCGGCGTCCGGGATGATCCACCAGCCGGGCAGGAACCGGCCGAAGTGCGAGGCTGCCTCGACGCACCGGTCGGTCACACACGGGGAGTAGAACGGGGTCAGGTAGTGGTACTCGTCGACCCAGTAGTTGTCGTGCATGAACACCCGGACCGTCGCGTACGCGACCCAGGCGCTGAGCCCGATCACAGTGATCAGCGGGGCGAACCACCATCGGTCGGTACGCAACGTCTTCGCCGCGATGGCGGCGCGCGCCCGCGCTCCCCGCGGCTTCGTTGCCGATGAAGTCATTCGAGTCGTCTCCTCGACGGGCCCGTACGGGCGGGCTGTTCTTTCTCCGGTCGGCACGCGGACCGGCGAACCCGCACCCGCTGCCACGTCAAGCGCACACCAACGACCACGCCGGATCGCCCGACGCAGCTAAGTGACACACGTTACGCCGATCTTTGCGGGCCGTCCGCGCAAGGGAGTGTCCCGTGTGTCTGGCCTGCGGAAAAGCCCTGGCACGCCGATCGATGGCGCGTTGTTAAGAAGGTCACTGCCCGCCCAATCGGCTCAGCCGGACGCGCCCCCGGTGAAGTGCCAGGACGCCAGCCGCAGCGAGGGCGCCGCCCACCATGCACCGTCCACGCGATCCGGTTGGCGCATCGCCCGCGCGCCCAACCCGAGCACGGCCCCGGGCCCGAGCGCCCGCGGGTACGACTCGGTGAACCGCAGGTCGCGTACCGCCCGCACCACCGTGCCGTCCTCGATCAGCCAGACGCCGTTGCGGGTCAACCCGGTGACGACCAGGCTCTTCGGGTCGAGTACCCGGGTGTACCAGAGGTCGGTGACCAGCAGCCCTCGGCGTACGTCGGCGACCAGCGCGGCGGTGTCCGTGTCGACCACCGCGCCGGCGGCCCCGCCGCTGGTGCTGCGCCCCACCGCGCTGGCCGGGCCGGCCGTCGCGCCGGACAACCGCAGGTTGCGCGCCATCGGGCCCCAGGTGGCACCGCCCGCGATGGCGTGCCCGGTGGACTCCGCACCGGCCTCGGCGGCGGTACGCCGGTCGTGCGCCACCGCCCGGGTGGTGCCCGCCTCGACCAGGGTCAGCGCCCGTCGGCCGGTGCCCTCCGCGTCGAACGGCAGACCCGACGCGCCCAGCGGATCGTCCACCAGGGTCACCGCCCGGTCGAACTGGGCCGCCCCGGGCTCGGCGAACGACTGCCGCTCGGCGTACCGCTTGCCGTTGAAGCCGTACCAGGAGAGGTTCTGCAGCAGGTCCGCCACGGCGGCCGGCTCGAACACCACCTCGTAACGCCCCGGCGGCAGCTCGACCGGGTCGGCCGCCGCCTGCGCCTTCGCGGCGGCGTGTGAGCCCAGCTCGGCACCGTCGAGGTCGGAGAGTCGGTCGGCGCAGCGCCGGGCCACCCCGTCGGCGCCGTCGCGGCGGGCGATGCCGTCCATCGCCGCCTCCGTGGAGCGGCCGTACGCCGTGTGCCCGGCCGAGTTGGCGAACGCCGACGAGCGGTGCGCGGTGCGGCAGTAACCGGCGGTGCTGAGGCCCCCGGCGGCGGCCACGAACGCCCCCACCCGGTCGGCCCGCTGATCCGGCTCGGCGTGCGCGGTGGCCTCGTCGACGGGCGGCGCGACCGGCATGGGCGTGGGCGGCGTGAGCCCTGGCCAGCCCGGGTCGGGCGGGCACAGCCGCGCCGCGGCCAGGGTGCGCTCGACCAGCGCGCGCAGCCCGTCGGCGGTGACCACGCTGCCGCTGCCGGCGGTGGTCCGACCATCGATGTGCAGCCGCAGCCGGACCCCGACGGTCGACTCCGCGACGTTCTGGTGGATGGCAGAGTTGGCGAACCGGGTCAGCGCCAGATCCGACCGCGTCACCACAGCCTCGGCCTCCGCGCCCGGGCCGCCGAGCCGCCGGACCAGCTCGACGACCTGCCCGGCCAGCTCCAACTCGCCAGCCCCGCTCACGCTGATCCACCTTTCGTTCGCGACTGCGGGGCTCGCAAACCCGGCTCACTCCTCGCGCTCACGCTGAGACCCCGACCCGGACGTTGCGGAACCGGGCCGGCGCTGCCGGGTGGCCGGTGTGCCCGGTCTGGCCGGGCTGACCCTTGCCACAGTTGGGCGTGCCCCAGGAGACCGTCTCGCTGGAGAGCATGTCCATCGAGCGCCAGAAGAGCGGGCCGATGCCGGTGTAGGTGGGATTGCGCAGCATCCGCCCCCGCCGACCCTTCTTGATCTCCCAGCCGACCTCGCAGCCGAACTGGAAGTTGAGCCGCTTGTCGTCGATCGACCAGGACCGGTTGAGGTCCATCAGCACGCCGTCGTCGGTGGCCGCGATGATCTCCTCCAGGGTGTGCGGGCCGGGTTCCAGACCGACGTTGGTCATCCGCACCATCGGCAGACGGGCCCACCCGTCGGCCCGTACGCTGCCGCCGTAGTCGAGACTGGCCATGGCGGCGGAGTCCCGACCGGCGAGCACGCCCACCCAGCGCCCGTCGCGGACCGCGTCCCGCTTGACCGCGGGGGAGCCCTCATCGTCGAAGCCGAAGCTGCCCAGCGCGCCCGGGATGGTCGGGTCGATGGTGATGTTCATCAGCTCCGAGCCGTAGCGCAGCGAGCCGAGCTGGGCCAGGTCCAGCCAGGACGTACCGGCGAACGCGGCCTCCCAACCGAGGATCCGGTCCAGCTCGATGGCGTGCCCGACCGACTCGTGGATCTGCAGGGCCAACTGCTCGCCGCCGAGGATCAGATCCGTCTCACCGGCCGGGCAGGGCGGCGCGGTGAGCAGCGCCCGCGACTCCTCGGCGATCTGCGCGGCGTGCGCGGCGAGATCCAGCGACTCGACCAGCTCCCATCCCGTGGTGCCGTACTGGCCTCGGTAGCTGGGCCAGGAGCGGCGCTGCGTCTCGCCGTCACCGATCGAGGTGGCCGAGATGCCGCCACCGCACTCGCGGATCCGCTGGTCGATCCGGTGGCCCTCGCTGGAGACGAACCACTTCGCGGTGTCCCAGATCTGGTACAGGCCCTCGGCCAGGTCCGCGCCGTGCTCGACCATGGTGCGGGTCGCGCCGACCAGCAGGTCGCCCTTGTCCGACAGGGGCACCCCGAGCGGGTCGGTCTGGCAACCGGAGGCCCAGCTCGCGGTGACCGCCTGGACCGGCACCAGGTCGACCGGGGGGCCGGGCACCCGCGCGCTCGCCATGGCGGTCCGCGTCGCGCGCCGGCCGGCGTCGCGGGCGGCGGCGTCCGACAGATCGGGTACGGCGTGGAAGCCCCAGCTCGCCCCGACCAGCGCCCGGACCCCGAGCCCGATGCTCTCGTCCTGGGTCAGCTCCTCCACGTCGCCGTTGCGCGCCGTCATCGACTCGTAGCGGCGGTGCATCACCCGGGCGTCGGCGTACCGGGCGCCCGCGTCGAGGGCTGCCTGGACGGCGGCGGTGGCCGCGTCGAACTCGGTCATGGAAAGACCCTAGGCCAGCCGACCGACACCCGTCAGGCGAGCAGATCCTCCGGCCACATTCGGCAACTGCTCCACTCTGGGCGTCGCGTCGATCTTGCAGTTTCGGCCGTCGGGATGCACGTAATGCTCTTTATGTCGAGACAGTAAGTGCAAGATCGCGTAGGTGAGGGGTGGAACGGGGGCACGTGCGAGCACGGCCATGAATGGCCCTGTGTGGCGAGGTGACGGGGATGCGGGGCCGATGCCGACTCGTTACGCTCGGGCCCGCTGACACGTGCCGACTTTGTAGCTTATTTTCACCCTCGGGACTTTCCTGTAAGTTCTCTTCGTCACTGAGGGAGGTGGCCGTGGACAGCTCGGAACCGTTGCCGTCCGGCGAACCGGACGACCGCCCCGCCGTGCCGGCACAGCGCTCCGACCAGGACGCCTACCTGAGGGTGCGTGACCTGCGGGTCCGGTTCGACACCGAGGACGGCGTGGTGCGCGCGGTCGACGGGGTGTCGTTCGCCGTCGAGCGGGGCCGCACCCTCGGCATCGTGGGTGAGTCCGGCTCCGGCAAGAGCGTCACCTCGCTGGCCATCCTCGGCCTGCACGACCCCAGGCGGACCACCATCACCGGGGAGATCTCCGTCGGCGGCCGGCAGGTGGTCGGCCTCGGAGACGAGGAGGTACGCCGGCTGCGCGGCCGGGACATGGCGATGATCTTCCAGGACCCGCTGTCGGCGCTGCACCCCTACTACACGGTGGGCCGGCAGATCGCCGAGGCGTACCGGGTGCACCACCCGAAGGTCAACCGGCGGGAGGCCCGCCAGCGGGCGGTGGACATGCTGGACCGGGTGGGCATCCCGCAGCCGGCGCGCCGCTTCGACCAGTACCCGCACGAGTTCTCCGGCGGTATGCGGCAACGGGCGATGATCGCGATGGCCCTGGTCAACGACCCGGCACTGCTGATCGCCGACGAGCCGACCACCGCGCTGGACGTCACCGTGCAGGCGCAGATCCTGGACCTGCTCGCCGACCTCCAGGCCGAGTTCCACTCCGCGATCATCCTGATCACCCACGACCTCGGCGTGGTCGGCCAGGTCGCCGACGACGTGCTGGTCATGTACGGCGGGCGTGCCGTCGAGCGGGGCAGCGTCGAGCAGGTGCTCCGCTCGCCGCAGCATCCGTACACCTGGGGGTTGCTCTCCAGCGTGCCGTCGCTGCAGGGCGACGCGGACGCGGACCTGGTGCCCATCCCCGGCAACCCGCCCAGCCTGATCAACCTGCCGTCCGGCTGCGCGTTCCACCCACGCTGCCGCTACGCGGACCGCGCCGGCAGCCGGTCCCGCAGCGAGGTACCCGAGCTACGTGCAGCCGGGGACGACGGCCACCTGGTCGCCTGCCACCTCAGCGCCGAGGAGCGCGCCACGTTCTACGCCGAGGACATCGCATCCGTGGGGGTGGCCCGATGACCGACGAACCATTGCTGCGGGTGCGCGGTCTGACCAAGCACTTCCCGGTACGCCAGGGGCTGCGCGGCACCGGTCTGGTGCGCGCGGTCGAGGGGCTCGACTTCGACGTGCGCCCGGGCGAGACGCTCGGCCTGGTGGGGGAGTCCGGCTGCGGCAAGACCACCACCGGCCGGATGCTGGTGCGGTTGCTGGAGCCGACCAGCGGCAGCATCGAGTTCGCCGGGCGGGACATCACGCACGCCGGCCGCCGGGAGTTGCGTCCGCTGCGCCAGGAACTCCAGATCATCTTCCAGGACCCGTACGCGTCACTGAACCCCCGGCACACGGTCGGACGGATCGTGGCGATGCCGTTGCAGGTCAACGGGATCAAGCCACCGGGTGGGATCAAGGCCCGGGTGCAGGAGCTGCTGGAACTGGTCGGGCTGAACCCTGAGCACTACAACCGGTATCCGCACGAGTTCTCCGGTGGGCAGCGCCAGCGCATCGGCATCGCCCGCGCGCTGGCCCTGCGGCCCAGGCTGATCGTCGCCGACGAGCCGGTCTCCGCGCTGGACGTCTCGATCCAGGCGCAGGTGGTCAACCTGCTGCGCGACCTGCAACGGGAACTCGGCCTGGCGTTCGTGTTCATCGCGCACGACCTGGCCGTGGTCCGGCACTTCTGTCAGCGGGTCGCCGTGATGTACCTGGGCCGGATCGTGGAGATCGGCGACCGGGCGGACATCTACGAGCGCCCGCAGCACCCGTACACCCGGGCGTTGCTCTCGGCGATCCCGGATGTCACCCAGCTCGGCCCGGCCGGCCGGATCCGGTTGACCGGTGACGTGCCGACCCCGCTCGACCCGCCGTCCGGCTGCCGGTTCCGTACCCGCTGCTGGAAGGCGCAGGACATCTGCGCGACCGAGGAGCCCGCGCTGATCCCGCGCGACGGCGGCCGGCAGGCCACCGCGTGTCACTTCCCCGAGGGGGAAGCGGCCAGCACGAGCCCCGAGTCGGCGGAGTCGGCTGCCCAGGTCGTCGAGGAGGTGCAGTCATGAGCCTGTCCCCGGTGGAGGGTGTGGCGCTGGCCGAGATCGAGTCCGGCCCGGACGCGGGCGGGCCCGCGACGAAGGGCGTCGTCGGCCGATCGCCCGGTCAGCTCGCCTGGCTGCGGCTGAGCCGGGACCGGACGGCCGTGGTCAGTGGCGGGCTGCTGATCTTCTTCATGCTGCTGGGGCTGGCGGCCCCGCTGATCGAGATGGCCTACGGCGTCGGTCCGCGGGAGCAGTTCCAGCATCTGCTCGACGGCTCCGGCATGCCACTGGGCTACGCCGGTGGGGTCACCGGGGAGCACTGGTTCGGGCTGGAGCCGGGGCTGGGCCGGGACATCTTCATCCGGCTGATCTACGGGTTGCGCACGTCGCTGTTCATCGCTCTCGCCGCCGCGCTGATCACCGCGACGATCGGTGTTGTGCTCGGCACGCTCGCCGGCTACCTCGGCGGCTGGCTCGACGCGGTGATCAACTGGGTCACGGACCTGACCCTGGCCATGCCCTTCCTGATCATCGCGCTGGCGCTCACCCCCGCCATCACGCTGCGCTTCTACGGCGAGCGGGGGCAGGTGTCGTCCGCCTTCGGGGTGGGCGTGCTGATCGCCGTCTTCGCCCTCTTCGGCTGGACCAGCACGGCCCGACTGGTGCGGGGGCAGGTGATCGCGCTGCGCGAGCGGGAGTTCGTGGAGGCGGCCAGGGCCAGCGGCGCCGGGCTGGGGCACATGCTCTTCCGGCAACTGCTGCCGAACATCTGGGCGCCGATCCTGGTGTCGTTCTCGCTGGCGGTGCCGCAGTTCATCACCAGCGAGGCCGCGCTCTCGTTCATCGGCGTCGGGCTCAGTGACGAGACGCCGAGCTTCGGCCGAATGATCTACGACAGTCTGGACTACCTCCAGACCGACCCGGCCTACGTGTGCTTCCCGGGCATCACGATCTTCGCGCTGGTGTTCGCCTTCAACCTCTTCGGCGACGCGTTGCGGGACGCGCTCGACCCGAAGTCGTCCCGGTAGGGGTGGTCTCCATGGTGAGTGCGAGGAGTGCAGCGAAGCGGAGCCCCGCAGTCGCGAACGAAAGGTGGCACTGGTGTCGCGGTTTCTGATCAAGCGGCTCTTCTCCGCCACGCTGACCCTTTTCGCGGTGAGCGTGCTGACGTTCCTGATGTTCTTCGCCCTGCCACGCGACCCGGTGAGCAGCATCTGCTCGAAGAACTGCAACCCGGAGCGGCTGGAGCGGGTCCGTGACGATCTGGGTCTGAACGACCCGCTGATCAGCCAGTACGCCGGTTACATGAAGGGCATCGTCACCGGTCGGGACCTGGGCAGCGCCCAGGGTGGCCGGTGTGACGCGCCCTGCCTGGGCTGGTCGTACGTCACCAACGAGGCCGTCTCGGACACCATCGCCCGGGTGCTGCCGGTGACGTTGAGCATCGTGATCCCGGCGGCCATCCTCTGGTTGCTGCTCGGCGTGGGGCTCGGCATGGTCTCCGCGTTGCGGCGGGGCACCTGGCTGGACCGCCTGGCGATCGGCTTCTCGCTGACCGGTGCCTCGTTGCAGCTGTACTTCGTGGGCGCGGTGCTGCTGCTGGTGTTCGTCTACAACCTGCGGTGGCTGCCGGTGCCGAGCTACACCTCCCTCTTCGACAATCCGGTGAAGTGGGCCAGTGGGCTGGTGCTGGCCTGGGTGGCGCTGGCCTTCCTCTTCTCGGCCATCTACGCCCGGCTGTCCCGGGCGCAGATGCTGGAGACGCTGTCCGAGGACTTCGTCCGGACCGCGCGGGCCAAGGGCCTGGCCAAACCCAAGGTGTACGGGCGGCACGCGCTGCGCGCGGCGATCACCCCGGTGGTGACCATCGCCGGCCTGGACGTCGGCGGGGCGCTGGGCGGCACGGTGATCACCGAGACGACGTTCGGCATCCAGGGGTTGGGGCGTACGGCGGTGGACGCGGTGCGCTCGGGCGACCTGCCCACGATCATGGCCACCGTGTTGATCGCGGCCGTCTTCGTGGTGCTGGCGAACGTGCTGGTGGACCTGCTCTACGCGGCCATCGACCCCCGGGTCCGGCTGCGCTGACCGGCCGGTGTCCGCCACGCCGACCGATGGCGAAATTTATCGACAACTGTTACACAACTCGTAGGTTTTCTTCCTTACGATCCTCGGGACGTCGGCGGTTCTCGCCCCGACGAAACCGCACGGCACATGGGTGAAGGAGGTACTTCATGCGACCACGCGTGGCGGTTGCCGCAGGCGGCGCGATCGCTCTGGTTGTGGCATTGGGTGCGTGCTCGGAGAACACGGGCGAGGGCACCACGGTGGACAGCAGCCGGCAGCAGACCGGGGTCATCGCGACCGACCCCAAGGACTCGCAGGGCCCGGCGGCCGAGGTGAGTGGCGCCCAGAAGGGCGGCACCTTCACCATCATCCGGGAGTCGCCGATCTCCCACCTGGACCCGCAGCGGACGTACTCGTTCGCGGGCCTGATGACCAACCCGCTCTTCGCCCGCTACCTGACCACCTGGAAGGACGACGGCAAGGGTGGCCTGGTCCTGGTGGGCGACCTGGCCGAGACGCCGGGCACGAACGTCAACAACGACTGCAAGGTCTGGGAATTCAAGATCAAGGACGGGGTGAAGTTCGAGGACGGCCGACCGATCACCTCCAAGGAGATCGCGTACGGCATCGCCCGCTCCTTCGACCCGGACCTCTCCGGCGGCCCGACCTACATCCAGGAGTGGCTGGCCGACACCCCGCAGTTCGACACCAAGTGGGACTTCAAGAAGAACAAGACGTCGCTGCCGCCCGGCCTCTCCACGCCGGACGCCAAGACGCTGCGCTTCGAGTTCGCCAAGCCGCGCTGTGACCTCCCGTTCGCGGTCTCGCTGCCGACCACCGCCCCGCTCCCCGCGGACAAGGACACCGGCGTCGACCTGGACAAGCAGCCGTTCTCGTCCGGCCCGTACAAGGTCGCCAAGAACCAGGTCGGCGTGCAGCTCACCCTGGACCGCAACCCCAACTGGGACCCGAACACCGACCCGGTCCGGCACCAGTACCCGGACCAGTTCGTGTGGAGCTTCGGCCCGACCGCGGACGCCGCCAACAACCGGGTGATCGCCGACAACGGCGCCGACCAGAGCGCGCTCGCCTTCAACGCCGTACCCGCCTCGCTGGTCGCCCGGGTGGCCGGGGACGCGTCGCTCAAGTCGCGCAGCATCCTCTCCCCGACGCCGAGCGCCAACCAGCTCGTGATCAACAACCAGCGGGTCAAGGACCTGAAGATCCGTCAGGCGCTCAACTACGCCATCGACCGGGAGGGGATGGTCAAGGCGCTCGGCGGTCAGACCGTCGCCGCGCCGCTGACCACGCTGATGCCGCCGGCCACCATCGGTTACAAGGCGTACGAGGCGTACCCGGCAGGCCCGAACGGCAACGTCGACAAGGCCAAGGAACTGCTCGGTGGGCAGACGCCCGAGCTGGTCCTCGGTGTCGCCGACAACTCGACGGAGCAGCAGCAGGGCGCCCAGCTCAAGGCCAACCTGGAGCGGGCCGGCTTCAAGATCACGCTGCGGAACATCTCCGACGACGCCAAGCTCGACGAGATCAAGAAGAAGGACAACCCCTGGGACCTGTACCTCGGTAACTGGGCGGCGGACTGGCCGAGCGGCGCCTCGATCCTGCCGGTGCTCTACGACGGCCGCACCATCAAGGCCGAGGGCAACAGCAACCAGTCCTACTTCAACGACCCGACGATCAACGCCGAGATGGACCGCATCCTGGCCCTGGCCCCGGCCGAGCAGGGCCCGGAGTGGGCCAAGCTCGACGAGCGAATCATGAAGGAGCACGCCCCGGTGGTGCCGCTCTTCGTCGACGTGGCCTACAACGTGCACGGGTCCAAGGCCGGCGGGATCTTCATCTCCAGCGTCTTCGGCTATCCGTCGTTCGTGAACGCGTACGTCAAGCCGTAAGTCACACCGCAGACCAGAAGGGTCCCTTCTCGACAACGCCGTCGGGAGGGGACCCTTCTGCTCCTGCTGGGCAGGTCACTGCGCGATCCCGGCAGCAGCCGATCGCGCAATCTGGCGGAGAGCGGCGCGCATTGCTGCAGATCCGGATGGGCGGTGTCGTCAGTTGGGACCGCTGGTGGGCGCGTGGACGCCGGCGCGGGCGGCTGCCGCTGCCGCTTCGGCGGCCCGGTCTGCCGTGGCCTCGTCGATGGGGTCTCCGCTGACGAGCAGGCGGTAGTAGAGCGGCGCCGAGACGGCACGGATGACCTCGGCCGCGTCCGTGCCCGAGGGCAGTTCCCCCCGCCGCACAGCCTGCTCCACGCAGGGGACCCACTCGGCGATCCGGACGGCGTAGAAGCGATGGAGAGCCTCGGCGGCGCGGGAGTCGCAGGTCGCGGCGACGATGACCGCCCGGAACAGTGCACCCTGACGCGAGTCGACCAGGGTGCGCTGCACGAGCCGGGCATTGGCGCGCAGGTCGCCGATCAGCGATCCAGTGTCGGATCGCGGCAGCGACTGCTCTGCCATGTCCGTCAGTAAGTCGGCGACCAGGCCGGCGGCCGTACCCCAGCGGCGGTAGACCGTTGTCTTGCCCACCTCGGCGCGGCGCGCCACGTCCGCGAGGTCGAGACGGTCGAAACCGTGCTCGACGAGTGCGTCACCGGCAGCTCGTAGCACGGCGGCGCGGACCCGGGCGGTCCGCCCTCCGGGTCGGATCACACCGACGGCCATAACGGGTCTCCAGTTCCCTTAAGTGCGGATGGCTGCTATCGTAGCCGACACATTAACGGAACTGTAGTTCCCTTAACGGAAGGTTGTCATCGTGGAGTACCGACGACTTGGGGCATCCGGACTCACCGTGCCCGCCCTCAGCTTCGGCGCCGGCACCTTCGGCGGCTCCGGACCGCTCTTCGGCGCCTGGGGCAACACGGACGCCCGCGAGGCAAGACGCCTCGTGGACATCTGTCTGGACGCCGGGATAAGCATGTTCGACACAGCGGACGTGTACTCCGACGGCGCGTCCGAGGAGGTGCTGGGACAAGCGATCAAAGGCCGACGCGACGCCGTCATGATCTCGACCAAGAGTGGCCTGCCGACCGGCGACGGACCCAACGACGCGGGAACCTCACGCGCGCGGCTCATCCGATCGGTCGAGGCGGCCCTGCGCCGACTCGGCACCGACTACATCGACCTGTTTCAGTTACATGCCTTCGACGCCGCAACACCCGTCGAAGAGGTCGTAGCGACGCTCGACGACCTGGTACGGGACGGGAAGATCCGCTATCTCGGCGTCTCCAACTTCGCCGGCTGGCAACTCATGAAGTCCCTCGCCGCAGCCGACCGGGACCACCGCAGCCGGTACGTGGCGCACCAGGTCTACTACTCCCTCGTCGGCCGGGACTACGAGTGGGAACTGCTGCCCCTGGGCCTCGACCAGGGCGTCGGAGCCGTGGTGTGGAGCCCACTCGGCTGGGGACGACTCACCGGCAAATTCAGCCGCGACACAGCGCCACCCTCCACCAGCCGGCTGCACGCCACCGCCGCATACGGCCCGCCGGTCGACGACGAGCACCTGTTCCGCGTCGTGGACGTCCTCGAAGACCTGTCCCGCGAAACCGGCCGAGCAGTGCCACAGATCGCGGTCAACTGGCTACTACGACGACCCACGGTAGCCACCGTCATCATCGGCGCCCGCAACGAAGCACAACTGCGGCAGAACATCGGCGCTGTCGGCTGGTCACTCACACCCGAACAGACAGCCCGGCTCGACACTGCCAGCACCCGCACCGCGCCGTACCCGTACTTTCCCTACCAACGGCAGGAAGGCTTTGCCAGGCTCAACCCTTCGCCGCTCGCGAAC
This sequence comes from Micromonospora sp. CA-259024, assembly GCF_050936255.1. Taxonomy (NCBI): domain Bacteria; kingdom Bacillati; phylum Actinomycetota; class Actinomycetes; order Micromonosporales; family Micromonosporaceae; genus Micromonospora; species Micromonospora sp. CA-259024. The sequence continues at coordinate 779,008 of NZ_JBNJND010000002.1, read as the reverse complement.
ACCGCCTGAACAACGATCACCACGTCCGCCATCGGCATGAGCGTGCACGTCGGCGTGCCGGCGGGCGCTGCCGGCGGGGTGGCAGGCTGGTCGGTGGAGCGGCCTCTGTCGGCGCGAAGCATCCGCGCAGCCGCCCATCGACGAGTTACGAGGCGTACCCGGCGGGCCCCAACGGCTCATTGGGTTCCGGACGACCTGGTCGTGGACTCGTTCCCGCGCCTGCTGCTCGTGGCTGTGGCGATCCAGCGGAGAGCATTAGCCACTCGGCCATCGTGGGTTCTGCACAGCTCATTGCTGCTCGCCCCGGTACTGACCGTGGGCTGGACGGCGGTCGGAGCAGACGAGCCACGAGCATTCAGCAGGCCGACACGGTCGCCACTGTGGACGCTCCCGGTAGGGGTGGCCGCATGGTCAAGGTGGGGGCCAGCGTCAGTGCGTTCCAACGCTGAACAGGAAAAGCTCGAGGTAGTCGCATTCCTGTTGGAGGAACTCATGTCAGGTTCAAGAGGCATCGTCAGTCGACGCGCTGTGCTTCGTGGCGCTGTCGTCGGTGTGGCGGGAGCCGGGCTGGCGTCGGCCCAGGCGGCGTACGCCGGCAACGGGTCGGCTGTTGGCCTGCTGAACGAGGATGCGGTGGACGCCGTGGCCTCCGGGCTGGACCGTGACCTGATCGAGTTGCGTCGTGACATCCACCGGCACCCGGAGATCCCGGGCCAGGAGCAGCGGACCGCAGAGGTGGTGGCCCAGCGACTTCGCGCGGCCGGCCTCGACGTCACTACGGGTGTGGGCGGCCATGGGGTCGTGGGAATCCTCAGTGGTGCCCGTCATGGCCGGACGGTCGCTTACCGGTCGGACATGGACGCGGTACCGCCGAGCGATCAGGTGGGAGGTGGCACCCACGCGGCTCACCTGTGTGGGCACGACATACACACGGCTGTGGGCGTGGGTGTCGCGGAGGTGCTGGCGCGCCTGCGCAACCGGCTCGCGGGCACGGTGGTGTTCGTCTTCCAACCCGCCGAGGAGACGCTCACCGGTGCCGCCGCGATGCTCGACGATGGCGTGTTCGCCCGAGCCCGTCCATCGGAGATCCATGCCATGCACTGCGGTCCTTTCCCGGTCGGCCAGTTCGTTGTCACGCCCGGGTTCGGACTTCCTGGCCAGGACCGCGGCGTCATCACGCTCGTGGGGCATGATGCGACGGCGCGGGCGCGACGGCTCGCCGCCGAGATCGGCGCGCTCAGCACCGTGTCCCGCCCTGCGACCTCCGAGGACCTCGAACGGCTCGTGGCCGACATCCAGGCACCTGACGGGCCGTTGGCCGAGTTCGTCTTCATGCAGGCCCAGGTCTCCGAAGCCGAAGGCCGGGCCGAGGTGCGGTTGTCGTACCGTTGCTGGCCGGAGGACCGGCACATTGCCATCCGCGCGGACATCCGTCGACTCGCAAGCTCCGACGGCCAGGCGTCGGTGGCCTTCCCGAACGACCCGTTTCCCGCCATGGTCTGTTCCGAGCGGGAAGGCCAGGCCGTGAAGCGGTACCTGCAACAGGCAGCAGGGCGCGACCGGGTGCGGACGTTGCAAGCCGCGATCCCGTTCAGCGGTGAGGACTTCGCGCTGTTCCTGGACCGGCTTCCTGGCACGTACACCTTCCTCGGCGTCCGTGCGCCCGGCGCCGCCATCGAAACGAGTTATCCGCATTTCGGTGCCTTCGACCCGGACGAGCGGGCCATCGGCCACGGCGTCCGCGCGATGGCGGGTTGGCTCGCCCGGCGCACCCGCTAGCTAGCCGGCGCACGGCAGCGCGGCCGGCTGCGGGCCATGGGCCGCTTCTACCGCCAGTGCGGTGAGCCCGCCCGCCCCGCCGGGCGGGCTCACCGCACCCCGATCACTGGGCCTCGATCGTGCCCGTCGCCAGCAGCGCGATTAGTAGCAGGCCCAGCGCCACCCGGTAAGCGATGAAGATGCTGTACGAGTGCCGGGCGATGAACCGCAGCAGCCAGGACACCGAGAAGTACGCCACCACGAAGCTGACCGCCGTCGCCAGCAGCGTGTTCGTCCAGCCCACCCCGTCGGCGATATTGCCCGCCTCCTCCACGCCCTGCAGCAGCGACGCGCCCAGCAGCGCCGGAATCGACAGGAAGAACGACAACTTCGTCACCGTCACCCGGTCCAGGCCACGCAGCAGGCCCGCCGACATCGTCGCCCCCGACCGCGACACCCCCGGGATCAGCGCCAGACACTGCACCGTCCCGATGATCAGCGAGTCCTTCCAGGTCACGTCATTCTCGTGCCGCCGCTGCGTGGCTGCGTGATCGGCGAACGCCATCGCCCCGCTCCACACGATCAGCGCCCCGGCCACGACCCACAGGCTCCGCAACGTCGTCTCGATCGTGTCCTTGAACAGCAGCGCCACGATCACGATCGGCAGTGACCCCAGGATCACCGCCCAACCGAACCGGTAGCCCGGATCAGCCCGCGCTGCCGCCGAGAACAGCCCTCGGAACCAGGCCGGCACGATCCGCGCGATGTCCTTACGCAGGAACAGAATCGTAGCCAGAACCGCACCCGACTGGATGATCACCGTGAACGCCGTGATGTCAGGATCGTCCAGCTCGTACCCGAGCAGCTTCTCCAGAATGGTCAGGTGGCCCGTGCTCGATACAGGCAGGAACTCGGTGAAACCCTCCACCGCGCCGAGTAGCACCGCTTCGAAGATGTTCAAACCTGACCGCCTTTGATCCCGCTCTGATCGGGCTTGAGCATAAAAGCAATGATCATGACCTGCCGCGCCGGGTCGGACCGGCGCCACCGAGAGTTGGGCCCGGATGGATACGACGACCCGGGCGCACATGCGCACGCCGGGTCACGGTCCGAACTGTCAGACTCCCACGCCTGCCGAAGCCGCCAATCGAAGCCACCAACGATGCCAGTGCAGCCAGACGTTTGCTCATCGGCTGCCATGAGCGTCCGCATCGGCGTCGCAGCAGGCGCTGCCGGCGTGTAGCAGGTTGGTCGGTGGAGCGGCCTCGGATGACGCGAAGCATCCGCGCATCCGCCGCCGGACGAGTTGGCGAAGCGTCCTATTCGGGCGACGTGTTGTAGTGGTCGAGCGTCGCCTTGGACGTGGAAGCATCCCGGAAGGTCAGCTCCCAGGGGCCGGTGTTGACGTCCATGTCCTTGCCGAACCCGACCCATTTGCCGGCCATCCGTCGGCCGGTCGGCTCCACCAGTAGTTGAATTGCGCCGTGGTACCGGGCTCCCCGGTAGTAGCCGGCGTGATCGGTCTGCTCCACCCAGGTGCCGGTGACCACGGCACCGTCCACAGTCAGATCCAGCGACAGCGACGATGCCGCCGAACCGGGCAGGCTGTGCACGGTCAGTCGGTCGCCGTGCTGGAGCACGACCACGAAGTGCTGGCCGGCGAATGATTCTCCCCGGCCGCTGGAATGGAATTGGTAGCGGCTGAGCCGGACGCCCTCGTACGACCCGTGGACCGCGAGTGGCTTGGCCGTTGGCGTGGCCGCGTAGACGGGCCGCGGGGCGGCGATCGCGCCAGACTCCGAGCGCTGGACCAGTCTCTTGTTGGCGTCGTTGGGCTCGCCGACGCGGCGGCCGGCGGCTTGGAGCGCGCAGGCGAAGTTGTCCTGGCTCATGCGCGTCCCCGTGCGGACCGCGCGGGCGGTGTTCGGGGCGTTCATGCCCGCCACCATAGCGACGTGTGACTCTAATGTCACCGTGAGTATGATCGAGATGTCGCACCTGTGCTGTCGCGCCAGGCGACATTTCGGCGTCATGGTGGACAGCACGCAACGGCTGAGCTTGCCGACGCGTTCCCGCCAACGGCGGTAATGGCGAGGAGCCATGACGACTGCCCTTGCGACGGCGGCAGCGAGAGTATCCAATCAGCATGGCACCGTGTTTGTTCGATGTACTGTCCGTAGCAATGGTCCGTCCGGTCTGGTCTGTGCTGGCCGCTACCTGGGAGCGTCGTCGTGTCGCATGTCGATCCGCGCTTCGGTGCCCAACTGCGTGCGCTTCGGGTCGAATGGGGGCTGTCGCTGCGGGCGCTCGGTCAGCTCGCACATCGGGGCAAGAGCCACCTGCACGATCTGGAGACCGGGGCGAAGGCCCCCACCCCTGAAACGGCTAGGCACCTCGACGAAGTGCTGCGAGCCGGCGGGACACTGGTCCGTCTGGTGGACGAGCCCGTCGACCACGACACCGAGGCCGGGGAGTTGCTGGCTCGGGTGCGGGTCAGCGATGTCAGCGCCGAGACGCTCGCTCGGATCGAGGCGGGTGTGGACGACCTGGCGAGCGCATACGCGCTCGTGCGGCCGGTTGATCTGTTGCCGCTGGTGCGGCGCCAGTTGGCCTTCGTGGGGCGGCTGCTCGACGGTCGTGGGACGTTGACGCAGCGGCGGCGGCTCGTCGTTGCTGGTGGTTGGCTGACGGTGCTGCGGGCGACGGTGCACATTGATCTGCTGCAACAGCCCGCGGCAGGCGCTCATCTGCGCACGGCCATGGCTCTTGCCGAGCATGCTGAGCATTCGGAGATCCAGGCGTGGTGTCTGGAGACGCAGGCGTGGGACTGGCTTACTCAGGGCGATTGCCGGCGGGCGATGGATCTCTCGCGGCAGGCGCAGCGGGTGGCACCCCGGGGTAGTTCGGCGTACATCCAGGCGACCGCCCAGGAGGCGCGGGTGTGGGCGCGGTTGGCTGACGTGCGGCGAACGCGTGATGCGCTGGATCGTCTGGAGCGGTTGACAGCGAACTTGCCGGTGCCGGAGCGGGCCGAGCACCACTATCGGTACGACCCGACGAAGGCGTTGGCGTACACGGCGACCACGCTGTCGTGGGCGGGTGACCCGGCCGCAGAGCAGATGGCCCGGACTGCCTTGGCGGAATTGGACCCGCGCGGCGACGGTGGGGAGCGGCCACGGCGCTCTGCTTCCGCCCGTCTGGATCTCGCCATGGCACTGTTGGCCGCCGACCAGCCCGACGAAGCCAGCGTCGTCGCCGCCGACGCGGTCCGGTCGGGGCGAGTGGTGTCCTCGAACTGGTGGCGGGCGCGGGAAGTGCTCCGCAAGGTAGAGCACACCGGGACGGCGGAAGTGGCAGCATTCCGCGAGGTGTATGAGGCGTACCGGCCCGTGACTCGATAGCGGACGGCACGCGCGACCAGCGGACACCCACTAGCTTTCTGTCACCGCCGGTTCACCGGATGCTGTGAGTGAGGGCGGGATCAGTACGAACAGGTCGCCAAGGCGAGACCACACCTGCCCGTAGCTGGGTGCGGCGGCAATGGCCGTCGCGCCACTGCCAGCGGAGGTAGGAATGAGCGGCATGGACGACACCGGTACCCCCAACATGGGCGAGCAGATCGACGCCAACGAACGGGAAGAAGCCAAACGCCGGTTGCTCGCGCAGGCCGAGTCGGAGCGGATACCCGTGCAGGAGACGACTCGGGCGGTGCCGGATCGGCGGTGGCGTGATGAGCGGTGATCCGGTTCCGATCGGTCGGCGGGTGGCGTACCTGCGGGTGCGGCGGAGGTTGTCGCAGCAGTCATTCGCGGATCGGTTGGGGAAGTCGAAGAGCTGGGTGGACAAGGTCGAACGCGGGGTCCGCTCCCTGGAGCGGGTGTCGACCATCCGGGAGATCGCGGCGGTGCTGAGAGTCGATCCCGCAACCCTGCTCGGTCGTGATGTCCAGCCCGCCGGGGTGGCCGAGCGTCGCGAGGGTGTCGCGCGAATTCGGGCGGCGCTGTCGACGTACGACATGGCTTTTGGTCGCCCGACGGGCCGGGAGGTGATGTCGCCGGATCGGTTGGCTCGGGAGGTGCGGCATGCGTGGATGACCTTCCAGCACGCCCGGTATCCGCGTCTGGTCGAGTTGCTGCCCACGTTGGTGACCGAGGTTCACCGCGCACACGCGCAGGACCCGCAGGTTGGGCGGGCAGCGGTGGTGGAGGCGTATCGGGTGACGGCGGCGCTCCTGGTGAAGCTGGACGAGGGGAGCCTCGCCTGGTTGGCCGCTGACCGGGCGATGTCCGCCGCCGCCGGTGACCGGGTGTTGCTGGGCTGCGCGGCGGTGCAGCTTGGTCAGGTGCTGCGGGCATCGGCGCGGGCAGGGCCGGTGATGCTCATCGCCGCCGCTTCCCAGATCGCCCCTGGCGCGCCGGAAGAGATGTCGCTGCGGGGATCGCTGCTCGTGCAGGCCGCCCTGATCGCGGCCAGGGCGGGTGATGACCGGGTGGTCGGTAACCTGCTGGACGAGGCCGCGGGGCTGGCCGCTCGGGTGGGCGACGGACACGACCATTACCGGACGGCGTTCGGGCCGACGGCGTCGAGCTGGCGCGGGTGGCCGCAGCCGTGGAGCTGGGCGACGGACGGCAGGCGGTCGCCCAGCACAAGGAGGCGATCGGGCAGGACGGATGGCGGTGGCTGCCGGTCGAGCACCGCGCCGCGCACCTGATCGACGCGGCGCGCGCCTACCTCCAGACGAACGACCACGCCGACGCGGCTCGGGTCCTGTTGCGGGCCGAACGCATCGCACCCGCCGAGATCCGCCACCGGCCAGCCGCACGGGACGTGGTCGCCCAGGTCGCCCGCGACCCGGACGCCCCACCGACGATCACCCAACTCGCCATCGGCCTCGGGGTGCTCTGACCTAGGGGCCGTGACCGCACGAAGCAGGCTCAGCGACGGCACATCGGCGCCGAAGCCATCGAGCGGGCACACTGGTGGGGTGCGAGGGCGTCAAGGGGGCTTCGATGCGCTGTGACAAGTGGAACGGTGCCGCCCTGGGCACGGTGGCGGTCCTGGCCGCGATGCTGTTCACCGGCTGCGACGCGGGCGAGCCGGAGCGGGTCGACAGGTCGACGAAAACCGACAGCTCGATGAAAGAGGTGCTCAAGGAGTACCAGCCCCGCTTTGACCAACGGCGCGCGGCGCTCGCCGCCGCGGTGGCAAAGGTGCCGGAGAAGGGCGCCGGCAAGGCATCGTGCGCCCGGACGCTGGACCCGCGGCCGGAGTTCATCTGGTTCGACCACACCAGCCGAGCCTCAGACAGCTACAACAGCCCGGGCAAGGGCGGAAACGTCGACATCGCGGCGACAACCGAGGCCGGAACGCCGGAGCGGATAGTGGACGATCCCGGGTCGACCCTCAACACGTTCGCCGTGCCGCCGGGCTGGCTCGTCCGCGGCCTGTGGATCACCGGCCCGCAGGGACCACTCGGCACCAACGAATTCACGGTGACCAGCCAGTACGGCTACGAGCCATACCTCGGGGCCGAGAAGGACCCGGTCCAGAGGCTCCGGAAGATCCTCGACCTCGGGCTGCACAAGCGCTACATGCTGCTGTACCGCGTGACGACCTTCGCCTTCCCGGACGCCGAGGGCCAGGACAATGTGCGGGCCGACGTGTTCCTCGCCGACCTGGAAAAGGGCGACCTGCCCTGCCAGTTGGTCGCGGATGGCCACAGCTACGACGTGAGGGGTGGACTGGTGGAATCTGTCTCACTCACCCCGTACGAAGACATGCAGACCACTTTCCAGATCGACATCAGCGACAAGTTGAGGTCCCTGACCCGCCCTTGACTCCCGATCATTCGGACAAGGCCCCGCGACGGCAATCACCGTAGGTGGGTGCGGAGGAAGTCCAGTTCCAGGGGGAGCAGGCGTTCGGAGGTGCCGTTCGCGGCCATGTGCGTGGCACCCGTCAGCGGCAGCACCGCGTGCGGCCGACCGGTGCTCAGCAGGGCCGCCGAGAGCCGGAGCGTGTGCGCGGCCACCACGTTGTCGTCGGCCATGCCGTGCACCAGCAGCAACGGGCGGGCCTGGTCCGGTCCGGTGACCGGCTCGGCGGCCAACTCGACCAGCGAGTGGTGCGCGTAGAGGTCCATGCCGTCCTCCGGCAACCCGAGATAACGCTCGGTGTACGCGGTGTCGTACAGCGCCCAGTCGGTCACCGGGGCGCCCGCGATCCCGCACCGGAACAGCTCCGGGTGGCGCAGCACCGCCAACCCGGCCAGCCACCCCCCGAACGACCAGCCGCGCACACCCACCCGACCCAGATCCAGGTCGGGGTGCTTGCCGGCGAGCGCGGTCAGCGCGTCGATCTGGTCGGTCAGGATCACGTCGGCCACCCGTCGGTGGATCGCCTTCTCGAACGACGGGGCCACTCCCGGCGTACCCCGGTTGTCGATGGTGACCACCGCGAACCCGGCGTCGGCCCACCACTGTCGCTCCAACCACGCGGCCCGGGCCGCCACGACCTCCTGGTGCCCCGGCCCGCCGTAGATGTCCAGCAGCACCGGCAGCCGCCGGCCCGTCACGTGGTTGTCCGGATAGAGCACCGCCGCCGGCAGCCGCCGGTCGGTCACCCGTTCCAGCAGCGGCAACGGAGAATACGGCGGGTTGGCCGCGAACGACCGCAGCTCGGCGAGCTCCTGATCGCCGCGACGCACCGTCCAGCGCACCCCGGCGTGGTCCAGTGACGCGACACCGACCGCCAGCACGTCCCCGCCCACGGCCGCCGTGTACCAGCCGGAGTCGGTGGTGAGTCGGCGTGCGTCCACCCCACCGCCGATGGTGGTACGCACCCGGAACAGGTGCCGCTCGCTCGGCTCGCCATCGCTCGCCTCCACGAGCAGGTCGGCCGGGCCGGTGGCGGCCGGCACCCGACCCACCACCCGCCGTACGTACAGCGACGGCGGGGTGAGCAGGGTGCCGTCGGCGAACAGGCACCGCGCGTCGTACCCGTCGTGTGCCAACTCCCCGCCGACCAGCACCCGGCCGTCCGGCAGGTGCGCCGGGGTGCCGGCGATCGGCTCGACCCAGCGCGGATCGGCCAGCTCGGCGTGCACCTGCGTCTCACCCGTACGGGGATCCACCGCCAGCACCAGCCCGTGCTGCTGGGAGCGGCGCAGCACGGTGATCAGTGGGCTGCCCTCGCCCCAGCTGACCGCGGTCAGGTACGGGTAGGTTTCCCGGTCCCAGTGCACGTCGACCCAGCCGTCGTCCAGGTCCAGCAGGTGCAGGCTGACCTCCGCGTTCGGCCCACCAGCCCGGGGGTACGCGACGGCCGTCGGCAGGCTGGCCGGCTCGGCCGGGTCGTGCAGGTGCCAGCGGTCCAGGCGGGACTCGTCGACCCGGGCGGCGAGCACCGAACGGCCGTCCGGCGCCCACCAGTAGCCCCGGAACCGGCCGAACTCCTCCGCCGCGATGTGCTCGGCCAACCCCCAGCTCACCCCGGCGTCCTCGCCGGCCAGCAGGCTGTCGGTGCCGTCGGCGTCGACCACCCGCAGCTCGCCCCGGCGCACACCCTCGGCCGCGTCGGTCACGTACGCCAGCCGCTGCCCGGTCGGGTCCGGCCGCGGGTCCAGCACCGGGCCGACGGCGACCACCTCCACCACGTCGCCGTGCACCAGGTCGGCCCGGAACAACCGCCCGGCCAGCGCGAACACCGCCACGCGGCCGGCGGCGTCCAGCGCGTACGAGCCGATGCCGTTGGCACTGAGTCGCAGTCGCTCGCGCAGCGCGCGCTCGCCGGGGGACAGGGACCGCGGGTCACCGCCCTCGCCCAGCAGAGTTGCCGGATCGGCGACCAGCCGCTCCTCGGCGGTGGCCACGTCCAGCAGCCAGAGCGCGTCCGCCGGGTCCTCCGGGCCGGCGGAGCGCAGGAAGATCACCCGGGAGCCGTCCTCAGCCACGGAGACCGCGCGTGGCGCGCCGTGGCTGAACCGGCGGGTGCGGGCGGCCAGCTCCGGAAAGTCCACACGCCAAATCGTAGAGCGGTACCGGGGGTGATGTGGCCGACCTGGGCGGACGCGTCAGCCTCGGCTGAGCGCAACCGCCAGTTAGAGTGACCGTCGTGACGATGCTGCCCGACCGCCGCCTACTGCTGGTCCACGCGCACCCCGACGACGAGTCGATCGGCACCGGCTCGACGATGGCCCACTACGCCGCCGAAGGCGCGCACGTCACGCTGGTGACCTGCACCCTCGGCGAGGAGGGCGAGATCCACGTGCCCGCGCTGGCGCAGCTCGCCGCCGCCGAGGCCGACCAGCTCGGTGGGTACCGGATCGCCGAGCTGGCCGCCGCGTGCGCCGCGCTCGGCGTCACCGACCACCGCTTCCTCGGCGGCGCCGGTCGCTACCGCGACTCGGGGATGATGGGGCTCGCGACCAACGCGCACCCCCGCGCCTTCTGGCAGGCCGACCTCGACGAGGCCGCCGGGCACCTGGTGGAGATCATGCGGGAGGTACGCCCGCAGGTGCTTGTCACGTACGACCCGAACGGCTTCTACGGCCACCCCGATCACATCCAGGCACACCGGGTGGCGATGCGCGCCGTCGAGCTGGCCGCCGCCGAGGGCTGCGCCCCGCTCAAGGTCTACTGGACGGCCATGCCGTCCAGCGTGCTGGAGGCCGGCATGAGCCATTTCGCGGAGTCCGCCGACAACCCGTTCGGCGGCATCGAGGACATTGCCGACCTGCCCTTCGGCACCCCGGACGCCCAGATCGCCGCCCGGATCGACGGCACGGACCAGCACACGGCCAAGGAGGCCGCGATGCGGGCGCACGCCACCCAGATCCCGGCCAACTCCTGGCTCTACTCGATCGCCGGCAACTTCGGGGGCGAGTTCATGGGCGTGGAGTTCTTCACCCTGGCGGTCGGCGAGAAGGGCCCGGGCGCCGGCCCGTACGGCTGGGAGGACGACCTCTTCGCCGGGCTGCCCGAGGAGACCGCCCCGGACCGGTCCCCGGTCGCGGCGGCCGGTCTCCGGTGACCCTGCCCGCCGCACCGATGACGGTCGTGGACGTCCAGGACGCGCCGCCCCCGGCGGGGCCACCGCCGCGACTGCTGGACCTGGGCGTGCGGCTGGCCGGCGGGATCGTCGTGGTGGTCGCCGGGGTGCTGACCGGGGTGCTGGAGCTGCTGCTCGCCACCGTCCGCGTCGGCGGGCAGCTGATCGGCGTGTCGGCGCTGCTCGCCATCGGCGCCAACATCGCGCTGAGCTGGTTCGCCCACGAGGTGGTCGGCCGCCGGTGGGCGGTGGCGCTGCCGGCGGTGCCGTGGTTCGCGCTGATGGCGGTGGCCGCCATTCGAACCAACGAGGGCGACCTGTTGCTGGCCGGCGACAACTGGGTCGGCCTGGCCATGATCGTGGCCGGCGCGATGACCTTCGCGGTGATGGGCTTCCGGCAGATCCTTTCCCCGCCGCCCACGCTCGGTGGCTGATGACGTCACCCAGGTAAGGGTGGTAGATATTCCTGCCAGGGATGCGGCCCCGGAACGGGGCGTACGGCAGGAGGTCCGGTAATGGACAAGCGGTGGCGTGACGTCGCTGTGCTCGTGGCAGCACTGTTCGCGGTCAACGTGGTCGCCAGGCTGGTCATCCGGTTCGGCTTCGACGGTGACGACACCGCCGCCGACCGGGTGTCGCTGGCGATGTTCGCGGTGATCGGGCTGATTCTGGCCGTGGTCGCCTTCCGCTGGGGTGGTCGCCGGCCGCTGGCCGACTGGGCGGCCGACATGGCCCTCGTGGTGGCGGTGGCGATGGCGCTGACCGTGTTGGTCGGGCCGCTGCTGATCGGTCACAACCCGTTCGCTGGCGGTGCGGCGACCTTCTTCGCCCAGATCTGGCTCTACCTGCTGGCCACCGGCGCCGGGGTGCTGATCGGTTACCTGGTGCTCACCGCGCTCGGGCGTGACTACCGCTCTCTGCAGCTCAAGCGGTACGCCGAGGTCAAGGCCGCCAAGCCCCGCCGCGTCGTCCGTCGCTGACCCCGCGGCGTACCGCGTCCGGCGCCGGCGGTGATCGACTCGACTTTCAGGAAGGCGGGGTGTCCGGCCGAGGCGGACGGCCCGACTTCCTGAAACCCGAGTTGACCACGGCGCGGGCGCCAGCTCAGTGCGGAGCGACCCGGGTCAGGTAGGTGTGATGGGTCGTGAAGCCGAGCCGCCGGTAGAGCGCGACCGCAGCGGTGTTGCGCTGCTCCACCTGGAGGAAGGCGTGCGTCGCGCCGGCTGAGACGCCCCAGCCGGCCAGCGCCGCGATCACCGCCCGCGCCAGCCCCTGACGGCGCGCCTCCGGCAGCACCTCGATCAGGCTCAGCCCGAGCCAGCGGCCCTGCCCGGTCACCGTGCCCCGGCCGATCGCCACCAGCGTGCCGTCCGCGTACACGTGGGCGAAGCGGACCTGGTCCACGGCGGTGAGCACGTGCCGGGCGGCGTCTGGAAGGCCACCCTTGCGCCCGGCGGCAATCGCCAGCCACGCCGCGGACGGTGCGGCCACCAGCTCGACGCTCGCTCCGGGGGCGGCCGCGCCTACCTCCGCGACCGGCTCGACGGTGGCCTCGGTGGCCACCGATCCAGCTCCGGGCACCGCCGCGCCGGCCCCGGGATCAACCAGCGGGAGCGGTGCGGTCTGCACCAGCACCGGCGGCCGGCTGCCCCAGCCCCGCGCGTCCAGCTCGGCGCCGACCGGCGCGGCGAGCGGCAACGGTGTATTGATCATTGCTGGCTGGCCCTGCTCGGCGTACCAGCGCTCGACCGCGTCCACCGCGGCGAGCAGCGGTCGGTCCGGGTCGCCGATCGGCAGCGCCGAGTTGGCACGCCCGGTCCAGCCGTCGGCGGCCCGCAGCAGCCAGTCACCGAGCCGGCCCCGCGTCGGTGCGGGCCAGGCCTCGTCGGCGGCCCGCTCCAGCGTCACCACGGCAGCCGCGGTCGGCCGACGGGTCGGCGGCACCCGCTTGGCGCGGTGGACCTGCGCCACGGGGACCCGCAGCTGGCCCTGCGCGGTGGCCAGCGTGAGATGAGTCTCGCTCAGCTCGACCAACTCGCCGAGGGCGTCGGTGAAGAGCGGGCGGCCTTCGCGAATCCCCACAATACGGCGGACCACGATTCGGTGTCCCACATCCTGCTGTCGGAGCACGATCGACCCCCTCCCCGGCGAGATACTAGGCTCTTACCGTCGCGGGAGATCGCGGCGTGTCTTGCGGAGGAGAAGACCGGTGACCTACATCATCGCCGAGCCGTGCGTGGATGTGCTCGACAAGGCATGCATCGAGGAGTGCCCGGTCGACTGCATTTACGAGGGCAACCGGATGCTCTACATCCACCCCGACGAGTGCGTCGACTGTGGTGCCTGTGAGCCAGTCTGCCCCGTGGAGGCGATCTTCTACGAGGACGACGTCCCGGAGCAGTGGAAGGACTACACCGGCGCCAACTACGAGTTCTTCGAGGACCTGGGCTCGCCCGGTGGTGCCTCGAAGATCGGCAAGGTGGAGAAGGACGCCACCTTCGTCGCCGCGCAGCCGCCGCGCGGCGAGGGCCACTGAACCGGCCCGCGCCGGTCTCGTCACGGCTGCCCGAGTTCACCTGGGACACCCTGGACGCCGCGGCCACCCTGGCCGCGGCGCATCCGGAGGGCCTGATCAACCTCTCCATGGGCACGCCGGTCGACCCGGTGCCCGAGGTGATCCGCCGGGCGTTGGCTGACGCGTCCGACGCTCCCGGTTACCCGTTGACCGCCGGCACCCCGGCGTTGCGGGCCGCGATCGCGGCGTGGGTGTCCCGGGCCTGTGGCGCAGGGGTCGACGGTCTCGGCGTGTTGCCGACGGTCGGTTCGAAGGAGCTGGTCGCCTGGCTGCCCACCCTGCTCGGCATCGGCCCGGGGGACGTGGTGGTGGTGCCGTCGATCGCGTACCCCACCTACGAGGACGGGGCCCGGCTGGCCGGCGCCACCGTCGTCCGTACCGACTCGCTCACCTCGGTCGGGCCGACCTCGCGGGTCCGGTTGGTCTGGGTCAACTCGCCCAGCAACCCGACCGGCCGGGTGCTGCCCGCGGCGCACCTCCGAAAGGTGGTCGACTGGGCCCGGGAACGCGGCGCCGTGGTCGCCAGCGACGAGTGCTATCTGACGCTCGGCTGGTCGGCCGAGCCGGTCTCGGTGCTGTCCCCGCAGGTCAGCGGCGGCAGCTATGCCGGGCTGCTCGCTGTGCACTCGCTGTCCAAGCGGTCCAACCTCGCCGGCTACCGGGCCGGCTTCGTCGCCGGTGACCCGGCGCTCGTCGCCGAGCTGCTGAAGGTCCGCAAACACGCGGGCATGATCGTGCCCGCGCCGGTGCAGGCGGCGATGGTGGCCGCACTGCACGACGAGCGACACGCCGAGGAGCAGCGGGAGCGCTACCGCGCCCGGCGGGAGGTGCTGACCGCCGCCTTCACCGGTGCCGGGTTCACGGTCGAGCACTCCGAGGCGGGTCTCTACCTCTGGCTCACCCGAGGCGAGGACTGCTGGCAGACGGTCGACTGGTTGGCTCGGCGGGGCATCCTGGTCGCCGCCGGCGTCTTCTACGGCCCCTCCGCCGGGCAGCACGTCCGGGTTGCGCTGACCGAGTCCGACGAGCACGTCGCGGCGGTCGCCGGCCGGCTGCGGGCCTGACCCCGGGCGGCCCGGCGATGACCGACGGTGTGACCGGGCGGTACGCCGGGCTGCGGGCGGCCGTGATCGGCACCGGCCTGATCGGCGGGTCGGTGCTGCTGCGCCTGGCCGAAGCCGGCCTGGACGTGGCCGGATGGGATCCGGACCCGGCGACCCGCGAGCGGGCCCGGGGCCGGGGAGTGGTTGCCCCGGCCACGATGGAGCAGGTCGTGGCCGGCCGGGACGTGGTGTTCCTCTGCGGCCCGTTGCCCACTCTCCCGCACACCCTGGCCCGGGTGGCCGAGCTGACCGCGCCCGGCTGCGTGCTCACCGATGTCGGCAGCACCAAGGTCGAGGTGGCCGAGGCGGCCGATCGACTCGGGCTCGCCGACCGGTTCGTCCCCGGGCACCCGATGGCGGGCGCGGAGTCCGCTGGCCTGACCGCCGCCTCGTCGACACTGCTGGCCGGTGCCGCCTGGGTGCTCTGCCCGGCACCGGGCGCCGCGACGGACGCCTTCCGCTGGCTGACCGGGCTGCTGGTGGAGCTGTTCGGTGCCCGGGTGGTGCCGATGTCGGCGCCGGCACACGACTCGGTGGCCGCGCTCGCCTCGCACGTGCCGCATCTGCTGGCCGGTGCGCTTGCCGGTGCGGCGCAGCGGGCGCCGCTGCGCGACGCGGTCCTGGCGTTGGCGGCGGGCAGCTTCTCCGACGGCACCCGGGTCGCCGGCACCCCGGCGGAGCGGACCGCGAACATGCTGCTCGGCAACCGCGACCGGGTGCTGCACGAGTTGGGTGAGGTCCGCGCGTTTCTGGACGGGTTGGCCGCCGCGCTGCGGGCCGACGACGCACCGGCGCTCATCGCCCGGTACGCGGAGGCCAGGGCGGCCCGCTCGGCGCTGCTGGAGCGGCGGTTCGTCGGTCAGGCCCGGGAGTTCCCAGCGGGCGGCGACCATGACGCGGAGGTGTCCTGGCTGCGCGGGCTGGGCGACGCCGGTGGGCACCTGACGGGGTGTCAGGTCGGCCCGGAGGCGGTCTCCTACACCGCGAGGCTCCCGCTGGCTGACTAGGCTGGGAGGCATGGCGGTGGACAGTCCGGTGGTGCAGGTGCGCGGCGAGGCGTACCGGGAGGTGCCGCCCGAGCTGGCCCGGTTCGCGGTCACCGCGACAGCGCGTGATCGGGACCGGGAGGTCACCCTGACCCGGCTGGCCGAGCGTGCCGCCGCCGTCCGGGTGCTGCTGGACGGCTCCGGGCCGGCGGTGGCGCGTCGGGAGACCGGCGACCTGCGGGTGCGACCGGAGACCCGGCGCTCGGGCGAGCGGGTGGTCGCCTGGCACGGCAGCGTGACCACCACGGTCACGGTCACCGACTTCACCGCCCTCGGCGAGTTGATGCTCCGACTGGCCGACCAGGATCAGGTCGAGGTGGCCGGGCCCTGGTGGGAGCTTCGCCCGGACAGCCCCGCGCACCGCGAGGCGCGACACGCCGCGATCAGCGACGCGCTGCTGCGGGCCCGGGAGTACGCCGAGGCGCTCGGTGCCCAGGTCACCGCTCTGATCGAGTTGGCCGACGCCGGCCCGGCCGACCGGCCGATGTTCGCCCGTGCGGCGTTCGCCGGGGGCGGTGGCGCGGGTGACGGCCCGGCAGAGCTGGAACTGGACCCGCAGCCGCAGGCCGTCCAAGCGGCCGTGCGGGCGCGGTTCACGATCAGCGCTCCGGTCCTCGGCTGATGCCACCGGCCCGGGTGCTGTCCGTCGACGAGCTGGTGCGGCGGGCCCTGGCGCTGGCCGAGGCCGGTCCGCGACAACTGTTGGGCATCGCCGGCGCGCCGGGTGCCGGGAAGTCCACCCTGGCCGAACAGATCGTGGCCGCCGTCGGGCCGACCGCCCGGCTGGTGCCGATGGACGGCTTCCACCTGGCGCAGTCGCAGTTGGTCCGGTTGGGTCGTGCCGAGCGTAAGGGCGCGGTGGACACGTTCGACGCCAACGGCTATGTCTCGCTGCTGCGTCGGGTGCGCCGGCTGGAGCCGACCTCGGTCTATGCGCCGGAGTTCCGGCGGGCCCTGGAGGAGGCGGTGGCCGGGGCGATCGAGGTGCCGCCGTCGGTCCGGCTGGTGGTGACCGAGGGCAACTACCTGTTGTTGCCGGATTTCCCGTGGCAGGAGATTCGGTCGCTGCTGCACGAGGCGTGGTTCCTCGACCTGGACGCCGAGCTGCGTCAACGCCGGCTGACCGCCCGGCACGAGGCCTTCGGGCGGTCGCCGGAGCAGGCACGCGAGTGGGCGCTGGGCAGTGACGAGGCGAACGCGGCCCTCATCACCCCCACCGCCGACCGTGCCGACCTGGTGGTCCGTCTACCCGAGCCGCCGGCGGTCTGAGCGAGACCGCCGGGGCAGCCGGGAACGCGTCACTCCGTGACGCCGCGGTCCTCGCGGGTCATGTCCCCGGTGGTCGGCGTCCCGGCAGCGAGGCCGTACCGTAGGAGCACGGCGCCTTTGCCCGTCGTGACGGGCGGCTCGAGGAGGGTCAGGTTGGCCGGTACCGCGCCGCCGTCGAACACCTTCTTGCCGACACCGAGCACGATGGGGAAGATCCAGAGGTTGAGCCGGTCGAAGAGGCGCTCCCGCAGGAGGGTCTGCACCAGGTTCAGGCTGCCGATCACGTGGACTTTCTCGTGCTTGTCCCGCAGCTCACGCACGGAGCGCACCAGGTCGGGCCCCAGGTGCGTCGAGCCCGCCCAGTCCAGGTCCGGGTTGCCGCGCGAAGCCACGTACTTCGGAATGTTGTTGAACAGGGTGGCGATCCCGCCGTCGACACCGTCGGCCTGCTTCGGCCAGTACGCGGCGAAGATGTCGTAGGTCCGGCGGCCCAGGAGCAGGGCGTCCATGCCCCGCATGCCGTCCATGACCTGTCGACCGCCCGTCTCGTCGAACAGGGGCGCCTGCCATCCCCCGTACGGGAAACCCTCGGGGTCCTCCTCTGGTCCGCCTGGTGCCTGACCGACCAGATCGAGCGTGGCGAACAGGTCGATGTGGATCGTGCCCATGTTGTCCTCCATGTGCGACGGTGCGAACAGGTTCCTCCGGACGCAGGCTAGTCGAGTTCACGGACCGGCCGGGCCGGGTTGCCGACCGCGACGATGTTGGGGGGCAGGTCCCGGGTCACCACCGCGCCCGCGCCGACGACGGTGTTCGCGCCGATCGTCACGCCCGCCAGCACGATCGCGCCACCGCCGAGCCAGGCGTTGTCGCCAATGGTGATCGGCTTGGCCGCCTCCCACTTGTCGCGGCGTGGGTCGGGTTGCACCGGATGCGTCGGGGTGAGCAGTTGGACGTTCGGTCCGATCTGGACGTCCGCGCCGAGGGTGATCGGTGCGACGTCGAGGAAGACCGCGTTGTAGTTGACGAAACTGCGCGGGCCGATCCGGATCTGCCAGCCGTAGTCACAGTAGAACGGCGGTCGGATCCAGGTGTCCTCGCCGAGTTCGCCGAGGAGGTCGCGGAGTGCCGCGAGGCGTGCCTGCGGGTCGGCTGCGGGGCTGGTGTTGAAGCGTTCCATCAGTCGGGCGGCCCGGTCCAGGTCGGCGATGATCTCGGGATCGTCAGCGAGGTACGGCTCGCCGGCGAGCATCCGGTCCTTCATGGAGGTCACCAGGTCGATGATGCCTGCCAATCCGGTGTGGGGTTGGCAGGTCCGTCATATTTTCGACGCCTTCTCTGCATACCCGGTATGCAATACTGACGGCGGTCAATGCACCTCTCACAGGTGTCAACGCTCCACCGAGGAGGATCCGTTGCATAGACGCCGCAGAATGGTCACCGCCGTCACCGCCGCAGCAGCCCTCGTACTGGGCGCTCCGGCAATCGCCGTGGCCAGCCCACCCACCAGCACCGCCCCCGACGTCGCCCCGCGTACCGCGACCGGCGCCGTCACCACGAAGACGGTCACCCTGCTCACCGGTGACCGGGTCACCGTCACCGCGTCCGGGGCCGCCGCCGTCCGTCCCGGCCCCGGCCGCACCCATCTGCGCTTCCTCACCACCCGCGACCGCGGCCAGCTCACCGTGCTGCCGCAGGACGCCCTGCCGCTGGTCCGGTCCGGCCGGGTCGACCGGCGACTGTTCGACGTGACCGGGCTGATCGCCGCCGGTTACGACGACGCCCGACGGGGCCACCTGCCGGTGCTCGTCACCGGCGACGTGGGCGCTCGGCACCGCGCCGCCGTGCCCGGTGGGCTGACCGTCACCGCGCAGTTGCCGGCGATCCGCGGGGTGGCCGCCACGGCCGACAAGCGGCGGGCCACGGCGGTCTGGGCGGCGCTCACCGGCGCCGGAGCCCGGGTCGGCGCGGCGGGGGATGCCGACCGGATCTGGCTCGACGGCCGCAGGCAGCTCACCCTGGACCACAGCGTGCCGCAGATCGGCGCGCCAGCCGCGCACCAGGCGGGTTTCACCGGCCAGGGCGTCCGCGTCGCGGTGCTGGACACCGGCATCGACGTCAACCATCCCGACCTGACCGGCCGGGTCGCCGAGTCGCACAACTTCACCGAAGCCTCCGGGGCCGGTGACACGGTGGGCCACGGCACCCACGTCGCCTCGATCATCGCCGGCAGCGGCGCGGCCTCCGGCGGTAGGTACCGGGGCGTCGCGCCGGACGCCACCCTGCTCAACGGCAAGGTCTGCGAGGAGGGGGGCTGCCCGGAGTCGGCGATCCTGGCCGGTATGCAGTGGGCCGCCGTCGATCAGCACGCCGACGTGATCAATATGAGCCTGGGCGGCGGGGACACGTCCGACGTCGACCCGTTGGAGGCTGCCGTCGAGTCGCTGACCGCGCAGACCGGCGCGCTCTTCGTGATCTCCGCCGGCAACGACGGCACGGACGGCTCGGTCGGCTCACCGGGCAGCGCCGACGCCGCCCTGACCGTGGGCGCCGTGGGCCGCGACGACGCCCTGGCCGACTTCTCCAGCCGTGGCCCCCGCGTGGGCGACGGTGGGCTGAAGCCGGACCTGACCGCGCCCGGGGTGGAGATCGTCGCCGCCCGCGCCGACGGCACGGCGATCGGTACGCCGGTGGGGGAGGGATACGTCGCGCTCTCCGGCACCTCGATGGCCGCACCGCACGTCACCGGCGCGGTGGCGCTGCTCGCCCAGCAGCACACCGGCTGGGCCGCGGCCCAGCTCAAGGCCACCCTGATGGCCTCGGCGAAACCGCACCCGGCGCAGACCGCCTTCCAGCAGGGCGCCGGCCGCGTCGACATGGCCCGGGCGATCACCCAGCAGGTGGTCAGCGACCCGGTCAGCGTCGCCCTCGGGCAGCCGGCCTGGCCGCACGACGACGACACCCCGATCAGCCGGGAGGTCGGTTGGCGCAATGACGGCCCGGCTCCGCTCACCCTGGATCTGACCCTCGAGGTGACCGGCCCGGACGGCCAGCCGGCGCCGGCCGGCATGTTCGCCCTCGGCGCGAGCCAGGTGACCGTGCCCGCAGGGGGCACCGCCGGGACCACCGTCACCGCCGACACCCGGCTCGGAACGGACGGCTACTGGACCGGACGGATCGTGGCCCGTTCCGGGTCGGCGGTGGCGGTCACCCCGGTGGCGGTGAACCGGGAGGTG
This sequence comes from Micromonospora sp. CA-259024, assembly GCF_050936255.1. Lineage (NCBI taxonomy): Bacteria > Bacillati > Actinomycetota > Actinomycetes > Micromonosporales > Micromonosporaceae > Micromonospora > Micromonospora sp. CA-259024. The sequence goes on along the minus strand of NZ_JBNJND010000002.1, from coordinate 758,973 downwards.
GAGAGCTACCAGCTCACGGTGCGGCACCTGGATGCCACCGGTGCGGCGGCCGCCGACCACCTCACCGTGCTGATCGACCTGGACACCTTCGCCACCCACGACCTGTACGACCCGGACGGCACCGTCGACACCCGGCTGCCCAAGGCCCGCTACGGACTCGTCAGCCTCCTCTTCGCGGAGGACGGGATCGCCCAACTGGCCCAGCCGGAGCTGGTCCTCGACGGTGACACCACGGTCACCGTCGACGGCCGGAAGGCGCGGCCGGTGCGTACCGCCGTCCCCGAGCCATCGGCCGTGCCGGCGCTGGTGGACATCGGGGCCAACTGGGTTACCGACGAGGGCAACGCCTACGGGTTCGGCGTGCTCGCCCTCGACCTCACCGGGCTGGCCACCGGGCAGATCGGCCGGGCGGTCTCCGGTGAACGGTTCTTCGCCACGATCAGCAGCCAGTGGGCGCAGCCTGAGGTCGCCAACAGCCCCTACCTGTACGCGCTTTCCGAAAAGTTCCCCGGCAGCATGCCGGCGGGCTTCGACAAGACCTACCGCAGCCGAGACCTGGCCAGCGTCACGCACCGGTTCCGGGGCGGCTATCCGGGCCTGGTCGCGGATCGGGTGGTTTTCCCGCACCTCGACCCCGACCTGGGCGGCTGGGCGGTGAATCTGCCCACGGCGGTGCCCGGGCAGCGGGTCGAGCACTACAACACCCGGGGGGTGCGCTGGTCCTCGGAGCTGCTGTTCGGGGTGCCCACCGAGGAAGGGTGGCTCGACGGAAAGGCGGTGCTGATCGCCGAACCGCGGGCGTACCGGGCCGGCCGGCACATCCGGGAGAACTGGAACAGCGCGCCGTACGGGCCGTCGTTCCCGGCGCCGCGCTGGCCCGGCCAGGGGGTCACCCGACTCGGTGACGAGATCCAGGTGGACGTTCCCCTGCACAGCGACGCCGAGGGGCACGCCGGTGGGTCGGTTCCCGATGCCGCCCGGACCGCCCTCTACCGCAACGGCAAGCTGGTCGACGAGTTGCCGGACCCGGGTTACGGGCAGTTCACGGTGCCGCCCGGCAATGCCACCTACCGGCTGGAGGTGTCCTCGACGCGGAGCTTCACCGACCTCAGTACCGAGGTCAGCACGGCATGGACCTTCCGCTCCCGGCACGTCGCCGGGGACGACTACCGCCCGCTGCCGGTGTCGGCCATCCGGTTCGCACCGCCGCTGAGCGCGGACAACGCGGCTGCCGCCGGCCGGAGTCTGGTCATCCCCGTTCAGGTGCAGCGGCAGCCCGGCGCCGCCGGGTCGCGGCTGACGAAGCTGAGCGTGGACATCTCCTACGACGGCGGGCGTAGCTGGCAACCCGCCCGGGTCCGGCACGGCGGGCACGGCTGGACGGCCACCGTCCAGCATCCCGCCGGGCCCGGTTACGCGTCCCTGCGGGCCACCGCCCGGGACGCCGCCGGCAACACGGTGACCGAGCGGATCATCCAGGCGTACCGGTTGCGCTGAGGCGTACCCCGCCGGGTCCGCGGCCGAGCGCCGCGGACCCGGTGGGGCCGTCAGTCGTTGGCGTGCAGGGCGGCGTTCAGCTCGATGCCCCGGCCGGTGCGCGGCCGAGCCTCCAGCGCGCCGGTCACCGAGTTGCGCCAGAACAGCAGCCCGTCGACGCCGGAGAGCTCCCGGGCCTTGACCACCCGGCCGTCCGGCAGGGTGATCTTCGAGGCGGCCGTGATGTAGCAGCCGGCCTCGACCACGCAGTCGTCGCCGAGGGAGATGCCGACACCGGCGTTCGCGCCGATCAGGCTCCGCTCGCCGATGCTCACCTTCTCGGTGCCGCCACCGGAGAGCGTGCCCATGATCGAGGCGCCACCACCGACGTCGGAGCCGTCGCCGACCAGCACGCCCTGCACGATCCGGCCCTCCACCATCGAGGTGCCCACGGTGCCGGCGTTGAAGTTGACGAAGCCCTCGTGCATCACGGTGGTGCCGGCGGCGAGGTGAGCGCCGAGGCGGACCCGATCGGCGTCGGCGATCCGCACACCGGAGGGGACCACGTAGTCGGTCATGCGGGGGAACTTGTCCACCCCGTACACCGCCAGGTGCCGGCCGGCGGCCCGCTCGATCACCCGCAGCTCGTCGACCCGCTCCGGGGGGCACGGCCCGGCGGACGTCCAGGCCACGTTGGCCAGCTTGCCGAAGATGCCGTCGAGGTTGAGCTGGTTGGGCCGGACCAGGCGGTGCGAGAGCAGGTGCAACCGGAGGTACGCGTCGGAGGCGTCCTTGATCGGGTCGTCCAGCGAGCCGATCACGGTGACCACCTGGACGGTACGCAGACCGGGCAGCGACCGGTCACCGAGCGCGGCCGGCGGCAGGTCGAGCACGTCCGCCTTGTCCTCACCGGCGACCAGCGGCAGCTCGCCCAGGCCCAGCTTGCCGGTCGGGTACCAGGTGTCGAGCACCTGCTCGTCTGCGGTGACGGTGGCCAGGCCGATACCCCAGGCGGAATCTGCGGACGTCACTGTTGCACCTCTCGGTCGCGGCCGGGCCGGCCTCGGCTCGCTCCTCACGCTGACAGACCTGAAGGTACCGTGCGAACCATGGAGAACCCGCTGACCCCCGAGGTCCTCGCCGATCCGGTGCAGCTGACCCGCGCTCTGGTCGACATAGAGTCCGTGTCCCTGAACGAGAAGGCGATCGCCGACTGCGTCGAAGAGGTCCTGCGGGGCGTACCGCACCTGACCACCCACCGGCACGGCAACACGGTGATGGCGCGCACCGACCTCGGTCGGTCGCAGCGCGTCGTGTTGGCCGGGCACCTGGACACGGTGCCGCTGAACAACAACTTCCCGTCGACCATGCGCGGCGACCTGATGTACGGCTGTGGCACCTCCGACATGAAGTCCGGTGTCGCGTACGCGCTGCACCTGGCGGTCACGCTGCCCGACCCGCGTTACGACGTGACGTACTTCTTCTACGAGGCCGAGGAGATCGAGTCGCGGTACAACGGGCTCAACCTGGTCGCCCAGGCGTTCCCGGAGTGGCTGGAGGCGGACTTCGCGGTGCTGCTGGAGCCGACGTACGGCATCGTCGAGGCGGGTTGCCAGGGCACCATGCGGGCCATCGTGACGACGACGGGGGAGCGGGCGCACGCCGCACGCTCCTGGCACGGGGTGAACGCGATCCACGCGGCCGGTGAGGTGCTGCGGCGCCTCCAGACGTACGAGGCCCGCCGGGTCACCATCGAGGGGTGCGACTACCGCGAGGGCATGAACGCGGTGCGGATCAACGGTGGCGTCGCCGGCAACGTGATCCCCGATCAGTGCGAGATCGAGGTCAACTACCGGTACGCGCCGGATCGTGACCCGGCGGCGGCGGAGCAGCATCTGCGAGAGGTCTTCGCCGGCTTCGAGGTGGCCGTGACCGACGCGGCTGCCGGTGCACCCCCGGGGCTGGAGGCGGCTCCGGCGAAGGAGTTCGTGGCGGCGGTGGGCGCGGCGCCGATCGGCAAGCTGGGCTGGACGGACGTGGCCCGGTTCGCGGCCATGGGAATCCCGGCGCTGAACTTCGGCCCGGGCGACCCCAACCTCGCCCACCACAGGGACGAGCACGTCGAGATCAGCAAGATCCGCGATGGCGCGGCAACCCTGCACCGCTGGCTGGCCCCAGCCTGACCCACCCACCCACCCACCCACCCAGGCCCGGCCAGGCCCGGGCCTGCTCCCGGTGATCAAGAGGTTTGCGTCAGCCGGGCCCGTTATCGGCGACGCAAACCTCTTGATCAGCTCCGGGTGCGGCGGGGGAGGCGGGTGCGACGGGGGCCAGGGGAACTGGGTCCTGCTGGCGGGTGCGGCGGCGTTCGGCCACCACGTCTCGGATGCGTCGCTGCATCTGGCGACGGATCCGCATCATCTCGTTGTTGCTGATCACGCTGTCTCCTCCCCCGAAGGCGCGCGCCGGGGCATACCCGGTATGTGAATAGTAAGACGTACGGGGGAGCCGGATAGTTGCCCATGATCCCGAACTATTTCTCGGCGTCCGCGCCCCGCCCCAGCAACTGCCGCGTGGAGCACTACGGTTGGCCCATGAGCCAGAGCAACGGGCGGGAGGCCGGTCGCGGTCCGGGACAGGAGCGCCACCGGGGCGCGGTCACGCTGCGCAGAGGGGCGATCCCGAGCAGCACGGCCGACCAGCGCTTGCTGGATTCGCGTGGGCGGGGCGACTGGAAGACGAAGGACGCCTGGCGCGCGTTGCGCATCCTCTCCGAGTTCGTCGAAGGCTTCGACACCCTCGCCGACCTGCCGCCGGCGGTCAGCGTCTTCGGGTCCGCACGCAGCGGGCCGGACAGCGCCGAGTGCCGGCTGGCCGAGCAGGTGGGCGGCGCGCTGGCCCGGGCCGGTTACGCGGTGATCACCGGGGGTGGGCCGGGGGTGATGGAGGCCGCCAACCGCGGCGCCAGCGAGGCCGGCGGGCTCTCCGTCGGGCTCGGCATCGAGCTTCCGTTCGAACAGGGCATCAACGAGTGGGTCGACCTGGCCATCGACTTCCGCTACTTCTTCGCCCGCAAGACCATGTTCGTCAAGTACGCCCAGGCGTTCGTCGTGCTGCCCGGTGGGTTCGGCACCATGGACGAGCTGTTCGAGGCGCTCACTCTGGTGCAGACCGGCAAGGTCACCCGGTTCCCGGTGGTGCTCATGGGTGTCGCCTACTGGCAGGGCCTGCTCGACTGGCTGCGCGACACGATGGCCGCCGACGGCAAGATCGGTCCGGTCGACCTGGAGCTGATCTGTCTCACCGACGACGTCAACGCCGCGGTTCGGCACATCGTCGAGGCGGAGGCCGCACTCTCCGCGGAGCAGGAAGCGGTCCGCGACGAGGCCGTGGCCCGCACCGCGGCCGACCAGCAGTCCGCCGCCGCGCAGGCCGCTGACCAGCCGCGGGAGGATTGATGGCGGCGATCTGCGTCTTCTGCGCCTCCTCCCGTACCCTCGATCAGCGCTGGTTGGAGCTGGCCGCCGAGACCGGTGCGGAGCTGGCCCGGCGCGGGCACACGCTGGTCAGCGGTGGTGGCTGCGTCGGCATGATGGGCGCGCTGGCGGACGGCGCCCGGTCCGCCGGTGGGCGCACCCTGGGGGTGATTCCGCAGGCGTTGGTCGATCTGGAGGTCGCCGACCTGGCCTCGGACGAGCTGCTGGTGACCGACTCGATGGCCAGCCGCAAGACCCTGATGATCGAGAAGTCGGACGCGTTCCTCACCCTGCCCGGCGGGCTGGGCACCCTGGACGAGCTGTTCGAGGTCTGGACCACGGCCACCCTCGCCCTGCACTCCAAGCCGATGGTGCTGATCGACACCGACGGTTTCTACCGTCCTCTGCTGGCTTGGCTCGACGGGCTGGCCGACCAGAACTTCCTCAAGACCGCCGGTCGCGACCTCCTGACGGTGGCCACCTCCGTCCCCGCAGCCCTGGACGCCCTGGAGTCCCACCTAACCTGATCCCCGACCCTCCACCCCATTCGCTCTGTTGATCATGAAGTTGGCGGCGCCACTGTCGGCGTGTCGCGCCGCTAACGTCATGATCGACGCGGGTGAATGGGGTGGATCGGGATGCGGGACTGGTGTCATATGGGCGTGATGGGATGAGCTGATGCAGGCGTACCGGTTGGTGCGGCGGTCCGGGGGGACGGCGCCGGGGGGCGGGGGCACGCCGGCCGGCGGCACCGTGCCCTCCGGCGGCACCGTGCCCTCCGGCGGCACCGTGCCCTCCGGCGGCACCGTGCCCTCCGGCGGCACCGTGCCCTCCGGCGGCACCGTGCCCTCCGGCGGCACCGTGTCCGCCGGCGGCGGGGCGTCCGTGGGTGCTGCCAGACCCGGCGAGGGGACGGGCCCGCGGGTCGATCCGGTGCAGGCCGAGGTGGTCGGGCACACCGACGGGCCGATGCTCGTGCTCGGCGGCCCGGGCACCGGCAAGACCAGCACGCTGGTCGAGGCGGTCGCCGCCCGCGTGGCGGAGGGGGTCGACCCCGAACAGATCCTGGTGCTGACCTTTGGTCGTCGAGGTGCCACCGCGCTGCGCCAGCGCATCGAGGCCCGGGTCGCGCAGGACGGCCACCGGGTGCTGCGCGAGCCGCTGGTACGAACCTTCCCGGCGTACGCGTTCGGGCTGCTCCGCCGTGCCGCCGCCGAACGGGGCGAGCCGTCGCCCCGGCTGCTCACCGGCCCCGAGCAGGATCTGATCATCCGCGAGCTGCTGGACGTGGTGGGCGAGGAGCCCGAGGACGACCCGGTCGGCTGGCCGACGGACCTGCGCCCCGCCCTGCGGACCCGGGCCTTCGCCGGCCAGTTGCGTGACCTGCTCATGCGTGCCGCCGAGCGCGGTGTGGGCCCGGCCGACCTGGCCCGGCTGGGCGAGAAGCTCGGCCGCGCCGACTGGCCGGCCGCCGCTCGTTTCCTGCGGGAGTACGTCGCCGTGCTCGCGCTGCGCGACGTCAGCAACCGGGGCTCCATCGCGTACGACCCGGCCGAGCTGGTCCGGGCCGCCACCGGGCTGCTGCGCGACGACGAGGAGTTGCTCTCCGCCGAGCGCCGCCGGATCGCCCACGTGTACGTCGACGAGCTGGCCGACACCGACCCCGCCCAGTTGGAACTGCTCTCGGTGATCGCTGGCGGAGGGAAGTCGCTTGTCGCGTTCGCCGACCCGGATTCCTCCACGTACGCCTTCCGGGGCGCCGACCCGGCCGGGGTGACCACCTTCCCGCACCGCTTCCGGACCGCCTCCGGAGCGCCGGCCGCACAGGTGCTGCTCACCACGTCGTACCGGGCCGGGCCGGTCGTGCTCGGCGCGATCGCCCGGCTGGGCCGTCGGCTGCGTGGCCCGGCGCTGCACCGCCGGCTGCACCCGCTGCCGGACGCGCCCCCCGGGGTGGTCGAGGTGCACACGTTCCGCTCGGCGACCAGCGAGGCCGCCTGGCTGGCCCACGCGCTGCGCTCGGCGCACCTGCTCGACGGTGTGCCCTGGTCGCGGATGGCGGTGCTGGTGCGGTCCACCGCGTTGCAGTTGCCCACCCTGCGGCGGGCGCTGCACGCGGCCGGCGTACCGACCGTGGTGCACGGCGAGGACCTGCCGCTGCACCTGCAACCGGCGGTCGCGCCGCTGCTGCTCCTGCTGCGCTGCGCACTGGAGCCGGAGCGACTCGACGAGGAGGCGGCCGTCGCGCTGCTGCACTCGCCGCTGGGCGGGGCCGACCCACTGGCCGAGCGGCGGCTACGGCAGGGCCTGCGTGCGATCGCGCTGGCCGGCGGTGACCGACGCCCTTCCGGGGAGCTGATCGTCGAGGCGTTGCGCGATCCGGCGGAGCTGGCCGGCATCGACCGGCGCTGGGCGGAGCCGGCGCAGGCGGTGGCCGGTCTGCTGGCCACCGCACGGGATGCCGCCGCACGGCCGGGTTCGACCGCCGAGGACGTGCTCTGGGCCGTGTGGCACGCCAGCGGCCTGGCCGAGCGCTGGGCGGGCGCGATCAACGAGGGGCGGCCGGCGGCCGGCGAGGGGGACCTGGCCCGGCGGCGGCGGGCCGAGGCGGCCGACCGCGACCTGGACGCCGTGTTGGTGCTCTTCGACGCGGCGGCCCGGTTCACCGACCGGCTGCCCGGTGCCCGCACCGAGGTCTTCCTCGATCACGTGCTCGCCCAGGACCTGCCGGCCGACACCATCGCCCCGACCGCCGACCGGGGCGCGGCCGTGCGCCTGCTCACCGCGCACGCGGCGAAAGGCCTGGAGTGGGACCTGGTCGCGGTGGCCGGCGTGCAGGAGGGCATCTGGCCGGACCTGCGACTGCGCGGCAGCCTGCTCGGCTCGGAGCGACTCGTCGACGTGTTGGCGGGTCGGTCCGTCGGCGGCGCGACAGCGGCGAACGTGGTGGGTCAGACCTCGGCGTTGCTGGACGAGGAACGCCGGCTCTTCCATGTCGCCATCAGCCGGTCCCGGCACCGGCTGCTGGTCAGCGCCGTGGCATCGGCCGCCGTCGGCGGTGACGACCACGAGGAGCAGCCCAGCCGGTTCCTGCACGAGCTGGGCCCGAGCACCCCACCACCGAGCACGCCACTCACCCCGCCCACCCCACCGACACTGCCCGGGCCGCCGCCCGGTCCACGCACCGAACCGTCCTCCGACGGCGGCACCGGGGGCGCTGCCGGGGGCGAGACCGGCGACGAGGAGCCGGACCGTCCCGGGGCGCTGCCGGTGACCCGCCCACCCCGGGCGCTGACCCTGCCGGCGTTGGTCGCGGAACTGCGTACCGCCATCACCGACCCGGCCGCCCCGGCGGCCCGGCGGCGCGCCGCGGCGGCCGAACTGGCCCGGCTCGCCGCCGCCGGGGTGCCCGGTGCGCACCCCGACGACTGGTGGGGGCTGCGCGCGCTCTCCGACGACCGTCCACTGGTCGACGACGGTGAGCCGGTGCGGGTCACCCCGTCGGCGATGGAGAGCGCCCTGCGGTGCAGCCTGCGGTGGCTGCTGGAACGGCACGGCGGCAGCGGCCCGACGAGCACGGCGCAGGGGGTCGGCAACCTGGTGCACGCGGCGGCGATGCTCGCCGAGGACGCCAGCGCCGACCGGGGTGCTCTGCTCGACTACGTGGCCGCCCGGTTCGACGCGATCGAGCTGGCGGCCCGGTGGATGGCCGGGCCGGAGCGGGAGCGCGCCGAGGCGATGGTCGACAAGCTGCTGCGCTGGCTGGCCACCAACCCCCGTCGGCTACTCGCCATCGAGCACGAGTTCGCGGTCCGCCTGGACGACCCGCAGCGGCCAATCGAGCTGGCGGGTCGGGTCGACCGGCTGGAGGTCGACGAGGCCGGGCGGCTCGTGGTGATCGACCTGAAGACCGGCAAGTCCACCGCGGTCACCGGCACCGAGCTGGCCGAGCACCCGCAGCTCGGCGCCTATCAGGCCGCGGTCGAGGCGGGGGCGTTCGCCGAGTTCGGTGACGAGTCCGGAGGTGCCGCGCTGGTGCAGCTCGGCACCTCCGCCAAGGACGCCCGGGAGCAGAATCAGCCGGCGGCCAGCGAGGGTCCGGCGGCCGGTTGGGCGACCGCGCTGGTCCGGCGGACCGCCGATACGATGGCAGCCGCCACGTTCGCCGCGGTGGCCAACTCGAAGTGCCGGGTCTGCCCGGTGCGCACCAGCTGTCCGGTCTCCGGGCAGGGGCGCCAGGTCGTCGAACCGCCGACTGTCCGACGCACCCGTGAGGGCGAGGAGTGAGCTTGCGAGCCCCACAGTCGCGACCTGAGACGACACCGTGAGTCAGCCCACCCTCTTCGGCTCGGGCGGCCCCGCACCGGCGCCCCGGCTGGCCGACTCCGGCCCCCGGTACACGCCGATGGAGCTGGCCAAGCTGCTGCGGTTGCCGGCGCCCACCCGGGAGCAGGCCGCGATCATCGCCGCCCCGGTGGAGCCGCTGCTGGTGGTCGCGGGAGCCGGGTCGGGCAAGACCGAGACGATGGCCGCGCGGGTGGTCTGGCTGGTGGCCAACTCGTACGTGCGCCCCGAGCAGATCCTCGGGCTGACCTTCACCCGTAAGGCGGCCGGCGAGCTGGCCCACCGCGTACGGACCCGGCTCGACCAACTCATCCGCCGCCTCGGCCGGCAGGGACGCGACCCGCTGGACGATCCGCTCGCCGGTGAGCCCACCGTCTCCACCTACCACTCGTACGCGGGGCGGATCGTCACCGAGCACGGGCTGCGGGCCGGCTACGAACCGTCCACCCGGCTGCTCACCGAGGCGTCCCGCTGGCAGTTGGTCGACCTGCTGGTGCGCAACTACGACGGCGACATGTCCGAGGTGGACCGGATGCCCAGCACCATCACCGACGCGGTGCTGGCGCTCGCCGGGGAGCTGGACGAGCACCTCGTCGCACCGGACCAGCTCGCGGCCTGGACGGGGCGGTTCTTCGCCGAGGTGCAGTCCCGGCCGGGTCGGGTGTACGCCGACGTGCGCAAGGCGCTCACCCTGCAGCAGACCCGGCTGCGTCTGCTGCCGCTGGTGCGGGCGTACGCCCGGCGCAAGGAGGACTTCGAGGCGATGGACTTCGCCGACCAGCTCGCCCGGGCGGCCCGGGTGGCCCGGGATCACCCGGGGGTCGGCGAGATCGAGCGGGACCGCTTCCGGGCGGTGCTGCTCGACGAATACCAGGACACCAGCCACGCGCAGGTGGTGCTGCTCAACGCGCTGTTCGGGGGCGGGCACCCGGTGACCGCGGTGGGTGACCCGTGCCAGTCGATCTACGGCTGGCGGGGGGCCAGCGCCGGCACTCTGGACCGGTTCCCCAGCGAGTTCGCCCGCCGCGCCGGCCAGCCGGCCCAGATGCTGGGGCTCACCACGAGCTGGCGCAACCGCCCGGAGATCCTCCGGGTGGCGAACGCCCTGTCGACTCCGCTGCGCGCCGCGGGTGCCCAGGTGCCGGAGTTGCGCTCCGCGCTGACCGTCCGGGACCCGATCCCGCACCGCAGTCCCGGTGGGACGGCCGGCGGCACGGTGCACTGCGCGTTGCTGCCCACGTACGCCGACGAGGCGGACTGGATCGCTGACAGTGTGCTCGCCGCCTGGCGCGGCGCGGCCCGGATGCCCGGCGCTGCCCCCGAACACATCCCGGTGGCGCAGCGCCCGACCACGGCCGTGCTGGTCCGGGTGCGCAGCCAGATTCCGGCGATCGAGTCGGCGCTGCGCGAGCGCGGCCTCCCGGTGGAGGTGGTCGGGCTTGGTGGCCTGCTGGACACCCCCGAGGTACGCGACGTGGTCTGCACGCTGCGGGTGTTGGCCGACCCGACCGACGGTGCGGCGCTGCTGCGGCTGCTCACCGGCGCCCGCTGGCGGATCGGCCCGCGTGACCTGGTGGCGTTGCACCGGCGGGCCCGGGCCATTGCCAACGCCCGGCGACAGGTGGCCGCCGACGACACGTCGGAGATCACGCCCGACCTGCTCGACGAGGCGACCCTGGTGGAGGCGCTGGCCGATCTCGGGCCGGCGCAGGCGTACTCGGCGGAGGGCTTCGCGCGGCTGCGCGCGTACGGCCGGGAGTTGGCGCTGCTGCGCTACCGGCTGGACCAGGCTCTGCCGGACCTGATCGCGGACATCGAGCGGACCATCGGCCTGGACGTGGAGGTCGCGGTGCGGGCCGGCCGGGACGGCGCCGGTGACGCCGGCCTGGCCCGGGGTCACCTGGACGCCCTGGGTGACGTGGCGGCCCGGTTCAGCGGGGAGACCCCCGGCGCGACGCTCTCCGGTTTCCTGTCCTACCTGGCCGCGGCCGAGGACGAGGAGCGCGGTCTGGCACCTGGCGAGGTCGAGGTGGTGGAGGGCGCCGTGCAGGTGGTCACCGCGCACGCAGCCAAGGGCCTGGAGTGGGACGTGGTGGCGGTGGCCGGGCTGAGTCGTGGGCTGTGGCCGGGGCCGGTACGCAACTCCGATCACTGGTTGGGCGGGCTGGGTGTGCTGCCGTTCCCATTGCGCGGCGACGCCGACGGGTTGCCCGAGTTGGCGCTCGACGAGGCGGCGGATCAGCGGGCGGTGGCTCGGGCGGTGACCGACTTCACCGACGCGTGGCGCGCCCACGACGAGCGGGAGGAACGCCGGCTGACGTACGTGGCGGTCACCCGGCCGCGCCGGCTGCTGCTCTGCTCCGGCTACTGGTGGGGGGAGGGCACGAAGCGACCGCGAGGTCCGTCGGTCTTCCTGCGCGAGGTGTACGACGCCTGCCTCGACGGCGGGCCGGGGCATCTGATCGACGCGTGGGCGCCGGAGCCGACCCCGGATGCGACGAACCCGACGGCCGAGGTGGTGCTCCGCGCGGAGTGGCCGGCCGACCCGCTGGGTGGCCGCCGGCCGGCGCTGGCTGAGGCGGCCGGGCTGGTGCGCCGCCTGATGGCGGACGGCCCGGTGGAGGTGGCCATCGCCGGTGGGCCGGAGGTGGACCCGGAGGTGGCGCGCTGGCAGCGCGAGGCGGACCTGCTGCTGGCCGAGCGGGCCGAGCTGACCCGGCTCTCCGGTGCGGTGGAGGTGGCCCTGCCCGGGCAGCTGAGCGTCACCCAGCTGGTCGCGTTGCGGCGCGACCCGGCGGCGTTGGCCCGTGCGCTGCGCCGCCCGGTGCCGACCGAGCCCAACCCGTACGCCCGCCGAGGCACCGCCTTCCACGCCTGGTTGGAGCAGCGCTTCGGAGCTGACCGTCTGCTGGATCTGGACGAGTTGCCCGGTGCGGCCGACGCGGATGCCGCGCCGGACGAGGCGCTGGTCGAGCTGCAGGAGCGTTTCCTGGCCAGCGAGTGGGCCGACCGGTCGCCGGTCGAGGTGGAGGTGCCGTTCGCCACGGTGATCGCCGGAGTCGTGGTGCGGGGGCGGATGGACGCGGTCTTCGCCCGGCCCGGCGGGCGGTTCGACGTGGTCGACTGGAAGACCGGCGCGCAGCCCGGCGGGCCGGCGGCGGAGGTGGCTGCCGTGCAGTTGGCGGTGTACCGGTTGGCCTGGGCGGAGCTGGCCGGCGTGCCGGTCGACCGGGTGGGTGCGGCATTCCACTACGTGCGGCACGGGGTGACGGTCCGGCCCGCCGACCTGCTGGATGTGACGGGGCTCACGGCCATGATCGGTCAGTTGCCCGAGGATTCCGCCCAACATTGACCGCTGCGGGAAAATCCGTGGTAGGTTGACCGGGTTGCAGTTTTGGTTACCAGAGACTCTGTGTGCGCCTGGCGGGATTGTGGCCCCAGGCGCTCTTTGTTGTGTCCGGAGTTCTCCGGGCGGGGCGACCAGAAGCGACAGGCGATTCGCGCATGCCCGCGCGGAGCGCTCCTCTTCGGGCACGCAACAAGTGCGGGTCCGACGTTCCGTCAAGGAGACGAAACACATGGCTATTGGCACCGTGAAGTGGTTCAACGCTGACAAGGGCTTCGGCTTCATCACCCCGGACGGCGGCGGCGCTGACGTCTTCGCCCACTTCTCGGCGATCCAGTCCTCCGGCTACCGGAGCCTGGACGAGAACCAGCGGGTCGAGTTCGAGGTGACCCAGGGCCAGAAGGGCCCGCAGGCGGAGAACATCCGCCCGCTCTGATCTTCGGATCGGTCAGCATTACCTGTCTCACCCTCCGGGTGTGACGGTGACGGGACCGGCCCGCCCCGCCGCCGCCTGCAGTACGCGGGCGGCGGCCCGGCGGCGGGCCGGCCTGTACTCCCTTCGGTTCGTGCTTGTGAGTCCTGGCGGTCTTTTCCGCCGGTGACAGCGCCGACTTCGGCGCCCTCCCTCGACACGTGCCGCGTCGAGGAAGGCTTCCGCATGACCACAGTTATTCCTTCTTTCGCTCATTCCGGTCTGGCGCCGGCGCTGCTCACCGCGCTGACCGCGCAGGGCATCACCGAGCCGTTCCCGATCCAGTCGGCGACGCTGCCCGACTCGCTCGCCGGCCGGGACGTGCTGGGCCGGGGTCGTACCGGCTCCGGCAAGACCCTCGCCTTCGGGCTTCCGCTGCTGTCCCGCACCGCCGGCCGCAAGGCCCGGCCGGGTCGCCCGCTGGCCCTGGTGCTGGTGCCGACCCGCGAGCTGGCCCAGCAGGTCACCACCGCGCTGGCCCCGTACGCCCGCGCCGTCGGGCTGCGCTGCACCACCGTCGTCGGCGGGTTGTCGTTGCAGCGGCAGGCGGACGCCCTGCGCGCGGGCGCCGAGGTTGTCGTCGCCACCCCCGGCCGGCTGCACGACCTGATCAACCGCGGCGACGCCCGGCTCGACCAGGTTGAGATCACCGTGCTGGACGAGGCCGACCAGATGGCCGACATGGGCTTCCTGCCGCAGGTCACCAAGCTGCTGGAGCAGGTCGCGCCGCAGGGGCAGCGGATGCTCTTCTCCGCCACCCTGGACGGCGGCGTGGACCGGCTGGTCCGCCGCTTCCTGAGCAACCCGGTCACCCACTCGGTGGACCCGGGCACCGCCACGGTCACCGCGATGACCCACCACGTGCTGCACGTCGAAGCGGCGGACAAGCCCGACGCGCTGACCCGGATCGCGGCCCGCGAGGGCCGCACCATCCTGTTCATGGGCACCAAGCACCGCGCCGACCGGCTCGCCCGCCAGTTGCTCTCCAAGGGGGTACGCGCGGCCGCGCTGCACGGCGGCAAGTCCCAGCCGCAGCGCACCCGCATCCTGGAGCAGTTCCGCAACGGCCAGGTGACCGCGCTGGTCGCCACCGACGTGGCGGCCCGGGGCATCCACGTGGACGGCCTGGACATGGTGGTCAACGTGGACCCGCCGACCGAGGCGAAGGACTACCTGCACCGGGGTGGTCGGACCGCCCGGGCCGGCGAGTCCGGCAGCGTGGTCACCCTGGTCCTGCCGGAGCAGCGCCGGGACGTCTCCCGACTGATGGCGACTGCCGGCATCCGGCCGGAGTCGGTCCAGGTGCGCTCCGACGGCGAGGCGCTGGCCCGGGTGACCGGTGCCCGCGAGCCGTCCGGTGTGCCGGTGACCATCGTCGCGCCGCCGGCCCCCGCTTCTCGGGGTCGTGCAGCAGGCGGCGCGACCACTGACGGTGGCGCCCGGCCGGCGCACCGCGCGTCGGGTCGGTCCCGCCGCCCGCGTCGCCCCCGTACCGTCTGATCTTCTGCGCCTCGACCGACCCGTTCCGCTTCGGCGGGGCGGGTCGGTTTCGTTTGCGGAAATGGCGCGGTGGGGGCAGTTGACCTCTCGTGACTGCAGGCGGGGTGCCGGTTCCGGCCCTGGCCCCGGTCCGTCGCCACGAGCCACGGCTCGGGCGTGCGGAGACGATGCTGTGGCCGGTCGGTCGCGCTGCCCGACTACTTGTCTGAGTCGGTAATCAGCCTCGCCTTGGTCGGCTGGCCGACTGTGTCCCGGCCGGCCGTGGTCGAGGCTGACCGACGGGGGGAAAGTCGGGCGGGGGCCCGGCACGGGAGGGGTGACCATGGCGGGCGAAGCCGGCTCGGGTGCGCTGCGCGAACTGGTCCTGGTGCTCGCGGTCGCGCTCGCCGGGTTGTTGCTCGCCATGGTCGCGGCCTTCGCACCCTGGCACGCCACCCCGGTGGGCAACGCTCCCGCCGGCCTGGTGGAGCTGCACAGCCCTGGCGACCCGGGCTCCGGCCCGGCGGTCGCACACGTGGGCTGAGCAGCGACCGGCCGACCGGCGCCGGCGGAGGGGCAGGCCCGGTCAGGACCGGTACGCGATGTGGTCGGGTCGGCGGGGCACCGACCCGACCACATCGCCTGCGCCGCTCATGAGGTGGGGGCGTGGTCGCTCGATTCGCGGGTGAGCAGGTTGGCCAGGGTGGTGCTGTCGACCACCGTGGCGATCGCCCCGTGCACCGCCAGCCAGACGTCGGTCAACCCCGCGGCCACGCCGTGATAGCCGGCGCGCTCGGCCGGCAGGCCGCGCACCGTGGTGAGCGAGCCGCCGACCGCGCGCAGCACGTCCCCGACGGTGATCTCGTCGGGTTGCCGGGCCAGCGCGTACCCGCCGTCAGCGCCCCGATGGCTGTGCAGCAGACCAGCTCGGCGCAGATCGAGCAGGATGCCCTGGAGGAAGCTGAGCGGGATGTCCTGCACCTCGGCCAGGCTGGCCGCCTTCACCAACTCGCCGCCACCGTCCCCGCCGCCACCGGCGGAGGCGGCGACGGCGAGCATCGCCCGGAGCGCGTAGTCGCTGCGCGCGGAGACGTACACGTCACTGACCAGCCTGGTCCAGCACGCCCCAGCGGCGCCGGATCGCCTTGTCGGCCGCGCCGAAGGCGGCGTCCACGCCGAGGCCGAGCACCAGGATGACGATCATGGTGGAGAGCAGCCAGGGTGCGTCGGACAGCTCGCGGGAGTAGGTCAGCTGGGCGCCGAGCGAGGTCTGCGAGATGCCGACCACGATCAGCTCGCCGGCCATCAGGCTGCGCCAGGAGAACGCCCAGCCCTGCTTGAGCCCGGCCACGATGGCCGGCAGGGCGGCCGGTGCGATGACGTACCGGTAGAGGTTGAGCCCCCGGGCACCCAGGTTGCGACCGGCGCGCAGCAGCAGTGGCGGCACGTAGTCCACACCGGAGATCACCCCGTTGGCGATGGACGGCGCCGCGCCGAGCACCACCACGAAGAAGATCGCCTTCTCGCTCAGCTCGAACAGCAGGATGGCCAGCGGGAACCAGGCGATCGACGGCATGGTCTGCAACGCCGTGATCATCGAGCCGATGGCGGCCCGGAGCACCTTGGACCGGGCCACCGCCAGGCCCAGCAGCAGGCCGACGGCGACCGAGAAGACGTACCCGACGGCGGCCCGCCGCAACGTGGTGGCCAGCCCCTCCCAGAGCTGCGGGCCCTCGGCCTGGGCGATCAGCTCGCGGCCGACCTCCAGCGGCCCGGGCAGCGAGTACGGCGGCTTCCAGCCCGACCAGACCACCAACTGCCAGGCCGCGATGGCGATGGCCAGCGCCGCCAGTTTGGGCCAGGTGGCCGCCCAGATCCGGGTGCCCCGGGAGACCTCCTTGTCCCGGCCGGCGATTTCCAGCGCGTCCAGGCCGGAGATCTCCGCGTCGGTACGCGCCGAGCTGGTGAGGGTGTCACTGGCCATGACGGCCCACCTCCGTACGGAGCCGCTCGGTGACGTCGGCGGCGATGGCGGCGACCTCGGGGGAGTCGATCCGTCGAGGGCGCGGGATGTTCACCTCGGTGGAGTAGATGATCCGGCCGGGTCGGCTGGAGAGCAGGATGATCCGGTCGGCCAGCCGGGCGGCCTCGCGGACGTTGTGCGTCACGAAGAGCACCGAGAGCTGGCGCTCGGACCAGATCCGTTCCAGTTCGTCGTGCAGGATGTCCCGGGTCATCGCGTCCAGCGCGCCGAACGGCTCGTCCATCAGCAGCACCGGGGTGTCCAGGGCCAGCGTGCGGGCCAGCGCGACCCGCTGCCGCATTCCGCCGGAGAGCTCGTGCGGGCGCTTGCGGCCGAAGTCGGCCAGGTGCACCGTGCGCAGCAGCTCGGCCACCCGCTCGCGGCGCTCGGCCCGGGGCAGCCGGCGCAGCTTCAGCGGCACCTCGACGTTGCCCTCGACGGTCAGCCAGGGAAACAGCGCCGGCTCCTGGAACATCAGGCCAGGGTTGGCGTCGCCGGCCAGCCCGATCTGCCCGCCGCTGGGCCGGTCCAGGCCGGCGACCAGGTTGAGCAGGGTGCTCTTGCCGCAGCCGGACGCGCCGACCAGGCAGACGAACTCGCCGGGCGCGACGTCCAGCGACACACCGTCCAGGGCCAGGACGGCGTTCGCCCCGCGTCCGTACACCTTGGTCACGCCGGAGAGCGCGACCGCGGTGGTCGCGCTCAGCGGCGCCGTCGTGGTCGACGTCATGGCTGGACGACCTCGGGCTTGCCCTGCGCCTTGAGCGCGTTGTTGAGGTACGTCAGGTCGTACAGGCCCTTGAGGTCGACCGGTTCGGTCAGCTTCACGTCGACGGCGTGGTCGAGCCCGGCCTTGAGGGAGGAGGAGATCGGGTCGTTGGTGAACTCCAGCGTCGGCCACGCCTGCTTGATCAGCTTCAGGTCCAGTGGCTTGCCGGTGATCTTGCCGATCGCGTCGGAGATGGCCTGCTGGGCCTCGTCGGGCTTGCTGTTGACGAACTCGTTGGCGGCCACCTGGCCGTCGACCAGCTTCTGCACCACGTCCGGGTGTGCCTTGAGAAACTTCGTGCTGATCAGCAGGTTGGTGATGACGAACTTCTTGTCCGGCCACAGGTCGCGCTCGTCGACCAGCACCTTGCCGCCCGCGTTGATCAGGCGGGAGACGAACGGCTCGGGCACCCAGGCGCCGTCGATCGCGCCGCTGTTGAACGTCTCGACCGTCTGGGCGTTCTCCTGCGGCACGATCTTGACGTCGCCACCACCCTCCTTGGTGGTGGTCAGGCCCTGCTGCTTGAGCCAGTAACGGATCGCCACGTCCTGGGTGTTGCCCAGCTGCGGGGTGGCGATCTTCTTGCCCTTCAGGTCCTGTGCGCCCGTGATGCCGGGCTTGACCACCAGCGCCACGCCGCCGGAGGCCGCGCCGGAGACGACCCGGACCGCCTCGCCCTTGGACTTGGAGAAGGCGTTCACGGTGGGGTTCGGACCGATGTAGGTGGCGTCCAGTGCGCCGGAGAAGATCGCCTCGATGGCCGCCGGGCCGGCGTTGAAGGTCTTCGGGTCCAGTTTGACGTCGGCACCGAGCTTCTCGGCGAAGATGCCCTTCTCCACGCCGACGACCGCCGGCGCGTGGGTGATGTTGGGGAAGTAGCCGAGTCGCAGCGTCACCGGGCCCGAGCTGCCGCCCGCGCCCTCGCTGTCGTCGCCGCACGCGGCGGTGCTGCCCAGGGTCGCCGCGCCGACCACGGCGAGGGTGGCCAGGGTGACCAACCGGCGCAGGGGGAGCCGTCTCATCGTCCATCCAATCCGCAGTATTCCTACTTAGTTGGTAGGAAGAGTGGGCCAGGCCGAGGCCAGCGTCAAGACCCATCCACATGGCGGGATGCCGCGTCTCAGATATGTCGGTATTTCCTACCGTCTTGGTAGGGCACCGCGCTGGTCGGCAGCGCCGAGGTGCTGCCCGTGGTCACCGCCCCGGTCGCGGCGGCTCCGGGGAGGTCGCGGGTAGCGGGGGTGCCAACGCGCTAGGGTCTTTTCCGTGGCGGCGCGGAGATCCAGAATTCCAGCGACGAAGTATCCGGTCGAGCGGTTCACCCTCGACAACGGCCTGCGGGTGGTGCTCACCCCCGATCGCAGCGCCCCGGTGATCGGGGTGGCGGTGGTCTACGACGTCGGCATCCGCTCCGAGCCGGAGGGGCGTACCGGCTTCGCGCACCTCTTCGAGCACCTGATGTTCCAGGGCTCGGAAAACCTGGAGAAGCTGGCCCACTTCCGGCACGTGCAGGGCGCCGGTGGCACGTTCAACGGCTCCACCCACCTGGACTACACCGACTACTTCGAGACGCTGCCGAGCAACGCGCTGGAACGTGCGCTGTTCCTGGAGGCGGACCGGATGCGCGGCCCCCGGCTGACCGAGGAGAACCTGCGTAACCAGGTCGACGTGGTCAAGGAGGAGATCCGGGTCAACGTCCTCAACCGGCCGTACGGCGGCTTTCCCTGGCTGACCCTGCCGCCGGTCATGTTCGACACCTTCCCGAACGCCCACGACGGCTACGGCTCCTTCGACGATCTGGAGTCGGCGACCGTCGCCGACGCCGCGGACTTCTTCCGCCGCTACTACGCCAGCGGCAACGCGGTACTGGCGGTCAGCGGCGACATCGACGTGGCCGAGGCGACCGAGCTGGTCACCCGGCACTTCGGCGACGTGCCGGCCCGGCCGGCACCGAAACGGCCCGACTTCACCGAGCCCGACCTGAGCGCCGAGCGGCGCACCTCGTACACCGACAAGCTGGCGCCGCTGCCGGCGGTGGCGGGCGCGTGGCGTGTGCCCGACCCGGTCACCGACTTCGCCGGCTACCTGCCGTACGTGGTACTGGCCGAGGTTCTGACCGACGGCGACGCGTCGCGGCTGGTCGAGCGGCTGGTGCAGCGTGACCGTACGGTGACCAGCCTCGGCGGATACCTCGGTTTCATGGGCGACCCGTTCGACGTACGCGACCCCACCGCACTGCTGTTGCAGGCGCACCTGCCGCCCGGAGGCGACGTGGACAAGGTGCTGCGCACCGTCGACGAGGAACTGGACCGGCTGGCCACCGACGGGCTGACCGACGGTGAGCTGGCCCGCACCCAGGCCCGGATGGCGACCCACCTGTTGCGGGACACCGACGCGGTGCTCGGCAGGGCGCTGCGAATGGCCGTGCTGGAGCAGCAACGCGGCGAACCGGGCCTGCTCAACGAGCTGCCCCGGCTGGTCGGCGAGGTCACCGAGGAGCAGGTCCAGGCTGCCGCGGCCACCCTGCGCCCGGAGCGGCGCGCCGCGATCGAGGTCATCGCAGGAGGTGCCCGATGACCGGTACCACCACCACCGCTCCCGCCGGGCCGCGTACGCTGCCGCCGCTCGGCCCCACCCGCAAGCTCAAGGTGCCCAAGCAGGCTGAGCGCACGCTGCGCAACGGCCTCACCGTGATCGCCGTTCGCCGGCCCGCCGTACCCCTGGTCGAGCTGCGGCTCTGGATCCCGTTCGGTCGGGTTCACCTGGCCCGTGGCGCGATGCTCTCGCAGACCATGCTCTCCGGCACCGAGTCGATGACCAGCGTGCAGATCGCCGCCGAGTTGCAGAAGGTCGGCGGCGGGCTCTCCGCGGGTGTCGACCCGGACCGGCTGATGCTCTCCGGCGCCGGCCTGGTCACGGGTCTGGACCGGATGTTGGAGTTGCTGGCCGAGGTGCTGACCAGCGCCAGCTACCCCAGCGACGAGGTGGCCACCGAACGGGACCGACTGGTCGACCGGATCCAGGTGGCGCAGAGCCAGCCGGCGCACCTGGCCCGGGAGGCGCTGCTGAAGCGGATCTACGGCCGGCACCCGTACGCCACGCAGACCCCGGAGCCCGGTCAGATCCGTGCCGTCCGACCGGCGGCGCTGCGCACCCTGCACGGGGAGCGGGTTCATCCGGCCGGCGCGCAGTTGGTGCTGGTCGGCGACGTGCAGCCGGAGCGGGCCCTGGACGCGGCCGAGCGGGCGCTCGGCGGCTGGGCCGGCGCCGGGCGCACCGCCGATCTGCCGGCCACCCCGCCGCTGGAACCGGGGCCGCTGCTGCTGGTCGACCGGCCCGGCTCGGTGCAGTCCTCGCTGCGGATCGCGCTGCCGGCCGTGTCCCGCACCGATCCCGACCACGCCCCGCTGCAACTGGCCAACCTGATCTTCGGGGGTTACTTCTCGTCACGTTGGGTGGAGAACATCCGCGAGGACAAGGGCTACACGTACGGCCCGCACTCGGGGATCGAGCACTCCGTCGCCGGGTCGGTGCTGGTCGCGGCCGCCGAGGTGGCCACCGAGGTGACCGGTCCGGCGCTGCTCGAGACGACGTACGAGCTGGGTCGGTTGGCGTCGCTGCCACCGAAGCCCGAGGAGTTGGAGCAGGCCCGCCAGTACGCCCTGGGCACCCTCCAGCTCGGTATGTCCACCCAGGCCGGGTTGGCGGCGCTGACCAGCGCGTACGCGGGCAACGGGCTGCGCCTGGACTTCCTTGCCGAGTATGCGGCGAGGCTGGCGAAGGCGAGCGTCGACGATGTCGCGCAGGCGGCGGCCCGGTACCTGGCGCCGGCCCGTGCGGCGGTCGTGGTGCTCGGCGACGCGGAGCGGATCACCCCCGGGCTGGCGGCGCTGACCACGGTCCGCACCGAGCCTGTGCAGTGAGCGGGCGAGCCATGAGGCACAGCAGCGTGGTGTCCCGTACCGGCGCGGAGCATTGCGGAGCGCGGGCGTGAGCGGGGAGGCTGCTCCGCCGTTGGCCCGGTCCACGCTGGACCGGGCGGCACACCGACGGGGTGACGCGCAGTGGCTCACCGAGGCGTGGCTGCGGGCCCGGGTGCTGCTGCTCGACTCGACCGACGAGGGGCGGACGCTGACCCGTACCGGCACGTCGCCTCCGGCGTTGGTGTTGTTCGGTGCGGCCGACGTGCCCGCCGGGTCCGAGTCGACGGCGATGTTCCTCGGTGTCGAGCCGGACGGGGTGCCGGTCTTCGCGGTCGACGCGCCGCTGCCGGTGCTGCCGGGGACCCGGGCGGTCAACCTGCGCGAGGTGGGCCACCTGCTCGCCGACCGGGAGGCTGGCATCTTCACCACCGCGCTGGCGCTGCTCAACTGGCACACGCGACACGGCTACTCGACGAGCACCGGGGCGCCGACCGCGATGGACGAGGCCGGTTGGTCCCGGGTGGACCGCAACGGTGGGCGGATCTGGCCGCGTACCGACCCGGCGATGATCGTGCTGGTGCACGACGGCGTGGACGGCCCGGACGGACGCTGCCTGCTCGGCAACAACGCTGGCTGGCCGGGCACCCCGGGCGGCCGGCGCTACTCCTGCCTGGCCGGCTACGTCGAGCCGGGCGAGTCGGCCGAGGCCGCGGTGCTGCGCGAGGTCCGCGAGGAGGTGGGCGTCGGGGTCGAGCGCATCACGTACGTGGGCAGCCAGGCGTGGCCGTTCCCCGGCTCCCTGATGCTGGGCTTCCTGGCCTTCGCGAATCCGACCGATCCGGTGCGGGTCGACCCGTCCGAGATCGCGTATGCCCGGTGGTTCTCCCGCCGGGAGATCGGGGCGGCGCTGGCCGGGCAGTCGGTGGACGTGGGCGATGGAGCCCAACTGATCCTGCCGCCACCGTCGTCGATCGCGCTGTTCCTCATTCACCGTTGGCTGGACGGCTGGATGCACGCCGACCGCTGAGCACGGTCCCGGCCCGTGGCCGCCGTTGCCGCGGCGGTCACAGGCCGGGAACACGGGCCGTCGTGGTCGGTGGGTGCGAGAAACGCGGCGGGGGAGCCGGTCCGACCACGACGGACGTCTGGTGGTTCAGGTGCCGGTGTGGCCCGGTCTGTGTCGGAAGGCGGGCCGGGGCTCGTTCAGCGGCAGGACCTTGACCCGTTGCTTGCCGGCGCGGACCGCGCCGACGGTGGCCAGGGCCCGGGCCAGCAGCAGCGCGGCGTCCCGGTCCTCGGCGTGCACGATCTGCCGCCGCGGCTCGGGCGTGGTCGTCTCGTCACGGAGTCGGTGGCCGTCCGCCCAGGCGGCGGCGATGTCTCCGTCGGCGACGGCGCGGATGTCGGTGCGAACGATCAGGAACCGCATGAGGGTCTCCGGATGAACCGCGACTGATGAGCCAGTGTGGAAGTTCCACGTATCCGAGGGCCATGTTACGCCCGGTGCTCGTCCCAGCAACTGAAACGCGCCTATCGGTTCCGAGCCTCGTCCGATCGGCGGATGCCTGCTCAACGGGGTCGGCGGCGCCTGACGCGACGGGGCCGCCGGCAGTTCGCCGACGGCCCCGTACCAGTCACCGGATCAGTTCAGATCGAACTGGCCCTTCTTGGTCCCGGTGATGAAACCGAGCCACCCCGCGCGGTTGAACAGCAGCACCGGGCCGCCACGGTCCTTGCTGTCGCGCAGTGCGACCGCTGACGGGCCGGTGCCGAGGGGGGCGACCTCGACGCAGTTGGAGGTCTGGCTGCGCGTGCTGGTACGCCACGGGGCATCCGCCAACGAGTGGGCGGAGACGGACGGCGTGTTGCGGATGTCATTCATGGTTCTGCTCCTGGTGTGAACCGATCCGATGGGACGAGTGGTGCCGCACGCCCCGACGGAGGGTCCCCCGTGGATCACCGTTCCGTCAGCCGCCCCGAGTCCCGGCGGCGTTGGGTCGGCGCCGTTGACGGCCCGAACGCCACTGTGGAAGGGGGCGCCGCCTCGGTCAGCCGTCCCGTCGCCTCGATCAGCCAGGAGAGGGTGTCCGAGGCGTTAAGTGCCGCCGTGCATAGCCACTCGAACACCACTTTATAGCGATTTAGCGTGATTGCCTCGGTCGACATGACGTCGGTGAAGCCACCTTCGATGGCCAACGTCTCCGGGTCGAGGGGATCCGCGAACCGGTAAACGGAGAACGCGGTCGGCGGAAGGTACCAATTGCCGATCTGGGTATCCCGGAGCAGCACGTGCAGCGTCACGTTGGGCAGCAGGGCCAGCTCACAAAGCTGGAGTAACTGCTCGTGCAGCACCTCGGGCGGCCCGGCCCGGCGGCCGAGGGCCGCCTCCTCCAGCACAGCGGTGTAGCGGGGCGCGTCCGGCTCCCGGGTCAGCAGCGACTGGCGGGCCAGCCGCGCCTGCACCTCGGTCTCCGGCTCGTCGCCGGGCTCCGGCTCGCCCGCGCCCTCGCCCACCTGGCGGGCCGAGACGATCCGGACCTGGGCGTACCCGGGGGTCTGCAACAGACCAGGCACCAGCACCGGGTTGTACTCGGAGATCTCCGCACAGCCCGCCTCCAACTCGGCCCAGCCGCGCTGCTGCTGCGTCATCACCGGGAAGTTCTTCAACCAGCCGCGCATGTCGCCGGCCTCGCTGGTGATGCCGAGCAACTCGTCGTGCAGTGCCTTGTCGGCACCATAGAGGTCGAGCAGATCGCCGACGTCCTGCGGGTCCGGTCGGCTGCGGCCATTCTCCAAGCGGGACAGTTTGGACGCGGAGGCCCAACCGATACGCTCGATGACCTGGTCGCCCGTGAGGCCAGCGGCCTCACGAAGACGGCGCAGCTCGATGCCCAACCGGCGACGACGCAGGATCGGGCTGGGTGCGGCAGGAGGCACGGTGTCCTCTTTCCCGTCGACCGCCGCAGACGCGACGGTAACTGTATGAAATTCGCCCCCCACGGTCAGTATGGACGGCGCGACCGGTGTCGGTGGTTCCGGCGGGGGCGTGTCTTACGAAAAATGGACCACGGGTGCGCCGGACGATGACGGACCCACGGTCGCGGCCCCGTCGATCACGCCCACCCGGGCACGCCATCCCGCCGGAGGGACCCCATGCGCACCGTCCTGCGCCGACCCGACTTCCGCCTGCTCTTCGGCGGCCTGCTGGCCAGCATGATCGCCGAGTCGA
The DNA here is from genome assembly GCF_050936255.1 of Micromonospora sp. CA-259024. NCBI lineage: Bacteria > Bacillati > Actinomycetota > Actinomycetes > Micromonosporales > Micromonosporaceae > Micromonospora > Micromonospora sp. CA-259024. The sequence goes on along the minus strand of NZ_JBNJND010000002.1, from coordinate 734,436 downwards.
TCCTGCTGCTCGCGCTCGCCATCTGGGTCAAGGATCTGACCGGCTCGGACGGGTTGGCGGGTGCCACGATCTTCGCCGTCGTCGCGCCGATGACGCTCGCCCCGCTGGTCGGCTGGTTCGTCGACCGGTACCCGCGCCGGCCGTTCTTCGTGGCCGCGAACGCGGTCACCGCGGCCCTGCTCGCCCCGTTGTTCGCCGTCCGGGAGGCGGGCGACGTCTGGATCGTGTACCTGGTGGCCGCCCTGTACGGACTCTCGTCCATCACGCTCGGTGCGGCACTCAGTGGGCTCATCCGGGAGTTGGTGCCGGTCGAGCTGCTGGCCGAGGCGAACGGCGTGCTGCAGACCGTACGCCAGGGGATGCGACTGATCGGCCCGCTGGCCGGCGCTGCGCTCTACGCGGCGCTCGGCGGATGGGCGCTGGCCGGGATCGGCATGGTCGGATTTCTGACTGCGGCGGCGGTGGTGACCGCGCTGCCCACCCCGCACCAGGTGCCGCCGACCGTACGCCTGCGCTTTCCGGCCGAGCTGGGCGCCGGTCTGCGGCACCTGGCCGGTGAGCCGGCCCTGCGTCGGGCCCTGCTCGGCTACGGGCTCGGGTCGCTGGTGATGGGCTTCAGCGAGTCGCTCATCTTCGCGTACGTCGACCAGGGGCTGAACCGCGACGCCGCGTTCGTGGGTGTGCTGGTCACCGTGCAGGGCGTGGGCGGACTGCTCGGCGGGCTCTGCTCACCGGCGTTGGTCCGCCGGCTCGGGGAGGTCGGCACGCTGGCCGCCGGGGTCGCCTTCTTCGGGCCGGCCGCGCTCGCGCTCGCGTACCCCGATCTCCGGCTCGGGTTCGCGGCGGTGCTGCTGGCCGGTGTCTCGCTACCGCTGACGATGGTGGGGCTGCACACGCTGATCCAGCGCCGGACCCCGCCCGCGCTGGTCGGTCGGGTCGCCGCCGCCACCCAGGCGGTGGTCAGCGGGCCGCAGGCGTTGTCCATCGGGGCGGGCGCCCTGCTGGTCGGGTTCCTGGACTACCGGGTGCTGTTCGCGCTGGTCGGGGTGGCCACTCTGGCCGCCGGCAGCTACCTGTGGCGGGGCCGGCACCTGAGCGCGCCGTCCGCCACCCGCCCGCCCACCCCGCCGACCCGCCCGACGCTTCCGGCGCCCCGGCGACCGGCCGAGGACGCCGACCGACCCGTGGCCACCGGCGTCCAGCGGCCACCGCCACGGTGACCGGCAGCGGACACGACGAGCGGCCGCCCCGACCGGGGCGGCCGCTCGTCGACGGTGACTCGGCCGGTCAGGCGGTGAGGGTCTCCAGGTGCTGCTTGACCTGGGTGATCGAGGGATTCGTCAGGGCGCTGCCGTCGGCGAAGCGCAGCGTCGGCACCGTCTGGTTGCCGCCGTTGACGCTCATCACGAACTCCGCGGCCTTCGGGTCCTGCTCGATGTCGACCACCTCGTACCCGATGCCCTCCCGGTCGAGCTGCGACTTCAGCCTGTGGCAGTAGCCGCACCAGGGGGTGGAATACATCGTCAACATGGTCGGATCCTCCAACTCCTCCGGCCGCCGGCTTGCGGATCAAGCCGAGGCTGTTTGCTGCAACGCTGCGAGGAGCTGAGATGATTCCTGGTTGTGGTGGTTCACTCAGCGTCGGAACAGGTGCTCGCCGGGCTGGACCCGGAGCAGCGTTCCGCCGTGACCGCACCTGCCGGCCCGGTCTGCATCCTGGCCGGCGCCGGCACCGGCAAGACCCGGGCGATCACGTCCCGGATCGCCCACCGGGCGCTCTCCGGTGAGATCTCCCCCCGGCACGTGCTCGCGGTCACCTTCACCGCTCGTGCCGCCGCCGAGATGCGACACCGAATCGCCCTGCTCGGGGTGAAGGGCGTTCAGGCGCGCACGTTCCACGCGGCGGCGTTGCGTCAGGTGCGCTACTTCGCGCCCCGGCTGCTGGCCGGCCGGGCCATGCCCGAGCTGCTGGACAGCAAGGTGCGGCTCGTCACCCTCGCCGCCGCCCGGGTCGGCCTGCGCACCGACCGGGCCGCCGCCCGCGACCTGGCCGGCGAGATCGAGTGGGCCAAGTCGTCGCTGGTCGAGCCGACCGACTACGTGGTGTCCGCGGCCCGGGCGCTGCGCGAGACACCGCACGAGCCGGCGAAGGTGGCCGAGGTGTTCACCGCGTACGAGCAGCTCAAGCGCTCGAACGGCGTGATCGACTTCGAGGACATGCTGCGTGCCGCGGTGTGGGGCATCGAGGAGCACCCGGACGTCGCCGAACAGGTCCGCGGCCAGTACCGGCACTTCGTGGTCGACGAGTACCAGGACGTCAACCCGCTCCAGCAGCGGCTGCTGGACGCCTGGCTCGGTGGCCGCAACGACCTCACCGTGGTCGGCGACGCCAGCCAGACGATCTACTCGTTCACCGGGGCGACCTCGGCGTACCTGGTCGACTTCCCCCGACGGCACCGGGGCGCCACCGTGGTCCGGCTGGTCCGCGACTACCGCTCCACCCCGCAGGTGGTCGGGCTGGCCAACGCGGTGATCTCCCAGGCCCGGGGCACCGAGGCGCGGCTGCGGCTGGAGTTGAGCGGGCAGCGCCCAGCCGGCCCCGAACCGGACCTGCGGATCTTCACCGACGAGCCGGCCGAGGCGAACGCGGTCGCGGCTCGCTGCCGCTCGCTGATCGACGCGGGCACGCCGGCGAAGGAGATCGCCGTGCTGTTCCGGATCAACGCCCAGTCCGAGGCGTACGAGAAGGCGCTCACCGAGGCCGAGGTGCCGTACGTCGTGCAGGGCGCGGAGCGGTTCTTCGAGCGGGCCGAGGTGCGCCAGGCGATGGTCGCGTTGCGCGCCGCCACCCGATCGATCCCCGGGGAGACTCCGCTGCCGACCGCCGTCGTCGAGGCGCTCACCGCGGTCGGCTGGGCCCCGGACGCGCCCCCGGCCGGTGGCGCCGCCCGCGAGCGCTGGGAGGCGCTGTCCGCGTTGGTCCAGCTCGCCGAGGAGTACGCGGCCACCCCCGAGGTGGTGCCGATCGGCGAGGCGGCGTCGGTGGAGCGCCCGGTCACCCTCTCCGACTTCACCGAGGAGTTGGCCCGCCGGGCCGCCCAGCAGCACGTACCGACGGTGGACGGGGTGACCCTCGCCTCGCTGCACTCGGCCAAGGGGTTGGAGTGGGACGCGGTCTTCCTGGTCGGCCTGGCCGAGGGCACCCTGCCCACCACGTACGCCAAGACCGTCGAGCAGGTCGAGGAGGAGCGCCGGCTGCTCTACGTCGGGATCACTCGCGCGCGGCAGTGGCTCTGGTTGTCGTACGCCGCAGCGCGCTCGCCGGGCGGACGAGCCCGGCGTCCCTCGCGGTTCCTGCCCCAGCTGGACCGCTCCGGCGGCACCGAGCGCGCGTCCGGCGGCGCCGGTCCGGCCCGCCGCCCCGAGCGGCGTCGAACCCAGATCGTCTCCTGCCGGATCTGTGGCGCCACGCTGCTCGCCGGCCCGGACCGCAAGCTGGGCCGCTGCCCCACCTGTCCGTCGGACATCGATGATGAGCTGCACGAACGGCTGCGCGAGTGGCGGCAGCGGGTGGCCGGGGCGCAGAAGGTCCCCGCGTACGTGGTCTTCACCGACGCGACGCTGATCGCGCTGGCCGAGCGGCGACCCGGCCGGTCGGAGGAGTTGATTGCCATTGCCGGTATCGGCCCCCGCAAGTTGGGCCTCTACGGGGAGTCGGTGCTGGCGCTGGTGGGGGGCGCGGGGGTGGACGACGTCTGCCCGGAGAAAACTTTCGAAATCTCGTCGTAAATTCGTTTGCCCTCGCCCCGGCGCGAGGAATAGCCTCAGGACACACCACGCGAGCGGCGCCATTCCGGCTGCTCACGGGGTTGGTCCAGTCGATTCGAGGAACGTGAGGGAGGTGGCACCCGTGAAGATCTTCACCTATGAGCGTCTGGCGGCGATGCCGTCTGTCCACGCTCCGCTGTCGACTGTCCGGGTGGCCCTTGCGGCCGCACGACCGTCGGTTCCGCAGGTGCACCAGGTTCAGGCCGAGCTGATCCTGACCGTCGCGCCAGCCGGAGTCGAGGGGACCAGTGGCTTCACGGGCAATGGCATTCAGGTCGCCAAGAAGCGCATGGATGTCCGCGGCGTTCCACCTCGAGGTAGACCGGTCTGACCCTCAGACACCGGCTCACCTCGAGGCCGCGGAACCCGCTTACCGGGATCCGCGGCCTCAGTTTTTTGCCCCGCCGTAAGTACGTCGGAATGCGATCCACGAGATCGAAGTGAGAGAGAGGTGACCGGGAGATGAGTCTGGCGTTGGCCCCAATCGACGTGAGCGTCGAGATGGAGGCGAACCTGCCCTGCCGGAAGTTCGACCCCGACCTGTGGTTCTCCGACTCGCCTGCCGAGCTCGAGCTGGCCAAGTCGCTCTGCGGGGACTGCCCGCTGCGCGTCGAATGCCTGGCCGGGGCGGTGGAGCGAGCGGAGCCGTGGGGCGTCTGGGGCGGCGAGATCTTCGAGCGTGGCGCGGTTGTCCCGCGTAAGCGGCCCCGTGGCCGTCCGCGCAAGGAGGACGTCGCTCGTGACGCCGAGCTTCGGGTCGAGGCCGAGGCGCGCCTGGCAGCCAGTGGGCTGTCCGAGGTGCGTGGCGCGGTCCGGCTGGCAGCCTGACATGTTCCCGACCCGTACCAACGACGCCGGTGCCACACCGGCAGTTAGTGAGACGACCATGCTGAACGTTCCGAGTGGAGCCTTCGAGATGCAACTACTCCACGAAGCGTTGTCCCGGGCTCGAATGCGCCGGCCTCAGGCCGGTCGTACCACCACGAGCACTGAGGCAGCCCGATCCGCCCGTACCGTCGCCATGAACAGCCGCAACCAGGCGGCCCGCGACCTGGGCGTTCTCTAGTATCACCCCGCGAAGAAGGGCGGGTGCCGGTCGGCACCCGCCCTTCGTGACGTCTTCAGGCGACCGGGGCGAAGCCGGGCAGCCAGCGCTCCAGGATGCTGCGGTACGGGGCCTTCGCCTCCAACTGGCAGAGCACCCCGATCGAGCCGAGCGTCACCCGATGGATCAGCAGGTACGACGGCGGCAGGTTGAGCTGCCTGCTCAACTGGTACGTGGGGGAGCGGGGGCTGGCCAGTCGGCCCGCCTCGCCCCGCAGCCAGGCCCGGGTGAAGCGGAACCCGTCGGCCGCGATGGGCTCCAGCATCGGACGGATGAAGTCGAGCACCCCCTCGGCGTCGATCTCCTCGGTGGAGCCGATGAAGCCCTCTGACCGCAGCCCCGCCACCACCTCGTCGGCGTCGCCGCTCAGGGCCAGCGCGGCGATGCGACCGATCGGCTCCGGCGTGCCCTCCGGCATCCTGGCCACCGCGCCGAAGTCGATGACCCCGAGCCGGCCGTCGGGCAGCAGCCGGAAGTTTCCCGGGTGCGGGTCGGCGTGCAGCAGCCCAGCCCGCTGCGGAGCGGAAAGGTGCAGGGTGGCCATCAACCGGCCCGCCTCGTCCCGCTCCTCCTCGGTGCCCTCGCGGATGATGTCGGCCAGCGGGGTGCCCGTCACCCATTCGGTGACCAGGACCCGGGGCGCCGCGTTGACCACCGCCGGGATGTAGATCTCCGGGTCGTCCGCGTACGCGGCCGCGAAGGTGCGCTGCGACTCGGCCTCCAGCTCGTAGTCCAGCTCCTCGGTGATCCGTTCACGCAGCTCGACCAGGAGCGGCTTGACGTCCAGACCGGGCTGGATGGCCCGGAACATCCCACCCAGGCGGGAGAGCTGCTTGAGATCGGCGAGCAGCGCGTCGCCGGCGCCCGGATACTGGATCTTGACAGCCACGTCGCGGCTGTTCGGCGCGCCCGTTGCGTCGAACCCGGGCTCCCGCCACCGTGCCCGGTGCACCTGGCCGATGCTGGCGGCGGCGGCCGGGGTGTCGTTGAACTCGACGAACCGATCCCGCCAGTCAGGGCCGAGCTGCTCGGCCAGCACCTTGTGCACGCTGGCGACCGGTAGCGGGGGTGCCGCCTCCTGGAGCTTCGTGAGCGCCTGGCGGTAGGGCGCGGCGATCTCCTCCGGCAACGCCGCCTCGAAGACCGACAGCGCCTGGCCGAACTTCATCGCCCCGCCCTTGAGCTGGCCCAGCACGCTGAACAGTTGCTCGGCGGTGCGCTGCTGGATCTCTGCGGAGATCACGTCGGAGGCGAGCCCGGTGACGCGCTTTCCCATGCCGAGAACGGTTCGGCCGGCGAAGCCGAGCGGTAGGGCGGCGAGCTTGGCGGTGCGGGACACGGCGCGGCGCGGGATGTCGGTCACCCGGTCATTGTTACCGACCGGAGGGCCCCGCTGCTGCTGTGCGGCTGGGCTGGTGCAGACACTCGGCCCCGCGAGCACCCGCAGGCCGGGTGTGGCGGCCATCCCCGGCGCCGGAAACGACCGGCACTGGTGATCTCCACGGCCCCGCCCAGCGTCTCCGGCTGACCGCCGTCGAGCTGCGTCAGCGCCTCGGTCAGCGCGTACCCGACGGCTGCGAGCAACGTGCCGGTCGCACCGACGGCCGCCGTCTCGGCGGCGGCGAGCTGGGCGGCGAGTCGCGGCCAGTCCGGGTCGCGGTCGGTCCGGTGCAGCTCGACGCAGTGCAGGCAGGGCCCGGCGGGTGGGCGGACCAGCGGCCCGACGACCGGTGCGCCCGCGCGCAGGGTGACCAGCAGGTGCGGTTGCCGGCGCTGGGCGAAACCAGCGGCGAGCAGCGCGGGCGGTCGGTCCGTGCCGAGCTGGATCACCAGGTCCACCCGGCCGGCCCGGCTCGGACGGGTGCCGGTGCCCGGCGCGACGCGGTCGACCGCGGCCCGCACCGCCGGTGCCAGCGGGTGGCCCAACTCGGTGGCGGGGATGCCCGACCCGACCAGGTCGACCGGGCGTACCGGGCCGGTGAACTGTGGGACCACCTGCCCGACGCCGGACTGGGCCAACGCCACCGTCAGCGGCCCACCGAGCCCTCCGCCGCCGGTGAGCAGGACTCGGGCGGCACGACGCCGACGCAGGACCTGTGCGGGGGTGCCCGGCAGGCGAGCCGCGGCGAGGGCCAGCGCGCCGGCCTCCGCTGCGAGCCGGGCCCGGACCGGGTCGGCCAGCTCCCGGGGGAGCAGGCTGTGCGCGGGCACCAGCAGGCCGGCCGTACGCAGGGCGTCGAGCAGCGTCCGCGCGTCGTCGGTGGTGACCCGGGCGGTGGCCGCCTGGGTCAGCACGGTGCGTTCGCTGCGGGTGCCGTCGAGCAGGTCGAGTAGGTGAGCGGCGCGAGGGTTGGCCAGCTCCAGCAGCACGGCGGGCCCGGGGTCGACGCCCAACTGGAGGGTGTGCCGGTCCCGCCAGAGCCGGTGGAGGCCGGGCAGCAGGGTGGGGCGGGGCAGTACGGTGTGGCTCATGGTCACGAATCGTGACCGCACCTTTGCTTTCGGTCGATCGTTATCCACAGGTGGCCAGGCCCCTGTCCAGCGCTGTCCACAGGATTTCGCGGGTTTTCCACAGGCTGTCGACAGGGGTGTCGGTCACCCGACAGACCGTCAATGCCCGTGACGTCGATGGCCCGTGGCGGGGCGGTCTCCCGGAGCGGCGACGGGGCGGGCTGGCCACCGGCCAACCCGCCCCCGCCACCCGTACGGGTCAGACCTTGGCCTTGCCCAGGATGCGGTTCACTGTTGTTCCGCACACCGGACACTTGCCCTTGGCCATGTTCATCCCGGTCTTCGAGACCTCGATGTGCCCCTCGAAGTCCCGCTTCTCCTTGCACTTCACGCAGTAACCGTTGTAGGTCGTCTGGGCCTGGTCGGCCACGGTGCCCTCCTCGTCTCGTCCGCCGGTCAATGCCGTCCCGGCGGGGTGCCCGGCGGCGGGCCACACGGGGCGCCGGCGCTGGGTCTCACTCCATGGCCACCTTCGTGACCGCTGGTCCGCGGACCCTACCCAGGTCTGGGCAGTTCCATGTCAGCTGTGCATCGACACTGTGAGCAAGTCGACGTCGAGAGTGTGCATGGCGAAATAGGTCGGATAAGTCAGTTTGGCGGGGACACGCCGACCAAACCCTCACAGCCACCCGTGCGAGTGCCCCCGCGGGAGCATTCGGAACGGTGATCACCTACGGTGGAGAGGTGCCGCGTACCGGCGCCATCGGTGTTCACGAAGGGTGACGAGATGGCGCGATGGCATCCCGGCCAAGAAATTTTCGGGACGCCTGGCGACCAATCACCATTTTCTGGGCGCGTGTCGCGCGGTTGACTCTTGCGGACCCCTGGTCAGTACGCATTAGCTTTCCTTCGTGACACGTAGCCGAGGCTGCGCGGGCCAGTGATGGCGGGGACGCGTAAGCCGGTCGTCGAGGTGCGGCGCAGCCAGCGTCGGCGACGCACGGTGTCTGCGTACCGTGACGGTGAGCGGGTCGTCGTCCTCATCCCGGACCAGTTCTCCCGTGCCGAGGAGAGCGAGTGGGTCGACCGGATGCTCGCCCGGCTCGCCGCCCGGGAAGGACGCCTGGCTCGCTCCGACGCCGAACTGCTGGCCCGCGCCACCCGGCTGATCGACCTCTATCTCGGCGGGCACGGCACGAAGGCGGTGCCTGCCAGCGTCCGATGGGTCACCAACCAGAACGGCCGATGGGGCTCCTGCACACCTGCCGACCGCAGCATCCGGATCTCGCACCGGGTCCAGGAGATGCCCGAGTGGGTGATCGACTACGTCCTGCTGCACGAGCTGGCCCACCTCATCGTGCCCAGCCACAACGCCCGGTTCTGGGCGTTGGTCGGCCGCTACCCCAAGGCGGAACGCGCCCGCGGCTACCTTGAAGGTGTCGCCGCCGCCTCCTGCGCCCCCCTTTCCACCTGACCTGACCTCGCCCGCAGCCCGTGTAGCCCAACGTCCGCGCTGAGATCCTCGTGGCCGCCCTCCTGGCCCGAGGTGGCCTGGCCCGAGGTGGCCTGGCCCGCCTGGTCGCGCCGCCCGCCTGGTCGCGCCGCCCGCCTGGTCGCGCCGCCCGCCTGGTCGCGCCGCCCAGGCGGTTTTGCGCCGAAGCCTCCTTGATCAACTCCGTTTCATTGAAGTCGGGGTGTCCGCAGCGCTCGGATGCCCCGACTTCAGGGAACGCGAGTGGATCACGCCTTGGCCGCAGGTGAGGCAGGCCAAGCCCGGCCAGCTAGGGTCCGGCGAGCCTGGTCAAAAGGGGCGAAACGGATCAGGTCAGCTGGACCGGGGAAAGGTCTGGCAGTCGGCGACGGGTCGGGCCGGACCGTGACGGGTCAGGCCGGGCGGAATCACGGTCGGGTCAGGCCGGGCGAATCACGGGTCGGGTCGGTCGGGCCACGCAGGGCGGGGTCACGGTCGGGTTGGGTTGGGTCGGTCAGGCGGGGCGGGGTGACGGTCGGGTTGGGTCGGTCAGGCGGGGCGGGGTCACGGTCGGGTTGGGTTGGGTCGGTCAGGCGGGGCGGGGTGACGGTCGGGTTGGGTCGGTCAGGCGGGGCGGGGTCACGGTCGGGTTGGGTTGGGTCGGTCAGGCGGGGCGGGGTGACGGTCGGGTTGGGTCGGTCAGGCGGGGCGGGGTCACGGTCGGGTTGGGTTGGGTCGGTCAGGCGGGGCGGGGTCACAGTCGGGTTGGGCTGGGCCGGTTCGCCGGGGCGGCGTCACGGACCGGACCGAAGTGGGTCGGGTCGAAACGCGGGTCGCCGGGGCCGAGGGCGGGCCGGGCGGGGTCAGGGCGACGGTAGGCGGGGCGCTAGGGTCGGGGTGTGGCACGACGGGTGGTGGTGGCGTTGCTCGGGCCGGTCCACTGGTCGCCGCCGGGGATCGACCGGGCGGAGTGGCGAGCGGCGCTCGCGGAAGACGTCATCGACCTGCTCGCCACGCTCAACGAGGTGGAGGTCGCGGTCGCGGTGACCCCGGCCGATCGGGCCCTGGCCGACTCGTTGGTGTGGCCCGGCACGGCCGTGTACGAGGTGGCCGCTCCGACGCCGAATGCCGTGTTCGCCGCGCTGGAGGGCTACGACCAGGCGGCGGTGCTCGCCGGCGACGTGCCCGACCTGCCGGCACTGACCGTCGGCAAACTGCTGCGCCCGCTCACCACCCGGCCGGTCGCGGTGGCTCCGGTCGAAGGCGGTGGCCCGGGTCTGCTCGGGGTGGCTGTGCGACTGCCCGTGCCGGGCTGGCTACCCCCGCTGGACCTGGACACGGCGACGCCGGGTGACGCCCGTTCCGGTGCCCCTCGACCGGGGGACGTGGCGGTCACCGCCGGCTGGCGACGGCTGCGCGGCCCGGCTGACCTGGCCACGCTGGACCCGGCCTTCGAGGGCTGGGAAACGACCCGCGCCCTTCTCTCGGCCTCCGGCCGCCCCGCCTGACCAGCCAGACAGCCCGCCAACCAGGGTCACGTCCGGTCCCGGTGCCAGCAAGGCCCCGAAGCAGGACCGGAGCAACCTGCTGCCCAGGCCAGGTCGAAACCACGACGGACCCAGGGCACACGACGGACCCAGGGCACACGACGGACCCAGGGCACACGACGGACCCAGGGCAGAAGGCACCTGTACGCCGGGTGCCCGCCGTCGATCAGTGCGGGCACCCGCGCTCAGGCGTCAGGGCTTGGCGTCGCCCTCGCCGTCGGTCTCGTCGGGCTGGCCGGGGGCCTTCTCCTCCGCCCCACCGGGAGCGCTGAAGTCGAAGTTGTCCAGCTCGCTGAGGTCCATGTCGTTCATCGCGAAGGCGACCGGGTCAGCGAAGTCGTCGTCCGACGGGAGCAGGTCCGGGTGACCCCAGACGGCGTCGCGGCCCTCGATCCCCCGGTGCTGGGTGAGCGCCGCCCAGAGCGCCGCGGCCTCACGCAGTCGGCGCGGGCGTAGCTCGAGGCCGACCAGCGCGGCGAAGGTCTGCTCGGCGGGACCGCCAGCGGCCCGGCGACGGCGGAATGCCTCGCCCAGCCGGACGACGTTAGGCAGCCGGTCGCTGGCGGCGTTGTCCACGACGTGGCACACCCACCCCTCGACCAGGGCGAGTGCGGTCTCCAGTCGGGCCAGTGAGGCCTTCTGCGCCGGGCTGTCCTCGGGGGTGAAAATGCCCTCCAGGGCGATCGCCTGCATCGACTCCGGGTCGGTCGGGTCGACCCGGCCCATCGCCTCCTCGATCGCCTCCCGGTTGACCCGGATGCCCGAGGCGTACATCTCGACGGCGCTGAGCACATGCCCGCGCAGCCACGGGACGTGCTGGAACAGCCGCTGGTGGGCTGCCTCGCGCAGCGCCACGTAGAGGCGGACCTCGTCCTCCGGCAGCTCCAGGCCCTCGCCGTACGCCCGGATGTTGGCCGGGATCAGCGCGGCCGTGCCGGCCGGGCCGAGCGGAAGCCCGATGTCGCCGGCGGAGAGCACCTCCGCGGCGAGCGAGCCGAGGGCCTGGCCCAGTTGGCCGCCGAAGAGCGCGCCACCGAGGGAGGCCACCATCGACTGCATCGGGCCGAGCTGGGCGCGCGCCTCCGGCGGCACCAGGTCGCCCATCGCGCCGACCATCCGGCTGGCGACCGGGTCGCAGAGCTTGCGCCACACGTCCAGCGTCTTGAAGATCCACTCATTGCGGTTCCAGGCCACCGGGGACTGGATGCCCGACGGCCACGCCGAGGCCGGCTCCAGCCACAGGTCTGCCAGGCGCAACGCCTCCTCGACCGCGTTGCGCTCGTACGGTGACACCGCCGGGTCGCCGGCGGCTGCGAGCTGGCTGGCCGCTACCTGCCGGGCCAGGTCCCAGTTGACCGGCCCGCTGCCCGGCGCGGAGAGCAGGTGCTGCAACTGCGACATGAACTGCTGCATCTGCGCGGGATCGTTGGGGTCTGGTGGCTGCCCACCCGGGAGCGCGAAACCGAACGGAATATCAGGCACGACGTCTACGGTACGCGGGCCGCGCCCCAGGTCGCCGCCGCTGGCGTTGCGCTGAGGGCGAAGTTGCGCGGCGCATCCGGCAGGAGGCCCCCGGCCGGTCGGTACGCTCTCCGGCATGAGACGTCGTGGCCTGACGGTCCTGCTCGGTGCCCTGTTCACCGCCCTGCTGAGCATCGGGGTGCTCCGGGTGCCGATCCCGTACGTGGTGCTCGGTCCGGGCCCGACGGTCAACACCCTCGGTACGGCTGATGGTAAGGAGGTCATCCAGGTCACCGGCCGGGAGACCTCGACCTCGGCCGGCCAGTTGCGGCTGACCACGGTGGGGGTGCAGCCCACGGTGCGGCTGCGTGGGGCGATCGCGGGTTGGTTCTCCGACGACGAGGCCGTGGTGCCCCGCGAGCTCGTCTACCCGCCGGGGGAGTCGACGGAGCAGGTCGAGCAGCGCAACGCCGAGGACTTCAAGGCGTCGCAGACCAGCGCGGAGACCGCCGCACTGCGGGAGCTGGGCTTTCCGGTGCAGGTGGTGATCAAGACGGTGGCCGCGGACGGCCCGGCCGCCGGGGCGCTGAAGGCCGGCGACGTTGTCACCTCGGTCGACGGTCAGCCGGTGCCGCTGGCCTCGAAGGTCACCGAGCTGATCCGGGCCAAGCCGGTCGGCACGGCGTTGACCATCGGCTACACCCGTGACGGTGTGCCAGCCACCGCGACGGTGAAAAGTCGGGAGCAGGACGGCCGGCCGCGGATCGGCGTCGAGATCGACCAGCAGCAGCCGCACCCGTTCACGCTTGGCATCGACCTGGGAGACATCGGCGGGCCGAGCGCCGGTCTGATGTTCGCCCTGGGCATCGTGGACAAGCTGACCCCGGCCGACCTCACCGGCGGCCAGATCATCGCCGGCACCGGCACCATCGACGACGAGGGCACCGTCGGCCCGATCGGTGGGATCGCGCAGAAGCTGGTCGGTGCGAAGCGCGCCGGGGCCAAGGTCTTCCTGGTGCCGGCGGACAACTGCGCCGAGGCGGTCCGCAATCCGCAGCCCGATCTGCCGCTGTTGCGGGTGGGTTCGTTGGACGAGGCGATGACCGCTCTGGAGACGTTGCGCGCGGGTGGTCAGCCGACGCGTTGCTGACCGATGTGACCGTGCCCCGACACGCTCAGGAACACCCCGTACTCTGGGTGCCTGGTCGGAGCCGATCACATCGAGCGTGCGGAGCCAACAGTGGTCATGCGTAGCAGCAGCCCCCTTCCGAGGATGAGCCGGCGCGGACGCGTCACCATCGCTGTCCTGGTCGGGGTGTTCGTGCTCTTTACCCTGCTCGGCTGGGGTGTCCAGGCGTGGACCGACTGGCTCTGGTTCGACGAGGTCCGCTACACCGAGGTCTTCACCGGTGTCCTGCTCACCCGGCTGGTGCTCTTCCTCGCCGTCGGCCTCGGCATGGCGGTGATCGTCGGTGGCAACCTGTGGCTGGCCCACCGGTTGCGCCCGCAGTTGCGTCCGCACTCGGTGGAGCAGGCGACCCTGGAGCGCTACCGGATGGCGCTCAGCCCGCGACTCGGCACCTGGATCGCGCTGACCGCCGCGGTGGTCGGGCTCTTCGCCGGCCTCTCCGCCCAGAACCGGTGGAGTCAGTGGCTTCTCTTCCGCAACGGCGGTGACTTCGGGATCAAGGACCCGGAGTTCGGGGTCGACGTCGGCTTCTACGTCTTCCAACTGCCGTTCTGGCGTTACCTGCTCGGGGTCGCCTTCACCGCGGTGGTGCTGGCGGTGATCGGCGCGCTGGCGGTGCACTACCTCTTCGGCGGGGTCCGTCTGCAGGGCATCGGGGACCGGATGAGCAACGCGGCCCGCGCGCACCTGAGCAGCCTGGTCGCGGTCTTCGTGCTGCTCAAGGCCATCGCGTACGTGCTGGACCGGCGGGCGATGCTGCTGGAGTACAACGAGGGCGCCAAGTTGTACGGCGCCGGCTACGCCGACGTCAACGCGCTGCTGCCGGCGAAGGAGATCCTGGCCTACATCTCGATCGTGGTGGCGATCGCGATCATCGTGTTCTCCAACGCCTGGATGCGGAACCTGGTCTGGCCGGGGATCTCGCTGGCTCTGCTCGGCGTGTCCGCAGTGGCCATCGGCGGCATCTACCCCTGGGCGGTGCAGACCTTCGAGGTCAAGCCGAGCGCCAAGGACAAGGAGGCGCCGTACATCCAGCGCAGCATCGACGCGACGCGGGCGGCGTTCGGGTTGGGGACCACCGAGACGACCCCGTACGCGGCGAGCAACCTCACCCCACCAGCGAACCTGGCCACCGACACCTCGGTCGTGTCGAACGTGCGGCTGCTCGACCCGCAGCTGGTCAGCGAGACGTACACCCAGCTCCAGCAGGTCCGTGGCTTCTACGACTTCGGCCCGAAGCTGGACATCGACCGCTACGGGGTGAACGGGAAGGTCTCCGACTACGTGGTCGGCGTCCGGGAGATCAACTACGGCGAGCTGACCGACCAGCAGAACACCTGGATCAACCGGCACACCGTCTACACCCACGGGTACGGGCTGGTGGCCGCTCCGGCCAACCAGGTGGTCTGCGGCGGGCAGCCGTTCTTCGTCTCCGGCTTCCTCGGCGAGAAGACCCAGGAGGCCTGCTCCTCGCAGACCGAGCAGATCCCGGCCAAGCAGCCGCGCATCTACTACGGCGAGCGGATGGCGGCCGACGACTACGCGATCGTCGGGCAGTCCGACCCGAACAAGAAGGCCGAGTTCGACCGGCCGGTCGGTGAGGGTGGCGGCGAGTCCTACACCTACACCGGTGAGGGCGGCGTGGAGATCGGCTCCTTCACCCGGCGGCTGCTGTACGCCATCAAGGAGCAGGAGTCGAACTTCCTGCTCTCCGAGGCGGTCAACGAGGACTCCAAGCTGCTCTACGTGCGTAACCCGCGGGACCGGGTGGAGAAGGTCGCGCCGTTCCTCACGCTGGACGGCGACCCGTACCCGGCAGTGGTCGACGGTCGGGTGCAGTGGATCGTCGACGGCTACACCACGGCGGCCACCTACCCGTACGCGGAGCGGGTCAACCTGCAGACCGAGACCACCGACGAGTTGACCAACCGGGGCACCTTCCAGCTGGCCCGGGAGAACGTCAACTACATGCGTAACTCGGTGAAGGCCACCGTCGACGCGTACGACGGCACGGTGAGGCTCTACGAGTACGACGACACCGACCCGGTGCTCAAGGCGTGGAACAAGGCGTTCGGCGGTGATCTGGTGCTGCCGAAGGCGGACATCCCGGTCGAGCTGACCGAGCACCTGCGCTACCCGGCGGACATGTTCAAGGTGCAGCGCAACCTGCTCACCAAGTTCCACGTGACCAACCCGGGTGACTTCTACTCCGCACAGGACTTCTGGCAGGTGCCCAACGTGCCGGACGCTCCGGACAGCGGCCAGAAGCAGCCCCCGTACTACCTGTTCACCCAGTTCCCGGGACAGGAGAGCCCTCGGTTCCAGCTCACCTCCGCGGTCACCCCGAACGGTCGGCAGAACCTCGCCGCGCTGATCTCCGGGTCGTACGTCGAGGGGAAGCCCCGGCTGGAGGTGCTGGAGTTGCCGGACCAGACCCGGATCTCCGGCCCGGTGCAGGTGCACCAGCAGATGACCAACAACGCCAACATCCGCCAGCAGCTGAACCTGCTCTCCAGCAACCAGGCGCAGGTGCAGTACGGCAACCTGCTCTCGTTGCCCTTCGCCGACGGGATGCTCTACGTCGAGCCGGTCTATGTGAAGAGCAACCAGCAGGACGCGTACCCGCTGCTGCAGAAGGTGCTGCTCTCCTACGGCGACGGCGGCTCCTTCGTGGCGCTGGCCGACAACATCAACGACGGCATCAAGCAGCTGGTCGACCAGGGTAAGCGGGCCGGGCAGGGCGCTCCGCCGCCGCCGACCACCGGGGGCAACCCGACCACCCCGACGCCGACCGGGACGCCGACGGCGACGCCGACGCCGAGCGGCACGGGCACCCCGCCGCCGAGCGTCGACCTGGCCACCGCCGCCGACCGGGTGCAGACCGCGATCACGGAGGTCCGGGCCGCGCAGACGTCCGGCGACTTCGAGCGGTACGGTCGCGCGCTCAAGGCGCTGGATGAGGCGCTCACCGCCTTCCAGCAGGCGCAGCAGGCCGGCAATCCGGCCGGTGCGCCCAGCGGCGGCCCGTCGCCGAGTGTCAGCCCGAGTGCCGGCGGCTGACCCGGTACCGCCGAAGTTCCTCTCGGAGCCCTCGTCGTCGGACCACACCGGTCCTGACGGCGGGGGCTCCGTCGTGTCCGGGCGCGTGCCCGCGTGTCACCTCTCAGACAAGTTCGGCCGGCCCGCAACCTGCGACACTCGTCCGCCGTCCTCATTGCAACGGGGTGGGAACGAGGGGGAACAGTCGTGAGGGACGCGCAAAGCTTCGATGACTTCTACCGCGGCACCGCGCGGCGGATGGCGCGGTACGGCTATGCCGTCACCGGCGATCACAGCGAGGCGCAGGACCTGGTGCAGGAGGCGTACGCCCGGGCCTGGCGACAGTGGGGGCGGCTGGCGGCGCATCCGGCGCCGGAGGCGTGGCTGCGGCTGGTCGTGTCCCGGTTGGCGACCGATCGCTGGCGGCGGCTGGGCGGCTTGCGCGGCGCGCTGCGGTTGGCCGGGCCCCCACCGGCGGTCCCTCCGCCCAACGAGGACAGCGTGCTGCTGGTCCATGCCCTGCGCCAGGTGCCAGCGACCCACCGGCAGGCGTTGGCGCTGCACTACCTGTTCGACATGTCGGTAGAGGAGATCGGCCGTGAGCTCGGCGTGCCCGTCGGCACCGTGAAGTCCTGGCTCTCCCGGGGCCGGGCCCGACTCGCCGCGTTGCTGCCCGATCTCGCCATGGTGGAACTGGAGGCCAACGATGTCGCGTGAACTGTCCGAGATGTATCGGTCGCTCGCCGCCGACGCCGACGCTCGCGACCTGGGCGTCCCCGACGTCGTGCGACGCTGGGCGGACCGTAGGGCCCGGCTCCGCACGGCCGGGAGCACCCTCGCTGTGGCGCTGGTGGTGGGCGGTGTGGTGATCGGCACCCAGGTGGTCGCCACGCCGCGGCCGACCGTACCCGCGCCGGCCGGCACACCGACGCTCCCGCCGCCGCCCGCGTCGCCGACGCCGAGCGTGACCGCCGGTTCCGCGCCGCCGTCCACCGCGCCGACCACGCCTGGCCAACCCCCGGGTACGACCGCCAAGCCCCCGCGCACCGGCGCGCCGCCGCCCCGGACCCCTACCAGCATCCCGGATCGGGCATTCTTCGCTCTCGCCTCGGCCAACCAGATCGGCATCCCGCCGGAATTCCGGGACCTGGAGGTGCTGCCGGGCCTGTGCGGTGCTCGCTACCCGAGCGAGGCGGCGGTCGTGCAGCGTCGGACCCGCAACGTGGTCTACAAGCTGCCGCAGAACCCCGGTGAGGGGTACGTCCCGGACGGCAGCTACACGCACGCCATCACCATCTATCGGGCCGGGCGCGCCGACGACGCGCTGGATGAGCTGCGGCAGGCGGTGCGCGGCTGCCCGGAGCAGGAACGGCCGGGCAACGCCGCACCGGTGCTGAGCAGGCAGCGGCTACTTGCCGACACCGGGTACGGCGACGAGTCGGTGCTGTTCGAGATGCGGAGCCCCGGTCAGGACGTCAACGGTGACCCGAGCGGTCCGGAGGTCGTCCGGCTGGTTCGGGCGATCCGGGTCGGTGACGTGGTGACCGTGCTCTGGGAACAGGGCTGGGAGGGCACCTCCAGCCAGCGGGGACAGGTCGACGGGGACAGTCGGCGCGCGGTCGCCGCCATCAGGACGTGGCTCGGCTGACCGCAACGAGCCGGAACGCGATCCGGCGGATTCCAATGTCGTTTTGCGGGGCCCGGGGGTGGTGCGCTACGGTTAGCGAGCCGACGCGGGGTGGAGCAGCTCGGTAGCTCGCTGGGCTCATAACCCAGAGGTCGCAGGTTCAAATCCTGTCCCCGCTACAAAGAAAGAAGCCCGCCTCCTGTTTCGGGAGGCGGGCTTCTTTGTCATCTGGTGGGCAACGAGTGGCCATACGAAGCGTCACGATGCGGCATTTCGTGGGAGCGCCACCCGTCGCGATGGCGAACGGACGGCAGGCGGCCCGAACATTGCCGGGGGCCGCGCGATCGCGGCCCGCTTCCAGGGCACCCGATGTAACTCCGAGATGTCCCGACCAGACTTGACCTTGCCCCTGCGTCAAGGCTCGAGCATTCGTGGCAGGAACGCGCGGGAACATGGCGCGAGCCGGTGCGGGGACACCGCGACGAGCTCGGCGCCGGGCGCGAAGAGGGGCGGAAAGGGAACACGAATGGCACACGACACGCTCTCCGATTTCGTCGCGGCGACCGCCACGAAGTTCGGCATTCCGGGCGTTGCTGTCGGGGTATGGGTGGAGGGCCGGGAGGTCTACGCGTGTCACGGCGTGACGAGCGTCGAGAACCCGGTCCCGGTCGACCGGGACACGCTGTTCGCGCTGGCCTCGGTCACCAAGACCTACACGGCGAGCGTTCTGATGTGCCTCGTCGCGCAGGGGAGGGTCGACCTGCACGCGCCGGTGCGGCGGTACGTCCCCGAGCTGGCGCTCGCCGACGAGCGGGTGGCGGCGGAGATCACCGTGTTGCAGCTGCTCAACCACACGTCGGGACTGGACTGGTCGGTCATCGTCGAGACCGGTGAGGGGGACGACGCGCTGGCCGGCTACGTGGCGCGGCTGGCCGATCTGAAGCTGATCACTCCGCCCGGCACCCGCGCCTCGTACAGCCAGGCCGGCTACAACCTGGCCGGGCGGATCGTGGAGAAGGTTACGGGCCTGACGTACGAGCGGGCCGTCGCCTCGCTGCTCGCCGAGCCGTTGGGGCTGTCGCACAGCCTCTTCGCGCCCCTCGACGTGATGACCAGGCGGTTCGCCGTGGGGCACAACCGCGGCGAGGACGGCGC
This sequence comes from Micromonospora sp. CA-259024, assembly GCF_050936255.1. Taxonomy (NCBI): domain Bacteria; kingdom Bacillati; phylum Actinomycetota; class Actinomycetes; order Micromonosporales; family Micromonosporaceae; genus Micromonospora; species Micromonospora sp. CA-259024. Next base: position 715,563 of record NZ_JBNJND010000002.1, on the reverse strand, counting down.
GCTCTCCGTCGCGCGGCCATGGCGGCCGGGTGGACGCGGCAACAACCCCGGCGCCGGGCTGGCGTCCTCGGTGCGTGACCAGCTGCGCTGGGCCCGGTTCCACCTGGGTGACGGACGCGCCGAAGGCGGCGAGCGGGTCATCCCCGTGGAACTGTTGCGGAGCATGACTGAGCCGACGGTCGAGCTGCGGGGCAGCAGCGCCGGCGACGCGCTCGGCATCGCTTGGTTCCTGCGCGGAGTGGATGGCGTCCGTACCGTCGGGCATGCCGGGTCGTCGGACGGCCAGTTCGCCGAACTGCTCACCGTACCGGGGCGTGACTTCGCGGTCGTCTCGCTCGCGAACCTCGGCCCGGATGGCATTCCGTTCAACCAGGCCGTGCTGCGTTGGGCACTCGAGCACTATCTGGGGGTGGTCGACCGGGACCCGGAGCCGGCCCCGTACGACGAGGCGCGCGCCGCCGAGGTCGCGGGAAGCTACGAGAACGACGCGATGACGCTGCTCGTCGCCACCGACGGGGCGGGGATGACGCTGGAGGTCGGGATCAAGCCGGAGATCCGCGCGGCGCTGGAGACCGAAGCACCCCCGGACTACCCGCCGGCTGCGATGGGCCTGCTCCCGGGCGACGGCGACGAGTACATCATCACCGAGGGTGGGCTGACCGGGCAGCGCGGCTTCTTCACCCGCGACGCAACCGGCGGGGTCGTCGGGGTGGACCTCGCCGGCCGTCTCTTCACTCGGGTCCGGGCAGCATAGATGATCACCATCGGTCAACTCGCCGGGTACGCGGGCGTGACGATCAAGGCGGTCCGCCACTACCACCATCGCGGTCTGCTCGAGGAACCACCGCGCGACTCGTCGGGCTACCGGAGCTACGGCGCCGAGCACGCCATCGACCTGGTCAAGATCAAGACGCTGGCCGAGGCTGGGGTGCCGCTCGCCCGGGTCCGCGAGCTGCTCGCGGCCGACCCGGACCGGTTCGCCGCGGCGATCGCCGAGATCGACCGCGACCTACGGGAACGGGCCGAGGAGTTGATCCGTACCCGTGAACGGATTGCCCGGCTCGGCGGCGGTGACCGGCTGTTCGTCTCGCCCGAGGTGGCCGACTTTCTCGACCGGCTGCGGGCATTCGGCGTGGGCGAGCGACTGGTACGGATGGAGCGGGACATCTGGATCCTGTTGTACTCGGTCTCGCCGAAGGAGGCGGCTTTGCTCTTCGCCGGCAAGCACGACTCGATCGACGATCCGGAGTTCGTCGGCATCTACCTGGAGTACGACGCGGCGTTCGACTGGGCCCCCGAGGATCCGCGCCTGCCCGTGCTGGCCGAACGAATGTGGCGCTGGATGGTCAACCGTGACGGCGGCACCAAGGACGAACAGCTCCCGGACGCGACCGCCGCCCGACTGGTCGGGACCTCGGCCAGCACGACGTCGCCAGCCTGGGACCGGCTCGCCGAACTCGTGCGGGAGAGCGGCGCGCCCGGCTGACCCCCGCTCGGTCTCAGCGCGACGTCGGGCGCTGTCGGGTTCAGGCTTCCGACGCGACGTGGGGTGGAGCGTTTGCCGACGTCGACGCCCGGGTGCAGTCCCTGTAGGTGATCGCCGCGGGCTCCCTGACCCGGTAGTGACCCCGCTGATCATCGCCGGAACGGATGGGTTAAGGTTAACCAGTCGACGCGGGGTGGAGCAGCTCGGTAGCTCGCTGGGCTCATAACCCAGAGGTCGCAGGTTCAAATCCTGTCCCCGCTACAACTGGAAGTGACAAGCCCGGCCCCCACGATGTGGGGGCCGGGCTTGTGTGATGCCCCGGCCAGGCGAGAGACCACGAAGGGGCCGGTGCCGGGCAGGCACCGGCCCCTCGCGGGTCTTACCTGAGGCCGAAGGCCCGGGTGACGGTCTGGGTGACGCCGCCGCCGTTGCGCTGCTTGGCGGTGACCCGGATGGACACGAAGTCGGCCCGGTTCGGCGCGTTGAGCGACGCCTGCCAGGTGCCCTTCTTCTCCTTCAGGTCCTGCCGCTGCCAGGTCGCCCCGTCGTCGTACGAGACTTCGAGCGTGAGCGAGGACACCCCGTCCCGAGCGGCGCTGCTACCCACCACCACGGGCGTGATGGAGAGGTCGGTCCTGCGCTTCGCCTGACCTGCGGCGTCCACGTCCGTCCCGTAGTCCAGCTGGACCAGCGGGATGGCCTGCACCTCCGTGGCGCCACCGGAGATGAAGCTCCACTCGGTGTGCGTGGCGGTCGAGTACGGGCTGAAGTCGGGATTGCCCTTGGTCTCGACGACCAGCCGGTACGGCAGCTTCTCCGGTGCCAGCTCACCGGCGCCGACCTCCGGCCAGCCGTCGAACTGCGTCAGTTGCTTGTCACCCTGGTAGAACGTGACGATCTGCGACATGCTGGCCCCGCCGCTGTGCGCGGCTCCCGCATCGCCGAAGCCCTGGATGTAGGCGCTCATCGAGGTCTCACCGCGGAACGGGATCTCGGTGCTGAGCAGGCGTGGCCGGGTGATGGGCCCGAACCAGCGGTCCTTCTGGACGCTGCCCGGCCGGTAGGCGATCGCCTCCGTGTGGGATTGCGCCCAGTTGGCGACGTCGGCGTACTGCATCCACTTGATGCCGTCGCCTGCGGAGACCCAGTCGGTACGCGGCCCGGGTGCCACCGGCTCCAACGGGAACGCGCGTGCTGCCGCGTACTCGTACGGCGGAAAGTCCAGCCGCGTTTCGGTGGACTGCTTCCCCGGCGGCGGGGAGAAGGTGAGATCGATCCGGGCGAGGTTACGGGGGTCCGTCTTGGCGGACGGGTCGCTGGGTACCCCTCCCCGGTGGTAGTCGACCAGGTCGTACAGGTACGTCGGCGCGGGGTGGGCCACCACGGCCAGCCGCACCGGGTTGCGACCCGCAGCGGTGATCTTCTGGATCAACGCCTCGCCCTCGTCCATGGTCACCGAGGCGACCGGGATCGGCCCGGTCGTCACGGCGTCGGGGTTGCCGTACCAGTCGCTCTTGCGACCGTCACGATCGTTGACCACGAGGAGCATCGCCGCACCGGCGGTGTGCGCCGCCGCTGCCTGATCTGTGGGGTTCACCGAGTCGTTGCTGCGGACGACCACGGTCCTGCCCCGGGCGGACAGGCCGGCGTAGTCGGCCGTCGCGCCGTTGCCGGCGAAGACGGCGTCCAGGCGCGAGGTGCCGTCGGGCAGCGGCCGTGAACCGGGCTGCACGAGGGGGTCGCTGAGGCGGCGGCCGCTGTAGGTGATCTCCAGCGGCGTCTGCTCGGCGCGAATCCTGGTGGTGAAGACGAAACTGCCCTTCTTCACCGTGTCCTTGGTGGGGAGGGCCCACAGGCTGTCGTAGGCCAGGCCGGGCCAGACGGTCTCTTTCAGGGCACTCCAGTCGGTGGGCGTCGGCTCGCTGGAGGTGAAGGACCGGTAGACGTCGATCCTGCTGTTGACGACGGCGGTCGGCTGGGGTGTCGCCACCTTCACCTGGCGTGCTCGTGAGGCATCGAGCTCCACGACCCGGTTGGTCGTCAGGTCGACCTCGGGAGCGGTCAGCATCGCGAGCCCGAGCGAGCGGGGCCCGTTCAGACCTTCCACGTCAGCGGCGGTGACGATGGTGTAGGAGCCGGGAGCCCAGCGGCTGGTGAGCTTTCCGTCCGGGACCCACATGAAGGTGGAGCCCGCGTCGGCGCTGACGATCTCGACCTCGCCGCTCATGGGCCGGCCGGAGCGGTCCTTCAGCTGGATGGTGAGGTCGTACTTCTTGGATTCGACGGCGACCCCGACGGCGGTGTGCACCGCACCGGTCGCAAAGTGGGCCGTGACCTGGGCGGAGTACCGGCCCGCCGGGAGGCCCTTCGGGTCCACCACGACGTCGACCGTCGAGGTTCCGCGCGCCGGCACCGTGACGCGGTCGGCGGTTGCCGCGAACGTCTGCGCGGGGGCGGTGCCAGAGTCCACGGAGAGGTCCAACGTGATCGGGTCGGCCGTGGTGTTGGTGTAGGTGATCGTCCGCTTGATCGGCTGCTGTTGGCCGCCGGACGACGACCCGACGAGCCCGGCGTCCACCGACCCGGTCGCGATGACCTGGTCCTGATGGTAGGCGGCGGCCACGTTCAGCCGACCGCTGCCGGCCTGGTAGGCGTTGTAGTCGGGGGTGGGCACGCTGGTGCTCATCAGCGCGTCCTTGATCTGCTGTCCACTCCACGTCGGGTGCTTCTGTGCCAGCAGGGCGGCGGCCCCGGCGACGTGGGGGGCCGCCATGGAGGTGCCACTGTCCACGTAGTAGTAACCCTCGCCCCAGGGGATGTGCTGCGAACGTGCCGCCAGCACGTCCACACCGGGGGCGGTCATGTCGGGCTTGAGCCCTTCGTCGATCATGCGCGGCCCGACGCTGGAGAAGTCGGCCAGGTGGTCGGAGCTGTCCACCGCGCCGATGGTGAGCGCGGCGTCCGCGGTGCCCGGCGCGCCGAGCGTGTACGGACCGGGTCCGTCGTTGCCGGAGGCGACGACGAAGAGTGCGCCGGTTTCGGCGGTCAGCTGGTTGACGGCCTGGCTCAGCGGGTCGTCCTGGGTGTGCCACACACTGACACCCAGGCTCATGTTGATCACCTTGGCGCGCTCGGTCCGCGCCGCCCACTCCATGCCCGCGATGATCCCCGAGATCGACCCGCTTCCCTTCTGGTCGAGGACCTTGCCCACCACCAGGTCGGCCTCGGGAGCGACGCCTCGTTCCTTACCGCCGGACGCGGCGCCTGTCCCGGCGACGGTGGAGGCGGTGTGGGTGCCGTGCCCGTTCCGGTCGATGACGTCATCGCCGGGAATGAAACTCCGGGACGCCACCACCCGGTCGACGAGGTCCGGGTGGGTGGTGTCCACCCCGCTGTCCAGGACGGCGACCCGGACACCGCTGCCGGTGCCCCCCGCGGCCCAGGCCGCAGGAGCGCCGACCTGCGCAGTGGTGTCGGCGAGGGCCGCCTTCGCCTTGCCGTCGAGCCACACCTTGTCGACGCCGGACGTGAAGGCGGGCGTCGACGTGGCACCACTCCGACCCGTGGACGACTGACCGGCGCGCTGCCCGCCACCGGTGAGGGCCGACCAGAAGTCGGCGGCGTGCGACCGGCGGGCTCGGATTGCCTCACCCCGGACGGAGGGAAGGTCCATCGTTGTCTGCGCGCCCGGAAGCGTGGTGCCGGTCCTGAGCTTCGCCGAGCCCGTCGTACGGGTGACGATCAGCGGGAGTTCCGAGGCCCGCACGTCGTCGTAGCCCTGCGCGATCAGCTGGGTGACGTCGAAGAGCTGCTTGTCGAGTCGACCGGTCGCGAGGTAGGGCATCGCCTCGTCGGGGTACACATAGGTGTCTCCGTCCTCGGTGGCGATGCGCACGGAGCCCGTGGCGCCGGGCGCGCGCTTGACGTCCACAGAGGGGGTCGCACCGTTGACGCCCTGGGTCACCGTCACCTTGTCGCCGGTGATCAGTGTGACCGTGACCGGTGGGCGGTGCGCGTTGTCGGTCGTGGCCGGTGTGGCCGGAGGCGGTGGGGCGCCGTGAGCCGCCGTGGGGGTGATGAGGGCGGCCACGAGGGTGACGCCGACCGCCGCTGCCGCAGATCTTCGGGTGCGAGAAAGCGGCACCATGCCTTGAAAGTTGACCATGGGCCGAATCCGATCACCTTTGAAGATTCATGTAAAGATCATCATCTTTGCGCGGGTGTTGCGAGAAGGTTGCGCGTCGTCCCGCGTACTCGGTGACGATCTCGATCCCATGATTCGGCGTGGACCGACGTGCCCAGGTTGCACCCTTCGGCGAGGATGGGTGCATGTCTTCATTCGGTAGGTGGTGGGGCCGTCTGAGCGCGGTCCTCGGTGCGGTCGTGCTGGCGGTCTTCGTGCCTGTCGCGGCTTGGGCGTCCACGGGTACCGGCGAGTTGGTGGTGGAGGCCGCCCGGCGGCGAGGCCGCAGCGGCTTCGGAGTCCTCCCGCTGCTCTGCTGTCTGGTGGTGGTCGCGATCGTCGTGTTCCTGGTGCTGCGTCTGATGCGCAACCGCCGGGGCGGCCCGCCGCGCTGACCGGGCCGAAGGCGACGACAGTCGCCGGCGGCCGGCCCGGGGCCGGCCGCCGGGGTGCTCACACCGCGAGGGCCGCGATGGCTTGTGACATGAAGCGTGCGGTCGCCTCTCGGGTGCCGTCACGCTTGACGCGGATGCGCTCGGCGGCGGTGACCAACAGGGTGCGCACCTTGGCGTGTCCCGCGGGCGGTGGCGCCGGTGCCGGCCCGAGCAGGTCGGCGATGCTGGCACCGAACGCGGCGGCACGTTTCTGGGCCGGGTCGGTGATGCTGCCCTCGGCGTAGCGGCGGACGGCGAGACTGGCGCTCAGCCCCCGCTCGTGGCCGAGGAGGGTGCCGGCCTCACCGTTGGTGGTCAAGAAGTTGATCACGTCGGCGACGGTGTCCGGATGGCGGGTGCCCCGGAACGCCGCCCAGTACATCGACGCCCGCGCCCACTGAGCACCCGGCGGGCCGGGGAAGCCGACGATGCCCAACTCGGATTTGGTGAGTCGTTGCAGCTCCGGCAACTGGTGGGACCAGGCGAAGGACGCGGCGGTCAACCCGGTGACGACCAGTTGCCGGGCCGGCTCCCCGTTGTCGGCCTGCTCGACCAGCGCCGCGCCCGGTGTGGCCCGCCCACTGCGGGCCCGCTGCCACAGCTCGAACCACGCGATCAGCTCGTCCGCGCCGAAACCGAGCTGGTTGCCCCGGTAGAACTCGCCGCCCTGCGACCGCAGCCAGAGCCAGAGTGCCCGGTAGTCACCGGACGCGTCCATGGTGCCGGCCACCTGGCCGTCACTGGCCTCGGTGACCTGTTCCGCCCAGGAGATGTACTCGGCCCAGGTCATTCCACCGCGTGGCTCCGGCACCCGCAGCTCCCGCAGCAGGTCCCGGTTGAAGACCACGCCCGCGTGGGTCTGCCCGCTGGCCACCGCCATCGTCCGCCCCTCCACCGTGCCGTAGCGGATCAGGCCCTCCGGCAGGCCCCGCAGATCCAGGCGGTGGTCGGCGACCCGGTCGGAGAGGTCGAGGATGATCTGGCGTTGGGAGTACTCGGTCAGCATGGCGTCGTCGATCTGGACCAGGTCCGGTACGTTCCCACCCGCCGCCTGGGTGGCCAGCCGGTCGTAGTAGCCGTCGGCACCCTGCCAGGTGACCCGGAAGGTCACCCGGGGGTTGCGCTCCGAGTAGAGCCGCAGTGCCTTCTCGGTGAGCTCGGCCCGCTTGGTGTTGCCCCACCAGAAGACCGACAGCTCCACCGGCCCGTCCTGGGTCGACGTGGCGGCACCGTCGCTGCATCCGGCCAGCCCACCGGACGCGAGCAGGGGTGCACCGAGCAGCGCGGTGAGCAGTCGGCGTCGGCCCGGGTCGGCGCCGAGGCGGTCGATCGGGGGTCGAACAACGGGCACGGGGGTCTCCTGGACCTGCGGGGGCGGCGGTCGGACCATTCACGCAGGCAGCGCGGGAAGGTGTCAACGTCCGTCCGGTCACCCCGGCCTGGGTGGTCGAATCAGGCCATCCGATGCCGCGTGGTGTACTAGGGCGCGTGGAACTTCTGCACTCGGGCAAGGCTCGGGATATCTACGCCGACGGCGAGGACCTGATCCTGGTCGCCTCGGACCGCATCTCGATCTATGACGTTGCGCTGCCGACGCCGATCCCGGACAAGGGTCGCCTGCTCACCGCACTCTCGCTGTGGTGGTTCGAGCAGCTCGCCGACCTGGTGCCAAACCACGTCATCTCCGCCACCGACGTGCCCGCCGAGTTCGCCGGGCGGGCCATCCGGTGCCAGCGGCTGGACATGCTCCCGGTCGAGTGCGTCGCTCGCGGCTACCTCACCGGCGGCGGCCTGCGGGAGTACGAGCGGACCGGCGCCGTCTCCGGCGTACCACTGCCGCGAGGGCTGGGCGAGGCGTCGATCCTGCCCGAGCCGATCTTCACACCGTCGACCAAGGCGCCGATGGGCGAGCACGACGAACCCATCACGTACGACGACGTGGTGGACAAGGTGGGCCAGGCGACCGCCGAGCGACTGCGGCAGATCACCATCGACGTCTACCGGCGCGGCGCGGAGCTGGCCGCCGACCGGGGCATCCTGGTCGCCGACACCAAGATCGAGCTGGGCTGGGCGCCGGACGGCACGCTGGTCCTCGCCGACGAACTACTCACGTCCGACTCGTCGCGGTTCTGGCCAGCGGAGTCGTACCAGCCGGGCCGTGTGCAGTTCTCCTACGACAAGCAGTACGTGCGGGACTGGGCCACCGGCAGCGGTTGGGACAAGCAGGGCCCGGCCCCGGACCTGCCGGCCGAGGTCGTCGAGGCGACCCGCGCCCGCTACGTCGAGGTGTACGAGAAGCTGACCGGCAACCGCTGGAGCTGAGCCGGGCGAGGCGCCCCACCACCGGTCTCGCTGGGCCGCCCAGCCAGGGATTGGTCACCGGCACGGCTCACTCCACCCAGTCGAGGGTGCGCCGCACGGCCTTGCGCCACTGGCCCAGCTCCCGGTCGCGCAGCTCCGGGTCCATCGCCGGCTCCCACTGTGCGTCGGAGCGCCACTGCGCCCGCAGGGTGGCCAGGTCCGGCCAGAAGCCGACCGCCAGACCGGCCGCGTACGCGGCACCCAGGCAGGTGGTCTCGGTGATCCGGGAGCGGACCACCGGCACGTCGAGCACGTCGGCGAGGAACTGCATGAGCAGCCCGTTGGCGGTCATCCCGCCGTCCACCCGGAGTCGGCGCAGCGCCACGTCGGAGTCGGCGTTCATCGCGTCGACCACCTCGCGGGTCTGCCACGCCGACGCCTCCAGCACCGCCCGCGCCAGGTGCCCCTTGGTGATGTAGCCGGTCAGGCCGGCGATCACACCGCGCGCGTCGCTGCGCCAGTGCGGGGCGAAGAGCCCGGAGAAGGCCGGCACCACGTAGCAGCCGCCGTTGTCGTCCACCGTGCGGGCCAGCTCCTCCACCTCGGAGGCGGTGGAGATCAACCCGAGGTTGTCCCGCAGCCACTGCACCAGCGAGCCGGTGACCGCGATCGCGCCCTCCAGGGCGTACGCCGGCGGCTGGCCCTTGATCCGGTAGGCGACCGTGGTGAGCAGGCCGTGCGTCGACGGGACCGGGCTGGCGCCCGTGTTGAGCAGCAGGAAGCTGCCGGTGCCGTAGGTGCACTTCGCCTCGCCCGGTTGGAAGCAGGTCTGCCCGAACAGGGCGGCCTGCTGGTCGCCGAGCGCGCTGGCCACCGGCACCCTGGCGAGGACGCCGGTGGTGGCCCTTCCGTACACCTCGGCGGAGCAGCGGATCTCCGGCAGCATCGCCGCCGGGACGCCCATCGCGTCCAGTAGGTCCGGGGCCCAGTCCAGGGTGGTGAGGTCCATCAGCATCGTCCGGCTGGCGTTGGTCACGTCGGTGACGTGCTCGCCGGTCAGCTTCCAGATCAGCCAGCTGTCCATGGTGCCGAAGAGCACCTCACCACGTTCGGCGCGCTCGCGCAGGCCGTCGACCTCGTCCAGCAGCCAGCGCAGCTTCGGCCCGGCGAAGTAGGTGGCCAGCGGTAGGCCGGTGCGGGTACGGAACCGCTCCTCGCCGTACGTCGAAGCCAGCTCGCGCAGCAGCGGCCCGGTCCGGGTGTCCTGCCAGACGATGGCGTTGGCCACCGGGCGGCCGGTGGCCCGGTCCCAGACGACGGTGGTCTCCCGCTGGTTGGTGATGCCGACGGCGGCCAGTCCGGCCGCGTCGGTGCCGGCGGTCCGCAGCGCCTCCTCGACCACCTGCTGGACGTTGTCCCAGATCTCCTCGGCGTCGTGCTCCACCCAGCCTGGGCGGGGGAAGATCTGCCGGTGCTCGCGCTGGGCCACGGCGACGATCTCCCCGGCCCGATCGAAGACGATGCACCGCGAGGAGGTGGTGCCCTGGTCGATGGCGGCGACGTACTGGGGGGTCACCGCAGCACCGTACCCGGACCGGCGGTACGGTGCGACCTCCGTCACGGCCGGATGCGGCCCGCCGCCGTCCGTCGCCGGCCGCTTCGCCTACGATGTGCGAACGTGCGCGACATCGCCGTTTTCAGTGGAACTGCCCATCCCGACCTGGCCGCCGAGATCTGCGCCCACCTGGGGGTGCCGCTGCATCCGGTGCGGGTGTCCCGGTTCGCCAACGACTGCCTGGAAGTGCAGTTGCAGGCCAACTGCCGCGAGCGGGACGTCTTCCTGATCCAGCCGCTGGTGCCGCCGGTGCAGGAGCACCTGGTCGAGCTGCTGCTGATGATCGACGCCGCCCGGGGTGCGTCCGCCGGTCGGATCACGGTGGTCCTTCCGCACTACGCGTACGCCCGATCGGACAAGAAGGACGCGCCGCGGATCTCGATCGGCGCCCGGCTCGTCGCGGATCTGCTCACCTCGGCCGGGGCGGACCGGGTGCTCGCGATGACCCTGCACTCGCCGCAGGTGCACGGCTTCTTCAGCGTCCCCGTGGATCACCTGCACGCGCTGCGCGAGCTGGCCAGCCACTTTCGGCGCTACGACCTCAGCAACGCCGTGGTGGTCTCGCCGGACCTGGGCAATGCCAAGGAGGCGGCGGCCTTCGCCCGGCTGCTCGGGACGCCGGTCGCGGCCGGAGCGAAGCAGCGGTTCAGCGACGACCTGGTCAAGATCAGCGCGGTGATCGGTGACGTGACCGACAAGGACGTCATCGTGCTGGACGACGAGATCGCCAAGGGCAGCACGGTGGTCGAGCTGATGGAGCATCTGCGCGGCCTGAAGGTCCGCTCGATCCGGCTCGCCTGCACGCACGGCCTCTTCTCCGGTGACGCGTTGCGGCGGCTCAGCGACCAGGACGGCGTGCTGGAGATCGTCTGCACCAACACGGTGCCCATTCCGGCCGCCAAGCGGGTTCCCGCATTGCAGGTCCTGTCGGTGGCCCCCGCCCTGGCCGAAGCCATGCGCCGGATCCACAACGGGGAGTCCGTCTCGGCGCTGTTCGCCTGACCCGACCCCCGCACCCTCTCCCCGCGATCTTGCAGTTTCTGTTCCCGTAATGACCGGTTCTGGGCAGTTCGTCGGGACAGTTAGTGCAAGATCGCCGGGGCGGGGAAGGGCAGGGCACCGACGCGGGGATCAGTGCGGGGTGTGGTCGTGGCTGCCGAGGCGGGTGGTGACGCGGACGGTGGTGCCGGCGGTTCCGGTGACGACCTCCATGGCGTCGGTCAGTTCGCGGGCCAGCCAGAGGCCCCAGCCGCCAGCGGTGTCCGGGGCTGGCCGAGTGCGGTCGCCCAGTCGCTGCGGGCTGATCCCGTGCCCGTGGTCGGCGACCTCGCAGACCAGCAGGCCCCGCTCGTGCCAGAGCCGCAACCAACCGTGCCCGCCGCCGTGCCGCACCGCGTTGGTGATCAGCTCGTTGATGGCGAGCACGAAGTCGTCCAGCCGTTGGCCGGTGAGCCCGGAGGCGTGCGCGCAGGAGGTGACCGAGTGTCGAATGTCGGTCACCTGGGCCTGGTCGAAGGCCTCGGCGATCAGGAGGGCAGGTTCGATGGGCACAACCGTACGCGGTGCGTGCGGATCTGCGTTGGTCATGGGCCCGTCCCGGCGGCGGATCTCGGAGTATTTCGCGGCTTTTCCACCGTACGTCAGGGTTTCCTGAACCGCACTCGCAGCTCGCCGTGCGGCTGGCCCGGCTGTGGCATCCTGACCGCCATGCCGTCGCCGTCGGGTGGTTTCGAGGTGCCGCTGTGGCGTGCGCTCGCGGTCTTTCGGCTGGCGTCCCTGGCGTACGTCTGCGTACTCGCGGTGCGCGACGCCGACCGGTACGCGCACCCGTACGCGGTCGGTGCCCTGATCCTGGTGATGATCGTCTGGACCGGGGCGACCGCGATCGGGTACGCCCGGCCGGCCTGGCGGCGCTGGCCGCTGCTGCTGGCCGACCTCGGGGTGGTGCTGGCCGTCGTGCTGGCCACCCCGTGGGTGGTCGGCCGGGCAGCGCTCGCCACCGGCGTACCCACCATGGGGGTGGCCTGGATGGCCGGCCCGGTGCTGGCCTGGGCCGTCTCCGGCGGCCGGCGGCGGGGCACCGTCGCCGCGCTGCTGATCGCCGGCGCGGACCTGGCCACCCGGGAGCGGGTCAGCCAGTCCTCGTTCACCGGGGTGATCCTGATGCTGCTCGCCGGATTGGTGGTCGGGCACGTGGCCCGGCTCGCGGCGACCGCCGAGGAACGGCTGCAACGCGCGGTGGAGTTGGAAGCCGCCACCCGGGAGCGGGAGCGGCTGGCCCGGGGCATTCACGACTCCGTGCTCCAGGTGCTGGCGCTGGTGCAGCGGCGCGGCGCGGACCTGCCCGGCGAGGCCGGCGAGCTGGCCCGGCTGGCCGGCGAACAGGAGGCCGCGTTGCGGGCGCTGATCGCCGGCGCAGGCCCGGCCGCCGCCGTGGCCCCGGACGGCCCCGACGTCGCCGTGGTGGACCTGCGGACCCTGCTCGGCCGGTACGCCTCGTCGGCGGTGTCCCTCTCCGCCCCGGCCACCCCGGTGCCGCTGCCCCGCCGGGTGGCCGGAGAGTTGGCCGCCGCGACCGGCGCGGCCCTGGACAACGTGGGGCGGCACGCTGGCGGGCGGGCCTGGGTGCTGATCGAGGACGAGGGGGCGACGGTGACCGTGTCGATCCGTGACGAGGGGCCGGGCATCCCGGACGGCCGGTTGGCCGAGGCGGCCGTGCAGGGCCGCCTCGGCATCACCCAGTCGATCCGTGGCCGGGTGACCGACCTGGGCGGAACGGTTCGGATCGTGTCGGCCCCCGAGGCGGGCACCGAGATCGAGCTGACCGTGCCGAGGGGAGAGCGGTGAACCCGACACGGGTGATGGTGGTCGACGACCATCCGATGTGGCGGGAGGGCGTCGCCCGCGACCTGACCGAGGCCGGCTTCCTGGTGGTGGCGACCAGCGGCGAGGGGCGGCAGGCCATCCGGGTGGCCGCCGCCGCCCGGCCCGACGTGGTCGTCCTCGACCTGCAACTGCCGGACATCTCCGGCGTCGACGTGATCCTGGGGCTGCGCGCGGCGCTGCCCGACGTGCGGGTGTTGATGCTCAGCGCGAGCGGCGAGCAGCAGAGCGTCCTGGACGCGGTCAAGGCGGGGGCCACCGGTTACCTGGTGAAGTCGACCGCGCCCGCCGAGTTCCTCGACGCGGTCCGCCGTACCGCGGCCGGCGACGCGGTCTTCACCCCCGGCCTGGCCGGGCTCGTCCTCGGTGAGTACCGCCGGCTGGCCGCCGGGCCCGGGCAGGGGACCGACCCGGAGGGCAGCGCGGAGCCCGGGACGCCTCGGCTCACCGACCGGGAGACGGAGGTGCTGCGGCTGGTGGCGAAGGGGCTGTCGTACAAGCAGATCGCGCAGCGGCTCGGGCTGTCGCACCGCACGGTGCAGAACCACGTGCAGAACACCCTGGGCAAGCTGCAACTGCACAACCGGGTCGAGCTGACCCGGTACGCCATCGAACGCGGTCTGGACGACTGACTCCGGTCAGACCGAGCGCGGCGGCTCCGTCTCGTGGATGGCCAGCTCCTCGGCGGTCGCACCGCCGCCGGCTGACCCGGCGTCGTACGCCACCGAGTCGGTCTCCTGGTCGGTGTGCGACCCCTCGTCCGGCTCCACCAGCCGGCCCACCGTCGCGTCGGCCACCGTGCCGAGCTGACCGTGGTCGTACAGGGAGACCGGCGAGTTCGGGTCCGAGGTTGGCCCGGGATCCATCACGTCGGCGTCCAGCTGGGCCTCCGCGGCGGCCTCCAGGTTGTCCGCCTCGAAGGCGATCTTCGGGTCGATCGTGCCGGCCAGCGGGTCGTCCGCCGGGCGCTCGTAGACCTCGCGTTCGAGCTTGTAGTCCAACGACTCACCGTCGAGTTGCTCCTCGGCGGTCGTCCCGAACCGGTCCACCGCCACCGGCGTCCGGTCGCCGGGCAGTTGGGCCGGGTCCGGGCCGTCCGCCTCGCGCCCGGTGAGCACGTCGTCGTTGGCGGTCGAGTCGTCATCGGCGGTGTCGGGCAGCCCTTGCGCCTCGGTGTCGGACAAGGGGGTCGGGTACTCGTTGTCGCGCATGTCTGAGCACTACCCGCTGCCCTCCCGCCGTAACCGGTGCACCGCCGGCCATGCGGTGGCGAAACCGGCACCGGGGCGAAAACCCTCGTCAGCCGGAGGGTGCGGCCTCGTCGTCCGGGTGCAGTACGCACCAGACGACCTTGCCGTCCGGTACGGCACTGCTGCCCCAGCGACGGGCCATCGTGTCGATCAGCAGCAGGCCCCGGCCGCCGGCCCGGGTCGGCGGGGACAACCCGGCGAAGGTCGGCCGACGGGGGGAGTGGTCGCGAACCGCCAGGTGCAGGGTGCTGTCCTGAGGAGCCAGCCGGACCGTCATCGGGGTCCGGGCGTGCGCCACCGCGTTGTTGACCATCTCGGTGATCGCGATGGACGCCGAGTCGGCGAGCGTCGGCATGCCCCAGCGTAGGCAACCGGTGTTGGTCATCTGACGGGCGTGCCGCGCGGCTCCCACGGTCGGGGCCAGTTCGGCGGTGAGTACCGCTGCCAGCGGCGCCGCCGCGACGGCGGCCAGCGCACCGTCCAGGGTCGGCCAGGCGGGCACGCCGGCCAACCCGGCGTCCACCTGGGCGGACCCGCCGGCCGCCGGGTCACACAGCAGCAGATCCGCCGCGGGCCAGTCGGCCACCTCCCGGCGAACCGCGGCGAAGACATCCCAACCAGCCGGGTCAGTGACCTGGAGCCCGCTCACGTCGACCACCACCGGGCCGGGTCGGTCGCAGAGTCGGGCGAGCAGCGCGGCGCGTACCGCTGCGGCCCCGTCGGCGTTCAGGACCCCGGTGAGCCGGACCACCGCGGACGATTCGTCTATCTCCACGAGACAGCTCGACATGATCGCCCCATTGTGCGCGTTGGTGGCAGGTCGTGCATTCGGGCGCTCGATGCCGGTCATCCGCGGTCCGAGCGGGACCTGCGGTTGATCGCCGCCATCGTGCCGACCGCGGTGCCGGCGGCGGCGAGGCCGAACGCGGCGGTCATCCGCACCAACTGGCGCCGTCGGCCGTGCCAGCCGCCCTCCCGGCGGGCCTGGGCGTCGGCGTGGAACACGTTGCCACTGCTGTCCACCCGGGCGCCCGGACCGAACTGGGTGCGGTGGGCGTACCAGCCGAGGGTGCGCTCCACCAGCGCGGGTGCCAGCCGCCACTGCAGGCCCAGCAGCCGGGCGGCGCCGCCGGCGTACGCCTCGCGGCGGGGCCGGCGCAGCAGCCGGACGATGGTCTCGGCGACCACCTCCGGCGGGTAGATCGGCGGCGGTGGCACCAGTTCCCGACCGCTGTAGTTGGCCGCGTGCCGAAAGAACGGGGTGTCGATGGTGGCCGGCAGCACGGTGCAGACGGAGATCTGACCCCGACCGGTGACCCGCAGCTCCTGGCGGACCGTGTCGGCCAGCCCGCGGATGCCGTGCTTGGCGGCGTTGTACGCCGACTGGTACGGCATCGCCACCTCGGCCAGCACCGAGGCGTTGTTGACCAGCACGCCGCCACCGGCCGCGCCCAGGTACGGCAGTGCTGCCTTGATGCCGTGCACCGCCCCGAGCAGGTTGACCTCCAGCACCCGGCGGAACTCGGCGACCGGGATCTCGTCGAACAGACCCACGGCGCCCACCGCGGCGTTGTTCACCCAGCCGTCGATCCGGTCGAACTCGGCAGCCGCCCGATCGGCCAGCCGCTGCACCGACTCCAGATCGGTGACATCGGTGGGCACGACCAGCGCTCGGCCGCCCAACTCGCGGCAGCGCTGCGCGACCTGCCGTAGGGCCTGCTCGCTGCGGGCGGCCAGCACGACGGCCGCACCCCGGCGGGCCAGCGCGTACGCGGTCGCCGTGCCGATCCCGCTGGACGCGCCGGTGATCACCACGGTCGAATCGTCGAGGCTGCGGGTCAGCGGCATTCCTGAGCGGTACCCCCGCCCAGGCATGGTCATACCAGCGGGGACCTGTCGATCATCGCAATATCGTCGCGAGGTGTGGCCACGACCGTGCTTTGTGGTTGCCGTGGCGCAAGTGTCGGCGGCACCTGCGGGGACTCTTCCCGATCTGCCAGGTTTCGACTCCGGGTCCCGAGGTTAATGGGACGCTCTGACCGGGAGGACCACCGCCGAGGAAAGATCGCAGGGAGGTGACCCATGCGCGTCGGCCTCGTCTGCGCGCACGCCAGTTCCTACCGCCACGCCGACGGCCCACCTGTCGGCACCCGACAGCACATCGCACGGGTCGCCGCCGAACTGGCCGAACGAGGCCACGACGTCCGGCTCTACGACCGCCGGGACGACCCCGGGTTGCCGGCGACGGTCGACGTCGACGGCTACCAGGTGCACCGGGTGCCCGCCGGCCCACCCAACCCACTACCCACCGCCGAGCTGATCCCGTACGTGACGGAGTTCGGCCGCTGGTTGGCCGACGAGTGGGCCGGTGCCTGGCGGCCCGAGGTGGTGCACGGGCACTACTGGGTCGGTGGCCTGGCCGCCGCGCACGCCGTTCGGGAGACCGACATCCCGGTGGTGCAGACGTTCCACTCGCTCGGCGTCGAGCAGCTGCGGCACCTGGGCGGCCGCTACGACGGGCCCGGGGAGCGGATCACGCTGGAACGCGCGCTGACCCGGGCGGTGGACATCGCCGTGGCCCAGTCGAACGACGAGGTCGACGAGCTGACCCGGATGGGTCTGCAACGCAGCTCGGTCGCCCTGGTGCCGGCCGGGGTGGACATCGAGCAGTTCCACCCCGACGGCGAGGCGGCACCGCGCGAGCAGCGCCCCCGCATCCTCTCCGTGGGCTCGCTCTCCGCCGGCCACGGCCAGGAGGACCTGATCCGGGCGATGCGGCTGGTCGGTGACGCCGAGCTGGTGATCGCCGGTGGGCCGCCGGCCGAACAACTGGCCAACCACGCGGAGGCGCGACGGCTGCGCGAGCTGGCCGAGCAGGCCGGCGTCGTCGACCAGGTGCGGCTCGTCGGGGCGGTGCCGCATGACCAGATGGCCACCTGGTACCGGTCGGCGGACGTCGTCGCCTGCACGCCGCACTACTCCTCGGCGGGGCGGGTCTCGCTGGAGGCGATGGCCTGCGGAGTGCCGGTGATCGGCTACGCGATGGGCGGCCTGGCGGACGCCGTCGTCGACGAGGTCACCGGTCGGCTGGTACCCCCCGGCGACGTGCGGGCACTCGGCGTCTCGCTGCGCCGACTGCTCGCCGACAACGCCGGCCGGTTCGCGTACGGGCACGCCGCGGTGGACCGGGTTCGCAGCAGCTACACGTGGGAGCGCACCGCCGGCGCCTTGGAGCGCCTCTACGAGCGGGTGGTGAGCCGCCGCAAGCCGGTCGAGGCCTGAGCGGGTTGTGACGCGGCCGCGGACTGTGCGGTGCCGGAGGGCCGGCCGGCCCCGATCATGGCCGGGTCCCGGCGGCGCGCCACCGAGCGGTGCTGCTGCGGCTCGGCGTACCGGGTCAGCCCGATCACCGCGGCCAGGGTGACCAGGAAGCCGGCCGCGGCCAGCCACTCCCGGCCCGGCCAGATCTTGTCGTTGAGCAGCAGCAGGCCGACGATCGCGGCCGGCACCGCACCGGCGGCGTCCATCGCGGCGACCGCGGCGGTCGTCGAACCGCGCTGCATGGCCAGGCCGAGCAGGAGCTGACCGACGACCGAATGGGCGATCAGCAGGTAGAACAGCGGGTCGGCGAGGAACGCCTCGGCGGACGGGGCGGACGCCAGCGGCCGGGCGGCGACCGCGGCCGAGCTGAATGCCAGCCCGGCCAGTGAGCCGAGAGCCACCGAACCAGGTGCCCCGTGCAGGCGGACGGCGAAGACACCGAGCACCGCGATGACGCCGAGCGCCACCAGCAGGGCGATCGAGCCAGCGGTGCCGAGCTGCCGCGACGGCGCCGGCCGGGCCGACAGCACCAGCGCGGTGATCCCGGCGAAGAGCAGGGCCAGCAGGACCACCTCCGCCGCCGGTAGCCGCCACTTCAGCACCAGCACGCCGAGGATGGCGGTCACCCCGAGCCCGGCGGCCACGCTGGCCTGCACGAGGAACAGCGGCAGGTCCCGCCGGGCCAGGAACGCGAGCACGAAGCCACCGATCTGGCATCCCAGGCCGACCAGGTACGTCCGGTGCCCGGCGAGGCGCAGCAGCAGGCCCGGATCGAAGGTGTGGTGGACCGTGGTGCGGGCCGCCGCCACCGACTGGAGAAGGTTGGCGAAGCCGTACGCGACGATCATCGCCGCGAGGAAGCACCAGCCGGAGGAGACCACCTGGCGAGGATAGAGGTTGCCGGGGGTCAGCGCTCGGTTGGTCGATGGAGCCGGGCGAGGATGTCGGCGTGCAGCACACCGTTGGTGGCCACCACGCTGCTGTCGGTGCCCGGGGTGCCGTCCGGGGCCGGTCGACCGGACAGATCCGTGACCGTGCCACCCGCCTCCGTGATGATCGGCACGAGCGCCGCCACGTCCCACAGGGACAACTCCGGCTCGGCCATCACGTCCAGTGCCCCCTCGGCCAACAGCATGTATCCGTAGAAGTCGCCGTACGCGCGGCTGCGCCAACTGGCGCGCATCACGTCGAGCATCGCGTCGAGCCGCGCGGCGCGCTCCCACCCGTTGAGGGACGAGTAGCAGAAGCTCGCGTCCTCGATCCGGCGCACCGCGGACACGCCGATGCGCTCGCCGTCGGCGGGGCCCGTCCCGGCGTACGCGCCCGCGCCCGCGCTCGCCCACCAGCGCCGCCCCAGCGCCGGCGCGGACACCACGCCGACCGCCGGCCGGTCGCCGTCGTAGAGCGCGATCAGGGTGGCCCAGACCGGCACGCCGCGGACGAAGTTCTTGGTGCCGTCGATCGGGTCGATGATCCACCGGCGGCCGTCCGGGTCGGTGGACGGCTCCGCGCCGTACTCCTCACCGAGCAGCCCGTCGGCCGGACGGTGTTCGGCCAGCAGGGCGCGGATCTCCCGCTCCACCGCGGTGTCCGCGTCGGAGACCGGGGTCAGGTCGGGCTTCGCCTCGACCCGCAGATCGAGGGCGCGGAACCGGGCTGTGGCGATGGCGTCGGCCCGGTCGGCGAGCAGGTGGGCGAGGGCGAGGTCGTCGGCGTACCCGGTCATGCCCGCAACCTAGCCGACGCCCGTCGGCTCACTCGTCGGGCCCGCGCCGGTCACCTTCGCCGGGCCCGCGCTGATCGCTCTCACCGCGCGAGTCACCCTCACCGGCCCGGGAGGCGAGCAACCGGCGGTACGAGGCCAGCCGGCGTGGGTCGGCCTTGCCGGCGGCCACCCAGGCGTCCAGCCCGCAGTCGGCCTCGTCGGCCGTGTGCTGGCAGTTGGGTGGGCAGTCGACGGTGCCCTCGACCAGGTCCGGAAAGCCGTGCAGGAGGCTGTCGGCCGAGACGTGCGCCAGCCCGAAACTGCGGATCCCGGGAGTGTCGATGATCCAGCCGGGGTCGGTGTCGACGCCGGGCACCGGCGGCAACCGCAGCGCCACCGCGCTGGTTGAGGTGTGCCGGCCACGGCCGATCGCGCTGACCACGCCGACCGCGCGGGCGGCGTCCGGGACGAGGCGGTTGACCAGCGTCGACTTACCCACCCCGGAGTGCCCGACCAGCACCGAGACCCGGCCGCTGAGCAGCGCGCGCAGCGCGGCCAGGTCGGAGTCGGGGCGGTTGAGCACGTACGGCAGCTCCAGCTCGGTGTAGTAC
Source organism: Micromonospora sp. CA-259024 (assembly GCF_050936255.1). Classification (NCBI taxonomy): domain Bacteria; kingdom Bacillati; phylum Actinomycetota; class Actinomycetes; order Micromonosporales; family Micromonosporaceae; genus Micromonospora; species Micromonospora sp. CA-259024. The sequence goes on along the minus strand of NZ_JBNJND010000002.1, from coordinate 695,774 downwards.
CCCAGCACCTCCTCCGGCCCGGCCAGGTCGGCCTTGGTGAGGCAGAGCAGCGGCTCGACGTCGGCGTCGTACGCGGCCACCAGGCAGCGGTCGATGAACCCGGTACGCGGCGGCGGGTCGGCCAGCGCGCTGACGATCACCAACTGGTCGGCGTTGGCGACCACCACCCGTTCCAGCCGGCCCTCGGCGGTGGTCTCGTCGTCGTCGGCGGTGCGGCGCAGCACCGAGCGGCGCTCGGCGATCCGGACGATCCGGGCGAGGGCGCCCTCCGCGCCGGACGTGTCCCCGACCAGGCTGACCCGGTCACCGACCACCACCGACTTGCGGCCGAGCTCGCGGGCCCGCATCGCGGTGACCGTGGGCAGCTCGGCCCCGACCACGCCGCGCTCGGCACCGGACAGCACGCAGGTGTAGCGCCCCCGGTCGACGGCGATGACGAAGCCGTCCACGGCGTCGGCGTGCTGCGGCCGGGTGCGCGTACGCGGGCGCGACGACTTCCCGGGCCGAACCCGTACGTCGTCCTCGTCGTACTCCCGCCGTCTGGTCGCCAGGACCTGTCCTCTTCTCGCGTCAGCTCTTGCCGGTCACCATCGCTGACCATAGTGCCGGGAATTCCGGCATGGTCTTGGAGGTACACCCCACGTCGTCCACCTCGATGCCCGGAACGGCGAGCCCGGCCACCGCGGCGGCGTGCGCCATCCGGTGGTCGTGGTAGGTGCGGAACACACCTCCGCGCAGCGGCCGGGGTCGGATCTCCAGCCCGTCCGGCGCCTCGGTGATGTCCGCGCCGAGCGCGGCGAACTCCCGCGCGAGCGCGGTCAGCCGGTCGGTCTCGTGGCCACGGATGTGCCCGATGCCGGTGAAGACCGACGGCGAGTCGGCCAGCATGGCGAGCGCGGTCAGCGCCGGGGTCAGCTCGCTGACGTCGGAGAGGTCGGCGGTCAGGCCGTGCACCACGCCGGTGCCCCGGACGGTCAGCCCGCTGGTGGAGAGGGTGACCTCGCCGCCCATCCGGTGCAGCAGCGAGCGGAGTTGCTCGACCGGTTGCGCGCTGCTGTGTGGCCAGCCCTGGAGGGTCACCTCACCACCGGTGACCAGGGCGGCGGCGAAGAACGGCACCGCACCGGAAAGGTCCGGTTCGATCTCCCAGCCGCGCCCGGTGAGCGGGCCTGGCTCGACGGTCCACACGTCGGGGGTGGTGTCGTCGACGGCAGCGCCGGCGGCCCGCAGCATCTGCACCGTCATCCGAAGGTGCGGCGCGGACGGCACCGGCGGGCCGACGTGCCGCACCACGACGCCCCGGTCGAAGCGCGGGGCCGCCAGCAGCAACCCGGAGACGAGCTGGCTGGACGCGGAGGCGTCGATCACCACCTCGCCCCCGCTGACCCGCCCGGTGCCGAGCACGGTCAGCGGCAGGCTGCCCGCGCCGGTGACGTCGATCCGGACGCCCAGCGAGCGCAGCGCACCGATCAGCGGCCCGAGCGGCCGGATGCGGGCCTGGGGGTCGCCGTCGAAGGTGACCTGCCCGTCGGCCAGCCCGGCCACCGGCGGCACGAACCGCATCACGGTGCCGGCCAGTCCCACGTCCACGTGCGCGGGGCCGACCAGCGGGTGCGGCCGGACCAGCCAGCGCTCGTCGTCGCTGATCGACACGTGCGCGCCCATCGCCCGAAGGCCGGCGGCCATCAACTCGGTGTCGCGTGCGCGCAGCGGCCCGGCCAGCGTCGACGGGCCGGCGGCCAGCGCGCTGAGCACCAGGGCGCGGGCGGTCATCGATTTGGAGCCGGGCAGGCGCAGCGTCGCCGCCACCGGGTCGGACGCGGTTGGTGCGGTCCACGGCTGCGGCGGCCGGGTCGCTGTCAGGTTCCCCACGGTTACATTCTGCCGTGTCGGCCGGTGGGCGGCGGGAACCGGCGCTCCTACTCCCGGTTGGCGGGACAGCCGACCGGGCCTCCCACGCGTTAGCGTGTGCCCCATGTGCGGCAGGTACGCGACGACCCGGAGCTCCGGCGAGCTGAGCGTGCTGTTCGAGTCGTCCGACGACACCGACGGCGTGCTCCGACCGGATCACAACGTCGCGCCGACCGACACGGTGCCGCTGGTCCGGGTCAGTTCGGAGGGGCACCGCAGCCTCTGCGCCGGTCGCTGGGGTCTGCTGCCGCACTGGTCACGGTCCGCCGCCGGAGCGGCCCGCATGATCAACGCGCGGGCGGAGACGGTGGCCACCAGCCGGGCGTACGCCCCGTCGTTCTCCCGGCGCCGCTGCCTGGTCCCGGCCGACGGCTGGTACGAGTGGGTCCGCCTGCCCGACGGCGGGCGGCAGGCGTATTACATGACCCCGAGCGACGGTTCGGTGCTCGCCCTGGCCGGCATCTGGTCGGTCTGGGAGTCCGGGGCCGACACCCGGCTCACCTTCAGCGTGCTGACCACCGCGGCGCTCGGCGACCTGGCCGAGGTGCACGACCGGATGCCGGTGCTGCTGCCGCCCGAGCGTTGGTCGGCGTGGCTGGCACCGACCGACGAGCCGGAGCGGCTGCTCATTCCGGCGTCTCCGGAGCGGCTGGCCGGGTTGGAGATCCGCCCGGTGGGGGCGGCGGTGGGCGACGTGCGCAACGACGGGCCGCAGTTGACCGTTCGGGTGTCGGTGGCGCCGGCGACGACGCCGCAGGAGTTGACCCTGTTCTGAGGCCGATGTGCATCGTCGAGCGCCGATTTGCCAGGGTTGCGCGCGATTCGTCTCCTGGCTGTTCAGTCATGTTCCCGGCAGACCCTTGTCCCGGTGTCGCTAAGTGCGATAGAACACAGCGCCGGTAGTGGGTGTCGATTCGCACGGGGCGGACGACATCTACCGATCTTGCCGGTCCCACGGGGGAGGTGGGTGGATGACACGGGCGCGTATGCCCCGCCCGCACGAGGTGGCTGCGGCGCGGCGAGATCCGCGACTGCTGCGGGCCGTGCGGGAACGGCGACAGGACGATGCGTGGCGCACCAGAGGCACATGTCAGAGCGTCGATCCGGAGACATTCTTTCCGGCACCGAACGAACCGGCGGACGCCGCCGTCGCGCTGTGCCGCAGTTGTGACGTGCAGGGGTCCTGCCTGGCCTGGGCTCTCGACGTCGGTGACTGCCACGGGGTGTGGGGCGCCACCACACCCCGCGAGCGGCGGGCGATGCTTGTCGCGTGGCGGGGCGAGGTCGAACCCGACCCGGACGCCATCGACGACGCCGGCCCGCCGGTGCGGGATCGCCTGCTCACCCTGGTCCCGCTGAGCTGATCAGCGGCCCGGTCCGCACCCGTCGCCCGCCAGGCGGCGCAGAATGGGTCGGTGCTGCCCAGCGACGAGATCGACACCCCGCGCGGTTCGGCGCGGATCGACACCGACCTGCCGGCCCGCCCGGCCACCGCTCTGCTCGTGCTCGGGCACGGTGCGGGCGGCAGCGTCGACGCCCCCGACCTGCTCGCGGTACGGGACGCGTCGGTCGCGGCCGGTCTGGCGGTGGTCCGGGTGACCCAGCCCTACCGGGTCGCCGGCCGGCGTGCGCCGGCGCCGGCCGGTCACCTCGACGAGGCCTGGACGGCGGTGCTCGCCGTGCTGCGGGACCGGCACGCCGACGTGCCGACGGTGCTGGTCGGTGGTCGTTCCAGCGGTGCTCGGGTGGCCTGCCGGACGGCCCGCGCCGTGGGCGCCGTCGGCGTGGTCGCGCTGGCCTTTCCGCTGCACCCGCCCGGGCGGCCGGAACGCTCCCGGGCCGCCGAACTGGACACCGGCCTCCCGACGCTCGTCGTCAACGGTGACCGGGACCCGTTCGGGACGCCGGAGCCGGGGCCGGCCGTGCGGGTGGTGACCCGTCCGGGGGAGACGCACGATCTGCGGCGGGACCCGGCCGGCACCGCGGCCGCGGTCCGGGACTGGCTGCGCGCTCAGGGCTGGGCGGCCGACTGACCCGGCTCGCCCGGCCGACCGTTTCCGGTGCCGGCCGCGGGTCGTTGCATCCGATGGTGCCGCCGACCCGATTCGGACAGGCGATACCAGTCCTCCCAGGCCCTTCCTGGTCCCAGCGCCGGCCGCCGTCGGGGCCGGGACCAGGAACGGGAGGGTCGGCCGGAATGCCCCAGTGGTCATCTTGCGTTACTACCGCCGGACGACTTTTCTGCGAGGGGGGTGACCGGTGCCGACCGAGACACGGAGCCTGGAACGGGATGAGCGGGACGCCCGGCAGCTGAAGCGGCTGCTGGATGGCCCGGAGTGGCCGGCGACGGCGGGACCGGGTGGGGTGGGTGCGGTGAGCGCGGGCACACCAGCCCGAAGTGAATCTGCGGGCAGTTCCGTGCGCGTATCCTCGGCGGGAAAGCATCCGACGCGAGGGGATGTGCGGTTGACCACCGAGAAGACGGACGAGCGCAGGGCCCGATTCGAGCGGGACGCGATGCCATTCGTCGATCAGCTCTACGCTGCTGGGCTGCGGATGACGCGCAACCCGGCGGATGCCGAGGACCTGGTCCAGGAGACCTACCTGAAGGCGTACGCGGCCTTCCACCAGTTCGAGCAGGGCACGAACCTGAAGGCCTGGCTCTACCGGATCCTGACCAACACCTACATCAACTCCTACCGCAAGCGGCAGCGCCAGCCGATCCAGGCGCCCACCGAGGAGATCACCGACTGGCAGCTCGCCGAGGCCGAGTCGCACACCTCCAGTGGGCTGCGTTCCGCTGAGACCGAGGCACTGGACCGGCTGCCGGACAGCGACGTCAAGGAGGCCCTCCAGCAGTTGCCGGAGGAGTTCCGCCTGGCCGTCTACCTCACCGATGTCGAGGGCTTCTCGTACAAGGAGGTCGCGGACATCATGGGCACGCCGATCGGCACCGTGATGTCGCGCCTGCACCGGGGCCGTCGTAATCTGCGCAAGCTGCTCGAGCGCTACGCCGGGGAGCGGGGCTTCAGTGCGGCCCGCTCATCGAAGGGCTCGACTGCCGCCGCTGCCGGTCGGGAGGTGTGACGTGAGCTGTGGGGAGCCGCACGAGACGGATTGCCGCGAGGTGCTCGCGGAGGTCTACCTCTACCTGGATCTGGAGTGCGCCGACGAGCGGCGCTCGCTGATCCGGCACCACCTGGACGAGTGCGGGCCCTGCCTGCGCGAGTACGGGCTCGAGCAGGAGGTGCGGGCGCTGGTGGCTCGTTGCTGCGGCAACGAGACCGCGCCGGACGAGCTGCGCGAGCGGCTGCGGGTCAAGCTCACCGAGCTGGTGGTCTTCGAGACCAGCGATTCCCGCGAGCTGGCCGACTGAACGTCGGCGCATCTGACGGACCAACACCGGTGGCCCGGGTCGACATCGACCCGGGCCACCGGTTTGTCCGGCGTCGGCCGGGTCGAGCTGATCGGTGACGGGCCGCCGGCCCGTCGACCCGTTCAGGAGTTGGGACGCTTGCCGTGGTTGGCGGCGCTCTTCTTGCGGGCCTTCTTCTTCCGGGACTTCTTCGCCATGCTGACCTCCTCGTGATGGGTCGGATCCGTCCTGCGCACGACCTCGGCGCCGGTGCACCCACCGGCCGCCCGGCGTCGGGTCCGACCCGCTGATGGTAGTGCGGTCGACACCCGCCGCCTTCCCCAGGGCGGGCCCGCCATCCCAGCCGCGCCGCTGCGCGCCCACGGCCGGCCGCCGCATGATTGGATACGTCGGCAGGCACATCGCGAAAAGGGAGGGCCTGACCATGGCCGAGGAGATCCGCGCCGAGATGGTGGCGAACGTCTGGAAGGTCGTCGCCACGGCAGGTGACACCGTGTCCGAGGGTGACACCCTGGTGATCCTCGAGTCGATGAAGATGGAGATCCCGGTCATCGCCGAGTCCGATGGTGTGATCAAGCAGCTCGCCGTCCACGAGGGCGACGTCGTGCAGGACGGCGACCTGATCGCGGTGATCGATTGAGCGGGGTGCTGGTCCGTCGTGCCGAGCCGGCGGACTTCCCGGCGGTGGCCCGACTGACCGTGGCCGCGTACGAGGCGGACGGCCAGCTCAAGGGCGAACACGGGTACGGCGCGGTGCTGGCCGACGTGTCGACCCGGGCCGCCAGCGGCGAGGTGCTGGTCGCGGTGGACGAGGTGACCGACGCGGTCCTCGGCTCGGTGACCTTCGTGTTGCCGGGCACCCCGTTCGCCGAACTGTCCGGGCCGGGCGAGGCGGAGTTCCGGATGCTCGCGGTGGACCCGGGCGCTCAGGGGCGGGGCGTCGGTGCCGCGCTGGCCGGGGCGTGCGTCGCCCGCGCCGACGAGTTGGGCTGCGCGGCGGTGGTGATCTGCGTCCGGGCCGGGATGGCCGATTCGGCGCACCGGCTCTATCAGCGGCTCGGGTTCGTCCGATCGCCGGAGAAGGACTGGTCGCCGGTGGCGGGGGTCGACCTGCTCGGTCTGCGGCTGGAGCTGACGCGCGGCTGACCCGCCGACCGGTCAGCCCACCTCGGCCGTGGCCACGCCCCTGTCGGGCTCCGTGCCGATGGAGGCCAGCAACTCGTCGGCCACCTCCAAGGCGATCTTGCGGCGTTCGTCGTCGGTGATGTGCGGGGCGCGGACCGCGAACCAGCTGCTGTGCACCGCGAACAGGGACAGCGCGGCGCGCAGCTGGGCGGCGGGGGAGTCATCGCCCCGGCAGAGCGCGTTGGCCAGCTCCATCATCCGGCCGCGCATCTGTTGGCCGGCGGCGAGGCTCTTGAGCGCGGTCTGGTTCTGCTCGAAGAAGCGCATCACCGACGGCTGTGCGCCGGCGAACATCGTGTCGGCGTACCGGGAGATCAGCTCGCGCCGGGTGGCCAGGGTCGCCGGCTGGGTCTCGGCCCAGGCGGTCAGCGCGTCCATCCGCTCCAGTCGGTCCTCGACGAAGCTGGCGACGATGTCGTCCTTGCTCTTGAAGTGGTAGTAGAGCGCGGCCTTGGTGACGTTGAGGCGCTCGGCGATCTCCCGGAGCGAGGTCTTCTCGTACCCCTGCTCGGTGAAGAGCTCGAGCGCGACGGCCTTGATCCGCTCCCGCGTGCCGCCTGTGCCCTCCCTCACTCACGCCCCCCATTTCGCTTGACCGTTGCTCGTTACCCAACTTACCGTGCGGCTAGTAAGGTGACTAGCCGGGCGGCAAGTAAGTATGGCAATCCTCGGGGGGAGCTTACCCATGACTCAGGCAACCCAGGCCGGCGTGCGACCCAACAACATACGGGTCGTGCTCTTCGGTCTGATGATCGCGATGATGCTCGCGATGCTCGACAACATGATCGTCAGCACCGCGCTACCGCGGATCGTCGGCGAGTTCGGCGGCCTCAACCACTTCACCTGGGTGGTCACCGCGTACGTCCTCGGCACCACCGTCTCCACCCCGATCTGGGGCAAGCTCGGTGACCTCTACGGCCGCAAGTCCGTCTTCCTGACCTCGGTCGTCATCTTCCTCGTCGGCTCCGCCCTCTGCGGCATGGCCGGCTCGGGGATGCTCGGCGGCGCGCAGGACGGCATGGTCCAGCTCATCGCCTTCCGTGCCGTGCAGGGCCTCGGCGCCGGCGGCCTCATGGTCGGCGTGATGGCGATCATCGGTGACCTGGTTCCGCCCCGCGAGCGCGGGCGCTACCAGGGCATGATCGCCGGCATCATGGCCATCGCCATGGTCGCCGGCCCGCTGGTCGGTGGCTTCATCACCGATCACCTCTCCTGGCGCTGGGCGTTCTACGTGAACCTGCCGTTGGGCGGAGTCGCGCTGCTCGTACTGATCACCACCATGCACCTGCCGAAGTACCGCACCGAGCACCGGATCGACTGGCTCGGCGCCGGGCTGCTCTCGGTCGGCATCACCGCGATCGTGCTCATCACCACCTGGGGTGGCAACGAGTACGACTGGGCGTCGGCGCAGATCCTCGGCCTCGCCGTGCTGGCCGTGCTCGCGTTGGTGGCGTTCGGCCTGGTGGAGCGTCGGGTCCAGGAGCCGATCCTTCCGCTGGCGCTCTTCGCCAACCGAAACTTCGCGCTGATCTCGGTGGTCGGCTTCCTGCTCGGCTTCGCGATGTTCGGCGCGATGAACTTCCTGCCGCTCTACCAGCAGACCGTGCAGGGTGCGTCGGCGACCAACAGCGGTCTGCTGCTGCTGCCTCTGATGTTCGGGATGCTGGTCGTCTCGCTGGTCATCGGCCGGGCGATCACCAAGAACGGCAGGTACCGGGCCTACCCGATCATCGGCGGCGTGGTGATGACCGTCGGCATGGTGCTGCTGTCCCTGCTCGACACCGAGACCAGCAAGCTGATGTCCTCGCTGTACATGATCGTGCTCGGCGTCGGCATGGGCTTCCTCATGCAGACGTCGATGCTGATCGCGCAGAACAGCGTGGAGCAGAAGGACCTCGGTGCGGCCAGCGGCGCGGCGACCTTCTTCCGGTCGATCGGCGGCTCGTTCGGTATCTCGCTGTTCGGCGCGATCTTCGCCAACCGGCTGGCCAACTCCGCGGGCGGCGCTGCCTTCGGCGGCGAGGCCGGCGCCGGGATGGACCTGGAGAAGCTCAAGGAAATGCCGGCCCAGGCGCGCGAACTGGTGCTCAATGGTCTCTCCGACGCGATCTCGCACGTGTTCCTCTGGGCGGTGCTGTTCACCGTCGTGATCCCGGTGCTCGCCTGGTTCATCAAGGAGATCCCACTGCGTACCGCGAACGAGGCGCCGCCGCAGGCCACCCCCGAGGAAGAAGCCGAGGTCGCTCTCGGCAAAGCCCCGGTCGCCTGAGCCACAACCCTCCCCCCGCGATCTTGCAATCGCTGTCCCGGCATAAGCCCTGTTCCCGACAAACCGGCGACAGCAAGTGCAAGATCGCGAGGGTGGGGGTGGGGTGGGGGTTAGGGGCGGCGGGTCAGGCGTTGCCAGAGGCGGCGTAGCGGGTTTCGGGGCCGGGGGAGTTCGGGGGCGCGGGTGCCGAGTAGTTCGGTGGCCAGGGCCGCGGTGGCCGGGTCCAGCTCCGGGGCGGCCAGCGCCAGGTGGGCCAGCGAGGCGGCGATCGGAACCGGTCGGGCCCGCGCCACGGCGGCCGCGTCCGCGAGCCGCTCCGCCACCACCCGGGCCACGTCCGGCCGGACCGAGGGATCCACCCAGGCGGCGGTGACCAGGGCGAACAGCGCTGCCTCGGTGACCCAGTCCTCGACGCCCCAGATCAGGTCGAGCAGCACGCCGCGCCGGGTCGAACCCTCCCACGGCTCGTCGGTGCGATGGTGCAGCAGCCCCAGGCAGGCCCACACCTGCACGCCACGGACCCAGACCGACGGATCGTGGGCGGCCAGCAGTCGACCCACCGCGTTGGCCGGCGCAGCCGGCGGGTGCACCAGCAGGCCGAGCAGGTCGGCCACGTCGAGGCCGGCCAGGCCCACCGCCGCGTCGTACGCCGCCGGCGGGTGCGGCCACGCCGGGTGTGCGACCTGCCCGATCCGTTCGACCGCTGTCGCCGAGGGTGCCGGCAGTGCCGGCGTGGGGATGGTGTCCGCGTAGTGCCACAAGCGCTGGGCGGACGCGCGCCGGGGCTCGCGCGGGTCCGGCTCCGGCGTGCCGGCGACGTCGATCCGCAGCCCGGGGGCGGTGGATGTCGCCGTCCGGACGGCGCTCGGCGGGGCGGCGGCAGGGAGCCGTACGGCGCTGCCGAGACCGTTGTCGTCCTTGGCCACCGCCTCGCGCATCGCGTCGACCAGTGGGCCGCCGGCCGGGGTCAGTTGGCCGAGCCAGGGCCGGCCTCGGCAGCACTGGGCCAGGTCACCGTGCTCGTGGCTGTCGTCGGGGTGGTCACGGACGAAGTCGGCGAGCGCGACCAGGTGGGCCAGATCGCCGTCGCGCAGGTGCCGCAGGCGGTGGGCGGTGTGCACCGCGCAATCGAACGACGGGTCACGGGCCAACGCCCGCTCGGTCCATTCCAGCGCCTCGTCCAGCCGGCCGATCTCGGCCAGGGTGCCGGCGATGTCCGCGTAGATCGCCAGGTCGTCGGGGTCCAGCTCGACGGCCCGACCGAGGGCCGCGAGGCCCTCCCGGGTCCGGCCCGCGCTGCGGTACGCGTACCCGAGCCAGACCTCGCCCATCTTCGAGCGTTGTGCGCGTACCCCTCGGGTGGCCCAGCGGATCGCCAGCGCGACCTCGCCGAGACGCCGGGCCAGCGCGGACGACGCGCCGAGCAGCAGACCGTGCTCGGGGTGGACGGTGACCGCGTTGCGGGCCAGGGTGAGGTACGGCGTCAGCGCGCCCCGGCCGATCCGCGGCACGGGGTCGGGCAGCGCGGCGCAGACCTGCATGAGGACGCGGGCGATGCGATCCGGGTCCAGCCGTTCGGCCAACTCGGGGGCGGTGACCCACGGAACGCCGGCCCACTGGGTGCCGGGCGCGTACGCGGTCGCCGCGGCCAGCAGCTCCAGCCCTTCGGCGGGGCGGCCGGCGGTGGCGAGCAGGTGGGCGCGGGCGACGACCGCGCCCACGAAGGTGTGGTGGTTGATCGGGAAGAGGTCGAGGCCACCGCCGCTCACCGCGGCCAGTCGGGCCAGCGTCTCGTGCACCTCGGGGAGGGTGGGTGCCCGCGCCAACGCGCCGGCGAGGTGGCCGGCGGCGTGGTGCAGGTCACCCTCGTCCAGTGCCAGCCGGGCCAGCGCCAGCTCCTCCGTTGCGGAGAGCGTGGGGTCGTCCGTTCCCTCGGGCACGTCGTCCTCTCGTCACGGGCTAGGCCGGGTGTAGCAGGCCCAAGCGTAGTTGATATTGAGATCATTCGGTGATCATCTGCGCACTCCTGCTCGTTCGATTGCTCGGATACGTTGAATAGTGCAAGACTGAGCAGGAATCGCGCGGTAACCGCGCAAGGGGAGGGGTGTCCGTGACACGTGCAGGGGTCGGGATGGCCGCCGACATCGACGAGCAGCCGGCCGGCTACGCGCGCCTGCTGTCGGCCGCCAACGCCGCTGAGATCGCCCGGGTGGCGGCGGTCATCGCCGAACGCCGCCCACGGCACGTGGTCTTCACCGCCCGGGGCACCTCCGACCACGCGGCCCTCTACGGGGCGTACCTGACCGAGATCCGGCTCGGCCTGCCCGCCGGGCTCGCCTCACCCAGCGCGGTCACCCTGTTCGGCGCCCGCCCCGACCTGTCCGACGCGCTCGTCGTCGGGGTCAGCCAGAGCGGCGGCTCGCCCGACCTGGCCGAGGTGCTGCGCGCCGCCCGAGCCTCCGGGGCGCTGACCCTCGCGGTGACCAACGCGCCAGGGTCGCCGCTGGTCGAGGTGGCCGAGCTGAGCGTCGACATCGCCGCCGGGCACGAGCGGGCGGTGGCCGCCACCAAGACGTACACCGCCGAGCTGCTCGCCCTGCTGATGCTGGTGGAGGGGATCCGGGCCGGCGACGGCGTGCTCCCGGCCGCCGAGCGGGAGGCGCTCGCCGAGCTGCCCGAGCTGGCCGCCCGCACCCTGGCCGACGGCACCCCCGCCCAGCTCGCACCGCGCTACCGGTTCGCCCGCCAACTGGTCACGACCGGCCGTGGGTACGCCTACCCCACCGCCCGGGAGGCCGCGCTGAAGCTGATGGAGACCTCGTACCTGCCGGCGCTCGCCTTCTCCGGCGCCGACCTGCTGCACGGCCCGCTCGCGATGACCGACCCGGAGGTCCCGGTGCTCGCGGTGGTCGGGTCCGGCCCCGGGGGACGGTCGATGGGCGAGGTGCTGCCCCGCCTCGGCGAACGCCGCGCCGACGTCGTGGTGGTCGGCTCCGCCGACGTGCCGGGGGCCACCCGGCTCGCCGTCCCCGAGGTCGACGAGCGGTACGCCCCGCTGCTGGACATCCTGCCGTTGCAGCGGTTGGCGCTGGCCCTGGCGCTCACCCGAGGTGAGGACCCGGACGCGCCGCGCGGGCTGAAGAAGGTCACCGCGACGATGTGAGGCGCGGCGTGGCACCCTGGTCACCGTGTCCACGCTGCGCGACCTCGCCGAGGAGCACACCCATCTCCGTCCGGCCGACATCGACCACCTGCACCGGATCGCGGGCGACTGGCAACTGCTCTCCGATCTGTCCTTCGCCGACCTGCTGCTCTGGGTGCCGGTCGACGCCGACGGCACCTTCCTCTGCGTCGCCCAGGTCCGCCCGACCACCGCGCCCACCGCGTACCAGGACGACCAGGTGGGGCGGATCGTCGGCGGGCCGGAGGTGGCTCACCTGGGGGTGGCGTACTCCCAGGGCCGGATCTGGCGGGAGGGCGACCCGGTCTGGTACGGCGACGTGCCCGCCCGGCACGAGGCGATCCCGGTCCGTCTGCGTACCGCCGAGGGGGAGGCCGGTGAGGTGATCGCGGTGGTGGGACGGGACACCAATCTCTCCACCGCGCGGACGCCCAGCCAGTTGGAGCTCAACTACCTGACCACGGCGGACGACCTGGCCCAGATGATCGCGGACGGCACCTTCCCGCCGCCGCGGCACCCGGGCGAGACCACCTCCGCTCCTCGGGTCGGCGACGGCCTGGTCCGGCTCGACGCCGGAGGCAAGGTCACCTACGCCAGCCCGAACGCGCAGTCCGCGTACCGCCGACTGGGCTACGCCTCCCACCTCGTGGGCGAGGACCTGGCCGCGCTGCACCGCCGGCTGGCCGGCGACCCGCTGGACGGCACCGAGGCGGCGAACGGCATCCTGGCCGCGCTGCGCGGCGAGGCGCCACCCCGGCGGGAGATCGACGCGCGCGGTGCCACGATGCTCACCCGGGCACTGCCGCTGATGCCCGCCGGCGTGCCGATCGGCGCGCTGGTGCTGGTCCGGGACATCACCGAGGTACGTCGCCGGGACCGAGCGCTGATCACGAAGGACGCCACCATCCGGGAGATCCACCACCGGGTGAAGAACAACCTCCAGACGGTCGCCGCGCTGCTGCGGTTGCAGGCCCGGCGGGTGGCCATGCCGGAGGCGCGGGTCGCTCTGGAGGAATCGGTCCGCCGGGTCGCCTCGATCGCTCTGGTGCACGAGACGCTCTCCATGTCCAGTGACGAGGCGGTCGAGTTCGACGGCATCGTCGACCGGGTGGCCAGCGCGGCGACCGAGGTCGCCGCGACCGAGGTGAGCGTCGGCATGCGCCGGCGGGGCAGCTTCGGTGTGCTGCCGGCGGAGATCGCCACCTCACTGGTGATGGTCCTCAACGAGTTGCTGCTCAACGCCGTCGAGCACGGTTTCCCGCCGGCCGACGAGCCGGACCTCGACGCCGTGCCCGCCGTGCCCGCGATCGTTCCGGAGGCCGGCCCGTCGGGACGGCCGGAGGTGGTGGTCTCGGCGCACCGGTTCCGCAAGATGCTGCACGTCTCGGTGACGGACAACGGGCGTGGGCTGCCGCCGGACTTCGACGCCGAACGCGGCAGCCGGCTCGGCCTCCAGATCGTCCGAGCCCTGGTCACCGGGGAGCTGCGGGGCACCATCGAGCTGCGTGCCGGCGCCAACGGCGGCACCGAGGCGATGCTGGTCGTCCCGCTGGCTCGCAGTGCCCCGGACGGCCGCTCCCAAGCCTGACGGCTCGCCCGTGCGGGGTGGGCGGTCAGGCCGCGCGGCTGGTCAGCAGGGCGACGGTCAGTCCGGGGCGCTGCCACACCTGGGCGACGGTGAAGTCCGCGCGTAGCGCGTCACCCTTGGCACCGGTCACGCCGGTCAGCGGCTCGCCGTGCCGGCCGGCGACGACAAGCCACACCCGGGACGTGCCGACCAGGCACTGCGCCGGTTGGGGGCACTCGGCGGCCCACAGGTCGCCGAGGCGGACCTCGTCCTCGGTGCGCAGCACGTCCCGTGGCGGGTCGGCGAGGTGGTACTCGATGCCGAGATCGAGGAATAGCCAGCTGTGCCGGGGCGAGTAGACCACCGCGTCGCCCGGCCGCTGACCGTCGGCGATCACCCGCGCCGCGCCCGCGTAGTCCACCGGCGCACTGCGCGGCCACTCGTGGGTCCGCCGCAGCGCGGCCTGGTCGGGCAGGCCGAGCAGCCCGGCCAGGACCACCACGACGAGCGCGGCCGGCGCGGCTACCGAGGCCAGCGCCGCGCCCGCCAGCAGGCACGCGAAGGGCACCACGAAGACCAGGTACCGGGGCACCCACAGCGGTACGACCGTGCCGGCGGCGAAGAGCAGCAGCACGGGCAGCAGCACCGCGCTCACCGGCAGCAGGGCGCGCCGCCCGAGCCGGGCCGCGCCCAGCGCGGCGACCCCGAGCAGCAGGCCGCCCACCACGCTGCTCTGTGCCACCCCGCCCGGCAGGGCGGTCAGGTCGTCCAGCCCAGCCAGGTGGACCCAGTTCAACTGCCGGGACCGTTGTGTGCGGGCCTTGAGCAGCAGCGGGCCGGCCAGCAGCACGACCGGCACCACGGCGACCACCCACCGCCACACCCGCCGGTCCCGGTCAGCGGTGCGGTGTGACCCGGTGGCGACGCCGGCCGCGGCCGGGCCTCGCCACCAGGCGAGCAGGACGACCAGCGCGTGCGCGGCGAGCAGGGTGAGTGCGATCAGGTGGATGAGTCCGAGAGCGGCGACGGCGACGGCGTAACCGGCCCAACGGGCCCAGGTCGGTCGGCGCAACGCGGTCACCAGCAGCAGGGTGGCGAGCACGGCGAGCATGGTGGCCACGGCGTACGGGCGGGCCTCCTGCCCGTAGCGGGAGGTGCCGGGCAGCACCGCGAACAGCAGCCCGGCGAAGAGGCCGCAGCGCCGGTCGACGAGCCGCGCGCCGAGCACGGCGAGCAACCCGGCGGCCACGGTCATCGCCAGTACGGCCGGTGCGCGCAGGGCGATCGTGGAGTCGCCGACGACCGCGAGCCAGCCGTGCATCAGCAGGTAGTACGGGCCGGTGGCGGCGTCGATCGTGCCGGCCAACCGGGCCAGGTCGCCGGGCGACCGGGTGGCCGCGCTCCAGGTCGCCAGCTCGTCGCGCCAGAGCTGGGCGGAGCCCAGGCCGGTCAGGGTCACCGCCAGGGTCAGCAGCGCCGGAGCGAGCCAGACCGGCACGCGGCGCAGGTGGTCCCACGCCGCGCCGATCGGCTTCTCGGACGCTATGCCCACGGTCCGAGCCTGCCACGGCCATCCCGGTCGTGGGCCTCAGCCGGCGGGAGGCGGTGGACGCCAGGCGGGCATCACGTCGTTCGGTCGGGCGGTCTTCGCCGGATCACGCTCAACGAGTTCGCCGAGCGTGGCGTCGATCCGTGCCATCAGCTCGTCGTCCAGCCGTACCGTGGTGGCCCCGGCCGTCTCGGCGAGCTGCTCCGGTCGCGACGCGCCGACGATCGCGCTGGCCACCGTCGGTCGGTGCAACACCCAGGCGACCGCCAACTGGGCCATCGTGCAGCCGGTGGCCTCGGCGATCGACCGGAGCTGGCTGACCCGGGAGAGCAGCAGATCGGAGGAGTAGCGGGCGATGAACGACCCGCCGAAGCCGTCGGTGGCCCGGGAGCCGGCGGGTGGACGGTGGCCGGGCTGGTACTTGCCGGTCAGCACTCCCATCGCAAGCGGCGACCAGGCGAGCTGACCCAGGCCGAGTTCCGCGCTGGCGGGCACCACCTCGGCCTCCACCACCCGCCACAGCATCGAGTACTGCGGCTGGTTGGCGATGAACGGAACGTGCAGTTCGGCGGCGAGTCGCAGGCCCGCGCGCAACTGCGGGGCGGTCCACTCGGAGGCGCCGACGTAGAGCACCTTGCCCTGGCGTACCAGATCGGCGAAGGCGGTCATCGTCTCCTCCAGCGGCACGCTGTCGTCGTACCGGTGCGCCTGGTAGAGATCGATGTAGTCGGTGCCCAGCCGGCCCAGTGAGGCGTGGCAGCCCTCGATGATGTGCTTGCGGGACAGCCCGGCGTCGTTGGCTCCCGGCCCGACCGGCAGGCACACCTTGGTGCACAGCTCGATCGAGCTGCGCCGTACGCCGCTCAGCGCCTTGCCCAGCGCCTCCTCGGCCCGCCCCTGGGCGTACCGGTCGGCGGTGTCGAAGGTGGTGATACCCGCGTCCAGGGCGGCGGCGACGCACGTGGCCGCCACGTCGTCGTCGAGCTGGTTGCCGTGGGTCACCCAGTTGCCGTACGCGACCGCGCTCACGCGCAGGCCCGACCGGCCCAGTTGCCTGTACTCCATGTGAGGATCCTCAATCGGTCGGGCGCTGTCGCCGAACCGTTCGACCGTGGTCGAATCCGTCTGTGATCGAGGTTCAGTTCACTCCTGACGACCTGAGCCGGGTCCGTTTCGTGCATTCGCCGCTGGCGGAGCTGGTGGCCAGTACCTGGGCGCTGCGCAAGCCGGAGAAGTACTGGGTGCACCGTCCGTGGCGGGAGCGTGCCGAGCGGCTGCTGCCGGGCGCCGGCCTGGAGCCGCTGTTGGCGGTGCTCAGGTCGTCCAACGGCTACGTGCCGGACTTCCTCACCCCGATCGGGGTGGCACCGAACCTGGCGGCCGAGTTGCGGGCGGTCGCCGGCACCGACCCGTCCCGGGTGCGGCGGCAACTGGAGCGGGCCGGCGCGCCCCGGCTGGCCCCGGACGAGCTGGTCGCGCAGCTCCACCGGTACTTCACCCTGCTGATCGCACCGGACTGGCCCCGGCTGCGGGCGCTCGCGCTGGCCGACATCCGGCGCCGGACACTGCTCGCTGCCGAGCAGGGCGGACGCACCCTGCTCCGCGAGCTGCACCCGTTGATCCGGTGGGACGGCGCGGCGCTGCGGGTCGCCGTCGGCACGACCCGGCCGGCCGGCCTGGACGGGCGCCCGTGGACGCTGCTGCCCACCTCGTTCTCCGGACCGACGGTGCACGCGATCATGGAGGGCGATGCCGGGCCCGCCCTGTGCTATCCGCCCACCGGGCTGGGCGGGCTGTGGGATTCGCCGCCGCCCAGCGCGGCGCTGGGCGCCCTGCTCGGCGGTACCCGGGCGGCGGCGCTCTCCCTGCTCGACTCGCCGCTGAGCACCGGCGAGTTGGCCGCGATGCTGGGTCTCGCGCCGGCGACCGCGTCGCACCACCTCACCACGCTGCGGGACAACGGCCTGGTCGTCGGCGTACGGCAGGGGCGAGTGGTGCGTTATGCCCGAACTGTCCTTGGTGACCAGCTGGTCGGCTGACCCTCGGCCCGTGATGTGGGATCCAGCACGCGGACATTGGCCGGCCCCCATGGGATGTGGCAGCATAGGCCGCATGACCGCCGCTGTCGTCCGCCGCTTCGTGGCTCGTCGCCACGTCGATTACGGCCGCGTGCGCAGCGCGATCTGTCCGGCCAACTGACGACGCCCGACCAATCTGTCTCGGGCGCGCTCCGCGCCGGCTGTCTCAGACACCGTTGTCCCGCCCGCTCTCGCCGGGCCGGCCGTCGCGCCCCCTGCCCGAGGCACAGCAGACAACGGAGGACGCCGCGATGGCGGTCAGCAGCATCCCGGCCCGTTCCGAGGACCCGACGGCCCGCCCGGCCCGGGCGCCGCGCCGGCCACGGGGTGAGGGCCAGTGGGCGCTCGGCCACCGCGAGCCGCTCAACCCCAACGAGCGGATCAAGAAGGACGACGACCCGCTCAACGTCCGGGCTCGCATCGAGAACATCTACGCGCACCGTGGCTTCGCCTCCATCGACCCGCAGGACCTGCGCGGCCGGTTCCGCTGGTGGGGTCTCTACACCCAGCGCAAGGCGGGCATCGACGGCGGACGCACCGCCGTGCTGGAACCGCACGAGCTGGAGGACGAGTTCTTCATGCTCCGGGTCCGCATCGACGGCGGCCAGCTCAGCCTGGCCCAGCTGCGGGTGATCGCGGACATCTCCCGGGAGTTCGCGCGGGACACCGCCGACATCACCGACCGGCAGAACATCCAGTACCACTGGATCCGGGTCGAGGACATGCCGGAGATCTGGCGTCGGTTGGAGTCGGTCGGCCTGCAGACCACCGAGGCGTGCGGCGACTGCCCGCGGATCGTGCTGGGCAGCCCGGTCGCCGGGGTGGCCCGCGACGAGATGCTCGACCCGACGCCGGCGATCGACGAGATCGTCGCCCGGTACGTCGGTGACAAGCAGTTCTCCAACCTGCCCCGCAAGTTCAAGACGTCGATCTCCTGGCTGGTGGACACCCCGTACGAGTCGAACGACATCGCCTTCCTCGGTGTCGACCACCCCGAGCACGGCCCGGGCTTCGACGTCTGGGTCGGCGGCGGTCTCTCCACCAACCCGATGCTCGCCCAGCGGCTCGGCGTCTGGGTGCCGCTGGCCGAGGTGCCGGACGTGTGGGCCGGGGTCGTGGGGATCTTCCGCGACTACGGTTACCGCCGGCTGCGTAACCGCGCCCGGCTGAAGTTCCTGGTGGCCGACTGGGGCGTGGAGCGCTTCCGCGAGGTCCTGGAGAAGGACTACCTCGGCCGCACGTTGCTCGACGGCCCCGCGCCGGTGCTGCCGTCGAAGCCGGTGGACCACGTGGGCGTGCACGAGCAGGCCGACGGGCGGCACTACGTGGGCGCCGCCCCGGTGGTCGGGCGGGTGTCCGGCGCGCAGCTCAGCCAACTGGCCGACGTGGTCGAGGCGCACGGCAGTGACCGGGTGCGGCTCACCCCGTACCAGAAGCTGCTGGTGCTCGACGTGCCGTCGGAGCGGACGGAGTCGCTGGTCGACGCGCTGCGCGGGATCGGCCTGGAGGCCCGGCCGTCGGCCTGGCGGCGCGGCACCATGGCGTGCACCGGCATCGAGTACTGCAAGCTCGCCATCGTCGAGACGAAGGCTCGTGGCGAGGAGCTGGTGGCCCGGCTGGAGCAGCGGCTGCGCGACTTCGACGCGGACATCTCGATCCACATCAACGGCTGCCCGAACGCGTGCGCGCGCACCCAGGTGGCCGACATCGGGCTCAAGGGCCAGCTGGTCCTCGGCCCCGACGGCCGGCAGGTGGAGGGCTTCCAGGTGCACCTCGGCGGCGGGCTGGGCATGGCGCAGGGGCAGACCGCCGGGTTCGGCCGCAAGCTGCGTGGCCTGAAGACCACCGCCGAGGAGCTCCCGGAGTACGTGGAACGGCTGGCCCGTCGCTACCTGGCCGGTCGCAGCGAGGGCGAGACGTTCGCCAACTGGGTGATCAGAGTCGACGAGGAGGAACTGCGATGAGCAGCGAGAACCGAGCGGCACCTCTGTACTGCCCGTACTGCGGCGAGGAGGACCTGCGGCCGCACGAGGCGGGGCACGGCGCCTGGGAGTGCCACGCCTGCACCCGGGTCTTCTCGGTGAAGTTCACCGGGTTGCTCTCGCGGGCGGTTACCCGATGAGCCTCGTCTCCGCCGCCGGCCTGGGCCTGGTCGGCCCGGGTGGTCCCGCCCCGGCCGATCCGGCCCGACGTCCGCCGGACGAGCTGCGGGCTCTGGCCGAGCAGGCGGCTCGGGACCTGGAGGGCGCCCCCGCACTGGAGATCGCCCGCTGGGCGGCGCAGACCTTCGGCGACCGGTTCTGCGTCACCAGCTCGATGGCCGACGCCGTGCTGGCCCACCTGGTGTCCCGGGTGGCCCCCGGGGTGGACGTGGTCTTCCTCGACACCGGCCTGCATTTTCCCGAGACGCTACGGGTGCGCGACGAGGTCGCCCGGACGCTCCCGGTGAACGTCCGGTCGATCCGCCCCCGGCTCACCGTCGGTCAGCAGGACGGCCAGTACGGCCCCCGGCTGTTCAACAAGTCGCCGGACGACTGCTGCCAGCTGCGCAAGGTGGAGCCGTTGGAGCGGGCGCTGGCCGGGTACGACGCCTGGGCCGCGGGCCTGCGCCGGGACGAGTCGCCGACGCGGGCGAACACGCCGGTGGTGACCTTCGACGCGCGGCGCGGCAAGGTCAAGATCAACCCGATCGCGGCGTGGTCCCAGGGGGACGTGGACGCCTACATCGCCCGGTTCAACGTGCCGGTCAACGAGCTGTTCAAGCAGGGGTACGGCTCGATCGGCTGCTGGCCGTGCACCCGCCGGACCAGGGCCGGCGAGGACGCGCGGGCCGGCCGGTGGGCCATGTTCGAGAAGACCGAGTGCGGGCTGCACGTCTGACCTCCCCGGCGACGACCCCGACCAGCCCTGGTGCGGCCGGCGGGGCGGTTCCGGTGGTGCTGGTCGCGCACGGCAGCCGTGATCCACGGGCGGCCGATGCCACCAGAGCGCTGGCCCGGGCGGTGTCGGCGGCCCGGTCGGGCACGCCGGTTCGGGCGAGTTGGCTGGACCACACCGAGCCGGGGCCGACCGAGGTGCTCCGCGATCTGGCCGTGGCCGGCCACCGTCGGGCGGTACTGGTGCCGCTGCTGCTGACCGCCGCGTACCACCATCGGGTGGACATCCCGGCGGCGGTCGCCGCGGCGGCGCAGGCCGGGCCACCGCTGGCGGTACGGGTGACCGATGTGCTCGGCCCGGCGGACGGGGCGGTCGACCCAGGGCTGCTGGCCGGGCTGTGCCGTCGGCTCGGTGAGGCGCATCCGGGTCGCTTCGACGCGCTGGTGCTGGCCGCGGCGGGCACCCGGGACGCGCGGGCGCGCCGGTCGGTGGGCCGGGTGGCGGACGCGCTCGGTGTGGAGTTCGGGGTGCCCTGCCGGGTGGCGTACGCCTCGGCGGCTCCACCGGCTGCCGGCGTGGCGGTGTCCCGGCTGCGGGCAGCCGGCGCACGCCGGGTCGCGGTGTCCGCGTACTTCCTGGCGCCGGGTCTGTTTCACGACGCGGTGGCCGAGGCGGCCCGGGCGGCCGGCGCGACGGCGGTCGCCGCCCCGTTGACCGATGCGCCGGAGTTGGTCGAGTTGGTGCTGCGCCGCGTCGACGACCGGTCCGGCCGGCCCGTGGTGACGGCGGCGCGGTAATCCCGCGCCGAAAACAGCGGAACGCCCCGGCGGGCGAACCCACCGGGGCGTACAGCTGTGTCGTTGGGGATCAGGCGGAGTGAGCGCGCAGCACCCGGAGACCGCCGCGCCGCTTGACAGCGCGCCGCTCCTCCTCGCTCATTCCGCCCCAGACGCCGGCGTCCTGACCAGACTCGAGTGCCCACTGCAGGCACTGGTCGGTCACGGAGCAGCGCCTGCAGACGGCCTTGGCCTGCTCGACCTGCAGGAGAGCCGGTCCGGACGTCCCGATGGGGAAGAACAGCTCCGGGTCCTCGTCGCGGCAGACAGCATGGTGACGCCAGTCCATGGCGGCAACACTCCTCATTCTGGATGGGTGGCAATTATTGCTTGTCGTGCTTTTCCTATTGCATCAGCAGTGCCGATGGTGACAGTTAGCGTCCGTCCATTCGGCAGTGCGTGAGCAGGCAGTTAGTGCCGGGGACCTGCTGGAACAGCTCAACCTGACGAGCATATCCAGGCAATGTCCCGGTAACTCAAGTTCGCTTGTGAATACTTTCACGAACGCTCGTGATGTCAAGGGTGACGCTCGGAAAAACTCCGGGCGGTGAGCAAGCCCACAACCCATTTGCCCGAGTTCCAGTGCTTTCCTGGTTACCCGCCGTGCCACAGCCGAGGATCAATATAGTACAGTCCGCGTGACATTGCTGACATTTCCGGCACCTGCCCCTCGGTGTGGCGGCGACCGGCCGAAGCGGTTGCGGCCACCGTGTCGACCTAGGGCAGTACCCGAGACCTAGCAGATTACTCTCAGTGCGGCGGGAACGGAGGTGAATCTGACTTTCTCCCGCTCGCCGAGATAGTCGCCGTCCAGCTGGAACGCCTGCGGGCGGCTGGAGAGCAGCGTGAACTCCGCCGTGTCATGGAGTCGTAACACCTGCCGACCACGCGGATCCGGTTGCCGGGAGAAGAACTGCGTCACTGTCCGTGTTGTGCTAGCCACCCGGAGCTGACGCAACGCCAGCACATCCAGCCCGAGATCGAACGACGCGGCGGGGTTCGGGTTGATCTCCCGATCGCCCAGGTACGTCCATGGCGCCGTGTTCTGGATGATGACGGTGGCAAGCTCGGCCTCCGCCGGCTCGCCCGGACGCTCCAGGCTGATCGCCGGGTGCCGCCGGTCCGAGGCGAGGAAGTACTGGTTCATGATCGAGCGCAGGTAGAGCGCCGGCGTGGAGACCCGGCCCTTACGCCTGGCCTGCTCCACCCGGTGGATCACTGCGGCGTCCAGGCCGAACCCGGCGCAGAAGGTGAAGTAGCGGTCGTCCGCGCGGCCCAGCCCGACCGTCCTGCTCCGGCCCAGCCGCAGCCCTTCGAGGATCATGCTGGTCGCCTCCGGCCACTCCCGTGGCAGGCCCAGCGCGCGGGCGAACACGTTGGTCGAGCCACCCGGGACCGTCGCCAGCGCGGGCAGCCGCTCGGCCAGCGGGGCGTCGTCGGCGCGAGTCGGCGGTTCGGCCGTCATCAGGCCGTTCACCACCTCGTTCACGGTGCCGTCACCACCCAGGGTGACGACCAGGTCGACCCCCTCCGCGGCGGCCTCCCGGGCCAACGCCACGGCGTGCCCGCGCCGCCGGGTGTAGCGCACACTGAGATCGACTTCGCTGCGCAGCGCCCGGACAAGCACGTCCCGGCTGCGTTCGCTGGTGGTGGTGGCCTTTGGATTGACCACCAGGACGGCCCGCATGGGCGGCACTGTACCTCTCGGTAGCCCGGGTATCGTGGCGCGCGTGACCATCGACTCGGCCCCGTTTCCCGTCACGCTCCGCTGGGCGGTCCGGCTGCTGTGGGCGGAGGCGGCTGTCGTCGGGCTGATCGCCGTCTGGCTGGTCTGGGCAGACCTCACGGCCACCACCACCGATCTTCTGTCGGCGTTGCTGGTGACCGTCTTCGCCATCGGGGCGGCGGTCGTGCTCTGGGCGCTGGGCCGTGCGCTGCTGCGCCGTCAGGCGGGCGCACGCGCCCCCGCGATCGTGCTCCAGCTGATGCTGCTGCCGATCGGGTGGTTCATGATCCAGGCCGGGCTCGCCTGGTTGGGCGTGCCGCTGATGGCACTCGGCCTGGGTGTGGGTTGGCTGCTGGTCAGCCCTCCGACGACCCGGGCCCTCGGCTTCGAGTGACCGTGCCGGCGGTCAGTAGCCGCCGGAGCGGCGGGTGAGCAGCGCGATGGTGGCCCGACCCTCAGTGGCCGTGGCGGACGCCGAGGTGGTCAGCGCGGTGAGCACCTTCCAGGCGAAGGACGACTCGGCGGGCAGCGTGGCACCGCGCACGGTCGGCACGGTCACCTCGACGGTCAGCGCGTCCTCGGTGACCGCGAAGCGGCACTCCAGCTCGGCGTCACGGGTGGCGATGGCGAGCAACATGGCGCACGCCTCGTCGACCGCGATCCGCAGATCCTCGATCTCGTCGAGCGCGAACTGCAACCGGGCCGCGAGACCGGCGGTGGCGGTACGGAGCACGCCGAGGTAACCGCCGTCGGCAGGCACCGTGAGGTGCACCACGTCGTCGTCGGTCGTTGTCTGGCCGGTCAGTTGAGTCACGCCTCATCCCCCCGGTCGGGGACTCTACCCGGTCAGTCGTCCGTACGCGTGCCGGCGGCCGTCGCCTGAGTTGCCAGGTCACGCAGCGCGTCGCCACTGAGCCGGTACGGGACCCACTCGCTCATCTGCTCCGCGCCGATCGAGGCGTAGAACCCGGCGGCCGGGTTCCAGTCGATCATCCACCACTCCAGCCGCCGGTAACCGCGTCGTACGCAGATGTCGGCCAGGGTGGCGAGCAGCAGTCGGCCGGCCCCGGTGCCCCGGGCGGCCGGCCGGACGTAGAGATCCTCCAGGTAGATGCCGTGCACACCGGCCCAGGTGGAGAAGTTGAGGAACCACAGCGCGAAGCCGACCGGCTCGTCGCGCTCGTCCACCGCGACGTGACCGAAGAGCGCCGGAGCAGCCGTGCTCGGCGCGTCTGACGCCACGCCGCGACCTGGAGCGGTCGGGAACAGGGCCGACGTCAGCTGCTCGGTGGTGAGGTGGCACTGGTCGGGGGCACGTTCGTACTCCGCCAGCTCGTGCACCATGGCGACGACGGCCGGCACGTCCTCGGGACGTGCCGGCCGGATCGTCGGGATGACCGGTGGGGTCACGCCTTCTTGGTCTCCCAGAAGATCTTCGAGATCTCGTCGATCTTCGCGAGCAGCTTGTCGGCGGTGGCCGGGTCGAGGCTGCCCTTGACGCCACCGGCGCCGGCGAGCTTGGTGGCCTCGTTGAACAGGGTGTGCAGGTTCGGGTACTTCTCGAAGTGGGGCGCCTTGAAGTAGTCGGTCCAGAGCACCCACAGGTGGTGCTTGACCAGCTCGGCGCGCTGCTCCTTGATGATGACGGCGCGGGTGCGGAACTCCGGGTCGGTGTTCGCCTGGTACTTCTCGCAGATCATTTTGACCGACTCGGCCTCGATCCGGGCCTGGGCCGGGTCGTAGACGCCGCACGGCAGGTCGCAGTGAGCGCTCGCGGTGACGCGGGGCGCAAGGATGCGTGGAAGTCGCATCGGGATCCTCCATGGGAAGTTTGCGATGATCAAAGGCGACATTACTCCTGGGGATGCTCCCCGAACCGGGTGGAGGTGAAACCAGTGTCCACCGATCACCCGGCTGAGGCGCCCCGGTTGCGGGGTCTGTTGACCGCGGTTCTGGTGACCGGTCCGTCGATG
Organism: Micromonospora sp. CA-259024; assembly: GCF_050936255.1. Lineage (NCBI taxonomy): Bacteria > Bacillati > Actinomycetota > Actinomycetes > Micromonosporales > Micromonosporaceae > Micromonospora > Micromonospora sp. CA-259024. The sequence continues at coordinate 671,246 of NZ_JBNJND010000002.1, read as the reverse complement.
GCCCCGGCGCTGCGGCACGGCGACGCGGTTCTGGTCCGCCCCGGCGGCCGCCCGATCCGACCGGGTGACGTGGTGGTCGCGGTCTTCCGGACCCGACCCGAGCTGCTGGTGGTGAAGCGGGCGGTCCGACCGCAGGACGGCGGCTGGTGGCTGCGCGGGGACAACGAGTTGATCACCGATGACTCTCGGGCGTACGGGGTGGCCGACGTGCGGGGGAGGGTGGTGGCCCGTTACTGGCCGCGCCCCGGTCGGGTTCCTCGCCCCCGGTTATGACCCCGCTCACATCCGGGCGGCAGTGCCGACACTATGCTCGGAAAGTGCCCGGGTGACCCCCCGCACCGCGTGCCACCGCTCGCCGCCCACCTCGCGGCCGGGCCGGCCGCCCCGTCTGCTCGACAGATCCTGGAGTCACCACCATGTCTTCGTCCACCGTGGACCCCGCTGATCCCGTCTTCCTGCTGCACCGCGGCGGAAAGATGGCCGTCGCCTCGACCGTGCCGCTCACCAGCCGGGAAGACCTCTCCCTGGCGTACACCCCGGGGGTGGCCCGGGTGTGTGAGGCGATCGCCGCCGATCCCGGCCTGGTGGACGAGTACACCTGGGTGTCGCACACGGTCGCGGTGGTCACCGACGGCTCGGCGGTGCTCGGGCTCGGCAACATCGGCCCACGCGCCGCGCTGCCGGTGATGGAGGGCAAGGCGGTGCTGTTCAAGCAGTTCGCCGGGGTGGACGCGGTGCCGGTCTGTCTGGACACGCAGGACGTGGACGAGATCGTCGCCGTGGTGCGGGCGCTGGCCCCCTCGTTCGGCGGGATCAACCTGGAGGACATCAGCGCGCCGCGCTGCTTCGAGGTGGAGCGGCGGCTCGACGAGGCGCTGGACATCCCGGTCTTCCACGACGACCAGCACGGCACCGCGATCGTGGTGCTCGCCGCGCTGCGCAACGCCGCGTCCCTGCTCAACCGCAAGCTGGGTGACCTGCGGGTGGCGGTGAGCGGTGCGGGCGCGGCCGGGGTGGCCGTGACGAAGATGCTGGTCGCCGGGGGCGTCAACCCCGACCAGGTGGTGGTCTGCGACTCCAAGGGGATCATCGGCCGGCACCGCACCGAGCTGACCGGCACCAAGGCCGAGTTGGCGGCGAGTACCAACGCGGACGGCCGCCAGGGCGACATCACCGAGGCGCTGCGCGGCGCGGACGTGCTGATCGGGGTCTCCGGCGGGCAGATCCCGGAGGCCGCGGTGGCCGGTATGGCACCCGGCGGGATCGTGTTCGCGCTGGCCAACCCGACCCCGGAGGTGCACCCCGAGGTGGCCGCCCGGCACGTCGCGGTGGTCGCCACCGGGCGCAGTGACTACCCCAACCAGATCAACAACGTGCTGGCGTTCCCGGGGGTGTTCCGTGGTGCGCTGGATGCCGGCGCCACCCGGATCACCGAGGGGATGAAGGTCGCCGCGGCGGACGCCATCGCCGGTGTGGTGGCCGAGTCGCTGACCGCCGACGCCATCGTCCCGTCTCCGCTCGACCCGCGCGTCGCGCCGGCCGTCGCCGAGGCGGTCGCCGAAGCCGCCCGCCGCGACGGCGTCGCCCGTCGGTAGGACGCATGGGCCGGGGGCGCTCCGGCGCGGCATGCGCCGCCGGCCTGTGCGCGGGGCACCTTCTTAACGGGCGCTCAGCTTGTTACCGTGCTGATCATGCGTGCAGCCTTCGCCTCCCGCTTCGACGACGCCGATCCGCTGGCCGCGCTCACCGTCGGTGAGCGACCCGAGCCGACCCACCCGGCCGACGACTGGGTGACCGTGCAGTTGCGGGCCACCTCGCTCAACCACCACGACCTGTGGTCATTGCGCGGGGTGGGGCTCACGGAGGCCCAGCTGCCGATGGTCCTCGGCTGCGACGCGGTCGGCCTGGACCCGGAGGGGCATCCCGTGGTCGTGTACCCGGTGGTGGTCACCCGGGGTGACCCCCGCGGGGTCTCCATCCTGTCCGAGTTCTTCCCCGGGACCCTCGCCGAGCGGGTCGCCGTACCCCGATCGAACCTGATCCCGCTGCCCGACGGCATGGCGGCGACCGACGCGGCGTGCCTGCCCACGGCCTGGCTGACCGCGTGGCGGATGCTGACCACCAAGGGCCGTGTCGCGGACGCGGACAGCGTGTTGGTGCAGGGCGCGGGCGGCGGCGTCGCCACCGCCGCCGTCGCGCTCGCCGTCGCGATGGGCAAGCGGGTGTACGCGACCAGCCGCGACGCCGCCAAGCGGGAGCGGATCTCCGCCCTCGGCGCCACCGCCGTGGAACCCGGTGCCCGGCTGCCGGAACGGGTCGACGTGGTGATCGAGACGGTCGGCGCGGCCACCTTCGACCACTCGCTGAAGTCGGCCGCGCCGATGGCCCGGATCGTGGTCTCCGGTGCGACCGCCGGGCACGAGCCGTCGGTCAACCTGCGCCGGGTCTTCGCGATGCAGCTGGAGATCCTCGGCACCTCGATGGGCACCCCCGGCGAGCTGTACGAGCTGCTGGCGTTCTGTTCCGACAACGAGGTGCGCCCGGTGGTGGACAGCGTCATTCCGTTCAGCCGGGTCGAGGACGCCTTCGCCCGTCTGCACTCCGGCGACGCCTTCGGCAAGATCGTCATCGACCACACCGCCTGACCAGGCGTTGCCTTCATGATCCGCGCAACATCAGGGAAACTGCCGCCTCCGGAGCGCTGAGGCAGCGGCATTCCTGATGTTGCGGGGCCATTGAGACGCCTCGGTGGTCAGAGGTGATCGTCGAAGGTGGCGATGTCGCCGCGGGTCGCGTCGGTGGGGATTCGCTTCCTGGCCGCCGCGTCGCCGTACAGCGACCAGCGGAGGAACTCGACGGACGTGTCCGAGACCACCCGCAGCGTGGCGCCGTCACTGAGCAGCGCCCGCCCGTGGTCGCCCTTCGGCAGGCTCAGCATCGCCTTCGGCCAGGGCACCTTGTCGTACACGGCCTTGCCCGCCGCGTACTCGACCACCTCGTCCAGCTCCCCGTGTACGAACAGCTGCGGCGCGGCCGCACCGGCGAACGCGGTGCCCACGCCGAGCGCCGTGCCGGCGAACACCACACCCGCGTCCAGCCGCTCGTCCCGGCTGGCGGTGAAGAGACCGATGGTGGTCACCCCGCCCGCCGAGTGCCCGGCCGCGGCCACCCGGTCGGCGTCCAGCCGGCCACGCAACGAGTCGCCGGCCTTGCCGTCCAACGCCAGCACCTGGTCCAGCGCGTACGACACGTCCGCCGGTTGGTTGAGCACGTCGAGGACGTTGCCGTCGGCACCCCGGGAGGTGTGCGGGAAGGTCGGCGCGGCCACCACGAAACCTGCCGCCGCCCACCGGGTCAGCAGGGTGGCGTAGTCGTCCGGCCGCCCGCCCAGGCCGTGGCTGAACATCACCACCGGAAACCGTCCGCTCGCCGCCGGTGCCGACCGCTTGGCCGCACCGCCGGTCTCCCCGGCCGCCGGGTACCAGAGCGTCACCGGCAGCGCACGGCCGTCCCGGTCCAGCCTGAGTTGGCGTACGCCGACCGCGAAGGCGTGCTGCGGGGCGGTCCCGGCTGGGACCCGCGGCGTTGGCGTGGTGGCGGGCCTCGGCTCGGCCGGCGCCTGCGGGCTCCCGCTCGGCCGGGTGTCCGCTGAGCAGCCGACCAGACCGGCCATGAGCACGGCGCTGGCCATCAGTGCGGGGGTGACGCGACGCGACATGGATCCGATTGTGCCTCGTCCCGCCGACTTGCCAGGTGGGCTTTGGCGCGCTGTGCCCACCCGCTCACCCGACGCGGCGCAGCCAGCAGCAGGCTCACTCAGGCCGCAGCACGGTCGGCGAGGGGGCGCCGCCGTCGTCCCGTGTCGGTCAGTGAGCGGGGCGGGAAGGCGGCGTTGGGGTTGTACCGGTTCGTCCCGGGCGGCACGATCTCGTCGATCCGGTCGAGGGTCGCATCGTCCAGGGTGAGCGTGGCGCCCTTGAGGAGATCCTCCAGTTGCTGCATGGTGCGCGGTCCGATGATCGCCGAGGTGACGGCCGGATGGGCCACGGTGAACGCGATGGCGAGCTGCGGAAGCGTGCAGCCGATGCTTGCCGCGAGGTCGACGAGCTGCTCGACGATGTCGAGCTTGGCGGCGTTCTCGGCGATCGCGGGATCGAACTGTGCCGGCCGGAGTACGGCGCGCCCCGTCGACAGGTCGATGGGCTGGTCCCTGCGGTACCTGCCGCTGAGGAACCCGAAGGCGAGCGGGCTCCAGACCAGCACTCCCATGCCGTAGCGCTGGCAGACCGGGAGGGTCGAGGCCTCGACCCCGCGGGCCAGGATCGAGTACGGCGGCTGCTCGGTGCGCAGGCGCCCGAGGCCGCGGCGCTCGGACACCTGGTGCGCCTCGACGATCTCCTCCGCCGGGAACGTCGAGCAGCCGAAGGTGCGGATCTTCCCCTCGCGTACGAGGTCGGTGAGCACCGAGAGCGTCTCCTCGATGTCGGTGGAGGGGTCGGGACGGTGGATCTGGTAGAGGTCGATCCAGTCGGTGTTCAACCGCCGGAGGCTCCCCTCGACCGCCTTGAGGATCCAACGCCGCGAGTTGCCACCCTGGTTGGGGCCCTCGCCCATCGGAAAGTGCACCTTCGTGGCCAGCACGACGTCGTCTCGGCGCCCCCGCAGCGCCTTCCCCACGATCTCTTCGGACTCACCCCGGCCGTACATGTCGGCGGTGTCGATGACGTTGATGCCCTGGTCGAGAGCGGTGTGGATGATGCGGGCACAGTCGTCGTGGTCGGGGTTGCCGACGGCACCGAACATCATGGTCCCGAGGCAGTGGGTGCTCACCTCGATGCCGGTGCCGCCGAGGGTGCGATAGCGCACGTCGATGCTCCCTTACTGGTCAGCGGTGATCGCAGCGAGCGATCACCTGGCACCCTAGGAGCTAGAGTCGGCTCTAGGTCAACCCCGCTACCCTGCTCGGCATGGCTGAGGTCACCGCGAATCTGAGCATCGGACAGGTCGCCGAACGCACCGGCTTGAGCGTGCACGCGCTCCGCTTCTACGAGCAGGAGGGCGTCTTCGTCAGCCCCGTGCGCCGCGGGCCCGGCGGGCGTCGTATCTACAGCCAGGACGACGTGGACTGGCTGACCGTCTGCATCATCCTTCGCGCCTCGGGCATGCCGCTGCCCGCACTCCGCCGGTACGCCGACCTCGTCCGCGAGGGCGCTGGCAACGAGGAGGAACGTCTCGCGCTTCTCCGCGAGCACCACGGGCACGTCACCACCCAGATCGGCAGACTCACCGAGTGCCTGGACCTGATCACGTTCAAGGTCGGCGTGTACGAGGATCTGCTCGACCAGGACCGGCACCCGCCGTCGGTCGACCGGCACCACCCCGACCCAGGTACGCGGAACTGACCCCCACCGTCGGCGGCGAACAGGTCGAGCCGCAGTGTCGGCCGGCAGCCGGGTCAGCGGGCCGGGCGGGACTCGTAGGTGGTCAGGTCGGCGGCGCGGGCGTCGGCGGGGAGACGCGCACCGGCCGCCTGGTCGCCGTAGAGGGTCCAGCGGAGAAAGTCGGTGGTCGCGGCGAGGACCGGGGCGAAACCCGGGTGACCTGGCGTGAGGTACGCGCCATGGTCCTGCCCGAGCAGACTGAGGAACACGGCCGGGCCGGGGGTACGCCCGTACGCGGCCCGGCCGACCGTCACCGGCACCACCGGGTCGGCCGTGCCGTGCACGAAGAGCACCGGCGCGGCCGGCCCGGCGAAGCTGCCCGGCAGGCCACCGCCAGCGATCACGATCCCGGAGCGCAACCGGGCCGGATGCCCCTCGCTGAACATGCCGGAGGTGGTGAAGCCGCCCGCCGAGTGCCCGGCGGCGGCGATCGCCGTCAGGTCCAGGTGGCCGGCGAGCGGATCCGCAGGGTCCCGGTCGAGACGGCCCAGGTGCCGGATCAGCCGCCAGCAGTCGGCCGGCTGGTTACGGACGTCCGCCCGGGTGAAGTGGGCCGCGCCCTGTCGGGTGTGCGGGAACGCGGGGGCGGCCACCACGAAACCCGCCGCCGCCCAGCGGGTGGTCAGACCGGCGTGCAGGGCGGGACGGCTGCCCAGCCCGTGGCTGTAGATCACCACCGGGAACCGCCCGGCCGCCACCCCGTCGGTCGCCGCCGGATACCAGATTGTCACCGGCAGGGGGCGCGTCGAGCGCGGATCGAGGGTGAGCGTACGCACGCCGACGGCGTACGACCCCTCGGGCGCCCGACGCGCCGACGGCGGGCCGCTGGACCCGCCCGCCACGGCCGTGGCGGGCGCACAGCCGGCCAGCAGCGCCGTCACCAGTACGGCGATCAGCCGTCCCGCCCCCATCGTTCCACGGTAGGCGCCCGGATGTGGGTAGCGACCCCGCCGTCCGGTCTGGCTGCATTCGCCACCCGGTCGGGCCAGCTCCGCCGGCCGGGTCGGTCCTGGGACGGCGTGGGCCGGGGGCGGTGCCCGAACTCCTGCTTCGCTAGGGTCACCGACATGCCTGAGAACTACACCGACCCCAGCGGCAACACCGAGGCGTTCCGTGCGTTCACCGAGACGCCGGAGGCCGTGGCACCGACGGAGGCCCCCTCCCGCATCCCTCTGATCGTGGGTGTGGTAGCGGTCGTCGTCGTGCTGGTGGCCCTCGTCGTCTGGCTCACCTAAACCCCGCCGCGCTGAGCGTGCCGGGCCGGGTTGACGTGCCGACCAACCCACCAGAGGGGGACGACACCGCTGCCATCCCCCCACCGTCCATCCTCGCCCGCCTGCGACGCGCCCGTCGATCTCCGGTTCTGCTCGGCGTCGCGGTGCTGCTCGCCGGCCTGACGTACGCGACCAGCATCGCCAGCTACAAGTGGCACCTGCACACGAAGGCCGAACGGCTGCGGGCCGAGGGTGTGCAGGTCCAGGCCGACGTGAGCGCTCGCCGCGACAACAGCGGCCGTGGTGGGGGCACCGACACCATCCGAGTCGGGTACGACTACGAGGGCGTTCGGTATTCCGAGCGGATTCTCTGTGGTTCCGCCGGCGGCTGCACGGAGGAGCCGCCAACGGTGATGCGGGTGTGGGTCGACCCGGAGCACCCGGAGGAGTTCCTCGCCGAGAACGGCAACACCGACGACTCGGTCTTCGTCCTCAACGCCTGGGGCGGCATCCCGTTCGGCCTGGTCTTCGCCGTGGTCGGCGGCGGCCTGGTGTGGGTGGCCACCCTGCCGGACCGGACGCCGACGCGTGCGCCCGTCCAACGCGGGCCTGGCCGGGACCGGGTCCGGCGTACCGTCAGTGCCCGGCGTCGCCGTCGCCGTAACCCCCGTAGTTGAGCCGGCCGGCCGTCAGTTGCCCTCGACCACGTCCCGGGTCTGCCGGGCGATCTCCCGTTCCTCATCGGTGCGGATGACGCAGACGCTCACCTCGGCGCCGTCGGGCGAGATCACCCGGTCGCCGTCGCCGTCGTTGCGGGCGGAGTCCACGGCGATGCCGAGCCGCTCCAGGCCGGCCAGCGCGGCGGCCCGGACGGGCGCGGCGTGCTCGCCCACCCCGGCGGTGAAGGCGATGGCGTCGACCCGGCCGAGCAGCGCGTAGTACGCCCCGACGTACCCGGTGATCCGCCGGCAGTACACGTCGAAGGCCAGTTCCGCCGCCCGGTCGCCGGTCGACCGGCGCTGGAGCACCTCGCGCATGTCGTTGACACCGGTCAGCCCGAGCAGGCCACTGCGGTGGTTGAGCAGATCGTCGATGTCGTCCACCGACATCCCACCCTCCCGGCGCAGGTGGAAGACGACGGTGGGGTCCAGGTCGCCGCTGCGGGTGCCCATCACCAACCCTTCCAACGGGGACATACCCATCGAGGTGGCGACGCTGCGACCGTCCGCCACCGCGCAGGCGCTGGCCCCGTTGCCCAGGTGCAGGGTGATCGTGTTGAGCTGCTCGTACGGGCGGCCCAGCAGCTCGGCGGTGCGGCGGGACACGTACGCGTGCGAGGTGCCGTGGAAGCCGTACCGGCGGATGCCGTACCGCTCGGCGGTGTCCCGGTCGATCGCGTACGTCGCGGCGGCCTCCGGCAGGGTGTGGTGGAACGCGGTGTCGAAGACGGCGACCTGCGGGACTTCCGGCAGCGCCGCGCGGGCCACCTCGATGCCGGCCAGGTTGGCCGGATTGTGCAGCGGGGCGAGCGGGACCAGATCCTTGATCGCGGCCAGCACCGCGTCGTCGAGCAGCACCGGTGCGGTGAACCTGCGGCCGCCGTGCACCACCCGGTGCCCCACCGCCGCCAGCCCGGTCAGGTCCAGCCCGTCCAGGATCTGCCGGACCGCGCTGGCGTGGTCCGCCGGGCCGCCGCCGGGCTCACCAACCCGCTCGACGGTGCCGTGGTCGAGCACGCGGTCGCCGTCGTAGCGGCGCCACTTCACCGACGACGACCCGCAGTTGAGCACCAGCACCCGACTCATGAGGCCTCCTCGGCGGCCGCCTGGATGGCGGTGATCGCCACCGTGTTGACGATGTCCGGCACGGTGGCGCCGCGGGACAGGTCGTTCACCGGTCGGCGCAGGCCCTGCATGACCGGGCCGACGGCGACCGCCCCGGCGGAGCGCTGCACCGCCTTGTACGTGTTGTTGCCGGTGTTCAGGTCCGGAAAGATGAAGACCGTGGCCCGACCGGCGACCGGGCTGCCTGGCAGCTTCGTCGCCGCCACCGCCGGGTCGATCGCCGCGTCGTACTGGATCGGCCCCTCGACCAGCAGGTCGGGCCGGCGTTCCCGGACCAGCGCGGTTGCCGCGGCGACCTTCTCCACGTCCGCGCCGGCGCCGGAACTGCCGGTGGAGTACGACAGCATGGCCACCCGGGGCTCGATCCCGAACCGGGCGGCGGTGTCGGCCGACGAGATCGCGATGTCGGCGAGCTGGGCGGCGTCCGGGTCGCGGTTGACCGCGCAGTCGCCGTAGACCAGCACCCGGTCGGCGAGCAGCATGAAGAAGACGCTGGAGGCCACCGAGACGTCCGGCACGGTACGGATGATCTCGAAAGCCGGTCGGATGGTCGCGGCGGTGGTGTGCGTGGCGCCGGAGACCATGCCGTCGGCTCGTCCGGTGGCCACCATCAGGGTGCCGAAGTAGTTGGGCTGGGCCACGATGTCGTGCGCCAACTCGGCGGTGACGCCCCGGTGGGCGCGCAGCCTGGCGTACTCGACCGCGAAGTCGTCCCGCCATTCACTCGTGACCGGGTCGACCACGTGTGCGCCGCTGACGTCGATGCCCAGTTCGCGGGCCCGCCGGGCGATGTCGTCCGGCCGGCCGAGCAGGGTCAGCTCGGCCACTCCACGACGGAGCAGCACCTCGGCCGCGCGCAGGATCCGCTCCTCGGTGCCCTCCGGCAGCACCAGGTGCCGGGGCTGCGAGCGGGCCCGGTCGATCAGCTCGTTCTCGAACATCAGCGGGGTGACCCGCGCCGACCGGCTCACCCGCAGCCGGCGGGCCAGGTCGTCGGTGTCCACACAACGCTCGAACGCGCCGAGCGCGGCCTCCACCTTGCGGGGGTTGGCCGCGCTGGGCCGCCCCTCGATGCGACTGGACGCGGCCACCGTGTCGTAGCTGTCGCTGCGCACGGAGAGCACCGCCAGCCCCGTGTTCAACCCCTCCACCAGCCGCATGACTCTGGGGTCGGGCTGCTCGCCGAGGGTGAGCACCAGCCCGGCCACCGACACCTGCCCGGCCACGTGAGCGGCACTCGCGGCGACGAGCAGGTCGGCCCGGTCCCCGGGGGTGATCACCAGGGCGCCCTCGGTGAGGTGGCCCAGCAGGGTGGGCACGTGCGCCGCACCGACCACGAAGTCCAGCACGTCCCGGCCGAGCGCGGCGTCGTCCCCGGCCAGCAGGGTGGCGCCGAGCGCCGCCGCCACCTCGGCCACCGTCGGCGCCGACACGGTCGGGACCTCCGGGATGGCGTACGCGGGGACCGGCAGGTCGGGCAGCGTCATCGGCCCGAGCACCCGGTTGGCGATCACCGCGAGCACGGTCGCGCCCAGGTCGGCCAGATCGTGGTACGCCCCCCGCACGGCAGCCGCGACAGCCGCCGGCTCCTGCCCGAAACCGTCCACCACCGGCACCACCACGCTGCCGAACTCGGTGGCCAGCCGGGCGTTGAAGGCCAGCTCCCGGGGATGGGCGGGGTCGCCAGGGTCGTCGAAGTCGCTGCCCACCACGACCACCGCCGGGCACTGCCGCTCGACCGCCCGGTAGCGCTCCACGACGGCGGAGATCAGCTCCTCGCGCCGGCCGTCGGCGACCAGCGCGGCCGCCTCGGCGTAGCTCGCCCCGGCCAGCTCAGCCAGCGGCAACTCGACCCGGTAGCGCTCGCTCAGTAGGGCGAGGATCGGGTCGGGACCGTTGTCGGCCACCAGCGGCCGGAACACGCCGATCCGCCCGACCTGGCGGGACAGCAACTCCGCCAGCCCGAGTGCGATGGTCGACTTGCCCCCGCCCGAACCCACGCTCGTCAGATACACACTCCGGGCCACGTCCCCACCCTAGAAGATCGCGCACCCGCCGGCCCGGGCCCTCCGACCCCACCCCGGGCTCTTGCCGTCGATCATGAAGTTGTTGCCGCGACCCGCCGACGACACGCGCAACAACTTCATGATCGACGGGGGAGGGGAGAGGGGGGTGAGGGGGTGGGGGTTAGGCGTCGTCGTCGGGGTCGTCTAGGCGGGCCAGGTAGGTGGCCAGGCGTTCGATGGGGGTTTCGAAGTCGGGGTTGAGGTCGACGAAGTCGCGCAGACGTTCGCCGATCCACTCCAGGGTCACCTGCTCGTCGCCCCGGCGCTCGACCAACTCCTCGATGCCACGGTCGGTGAAGTACATGGGTACGTCCTCTTGCTGGGGCCGGCGCGGGCCGGGCGGGTGGGCGGGTGGACCGACGGAGCCGGGGCAGGACCGTGGTGAACGGCCCTGCCCCGGCTCTCGTGTGCGGTCAGGTCACGGGCGGGGGAGAGCCGCCTCGATCAGCGCGGTCTGCTCGACCTCGTGGGTCTTGGCAGAGCCGACCGCCGGGGCGGCCGCGGCCGGGCGGGAGATCCGCCGCAGCCGGACGTCCGTGAGGTGCTCCAGCAGGTTGAGCGCGACGAACGACCAGGCACCCTGGTTGGCCGGCTCCTCCTGCACCCAGGCGAAGTCCTCCGCGTTCGGGTACTGGGCAAGGGCGGCCCGGATCTCCTCCACCGGCAGCGGGTACAGCTGCTCGATCCGGAGGATCGCGGTGTCGGTGACGCCGCGCTCCTGACGGGCCTGGAACAGGTCGTAGTAGACCTTGCCGGAGCACAGCAGCACCCGCTTCACCGCCTCCGGTGCCGGGGCGGCCGTGTCGCGCAGCACCGGCTGGAAGGTGCCGGTGGTGAAGTCCTCCACCGACGAGACGCAGAGCTTGTGCCGCAGCAGCGACTTCGGCGTGAACACCACCAGCGGCTTGCGCTTGGGCGACAGGGCCTGGCGGCGCAGCAGGTGGAAGTAGTTCGCCGGGGTGGTCGGGATGGACACCCGCATGTTGTCCTCGGCGCACATCTGCAGGAACCGCTCCGGCCGGCCGGAGGTGTGGTCCGGGCCCTGGCCCTCGTGGCCGTGCGGCAGCAGCAGGGTGACGGCCGAGCGCTGGCCCCACTTCACCTCGCCGGACGAGATGAACTCGTCGATCACCGACTGGGCGCCGTTGACGAAGTCGCCGAACTGGGCCTCCCAGGCCACCAGCGCGTTGATGTTCTCCACCGAGTAGCCGTACTCGAAGCCCATCGCCGCGTACTCGCTGAGCAGCGAGTCGTGCACGAAGAACCGGGAGCGCTCGCCGTCGCCGGTGAGCGACTTCAGCGGCAGGTAGTCGTCCCCGGTGCGGGAGTCGACCACCGAGGCGTGCCGCTGAACGAAGGTGCCACGGCGGGAGTCCTGTCCGGCCAGCCGGACGGTGACCCCGTCGTGCAGCAGCGCCCCGAGCGCGATGATCTCGCCGAAGCCCCAGTCGATGTTGCCCTCGACGGACATCTTGGCCCGCCGGTCGAGCAGCTGCTGGATCCGCTTGTGCGGGGTGAAGCCCTCCGGCAGGTTGATGTGCGCCTCGCCGATCGCCTTCACCACGGCCGCGTCGGTGGCGGTGTCGACCTGCGGCTCCGGCTCCTCCTCGCGGCGCGGCCGGTTGAGCTGGCGTGGTGCCGATGCGGCGTCGCGGGTGGCCTTGAAGACCTTCTCCAGCTGCGCCTGGTAGTCGCGCAGCAGCTCCTCCGCGTCCTCCACGGTGATGTCGCCGCGACCGATCAGCTCCTCGGTGTAGAGCTTGCGGACCGAGCGCTTCGAGTCAATGATCTTGTACATCTGAGGGTTGGACATCGACGGGTCGTCGCCCTCGTTGTGCCCCCGCCGGCGGTAGCAGACCATGTCGATCACGACGTCCTTGTTGAACGTCTGCCGGTACTCGAAGGCCAGCCGGGCCACCCGGACCACGGCCTCCGGGTCGTCGCCGTTGACGTGGAAGATCGGCGCCTGGATCATCCGGGCCACATCGGTGCTGTAGAGGCTGGACCGGCTGTACTCCGGGGCGGTGGTGAAGCCGACCTGGTTGTTGACGACCACGTGGACGGTGCCGCCGGTGCGGTAGCCGCGCAGCTGCGACAGGTTGAGCGTCTCGGCGACGACACCCTGCCCGGCGAACGCGGCGTCACCGTGCACCGCGAGCGGCAGCACGGTGTAGCCCTCCAGCTTGAGGTCGATCCGGTCCTGCTTGGCCCGGACGATGCCCTCCAGCACGGGGTCGACGGCCTCCAGGTGCGACGGGTTGGCCACCACCGACACCTTGACGGCGTGCTCGCCGTCGGGGGTGGTGAACTTGCCGTTCTGGCCCAGGTGGTACTTCACGTCGCCGGAGCCCTGCGTCGAGCGCGGGTCCAGGTGGCCCTCGAACTCCGAGAAGATCTTCTCGTACGGCTTGCCGACGATGTTGGCCAGCACGTTGAGGCGACCCCGGTGGGCCATGCCGATGACGACCTCGTCCAGCCCGCCCTCGGCGGACGACTCCAGCACCTCACCGAGCAGGGGGATCAGCGACTCGCCGCCCTCCAGCGAGAAGCGCTTCTGGCCGACGTACTTGGTCTGCAGGAAGGTCTCGAACGCCTCGGCGGCGTTGAGCCGGTTGAGGACGTGCTTCTGCTCGTCGGCGGACGGCTTCTCGTACTTGCGCTCGATCCGCTCCTGGATCCAGCGCCGCTCCTCCGGATCCTGGATGTGCATGTACTCGATGCCGACCCGGCGGCAGTACGAGTCGCGCAGCACGCCGAGGATCTCGCGCAGCTTCATCCGCTGCCGGCCGGCGAAGCCGTTGACCGGGAACTCGCGGTCCAGGTCCCACAGGGTCAGCCCGTGCTGGAGGACGTCCAGGTCGGGGTGCTTGCGGATCTTGAATTCCAGTGGGTCGGTGTCGGCCATCAGGTGACCGCGCACCCGGTACGCGTGGATCAGCTCGTGCACCCGGGCGGTCTTGTTGATCTGACCCTCGGAGTTGACCGCCACGTCGCGCATCCACCGCACCGGCTCGTACGGGATGCGCAGCGAGGTGAAGATCTCGTCGTAGAAGCTGTGCTCACCCAGGATCAGCTCGTGCATCACCTTGAGGAACTCGCCGGACTGCGCGCCCTGGATGATCCGGTGATCGTAGGTGCTGGTCAGCGTGATGATCTTGCTGACGGCCAGCTCGGCCAGGGTGGCCTCGGACATGCCCTGGTAGGGGGCCGGGTACTCCATCGCGCCGACGCCGATGATCGCGCTCTGCCCCTGCATCAGCCGCGGCATCGAGTGCACGGTGCCGATGCCACCCGGGTTGGTCAGCGAGATGGTGGTGCCGGAGTAGTCCTCCATGGTCAGCTCATTGCGCCGCGCCCGCCGGACCACGTCCTCGTACGCCTGCCAGAACTGCCGGAAGTCCATCTGCTCGCAGCCCTTGATGGAGGGGACCACCAGGTTGCGGGTGCCGTCCGGCTTGGCCAGGTCGATCGCGATGCCGAGGTTGACGTGCGGCGGGCGGACCACCGCGGGCTTGCCGTTGGCCTCGGCGAAGGAGTTGTTCATCTCGGGGTGCTGGACCAGCGCCCGGACCATCGCGTAGCCGACCAGGTGGGTGAAGCTGACCTTGCCACCCCGCCCACGGGCGAGGTGGTTGTTGATCACGATGCGGTTGTCGACCAGCAGCTTGGCCGGGACCGCGCGCACGCTGGTCGCGGTGGGCACGCTCAGCGAGGCGTCCATGTTCTGGACGATCTTCGCCGCGACACCCCGCAAGGGCGTGGTCTGCGGGCCGTCGGCGGTCGGCGCGGCGGGCTTCGCAGCCGGCTTGGCCGGGGCGGCCTTCTCCGGGGCGGCCTTGGCCGGTGCCGGCGCGGCAGCGGTGGGCTTGGTCGGTGCCGGCTGGGCGGCGGACGGCTTGCTCGCGGTCGCCGGCTGGGGCGTGGCGCTCGGCTGGCTGACCGTGGCGGCCGCCTCGGGCTGGCCGTCCGGCTCCGGGGCGGCGGTCGGCTTTTCCGACGGCTCGGTCCCGCGCGGTGTGCCCGCGCCCGGCGCCGGCCGGTAGTCGGCGAAGAAGTCGTGCCAGGCCGAATCGACGCTCGTTGGGTCGGCGAGGTACCGCTGGTACATCTCCTCGACGATCCACTCATTCGGGCCGAAACCCGCCAGTGGGTTCTCCTGCGAAGTCTGCTGGGTCGACACGGCCGGTAATCGCCTCTTTCACGCGGGTTTGTATGGCACGCGGTTTGTCCCTCGCGCTCGATGAAAAGCGCGGACTGGACGGCTCCCAGGCTACGCCGTACCGATCCCGCAGGCATTTCCGCCTCGGTCCCGTGGCCGGTTTCACAGAAGATGCCAGAAGTTCAGCAAGTCCTGCGGGTCTTTCCGATGACTGGTAGGGCCGGCGCCGCAAGGTCGCGGGGCCCGACGGCCGAAGCGGCCCGGGGCGCCGGCCGTGCCGCCGCCACCCCGGGCCGCCCGGTCAGGAAATGTCGCGTCGGCGCATCAGCAGGGTGCCGACCAGGCCGGTCACCACCGCGTACCCGATCAGCACGACGGCGCCCGCCCAGCGCGGCGGGTTGCCGGGGATGTCCGCCCCGGTGACCATCAGCGACGAGGCGAGCGACGGCACCAGCAGTTGCAGGTTGTTGATCCAGTCACCCCAGCGGGCGGCCAGAATGCTGATCACCACGATGGCGCCGATCGAACCACCCAGGTAGAGCAGGATGCCGGTCACGGTGGCACCGATCTGACTGCGGATCAGCACGCCGATGCCGACGCCGAAAACGGCCCAGAGCAGGTACGCGAGCAGGTTCAACCCGATCGCCCGCCAGGCCGCGTCGTTGCCCAGTTGCGAGCCCACACCGACCGCGTTCAGCACCGCCGCGCCGGCGACCAGGTTGAGCGCGGTGGTGACCAGCCAGAACAGCAGCGCCAGCACGCTCGCGGCGGCCAGTTTGGCGCTCATCACCGCGGTGCGGTGCGGCGTGGTGAGGAACGTGGTGGTCACCGTCTGGTGGAAGAACTCGCTCGTCACCACGATGATGCCGAGCAGCATCACGATCAGCAGGCCGAAGAACTGCCCGGTGGTGAACAGGTTCGCCGAGAGCGCGTCCGGGTGGGCCGCCGCCTCGAACTGGGCGGCCTGCTCGCTCGACAGCTCACCCATGTTGTTGCTGGTGAGAGCGTCGGACTGCAACCAGTTGATGAGCAGGGTGAGCGCCCAGAGCGGCAGGCTGATGAGCGCGAAGATCCACCACGTGTTGGTGGTACGGATCTTGAGCAGTTCGGCTCGGACGAGGTTCATCGGATGCCCGCCTTTCCGGCCGTCAGCTCCAGGAAGACCCGTTCCAGGTCGGGCCGTTCGGTGGTCAGTTCGTGCAGCTCCACGCCGGCCGCGAGGGCGGCCCGGCCGATCGTCGGGGCGTCCACCCCGCTGACCAGCAGGACGCCCTGCTCGCCGGTGTCGACGGTGGCCGACTGCGCCTTCAGCGCGGTGGTCAGCGCCTCGGCCTGCGGGGTGCGGACCCGGACCTGGGCGCCCTGCGCCATCGACCCGAGAACCTGGTCGACCGGCCCCTGCCGGATCAACTGCCCGGCCGCGATGATCACCACGTCGTCGGCGAGCAGTTGCATCTCCGACAGCAGGTGGCTGGAGACCAGCACGGTACGGCCCTCGTGGGCGAGGTTCTTGAGGAACCCACGCATCCACCGGATGCCCTCCGGGTCGAGCCCGTTGGCCGGCTCGTCCAGGATCAGCACCCGGGGGTCGCCGAGCATCGCGGCGGCGATGCCGAGCCGCTGCTTCATGCCCAGCGAGTAGCCCTTGAACTTGCGCTTCGCCGCCGGGGTCAGACCGACCAGGGCCAGCGCCTCGTCGGCCCGCTGCTTGGGCAGCCCGGCCGCCGCGCAGATCACCCGCAGGTGGTTGATGCCGGTACGGCCCTTGTGCGCGCTGGACGCCTCCAGGATCGCGCCGACGTGCCGCAGCGGATCGGTGAGGTCGGCGTACCGGTGGCCGCTGATGGTGGCCGTGCCGGCGGTGGGCGTGACCAGGTTCAGCAGCATGCGCAGCGTGGTGGTCTTGCCGGCGCCGTTCGGGCCGAGGAAGCCGGTCACCCGCCCCGGCGCCACGGTGAAGGACAGGTTGTTCACCGCCCGGACGTTCTTGTACTGCTTCGTCAGACCGGACACCACGATCTGACCGTCGCTGGTGGGGCTTCGCTGCCCGTCAGTCATCGTTCTCCTCCCGCGTATGGCGTCGAGGTACGCCGTGGCACAGCGTGGCGGCCCGTGGCAACAAGGTCAATCAGGCGCGGTCCGTATGTTCTGGTCCGTCTCAGGGCGGAGGCGGCTCCTCCCTGTGGACGACGGCCGACGGTCAGCGCGCGATCCAGGTTGCTCGGGCCGAGCCGAGCAGCGCCCCGTCCGGGCCGTACAGGCTGGTGTGCACGAGCGCCTTGCGCCCGTCGACGCGGAGCAGCGCCCCGGTCACCACGCACTCGTCGCCCGGCCTGGGCAGCGCCGCGACCACGGCGGCGATCCGGCCCAGCAGGTACGGGCGGCCCGGCGCGAGCACCGTCCAACCGCCGGGGCAGTCCAGTGCCGCCCAGACCGTGGCTGCGCTGACCTGCTCGGGCGCCCGGAACGGCGCGGCGGTCCGCCCGTCCGGCAGCCGGCCGGGGAAGATCCGCAGCCCGTCCGCCCGCTGCGGTCCACAGACGTAACAGCCGGGGAACGGATGCTCGACCAGGCCGGGGTAGTGGGCCGCCGCAGCCACCGCGGTGTCCAGGTCGACCGGGGGTACGACGGCATCCACCACCTCGGCCGGGCGTACCTCGGCCACCAGCTCGCCGGCCGGGTCACGGACCTCGCCGTCGGCCAGACTCAGCTCGGTCTCCAACGGTGGTGGCCGGCGTAACGTCACCTCGACCGGGCCGGTGCCGCCCGCCGCGGCGGCGAACACCCCCGCGCTCCAGCCGCCGTTGCCGGAGCCGGCGGGCCCGTTGTAGCGGGACTCGATGCGCATCGTCGACCTCCGGTGGGGCGTGCCGGCGCCTTCGCCGGCCCGCCCCGGGCAGCCTCGCACGGTCACCGGCCGGTGTCGCTAGCGGTCTCGCCTGCCGGCGTTCATCCGGTTGACACCGGTGGTCCCCGTGAATGGCAACCCGGGCACCTACACAGATCCCATGGCCGTTCTGCATGCCGCTGGCGCACCCCTGACGACCAGCGGATACACCCTGCTGATCGCCGACGACCCCACCCAGGTCGCGGCCGCGCAACGCCTGCGCCACGAGGTGTTCGCCACTGAACTCGGCGCCACCCTCCTCCCCGGCGAGGCCGGGTTGGACGTGGACCCCTTCGACGCGTACTGCGACCACCTGATCGTCCGCGAGGACAGCACTGGCGAGGTGGTCGGCACGTACCGGCTGCTGCCGCCCGGCCGCACCAGGCGGCGGTACGCCGAGGACGAGTTCGACCTCGGCGCGCTCGACCCGCTCCGCGACGACCTGGTCGAGACGGGCCGGTCCTGTGTGCACCCGGACCACCGCTCCGGCGCGGTGATCAACCTGATGTGGGCTGGGCTCACCCGCTACCTGCACCTGCGCGGCTCCCGCTGGCTCGGCGGCTGCGCCTCCGTGCCGGTGGCCGACGGTGGGCGGACGGTCGCCGAGGTGTGGGCCCAGGCCCAGGCCCGGCACCTGTCGCCCCCGCCGTTGCGGGTCCGCCCGCTGCGGCCCTGGTTCGCCGAGCCGGCTGCCACTATCGCCCCGGCAGCTGCCCTGGTCGCCCCCGCCGAACCGGCCGGGCGGGTCGCGGTGCCGCCGCTGCTGCGTGGCTACCTCCGGCTCGGCGCGTGGATCTGCGGCGAGCCGTCGTACGACCCTGACTTCGGGTGCGCGGACTTCTACGTGCTCTTCTCGCTGGACCGGATGAACCCGCGTTACCTGCGCCACTTCCTGGGCGGAGAGCAGCGGTGACCGCCGCCCCGCACGACCTGTGGCGGCCCTCTTCGGGCTGCGACGAGGAGTGCCTGCCGGTGGCCGGAGAGGTGCCGACCGTGCCGATGGCCCGCCGGGTGCTCCGGCTGGTCGCCGCGCTCGGCATGCTGCTGGCCGGGATCGGAGTGGTGGTGCTGCTGCCCGTGCTCCCCACCCGGGAACGGCAGGCGCTGGTCAGCGGCTGGGCCCGCGCCACCGCGCGCGCCTTCGGCCTCCGCCTCGTGGTCCGGGGTCGGCTGCCCCGGCGGCGTGCGCTGCTGGTCGCCAACCATGTCTCCTGGCTGGACATCCTCGCGGTGCTGGCCGTCGCGCCGACCCGGATGGTGGCGAAGCGGGAGATCCGCTCCTGGCCGGTGCTCGGTCTGCTGGCCGCGGCGGCCGGCACGGTCTTTGTGGACCGTTCCCGGCCGCGGGCGCTGCCGGCCACGGTCGGCCGGGTCGCCGCCACGCTGCGCGCCGGCCGGTCGGTGGCGGTCTTTCCGGAGGGTACGACCTGGTGCGCTGGTGAGGGCGCAGCCGACTGTCGCCCTGGCGGCGGTTTCCGGCCGGCGACGTTCCAGGCGGCCATCGACACGGGCAGCCCGGTGGTGCCGCTGCGGCTCGCCTACCGCTGCGAGGCCACCGGGACGACCACCACGGCAGCCGCCTTCCTCGGTGCGGACACCCTGCTGCGGTCGGTGGCCCGAGTGGTCGCGGCGCGGGAGCTGGTGGTCTCGGTGACGATCGCCGCCGCGCTGCACCCGGCCCGTGATGCCGACCGGCGGTTGCTGGCCCGGGCCGCCGAGTCGGCCGTACACCTGCTGCCCAGGGCGGGTGTCGTAGCGCCGGCCCGGCTGCGACCGGTGCCGACGGTGACCCCGGACGTTTCCGTGCCGACGACGGTCACCGGTCGTGAGCTGGGCCTGGCGGCCTGACGGGGGACAGCGCCAGGCACGATGACGACCAACTCGCGACCTATCTTGTGCTGTCGCGATGTATCGCGTTACTGTGCTCCCTGTCAGGCGCGTGTCCGCGCGTCGTCGAGAGGGGGACGCCATGGCCGGATGGACGGTCGAGAGCCCGCAGCGGCTCACTCTGGACGATCGGGTCACCCGGCTGGACGTCCGCCTGGTGAGCGGACGACTCAACGTCGTCGCCACCGACGGCCCGAGTCGCATCGACATCACCCAGGTCGGCCGTCGGCCGGTCCTGATCGATCACACGGACGGCCTGCTCCGCATCCGCCAGGAGCGCGGCCGAGGCTGGGCGGGCGCCCTGCGGTGGTTCCGGTCGATCCACCGCTATCCGCGGGTGGACGTCTCCGTCGCCGTGCCCGCCGACGTCCTCGCCGACCTGGGCCTGGTCGCCGGCTCGCTGGTCGTCTCCGGCCTGCGCCGGCAGACAACGGTCCACGTCACCGCCGGCCAGATCACCCTGATGGGCCTGCGTGGCAGCACCTCCGCGAAGATCACCTCTGGGCCGGTGGAGGCGCTCGGCGTCCGCGGCGACCTCACCCTGGAGACCGTCTCCGGGGAGGTGATCCTCGCCGACAGCGCCGCCGACCGGGTACGCGCGCAGACCGTCTCCGGCGCCATCACCTGCGATCTGGACAATCCGCGGCACAGTGAGATCCGGCTGACCAGCATCTCGGGCAGCATCACCGTCCGGGTCCGCGAGGACAGCGACCTCGCCGTCCGGCTGCACACCGCCTCGGGCCGGATCACCAGCGGCTTCCCGCAGGTGCGCACCTCGACGTTCCCACTGCCCAGCAGTGAGGGAGTGCTCGGTGACGGCGACGGTAAGCTCTGGGCTTCCGCGACCTCGGGGAGCATCTCCCTGCTCGCCCGAGCGGTCGACCACGATGGGGAGGAGCTGCCGTGACCGCCGTGTTCAGCCACGGGCGGCTCCGGCTCTACCTGCTCAAGCTCCTCGACGACGGCCCGAAGCACGGGTACGAGCTGATCCGCCTGCTGGAGGACCGGTTCCTCGGGCTCTACGCGCCCAGCGCCGGCACCATCTACCCCCGCCTGCAACGGCTGGAGGCCGAGGGCCTCGTCAGCCACACCGCCGCCGGTGGCCGGAAGACGTACGACATCACCGACGCCGGCCGTGCCGAGCTGCGCCAGCGGACCGACGAGCTGACCGCGCTGGAGGCCGACATCGCGGCCTCGGTAGCGGACCTCTCCACCCTGGCCGGCGAGATCCGCAGCGAGGTGCGCGGCTCCGTGCGCGACCTCAAACGGGAGCTGAGCGAGGCCACCCGGCAGACCCGCCGTTCCCGGTGGGAGGCGCCCGCGTCGGCGCCGCCGTCCCCGCCGGCACCGGCCGCGGGGCCGCACGCCGCGCTGCTCGACGAGTTCGACCAGCGGCTGACCGCGTTCACGGCCGAGGTGGGCCGGCTGGTACGCGCCCGGCAGTTCAGTGACACTCAGCTGCGCACCGCGATCCGGCTGATCGATGGTGCCCTGGACGGGCTGCGCCGCCTGCTGCGCTGACCGACGTCGTCGGAAGAGGGCGGCCGGTACTCACAGGTTTTTTGCAGGAAGCGTCCAGCGCCGACGCAGTGACGTCACCGATGATGGGCGCATGCCCGCTACCCAGACCGAGGCGCGACTGCTCGTCGTCGAGGACGACCCCAACATCCTCGAACTGCTCTCCGCGAGCCTGCGGTTCGCGGGCTTCGACGTGGCCACCGCGACCAGTGGGAGCGCCGCGCTGAACGCCGCCAAGGACCACCGGCCCGACCTGGTGGTGCTCGACGTGATGCTGCCGGACCTGGACGGCTTCGAGGTCATCCGGATGCTCCGCGAGGGCGGCACGCGTACGCCGGTGGTCTTCCTGACCGCTCGGGACGCCACCGACGACAAGATCCGTGGGCTGACCCTGGGCGGCGACGACTACGTCACCAAGCCGTTCAGCCTGGAGGAGCTGACCGCCCGGATCCGCGCCGTGCTGCGCCGCACCACGACCGGCGAGCAGGCCCCGTCCCGGCTCACCTTCGCCGACCTGGAGCTGGACGAGGAGACCCACGAGGTGCACCGGGCCGGCCAGCGCGTGCAGCTCTCGCCGACCGAGTTCAAGCTGCTGCGCTACCTGATGCTCAACGCCAACCGGGTGCTGTCCAAGGCGCAGATCCTCGACCACGTCTGGAACTACGACTTCCGTGGTGACGACAACATCGTCGAGTCCTACATCTCGTACCTGCGGCGCAAGGTCGATACCACCCAACCCCGGCTGATCCACACTCTCCGCGGCGTCGGGTACGTGCTGCGCAAGCCGGCGGCGTGAACGCGGTCGAGCAGGCGAAGGGACGGCTGCGGGGCGTACCACTGCGGATCAAGCTGGTCGCCGCGGTGCTGGCGCTGGTCTCCGGCGCCCTCGTGGTGATCAGCGTTTCGACCGCGTACTTCCTGCACAGCTACCTGGTCGACCAGATCGACCTCGAGCTGCACGAGTCGGCTGACCGGATCCAGTCCATCATGCCGTCGTCGAACCGTGTCTCGCTGCCCAGCGACTACGTGGTCGTGCTGACCAGCCCGACCACTGGGAAGGTCCAGGACTTCGCGTACGACAAGTCCCGCTTCACGGAGAGCGATCTGCCGCCGTGGCCCAGCGACGCGGCCGGGTTCGAAGCGCAGGAGAAGGCCCAGGAGGGCAGCCCGTTCACCGTCCGCGCCCGGGACGGCTCGGTGCGCTGGCGGATGCTCTACACCGAGCTGCCCAGCGGGCAGATGGCGGCGATCGGCGAGCACCTGACCGATGTCGATCTTGCCGTCAAGCGACTGGCCTGGATCGACCTGCTGGTCGGCGGGGCGGTGCTGATCCTGCTCGCCTCGGTCGGCGCGGCGATCGTCCGGACCAGTCTCAAACCGTTGGTGGAGATCGAACGCACCGCCGCCGCGATCGCCGGCGGTGACCTGACTCGGCGCGTGCCCGACCCGGAGCAGGGGCAGGAGCATCCCACCTCTGAGCTGGGCCGGCTCTCCCGTGCGCTGAACGCGATGCTCACCCAGATCGAGGCGGCGTTCACCGCCCGAGCCGCCTCGGAGACCTCGGCGCGCTGGGCGGAGAGCGCCGCCCGGGATGCGGCGGCCGCCGCTCAGGCGTCCGAGGCGCGGGCCATCCGCTCCGAGGAGCGGATGCGGCAGTTCGTCGCCGACGCCTCCCACGAGCTGCGGACTCCGCTGACCACCATTCGTGGCTTCGCCGAGCTGTACCGGCAGGGTGCGGCCCGTGCGCCGGAGCAGACCGCCGGTCTGCTGCGCCGGATCGAGGACGAGGCGGCCCGGATGGGGCTGCTGGTGGAGGACCTGCTGCTGCTCGCCCGGTTGGACCGGGAACGGCCGCTCTCGCTGACCCCGGTGGAACTGCCGGTGCTCGCCTCCGACGCGGTGCAGGCGGCGCGGGCGATAGCCCCGGACCGGCGGATCGAGCTGGACATCGAGCCCGGGTCGGGCCCGCTCGTCGTCTCCGCCGACGACGCGCGACTGCGTCAGGTGATCGGCAACCTGGTCACCAACGCGCTCACCCACACCCCACCAGAGGCCGAGATCCGGGTACGGCTGCGTGCCGAACCGGGTGGCTTCGCCGTCGTGGAGGTGGCCGACACCGGCCCCGGCCTCTCGGCGGAGCAGGCCGAACGGGTCTTCGAGCGGTTCTACCGGGCCGACGCGGCGCGTACCCGGCGGGCCGACGGCAACACCGGCACCGGTCTCGGTCTGGCCATCGTGGCGGCGCTGGTCGCTGCCCACCACGGCTCGGTCGAGGTGGCCGAGACACCCGGCGGTGGGGCCACCTTCCGGGTCCGGCTGCCGCTGCTGCCACAGGTCGACGGAGCGGGCGAGTGACTTTCAGCCAACTTCCAGGACGGTTCCAGGTTGATTGCAGTGCCGGGGGAGAAGGTAGTGCCATGACCGAGTTCGAGTCCGACCCGCAGCGCCAGCCGGCCCCCACCGACGCCGAGCCGTCGCACCCCACCGCCGAGCTGCCGCGCGACGAGCGCGTGCAGTCCGACTCCCCGACCACCCCCGTCCCGGTCGTTTCGACCACGGACGACACGCAGACCACTCAGCTCACGGCAGCCGCGCAGGCCGGCCCGCCGGCCAGCGCGCCGCCCGCCGCCCAGCCGACCGGGTACGAGCCGCCGACCGCCACTCCTTCCGCGCCGCCGTACCCGGTCTCCGGCTACCCGGCGCCCGGCCAGGGCGGCTACCCGCAGCCGAACGCCGGCCAGTACCCCGGCACCTCCTGGTACGCGGGCCAGCAGTCCGGCTGGGCCGGCGGGGGCCAGCCGGGCGTGGCGTACCCACCGCACCAGCAGCACGCCCAGCACCCGGGGCAGCACGCCCAGCACCCGGGGCAGCCGGTCCCTCCGTGGGGCCCGCAGGTCGCGCCACCCGGCAGCGGCCCTCGGCCGGGCCGGATCGCCAAGTTCGCCGGTGCCGGTGTCGCCGTGTTCGCCCTGATGCTCGGATCCGGCGTGGCCGGCGGCGCGCTGGCGCTCGCCCTCGACGGGGACGGTGGCGGCATCACCCGCACCTACTCGGCGGCCCCGGTGCTCAACAGCGCCGACCTGCCGAAGATCGCCGCGTCCGTGCAGGACAGCGTCGTCTCGATCACCACCGACAGCGGCGAGGGCTCCGGGGTGGTGCTCAGCGCCGACGGGTACGTGCTGACCAACAACCATGTGGTCGCCTCCGCCGCTGGTGACACCGTGCGGGTGGTCTTCGCTGATGGCAAGACCGCCGACGCGAAGATCATCGGTACCGATCCGAAGACCGACCTGGCCGTGGTCAAGGCCAGCGGGGTGAGCAACCTCAAGCCGGCCACCTTCGGCGACAGCGACGCCATGCAGGTCGGCGACCAGGTGCTCGCCCTGGGCAGCCCGCTCGGCCTGCAGGGTTCGGTGACCTCCGGCATCCTCAGCGCCCGGGACCGCACCATCCGGGCCGGCGAGGGCCAGCCGCAGGACCCGAGCCAGCAGAGCCAGGCCGTCAGCTCGATCTCCGGGCTGCTCCAGACCGACGCCCCGATCAACCCCGGCAACTCCGGTGGAGCGTTGGTCAACACCCGGGGCGAGGTGATCGGTGTCAACACCGCCATCGCGACCTCCGGGCAGAGCACCGGCAACATCGGCGTGGGCTTCGCCATCCCCAGCAACAAGGCCAAGGACGTCGCGGGCAAGCTCCAGCGCGGCGAGAAGGTCAGCCACCCGTCGCTCGGGGTGGGCGTCAACCAGGCCGAGGGTGGCGGTGCGCTCGTCGCGTCGGTCACCCCGGGCAGCCCGGCCGAGAAGGCCGGCCTCCAGCGCGGCGACGTCGTCACCCGGTTCGGCGACAAGCCGGTCAACGACTCGGACGACCTGGTCGGCGCGGTGCAGGCCGGCAAGGTCGGCGACCGGGTCGAGGTGCAGTTCAAGCGGAACGGCGTCGAGAAGTCGGTGACCGTGACGCTCGCCGAGACGTCCTGACAGACATCTGAACCTGCTTCCTCCCTCCGGCGGCGGGTGGCGGGGCCAAGGGGGTTGGCTCCGTCACCCGCCGCTCTTTTCCGCCCGACGGCGGTTCACCCAGATCGGGTGAACCGCCGTCACCCGTATCGCCGGCAGATTCATCGGGCGAGTCTCGGCAACCGAAACCGGGGGTGGGTGCCATGACCGAGGTGGTGGATGTCCGTGACGACCAGCGGATCCAACGCGACGTCCTGGCGGAGTTGGCCTGGGACGCCCGGCTGCAACCGAACGAGATCGGCGTGACCGTCGACGAGGGAGTGGTCACCCTGACCGGATTCGTGGACGGCGCCGCACGCAGCTGGGCCGCGACCCGTTGCGTCCAGCGGGTTCGTGGCGTACGGGCGGTGACCGACGAGATCGAGGTGCGGCTGCCGGGAACGCCGGGGCGTACCGACTCCGAGGTAGCCATCGCCGCCTCCCGCGCACTGGAGTGGGACAGCTTCGTACCCGCCGAGCGGCTGGACGTGACCGTGGCCAAGGGCTGGGTGATGCTCCGCGGCGAGGTCGAGTTCGGGTGGCAGCGGCGCGCCGCGGAGGGGGAACTGCGCCGGCTCGACGGCGTACGCGGGATCACCAACCTGATCGAGGTGCGACCTCCGGCGCCGCCGGCCACTGATCGGCTGCGCCGGGACGTGCAGCGGGCGCTGCTGCGCACGCTCGGGGCCGAGCGGGTGACCGTCGAGGTGGACGGCGACACGTTGGTCCTCGCCGGGGTGGTCCGTTCGTGGTGGGAACGCGACCAGGTCGAGCGGGTGGCCTGGTCCGCGCCGGGGGTGCGGGTGGTCCACGACCAACTCCTGGTGGGCGGGTGAGCGTCCGCGTTGTCCGGTTTACCCCGGCCGTCACAGGGAAACCGCCCCCGACCATGCCGACCGGCGGTGACGCCGCATCGGGGACCAACGGGGAGGACTCGTGGCCGTGAACCACTCGCCTGCGGGCCGCCCGACAGAGCGGTCATTGCGCATCGCGATGGTGGTTCCACCCTGGTTGTCCGTTCCACCGCCCGGTTACGGCGGTCTCGAGCAGGTCGTCGCGGCCCTGGTGGACGCGCTGACGATGCAGGGGCACGCGCTGACCCTGTTCGGTGCCGGTGGCCACCACGGCACCGCCGCCGACGGCTTCGTCTCCACTGTCCCCGAGGTCCAGTACGAACGACTCGGCGAGTCGCTGCCCGAACTGGCCCACCTGGCCCGAGTGAACCGGCTGATCACGGCGGCCGACTTCGACGTGATCCACGACCACACCACGATCGGCCCGCTGGTTGCCGGCCGCCGGGCCGTGCCCACGGTCGCGACCGTCCACGGCAACCCGGTGGGGGAGTACGGGGACGTGCTCGGGGACATCGACGCCGGAGTTGCCCTGGTGGCGATCTCGCACGCCCAGCGCCGGCTGAATCCCGGCCTGCCCTGGGCCGGCACGGTGCACAACGCGCTGGACATCCGCGGCTTTCCGCGCAAGACCGAGCCCGGCCCGGGGCCGGTGCTGTGGCTGGCCCGGTTCAGCCCGGACAAGGGCCCGGACATCGCCATCCGGGCGTGCCGGGCCGCCGGGTTGCCGCTGCTGCTCGCCGGCAAGTGCAACGAGCCGGCCGAGCGTCGCTACTACGAGCAGGTCGTCGCGCCACTGATCGACGACGACGTGACCGTCGTGCTCAACGCCGACCGCGCGGAGACACTGCGGATGCTGGTCGACGCCCGCTGCCTGATCATGCCGATCCAGTGGGATGAGCCGTTCGGCATGGTGATGCTGGAGGCGATGGCGACCGGCACGCCGGTGGTGGCGCTCAACCGGGGGGCGGTGCCGGAGCTGGTCCGTCCCGGGGTGACCGGGTTGGTCTGTGAGCGGTCGGAGGAGCTACCCGGAGCGTTGCTGGCGGCAGCACAGCTCGACCCGGAGGACTGCGTGGCGCACGTCGCGGAGAACTTCTCAGTCGAGCGGATGGCGTACGGCTACGCGGAGGTCTACCGGCGCTTCGCGGCCGGCCGGCACGACATCCGCGAATCGGCCCGGGTGTCGGCCCGCTGACCTGGCCCGCGCTGGTTCACACGCGGTCAGACCCGGGCCGCACCCAACTCGGCGATGGCGGCGTCCAGGCGCTGTGCGTACGCCGGGCTGATACCACCCTCGCCGAGGCGGACCGCGACCTTCTCGCGCAGCCGGGCCACCGGCGCCGCCAGCTCGTCGCGGCCGGCGCTGACCGCGACGGTCAGGTTGCGCAGCTCGTTGCGCAGGTCGAGGCCGATGTCGGCACGGATCTCCCCGGCGCTCAACCCGGCGTCGATCAGCGCGTCGACCCGGTTGGCGGCCTCGACCAGGGTGCCCGGATCGGAGGTCGGTGAGCCGGTGCTCGGCTTCGCCGACGGTGACGCGGTCGGCCCGGACGGTGTGGAGGCCGGCGGGTCGCTCGGTGGGCTCGTCACCGGGCCGGCCGAGGGCTGCATCCGGTGGGCCGGCTGCTGATCGGGCAGGAGGGCCACGCCGGTCAGCATCGCCCCGACCGTCAGGACCGCCGTGACCAGCAGCAGCGCCAGCCTCTGTCGCGGCCGGGTCGCCTCGGCCGCGGTCTCGCCCGGCACGGCCGCCGTCTCTCCGTCTGCCGTCGGGACGCTGACCGGCCGCGGCGGCAGGTGCCGGTCGGGCGCCGGAACGGTCACAGCCGGCGCATCCGCCGGCAGCAACTGGTCGCGTAGCGCGGTGGCGACCTGCCGGGCGGTCGGTCGATCAGCCGGGTTCCGGGCGAGGCTGCGCAGGCAGATCCGGGCCACCGGTGGGGGCAGTTCCGGCAGCTCGGCCAACGTCGGCGGCGGGCCGCTGGCCAGGGCGGCACTGAGCTGCTCCCAGGTGTCCGCCGGGTACGGGACCCGGCCGGTGAGCGCCTCGTGCAGCAGGACGCCGAGTGAGTACACGTCGGTGGACGGCTGGGCCGGAGCGCCGTCGAGTCGTTCCGGGGCGACGTACGCCGGGGTGCCGAAGGTCTCGCCGTCCTCGTCCTCGTCGGGTGCGCCGATCCGGGTGGCGATGCCGAAGTCGAGCACCTTGACACCCGTCCCGGTCAGCATCACGTTGGCCGGGGTGATGTCCCGATGCACGATGCCGAGCCGGTGCGCGGCGGCCAGCGCGTCCGCGACCTGCGCGCCCACCTGTACCGCCTCGGCCCACGGCAACGGCCCCTCGGTGAGGCGCAGCTTCAACTCCTCGCCGCTGAGCAGCTCCATCACCACGAACGAGGTGATCGAACCGTCCTCGGCGACCGTCTCGCCGTAGTCGTGCACCGAGGTCACGTGTGGGTGCACCAACTGGGCGGCGGCCCGCGCCTCCTCGCGCACCATGCCCCGGAACCGCGCGTCGGCGGCCAGCGACGGGGCGAGCACCTTGAGCGCGACGACCCGGTCCAGCACCTCGTCCCTGGCACGCCAGATCACCGACATGCCGCCGGCGCCGATCTGGTCGAGAAGTCGGTATCTGCGAGCCAGCAGGCGGCCCGCGTGCAGTGCTGCCGTCACGGATCGCACCTGCCTCGGGGGTGGGAGCGGTATCAGGTTGCGCGAATGTCTCCTGCCTGTCAACGCCGCCGCCGTCCCCGTCGACGGGTGGCGCCTGGCGTGCGCCGACCGCCCGGCGACGGTGGCCGGCCGGTCTGCTGCGGGCGCGTGCCAGGATGAGGGGCATGGCGGGGGGACCGGTGGCGTTCGTGCTCGGCGGCGGGGGAGTGCTCGGCGCGGTCGAGGTGGGCATGCTGCGAGCGCTGTTCCGCGCCGGCATCCAACCCGACATGGTGCTCGGCACGTCGATCGGCGCGGTGAACGGAGCACTGGTCGCCGCCGACCCGTCGGAGGCGGTGACCGACCGGCTCGTCCGGCTCTGGGCCTCGCCGGAGGCGAGCGAGGTGTACGGCGACTCGGTCGCCCGGCAGTTGCGCCGCTTCGCCGCCCGCACCCACCTGCACTCACCCCGGCCGCTGCGCCGCCTGCTCGAGACCGAGCTGGGGGTGGACACCACCTTCGCCGAGCTGCGGGTGCCGTTCCGCTGCTGCGCCGCGCACATCGAACGGGCCGCCGAGCACTGGTTCGACAGCGGCCCGGTGGTGCCGGCGGTGCTGGCGTCGGCCTCGGTGCCGGGCCTGCTCCCACCCATGGAGATCGACGGCGCGCACTACATCGACGGCGGCATCGTCAACTCCATCCCGATCGGCGAGGCGGTGGCCGTCGGCGCTCGCCAGGTCTTCGTTCTCCAGGTGGGCCGGATCGAACGCGAGTTGACGCCGCCCCGACGGCCCTGGGAGATCGCGCAGGTCGCGTTCGAGATCTCCCGCCGGCACCGCTTCTTCCGGGAGATGGCGGCGCTGCCCGAGGGGGTGGAGGTGCACGTCCTGCCGACCGGAGGGCTGAACCCCCGCGACGACACCCCGTGGGCGTACCGGGACATGGCGGCGGTGGGACGGCGGATCAGCCGGGCGTACACCGCCTCGCGGCGCTACCTCGCCACCCACGTGGAGCGGTGATGCCGCTGCCTCCCAGGTGGCTGCGTCGCGTGCTGATCGCCCCCGCCGTGGTGGTGCTGGCGTTCGTCGTGGTCACCACGTTGCCGGTCTGGGCGCTGCTCGCCGCGGCCGCCTCCCCGCTGGTCCCGGGCCGGTTGCGCCCGCTGCGGCTGCTCTGGATCGGCTGCGTCTACCTGGTCTGGGATGCCGCCGCGCTCCTCGCGCTCTTCCTGCTCTGGGTCGCCTCCGGCTTCGGCTGGCGGACCCGGTCCCCGTCCTTCCAGCGCGCGCACTACGTGCTGGCCGGCTGGTTCCTGCGGGTGCTGTTCTGGCAGGCCCACTGGACACTGCGGTTGCGCATCGACGTGGTGGGCACCGACCCGGACACCGCGCTGCCCGGGCGGCCTGAGCTGGTGCTCTGTCGGCACGCCGGGCCCGGTGACTCGTTCATCCTGATCCATGGGCTGGTCAACTGGTTCAACCGGGAGCCACGGATCGTCCTCAAGGACAGCCTCCAGTGGGACCCGGCGATCGACGTGCTGCTCAACCGGCTGCCCAACCGGTTCATCGCACCGACGCCGGAGCGCGGCGAGGAGACGGTACGCCAGGTCGGGCACCTGGCCAGCGGCCTGGACGACAACGACGCGTTCGTGATCTTCCCCGAGGGCGGCAACTTCACCCCCAAACGGCGGCTGCGCGCCATCGCCCGGCTGCGTTCCCTCGGCCTGGAACGGATGGCCCTGCGCGCCGAACGGATGCGCCACGTGCTCGCCCCACAGCCCGGCGGGATGCTCGCCGCGCTGGACGCCGCCCCGGACGCCGGGGTCATCTTCGTCGCCCACACCGGGCTCGACCGGATGCTCACCGTCGCCGACGTGTGGCGGGAGCTGCCGATGGACAAGCGGATCGTGATGCGGTTCTGGTCGGTTCCTCCGGAGGACGTACCGGTCGGACGCCAGCAACGCATCGACTGGCTCTTCGACTGGTGGGCGCAGATCGACGCCTGGATCGCGGCCAATCGGGATGGCGCCGCGTAGGGTGCGGTCGTGGACCAGATCTGCGTGGTGACGACGGTGGTGGACGCGCGTTCGGTCGCCGACGTGCTGGCGGCGGCGGCCGTCGCTGGCCGGCTCGCCGCCTGTGCCCAGGTGGGTGGTCAGGTGGACAGCACCTACTGGTGGCGGTCCGGAGTGGAGACCAGCACCGAGTGGTCGGTGCAGTTCAAGACCTCGCCGGACCGGCTCTCCGCGCTGGTGGACCAGATCCGGGTCAGCCACCCGTACGAGGTGCCGGAGATTCTGGTGTCCAGGGTGGAGAGCGGCGATCCCGCCTACGCCACCTGGGTGCACGAGCACACCAGACCCTGAGTACGCGCACTCTGGGCCACGCCCTGGTCGGCTCCCGATGATGACCGGGTGGATGACACCCGCTATCCCTGCCCCGCCTGCGGCGCTCCGGCCGACCTGAGCACCGGCTGCACCGGCTGTCTCCGGGCGCCCGACCCGATCGCCGCTGAGGTGGTCCGGCTGGGCCGGGAGATCGCCCAGCTCGAGCCGGAGGTGGAGCGGGCTCGCCGCACGTACGCCGAGCTGGCCGGACGCCTGTCGGTCACCTCGCGGCGGCGGGCCGAGCTGGCGGCGGCGGTGCGCGCCGGGTTGGCTGCTTCCGTCGTGGCGCGCCCAGCACCTCTCGTCGGGCCGGTGCCGCCCGTCGGCCCGCTTCCGGCTGCCACGGCGGATTCGGCGCCGGGTGCGGCGGAGACCTCGACCCGGACCGTCCAGGGTCTGCTCTTCGTCCTCGGTGGACTCCTGCTGGGCACGGCGGCGGTGGTGTTCACCGCGGTGGCCTGGGCGGCGGTGGGGGTCGGCGGGCGGGCGTTGATCCTGGCCGTGTTCACCGCGCTCGCTCTGGCCGTACCGCTGCTCGCGGTCCGCCGAGGGCTGCGCGGCACGGCGGAGACGTTCGCCGCGGTCGGGTTGCTGCTGGTGGTGTTGGACGGTTACGCGGCCTGGTCGGTGGACCTGGCCGGCGTGGCCGGCTGGCCGGGCAGCCAGTACGCCGCGCTGGTCGGGGGGGCCAGCGCGGCGGTCGCCCTGGCGTATGGCCGGTGGAGCGGGTTGACCGGGCCCTGGTTCGCCGCCCTGCTGGCCGTCCAGCCGGTGGTTCCGCTGCTCGCCGCCGAGGCGGAACCGGGCGCGGCCGGTTGGGCGCTGGTCCTGCTCGGGGTGGCGCTGCTGAACCTGGCTGTACTGGCCGGGCTGCGCGGCCGGGACGGGGCTGCTCAGCTCGTCGGCCGGGTGCTGGCCGGGATCGGTCATGTCGGCGCTCTCGTCGCTGCCGCTGGTTGCGCCCTGGTGCCGCTGCTCGGCGGGCGGGCGGCGGGCTCGCCACTGCTGGCCGGGCTGCCGCTGTTGCTGGCCGCGCTGACCGGGCTCGGTGCGGCCTGGCTGGTCGGGGGGCGGGCGCTGCGGGCGGTGGCCGCCGGGCTGCTGGTGCCGGTGCTCGCCGCCGCCGTGCTGCGGCCGGTGGCCGAGCTGCGGCCGTCGCTGTTGCTGCTCGCGGCGGCGACGGTGGCCCTCGGGCTGGCCGTCGCGGTGCGGCTGCTGGCGGGCACGATCCGAGCGGAGGTGCCCGGTGCCGGTGGTTGGCGGAGCGGTCCGCGCGTTGGCGCTCTGCTGGTCGCGGCGGGCACCGCACAGGTGGCCGTGTTGGTCGCCGCCGCGCTCGCGGTTGCCGCCGTCGGCCGGTCGATGCCGCCGTGGGGCGGGGCCGGGACAGGGCCGGATCTGGACTGGGGCTGGCAGCTGGCTCCCGCGGTGGCGCTGGCGATCGGCGCGACGATGCTCCTGCTGCCCTCTGGTGCGCGGGCGGTGCTCGCCACAGCCGGCGCGGTGGCGGTGCTGCTCGCGCTGCCCGCCGGCTGGACCGCTGCCTGGCCGGCGGTGCTGGCCGTCGACCTGGCCGGCGGGGTCACACTGCTGCTCGTCGTACTGGCCCGCCCGGCGACCCGCGCGGCCCTCCTGCTCACCCGCGCGCTCGGCGGTGCCGTCCTGCTCGGGCACGGGCTGCTGATCGCCCTGGCCACCCCGGCCGGTGTCCTGGTGGCGCTCGGCGTCATCGCCGTGGTCGGGCTGGCACTGGCCGTGCGACGGGGCGTGGGGCCGTACCGGCGGGTCGCCGGTGCGGGTCTGCTGGTCGCGCAGCTCGCGCTGCCCGGGATCGCGCTGGCGGCGTTGTTCGCCGCGGGCGCGCCACCCTGGTGGCAGGCCCGGCTCGCGTTGGCCGCCGCCGGGCTGCCGCTGCTCGTGGTGCTCGCGGCACGTCGTCACCGGGTGGAGCTGACCGGGTACGCGGTGACCGGTGCCGTGGTCGCGGTGACCGTGCCCGGACTCGCGCCGCTGGTCGGGGCGGGGAACGAATCACTCGCGCTGTACGCCGCGCTGGCGGCGCTGGGGGTCGCGCTCGTCGTCCGGTGGGACCGACCGGAGGCCGTGGCCCACCAGCCGGCCCGGTCGGGGCTGGTGGTGGCGTCGGGCGTCGCGCTGGCGTCGGTCGCTGTCCTGGCGGCCCTGCCGACGGTGCTGACCGCGCTCGTGTCGCCGTACGGCAGCCGGGGGTCGGTCTGGTCGGGGGTGCCCGGGGTCGTTTCCGACCCGGCGGCGCTCCCCGTCGGGACGGCGCTGGCCGTGTTGGCGGTTGCCGCCGTCCTGGCCGGTCGGTGGGTCCGCCCATCGGCGCTGTCCGCGTTGCCGTTCGTCGGGGCCGCGTTGCCGGTGCTGCTCGTCGCGTTCGGCGCACCGTGGCCGGTGCTGCCCGCTGCCGTCCTGCTCTCCGGGGTGGCCGCACTGCTGTTTACCGCACTGTCCGCGCCCCGCCCGGCGCTCGCACCGATCGCCGTACCGGTCGGGGTGGTGCTGGTGGCGTCCGGCGTGGTGGGCCTGCTGGCCACGCGGGCCGGCACGCTCGCTGCCGAGGGGGTGCTGTTGGTGGCGGCGGTGGTCGTCGCCGTCGGGGCGCGCGCGGTCGAGGTGCGTCTCGCCGGTTGCCTCGCCGGTGTGGGTGCGGCGTCCGCGCTGGCGGTGACCGCCCCGCTCGCCGGCGGGCTGCCGTTGCGGGCGGCGGCGTACCCGCTGCTGGCGGTGGCCGCGCTGGTGCTGGCTGTCGCCGCCGTGACAAGCCCGGTGCGCGCGGCTGCCACGGCCCTGCCGCCCGCCCGGGTCGGGCGGGTGCTGGACGCTGCCGCGCAGGCGGTGGCGCTGGTGGCGGCGGTGCTCACCGTCGAGGTGGCACGGCATCTCGCCACCGTCTGTGTGCTCTGGGGTGCCGCCGTCGCGCTGCGGCTGCTGCGCCGAGGTGAGCCGGCCAGCCGGCGGTGGGCGTTCGCCGGCATCGCCGCCGGCAGCGAGTTGCTCGGGGCGTGGGTGCTGCTGGCAGCCGGCGGGGTGACAGTGCTGGAGGCGTACACCCTGCCGGCCGCGGCGCTCGCCCTCGGCGCGGGTCTGCTGGCGCTGCGTACCCGGCCCGGGTTGACGAGCTGGCCGGCCCTCGGCCCGGGGCTGGTCGCGGCGCTGCTGCCGAGCCTGGTGTCGGTGCTGGCCGGTGCGGACCCGCAGCCGTGGCGGCGACTGTTGCTCGGCGCGGCGGCGCTGGGCGTCGTGCTGGCCGGCGCGACCCGTCGTTGGCAGGCACCGGTGCTGCTTGGTGGCGGGGTGCTGGCGCTGTTGGCGCTGCACGAGCTGGCCCGAGGCTGGGATCTGCTGCCCCGGTGGATCTATTTGGGCGTCGGCGGGCTGGCGCTGGTCGGGCTGGCCGCCACCTACGAGCGGCGGCGGCGTGACCTGGCACGGTTGCGCGCCGTGGTGGGCCGGTTGGGCTGAGCCGAACGGCCGGGGGTAGGGCTCGCCCTACCCCCCATTCGGGGGCTGTCAGGGTTACTCACCGCTACTGCTCTCGGCAGACTTGACAATAGCCCCGAACCACACCGGTACGGGCGCAAGCGGAACGGGAGCAGCGATGGCGCTCGGAGCGGTGGCGGAACCGCCGGTACAACGGCGAGGTAGTGACTACGCACAGTTGTCCCGACGGATCAGCCAGGCGGGCCTGCTGGAGCGACGCCCCGGCTCGTACGTCACCCGTATCGTGCTCACCCTCGGGGCCTTCGTGGCCGGCTGGGTGGCGGTGTTCCTGCTCGGCGACTCCTGGTGGCAGCTGCCGCTCGCGGCCCTGATGGCGGTGGCCACCACCCAGGTCGCGTTCCTCGGCCACGACGCCGGGCACCGCCAGATGTTCCGTCGGCGCGGCCCCAGCGAGTTGGTGGGGCTGGTGGCCGGCAACATGGCGGTGGGGATCAGCTACGGCTGGTGGGTCGACAAGCACAACCGGCACCACGCCAACCCGAACCACGAGGACGAGGACCCGGACGTCGGCGCGGGCGCGCTGGTGTGGACGCCCGAGCAGGCGCTGGAGACCCGTGGGTTTGGCCGTTGGATGGCTCAGCGGCAGGCGTACTTCTTCTTCCCCATGCTGCTGCTGGAGGGGCTGAGCCTGCACGTGGCGAGCATCCGGGCGATCATCGGCCGGGAACCGGACGGCCGGTACACCACTCCGATGCGGCACCGGGCGGTCGAGGCGGTGCTGCTCGTCGCGCACACCGCCGGCTATGTGGCGCTGCTGCTGGCGGTCATGTCGCCGGTCAAGGCGTTGCTCTTCGCCGTCGTGCACCAGGCGCTGTGGGGCCTGTACATGGGCTGCGCGTTCGCGCCGAACCACAAGGGCATGCCGATGCCGACCGCCGAGGACGAGCTGGACTTCCTCCGTAAGCAGGTGCTCACCTCCCGCAACGTCCGCGGCAGCCGGCTGGTGGACACCGCGTTGGGCGGGCTCAACTACCAGATCGAGCACCACCTGTTCCCGAACATGCCCCGCGCCAACCTGCGCCGGGCCCAGCCGATCGTCCGCGCCTACTGCGTCGAGCAGGGCATCCCGTACGCCGAGACCGGGCTGGTCGAGTCGTACCGGCAGGCGCTCGGTCACCTGCACGAGGTGGGTCGGCCGCTGCGCGGCTGAACGAAACGGCCGCTGCGCGGCTGAACACGCACGGAGGGTGGGGGCGGTGCCGGGGTGGCACCGCCCCCACTTCGGCGTGTGGTGCCCGCATCGAACACCCTGCTACCGCTGGTCGATGCCGTCCGCGGCCCCCGGTAGGGTCGGCGCATGGCAGACCTGCTCACCGCGGGAGCGGTGCGAGACGAGCTGGGCGGGCTGATGGGCTGGTCCCCGACCCGGCGGATCGACGAGATCATCTGGAGCGCCCGATGAGATTCGAGATCAGCAAGGTGCTGGACGCCATCGAGGGCCGGGTCTGCACCGACCCGTCGCTGGCCCGCGCGGTGCTCGACCTGGCCGAGGTCATCCGCTACCAGGACATCGACGGTGGCCGGCCGGCCAGCCTGCTGCGGCTCGGCATGGTCATCGACGCGCTCTCCCGCGAGCTGGAGGAGGACAGCGTCCAGGTCTACGCGGTGGTGCACCGGGCGCTGCTCTCCGACGCCGACCTCACCTCCAACGAGCGGATGGTGGTCCGGCGCTGGGCCGACGACGGGCTCGTCGAGGTGCTCGACAACCCGGGCGACCGGATGTTGGAGGTCGCCGACCTGCTCGGGCTGCCGGTGCTCAGCCGGGTCCGCTTCGATGGGCTGCGTGGTCGGTTCCCGTGGCTGGTCGAGCAGCCCGGTCGGGTGCTCGCCCCGGTGCCGGGCGCCGGCGGGCCGGTGTTCATCGCGCACGTCGGTGGCGGCCACGCCCCGGTGGCGGGAAAGCGTTCGTCGACCGGGGCCAAGTTGCTGGCCCGCCAGTGGCGCTGCCCGGAGTCGGGCTGCGCGCTGTTCGGCAGCGGTGGTGGGGGCGGCGCTTTCGCCGATCTGGCCCGGGTGGTCGAACGCAGCTCCGCCGGGCAGCCGCCGCCCGCGCTGCGCAATGGCGTAGCGACCTGCCCCCGGCACGGCGTACGGCTCGGTGACGCCGGCCCTCGGCCGCGTACGGAGGTGCTCGCGGTGCGCGTCGGCGGCCTGGTCCGGCGGCGGTTCGTGCTGAGCGAGGAGCAGCCCGTGGTGGCCGGCCGCGCCCCCGAGCAGGACGGCGGGATCATGCTGGGGCAGTGGCTCAACGATGAGGCCCGGCGGTGGATCAGCCGTGGCCACGTCCGCTTCGAGCTGCGGGTCGGCGAGGTCATCGTGACCGACGTCAGCACCAACGGCTCCGGCATCCGCCCGGCCGGCTCGATGTCCGAGTCGGACCGGGTCCCCCTGGCTCCGCAGCAGTCCCGGGTGTTGGGCGAGGGCGACATGGTGGAGCTCTACCCCGGGGTGCAGATCGGTCGGGCCGAGGAACTGCCGGCCGGCGCTTCGTTCAGCCCCACCTCGGTGATGGCCGAGGCCCCGACGATGGCCATGCGCCTACCCCGTCCCTGACGCGAGAGGCGGGCGTCGGTTCCGACGCCCGCCTCTCGACACGTCCCGGGTTCAGCCGGCCAGCACCTCGGCGAGCTGGGCCACCGCCAGGTCGATCTCCTCCTCGGTGATCACCAGCGGCGGGGCGAGCCGGATGGTGGAGCCGTGTGTGTCCTTGGCGAGCACACCCCGCTCGGCGAGCCGCTCACACGCCTCTCGCCCGCTCATCAGCGCGGGGTCGATGTCCAGACCGGCCCACAGACCGCGGACGCGCACCGCCACCAGGCCCTTGCCGACCAGCCCCTCCAGGCCGGCCCGCAGCCGCTCACCCAGCTCGGCCGAGCGGCGCTGGAACTCGCCGGTGGCCAGCAGCCGGACCACCTCGATCGCGACCGCGCACGCCAGTGGGTTGCCGCCGAAGGTGGAGCCGTGCTGGCCGGGCTTGAGCACGCCGAGCACGTCAGCGTTCGCGGCGACCGCGGAGACCGGCACGATGCCGCCGCCGAGCGCCTTACCGAGCAGGTACATGTCCGGCACGACACCCTCGTGGTCGCAGGCGAAGGTCGCGCCGGTCCGCCCCAGACCGGACTGGATCTCGTCGGCGATGAACAGGACGTTGCGCTCGGTGCAGACCTGGCGTACGCCCGGCAGGTAGCCCTCCGGTGGCACCACCACGCCCTGCTCGCCCTGGATCGGTTCGAGCAGTACGGCCACGGTGTTCTCGTCGATCGCGGCGGTCAGCGCGTCCAGGTCGCCGTACGGGACCACGGTGAAGCCCGGGGTGTACGGCCCGAAGTCGGCGCGGGCGTCCTCGTCGGTGGAGAAGCTCACGATGGTGGTGGTCCGCCCGTGGAAGTTGCCCTCGGCGACCACGATGTTGGCCTGACCCGCGGGTACGCCCTTGACCTGGTAGCCCCACTTGCGGGCCACCTTGATCCCGGTTTCCACCGCCTCGGCGCCGGTGTTCATCGGCAGCACCAGGTCCTTGCCGCACAGCTCGGCCAACTCCCGACAGAAGTCGGCGAACTGGTCGTGGATGAACGCCCGGCTGGTCAGCGTCAGCCGGTCCAGTTGGGCGTGCGCGGCGGCGATCAGCTGCGGGTGCCGGTGGCCGAAGTTCAGCGCCGAGTAGCCGGCGAGGCAGTCCAGGTAACGGCGACCGTCCACGTCGGTGAGCCAGGCACCCTCCGCGGACGAGATCACCACCGGTAGCGGGTGGTAGTTGTGCGCCGTCCAGCGCTCGGCGTCCCGGACCGCTCCCGGCGTCCGCAGGATGTCATCCACGATCACTTGCTTGCCTTTCCCTGACGGAGTCGTAGCGTGCAGCACTTCGGTCCGCCGCCGGCCTTTCGCAGCTCGGACAGGTCGACACCGATGGTCTCGTAGCCCCGGTCGCGCAGCTTGGCGGCCAGGTCGGTGGCCTGCGCGGGCAGCACCACGTGCCGTCCGTCGCTGACCGCGTTCAGCCCCAGCACCTCGGCGTCGGCCATGGTGGCGTGCACCGCGTCGGGGAAGAGCCGGCGCAGCACGGCCTGACTGCCGGGGGAGAACGCCTCGGGCAGGTACGCCACGGTCCGCTCGTCGAGCACGGTCAGCGCGGTGTCCAGGTGGTAGAAGCGTGGGTCGACCAGCTGCATGGTGATCACCGGGTAGCCGAAGACCTCCTGCAACTGGGCGTGCGAGGCGTGCGCGGTGCGGAAGCCGGTGCCAGCCAGCAGGTGGTCACCGGCCAGCAGGACGTCGCCCTCGCCCTCGTTGACGTGCTTCGGGTCGTACATCTCGAAGCCGGCGGCCTCGAACCAGGCCCGGTAGGCCGGCGCCTCGTCGGCGCGCTGCGGGTCGCGGAACTGCACGGCCATCGCCTTGCCGTCGATCACCGTGCCGCCGTTGGCGGCGAAGACCATGTCGGGCAGGCCGGGCACCGGAGTGATCTCCTCGACGGTGTGGCCCAGGTCGCGGTACGTCTGGCGCAGTTGCTCCCACTGCCGGACGGCCAGCGCGGTGTCGACCGGCGCGCTCGGGTCCATCCAGGGGTTGATCGCGTAGTCGACGGCGAAGTACGTCGGCCGGCACATCAAGAGGCGCTGGCTGGTGGCGTCCATCGTCATTGTCCTGCTCCCAGGGGTCGGGCGCGCCCGGCCACCGTGGCCCACGGGCTGGCGCCGTTGCTCAACGTTATGCGGCGTCAGCGGCAGGATCCACCACCAAGAGTTGCGCAGGCCGAACATTCGTTGCGTCTAGGTGGCAGGCGGAGGCGATTCGTTGCGTGGACACCCGGGCGATGTGTCGGGGCCCGGCGAACCGAGCCCGGAAACACTTCAGGGGCGGCGAACCGCCGCCCCTGAAAGGGTGTCGCCCGGCCGGTGAACCACCGGGTGTTCCGGGCTGCCGGCGAACCGCCGGCTTTCGCCGGTGCATCACCGGCGAGCGGATCAGTGCCCGCTAGAAACGATCGACAAACTGTGAGTCAAGCCACTCCCGGAAGCGCTGAACCCAGTCGCCGTCGGTGGTCGGCCAGTCGAACTGCCCGGTCATCGCCAGCACCCCGAGCACCACCGCGGCCAACCCGATCAGCACGCCGAACAGCGCGTCGGTCTTGCCGGCGACGTGCCGGCGGCGGGTGGCGATCAGGCCGAGCACCGAGAGCACCGCGCCAAGGGCGCCGAGCCCGATGCCGTACCCGGCCAGGGTGCCGGTCAGCACGAAGAGCGCAGCGGCGACGGAGACGATCAGGCCCAGGGTGGCGAGCAGGCTGGCCCGCGGCTTCGGGTCGCGCGTCACCGGCGGCTCGGGCGCGGTCGGGTGGGCCGGGCGGTCGGTCGCGCTCCGGTCCGTGGTGTCGGGTCGCCGGGTGGTGCTGTCCAGGTCGCCGTCCCGGTCGGCGGTGCGCGCCTCGGTCGGCGCGGTGGCGGGCCGAGGCTCGGTGTCCACCGGCCGGGCGGTCCGGGCCTCGTTCTCCACCGGCCGGGAGGCGCGGGACTCGGTGTCCACCGGACGCGCGGTGGCGGCTCGGGCCACCGCCGCCCGCTCGTTGGCCCGCCGCTCGGCCTCGCTGACCTGGCCGCCGGTCCCGCCGGCGCTGCGGTACGTCGTCTGGTCGGCGTCCCGATCGGTGACCACCGGGCGGCCGAGGCTGTCTTCCGACCGGCCCGTCTCGGTGACCGCCGAGCTCTCCCGGTCGCTGACCGGGGTGTCGCGGCCGTCTACGCGGCCGTCGAGGTTCTCGTCCCGCGTCGGTGCCGGCTCGGACCGGCGGGACAGCGAAGGAATCCTGACCACTACACACCTCCTGATGAATGCGTGGTGGCCGACGAAAAGGGTGGCGCCCACGCGGTACCGCCCTCGAATACCCACCTGGGCGTTTCCTGACACCAATCCTGGGTACGACCGCCGAGTCTGGCCTTGACCGACTCGGTTTCCTGGAAGTCGCGGTGTCCCGATCGGCCGGACAGCCCAGCTTCCTTGAACCCGAGTCGATCAGCGAGCACTGCTGACTATCCTTGGCACCCGTGCCAGAGGGACACACGATCCATCGCCTTGCGGCCCGGCACGCCGAGCTGTTCGCCGGGGACAAGCTGCACGCCGCGAGCCCGCAGGGCCGCTTCGCCGAGGGTGCCGCCCGGCTCTCCGGCACCCTGCTGGAGGGCACCGAGGCGTACGGCAAGCACCTGCTGCACCACTACGCCGACGAGCTGACGCTGCACGTGCACCTCGGGCTGTACGGGAAGTTCACCGACGGGTCGGGGGAGCCGCCGGAGCCGGTCGGCCAGGTGCGGCTGCGGCTGACCAGCGACCGGCACTGGCTCGACCTGCGTGGGCCGACCGCCTGCGAGGTGCTCACCCCGCCCGAGGCGGCCGTGCTGCGGGCCCGCCTCGGGCCGGATCCGCTGCGCCCCGACGCCGACCCGGAGCGGGCGTACGCCCGGATCTCGCGCAGCCCGACGCCGCTGGCCGCGCTGCTGCTGGACCAGTCGGTGGTGGCCGGCACCGGGCTGATCTTCGTGACCGAGGCGCTGTTCCGGGCTGGGCTGCCGCCGACGATGCCCGGTCGAGGGCTGACCCGTGCCGGCTGGGACGCGCTCTGGGCCGACCTGGTCGGGTTGATGCGGCTCGCGGTCGAACACGGCCGGATCGACACCGTGCGCGACGCGCACCTGCCGGAGGCGATGGGCCGGCCGGCCCGGGTGGACCGGCACGGTGGTGAGGTGTATGTCTACCGCCGCCCCGGCGCTCCCTGCCACGTCTGCGGCACCGAGGTCAGCCGCGGCGAGCTGGCTGGACGCAACCTCTACTGGTGTCGTACCTGCCAGGTCGGCTGACCCCGGGTGCGGGACGTCAGCCCCCGTCGAGCAGCCAGCGGACCAGCTCGATCTGGTGCGGAAAGACGACGTCGTCGGCGACACTCCAGGCCAGCGTGTGCCCGATCGTCCAACCCCGGACCCGCTCCCGGTCCAGCCCGAGTTCGGTGCTGAGCCGGTCCAGCCGGTGCCGGACGGCGGCCGGCGAGTGGCCGAGTTCCCGTCCGCGCACCATCGGCACGACCGAGAACTCGCGCTCGCCGGTCAGCGGTTTCGGGTCGATGGCCAGCCACGGTTCCCGATCGGCGGCGAGCACGTTGCCGGCGTGCAGGTCCTGGTTGACCAGCACCTGCTCGCCCTGGCTCGATGCCAGACCGGTGAGCAGGGCGAGCGCCGCGTCCAGCAGCCGGCGCTCGTGTGGTCGGCCGGCCCGTTCCCACTTGCGGGGCATCCGGTCGATCCAGCCCGCGGCCTCCTCGGCCAACGGGGTGAACGGCGCGCCGGCCGGCCGCCAGAGTCGGGGCATCAGCCTGGTCACCGCGTCCAGCGCCCGGTCCGTGGGCAGCTCGTGCAGCGGAGTGCCGGGTCGGCAGCGTTCCACCAGCAGGGCGCGGCGTTCCGGGTCGTGTGCCAGCAGCCGGACCGCCCCGTCGCCGCCCCAGTGGGCCAACGCGTCGGCCTCGTGCCGGCTGTCCTCGTCGGGATACTGGAGCTTCAGCACCGCCGCCGTGCCGTCGGGCAGGTCCGCCGGGAGCGCCAGGGAGGCGTAGGCGTACCGGAAGGGCGGCCCGAGTCGCAGCGACCACCGCTCGGCGCACTCGGCCAGCCACGTCGGGAGTGTGGCGAGCCAGGCCCGGCCCGCCGCTGACGCACGTACCCAGTCAATTCCCTCGGGTAGATCCATCCAGCCATCCTGAGGCGTCCACCGCGCTGGGTCTGCACGGCAGCGACCAGCGAAGGCGGGGATCATGGTGTTCACACGGCGGGTCACGCTGGCTAGCCTGGGATCCGTGCACATTGGAGTGAACGTACCGAACTTCGCCCCGGGCACCGATCCGGAGATGCTGCGACAGTGGGCGCAGACGGTCGAGGGCCTCGGTTACGACCTGCTGATGGTCTCCGACCACATCGTGGTGACCCCGGACGTGGCCGAGCAGTATCCGGCGCCGTTCTACGAGCCGTTCACCACGCTGTCCTGGCTGGCCGGGGTGACCCGCCGGGTCCGGCTGGGCACCACCGTGCTCATCGTCCCCTACCGGCATCCGCTGCT
This sequence comes from Micromonospora sp. CA-259024, assembly GCF_050936255.1. Lineage (NCBI taxonomy): Bacteria > Bacillati > Actinomycetota > Actinomycetes > Micromonosporales > Micromonosporaceae > Micromonospora > Micromonospora sp. CA-259024. The sequence goes on along the minus strand of NZ_JBNJND010000002.1, from coordinate 628,715 downwards.
CACCGCCCGGATGGCGGCGAACCTCAACCGGCTCAGCGGCGGGCGGCTCGTCCTCGGCGTCGGCGTCGGCTGGGCCCGGCAGGAGTTCGAGGCGCTCGGCGTGCCGTACCACCGGCGTGGCGCGCTGACCGACGACTACCTGCGCACCATGCGCGACGCCTGGCAGAATGCCGACGACTACGACACGGGTGCGATCCCGATCTGGGTCGGCGGCAACAGCGACGCCGGCATGCGTCGTGCCGTTCGACTCGGAGACGCGTGGCACCCGCTGCGTCTCACGCCCGGCAAACTCACGGAAGCGGCCGGACGGCTCACCACGATCGCCGACGAACTGGGCCTCCCCGAGCCCGCGCTGATGCCGCGCATCGCACTCCAGGAAACCCGCGAACCGGTCACCGCTCCGGACCGGCTCGCCGGTGTCGGCACCATCGAGCAGATCATCGCCGACCTCGACCAGATCCGTCTGCTCGGTGCGGAGACGGTGGTGCTCGACCCGTTCAACGGCGACCTGACCGAGATCCGCCAACCCGAACGCGCCTGGCAGACCCTCGCGGCCGTGGCCGCGTACGCCAAGACCCAGGAGGACCGATGACCCCCGACGACGAGAGCTTCCTCCGCCGTGCCGTGGACATTGCCAGCGAGGCCGGAGCATCCGGCGAACGGCCGTTCGGCTCGTTGCTCGTCGCCGCGGACGGCACCGTCCTGATCGAGGACCACAACACCGTGATCTCCAACTCGGACATCACCGCCCATCCGGAACTGAAGCTGGCCCGCTGGGCCGCTCGGGAACTCGCCCCCGACGTGGCCGCCGGCACCACCATGTTCACCAGTTGCCAACCCTGCCCGATGTGCGCGACCGCGATCGACCGCTCCGGCCTCGGACGGGTGGTGTACGCCCTGTCCAGCGAGCAGTTCGAGGAGGTCAAGCCGGCCACCCCGCCGCTGCCCCCGGTCCGGTACGAGGGGCCGGCGCTGTTCGACGAGGCGCGCCAGCCGATCGACAACTATTACTGACCAGAGCCTCAACGGGTTGGGGGACCGTGGCTTGACAGCGGGTGCGCCGCTGCTGGTCAGGGTGTCTTGCCGACGCGTGCGCGCCACAGGTCGTCCTGGGTGCCTGTCTTGTGCCAGAGGTGAGCGACGCCGTCCGGGCCGAGGTCGTCGAGTGGTACGAGGAAGTGCGTGGACAGCGTTCTGGCGAATTCGCCGACGTCGGCGACCGTTCGGGAGGTGCTGGCCTCGGCGCCCAGCCGGCGAGGAGCCGGACGCGTGGCGTGCGCTGTCACGCTTCGTCCGCCGGGCGTCCGCCGAGTTGCGGCTGGCCACCTGGCTGTCGATCTGGTTCACCAGTACCTGGGAACAGCTGCACGCCGAGCCCGAGGAGCAGCGGCTGCGTCAAACCCTGCTGAAGATCCTCGACCGGCTCGTCCGCCGAGCCCAAGCCGACGGCGACCTGCGTCACGACGTGGACGCCGGAGACCTGACCCTCATGATGGCGCTGCTGCTGCGGCCATTGCCCGGCCTGCGCGCCGAACTCACCCAACGCAGCGTGGACCGCTACCTGATCCTCATGCTGGAGGGCCTGCGTGCTGGCCCGGACATCCAAGGCCTTCCCCCCGCCGAGATCGGCCTGGCCGACCTCGGGGGCGCCTGATGAACGTTGGGAAACCAGCGCCAACCCAGACAGTCGAACTGGTGACCGGGCCTACTCCTGCGACGCGGCCAATCGGAATAGCGCAGACCAGGGCGTCCACCAAACGAGGTTCAGCGCGCCGGGTGCCGGAACCGCGACGGCGGGGCGGTTGCCCCGGTGCGGTGTGACGCAACCGGAATTGACAGTCGACCGGCTGCCGGAGCAGGGTTGACAAGTGACAACGATGTCAACGGGCAAAGGGGAGGAACCGTACGCATGATCTTCTTTGCGCCGCACCCGGCGAGGCCAGCCGGTTTACGGTGTTCCGTTGACGTTTTCCCGGCGCGGACCCGGTCCGCCCGCCGATCCTGGCCGTATGTCCCTTACCTACCCGACGGTGACCAGCTGAGATGACCGACGTGCCCCGACCCGACGCCGAAACGACCCCCGCTCCGGCAGGGTCACCCGACCTGCCTGACCTGGACGACTTCCTCGCCGACCAGACCCACACGCTGCTCGACACGGCCCGCCGCGCCCTTCGGCCCGAGGGCGGCTTCTGGTGGCTGACCGACGACCGCACCCCGGACCGGGGCGAGCCGGTGCACACCTGGATCACCTGCCGGATGACCCATGTGGCCGCCCTCGCCCACCGCAACGGCGACCCGGACGCCGCCGCTCTGGTCGACCATGGGGTCGCCGCGCTCAGCACACTGCTGCGCGACGACCGGTACGGCGGCTGGTTCAGCGCGGTGGACCAGCAGGGAACGCCCGTCAACGATCGCAAGGCCGGCTACGACCACGCGTTCGTACTGCTCGCCGCGTCCGGCGCGGCGCGCGCCGGTCGACCCGGCGCGGACCGGCTGCTCGCCGACGTGCAGGCCGTGGTGCGGGACCGGTTCTGGGACGCCGAAGTCGGCGCGGTCCGCGAGTCGTGGAACCGGGACTGGACGGTCACCGAGGACTACCGCGGCGCGAACAGCAGCATGCACATGGTCGAGGCGTTCCTCGCCGCTGCCGCGGCGACCGGCGACGCGAGCTGGACCGACCGGGCCCTGCAGATCGGCACACACCTGGTGCACGGGGAAGCCGCCCGGCACGACTGGCGGCTGCCCGAGCACTTCACCGCCAACTGGACGCCACTGCTCGACTACAACCGGGACCGCCCCGCCGACCCCTTCCGGCCGTACGGCTCCACGATGGGCCACTGGCTGGAGTGGGCCCGGCTGCTGCTGGAGCTGGAGGCAGTCCTGCCGCAGCCACCCCGCTGGCTGCTCGCCGACGCTCGTACCCTGTTCGCCGCCGCCGTGCGGCGCGGCTGGGCGGTCGACGGCGCCGACGGCTTCGTCTACACGATCGACTGGGACGACCGGCCGGTGGTGCGCTCCCGGATGCACTGGGTGCTCGCCGAGGCCATCGGTGCGGCGGTCACCCTGCACCGCCGCACCGGGGACGCCGTCTACGCCGACTGGTACCGGGTCTTCTGGGCGTACGCCCGCCGTTACCTGATCGACGGCACCGGATGGCGGCACGAGCTGGACGCGCAGAATTTGCCCGCCGACACGGTCTGGCACGGCCGGCCGGACGTCTACCACGCGTACCAGGCGGTGCTGCTGTCCCGTTCGGCCGACGGGCTGGGTGGCCCCGGCCCGCTCGCACCGGGTGAGGTGACCGCGTGATCGTGGTCGCGGGTGAGGCGCTGATCGACCTGGTGGTCACTCCCGAGGGGCAGCGGGCCGTGCCCGGTGGCTCACCGGCGAACGTGGCGGTCACCCTCGCCCGGCTCGATGAGCCGGTACGGCTGCTGGCCCGGCTCGGCACCGACGAGTACGGTCGGCAGGTCGCCGAGCACCTGAGCGCCAACCGGGTGGACCTGGGATGGGCGGTCCGGGCCGAGGAGCCCACCTCGGTGGCGGTGGCCACGCTGAACGCCGCCGGGCAGGCAAGCTACGAGTTCCGGCTGGCCGGCGCGGCGGACTGGCAGTGGACGCCGCAGGAGCTGCCCGAGCTGGTCGGGTCACCGGCGACCGCGCTGCACACCGGGTCGCTCGCGCTCGCGCTGGCACCCGGCGCCCAGGTGCTGGAGGATCTGCTGGCCCGCGAACGCGACCGGGACGGGCTCACCATCTCGATCGATCTCAACCTGCGGCCGAGCATCGTCACGGACCGGGCCGCGGAGCAGGAGAGGGTACGCCGGCAGGTGCGCCTCGCGCACCTGGTCAAGGCCAGCGACGAGGATCTGGCCTGGCTCTACCCGGACCGGTCGGTGGGCGACGTGATGGCCGAATGGCGCGAGGCCGGGGTGTCCTGCGCGGTGGTGACCCGGGGCGGGGACGGCGCCTGGTTGCTCGCGCCGAACGGGTCGCTGCACGAGGAACCAGCGGTGCGCACGGTCGTGGTCGACACCGTCGGTGCCGGCGACTCGTTCACCGGCGGCCTGCTGGCCGCGCTGGCCGACCTCGACGCGCTCGGCGACCGGCCGGCCGACCGGCTCGCCGCGGTGACCGAGCCGCAGTGGGGTGCGGTGCTCCGGCAGGCCGCGACGGTGGCCGCGCTGACCTGTGGCCGCCGGGGTGCGGACCCGCCCCGCCGGGCCGAGGTGGAGGCACTGCTCACCACCGCAACCTGACCCCCACCCGACCCACCCCACCCCACCCCACCCCACCCCACCCCACCCACCCCCGCGATCTTGCACTTCCTGCCCCGACAAAAGGGGCTATCTGCCACTAACTGGCAACCGAAACTGCAAGATCGCGGGGGTGAGGGTGAGGGTGAGGGGTGAGGGGTGAGGGGTGGGGTGTGGGGTTAGGGGAGGCCTCGGGGTAGGAGGCGGGTGGGGAGCACTGTTGTCGCGGGCGGAGAGTCGTCGCCGGCGATTCGCTGGAACAGCCGCTCGGTGGCGACCCGGGCCAGCTCCCGGGTGTCGTACCCGACGACGGTCAGCGGCCGGGGCATCAGGTGGGCCAGTTCGAAGTCGTCGAAGCCGACCAGCGCCGCGGCACTGCCCCTCCGGTGCAGCTCCTGGAGGGCGCCGACGGTGAGCCGGTTGTTGGCGCAGAAGAAGGCGGTGGGCGGGTCCGGCAGGTCGAGCAGCGCGGCGACAGCCCGCCCGGCCTCCTCGGGAGCGATGAGCCTCTCGCGGACCAGCGACTCGTCCGGCTCGACCCCGGCCGCGGTCAGTGCCGCCCGCGCCCCGGCCAGCCGCTCGCGCATGGTGGGCACACTCGGCGCGCCGAGCAGGAGCCCCACTCGTCGGTGCCCCTCGTCGAGCAACGCGCCGACCCCGGAGTGGCTGCCGCCCCGGTTGTCCAACAGCACGGCGTCGGCCTGCAGCCCCTGCGGCGGCCGGTCCAGGAACACCACCGGCATCCCCAGCTCGACCTCGCGACGCAGGAACGAGTGGTCGGGGCCCGCCGGCACCACCAGCAGCCCGTCGACCCGGCGCTGGGTGAAATCCTGCAGCAGGGCGCGTTCCCGCTCCGGGTCCTCCTCGGAGGAGGCGGTGATCAGCATGGTGCCGTGAGCGGCGGCGATCTCGGCGGCGACACTGGCGATCGTCGCGTAGAACGGGTTGGCGATCTCCTCGATGAGCAGCCCGACCGTGGCGTTGAGCTGCCGGGAGCGCAGGTTACGGGCGATGTCGTTGCGCCGGAAGCCCAGCTCGGCGATGGCGGCCAGCACCCGGCTGACCAGTTCCTGCCCCACCGGCTCGTCGTTGACCACCCGCGAGACCGTCTTCAGGCTGACCCCGGCGTGTCGGGCCACGTCGACCATCGTCGGGCGCCGACGCGCGGTCGGTCGGGTCGGGGTCTGCGTCACGGGGTGGTCCTCCACGGCGGGCGCGGGTCAGCGGTCGAGCGCGGCGAGGGCGTCGACCGCTTTTCGGGCGGCGATGAGCACCGGATCCCACACCGGCGCGTACGGCGGAGCGTAGCCCAGGTCCAGCGCCGTCATATCGTCCACCGTCATGCCGTTCCAGAGCGCCACGGCCAGCGTGTCGATCCGTTTGGCCGCCTCGGACCAACCGACGATCTGCGCGCCGAGCAACCGGCCGCTGGGTCGCTCGGCGATCAGCTTCACGGTCATCGGCCGCGCACCCGGGTAGTAGCCGGCCCGGTTGGTCGACTCGGCGATCACCGAGATGAACTCGAAGCCGGCCGCCGTGGCCTCCCGCTCGCGCAGGCCGGTCCGGCCCACCTCCAGGTCACAGACCTTGGTCACCGCCGTGCCGATCACGCCGGTGAACGTGGCGTACCCGCCGCCGATGTTGATCCCCGCCACCCGTCCCTGCTTGTTGGCGTGCGTGCCCAGGGGCATGTGCACCGGCAACCCGCTGACCCGGTGCAGCGTCTCCACGCAGTCACCGGCCGCCCAGACGCCGGACATGCCGGCCACCCGCATCCGACGGTCCACCCGGATTCCGCCGGTCGGTCCGATCGGCAGCCCGGCAGCCTCGGCGAGCGCCGCGTTCGGGCGTACGCCGAGGCCCAGGACCACGACGTCGGTCGGAATCGGGCCCTCGGCCGTGACCACCGCGGACACCCGGCCGTCCCGCTGCTCCAGGCCGGTCACCGGCAGGCCGGTGCGGATCGTGATGCCGAGGCCGCGCATCGCCTCGGCGACCAGCTCGCCCATGTCGCCGTCCACCGTCGACATGGGCTGGTCGCCCGCCTCGACCAGGGTGACGGAGAGGCCACGTTGGATCAGGGCCTCGGCGATCTCGACGCCGATGTACCCGCCGCCGACCACCACCGCCCGGCGTGGCCTCGGCTCGGCGTCCAGCCAGTCGCGCAGCGCCGCCCCGTCGTCGAGGGTCTGCATGCCGAACACACCGCCCGCGTCGGTGACCGCCCACGGCGGCTGCACCGGCACCGCGCCCGTGGCGTACATCAGGTCGTCGAAGCGCTCGCGGACCTCGCCGCCACCGGTCAGGTCCCGGGCGACCACCTCGCGGCGTTCCAGGTCGATGGCCGTGACCTCGTGGCGCATCCGTACGTCCATGGCGTACGTCGTGCGGAACACCTCCGGACCTCGGGCGATCAACGCCTCCGGGTCGGGCACCAGCCCGCTGATCCAGTACGGGATGCCACACGCCGAGTAGGAGGTGAAGTGGCCCCGCTCGAAGACCACGATCTCCAGGTCGCCACGGGCGCGTCGGCGTCGGGCCTGGGACGCCGCCGACATTCCGGCGGCGTCCCCGCCGATGACGATCAGCCGTTGCGCCACGGGTTCATCCTGTCACGCGCTGATCAGCCGCGGGTCTGCCGCGCGACGTCCCGCACCACGTCGGTGAGTCGCCCGGTGCGCGCGTACACCGCGCGCTGCCGTGCCGCGCCGCTGCCGTGCCGGCGCAACCCACCCAGCAGATCGGTCACCTCGGCCCAGTCGCCGTGCTGCTCCAGCGCCGGCCGCATCCGCTCCACGAACCGGTCCAACAGCTCCCAGGCCGGACGCAGCTCGCCGGTGGTGACGTCGACCGCGTCGCCTTCCAGGCCATCGTGAGCGGCTCGCCAGTGCGCGCCGACCAACAGGTGGTGGTCGGTCCGCAACGCCGGCCGGTCGGCCTCGACATCCGCCCGGGCGGTGGCCACCAGTGCCCGGACCAGCGCGGCGACCAGCACCGCGTCGTCCACCGACGGGCAGACGTCGCCGATCCGCAGTTCCACGGTCGGGTACTTCGCCGACAGGCGGGCGTACCAGTAGAGCATCCCCTCGTCGAGCATCAACCCGCTGGCGATCAACTGGCGGATCAGCCGTTGGTAGTGCTCGTGCGACTCCAGCCACGGCGTCGGCGCCACCGACGGCCAGCGTTCCCACTCGACCGAGCGCCAGCTGGCGTAGCCCGTGTCCTCGCCACGGGCGAACGGGGAGTTGGTGGTCACCGCGTGCAGCATCGGCAGCCACGGCCGCACGTGGTTGAGCACCTGCACGCCGGTCTCCGGGTCGGGCACGCCCACGTGCACGTGCATGCCGTTGTTGCCGGGGCCGGGGACGAGCAGCTGGAACCGTTCGATCATCCGGTCGAAGCGGGGCTTGTCCACGACCGGCGGCACCGGGCCGTCCACCGGGCCGGTGCCGATGGCGAGCAGCCGTACGCCGGCCCGCTCGGCGGCGTCGGCGAGTTCCCGGCGCAGGACGCCGAGGGAGTGCCGGATCGACGAGAGCTCCAGGCCGGGCGGGCTGCCGATCTCGATCTGACTGGTTTGGAACTCCCGCTCCACCTGCCCGCGCAGTTCCGCCGGCACCTGCTCCATGACCAGGTCGACGGCGGGGACCGCGGCCCCGGTGTGTGGGTCGACGAGCAGGAACTCCTCTTCGACACCCACGGTGAGCAATCCGGTCGCCGTAGCCGTCTCGCTCGGCGCCTCCGCCACCTGGCCGGTCATCGCCACCACCGTCCGTTCCTGCCGGTCGCGGTCCGTCCGCGTCGGATGGCGGTGTGGTTACCCAACGTGGCGATGGCGGGAAACGTGGCGTCGGCGCGTCGTGGCCGGCGTGCCGAGCAGGTGGGGTCGCGATTCGGTCGGGTGGCGTGACACCGGGTCCTATGCTGAGCCCGTGCCGGTGCCGTTGGGGTTCCTCGGGGTCGCGTGGATGTACGCGTTCGCCCAGCTCACCCTGTTCGCGGGTCGCCCGACCGGCCTGCTCGCGGGTGCCGCGCTGACCGCCCTGGTGCTGCTCGCCGTGGTGCTGGCGGCTCGGGTGCTCGGCCGCTCGGGTGCGCCCGGCGCCGGGCCGCGTTGGGTCGGGCTGCGGGCCCGCTCCCGTGGTCGCCGAGTGCCCCGGCAGATCGACCCGGACGCCGCCGGTCGCCCCCGTCCCCGCGCACCCGGGCTCCCCTCGGCCGCGTAGCGCCACGCCGCCGCGCGGCCGATTCCATCGCCACCGGTCCCCCCTGCTGAGCGGACGCCGCCCGGGGAGGGCCCCACCGGAATCGGACCGAGGGGTTTCCCATGCTTGCCTTCGCACCACTGCACGGCGCTGTCGGCGCTGCCGGCACCGCACTGTCCTGGCTCACCGACCTGCTCGAACCATTGGCCGGCGGCATGGCGACCGCGGTCGCCATCGTGCTCCTCACCATCGCCGTCCGACTGTTGATCTCGCCGCTCACCGTCGCGCAGGTCCGCGGCGAGCGACGCCGCGCGGCGCTCGCCCCACAGGTGCGTGACCTTCAGCGGCGGTACGCCGACGACCCGGCGAAGCTTCAGCGCGAGGTATTCGCGCTGTACCGGGAGGCCGGGGCCAACCCGGTCGCCGGCTGCCTGCCGTTGCTGCTCCAGGCGCCGTTCCTGCTGGTCCTGTACCGGCTGTTCACCACGAGCGAGGGCGGCACCGGGCTGCTGGACGAGCGGCTTGCCGGGGTCCCGCTGGGCCACCATGTCAGCGACGGGCTTGCCGGGGCGGCCGGCCCACTCTTCGCCGTGCTGTTGGCCGTGCTGGTGGCGGTGGCCTGGTGGTCGTCCCGACGCGCCCGCCGGGCATCGGCGGCGGTCGGCACGGTGGCCGGTACGCCCACCGAAGGCCCGGGCGCGGCCGTGCTCGGGCGGCTGTTGCCCCTGGTGCCGTTCACGACGGTGCTGGTGGCGCTGGTGCTGCCGCTCGCCGCGGTGATCTACCTGGTGACCACGAGCGCGTGGTCGGCGCTCGAACAGGCGGTGCTCCGGCGACCGCAGGCGGTTCCGTCGCGATCTCTGGACAGAAACAGTTGATTGTCTTCCCCGCTGGCGTCCGGAGCGCCAGCGGATGACCGGTAGCGCGGATCAGCGACCGGCGGTCACCGACCGCCGGTCGTCGCGTTCCCGGCGTCGACGGATCTTACGGATCACCCAGGTGGCCGCCATGACGACGAAGACCGCGACGATCGCGTAGTTGAACCAGTCGCTGTAGCGTTCGACCTCCTGCCAACGGCTTCCCAGCGCGTAGCCGGCCCCGACGATGAGGCCGTTCCACACCCCGCTGCCGATGGTGGTGAACAGGATGAACTCGCCCAGCGGCATCCGGTTGGCCCCCGCCGGGACGGAGACCAGGCTGCGGACCACCGGCACCACCCGACCGACCAGCACCGCCCATCGGCCGTGCCGCTCGAACCAGCGGTCGGCCTTCTCCAGGTCGTCGCGGTCCACCAACGGGATGCGGTCCAGCCAGCGCTTGAGCCGCTCCTCGCCGAGCGCCGCGCCGAGCCAGTAGAGCACCAACGCGCCGACCAGCGAGCCGGCCGTCGCGGCCAGCACCACGACCACGACGTTGAACTGACCCTCATGGGCCAGGTACCCGGCGAGCGCCAGCACGATCTCGCTGGGGATCGGCGGGACGATGCTCTCCAACGCCACCAGCAGCGCCACCCCGACCGGACCCATCACCTCGATCACGGAGGCCACCCAACCGGTCAACCCGGTGAACTCGGACGGGTCGCCGGTCTGGGCGTACGCCATGGTCGTCCTTCCGCGTCGGCTGTCGGGGATCGGAGGGTCATACCCAGTGATCCCTCGTCCACACCTGCGCTCAGTGCTCCGGGTGCAGCGCGGTGTCCGCCGGCCCCTGCCGCCAGCCGGTGAACACGACGCTCAGGCCGGCGCGGACCGGCGCGCAACAGAACGGCCCGGCCAGGGCCTCGGCCGCCGGGTCCAGCGGGGCGAGCCGGACCAGCCGCCACGGTTCGTCGTCCACCCGAGCCCGGACGGTCAGCGCGTCGCCGGTCCGGCTGACCCGCACGGTCACCTCCCGGCCCGCCCACTCCGGCACCGGCGCGACCGACCAGTCGGAGAACTCCCGGGTCACCACCGCGCCGAGCTGTAGCTCGCCGTCGCTCACCTCGACGCCGGCCTTGACCCAGTTGCGCTCGTCCACCCGGACCAGTGCACCGGCCTGGTCGAACTGCCCGGTGAGGTCGAGCCGGAACCTCACCTCCATGGCGCTGCCGGCCGGCAGCGGGGCCAGCAGAGCTGGGCCGTTGTCGTGCACGAACCCGTAACTGGTCCGCCGCCAGAAGTCGCTCTCCGCCGCCGGTTCGACGAGCAGCTCACCGGCCGGGCCCTCCTCGACGCGTACCGGCGGGTGCAGCCACCTGCCCTGGGACCAGTCCAACGGTTCGCTCGGCGGTACGAGGTCGATCTCCATGATCGGCACAGTAACCCACCTCGGTCCGTGGCCCGCCGAGCTGGTTTGCCGCGGTGATCAACTGGAGAGGTTCCTCCGACATGGGTGACCGTTGGTATTCCGAAGCCGTCGTCTACTGCCTCGACATCGACACGTACGCCGACTCCGACTCCGACGGGGTCGGTGACATCCGTGGCCTGATCGGCCGGCTGGACTACCTGGCCCGGCTGGGGGTGACCTGTCTGTGGCTGCACCCGATCCACCCGTCGCCCAACCGCGACGACGGCTACGACGCCACCGACTTCTACAACGTGGACCCGCGCTTCGGCACCCTCGGCGACTTCGCGGAGCTGCTGCACCAAGCGCAGAACCGGGGCATCCGCGTGATCATCGATCTGGTGGTCAACCACACCTCCGACGAGCACCCCTGGTTCCAGTCCGCCCGCTCCTCGCCGGACTCGCCGTACCGCGACTGGTTCGTCTGGTCCGACACCGAGCCGGACGACCGATACCAGGGCATGGTCTTCCCGGGCGAGCAGAACGAGACCTGGAGCTACGACCGCACCGCCAAGGCGTGGTTCTACCACCGGTTCTACCCGTTCCAGCCGGACCTCAACTTCGCCAACCCGCAGGTCCGGGCGGAGATCAAGAAGATCATGTCGTTCTGGCTCCAGCTCGGCGTCTCCGGGTTCCGGATGGACGCGGTGCCGTTCATCATCGAGTTGACCGAGCCGGGCAACCCGAACTCACCGAAGGACTTCGAGTTCCTCACCGAGCTGCGCCAGCACGTGCAGTGGCGGCGCGGCGACGCCGTCCTGCTGGCCGAGGCGAACGTCGAGCCGGACCAGCTGCCCACGTTCTTCGGCGACGCCGGCGGCTCGGGCAACCGCATCCACATGCTATTCGACTTCATGCTCAACGGGCGACTTATGCTGGCCCTGGCACGGCAGGACCCGGAGTCGTTGATCGAGGCGCTGCGTGACACCCCGACGCTGCCCGTCGGCGGCCAGTGGGCCACCTTCCTGCGCAACCACGACGAGATCGACCTGTCCCGGCTCACCACCGAACAGCGCAACCAGGTGTACGCGCAGTTCGGCCCGGACGAGAACATGCGCATCTACGACCGGGGCATCCGTCGCCGGCTCGCCCCGATGCTCGGCAACGACCGGCGTCGCATCGAGCTGGCGTACGCCCTCCAGTTCTCGTTGCGCGGCACGCCGGTGCTGCGCTACGGCGAGGAGATCGGGATGGGCGAGGACCTGTCGCTGCCCGGTCGGGAGGCGATCCGTACCCCGATGCAGTGGTCGTACCAGCCGAACGCCGGCTTCTCCACGGCGGACCCGGAGAAACTGGTCCGCCCGGTCATCGACAAGGGTGAGTTCGGCTACCAGAAGGTCAACGTGACGGCCCAGCGCGGTGACTCCAAGTCGCTGCTCGCCTGGTTCGAACGCATGATCCGGACGCTGCGGGAGGCGCCGGAGGTCGGCTCCGGCTCGACCACCCACATCGACGTGGCGGCGCCGGCCGGCGTGCTGGCGCACCGGGCGGACGGGCCGACGGGGACCATGGTGTTCCTGCACAACCTGGGCACCGACGACGTCGAAGTGGACCTGAGCAGCCTGGAGGCCGAGGCCGACCTGCCGAACGACGTGCTCGCCGACCGTGGCTACGGCGAGCTGGGCAAGCTCGGCGCGGTCAAGCTCGCCGGCTACGGCTACCGGTGGATCCGGCTCTGTCGGGGCTCGGCCCGCTGACGTCACGCGCCGGGGCCGCCATCCCCGGTCATGCGTGACGCCCGGCCGGTCAGCGCCGGCCGGGCGTCACACAGGGCGAACGGTCAGCGCACGCCGAAGGCGCGGACGACCGTCTGGCTCACCGAGTTGCCCGAGGTGTCCGTGGCGCCGGCGCGCAGCGACACGTACCCCGCGCCCTTCGGCGCCCGCAGCTTCGCCGTCCAGGAGCCGTCCTTCGAGCGGTCCAGCGACTGCTTCTGCCAGTGCGCGCCGTCGTCGTACGAGATCTCCAGGGTGACGGGCCGGATGCTGCCGCAACCGGTGACGCCGGGCAGGTGCGCGGCGGACACGGTCAGGTCGGTCCGGCTCGCCGCGGTACCGGCGGCGTCGGTGTCGACGGAGTAGTCGAGCTGAAGCAGCGGCAGCACGCTCGACTCCACCCCGGCCGCGGGTGCCTTCGACCGGAACGTCCACTGGGTCTCGGTGCTGGTCGAGTACCGGCCGGCGCTCGGATCCTGGTTGGTTCGTACCACGAGCCGGTACGGCAGGTCACCCGCGCCCGGCGCGGTGCCACTGACCCACGTGCTGCTGCTCTGGCCCAACAGCGTCGCGCCCTGGTAGAGCTGGTTGGTCTGCTCGGCGGCGCTCATCGCCATGCCGACGTGGTCGGCCCCGCCCCAACCGGGCACGTCCAGGTTGAGAGCGTCCCCGGAGCGGGTGGGCAACTTGAAGTTGTTGTTCAGATGCGGCCGTTCGATCGGCTCGAAGAACTGCTCCTCGCCGCTGCTACCGGCCCGGTAGCTCGTCCGCGTGTCGATCTGGTACGTGTCGGAGTCGACGTACGCCTCCTGACCCCACTGGTACAGGCTGCCCGTGGAGACCCAGTCGGTGCGGACCGGGGCGAGCGGCCGGTTGTTGGTCAGGCCGATGCCCCAGTCCGAGTACGACGGCCAGTCGAACCGGAACTCGCCGCCCCGCGCCTGCGGGGTCGGGAAGGTGAAACCGACGTCGATCCGAGCCAGCGTCTTCTTCGTCTCGGTCCGGGTCAGCTCGCGCGGGATCCGGTTGTGGTACGCCTGGACCAGGTCGTACACGTAGTCCGCGACGGGCTGCGAGACGACCTCGACCTTCGTCGACCCGCGCTGGATCTGTTGGATCAGCGCCTCGCCCTCGTCGGTGCTGAGCAGCGCCACCTCGATCGGTGTGGGGGTGAACCAGTCGGCCGAGTAGTCGCGCACCTCGCGCCACGGTTGGTCGTTGACCACCAGCATCAGCTTCGCCCCGGCGGCGGTCGCGGCGGCGGCCTGGTCGGCGTCGCTCACGTCCCAGTTGTGCCGGACCACGACCGCCTTGCCCCGGGCGTCCAGCTTGGCGTAGTCGGACGCCGCTCCGTTGCCGGCGAAGACCACCGGCAGTGTCCACCGGCCCTTCGGTAGCTGGGTGGTGCCCTGCTGGCGGACCACGTCGTCGAAGTCGACAGTCCCGGTGCCGACGCTGAGCACCGGTTGCTCCTTACGCCAGCGGGCGCCGAGGTAGAAGTCGCCGTGCCGCACGTCCTGGCTGGTCGGCTGTGCCCAGAAGCTGTCGTAGAAGACGCCGCCGGCGATGAACGAACGCCACCGGCCCGGCCCCTCGGACCGGTAGTAGTCCAGCCGGGTGAAGGTGTCGGCCGTCTGCTGCGGTATCGAGGACTCGACCCGGCGGGCGGCCTTGCCGTCCAGCCGGATGGTGGTGTCCTCGCGCAGGTCGATGTCGGGGTTGCCGAGCAGCGCCAGGCCCAGCGAGTTCGGCCCGTGGCTGCCGGTCACGTTCAGGAAGCTCATCGCCGAGTAGACGCCCTCGGGCAGGTAGAACTGGGCCGTACCGTCCGGGTCGGTCTGGACGAAGGCCGGCTCGTAGCCGCCCACCTGGCCCAGCTCGATCATGCCGCTGGCCGGCTTTCCGGCCCGGTCGGTCAGCTCCAGACGGAGCTGGTGGTACGGGGTGAAGGTGCCGACGGCGATCGCGGTGCGGGTCAGCGCCGCCCGGTCCGGCCCGGAGGCGACGATCTGACCGGTGTACCGGCTGCCGGCGCTGGCCCGGGAGGTGTCCGTGGTCAGGACGACCGTGGCGGTGGCGTGCGCAGGAACGGTCAGCTGCGTCGCGGAGAGGCTGAACAGGCCGGCCGGCGCGGTCGCGGCGTCCACCGCCAGGCCCAGCGTGATCGGCTGGCCGGTGGTGTTGGCGTACGTCACCGGGTGCGTGCTGCCGCCCGCCTTCACGGTGTCGTGCCGAACGCTGGTGGAGATGGTGCCGGTGGCGACGACCGGGGCGCGGACCGCTGCGGCGACGTCGAGCCGCCCGGTGCCGGCCTGGAAGGCGTCGTACTGTGACGTGGCCCGGGTCGTGCTGACCAGGGCGTCCTTGAGCTGCTGGCCGGTCCAGTCCGGGTGCTTCGCGGCGAGCAGTGCGGCGGCGCCCGCCACGTGTGGAGCGGCCATCGAGGTGCCGTCCATGGTCTGGTAAGCCCCCTCGCCGGGCGCGTACTGCGACCGGGCCGCGAGCACCGCGACACCGGGAGCGGTCAGCTCCGGCTTGATGGCCTCGTCGCTGATCCGGGGTCCCTGACTGGAGAAGTAGGCGAGCTGGTCGTCGGCGTCGACCGCACCCACCGTCAGCGCGGCGTCCGCCGCGCCGGGCGCGGCCACGGTGCCCGGGGCGCCGGCGTTGCCGGCGGAGACCACGAACAGGGCACCGGTCTCGGCGCTGAGTCTGTTGACCGCCTGGCTGATCGGGTCGGTCCCGTCGCTGGGCTGGTTGGAGCCCAGGCTCATGTTGATGACGCTGGCGTCGGCCTCCCGGGCCGCCCACTCCATGCCGGCGAGGATCCAGGAGTCCTGCCCGAAGCCGCTGTCGCTGAGCACCTTGCCGATGGCCAGCCGGGCGTCGGGTGCGACACCCTTCTCCCGGCCGCCGGAGGCGGCGCCGGTGCCGGCGATGGTGGAGGCGACGTGGGTACCGTGCCCGATCCGGTCGGTGATCTCCTCACCGGGCACGAACACGGCGGACTCGCTGATCCGGTCGCTCAGGTCGGGGTGGGTCGCGTCGACGCCGGTGTCCAGCACGGCGACCCGCACGCCCGTGCCGGTGTCGCCGGCGGCCCACACCTCGGGAGCACCGATCTGCGCGGTGGTGTCGGCGAGGTCGGCGCGTACCCGACCGTCCAGCCAGATCTTGGCGATCCCACCGGCGAAGTGTCCCTTGCCGTCGGCGGTGGGTGTCGACCTGAGGGTGGGGGCGCCGCCCGTGACCGAGGCCCAGAACTCGTCGGCCTGGTCGCGGTTCTCGCTCAGCGCGGCACCCGAGATGCTGCTCAGGGTGCGGGTGCGGGTCGCCCCGGCGGGCGCGGCACCGGCGCGCAGGCCGGCGGCGTCGGTGTACGACACGATCAGCGGTAGGTGGTCCACCGTCGCGTCGTCGTACCCGTCGGCGATCAGCTGCGTGACGTTGAACAGCCGTTTGTCCAACGTGTCCGCTGCCATGTAGGGCAGCACGGACTGCGGGTAGACGTACAGGTCGTCCCCGGCCTCCACCACCCGTACCGGTGCCGGGGTGCCGTCTGGACGCCGTACGTCGAGGGTGCCGCCGTTGGCGCTCCGGCGGGTGGTGACCGTGTCGCCGGTGATCAGGGTGACCGAGTGGGTGCCGGGCGGGGTGGGCAGGTCGGTCGCGGGTGCGGGGGTCGAGCCGGGATCGGCCGGCACGCCGGGAGGCGCGGCCACGGCGGGTGAGCCGCCGGTCGCCGCGAGGGCCGCGGAGACCACGGCGGCGAGCCATGCCCCACGGGTACGCGAGAACTTCACGTGATGTCGTTCCTTGTCTCGTCGTCTGTTCTGGTTTCTGGCCGGGGTGACAGCGAACAGGACGGTACGCCGGAAAGATCCACTCGTATAGGCAGCTGCTGGTGAGCGATGGTCATCGCCGATGGCTGCCGGTGTGGGAGTTAAGCTCCTTCGATCGACCCCAAGTTACCGGGAGGTAATCATGTCGGAGGAGCCCCGCGTCGCCATCGTCACCGGAGCCGCGCGCGGTATCGGGGCGGCCACCGCCCGCCGGCTGGCCGCCGACGGCATGGCCGTCGCCGTCGTCGACATCGAGGAGGCGGCCACCAAGGAGACGGTGGACGCCATCACCGGCGCGGGCGGCCGGGTGCTCGGCGTGGGCGCCGACGTGTCCGACCGGGACCAGGTCGAGGCCGCCGTGGAGCGGATCGCCGCCGAGTTGGGCGCGCCCACCGTGCTGGTCAACAACGCCGGTGTGCTCCGCGACAACCTGCTGTTCAAGATGACCAACGCCGACTGGGACACGGTCATGGGGGTGCACCTGCGGGGGGCGTTCCTGTTCAGCCAGGCCGCCCAGAAGCACATGGTGGACCGCAAGTGGGGGCGGATCGTCAACCTCTCCAGCACCTCGGCTCTGGGCAACCGGGGCCAGGCGAACTACTCAGCCGCCAAGGCGGGCCTTCAGGGCTTCACCAAGACGCTCGCCATCGAGCTGGGGCCGTTCGGGGTGACCGTCAACGCGGTCGCGCCCGGCTTCATCGTCACCGACATGACCGCCGCCACCGCCGCCCGGATGAAGGTCGACTTCGAGGACTTCCAGAAGCACGCCGCCGCCGAGATCCCGGTGCGTCGCCCGGGCCGGCCGGAGGACGTCGCGCACACCATTTCGTTCCTGACCAGCGAGGGGGCGGGTTTCGTCTCCGGCCAGGTCATCTACGTGGCCGGCGGCCCGCGAGCCTGACCCGTGCTTCCGGCGAGGGCGCTCCGTGCGACTGGGCGCCCTCTCCGGGTGTGCGGGGGTCGGTCAGGCGGGATCGGGTCAGGCGGGGTCGCGGCGGGTGCGCCAGAGCCAGAACAGGCCGAGCACCGGCAGGATCAGCGGGATGTAGCCGTACCCGCTGCCAAACTGCGACCAGACGGTCTCGTCCGGGAAGAGCTCCTCGTCGGCCAGGCTCAGGATGCCGACGGCGAGCACCCCGACCAGCTCCACCGAGCAGCAGGCCAACGCGACCCGTCGGCCGGTGTGCCCGGCGCGGGCCAACCCCACCGCTGCCACGATGTAGATGAGCGCGGCCACCCCGGAGAGCAGGTACGCCACCGGTGCCTCGTCGAACTTGGTGGCGATCTGCAGGCCGGCCCGGCTGGTCGCCGCGATGGCGAAGAGCAGGTAGACCGCGATCAGCAGCCGGCCGGGACCGGCGTTCGTGGCGCGCCGGACCGGTCGGTTCTCAACCACCGAGGACCTCCCAGGTCTGCTGCAACCGGACCACCACCACCGGGGCCACCAGGCAGACCGCGCAGACGATCGCCGAACCCCAACGGGTCGGTTCCATCCGGGCCAGCACCCAGGCCAGTGGGGGCAGGCACACCAGCGTGACCAGGTAGCCGAAGAAGGCACCGGGCTCGCCGGGCCGGTCCCCGCCGCCGATCGCGGCCAGGGCCAGCACGCTCAACGCGAGCAGCGCCAGTTCGAGGACGCCCAGGCCGATGAACTGCACCCGGTCTGGTGGTCGGTGGCGCACCGTGCCCACCAGCGCCCACGCCGCGACGAGCAGCGAGAGCACGATCGATGCCGTCGCCAGGATCCCGTCCACCGGCGAGTTCGCCGCCGCCGCGCTGGTCATCGGTCCCACCCGGTCGTTGCCTCAGTCACCGGCACAGCCTACTAACCGTCGTAGTAATCGGGTTACCTGCCTCACCGCCGTCCGGCGCGACACCCGTCGAGGTGTCCACAGGTGCTGTCGAGCTGCCCCACGAATGGGGCAATGCGCGCCGGCGGGGACGCTGGGGCCGGGGCTGGGGCCGGGGCCGGGGCCGGGGCGAGCGGCGAGGTGCCGGTGCCGGGTGGTGCCGTGCCGGGTCGCCGTGCCAGGCGTTGCCCCATTTCTGGGGCAGCTCGACAGGCTCTGATCGGTCCTACCTCGGCCGCCTCCATCCTGCCCCCACTCGGGCGGGCACGCCGACCGGGCGGCCCCCGAAACGAAGGCCGAGCGGCTCCGGTTGGCGACCCGCCGCCGGTACGGCCGGTGGGGCGACTAGCGTGGATCACGTCCGTGGCGTTGCCACGGCGGGGGGAAAAGCGGAGGTACACGTGCTGCGGTTCGGCTTGTTCGGCACCGGTCACTGGGCGATTGAGACGCACGGGAAGGCGCTGCACGCACATCCGGACGCGGAGTTGGTTGGGGTGTGGGGCCGCAACCCGGAGCGGGCCGCCGCGTTGGCCGAGGTGTACGAGGTGCCCGCCTTCGCCGACATCGACAGACTGATCGAGGAGTGCGACGCGATCGCCGTCGCGTTGCCGCCGAACATTCAGGCCGACATCGCGGTCCGGGCTGCCGCCGCCGGCCGGCACCTGTTGCTGGACAAGCCGCTGGCGCTCAGCGTGGCCGACGCGGACCGGGTCGTGGCCGCCGCCGAGGAGTCCGGGGTCGCCTCGGTCGTCTTCTTCACCCAGCGGTTCCAGCCGAACGTGACCGCGTTCCTCGCCGCGACCGCTGCCGCCGGAGGTTGGCAGCATGGCCGGACCACCGCGTTCGCCTCGATCTTCCAGGAGGGCAGCCCGTACGGCGGTTCGCTGTGGCGCCGGGAGCACGGCGCGCTCTGGGACATCGCCCCGCACGCGCTCTCCATTCTCCTGCCGGTGCTGGGCCGAGTGACCCAGGTGGCGGCGATGGACGGGCCGAGCGGGATGGTGCACCTGCTGCTCACCCACGAGGGCGGTGCCACCAGCAGCGCCTCGCTCTCCCTCGACGCCCCGACCGAGTCGATGACGCGGGAGTTCGTGTTCTACGGCGAGAACGGCATCGAGACTGTCCCGTTCGGCGAGAACGACGCCGCAACGGCGTTCGGCGTCGCGATCGACCAACTCGTCGAGCAGGTGCGGGCCGGTACCCGGGACCACCGCTGCGACGTCCGTTTCGGCCGTGAGGTCGTCAGCATCATCGCCGCCGCCGAAACCGCCCGCACCGAATCCCGCACCGTCATCGTCCCTGCCTGACGGCACCAGGAGGGGCCCCTTTGACGAAGGGCCCCTCCTGGCACTCAGACGAGGTCGACGCCGCGTACCCGGCCGTTCTGGTCGGCGGCCACCAGTTGACCGCCGGCCAGCACCGGCGTGGAGAAGCTGTAGCCGGTGCCGAGCTTCACCAGCCGGTCCAGTCGGCCGGTGTTCAGGTCCAGTGCGCCGACCTGGCTGTTGACACCGAGTACCCACGCGGTGTCGCCGTCGACGACCGCACCGGAGTTGAAGACCGGGAAGCCCAGCTGGGTCTGCCAGCGGGTCGCCCCGCTCATCGGGTCAACGAGCAGCGTCGCGCCGCGCTCCTGGATCAGCAGCAGCGTGGTCGACCCGCCGACCGTCGCCAGTCGCGGGCCGGCGTACATCGACGAGCCGGCGACCGACCAGAGTGCGGTACCGGTCGCCCGGTCCAGACCCCACGTCGCGGAGACCGAGGAGACCACCACGGGACCGTTCGGCACCAGTACGGTCCGGTCGTCCCACGGGCCGTAGAGCAGGGCCGCGTTCGGGTCTGTCGTCGCGCGGGTGGTGAAGGTCCAGAGCGGGGTACCGGTCCGGGCGTCGAACGCGTGGGCGCGGGCGTCACCCGCACCGACGTACACCCGCTCTCCGTCGCAGGCGGGGCGGCCGGCGGCGAACCCGCCGAGCGCGGCGCGCCAGTGCTCGCGGCCAGTGGTCGGATCGAGCGCGAGCAGCGTCGTACCGGCCGCCGCCAGGAGGACACCGATGCCGTCAATCCGGGCCAGCGACGGTGTGGAGAGGACCGGCTCGGCGGTACGCACCTGCCAACGGCGCCGGCCCGTCCCGGCGTCCAACGCGGTCACCGTGTGGTCGGCACCGGGGACGAAGACCGTCGAGTCGGCGAGCACCGGCTCCCGGTAGACCGGGCCGGTCCGGACCGTCCACCGCTGCTTCGCCCGGCCGTGTCGCATCGACCAGGCGGTGACGACGCCCCCGGTCGAGCCCGCCACCACCAGGTCGCCTGCCGTACCGAGCGCGCCCTGCACCGCGCCGTCCAGGGCGGTCTCCCAGACCACCCGGGGGCCGGCGCCGGCCAGCCGTACCGTGCGGACGGAGTCCCACCAGCTCCCATCGGCGGCGACCGCGCGG
Source organism: Micromonospora sp. CA-259024 (assembly GCF_050936255.1). Lineage (NCBI taxonomy): Bacteria > Bacillati > Actinomycetota > Actinomycetes > Micromonosporales > Micromonosporaceae > Micromonospora > Micromonospora sp. CA-259024. The sequence goes on along the minus strand of NZ_JBNJND010000002.1, from coordinate 608,087 downwards.
AGCCGTACCTGGTGAGTACCCGGCGGCAGGACCGTAGCGTCCAGCGCGGTCTGCCAGTGCGCCCCGGTGCGGGTCAGCTCGGTGAAGGGCGTGTTGATGGTGCCGCTGAAGCCGGTCTCGGGCAACACCTGGGCGCGTACGGCCACCGGGGCGGTCCGACCGAAGGTGGCCCGGACGGCGAATGCCGCCCCGGCGTCGGAGACCTCGAAGGCGGCCGGCTCGACGTCGGCGCCCGGCCCCGCGCCGGTCAGCGGGACAGTCGCCACCGTCGTGGTGGTGGTGCCGCCGGTGGCGAGTAGGTCGACCCGGGTCACCACCAGCTGCGGCTTTCCGCGTCCGTCGAGTGTGCGCTCGGTCCAGTAGTAGTGCGGGCTGTCCTTCACCGCCTTGAGGGTGATCTCGACCAGGCCATTCATCGGCCGTACCGCCTCGGCGTGCACATGCCCGGCGAAGACCACCCGTACGTCGTACCGCTCGACCAGTTCCAGGAAGCGGTCCTGGTCGTCGGCGTAGTACCAGGCGTCCCCAACCGGGTGGTGCTGGAAGATCACGATGTGGGTGTTCTTTCGGACCCGGCGGAGGTCCTTCTCCAGCCAGTCCAGCAGGGCCCCGCCGAAGTGGCCCGGCTCCTGCAGGAGCATCGTCGGGTCGAGCGCGACCACGTGCACGCCACAGACGTCGAACGACTGCTGGCTGGCGCCGAAGGCCCGGTGGTACTCCTCCTTGGCCGAAACGTCCCACCGCACTTCGTGGTTGCCGGGGGTGTAGTGGATGCGGTCGGCGAGTTCCGACGGAACAGTCGACTGGTAGAGGGCGATTTGTGCGGGCGACCCGGAATCGGTGATGTCTCCGCAGTGCAGCACCGCAGCCGGGTCGCGTTCGGCGATGGCCTGGAACACAGCCCGCATGGTGTCGGTACGGGCCGGCGCAGTGGGGTTGAGGTGGGTGTCGGAGACCAGGGCGAACCCCTGCGGGGTCTCAGGGTGGGGCTTGCCCGAGGTCGCGGCGGTCGCGGTGGTCGCGAGTAGGCCGGGCGCGGCCAGGGTGCCGAGCGTGGCGCCGGCCGCGCCGAGAAGTAGGCGCCGGCTGACAGCCTGATCGTTGCTGTGCGGAGTGGGCATTGTGTTCCTTACCTGGGTCACCGACATCCCTTCGGAGGATGGGGATGTTGATCATGAAAATTAGCGACCCAGGGCGAACTCGCGTTGACCTGCACGCGACCGCGCCGTGTAAACCCGTCAGATGTTCAGCAACGAGCCGTTTTCCGAACTGCCTGGCCGTGGAGGAATTCAGTGGTGGACCGAACGGCCGCGGATTAGCGTGCGGTCATGTTCACGCATGCCCTGATCGAGGTGGCTGGCACGCCGGCCGCCCGGGGCCCCCTGCTGGTGTCCCGTCCGCGGTTCCGGCGTCTGGCCCTGGCCGGTCGGCACGCGACCCGCGACTGATCGCGGGCGCACTCCCGCGCCACAACCAGGGCCGTCCGAGTCCCGATCCACTCGGACAGGCCCGGAATCCGGCTGCCTGTCCAGCCCGTCGCCGAACGGCGACAGACAGGACGACGACCCATGGCGCCCCGCAACTCTCGATCAACCGAACGCGACCGGTCCCGTCGCGTACTCAGTCAGAACTTCCTCGTCGACCGGGCGGCCGTGGCACGGCTGGTCCGCGCCGCTGCCCCGGATCCGGCCGGGCTTCTGCTGGAGGTCGGCGCCGGCCGCGGCCAGCTGACCCGACCACTGGCCGCCCGTTGTGCGCGACTGACGGCGTACGAGGTGGATCCGGTCGCCGGCCGGGAACTGGCCGCCGTCTGCGCGGCCCTGCCCACCGTCGAGCACCGGCAGGCCGACTTCCTGGCAGCCGAGCCACCACCGGAGCCGTTCGCGGTGGTCGGCAACATCCCGTGGTCGCTGACGTCCGCCGTGGTGCGCTGGTGCCTGGCCGCGCCACGGTTGCGCTCGGCGACCCTGCTCACCCAACTGGAGTACGCCCGTCGGCGCAGCGGCGACTATGGCCGGTGGACGCGGCTCACCGTCGAGACCTGGCCGGAGGTCGGCTGGCGGCTGGCGGGGCGGGTGCCGCGTACCGCGTTCCGGCCGGTTCCGGCGGTGGACGCCGGGATCCTGCGGATCGAGCGGCGGGCGGAACCACTGCTGCCGCCAGCGGCGCTGCCGGCGTACCGACGGCTGGTGGCGGTGGGTTTCGAGGGCGTCGGCGGCTCGCTCGCCGCGACCCTGCGCCGGCACCACCCGCCGGCCCGGGTGGCGGCGGCGCTGCGAGCCACGCGGCTCGCGGCGGACACCCCGGTCGGGTACGTATGGCCCGAGCAGTGGTTGGTGCTGTTCCGGCTTCTGCACGCCCACTGACCGGACCGCTCAGGAGGCCGGACAGCTCAGGAGAGGGTGGTCAGCGCGCCGTTCAACTCGTCCGGTGAATCGAACTGCTCCGCCGGCAACGCCCGCAACATCTGCAACATCTCCGTGCTGGCCCCGTTCTCCTGTCCCCAGCGGATCAGATCCTCCCGGGAGACCGGATAGTCGAGCCCGGCCAGGTACTCCTGGAACTGAACCCCGGTGACGGTCATGCCGGCCGGCTACCCGCTCGCGGTGCGCGTACACCGTCCTGGGCGGCACGTACGGCGGCCCGGCTGCCGGCGTGTCGGTCGGCGGCGCGCCCACGGTTTGCCGCAGCGGCGGCCGGGTAGCCGCTGGCATGCTGGTTCAGCGGCTCGGCGCGCCGAGCGATTTCGACCCGTTGCTGGAGCGCGTTCGGGACGCCCGGGTGGTGATGATCGGCGAGTCCACCCACGGCAGTCACGACTACTACCGGCTACGTGAGCAGCTCACCCGCCGGTTGATCGCGGAGTGCGGCTTCTCCTTCGTGGCCGTGGAGGGTGACTGGCCGGACTGTGACCGGGTGCACCGTTCGGTGACCGGCGCGCCGGGTGGGGCACTCGAACCGCAGCGCGCGCTGGAACGGTTCGAGCGGTGGCCGACCTGGATGTGGGCCAACGCCGAGGTCGCCCGGTTCGCCAACTGGCTGCGGGCCTGGAACCTGGAGCGGCCGGAGAGTCAGCGCGCCGGGTTCCACGGGCTCGACGTGTACAGCCTCTGGGAGTCGATGCAGGCGATCTTCGACTACCTGGGCGAGGAGGATCCGACGTCGCTGGAGGCGGCGCAGGACGCGTACCGGTGCTTCGAGCCGTACGGCAAGAGGGTCGAGGAGTACGGCGCGGCCAGCCGGTTCGTCTCCGCCCGTTGCGAGGAGGAGGTGGTCCGGCTGCTGGCCCGGACGCGCGAGCAGGCTCTCTCCGACGGCCCGGACGGCTTCTCGGCCTGGCAGAACGCGGAGGTGGTGGCCGGCGCGGAGCGCTACTACCGGGCGATGGTGGCCGGCGGGCCGGACTCGTGGAACATCCGCGACACCCACATGCAGGACACTCTGGACCGGCTGCTGGAGCGGTACGGCCCGGATGCGCGGGGGATCGTGTGGGCGCACAACACGCACGTCGGGGATGCCCGGGCGACCGACATGGCCGCGGACGGGATGATCAACATTGGTCAGTTGGCTCGGGAGCGGCTCGGCGACGACGCGGTGGCCCTGATCGGCTTCGGCAGCTACCGGGGCACGGTGATCGCCGCTCCCCGGTGGGGGTCGCCGTCCGAGCCGATGGTGGTGCCTCCGGCTCGGGAGGGGTCGGTCGAGCGACGGCTGCACGAGCTGATGCCGGAGCGGGCGGTGCTGATCTTCGGTGGCGACGACCAGCCGGGCTGGGTCACCGGCACCGCCGACCACCGGGCGATCGGGGTCGTCTACGACCCGTCCTTCGAGTCCTGGGGCAACTACGTGCCCACCCGCCTGGCGGAACGCTACGACGCCTTCATCTGGTGCGACGAAACCACTGCCCTGCACCCGCTACCGGTCCCGGCCCTTCCCGGCGAGATGGAAACCTACCCGGCCGGCGTCTAGCCGGGGATGGTCGCGCCGATCATGGAGTTGTGGTGCCGGACGAAGGCCGCCGAACACGGCACAGCGGGCACCACAACTCCATGATCGACCGGGTCGGGCTGGGTCAGACGTGGGTTGGGGTGCGGTCTTCCAGGTGGGTGCGGAGGCCTTCGCCTTCGATGTCGACGTTGGGGAGAGCGCGGTTGAGCCAGCTCGGCAGCCACCAGGCGCGGTCGCCGAGCAGGGACATCACCGCGGGGACGATGGTCATCCGGACCACGAACGCGTCGATGGCGACGCCGATGGCGAGCGCGAAGCCCATCGACTTGATCACCGGATCCTCGAGGAAGACGAAGCCCCCGAAGACCGAGATCATGATCAGCGCGGCGGCGGTGACCACCCGAGCGCCGTGCCCCATGCCGCTGATCGTGGCCTGCCGCGCGGACTCACCGTGGACGAAGTCCTCCCGCATCCGGGACACCAGGAACACCTCGTAGTCCATGGCGAGCCCGAACAGGATGCCGATGAGCAGGATCGGCAGGAAGCTGATCAGCGGGGCCGGCGTGTCCAGACCGACCAGGTCGGCGAGGTGCCCCTGCTGGAAGACCGCCACGGTGATGCCGAACGTGGCGGCGACGGTCAGCAGGAAGCCCAGCGCGGCCTTGACCGGCACCAGCAGCGAGCGGAACACCAGCATCAGCAGCAGCACCGAGAGCCCGACCACCAGCAGCAGGTAGACCGGCAGCGCGTCGGAGAGCTTCTCCGAAACGTCGATGCCGATCGCCGTGACACCGGTGAGCAGTACGTCGGCGTCGCGGATCCCGCTCACCGAGCCGCGGATGTCGTGTACCAGGGTCTCGGTGGCCTCGTCGGTCGGGCCGGTCTTCGGCACCACACCGAGCAGCGCGGTCCGGCCGTCCGGGCTGAGCTGGGCCGGCGCCACCGCGAGGACGTTCTCGGTGCGCTGCAGCAGCGCGGTCACCTGCGGAACGGCGGCCGAGGTGGCCTGTGGGGTGTCACCGGCGACCACCACCGCGAGCCGGCCGGTGAAGCCCGCCCCGAAGCCCTCGGTGATCAGGTCGTTCGACACCCGGGCGGGGGAGCCGACGGCCGCCGTGGAGGCGTCCGGCAGGGCCAGCCGCATGTCGGGCGCGGGCACCGCGAGCAGGCCCAGGCCGAGCAGGCCGACCAGGATCACCGGTACGCGGAACCGGGTGACCAGCCGCGCCCAACGGAAGCCGAACCGGGACCGGTCATCGATCGTGGCGGTGGCGGCAACCGGCCGGTCGGCGACGTCCGCATCCGTGGCCGGCGTGCCGTCGGTGGCGACCGAGCGCAGCCGGCGGGGGAGTACCCGACGGCCGGCGAAGCCGAGCAGTGCCGGTTGGAGGGTGATCGCGACGAGGACCGCGACGGTGACCGTGCCGGCCGCGGCGAGACCCATCACGGTGAGGAACGGGATGTCCACCACGGCGAGCCCGGCCAGCGCGATGACCACGGTGGCGCCGGCGAAGACCACCGCGGAGCCGGCGGTGCCCACGGCCCGGCCGACCGCCTCCTCCGGGGACAGGCCGTCGAGCAGGTTCTGCCGGTGCCGGGACGTGATGAACAGCGAGTAGTCGATGCCGACCGCCAGCCCGAGCATCAGCGCCAGAATCGGTGCGGTGCTGGTGAGCTGGACGGCGCCGCTCAGCGCGAACAGCCCGGCCATCCCGGCGCCCACACCGATCAGTGCGTTCAGCATGGTCATTCCGGCGGCCACCAGTGAACCGAACGTGATGATCAGGACGATCGCGGCGACCAGGACGCCGAGCGCCTCGGTGGATCCGATCTCCGGCTCGCCGCCCAGCACCTCACCACCCGGGGCGATCTGCCAACCCGGTGCCTCGGCCGTTGCGCCAACCTGCTCGTACGCGGTGCGCTGCGCGTCGGTCACCTCGTCCCCGCCGGTCGCGAACTGGACCTGGACCAGCGCGTACCGGCCGTTGGGCGTGACGGCACCGACCTGGAACGGGTCGACGGCGCCGACCACGCCGGGCAGTGTCGACGCCTGCTGGACGAGTTCCCGTACCACGGCCTGGCCCTGCGGGGTGGTCAGTTGGCCGTCGGCCGGCGCCTTGACCGCGATGGTGCCGGTGGCGCCGCTGGCCGCGGGGAACTGCTCGGCCAGCAGGTCGAGGGCCCGCTGGCTCTCGGTGCCGGGCATGGTGAAGTTGCTCGCCGTCGGGCCGCGCAGCGTCGCCGCTGCCAGGCCGGCGACGACGAGTACGACGAGCCAGAGGGCGACGACGAGCCGGCGCCGGCGCAACGCGCCCCGGCCGAGCCGGTAGAGCAGGGTGGCCATCAGGAGTCCTTGTCCTCGGTCGTGGGTGGTTGGGGCAGGGGCGCGTCGACGGGTTCGACGGCCCGCCGGACGAGGGTGAGCAGGGCGGGGCGGAGTTCGTCGTCGGGGATGTCGACGAACTCGGCGCATGCCTCGGAGATGCCGGCGAGCAGCACCAGCGCGGCGATCCGGGCGCCCGGCCGGTCGGAGTGCCCGGCCAACGCGTCGCGCAGCCGCTCGGAGATCTGCTGGATGTGTGCGAAGGCCGGCTGGCACAGCAGCTCCGGGAATTCGCCGCGCAGTACCGCGATCTCCCGCCGGAACCGGACCGCGAGGTCGACGAAGCCGCTGGCGGCGACCTCCTGGGCGGCCGCTCCGGTCAGGCCGGTGAGCTGGTCGTCGAGGTCCCGCAGCACCGCGATCGCCGGGGCCATCAGCTCGGCGAGCAGGGCTTCCTTGTTGGCGAAGTGGTAGAGCACGGTGGCCTTGGAGCAGCCGACCTCGCGGGCGATGTCCTGCAGGGAGGTGCCCCGGTAACCGGTCGCCGCGAACCGTCGCGCCGCCGCGGCGAGAATGTCGCCGTGCGTCTCGGACACCGCTCTGACCATGGCCGGTCCACCTCCTGCGGACCAGCATGCCTGACCGATCGGTCAGACCCTGACCGATCGGTCAGAGAAGCCTGGTGGCGTTCACCACACCCCGGGTCGGTTCAGCGGGCGTGCTCGGCGTCGTACCTGGTCCGGGCCTCGGCGATGGCCCGGCGGTGCCGCTCGGCCCAGCTGGTCAGTGCCACCAGCGACTCGTAGAGCTCCAGCGCCATCGGGGTGGCGGTGTACTCCACCTTGGGTGGGACGGTCGGATAGACGGTGCGGTGCAACAGGCCGTCGCGCTCCAGGTTGCGCAGGGTCAGCGTGAGCATCCGGCGGCTGATGCCCTCGATGTGCCGCTCCAGCTCGGTGAAGCGCACCGGGCCGTTCGAGGCGGCCACCAGGATGCCGATGCTCCATTTCCCGCCGACCCGGTCGAGCACCTGGCGGACGGTGCACGCCCGGGCCTGCCCGGGGGTGAACGGCACGTTCTCGGCCGTGCAGGTCAGCTCGGCCTCTACCAGGGCGGACACATCGCTGTTCCTCTGGGACATCACAGTGCCTCCTTCCGCTGCGGTTCATGGTCACAGACGATGACCTCGGTAACAAACCATGCACCAAGGAGGCGTTCGATGGATCGTGTCGTCCCGTCCCGCTGGCCGGCGCTGCTGGTGCTCTGCGCCGGCAGCCTGATGATCATTCTGGATGGCAGTGTCGTGTCGGTGGCGCTGCCGGCCGTCCAGCACGACCTGGGTTTCACCGCCGCCGGCCTCGCCTGGGTGGTCAACGCCTACCTGATCGCGTTCGGCGGGCTGCTGCTGCTCGCCGGCCGCCTCGGTGACCTGCTCGGCCGGCGGCGCGTCTTCCTGGCCGGCGTCGCGCTGTTCACCCTGGCCTCGCTGGCCTGCGCGGTGGCCACCGGACCCGCCCTGCTGGTCGGCGCGCGTTTCGGTCAGGGCGTCGGCGGTGCGCTGGCCATGGCCGTCAGTCTCGGCATGATCGTTCGGCTCTATCCCGAGCCGGCCGAGCGCGCCCGCGCGATCGCCGTGTTCAGCTTCACCGGTGCCGCTGGCGCATCGGTCGGCACGGTCGCCGGTGGCGTACTCACCGACCTGACCGGCTGGCGGTCGATCTTCCTGGTCAACCTGCCGATCGGGGCGGCCATCCTGCTCGCCGCCGTTCGCGTGCTCCCCGAGGAGCGGGGGATCGGGCTGCGCGCCGGCCTGGACCTGCCCGGCGCGCTGTTCGCCACCATGGGTCTGATGGCCGCCGTGCTGGGCATCGTGGGAACCGGTGAGCACGGCTGGACCAGCCCGCGAACCCTCGGTGCGGCGGCTGTCGCGGCGCTGCTGCTCGGCGGGTTCGCCGCGCGCCAACGGGTGGCGGCCACCCCGCTGCTGCCGACCCGGGTGCTGCGCGTCCCTGGCCTGGTGGCCGCGAACGCCGCGCAGTTCCTCATGGTCGCCGCGTTCTTCGGCTTCCAGTTCCTGCTCGCCGTGGAGCTGCAACTGGTGCTCGGGCTGGGCGCGGCGGCGACCGGCTGGGCCTTCCTGCCCACCCCGGTGGTGATCGCGGTGGTGTCGCTCGGCCTGGCCGGTCGACTGATCGCCCGGTGGGGTGCCCGGAACGTACTGCTGGGAGGGCTCGGCCTGGCGACCGTCGGCTTCCTGCTGCTCGCTCGGCTGCCCGCCGACGGCGGCTACCTCGCCGACGTACTCCCCGCGATGTTGATCTTCGGGGTGGCCGGCGGTCTGACCCTGCCGGCGGTCACCACGCTGGCCATGGCCGGCGCGACCGACGCGGACGCCGGGCTCGCGTCCGGTCTGGCCAACACCACCCAGCAGGTCGGCGGTGCCATCGGGTTGGCCGTGCTGGCCACCCTGGCCGCCGCGCGCAGCGACGGCCTGCGGGCCGCCGGCTGGGCCGAGACGGCCGCTCTGGCCGGCGGCTACCGGACCGCGTTCGCCGTGGCCGCCGCCCTGGTGGTCGCCGCACTGCTGGTGGCGCTGACCGCGCTGCCCGGCACCCGGCGCGCCGAACCCGATCGGCACGTCCAGTTGACCGACGGCACCGGTGCCGGGAGGGTGAGCGGGTGAGTGAGGCTGAGGAGACCCGGGACGGCGTGGCCCTGACCAACCTGGACCAGCCGCTGTCCGACCGCGACGACGCGACCAAACGTGACCTGGTCGACTACCTCGACGCGGTCGGGGACCAGATCCTCCGGCAGTTACGGGGCCGGCCGCTGTCGGTGATCCGGGTCCGCCCCGGCCAGCCGCCGTTCATGCAGAAGAACCTGCCCCGCTACACGCCGGACTGGGTCCGCCGGGTGCCGGTCTGGGCGGAGGCGTCGCACCGGGAGATCTCGTACGCCCTCTGCGACGACCGCCGCACCCTGCTCTGGTTCGCCAACCAACGAGCGGTGGAGTACCACCCGACCCTGGCCACCGTCGAGGATCCGCACCGCCCGACCCACCTGGTGCTCGACCTCGACCCGCCGGAGGGCGACGGGTTCCGCGCCGCGGTCTCCGCCGCCCTGCTGGTCCGCCAGGCGCTCGCCGAGGCCGGCCTGTCCGGTGCGGTCAAGACCAGCGGCGCCAAGGGCGTGCACGTGTTCGTCCCGGTGGCCGACGAACCCACGGCGGAGGAGTTGGCCGCCGCCACCCGGGCGCTCGCCGTCCGCGCCGAGCGGCTCGACCCCGCGCTGGCCACCACGGCGTACATCAGGGAGGACCGGGGTGGTCGGGTCTTCGTGGACGCCACCCGCTCCGGCGGGGCGACCGTGGCAGCCGCGTACAGCCCTCGGCTGCGCCCCGGGATGCCGGTCTCCTTCCCGGTCGACTGGGCCGACCTGACCGAGGTGACTCCCGCCGATTTCACCATCCGGAGCGCGCCGTCGCTGGTCGCCGACGGTGACCCGTGGGCCGCGCTGATGCCGGCCCCCCAGCGACTCCCCGCCGACCTGGTGGCCGAGGGTCGGGCCATCCCGGTGGCCCGGGTGCAGGCCATGCACGAGGGAAAGCGCCGGGCCCGCGCTCGGCGGCAGGCCGAATGACGGGGGGTGTGGCACGATTTGCCAGGTGACCAGCAAACCCGACGCGTCCCAGCGACTGGGTGACCTCGCGCGGCTGCGCCGGGTCCGCGACCGGATCGACCGGGAGTACGCGCAGCCGCTCGACGTCGAGGCGTTCGCCCGTGGCGCGCACATGTCGGCCGGGCATCTCAGCCGAGAGTTCCGGCTCGCCTATGGCGAGTCGCCGTACAGCTACCTCATGACGAGGCGTATCGAGCGGGCGATGGCGCTGCTGCGTCGTGGCGACCTGAGCGTCACCGAGGTCTGTTTCGCGGTCGGCTGTTCCTCGCTGGGCACCTTCAGCACTCGCTTCGCCGAGCTGGTCGGGGTGCCCCCGAGCGTCTACCGGCGGCAGGCGGCGCAGGCGACGGCGGGGATGCCGTCGTGCGTGGCCAAGCAGGTGACCAGACCGGTCAGGAATCGAGAAGCGCGGGTCACGGAGCCGCAACTAGCGTGACGGCCATGGACATCACCATTCACTCGAGCTTCCTTCCGCACACCGATCCCGAAGCCTCCCTGGCCTTCTACCGCGACACCCTCGGTTTCGAGGTCCGCAACGACGTCGGGTACGAGGGGATGCGCTGGATCACCGTCGGGCCGGTCGGCCAGCCCGGGACGTCCATCGTCCTGCACCCGCCGGCCGCCAACCCCGGCATCACCGACGACGAGCGGCAGACCATCCTCGAACTGATGGCCAAGGGCAGCTACTTCGGCGTCAACCTGGCCACCTCCGACCTCGACAACACCTTCGCCGCGTTGGAGGCGAGCAACGCCGAGGTCGTCCAGGAGCCGACCGAGCAGCCGTACGGCGTACGCGACTGCGCCTTCCGGGACCCCGCGGGCAATATGATCCGCATCCAGGAAGTGCGCTGACCCGTCCGGCCCGACAGATGGAGAGACGATGAGCACGGCCCCCCAGTCGTCCGCGCCGCACGTTGCTGACAGTCACGATCTGATCCGCGTGCAGGGCGCTCGGGTGAACAACCTCAAGGACGTCAGCGTCGAGATCCCGAAGCGCCGGCTGACCGTGTTCACGGGTGTCTCCGGTTCCGGCAAGAGCTCGCTGGTGTTCGGCACCATCGCCGCCGAGTCGCAGCGGATGATCAACGAGACCTACAGCGCCTTCGTGCAGGGCTTCATGCCGACGCTGGCGCGGCCCGAGGTCGACCTGCTCGATGGCCTGACCACGGCGATCATCGTGGACCAGGAGCGAATGGGGGCGAACTCCCGATCCACCGTCGGCACCGCCACCGACGCCAACGCGATGCTGCGCATTCTGTTCAGCCGGCTCGGGCAGCCGCACATCGGCTCGCCCAACGCGTACTCGTTCAATGTCCCCTCGGTGAAGGCCACCGGTGCGATCACCGTCGAGCGCGGCGCCGGCCGGACGAAGACCGAGAAGGCGACCTTCACCCGTCTCGGCGGCATGTGTCCCCGCTGCGAGGGCATGGGCGCGGTCACCGACATCGACCTGGCGGCGCTGTACGACGACAGCCTGTCGCTCAACGAGGGCGCGATCACGATCCCGGGCTACAGCATGGAGGGCTGGTACGGCCGGATCTTCCGCGGCTGCGGCTACTTCGACCCGGACAAGCCGATTGCCACGTACACCAAGCGGGAGCTGGACGACCTGCTCCACCGGGAACCAACCAAGATCAAAATCGACGGGATCAACCTGACGTACGCGGGTCTGATCCCGTCGATCCAGAAGTCCTTCCTCTCCAAGGACGTCGACGCGCTGCAGCCGCACATCCGCGCCTTCGTGGAGCGGGCGGTGACCTTCACGACCTGTCCCGACTGTGACGGCACCCGGCTCAGCAAGGAGGCCCGGTCGTCGAAGATCAAGGGGAAGAACATCGCCGACGTCTGCGCCATGCAGATCAGCGACCTGGCCGCCTGGTTGCGGGGGATCGAGGAGCCGTCGGTGACCCCGCTGCTGGCGGGCCTGCAACACCTCCTCGACTCGTTCGAGGAGATCGGGCTGGGATACCTGTCGCTCGACCGGCCGTCGGGCACCCTCTCCGGCGGCGAGGCGCAGCGCACCAAGATGATCCGCCACCTCGGCTCGTCGCTCACCGATGTCACCTACGTCTTCGACGAGCCGACGATCGGGCTGCACCCGCACGACATCCAGCGGATGAACGAGCTGCTGCTGCAGCTGCGCGACAAGGGCAACACGGTGCTGGTCGTGGAGCACAAGCCGGAGGCCATCGCCATCGCCGACCATGTCGTCGATCTCGGTCCCGGTGCCGGCACGGAGGGCGGCGCCGTCTGCTACGAGGGCACCGTGGAGGGACTGCGGGCCAGCGGCACCATCACCGGCCGCCACCTCGACGACCGGGCGGCCCTCAAGGAGACGGTGCGTACGCCCACCGGCAAGCTGGAGATCCGTGGCGCGACGGCCAACAACCTGCGTGACGTGGACGTCGACATACCGCTCGGGGTGCTCGTCGTCGTGACCGGTGTCGCCGGCTCCGGCAAGAGTTCCCTGGTGCACGGGTCGATTCCCGCCGGAGCGGGTGTGGTGTCGATCGACCAGGGCGGGATTCGCGGCTCGCGACGGAGCAACCCGGCTACGTACACGGGGCTGCTCGACCCGATCCGCAAGGCGTTCGCGAAGGCCAACGGTGTGAAGCCGGCGCTGTTCAGCGCCAACTCCGAGGGCGCCTGCCCGACCTGCAACGGCGCCGGCGTCATCTACACCGACCTGGGGATGATGGCCGGTGTCGCCGCCCCCTGCGAGGACTGCGAGGGGAAGCGGTTCCAGGCATCGGTGCTGGAATACCACCTCGGCGGTCGCGACATCAGTGAGGTGCTCGCGATGTCGGTGACGGAGGCCGAGAAGTTCTTCGGCGCCGGCGAGGCGCGCACGCCGGCCGCACACGCCATCCTCGACCGGCTCGCCGACGTCGGGCTCGGCTACCTCAGCCTGGGCCAGCCGCTCACGACCCTGTCCGGCGGCGAGCGGCAGCGGCTCAAGCTGGCCACCCACATGGCCGAGAAGGGCGGCGTCTACGTCCTGGACGAGCCGACCACCGGCCTGCACCTCGCCGACGTCGCGCACCTGCTCGGCCTGCTCGACCGCCTCGTCGACGCGGGCAAGTCGGTGATCGTCATCGAGCACCACCAGGCGGTCATGGCGCACGCCGACTGGATCATCGATCTCGGTCCCGGCGCCGGGCACGACGGTGGCCGGGTCGTCTTCGAGGGCACACCCGCCGACCTCGTCGCCACCCGCTCCACCCTCACCGGTGAGCACCTGGCGGCCTACGTCGGCACCTGAGCAGTGGGCGTCACCGCCGGTCGGACGCCTACGCGGCCGGCGGTCGTGCGCGTTGTGCCGTCGTGGCGGCGAGGACTCCGCAGGTGGCGGTGATCAGCCCGAGGACGGATGTGGCCTGGTTGACGTACCCGGGCACGGATGAGGTGACGTACGTGCTGCCACCGCTGAGGTGGCACTCGAAGCGGAGCGGTAGGTAGCTGACTCCGTACCCGTCGACCTGGCTTGCCAGCTGCGACCCGCCCTCCCGGCAGGGTTCGATCGGGAAGGAGCCCGCCCCGCCGTCCTCCGCCCGCATCACCGCGTAGCCGAGGTGGAGCAGGCCCCACGCGTACATGGCGGCGGCGCCCGCACCGGCGAGAAGCGCCGCCGCCCGCAACCAACCCGGCCGGGAGCGCTCGCCTTTCCTGAGCACCGCGCCGAGCCCACGTACGGTGAGGATCGCCGCGGTGGCGGCCCCGCCCAGCGCGGCGAGGAGCAACCCGAGAAACAGCATGACGACATTATCGATCTTGTGCGTTCGCGGGCTTTCGGCCGGGCGTCCGGGCGGTGCGGCGGGCCGGAAGCCGGAGCTGGCTGGTGGGGTGCTTCCCCTGGTCAGGGAGTGGCCTGTTCAGGGCTTCCGCGAGTGGAAACGCAAAAACCGGGCGCGGGGAGCCAACATGCTCCTGCGCCCGGCGACGGTCGGGTGGAAACTGTTTCTTGGTGCCCCCGGCAGGATTCGAACCTGCGCCCCCGCCTCCGGAGGGCGGTGCCTCTGCGGGCCCGATCATGCCACTGAGCTGGGCGAGCGCTGGCAGACGCGCGGCAGCGCGGGCAACTTTGGCACGTATGTGGCATGGGAATGATGACGACAAGGGCACTGAAGGCGGCTTTACAGGGCGCCATGATCGCCTCCCTGACCAGCACGCAGCGGGATCAACAGAGGTACGGCAACACGGATTCTCGCGACCTTGCACGATGGCCTACGGTCGATTGCGTCGGCGGCGTTCAAGCAGCCAGGCCACCACACTGCCTGCCGCCACTACCGTGCATCCGGCGAAGGTCAGGGGCACCCACCATGGCCCGTCCGGATCAAGCACCGTGGCGATGGTCAGCCAGAGACATAGGACAGCCACCACCGACCAGCCCACCGGCAGCCAGGACAGCACCCGTCGAGTTGCCAAGTCCACTCCTTGATCCAGTCCCCTACCGCCGGCCGATCAGGTCACGAACGTAACGGGGTAGCGAAGCCGATGGAAGAGCTTGGGGGCGAAGGCGTTGCCGGTCGGACTGTCCGCGTGTTGACCAATCGGTGGATGCCAGACAGGGAGCGCAACGAGAGGATGGCGAGACGCACAGTCACATCGAGGGCACGCACCTAAGCAGGGGATGCCTGGGAAGGACGGCTGCATGTTGGGTCCGAATGGCTTCCTGCCGCCGGGTCGACACATCGTCACAATCGACGAGTTTCGTTCGTCATTTGTTGAATCCTTCCCTGGATCAAGATCGAGGCGATCCTTATTCGAACGATGGCTGCAACACCGCGATGCCATATCCGGGATTGCGCCGATCCAGTACCAATGGATCGATGGCAGCTTTGCCACCCATAAGGAGAACCCGCGCGACGTCGACGTAGTTACTTTTCTTATGGCGGACGATGTGGATCGCCTTTCGCCAGGAAAAAAGATGCTGCTTGATGGTCTCTTTAACGGTCACGAGACGCGAGATCGATGGGGGATCGACTCCTTCCTTTCGCCCGTGGTGGCCCCCGGCGACCCACGAAGTTCAGTCGCCCGTAAAATGGCGGGAAAGTGGCTAAAGTTCTTCACTGGGGTGCGCGAGGATGATACGCTCGTTAAAGGAATTTTGGAGGTGAAGGATGGCCAGTGACCCTACGCCTCTTACTCCGGCCGAGTTGGACGAGCCACTAGCCGAAGCATCCGCCTTCGGTGATTCCTTCAGCTTCTCGCTCGGTGCCCGGGGATTAGCGCAGATGCAGGCGGATTTACGGGAGCCCGCTCGCTCGGTTCTGGAACTGCGCCTAGAGGGGAACCCGGTAACGCGTCACGAAGTGCGGGTGGACGCGCTCTCTCGACTCCTTTCCTCCCTCCAAGAGTCAGTCTCGTCCATTGCGCAAGCTATCGTCGGGAAGATTACGACGCGAGCGGCAATACCAGGGCCGCTGCGCGAAGCCACGGCGCTCCGCCTCGCCGCTACCTTTCCTGGCTCATTCGGAGCAGTATTGAAGGGCCCCGAGCAACACGGGACCCAGCGAGAGATTCCTGGGATAGGCGATTCGGTTGACATCTTGGATGAATCTGTTACCCGCGTTCTCGATGTAATCGGCCTAGTGAATAACGGGGGTCTCGATGAGGAACCCATCGTAGATGCTGTCCTGCCGTTGGGTGCCCGAGCATTTAAACACCTATCAGATCTATCACGTGTTGTCGCCGACACCGGCATGAGCGCTGCTATTTCATGGCAGAAGCCAGGTGCAGACGCACGGGATGCAGTTTTCAGCAAACCGATTGCGCAACGACTCGGCGATGTCCTAGATAGAAATCATCTAACCGAAGAGCAGGCAGTCATTGAAGGTCGCCTAGGAACCGTGAGCGATATCCGGAATCGGATTGAGCTGCAAATGGACGACGGCAAGGTCATAACCGCCTCCGTCATCGATGAATTAGTCCCGGAGCTGGGCCAGTTTTTCACGCAGAGGGTCCAGGGCACGTTTGAGGTAACGACTGCTCGCTCAATCGTCACCGGCACTGAGAGAAGGAGCTATCGCCTCGTCGTTCTAGCACATGCCATTGGTGTGCCCACATCTGAATGATCGTGGGGCCCCGCGCTGCGAGCGGCAGGAGCTAGGTACGCGGCCATGCCTCCCAAGCGTCCGCAAGGATCTCACTCAACTTGGACCTCGCTGGGGTCCAGCCGAGGACGGTGTGGGCGCGACTGACGTCGGCGATCAGCTCCGGCGGTTCAGGTTTAGG
The DNA here is from genome assembly GCF_050936255.1 of Micromonospora sp. CA-259024. Classification (NCBI taxonomy): domain Bacteria; kingdom Bacillati; phylum Actinomycetota; class Actinomycetes; order Micromonosporales; family Micromonosporaceae; genus Micromonospora; species Micromonospora sp. CA-259024. Next base: position 591,904 of record NZ_JBNJND010000002.1, on the reverse strand, counting down.
CGGTTGACGGCGGACGGCCACCGGGTGGCCGGTGACCTGTTCGGCGGTGGCTACGACGCTGGCCATGCTTGTTCCGATGCCTGAGCCAAGGTTGATGGTCTGGCTGGTGCCTGGTGTGCAGACGGTTAGCGCGAGCCGCACTGCGGTGGCGACATCGACCACATGCACGAAGTCTCGCACTGCCGCACCGTCTCCGTTGAGGTTTACGTGGTCGCGTTCTCCGGTGATCGCGCGGAAGACGTTCGGGATGATCCGTGCGCGGTCGGTGTCGGTAACGCCGTCGACGGCCCCAGCGATGTTGAAGGGTCGGAGGGTGACCGCCCCGATTGCTCCGGTCGCCGCATACGCCGCGACCATCTGCTCAGCCGCAACCTTCGACGCCGCGTACGGGCTCTCGGGGTGCGGGTCGAGGTCTTCAGACAGAGCGCCGTGTCGCTGCGACCCGTAGACGATATTGGTCGAAGCGAAGACCAGGGAAGCTGGCGCGGTGGTCGTCCGCGCGGCGTCTAGGGCCATGAGTAGGTTCAGGGTGCCGGTCGCGTTGACGTCGAAGTAACCCAGCGGGTCAGCGAACGAGTCTCGCCCACTGGTCAACGCCGCAAGGTGTACGACTCGGTCGTACCCGCCCTCCTGAACGATCTCGGCGACCCGCGCACGGTCCCGGATGTCCCCCGTCACCAGCTCGACGCCGGACGGTGCGGTTCGGTAACCGCGACCTCGACTCATAGCCGTGACCCGGTGTCCTGCGGCAAGCAGGTCACGGGCGACGGCACGGCCGAGAAATCCCAGGCCACCGGTTACCAGTACGTGCACGTCAACTTCTCCCCAGGATTGTGCGGCGGTGTTCCCACGCGAGTTCAAGGCATCCGGCCGCCGCCGGTGCCAGCCGCCCGCTGGCGGTCAGTTCGTCGATGGTGTGCCTGGTGAACGGCAACGCCGAGGTTGGCCGTACCCGCCCAGTCATGACCACGGTTCCCTCATCGTTGGAGCTGACCATGTTGGCGAACAGGTGATCGTAGGTGGGGCCGTCGTACACGGCGACGGTCAGAATCTCACCCCACAGGGTGAGCGCGTCGAGCGCGACTCCGAGGCAGAAGACCCGCACCCCACCGGACGCGTACGCGCGGTCGAAGGCTGCCAGCGGCTCCGCGCCGTAGTCCGCCGGCTCACCGTCGCCACCATGCTCAGCACTGCCGAGGAACTCCTCGCTGTACTCCCGCATCATGTTGCGCCACAGGTCGAAGTCGGCCGCTTGGGCGGCAGGCAGGATGCTCGACGGCTGGAACACTCCCGCCGGCATGATGTGCAGCATGCCCCCGGCTACGGCTACGTTGCCGGCGGCACGGTTGTGCAGCACGAAGGACGCTCCGTCGTCGTCTACCCGCAGGGTGAGTGTGTCGGTTGACGGCGCTGTCGGTCGACGGCTCGGCGTGAACGGGTCACCCACGAGCCGCCGGAAGCCCAGGTTTCGCCAGGACGCCGGCAGGATGCCACTTCCATCGCCAGCGACGTGGTACATGGCCATTTCGTGCGCGAGCGCTTCCGAGACATCGACACCACCGAAGTACGTGCCGGTAGTGAACGTGAGCGCACGGTCGGACTGGCTCCAGTCGACTCCCGCGAGGTGCCACGCGAGCCGGTTCTCAAAGAGCCGGGGCTGTTCAACCTCCCTCAGGGCGAGGCTGTAGCGCTGGTGCCGCCGCCCGTCCGACGCCAGCGGCCGTACGCCGGCCGCAGCATCCTCCGTCCCGGTGACGAGGGGTGCGGTTCCTTCCGGGGCGAGTCCGATTCCGAACTGCGCCAGCTCAATCGGGGTCGACGGCAACCACTGCGGCGCCGCAATCAGGCCACTGTCACCTACTCGGTGCTCCACGTCATAGAGGCGCGCTGCCTCGCGCGCGAGCTGCACACGGTGAACGTTCAGCTTCCGCCGGACCGCACGCCACTCTGCCTGGCTTTCCTCGGCCTGCGGGTGAGACACGGGATCCTGGTAGATCGCGAAACCTCCGGAATCGTTCTCGGGACTTTCGCGCTGCTGGGGGGTGACGCGCTGCCTGGTGAGTCCAAGATCTTGCACAGAGACGCCGAAGTGCTCGGCAAGGAGTTGACGGTAGAGCGCTGACGGGAACGTGATCCCCCGCTCCCACCTGCTCACCTGATTGGCGGTCACGGCCAACCGTTTTCCGCGCGCCACCCCGAGGCGGTTCAACCCGTCCGCCACATCCTGCTGAGTTTCGCCCGCCGCATCGCGGAGGTTGTAGAGCGCGAGATTCGGGCTGGCATCGCTGGCGCGAGCAGGCACGACGGGGCCTCCTTTGCAGGCGTAGGCACCGGCCGACGCAAACCACGCCTAGTCGATGCCTAGTGGACGGCGTTTACCCGGCTGGTGAACGGCGTTCGGATGCGCGTCCAGAACTGGTGTCCTTATCGCCATGACCGACATCGACCGCGATTCGTTCCACGGCATCCGCGAGCCGCCGCACCTCGGCGTGAAGCTGATCCAGCCGCGCGAGCACCAGCGACGAACTGTCCGCCCCTCCTGCTTCCCCGCCGCTGTTCGGCGGTGTGGCCCCGGTCAGCACGGCACGAAGGTAGTTATCCGGCCAGCCGAGAGCCTGAGAGATCGCGGCGAGCGTGCGTACCGACCGCTTGCGGGTCGCCGTCGCTTTTTGCAGCTCACGCAGGGTGGCAACCGACACCTTGGACCGCTCGGCCAACTCCTGCTGCGACAGCGGCAAATCGGCCATCCGGCCGTTGATTGCGCTGGCCACAGCCTGCCAATCCTCCACCCGACGCCTCCCTGTCTGACTACTTGATCCGCTGATCCTAGTCCTCCCACCTCGTTGACACCGCACAACTTCAGCGCTAATTTTAGCGCTGAAATCAGCTACGCCGACCGGATGGCCCGGGGAACGGCGGCACGTAGTTGCCGTACGCCCATGGATCGCCGGATCAGGTCGTTACTTCTTAACTCCACAGCGACAGGAATGAGTGCGCGTAGCGCCGCTGAGCAGCATCTCTGCCTTGAGCCACATGGTGGTCGACCCCGGTAGGTCCCGGCGAGCGGAGCGAGTGAAGCGGGTTGCGCGCACTGCATGACTTCCCGCTCCAACGACTTCCCGGAGGTTTCCCGTGCGGAACCGACTTGCCCTCATCACCGCCGAGCCGACCGCTGCTGACCTGGCCGCGATCGACGCGGAGTGGCCGCTGATCGCGGCCGAGCTGGACCTGTTGGACGCCGAGATCACGCTGCTCTACGCCGAGGACCACGGCGGCCCGACCGAGCTGGACTGGCGTCGGGTGCGCCGGGCCGAGGCCCGCGTCACCCGCGCCGCCACCGAGACGACCGCCCGTAACGACCCGCACCGCGCGGCCTGATGGCCCGCATCCGCGCCGCCTTTCAGGATCCGGACGGGGCGCGGTACGGCATCCCTACCTTCTGGTGGAGGGGTGCCCCGCCCGGCTACGCCACCCGCCGTCAACTGACCGCCGCTGGCCTGCGGCCCGGTGGTCAACCCGTCGCCGCTCAGGTGCTCTGGCAAGGGGTCGGCGGTACCCGCACCGCCTACCTGTACCGGGTCGACCTGGCCGCGCCGAAGCGCACCGCGACCCCCGCGCAGCGCGCCGCGATCGGTAAGGCACTGACCGCCCGCCGGACCTGCCGCGTCTGCCGCCAGGTTCGGCCGTACTTCATTCCGCGCTCGTTGGGCGAATGCCTCGCGTGCGCCTTCCCCCAGGAGGACGCAGCATGACCGCCCCCGCCATCAACGGCACCCGCTATCCGCAACCGATCGAGGACCTGTTGCCTGCCGCCCGGAAGCTGGACCTGCCGGACGGGGAGGTGTTCCCGTCGCGGAACCGGCTCATGCGGGAGTTCCGCATCGGCGCGCCGAAGGCCGGCGAACTGCTCGCCCTGCTCAAGGCCGAGCCCGCCGCGCCGCCGGTCGACACCACCGAGCCGGCCACGCCGGACCCGGCACCCGCACTGGCCGCACCCGAGGCCGCGCCGCTGGTCGTACCGGACCCGTTGCCCGCGCCGGAGATCACGCCGCCCGAGCCGCCCGAGCCGGTCGAGCAGGTCGCGCCGGTCAGTCGCCCGGACACGCCCGCCCCGCCCACGCTGGACCGCCGGCTGAGCCGGGGTGAGCGTCGGGCCGAGCGGATGCAGGCAGCGCGGGACGCGCTAATGCAGGGTCGGACCCGGCGGGTTCAGGAGTGGACCGCGAAAGCTGCGGAGGCTCGGCAGTTGCGGCGACTGCTGATGGACCCGGATGTCCAGGCGGTCCGGTTGATGCGCCAGCGCGCACGCTGGACGGCAATGGCGTGGTCGGCGCTGCTGTTCGCGCTCGCGTTCACGATGGTCAACGTTCAGCGGTTCGCCGCCGGGCACGCCGAGCCGTGGTCGCCGACGTGGCTGGTCGCCTGGCTGGTCGACCCGGCGTTTTCCATCCTGCTGGTCGGCTTACTCATCGCCCGAGGGCAGCTCTCCGCAGTCGGCCGCAGCGTCCACGAGCGCACCGTCCGCAAAGTCGAGTATGGGCTGCTGGCCAGCACTGCCGCGATGAACGTCATGCCGTCGCTGACCGAGGCGTACCCGGGCGGCTTGCCTGAGCAGGGCATGCAGGTGCTGCTTCACCTGCTGATTCCCGGCCTGGCGTTCGCGTCTGCCCTGGTGATCACTCTGGTTCAGGACCACTTCTCCGCTGCCATCGCAGACCTGACCGACACCGAGTAGCCCCGCCCGGCGGCACGGCCCCTGGCCTGGAAACCGATGCCGTGCCGCCGGCCTCACCCCATCCGTCTTGCAGACATCCGGGAGAGAACACCCATGATCCCCCGCCGCGCGGCTGCCGCGCACTCCCGAACCGTCCTTCTGCCCTGCGGCCGGCACTACGTCACGTTGTGGGGCAACGCCAAACCGCCCACGACCTGCGACGACTGCCCGCCCCGCAAGCGCTGACCGATCCGCTAGCCCACCTCATATGGGAGGACCACCGACCGATGAGCAACCACACCCCCGAACCGGCCGACCTACCGATCGGCACCGTCATTACCCACGAGGGCAGGAGCGCGCGGAAGACCGGGCCGTCTGACCGCGATCCGTGGCCGTGGACCTGCGACGGCGTCGCGTACTCCGACGAGTGGGCCGCTGCCGCCCTCGACGACGGTGCCCGCGTCACCCCGCCGGCCACCCGCCCCACCGGCTGGATCTGGCACGTGTTCAACGCGCTGGCCCTGGCCAACCTCGTGCTCATGTTCACCGCCGACGACACCGCCAGCCGCGTGCTGCACGCGGTCGCCGTGGTCGCGTTCGCGGTGACCGCCATCGCGACCCGCCCGCCGCGTTCCTGACCCCGCCCGGCGGCGCGGCCACCTGGCTACCAACCCGCGCCGCGCCGCCGGCCCCCTACCGATCTCCCGACCGTTGGAGGAACCCCCATCATGACTGCCCCTGATGAGAACCGTTTCGACTGGCAGGCCGCCGAGAACGACCTGACCGACCCCACCACCACCGCCGGCCCGGATGCCGAGGTGGTCGACCTGGACGACGCCCGCGCCCGCCGGGTGCCGCGCCCCCGCCCACCGGCCGACGCCGACGACGACACCGTCGCCGACGACAGCGGCGAGGACGCCGAGACGATCGACGACGGCCCGGAGCGCCTCGGCGGCCTGGTCGACGCGGCCGAGGACATCCCGCCGGAGGTGCTCGCCCGGCAGCGGGAGCGCCGGCCGATCCTGGCCGAGTGGGCGCGCTCGTGGCGCGGCCTGCGCGCTGCGGCGCGGCACCAATCGAAGGATGCCGGCTACGTAACCGCCTACCACGCGGTGCGCCTGCCGAAGTACGCGGCGAAAACCGCTGTGTGGGCACCGGTTGGCCTGTTCCGCGGGCTCGGCCGGGCGCTGCACTGGGCCAGCGCCGAAGAGGGCAACTGGCACCTACGGCAGGCCGCCGCGACCCGTGGTGAGGCGGACGTGTGGCTCAAGCTCGACGCCCGCCGGCAGCGCCAAAGCGTGTGGCGGTGGTGGGTGCTCGCCGCCGGTGCCGGCGCGACCGTCGCCGGGGCGATCGTCCTCACCCTCGGCCCGCCGTGGTGGCGCTACCTGGCGTTGGCGGCGGTGGTGCCGCTGCTGGCCACCCTCGGCCGACCGGCGGACAAGCCCCTCACCGACCGGGTTACCGAGGGCACCCGCTACCGCAAGCTCACCGCCGAGCTGGTGCGCCGGGCGCTGACGTCGCTGCAACTGTCGGGGATCAACTCGGCGGTTGCCAAGGACCCGAAGGCGATCAGCTTCCCGGTCGACATTCACCGCGACGGCCCCGGCCACCTGGCCGTGGTCGACCTCCCGTACGGGGTGGAGGCCGCCGAGGTCGTCGCCCGCCGGGGCCGGCTCGCCTCGGCGATGCGGCTGCCGCTTGACCAGGTGTGGCCCGAACCGGCACCCGGTCACACGGGCCGGCTGGCGTTGTGGGTCGGCTACGAACCGGCATCGCAGATGAAGCAACCCGCGTGGCCGCTGCTGTCCGAGTCGGCCAAGGTCGACGTGTTCAAGGCGTTCCCGTTCGCCACCACGCCCCGGCTGGACACCGTTGCGGTTGACCTGATGTTCCGCAACTACCTCTTCGGCGGCCAGCCCGGCAGCGGCAAGACGTTCGCGCTGCGGGATCTGATCCTGGCCGCCGCCCTCGACGCCCGTACCGAGATCCGGGGCTACGAGTTGAAGGGTGTTGGTGACTTCGCCGTGCTTGAGCCGGTCATGGCCGAGTACGGCAACGGCTTTGATGACGACACCCTCGCCCGCTGCTTCGGCTTTGTGGAGTGGCTGTACGAGGAGTGCCGCCGCCGGTCGAAGCGCATCGAGCACTACGCCCGGTTGGGTAAGGCCCCTGAGAACAAGGTCACCCCGGAACTGGCGTCGCTCAAGGGCTCCGGGCTTCACCCCCTCGTCGCCTGGTTCGACGAGCTGCAAGAGCTGATGACCAGCAAGTACGGCAAGGAAGCCGGGGACATCCTGGAAAAGGTCATCAAGCTCGGCCGCGCGCTCGGCGTGATCATCCTGATCGGCACGCAGATCCCCGACAAGGACAGCTTGCCGACCGGCATCACCCGCAACGTCAACTCCCGGTTCTGCCTCTCCGTGGCCGACCAGACCGCCAACGACATGATCCTCGGGACGTCGGCGTACAAGAACGGCTACCGGGCGACCGTCTTCCAGCCGGTGGCCGAGGCCGGGTGGGGCATCCTGCGCGGCTTCGGCGCGAAGGCGTCAGCGGTCCGGTCGTTCTACGTCGACACCACCGCCGCCGCCCGCATCGTCGCCCGCGCCGTCGCGCTGCGCACCACGGCCGGGACGCTGCCGAAGCTGGACGAGCAGACCCGCGACGTCGCCCCGGTCGCGGATGTCCTCGGCGACCTGGCGCGGGTGTGGCCGGGCGACGAGAAGGCCGTGTGGAACGAGACGCTGTGCGCGCTGCTGGCCGAGCTGCGGCCCGACGTTTACGGCGGGTGGGAGGCGGCGCAGCTCACCACCGCGCTCAAGCCGCACCCCCTCGTGAAGGTCGGCGACGTGGGGCGGCGCATCGACGGCAAGGCCACCACCCGACGCGGTATCAAGCACCCCGACGTGCTCGCCGCGATCGCGGAGCGTGACCGGAAGCGGTCCGCCGGCTAACCCGCCGCGAGGGTGCTAGCGCTAGCGGCCCGTCCTGCTAGCGCTAGCACCCTCGCTAGCACCCGATCCGAATCATGAGCTGCGATCTAGCAGATAGCAGCTCACGGCCGTTCGCACCCAAAAACCGGCCCAGGAGGCACCCGTGAACCCCCACCTGACCGCCGCTATCACCCTCGCCGCGATCCCCGCCCTGATCACGCTCGGTTACGCCGGGCTGTGCTGGGTCAAGCCCGTCAAGACCTGCCAGCGGTGCGCCGGAACCGGCCACATCACCACCCGCGTGCTACGCCGCCCGCGTCCCTGCCGCCGCTGCGACCGAGGCCACCGGCTGCGCACCGGCCGCCGCGTCTACAACCACTTCCACCGGCTACGGGCCGAGGCGAACCGGTGAGCCGGCGCGCCGCCGGCCACACCGAGTGGTGCGGGATGGACCACCGCTGCGGCCTCGGCGAGCACCGATCGGAAGAGATCGTGGTCGACGTCGCCGGCCGCTCCCGCGCCGTCCTCGTGCGGGTGCGCACCGCCGCCGGCCGCGAACACGCCGAGGTGCGCGTCAGGGTCGCGCTCGCCCCGTCCGAGCTGGCCGCCCGCCGGCAGTTGGTCGGGCTGCTCGGCGACCTGCGGGAGGCCGTCACCCGCGCTGCGATCACCGCCCGGCCGCGACCGAGGCGGGCCGGCTGATGGAGGCGTGGCTCAGCGGCACCCGCGCCGAGCTGGACGCCGCCATTGCCGCCCTCGCCGACCTCGGGCACGTCATCCAACACGGCCAGCGGTGGCCGATGGGCGGTGTCGACGCCGGCCGCTACCGCCTTTACCTGCGGCTCGCCGTCACCACCCGTCACCACGCGGCCCCCGGCACCGGCGTCGGGGGCGCGCTGATCGACCTCACCGCCGCCCGCGCTCTCCGTCGCCCCGCCTGAACAGGAGCACTCATGTCTGATCTGCTCACCGCCGCGCTCGCGCACGCCCGGCGCGGCTGGCACGTCTTCCCGCTACGCCCCGACGACAAGCGACCCGCCTTCCCCGACCACCCCGCCGACGACTGCACCGGCCGCGACCCGCGCTGTCGCGCCGCCGGTCACCACCTCGGGTGGGAGGCCCGCGCCACCACCGAGGCGGCCCGCATCCACCGGGCATGGTCGGCCCGCCCGTACGGGATCGGGGTGGCCTGCGGCCCGTCACGGCTGGTGGTGGTCGACCTCGACACCTCGAAGGATGGCACCACCGGGCCGACCGGGCTGGACACCCTCGCCGAGCTGGCCGACGCACACGCCGCCGTCATCGAACCGACGTACACCGTGACCACCGGGGGAGGCGGCACCCACCTCTACTACCGGCACCCCGACGACGGACCCCCGCTGCGCAACACTGCCGGCACCCTCGGCCCGCTGGTCGACACCCGCGCCCACGGCGGCTACGTCGTCGCGGCCGGCAGCACCGTGGCCCGACGGCCCTACCGGGTCGACCTGGATACCGAACCCGCCCCGCTGCCCGGCTGGCTGGCCGGGCTACTCGCTCCGGCGCCGCTACCGCCGCAGCGCCCGGTGGTGGTCGATCTGCCCACCGACCGCAGCGGCGCGTACGTGCGGGCCGCGATCAGCCGGGAAGCCGGCCGGGTGACCACCGCGCCGGCCGGGGAGCGCAACCGGGCGCTCTACATCGCTGCCGTAGCGCTCGGGCAACTTGCGGCCGGTGGGTCGCTCACCGAGACAGACGCCTCGGGAGTGCTGGAACAGGCCGCAGCGGCTGCCGGGTTGGGCAGCGTCGAGACGGCCCGCACCATCCGATCCGGGCTGGCTGCCGGCAGCAAGCGGCCCCGGCAGGTTGCCGCATGAGCGCCGCACGTCTGCACCTGGTCACCGACCACCCGGACGCCACCGGCGAGCCGGCCAAGGGCGGGCCGCTGTGGGATGTTCCAGTGCCCTTGACCGGGCCGACCACCGCGCCGCCGCCGTTCCCGGTCGACGTGTTCCCCGCCTGGTTGGGCGACATGGTGACCGGCGTCGCCCGCTTCACCCAGACCGACCCCGCGATGGCCGGCACCCTCGCCGTAGCCGTGCTCTCCGCTTGTGCGGGCGGTCGGTTGGAGGTGGAGCCGGTCGGCGGGTGGCGGGAGCCCGTGAACGTGTTCGCCGCCGTCATCGCCGGCCCCGGCGAGCGGAAGTCACCCGTGCACCGGGCGATGACCGCACCGCTGTTCGCCGCACAGTCGACCCTCGGAGAGGCGATGCGACCTCGGATCGCCGAGGCCGCTGCGCTGCGGGACATCGCCGACCGGCACGCCGAACAAGCCAAAACCCAAGCCGCGAAAGCCAGCGACCCGAGCAAGCGAGACGAGGCCGCCGCCGAGGCCGTTGCCGCCGCCATCGCGGCCGAGGCGATCACCGTTCCCGGCCTGCCCCGCCTGATCGTGGACGACGCCACCCCGGAAGCCCTCATCGGCCTGATGGCCGCCAACGGCGGACGCATGGCGATCATCAGCGATGAAGGCGGGATCTTCGACACGCTCGCCGGTCGGTACTCCGGTGCCCCCAACCTTGACCCCTACCTGAAAGGCCACGCGGGGCAGCCGATGAGCAACGAACGACAGACCCGCGAGGGAGCCTCGGTCGACAAACCCGCGCTGACCGTGTGCGTCATGGCGCAACCGACCGTGCTGCGCAAGTTCGGCGGGAACGCCGACCTCGCCGGCCGAGGACTGCCGGCACGGTTCCTGTTCGCCCTGCCCAGATCCCTCGCCGGCTACCGCCTTGTCGACACCGAGCCGGTGCCCGAGGCGGTGACCGCCGGCTACCGGCACCGGGTGCACGACCTGGCCGCCACCCTCGCCGAGTGGGAAGACACCGCCGCCGTAACCCTCACCCCCGAGGCCGGGCGGGTGCGGCTGGCCGCAGCCCAGGAGGTGGAGGCGCAGCTACGGCCCGGAGGGACGCTGCACGACATGCGGGAGTGGGGCAACAAGCTCTCCGGCGCAACACTGCGGCTGGCCGGGCTGCTGCACGTCGCTCACCACCCCGCCGACGCGTGGCGACGCCCGATCGACGCCGACCGGATGACCGACGCCGTGAGGCTGGCCGAGTTCTTCGCCGCGCACTACCGCGCCGCGCTGACCACCATCGGCAGCGACACCGCGATAGAGAACACCCGGTACGTGCTCGGCGTGCTCACCACCAAGGGCATGACCACCTTCACCCGCCGGGAGCTACACCGCCGCGTCTCCCGGCGGCTGCCCAAGTCCGATGAGGTGTCGGCGGTGCTCGCCGAGCTGGCCGCCCTCGGGTGGGTCCGCAACGGGCCGGACGGCCGCTACGAACTGCACCCCCGCGCCGTGGCCGAGGTGCCCGAAGGCGTTGACACGTTGACAACCGCCCCCGACGCCGATGTTTCCGCAGCTCAGAGCACCCGCGAGGGTGTCAACGGGCCGCGTTGACAGCCGTTGACAGGCGTTGACAATCCGCCGCCGGTCGACCCGGTGTCAACGGGTGTCAACGCTTGTCAACGGGGGGCGTTGACACCCCGACACCCGCCCTCACCTGCGAAAACGTGGCCGCGCGCGCCGATTGTCAACGTGTCAACGCTTCCCGGCCCCCTCCCGACCCGCATACGCCCCGCCGCCGGGCCGTCGGCACCAGGAAACGGCCCGCTGAGAGCCACACAGACGAAACCGTCCTATGCCTTACCCCAACCCTGCCCGGATCTTGCCCCTGCGGCGCTCTCAGCGGGCCGTCCTACGCGCTCCTGCCGCAACGCCACCCCGACCCTCCACAAGTGACCTGCGCCGCCCGGACGGCACCCAGGACGCGGATCAGGCCGCAGAGCACCCCGGCTGAAACAGCCGGGACGCGCAACCGCCCTACTCCGCACCTGCTGTTCCAGCGCATCTACCTCCACGCCACCCCGAGGGAGGGCATCCGCCCATGACCACCCCGAATCGCCCCGCGCGGGGGACACCTCGCATCGCCCGTCACCTCACCATTGCCGACGTTTGCGACGACCTCGGAATCAGCCGGTCGACCTTCTATGACTGGCGAGCAAAGCGGAAGGGGCCACCGGCCCGCAAGCTGCCGAACGGAGAGATTCGAATCGAGCGGCGCGACTACGAATCCTGGCTTGAATCGCTCTATGAGGAGGCCGCTTGAACACCACCTACGACGTACGAATCTGGTCAATCGAAACCTACGAAGGGAAAAAGAGTCGCACCTACCGTGTTCGTTGGCGGGCTGCCGGTCAGTCACGCAAAGAGGTATTCAAGACAAAAGCTCTCGCGGAAGGATTTCGGTCCGAGCTAGTAACTGCTTCCCGAAAGGGTGAGGCATTCGACGTCGAATCGGGGCTTCCGATCACGATGCGACGCGAAACGATCACCATGTCGTGGTACGAGCTAGCTTGTTCATTCGCCGACATGAAGTGGCCGCATGTGGCCGCCACGACTAGGCGCACCCACGCCGAAGCGCTGACGGCGCTTACCGTGCTCATGTTGACCAATGCAAGAGGGCGACCGGACGGCAAGCTGCTTCGCCACGCGTTAGGCCGCTGGGCCTTCAACACCACACGCCGCAACGCCGAGGGCGTTCCCGACGAGGTGGCGAAGACGCTCAGTTGGGTGAAGCGGAACACGCGTGATGTGGCAAGCCTCAGTCGTCCGGAGGTGCTGCGGCCGGTGCTGGACGGCCTCACGGTGCGACTCAACGGAGCGCCGGCCGCGCCAAGCGTCATCAGCCGCCGACGGAAGATATTCAACACAGCAATCGAATACGCGGTGGAAAGGCGGATGCTGCCGGCAAATCCGCTCCCGCAATTGAAATGGAAGCCACCGAAGACCGTTACGACGATCGACAGGCGATCGGTGGCTAACCCGGTGCAGGTGCGGACGCTGCTGAACGGGGTGCGGGAGCAGGGGCGTATCGGGCCGCGCATGGTCGCTTTTTACGCCTGCCTGTACTACGCGGCGATGCGGCCAGAAGAAGCCGTTCGCCTTGCAAAGCCGAACTTGCATCTACCCGAGAAAGGGTGGGGAGAGTTCACGCTTGACGGAGCAGACCCGCACGCGGGCCGAGAATGGACCGACAGCGGCAAGAACCGAGATAGCCGCCAACTCAAGCAACGCGCCCGAGGTGAGACGCGCACTGTTCCATGCCCACCGGAACTGACCGCGATCATCAATGCCCACGTAGAACTGTTCGGCTATAGCCCGGACGGCCGGCTGTTCGTGGGGGAACGCAACAAGGAGGAACTGCCGAAGGGGACGATCAACCGCGTATGGCGGTGGGCACGCGCCGCCGTATTTACGCCCGAGGTCTACGCCTCCCCGCTGGCACGCACCCCGTACGACCTGCGGCACGCCGCCGTGTCGACACAGCTCAACGGGGGAGTGCCGCCGACCCAGGTAGCCGACTGGGCTGGGCAGTCGGTGGAGGTGCTGCTCAGGATCTACGCCAAGTGCCTAGACGGCGGAGAGGCTGCTCTCCGGCAACGCGTCGAGCGAGCGTTTGGCCACGACTGACCGGCGTCCGAACTTTGGCACGGATATGGCACAGACGCTCGCCATGGGCCGCTGACGGCCGGACACAGCCGGACACACGAGTAAGGCCCCCTGACCGGGTTTTCCCTGGTCGGGGGGCCTTTTCGTACTGGTCAAAGCTTTCTTAGCAAGTGTGCCCCCGGCAGGATTCGAACCTGCGCCCCCGCCTCCGGAGGGCGGTGCTCTATCCCCTGAGCTACGGGGGCTCAGCGACTGGAGAAGACTAGCAAACCTCCTCCGCGTACGCCGAATCGGTATCGGGTGAGCCGATCGTGTCGGTAACCGGCCCACCCGGTGCTCAGGCCGCGATCGCCCGCCCGCAGCTGGGCAGCGGGTGCAGGACGATTCGTCGGGGGAGCCGGCGCGGCCACTCGTTGCGCGGCCAGGAGCCGTCCACGATCAGGTGCACGGTGCGCTGTTCCTCGCCGCTGAGCCGCAGCACGAAGTCGCGGGGGAGCGGTGGGTCGACCGTCGGCGTGGTGATCATGAAGCGTACCCGGCCGCGGGACGAGACCGCGGAGATCACGTCGGCCGCCGGCATGGTGCCGCGCAGCCGGACCCGGCCGATCCAGTAGACCTCCGCGAGGTGCTCCTGGGCGGCCCGGGTGATCGCCGGGTACTCGCTGCGGACCCAGCGCTCGACCGCGCTGACGCAGAGCCCGCAGGCGCGCTCGCGCGGCTCCCGCGGACCCAACCCCCAGGCCCGCAGGTACGCCCCGACCGCGCCGGAGTCCAGCGGCAGGTCGAATCGTCGCTGGATGAGCGTGGTGAGGCTCTGCCGCGTCCACAGCTCTTCGTCCAGGCCGAACTCGTCGGGGTGGACGCCCCGCAGTGTGTCGATCAGTTCGAGTTCCTGTTCGCGGCTGAGCATTCCCGGCTCGCCCTGCCGCTGTCCGCGACGGACGGCTGCCACCGCCCCGTCACCGCCGATGGTGTGGCGTCGGCACCAACTGGTGACCGAACGCCGTGCGTCTCTGAGTGCAACCCCCACGTCTTGGGCAACGAGCCCGAATCGCAACTGGTCACGATATGTGGGGAGAAAACTCTCTAAGCAACGTAATCGCCTCTCCCTCGCAAAACGCCCACAAGGGGCGTCGGTGCCGTCGTGCAGTGCACGGGCCTGCGGAGACACGCCTTGATCGACTCGGGTTCCTGGACATCGGGGTGTCCTGGTCGCGTCGACAGCCCGGTTTCCTTGAGGCCGAGTCGATCATGGCCCGAACCCGGGTGGGCCGGGGCGCCGGCCGGCACCCGCGCCGACGTGGCGCACCCGCCTCGAGATGAGGCGGGCCGTGCGCCGACATTCCGCACGCCCCGCGCTGACGTGGTGCACGCCCCGCGCTGACGTGGCGCGGGCCGTAAGCCGACGTGACGCGGGCCCGCGCCCTGCCGGTATGCGGCGGTGACGCGGGCCCGGTGTGCCCGTCCGGTGGATCAGCCCTTGGCCTGCGCCTGGAGCTGCCGGAGGTTGTTCAGTTCGGTCTGCTGGGTGGCCTTCATCGTCCGTGCCACCCGCAGCACCTCGGCGTTGTCGGTCTCGCCGAGCGCCGCGTCGATCATGTGGATGCCGCCCAGGTGGTGGTTGTACATCAGGGCCAGGAACTGCCGGTCGACCTCGATGCCCTGCGCGTCACGTAGAGCCGCCATCTGCTGCGGCGTGGCCATGCCCGGCATCAGCCCGTCCTTGACGGTGACCCCGTCGGCCATCCACGACATCGGTGGCTGGGACCCGGTCGGGCTCAGTTCCCATTCGCGCAGCCAGGTCTGCATGGCGCCGATCTCGCCCTGTTGCCCGGTGGCGATGTCGACGGCGATCTGCCGCACCTCGGGAAGGGTCGCCGACCGGTACGCGATCAGGCTCATCTCCACCGCCTGTGCGTGGTGGGTCGTCATGTCCCGTGCGAAGCCCGCCTCGACCGAGGCGTCACCGGGTCGGGTGAGCCGCGGGGTGAGCAGGCCGCCCGCGTACCCGAGAAGGAGCCCCACCACCAGCATGATGGCGAGCGCCAGCAGGCCGTAGCGCGACGCCGGTGCCCGGCCGCCCTTGTCCGGGGCGGCCGGGATCTCGTCGTGCTCGCTGTCGGTGGTGGCGGGGGCGGTCATTGCCGTCCTTACTGGGTGGGCTGCTGCTGCGGGAGCTCACGCGGCGTGGTGCCGGTGGCGGTGATGCCGGTGTTGCAGAGCGCCGTCGGGCCCTCGGCGGAGGCGTTCACCCGCAGGTCCTTGATGAACTCGTCGATCCGCGAGTCGTCGGCGTTGTCGAGCTTGAGCTGGTAGCCCCACGCCTGCAGCGAGATCGGCTTGTCCAGGCCCTCGTACGGGCTCATCATCATCTTCTCGACGCCGCGCACCTTGCCGGCGAGCTTGTCGACCTGGTCCTTCGGCAGGTCCGGCCGGTAGGTGATCCACACGGCGCCGTGCTCCAGGCTGTGCACCGCGTGCTCGCTGGCGATCGGGGCGTCGTACACGTCGCCCATGCAGTTCTGCCAGGCGGCGTTGTGCACGCCACCCACCGGCGGCGAGTATTTCCAGGTCAGCGGGCCCGACTGGTGTGACTCGTACTTCAGGCTGTCCGGGTCGGACTTGCGGATGTTGACGATGCCGTCGATGGCGTTGGCCCGCTTGTCCCACGGCTTGGAGCCCTGGAACGACGCCCAGGCGCCGTACCCGATGATGCCGGCCGCGAGCACGCCCACCGCGACGAAGAGCGCGATCGGGCCCCAGGCGCGGCCCTGGCTCACCTTGACCGGGGCGATCGGCTTGCGTGGGCCCTTGCCACCTGCCCGGGGGGAGCCCGCCGGCTTGCCCGTCGGCTTGCCGGAACCGGCCTTGGCGCCGGACGCCGGCCGGCCCGCGGCCGGCTTCTTGCCGGTGCTGACCACGGTCGGGCGGCGCTCAGGGCCACCCGGGGTGCTGATGCTCATCGTGCCTCGTCAAGTCGGTCGGTCAGGGGAGTGGCGGGCCGGATGACGCGCAGGGTAGCCGCCGAGTGCCCGAGTCTACCCCCGATAACATGGTTGGGTGACTCCTGCAGAACTCGCCTCGGTCGTCCTTGCCGCCGCCCACGCCGTCTTCGAGCAGCGTGGGCTCGACCGCGCCGCGCTGCCGGAGCGCACGGTGGTGGAGCGACCGCGCAACCCCGAGCACGGCGACTACGCCTCGACGCTCGCCCTGCAGTTGAGCAAGAAGGTGGGCGTCCCGCCCCGGGAGCTGGCCGCCGCCCTGGCCGACGAGCTGGGTCGGGCAGCCGGCGTCAAATCGGTGGAAATCGCCGGGCCCGGCTTCCTGAACATCCGGCTCGACGCGGCGGCCGCCGGTCAGCTCGCGCGGGTGATCGTCGAGGCCGGCGCGGAGTACGGCCGCAGCGAGCGGCTGGCCGGCGAGAAGATCAACCTCGAGTTCGTCTCGGCCAACCCGACCGGGCCGGTGCACATCGGCGGGGTCCGCTGGGCGGCCGTCGGTGACGCGTTGAGCCGGCTGCTGCGGGCCACCGGCGCCGACGTCGGCACGGAGTACTACTTCAACGACGCGGGTTCGCAGATCGACCGGTTCGCCAAGTCGCTGCTCGCCGCCGCCAGGGGTGAGCCCGCGCCGGAGGACGGCTACGGCGGCGCGTACATCGCCGAGATCGCCGCCGAGGTGCAGGCCCGCCGCCCGGAGGTGCTGACCCTGGACGACGCCGCCGCCCAGGAGGTGTTCCGGGCCGAGGGTGTCGCGCTGATGTTCGACGAGATCCGTTCCTCGCTGCGGGACTTCGGGGTGGAGTTCGACACCTACTTCAACGAGAAGGACCTGCACGACCGGGGCGAACTGGACCTCGCCCTGGCCCGGTTGCGCCAGCAGGGGCACCTCTACGAGTCCGAGGGCGCGACCTGGCTGCGCACCACCGACTTCGGCGACGACAAGGACCGGGTGCTGCGCAAGTCCAACGGCGAATGGACGTACTTCGCCGCGGACTGCGCCTACTACCTGGACAAGCGGGAGCGCGGCTTCGAGCGGGTCGTGATCATGCTGGGCGCCGACCACCACGGCTACATCGGCCGGATGAAGGCGATGGCCGCCTGCTTCGGTGACGACCCGGAGCGCAACCTGGAGATCCTCATCGGGCAGCTGGTCAACCTGCTGCGCGACGGTGCCCCGATGCGGATGAGCAAGCGGGCGGGCACCGTGATCACGCTGGAGGACCTGGTCGACGCGATCGGTGTGGACGCCTCCCGGTACGCGCTGGCCCGCTACTCCAGTGACTCCCCGATCGACATCGACATCGAGCTGTGGACGCGGGCGACCCGCGACAACCCGGTCTACTACGTCCAGTACGTCGCCGCGCGAACGGCGGGCGTGGCCCGCAACGCCGCCGAGGTGGGGCTGGTTCCCGGCGACGGCGACGCGTTCCGCCCCGAACTGCTCGACCACGAGAAGGAGAACGAACTGCTCAAGGCGCTCGCGGAGTTTCCGGCGGTGGTGGCGACCGCCGCCGAGCTGCGTGAGCCGCACCGGGTGGCGCGCTACCTGGAGGAGAGCGTCGCGGCTTCCTTCCACCGGTTCTACGACAACTGCCGGGTGCTGCCGTTGGGCGACGAGGAGGTCACCGACCTGCACCGCGCGCGGCTCTGGCTCAACAACGCCACCCGCACGGTGATCGCCAACGGGCTGCACCTGCTGGGCGTCTCCGCCCCCGAGAGGATGTGACGCCATGCGCGCTCACGAGGCCGGTGCGCTGCACGCGGACATCAGCAACCGGGGGCCGGCCTGGCTGCGTACCCCGGAGGACGTCAACGCCCTGATGCCGGCGCTGTGGCCGCGCAGCGTGACGCGTGGTGCCGACGGCGCGCTCGCCGTCGCGGGCCTGAGTGTCCGGGACATCGCGGCCGAGTTCGGCACCCCGGTGTACGTCCTGGACGAGGCCGACCTGCGCTCGCGCTGCCGCGACTTCCGGACGGCCTTCCCGACCGAGGACGTCTACTACGCCGGCAAGGCGTTCCTCTGCCGGGCGGTGGTTCGGATGATCGCCGAGGAGGGGCTGCATCTGGACGTCTGCAGCGGAGGTGAGTTGGCCACCGCGCTCTCGGCCGGAATGCCGCCGGAGCGGATCGGCTTCCACGGCAACAACAAGTCGGTCGCCGAGCTGACCCGGGCTCTGGATGCCGGGGTGGGACGGATCATCGTCGACTCGTTCACCGAGATCGACCGGCTGACCGCGCTGGCCCGCGAGCGCGGGGTCCGGCCCCGGGTGCTGGTCCGGGTCACCGTCGGCGTCGAGGCGCACACCCACGAGTTCATCGCCACCGCCCACGAGGACCAGAAGTTCGGCTTCTCGCTGGCCGGCGGGGCCGCTGCCGCCGCCGCTTTCAAGATCCTCGACGAGGGCGTGCTGGAGTTGCGGGGTCTGCACTCGCACATCGGCTCGCAGATCTTCGACGCGAGCGGCTTCGAGGTCTCGGCCCGCCGGGTGCTCGCCCTGCAGTCGCAGATCCGCGACGCACGCGGCGTGGAGCTGCCCGAGCTGGACCTGGGCGGCGGCTTCGGCATCGCGTACACCACCCAGGACGACCCGGCGACTCCGCAGGACCTGGCCAAGCGGCTGCGCAAGATCGTCGACTCGGAGTGCGCGGCGGAGAACCTGGCCGTGCCGCACCTGTCGATCGAACCGGGGCGGGCCATCGTCGGGCCGGCCGTGTTCACCCTCTACGAGGTCGGCACGGTCAAGGACCTCGAGGGCATCCGGACGTACGTCAGCGTCGACGGCGGGATGAGCGACAACATCCGCACCGCCCTGTACGACGCGTCCTACTCGGCGACGCTGGCCTCCCGGGCCTCGGGCGCGGAGCCGATGCTCGCCCGCGTGGTGGGAAAGCACTGTGAGTCCGGGGACATCGTGGTGAAGGATGAATTCCTGCCCGCCGACGTGCAGCCCGGAGATCTTGTCGCGGTGCCCGGCACCGGTGCGTACTGCCGGAGCATGGCCAGCAACTACAACCACGTGCCCCGGCCACCGGTGGTCGCGGTGCGCGACGGCCAGGCGCGCCTGATCGTCCGGCGGGAAACCGAAGAGGACCTGCTCGCTTTGGATGTGGGATGACGTCACCTGTGCGCTTGGCGCTGCTCGGCTGCGGCACGGTCGGCCAGGAGGTGGTCCGGCTGCTGCACGAGCAGTCGGCCGACCTGGCCGCCCGGGTCGGCGCTCCGCTGGAGATCGCCGGCATCGCTGTCCGCCGGCTCGGCCGCGACCGGGGGGACCTGCCGGTCGACCCGTCCCTGTTCACCACCGACGCGCTCGGCCTGATCAAGCGTGACGACGTGGACGTCGTGATCGAGGTGGTCGGCGGCATCGAGCCGGCCCGGGGCTGGCTGGTCGAGGCGCTGCGGGTCGGCAAGAGCGTGGTCACCGCCAACAAGGCACTGCTCGCCGAGGACGGCGTGGCCCTGCACGAGGCGGCCGCCGAGGGCGGTGGCGACCTCTACTACGAGGCGTCCGTGGCCGGCGCCATCCCGTTGCTGCGCCCGCTGCGCGAGTCGCTGCACGGCGACCGGATCAACCGGGTCACCGGCATCGTCAACGGCACCACCAACTTCATCCTCTCCGCGATGGACGCGACCGGCGCCGGCTTCGCCGAGGCCCTGGAGGAGGCCACCGCACTGGGGTACGCGGAGGCCGACCCGACCGCCGACGTCGAGGGCTTCGACGCGGCGGCGAAGGCTGCGATCCTCGCCTCACTGGCGTTCCACACCCGGGTCGGCGCCGCCGACGTGCACCGCGAGGGCATCACCGAGGTGACCGCCGCGGACGTGGCCAGCGCCCAGGCGATGGGCTGCACGATCAAACTTCTCTGCATCGCGGCCCGGGGCGTCGACCCCACCGGCCAGGAGACGGTCAGCGTCCGGGTGCACCCGGCGATGATCCCGCGCAGCCACCCGCTGGCCAGCGTCGGCGACGCGTTCAACGCGGTCTTCGTGGAGGCGGACGCGGCCGGTCAGCTGATGTTCTACGGCCGGGGCGCGGGGGGCGCGCCGACCGCCAGCGCCGTGCTCGGTGACGTGGTCGCGGTGTCCCGCAACCGGCTCGCCGGGGTGCGCGCGGCCAGCGAGAGCGCGTACGCGGACCTGGCGGTCCGGCCGATGGGCGAGGCGCTGACCCGTTACCACGTCAGCCTCGACGTGGCCGACCGTCCTGGTGTGCTGGCCTCGGTCGCGAGCGTCTTCGCCCGGCACGACGTGTCGATCGCGACCGTACGTCAGGGCTCGGCGAGTGGGTCGCCCGGTCGTGACGGCGACGCCGAGCTGGTCATCGTCACCCACGTGGCACCCGACGCCGCGCTCGCCGCGACGGTCGGCGAGGTGCGCGGTCTGGACATTGTCCGGTCGGTGACCAGTGTGCTGCGGGTCGAGGGCGGGGTCTGAGTCGTTTGTCCCGGCGTGGGGAGGAACTGGTCGTCCCGCCAGGTGGGTAAGCCGGGGTGTGCCGTCGACCGCTCCGGAAGGCTGGTCCAAGGTGGCCTGATGCTCAGGTCGGCGCGGCGGTAGAGGCGAGGAGAACGACATGTGGCGGGGTCTGATCGAGGCGTACCGGGATCGGCTGCCGGTCACCCCGGCCACGCCGGTCGTCACGCTGCACGAGGGGAACACCCCGCTGTTGCCCGCGCCGGTGCTGTCCGCCCGGATCGGTTGCGACGTGCACCTCAAGGTGGAGGGCGCCAACCCGACCGGCTCATTCAAGGACCGGGGGATGACCCTCGCGGTGTCCAAGGCGGTCGAGGCCGGCAACAAGGCCATCATCTGCGCCTCCACCGGCAACACCAGCGCCTCCGCCGCGGCGTACGCGGCTCGGGCCGGGCTGACCTGCGCGGTGCTGGTGCCGCAGGGCAAGATCGCGTTGGGCAAGCTGGCCCAGGCGCTGGTGCACGGCGCGAAGCTGCTCCAGGTGAGCGGCAACTTCGACGACTGCCTGTCGCTCGCCGCGAAGTTGGCTCAGGACCACCCGGTCGCGTTGGTCAACTCGGTCAACATCGACCGGTTGCACGGCCAGAAGACCGCCGCCTTCGAGATCGTCGAGGCGCTCGGTGATGCGCCCGACATCCACTGCCTGCCGGTCGGTAACGCCGGCAACATTTCCGCCTACTGGATGGGGTATGCGGAGGAGCACGCCGCCGGCACCACCACCCGGGCGCCGAAGATGTACGGCTTCCAGGCCGCCGGGGCGGCTCCGATCGTGACCGGCCAGGTGGTCCCGGAGCCGTCGACCATCGCCACCGCGATCCGGATCGGCAACCCGGCGAGTTGGACCAAGGCGTTGGACGCCCGGGACGCCTCCGGTGGCCTGATCGCCGCCGTGACCGACCGGGAGATCCTCTCCGCGTACCGGCTGCTCGCCCGTGAGGTGGGGGTCTTCGTCGAGCTGGGCAGCGCGGCCAGCGTGGCCGGCCTGCTCCAGCAGGCCGCGGCGGGCGCGGTGCCGCCCGGTTCGACGGTGGTCTGCACGGTGACCGGCCATGGGCTGAAGGACCCGGAATGGGCGATCTCCACCGCGCCGGCGCCGCTGACCATCCAGAACGACCCGATGGCCGCGGCCCGCGCCCTCGATCTGGCCTGAGCACTTCACCGCCGGCCCGGCCGATCGGTGGTGACCGGCGGTGGGCAGGCGGTTCTTCGGGACGGCGTGGGGCGGCGGGGGTCCGGTTGATCGAGTCCGGCACACTTTCGGTTATCCCCGCCCGCATTCTCGTTCAGGAGTGAGCCAGGCCGATGTCGCTGCTCGCCAGATTCAGCCTCGCCAACCGAGGGCTGATTGCCCTCATCGCGGTGGTGACCACGGTGTTCGGAGCGTTCGCCGTGCCGTCGCTGAAGCAGCAACTGCTGCCGTCGCTCGAGTTCCCGGCCGCGTTCATCGTGGCTCCCTACCCCGGCGCCGGCCCCGAGATCGTCGAGTCGCAGGTGACCGAGCCGATCGAGAACGCCCTCCAGGGCATTCCCGGGCTGGACAAGATCACCTCCACGTCCCGCGAGGGGGCGGCCACCGTCCAGGTCACGTACGAGTTCGGCACCGACCTGGACGACGTGGTCAACAAGATGCAGACCGCGCTGAGCCGGATCGACGCCCAACTTCCAGAGAGCGTCGACCCGCAGGTCATCGCGGGTAGCACCGACGACCTGCCGGCGGTGGTCCTAGCCGCGGCCGGTACGGCGGACGAGCGGGCGCTCGCGGAGAAGCTGCGCGCGACGGTGGTGCCGGAGCTGGAGGGCGTCGAGGGGGTTCGCACGGTCGAGGTGACCGGCACCCGCGACGACGTGGTGGTGGTCACCCCGGACCCGGCGAAGCTGGCCGCGGCGCAGATCCAGCCGACGGCGATCGGCGCCGCGCTGAAGACCAACGGTGTGGCGGTTCCGGCGGGTACGGTGACCGACGGAACGCTGGCCCTTCCGGTGCAGGTCGGCACGCCGATCGCCACCCTGGAGGACCTGCGCGGCATCGTTGTCGCCCCGGGCGCGACACCCGTCCGCCTCGCTGACGTGGCGACCGTCGAGCAGCAGCTCGCTCCGGCCACCGCGATCACCCGGACCAACGGCAAGGACAGCCTCGGCATCGCGGTCACCGCCGCGCCGGACGGCAACGCCGTGCAGATCTCGCACGAGATCCGCGACCGGCTCGCCGACCTGAAGGACGCCTCCGGCGCCGAGTTGACCGTGGTCTTCGACCAGGCGCCGTTCGTCGAGAAGTCCATCGAGTCGCTGACCACCGAGGGCCTGCTGGGCCTGGTGATGGCGGTCATCGTCATCCTGGTCTTCCTGCTGTCGGTGCGCTCGACGGTCGTCACCGCCGTCTCCATCCCGCTCTCGGTGCTGGTGGCGCTGATCGCCCTGTGGATCGGCGACTACTCGCTCAACCTGCTCACCCTCGGCGCACTTACCATCGCGGTCGGCCGGGTGGTGGACGACTCGATCGTGGTGTTGGAGAACATCAAACGACATCTCGAGTACGGCGAGGAGAAGCGACACGCCATCATCACCGGCGTTCGTGAGGTGGCGGGTGCGGTGACCGCGTCCACCCTCACCACGGTGGCGGTGTTCGCCCCGATCGCGTTGGTCGGCGGGTTCGTGGGCCAGCTCTTCGCGCCGTTCGCGATCACCGTGACGGTGGCGCTGCTCGCCTCGCTGTTGGTGTCGCTGACCGTGATCCCGGTCCTCGCGTACTGGTTCCTCAAGCCGCGCGGCGGCACCGCGGACGACGAGGCGGTGCGGCGCGATGCGGAGGACAAGGAACTGCGCAGCCCGTTGCAGCGGGCGTACCTGCCGGTGATCGGGTTCGCCACCCGCGAGCGGTCGACCCGCTGGATCACCGTCGGGCTCGGCCTGCTGGTGCTCTTCGCCACCTTCGGCCTCGCGCAGAAGCTGGAGACCAACTTCCTGGACGACTCCGGCCAGGACACCCTGAACATGAGCCAGGAGCTGCCCGCCGGCAGTGGCCTGGCGGCCACCGACGCGGCGGCCAAGCAGGTCGAGTCGGTGCTGTCGCGCACCGAGGGCGTCGAGACGTACCAGGTGACCGCGGGCGGTGGGGACAACCCGTGGGCGGGCGGCGGCGGCAACAACGTCGCCAGCTGGTCGCTGGCGCTCGACGGTGACACCGACGCGAAGCAGATGCGTGAGGTGCTCCGCAAGGAGTTCGACAAGCTCGGCACCGGCGTGGGAGAGATCAGCTTCGGTGGCGGGCAGGAGGCGTCGACCAGCCAGCTGGAGGTGATCGTCCAGGCCAGCGACCCGGAGGTGCTGACCCGGGCCGCCGAGGAGGCCCGGGCGGCGATGGCCGGTGTCCCGGACGTCGAGGATGTCTCCACCAGCCTGGCTGAGCGGGTGCCGCGGGTCGACGTGACGGTCGACCGCGTCGCCGCCGGTCGGGCCGGGCTCACCGAGGCTGCCGTGGGGCAGCTCGTGTCGCAGGCGTTCCGGGGAACGCCGGTGGGACAGGTCGCGCTCGACGGCCAGCAACAGAACGTGGTGCTGCGGCTGGGCGCGCAGCCGCCGATGTCGCTGGAGGAGCTGCGGGCGCTGCCGGTGGGTCCGGTCAAGCTGGACGACATCGCGGACGTCACGCAGGCCGAGGGGCCGCAGCAGGTCACCCGGATCGACGGTGAGCGCAGCGTCTCGGTGACCGGCACGGCGACCGGCTCGAACCTGGGTGCGACCAGTCAGGAGCTGCAGAAGCGGCTGGACGGCATCGACGTACCGGGTGCGAGCTTCACCATCGGCGGTGTCAGCGCTGATCAGGCGGACGCGTTCGGCGACCTGGGCCTGGCGGTCCTGGCCGCGATCGCGATCGTCTTCCTGATCATGGTGGCCACGTTCCGTAGCCTCACCCAGGCGCTGATCCTGCTGATCTCCATCCCGTTCGCGGCGACCGGTGCGATCGGCCTGCTGCTGATCACCGGAACGCCGCTCGGCGTGCCGGCGTTGATCGGTGTGCTGATGCTGGTCGGCATCGTGGTGACCAACGCGATCGTGTTGCTCGACCTGATCAACCAGTACCGGGCGCAGGGCATGGGTGTCCGGGAAGCGGTGGTCGAGGGTGGTCGGCGCCGGCTGCGCCCCATCCTGATGACCGCGGTGGCGACCATCTTCGCGCTGCTGCCGATGGCGCTCGGGTTGACCGGTGAGGGTGGCTTCATCTCCCAGCCGCTGGCGGTCGTGGTGATCGGTGGTCTGCTCAGCTCGACGCTGCTGACGCTGATCCTGGTACCGACGCTGTACACGATGGTGGAGCACACCAAGGAGTCGCTGCGGGCTCGGCGCAGCCGGCGGCGTTCCAGTGGCCCGGCGGTGACCGACGAGGTGGCGGGCCCGAACCAGGTCGCGGTGCCGAGCGGCGGGCCTGTCCCGGCGCCGGCCGAGGGGGCACAGCCGGCCGGGCGACCCGTCCCGTCGGGGGCGCTCGTGGATGGCACGGACCAGTTCGAGGTGCTGCGACTGCCCCGTAGTCGCACCTCACCACTGCCTCCGTCCGAGCCGACCGCGTAGGTCACGGCGCACCTCTGAACGCCCCCGGCAGAGCCTGCCGGGGGCGTTCAGGGTTCACCGGCCGGTGGTGTGGCCGTCGGCGTGGGGACGTCCGAGGCATGGTGGAGCACCCCTCACCGGATGCCGCTCGCCGCACCGCAGTGGACTCCGTGGCGGTGCGCGAGTTTCCCGGCGATCCGGCCGGGCGTGCCCTGCGGATCGCGGCTGCTGTCCGGCCGGGCACCATCGTGTTCGGACACGACGTGGTCGCGCGGAGGCGACTGATCGCACGCGGCCCGACCGACATGATCAACGGGCTGCGGGCGCGGGGCGTCATCTTCGTCACGGTCTCGGCGCTGCTGAGAGCGGGTGTGGGCCCCGACCCGACCGGGTAGGGTGCCGCTCCGTGGCATCCACCCTCTCGGTCCTGACCGGCAATCGGAGCTTCCGCAACCTGTTCCTCGCCGAGTTGGTGGTCTTCGGCGCCGACTGGTTCGTCATGGTGCCCCTGCTGGTGCTGCTGCCGCACCTGACCGGCAGCGGAGTCTGGGGCGCCCTGGTGTTGGCGGTGGACACGGGCATCGTGGCGCTGCTGCTGCCGTACACCGGCACGATCGCCGACCGCTTCGACCGGCGGAAGATCATGATCGCCGCGAACGTGGCCGCGCTGGCGGGTGTGTTGCTGCTGCTCGGCGTGCGGGGCGCGGGAACGGCGTGGCTGGCGCTGGTCGCGATCGGCGTGGTGGCGGTCGCCAAGGCGTTCTACTCGCCGGCCGCCCAGGCCGCGCTGCCCAATGTGCTCCAGCCGCATGAGCTCGCCGCCGGTAACGCCATCGCCGGCTCGGCCTGGGGCACCATGACGGTGGTTGGCGCCTCGCTCGGCGGCGTGCTCAGCACCGCTGCCGGCCCGTACGCCTGCTTCTGGGTGGCGGCGGTGGGCCTGGCGCTCGCCGCCGGCCTCGCCACGCGGATCCGTCGGCCGTTGCAGGCACCCCGGGACGCCGACCAGCCGGCCCAGCGGACCTGGGCGGCGGTCCGCGAGGCGCTCGGCTACATCGGGCACCGGCCCCGGGTGCTCGCACTGGTCACGGTGAAGTCGGCGGTCGGTCTGGGCAACGGCGTGCTGACCGTGTTCCCGTTGCTGGCCGGCGTGTACGGCGTCGGCCCGCTCGGCGCCGGCCTGCTCTTCGCGGTTCGCGGGGCCGGGGCGTTGGTGGGGCCGATCCTGATGCGTCGGGTGCTGACCAACCGGGCCTGGCTGCTGCCTGGGCTCGCGTTGTCCATGTCGCTCTACGGCCTGTCCTACCTGGGCGCATCGGTGGTCCGTTGGTTCCCGCTGGTGCTGCTGCTGGTCTTCGTGGCGCACTTCGCGGGCGGCAGCAACTGGGTGATGTCGAACTTCGCCCTCCAGGGCGAGGTGCCGGACCGGTTGCGGGGGCGCGTCTTCGCCACCGACATGATGCTCGCGACGCTGGCGATCTCGGTGAGCCAGCTCGCGGTGGCCCTGGTGGTGGACGTCGTCGACGAACGGGTGGTGCTCGCCGGCTGCGGGCTGATCACCCTCGTGTACGCGGTCGGCTGGCGGATCGCCACCCGCCGACTCTCGCTCACCGACCAGGCCGCCGAGCCGGTTCCGGACCCGGCCGGCTGACTTCCGCGGTCCCAGGCTGCGGACGTCGGAACGGATCGTCGGTGCCGAGCCCTAGCATGAGCGCGTGCCGACGAACTTCACCGCCGGGCCGGTCCGGGTCCGGGTCCCCGCGACCAGCGCCAACCTTGGCCCCGGCTTCGATGCGCTGGGTCTCGCCCTCGGGCTCTACGACGACCTGGCCGCCGAGATCACGTCGGGTCGGGTCCGGGTGGCGGTGACCGGCCAGGGTGCCGGCGAGCTGCCCGACGATGACCGGCACCTGGTGGTGCGGGCCATGCGGGCCACCTTCGACGTGCTCGGTGCCCATCCCGAGGGGTTGAGCGTGGAATGCGTCAACCGGATCCCCCAGGCGCGAGGGCTCGGCTCCTCGTCCGCCGCGATCGTCGCCGGGGTGCTGCTGGCCCGCGCCCTGGTCGCCGACGGAGAGCACCGGCTGGACGAGGCGGGCGTGCTTCGGCTGGCCGCCGAGATCGAGGGCCATCCCGACAACGTCGCGCCGTGCCTGCTCGGCGGCTTCACGGTGGCCTGGTCCGAGCCGACCGGTGCCCGGGCCGTGTCCCTACCGGTCGCCGACGGGTTGCGGCCCACCGTTTTCGTGCCGGCGGAGCGCGGTTTGACCGCGACCGCCCGGGCCGCGTTGCCGGAAACCGTGCCGCATGGCGACGCTGCGTTGACCGCCGGGCGGGCGGCGTTACTGGTGCACGCTCTCACCGCCGACCCGAGGCTGCTGCTGCCGGCCACCGTCGACCGGCTCCATCAGGATTACCGCGCAGCCGGGATGCCAGGCACGTCTGCCCTGGTCAACGAGTTGCGAGCGGCCGGTGTGGCGGCTGTGGTCAGTGGGGCTGGGCCGTCCGTGCTGGCGCTCAGCGCGCCCCCGGTGAGGTTCTCGGTGGGAACAGACTGGCAGATCTGGCAGTTACCGATAGACGTCAGCGGCGCCCGGGTCGCCCGGGGTAGACTTGGACACGCCGAGCGGGACCCTGTTGCCGCAGGTCGGAAGAGTTGATTACGCTCTAGACCTAGCACAGCCGCGAAGCACGCGATCTCCTGCGGGGCGGCGCACCCCCGAAGCTCTCGGCGGTCAGCCCGTCACCCCTGCCAAGGCCCACGCCGCACCGCAGTTTCCACAGGTCGCCGCAGACGGCGAGACCTGCTCACCGACGTTGGTGGGTCGGGATACCGACCGGCTGCTGTGTCACAGACTCCCGCGACGCGTCCTTGCGAGGCGGGTGCACCGAGGCCGCCCGGCCACCTGAGTTCCGACTCCGGGCAGTCCCGGCCTTTATCGAGGGAAGGAATCCATTGAGCGACACCACCGACGTGACGTCGGATGTTTCCAACGTCGCTGGCGATGCCACCGCCGCCGCTCCCGCCCGTCGTCGGCGTAGCGGCACCGGTCTGTCGGCGATGCTGCTGCCAGAGCTGCAGAGCCTGGCCGCGTCGCTCGGCATCTCCGGCACGGCTCGCATGCGCAAGGGCGAGCTGATCGCCGCGATCTCCGAGCGGCAGGGCGGCAACGCCGCCGGGACCCCTCGACCGCGGGCCGAGGTTGCGGCCGCGGCCGCCCCGACCCGTGAGGGGGTGCGGGCCGAGGTGCGGGAGACCGCCGAGCGGCCGGCAGCCGAAGGGCGCACCGAGCAGGCGCCGGCCGAGCCGGCCGCCGAGACCGAGGGTCGCCCTCGCACCCGGCGGAGCCGGACCGCAGCGGCGGAGGCGCGTCCGACCGAGGCGCGTCCGACTGAGGCGCGCGCCGAAGAGGCGGAAGCCGGCGAGCGGGCCGACCGTGGCGAGAATCGCCGGGAGCGTGCCGAGCGGCCGGAGCGTGCCGAGCGGGCGGAGCGTGCCGAGCGGGCGGAGCGTGCCGAGCGGCCGGAGCGTGCCGAGCGGGCCGAGCGGCCGGAGCGTGCCGAGCGGGCCGAGCGGGCCGAGCGTGCCGATCGTGGCGAGCGGGCGGAGCGTGCCGATCGTGGCGAGCGGGCGGAGCGTAACGACCGGGGCGAGCGTGCCGAGCGGGGCGAGCGCAACGACCGTGCCGACCGGGGTGAGCGGGCTGAGCGTAACGACCGTCCTGAGCGCAACGACCGCGGTGACCGCAACGACCGCAACGACCGTGGTCAGCGCGTCGAGCGGGACAGCGACGACGACGACGGCGAGGGTGGCGGCCGGCGCGGCCGGCGCAGCCGTTTCCGCGACCGTCGTCGCGGGCGCGGCGAGCGTACCGAGACGGCTGCCGAGACCGGTGGACGTGAGCCGCAGGTCAACGAGGACGACGTTCTCGTCCCGGTGGCCGGCATCATCGACGTGCTCGACAACTACGCCTTCGTGCGGACCACCGGTTACCTGGCCGGCCCGAACGACGTGTACGTCTCGATGTCCCAGATCAAGAAGTACGGCCTGCGCCGCGGTGACGCGATCACCGGTGCGGTGCGGGCGGCTCGCGAGGGCGGCAACAGCGGCGACCAGCGGCGCGACAAGTACAACCCGCTGATGCGGCTGGACACGATCAACGGGATGGAGCCGGAGGAGGCGCGGCGCCGGCCGGAGTTCTACAAGCTCACTCCGCTCTACCCCCAGGAGCGCCTGCGCCTGGAGACCGAGCCGCACATCCTGACCACCCGGGTCATCGACCTGGTCATGCCGATCGGCAAGGGCCAGCGGGCACTCATCCAGTCGCCGCCGAAGGCGGGTAAGACGATGGTGCTGCAGGCGATCGCGAACGCGATCACCCGCAACAACCCGGAGTGCCACCTGATGGTGGTGCTTGTCGACGAGCGGCCCGAAGAGGTCACCGACATGCAGCGGTCGATCAAGGGCGAGGTCATCGCGGCCACGTTCGACCGTCCGCCGCAGGACCACACCACGGTGGCGGAGTTGGCGATCGAGCGGGCCAAGCGTCTGGTCGAGCTTGGACACGACGTGGTCGTGCTGCTCGACTCGGTGACCCGGCTCGGTCGGTCGTACAACCTGGCGGCGCCGGCCAGCGGCCGGATCATGTCGGGTGGTATCGACTCCACCGCGCTCTACCCGCCGAAGCGC
This sequence comes from Micromonospora sp. CA-259024, assembly GCF_050936255.1. Classification (NCBI taxonomy): domain Bacteria; kingdom Bacillati; phylum Actinomycetota; class Actinomycetes; order Micromonosporales; family Micromonosporaceae; genus Micromonospora; species Micromonospora sp. CA-259024. Next base: position 562,037 of record NZ_JBNJND010000002.1, on the reverse strand, counting down.
TTCCTCGGCGCGGCCCGCAACATCGAGAACGGCGGGTCGCTGACCATCATCGCCACGGCGCTGGTGGAGACCGGATCCATGGCGGACACGGTCATCTTCGAGGAGTTCAAGGGCACCGGTAACGCGGAGCTGAAGCTGGACCGGAAGATCGCCGACAAGCGGACCTTCCCGGCCATCGACATCAACCCGTCCGGTACCCGTAAGGAAGAGGTCCTGCTCGCACCGGAAGAGCTGGCCATCATCCACAAGCTTCGGAAGGTGCTGCACTCGCTGGACTCGCAGGCGGCGATGGACCTGCTGCTGGACCGGCTCAAGCAGTCCCGTACGAACATCGAGTTCCTGATGCAGATCGCGAAGTCGACGCCGGGGGAGTAACCACCTCCAGCTGAATGACGACGAGGGGGCACGGCCGCTGCGGCCGTGCCCCCTCGTCGTGTCCGCCCTTTGCTCTGCTGTGACCGTGCTCGCCTCCCACCAGGGTGGTGGAGCTTTCTTTCTATTGGCTCAGACTTTCTTGAAACTTCTATTCATTGTCGGGTTGACTGTCGTCCATGCGTACCCGCAGACGATCCGCCCGTCGCACCGGCATCCTGCTATTGACGCCGTTGCTTGCCCTGGCCGGTCCGGTACCGGCGACCGCCACGCCGCCGGCCCCGTCGCTCGCCGTCGCTCCCCCCGCTTCGACCGCCGCCGGCCTGGAGCCGGCCGGTGGCCTGGAGACCGCGAAGACCACCCGGCCGGTGGCGCCGGGCGTGCAGCTCACCTCCTTCGACCGGTACGACGCCGACGGGTGGCTGCGTGCCGACGCGCTCACCACCGACCTCACCGGCGGAGCCACCGTCGACTACGTCAACTCCGGGGCGGTCAGTCGGGCCGAGCCGCTGCGAAAAGCGGTGGACGCTTCCCGCGCGGTCGCCGCGGTCAATGGTGACTTCTTCGACATCAACAACTCCGGTGCCGCCCAGGGCGTCGGCATCCGCGACGGCGAGCTCATCCAGTCGCCGGTCAGCGGGCATCGCAACGCGGTGGCGGTCACCGCGGACGGGCTCGGCCGGGTGATCGAGGTGCACTTCGACGGCACCGCCGCCCTGCCCACCGGGCCGGTTCCGCTGACGCAGTTCAACAACCTCGTGCAGGCCGACGGCGTCGGCGCGTTCACCGAGCTCTGGGGGACGTACTCCCGGGAGCGGGCGGTGGCCGGCGCGGCCCGGGTGGTCGAGGCCACCGTGATCGGCGGCCGGGTTACCACGGTGGCGCCCACCGCCGGCACCGGCCCGATCGTCGCCGGCAGCACCGTACTGCTCGGCCGCGATGCCGGCGCGGACGCGCTGGCCGGGCTCCGCCCCGGCGACCCGGTGACGGTGGCATGGCGGCCGAAGCCCTCCGACGGCAGCACCCTGCACGCGGCGGTTGGCGGCGGCAACGTGCTGGTCCGCGACGGGATCGTCCAGAACATCGCCGACCCGGCGCTGGCACCGCGAACCGCAGTCGGCTTCAGCGCCGACGGCCGGAAGATGATCATGTTGACGGTGGATGGTCGGCAGGCCGACAGCCGTGGCGTCACCCAGACCGAGATGGGCCGGATGATGGCCGAGTTGGGCGCCCACCACGCGCTCAACCTGGACGGCGGCGGCTCGTCCACGCTGCTGGCCCGGGAGCCGGGCGCGCAGGCCGTGCAGGTGGAGAACAGCCCTTCCGACGGCAGCGAGCGGGCCGTGCCCAACGGCCTGGCCATCTACGCGCCGACGGGCAGCGGCCAGCTCGCCGGCTACTGGGTGGAGACCGCGAGTGACCCCACCGCCGCCCCGGGCGTCTCGCCGGTCCGTGGTGGCCGACCGGACAGGGTTTTCCCCGGGCTGACCCGCAGGCTCACCGCGGCCGGCTACGACGAGACGTACGGCCCGGCGTCCGGCGCACCGACCTGGCGGGTGACCCCTGCGGTACGCGGCCACGTCGACCGCGACGGGGTGTTCCACGCCGGCACCCCGGGGACCAGCACGGTCACCGCCTCACGTGGCCGGGCCAGCGGCGCCCTGGGCCTCACCGTGCTTGGGCCGCTGGCCGGGCTCGACTCGACGGTGGAGCGCGTCGGGCTGACCGGCCGGAACGGCAACGCCGTGATCGGTGTGGTCGGGTACGACGCGGAAGGCAACACCGCGCCGATCGAGCCGGCCGACCTGAGGCTCGACTACGACCGGGACCTGCTGCGGATCACCCCGTCCAGCGACGGCAACCTCGCCGTGACCGCGCTGCGGGACACCGGCTCCGGCCCGGTCACCGTTCACGTCGGACGGGCCAGCATGGTCCTGCCGGTCACCGTCGGGCTGACCGACGTGCCGGTGGCCGGCTTCGACGACGCCGCGTCGTGGCGGTTCAGCCAGGCCCGGGCCAGTGGATCGGTCGCACCGGCGGCGGGTCACACCGGCACCGGGCTGCGCATGTCGTACGACTTCAGCCAGTCGACCGGCACCCGGGCCGCGTACGCCGATCCGCCGGCCTGGATCGAGGTGCCCGGTCAGCCGCAGGCGTTCGGCATGTGGATCCACGGCAACGGCACGGGGGAGTGGCCCAGCCTGCACCTGCACGACGCCCAGGACACCCAGCACGTGCTGCGCGGCCCGCTGGTCACCTGGACCGGCTGGCGGTACGTGGAGTTCGCGGTGCCCGCCGGCGTGCAGTATCCGGTGCGGGTGCGCCGGTTCTACGTGGCCGAGACCAACGCCGACGCGCAGTACACCAGCGAGGTGATCATCGACGACCTGGTGGCGAAGGTGCCGCCGACCGTCGACGTGCCGCCGGTGGTGCCGCAAACCGACCGGGTGGTGGTCCGCGACGGCACGGTGGACGAGGCGCCCTGGCGGTTCGCGGTGCTCTCCGACGCCCAGTTCGTCGCCGCCGACCCCGACAGCGACCTGGTTGCCCAGGCCCGCCGGACGTTGCGCGAGGTGAAGGCGGCCCGGCCGGACTTCCTGCTCATCAACGGCGACTTCGTGGACACCGCCTACCCGGCCGACTTCGCGCTGGCCCGGCGGATTCTCGACGAGGAGTTGGGCGACGCGCTGCCCTGGTACTACGTGCCCGGCAACCACGAGATCATGGGCGCCCCTATCAGCAACTTCCAGGCCGCGTTCGGCGCCACCTCGCGGGTCTTCGACCACGCGGGCACTCGGTTCGTCACGCTGAACTCGTCCACCGGGACGTTACGCGGCGGCGGCTTCGACCAGGTGCGGATGCTGCGGGAGACGCTGGACGCGGCGGCCACCGACCGGCGGGTCGGTTCGGTCGTCGTTCTGCACCACCACCCGCCGCGCGACCCCAGCCCGGCGAAGGCCAGCCAGCTCGGCGACCGTAAGGAGGCGGCGCTGCTGGAGCAGTGGCTGGCCGACTTCCAGCACCGCACCGGCAAGGGCGCGCTGTTCGTGGGTGGGCACGTGGGCACCTTCCACGCCGAGCGGGTAGACGGGGTGCCCTACGTCATCAACGGAAACGCGGGCAAGACACCGTCGACGCCGGCAGAGCAGGGCGGCTTCACCGGCTGGACGGAGTTCGGCGTGGATCCGGTCACCCCGGCCGAGGCCGACCGTGCCCGCCGCGACCCGCTCGCCGAGGGGCCCCGCTGGGTGGACGTGGAGGTCCATGCCCACGTGGATCAGCTTGCGCTGAGCGTCCCGGCCAGCGTCCGGGTCGGCGCGCCGGTGCCCGTCACCGCCACGCTGACCCAGCCCGGCGGGCGTACCGTCCCGGTGGCCGCCCCGGTCAGCGCCGACTGGTCCGGGTCACCAGGGGTGCACATCGGGCCGAGCGCCGGGGTCCGCCCATGGCACACCGCGCGCTTCGATCCGGCCACCGGAATGCTGACCGCACTACGTCCCGGTCCCCCGGTACGCCTCATGGTCACCGTCAACACCATCCGCACCGAAGCCACCATCACCACCACCCGCTGATCGCACGGAAGGGCCCCTCGTCGTCGCTTCCCACGGCGGAAGGGGCCCTTCCCAACAGCTCAGAAGTCGCCGTCCGCCACCTGGAAGACGGTGAGGCCGAGGGCTCGCCACATCTGAACCACCTGGACGCGGTCGTCGAAGACGCCGGCCACCCGGTAGCGGTCCCGGATCTCCCGGTCGTAGATCTCCCGCTTGACGATCGAGTCTTTGCGGGAGTCGCCGACGGCGCGCAGGTGCAGGCCGAGGTAGGGGACCCGGACGTGCTGGGCCAGCCACGCCTCGGTGGCCGCCCGGGCCGAGGCGTCCCGTCCGGAGCAGAAGACCACTCCGTACCCGGCCGCGTGCATCGCCCGGACCGCCGCGATCACGGCCGTGTTCGGCTGGTCCTCGCCCACCCGGGTCATGTCGTACGGGCTGCGGGAGACGGCCAGCGCAACGGTGCCGTCGATGTCCACCAGGACGATCTCCGGTGGCTCGGTCGACGGCGGGTGCACGATGCCGGGCCGTCCGGCGCGGGCCTGTGGCACCGGCAACGGCAGCACCCGCCCCTCGAGGTAACGCTCGTGCAGGCGATGAATGGCGTCCGCGCCGACCCGGTCGGCCTCCGGGCGGGCGGCGTCGCGGCGCAGGCACTCCGCCAGCGGTACGTCCGTGAAGTCGTGCACCTCGAACTCCGCGCCGTACCGGGCAGCCAGGTCGGCCCAGTCCCGCAGGGTCCGCGAGCGCAGGTTGGTGTCGTCCACGCAGACGTCCGCCCGGGCTCGCAGCAGCGCCTCGACCTGGGCCCGCTGCACGGTGGTCACCTGCGCCTCCGCCCACTGGGTGAAGAGCCGCTCGCCGTGCAGCATTCGGCGCAGGTCGTCACGGTTCACCCGGACCACGGACGGCTGGAGGGTCCGGGCGAAGGTCGTCTTGCCGGACGCCGGCAGGCCCCGGGTGGCGATCAGGCGCGTCATCTGCTCCCCTCCGACGCGGCGGGCGTACCCCCGGCGGGGTACTCGGCGGCGGCCCGCCGGGTGGATGAATGCCCCGCCGGGGGGCGGGAATGCGGATGGGGAGGCACGTGTTGACGATGCCGGACGAGGTGTGCGGCCCGATTACCGGGTCGGCTCAGGCCCATGGCACACTGGTCAATCGGCCACCGGTTCCGGTTCACGCCCGAGCCCGTCGCGTACGGCGCGACGAGCGGTGACGGCGACCCGGCGACCACCAACGAGAGGACCGAGGCGAGATGAAGGCAAACATCCACCCGGAGTACGTGACCACCGAGGTCAGCTGCTCCTGTGGCAACACGTTCACGACCCGCAGCACCGCCAAGGGCGGGGCGATCCACGCCGAGACCTGCAGCGCCTGCCACCCGTTCTACACCGGTAAGCAGCGCGTTCTCGACACCGCCGGCCGGGTCGCGAAGTTCCAGCAGAAGTACGCCAAGGTTCAGGCCAAGAAGGCCAAGTAGCTCCTCGTTCGGCGCCCGCGTCCGGTTTTCCGCCGGACGCGGGCGCCGTCCGCGTTTCACCAGTTTCCGCACGGCCGCCGGCCTTCCGGGCCGGTCCGGCCGGCGTCGCACCGTCGAAGGAGCAACCGCAGCATGAGCAGCGAGCGTCTGGCCGGTCTCCTCGACGAGTACGCGGAGCTGGAGAAGCGGCTGGCCGATCCGGCCATCCACGCCGACCAGGCCACCGCGCGCAGGGTCGGCCGCCGATACGCCGAGCTGGTGCCGCTGCACAAGGCCGCCGACGAGCTGGAGCAGGCCCGCGCCGACCTGGCCGCCGCTCGCGAGTTGGCCGCCGAGGACCCGTCCTTCGCGGGCGAGGCGGATGCCATCGCGGTGTCCCTGCCGGTGCTGGAGGAGCGCCTCGCCGAGCTGCTCATCCCGCGCGACCCGCACGACGCCAAGGACGTGATCGTCGAGATCAAGGCCGGCGAGGGTGGCGAGGAGTCGGCGCTCTTCGCCGGTGATCTGCTCCGGATGTACACCCGGTACGCCGAGCGGCACGGCTGGGTCACCGAGGTGATCGACGCACAGGATTCCGACCTCGGCGGGGTCAAGGACGTCTCACTGTCGATCAAGACCAAGGGTGTGCCGGAGGGTGGCAACGGCGTCTGGTCGCGACTGAAGTGGGAGGGCGGCGTGCACCGGGTGCAGCGGGTCCCGGTCACCGAGTCGCAGGGCCGGATCCACACCAGCGCCGCCGGTGTGCTGGTGCTGCCCGAGGCCGAGGACGTCGATGTCACCATCGACCAGAACGACCTGCGTATCGACGTGTTCCGTTCGTCCGGCCCGGGCGGCCAGTCGGTGAACACCACCGACTCGGCGGTGCGGATCACCCACCTGCCGACCGGCATCGTCGTCTCCTGCCAGAACGAGAAGTCCCAGTTGCAGAACCGGGAGCAGGCGATGCGGATCCTGCGGGCTCGGCTGCTCGCCGCCGCACAGGAGCAGGCCGACGCCGCCGCCTCGGACGCCCGCAAGGCGCAGGTACGCACGGTGGACCGCTCGGAGCGGATCCGCACCTACAACTTCCCGCAGAACCGGATCACCGACCACCGGATCGGCTACACCGCGTACAACCTGGACCTGGCGCTCGGCGGTGAGCTGGACGGGGTGTTGGACGCCCTGGCGGAGGCCGACCGCGCGGCCCGACTCGCTGGCGACACCGAGCTGACCCGCCGCTGACGGCGACGCACGGCCGCCCAGCGGAGGGCACCGCTGACGGCGGGCGGGCGGTCAGCTCGCGCGGGGGCGGGTCTTGGCGCGGAGCATCTCCCGGTCGGCCTGCTCGAAGGCGACGCTGAGCGCGTCGCGTAACCCGCTGCCGCCGGAGACCTCCGCGAACCCGATGCTCACCCCGACCGGGGTCCCAGGCACCAGCGACTCCCAATCCTCGAGTCCGACCGCGGCCTCGATCCGGCGGGCTACCTCGACGGCTTCGGCCATGCCGGTGTCCGGCAGCACCACCACGAACTCGTCACCGCCGTAGCGGGCCACGAAGTCGCCCCGGCGCATCACCCGGTTGATCACTCCGGCGATGCGCTGGAGCACCAGGTCGCCGGAGTGGTGCCCGTGCCGGGTGTTGACCGCCTTGAAGCCGTCCAGGTCGCAGACACCGATCACCACCCGTTCGCCTCGGTTGACCACGGCGGTGATGTACCGCTCCAGCCGGCGCCGGTTGGGCAGGCCGGTGAGCGGGTCGGTCAACGCCTCACCCTCGAACCGTGCCGCCTCGCGGCGCATCTCCTCGTGGTCGATGCGGGCGGCGATGCCGTCGATGTAGACGTCGCGGAGCCGGTCGTTGCGCTGGGCAGCGAGCCGGAACGCCAGCCGGTCGGCGCGGTGCGCCGCGGCGTGGTCCCCGGCTCGGGCCAGTGCGATGCTGCGTAGCCGGGCCGGTTCGGCGGCCCCGAGCGTCTCGGTGGACACCTGGATCGTGTCCAACCGGGTGACCGCCTCGATCGGCCGTCCGTCGGCGACGGCGAGGCACACCTGCCCGAGCTGACGCATGTCCCGGGCGCGGGCGCTGTCCCCACCGTGATTGATCAACCGGGCCGGCTCGGTGTCCCCGCCGGTCTCCACCTGGTCACCGAGCGCGGCCTGCCGGGCTGCCGCGTAGCCGTACGCGGCGAGGCTGCTCGGGCGCAGCCGGCCGGCCCGCCCGGTGCGGACGAAGCGGGCCAGGTCGGCGGCCACGTCCCGGAGCACCCGCAGGCAACCGTCGCTGTCGCCGTTGTGGTCCAGTGCCACGGCGTTGCGTAGCCGGATGCCCGGCGCGGCGAACGTCTCCTCCGGGATCCCGGCGGTCAGCCCGAGTTGGCGGGCCCGCTCGATGGCGCCCAGCGCGTACCCGTGGAAGCTGAGGTAGCTGTAGGCCATCGCCAGGTCGTGCCAGCCCCAGGCGGTGTCCCGGTCCGGGTCTTCCACGGCTCCCAGCGCCCGGGCGGCTCGCACGAGGTGCGTGACGCAGCGGTCCAGTGCGCCCTGGTGGTGTGCGGCGAGCGCGGCCAGGGCGTTGAGGTGCCCGTGCAGGTACGGCTCGGCGAGGTCGCGGACCGCCGCCGACGCCTCCTCGATGGCCCGGGTGAACTCCGCGGTCCGACCGAGATTGATCAGCGCGGAGAGACGCTGCACCATCGCGTCCGCCCGCGCCGCCGGGTCGGTGGTGGTGCGGATCACACGCTCCAGCAGAACGTACGCCTCCGCGGAGCGGCTGGCCTCCTGCAACGCCCGGGCGTGCGTGAGGGCGTCAACCTGGTCATCGACCCGGTCGAGCCAGCCCACCCGCCAACCTCCCGTCGTGTGCGCCTGCCCGCACCCGTTCGTCACGTCGTCCGCGACGCTTCATGATTATGTCGTGAGTACTTTGCCGCAACACCCCCCCGAAGGGACAGGTCCCACCCGCCCGTCCGCCGCGGTGGCCCGAGCGGCACGTGCGCTCGCCGCCGCCGGGGTCGGCTCGGCCCGGGTGGAAGCCGAGTTGCTGGCGGCGTACGTGCTGGGGGTGCCCCGGGGTCGACTGGCGCTCGCCGACGACCTCAGCGACGAGCAGGTCGCCCGACTCGACGGCCTGACGCGCCGCCGTGCCGGGCGCGAGCCGTTACAGCACCTGACGGGTCGGGCCGGGTTCCGGCATCTCGAGCTGGCGGTCGGCCCGGGTGTCTTCGTGCCCCGGCCGGAGACCGAGCTGCTGGCCGGCTGGGGCATCGAACAGGCCCAGGGTCGGCCCGACCCGGTGGTGGTCGACCTGTGTAGCGGCTCCGGCGCGATCGCGCTGGCGGTGGCCCAGGAGCTGCCGGGGGCACGGGTGATCGCGGTGGAGCGGTCCCCCGCCGCGCTGGCCTGGTTGCGGCGCAACGCGGCGGAGCGGGCCGCGGCGGGGGACCGCCCGATCGAGGTGGTCGAGGCCGACGTCACGGCGCCGAGCCTGCTCGCCGACCTGGTGGGTCGGGTGGACGTGCTGCTCTGCAACCCGCCGTACGTGCCGGACGATGTGGTGGTCCCGCCGGAGGTGGCCGGGCACGACCCGGCGGAGGCGGTCTTCGGCGGCGCGGACGGCCTGGCGGTGATCCGGCCGGTCGTCATCCGGGCGGCGGCGCTGCTGCGCCCCGGCGGTGTGGTCGGGGTCGAGCACGACGACACGCACGAAGCGGCGGTGCCCGGGCTGCTCGCCGAGGGTGGCCTGTTCACCGCCGTCACGGAGCATCCGGACCTCACCGGCCGCCCCCGCTATGCCACCGCGTCCCGACGGGCGGACGGCCAGCACGCCCCGATCGGGGCGGCGTGGCAGACTGACTCCTCGTGATGCTCTACGACTGCCGGTCGCCCGCCGATCGGGACCGCGGCATCGCTGCGGCGATCGAGGCGGTCAAGAACGGCGAGCTGGTCGTTCTCCCGACGGACACCGTCTACGGAATCGGCGCGGACGCGTTCACCCCGTACGCGGTCAAGGCGCTGCTGGACGCCAAGGGCCGGGGTCGGCAGATGCCGCCGCCGGTGCTGATCGGCTCGCGCCACACGCTGGACGGGTTGGTCTTCTCGCTGCCCAGCGCAGCACGGGACCTCGTGGAGGCGTTCTGGCCGGGTGCCCTGACGATCGTGGTCGAGCACTCGCCGAGCCTCCAGTGGGATCTGGGTGACAAGACGGGCACGGTGGCGGTGCGGATGCCGCTGCACCCGGTGGCGCTGGAGGTGCTGCGCGAGACCGGCCCGATGGCGGTCTCGTCGGCCAACAAGACCGGCCAGCCCGCCGCGGTGACCGCCGAGGAGGCACGTGACCAGCTCAGCTACTCGGTACGGGCGTACCTGGAGGCCGGGCCCTGCCCGGACCCGGTGCCCAGCACGATCGTGGATCTGACCGGTGAGGTCCCGCAGTTGCTGCGGGCCGGCGCGATCCCCCTGGAGAAGCTGCGCGACGTTGTGCCGGATCTCATCGACGGTCGGGGGGTCTGAGTGCCCCCGTTCACGGTTCTGCACGTCTGCATGGGCAACATCTGCCGCTCGCCGATGGCGGAGCGGCTGCTTGCCCTCGCGGTGCGGGAGCGGTTGACGCGGCGTGCGCAGGACCCGGCTCGGGCCGAGGAGCTGGTGCACAGCCACAGCGCCGGCACGGGTGGTTGGCACGCGGGCGAGGAGATGAACCCGCCGGCGGCGCGGCAGGTCACCGGCCGTGGTGGGAGCGTGGAGGGCTTTGCCGCGCGCAAGCTGCGCTCGGACCACATCGACGCCGCCGACCTGGTCCTGACCGCCACGGCCGATCAGCAGGAGTACGTGCTGGCGCTGCGGCCGGACGCGGCGGCCCGCACGTTCGTGCTGGGTGAGTTCGGCCGGCTGCTGGCCGCGGTGGACGCCGCCGCGTTGCCGTCCGGGGAGGCGACCCCGGAGGCCGTGTACGCGCGGGGTGTGGCCCTCGTGGCGGCGGCGCACGACGCCCGGCTGGGCGCCTCGGCGCTGTCCACCGACGATCTGGACGACCCGTGGGGTCGCGGCGACCAGTGTTTCAGCCGGGTGGCCGACGAGATCGAGGAGACGGTCCACCCGCTGGCCGGCGCACTGCTGCCCTGAGCCTGGTGCGAGTTTCCTCCGGGTTTGGGGAAAACCCGGGGTGAAAGGGGCGTTCCGGGTCATTCTGAACGGGTCCTAGCGTGACCGGCTCCTGCGGGGAGAGCTGATGATCCGGGCCCAACTCGACAAACTGCTGACCGTGGTAATCGCTGGAGTGCTGGCCGGGTTGGTGCTGGCCGCGGCCGCCCTACCGGCGGCCCTGGTCTTCGGGATCGGCTTCAGCGCCCTGTCGACGCCCTACTCGGAGCTGCCGAACACGCTCCGGACACCGCCCACCGCCCAGCGCTCCAACCTCTACGCCAACGACGGCACCACCCTGATCACCTCCTTCTACCAGGAGGACCGGGTGGACGTGCCGCTGCGCGAGGTGGCCCCGGTGATGCGCCAGGCGATCGTGGCCGCCGAGGACGTCCGCTTCTACCAGCACAGCGGGGTGGACCTGCGGGGCGTGGTGCGCGCGTTCACCGTCAACAAGCGCGACGGCCACACCCGGCAGGGTGCCTCCACGCTGACCATGCAGTACGTCCGCAACGTGCTCAGCAGCGACCCTCGGCTGACCGAGCAACAGCGCCAGGCGGCCACCGAGGTCACCACCGTCCGCAAGATCCAGGAGATGCGGTACGCGCTCGCGCTGGAGCGGGAGCTCGACAAGGAGGAGATCCTCACCCGCTACCTCAACATCGCCTACTTCGGCGCCGGGGCGTACGGCATCGCGGCGGCCAGCAAGCGCTACTTCTCCCGGTCGCCGGCCGAGTTGACCCTGGCCCAGGCGGCGCTGCTGGCCGGCCTGGTCCGGTCGCCGGACAGCGACGACCCGATCAACGGCGACGCCGACAGCGCGCTCATGCGGCGGTCGTACGTGTTGGAGCGGCTGGTGGAGTCGGGGCAGGTGCCGGCGGACGCGGCGGCGCTGGCGCGGGCCGAACCATTGCAGCTACGGCCCAGCCAGACCCCGAACGACTGCACGGCGGTGCCCGAGACGCACAACGACTGGGGTTTCTTCTGCGACTGGTTCACGCGCTGGTGGAGCAGCCAGTCCGCGTTCGGGGCGACCGCCGACGAGCGGCAGCGCACGCTGCGCAGGGGTGGCTTCTCCATCGTGTCGTCGTTGGACCCGGCGGTGCAGCGGGCCACCACCGAGCAGGTGCTGAAGATATATCCACCGACGAATGCCGAGGCGCTGCCGACCGCGGTGGTGCAGCCGGGCACCGGGCGGGTGCTGGCGATGTCGGTGAACCGCTCCTACAGCGTGGCGGACAACCCGGTCGGGCAGAGGAACCACCCCAACACGGTCAACCAGCTGATCGCCGGCGGCGGTGCGATCGAGGGGTACCAGGGTGGATCGACGTTCAAGCTCTTCACCATGCTGGCCGCCCTGGAGTCCGGCCTGCCGCTGTCGACCGACTTCGTGGCGCCGACCCAGCTGCTCACCAACTTCCCGGTGACCGGTGGGGCGAGCTGCGACGGTCGCTGGTGCCCGGCGAACTCCAACCCGTCGTCGATGGACGGCCCCCGCACCATGTGGAGCGCGTTCGGCCGCTCGGTGAACACGTACTTCGCCTGGCTCACCGAGCGGGTCGGCGCCGACCGGGTGGTGGAGATGGCCGAGCGGCTCGGCATCGTGCTCCGGGCCGACTCCGACGCCCGGCTGGCCCGCTACGGCGCGAAGAACTGGGGCCCGTTCACCCTGGGTGTGGCCGCGACCACGCCGCTGGACCTGGCCACCGCGTACGCCACGGTGGCGGCCGAGGGGACCTGGTGCGCGCCGCTGCCGGTGGTCTCGATCACCGACTCGGGCGGGCGGCCGGTCGACGCCGCCAAGCCGGACTGCCGGCAGGTGCTCGACGCCGACGTGGCGCGGGCGGCCACCGACGCGGCCCGCTGCCCGGTCGGCGACCAGTCGATGTACGGGCGGTGTGACGGTGCCACCGCACCTGCCCTGCGCGCGAAGCTCGGCCGCCCGGTGGCCGGCAAGACCGGAAGCTCGGAGCGGTACGAGACGGAGACGGTCGTGGCGTTCACGCCGCAGCTCGCGGTCGCCTCGATGGCGGCGAACCCGGACAATCCCCGGGACGCGGTCGGTCAGGCGGTGCAGGGCCGCATGGTGGACGCGGTCGGCGAGGTGCTCGCCGTCGCCCTGCGCGACCAGCCGGTACGCGACTTCGTCCCACCGAGCGAACGCACCGCCTTCCAGCTCACCGGAGCCCGCACCGGCAACTGACCCGGCGGTGGTCAGGGCGATCGTTCGGCGTTGCGGGCTATGTTGCGGGCCATGCCGCCGAAGACCACCGCGTGGAACGGTGCCACCGATCCCCAGTAGGCGTGCCCGCTCAGCCCGCGCGGCAGGAAGACCGCGCGTTGCTGGTAGCGGCTGCGGCCGCCGTCGCCCGGCAGCACCCGCATCTCCAGCCAGGCTCGGCCGGGCAACCGCATCTCGGCGCGCAGTCGTAGCAGCTCGCCCGGGACGATCTCCTCGACCCGCCAGAAGTCCAGCGCCTCACCGACCTGCAGGCGATGCGGGTCGCGTCGGCCTCGACGCAGCCCCACCCCGCCGACCAGCCGGTCCAGCCAGCCGCGGATCGACCAGGCGAGCGGGAACGAGTACCAGCCGTGTTCGCCGCCGACGCCCTCGATGACCCGCCAGAGCGCCGCCGGTGGAGCGTCCACCGTTCTCTCGCGGACGTCGGTGTAGGCGGTGCCGCCGGACCAGTCCGGGTCGCTCGGCAACGGCTCGGCGGGCGCGTCCGGGCCGCTCGCGGTCGACCAACGGGTCTCCACCTGGGCGTCGCGCACCTTGGCCAGCGCCAGCGCCACCGCGTCGTCGAAGCCGGTCAGCCCGTCCGGCGGGTCCGGTACGTACCGGGCGATGTCGTGTTCGTGGGCGACGGCCTCGTGGATCAGGCTCTCCACCAGGGGACGGGCGATCGCGTTCGGCACCGGCGTGATGAGGCCGACCCAGTGCGAGGAGAGCGACGGGGTGAGCGGGCGCACCGGCACGATGATCCGCCGGCGCAGCCCGGCCACCCGGGCGTAGCGCTGCATCATGTCGCGAAAGGTCAGCACGTCCGGCCCGCCGATGTCGAAGCCACGGTTGACCTCCGGCGGCAGCTCGACGCAGCCGGCCAGGTAGCGCAGCACGTCGCGGACCGCGATCGGCTGGATCCGGGTGCCGACCCAGCGCGGGGTGACCATGGCGGGAAGCCGCTCGGTCAGGTAGCGCAGCATCTCGAACGACGCCGAGCCGGAACCGATGATCACCGCGGCGCGGAGCACCGCCGTGGGCACCCCGCTGGCCAGCAGGATCCGGCCCACCTCGGCCCGGGACCGCAGGTGCGGTGACGGCACCTCGGCGTCGGGCGCCGGCTCCGGGCCGCCCAGGTAGACGATTCGGCGTACGCCGGCCGCGCGGGCCGCCGCCGCGAAGTTCGTGGCCGCCGTCCGGTCGGCCTCCTCGAAGTCGGCCCGGCCCAGCGAGTGCACCAGGAAGTAGGCGACGTCCACGTCGGCGAACGCGGCGGGCAGCGTCTCCGGCCGGCTCAGGTCCCCCTGGACGATCTCGGCCGCCGAGGCCCAGGGCACGTCACGCAGACGTACCGCCTTGCGGGCGAGGCAGCGCACGGTGTGCCCGTCGGCGAGCAGCAGTGGCGTCAGTCGACCACCGATGTATCCGGTGGCACCGGTGACGAGGCATCTCACGGTTCCCAGTGTGCGGCCCCCTAGACTCGTTCGCTGTGGAGACCGAGACGAGCACCTTCTGGGGGCCGGATTTCGCGCAGCTCAGGGCCACCGACCCGGAGATCGCCGGGGTGGTCCTCGGCGAGCTGGACCGGTTGCGGGGTGGCCTGCAGCTCATCGCCAGCGAGAACCTGACCTCGCCGGCGGTGCTGGCCGCGCTCGGTTCGACGCTGACCAACAAGTACGCCGAGGGCTACCCGGGCCGGCGCTACTACGGCGGCTGCGCCGAGGTGGACCGGGCTGAGGAGATCGGCATCGCCCGGGCCAAGGAGCTCTTCGGAGCCGAGCACGCCAACCTCCAGCCGCACTCCGGGGCGAGCGCCAACCTGGCCGCGTACGCCGCACTGGTGCAGCCGGGGGACACCGTGCTGGCGATGGACCTGCCACACGGTGGGCACCTCACCCACGGCAGCCGGGTGAACTTCTCCGGCAAGTGGTTCCACCCGGTCGGCTACCCGGTCCGGCCGGACACCGAGTTGATCGACTACGACGAGGTACGGGACCTGGCGCGGGCGCACCGACCCACGCTGATCATTTGTGGCGCGACCGCGTACCCCCGTTTGATCGACTTCGCGCGGTTCCGCGAGATCGCCGACGAGGTCGGCGCGTACCTGATGGTGGACGCGGCGCACTTCATCGGCCTGGTCGCCGGCCGGGCGATCCCGTCCCCGGTTCCGTACGCCGACGTCGTCTGCGCCACCACCCACAAGGTGCTGCGCGGCCCGCGCGGAGGCATGATCCTCTGCCGCGAGTCGCTGGCCCCGCGGATCGACAAGGCGGTCTTCCCGTTCACCCAGGGCGGCCCGCTGATGCACGCGGTCGCGGCCAAGGCGGTCGCGCTGCGCGAAGCCGCCCAGCCCGAGTTCCAGACGTACGCCAGGCAGGTGGTCAGCAACGCCCAGGCGCTCGCCGCCGGGCTGGCCGACGAGGGGATGCGCCCCGTGTCCGGTGGCACCGACACCCACCTCGCCCTGATCGACCTGCGGGAGTCGGGGGTGACCGGCGCGGAGGCCGAGCGACGCTGCGACGCCGCGTCGATCACCCTGAACAAGAACGCCATCCCGTACGACCCGCAGCCGCCGATGGTGGCCTCCGGCATCCGGGTGGGTACGCCGAGCGTCACCACCCAGGGCATGCGGGAGGGGGAGCTGCGACAGGTGGCCACCCTGATCGCCCGTGCGGTGCGCACCGATCCCGGGGCACCGGGCGGCGCCGACGAGCTGACCCGGCTCGGTGCCGAGGTGGCCGAGCTGGTCGCGGCGTTTCCGGCGTACCCCCGTGGCTGAGCCCGGGATGGTCGAGGCCGTCACCGACCGGCGTTGGCGGCTGCGACACCTGCCGGTGCTCCTGGGCGCGTCGGCCGCCCTGGCCGCGGTCGCCGCGGTGGTGGGTGGCGCGACCGGCGGCGCGACGGCCGCGCTCGGCGCGGCGGCCGGGGTGGGCGTCACGGTGCTCAGCTACACCCTCACCACGGTGGTGCTGGCCCGGGCCGACCAGATCAACCCGCAGTTGCTGTTGCCGCTCGGGCTGGGCCTGTATGCGCTGAAGTTCACCCTGTTGGGTGTGGTGCTGGTAGCGGTGGCATCCACCGGCTGGCCCGGGTTGATCCCGCTCTGCTTCGGCATCGTCGCCGGGGTGGCAGTGTGGACAGCGGTGCACCTCTGGTGGCTGACCACGGTGCACGCGCGTCGGCCGCGGGGCTGACCTGCGATCTGCCGGTCGTCCCACCCAGCGGACGCGCGGCAATGTGTCGGCCTCCGGTCATTTTCCGACGGGCGGAAGGGGAGTAGCGTGCCCACAGACGACGGCGCCCACGAGAAGCCCACACAACCACGGTTGTGCGGGGGGTGAGGCACAGCCTCGTCTTCCCGGCTGATATCGTTCGCCCCGTCATGGCTGGTGACCAAACCCCCCGTCCCGCCGGTGAACCGGACGACTATCCGTCCGGTGCCGGTCAGGGTTGGACCGCGCTCAGCTACCTCATCGGAGGCATGCTCGTGTGGGGTTTCATCGGCTGGCTGGTCGACCAGTGGCTCGACACCGGTGGCGTCGCCACCGGGATCGGCGTCGTGCTCGGCGTGACCGGGGGGATCATCCTCGTCGTCCGCCGGCTCGGCACGCCTACTTAGGAAGGGACACGGTGTTCGGACAGGCGAACGTTCTGGCAGCAGGCCAGGCGGCATTCCCACCCAGTGTGGACGACTTCTACCTGCCCGCCATCCTGCCCTGGGGTGCGGAAAACGCTCCTTGGATCACCAAGTTCACGGCGATGATCTGGATCGCGGTCGGCGTCCTGATCATCTTCTTCCTGGCGACCTACCGGAATCCGCAGCTGGTTCCGACCAAGAAGCAGTGGTTCGCCGAGTCGATCTACGGCTTCGTGCGGAACAACATCTCGGTCGACATGATCGGTCACCAGGGCGTGCGGTTCGCGCCGTACTTCACCACGCTGTTCTGCTTCGTGCTGCTGACGAACGCGTTCGCGATCATCCCGTTCTTCCAGATCTCGCCGAACTCGCACATCGCCTTCCCGGCGATCCTCGCGGTGCTCAGCTATGTGCTGTTCAACTACATCGGCATCCGGCACCACGGCTTCGTCAAATACTTCAAGCACGCCCTGATCCCGCCGGCACCCTGGTACATCCTGCCGCTGCTGGTCCCGATCGAGGCGTTCTCGACCTTCATCATCCGGCCGTTCTCGCTCGCCGTCCGTCTCTTCGCGAACATGTTCGCCGGCCACATGCTCCTGCTGGTCTTCACGCTCGGCGGCTTCGCGATGCTCAACGCCAACGCCTGGCTGGCGCCGATCTCGGTGGTTTCCTGGGTGATGACCGTGGCGCTGACCCTTCTCGAGGCGCTGGTCATCGTCCTGCAGGCATACGTCTTCACCGTGTTGAGCGCCAGCTACATCCAGGGCGCGCTCGCCGAAGAGCACTGATCCACGCACCAACCGTTGTCGTCCCGCGTGAGAGTCACGCGTGATAACCAGGAGGAACCACTAATGGATTACGTCGCCGCGGTAGAGGGCAGCACCGCCGCCATCGGCTACGGCCTCGCGGCCATCGGCCCGGGCATCGGCGTCGGCCTGGTCTTCGCCGCCTACATCCAGTCGACGGCCCGCCAGCCCGAGTCGTCCCGCATGACCCTGCCGTACGTCTGGATCGGCTTCGCCGTCATCGAGGCGCTGGCGCTGTTCGGCATCGCCTTCGGCTTCATCTGGGCCGGCTGATCCCGCCCCTAGACCGGGAGGTAACCATGATTTTCCTCGCCGCTGAGGGTGGTGAGTCGACCCACAACCCGATCATCCCGATTTGGCAGGAGATCGTGGTTGGCACGGTCGCCTTCGCCGTGCTCTGCTTCGTGCTGATGAAGTTCGTCTTCCCCCGCATGGAGCAGACGTTCCAGGCCCGGGTCGACGCGATCGAGGGCGGCATCAAGCGCGCCGAGGCCGCTCAGGCCGAGGCGAACCAGCTGCTCGAGCAGTACCGTGCGCAGCTCGCTGAGGCCCGGACCGACGCCGCCAAGATCCGTGACGACGCTCGTGCCGACGCCGAGGGCATCCGGCAGGACATCCTCGCCAAGGCGCGGGAAGAGTCCGACCGGGTCATCCAGGCCGGCAAGGACGCGCTCGCCGCCGAGCGGGCCACCATCGTGCGCGAGCTGCGTGCGGAGGTCGGCACGATCGCGGTGGACCTGGCCAGCAAGATCGTTGGCGAGTCGCTGGCCGACGAGGCACGGCGCAAGGGCACCGTCGACCGGTTCCTGAGCGGTCTCGAGAGCACGGGGGCCCGCTGATGCAGGCCGCCAGCCGGGAGTCGTACAAGGTCGCGGCCGAGCGCCTCGACGCGTACGTCCGCGGCGCGGAGCCGTCGGCGGTGGCCTCCACCGCCGACGCCATCCTCTCCGTGGCGACCCTGCTGCGGCGTGAGCCGCGGCTGCGCCGGGCGCTGTCCGAGCCGGCTCGTTCCGGCGAGGATCGCGGCGCTCTGCTCGGCGACATGCTGGGTGGGCGGATCGGCGCCGACGCGCTCGACCTGCTCGTGGCGCTGGTCTCCGGCCGTTGGTCGGCACCATCGGAGTTGCTCGACGGCACCGAGCGGCTGGGCGTGGAGGCGCTGCTCGCCAGCGCCGACAAGGCCGGCGAGCTGGGCGAGGTCGAGGACGAGCTGTTCCGCTTCGGTCAGGTCGTGGCCGGTCAGTCGGCGCTGAGCAACACGCTCGCCGACTCGGCCGCCCCGGTCGAGCAGCGGGCCACCCTGGCCCGCGAGCTGCTCGCCGACAAGGCCCGCCCGGTCACCGTCCGCCTCGTCGAGGTCGCACTCGGCGGGTTCGGGGGGCGCTCCTTCAACGGTGCGCTCACCCGGCTGGTGGAGCTTGCCGCCGACCGGCGTGACCGGCAGGTGGCGTACGTGACCGTCGCGGCCCCGTTGAGTGACGAGGACGAGCGCCGGCTGGGTGCGAGCCTTACCGCGATATACGGTCGAGAGGTCTCCGTCAAGCAGACGGTCGACCCTGCCGTCCTGGGTGGCGTGAGCGTCCGGGTCGGCTCCGATCTGTACGACGGCACCATCCTGCGCCGCCTCAACGAGACCCGCAACGCGCTCGCGAAGCGCTGAACGGCTCCGCCGCCCAGCGGCTGAGTGGCTCCGCCGCCCAGTCGGGGCGGCTCTGCCGCTCAGCGCCCGGATTGACAGACGCCATTCGGACCGGTTGGTACTAGGTATCCCGGGCCCCTGAATTTTAAGGAAGCAGAGGATGGCCGAGCTGACCATCTCGACGGAGGAGATTCGCGGCGCCCTGGAGCGCTACGTCTCCTCCTACTCGTCCGACGTCTCCCGCGAGGAGGTCGGCACCGTCGCCGACACCGGTGACGGCATCGCCCACGTCGAGGGCCTGCCCTCGACCAAGACCAACGAGCTGCTGGAGTTCGAGGACGGCACGCTCGGCGTGGCGTTGAACCTCGACGTCCGGGAGATCGGTGTCGTCGTTCTCGGTGACGCCGCGAAGCTGGAGGAGGGGCAGCGCGTCAAGCGCACCGACCGGGTGCTCTCCGTGCCGGTCGGCGACGCCTTCCTCGGCCGCGTGGTCAACGCGCTCGGCCAGCCGATCGACGGTCTCGGTGACATCGCCGACGAGGGCTACCGCGAGCTGGAGCTGCAGGCTCCGAACGTGATGTCCCGGCAGTCGGTGTTCGAGCCGCTGCAGACCGGCATCAAGGCGATCGACGCGATGACGCCGATCGGTCGGGGCCAGCGGCAGCTGATCATCGGCGACCGGAAGACCGGTAAGACCACGGTCGCCCTGGACGCCATCCTCAACCAGCGGGACAACTGGCGCACCGGCGACCCGAAGAAGCAGGTTCGCTGCATCTACGTCGCCATCGGCCAGAAGGCCTCCACGATCGCCTCCATCAAGGGCCAGCTGGAGGAGGCGGGCGCGATGGAGTACACCACCATCGTGGCCTCCCCGGCATCCGACCCGGCCGGCTTCAAGTACATCGCCCCGTACACCGGTTCGTCCATCGGGCAGCACTGGATGTACGGCGGCAAGCACGTCCTGATCGTCTTCGACGACCTGAGCAAGCAGGCCGAGGCGTACCGGGCCGTGTCGCTGCTGCTGCGCCGCCCGCCGGGCCGCGAGGCGTACCCGGGTGACGTCTTCTACCTGCACTCCCGCCTGCTGGAGCGCTGCGCGAAGCTCTCCGACGAGCTGGGTGGCGGCTCGATGACCGGTCTGCCGATCATCGAGACGAAGGCCAACGACATCTCGGCCTTCATCCCGACCAACGTCATCTCGATCACCGACGGTCAGATCTTCCTGGAGACGGACCTGTTCAACCAGGGCGTCCGTCCGGCGATCAACGTCGGCACCTCGGTCTCCCGGGTCGGTGGCGCCGCGCAGGTGAAGCCGATGCGCAAGGTTGCCGGTTCGCTGCGCCTCAACCTGGCCCAGTACCGCGAGCTGGAGGCGTTCGCCGCGTTCGCCTCCGACCTGGACAAGGCGTCCCGCGCCCAGCTGGACCGCGGTGTCCGGCTGGTCGAGCTGCTCAAGCAGCCGAACTACTCGCCGTACCCGGTGCAGGACGAGGTCGTCTCGGTCTGGGCCGGCACCGAGGGCAAGCTGGACGACATCCCGGTGGGTGACATCCGGCGCTTCGAGTCGGAGTTCCTCCAGTACCTGCGGCACAAGCACGCGGGTGTGCTGGCCGGGATCGCCGACAACCAGTGGAACGACGACATCATCGGCTCCCTGGACGCCGCGATCAGCGAGTTCAAGCAGGTCTTCCTCGGTAAGGCGGACGAGCGTCGGGTCAACGACGCGCCGGCCGCGCCGCTGGAGGGCGACGAGAACCGCGAGACGGTGACCCGCTTCCGCGACGGCGCGACCGACCGCCCGGCCGAGAGCTGATCCCATGGCGGCCCAGGTACGCGTTCTTCGTCAACGGATCCGCTCGGCGAAGTCGATGAAGAAGATCACCAAGGCGATGGAGCTCGTGGCGACGAGCCGGATCGCCAAGGCCCAGGCCCGGGTGCAGGCGTCCCTGCCGTACGCCCAGGCCATCACCGGCGTGCTCACGGCGCTGGCGTCCAACGCGCGGATCGACCACCCGCTGCTGACCCCGCGTGAGCGGGTGCGGCGGGCGGGCGTCCTGCTGGTCACCAGCGACCGTGGCCTGGCCGGTGGTTACAGCTCCAACGCGATCAGGACGGCGGAGTCGCTCATCGCGCGGCTCCGGGCGGACGGCAAGGAGCCGGTGCTCTACGTCATCGGGCGTAAGGGCGTCGGGTTCTACCGGTTCCGCGACCGGCCGATCGAGGCGAACTGGACGGGGTTCAGCGAGCAGCCGTCGTTCGAGGACGCCCGCACGGTGGGTGAAACGCTGATCAAGGCGTTCACGGCCGGTGCGGACGACGCCGACGGCAGCGCCGGGGCGGACGGGGTGCTCGGCGTCGACGAGCTGCACATCGTCTACACCGAGTTCCACTCGCTGATGACGCAGTCCCCGGTTGCCAAGATCCTCGGGCCGATGCAGGTCGAGGACCGGCCGCGCTCCGAGGGGCTGCTGCCGGCGTACGAGTTCGAGCCGGAGGCGGAGGCGCTGCTCGACGCGCTCCTGCCGAGGTACATCAACACGCGGATCTACGCGGCGTTGATCGAGTCGGCGGCGAGCGAGTCGGCGGCACGGCGGCGGGCGATGAAGAGCGCCACCGACAATGCCGAAGACATGATCGACAAGTACACGCGTGAGATGAACTCGGCCCGCCAGGCCGGGATCACCCAGGAGATCAGCGAGATCGTCGGCGGCGCGAACGCGCTGGCCGCGTCGGGAAGTGAAGTGTGATGACTGCACCAGTAGAGACCAAGACGGCCACGGGTCGCGTGGTCCGGGTCATCGGCCCGGTCGTCGACGCCGAGTTCCCGCGCGACGCCATGCCGGCCCTGTTCAACGCCCTGAACGTGACGGTGAGCCTGTCCGGCGGTGAGAAGACGCTGACCCTGGAGGTCGCCCAGCACCTGGGTGACAACCTGGTCCGCGCCATCTCGATGCAGCCGACGGACGGCCTGGTTCGCGGCGCGGAGGTGCGTGACCGCGGTGAGCCGATCACCGTGCCGGTGGGAGACGCGGTCAAGGGCCACGTGTTCAACGCGATCGGCGAGGTGCTCAACCTCAAAGAGGGCGAGACCCTGACCCCGGACGACCACTGGGGTATCCACCGCAAGGCCCCGGCCTTCGCGGACCTGGAGCCGAAGACCGAGATGCTGGAGACCGGCATCAAGGTCATCGACCTGCTCGCCCCGTACGTCAAGGGCGGCAAGATCGGCCTGTTCGGCGGCGCGGGCGTGGGCAAGACGGTGCTCATCCAGGAGATGATCACCCGTGTGGCCCGCAACTTCGGCGGTACCTCGGTCTTCGCCGGCGTGGGTGAGCGCACCCGTGAGGGCAACGACCTCATCGCCGAGATGACCGAGTCCGGCGTCATCGACAAGACCGCGCTGGTCTACGGCCAGATGGACGAGCCGCCGGGCACCCGGCTGCGGGTGGCGCTCTCCGCGCTGACCATGGCGGAGTACTTCCGTGACGTGAAGAAGCAGGAGGTGCTGCTCTTCATCGACAACATCTTCCGCTTCACGCAGGCTGGTTCGGAGGTGTCCACCCTGCTCGGCCGTATGCCGAGCGCCGTGGGTTACCAGCCGACCCTGGCCGACGAGATGGGCGAGCTCCAGGAGCGGATCACCTCCGTCCGGGGCCAGGCCATCACCTCCATGCAGGCGATCTACGTGCCGGCGGACGACTACACCGACCCCGCCCCGGCCACCACGTTCGCCCACCTGGACGCGACCACCAACCTGGAGCGGTCGATCTCCGACAAGGGCATCTACCCGGCCGTGGACCCGCTGGCGTCCTCGTCCCGGATCCTCGCCCCGGAGTTCGTCGGTCAGGAGCACTTCCAGGTCGCCACCGAGGTGAAGCGGATCCTGCAGCGCTACAAGGATCTGCAGGACATCATCGCCATCCTCGGTATCGAGGAGCTCTCCGAGGAAGACAAGATCACCGTGCAGCGCGCGCGGCGGATCGAGCGCTTCCTCTCGCAGAACACCTACGCCGCGGAGCAGTTCACCGGCGTGCCGGGCTCGACGGTCCCGATCAAGGAGACCATCGAGGCGTTCCGCAAGATCAGCGAGGGTGAGTACGATCACTTCCCCGAGCAGGCGTTCTTCATGTGCGGCGGTCTCGAGGACCTGGAGCGCAAGGCTGAGGAGCTGATGAAGGGCTGACAAGCCCATCGGATCCGTAACAAAAAGACTGCCCCGGCAACGCCGGGGCAGTCTTTTGTTCATCTTCGCGCCCTATCATCGTCGCGGTCCGTTACTCATGGCCGTCACTTCCGAGCCACCCGAGATACGGTCGTTGCGCGCGTTCACCTGAACGAGCGTTGATCTTTGCAACCTTTCGACGACGTGCGCCCGTCTTCCTCCCTGTGGGCGTAACGAACGGAGCTGCTCGTGGGTAAGGCCGGCAAGAGTGGCCGCAAGTCGTCCGTCTGGCGGGGTGTGCCGCGCTGGGCCAGGATCTGCACGGTGTTCGGCACTGTGCTGACCGTGCTCAGCGGGGCGGTGCTGGTCGGCACTGAGGTGCTCATGGCGCGCTACGAGGGGGCGGTCGGCAAGGCCGACCTGTTCGGCGACCAGGCGGCGGGTGCCCAGGCGAAGAAGAGTGAGATCAAGGGTCCGCTCAACATCCTGCTGGTCGGCATCGACCCGCGTACGCCGACGGCGGCTCCGCTGGCCGACTCGATCATGGTGCTGCACGTGCCGGCGTCGATGGACCGGGCCTATCTGTTCTCGATGCCGCGGGACCTCTACGTGGACATCCCGGCGTTCAAGAAGGCCAATTTCCCGGGCGAGACCACGAAGATCAACGCCGCCATGTCGTTCGGCAGTCGCGTGCCGGGGGCGAACCCCGACGCGGCGCGAGGCTTCGAACTGCTGGCCACCACGGTGCAGAACGTCACCGGCATCAAGCGGTTCGACGCCGGGGCGATCATCAACTTCACCGGTTTCCAGAAGATCGTCGATGCGATGGGCGGCGTCGACATGTACATCGAGCGGGACGTGAAGTCCGAGCACAAGCAGCCGGACGGTAAGCCCCGGCCGGGCAACACGCGCGGCTCGGGCTATGTCGGCCCGCAGGCGGTCTACAAGAAGGGCAACCAGCACCTGAGCGGGTGGCAGGCACTGGACTACGTCCGGCAGCGTTACCCGCAGAACGGTGTCCTGGACTCCGACTACGGCCGGCAGCGCCACCAGCAGCAGTTCGTCAAGGCCATGGTCGGTCAGGCGTTCAGCGCGGACGTGGTGTCCAACCCGATCAAGCTGGACAAGGTGCTCCGCGCCGCCGGCCAGTCGCTGATCTTCAACGGTCGGGGCAACAGCGTGGTCGACTTCGGGCTCGCCCTGAAGGACATCCGCCCCAATACCATCCAGATGATCAAGCTCCCCGGTGGTGGGCTGTACGAAGGCAAGAAATACCTGGGCGAGCAGTTCCAGGCGGGGGTCCCGGACTTCTTCGCGGCCCTGCACAGCGAGCAACTCGACCCGTTCCTGCTGGAGCACCCGGAATTCCTGAACAAGACCAAGTAGACGTGGCGCGGTTCTCCCCACCCGCGTTGGGAGCGTGTCGGCGTCAGGCTAGACTTTCGGCAATCCATCGCCGCAGCAAGGAGACAGCGTGGCACAGCAGCTTCACGTCGAGCTCGTCGCCGTTGAGGAGAAGGTCTGGTCCGGTGACGCCGAGATGGTCGTCGCCCGGACGACCGAAGGCGAGCTCGGTGTCCTGCCGGGGCACGCGCCGCTGCTCGGCCAGCTCGCCGAGCCCGGTCAGGTGCGCATCAAGCTTGCCGGCGGGGAGCAGGTCTCCTACGACGTGGCCGGTGGTTTCCTCTCGGTGAGCGCCGACGGCGTCATCGTGCTGGCCGAGAGCGCAACCCCGGTTTCCGCGCAGAGCCGCTGAGCCGTACCGGGGATGGAGATCGTCGAAGGATTCGGGATCGGCGTTGTCGTCATCCTCGGCGCGCTTCTCACCCTGTTCGTCCGGCGGGCTCTGGTCACCCGTAGCGGTGGCATCATCCGGCTCAGCGTCCGGGTCTCCACCATGCTCGACGGCCGTGGCTGGTCGCCCGGCTTCGGCCGGTTCGCCGGTGACGAGCTGCGCTGGTACCGGATGTTCAGCTTCGCGATCCGGCCCAAACGGGTGCTGTCGCGCAAGGGGCTCGCGGTGGAGCGCCGTCGGTTGCCCGAGGGTCAGGAACGGCTCTCCATGCCGGCCGACTGGGTCATCCTCCGCTGTACCAGTCACCACGCACCGGTGGAGATCGCCATGGCGCGGTCGACCGTGACCGGTTTCCTCTCCTGGCTCGAGGCCGCCCCTCCGGGGGCGGTCTCGCCGCGTATGGCCTCCCAGGACTGGCCGGCTGCCTGATCTTCGTCTTTGGTCGCCGTTGGGGTTTCCGGGGAGCCCGCCCGGCTCCGGGCGGTCAGGCTTGTTGATCGACACCGTTTTGGTGAAATCGGGGTGTCCCGCTTGCTTGGGCACCCCGATTTCGCTGATCCGGAGTTGATCAAGGTCCGACCGGGCCGGCCAAACGACGCGTGGCGGTGGCCAGATCGGGAACCCACACCTCGACGTGGTGCAGCGCGCCGACGTTCAGCGCTTGCCGCCCGGCACCCATAGCACATCTCCCGCCGGATTTGCCGTTCTTGACAGGATAAAGAGCAGATCGGAGAGCCGGTTGAGATACTTTGCCGGGAGCGTGCTGGTCCGCTCCGAGTCGTGGCTGACCAACGCCCACGCCGCCCGTTCGGCACGCCGAGCGATGGTCCGCGCCACGTGCAGCAGTGCCGCACCCGCGGTGCCGCCGGGGAGGATGAAGGAGTCGAGCTTGCTCAGGCGTGCGTTGTACTCGTCGCACCAGCCCTCCAGGCGCTCGACGTACTCCTCGGTCACGCGCAGCGGCGGGTACTTCGGCTCCGGCTCGACCGGGGTGGACAGGTCGGCGCCGACGTCGAACAGGTCGTTCTGCACCGACGCCAGCACGCCGCGCAGTTCCTCGTCGAGGTTGCCCAGGGCGAGCGCTACGCCGACCGCCGCGTTGCACTCGTCGACATCCGCGTACGCGGCGATCCGTGGATCGGTCTTCGGTACCTGCTCGTTGTTGCTCAGCCTGGTCATGCCGGCATCGCCGGCCCTGGTGTAGATGCGCGTGAGGTGGACGGCCATGACGCACAGCCTACGGATTCCCGATCTGACGATCCCGGCGCGGCCGGACACCACCTCCGGCTGGCCGGTGGTGGTGGGCCCCGGCGATGCCGGCGATCCGGCCGTCAACGATGTCGACGTCATCCGGGTCAACGGTGACGCCCGACTGGCCGGCACGGTGCACGTGGTCGGTGCCAAGAACTCGGCGTTGAAGCTGATGGCCGCCGCGCTACTCGCACCGGGCCGCAGCGTGATCACGAACGTCCCACGGATCACCGACATCGCGATCATGGGGGAGGTGCTGCGTCGACTGGGCTGCGACGTCCGATTCGACGCGGACGACCCGGTGGACCCGATGGTCGCCCGTGGTGGCGTGGCCCGATCCCGATCGGTGACCATCGACGTGCCGGAGCAGCCGGGTGCGGACGCCGACTACGACCTGGTCCGACGGTTGCGCGCGTCGATCTGTGTGCTCGGCCCGCTGCTGGCCCGCCGGGGATACGTGCGGGTGGCCCATCCCGGCGGCGACGCCATCGGGTCACGTGGGTTGGACATGCACATCTCCGGCCTGACCCGGATGGGCGCGGAGATCTCCGGTGAGCACGGGTTCGTCATCGCCTCCGCCCCGCACGGGCTACGCGGCGCGGACATCGTGCTGGACTTCCCCAGCGTCGGCGCGACCGAGAACCTGGTGATGGCGGCGGTACTGGCCCAGGGCGCCACGATGATCGACAACGCGGCCCGGGAGCCGGAGATCGTCGACATCTGCACGATGCTCAACCAGATGGGCGCGCGGATCTCCGGCGCCGGCACGTCCACGTTGCGGATCACCGGGGTGCCCGGGCTGCGACCGGTCCGGCACGCCACGGTGGGGGACCGGATCGTCGCCGGCACCTGGGCGTTCGGCGCGGCGATGACCCGGGGCGACGTGACGGTGACCGGGCTGGACCCGGCGATCCTGGAGGTCGCGCTGGACAAGGTGGTGGCGGCCGGCGGTCTGGTGGAGACCCGGGGCGACGGCTTCCGCGTGCGGATGGACGACCGGCCCCGGGCGGTGGACGTGGTGACGCTGCCGTACCCCGGCTTCGCCACGGATCTCCTGCCGATGGCGATCGGACTGGCCGCGGTCAGCGACGGCGCCTCCCTGATCACCGAGAACATCTTCGACGGCCGGTTCATGTTCGCCAACGAGATGATGCGGCTCGGCGCGGACATCAAGACCGACGGGCACCACGCGGTGGTCCGGGGGCGGGACCGGCTCTCCGGTGCCCCGGTGCGGGCCACCGACATCCGCGCCGGCGCGGGGCTGATCATCGCCGGGCTCTGCGCGGAGGGGGTCACCGAGGTCTCCCACGTGCACCACGTCGACCGGGGGTACCCGGACTTCGTGGCCGACCTGCGTGCACTCGGGGTGGCGGTCGAGCGGGGCACCACGCCGGAGGAGCCCTCGCTGGAGATCTGACACCGCAGCCACTGAGCCATCGTTCAGGCTCGCCGACTAGGGTGCAGGCAGGCACTCAATCGCAGCGAGGGAGAAGTAGATGGCGGGTCGACTCGCGGTCGTCGGGGCCGGGTTGATGGGTTCCGGCATCGCCCAGGTGGCGGCACAGGCGGGCTGGCAGGTGACGCTGCGCGACCTGGACGACGCCGCAACCACCCGAGGGCTCGGTGGCATCCGGAAGTCACTGGAGAAGTTCGCCGAGAAGGGCCGGATCGAGGCGTCGGAGGTCGAGGCGACACTCGCCCGGATCACCCCGACCACCGATCTGGAGGCCGCGGCGGACGCGGACATCGTGGTCGAGGCGGTCTTCGAGCGGCTGGAGATCAAGCACGAGGTGTTCCGCGCCCTGGACAAGATCTGCAAGTCGGACGCGGTGCTCGCCACCAACACCTCGGCCATTCCGGTCACCCAGATCGCCGCGGTCACCGAGCGGCCCGAGGCGGTCGTCGGCACCCACTTCTTCTCCCCGGTGCCGATGATGCAACTCTGCGAGCTGGTTCGCGGGTACAAGACCAGCGACGCCACGCTGGCGACCGCGCGGGCCTTCGCCGAGGAGATCGGCAAGACGGTGGTGGTGGTCAATCGGGACATCGCCGGCTTCGTCACGACCCGGCTGATCTCCGCCCTGGTGGTGGAGGCGGTCAAGCTGGTCGAGTCGGGCGTGGTGTCCGCCGAGGACCTGGACACCGCCTGCCGGCTGGGCTTCGGGCACGCGATGGGCCCGCTGGCCACCACCGACCTGACCGGCGTGGACGTGCTGCTGCACGCCTCGAAGAACATCTACACCGACACCGCCGACGAGAAGTTCTTCCCGCCGGAGCTGCTCCAGCGGATGGTCACCGCCGGCGATCTGGGCCGCAAGACCGGCAAGGGCTTCTACACGTACTGAGTCCTGGCGACGGGAAAGGGGCGGGCGCACCGCGCCCGCCCCTTTCCCGACCGCTCAGCCGTCGCGCTTGGTGGTCCAACGGAAGGTGGTCAGGCAGAGCACCACACCGATCACGCACCAGAGGGCCAGCACCAGCGCGACCCGGCCCAGCTCGAACGAGCCGCCCGGTTCCTGAGTGCCGAAGCTCTCGGGCAGGAAGACCGACCGCAGCCCCTGGCACATCCACTTGAGCGGGAACAGCGCCGCCACCTGCTGCATCCAGGTGGGCAGGTCGGTGAAGACGAAGAACACCCCGGAGATGAACTGGAGCACCAGGGCGACCGGGGTGACCACCGCCGAGCCGCTGCGGGCGGTGCGGGCCAGCGACGAGATGGCGATGCCGCACAGGGTGCACGCGGTCACGCCGAGCACGGAGACCCAGCCGAAGGTGAACCACTTGCCGGCGGTGCCCGGCAGGTCGAGGTCGAACAGCGCCACCGCGACCGCGAGCAGCAGCGCGGTCTCGGCGATGCCGATCGCCACTACCATGATCACCTTGCCGGCGAACCAGACCCACTTCGGCATCGGTGTGCCCCGGTAGCGCTTGAGCACGCCCCGGTCCCGCTCGATCGGGATCCAGATCCCGAGGTTCTGGAAGCTCACCGTCATCAGGCCGGTCGCGATCATGCCGGTGATGAAGTACTGGGTGATCTTGACCCCGCCACCGATCTCCCCGCGGAAGATCGAGGCGAAGATCAGGATCATGATGATCGGGAAGCCCATGGTGAACACCACGGACTCCCGGCTCCGCAGAAACTGGGTGATCTCCAGCCGGCCCTGCCGCAGGGCGAGAGCACCCGGGCCCAGCCGTCGGGCCGGGCGGGCGGCCAGCGGAGGCGCCGCCTTCGTCGTCACGGTCATGAGTGTCCGATCATGGTGAGGTAGACGTCCTCCAGGGTCGGCCGGGTCACCGTGAGCCCGGGGATCTCGCCGCCGTAACGCGCGGCCAGCTCGCCCACCAGGGCCGTCGGCGTGGCGCTCTGCGCGCTCTCTGGCGTCCCGTCCGGGGTACGCCAGGAGACCGTCGCCAGCGCCTCCTGCCGGTTGCCCAGCTGGTTCGGTGCGGCCACCTCGACCAGCCGGCCGCCGGCGATCACACCGACCCGGTCGGCGAGCGCCTCCGCCTCGTCCAGGTAGTGGGTGGTCAGCACGATGGTGGTGCCAGCCGCGGCGAGATCGCGGATCAGCTCCCAGAACTCGCGGCGGGCCTCCGGGTCGAAGCCGGTGGTCGGCTCGTCGAGGAAGAGCAACTCGGGGCGGCCGATGATGCCCAGCGCCACGTCGAGGCGGCGCTTCTGCCCGCCGGAGAGGGTGTGCGTGCGGGCCTTCGCCTTGCCAGCCAGCCCGACCCGTGCGATCACCTTGTCCGGGTCGTCCGCGTCGGGGTAGAAGCCGGAGAAGTGCCGGATCACCTCGGCCACGGTCAGCTCGTCGAACTCGCCGGTGCCCTGGAGCACGATGCCGACCCGGGACCGCCAGCCTGGATCCGGGTGTCGTGGGTTGCGCGAGGAGCGAGCTTGCGAGCCCCGTAGTCGCGACCCGAAGGCAAGCTCAGGGTCCGCGCCGAGCACGGCGACCTCGCCGGCATCCCGGCGGCGGTAGCCCTCCAGGATCTCCACGGTGGTGGTCTTGCCGGCGCCGTTCGGGCCGAGCAGGGCGAACACCTCGCCGCGGTGGACGTCGAGATCCACGCCCGCCACCGCCACGTTGTCGCCGTACGCCTTGCGCAGCCCTCGGACGGAGATGGCCAGCTCGTCATCCATGACGTCCAGTGTGCGTCCTGGCCGGGGCGGGGTCGTGCCCGGGGTGTGGCGGTCCGCGCCACTGCGGGAGCTTCCCACCCGGACGTCCCCGACATGGACCTGTGTGGTTTTCCACAGCCCGTTTTACTGAACGGTAACTTAAACTCCGGCCATGGATGAGATGGCATCTTCGGGGCGGCTGCCCGAGCGGGACCGCCCGTGGGTGATGCGCACCTACGCCGGGCACTCGTCGGCCGCCGCGACCAACGCCCTCTTCCGCCGGAACCTGGCGAAGGGGCAGACCGGCCTCTCGGTCGCCTTCGACCTGCCCACCCAGACCGGGTACGACCCGGACCACGAGCTGGCCGCCGGTGAGGTCGGCCGGGTCGGCGTGCCGGTGGCCCACCTCGGCGACATGCGGGCGCTCTTCGACGGTCTCCCGCTCGCCCAGACGAACACCTCGATGACCATCAACGCCCCGGCGATGTGGCTGCTCGCTCTCTACGGCACGGTGGGGTTGGAGCAGGGTGCCGAGCTGGCCCGCTGTGCCGGCACCACCCAGAACGACATCATCAAGGAGTACCTGTCCCGGGGTACGTACATCTTCCCGCCGGCGGCGTCGCTGCGGCTCACCGCCGACGTCGTGGCGTACACGCTGCGCGAGATGCCACGGTGGAACCCGGTCAACATCTGCTCGTACCACCTCCAGGAAGCCGGTGCCACGCCCGTACAGGAGGTCGGCTTCGCGCTGGCCACCGCGGTCGCCGTGCTCGACGCGGTCCGCGACTCCGGCCAGGTGCCAGCCGAGCGGATGGGCGACGTGGTGCAGCGGATCTCGTTCTTCGTCAACGCCGGGGTGCGCTTCGTCGAGGAGATCGCCAAGATGCGCGCGTTCGGCGCGCTCTGGGACGAGATCACCCGGGACCGGTACGGGGTCACCGAGGCCAAGCAACGTCGGTTCCGCTACGGCGTTCAGGTCAACTCGCTCGGCCTCACCGAGGCACAGCCGGAGAACAACATCCAGCGCATCGTGCTGGAGATGCTCGGCGTGACCATGTCCCGTGATGCCCGGGCCCGCGCGGTGCAGCTGCCCGCCTGGAACGAGGCGCTCGGCCTGCCCCGACCCTGGGACCAACAGTGGTCGCTGCGAATGCAGCAGGTCCTGGCGTACGAGTCGGACCTGCTCGAATATCCCGACCTCTTCGCCGGTTCACACGTGATGACCGCGCTGGTCGACGAGATCGTCAGCGGGGCACGGGTCGAGCTGGACAAGGTGCTGGAGCTGGGCGGCGTGGTCGCCGCCGTGGAGACCGGCTATCTCAAGAGCGCACTGGTCGCCTCGTTGTCGGAGCGCCGCCGCCGGATGGAGTCCGGCGCCGACGTGGTGGTCGGGGTCAACCGGTACGCCGAGACCGAACCCTCCCCACTGACCGCCGCCGGTGCGGAAGCCGTCGAGCAGGTCGACCCGTCGGTCGAGGCGGCCGCCGCTGACGGCGTACGCCGGTGGCGGGCTGAGCGGGATGCGGCCGCCGTCGACGCGGCCCTCTCCCGGCTCCGCGCGGACGCCGCGACCACCACCAACCTGATGCCGGCCACCCTGGAGTGTGTCCGAGTTGGTGTCACCACCGGCGAGTGGGCCGGCGCGCTGCGCCAGGTCTTCGGCGAGTACCGGGCACCGACCGGCCTGGCTGGCGGCACCGGCAGCGGCGGTGACCCGGGCCTCGCGGCCGTCCGCGAGCGGGTCATCGCCACAGCCCGTGAGTTGGGCAGCGGCCGGCTGCGGCTGCTGGTTGGCAAGCCGGGCCTGGACGGGCACTCCAACGGCGCGGAGCAGATCGCCGTACGCGCCCGCGACGCCGGATTCGAGGTCGTCTACCAGGGCATCCGGCTGACCGCGGGGCAGATCGTCGCCGCAGCCGTCGAGGAGGACGTCGACCTGGTCGGTCTCTCCGTGCTCTCCGGGTCGCACCTGGCTGCCGTGCCCGCGGTGCTCGACGGGCTGCGCGCCGCAGGCCGGGCAGACCTACCGGTGGTCGTCGGCGGCATCATCCCGGCCAGTGACGCGGACACCCTCCGGGCGGCCGGGGTCGCCCGCGTCTTCACCCCGAAGGACTTCGCCCTCACCGGCATCATCGACGACCTGGTGACCGTTATCCGTCGCGCCAACGACCTGCCCTGAACGGCTGGGACGGAGGTCAGCGGCCGGCGTAGGTCATGCAGTCGGCCATGTCGTTGTCCGGGCCGACCCTGATCGATGCGGCGTGGCACTCCAGCTGCTCGTTGTGCCGGCAGTCGGAGCGCTGGCAGGCGCCCACCTGCGCGATCAGGCTCTCCACGCCGCCCCGGACGGGCGACTCGACGAAGGTGTGGCAGTGCGCGTGATCCATGCTGCCGATCGTGATCGCGAAGGCGTGGCAGTCACCCGACTGGTTGTACGCGCACGCGGCGACCACACATTCCTGGACTCGGGGCATCTCCAACGCTGCGGTCATGCCGACCTCCTCTAGGCTCTTGCCCCGATACTAGGCATTTGCCGGCCCCCGGAACCCCGGTACGGCGAGCCTTCGATCTGCCTCTCGGCGAGATCGACTCGCCTTCATTGATCCCGGGCTGTCCCGATGCCCCGGATGGCCCGGTTTCCAGGAACCCGAGTCGACCAAGGTCGACGGCTGCCCGCGCCGCCGGCCCACTGGCGTCAGACGCGGAAGCCGGCGGCGCGTGCCGCTTCGCGTTCCCGACGGCGTTCGGAGCGTCGGCGAAGGAACCAGTAGACGAACACCACCAGTCCGAGCAGGAACACCAGCACCAGAGCCGGCAGGATGATCGCCACCAGGGAGACCACCACGCTGGTGGCGTCCTCGGCGGTGCTGGCCACCGGGGCGCCGAACCCGGCGGTGGTCGCGTTGACGACGGGGCGTGCCGCGGACTTGAGCAGGTGTACGCCCAATGCCAGCAGTACGCCGGTGACGACCGGCACCCACTGGTGTGACGAGAAGAAGCTCCCCGGGTCACTGACCGTCACCGTCTCCGACGAGGACCCGGCGCCGAAGGCCAGGCCGCCGGCGGTGGGTCGGACCACGGTCTGCACGACGTCGTTGATGTGGTCGACCACGGGCACCTTGTCCGCCACCATCTCCACGGCGAGCAGCGCGGCCAGGATGACGACCACCCAGCCGTTGCCGAGCCAGGTCCAACCACTGGGGAGGTCGATCAGGTCGGTGTAGCGGGCGAGTAGACCGAGGGTGAGCAGGGGTATGTAGGCGTTCAGCCCCGCCGAGGCGGCGAGACCGGTGCCGGTGAGGACTTCGAACACGTTTCACAGCATCGCATCGACGCGCCAGTGCCGCTCGGTGGTGTCCGGCGGGTGCTCGGCTACCCTCGTCGGGTGCGGTTGGTCATTGCGAAGTGCTCGGTGGACTACGTCGGACGGCTCTCGGCTCACCTGCCGCTGGCCACCCGGTTGCTCATGGTGAAGGCGGACGGGTCGGTGTCGATCCACGCCGACGACCGGGCGTACAAGCCGTTGAACTGGATGAGCCCCCCGTGTCGGCTGGAGGAGGCCCCCGGTGTGTGGCGGGTGGTCAACAAGGCTGGCGAGGAGTTGCGAATCACCCTGGAGGAGATCTTCCAGGACACCTCGTACGAGCTGGGTGTGGATCCGGGCCTGCGCAAGGACGGGGTGGAGGCGCACCTGCAGGAGTTGTTGGCCGCTAACCCGGGCGCCCTGGGTGAGGGGTTCACGCTGGTCCGCCGCGAATACATGACGGCGATCGGGCCCGTCGACCTGCTCTGTCGGGACGCCAACGCGGGTGCGGTCGCCGTCGAGGTCAAGCGGCGTGGCGACATCGACGGGGTGGAGCAGTTGACCCGCTACCTCGAGTTGATGAACCGTGACCCGCTACTCAGCCCGGTCGCCGGTGTCTTCGTCGCTCAGGAGATCAAGCCACAGGCCCGGGTGCTCGCCACCGACCGGGGCATCCGGTGTGTGGTCGTGGACTACGACAAGCTGCGGGGCATCGAGAAGGACGAGCTGACCCTCTTCTGACCCGGCTCACCTTCCGGTACGCACCGCGATCAGCGACTTGGGCAGGCCGAACACCCGCTCGACCAGCATGGTCGAGTCGGGGAAGTAGTGGCGCATCTGTGAGCGGTCCAGCAACTCGGTCCAGAGCACCTGGTGGATGGCGGCGTCATGGCTGCGAGTTGGCTTGTGCCCCAACGGCCAGCGCCGGGCGAGCGCGGTACGCAGTCGCACCGGCAGGAACTGCATGCCGGGCGCGATCCAGTGTGGCTCGATGGGGAAGTAGCGGTAGGGCGTCTGCACCCAGTGCCGGTCGGCCAGTGAGCGGGCGGCGGCGGCGAAGCGCAGCCGGCGTTCGTGCCCACCCACATGCTCCAGCACGGAGTTCGAGAAGACCATGTCGTAGTCACCGTTGGCGACGTGCGGCGGAAGGTCGCAGGCGTCGGCACGCTCGACGTGGGCCCATTCCGGTACGACACCCGGCGGCTGCTCCAGGTTGACGACGGTCACCCGGGCCGGCCGGACGGTGGCGCGGTGCCAGGTGCCGAGCCGGCCGCCGAGATCGACCACGTGCATGTCACCGATGTCGGGGAAGGTGCGTGCCAGCCAGTCCGAGCGATGTTGCCGCCGCCGGGCGCTCCACGACTGGTCACTGTCGACAAGGCGGTAGCGCAATCGATGAGGGCCCATTTAACGCAATGTACTGCCGTGGCCACGGAGTACAAACATGCGGATACGCCAATCTTCTGCGGAGATCGGTTATCCGACATTCACCTTCCGTACAACATCTTGATGGCCTTGACGAGCCGCGCCATGTCGGTCGGGGTCCGTTCGAAGGTCATCGACGGCAACAGTGACCGGGCCCGACGCCGGGTGATCGCCTTGGCCCGGCCGAACTCCCGCAGCCCGTCCTCCCCGTGGATCCGCCCGAAGCCGGAGTCGCCGACCCCGCCGAACGGCAGGGTGGACATGCCGGCGAAGGTCAGGGTCGAGTTGATTGAGGCCATCCCGGAGCGCAGCCGCCGGGCAATGGCCACCGCGCGTCGTCGGCCGAAGACCGAACCGCCCAGGCCGTACGGCAGGGCGTTGGCACGGGTGACGGCCTCGTCGGCGTCGCGGACCCGGCTGATGGTCAGCGTGGGGCCGAAGGTCTCCTCGCGGACGGCTGCGGACTCCTCCGGGACGTCCACGAGCACGGTCGGGTGGACGTACGGCGGCTGCACCGCGCTCGGGCCGCCGAGCACGGCACGCCCGCCGGAGGTGATCGCGGCGTCGATGTGCCGGCGGATCACGTCGAGCTGGCCGGGCATGGTGATCGGGCCGATGTCGGTGCCCTCCGCTCCGACGGTCAGCTGACCGGCGCGGGCCACCACCTTGTCGACGAAGGCGTCGAAGACCGAGTCGACCGCGTACACCCGCTCGATGCCGATGCAGGTCTGGCCCGCGTTGGTCATTCCGCCCCAGACGCACGCCTCGGCGGCGGCGTCCAGGTCGGCGTCGCTGTCGACGATCATGGCGTCCTTGCCGCCGCCCTCGATCAGCACCGGGGTCAGCGTCTCGGCGCAGGCGGCCATCACCTTCCGGGCGGTCGCGGTGGAGCCGGTGAAGGCCAGCTTGTCGACCCCGGAGCGGCACAGCGCGGCACCCACGTCGCCGAGCCCGTGCACGGCGGTGAACACCGGCTGCTCGGGCACCACCTCGACGAAGCTGTCCACCAGCCACTGGCCGACGGCGGGCGTGTACTCGCTCGGCTTGAGCACCACACCGTTGCCGGCGGCCAGCGCGTACGCGACCGAGCCGACCGGCGTGAAGACAGGATAGTTCCACGGCCCGATCACGCCGACCACGCCGTACGGCTGGTATTCGAGGTGTCCGGAGAACTCGGCGAGGATGAGCCGGGACCGCACCCGGCGGGGGCCGAGCACGCGGCCGGCGTTGCGGGCGGCCCAGTCGATGTGCTCGATCGCGGTGACGATCTCGACGATGGCGTCGGCGACCGGCTTGCCGCCCTCGACGTGCACCAACTCGGCCAACTGCTCGATCCGCTTGGCGAGCAGAGCGCGCCACCGCAGCATCCGTTCGCGGCGGCCGGTGAAGCCGAGCCCGGCCCACCACTCGCTGGCGGCGCGGGCGCGGTCGACGGCCTGCCGCACGTCGGCGTCGGTGGCGACCGGGAGGCGACCGGCCTCGGCGCCGGTCGCCGGGCTGGTCGACACCAGCAGGCCCGACTCGATCACGGGGGTGCCCGGGACATGCACAGCCGTCATGGCGGAAGTCTAGACCCGAAGATTACTCACCGGTAGTTCCCGATTTCCGGTGACGGGACCGGAGTCGCGCCGGCCAGGCCGATCGTTGATCAGTGCAGGTCACGGTGCTGATGTCCGATGCGGCCCGCCCGAATCGTCGAACGGCAGGTGGCCGGGAGGTGACGAGGAGCTGACCGGCCGGTCGGTACTGACGACTACCGTCTGATGGCAGGCTGACGCGCGGAGTGACGGTGCGGGGTGGAGGGCTGACTGTCCATGGAGGAACATCCGGAACTGATGCCGCTGTTGACGGTCGCGGGTGGCCCGATGCGCGGGGCGAGCTTTCGACTGCGGGCCGAACCACAGGTGATCGGTCGAGCGCCGACCCTCCACGTGGTCGTCAACGACCCGCACCTGAGCCGTCGCCACGCGGAGGTGTGGCTGGCCCCCGAAGGCCCGTCACTGCGGGATCTGGGCTCCACCAACGGCACCTGGCTCAACGACCGCCGGA
The DNA here is from genome assembly GCF_050936255.1 of Micromonospora sp. CA-259024. Taxonomy (NCBI): domain Bacteria; kingdom Bacillati; phylum Actinomycetota; class Actinomycetes; order Micromonosporales; family Micromonosporaceae; genus Micromonospora; species Micromonospora sp. CA-259024. Next base: position 525,095 of record NZ_JBNJND010000002.1, on the reverse strand, counting down.
TCACCGAGGTGGAGTTGCTCTCCGACGGCGACGTGATCCGGCTCGGCCGCACCGAGCTGCGCCTGTTCGACCCCGGGGTGGCGCACACCGATCCGGTGGGGCTCAGCTTCGGCCCGTCCCGGCGTGACGTCCGACCGACACTGCCGTTGCCGTTGGCCACGCCGCCCAGCGCGCGTCGCTGACCACCGGGCCGCCGGATCTCCTGGCGGCCGGCCACACCGGGCGGCGTCGCCGGGTGGCGCTCCGGCACCTGGACCGGCACGGGTGGGCGTGGCAGCATGCCGCGGATGGAGACCGAGCAGCGGACCGTCACGGCCAACGGCATTACCCAGGCGGTACGGGTCGCCGGCCCGCCGGACGGCACGCCCGTGCTGCTGATCCACGGCAACTGCTCGTCCGCGCTGTTCTGGGAGCCGCTGGTTCGCCGGCTGCCGCCGACGCTGCGCGTGGTCGCACCCGACCTGCGGGGGTACGGCGACTCCGAGACCGCCCCGGTGGACGCCACCCGGGGTCTGCGGGACTTCTCCGACGACGTGGCCGCCCTGCTGGACGACCCGACGCTCTTCGGCGCCGGCGGCGCCCGCCCGGTGGTCGTCGGGCACTCCCTCGGTGGCGGAGTGGCGATGCGACTGCTGGTCGAAAACCCGCACCGGGTGGGCGCGTTGCTGCTCGCGGCACCGGTCTCCCCGTACGGCTTCGGTGGCACCCGCGACCTGGCCGGCACGCCGACCACCCCCGACTTCGCCGGAACCGGTGCCGGCACGGCGAACCCGGACTTCGTCGCCCGCCTCGCGGCCGGCGACCGGAGCGAGGACGCCCCGACCAGCCCACGCGCCGTGCTGCGAGCCACCTATGTGGCCGATCCCGCCTCGCTGGGCATGGACGATGACCTGCTGCTGGACACTGTTCTCTCCACCGCCACCGGGGACGACAACTACCCGGGCACGGCGGTGCCCTCGGAGAACTGGCCGGGCATCGCGCCGGGTGGACGCGGGGTGCTCAACGCGCTCGCGCCGACCTTCTTCCGGCTCGCCGACGAGCTGGTGGCCGTCGCCGAGAAGCCCCCGGTCACCTGGGTACGCGGCGACGCCGACGTCATCGTCTCGGACACCTCGCTGTTCGACCTGGCGTACCTGGGTTCGCTGGGTCTCGTGCCCGGCTGGCCCGGCGAGGAGGCCTGCCCGCCGCAGCCGATGATCGGCCAGACCCGGGCGGTGCTGGAGCGGTACGCGGCGGCCGGCGGCGCGTACCACGAGGTGGTACTGCCCGGCTGCGGTCACAGCCCGCACCTGGAGCGTCCGGCGGAGTTCGTCGCCGAACTGCTGGCCCTGGCCACCGTGTCCGCCGTCTGAGTGCTCGGAGCACCCCGCGCAGTGGTGGGTGAAATATGCCACGGCGTCTCGACAACCAAGCGTCACGTGGCAGACTCGCGCGCATAACCTTAGCGGCCGTTCAGTGGCCGTGCGGAGTGTCTGGGGAGGCCGGTCGTGGCACGCGAGTTCAGCACCGTGGGCGTGGTGGGGCTGGGCACCATGGGTGCCGGCATCGTCGAGGTCTTCGCCCGCAACGGCATCGACGTGGTGGCGGTCGAGATCTCCGAGCCGGCGCTGGAGCGCGGCCGGGTCACCCTGACCGGCTCCACGGACCGCGCGGTCGCCAAGGGCAAGCTCGCCGCGGCGGACCGTGACGCCCTGCACGAGCGGGTGCACTTCGCGGTCGGGCTGGACGCGCTGCACTCCGTCGACCTGGTCATCGAGGCGGTGCCCGAACACCTGGACCTCAAGCAGCGGATCTTCGCGGAGTTGGATCGGGTCTGCCGGCCGGAGACCATCCTCGCCACCAACACCTCGTCGCTGAGCGTCACCGAGATCTCGGTGGCCACCACCCGGCCCAACCAGGTGATCGGCATTCACTTCTTCAACCCGGCGCCGGTGATGAAGCTGGTCGAGGTGGTCCGCACGGTCGTCACCTCGCCCGAGGTGGTCGCCGACGTGGAGGCGCTCTGCGCCCGTCTCGGCAAGGTCGACGTCACCATCAACGACCGGGCCGGGTTCATCGCCAACGCGCTGCTCTTCGGCTACCTCAACCACGCGGTCGCCATGTTCGAGTCGCACTACGCGACCCGGGAGGACATCGACGCCGCGATGAAGCTCGGCTGCGGCCTGCCGATGGGCCCGCTGGCGCTGATGGATCTGATCGGCCTGGACACCGCGTACGAGATTCTGGACACCATGTACCGGCGCGGCGGGCGGGACCGCCGGCACGCCCCGGTGCCGCTGCTCAAGCAGATGGTGACCGCGGGGCTGCTCGGCCGGAAGTCCGGTCGGGGCTTCTACACCTACGAGCGGCCCGGCTCCCCGGTCGTCGTACCGGACGAGCTGACGCCGCCGGCCACGGACGCCGCGCTCGCCGACGGCGCGCGGGCCATCACCAAGGTCGGCATTGTGGGTTCCGGGACGATGGCCACCGGGATCATCGAGGTCTTCGCGAAGGCCGGCTACGAGGTCGTCTCGGTGACCCGGGGCGCGGAGAAGTCCGCGATGGTCTGCGAAGCGGTGAAGACCTCGCTGAACAAGGGCGTGGTGCGCGGCAAGCTCGCCGAGGCCGACCGGGATGCCGCGCTCGGCCGGATCAGCTGGTCGGCCACGCTCGACCACCTCGCCGACGTCGACCTGGTGGTCGAGGCGGTGGTCGAGGAGTTGAGCGTGAAGAAGGCGCTCTTCGCGAGCCTCGACGAGATCTGCAAGCCGGGCGTGGTGCTGGCCACCACGACCTCCTCACTGCCGGTGATCGACGTGGCGATGGCCACCCAGCGGCCGGCTGACGTGGTGGGGCTGCACTTCTTCAACCCGGCGCCGGTCATGCCGCTGGTCGAGGTGGTCCGCACCATCCGCACCTCCCCGGAGACCACCGCCACCGCCCGCGCGGTCTGCGCCGCGCTCGGCAAGACCGGCGTGGTCTGCGGCGACCGGTCCGGGTTCATCGTCAACGCGCTGCTCTTCCCGTACCTCAACGACGCGGTGAAGATGCTGGAGGCCAGCTACTCCACGGCCGACGACATCGACCACGCCATGAAGCTCGGCTGCGGCTACCCGATGGGTCCGTTCGAGCTGCTCGATGTGGTCGGGCTGGACGTCTCGCTGGCGATTCAGCGCGAGCTGTACCTGGAACTGCGCGAGCCCGGCTTCGCGCCCGCGCCGCTGCTGGAGCACCTGGTCACCGCCGGCTACCTGGGCCGCAAGACCCGCCGGGGCTTCCGCGACCACTCGCACCGCTGACCGGTGTCAACAGCCTGCGCCGGTGACGGCGTCTGAGTGGTGTGACCTTCGAGGAGTACGTCAGCAGCCGCGGACCGGCGCTCGTCCGGCTGGCCCGGCTGCTGACCGGTGACGAGCACCGGGCCGAGGACCTCACCCAGGACGTGCTGGCGCGCGCGTACGTGCACTGGCGGAAGATCGCCCGTGCCGATCACCCGGACGTCTACGTGCGCCGGATGATGATCAACGCCAACACCTCCTGGTGGCGCCGCCGATCCAGTCGCGAGTTGGCCACGGCGGAGTTCGCCGACCGGCCGGGGCGCGGGGACCTGGGCGGCGATGCGGCCGACCGGGACGAGATGTGGCGGCTGATCCTCGGCCTGCCCGACCGGCAGCGGGCGGTGCTCGTGCTGCGCTACTACGAGGACCTCGACGACCCGACCATCGCCCGGATCCTCGGCTGTTCGCCGGTCACCGTCCGCACCCATGCGATGCGGGCGCTCAGCCAGCTGCGGGAGCGCCACGGCGTCCCCACGACGAACGGGAGCCGGCCGTGACCGACCTCGACGAGCGGATCGTACGGGCACTCCGGGAGCAGGCCGACGGGCCCGTGGACACTGACCAGCTTCTGACGGCGGCGGTGAACGGGGGACGGGCCCGTCGGCGGCGGCGACGTGCCGTCATCGGGACAGCGCTCGGCATCACGGTGGTGCTCGGGGCCGGGGTGGCCCTTCGTACGCCGTCGGCCGCGCCGCCGCAGCCGGCCGTCACCCCCAGCCCGGTCGTGGTCACACCACCCCGGGCACCGGAAGTTCCGGGCGCATCGGCACGCCCCGACCTGGTCGGCACCGACCCGGGGCTGCTGCATTTCGGAGTCGACCCGACGGTCGCGAAGCCGGTCGCCTGGCGCTCCGCGGCCGGCGTCGAGAGCATGCGGATGGACCTGGGTGGCGGCGTGCAGGCGATGGCGGTTGTCGCCGTTGACCCACGGGCGGCCGAGACCGGTGACCCGAGCCAGCTTCATGACATCGGCCCCGACCAGGCAAGCGCCGCCACCAGCGACAAGGACGTCGCCCCGCCCGGCCTACCGAGGTACAACGGGATGATCCGTCAGCTCGACAGGGTCACGAAGGGTTGGGTGCTGCGCTGGCAGCCCGTCCCGGGCCTGTACGTCCGGGTCGCGGCTCTCGGGGAGACCAACGCCGAGGTCCGCCGGGCAGCGGCGGCGCTGCGGTTCGACGAAGCCCGCCGCTGTGTCGCGCCGGTCCAGTTGACCGCCCTGCCCCCGGGTGCCCGGATCAGAGCGTGTGAGGTGGCGGTGCGGCAGCTGTTCTGGCCCCGCACGGTGAATGTGACGGGCACCATGACGCCGACGCAGATGGCCGTTCCCGCTTTGGACCGCACCGAAGCGGCGTTGACTGTCGCACTCAACGGCGCGGCCACCCTGCCGGTGCGGCTCTACTACTCACCCCGGCCATCCAACCCCAACCGGGACAAGGCCAACCGCACGATCGCCGGCAGGCCGGTGTTCGACATGGGCGACTTCTGGCATGTGCTCGGCATCCCGAACACCCTGCTGTCCATGGGGCACGAGAACCGCTGGGAGCGGTCTCCCACGGACGCGGAGGTCAGCACCGTGATCGGAGGGCTCCGGGTAGCCGACGACCTTGGCGAGCCGGCGACCTGGGAGTGACCGTAACCTTGGCTAGGTGAGCCCCCGTCGCAACCGCCCTCGCCGGGACGAGAACGCCAACCTGGACGCCGATCGGGTCCGCCAGGGTGTCGCCTCGGTGCAGCAGTGGACCGACGGTGCCTGGCAGGTCCGCGGGATCGGCGCGGGCGCGTCGGTCAAGACGTACCGTTGCCCCGGCTGTGACCAGGAGATCCGACCCGGGGTGGCGCACCTGGTGGCCTGGCCGGCGGATGGCCTGGGTGATCTGACCGACCGGCGGCACTGGCACAGCGGCTGCTGGCGCGCCCGGGACCGGCGTGGTCCGGCGGTGCAGCGCGGCCGGGGCACCCCGCGCTACTGAGCGACCGTCCGGTGCGCCTCGCGCCACGGCTAGCGACCCGGCCGGGGCGCTTCGCGCCACGGCTTAGCGACCTGGATCACCCTGTTCGTGCCTGGGCGGGCGGCGGCGGTGAGTTCGCGACAGACTTGGGCGGTGAGCACAGCGATCCGCGCGTCGTCGATCCTGCCCGGCCGCCGGGAGGACATCGAGCTGCACACCGCCGACGGTCTGCGGTTGGTCGGCGAGCTGGCACTGCCGGCCGACCGGCCGCCGGTGGCCACCCTGGTCTGCCTGCACCCGCTGCCCACCCATGGCGGAATGATGGACAGCCACGTGTTCCGCAAGGCGGCCTGGCGGCTGCCCGCGCTGGCCGACCTGGCCGTGCTGCGGTTCAACACCCGGGGCACCAGCAGTCTGCGCGGCACCAGCGAGGGTGCGTTCGACGGTGCGGTGGGGGAGCGGTACGACGTGGCTGCCGCCATCGAGTACGCGGAGTTCGCCGAGCTGCCCAACATCTGGCTCGTCGGCTGGTCGTTCGGCACCGACCTGGCTCTGAAGTACGGCTGCGACCCGGCCATCGCCGGGGCGATCCTGCTCTCCCCGCCGCTGCGCTTCTCGGCCCCGGAGGACCTGGCCACCTGGGCCGCCTCCGGTCGGCCGCTGGTGGCGCTGGTGCCGGAGTTCGACGACTACCTGCGCCCGGCCGAGGCGCGGGAGCGGTTCGCCGCGGTGCCGCAGGCCGAGGTGATCGGGGTGCCGAGCGCCAAGCACCTCTGGGTGGGCGACGCGGAGACGGTGCTCGACGAGATCGTCCGGCGGGTCAACCCCGCCGTCGAGGTGCCGCTGCCGACGACCTGGGACGGCCCGATGGAGGCCGGCGACGTCAGCGCGTACGCCGATCGAACGGTGGCCTCGTTCGCCGACACGCCCGTTCCCGGCCCGTCCGCCCGCAAAGCCGACTGAGCCGCGCGGGTCAGCGGGTCTCCTGGCGGGGCAGCACCACCTCGCGCAGGATCAGTTGCAGCGCGGCCACCGTGGGGATGGCGATCAGCGCGCCCACCACACCCAACAGCGCCACCCCGAGCAGCGCGGCCAACAGGGCGGCCACCTCGTTGACCTCCACCGAGCGCCGCATCACCTTCGGGTAGATCAGGTAGTTCTCCACCTGCTGGTAGATGAGGAAGAAGACCGCGCAGGCGATGCCGGTGGGCAGGTCGCTGGCGAAGCCGACCAGAGTCACGATCACCGCGCCCAGCGTGGCGCCGATCTGCGGGATCAGGTCGGTCACCGCGACCACCACGGCCAGCGCGAACGGGTACGGCAGCCCGACGATCAGCGCGAACACGAAGGTGATCGCGCCGGCCAGCACCGCGATGCTCAGCGCGCCGACCATGTAGGCGCCCACCTTGGTGAGGATCGCGTCGCCGATCAGCTGCACCCGCTCGCGCCGCGACCGGGGCACCAACGAGAAGCCCAGGGAACGCAGCCGGTCGAAGTAGGCCAGGAAGTAGATGGTCAGCACCAGCACGGTCAGCGTCCGGAACACCGTGCCGAAGATCAGCTGGGCGCCGCCCAGCACCCCGCCCAGCGCCCGGCCGATGGTGTCCGCGTTGGCCGCGCCCTGCACCCGCTCCACCACGTCGTACCGCTCCACCAGGTCGTTGACCGTCGGGTTACGGCGTAATTCGTCGAGCAAGCTCGGAATCTGGTCGATGAACTGACCGGACTGCGTCACGATCGGCGGGACCAGCGCCACCACGCCGCCACAGAGCAGCAGCACCACGGTCAACGCGACCACCGCGACCGCCAGGCCGTGCGGCACGCCCCAGCGGCGTAGGCGCACCACCGCCGGGTTGAGGCCGACCGCGAGGAAGAGCGCGATCACCACCAGCACCAGGATGCCGCCGGCGTTGCGAATCCCGAGATAGAGGGTGTACGCCAGCAGCACGCCCAACGCGCCGGTGAAGCCGATCAGGAAGCTGCTGCGGCGCAGCGGGCGCCCCGGCGTGCCGAACTTTCCGGACGGGACCGCCGGCGGCTCATCCGGGTCGACTCCCGGAGCGGGAACCGGCACCGGAGGCGGCACCTCGGCGGGTGGGGAAGCGGCCGGTGGGGCGCCGGGGGTCACGTCCGGCTCGTCGGCCGACGGGTCGTGTTGCGGCACCAGAACCTCCCGGCTCAGGCCGTCGGACGGCGGGCGACGGCGACGAACGCCCGCCATGTGACGCACTCGCCATTGCCACTGCGGGTGGACGTGCGCGAGTGTGCGCCGGTCAGGTCCATGACGTCACAACTTTCTCATCAGCTCGATCGACTGCCGGCGGGAGAGCCCAATCCTTCTGATCATCTCCCAACGCGCCAGCAGCGTAGCCACCTCATCGTCGCCATCGACCACGAGGCCGTCAACCTGGTGCTCCATGCCGGAACCATGTGCGAGCTGACGTGTGGCCGCTCCTGGTTGGCGACCGAGGGGGCTGGCTCCGCCGCCCGATCATCGATCTACCCCTGACCCCGCCGCACCCCGACCGGTACGTCCTGGCCCTGAGGCGGTGCCGGCGATGCGGCACACGTAGACCTTGGACAGTTCTCGTTAGCTGGCAACGGGAACTGTCCAAAGATTGCCGGAACGCGGGCCGCGGCCGAGTCGCGCGTCGGGGGCGGCGCGGGTGGGGTGGCGCTGGGGCTGTGGGCGTACCGGTCAGTCCTTCTCGATGGTGACCTTGCTGGGCTTGGCGCTGCGCTCGTCGGTGGTCGGCTTGGTGGGCCGCTTGCCGTTCTCACCGGTGCTGGTGATCTTGGTCGGTTTGGCGCCCCGGCCGCCCTCACCCGGAACGGCGGCCACGGTCGGCTCGCCGTCCACCCCGGCGCTGGCCGTCCCACCGTCCACGGTGGTCACCGGTTCGGCCACCGGCCGCGGCGCGGACCGGCCGGTGTCCTCCGCGCCCGCGTTCGCCAGCTGCCTGGCGTCGGCGGGCTCGGCCTTGAGCCCGGTGCCCGGACCCGATCCGGACGCCGTGCCGGCGTCGGCGGTCACCGTGCCGGCGTTCGCCGTAGCGGACACGGTCGCGCCGTCGTCCCCACCGTCGGGCACGTTCCTGCGCACGCCGTCGGCGGCGGCCGGCGCGGTCGGGCCGTCGATCGGGCCGGCGACGCTCTGCAACCGCAGCTCGGCCATCTGCCGCTGGAGCTCATCGAACTCCTGCCGGGACTTCCAGGTCTCCTGCCGCAGGTCCGCGAGCTGTTGCTGGGCCTGGGCGATCTCCAGCATCACCTGGGCGAGCTGCTGCCGGCCCGCCGCCGACTCCTGCTGGGTGGCCGCCAGGTGCTGCTGGGTGGTGGCCAGGTGCTGCTGGGTCGTGGCCGCGTACTCCTCGAACTGCCGGCGGGAGGCCGCGACATGCTCGTCGGCCTTGCGGCGCTTGTCGCTTGCCTCGGCCTCGGCCCGGCTCAGCAGCTCGGCGGCCTCCGCCTCGGACCGTTGACGCAGAGCCGCCGCGTCCTGCTCGGCCGCCTGGCGGACACCGGCCGCGCCCTGCTCGATCTCGTTCTTGCGAGTGGTGTACTCGGTCTCCAGCTCGTTCTTCCGCGTGGCGTACTCGGTCTCCAGCTCGTTCTTGCGGCCGGAGTACCCGGTTTCCAGCGCGTCGCGGCGGGTGGTGAAAGCCGTCTCCAGCTCCTGCTGACGGCTGGTGAACCCGGTCTCCAGCTCCTGCTGGCGGGCCTTGTGCTGCTTCTCCAGCTCGTCGCGGCGCTTGGCGAACTCCTGCTCGGCCGTGGCCCGCCGCTGCGCCAACTCCCGGTCGGCGGCCTCCCGACGGGAGTTGACCTCCTGCTCCACCCCGGCCCGCCACGCGCCCAGCTCCTGCTGGGTCTGTGCCCGGGAGTGCTGCACGTACGCCTCGGTCTCGGTGCGCATCCGCTGCACGTACGCCTCGGTCTCGGCACGGCTGCGCTTGGCCGACTCGGCGGCCTGCGTGGTCAGCCGCTCCGCTTCCTGTTGCGCCTTGCCCCGGGTGGCCCGCCCGGCCATCGACGCGTCGTCGATGATCTGCTTGGCCTCCTGCTGCGCCTTGGCATGGGTGGCCCGGCCGGCCTCGGTCGCGGTGTCGGTGAGCCGCTTGGCCTCCTGCAGGGCCTTGGCGTGCACCTCCTTGGCGGCCTCGCGCAGGTCGCTGGCCTCCTGCCGGGCGTTGGCCAACGTCTCGCGGGCCGTCTCGCGCAGCTTGGTCGACTCCTGCTGGGCCCGGGTGTGGATCTCCTTGGCGGTGTCCCGCAGCTGGGTGGCCTCCTGCTGGGCCTTCGCCAGCGCGTCCTGCGCCGCCTTGCGCAGCTGCGCCGACTCGTCCTTGGCCGACCGCAGGATCGCGTCCGCCTCGGTCCGCCGGGCCGTGCTGTGTCGCTCCTCCTCCGCGCGCCGCGCGGCGAGGGCGATCTCGAAATCCTTCAGTGCTCGCGCGGCCTGCTCGCGGGCCTCTTCCACGATGTGCTCGGCCGCGGCACGACGGGCGTTGATCTCCTCGTTCGCCTCGGACACGATCTGCTCGGCCTGCTCCTCGGCGAGCGCGAGGATCGACTCGACCCGGGGGCCGAGGTGCCGGAACGAGGCGCGGTCGACGACGTTCATCTGCTTGCGCACCTGGGTCAGGTCGCGCTGGAGAACCTCGACCTGGCCGGCGAGCTTGTGGATCTGTGTGTACGCCTGTTCCCGTTCGGATGCGAGGGTCGCGATCTCGTGCTCGGCACGCGCGACATACCGGTCGACCTGTTTCTTCTCGTACCCCCGCAGAGCGGACTCGAAGCTGGGCTCCGTCGTCACGTCCCCGCCGAGAGCGAACAGTTCCTCGCCGTGCGACATGCCCCCATCCTCACACGCAACGGGCCCTGCTGGGGCGATACGGACGCGCCTTGTGGGAGGTACTTCACTCGGTTTCCGGCGGGGGATGCCAGGGGATGGGAAACGCATACGGCGCGAGGTCACACCGGTTACCCGGTGTCACCTCGCGCCGTCGATGCCCCGACCTGACGCCTCGCGTCAGCCGGCAGTCTCCGCGGTTACCCGCTCCTGACCGTCATCGGTCTTCTTCGCCTCCGGCTTGGCTGCCGGAGCGGCCGATGCCGGCATGCCCGGAACGATGCCGGCGAGCCCGGAGAGCATCTGACCCAGCTGCGAGGTGACCGCGTCCTTCTGCCGGGTGAGGTCCTCGACCTCGCGGCGGGCGGCCTGCGTGGTCAGCTCCGCCTCGGTGCGGGCCTCGGTGAGCAGGCGCTGCGACTCGGCCTTGGCCTCGTTGAGCGTCTTCTCCGAGTGGGCCTTGGCCTTGTCCACCGTCTCGGCGGCGTTGCGCTCCGACTCGACCCGGCGGGCCTCGGCGCGCTGCTCGATCTCCTTGGCCCGCTCCTGCGCGGCCCGGGCACGCTGCTCGGCCTCGCTGACCATCTTCTGGGTCTGCGCGACCTGGGCGGCGTGCCGCTCGGACTCCTCGCGCTCGGCCTTCTCGCGCCGCTCGGCCAGCTGGAGCTCCAGAGCCTGGAGGTCCTTGTCGCGCTTGTCCCGCGCGTCGGTCAGCAGCTTGGTCGCCTCGGCGCGCTTCTCCTCAGCTTCGCGGGCGGCCTTCGCCCGCTGCTGGGTGATCTCCCGCTCGGCGGTGGCCCGGAGGGTGGCCACCTCCCGCTCGACGGTGGACTTCAGCTCGGCCACCTCGTGTGCGGTGACCGTACGCAGCTGCTTGGTCTCGCGGTCGGCGTCCGCGCGCAGCGTGTCAGCCTCGCGGCGGGCCTGCACCCGGACCTCGGCGGCCTCGCGCTCGGCGGCCGTGCGCAGGTTGCCCGCCTCGCGCTCGGCGCTGGCCTTCATGGCCGCGGCCTCGGCGCGGGCCTTGTCGGTGATCTCGCGCGCCTCGAGGCGGGCGGCGGAGAGGATGCCCTCCGACTCGCGCTTGGCCTCGTTGCGGTGGTCGTTGGCCTGCTCCTCGGCGAGCCGCAGGATCTGCTCGACGCGGGTGCCGAGCCCGGAGAGAGTGGGCCGGCTGTTCTCCTCGAGTTGCTTGTTCGTGTCGGTGAGCTTCTGCTCCAGCGCGTTCATGCGCTGCTCGGCTTGGCGGAGCCGACGCTGGGCGTCGTTCATCCGCTGCTCGGCCTCGGCACGGGCCTGCTCGGACTGGGTCAGCGCGGCGGTCATCCGGCCGAGGAAGTCATCGACCTGGTGAGTGTTGTATCCGCGCAGGCCAACGGTGAAATCTGGCTGCGAGTTCGCGTTATCGAAGAACGCGAGAGGGGAGGACTGCTGCTGGGGCATTGGGACATACTGGCAGACGCCCCAGGGTGCTTCGCAAGAGCGGTGCGAAGCTTTCGTGCCCTCTTTACATGGTCAACTCCCGCGATCGGCGGGGCCGGACCAATCGGCGATCTTGGCAGGTCCCGGGCGGGTCGGACGCCACGCAGCGTGACGCGGAAAAGGGCCCCGGGGTTACCCCAAGGCCCTTTGTTCGATCCGGGTGGGTCTTCCGCTAATGGGGTGGAAGAACAATGACGGATCACCGCATTGGCCATCCAGCGTTCACCCGTCCAGCCGGTGACCGGGTCGGTGTCCGGACCCGGGCGTTCCGGGGTCAGTGCCCCCGGAACCGGTTGATCGCGTCCTCGTGCCGGGCCCGCAGCTCCCCGTCGCGTACGCCCAGCCCGTCGCCGGGTGCGAGGCAGCGCACCCCGACCTTGCCCTGGTGGGCGTTGCGGTGCACCTCGTACGCCGCCTGGCCGGTCTGCTCCAGCGAGTAGGTGCGGGACACCGTCGGGTGCACCTTGCCGAGCGCGATCAGGCGGTTGGCCTGCCACGCCTCGTGATAGTTGGCGAAGTGGCTGCCGACGATCCGCTTGAGGTGCATCCACAGGTAACGGTTGTCGTACTGGTGCTGGTAGCCGCTGGTGGAGGCGCAGGTGACGATCGTTCCACCGCGTCGGGCCACGTAGACGCTGGCACCGAACGTCTCCCTACCCGGGTGCTCGAAGACGATGTCCGGGTCCTCGCCGCCGGTCAGCTCGCGGATCCGCTCGCCGAAGCGCCGCCACTCGTCCGGATCCTGTGTCTCCTCGTCCTTCCAGAAGCGGAAGCCCTCCGCCGCCCGGTCGATGACCAGCTCCGCGCCCATCTTGCGGCACAACTCGGCCTTCTCCGGCGAGGAGACGACGCAGACCGGGATCGCTCCGCCGTTCAACGCCATCTGGGTGGCGTACCCGCCGAGGCCGCCGGAGGCGCCCCAGATCAGCACCACGTCGCCCTGCTTCATGTTGGCCCCGTGGTGCGAGACGAGCTGCCGGTACGCGGTCGAGTTGACCAGCCCGGGGCTGGCCGCCTCCTCCCAACTCAGGTGCCGCGGTTTGGGCATCAGCTGGTTGGCCTTGACCACGGCCATCTCGGCCAGCCCGCCGAAGTTCGTCTCGAAGCCCCAGATCCGCTGCTGCGGGTCGAGCATGGTGTCGTCGTGCCCGGCCGCGTCCTCCAACTCGACGGAGAGGCAGTGCGCCACCACCTCGTCGCCGGGTGCCCACCGGGTCACCCCGGGGCCGGTGCGCAGCACGACGCCCGCCGCGTCCGAGCCGACCACGTGGTACGGCAGGTCGTGCCGGCGGGTCAGCTCGGAGACCCGGCCGTAGCGCTGGAGGAACTTGAAGGTGGGCAGTGGCTCGAAGATGCTGGTCCACACCGTGTTGTAGTTGATCGCGCTCGCCATCACGGCGACCAACGCCTCGCCCGGCGCCAGCTCCGGCGTCGGCACCTCCTGCACGTGCAGCGCCTTGCGCGGGTCCTTGTCCCGGGTGGACATGCCGTCGAACATCCGGGCCTCCTCGGCGCGGACCACCACTCCCCGGTAGCTCTCCGGTACGGGCAGCCCGGCGACGCCGGCGAGCTCGCGGTCCGGATCGTTCGATTCCTCCGCTGCCATGATCGCTTCGAGGATGTCCTGCACGGTGACCTCCGGTTCGTCCCGCACCCGCACGGGCCCGGGTGCTGCCATCGTCGGCGCCGGTGGGCACGACCGCCATGTCGGCATTCGACACATCCGGCACCGGTCGCGCTCCTGTGGGGCCGGACGTTACTGAACGGTAGCTAGGGCGGGAAGTCCTCTGTGAAAAACTGCATCGACCGATGCGTGAAGGTGTCCGGCCACCCCGCCAACCGCGCACTGACGTGCGCGCACACCGGGCTTGGCGGGGTCGCCCCCCTGTTGATCAAGAGCTTTCGGTCGCCTTCGGGACCGAGGATGACGCAAACCTCTTGATCAACAGGGGGGTGGGGCGCGGTGGTCAGTGGGTGGTGCCGGCGGGTTGGACGAGTTCGATCAGGACTCCGCCGGCGTCCTTCGGGTGCACGAAGTTGATCCGGCTGTCCGCGGTGCCGCGTCGTGGGGTGTCGTAGAGCAAGCGCACCCCCCGCTCGCGCAGCGCCGCGCAGGCCGCGTCGATGTCCACCACGGTGTACGCGACCTGCTGCACGCCCGGCCCGTTGCGGTCCAGGAACTTGGCGATCGTCGACTCCGGGCCGAGCGGGGCGAGCAACTGCACGCAGCCGCCCTCGGTGGTCGGCCCGACGGCCAGCATCGCTTCCCGGACGCCCTGCTCGGCGTTGGTCTCGACGTGTACGCAGCGCATCCCGAACGTCCGCTGGTAGAAGTCGATCGCGACGTCCAGGTCGGCCACCGCGATCCCGACATGGTCGATCTTGCGGAGCCCGATGTCTGTGACGTAGTCCGCACCGGGCTCGGCGGGGGGGTTCTCAGCCATGGCGCTAGTCTGACCGAATAATCGTTAAGGCGTACAGCTCGGCACCCCCCTCGGAGGCAGGCATGGCTTCGGTGATCGTCAGCGGCGCGCGGACCCCGATGGGGCGGCTGCTGGGCAACCTCAAGGACCTCCCGGTCACGAAGCTCGGCGGGATCGCCATCAAGGCGGCGCTGGAGCGTGCCGGCGTCAGTCCGGACCAGGTCCAGTACGTGATCATGGGACAGGTGCTGCAGGCCGGCACGGGTCAGATCCCGGCACGGCAGGCGGCGGTCGAGGCCGGCGTGCCGATGTCCGTGCCTGCGCTGACCATCAACAAGGTCTGCCTGTCCGGCCTGGACGCGATCGCCCTGGCCGACCAGCTCATCCGCGCCGGCGAGTTCGACATCGTGGTGGCCGGCGGCATGGAGTCGATGACCAACGCCCCGCACCTGCTGATGGGGCAGCGCACCGGCTACAAGTACGGCGACGTGGTGGTCAAGGACCACATGGCGCACGACGGGCTCAGCGACGCCTGGGACTGCTGCTCCATGGGCGAGTCGACCGAGCGGCTCGGCACCAGGCACGGCATCACGCGCGAGGAGCAGGACGCCTTCGCCGCGGCCAGCCACCAGCGGGCCGCCGCCGCCCAGAAGAACGGCCACTTCGCCGACGAGATCGCCCCGGTGGTGATCCCGCAGCGCAAGGGTGACCCGCTGGTGATCAGCGAGGACGAGGGCATCCGTCCGGACACCACCGTCGAGTCGCTGGCCAAGCTGCGTCCCGCCTTCACCAAGGACGGCACGATCACCGCCGGCAGCTCGTCGCCGATCTCCGACGGGGCCGCCGCGGTGCTCGTGATGAGCAAGGCGAAGGCCAAGGAACTGGGGCTGACCTGGCTGGCGGAGATCGGTGCACACGGCAACGTGGCGGGCCCGGACAACTCCCTGCACTCGCAGCCGTCCAACGCGATCAACCACGCCCTGAAGAAGGGCGGTCTGAGCGTCGCGGACCTCGACCTCATCGAGATCAACGAGGCGTTCGCCCAGGTCGGTGTGCAGTCCACCCGTGACCTCGGCATCAGCCCGGACAAGGTCAACGTCAACGGCGGTGCGATCGCCCTGGGGCACCCGATCGGCATGTCCGGCGCGCGCCTGGTGCTCACCCTCGCGCTGGAGCTGAAGCGGCGCGGCGGCGGTACCGGCGCGGCGGCGCTGTGCGGTGGCGGTGGCCAGGGCGACGCGCTGATCATCCACGTACCGGGGAACGCAGCGGCCAACCAGTGAGCGCGACGGGTGAGCCGGTTCTGCGAGCCCCGCGGTCGCGAACGAAGATGGCACAGTGAGCGAAGCGTCTGAGCACGTCCCGGCAGGGGGCACCACCTCGGTGCGCCGCAGCCGGGACGTACCGCTGCTTGTCGAACGGGCCCGCGCGGGTGACCCACGCGCGGTGGCCCGGCTGATCACGTTGGTGGAGAACGGTGACGCGCTGCTGCCGGCGATCGCCGCCGCACTGGCGCCGTACGCCGGGCAGGCCCAGGTGGTCGGGCTGACCGGTTCGCCGGGGGTGGGCAAGTCCACCACCACGAACGAGTTGGTCCGCGCGCTTCGGGCACGCGGACACCGGGTCGGTGTGCTGGCGGTCGATCCGTCCAGCCCGTTCACCGGCGGCGCGATCCTCGGCGACCGGGTGCGGATGCAGGACCACGCCACCGATCCGGGTGTCTACATCCGGTCCATGTCCAGCCGCGGGCACCTCGGCGGGTTGGCCGCGGCGACGCCGCAGGCGGTCCGGGTGCTGGAGGGCGCCGGCTGTGACGTGGTGCTGGTCGAGACCGTCGGCGTCGGGCAGGCCGAGGTGGAGGTCGCCTCGCTGGCCGACACGACGCTGGTGCTGCTCGCCCCCGGCATGGGCGACGCGATCCAGGCGGTCAAGGCCGGCATCCTGGAGATCGCCGACGTCTTCGTGGTCAACAAGGCCGACCGGGACGGCGCCGACGCCACCGTCCGCGACATCCAAGGCATGATCGCTCTCGGTGAGCGCGGCCCTGGGCAGTGGCGGCCGCAGGTGGTCCGCTCGGTCGCCGCCCGGGGCGAGGGCATCGACGACATCGCCGCCGCGATCGACAAGCACCGGGGCTGGCTGGTCGAGCACGGTGAGCTACGCCGCCGCCAGGAGACGCGGGCCGCCGCCGAGGTCGAGGCCATCGCGCTCGGCGCCCTCCGCGCCCGGATCGGCTCGCTGCGCGACGGTACGGAGTTGGCCACGCTCGCCACCAAGGTCGCCGAGGGCGCGATCGACCCGTACACGGCGGCGGACGAGTTGCTCGCTCAGCTCGCCTCTTGACCCTGGACCTCGGCAGGGGCGAGGTGGACGTCCATGCTGGACGTCTCCGCAGACGCGGCCTGGTGGTTCGATATGTCCACGTGCGCGCGGGATGCCACCACCCGTGCGGTTGGCGAGTTGCGGCACGCAGCCTGCCCGGAAGCGAAGGTGGCTCCGGTTTTAGTAGGCTCCCAGCGCGTGGCCGAGGGCTAGGCCTCCGCGAAGCGGGCTGACGAGCCGGTCGGTCCACAATGCGTCGGGACCAGGGAGATGTGATCATGACGGACGCGGTGGAGAACGCCAGCGCAGCAGAGCCCGCGACGGACGCCGTCCGGGGCACCACGTCGGTTTCCGACGAGGTCGTGGAGAAGATCGCTGGAGCTGCCGCTCGTTCGGTGCCCGGCGTCGCCGACCTCGGTGGTGACGTGGCCCGTTTCTTCAACAGCATTCTGGACAAGGTCGGCCTGGACGAGACGGGCGACGCCCGCCGTGGCGTCTCCGCCGAGGTGAGCGGCACGACGGCGGTCATCAACGTGGTCCTGGTGATCGACTCCGGGCACGTCGTGGCCGACGTGACCGAGGCGGTGCGGGCCGCTGTGATCGAGGCGGTGGAGAAGTACGGCCTGACGGTCACCCAGGTCAACGTCACGGTCGACGACATCGAGCTGAACCAGCCGGGAGCGGCCGGGGCCTGAGGCGTGGCGGACGGGCGGTCGCGACAGTTGTCGGACCGCCTGGTTACCGGCAGGTTCGGGGCGACTTAGCGATCGTTCAGGCAAGACCTCTAGACTCGACGTGTAGTCGAGGACCGAGGAGGAGCCCGCGGATGAATGCCGACGAGATCGACGCCGGACGGGCGCGCTGGCAGGCCCGGTACGACGCCGCGCGCAAGCGGGACGCGGACTTCACCACGCTCTCCGGAATGCCCGTGGAGCCGGTCTACGGGCCGCCGGAGGGCGCCAGCTATCCCGGCTTCGAACGGATCGGCTGGCCGGGCGAGTACCCGTACACCCGGGGTCTGTATCCGACCGGCTACCGCGGACGGACCTGGACGATCCGGCAGTTCGCCGGCTTCGGCAACGCCCAGCAGACCAACGAGCGCTACAAGATGATCCTCGGCGCCGGCGGTGGTGGCCTCTCGGTCGCCTTCGACATGCCGACGCTGATGGGCCGCGACTCCGACGACCCGCAGGCGCTCGGCGAGGTCGGTCACTGTGGCGTCGCCATCGACACCGCCACCGACATGGAGGCGCTCTTCGACGGCATCGACCTGGCCGGTGTCACCACCTCGATGACCATCTCCGGCCCGGCCGTGCCGGTGTTCTGCATGTACCTGGTCGCCGCCGAGCGACAGGGCGCCGACCTGTCCAAGCTGGACGGCACCCTGCAGACCGACATCTTCAAGGAGTACATCGCGCAGAAGGAGTGGCTCTTCGACCCCGAGCCGCACCTGCGCCTCATCGGCGACCTGATGGAGTACTGCGCCCGGGAGATCCCGCGCTACAAGCCGCTGTCGGTCTCCGGCTACCACATCCGCGAGGCCGGCTCGACGGCCGCGCAGGAGTTGGCGTACACCCTGGCTGACGGCTTCGGCTACGTGGAGCTGGGCCTCTCGCGCGGCTTGGACGTGAACGTGTTCGCGCCGGGGCTGAGCTTCTTCTTCGACTCGCACCTCGACTTCTTCGAGGAGATCGCCAAGTTCCGGGCCGCCCGCCGGATCTGGGCCCGCTGGCTGCGTGACGTCTACGGCGCGACCAGCGAGAAGGCCCTCTGGCTGCGGTTTCACACGCAGACCGCCGGGGTGTCGCTGACCGCGCAGCAGCCGGTCAACAACGTCGTACGCACCGCCGTCGAGGCCCTCGCCGCGGTGCTCGGCGGGACCAACTCGCTGCACACCAACGCGCTGGACGAGACGCTGGCGCTGCCCACCGACGAGTCCGCCGAGATCGCCCTGCGTACCCAGCAGGTGCTGATGGAGGAGACCGGCGTGGTCAACGTGGCCGACCCGCTCGGCGGCTCCTGGTACGTCGAGGCGCTGACCGACAAGATCGAGGCCGAGGCGGAGGAGATCTTCGCCCGGATCCGGCAGCTCGGCGGGGAGGGCCCGCACCAGATCGGTCCGATGACCTCAGGCATCCTGCGCGGCATCGAGGACGGCTGGTTCACCGGGCACATCGCCGAGTCGGCCTTCGTCTACCAGCAGGCGCTGGAAAAGGGTGACAAGAAGATCGTCGGCGTCAACTGCCACACCGGCACGGTCGCCAAGGAGCTGGAGATCCTGCGCATCTCGCACGAGGTGGAGCTGGAGCAGCGCCGGGTGCTCGCCGAGCGCAGGGGCGCTCGGGACGAGTCAGCGGTCCGCGCGGCGGTGACCCGGATGGTCGAGGCGAGCCGGACCGACGAGAACATGATCCCCGCCATGCTGGACGCGGTCCGCGCCGAAGCGACCCTGGGCGAGATCTGCGACGCGCTCCGCGCCGAATGGGGCACCTACCGCGAGCCCGCCCGCTTCTGACCCCAACCCCCACCCCCGCGATCTTGCACTTGCTGTCCCGGCAAGCGGCGCGAATGCCGCGTTTCGGCGGCAGAAAGTGCAAGATCGCGGGGGTTCGGGCCGGGTCTGGGGCGGGGGCGGGGGTGGGTCTGGGGTGGGGTGGGACGGCGGGGTGAGAGTTGCAACGTCGGGGTTGCGGGTGAGCTGAGATCGCGGGCTCACGTGCGAGACTAGGTAACCATGAGCGACCCACGGATCACCTCGTCGATCTTCACCCGCGGCGCGGTCGACCTCAGCACGCTGCGTGGCCCCGCACCAGCCAGTACCCGCCCCGGCACGCCCCCGCAGGGCGGCCCGTCCAACGGCACCCCCGGCGCGCCCACCGCCGGCGGTGACACCGCCATCGTCGACGTCACCGAGGCGACCATCCAGTCCGAGGTGCTCGAACGGTCGATGGCCATGCCCGTCATCGTGTTCTTCGGCGCGGCCGGCTTCCCGGAGAGCGACGAGTTCGCCCCGGTCCTGGAGCGGCTGAACGCCGAGGGCGGCGGCACCTGGGTGTTGGCCCGGGTGGACGTGCAGGAAAACCCGCGAATCGCCCAGATGTTCCGGGTCCAGGGCATCCCCATGGTCTACGCGGTCGTCGGCGGTCAGCCGGTCGACGCCTTCTCCGGTGTGGTGCCCGAGGCGCAGTTGCGGCAGTGGCTCCAGGCCGTGCTCAAGGCCGGCGGTGTGGCCGTCGCCGAGCCGGAGGACCCGCGCCTCGACGAGGCGGACGACGCGCTGATGAGCGGCGATCTGGACGCCGCCGAGCAGGCGTACCGGAAGATCCTGGCCGACGCCCCGGCGGACGCCGCGGCCACGGCGGGGCTGGCCCAGGTCGGAGTGGCCCGCCGGGTGGCCGGCGCGGACCCCGCCGCCGCGCTGGCCGCCGCCGAGAGCGCCCCCGACGACGTGGCCGCCCAGTTGCTGGCCGCCGACATCGAGGTGCTCAGTGGCCTGGCCGAGCAGGCGTACGCCCGGCTCGTCGGTCTGGTCCGGCGCACCGCCGGTGAGGACCGCGAGACGGTCCGCCAGCACCTGGTCTCGCTCTTCTCCATCGCAGGCCCGGATGATCCGGCCGTCGCCTCGGCGCGCCGGGCACTGGCCAGCGCCCTGTTCTGAGTTCGTCGTACGCCAGCGCGGGCCGGCGTTCCGGCCGGCCCGCCCGATCACCGAGGACGGGAGCTCATGATGCGCCGGATCGCCGTCCTCGACGCGCCGACAAACCTGGGTCTGCGGCCGCCGACGTCCACGTCGGTCCCGGGCTGTGCCAAGGCGCCCGGAGCCCTGCGTGACCACGACCTGCTGGCCCGGCTGCGGGCCCGCGACGCCGGTTGCGTGACCCCACCCCGGTACGACCCGGGTGACTGGCGGCCCGGCGACGGCGTGTGCCACGCCCGGGAGATCGCCGACTACTCGCTGGTCCTCGCCGAACGGATCGGCTCGATCATCGATCGGGGCGAGTTCCCGGTGGTGCTGGGCGGGGACTGCTCGGTGCTGCTCGGTTCCGCGCTGGCCATGCACCGCCTCGGTGAGGCCGTCGGCGGGCGGATCGGGCTGGTCTTCGTGGACGGGCACTCCGACTTCCGGCACCCCGGCAACGCCTCCTACGTCGGCGCTGCCGCCGGTGAGGACCTGGCCCTCGTCACCGGGCGTGGGCAGGCCGACCTGGCCGCGCTGGAGGGGCGCCGGCCCTACTTCCGTGACATCGACGTGGTGGTGCTCGGCATCCGTGCACAGGACGAGTACCGGCTCGACCTCCAGGCCGCCGGGATCACCACCCGACCGGTGCCGGCGCTGCGTGCCGAAGGCGCCGCCCGGACGGCCCAATGGGCGCACGAGCAGCTCGCCGATTGCGCGGGCTACTGGGTGCACATCGACGTGGACGTGCTCGACCCCGCGGTGATGCCCGCCGTGGACGCCCCCGACCCCGGTGGGATCGCCTTCGCCGAGCTGGAGATTCTGCTCGCCGGCCTGGTCGACACCCCGCACTGCCTGGGCGTGGAGCTGACCGTCTTCGACCCCGACTACGACCCGGACGGCTCGTACGCGGCCGAGATCGTCAACACCGTGGTCGCCGGCCTGGCCCCGGTCACCGCCCCGGAAGCGGTGCCGCCGCGGCTGCTGTCGGCCCGGCCCACGCCCAGCCCACGACGCGGTAACGGCCGGTCCAGGGCCGCCGCCGCCGAGCGATCCGACCGCGCCGAGCGGCTTGACGGGCACGACCGGCTCGTCGGACCACCGAGTGTGATCGGCGGCGAGGCGAAACTCGCAGAGGTCACCTCGTGGCAGTCGTCCGTCGATGCCAGGTCGCCCGCCGAGGCCGGGTCCTCCGATGCGGGGGCCAGCGCCGCCGATCTTGCCGGCATCGAACGCTCCGGCGGTGAGGTGGCTGATGCCGGCCGCGCCGACGGTGACGCGTTCGGGGCTGTTGCCGGCGGCCCCGATGGTGACGCGTTCGGGGCTGTTGCCGGCGGCCCCGATGGCGACGCGTTCGGGGCCGGGTCCTCCGGCACCCCATCTCCTGGGCCCGGGTCAGCCCACGCCGAGCCATCGGGTGCCGCAGCTCCCATCCCGGCTCCGGTTGGGCCGGAGCCGGTCGGCCCACCCGCGTCGGCCGGCCCAGGTCTGCTCCGACGGACCTCCTCACCAGCCCAAAACCTAACGGACCGGCACAAAGCCGACACCGCCTGATTCAATTCCCGGCCGCCGGGCGAAGATCGACTCGGTGTCAACGATGTCGGGGTGTCCCGGCTGCGGGACACCCCGACATCAGCGAAAGCGAGTCGATCACGCTTGAGCGGTGCGCGCGGGCGGCTGGCACCGCGCCTCGGTGGCGTTCGTGGTCAGGGGGTTGGGAGGGCGCGGAGGAAGCGCTCGGCGATCGGGACGGCTGAGGCCGTGCTGGCGCCGCCCTTCTCCACGAAGACGGCGAACGCCACGTCACCCCGCCACCCGACGAACCAGGCGTGGGTGTGGGCCGGGTTGTCGTCGTACTCGGCGGTGCCGGTCTTGCCGTACACCTCGCCGGGCACATCCTTGAGCGCGCTGCCGGTGCCGGTGGTGACCACCTCGCGCATCATCGTGCGCAGCGCCACGACCGATTCCGGCTTGAGCTGCTCGCCCGCCGGGGCCGGCTTGGTCGGCGCCGGGTCGATCAGCAGCTTCGGCTGCTCGAACCGGCCTCGGGCGACGGCGGCGGTCGCACCGGCCATGGCCAGCGGACTGACCAGTGTGGTGCCCTGCCCGAACGACGCCGCGGCCTGCTCGGCCAGGCTGCCGCCCGTCGACACCTTGCCGGTGAAGGCGTCCGTGCCGAGGTCCCACTGACCCTCCAGGCCCAGCGAGCGGCCCGCGGCAGCCAGCCCGTCACCGCCGAGCTTCGGCGCCAGCGAGGCGAACGCGGTGTTGCAGGACTTGGCGAAGTCGGTGCGGAACGGCACCGAACCGAGCTCGAAGTTGTCCGAGTTCTTGAAGGACCGACCGTCCACGGTGAAGGTCTTCTTGCAGTCCACCGGCCCGTCCAGGGTGACCACGCCCCGGTCCAACAGGCCCAGCGTGCTGACCATCTTGAACGTCGAGCCCGGCGGCACCTGGGCGTTGAAGGCCAGGTTCTCCCCGGCCGGCCCGGGGCCGTTCGCCGCGGCGAGCACCGCGCCATCGCTGATCCGAAGCGCCACCAGCGCGGATCGGCGCGACTCGCCGCGCAGGGCCCCGTCGGCCGCGTTCTGGACGGCGACGTCCAGCGTGGTCTTCAGTGCCTGACCGGGCTGTGGCGCCCGGTGGAACAACTCGGTGCCGGTGGTTTCCAGCTTGCCGTCCTCGGCGGGACGCTCGACCACCACGGTCAGCCCGGGGCCGCCGCGCAGCCGCTCGTCGTAGCGGCCCTGCAGCCCGCCGTGCCCGACCAGGTCGCCGACGACGTACCGGTCGGGGTGCGCGGTCAGGTCATCGGCCTGCGCCGGGTCGACCGTGCCGAGCAGCGCCCGGGCGAACTCCCGGGTGGGCGCCAGGTCGATCTTGTCGGAGATGAACTTGGTGCCGGGCAGGTCGTAGATCCGGGGCTTGATCTGCCGGTACGCCTCCTCGCGGAGCGACACCACCTCGACGAATGCGCCCGGGTCGGCCTTGGCCACCCGCTCGGGCAGGTCGGCCAGGTCGACGGCGGGGACCAGCGCCGGGCGGATCGCCTTGAACGCCGCGTCGAGGTCCTTGACCAGCTTCTTGATGTCGGCGACCCCGTTGGGCTGCACGCCCACCCGGACGACGGGCCGGGGGGCCACGAGCGGTTGCCCAGCGGCGTCCAGCACCCCGGCTCGGGCACCGGCGTCGCGGCGCAGCCCCAACCGGTCACCCTTGGTGAGCTGCTCGTGCACCACCTTGGGCTCCCAGATCACCTGCCACTGGTCGTCCTTGCCCTGGGCGAGCCGCACCTCCCGGTCGTACGCCCAGCGGGTCTGGCCGGGCAGGGTCCACTCCACCTGGACGGTCGTGGTCGCGATGTCCGCCGTGACCTTCGGCTCGCCACGACGCGTCAGCGTGGGCGGGGTGGCCGCCAGCTCACCGGAGAGCTCCTTGATCTCGCGGGTCACCTCGGTCGACGGCAGCTTGGTGCCGGTCGGGTCGATCAGGCCGACCGCCTGGAGATCGCCGCTGCGCCAGCCGGCGAGGAAGGCGTCGACGGTGCGCTGCGGCCCGTCGTCACCCGAGCAGCCAGCCAGGACGCCGGCCGTGAGCAGCGCCGTGGTGAGGGCGGCGACCAGGCGGCGGGCTGGGTTCGGCCGTTGGGGCCGGGGGTACGACAGGGGCATGGAGCTGGTCCTTCCGATCTGGGACTGCCCCCGCACGGTAGTACGCGAGCGGCGTCCTCAACGTCCCCCGGGTGGGCGAACGCACCCAAAGACGGCGCCCGCCGGTGTGATGAACATCGCGTGGCGGGGTATCCCGCAGCCGGCCAACCTCGGACCCGCAACGGGTGAAAGGACAAAGTCCCGATCCGGACGTCCGGCCAGTGGTCCGCCGACGAAGGCGCAGAACGGCAGGGCCTAGGCTGGGCGGCAGAGTGACCCACAACGCGGTGGGTCGAGGGGAGTGGCACCGATGGACCGGCGTCCGGCGATCAAACCGGAACCCGACCTCCGGCAGGATGACTCCGGCCGGGACGACGACAGCTTCGATTCGGCGACCGACGGGGACGGCTACGGCCGGCTCGACACGGGAGTCACCGGGCTGACCGGGTCGAGCATCGACACCATCTACGAACTGGGCCTGCCGACCGAGGCGTTGGCCGACGACGTGGAGGACGCCGAGCTCGACGAACCTGTTCCCAACGCGGAGCGCCTGGTGGCCCAGGCTGTCGCGCTCGCCGGGGACGACCACGACGCGGCGACCCTGGTCGGCCGTTTCTGGCGGTTCGCCCCGGACGAGGAGCTGGTCGGCTTCACGGCGGAGGAGATGCTCGACGCGGCCCGGGCACACCGGGACCTCGCCCAGCAGCGGGTGCCCGGCGAGCTGAAGCTGCGGATTCACGAACCGCACGCGGACCAGCACCACACGGTCGTCGAGATCGTCACGGACGACATGCCGTTCCTGGTCGACTCGGTGACCGCGCTGCTCAACTCGTACCACCTCGACGTGCACCTGCTGGTGCATCCGCTCGTGGTGGTCCGCCGTGAGCCGCTGGGCCGGCTCACCGAGGTCTCCGCGGACGTGGAGCCGGACGACGCGATCGCCGGCGACATCATCGAGAGCTGGATGCGGATCGAGATCGACCCGGTCCGTGACGCCGCCGAGCGGGAGCGGCTGCGCCGCGAGTTGCAGCGGGTGCTCACCGATGTGCGGGAGGCGGTGGAGGACTGGCCGAAGATGCGTCAGCGTGCCCTCGCGCTCGCCGACGAGCTGTCCTCGGCCCGCACCTCCGATAACCGCCCACCGGTGCCGGAAAAGGACATCACCGACTCGGTGGAGCTGCTGCGGTGGCTCGCCCAGGACCACTTCACCTTCCTCGGCTACCGCGAGTACCGGCTGGTGGACGCCCCCAGCGGCGACGACGCCACCGGCTCGGCCGACGGCAAGGCGTTGGAGGCGGTGCTCGGCACCGGTCTGGGCATCCTGCGCTCGGATTCGCCGGATGCCCGGTCGCTGTCGTCGATGACGCCCGAGGCGCACGAGAAGGTGCTGGAGAAGCGTCTCCTCATCATCACCAAAGCCAACTCCAGGGCGACCGTGCACCGCTCGGCGTACCTGGACTACATCGGTTTCAAGATTTTCAACTCCGCCGGCGAGGTGGTCGGCGAGCGGCGCTTCCTGGGCCTGTTCTCCACCGCCGCCTACCGGACCAGCGTCCGCGAGCTTCCGGTGGTACGCCGCAAGGTCGCTGAGGTGCTGGACCGCTCCGGCCTGAGCCGGCGCAGCCACTCCGGCAAGGATCTGATCCAGATCCTGGAGACCTACCCGCGCGACGAGCTGTTCCAGATCAAGACCGACGACCTGTACCACGCGGTGATCGGCGTGCTGCGGATGGCCGGCCGTCGGCAGCTGCGGGTCTTCCTGCGCCGGGACGCGTACGGGCGGTTCATCTCCTGCCTGATCTACCTGCCCCGGGACCGGTTCACCACGCAGAACCGGCTGCGGATGCAGGACATCCTGTTGCGGGAGCTGAACGGTGTCGGGGTGGACTACACCACCCGGGTCACCGAGTCGATGCTGGCCCGGGTGCACTTCATCGTCCGTACCGACCCGACCCGGCCGCCCGGCGACATCGACGCCGACCTGCTGGCCGAGGAGCTGGCCGACGCCACCCGACTCTGGGACGACGACTATCGGCTGGTGCTCGAGCGCAAGCTCGGCGACGAGCAGGCCAAGCACCTGTTCGCCCGGTACGCCGACGCGTTCCCGGAGGGCTACAAGGACGGGCACACGCCGTACGAGGCGATGAAGGACCTGGCGAAGCTGGAGCTGCTGGAGGAGCCCGGCCAGCTGGAGATGCACCTGTTCCGCAAGCAGCTCGCGCCCCGGCCGGGCACCCGGGTGCCCGGAGCGGACCTGGCCGAGGCGATGGACGTCCGGTTCAAGGTCTACCGGTACGGCGAGCCGATGATGCTCTCCGCCGTGCTGCCGGTGCTGCACTCGCTCGGCGTCCGGGTGGTCGACGAGCACCCGTACGAGGTGGACCGGATCGACGGCCGGGTCTACCTGTACGACTTCGGCCTCATGCTGCCCGAGGGGCATCACGAGCTGGCCGAGGTGCGCCCGCACGTGGAGAACGCCTTCGCGGCGGCCTGGCGCGGCGAGGCCGAGGTGGACCGGTTCAACGAACTGGTGCTGCGCGGCGGGCTGACCTGGCGGCAGGTGGTGGTGCTGCGGGCGTACGCGAAGTACCTGCGGCAGGCCGGCACGGTCTTCTCGCAGGACTACATGGAGCAGACGTTCATCGCGTACCCGAAGCTCGCCGCGTTGCTGGTGGAGCTGTTCGAGACCCGGTTCGCGCCGGGCGAGCTCAGCGCCGAGCAGCGTCAGCAGCGCAGCGGTGAGCTGGTGGAGACGATTCGGGGCGCGCTGGACGACGTGGCCAGCCTCGACCAGGATCGGATTCTGCGCTCGTACCTGACGCTGATCGAGGCGACCCTGCGGACCAGCTTCTACCAGAAGCGCTCCGACGGGCGGCCGAAGGCGTACGTGGCGTTCAAGCTCGACCCGCAGGCCATTCCGGACCTGCCGGCGCCGCGGCCGAAGTTCGAGATCTTCGTCTACTCGCCCCGGTTCGAGGGTGTGCACCTGCGGTTCGGGCCGGTGGCCCGGGGCGGGTTGCGCTGGTCCGACCGTCGGGAGGACTTCCGTACCGAGGTGCTCGGCCTGGTCAAGGCGCAGATGGTGAAGAACACCGTCATCGTGCCGGTCGGCGCCAAGGGCGGCTTCGTGCTGAAGCAGAAGCCGGGTGACCGGGATGAGGCGGTCGCCTGCTACCAGGAGTTCGTCGGCGCGATGCTCGACGTCACCGACAACATCGTCAGCGGGCAGATCGTGCCGCCCGAGGACGTGGTCCGGCACGACGGCGACGACCCGTACCTGGTGGTGGCGGCGGACAAGGGCACGGCGACGTTCTCCGACATCGCCAACGAGATCTCCAAGGCCCACAACTTCTGGATGGGTGACGCGTTCGCCTCCGGCGGTTCCGCCGGCTACGACCACAAGAAGATGGGCATCACCGCCCGGGGTGCCTGGGAGTCGGTCAAGCGGCACTTCCGGGAGTTGGGCCTGGACACCCAGACCCAGGACTTCACGGTGGTCGGCGTCGGCGACATGTCCGGCGACGTGTTCGGCAACGGGATGCTGCTGTCCGAGCACATCCGGCTGGTGGCCGCCTTCGACCACCGGCACATCTTCCTCGACCCGGAGCCGGACGCCGCCACCTCGTACGCGGAGCGGCGCCGGCTGTTCGACATGCCCCGTTCGTCCTGGGAGGACTACAACCCGGAGCTGATCTCGGCCGGTGGTGGCATCTTCCCGCGTACCGCGAAGTCCATCCCGATCACGCCGCAGGTCCGGGCGGCGATCGGCCTGGACGACGACGTTACGCAGATGTCGCCGCAGGAGCTGATGAAGGCGATCGTCACCGCCCCGGTGGACCTCTTCTGGAACGGCGGCATCGGCACCTACGTCAAGGCGTCCACCCAGACCAACGCCGAGGTGGGCGACAAGTCCAACGACGCGATCCGGGTGGACGGGCGCAACCTGCGCTGCCGGGTGGCGGGCGAGGGCGGCAACCTGGGCTGGACCCAGCTCGGCCGGATCGAGTACGCGTTGACCGGTGGCCGGATCTACACCGACTTCATCGACAACGCGGCCGGGGTGGACACCTCCGACCACGAGGTGAACATCAAGATCCTGCTGAACACCGCGGTCGCCGACGGGGAGCTGACCACGGCCGACCGGGACGAGCTGCTGGCCGGGATGACCGACGAGGTCGCGGAGCTGGTGCTGCGGGACAACTACGACCAGGCCAGGGCGATCAACAACGCCCAGGCTCAGGCGGCCTCGCTGCTCCCGGTGCACCGCCGGATGATCAACGAGCTGGAGCGCTCGGGCGCGTTGGACCGGGCGCTGGAGGCGCTGCCGCCGGACGAGGAACTGGCGGTCCGCAGCGAGTCCGGCCTGACCGCGCCGGAGTTCGCGGTGCTGCTCGCGTACGTGAAGATCGTCCTGGAGCGGGAGATCCTCACCGAGGGGCTGGCGGACGAGGAGTGGACGACCGAGGTCCTGGTCAACTACTTCCCGACGCCGATGCGCGAGCGGTTCGCCGACCGGATGGGCCGGCACCGCCTGCGCCGGGACATCGTCACCACCGTGCTGGTCAACGAGGCGATCAACCGGGGCGGCATCTCGTTCGTCTTCCGGGTCGTCGAGGAGACCGCGGCCAGCGCCGCGGACGTGATCCGGGCGTACGTGGTGGTCCGCGAGGTGTTCGGGCTGCGCGAGCTGTGGGACGCGGTGGAGGCACTGGACAACAAGGTCTCCCCGGAGCTGCAGACCAGCGTCTACCTGGACACTCGGCGGCTGCTCGACCGCGCCGTGCGGTGGCTGGTGACCAACCGGCGCTCGCCGATCGACGTGCCGGCCGAGATCGCCCGCCTGCGGGACGGGGTGGCCCGGCTGCTGCCGGGGCTGGAGGACCTGTTCTACGGCAACGAGCGGCAGGGCATCGCGGCGCACATCGACTCGATGACCGACCGTGGGCTGCCGCGCGACCTGGCGGAGCAGGCGACCCGGCTGATGTACAGCTTCGGCCTGATGGACGTGGTGGAGACCGCGAACGCCAGCGGCCGGGACGTCGGCGAGGTGGCCTCGGTCTACTTCGTGTTGTCCGACCTGTTCCGGGTGGACTCGCTGCTGTCGAAGATCTCCCTGCTACCTCGGGAGGACCGCTGGCAGACGCTGGCTCGGATGGCGCTGCGGTACGACCTGTACGCCGCGCTGGCCGCGCTCACCGCGGAGGTGCTCGACTCCACCCCGGACAACCTGCCGCCGCATGAGCGGGTGCAGCAGTGGGAGCAGTCGAACGCGACCTCGATCCACCGTGCCCGGCGGGCGATGGGGGAGTTCGACGAGTCGCGGGCGGATCTCGCCGCCCTGTCGGTGCTGCTGCGCCAGATCCGCACCCTGGTGCGGACCTCCGCGGCCGCCTGACTCAGGTACGCCGGACGCGGTCCGGCCGGTCGGGGTGACCCGACCGGCCGGACCGCGCTTCGTTCGTCGCCGGTCACGCCACCAGGCTGGCGAAGACGACCACGTTGTCCGGGTAGCTCTTGGCGGCCTCGTCGAACTGACCGCCGCAGGTCACCACCCGCAGGCCGGGCCGGTCGCTGGGCCCGTACACCAACTCCGTGGGGAAGGCCGCCTTCGGGTACGACTTCACCGAGTCGACCTTGAAGGTGGCCGGCCGGCCATCGGCCCGCCGCACGGTGACGGTGTCGCCGGGGGTGAGGGCGCCGAGGTCGAAGAAGACAGCCGGACCGAGCACCGCCGAGTCCACGTGCCCGACGATGACCGCGTTACCGGTCTCGCCGGGGCTCGCGCCCGGCTCGTACCAACCGGCCCGGTCGGCCTGCTCCAGCGGGGGAACCTGGACTGTTCCGTCCGGGTTGGTGCCCAACGACATGATCGTCGCGTTGACACCGATCCGGGGAATCTCGATGCTGGTCGGTGCGGAACGGGCCAGCCCGACTGGCACGTCCCCCTGGTCGACCGGCTGCCCGTCGGCCGGTGGGGTACCGGTGACCTCGGGCCCGGCCTGGGCCAGTGGCTGCGGCGGGCGGGGAGCGGGCGTGGTCTTCAGGGCGGCGCCGATCATACCGGCGCCGATCATGGCCATGGTGACGACGACGGCCGCGCCGGCGGCGCGCCACGGTTTCCCGTGACGGCCGCCGGCCCGTGTCGTCGTCACGTCAGACGAGGGAACCATCGGTCCGCCGACGACGCATCAGCACGATCCCGCCCAGCGCGGCAGCGCCGAGCAGGCTCGCCCCACCGGTGGCGAGGCCACGGTCGGTGCCGGTGCTGGCGCCACCGTCACCACCGTCGACACCGCCGTGGGGCAGCACGACGAGCTCGCCCTCGCCGCACGAGCCCTTGAGTTCGTACCGACCCGGCTTGGCGTCCTTGTCGACCTTGGCCTCGCCGTAGTAGACGAACTCGCGGTCCTCATGCCGGCCGCGCTCGTCGGAGCCGCGCTCGTCCGAGCCGTTCTCCTTGGACTCCCAGCCCTTGTCGGAGCCGTACTCGTCGGAGCCGCGCTCGTCCGAGCCGTAGCCGCCGCGCTCGTCGGAGCCGTTCTCCTTGGACTCCCAGCCCTTGTCCGAGCCGTACTCGTCGGAGCCGCGCTCGTCCGAGCCGTATCCGCCGTTCTCGTCGGAGCCGTTCTCGTCCGAGCCGTAGCCGCCGCGCTCGTCGGAGCCGTTCTCCTTGGACTCCCAGCCCTTGTCCGAGCCGTTCTCGTCCGAGCCGTATCCGCCGTTCTCGTCGGAGCCGCGCTCGTCGGAGCCGTTCTCCTTGGACTCCCAGTCCTTCTTGTCTTCGTCCTTGGACTCCCAGTCCTTCTTGTCACGGCTGTCTTCCGCGTCCTGGCCGTGCTCCTCGCCCTTCCAGTCCTTGCTGCCCTCGTCGCCGTAGGCGTCGGCGGCAGCGCCGCCGCCCTGGCCGCCGTTCTCGTCCTTGCCGTTGTCCTTGCCGTTCTCGTCCTTGCCGTTGTGGTCCTTGCCGTTGTCCTTGCCGTTCTCGTCCTTGCCGTTGTGGTCCTTGCCGTTCTCGTCCTTGCCGTGGTCCTTGCCGTTCTCGTCCTTGCCGTTCTCGTCCTTGCCCTTGTGGTCCTTGCCGTTCTCGTCCTTGCCCTTGTCGTCGTGGCCGGAGGAGTTCTCCTCCTCGCTCCACTCGCGGTCCTCACCCCGGTCGTCGTGCACCGGCTTGAGCTTGACCTTGCCGGTGACCTTGGACCACACGTACGCGTGCTCCTGCCGATCCGGGCAGATCTCGAGGAGCTTGACCTCGTCGCCGGCCTTGACGACGTGCGGCTTGGCGTAGACCTTGCCGTCACGGTCCTTGCCGCCGTCGTGGTGCCCGTCGGCGAACGCGATCCCCGGTGCGAACACCAGGAGCGAGGCGCCACCGAGCGCGGCGCCCGCAACGACCTTCCCGAGCATCTTCTTAGCCATGACCTGCGTCACTCCATCCCTGTTGTCCTCAGCCCGGCGACAACCGAGCTAAGACCGACGTTAGACCGTTTCATGACTTATGAAGTGAAAGATTCGCGTTTTGACCTTTACTGCGAGTAAGCGATGAAGGGGTGCTAAGCGTCTTTCGCGGGGTCCGAGCGCCGTCCCTGCTGACCCACGGTGTTCCGTCCGCCAAACGGTGTCCGATGCTCGCCGTGCGTGGCCGACCGCGGTCGTCCGGTACCGGCTGCCGCGGTCGCGCTGGCACGACTCGGGCGCGGTCGGGGGTATCGTCCGAAACCGGCTCCGGGGTGGCCCTGCGCGCAACGCATCGAGCCATTGCCATGGAAGCGCTCCCATGCGAGAATCGGCGAACGCGGTTCGGGGAGCCACACCGCGCAGGCAGGGAGTCGAGGGCACCCGGTTCGCCGGGCGACGTCCACCGCCGATCGATCGGCCGCTGCGGCGGTCGGCACCACCACCACCCTCGCCCGTCCGGGTCGGGCACCCCCGAAGAATCCCGTTGGCGCCGGCGGCCGTCCGTGCAGGACGCCTACCGGGCCGTCTCGCCGGGCCGTACGCGAGCCCGGTCTCGCCCAAGGAGATCAGTGGCATGAATGTGTGGAGAAGGCTGTCCGGCCCACGCCGGGGCCTCGCGCTCGCCGGCGCGGGCGTCCTGGTCGCCGGTGGGTTGGTGACAATCCCGGTTACCGCGGCGCAGGCCGCGACGCAGTGCGACGTCGCCTACTCGACCACCGACTGGCCCGGCGGCTTCACCGGGAACGTCACCATCAAGAACCTCGGTGACCCGATCAACGGCTGGACGTTGAGCTGGACTTTCCCCAACTCCAGCCAGCGGGTGCAGCAGGGCTGGTCGGCCGAGTTCAGTCAGTCCGGCAGCCAGGTGACCGCGCGCAACCTGCCCTACAACGGCAACCTCGCCACCGGCGCGTCGACGAGCATCGGCTTCAACGGCGCGTGGAGCGGCAGCAACCCGAAGCCGACCTCGTTCACCGTCAACGGCGTGGTCTGCAACGGCGGCGGCCCCACCACCCCGCCGCCCACCACTCCGCCACCGACCACCCCACCGCCCACCACGCCACCGCCGACCACCCCGCCGCCCACCACGCCCCCGCCGGGCACGAGGGTGGACAACCCGTACGCCGGGGCGCGCGGCTACGTGAACCCGGAGTGGAAGGCCAAGGCGGACGCCGAGCCGGGCGGAAGCCGGGTCTCCAACAACCCCACCGCCGTCTGGCTGGACCGGATCGCCGCGATCAACGGCACTCCGGACAGCAGTTCCAACGGTGCGTTCGGGGTGCGTGACCACCTGGACGAGGCCCTGCGGCAGGGGGCCGGCTACATCCAGTTCGTGATCTACAACCTGCCCGGCCGGGACTGCTCCGCGCTCGCCTCGAACGGTGAGCTTGGCCCCGACGAGCTGCCCAGGTACAAGGCCGAGTACATCGACCCGATCGCCGCGATCCAGGCCGACGCCAAGTACCGGAACCTGCGGATCATCAACGTCATCGAGATCGACTCGCTGCCGAACCTGGTGACCAACACCTCCGGTCAGCCCGGTGGCACGGCCATGTGCGACACGGTCAAGGCCAACGGCGCGTACGTCAACGGTGTCGGCTACGCGTTGGCCAAGCTGGGTGCGATCGGCAACGTCTACAACTACATCGACGCCGGCCACCACGGCTGGCTCGGCTGGGACACCAACTTCGGTCCGACCGCCGACATCCTGAAGACCGCCGCGGTCGCCTCCGGCAGCACGGTCAACAACGTGCACGGGTTCATCGTCAACACGGCGAACTACTCGGCGCTGCGCGAGCCGTACTTCAAGGTCACGGACACCGTGAACGGCCAGACGGTGCGGCAGTCGAAGTGGGTGGACTGGAACTACTACGTCGACGAGCTGTCCTTCGCCCAGGCGTTCCGCGACAAGCTGGTCTCGGTCGGCTTCAACTCCGGTATCGGCATGCTGATCGACACGTCCCGCAACGGCTGGGGCGGCTCCGCGCGGCCCACCGGACCGGGCGCGACGACCAGCGTCGACACGTACGTCAACGGGGGTCGGATCGACCGGAGGCTCCACCTCGGCAACTGGTGCAACCAGGCCGGCGCCGGCCTCGGCGAGCGGCCCCGGGCGAACCCGGAGCCGGGCATCGACGCGTACGTGTGGGTGAAGCCGCCGGGTGAGTCGGACGGCTCCAGCAAGCTGATCGAGAACGAGGAGGGCAAGGGCTTCGACCGGATGTGCGACCCGACGTACGGCGGCAACGCCCGCAACGGCAACAACCCGTCCGGTGCGCTGCCGGACGCGCCGATCTCCGGTGCGTGGTTCTCCGCCCAGTTCCAGGAGCTCATGCGCAACGCGTACCCGGCGCTCTGACCGGAACGCTCCCGCACCCACCCGCCGCCGACAGTAGGTGAGGCACTGCCGGCGGCAGGTTCCCCCCGGGTCCCCGGCTCGACCGTGACGGTCGGGCCGGGGACCCCCCTCGTGCCCCGGTCAGGGCACGGTGCGCTCGATCGCCGCCCGACCCTGCTCGGCCAGATCACGGCGGGCCTTGTCCAGGTTCTCCGGTGTGAGGTCCTGTCCGCGGGCCATCACCAGGTCCTCCGGCTCCCAGGGTTGCTCTCCTCCGGTGCGGATGTTGTCCCCGCCAGCACCGGTGCCCGTTCCGGTCGCCCCGGTGCCGGCACCGTACGGGTCGCCGATCAACTCGTCGGTGTCCGGCGCCAGGTCGTCCGGCCGGCCCCGGGGCTCGGAGAAGGCCGGGGTGTCCCGGTCGGGGCCGCCCCCGGTTCGCAGCTGCGGGACGGTGGCGTCATCATCCACCGCCGAGGCCACCTCCGGGCTGTCCTCCAACGGCGGTTGGCGATCGCGATCGGTCATGGCTGCCTCCTGTGTCCGACACGGTGCCTGATCCCCCTCGCGTACCCCCTGGTGCCGCGCTCATGCCGCACGGCCTGGCGGTCAGCTGCCGGGCTGCTGCTCGTTGGGGGTCGGCGGTTCGGCCGGGCGCAGCCACTGCCAGACCAGCATGAGCAGGCCGAAGGCGAGCATCACCAGCCCGGCCCAGAGGTTGATCCGTACGCCCTCGGCCTTGTCGATCTCAGCCCGGCTGTCGAAGATGCCGATCAGCGTCACGATGATCCCGTACGCCACGAAGAGGCCACCGATCACCCGGCGGATGTCGAACAGCCGGGCCGCGGCCGAGCGCTGCTGCTCCGCCTGCGTCTCGTCGATCAACGGGTCCTGTGCCGGCTGGCTGTGGTTGTCCATCTGCCGACCCCTTTCCTAGAAGACCGGGATGTAGAAGAGGGCGGCCAGTGCCACCGCGATCACACCGAGCAGCACGGGGGAGCGGTACCAGACAGCGTCCCCGGCGAGCACGTCGCCCTTCAGGTCGACGCCGCCCATGCCGTAGACCAGCCCGCGCAGCTCCTCGTCGCGCTTGGGGGCGGTGAGCGGAGTGAGGACCACGGCGACGACCGCCACCGTGACGAACGCGATGCCGGCTCCCCAGAAACTCTCCTCCAGGTCAGAGTTGAAGTGGATCACGCCGCCCTTGTAGAGCAGGTACGTCGCCAGCGATGCCAGGGTGCCCAACAGCAGCGACCAGAAGCCGGCCAGCGCGCTCATCCGCTTCCAGAACATGCCGATGATGAACGTGGCGAACAGCGGCGCGTTGAACAGCGAGAAGAGCGCCTGGATGTAGTTCATGATGTTGCTGAACCCGGCCGCGATGAACGCGGTGCCGATCCCGACCACCACGGCGGCGACCGTCGCCCAGCGGCCGATCCGCAGGTAGTACTCGTCCGAGCGGCCCGGACGGAGGTACGCCTGCCAGATGTCGTAGGTGAAGACGGTGTTGAAGCCGCTCACGTTGGCTGCCATGCCGGCCATGAACGAGGCGAGCAGGCCGGTGACCGCCACCCCGAGCACACCGTTGGGAAGCAGGTCGCGCATCAGCAGCGGGATCGCGTTGTTGTACTGCAGGTCGCCGCTCTCCGCCCCGAGACCCTTCACCGTGACCAGTGCCACCAGGCCGGGGATCACCGTGACCAGGGGAATGAGCAGCTTCGGGTACGCGGCGATGATCGGCGTACGGCGGGCGGCGCTCATGTTCTTCGCCGAGAGGGCGCGCTGCACCTCGGCGAAGTTCGTCGTCCAGTAGCCGAACGACAGCACGAAGCCCAGGCCGAAGACGATGCCGATCCAGTGCGCGCCGAGCGGGTTGGCGGTGCTGCCCGTGTCCTGCCAGGCGTGCAGGCCGGCCTCGCCGAGTTTGGAGTCGCGTACCGCGTCCATCAGGCCGTTCACCCCACCGACCTTGACCAGGCCGATCACGGTGACCGGGATGAGGCCGGCGAGGATGACGAAGAACTGGAGCACCTCGTTGTAGATCGCCCCGGACAGACCGCCGATGGTGATGTACGCCAGCACGATCGCCGCGCCCACCACGACCGCGGTCCAGAGCGGCCAGCCGAGCAGGGCCTGCATGACCAGGGCCAGCGCGTAGAGGTTCACCCCGGCGATCAGCACCTGCGCGACGGCGAAGCTGAGCGCGTTCAGCAGGTGGGTGGGGCGGTTGAACCGCAGCCGCAGGTACTCAGGCACGCTGCGGACCTTCGACCCGTAGTAGAACGGCATCATCACGATGCCCAGGAAGACCATCGCCGGGACCGCGCCGATCCAGTAGTAGTGCAGCGTCATGACGCCGTACTGGGCTCCGTTCGCGGCCATCCCGATGATCTCCAACGCGCCCAGGTTGGCGGAGACGAAGGCGAGACCGGTCACCCAGGCCGGTAGGGAACGGCCGGAGAGGAAGAAGTCGACGCTGGTCCGGATCGCCCGGCGCGCGGCGAAGCCGACCCCGAGGACGGTGACGAAGTACAGCGCCAGGATGAGGTAGTCCAGGCCGTTCATGTCGAGCCGAAGACCGCCGCCGTCGTCCATCCCCGTCACCCTTCGTCCCGCTGCTTCTGGTGGAGCGGCGCCCTACTACCCGACACGTCGGTTTTCACTCCTTCGAGCCGGACGGGTTGCGTTCGGGCCTGGCCGGGCGGCTACGGCAGGAATGCGAGCGGGGGTGCCCCCGGCCGACCGGCCGGGGCACCCCCGTGGTCCGTCCCTGGCTCAGCGCCCCAGGACGCGATCCAGGAAGTCCCGGTAGCGGCGAACCGCCATCCGCAGTTGCTCGGTGTCGGCCGAGCCGGCGTCCTGCCATCCGCCCAGCCTGTTCTTCTGTGCGGCCAGCGCCGACGCGAGTGCCTGGATCGCCTCTTCCACCAGCGCCTGCGCCTCGCCGGCCGCCGCGTGCGGATCGTCCACGAAACGCAGCTGCACGTCCCGCCAGCGATCCCGGAACCCCTGTGCGGTGTCCGCGTCCAGGAGTGTGGCCGGCTCGGCCGCGACGGTCGACCCGGCGGGTCGTGAGGTCCCGGCGGACTCCAACGACCTGGCACCGTCGTCGGTGGAGATCGGCTCGGCGTCCGCGTCCGGGTCGACCATTTCCGGCGTGGCGCTCCCGTAGCCCGCCGCGCCGGCGGCCACCGCGTCCGGGTCGGTCCCCGGGGCGGCGTCCCGACGGTGCAGTTCGGCGGTGGGGTCGGCGCGCAGACCCTCACGCTCGCCGTCCTCGGCGCCGTCGCCCGGCCGGGCGGTCCGTTCGGCCCGGGGGTCCGGCTGGTCCTCCGGATGCGGGCTGGCCAGCGCGGACGCCGCCACGGCGTCGGCGACGGTGGTGGCGCCGAACGTGGTCGGCAGCGGCCCCGGCTCGTGGAACCCGCCCTCGTCGCCCGGATCGGCCGACCGGTGCCGGCGGTCGGCGTCGTTGGTCCGCTCAGCGACGGCGGTCTCGTCGTCGAAGGTGCCCCTCTCGTCCAGGGCGTCCTCGGGAACGTCCGAGCGGCCGGCCCGGTCGCCGGTGGGCGGCACCGGGACGGGCGCGGACCGGACGGCCTCCGGGTGGTCGTTGCTCACCTTCTGCTCTTCCTGGCGCATCGGTGGCCTCCTCAGCGGCTCGTGGCGTCGTGGTCCGGGTGGTGGCGCTGTTCGGGCGTACGGTTGCCGACCGGCTCCTCGCCGAGCAGATCGGCGAAGAGTGCCCGGTAGTGCACGACCGCCTGCCGCAGTTCCTCGGTGCTGGCCTCGCCCCGGGAGTTGCGCAGGTGGATGTCGTGCGCGTCCCGGTAGTTGCTCAGTGTGCGGGCGTGCTCGACGGAGAGGTGGGCAATTTGGTCGGAGAAGTCCCCGGTCGGGTAACCCTGCTCCTCGATGAGCCGGGTGACGAGTTCGTCCGCGTCACCCACGGTCTCGCCGGGCGAGTCGATGAAGCGGATCTGGAGTTCCTCCCAGGCGGCGCTGTAGCGCGCCCGGGACTCCGGGCTGAGCGGGGTGAGCGTGAGTTCGGCGTGCCGGCGTTCCCGATCGCGCAGTTCACGCTCCGCGGCGGACCGGCTGTCCTGCTCCGCCACCACCCGCTCGTACTCCGGCCCGAACCGGGTGCGCAGCGCGCGACGGCGCCCGAGCGACCGGGCGGCCACGGCCAGGACCGCGACGATCACCAGCACGACGAGCACGATGACGATTACCTGCGTGGGCGACATGGGCTCCTCCTTCGTCACCTGGTATTCCCTCCGCGCACCGATCGCCAATCCCGATCCAGGCCACTTTCCTCGCCCGACTCGCGTCCGGTGTCGGGAAATGGGCTCTCCTGCGCCGCGACGACGAGGTCCGGGGCTCGTCGCCAGGCGTAAACCTGACTCGTTCCAGACAACCTGCCGGGTCGGTGCGGCGAGGCCTACGGCCGGCGGGCGCTTCCCCGTCATCGAGTCGCTGCATGCCGGAGCGTCGATGTCAGCGCGACGGGCGGTAGTGCAACGGCCCTTGATTACGTATCCTGCCCAAGGCGCCCGCGCCGGTGCCCGGCGTCACGCCGGGCGCGCAGCCGGCCGGCGCGTTGCCCGGCGGTGCCGGCGCCCCTCCTGCCACCCCTGTACGGGCGAGGTCTGATGAAAACCCGCGACTGGCCGATCCGCTCGAAGCTGACCGCCTTGGTCGTCGCACCGGTGACCGCGCTCCTGGCGCTGTGGATCTTCGCGACCACGCTGACCTTCGGTCCCGCCCTGAACCTGCTCTCCGCCCGCACCCTGCTGTACGACCTGGGCCGCCCCGGCGAGGTCGTGGTCACCGAGCTGCAACGCGAACGCCGGCTCTCGGTGGTGCAGCTCGCCGGCACCACCGAGCTGCCGGCCCTGGCCGAACAGCGGCAGCGCACGGATCGGGCGATCGCCGAGCTGCGTCGTCGGGTTGACGGGGAGGCGTTGCGCGACGCCGCCGACGACCTGCTGGAGGACCGGGTCGACCGCCTGGTCACCGCCCTGGCGGCGCTGCCGACCGGCCGGGACTTCATCGACGACCGCATGATGGACCGCACCGGGGCGCTCGGCCTGTACAGCGGCATGGTCTCCGCGGCCTTCCAGGCGTTCGCCGCGATGGCGAACCTGACCGATCCCGGCATCAACCGGCAGGCGCTGGCGCTCACCGCGTTGGGCCGCTCCCGGGAGTTGCTCGGCCAGACCGACGCCATGCTGGCCGGCGTGTTGACCGCCGGCCGGTTCGCCGCCGGGGAGCACGCCCAGCTCGTGCAGGCCATCGGCAACCAGCGATGGCTCACCGAGAGCGCGGTGGCCGACCTGCCCGAGGCCGGGCGCGTCGCGTACCAGCGGCTGACCGAGGGCGAGGCGTTCACCAGCCTGCGCGCCATGCAGGACGCGTTGGTCGCGGCCAACCGGCCCGGTCGGCCACCGGTGGACGCGGCGTCGTGGCAGGCCAGCCACGACGCCGTACAGCAGCAGCTGCGCGACTTCGAGCTGGCCGAGGCCGACGCTCTCACCGACCGCTCGGTGCCGATGGCGGTCCGCATCCTGGCGCGGCTGGCCGCCGCCGGTGTGCTCGGACTCGTCGCCGTGGTGGTCTCGGTGCTCGTGGCGCTGCGGGTCGGTCGCACGTTGGTCCGGCGGCTCAGCGGCGTCCGCACCGCCGCCCTGGAGCTGGCCGAGCACCGTTTGCCGGACGTGGTGACCCGGCTGCGTCGTGGCGAGCAGGTCGACGTCGCCCGGGAGGCGCCGCCGCTGGAGTACGGCCACGACGAGATCGGCGAGGTCGGGCGCGCCTTCACCGAGGTGCAGCGAACGGCCGTCCAGGCTGCGGTCGACGAGGTCACCCTGCGCAGGGGGCTCAACGAGGTCTTCCTCAACATCGCCAGACGGAGCCAGAGCCTGGTGCACCGTCAGCTGCACCTGCTGGACCGGATGGAGCGGCGCGCCGAGGACCCGGACGAGTTGGCCGAGCTGTTCCAGGTCGACCACCTGGCAACCCGGCTCCGCCGGCACGCCGAGGACCTGGTCATCCTCGCCGGCTCCGCGCCCGGCCGAGGGTGGCGCGACCCGGTCGCGATGGTCGACCTGATCCGCGGCGCGATCTCCGAGGTCGAGGCGTACGACCGGGTGGACATCACCTCCGTACAGCCGGCGGGCGTGCTGGGCCGGGCAGTCGGCGACGTCATCCACCTGCTCGCCGAGCTGGTCGAGAACGCGACGGCCTTCTCGCCACCGGACACCCGCGTGACCGTCACCGGCGAACAGGTGGCCAACGGGTACGCCCTGGAGATCACCGACCAGGGGCTGGGCATGTCCGCCGCGGCGCTGGAGGCCGCCAACACCAGGCTGGGCAGCTCGCCCGAGTTCGACCCGGCGCAGAGCGCCCGACTCGGCCTGTTCGTGGTGGCCCGACTGGCGGCGCGGCACGGCGTACGGGTCCGGTTGCGACCCTCCGGGGAGGGCGGGGTGACCGCCGTGGTGCTGGTCCCCACCGACCTGGTCACCGCCGAGCCGCCGGCCGGCCCCGGCCCCGGAACGCTGGGCGCCGAGTCGGCCGACCCGGGCCGGCGGCTGCCTCGGACGGCCCGCCGGGGGACCGTGCCCCGCCCACGCACCCGCCCGCCCACGGTCCCGCCCGCCGACGCCGCCCCGGCCGCCCCCTCCACCGGAGCGCCGACCTCGGACACGTCGCCCGCCAACGGGCCCGGCGACGCGGGGTCGGCGTCCACCGACGCCACGGCCGACGAACTGGACGGCCTGCCCCGCCGGGTACGACGTCGTACCCCAGCGGCCCAGCCCCGGTCGACCGTCACCGACACCCCGACGCCCCGATCTCCGGAGGAGGTACGCCGGGTGATGGCAGCCCTGCAGGCCGGCACCGCCCGCGGGCGTGCCACCGTCATCACCCCCGCCGCTCCGGCGGCACCGGCGACGCCCCCCGAACCCCCGACCGCGACTGAGAGGGACGCCTAGTGCGGAATTCGACGAAGCCGAGTGCTGGCCTCGACTGGCTGCTCGACGAGCTGGTGCAACGGGTACCGGCCGCCCGGGAGGCGGTCGTGCTCTCCGCTGACGGTTTGCTGCTCGGCTGCTCGGCCGAGTTGGAGCGCTCCGACGCTGAGCACCTCTGTGCGCTCGCCGCCGGCTTCTCCAGCCTGGCTCGGGGCGCCAGCCGGCATGTGGACGGCGGCCCGGTCCGGCAGACCGTGGTGGAGATGGAGGCGGCGTACCTTTTCGTCACCGCCGCTGGACAGGGTGCCTGCCTGGCGGTGGTGAGCGACGCCGACGCGGACATCGGGCTTGTCGCGTACGAGATGGCGATGCTGGTCATCCGGGTGGGGGAGAGCCTCGCCGCGCCGGCCCGTTCGTCGGCGGGAGCCGGTGATGCGGGCTGAGCCGCCGGGGCCACAGCACGAGTGGCTGGACCGCGACGCCGGTCCGGTAGCGCGCCCATACACCCTCACCGGAGGCCGGGTACGCTCCGCCGTCGACGGGTTCAACCTGGTCGCGTTCGTGCTGGCCGGATCGGACGTCGACGCGGCGAGCCATCCGCACCTGCTCCCGGAACATCGGCGGCTGGTCACGTTGGCCCGCCGGCCGGTGTCGGTGGCCGAGTTGGCAGCCGAGCTGGACCTCGCGGTCGGTGTGGTCCGGGTACTACTCGGTGACCTGCTGGCTCAGGGCCTGGTGGCGGTGCACGAGCCGCCGGCCACCGGAATCCTTCCCGACGACGACATCCTCAAGGTGGTGGTCAGTGGACTCCGTGCGCTATGACCATGCGGGCACCGGCACCACCATCCCGCTGGCCCTGAAGATCCTTATCGCGGGAGGCTTCGGTGCCGGCAAGACGACGTTGGTGAGTGCCCTGAGCGAGGTGCGTCCGTTGCAGACCGAGGAGGTGTTGACCGGTGCCGGGATCGGCACCGACGACATCTCCGGGGTGGAGGGGAAGTCCACCACCACGGTGGCGATGGACTTCGGCCGGATCACCATCAACGACGATCTGCAGGTCTACCTTTTCGGCACCCCCGGTCAGGACCGGTTCTGGTTCCTCTGGGACGAGCTGGCCTTTGGTGCACTCGGCGCTGTGGTGCTCGCCGACACCCGCCGGCTGGCCGACTGCTTTCCCTCCATCGACTACTTCGAGCAGCGTGGCATTCCGTTCGTGGTGGGCGTGAACTGCTTCGACGACTCCCGCCGGTTCAACCTGGAGACCGTACGCCGGGCACTCGACCTGGACCCGGACGTGCCGATGGTGCTCTGCGACGCCCGGGACCGGCAGTCCGGAAAGATGGTGTTGATCTCTCTGGTCGAGCACGTGGCCCGGCAGCGTGGCGAGTCGGTGCCGGCGGCCTGAGATCCGGTTAACGGGCGGGCAGCGCGGGCAGCCTCTGGTTGGATCAGCGGAGGATGCCGGCGGAGGAGTGGAACGTGAGTGGTCAGGGTGAGATCGTCCACATCGGGGGTTACACCGCGCAGAGTGGCGGGCGGGGCACCGGCATCATCGCGGCACACCGTGACCCGGCGACCGGGGCGCTGACCCCGCTCGGCACGGTGGCCGTCACCCCGTCCCCCTCCTTCCTGGCGCGGCACCCCACCCATCCCGTGCTCTACGCGGTCAACGAACTGGCGGACGGTGAGGTCAGCGCCTGGCAGGTCGGGCCGGACGGCGCGTTGGAGCCGCTCGGCAGCCGGTCGAGCGGTGGCGCCGAGCCCTGCCACCTGGCGGTGCTGCCCGACGGCGGGCACCTGGTGGCGGCCAACTACGGCAGCGGCAGCGTCGCGGTCTTCCCCCTCGACCAGCAGGGGGTGCCCGGCGAGCGCACCGACCTGGTGGTGCATGAGGGGCACGGGCCCGACCCGGCGCGTCAGGACCACGCGCACGCCCACATGGTCTCCCCCGGCGCGGGCCGGGGGCCGCTCTACGCGGTGGACCTCGGCACCGACTCCGTCTACCGGTACGACCTGGATGACGCGAGCGGGCGCCTGGTGCCCCGTGCGCCACGGATCCGCACCACGCCCGGCACCGGACCCCGGCACCTGGCCCGGCATCCGGACGGACGGCGCTGTTACCTCGTCGGTGAGCTGGACGCCTCGGTCACCGCGTACGACGTGACCGACGACGGCGCGTTGCACCAGCGCGGTCGGGTCGAGGCGAGCGAGCGGGCCGGCCACGTCCAGCCGTCGGAGGTCGCGGTCGGACCGGACGGCCGGTTCCTCTATGTCGCCAACCGCGGCGTGGGCACCCTGGCGGTCTTCACGCTGGCGGGGGAGTTACCCGAGCTGGTGGCCGAAGTGGACACCGGTGGGGAGTGGCCCCGGCACTTCGCGCTGATCGGCGAGCACCTCTACGTCGCCGACGAGCGGGCCGACATGGTGCGGGTGTTCCGGCGGGACGCCGACACCGGCGTCCCGGAGCCCGTCGGAGAGCCGGTGCCGGTGCCGAGCCCGACGTGTGTGCTGCCATGAGCCGCAGAGTCGAGATGCGAGGGTGGCACTGATTTGGCGACGCCACGAGGCCGCCTCGTCACCCTGAGTGACAAAATCGAGATCAAAGTT
The DNA here is from genome assembly GCF_050936255.1 of Micromonospora sp. CA-259024. NCBI lineage: Bacteria > Bacillati > Actinomycetota > Actinomycetes > Micromonosporales > Micromonosporaceae > Micromonospora > Micromonospora sp. CA-259024. The sequence continues at coordinate 482,047 of NZ_JBNJND010000002.1, read as the reverse complement.
TCTCCTGCGTAACTTTCGTCCGAACGGATGTGGCAGAGAGGGCACCTTGTACGCAAGATGGTCACCGTGTCAGCAGGCCGCCATCGCATGCGTTCGAAACTCCATCTAGCAGCCGCCGCCGGAACGGCGACGGTGCTCGTCGTCACGACCGGTGCGTGGTTCGGCTATCGGGAGTTGGTCCAGCCCAATTGCTCGGGCGAGATCCGGCTCGCCGTGGCGGTCGCCTCCGAGCTCGCGCCGGCGGTTGACGCCGCCGCGTCCCAGTGGGTCAAGGACGGCGCTGCGGTCGGCCCCACCTGCATCCGGGTCGACGTCTCGGCGTCCGACCCGGTCGACGTGGCCGCCGTGGTGGCGGCCAAGCACGGCGCCGTCCTGGCCGGAGTGGGCCAGGCCAGCGGCACCGCCGTCAGCCCGGACGTCTGGGTGCCCGACTCCTCGACCTGGCTGCTGCGGTTGAAGAAGGACGCGACCGCGTTCGCTCCGACCAACGGCGCATCCATCGCGCGTAGCCCGATCGTCGTCGCGATGCCCGAGCCGATCGCCACCCGGCTGGGCTGGCCGGACAAGAAGTTCAACTGGACCGACCTGCTCAAGCAGGTCAACAACACCAGCACGCCCCTGCGCACCGGGATCGTCGAGCCGACCCGCGACGCGGCCGGCCTGTCCGGCCTGCTCTCGCTGACCGCGGCCGCCAGTGCTGCCGGCGGCGACGCCCAGCGCAACACCGTCGGCGCGCTTCGGGCACTCGCCACCGGGCGTTCCTCGCTTCGCACCGACCTGCTGGCACGCTTCCCAACCGCGAACGACGCGACGTCCATCGCCAGCGGTCTCGGCGCGGCGGCGCTGTCCGAAGAAGACGTGATGGCCTACAACAACAAGAAGCCGCCGGTGCCGCTCGCCGCGCTCTACATGGAGCCGGCACCGATGCCGCTGGACTACCCGTACGCGGTGCTGCCCGGCATCGAGCCGAGCAAGGCGTCGGCGGCCAAGGTGTTGTTCGAGTTGCTCACCAGCCCCACCTTCCGCGACCGGCTCGCGGCGCAGTCGCTGCGTGGGCCGGACGGTAACTGGGGCGATGGCTTCAAGGCGCCGCAGGGTGCTCCGAGCCCGTCCGGCGGCGCGCCGACCGCACCGGCGAACGGCGGCACCGCGGCGGGTGGCCTCGACCCGGCCGCCATCCAGCGGGTCGTCTCCAGCTGGTCGATCGCCACCCAGTCCGGTCGGATGCTGGCCGTCATCGACGTCTCCGGCTCGATGAAGGACCCGGTGCCCAGCGCCAACAACCGCAGCCGGGAGGAGGTCACCGTGGACGCGGCCCGTCGCGGCCTCGGCCTCTTCGACGATTCCTGGTCGATCGGCCTGTGGACCTTCTCCACCAAGCTCATCGGCAACCGGGACTACCGGGAGTTGGTCCCCATTGGGCCGCTCTCCGGCCAGCGGGCCCAGCTTGAGGGGGCACTCGCCACCGTCAAGCCCTCCAGCGGCGACACCGGCCTCTACGACACCATGCTGGCCGCGTACCAGGCGGTGCAGGAGAACTGGCAGCCTGGCCGGGTCAACTCGATCGTGCTGTTCACCGACGGCAAGAACGAGGACGACAACGGCCTCAACCAGCAGCAACTGCTCGCCAAGCTCAAGCAGCTCGCCGACCCGGAGCGACCCGTCCAGGTCATCATGATCGGTATCGGCGAGGGCGTCAGCAAGGCGGAGCTGGAGGCGATCACGAAGGTGACCGGCGGCGACGTCTTCGTCACCAAGGACCCGAGTGAGATCGGCAGCATCTTCCTCAGCGCCATCGCGCGGCGTCCGCCGGCACCGCGCTGATCCGAGGCTCAGACGCGAAGGGGTCTGCCGTACCGCCGATCCGGTATGGCAGGCCCCTTTGCGGCCAGCGCGGTGGTGAAGAAAAGTGACGGCAATACGTCCGAAGCAATCGGCAGTGATAGTTGTCGAGGCAGGATGTCGACGTGTTCCGGCATAGCCGGTCCGCCTCCGGTCCGACCCGTCGGCCGGGGCCATCCTGAACAGAGTGGGAGGGCCGGTGAGCGCGGCGACACTGTTGACCCCCGCCACGGCGGCGGAGCCGGACGGCCGTCGTGCCGGGCTGGTGGCACGCGCCGACGAACGGTCCTACGTTCGGGTCCTGGTGGTGCTGGACACCACCGTCCTCATCATCGCCCTGCTCATCGGGTACGTCACCCGCTTCGGTGACGAGGAACCGACCGGCTCGGAAGTCCCGTACGTGTTGGTCGCCCCCGGGTTGGTGCTGGCCTGGCTGATCTCGCTCAAGGCGCTGGGTTGCTACGACGATCGGGTGATCGGCTACGGCGCGGACGAGTACCGGCGGGTCAGCTCGGCAAGCCTGCGCCTGGCCGGTGCCATAGCGATCGTCGGCTACATCGCCGACGTCGGCGTCTCCCGGGGCTTCCTGGGCATCTCCTTCGCGGTGGGCACCGTCGGGTTGGAGGTGGCGCGGTTCGCCGCCCGTAAGCGCCTGCACCGGGCCCGCTCGCTGGGCGCCGGCTGGTCCCGCAAGGTGCTGGTGGTCGGCGACACCGCCCACGTGCTGGAGTTGGTGCACACGCTGCGCCGCGAGCCGTACGCCGGCTACCAGGTGGTCGGCGCCTGCATCCCGGACGCGCTGCTCGCGCCGGTCGCGCAACGGCTCGGTGACGTGCCGGTGGTGGGGTCGTTCCGCGGCATCCCGGAGGCCGCCACCGCGATCGGCGCGGACACTGTCGCGGTGACCGCCTCCGGCGAGCTGACGGCCGCCCGGCTGCGTCGCCTCGGCTGGCAGCTGGAGGGGACCGGCGTCGACCTGGTCGTGGCACCCGCGCTGACCGATGTCGCCGGTCCGCGGATCCACACCCGCCCGGTTGCCGGCCTGCCGCTGATCCACGTCGAGGCGCCCGAGTTCCGCGGGGCACGCAAGCTGGTGAAGGGCCTCGTCGACCGGTCCGTCTCGTCGCTGGCGCTGACCCTGCTGCTGCCGCTGATCGCGTTCATCGCCCTGGCCATCAAACTGGACAGCCGGGGGCCGGTCCTGTTCCGCCAGGTCCGCGTCGGCCGGGGCGGGCAGGAGTTCGGCGTGTTCAAGTTCCGCACCATGGTGGTGAACGCCGACGCGCTGCTCGCCGAGTTGGCCGCCCGCAACGAGACCGACGGCCTGATGTTCAAGATGCGCCACGACCCCCGGGTCACCCGCGTCGGCCGGCTGCTGCGCAAGTGGTCGCTGGACGAGCTGCCGCAGCTGGTCAACGTGTTGTTGGGGCAGATGAGCCTGGTTGGCCCCCGCCCGCCGTTGCCCTCCGAGGTGGCCCGTTACGACGGCGACGTGGCCCGGCGGTTGCTGGTCAAGCCCGGCATGACCGGCCTGTGGCAGGTCAGCGGTCGCTCCGACCTGAGCTGGGAGGACGGCATCCGGCTCGATCTCTACTACGTGGAGAACTGGTCTCTCGCCGCCGACCTCACCATCCTCTGGAAGACCTTCGGCGCGGTACTGAACGGTCGCGGCGCGTACTGAGCCCCGGTCAGGGTTGCGGGCCGGTCCAGTCCAGGCAGACGACCACCGCGTCGTCGACCAGGTCGCCGGCCACGAACGCGCGCAGGTCACCGATCAGCGACCGGACGGCGTCCAGCGGCGCCATCGGCCCGGTCCGCCGCAGGAACCGGTCCAGTGCCGTCTCGCCGTACCGCATGTGCTGCCCGGTGGCCTCCACCACACCGTCGCTGACCACGAAGGCGCGGTCGCCGCGCTCCAGTGGGAACTTCTGCTCGTGGTAGTCGGTCGCCTCGAACATGCCGAGCGGGAACTGCGCCTCCAGGGGCTGCTGAATGACGTCCCCGTCGCGCAGGAGGACCAGTCGGGGTGAGCCCGCGTCGACCACGGTCATCATCCCGGAACGCAGGTCCAGCTCCATCAGCAACGCGGAGAGGTGCTGCGCACCCCGGTACAGGTCGTAGAGGGCCTGGTCGGCGAGGGCGGCCTGGTCGGCCAGGCTCAGCCCGGCCCGGCGCGCGTTGCGCAGCGCGTGGGTGGCCAACGAGGTGAGCAGGGAGGCGGCGACACCCTCACCGGTGCCGTTGATGGTGGACAACCAGAGCCGTTCCCCGTCGTCGGACCAGTCGAAGCTGTCGCCGCGCACCGCGTACGCCGGCTCCAACTGCCCGGCCAGGCTGAACGACGGTCGGATCCGGCTGCGGCCGGGGAGCAGGTCCCACTGCATCTCGGCGGCGAGGGTGAGGCGCTGGGCGCGCCGCGCCGCACGGTAGACGTCGGTGCCGGCGGAGACCGCCGCCAGCTCGTGGGCGAGTGCGGTGGCGATGTCGGCCAGCGCCGCGAGGACGTCCCGGTCGTCCGGGACGGGCGACAGGTACAGCACGCCCCGGCGCTCGCCACGCATGGTGACCGGCATCCAGGCGGTGCCGTCGGTGAGTATCGGCGACTGGTGGTCGAAGGCGCGCCAGGCGGGGTGCCCGGGGCTCGTGATGGAGTCACCCTCGGTGAGCGGCAGCAACTCCGAGAGCCGGTAGTCGACCTGGTAGAGCTCAACGTCGGTGATCCCGTACGACCGGGCGAGCACGTCCCCGACACTGCCGACGAGCCGGTCGGCCGGTGTCTCGTTCAGGGTACGCCGTGCCTGATTGACCGGTTCGCTCATCGTCACTCCCTCGCTGAAAGCTCGACCACCAGTGGGTTCGGAGTAGTCTCGGGCCACCATGGCCGAACTGAACGGTCCGCCGGACCCCGAGACGAGTATGGCTGCCGCGTTGGACGCGGCGGCTGCTGCACTGTTGGGCATCTGGGAATCCGCCCGAGAGGGAACCGCCAGCCGTGTTTCCGGTGCCCAACTGCGGGCGGTGATGGTGGTGGAGCAGTACGACGGGATCAACCTGCGTCGCCTCGCCACCCAACTCGACATGCTGCTCAGCTCCGCCAGTCGCCTCTGCGACCGGTTGGTCGCCGCCGGGATGCTGCAGCGTGAGCCGGGCCGCTTCGACCGGCGGGAGATCTCGCTGCATCTCACCCCGGACGCCCGCCGGCTCCTCGCTGAGCTGCGGGCCGACCGTCAGGCGCAGCTCGCCGCCGTGCTGGCCGGGATGAGCCCGGAGGGCCGCGAGGCGTTGCTGAGCGGGGTGCGGGAATTCGACGAGACGGCTCGCCGGCAGCAGGCGCAGAGCACGTCGGGGCGGGTCGAGTCGACGGAGCCGGAGGGCTGGCCGGATGACCCGGACCGGCCCACCGGGCGGTCGGGAGAGTGGCCGGTCGAGTCCGACCGGCAGACCCGCACGGTGTGGACGGACCTGTCGGGCGGCCCGGAACGGCCGGTCGGCAGCACCCGGGAGTGGCCGGCCGGCGACCCACCGGTGGCGCGGACCGCCTGAGCGGCCCGCTCGGGCCGGCGGGCCGGCCGGAGCGCCGATCAATCGGAGCGGGCCAGCCAGCCAGCGGGCTGGGCGACGATCCGGCGGACCACCGAGCCTGCGGCACCCACCGCGGCGGCCTCCGCGCCGAGCGTCGACGGCCGGACCGTGACCGGCGACCAGGCGGCGGTGAGCACCCGACCGGCGATCTCCGCGAGCACCGGAGGGCACAGCCAGGGTGCCAGCGCCGCGTAACCGCCACCGAGCACCACGGTGTCCAGGTCGAGCAGGTTGACAACGCTGGCCACCGCGACGCCGAGTGCCGTCCCGGCGTCGTGCAGCGCCCTCAGCGCATCAGCGTCGCCGGCCTCGGCCAACTCGGCCAGCCGCGCCGTCGCGGTGTCCGCGGGAAGCTCCGCCCGGGCCAGCCCGGCGGCGGCCACGATCGCCTCCTGGCCGGCGTACTGCTCAAGGCAACCCTGGCCTCCGCAGCGACACGGGCGGCCCTCGGGGTGGACCGGGAGGTGCCCGATCTCGCCGCTCCAACCGCGGACGCCGCGGAACAGCGCCCCGTCCAGCACGATCCCGGCGCCGATGCCCACCTCGCCGGAGATGTGCAGGAAGCTGGACGGGCCGGGCGGCCGGGAGTGCAGCTCGCCCAGCGCGGCGAGGTTGGCCTCGTTGTCCACCACCAGCGCCGGGACGCCGGGCACCTGCTCGATCAGCGGAGGGTGCTCGGCGAGCAGCGCGGGCACCGGCACGTCGCGCCAGCCGAGGTTCGGCGCGAGCCGGACCAGCCCGGCGTCGTCCACCAGACCGGGCACCGCGAGCGCGGCCCCGACCAGGGTGAGGCCCTGCCGGGCGGCGTCGGCCCGGGCCTCCCCGGCCAGCTCGACCAGCCGGGCCAGGGCGTCGGCGGGGGCCACCGGGCGTAGGTCGGCCCGGTGCACCGTGCGGTGCCGGACCTGGCCGGCGAGGTCCACCACGCAGACCGTCAGGTAGTCGACGTTGACCTCCAGGCCGAGCCCGGCCGGGCCCTGGTCGGCCAGGACCAGCCCGCGTGCCGGGCGGCCGGCGCCGGAGCGGGGCGCCGGATCGGACTCGCTGACCAACCGGCCGGCGAGCAGGTCCTCGACCACCGCGGACACCGTGGCTCTGGTCAGGCCGGTCACGGTCGCCAGGTCGGCCCGGGAGGGGGGTCGGTGGGCCGCGGCGATGCGGCCGAGCACCAGGGCGAGGTTGAGTTCGCGCAGGCTGCCCTGACGGACTGCGCCGGCCGGGGCGGGGGTGGGGCTCACCCCTTGACAGTGCCACAGGCCGAGCAAATAATTCAATCGTTGAACAAATACTCGACCACACCACCCCACACCACCCCGGAGGTCCGTCATGGCACCCCGCCCCACCCCCGCCGACAAGTTCTCCTTCGGGCTCTGGACCGTGGGCTGGCAGGCCCGCGACCCGTTCGGTGACGCCACCCGTCCCGAGCTCGACGCGGTCGAGGCAGTGCACCGGCTCGCCGAGCTGGGCGCGTACGGCATCACCTTCCACGACGACGACCTGATCCCGTTCGGCGCCGACGCCGCCACCCGTGACCAGCACATCGCCCGGTTCCGCAAGGCCCTCGACGAGACCGGCCTCGTGGTGCCCATGGTCACCACCAACCTCTTCACCCACCCGGTCTTCAAGGACGGCGGCTTCACCAGCAACGACCGCGACGTCCGCCGCTTCGCGCTGCGCAAGGTGCTGCGTCAGGTCGACCTGGCCGCCGAGCTGGGTGCGAGCACCTTCGTCATGTGGGGTGGCCGCGAGGGCTCCGAGTACGACCTCGCCAAGGACGTCCGCGCCGCCCTGGACCGCTACCGCGAGGCCGTGGACCTGCTCACCCAGTACGTCATCGACAAGGGCTACAACATGCGGTTCGCCCTGGAGCCCAAGCCCAACGAGCCGCGCGGCGACATCCTGCTGCCCACCATCGGGCACGCGCTCGGCTTCATCTCCCAGCTGGCCCACCCGGAGATGGTCGGCCTCAACCCGGAGGTCGGCCACGAGCAGATGGCCGGGCTCAACTACGCCCACGGCATCGCCCAGGCGCTCTGGCAGGGCAAGCTGTTCCACCTGGACCTCAACGGCCAGCGCGGCATCAAGTACGACCAGGACCTGGTCTTCGGCCACGGTGACCTGATGAACGCGTTCGCCCTGGTGGACCTGCTGGAGAATGGCGGCCCGAACGGCGGGCCGACCTATGACGGTCCCCGGCACTTCGACTACAAGCCCTCCCGCACCGAGGACATGGACGGGGTGTGGGCCTCCGCGGCGGCCAACATGAGCACCTACCTGCTGCTCAAGGAGCGGGCCGCGGCGTTCCGCGCCGACCCCGAGGTGGTCGAGGCGCTGGCCGCGAGCAAGGTCGGCGAGCTGAGCACGCCGACGCTCGGCGCGGGCGAGGGATACGACGAGTTCCTCGCCGACCGGTCCGCCTTCGAGGAGTTCGACGTCGACGCGGTGGCCGCCCGGGGCTTCGGCTTCGTCCGGCTCAACCAGCTCGCCGTCGAGCACCTGCTCGGCGCCCGCTGAGGCCCGCCATGCCGTTGGTCGCAGGCGTTGACTCGTCCACCCAGTCCTGCAAGGTGGTGATCCGGGACGTGGAGACCGGTGCCCTGCTCCGGCAGGGCCGGGCACCCCACCCGGACGGCACCGAGGTCGACCCGGAAGCCTGGTGGCAGGCGCTGCGCAGCGCCGCCGACCAGGCCGGTGGGTTGGCCGACGTGGCGGCGGTCTCCGTCGCCGGCCAGCAGCACGGCATGGTGTGTCTCGACGAGGACGGCCGGGTGGTCCGCCCGGCGCTGTTGTGGAACGACACCCGATCCGCCGACGCCGCCGCCGATCTCATCGAGGAGGCCGGCGGCGGCGCGGCCGGGCGTCGGTTCTGGGCCGAGGCCACCGGCAGCGTGCCGGTGGCGAGCTTCACCCTCACCAAGCTGCGGTGGTTGGCCACGCACGAGCCGGAGCAGGCCGCCCGGGTGGCAGCCGTGTGCCTGCCACACGACTGGCTGACCTGGCGGCTGGCCGGCGCACCGGGGTTGGGCGCACTGCGTACCGACCGGGGTGATGCCAGCGGCACCAGCTACTGGTCGCCGGCCACCGGCGACTACCGACTGGACCTGCTGGAGCGGGGCTTCGGCCGGCAGTTGATCCTGCCGGAGGTGCTCGGCCCGGCGGAGTCGGCGGGGAAGCTGACCGACGACCTGGGTGGCTCGGGCGGTGCGCTGCTCGGGGCGGGCACGGGCGACAACGCCGCCGCCGCGCTCGGCGTCGGTGCCGGGCCGGGTGACGTGATCGTCTCGATCGGCACCTCCGGCACCGTGTTCAGCGTCGCCGACGTGCCGGCGTCCGACGAGAGCGGTGCCGTGGCGGGCTTCGCCGACGCGTCCGGTCGCTTCCTGCCGCTGGTCGCCACCCTCAACGCCGCCCGGGTGCTGGACGCCGCCGCCGCGCTGCTCGGTGCCAGCCTGGACGAGTTGGCCGAGCTGGCGCTCTCCGCGCCGGCCGGCGCGGACGGGCTGGTCATGGTGCCGTACCTGGAGGGCGAGCGGACGCCGAACCGACCGCTCGCCACCGGCGCGGTGCACGGGCTGACCCTGCGTACCTCGACCCCCGCGCACCTGGCACGGGCCGCCGTGGAGGGCATGCTCTGCGCGCTCGCCGACGGCCTGGACGCACTGACCGCGCAGGGTGCCACCGTTCGCCGGGTCATCCTGGTCGGCGGCGGAGCCCGGTCGGCCGCGGTGCGCCAGATCGCGCCGCAGGTCTTCGGCTGCCCGGTCGTCGTCCCGCCGGCCGGGGAGTACGTCGCCGACGGCGCCGCCCGGCAGGCCGCCTGGGTCGCCCTGGGCGGTCCCACGCCGCCGGACTGGGCGGTCGAGGGCACCGAGGAGTACGCGGCGGAGCCCGTCCCCGTCGTGCGTGACCAGTACGCCGCCGCGCGCGGGATGGTTCTCGACCGGCGCTGATCGTCGGGATCGACGCGGGTGGGGTGCCGGGAAAGGTGGCCGGCACCCCACCCGCGTGACGACCTCCGCGACGGAGTCTGGTTGGCTGCCGGTCATGACGGTGACCAGTGGCGGGCCCGGCCAGGCCCGGGGCGGTGGCCGGGCGCACCGGCTGTACAGCGTCGTGGTGTTCGTGCTGCTCGCCTCGCTGGACAACGTGGCGATCGGGTTGGTCCCGCCGCTGTACGGCCCGATCTCCGACGCGTTCGACGTGTCGGGGCGGCTGCTCGGTCTGGTCACCGCGGTCAGCTTCCTGGTCAGCGCGGTGGCAGCGGTCGGCTGGGCGTACGTCGGCGACCGGACCAACCGCAAACCACTGCTCATGGTGGGCACACTTCTCTGGGCGGCGGGCACCGGCGGCAGCGCGCTCGCCGGTGGCTACCTGACGTTCCTCGCCGCACAACTGGTGGCGGCGGTCGGCCTCGGTGCGGTGGGCTCGGTGGGCTTCTCGGTGGTCACCGACCTGATCTCCCCGACCCGGCGGGGGCTGGTCATGAGCTTCTGGGGGCTCTCCCAGGGGGTCGGTACGCTGGCGGGCACGCTCGTCGGCGGGCTGCTCGGGGCAGCCGACTGGCGGCGACCGTTCCTGGTGCTGACCGGCGTCGGCCTGATCGCCACCCTGGCCTACCTGTTCACGTACGACATCCGGCGTGGACAGAGCGAGCCCGAACTGGCCGACAGGCTGGACGCCGGTGCCGAGTACGACTATCGGATCAGCCGCGCCGACCTGCCGCGCATCCTGGCTCGGCGGACCAACCGGTGGCTGATCCTGCAGGGCCTGACCGCGCAGGCCGCCTTCGGCTCGCTGGTGTGGCTGCCGGTGCTCTTCGCCGAACGAGCCGAGGCCCAGGGTTACTCGGCGTCGACCGCGGTGGTGGTGGGCAGCGTCTTCGCCACGCTGTTCCAGCTCGGCGGGGTGCTCTCCATCGTGGGTGGGCTGATCGGGGACGCGCTGCAGCGGCGTACGCCGGGGGGGCGGGCCCTGGTCGCGGCGGTCGGCATCCTCGCCGCGCTGCCGTTCTACCTGGTGCTGTTCTTCGTTCCGGTGACCATCGACGTGCCGGACGGCGCGACCGGCGGCGCGGTGGTCAGCGCGGTGCTGTCCAGTGTGTTCACCGAGCCGTCGGTGGGGCTGAGTCTGCTCACCGCGATCGTGGCGCTCGCCCTGACCTCGGCCAACTCGCCGAACTGGTTCGCGCTGATCGCCGACGTGAACCCACCGGAGCACCGGGGCACCGTCTACAGCCTGGGCAACCTGGTCAACGGAGTCGGTCGCGCGGCCGGAAACGGTCTGGTCGGGGTGGCGTTCCAGGGGCTGCGCGCGGCGTTCCCGCCGCCGCTGAACTTCGCCGTCGGGCTGGCCGCGTTCCAGCTCTTCTTCATACCCACCGGCGTCATGTACTGGCTCGCCTCGCGGACCTCACCGACGGACATCGACAACGTGCACGACCTGCTGCACGCCCGCGCCGACCGCCTGTAGGGAAGGGCCCCCTGTCAACGCCTCGCGTCGTACCGGGGACCCTTCCTCAACACTGATGATCAGGCGGAGCGTAGCCAGACGGTCACGTCGGTCGGGACCGCGCCGTCGTCGTCCAGGGGTGCGCTGGTGGCGAGCACCTCGGCGCCGGCCGGCACCGGCACCGGGACGTCACCGAAGTTGGTCAGCACGGTCAGCTCCCCGTTGCGGAAGGTCAGCACCTCGTCGCCGGAGGACAACCACTCCAGGGTGCCGCGACCCAGCCCGTGGGTCCGGCGCAGCCGCAGCGCCGTGCGGTACAGCTCGTACGTCGAGCCGGGCACGTCGCGCTGGCGGTCCAGCGCGTACTCCGCCCAGAGCGAAGGCTGCGGCAGCCAGCTGGCGTCGGTCGGCCCGAAGCCGTACGACGGCGCGTCGGCCTCCCACGGGATCGGCACCCGGCAGCCGTCCCGGCCGCGTTGGGTGTGCCCACTGCGCGCCCAGGTCGGGTCCTGCCGGGCTTCGTCGGGCAGCGTGGTGTGCTCGGGTAGCCCCAGCTCCTCGCCCTGGTAGAGGTACGCCGAGCCAGGCAGGGCGAGCATCAGCAGGGTGGCCGCCCGGGCCCGGTGCAGGCCGAGCGTGGCGTCCGGCTGCGGGTCGCCGACGCCGATGCCGTTGGGCCGTACGGTGCCGATCGGCAGGCCGAGGCGGGAGGCGTGCCGCACCACGTCGTGGTTGGACAGCACCCAGGTGGTCGGCGCGCCGACCGAGTCGGTCGCTTCCAGCGAGCGGGTGATCACCGCGTACTGGGCCGGCGCGGTCCAGGCGGCGAGCAGGTACTCGAAGTTGAACGCCTGGTGCATCTCGTCCGGGCGGACGTAGCGGGCCAGCCGCTCGGCCGGCTCCACCCAGGCCTCGGCGACCAGCACCCGCTCGCCGGGGTAGCTGTCCAGGACCTGCCGCCACTGCCGGTAGATCTCGTGCACGCCCTCCTGGTCCCACATCGGCGGGCGCGGCTTGTCGACCTCGTTGCCGGAGAGGATCTCCTGTGGCTCCTGCCAGTCGGCCAGGTCGGCCTGCTTGATCAGGCCGTGCGCCACGTCGACCCGGAAGCCGTCCACCCCACGGTCCAGCCAGAAGCGCAGCACGTCCAGAAACTCGGCGTGCACCTCCGGGTTGTCCCAGTTGAGGTCCGGCTGCCCGGTGTCGAACAGATGCAGGTACCACTGGCCGGGTTGTCCGTCCGGGTCGACCGTCCGGGTCCAGGCTGGACCGCCGAAGACGCTCTGCCAGTCGTTCGGCGGCTGATCGCCGGCCGGGCCGAGGCCGTCTCGGAAGATGTACCGGGACCGCTCCGGGCTGCCGGGCGCGGCGGGCAGCGCGGCCTGGAACCAGCGATGCGCGGAGGAGGTGTGGTTCGGGACGAGATCGACGATCACCCGCAGGCTGCGGGAATGGGCCTCGGTGATCAGCCTGTCCGCGTCGGCGAGGGTGCCGAACAGCGGGTCGATGTCACGGTAGTCGGCCACGTCGTAGCCGGCGTCGGCCTGCGGAGACGGGTAGAACGGGGAGAGCCACACCGCGTCCACGCCCAGCTCGACCAGGTGGTCGAGGCGGGCGGTGATGCCGGGCAGGTCACCGATCCCGTCGCCGTCCGAGTCGGCGAACGAGCGCGGGTAGATCTGGTAGATGGCGGCCTCGGTCCACCAACCGGTGACCGGGTGACCGGAGGGGGTCTGCTGCGTCGGATCGGTGTTCAGGGTCGTCTCCCGTGTCGAGCTGTGAGTGGACTGCCGGCGGTGTTGCTGTCGGCCGCGTCGCCGCCAGCCGCCGGCCGGCGGCGGATGGTTGGAGTTCAGTGTGCCCGGGGCGGTGCGGTCGACTCTCGGACCACCAACCGAGTGGGCAGGATCACCGGTGTGTCGTGACCGGCGCTCCGCTGACCCACGATGGGACCCGGAGGGTGGGCCCCGAGCGGGTCGAGCAGCATTCGGGCGGCCAGCCGGCCCTGCTCGGCGGCCGGTTGGGCGATGGTGCTGAGCCCGAGCACACCAGCCAGGTCGTGGTCGTCGATGCCGATCACGCTGACGTCCTGCGGCACCCGCAGCCCGGCCTCGCGCAGTGCGGTCACCGCGCCCATCGCCATCTCGTCGCAGGCTGCGACGATCGCGGTCGGCGGCTCACCGCGGGCCAGCAACTCGGCGGTGGCCCGCGTGCCGCCGTCGATGGTGAACGTGGACTCGACATCGAGGCTCGGGTCGGGGCGCAGGCCGGCGGAGCGCAGCTCCGCCTGGTAGCCCCGGCGTCGGTCGAGGTGCGTCGTGAAGGCCAACTCGTCGTCCGGGTCGCCGGAGATGTGCGCGATCCGGCGGTGGCCGAGGTCGATCAGGTGCCGGGTGGCGGCCCGGGCGGCGGCCACGTCGTCGATACGCACGCACGGCCAGTTGGGCACCCTGCTCCCCGAGCTGATGGTCACTCCGGGTAGGTCCAGTGCGGCGAGCGCGGTCAGGTCGGCCGGCCGCAGTGGCGTGGCGACCAGCATGATGGCGTCCACCCGCTTGTGCAGGTTGGCCGTCCGCAGGACCCGTTGGCGGAGGTGCTCCCGGCCACCCAGGTTGTAGAGCAGCAGGTCGTAGCCGGACTGGTAGAGGTACTCCTCGACCGCCTCGACGACGGTGCTGAAGAACCAGCGGGTGATCCGGGGTACGACCACCGCGACCGTGCCGGTTCGGCCACCGGCGAGCCGGGACGCGCTCGGTGAGACCTCGTAGTCGAGCTGTTCGGCGGCGGCGAGCACCCGGCGCCGGGTCGCGGCCGAGACCGTCGGCAGCCCCCGCAGGGCCCGCGAGACGGTGGCCGTGGAGACCCCGGCCAGCCGGGCGACATCATCGATCCTCGTCACGGTTTTTCCCCCGCTCGGTGCCCGGTGCCCGCCGCCGCCCAAGGGGCCGGGCGGCGGCGGGCACGCGGTCAGCCCTTGACGCTGCCGGCGAGCAGACCTCGCACGAAGAAGCGCTGGAGGGACAGGAACACGATGAGCGGTACGACGATCGACACGAACGCTCCGGCGGTCAGCCGCTGCCACTCGTTGCCCCGCGTGCCGGCCATCTCGGCGAGCTTGACGGTGAGCGGGGCGGTCTCGTCGCCGCCGCCGGCGAAGATCAGCGCGACCAGCAGGTCGTTCCAGACCCAGAGGAACTGGAAGATGCCGAACGCCGCCAGTGCCGGGGTGATCAGCGGCAGCACGATGGTGCGGAAGATCTTCGGGTGGGTGGCCCCGTCGACGCGAGCCGCCTCCATCAGGTCGCCCGGTAGCTGCGAGATGAAGTTGTGCAGCAGGAAGACGGCGAACGGGAGTGCGAAGCAGGTGTGGGCGAACCACACCTGGGCGAACTTCTGTTCGTCGACCAGGTCCCAGGCTGGCATCAGGGTGACGCCGCCGAGGGTGACGCCGGTGGAGAAGAACTTCAGCAGCGGCACCAGGGCCATCTGCAACGGCACGATCTGCAGCGCGAAGATCGCGATGTAGACCCAGTCCCGGCCGCGGAAGTTGATCCACGCCAGCGCGTACGCGGCCAGGCACGCGAAGGCGAGCGGGAAGAGCACCGACGGGATGGTGATCGCCAGGGAGTTGATGAAGGACCCGGCGAGCTGCCCGGAGGACGACGACCGCCCGAACAGGACCTGCTGGTAGTTCTCCAGGGTGAACTGCGGGTTGGTGAAGGCCGTCCACCAGCCGGTGGTCTTGATCTCGTCCTCTGGCCGGACTGAGGAGACGAGCAGGCCGAAGGTCGGGATGGTCCAGACCACCGCGATGACGATCGAGACGAGCGTCGCGGTGCGGCTGTTGAGCCGTTTGCGGACCCGACCGGCCGTGGTGGGCGGGGTGCCGTCGGTCTTCTGGGTGCCGGCGGCGACGGTGGGCGTTGCGGTCGTCATCTCAGCCCTCCCGCTGCTGACGGAGGTTGCGGATCTGGTAGATCACGACCGGGATGACCAGGATGAAGAGGAAGACCGCGAGTGCGGAGCCCTGCCCGTTCTGGCCGTACCGGAAGGCCTGGTTGTACATCTCGCTGGCGATCACGCTGGTGTCGTAGTTGCCGTTGGTCGCGGTCCGGACGATGTCGAAGACCTTGAGCGTGGCGATCGTGAGAGTCACCACCACGACGATCAGCGCGGGCCGGATGCTCGGCATGGTGATCTGCCAGAACATCTGCCACGGGCTGACCCCGTCGAGCCGGGCGGCCTCCACGATGTCCCCGGGGATGGCCTTGATCGCCGCCGAGAGCACCACCATGGCGAAACCGGCCTGGATCCAGACCATGATGACGATCAGCAGCAGCGTGTTCAGCGGTGACTCGAGCAGCCACTGCTTGGGCTCACCGCCGAGGGTGACCACGATCTGGTTGAGCAGGCCGATCTGGTCGCCCTCGCCGCGGTAGGCGTAGACGAACTTCCAGATGATGCTGGCGCCGACGAAGGAGATGGCCATCGGCAGGAAGATCAGTGACTTGGCCACCGCCTCGAACCGGGCCT
This sequence comes from Micromonospora sp. CA-259024, assembly GCF_050936255.1. Classification (NCBI taxonomy): domain Bacteria; kingdom Bacillati; phylum Actinomycetota; class Actinomycetes; order Micromonosporales; family Micromonosporaceae; genus Micromonospora; species Micromonospora sp. CA-259024. The sequence continues at coordinate 466,642 of NZ_JBNJND010000002.1, read as the reverse complement.
TGTCCACCATTACGGCGTAGATCAGGCCGAACCCGGTCGCCACCAGCGGGACCAGGAGCACCCAGACCAGGGTGTTGATCAGGACCCGGAAGATCGAGTCGTCGGAGAACATCCAGCCGTAGTTGCGCAGCCCCACCCAGTTGGTGCTGCTCCCGTCCATCAGGGAGAGCAGCGTGGTGCGGATGGCCGGCACGACCAGGCCGATGGTGAGCAACAGCAGCGTCGGCAGCAGGAAGAAGAGCGCGAAGAGGCCCTCGCGCTGCTTGGGCCGGCGGGGCAGTGCGGCCCCACTGACGGACGCGGCGACGAGCTGGGCCTCCCGCCGTCGGGCGAACCAGGCCGGCACGGCGTCGAGCAGCAGGAGCAGACCGCCCACCACCACCACGAAGGCGACCAGCCCGTACATCAGCATGAGGAGCTTCGGCTGCTGATCGGCGAAGTCGAACTCCATCAACCCTCCCTCTCGGGTCCGCCTCGGCCGGTGGTCCGGCCCGCGTACGCGGGCCGGACCACCGCCGGGATCACTTCGGCCAGCTGCTCTCGATGCCCTGGAGCACCGGGGCGGTCGCCTTGCCGTTCAGCCAGTCGACCATGCCCTTCCAGAACGTCCCCGCGCCGACGGCGGCCGGCATCAGGTCGGATCCGTCGAAGCGGAAGGTGCCGCTCTTGTCCTGCAGGATCTGGACGGAGAGCTTGTCGATCGGGCTGGCCACGTTGGCGATGTCCAGCTTGTTGTTCGCCGTGACCCAGTTGCCGAGCTTCGCGCGGCTGTTCACGTACTCACCGGAGGCGAGGTAGGTCTGCACCGCCTGCACCTCGGGGCGGTCGGCGTAGGCGACGACGAACTCACCAGCGCCGAGAACCGGCTTGCCCTTGGCCGCGTCGATGGCCGGGAAGTAGAACGCGAACGCGTCACCGTCCTCGGCCACCTTGGTGCCCTCAGGGAACTGGTTGGCGTAGAACGACGCCTGCCGGTGCATCGCGCACTTGCCGTTGGTGATCGGCACGCCCGCCTCCTGGAAGGAGGTGGTGGTGATGCTCTTGACGCCGCCGAACCCGCCGTTGACGTACTTGTCGTTCTTGAGGATGCTGCCGGCGCGGTCGACCGCGTCGACGATCTTCGGGTCGTTGAACGGGATGGCGTGCGTGGTCCACTGGTCGTAGACCTCGGGGCCCTGCGTACGCAGGATCACGTCCTCGATCCAGTCGGTGGCCGGCCAGCCGGTGGCGTCACCGGACTCGACGCCCACGCACCACGGCTTCATGCCGCTGGCGGCGATCTTGTCGCTCAGGGCGATGAGCTGGTCCCAGCTGGTCGGGACCTCCCAGCCCTTCTCCTTGAACGTCTTCGGCGAGTACCAGACGAAGGACTTCACGTTGGCGCCGAGCGGCACGCCGTAGAGCGTCCCGTTCACGGTGCCGTACTTCAGCCAGTCGGCCGGCATGTTCTGCTCGGCCAGGGCCTTGGTGTCGGCGCTGAGGGACTTCAGCTTGCCGGCGTCCGCGAATCGCTTCACGAGGCCGGGCTGCGGCACGAAGGCGATGTCGGGGGCGTTGCCACCGTCGACCCGGACCGGGAGCTGCGCCTCGAACTCGCCGCTGCCCTCGTAGTCGATCTCGATGCCGGTGCACTCGGTGAACTGGGACCAGGAGCGCTCCAGCAGGTCGGCCTCGGCGTCACGGATGGACGCGTAGATCGACACCTTCTTGCCGTCGTGGCCCTCGTACTTGTCGTATGCGGCGCACTCCGCGGAGCCCGCGTTGTTGCTCTTCTTGTCGTCGCCGGTACCGCAAGCGGTGGCGCTGAGCGCCAGCCCGAGTACGCCGGCGATCACGAAGGCCTGGCGTGGTCTGGTAAAGACCGCCATGCCGTCCTCCTTCCTAGCCGGCGCGGTCGTGCTGGTGACCCGTCGCCGGTCCGATTGGGCGTGCACACATGTAAGCGCTTGCATCGGGTCCGGTCCACCCCCAGTCAGACACGAGCGAGTAACAATCCGGAAACCTGCGAGCTGCCTGGTGGGCGTGCTCCCGGGCTAGATCCCCGACTCTTTCGAAGATTGACGATATCTGTCAGGCTGGGCGCACCGTATCGAAGGTTTTCGACATAGGAGGAGATGTATGCGAAAGCGGTGGATCAGCCTGCTGGTGACCGGTCTGCTCGTCGGGGGAGCACTGACGCCGGCGAGCCCGGCGTTGGCCGCTCCGACCTTCAAGGTGCCGTTCCCGTGCGGCCAGTCCTGGTCCGGGCAGACCCGGTCGGGCCACAGCCCGGCGTACGCCGTCGATTTCAACCGCACCGACGACCTCGGCGACCCGGTGGTGGCCAGCGCCCCCGGCACCGTCGACCGGGTTACCGACCTCGGCGGCACGAGTTACGGCAAGTACGTCCGAATCAACCACGGTGGCGGTTACAGCACCTATTACGCCCACCTCAACGGCTTCAACGTCTCCGTCGGCCAGACGGTCGGCTACGGCAAGGTGCTCGGCTGGGTGGGCAGCACCGGTGGCTCAACCGGCCCGCACCTGCACTACGAGCAGCGCCTCGACGGCAACGACATCCAGGTCCGCTTCAACGGCGGCCTCGCCCTGTACTGGGGCACCAAGACCTATACCAGTGACAACGGGTGCTCTTCGGGCAGCGGCAACGGCACGGTCGACACCAGCGGCACCCCGCTGACCGTCCGCTCCGGCCCCGGCACCGGGTACGCCTCGGTGGGCACCGTCGCCGACGGCACCCGGGTGACCATCGCCTGTCAGACCAGCGGCACCACGGTCACCGGCACGTACGGCACCAGCTCGATCTGGGACCGGATCGGCGCCGGCCGCTACATCGCCGACGCGTACGTGTACACCGGCTATGAGGGCTACATCCCGAACGTCCCCCGCTGCTGACCGGCCGCATCCAGGTCAAACCACAGCAAAACGCCGGGGTCGCCGCGGCCGGCGCTCCTGTCGGGAGGACGAAGCTCCGGCCACGGCGACCCCGGCGGGTCCCGGTGTTACCAGGTACGAACGTCAATTGAAGATGCTGACACCACCCGGGCCGACCAACAGCCCGACAATGATGAGGACGATGCCCCACAGGATCTGCCGGCGGAACAGCGCGAGGATGCCGGCGACCACGAGTACGACTGCGAGAATCCAGAGAATCAGCTCCATGACCTCTGACTACCCGACTGGCCGATCGGAGAAACCTGGTCGGTGTCGAGTTGATCGCCAACGTGGAAGACGCTGTACGCCTGCTTGATCACCGGGTGCGCGACGTTGCGTACGCGTACCCCGCCGGGGGTCGTGCCGCGCTCGGTGCCGGCATGCGCGTGCCCGTGCAGGGCCAGCGCCGTGGGCGCCGAGTCGATGGCCTGCCCCAACTGGTACGACCCGAGGAACGGGTAGATCTCCAACGGTTCGCCGGCCAGCGTGTCCGGCACCGGTGAGTAGTGGGTGAGCGCGACCACCATGTCGCAGTCCAGGGAGCGCAGCGCCGCACCCAGGCGGTCCGCGCTGTCGGTCGTGGTCCGGACGAAGGCCTTCATCTCCGGCTCGCCGAAGTCGCTCGCGCACCGCCCGGCGAATCCGCCGCCGAAGCCCTTGACGCCGGCGATCCCGAGCCGGCCGCCCGCGCAGTCCAGCACCACGCCGTTGCCCTCCAGCACGGTGATGCCCGCGTCCTCGAGCACCTTGACCACCTGCGGCACCTGGTCACACTGGTGGTCGTGGTTGCCGAGCACGGTCACCACCGGCACGGCCAACCCGCCGAACTCCTCCGCCACGCAGCGCGCCTCGGCCTCGGTGCCGTGCCGGGTCAGGTCCCCGGCCAGCAGCAGCACGTCGGCGCACTCCGGCAGCTCCTCCAGCGCGGGTCGGAACCGGCCGACCACGTCCTCGTCCAGATGCACGTCACCCACGGCGGCGATCCGGATCACCATGGAACCTCCCTCAGGGCAGTTGCTCGATCTCCGTGGGCGCCTGGGCGCGGATCACCCCGATGTCGCTGGTGATCGGTACGTCCGGGAAGCGCTCGGACACCCGGCGCAGGATCTCCGCACGCCGGTGCGGGCTCTCCACCTCGCCGTAGAGCACGAGGGCGCGTTCCCGTCGGACCACGGTGATCCCCTGTTCGGCGACGGCGGGGTCCTCGGCGAGCAGCCGGTGGATCTCCGCTTCGACGTACTCGTCCGGTGGCCCTGCACCGATGTCGCGATGGTGGGTCACGATGTCCCCTCTCCTGGCTGGGTGCCGGTGGCCGGCACCACCTCCAGCCGGTCCAGCAGCACCAGGAACGCCTCGGCGTACGGCGAGTGCTGCGTCTCCTTGCGTACCCGTTCCCAGTCGATCTGCTCCCGCAGCGACCGGGCCAGTGGCAGTCCGCGGGCGAAGTCGCAGTAGTGCTGGGAGAAGCTGAGCAGTTTGTGCACCATCAGCTGGGTGGCGGACAGGACCGGCATGTGAATCGCGTCCACCGGCCGGATGACCGTGTCGGCGAACGTCTCCTCGGTCACCGGCGTCTCGATCGGCCGGTGGATGAGATCCACCATCCGCCCGTTGTCGAAGACCTTCACCAGCCAGTCCTCCGGTGGGCGTTCGGCGACGAAACCGGCGGCCACCAGGGCCTCGAGTGACCGTTCCACGTCGGCCTCCCGGATCAGGAAGTCGACGTCGTGCTCGCTGGAGTGGCCCCCGTGGGCGTACACGGCGAAGCTGCCGCCCAGGGCGAACGGGATCTCGGACTGCTTGAGCACGGCGGCGACCTTCTTGAGGGTGTCCACCAGACTCTCGTCCCCGCGCTCAGCCATCTGGTTCTCCCGTCGGTCGTGGTGTGGTGGACAGGCGGTTGATTCGAACTCCCGTACCCGGCATTCCGGTCGGCCACACCTGCTGGCGTCGCGGTCGGGTGCCAACAGGGATGAAGCACCACAAATCTGGCGGAGCCGGTGCGTGGGTCGGATAACCTGTCGAGGGTGGCCAGATCAACGGGGATGCGACGACGCAGGGCCCGGTTGCGCACGGTCGCCCTGATCGGCATCGACGGTTCGGGCAAGACCACCCAGGCACACCGGCTGGCCGACGCGCTGACCGCCGCCGGCCGCCCCGCCAAGTACCGCCGCAACGCCAGCGGGCGTCGTTGGCTCGGCCGGCTCGCCAACCGGCTCGGCCGGCCGGACGCGCAGCGGCTCGTCGGGCGCGACGGCATGTTGGCGGTGGAGTCCGTGCTCCGCTGGCTGGCCATCGCCGCAGCCCTGCTCAGCTGCCTGCTCACCGGCCGTACGGCGGTGATGGACCGCTACTCGGCCTGCCAGTACGCGAGCATCCGAGCCAACGGTGGGCACCGCTGGGAGCGGCTGGCCCGGGCCGGCTACCGGCTGTTTCCGACGCCGCAGGTGACCTTCCTGCTCGCCGTCGACCCGGCCGAGGCGTACCGACGCATCGAGGAGCGTGGCACCGACCACGAGTCGATCAGCTGGCTGACCGCGGCGGACACCGCCTACCGGACCCTGCCCGAGTACCCGAGCTTCGTACTGGTGGACGCCGGCCGCCCGGCCGAGGAGGTTACCGAGCAGATCCAGGCACACCTGGAAACCTGGCTGCCAGCGGACGAGGGCTCCGACCCCACCCGGCCGCCGTCCGACGTGTCCCCGCCGCCCTCCGCGCCGACGCGGGGTGACGTCAACCCGTTGGCGGCTCAGGCCCGCCCATAGACGGGGACGGTGGCGCCGCTGGTCGGGGCGGACTCCGCCGACGCGAGGAAACGGATCACCGGCGCGATCTCGTCCGGGGCCACCCAGCGGGAGTGGTCGGCGTTGGGTTGGGCGGCCCGGTTCGCCGGGGTGTCGATGACGCTGGGCAGCACGGTGTTGCAGCGCACGTCGCGGGACCGGTACTCCACCGCGACCGCGTTGGCGAAGGCCAGCACCGCCGCCTTCGAGGTGACATAGCCGGCCGCGCCGGGGAACGGGGAGACCGCCGCGCGGCTCGAGACGCAGACCACCGCGCCGCCGCCGGCCGCCACAAGATGGGGCAGCGCGGCCTGGGTGACCAGGTAGGTCGGCCGCAGGTTGACGGTGAGCATCCGTTCGAAGTCCTCGACCGGCGTCTCGTGCACCAGACCGCCGCTGGCGTACCCACCGACGAGGTTGACCACCGCCCGCAGCGGTGCCGCCGGTTCACCGGCGGCGGCCTCGACGGCCCGCGCCGCGCCCGCTGGATCGCTGAGGTCCGCGACCACCCGGACCAGCCCGTCCTCCGCCGGCTCCGGACCGGGCCGGGCCTTCCGCTCCGGTACGACCACCCGCCAGCCCGTCTCGACGAACGCGGCGACGACCGCCCCGCCGAGCCCGCCGGAACCTCCGGTCACCAACACGCTGCGCTCCGCCATGCGCCACACGCTAGCGCCCGCTCCGGTGACCCGTCGGCCGGCCGACGCTCTGCCGAGAGCAGAGTGGTTGGCGCAATCGGTCACCGGCGGCGCAGGATCGGCGGATGCGGATCCTGATTCTCGGTGGCACCCGGTTCCTCGGCCGGGCAGTGGCTCAACTCGCCGTCCGGCAGGGCCACGACGTGACCTGCGCCGCGCGGGGCGTGTCCGGCGTCGTACCGACCGGGGCCCGGTTCGTGCCGGTCGACCGGGACGATCCCGACGCGCTGGTGTCGCTTGGCGGCGAGGGTTTCGACGCGGTGGTGGACGTCACCCGCCAGGTCAGTCATGCGCGCCACGCACTCGCCGCATTGGCCGACCACGTCGGCCACTGGTCGTTCGTGTCGACGATCTCGGTGTACGCGGACAACACCACCCCGGGGCAGACGGCGACGGACGCGCCGGTGCTGGCCCCGGCCCCGCCGGACGTGGACGGTCCGGTCGGTGCGGACCACCGCTGGTACGGCGAGTGCAAGGTGAGCATCGAGCGGTTGGTCCGGGAGCGGATGGGCGTGGCCCGATCGTTCGTCTGCCGAGCGGGGCTGATCGTCGGTGCGGAGGATCCGAGCGACCGCTTTCCGTACTGGGTGCGGCGGCTGGCGGCCGGTGGGGAGGTTCTCGCACCCGGACGGCCGACCGACCGGGTGCAGTTCGTGGATGTCGCCGATCTGGCGGCTTGGTTGCTGCACGCCGCCGAGGCCCGTCTCGCCGGCACGTACGACGCAGTCGGCCCGGCCATGTCCCGGGCTGACCTGTTGGCCGGGGTTGCCGCTGGGCTGGGCGTCGCCGATCCCGTCCTCACCTGGGTCGATCAGGAGTTCCTGCTGTCCCGGGACGTACGCGAGTGGTCGGGCGAGCGGGCTCTGCCGCTCTGGGTGCGCCTGCCGGAAGGGGGAGGCCTGATGGACCGGGACGCCCGACCCGCTCTGGAGGCCGGGCTGGCGGTCCGTCCGCTGTCCGACACCGTTCGGGCGACCGCGTCGTGGATGACAGCGCACCCGGCCGCCGTACGGCAGGGTGGACTCGACCCGGTGGATGAGGCGGCGGTACTGCGGGAGTGGCAGGCTGTGCGCAACGGGTGATCCCGGCCAACCGCGCTTTCCCTCCCCTCGGACAGTCGTAGTTGACGCTCACGCCTGGTGAAAGTAAGTTTCATCCGTGGCGAAGAGTCCGAAGATTTCTGCGAGTCACGAGCCCGGTGGGCTGATCGTCCACATCAGCGGGCTGTTGCCGTCGCTGTCGCCCGCCGAGCAGCGGGTTGCCCGGCTGGTCGTGTCCGACCCGGCCGCCGCCGCCCGGCGGACCATCACCGACCTCGCCACCGCAGCGGAGACGTCGGAGGCGACCGTCATCCGGTTCTGCCGTTCGGTGGGCATGGACGGTTACCCCCAACTGCGCATCCGGCTCGCCGCCGAGGCCGCCCGCCGGATCGAGCCGCCGGACGCCCGGGTGGTCGGCGGTGACATCCCGCCGGGCGCCGACCTCGCCCAGATCATCGCCACCATCGCGTTCAACGACGCCCGCGCGGTCGAGGAAACTGCCGAGCAACTCGACCCCGCCGTCTGTGAGCAGGTGGTCGAGGCGATCAACGGTGCCGGTCGGATCGACATCTACGGCGCCGGCGCCAGTGGGTTCGTCGCCTCGGACTTCCAGCAGAAGCTGCACCGCATCGGCCGGATCGCGTTCTACTTCCCGGACGTGCACACCGCGCTGACCTCGGCCGCTCTCCTCGGCCGGGGTGACGTGGCGATCGGCATCTCGCACACCGGCACCACCTCCGATGTGATCGAGGTGCTGGAGCAGGCCCGTACGCGGGGCGCCGTCACCGTGGCGCTGACCAACTTCCCGCGTTCGCCGATCACCGAGGTGGCGGACTTCGTGTTGACCACGGCCGCCCGCGAGACCACCTACCGCTCCGGTGCGACGGCCAGCCGGCTGGCCCAGCTCACCGTCGTCGACTGCCTCTTCGTCGGGGTGGCCGCCCGCAACCGGGCCCGGGCGCGCAAGGCCCTCGAGTCGACCGCCGAGGCGGTCCAGTCGCACCGGGTGGGTGCCAACCGGAGGCGGGCATGACCGCCGGTGCGGTGGAGCCGGACGAGGACATGCCAGCACCCTCCGCCCGCCCGACGGTCCGGGTGGGCGCCCCCACCGAACGGCGTAACCCGCTCAGCGTCGACCTCGACCTGATGTCGACCCGGGACGTGCTCACCGTCATCAACGAGGCCGACCGGCGGGTGCCGGCGGCGGTCGCCGCGGTGCTCGACGAGATCGCCACCACCGTCGACCTGGCGGTCGCGGCGTTGCGCGGCGGCCACCGGGTGCACTACTTCGGGGCCGGCACCTCCGGTCGGCTCGGTGTGCTCGACGCGGCCGAGCTCGCCCCGACGTTCAACTCGCCCCGGCACTGGTTCTGCGCGCACCTGGCCGGCGGCCCGGACGCCATGTGGCGCGCCGTGGAGGACGCCGAGGACGACGACCGGACCGGCGAGGTCGAGGCAGCCAGTTGTGTGCGCGCCGGTGACCTGGTGGTCGGTCTGGCGGCCAGCGGGCGCACCCCGTACGTCCTCGGGGCGCTCGCCGCGGCTCGCGCCAAGGGCGCCTCGACGGTGCTGCTCTGCGCCAATCCGGAGGCGGAGGCCGCCCGGTCGGTCGACGTGTTCATCGGGGTGGACACCGGACCCGAGGTGGTCACCGGGTCGACCCGGATGAAGGCGGGCACGGCACAGAAGTTGGTGCTCAACACGTTCTCGACCGCCGTCATGGTGCGCCTGGGGCGGGTCTACTCGAACCTCATGATCGATATGGTGGCGACCAACGCGAAGCTTCGGGGACGAATGATCTCGATCCTGATCGAGGCCACCGGCTGTTCGGAGGAGGTCTCCCAGCGGGCCCTCGCCGAGGCCGACGGCGACCTGAAGACGGCGCTCGTCTCCCTGGTTTCCGGCGCGGAGGTCGACGCCGCCCGGGCGGCACTGGCCCGCTCCGCGGACCAGGTGCGCGGCGCCCTCGCCCTGCTCGCCTCCTAGCCCCCCACGCCCCGGGAAGCGAACCGGGCTCCGGATTGTTCAACTGGCCGGGGGGTAATAACACCCCCGTGGATGAACCGACCGGTCCACCGGTGCGTATCTGGCAGTGACCAGGATCGCAGCGTCGTGGTGACCCGGGTCGCTGTGCCCCCGCGGCGGGCGGTGTTGCCATGGTTGGGGCCCGTACGCGGTGCCCAGCGGCGAGCCACCCGACGGGTACTGACAGCAAACATGGACCGTGCTCTCAGCTACTACTCAGGCATTCGTGACACTTTCGACTCACGACATGGAATCCCCGACACGTCTCATCTGTTGTGTAGGTGTCAGCACTGATGGGCACAGCAGAAGTTACCAGGGGCTGACGGACGTGGGGAATGGCAAGGAACCGGGCAACCGGCGCGAGCGAGGGGACCGTGGGCAACGTGGACAAGAACATCGGCATGCGAACCGACGAGGTTGCCGAGGAGCGCGACCTGGTCGGCGTCTACCTGCACGAGATCTCCCGGACGCCACTGCTGGACGCCGCCAAGGAGGTCGATCTCTCCAAGGCGATCGAGGCCGGCCTCTACGCCGAGCACCTGCTCGGTGAGGAAGCCGTCTCCGCCGGTGTCGACCGGGCCGACCTGGAGTGGCTGGTCGTCGAGGGGGAGCGCGCGAAGGATCTCTTCATCCGCGCCAACCTCCGACTGGTCGTGTCGATCGCCCGCCGCTACGTGCGCTCGGGCATGCCCATGCTGGACCTGATCCAGGAGGGCAACACCGGCCTGGTCCGGGCGGTCGAGAAGTTCGACTACGAGCGTGGCTACAAGTTCTCCACCTACGCCACGTGGTGGATCCGTCAGGCGATCAGCCGGGCGATCGCCCAGCAGGAGCGCACCGTCCGTCTTCCGGTGCACCTCGTGGAGGACGTCAACCGGATGCGCAACGTGGCTCGGCAGCTGACCCGTGAGCTGGGCAGCGACCCGGAGCCGGAGCAGATCGCCGCCGCCCTCGGCGTCACCGTCGAGCGGGTCAACGAGCTGCGCCGCTGGTCGCAGGACACCGTCTCGCTGGACACCCCGGTGGGCGACGACGGCGACACGAACCTCGGCGACCTGGTCGCCGACAGTGACGCGCCGTCGCCGGAGGACATCGTCCTCAGCGGCTTGGAGCGGCAGCGCATCGAAGGGCTGCTCAACCACCTCGACGACCGGTCCGCCGGCATCATGCGGGCCCGATACGGGCTGGAGGACGGCCGCGAGCACTCGCTCACCGAGGTCGCGTCCCGGTTCTCGCTGTCCCGGGAGCGGATCCGGCAGTTGGAGATCCAGGCCCTCGGCCGGCTGCGTGAGCTGGCCCGAGCGGAGGGGCTGCAGGCAGCCTGACCTGGTAGTAATGACGGCGAACGGCCGGCGTCCGATAGGGGGACGCCGGCCGTTCGCCGTTTGTCGGTCGTGCCTAGCGGACCCGGCCGTAGCCCTGGATGGGCATCATGTTCATGCCCCGCTTGAGCACGTTGCGACCGGCGCTCGGCGCGTCGATCACCTGGCCGCCACCCACGTAGAGGGCGACATGCCCGAGCCCGCTGTAGAAGACCAGGTCGCCCGGGCGTAGGTCGCCCCGGCCGATGTGGGCGACCACACCCCACTGCATCCGGGTGTTGTGCGGCAGGGACTTCCCAGCCGCCCGCCAGGCCGCCGAGGTCAGCCCGGAACAGTCGTAGCCGTTCGGCCCGTCGCCCGCCCAGACGTACGGCTTGCCCAGTGCGCCGAATGCGTAGCGCACCGCCGCGCCGGCATCACCGGCCACCGCGGGAACGTTCTTCGCCTCAGCCGCCGCAGCCGTGGGTTCGGGCCGCTCGGTGGCCGCCCCGTACGCCTGTCGGCGCAGCTCGTACAGCTTGGCCAGGTCCTCCTCGATCTGCTTCTTCCCCGCCGCGAGCTGACGGGCCCGCGCGGCCTGCCGGGTCAGTGTGGCGTCCAGGCGGGCCTTCTCGTCGACCAGCCGCTGCTGGTCGGCGGTGAATCCCGAAATACGCTCCTGCCGCTGACGGGTCAGCTGGTCGAGCGTGCCGAGCCGGTCCAGCATCGCGGCGGAGCCGCCGGGACGCAGCAGGGCGTCCGCGGTCCGCCAGCCGCCGCTCTTGTACGCGGTGGTCGCCAGCTCGGCCACGTCGGCCCGGCTCTGCTCGGCTTGCTGTTCCAGTGGGCCGATGCGGGCCTGTAATCGGGCCACCGCGGCCTCGTTGGTCTTGATCTCCTCACGGAGCTTGTTGTACGACTCGACGACCCGCTCCAACTCGGCCGAGGACGTCTCGATCCGGCGGGTCAGGTCGGCGGGGGACGGCTCGGCACGGGCCACCGCCGTCGGGGCGATCAGCGCGGCCGACATGCCGGCCAGCGCCACGGTGCGCAGCAGGTTTCTCAGGGATGACAAGAGCGGAAGGCCCCTCTCCCACGGCCGCCGGGGCTGCTGACGCCCTCGGCGACACCGGCCGGGGCCATCCGGGCGGACGGCACTGGGCCGGACCGGCTCGCCCAACCTAACCCGGGACGGATGTCGCCCGCAGTTGAAGCAGGGGCGAATGTTGGAGAAGTGGCCGGTCATGCCCCTGCGCTGGCTGGCGCCACCGTGACTGCTGACGCTTGCTGCGAGAGGTTCGGCGCCCTCTTTACGGCCTGTTGTCGGACATGCGACTTTCGTCGTTCCGGGCGTATGCCGCCGGATTCCTGCGCCCCATAACCGATAAAACCCGAAATGGATGCTGTTTCTCGGCGATGTCCCCCGCTTGGGTGAGCTGTCGGGAGCCCGCAAATGCCCAGGTCGGCTGGCGATGCCCCAACACAATGAAGACCGGAGCCGGGAATCCCGTCGACAGGTAGCGATGCCTGTCACGGCCGGCCACCTCGGCCAACCGTCCCCGCGGGAGGAACCGTGAACCGTGAAGGCGCAAGGACGCGACCGCCGCGAACGGTGCCAGGCGCCCGCTCGACCCTGCTGTACGCGCGGCCCGGCATCATCGTGACCGTCGACCGGTTCACCGTCTGTCGAACCACGTACCGTGTCGCTGACCTGACCCACCTGCGGACCACCCGGGGCCCGCACGACCGAATCGCCGTCCGGGCCGTCGTCATCACCGCCACCATGCTCGCCGGCGTCGGGCTGCTGCTCGGCTTCACCGGCGGGCTGCAACGCCTGACCGCCGGGGCGTACCTCATCCTCGGCGCCGTGTTCCTGCTGCCGGCTGCGCTCGCCCTCGTCGGCGATCGCTGGCGGCCCCCGCCGTACGAGCTGTGGGGGTGGTACCGGGGAACCGAGGTGCTGCTCTTCAGCGCCGACGACGAGCGGCAGTTCGGCCAGGTCACCCGGGCGCTGTTGCGGGCCCGGGAAGTGAACCGGTACGGCGGCTGGGTCGACCCGCTCGCCTCAGCCGACCCGTGGCGGCCGAGCCGCTGACCCGACGGAGGCGGGCCGGCGCCGAACAGGCGAGGCCCACCGGCCGCTCAGCGGGCTACCGGCTCCGGAGCCCGTTCCTCCTGCGGCGCGGCCACCCAGGCGCTGACCCGGCGCTCGGCGTAGAACGAGACGAACGGCACGGTGCCGGCCAACATCACGAGCAGCATCCGCTTCAGCGGCCAGTCGGCTCGGCGGCTCATGTCGAACGCGGCCACCAGGTAGATCATGTAAAGGAAGCCGTGCGCCGGCCCCACCGTCTCCACCACGACCGGGTTGTCGAACGCGTACTTCAGTGGCATACCGATCACGACCAGCAGGATCAGCACCACGCCCACGATCCAGGCGATCACGCGGTACCGGGTAAGGGCAGCGCCCACCTTCGTCCGTCCTTCCGAGCCCGGCTCAGCCGGGATAGTCACCGGGCCGGGCGCCCGGATTGGCGTTCAACCATGACAGGTAGTGGTTGTAGGCGGTCAGGTCCGTGTCCTCCACGGCGTCCTCGGCAGCCGGCACCCGGGACACCCGCACCGGTCGGCGTACCGCCGGTCGGGAGCCGGTGGTGACAGCCCGCGCCGGCTCGGCGGCCGGATCAGCCGGTGGCGCGTCGGCCTCCTCCGCCCTACGCCGGGCCAGCTTCACCTCGCGCCACCAGACGTAGACGACGAAGCCTGCGAAGATCGGCCACTCGACCGCGTACCCCCAGCTCAGGCTGTTGCCGGCGGTGGCCCGGCTGATCTGCCACCAACCCAGCCCGAGGAAACCCACGGCCAACACGACCATGGCCACGTGACGCGCGATCCACGCCGGGGTCCAGAGCCGCCTCATGGCATCGAGGGTACCGGGGACCCCGGCGGTCTCCGACACCGTGTCGTAGTCGTCAGGTGGTCGGGGTGGTTTGGCGTCACCAGGTCTGGGCATCCGTCTAGACGCCAGCCCAAACGACATCAGGGGGGCGACGATGACCGGATCGATACGTGAGGACGGCTTTGCGTCCAGCGGCAGCACGGACATGAGCCCTGAGCAGCGGGTGCCCGAGTGGGGCGGCGATCCCCTCGCCGACCCGGCGGGCGCAACGGGTCTCGACGGCGACCTGCTCGGCATCGACCCGACGGAGTTGACCGACGAGGATCTGATCCGCGAAATGCACAGCCTGCACCGCACCCGCCTGGACACCCTGCGGCACGCGGCGGACTCCGCGCTCGCCAACCATTTGCGGCGTACGGCGGAACTCGAGACCGAGTACCTGGCCCGTCATCCGGGCCGGGAGGTCGACCCGAGCCGCCTGCGGGACGCCTGATGCCGGCGCGAGCCGTGCGCGGCATGTCCGCGCCACCCGAGGTGGTCTTCAACACGGCCACCGACCCCGCCCGCGCCTCGGCCTGGCTGCCGGAGCCGCTGCGCGGCGACGGCAGCCCCGCCGCCGAGATCAGCGGTGAGGAGTTGCGGGCGCGCTGGGGTGACGGTGATGGCGACGACTGGTCCGCCGAGATCCGGGTGGAGCCGGCGGACTCCGGCGGCACCCGGATCCAGCTCGACCTGGCCGACGGGTCGGGCGGGCCGGGCCCGGACCAGTTGGCCGACGAGGCGCTCGCCAACCTGGTCCGCGAGGTCGCCGACAACCTCCAGGCCGGCTGAGGCCGCCCCTGGGCGCGCGGTACGCCGCTTCCGCACCCCACGACTTTTGAGGAGACCGGGTGACCGACACTGGCCTGCGACAGAAGGCGGCGCGGCTGCGCCGGGCGTACGCGCCCCACGAACACCGGCCGCTCGGCGGCTACCTGGCGGCGATGGGCGTCTACGCCGGGGTGACCGGGGCGCTCGCCGGTCTGGTCAGGGTGACCGGTCGGCCGGTGCCGGAGCGTCCCGCCCCGTCCGACGTGGTGCTGCTCTCCATCGCCACCCACAAGCTGAGCCGGCTGCTGTCCAAGGACGCGGTGACCAGCCCGTTGCGGGCGCCGTTCACCCGCTACGACCGTCCGATCGGCAGCGGTGAGGTGATGGAGCAGGTCCGCGACTCGGGCAGCTCCACCCGGCACGCCATCGGCGAACTGCTGAGCTGCCCGTTCTGCCTGGCGGTCTGGGTGGCCACCGGGCTCACCGGTGGCCTGGTGCTCGCGCCCCGGCTGACCCGACTGGTGGCCACCGCGCTGACCGCGGTCGCCGCGTCCGACTTCCTGCAGATGGCGTACGCGACGGCGCAGCATGCCGCCGAGGGTGGGCACGGCGACGACTGACCGGACAACGAGCACACACACCAGCGGGGGCCGGCGATTGCCGACCCCCGCTGGTGTGTACGCCTCAACGCTGCATGCCGGACCAGCCGTGCGGCGACTCCGGCTCCCGTTCGTCCTCGTCCGCCCCGGTGATGATGTCCCGGTCGACGGCGGTGCGGTCGTGTTCGTTGGCGAAGTCCGGCTCGGGTGTGGTGTCCCTGCCCTTCGGCGGTTGACCCATCGCCCGCACCTTCTCGTCGTCGTCCTCGTGGTGCGTCATGTCGATGTCCCTTCTGCGGTCGCTCAGGCGACGGAGCCGCCGAGCAGGTCGCTGGCCTCGTCCACCGAGTACTCGCCCTCGGGCAGCGCGTCGATGCGGGCGAGCAGGTCCGGCGGGAGCTCGGCGGCCACCGCGTGGCGGTAGATGTCCGCCTGGGTGACCCGCTCCTGCGCACGGTAGATGTCGTCGAGCAGGTCGTCGATGGCCCGGGTGTCCGGCTCGCCGGCGTCGGGTGCGTCGTCGGTCACGCCGATCAGCTACCCGGGCCGGAATCGGTCAAACGTCACGCCAGTGGCCCGTCTGCGGCCTCCGGCCGACGACCCTGCGATACCGGCCGGCCGTCTCGGCCGGGTCTGGGGCCTACAGACAGCGCCGCCCCCGGCCGGTGGGCCGGGGGCGGCACTGGTGTCGGTGTGCAGGTCGCCTCTCGGCGAGTGGCACTGCGCGGCTCCAGCCGAACGGTATTCCGCGAAGGCTGTTTAGGTGAGGCCCGGGGACACTGGACACACCGACACCCCTGTCAACGGGCCGACCCCCGCCCGTGTTCCACCGGCCGCGGTGACGGCCGTCACGCCGTCAGGCCATCGTCGGCAGGGTGGCCCGGCGGGCCCGCACAGCGGAGGCCAGGTGGTCGAGCACCTCGGCGGTGTCGTCCCAGCCGAGGCAGGCGTCGGTGACCGACCGGCCGTACTCCAGCTCCCGGGTCGGGTCGAGTTCCTGCCGGCCGGGCAGCAGGAACGACTCCAGCATGACGCCGGTGATGCCGCGCTGGCCGGCGGCCAGCTGAGCGGCCACGTCCGCGGCGACCAGCGGCTGGTTGCGGTGGTCCTTGCCGCTGTTGGCGTGGCTGGCGTCGATCACCAGCCGCTCCGGCAACCCGGCCGCCCGGAGCAGGTCGAGCGCGCCGGCGACGGACTCCGCGTCGTAGTTGGGCCGGCCACCCCCGCCGCGCAGCACCAGGTGCCCGTCCGTGTTCCCGCGGGTGTGCATGATCGCCGGGGTGCCGGAGAAGTCGATGCCGGGGAAGACGTGCGGCACACCGGCGGCGCGGATCGCGTCCACGGCGGTGCCGATACTGCCGTCCGGGCGGTTCTTCATACCGATCGGCATGGACAGGCCGGACGCGAGCTGCCGGTGCACCTGGCTCTCCACGGTGCGGGCGCCGATCGCGCCCCAGGCCACCGTGTCGGCGATGTACTGCGGCGTGATCGGGTCGAGGAACTCGCAACCGACCGGCAGGCCGAGGCGCAGCACGTCGAGCAGCAGCGCCCGGGCCAGCCGCAGGCCCGTGTTGACGTCTCCGCTGCCGTCCAGGCCCGGGTCGTTGATGAGGCCCTTCCAGCCGACCGTGGAACGCGGCTTCTCGAAGTAGACCCGCATGACGATCAGCAGGTCGTCGGCCAGCCGGTCGGCGGCGGTACGCAGACGCTGGGCGTAGTCGAGTGCGGCCGCCGGGTCGTGCACCGAACAGGGGCCGACCACCACCAGCAGACGGTCGTCCGCACGGTCCAGCACCCGCCCCACCTCACGGCGGCCGTTCAGCACGGCCGAGGCGAGCGGGGCGTCCAGGGGCAACTCGTGGTGCAGCAGGGCGGGTGTGGTCAGCGGCACGACACGGTCGATCCGCTGATCGCTGACCCGATCGGTCTCCGGGGTCGTCACGGTGGGCATCCTTCCGCCGACCGTGCCCGGGGCCGGTGCCCGGGACGAGCCGGCTGCTCGTACGCAAAAGGGCAGGAACGACAGCTCCTGCCCAGCCGGCTCGGTCCGTGGTGACGTCAGTTCATGGTGAAGTCACCGGCTTGCGAGCCGGCTGCCTAAACCATCGATACGAACGCGTCACGGGACCAGCGTACCCGAACGGACGCGGGTGCCCGCCGAGTCGTCCCAAGATGCGGGGCGAACATCGCGTGCCGGGGGCGAGGTCGGGGTAACAGGGGTCCCATGACAGACGAGCAGAGCGATCAGGACCGGGTGGAGTCCCGTGCCCACCTCCTGCCCGAGGAGGAGACGGTGGGCAGCGACGACCCGGAGGCGCAGGCGGAGGCCATCCTCGCCGAGTCGGACGTCCGCGAGGCGGACCAGAACGCAGCCCCGGACACGGTGCTGGAACGCCGTACCTCGGATCAGACCGTCGCCGTCGAGCCGCCGGACTGAGCGGCCGCCCCCGGGCCCCGCGCGACCCCCACGGCGGACGCGACCGCGAGCCACCAGGCGCGGCGTGTCCGTCCGGGTCGCGGCGGCCTCGGTGCCCCGGGGTCGGCTCGCCGAGGACCGCACGTCACCTTTCCGCCCGCGAGATCGGATAGCGTCGGGGCATGCCCGACAGCGGTTACCCCTGGCCCATCGAGACGTCCCGACTGGACAACGGCCTGCGCGTGGTGGTGAGTGAGGACCGCACCGCGCCCGCCGTCGCCGTCAACCTCTGGTACGACGTCGGCTCCCGGCACGAGCCGGCCGGGCAGACCGGATTCGCCCACCTCTTCGAGCATCTGATGTTCGAGGGCTCGGTGAACGTGGCGAAGACCGAGCACATGAAGCTGATCCAGGGCTCCGGCGGCTCGCTCAACGCCACCACCAATCCGGACCGGACCAACTACTTCGAGACGGTCCCGGCCGAGCACCTGGAGTTGGCGCTCTGGCTGGAGGCCGACCGGATGGGCGGCCTGGTTCCCGCGCTCACCCAGGAGACGTTGGACAACCAGCGGGACGTGGTCAAGAACGAGCGCCGGCAGCGCTACGAGAACGTCCCGTACGGCGACGCCTGGCTGCGGTTGCTGCCACTGCTCTACCCGCCGGGGCACCCCTACCACCACGCGACGATCGGCTCGATGGCCGACCTGAACGCCGCCGACCTCGCCACCTTCCAGGCGTTCCATCAGACGTACTACGCGCCCAACAACGCGGTGCTCACCGTGGTCGGCGACGCCACCGCCTCGGATGTGTTCGCGCTGGCCGACAAGTACTTCGGCGCGCTGCCCGCGCGCGACGACATCCCGCCGGCTCCCGACGGCCGCAGCGTCCCGCCGACCGGGCGGGAGGCCGTCGAGTCGGTGAGCGCCGACGTGCCAGCGCCGCGGGTGTACATCGCCCACCGCAGCTACCCGTTCGGCAGCCCGGCGTACAACGTGATCACCGTGCTCGCCACCGTCCTGGGCAGCGGCCGGGGCAGTCGCCTCTACCAGCGGCTCGCCGACGGTGAGAGGATCGCCCAGCCGGACCTGGTCGGCGCGTACGGGGTGGACCTCGCGCACGCCCCGGCGCCGCTGATCGCCACCGCGACCGCCCGCCCCGGGGTGAGCGCCGAGCGGCTGGCCGAAGGGCTGGCCGAGGTCGTCGACGAACTGGCCACCGTGCCGGTCACCGCCTCGGAGCTGGACCGGGCAAAGGCGTTGCTCAGCACCGGCTGGTGGCGTCAGCTGTCCACGGTGGATGGGCGCGCGGACCTGCTCGGGCGGTACGCCACGCAGTTCGGTGACCCGGCCCGTGTCGCCGACCAGCTGCCGGCCCTGCTCGCGGTCACCGCCGAACAGATCGCCGAGGCTGCCGCCGAGGTGCTCGCCACCGACCGGGTGACCCTGACCTACCTGCCCGAGGAGACCTCATGACGCTGATCGCCGACCGTCCCGGCCCGGGCGCCGCCCGCCCGTACCGGTTCCCGCCGGTGGTCCGGCGTGCCGTGGCCGGTGGTCAGGTTGTCGCCGCGCACCTGCCCGGGCAGAACCTCGCCGTGGCCCTGCTGCTGCTCGACGTGGGCGCGGGCCAGGAGCCCGTCGGCAAGGAGGGCCTGTCCGGGGTGCTGGCCAAGGCGCTGGAGGAGGGGACCGCGCAGCGGGACGCCGCCGCGTACGCGCTCGCCGTCGAAGGGCTCGGCACCGCGTTGATGACCGGGCTGGACTGGGACTCGTTCCAGGCCAGCGTGGTGATCCCGGTGGACCGACTGAGCGCGGCCGTGGAGCTGCTCGCCGAGGCGGTCCGTACGCCCAGGCTGGATCCGGCCGACGTGCGCCGGGTCCGTGACGACGAGGCGACCGCGCTGCGGATGGACTGGGCCAACCCCGGTCCGCGCGCCGACGCCGCGCTGCGCGGGGACCTCTTCGGCGCGGAGAACCGCTGGGGGCGTCCGATGCACGGCGACCCGGAGTCGGTCGCCGGGCTGGACGTGGAGGACGTGACGGTCTTCCACTCCGAGTGGTTCCTGCGCCCCGGCACTCTGATCGTCGCCGGTGACCTGGACCGGATCGACCTCGACGCGCTGGGCGCCGCGGCGTTCGCCGGCACCGGCGGCGGCCCGGCCGAGCGGGGCGGTCCGATCGAGGTGCCGTTGCACACCGGCCGACGGATCATCCTGGTGGACCGGCCCGGCTCGGTGCAGTCCACGCTGCGGCTCGGCCACCCGTCGCCGCACCGGGCGCACCCCGACCATGTGCCGATGACGCTCGCCGGCACGGTGCTCGGCGGGGCGTTCACCTCCCGGCTCAACCACCTGCTCCGCGAGGTGCACGGCTACACCTACGGCATCCGGGGTGACTTCGCCTCGTCCCGGCGGTTCGGGCGGTTCGCGGTCAGCTCCGGGGTGCAGACGGCGGTCACCGCACCGGCCCTGGTCGAGGCGGTGGGCGAGATCACCCGTACCCAGGTCAGCGGGGTGACCGAGGATGAGCTGGAGGTCGCCCGGTCCTGGCGCGCCGGGCAGCTCTCGGTCGAGTTGCAGAGCCCTCGGGCGATCGCCTCCGCGCTGACCACGCTGGTGGTGCACGACCTGCCGGACGACTATCACGCTCGGCTGCGTGAGTCGTTGCTCGCCGCCGACGTGGACCAGGTCTCCGCCGCGGCTGCCACCCACCTGCACCCGGACGCGTTGACCCTGGTCATCGAGGGCGACGCCGCCATCATCCGGGACAACCTGACGGCAACCGCACTAGGCGACCTGATCACCTAACCCACCCCCACCGCCCCCACCGCCGACCCTGTCCCTCCCCGTTGATCATGAAGTTGTTGTCACCTGGCCCGACGTGTCGCGGCGACAACTTCATGATCAACGAAGGTGGGCGTGGAGCGGGTGGGTGTGATGCGGGACCCGGGGGGTGGGAAAGGGCTCCCGGTTGTGGGGGCGGGCTGGGTAGCCTCGCGGGCATGAGGATCGGCATTGTGGGGGCCACCGGCCAGGTCGGTGGCGTGATGCGGCGGGTGCTGGCGGAGCGCGAGTTTCCGGCGGAGCAGGTGCGGTTGTTCGCCTCGGCGCGGTCCGCCGGGCGAACGCTGCCGTGGCGCGACGGCGAGGTGACCGTCGAGGACGCCGCGACGGCGGACTACTCCGGCCTGGACATCGTGCTCTTCTCGGCCGGTAAGGGCACCGCCCAGGAGTTGGCACCCCGGGTCGCCGAGGCCGGAGCCGTGGTGATCGACAACTCCTCGGCGTTCCGGATGGACCCGCTGGTGCCGCTGGTGGTCGCCGAGGTCAACCCGCACGCGGCCGCCGACCGCCCGAAGGGCATCATCGCCAACCCCAACTGCACCACGATGGCCGCGATGCCGGTGCTGCGCCCGCTGCACGCCGAGGCCGGCCTGGTCGGCCTGGTCGTCTCGACGTACCAGGCGGTCTCCGGTGCCGGGCTGGCCGGTGTCGCCGAGCTGGACGAGCAGGTCCGCAAGGTCGCCGAGCACGCCGCCGGGCTGGCCTTCGACGGGTCGGCGGTGGAGTTCCCCGCACCACGTTCGTTCGCCGAACCGATCGCCTTCAACGTCCTCCCGCTGGCCGGATCGATCGTCGACGACGGCTCGTTCGAGACCGACGAGGAGCAGAAGCTCCGCAACGAGAGCCGCAAGATCCTGGAGATCCCCGACCTCAAGGTGTCCGGCACCTGCGTTCGGGTGCCCGTCTTCACCGGCCACTCGCTCCAGATCAACGCCCGTTTCGCCCGGCCGCTCACCCCGCAGCGCGCCCACGAGCTGCTGGCCGACGCGCCCGGGGTGGCGCTGACTGCCGTGCCGACGCCGTTGCAGGCCGCCGGCCAGGACCCGACCTACGTGGGCCGGATCCGCGCCGACGAGACCGTGGAGTACGGGCTGGCCCTGTTCTGCTCCAACGACAACCTGCGCAAGGGCGCCGCGCTGAACGCGGTGCAACTCGCCGAGTTGGTCGCCGCCGAGCGTCGCTGACCGTCGCCGTCACCGGGCCCTCGCCGACGTCGGCGGGGGCCCGGCCCCGTTCCGGGGGTCGCTGGTGGTTCGGCGCGTAGGTCCGCCGGTCGTGCTTGGATGGGATGAAGCCCTTCGTCCTACCTGGAGGAAATCGTGCCGGATGACCGCACCCAGCAGGCGTTGACCGATCTGATAGCGGGCCGTTCGATGGGTGTGCTCGCGACGATCAAGCGGGACGGGCGGCCACAATTGTCCACCGTGGTCTACTCCTTCGACCGGGACTCGGGCCTGATCCGGGTCTCGGTCACCGACGGCCGGGCCAAGACCGCCAACCTGCGTCGGGACCCGCGGGCCAGCTTCCACGTCGGCAGCGAGGACGGCTGGGCGTACGCGGTGGTCGAGGGCCGCGCCGAGCTGACCCCGCCGGCCGCCGAGGCCGGCGACGAGACTGTCGAGGAGCTCGTGGCGATCTACCGGGGGCTGCGCGGCGAGCACCCGGACTGGGACGAATACCGCCAGGCCATGGTCGACGAGGGGCGGCTGGTGCTGCGCCTGCACGTGGAGCGGATCTACGGCATGCCACCCCAGGTCTGACGCGCCCGTCGCCGCCGGTCAGCCCGGTTCGATCACGGTCACCCCAGGCCAGCGCTGCGCGGGTCGGTGTCGGGCCAACCGCTGCCGGGACAGGGCCACGCCCACCCGGGCCGGGTTGTGCCGCCATACCCCGCTCAGCAGATCCGCAAGGCCGTACGGCGCACAGACCGCCAGCCGGTCGGCCGAATCCCGGCAGACGGCCACGGCGGTCGCGTACTCCGGCCAGGTGGCGACCGCCTCGCCCACGCTGCGGTACGGCTCGATCGGGTCGCCCCGAGGGGCGGGCGTGGCGCCGGTGACCAGCAGTGTCCTGTACGAACTGCGACGCCCGGACCGATAGCCGCCGGGCCATCGGCGTTACCCCCTCCCGGGCGGCGGGTAGACGGGTCGGGCCGACACCGAGAGGGGAGCACCATGACAACGGTCGGAGAGTTCATGACGACCCGGTTGGTGACGATGGACGGCAACGACACGCTCATCGCCGCCGCGCAGGAGATGCGTGACAGCGCGATTGGTGACGTGGTGGTGACCGACGGCGACAGCGTGGTCGGTATCGTGACGGACCGGGACATCACTGTCCGGGGTGTCGCGGAGAACATGGACCCGGGTTCGACCCGGCTGAGCCAGATCACCACCCGCGACGTGGTCACCGTGAGCCAGTACGACGACGCGGTGGCCGCTGCGGACCTGATGCGTACGTACGCCGTGCGCCGGCTGCCGGTGATCGACGACGGCCGCCTGGTCGGGCTGGTCTCGATGGGTGACCTCGCGGTCGAGCGTGAACCGCAGTCGGTGCTGGCGGACATCAGCGCCGACGACCCGAACAACTGACCCGTCCGCCGCGGGCGCGCCGGTCCTCCCCTCCCGGGGAGGGCCGGCGCTGCCGTGTCCGGGCCAGGCTGGACGTCCCGCCTGGCGGGCACGCTACCCGGGGCGTCCGACACCGCCCGGCCGGTCACCCGATTCGGGCGAGGTTGAGCGGTGAGTTGACGGGGACCCGTGCGGGGACGTGCAACGCCGGCCGTCCGCGCGACGTGAGCGCGGTGGGTGGGATCCCGGGCCCGGCAACTGGGAGGAGTGGACCCGATGGTGGACGCGACCACGAGGTTCTTCGAGGACCTGGACCGGCGGGGGTACGAACCCCTGCTGGCGAAGACCTCCGGGACGATGCGCATCGACCTGCACGAGGGGGCGCAGACCCGGCACTGGCTGCTGAGAATCGACCACGGCCGGATCAACGTGAGCCAGGAGGACCAGGAGGCCGACACCGTCATCGGGGCGAGCCCGGTCCTCTTCGACGACATCACCGCGGGCCGCGAGCACGGCCTGGCCGCTCTGTTGCGGGGGGACATGACGGTGTCGGGTGACGCTCGGCTCGTCGTACAGGTGGAGCGGATCTTCCCGGGTTCCCCGGACGCGCGTGGGCCACGTCGGCGTTTCGTGGGAGAGGTGGACTGATGGGACAGAGCAACACGATCCGGATCCTGGACGGCAACACGTTCGTCGTCTGCGAGGACACCGGTGACATCGAGGCGACGCCGAGCGAGCCGACCGGGCTGTTCTCCATCGACACCCGGTTCCTGTCCACCTGGGTGCTGACGGTCAACGGCGAGCGGCTCAACTCGCTCTCCTTCGACGATCTGCAGTACTTCGAGTCCCGGTTCTTCCTGGTGCCGGGAATGGCCACGCACTACGTCGACGCCAAGTTGTCGATCATCCGGGAGCGCGCGGTGGGCGGCAGCTTCCGGGAGCAGCTCACCATCCTCAACCACGACGAGAAGCCGGTCGACCTGGAGATCCGGATGGACGCGGCGTCGGATTTCGCCGACCTGTTCCAGGTCAAGGACGAGATCCTGAACAAGAAGGGCGAGATCTACACCGAGGTCGAGTCGGAACGGCTGCGGTTGGGGTACCGCCGGGGCAACTTCCGGCGGGAGACGATCATCTCCTCGTCGATGTCGGCCCGCTACGACAGCAAGGGGTTCGCGTACACCGTCCACCTGGAGCCCAACGAGCAGTGGGAAACCGAGATCGACGTACAGACCCACGCGCTCGGGCCCGGGGGTCGGGACCTGCGGATCGGGCTTCGGGTGCACGGTGGCGAACGGCTCGCCCTCCAGCACGACCTGGAGCAGTGGATCGCGGACGCACCGAAGGTCAACAGTGAGCACGGGCGGGTGGCCAGCACGTACCGGCGCAGTCTGATCGACCTGGCGGCGCTGCGCTTCTCGCCGCTGTCGCTGGGCGGCGCCACCCTGCCGGCCGCCGGCCTCCCGTGGTTCATGACCATGTTCGGCCGGGACAGCATCCTCACCTGCCTGCAGACGCTGCCATTCACCCCGCAGTTGTCGAAGACGACGCTGCGCATCCTCGCGTCTCTGCAGGGCAGCCGGTTCGACGACTTCCGGGACGAGGATCCCGGGCGCATCCTGCACGAGATGCGCTACGGCGAGACCGCGGCCTTCGAGGAGCAGCCGCACTCGCCGTACTACGGCTCGGTGGACGCGACGCCGCTGTTCGTCGTGCTGCTCGACGAGTACGAGCGGTGGACCGGCGACGTCGCCCTGGTCAAGGAGTTGGAGCAGGAGTCGCGGGCGGCGCTGAGGTGGATCGACAACTACGCCGACCTGGTCGGTAACGGCTACATCTGGTACGAGCGGCGCAACACGGACACCGGCCTGGAGAACCAGTGCTGGAAGGACTCCTGGGACTCGATCTCCTACTCCGACGGCACCCTGCCGCCGTTCCCACGGGCAACGTGCGAGGTGCAGGGGTACGCGTACGACGCGAAGATGCGCGCGGCCCGGATGGCTCGCGAGTTCTGGGACGACCCGGAGTTCGCCGACCAGTTGGAGCGGGAGGCGGCGCAGCTGAAGGAGCGGTTCAACCGGGACTGGTGGGTGGAGGACGGGGAGTTCTACGCCCTGGCCCTGGACCCGGACGGCCGTAAGTGCGACGTCCTCAGCTCGAACATCGGCCACCTGCTGTGGAGCGGGATCGTCGAACCCGAGCGGGCGCAGAAACTCGCCGAGCACCTGGTGGGGCCACGGCTCTTCTCGGGCTGGGGCGTGCGCACGCTCGCCGAGGGGGAGGCACGGTACAACCCGATCGGCTACCACAACGGCACGATCTGGCCGTTCGACAACTCGTTCATCGCCTGGGGCCTGCGCCGGTACGGCTTCGCCGAGGACGCCGCGACCATCGCCAGCGGCATCCTGGATGCGGCGACCTACTTCGATGGCCGGTTGCCGGAGGCGTTCGGCGGCTACCCGCGGGAGCTGACCAAGTTCCCGGTGGAGTACCCGACGGCGTGTAGCCCGCAGGCCTGGTCGACCGGTACGCCACTGCTGCTCCTGCGCACCATGCTCGGTCTGGAGCCGCACGAGGGTCACCTGGCGGTCGAGCCACGGCTGCCGGTGGGGATGGGCCGCATCGAGGTGCTGGACATCCCGGGTCGCTGGGGTCGGATGGACGCGTTCGCCCGAGGCCGACTGGACCTGGACAACCTCGCCGACTGACCGGGCCGACGCGAAACCGGCGGTGGCGCGTAGCCCACGCCGCCGCCGGTTCGCCACCCAGCCGAACTTCAGCCGGGCAGGGTAGATTCTGCGGATGCCGGAGCTCGTGTACCCGCCCGTTATCGCCACCGCCAAGACGCTGTTCCGGGTCCTCGACCTGAAGATCACCATCGAGGGCGCCCACCACGTACCCCGCACCGGCGGGGCGGTGTTGGCCAGCAACCACGTCAGCTACCTCGACTTCATCTTCGCTGGCCTGGGTGCGAACGCGTCGGGTCGGCTGGTCCGGTTCATGGCCAAGCAGTCGGTCTTCACGCACCGGATCTCCGGCCCGCTGATGCGGGGGATGCGGCACATTCCGGTGGACCGGCAGGCCGGCGCGGCCTCGTTCCGGGCGGCGGTGAGCGCGCTCAAGAGCGGCGAGGTCGTCGGCGTCTTCCCCGAGGCGACGATCAGCCGGTCGTTCACCGTCAAGGAGCTCAAGAGCGGCACCGTCCGGATGGCCCGCTCGGCGAAGGTGCCGGTGTTGCCGGTCGCGCTCTGGGGCACCCAGCGGCTCTGGACCAAGGGCCGGCCGCGCACGCTCACCCGCCGGCACACGCCGATCACCATCCTGATCGGCGAGCCGATCAGCCCGGCGGACTTCTCGGACCCGAACCTGCTGGCCGACGAACTGACCACCCGGCTCAGCGCGCTCGTCGACCGGGCCCAGCGGGAGTACCCGGACGCGCCCGCCGGGCCGGACGACTCCTGGTGGCAGCCCGCGCACCTGGGCGGCAGCGCGCCCACGCCGGAGGAGGCCGCCGTTCTGGACGCCGCCGCCGAGCAGCACACCCCCAGCGCCTGACGTCGAGGTGGCCGGATCGTTCCGCACCTGGGCATGATGGTGTCTCCCAGCGTGGCCGCCGTCCGGTCAGGATCTTCAGTCATGAGCAGAGCAGCACTCGTCGTGATCGACGTGCAAGAGTCCTTCCGTCAGCGCCCGATCTGGGCGTACGGCTCCAACCCCGACCTGATCCGGCAGGTCGAACGGCTGGTCGCCGCCGCCCGGGAGCGCGGCGATCTGGTGGTGTGGGTTCTGCACTCCGAGCCGGGCACCGGTGGGTTGTTCGACCCCGCCGTCGGGTATGTGCGGCTGATCGACGGGCTGGTCCCGGCCGAGGGTGAGCCGACGCTGGTCAAGACCGCGCACAACGCGTTCACCACCACGAACCTCCAGCAGCTGCTCACCCAGGCCGGCATCCACGACATCACCGTCTGTGGCATCCGCACCGAGCAGTGCGTGGAGACCACCACTCGGATCGGCGCGGACCTCGGCTACCGGATGACCTTCGTCACCGACGCCACACTGACCTTCCCCATCCCACACCGGGACCTGCCGGAGACCGCCACGGTCGCGGAGATCCTCGCCGACCCACGCACCCTGACCAACGAGGAGATCGTCACCCGCACCGAGTACGCGCTGGCTGGCCGCTTCGCGACCATCCGGACCGTGGACGAGGTGACCGGCGCGACCCTCGCCGGCGTGCGGAGCTGACGCGATGACCCGGGTCGTCTTCCTGCTGGTCCCGCAGCTGCACCTGCTGGACCTCGCCGGGCCGGCCCAGGTCTTCTCCAGCGCCGCCGACCTCGGGTACGACTATCAGCTGCACTACGTCGCCGAGCGCGAGCAGGTGTCCACCGTGCAGGGCGTGCCGCTGGTCGCCGACACCCGGTGGCCCGAGCTGACCCCGGACGACCTGGTGATCGTGCCCGGCTGGCGGCCGGCGGCGCACGGGCCGCAGGGGCCGGTGTGCCCCGGTGACCTGCGGCGGCTGGCCGAGCACCACGCGGCGGGCGGCACCGTGGCCAGCGTCTGCGCCGGGGCGTACGCCCTCGGGCGGGCCGGACTGCTCGACGGTCGACGCTGCACCACCCACCACGAGGTCCAGGACGACCTGGCCCGCCGGCACCCGGCGGCCCAGGTCGACCGCGACGTGCTGTACGTGGTCGACGACCGGGTGGTCACCTCGGCCGGCATCGCCAGTGGTATCGACGTGGCGCTGCACCTGGTGGCCACCCGGCACGGCCCGGCGACCGCAGCGAAGATCGCCCGCACGCTGGTCGTCTACGCCCGCCGCAACGGGCACGAGCAGCAGGCCAGTGCGATGATGCGGCACCGCTCCCACCTGTCCGACTCGGTGCACCGGGTACAGGACCTGATCGACAGCCGGTACGCCGAGCCGCTGCCACTGGCCGAGCTGGCCGCCGCCGGCGGCGTGGCCGAACGGACGCTGACCCGGCTGTTCCGCTCGACCACCGGGCTCACCCCGCTCGGCTACCAGCAGCTGCTGCGAGTGGAACGCGCTGAGCACCTGATCGGGCACGGCACGACCGTGGAGGCCGCAGCGCGGACCGTCGGCTTCACCGATGCCCGGATGCTGCGCCGCCTGCGAGCCCGCTCCAGGAGGTCGGCTCCGGACCCGAGCGGTAGTAGTCGTCCCGGGAGTGGAACTCCACCGGCAGCGAGCCGGGCAGCGTGACCCGGGTTTCCCCGGCGAGCAGGCCGGGGCCGGCCCGCAGCAGCAGCACGTCGCGCTCCTGAGCCGAGAGGTCGACCAGTTGCGGGCGGGTGAGCCGGAACATGGCCACCGCCCGGCGAACCTGCCGGGCCAGGGCGATGACCTCATTGGGCGGCCCGCCGAGAGCCAACGCGGGCTGCTGGATGGTGCGCAACGCGTCGCAGACGATCAGCAACTGCGTCGGCGCGGCCCGCTCGGTTGCCGGCAGCTCCAACCGGGACGGCCACTGCCAGCGGATCTGCCCGCTCATCAGGCCGTTCAGTCGGCCGAGCGGTCGGGACCGGGGTGCGTCGTCGTCGACGACCAGCGACAACTGTGAGCCGCTGCCCGCCCAGCAGACCCGCTGGTCGGTGACCGTCACCGAGACCGGCTCGGGCAGCCGCCAACCGCGCCGCGCCTCGCTCGGCCCGAGCAGGTAGCCCGCGACCAGTAGCCGGTGCCGCCCGAGCAGCCGCTCGCCGGGCACCGGACGCAGGTTGTGGTTGCGATCCAGGGCCGGCCCCACATCGTCGTCCGGAGCGTCGAACCGGTGAGGGCCGATGAAGAAGGGGGACGCGTCGGCCTGCATCGTCACGACCTCCCGGTCAGCTGGCTGTGCTGTGAAGCCTGGCGCATCGGGCGGCCGCTGTCATGACGCCCGTTAGGGGGTCGGCCGGTCGTGCGTCGCCTGTGACCGGTAGATGCCGATCTCCTCCGGGCGGACGAGGCCGTCCTCGATCGCGCGGGCGAGTAACGCCGCCTTTGTGGCGGCTGGCCGCCCCGCCCGGGTGTACTTGATCCGCGCCCGGTCCACGTACTGCTTGACCGTGTGCTCGCTGATCTGCATCCGGCGGGCCACCGACGCCTTGGACATCGACTGGAACCAGAGCAGCAGCGCCTCACGCTCCTTGTCGGACAGCATCGGCCGGTCCGGCCGTGGGTCGCCGACCATGGCACCGGCCAGGGCGGGCGGCACGTACGGGCGGTCACTCGCGGCGGCCAGCACGGTCGCCACGCAGTGCTCCCGGCCCTCGTGCTTGGCCAGGAACGCCACCGCCCCGGCGTCCAGCGCGGCGAGCATCGTCTGCGGGTCGGTGTGCTCCGAATAGACCACCACCCGCCGCCCGGCGGCGCTCAGCTCGGCCAACTTGTCCAGCGCCATCCGCCCGTGCAACCGCAGGTCGAGCAGAACCACGTCGGCGTCCGGTGCGTCGCGCAGCACCTCGTCCGGGTCGTCGCCGGTTGCCAGCACCGTCAGCCGCGGCTCGGTGGCGAGCCAGGCGCGAACTCCCTCGACCACCACCGGGTGGTCGTCGACGATCGCCACCCCGACCGGACGATCACCGGTCACCTCCGCCACCGGGTCTGCGCCCATCTGATGTCCCCGTCCCGTTCGTAGAGGTGCTGCACCGGCCCGTCGTCGTACTCGCCGGAAGGCGGGCCGGTCGCCTCCGGCCCTTTCCGGTCGGGCGTGACCAGGCTGACGACCACCTCGTTCGGGCCGGAGACCACGGTCAGTCGGGCCCAGCCCTGGGCGTCGGCGAGAATGCCGGTGAGCGGGTCGGCCAACCGGCGTCGGATCTCCACCGGCAGCGGCGGCGGGGTGCCGATGGTGACCAGGTCGATCGGCAGGCCGTTGCGTTCGGCCAGGTCGGCGGCGGCCCGCAGCTCGTGCAGCAGCGGATCGGGCACGTCGTCGGACTCGGCGATCAGCCGGCGCAGCCGGGTCGCGGCCAGCACGCACCGACGCTGCACCTCCGGGTCGTCCGGGTCGGCCTGACCGGCGGCCAACTCGCCGAGCACCCGTCCGGCCGCCGAGCTGACCAGAGCGAGCCGGTCCCGCCGTTCCCGAAGACCACGTTCGGCGGCGTCCCGCTCCGCGGCCATCGCATGACTGGCGCCCGACACAGCGGCCCGGTCCCGAGCCAGGGCGACGATCGCCGCGCTGCCCACGAACACCGCCACCGGCAGCGAGAACGTGCCGTAGACGTACATCACGTAGCGCGCCACGTCGGCTGGGTCGGGGCCGTGCCCGAGCACGGCGACCAGCGCGATCAACGCGTGCGTGGTCAGCAGCGCGATCAGGCCGACGACCCGCCGACCCCACAGCGCCAGCACGAAGAACCAGCCGAGGGTGCCCCACACCCAGTTGGCGGCGGTGAACAACTGCTGCTCACCGACCGCGGCGAAGACCGCCGCGTCGACGGCGAGCAGCAGCCCGGCGAGCGGCCACGGCGGCAGCGGTGACCCGCGGAGAAGCCGCACCCCGGCCACCGCGCCGGCCACCGCGACGAGCACCCAGCCGCCGAGGACCACCGCCGGCGCGGCGAGGTCGGCACGTGCGGCCAGCACCGCCGGCATCCCGATCGCGGCGTGCCAGGCCAGCGCGATGGCGACGGCGACGATCCGGGCTCCCCGGTCGGACGCGTGCGCCACGGCGGCCTGCGCGGCGAGCCCCGCGGTCGACACCGGCCCCCGGGGCGCCGGGACGCCGCCTGGTGTCCCGCTCGGCACCTCCGGTGGGGCGGTGCGGGGCGCCGATGCGTCGAGGTCAGCCGACACCGGGCCACTCCAGTCGGATGCGGGTGCCCGAGCCGACCGCCGAGCGCACGTCGGCCCGCCCACCGACCGCCGCCATCCGGCCACGGATCGACTCGCGCAACCCGTACCGGTGAGGTGGGACGGTGGCCGGGTCGAAGCCGGGGCCGTCGTCGACGACCTCGACCACGACGCCGATCGCGTCCCGGCCCAGCCGCAGCGTGGCCTGCGCGCCCGGCGCGTGGCGGACCACGTTGGACAGCGCCGCGTAGGCGCTCTCGCTGATCGCGTCGGCCACGCCGGCGGGGACCGCGCACGACGCCAGATCCAGGTGGACCGAAAGCTCGGGCAGCCGGCCGGCGACCACCCGCAACCGCCCGTCCAGCGGCACCGGGCCGTCGCCGGCCACCGGGCCGACGTCGCTGAGTGCGACGAGGGTACGCAGGTCGGCGGCACACCGTTCGCGGAAGGCGGGCGAGGGCCCGGCCACCGCGCCGAGCCCCACCATCGTGAGCGTGCCGAGCACGGTGTCGTGCAGGTCGCGATTCTGCTCGCGTTCGGCGTCGCGGGCGGCCCGCGCGATCAACGCCTCCCGGGTCAGCCGCTGATGCTCGACGAACGCGCGGTCCGCACGGCCGATCCGTCGGCGCATCACCGCCGTCATCATCGCTGTGCAGGCGGTCTGCACCAGCAGGGTGGCCGCGTGCGCCCGAGCCTCGGTGGGGTTGCCGGCCGCCAGCGCGCCTGTCGCGTAGCTGGCGATGACGAGCAGCCCGGCCGGGATGGACCAGCGCGCCGGGGCGGTGGCCTGCGCGTTGATCACCGTGGCGCTGGCCAGCACGGCGATCCAACTGCCCTCGCCGGGCAGTACCTCGGGCGCCACCAGCACGGGGATGAGGAGACAGGCCACGGTGGTGACCGCGACATCACCGGCGACCAGGGCCGGGGTGATGCCGTGGCGCAATGCCCGGTGGGCGTACCAGAGTGACCAGCCGGTCAGCGCGGCAACACCGGGCAGCAACACGGCCGGCTCGACCGGCGGGGACTGCACCGACAGGGCCACCGACGCGCCGACCAGCCCGCAGGTCAGCCGCAGCAACGCCGGTAACGTGGTGAAGATGAGGCCGAACGCGCCACCGGCCGGATTGTCCAGCGTGGGCGGCGGCACGGATGGGGTGGCAACGGCCGGCATCGGGAAGTGTCCTTCCGACAGCGGCCCCGGGTCCGGGGCCGCGCGACGGAGATCGACATCGGACAATAGCATGGCCGATGGCCAGCGATGACCGGTTGTGCGTGGAGTGTCGCTAATGTGTCAGTCTGCGGTGCGGGGCTGGAGCAGGTCCCACCGGTTGCCGTAGAGATCGGCGAAGACCGCCACCGTGCCGTACGCCTCGTGGCGCGGCTCCTCCAGGAAACGCACCCCGGCCGCCACCATCCGGGCGTGGTCCCGGGCGAAGTCCTCGGTGTACAGGAACAGGCCGACCCGGCCGCCGGTCTGGTCACCGACCCGGGCCCGCTGCTCGGCGGTGCTCGGCCGCGCCAGCAGCAACGCCGTCTCCCGGGCGCCGGCCGGGCGGACCACCACCCAGCGTGAACCGTCCGGTCGGGCGGTGTCCTCCACCAACTCGAAGCCGAGGTCCCCGACGTAGAAGTCGATCGCCTCGTCGTACTCCCTGACCAACAGCGCGACAAGTCCCAGATGTGCCATCCGGCCATCATGACGGCGGGCGCTCCCGGTCAACCCGTCGGCGTCCCCGCTGGTCACCCGCGTCACGCCGCCAATCACCGCTCCGAGGCGGAACCGGATGTGCTCGCCGTCCGTCCCATCTGCTGGTGGAGAGGCGGTGAGCCGGATGCGCTCGGGTAGGTCGGTACTGGCGGTGGCACTACTCGCTGCGGCGTTGGGCGGGTGCGCGAGCATGGAAGGCGGGCCGGCGACCGAGCCCGGTCCGGCGCAGATCGTCGACACGTGGACCTCCTGCGCCACAGCGGCACCACGGGCCGGCGCGGTGTTGTCGGTGCCGAACACCGAGACGGCGACACCCACCGTGGCTGAGCCGAGGATCGGGCGCATCGACCCCGCGTTCACCCCGGTCGCCGCCGTGCTCTGTGGGCGGGAGATCCGGCCGGGTCCCACCGGAGGTCGGGAGCAGGTCGCCACGGAGCGGCGCGCCGAGGAGATCGCCTCGCTGCTCGCCGCGCTCCGGCTGCCCAACCAGCGGGCGGACGGGGAGATCGCCTGCACCCTCGACATGGTCATCCCGCCGTGGCTGGCCCTGCTCGACGACCGGGGGCGCTGGCTGCGCCCGTACCTACCGACGGACACCTGCGGCAAGCCGCGCGCCGAGGTGGGCGCCGCGCTCGCCGGGCTGCCCTGGACCACGGTGGACACCCGTACCGTCGGGCAGGTCGAATCCCCGGCGGCCGAGGCCGCCGGATGCGCGCAACAGTGGGCGGACATGGTGTGGGTGGAGACCACCAACGGACGCCCCGGCCCGCCCGTGCCGGCCACGTCTCCGGCAGCCGGACCGTTGCGTCTCTGCGTCTACCAGGTGCCCGCGTCGGAGCGGGGCGGCGGCAAACCGGCGGGTGATTTCGTGTACGGCGGCCCGCTACCGGCCGAGCGCCAGGCGAGCGTGCTCCGGGCGATGGCCAACCGCCGAGCGGTGGTCGACTGCGCCACCCCGGCGGCCCGCTTCGCGGTGCTGCGCCCGCTGGACGGTGCCGGCGGACCCGAGCGGTACGTGGAACTCGACGGTTGCCGACGCTTCCTGATCGTGCCGTCGGCCGGCGGAGCACAACTCGGCCAGGGCGACGACACGCTGGCCAAACTGCTGGGGCCTGTCTGAGCAGGTTCAGCGGATGGGCAGCACCGCTGGACCGCCGCCCGCGATGGACCGGGTGAGATTGCGACCACCGGACCAGAAGTAGCAGCGGACCCCCCGGTCACCGCGCGCCCACAGCTCCGGGGAGGGAAAGCGGTACGCGCTGCCGGTGCGGTAGGACAGGCTGGCATCGTTGGGCACCTTGGCGAAGCGAGCGACCAGGGTGCGGCAGGCGGGATGAACCGCGTCCTCGTCACGGACGGCATCCTCGTAGGAGCGGTCCGGGGCGGTCCAGATGCCGACGTACTCGAACTGGTGCGCGGTCGTGCAGCCGGCCGGCCGCAACCGGTTCCACTCGTCCTCGTTCATGCAGCCGTACAACAGTGGGGAGCGGCTACCGACCGCGTTGCGCAGCGTGCCGGCCCGGTGGATCGCCCGGTCGCTGTCACCGTTGGCGCCGTCCACCTCGTCCAGTTCGAAGATGTCGCACCGGTACCAGCGGCTGCCGCCCGTCCATCCCGCCGGTGAGGTCGGTGCTACCTGCACCGACAGACGACCGTTGCGCCAGTCGCCGCCGACGAACTCCTTGGCCCGGGCGTCGCAGTCGGCGAAGGCGGGCCGCATGGCCGCCGACCCCACCTTGGGTGGGGCAGGTCGCGCGGCCAACTCGCCGGTGAAGGTGCCGACATGGAACGTCTCCACCAGGTGGGTCTTGGCGCAGTCCACCGGTGCTTGGGTGGCCAGGTATGCCGTCGGCTCGGGGATCACGTGGCACTCGCCGGCCTGCGCGGTGAACTGCTGTGCCTGGGCCATCGCTCGCCAGTCGTCGGACAGGTCGCCGTCCGTGCCGGCCGGCGTGCCGCAGCCCGCCAGTGCCATCGTGATGAACGCTGCGGTGAGCGCTGCCCTGCCCTGGTGTCGCATGTGCATCCCCCGTTGGCCCCCGTGCCGGCGAGCGCAGCCTATGGCACCGGTGCGACGAGCCGGCACCTGCCTTCGGCGCTACCTGCCGCTACTTCTGGGCCGGGCGGGTTCGACCGGATGGGGTCGTTTCCGGATGCCTCACCTTGGCGGCGTGCTGACCTGGCACTACGTCGCCCCGATGAGTGGATGTC
Source organism: Micromonospora sp. CA-259024 (assembly GCF_050936255.1). NCBI lineage: Bacteria > Bacillati > Actinomycetota > Actinomycetes > Micromonosporales > Micromonosporaceae > Micromonospora > Micromonospora sp. CA-259024. The sequence continues at coordinate 432,002 of NZ_JBNJND010000002.1, read as the reverse complement.
GGACCCGGTCCACGCTGCGCTCAGCGGCTCGCCATCCGCTCGCCATGTGGCTACCACTTAATGATCAACGACTGCAGGACTAATCGTGTCCCTTCGAGAGGAGCCCTGCGCGTGATCCCAGTGGAAGACCCCGGACCGGCCGCCCGTCTGGCCCGGCGGCGGTTCCTGACCGTCACCGGTGCCGCGACCGCGCTCGCCTTCGCCACCAACCTGCCCGGTGGGTCGAGCGCCGCCGCCGCCACCGAGAAGCTGCCCGACGACCCGTTCACCCTTGGCGTCGCCTCCGGTGACCCACTGCCCGAAGCGGTGGTGATCTGGACCCGGTTGGCGCCGCGACCGTACGAGCCGCTGGGCGGTATGCCGTACCACGCGGTCGAGGTGGAGTGGCAGGTTGCCAGCGACGAGCGGTTCCGGCGGATCGTGCGCTCTGGACGGGCGACCGCACGACCGGAGTACAGCTACAGCGTGCACGTGGACGTGCGCGGGCTGCAGCCGAGCCGGCACTACTGGTACCGCTTCAAGGTCGGCCCGTACATCAGCCCGGTCGGCCGTACCCGGACCACCCCGGCACCCGGCCAGCGGGTCGACCAGCTCACCTTTGCCGTCGCCTCCTGTCAGTCCTTCCCGGACGGCTACTACACGGCACACCAGCACATCGCCGCCGAGGACGTCGACGCCGTGGTGTTCCTCGGCGACTACATCTACGAGTACGGCGTCTCCGCATCCGGTGGGCTGCGCAACCTCGCCGAGCCGGTGCCGAGCCAGTTCCGCACCGAGGCCGACACGCTCGACCGCTACCGCCTCCAGTACGCGCTCTACAAGTCCGACCCCGACCTGCGCGCCGCGCACCAGGCGGCGCCGTGGATCCCTACCTGGGACGACCACGAGGTGCAGGACAACTACGCGGGCCTGACCTCCAGGACCAACGCCCCGGTCGAGGACTTCCTGGTCCGCAGGGCCAGCGCCTACCGCGCCTACTGGGAGCACATGCCGCTGCGCTCGCCGGCCCCGCAGGGACCGAACTACATGCTCTACCGCCGATTCACCTTCGGGCGGCTGGCCGAGCTGAACGTGCTCGACACCCGCCAGTACCGCGCCGACCAGGCATCGGGTGATGGTTGGAAGGTGGACTCGGAGGCCCGGCGTGATCCGGCGCGCGCCCTGGCCGGCGCCCAGCAGCAGCGCTGGCTGCTGGACGGCGTACGCACCTCGCACGCGACCTGGAACCTGCTCGCCAACCAGGTGATCATGAGCCGGATGGACCAGGACCCGACGGCTGGCGACCTGTACAACATGGACGCCTGGGACGGCTACGCCGCAGAGCAGAAGGCCACTCTCGACGGGCTCGCCATGCTCCGGGGGCGCAACCCGGTCGTGCTCACCGGCGACGTGCACGCCGCGTACGCGCTCGACATGAAGCGCGACTTCGCCGACCCGGCCTCGCAGACGTACGGCGTCGAGCTGGTGGCAACGTCGATCAGCAGTGGCGGCAACGGCAGCGAGGTCTCCGCGAACGGGCAGAAGTTCCTCGACAGCAACCCGCATTTGAAGCTCGTCAACGAGCGGCGGGGCTACCTCAGGGTCCGGCTCACCGAGCGCGAGTTGCGGGCCGACTACCGGGCGGTGCCGTACGTCGACCGGACCGACGCCCCGGTCCAGACGATCAGTTCTTTCGCCGTCGAGGCCGGCAACCCCGGCCTGAACCCGGTATGAGGGGGAAAGCCATGAACCGTACTCTCTGGCGCCGGCTCGCCGGCCTGTCCCGTGGCCGAAAGGCCGCTGTCGCCGGTGCCGTCGTCGCCCTGGTGGCGATCGGCGGCACGGCCCCCGCGGTCGCCAACCGACCCGACCCGACCCGGCTGAGTCTCGCCTCCGATGTCAGCCTGGTTCAGGTCACCCCGACTCCCTGCGCGAACCAGGGTTTCCAGCTCCAGTTCGGCAACACCGGACGCGCGGCCGTCTACGCCGACGCGTTCCTTGAGGTGACCGCGCCGCTGAAGCTGTCCAGGAACCTGGTCTCCAGTTACCTGCCCGCTGGCTACACACTCAAGGTGCCGATCACGGTGACGGCACCCCGGGACACCACCCCCGGCCGCTACGCGATCACCGTCCGGTCCGGTGAGCGTCGGCTCTCGGTGCCGGTGGAGGTCGCCCCGGGCCCGGTCGACACCACCGGCAACCTCGCCAGGTACGTGCCGGTCACGGCCTCCTCGGAGAACCTGCCCACGTATCCGGCGTGCGGTGCGGTGGACGGCGACCGCGACTCGAACCACTGGGCATCCACGACCGGTTGGAACGACGCGAACAAGGGGGCCTTTCCCGACTGGCTCCAGGTGACGTTCGACCGGCCCGAGACGGTCGGCCGGGTCGACGTCTACACGCTCGACTCCACCAAGTACCCGGCCGCCCGATACGGCCTGCGCGACTGGGACGTCCAGGTGCGGGTCGGCGACGACTGGCAGACCGTTGCCCAGGTGCGCGCCAACGTCGCCGGTCTGGTCAGCTCGACCTTCCCCCCGGTGACCGCGACCGCGTTCCGGATCGTGACGCTGACGAGCAACGAGACCGCCGGCTACTCGCGGGTGGTGGAACTCGAGGCGTACGCCTCCTGACAACGGTGATCGCTACATCCCGCTGGACGCCGCGTCCGGGCCGAGGTGACTCGGCCCGGACGCTGTGCATTCCGATGGTCGTTGCCTGCTGCGGCTGATGTCACCACGTGTCTGGCCGATCGAGGTCGCGGGCCGGCCGGTATCCGCCGAGGACCGCCAAGCCATCCTCCTCGGTGTAGCCGCTGCCCCAACCCTCGCGGAACGCCTCGACGAGGCATGGTTTGACTGTCATCTCCAGTACGTCGCTCCCTTGTCGGCGTGCCCGGTAGGGGCCCGCGACGAGTTCCCCGGGTCGGGCCTCGCGACCGTCCGGGGCGAGTTGCGCCCGAACCGTCAGCCAGCGACCGGATGCGTCACCGACGACGAGTGAGCCTTCGACGAAAGAGCCACCCTCCGACCGCCCGAGCGTGACCGAGCATTCGAGCAGCCGCCCGTCGGGCGGCAGCGAATCCAGACGGAACGGCACGATGCAGCGGTGGGTGCCGTCGAACCGGACCCGTTGCGCCGTGCCAGTCGCCTCGTCGCGGGTGGTCGCGTACGTGTCCAACTGGGCCCAGAGCCCGTCAGCGGGTTGCCAGCGAACGAACCACAGTTTCCGGTCACCGGACGGATCGAACCAGGCGACCCCCGGGCGGTCGCCAACCTGTACGTCGGTCCGCGGCTGCGGCCGTCCGTCCGAGGACAACGTCTGCTGCAACCCGTCCAGCGACGCGACGCTGCCGGCCAGCACGAAACGGGCCTGGCCGCCTGGGCCCCGAAACTCGACGCTCTCGGTGCCGCGTCCGGCGCGCCACGTTGCGTGTTCGGCACCGCTGACCAGGGTGTCGGTCGAGAAGTGCACCACTGCGGGATCGGCACCGACATCTTCGGGGCGTGCGGTGGCACCGGTCTGCGTCGACGCTGTCGGCAGTATGAGTGCCGTCGCCGGCATGATCGGGTCATCGGCGGTCCGACTGGCCGAGATCGCCATGACCACCGAGGTGAGGGCGACACACGCTGCTGCCATGCCTCCGGCGATCAGCCCGCGGCGACGCAGTCGTAACCGGCGACCGCGATGACGGGCGTGTTCCACGATGGGTGTCGGGTCGATGTCGCCGCCCGCGCGATGCCTGAGCGTGACGGCGAGCTGCTGATCGAGATCGCTGGACATCAGAACTCTCCTGCCCGTGCGGGGGTTGGTGCTTCCTGCCGTCTACGCAGCGATGCCAGGGCACGCCTCGCGTGTGTGCGAACCGTCCCGGCCGAACAGGCGAGGATCTCGGCGATCATCGTGTCGTCGAGATCCTCGTAGTAGCGCAGGACGATCACGGTGCGCTGACGTGCCGGCAGATCACAGACGAGCCGCCACAGTGCGTCACGTTCGGCGACTCCGGCGGCCTCGTCCACGTCGCCGGCCCGATCAGTCACGGCGGCGACGGAGATCTCCCGGCTACTGCGCTGGCGCCACCAGGAATTGTGGGCGTTGACGAGCATGCGACGGACATAGGCATCAGGACGGTCCGTCCGCGAGATGCGCCCCCAGCGGGCGTACGCCCGGGCGAGGACATCCTGAACCAGGTCCTCGGCCCGGTGCTCGTCGCCGGTCAGCAGTCGGGCGAGCCGCACCAGCGCCGACGTGCGAGCGAATGCGTACTCCTCGAACGTCACGCCCTATTAACGTCGTAGGTCGGCCAACCTGTAGACACCCACCGGGCTTTTCTTGCCGACCGGGCATGGCGAGCTTAACGGGGTGTGGTCGTTGCGGACGCTCCGGAAGTGACCGCTCCGGAGCCTCGGCGGGCGGCGGAGTTCACTTCTAACGGGTCGTGTCATCCGGCGTGGTCGAGGCGGGTGTTGTCGTACGACTCGCGGGCGTCGAGCAGTTCGTCCCAATGCTGCTCGGCCCAGGCACATGCGACCGCAATCGGTTCCAGCATGCTGCGGCCCACCGGTGTCAGCTCGTACTCGACACGCGGGCTGACCTCGGCGAAGACGGTGCGCTTGACCAGCCCGTCCCGTTCGAGGGAGCGCAGCGACCGGGTGAGGACCTTGGGGGTGACGCGGCGCAGCGGCACACGTAGCTCCGAGAACCGGCGAGGCCCATGCTCCAGGCAGCGGATGATCAGCGCCGCCCACTTGTCGCCGAATCGGATCGGATTAAGCGAGGACGGGCACAGCTCGTCGAACATGTCGGCGGGCAGAGGTTGCCTCATGGCCCAACGATAACTGGTATCCCAGAGGAAACCACGACCCTCGATAACGTCGGCAAACCGGCCGAGCGCACAGGCTCCGGCCCTGGTGAGAGGCGTTACTCATGAACATTGTGGTCTTCGGCGCGGGCGGCCGGGCCGGACGGCAGGCCGTCGCCGAGGCGCATCGACGCGGCCACCAGGTCACCGCCGTAGTGCGCAACCCCGCAGGCCACAGCGGCCTGGACGACGTGCGGGTGGTGGCAGGCGACGTCGTTGACGCCGTGAGCATCGCGCACGCAGCCGCGGGGCACGACGCCGCCATCAGTGCCGCCGTTGACCTGTCCGTGCCACCGCACGACTTCTTCACCGCATCGTCCCGCACCCTGGCCGCCGGCCTGGCGAAGGCGGGCGTGCCCCGCCTGGTGGTGGTCGGCCTCGCATCGATCATGCCCGGGCCGTCCGGTGCTGCCCTGATGGACGAGCCCGGCTACCCGAACGAGTACCGGTCCTTCTACCTCGGCCATGCAGCAGGCCTTGAAGAGCTTCAGACCTGCGATCTCGACTGGGCCTACCTGGCCCCCGCAGGCGACTTCGACCACGACGGCATGCGCACCGGCCACTACCGGCTCGCCGAACACGGCGATCCGGCCAGTCGGATCAGCTACGCGGACTTCGCGGTCGCACTGCTCGACGAAATCGAGGCACCCCGCCACCACCGCGCGGCCGCGAGTGTCCGGGAGGTGTGATGCCCACGGTCCACGACAGCCCGAACGCCTGGGTCGCCGAGCACATCCGCCGTTTCGAGGAGACCGGAGGCCGGCCACGGCCCGGCGTGAACGATCTGCTCCTGACGACGCGAGGGCGGAAGAGCGGCGAACTGCGCCGCACGGCACTCGTCTACGAACGCGACGGCGACCGCTACGTGCTGGCCGCCTCGAATCGCGGCTCAGACCACCACCCCGCGTGGTACCTCAACCTGCTCGCCGACCCGTACGTCACGGTGCAGGTCGGTACGGAGACGTTCACCGCATGCGCGCGCCCCGCCACTGCCGAAGAGCGTCCACACCTGTGGCGTTTGATGGTTTCGGCCATGTCGGAATACGCGACCTACCAACAGCGAATCACGCGGCAGATCCCCGTGGTTCTCCTGAGACGTGTTGAAGACCTGAACGGTGACGCTCTGGGCGACCACAGCGCCGATTGCGGCGAAACTTGATCTCCTCGTCGGGCCGGCCTTGATCGTGGAGCGGGAGAGCCACGTCCGTCCAGCTGTCGGCAAGGCGCTCGACAAGTTGACCCGACCGGGAGCGGGAAGCCGCTGACCTGCGGTGAGGTGGGTGCGCCCGGCAGGATTCGAACCTGCGGCCTTGGGATTAGAAGTCCCCTGCTCTATCCGCTGAGCTACGGGCGCGTGTGACGTGGATGTCGCGCCCAGAGGGTACCGCCGTCCCGCTGCCGGGCGGCGAAAAGGGTGCCGGCGTCCACGTCGCCGAGCAGGTTCTCACGTCGGCCATGTGGCGGGCATCCGGGTTCTCACGGACCGCCCTGGCCACGGACCGTACCTTTGGCTGGTGTTGCTGGATCCCGACGCCGAGAACGACGTCGCCTACGAGCTGTGCCAGATCGTCGGTCGCGCCATCCTGCCGTACCGGTCGTCGGGCGACTTCGGCACCGCCTTCTTCTTCCAGGGCGGCGACGACCCGGTGGGGGAGTCGTTGCTGACGGCGGCCGACCTGGTTGCCACGCCGGGTGGTGAGCTGGGCCTGCGGGCGAGCGTGACCGAGCCGGCCGGGGTGGCCCCGGCCGTCGTCTCCGAGGCCGAGATCGTGCCCGGCTGGGCCCGCTTTCCGGGCGACGGGGTCGCGGCGCTGCCGACCGGCGGCCTGCACCGGTACGCCGGCGACGGCGGCTGGCGGTGGCGGGTCCAGCCGGTGCCCGCAGGAATCGCCGCCGGGCCCGAGGTGATCGCCCGCCTCGGCGCCGACGCCGGTTCCGCTTTCGTGCTGGCCCATGGGGTACGCGACGACGGGTCTCGCCCGCTGGAGGTGGCGATCGAGCGGGTGGTCCGCGAGGGGGACGCCGTGCGGATCACCACGGAGTTGCCGTCCGGGTATGTCGGCGCGCCGGTCTTCGTCGTCCAGTCTGACGCCACCGGAGAGGTGTCGTTGTACTGCCTGGGCCTGGTGCTGCCCGGCGTCGGCGGTCACCCGGTGGCGACCTTCGACCGGATTCGCGCCGTCCTCCCGGCGACGTCCGCCGACCTCTGAGCCGCGACCCGCGCCGCCTTCCGGCCTGGTCAGCCGCCGGGCGTCGCCGCGCCTGCCGCGTCGGTCGGTGCCGGGTCGGCCGGGGCGGTGGGGCCGGCGGCGAGGAACGCCTCGGCCCAGCGGCCGACCTCGTCGAAGACCTTTCGGCGTACGGCGGGGCCGGAGAGTGTGAGGTCGTGCAGCCCGCCGTCGAAGCGGGCCAGGGTGACGTGCCGGCCGAGGCGGGGCGCGTACCGGACCATGTGCTCGACGTCCAGGACGGCGTCGGCCAGGGTCGCGTTGTCGTGCCACCTGGTGCCCCGGAAGGAGCGGGTCGAGCAGGCCAGCAGCACCGGCACCTGGATGTCCAGCCCGGCGCGTAGTCGGCGTTGACCGGTGCGGATCGCGTTCAACCAGCCGGCTCGGACCGGGAACCCGGCCAGCGGCTTCCACTCCAGGTCGTAGGTCCACTCGCCGCGGTGGTCGGCGTGGATGCTCTCGCCGTACACCGTGCCCAGCCCGAACGGCAGGATGCGGTGCGGCGCCCTGCGGCCCAGCCGGGAGATGGCGGCCGCGAGGGGTCGGCGCACCGCCCAGGGGGCGTTCAGGTCGAAGAACGGGCTGTTGAGCACCAGGCCGTCGATGGTCCCGGCGTCGCGGCGGGCGTCGGCCCAGAGCGAGATGATCAGGCCGCCGGTGGAATGGCCCATCGCCAGCAGGGTGTCGTGCCCGTCGTCCTTGCGGATGATCTCGGCGGCGGCGTCCAGCTCGGGGAAGTAGTCGCTGATGTCGCGGCAGAAGTTGGGGGTCTGGCCCGGGAGCAGGCTGCGGCCGTATTTGCGCAGGTCGAGCGCGTAGAAATCCCAGCCGCGCTCGGCGAAGAAGTCGGCCAGGTGGGTCTGGAAGAAGTAGTCGACGAAGCCATGCACGTAGAGAACGGCCCGCCCGGTGGGGCGCTCGGCCCGCCGCCGGACCAGGGTCGCGACGACGGGCCCTTCGTCGTCGGTGCCCAGGTCGATCGTCTGCCGCTCGTACGGCGGCCCCAGCACGTCCGGTTCCACGAACGCGACGCTACGCCGCCAACCTACCCAGCGGTAGCCCTCGTCCTGGCCCGCCCCCGCCGCCCGCCCCGCCCCCGCCCTCGCCCCGCCCTCGCCCCGCCCTCCCGCCCCCGCGATCTTGCAGTTGTTGCGGTGGCATAACGGGCAATAGCCCCGTTTCGGGGTTCGTAAGTGCAAGATCGCGAGGGCGAGGGCGAGGGCGAGGGCGAGGGCGAGGGGCGTGGGTGGGGTCAGGCTGTTTCCGCGTCGGCCCGGCTCCGGTCGGCTGCGGGCAGGTGCTCCGGGGCGGTGGTTGGGTCTACCTCGCCCTGGGGCTCCGGGATGTCGCGCAGATGCTTGTTGTGCCGGGGCTCCTGGCGGGTCTTGGCGTCGTTGAGCCGGCGGCGCAGGTCGTCACGGACGTCGTTGAGCGCGGCGTGCAGGTCCTCCTCCGCGGAGGTGGTGACGATCTTCTGCCGGCCGGCGATCCAGCACTCCAGGGTGACCTTCTGGCCGCGGGCCTCCCGGTCCTTCACCGACACCTCCAGCTCGGTGGCGTCGGCGTGAAAGCCGGCGAGCCGGGCGTCGAGGGTGGCGAACTGCTCGGCGATCCAGTTGCGGTCGCTCTGCGAGAACCCGGCACCCACTCGCAGGCACTCAGCCACGGTGGCCGGGTTCGCCACGGCGCTCATCGCCGCGCCTCGGAAGCGTTCGCGGAGCCGATGGTGGTGATCATCATGGCGCTGACCTCTCGTCGACGTGGAGCTGTCGGTGGTGCGTTGATCAAATCCATACCCAGTTCGGCTGGCCCGGGAAACCGCCGACGCCCGGCCGGGCGGGTCGGCCGTACCACATCAGGGCGTGATCAGGGTGTTGTCCACAGGTGGGTTCGTCGTCCACAGGTCGGGGCCGGGCGCTGGCAGCGGTCGTCCCCAGCGCCCAGGCTCGGTGGCGAGTCGACTCGCGCTGGCAGGCCCCGATCCCCCTGGAGGGACGATGTTCGACACCTACGTAACAATTGTCGGTAATATTCTGACCACGCCCGAGTGGCGACGTACCACCCAGAGCAACACCCTGGTGGCCAACTTCAAGGTCGCCTCGACCGCCCGGCGGCTCGACCGGGACAGCGGCCGGTGGGTCGACGGCAACTCGCTCCGCGTCCGCGTCAACTGCTGGCGCAAGCTGGCCGAAGGGGTGGCGGCGTCCGTGATGGTCGGCGATCCCGTGGTGGTCTGCGGCCGGCTCTACACCCGCGACTGGACCGACGACGCCGGCAACCACCGCACCCTCTACGAGCTGGAGGCGGTCGCCGTCGGCCACGACCTGTCCCGGGGTCGGGCCCGCTTCCTGCGCAACCGTCCGAGCATGACGACCAGCACCGTCGAGGACGCGGATGCCGAGAGCCGCGTGCACGGCGAGCCCACCGAGCCGGTGCCGGCCGGGCAGGCGCCCGTGCTGCCCGAAGACCGTCCGCTGGACGACGACTTCGAGCTGCCCGACTATGCCGCGCTGCGTACCAGCCCGTTCGCCGACGGTCCGCTGGATGACGAGGTCTCCCCGAACGGCGGGCAGATCGGGGAGGCCAACGCCCCGACGGGCCTCGACGACGAGATGGCCCTCCGGTCCGGAGAGAACGACGAAGACCTGGACGACGAGTTGGGGCCGGCGCCAGACGAGGGTCAGCCGGAGCCCGCGCAGCCCGGCCGGGGGCGGCGTGGCCGGGGTCGGGTCCCGCAGCCGGCGTGACCGGTCAGTTCAACCGTCGTGGTTCCGGCGGCGACCCAGCCGTCTGAGGTTCCGCTTCGGTCGCGGGTGCTCCCGCTGCACGGCACGACGGGGGCGGGGTGGCGACGCGACCAGCGTCGTCACCCCGCGTGGCGGCATCGGGCGGGGCTGGCGGATGCGGGTGGCCGGTTCCCCGTAAACGAGGCGCACGTCGCCGGTGGAGCACCCGTGGGTCGGGTCGGCTCACGGGACGCTCGTCTAGGCTGGCCGGCCGGAGGTGGTGCGGGTGCGACGGACAGCGCCGATGGCGAACGCGGTGGGGCTGCTGGCCGGGTACGCGCTGGACAGGCTGCTCGGCGACCCACGCCGGTGGCACCCGGTGGCCGGCTTCGGGCAGGCCGCGGGCGCCCTGGAGCGCCGCCTCTACCGACCGGATCGAACGGCGGGTGCGGCATTCACCGCGCTGGCCGTAGGCGGGCCGGTGCTGCTCGGGGCGGTCGCCACGGCGGCTACCCGGCACCGGCCGGTGACCCGAGCGGTGCTCGTCGCCGCCGGCACCTGGACCGTGCTGGGTGGCCGTACCCTGCGGCACGAAGCCACCGTCATGGGTCGGACGCTGCGCGACGGTGACCTGCCCGCTGCCCGGCGACGCCTCGGCCACCTCTGTGGGCGGGACCCGTCGACCCTGGGCGAGTCGGAGCTGGCCCGCGCCACCGTCGAGTCGGTCGCGGAGAACACGTCCGACGCGGTCGTCGCCCCGTTGCTCTGGGGTGCGGTCGCCGGCCTGCCCGGGCTGCTGGGCTATCGCGCGGCGAACACCCTCGACGCGATGGTCGGGCACCGGTCGGCGCGCTACGCGCGGTTCGGTACCCCCGCCGCGCGATTGGACGACGTGCTCAACCTGGTGCCGTCCCGGCTGACCGGGCTGCTCACCATCGCCGTGGCGCCGGTGGCGAACGGGGATCGGCAGCGGGCCTGGCGGGTCTGGCGGCGTGACCGCAACGACCACCCGAGCCCCAACGCCGGTCAGTGCGAGGCGGCGATGGCCGGTGCGCTCGGCGTCCGCCTCGGTGGCCGCAACATCTACTTCGGGCGCTCCGAGGTGCGCCCGTTCCTCGGCGACGGCCCCCGCCCGGAGGCGCGACACCTGAGGCGGGCCGCGCGGATCTCGGGCGCGGTCGGGCTGGCCGCCGTCGGGCTGGCCGCCGCGTACCCGGTGACCGTCGGCCGCCTGGTCGGTGCTCTGGGGCGGCACGGGCTGGTCGCCGCGGCCGGGGGGCGCAGGGTGGTCGGCCGGCGCGGCCCTGGTGCCGCTGCGGTTGGGCGGGGGAGCGGACGGTGAGCGGCGGGCTGCTGGTCGCCGGCACGACCTCCGACGCCGGCAAGAGCGTCCTCACCGCCGGCATCTGCCGCTGGCTGCACCGGCAGGGCGTGAAGGTGGCGCCGTTCAAGGCACAGAACATGTCGAACAACTCGGCGGTGGTCGTCGGGCCGGACGGGCGCGGCGGCGAGATCGGCCGAGCCCAGGCCATGCAGGCCGCAGCCTGCGGGCTCGCACCCGACCTGCGGTTCAACCCGGTGCTGCTCAAGCCGGGCAGCGACCTGGCCAGCCAGGTGGTGCTGCTCGGCGAGGCGGTCGACACGATCACCGCCGGCACCTTCCGGCAGCTTCGTCCCCGGCTTGCCGAGACCGCGTACGCGGCGCTGGCCGAGCTGCGTGACACGTACGACGTGGTCATCTGCGAGGGCGCGGGCAGCCCTGCGGAGATCAACCTGCGGGCCGGTGACTACGTCAACATGGGGCTGGCCCGGCACGCCAACCTGCCCGCCATCGTGGTCGGCGACATCGACCGGGGTGGAGTCTTCGCCTCGATGTTCGGCACCGTGGCCCTGCTCGACCCCGCCGACCAGGCGCTGATCGCCGGCTTCGTGATCAACAAGTTCCGGGGCGACCTCGGGCTGCTCCAGCCGGGGCTGGACATGCTGCGTCACGTCACCGGCCGTCCCACGTACGGGGTGCTGCCCTGGGCACTGGACCTGTGGCTCGACGCGGAGGACTCACTGGCCTACGGCCGGGTGCTCGGGCGCCCCGCCGCCCCGCACGGCAGCGAATGGTTGGACGTGGCCGTCGTCCGCCTGCCCCGGATCAGCAACGCCACCGACGTGGAGGCGCTCGCCACCGAGCCGGGTGTCCGCGTACGCCTCACCATCGAACCGGCCGAGTTGGCCACCGCCGACCTGGTCGTCCTGCCCGGCTCCAAGTCCACCGTCGCGGACCTCGCGTGGCTGCGCGAGACCGGCCTCGCCGACGCGGTGGCCGCACACGTGACGGCCGGGAAGCCGCTGCTCGGCCTCTGCGGCGGTTTCCAGATGCTCGGCCGCGCCATCCACGACCCGGTGGAAAGCCGCCGGGGCAGCGTGCCGGGGCTCGGCCTACTGCCCATCGAGATCACCTTCGATCCACGCAAGACCGTCCGGCAGTCGGTGGGCACCGCACACCGGGGCCTCCCGGTGCGCGGCTACGAGATCCACCACGGGTACGTCTCGCAGACCGATCCCGCCCTGACCCCGCTGCTGACCGGCGACGACGGTGTCGGTGAGGGAGCCGTACTCGGCGTGGTGCACGGCACGCACTGGCACGGGGCGTTCGAGTCCGACGAGTTCCGCCGGTGGTTCCTCACCGAGGCGGCTCGCCTGGCCGGCCGCACCGGGTTCCGGGTCGCACCGGCGACCAGCTTCGCCGCCGCCCGGGAACGCTCGCTCGACCTGCTCGGTGACCTCGTCGAGGAACATCTCGACACCGACGCCCTCTGGCGCCTCATCGAGACCGGCCCACCCCCCGGCCTTCCCTTCATCCCACCCGGCCCCCCACCGACCGAGTAACCCACCACCCGCCCCTCGCCCCTCCCGCCCCGTCGATCATGGAATCGCGGTGCCCGATCTGCCCTGATTGGACACCTTATTTCCCACCGCAACTCCATGATCGACGGAGCGAGGGCGAGGGCACGGCACGGCGCGGCGAGGGCGAGGGCGCGGCGCGGGCGAGGCGAGGGCGAGGGCGCGGCGCGGGCGAGGCGCGGGCGAGGCGAGGCGAGGCGCGGGTGGGGTGGGGGTGGGGTGGGGTGCGGGTTTAGGGGCGGATGTCGGCGGGGCGGTCGGTTGTCGGGAGGCCGGCCGCGAGCCAGGCGTCCACGCCGCCGATCATGTCGGTGGCTCGGCGCAGTCCGAGGGTCTGCAGGCTGGCGGCGGCCAGGCTGGAGCTGTAGCCCTGCCGGCACACCAGCACGATCTCCCGGTCGTAACCGGTGGCTTCCGGGATCCGCCAGGCGCTGGCCGGATCGAGCCGCCACTCCAGCACGGTCCGGTCGATGACGACCGCGCCCGGCAGGTCGCCCTGTTCGCGGCGCTGCAGTTCGGTACGGGTGTCGACCAGCAGCGCGCCACCGCGGACCGCCTCGACGGTCTGCTGCGGAGTCAGTCGGTGCAGCCCGGCGCGGGCCTGTTCGAGCAGGGCGTCGATGCCGGGGCTCATCACGTCTCGGAGCACCACCCGATCATGCCGATTCGGCCGCCACCCCGCGTGGTGAACGGTTGCGGCATCACCCGTCGTCGCCCCAATTCCCCCGGACGTGACGGGTGACCGCACACGGCCGTCAGCCGGACGTGTCCGGCCCGGTACGGCCGCCGCGGGATCGGGTGGCTGCGCTGGTGGGAATCGTCAGGTGTGGGCGGGTTGGGCGAGGGCGATGGCGGTGACCTGAGCGAACTGCTCGGGTGCGTCGAGCATGATGTTGTGTCCGGCCTCCGGCACGGTCACCACCCGCACGCCGGCCGCAGCCAGCGATTCCGCGCCGACGACCGGCCCGCTCCGACCGCCCTGGAGGTAGGTGCGCCGCATCGGCAGCCCTTCCAGGAGGTGCCGCATGGCGGGGCGGGTGCCGGTCACCAGGCCGATCGCGGTGCGGTGCAGGCCGATCGGATCGGCCAGTCGCATGGTGGCGGCCCAGGCTGGCCCCACCCGTTCCAGGGTCTCGGCAAGACCGCCGCCGAGGAACTCCGCCTCGGAGTAGCGGGCCAGGCCGCTGCTGCCGGCGGTCGGCGGCGGGTACGGGTCCAGGTTCGCCTCAATGAGCACCAGCTGCCCGACCAGGTCCGGGCGGCGGTGGGCGAGCGCGATGGCCACCGCCCCGCCCATGCTGTGCGCGACGATGTCGGCCCCCTGGACCCCGGCCGCGTCGAGCGTCGCGGCCAGCGCGTCGGCGTGCTCGGTGAGGGTGTAGCCGAACGCGGCCGGTCGGTCGCTCAACCCGAAGCCGAGGAGGTCGACGAAGAGGGATCGGTGGCCGGCCAGCTCGGGGAGGGTGGCCGCCGGCAGGAAGTACGGCGCGGACGTCGCGCCGAGCCCGTGCACGTACACCCGGGCGGGTGCCCGGCCGGCGATCTCCACCCAACGCATCTGAGCCCCGTCGGGGCCCACGGTCACCGTATTCATGGCGAAACAATACCTCCGCTCCGAGGTATATCGTCAAGAGGGCATAATGGAATCGTGCTCGAACTCGCCATCCTCGGTTTCCTGGCCGACCAGCCCCTGCACGGCTACGACCTGAAACGGCGGATCGCCCACCTCACCGGGCACGTCCGACCGATCGCCGACGGGACCCTCTATCCCGCGATCAAGCGGTTGGAACGCGCTGGCCTGCTCAGCCGGCGGGTGGAACCCGGCGCCGGCGCGGCCCCCCGCCAGATGCTGGCGCTGACCGGGCCGGGTCGGGCCGAACTGGACCGCCGGCTCCGCGAACCCGACGAGCTGGAGATCAGCGACGAGAACCGCTGGTTCGTCCTGCTGGCCTTTCTCCGGCACCTCGACGACCCGGCCGCCCGCGACCAGGTGCTCCGCCGACGGTTGGCCTTCCTCCGTACGCCGAGCAGCTTCTTCTACGAGGGCGACCGGCCGGTGCGCGCCGAGGAACTCGCCGACCCGTACCGCCAGGGGTTGCTGACCATCGCCCGAGCCACCAGCCAGGCCGAGCTGCGCTGGCTCGGGGAGATGCTGGGCGAGCCGGAGTGACCTCGGATGGCGGTCGGCCGCCGACCGACGAGGAGCGCTTCGGCGGGGTCGTCGAGGCGTACGCCGAGCTGACCCGCCGGGTGCTCGCGGGCCCCGCGCGGTTGGGGCGGACCCGGCTGGTCGCGGTCGACGGACCGAGTGGCGCGGGCAAGAGCCGGTTCGCCGCGCACCTCGCGGACGCCCTGGCGGCGCTGGCCGGCGGTGCCCGGCCGCCGGTGGTGCACACCGACGACCTGCTCGACGGTTGGGACGACCAGCTCACCTTCTGGCCCCGCCTGGACGAGTGGGTGCTTTCCCCGCTGCGCGAAGGGAAGCCCGGTGCCTACCGGCGTTACAGCTGGGTACGGCAGTGCTTCCTGCCCCGCCCGGTCCCGGTGCCGGCCGCGCCGGTGCTGATCCTGGAGGGCGTGAGCGCCGCGCGCGCCGTTGTCCGGCCGGAGCTGACCCTGGCCGTGTTCGTCACCGCGCCCGCCTCGTTGCGGCTGGCCCGCGCGGTCGCCCGCGACGGGCCGGAGATTCTGCCGGAGCTGCGCCGCTGGCACGTCGGGGAGCGCGCGCACTTCGATGCCGACGACACAGCCACCCGGGTGGACCTGGTGGTCGACGGCGCCCCGACGCTGCCGCACGACGCGGACCGGTACTACGTGCGCGTCCGCTGAGCGGAGCATCGACGTCCGGCGCCGGCCACGGCACGCTGCCCCGACCGCCGGTGTGGGTTCCGCCGGAGGCGGTGACGGTACGGGCTCCGCCGGCACGCCCCGGTAAGGCCGGCATACGATGCCGGTCATGACCTCACCGATCATGTCCGAGTCCGAGGTGCGGGCCGCCGTCGAGCGCGAGATGCCCGGCGTCCGGGCCGACCTGGAGCGCCTCGTCCGCATCCCCGGCATCGCCTTCGAGGGCTTCGACCACTCGCACGTGGAACGCTCCGCCGAGGCCGTCGCCGAACTGTTGCGCGGCTGTGGCCTGGACGTCGACATCGTGCGTTCCGGCGGCCAGCCCGCGGTGATCGGCCGTCGGGCCGCCCCGCCCGGTGCGCCGACCGTGCTGCTCTACGCCCACCACGACGTGCAGCCGGTCGGCGACCGGTCGCTGTGGGAGTCCGACCCGTTCGAGCCGGTGGAACGGGACGGCCGGCTCTACGCCCGGGGCGCGGCCGACGACAAGGCCGGCATCATGGCGCACGTCGCGGCGCTGCGCGCGTACGGTGACGCGCTGCCGGTCGGCGTGGTCCTCTTCATCGAGGGCGAGGAGGAGTACGGCTCCGACTCGCTGGAGCAACTGCTGGCCGAGCACCGCGACGAGATCGCCTCGGACGTCATCGTGATCGCCGACTCCGGCAACTGGGACATTGGCGTACCGGCGCTGACCACCTCGCTGCGCGGCATCGTCAACTGCTTCGTCGAGGTGCGCACGCTGGACCACGCGGTGCACAGCGGCATGTTCGGTGGCGCGGTTCCGGACGCGCTCACCGCGCTGGTCCGGCTGCTGGCGACGCTGCACGACGACGCCGGTGACGTGGCCGTGGACGGGCTGGTCGGCCGGGAGGGCGCCACCGTCGACTACCCGGAGGACCGGGTCCGGGCCGAGGCTGGGCTGGCCGAGGGCGTGCAGTTCATCGGCACCGGGCGGATCACCGACCGGCTCTGGACGAAGCCCGCGCTGGCGGTCCTCGGCATCGACGCGCCGTCCACCGCCGAGGCGCCGAACGCCCTGGTCCCGGCCGCGAAGGCGAAGCTCAGCATCCGTCTCGCCCCGGGCGACGACCCCAAGCGGGCGTACGCGGCGGTGCGCGCGCACCTGGAGAAGCACGCGCCGTGGGGCGCGCAGGTGACGGTCAGCTTCGAGCACGACGGCGACCCGTGCGTGATCGACGCGTCCGGGCCGATGTTCGACGCCGCCCGTTCGGCCTTCCGCGAGGCCTGGGACGGCACCGACCCGGTGGACATCGGCGTCGGCGGCTCGATCCCGTTCATCGCCACCTTCCAGGAGATGTTCCCCAAGGCGGCAATCCTGGTGACTGGTGTGGAGGACCCGCACGCGCGTGCACACGGCCCGAACGAGAGTCTGCACCTGGGGGAGTTCGCCCGGGTCTGCCTCGCCGAGGCGCTGCTGCTGGGCAAGGTGGCGGCAGCGGGCAGGTAGGTGTCGGAACGGCAACTTTGGGGCTGATCTGGCAGTTTACGGCGTGTCGGACGGCCGGCTGTTATAGCCTTTCGAACATGAGTACGAACGAGGTGATGGCCCGGTTGGGGGCCGCTGTCAGCGCGCTGGGGGACGTGGACGTCTCCGCGTGGTCCGAGGACACGCTCAACGAGCAGCTCGGTGAGCTCTCCGCCGCCCTGGTCGCCCTCGACTCGGTGCTCTCCCGGGTCGCTGGTGAGGTCCGCGCCCGGGGGCTGCGCATCGAGGAGCCCGTCTCCGCCTAGGTGTTCTGCCCAGAGAGGTTGGGGACGCGGCTGGCGGGTGGTCCGCCCTCATGAAACAGGCCCTGATCCGTCGTCCGTGTTGGCGGGCGGCACCCTGCCGACACCGCCCGGGCACGGCAATGCCCGGGCGGTGTCGGAGGTGACTGGCAGGATGAGCTGCGTGCGGTTTCTCGACCTGGCAGCCACCTCCGCGGCCGTCGGCGCCACCAGCGGCCGGCGGGCCAAGGTGGAGCTGCTCGCTGACGCGCTGCGCCGGCTCGACCCGGGCGAGGTGGAGCCCGGCGCCGGCTATCTCGCCGGTGAGCTGCGCCAACGGCAGACCGGGATCGGCTACGCGAGCCTGCGCGACCTGCCGCCACCCGCCGCCGAAGCGACCTTGACCGTGGCCGCCGTCGACGCGGCCATCGCGCAGATCGCCGCGGTGCACGGCGCGGGCTCGCAGGCCCGGCGTCGGGCGCTGCTCGGTGCCCTCTACGCAGCGGCGACGGCCGACGAGCAGCGCCTGCTCACCGGCCTGTTCAGCGGCGAGCTGCGCCAGGGTGCCCAGGCCGGGCTCCTGGCCGACGCGGTGGCCCGGGCCGCCGAGGTGCCGGTGGCGGCGGTCCGACGGGCGCTGCTGCTCGCCGGTGACCTGCGGGCCGTGGCGGTGGCCGCGTTGGCCGGAGGCGCCGCCGAGCTGGCCGGGTTCGGCCTGCGGGTCGGCCGACCGCTGGCGCCGATGCTCGCGCAGAGCGCCCCCTCCGTCGACGAGGCACTCGCCGCGACCGGCACACCGGCGGTGGTCGACGTGAAGCTCGACGGCATCCGCATTCAGGTGCACCGCTCCGGCAGCGACATCGCCGTCTTCACCCGCAGCCTCGACGAGATCACTACCCGGGTGCCCGAGGTGGTCGCCGCGGTCCGTGCCCTGCCCGGCCGGGAGCTGGTGCTCGACGGCGAGGCGATCGGCCTGGACGAGACGGGCCGCCCCCTGCCGTTCCAGCAGACCTCCAGTCGGGCCGCCCGACGCACCACCCCCAGCACCACCGGGCCCACGCCGGTCGCCCCGGCGGTGCTCGCCGCAGCCGCCAGCACGGGCACGAGCGTGCTCACTCCGTACTTCTTCGATCTGCTGCACCTCGACGGCGAGGATCTGATCGACCTGCCCGGCCGGGAGCGGTGGGCCGCCCTCGCCGGTGCGGTGGACGCGTCGCTGCTGGTCGGGCGCATGGAGGTCGACGGCCCGGAGCAGGCCGCCGCCGCGTTCGCCGCCGCGCTCGAGGCCGGCCAGGAGGGCGTGGTGGTCAAGGCCCCGGACGCCCCCTACGACGCCGGCCGGCGTGGCTCGGCCTGGGTCAAGGTCAAGCCCCGGCACACCCTCGACCTGGTGGTGCTCGCCGTCGAGTGGGGCAGTGGCCGGCGGAAGGGCTGGCTGTCCAACCTGCATCTGGGGGCGCGCGACCCGCACACCGGTGGCTTCGTGATGCTCGGCAAGACGTTCAAAGGGCTCACCGACGAGTTGCTGCGCTGGCAGACGGAGCGGTTCCTCGACCTCGCCGTGGAGCGCGGCGACTGGGTGGTCCGGGTCCGTCCCGAACAGGTGGTGGAGATCGCCTTCGACGGGGTGCAGACGAGTTCGCGCTATCCCGGAGGGATGGCGCTGCGGTTCGCCCGGGTGGTGCGCTATCGCGACGACAAGTCCGCCGCCGAGGCGGACACCATCGACGCGGTCCGTGCCATCCACGCGGGCCACCCCACCGGCTGACCGGGCGGAGCGGGCTGGGTCGAGCGTCGGCCGGAGTGGCCCGGGTCAGGCGGACGCGATCGGCGTCGGCTCGGCCGCCCGGTCCAGCGGAAGCGGGGTGGCGCCGATGCCGGCGGCGCGGCGGGCCTCTCGGCGGGCCACCCAGGCGTAGCCGAACAGGGACATCACCGCGAACAGCCACCACTGCACGACGTAGCCGAAGTTCTGCCAGTTGTTGGCGTGCCCGACCGGCACCGCCTTGAACAGCGGGTCGGCCGCCGGGGTCTGCTCGTCCAGCAGCAGGTAGGCGCCGTAGACCGGGTAGGGCAGCTCGCCGGCCAGCCGCGACACCCCGATCCGCCGTATCTCCAGCAGCCCGTCGCGCCGCGCCACCGCGCCGGCGCCGCTCTCGGTCTCGTGCACCCGGCCGACCACCGTCACGTCGCCGCTCGGAACGGCGGGCACCGGCGGGTGGGCGGTCGCCCCACCGCCCGGCGCCGGCGGGATCCAGCCCCGGTCGACCAGCAGTGCCGTGCCGTCGGCCAGCACCAGGGGTGTGAGCACCTCGAAGCCGACCCGGCTGTCCGCCGTTCGGCCACGGACCAGCACGGTGTTCGTCGAGTCGTACCGGCCGGTGGCGGTGACCCGGGTCCAGACCTTGTCCTTGGCGGGGGCCGGGCCCACCGTCCCCGGGCCGCCCGCGGGGGCGCGCAGCGCGTCGGCCAGCGGTGCCGGGGACATCCGCAGGCCCGCGTCGATCTGCTCGTTGACCTCGGTCCGCCCCCGGTAGCGGTCCAGCTGCCAGTTGCCGAGCAGCACCATGACGGCGGCGGCGACCAGGGTCAGCGCGAGAGCGCCCAGCCAGCGTGGGCTCAGCAGGAACCGGTACACGGCACCGAGGCTACTCGTATGACCGGCGCCACTGACCTGGAGCGGGTCAAGATCTGGCCGGGACCGCTTGACGGGCACCGGTTGGCGGTGCTCGCGCGTCCGGCCGGGCGGGTATCGTCACGCGGACGGATGGCCCCTGGGCCGACCGTCGCATACCCGCCGCCGCTCGCGAGGAGTCGATGATGACCGTCGTGCCGCGCCTGGTGCTCAGCGCGCCGTCCTCCGGGCACGGTAAGAACGCGCTGGCGATCGGGCTGCTCGCCGCCCTGGCCGAGCGGGGGGTCGACGTCGCCGGCTTCAAGCTCGGGCCGGACCACGTCGACGCCGCCTACCTGGGTCTCGCCTCCGGTCGGCCGGGTCGGGTGATCGATCCCCGGTTGGTCGGCGTCGACCGGCTCGCCCCGCTGGTGGCGCACGGCGCCGCCGGTGCCGGGCTCGCCGTGGTGCAGGGCAGCATGGGCCTGTACGACTCGGTCGGTGGCCGACCGGAGCAGGAGTCCACGGCCGCGGCGGCCGCCGCGCTGCGCAGCCCGGTGGTGCTCGTGGTGGACGTGGCCGCGATGGGTCAGTCGGTGGCGGCCCTGGTGCACGGTTTCCGCTCGTACGACGAGCAGTTGTGGCTCGGCGGGGTGATCCTCAACCGGGTGGCGTCCTCGCGGCACGAGGCCGTGCTGCGCGAGGCGTTGGACGACGTGGGTGTGCCGGTCTACGGGGCGCTGCGTCGCCACGACCTGCCGGCGGTGCTGCCGTCGCGGCGGCACGGTGTGGCGCCGGTGGTCGACGGGTCCGCCGACGCCGTCCGCGCGATCCGCCGGCTGGGCGAGGCCGTCGCCGCCACGGTCGACCTGGAACGGTTGCTCGGGCTGGCCCGCTCCGCCCCGCCGCTGCCGGCCCCGGCCTGGTCTCCCGAGGAGGCCCTGGGTGCGCTCACCGCCCCGGCGGACCGCCCACTGGTGGCGCTGGCGGGTGGGCCGGGCGGCAGTTTCAGCCACCCGGAGACCGCCGAGTTGCTGCGGGCCGCCGGCGCCGAGGTGGTCACCGTCGATCCGCTGCGCGACGAGGTGCTGCCGGTCGGCACCCGTGCGCTGGTCATCGGCGGCGCGCTCCCCGAGGCGTACGCCGAGCAGCTGTCGGCCAACCGGCGGCTCTGCATCGCGGTGGCCGAGTTGGCGCGTACCGGGCGTCCGGTGGTCGCCGAGGGCGCCGGGCTGCTCTGGTTGGCCCGGGAGCTGGATGGGTTGCCGATGTGTGGCGTCCTGGACGCGGTGGGCGTCAGCCGGGACGGCCTGGTGGTGGGTTACCGGGAGGCGACCGCCCAGACTGACAGCGTGGTCGCCGCCCAGGGGACGGTGCTGGTCGGCCACAAGGCGCACCGTGCGGTGCTCACCCCCCGCGCCGGTCAGCGCCCGGCGTGGAACTGGGATGGTGGCGCGCCGGAGGGCTTCGTCTGGCGCAACGTGCACGCCTCGCAGCTCACCCTGCACTGGGCCGGTCATCCGGCGACGGCCGCCCGGTTGGTCGCGGCGGCGGCGGCCGACCCGTCGCACGAGGTGGTGCCCGCGCAGCCCGGCGGGGTGTCGGTGTGATCGGTCAGGTGGCGGTGCGCCGGTTTCCGGCGTTGACCGTGTCCACGCCGCGCACGGAGGTGCGCCGGCTCACCGCGGCGGACGCGGCGGCGGCCGGGGAGATCTTCGCCGACAAGTTGACCCGGCGCTGGCTGCCGCTGCCGGACGACTCCGGCCCGATCGACGGGCACGCGTGGTGCACCGATCTGGCCCGGCAGCGGCGGGACAGCGGCGACGGTGACCACTACGCGGTGCTCCGGCGGGAGGACGACCAGGTGGTGGGTTCGCTGTGGACGCGGCGCACCGACTGGGGTGCACGCCTCACCGAGATCTCCTATGCGATGGCGCCGCACGCGCGTGGCTTCGGCCTGGCCGCCGAAGCCGTGGACGCGGTGGCCATCGCGCTGATCCTGGAGCACGGCTTCCAACGGGTCGAGTTGCGGGTGGCGCCCGGCAACCTGGCCTCGCGCCGGGTCGCCGAGAAGGCCGGGTTCAGTTACGAGGGTCTGCTGCGCAACGCCGGGTTCGTCAGCGGCGGCCGGGTTGATCTTGAGATCTGGTCGTTCGTCGCCGCCGACCTGCGCTGACTCACGCTGACCTGCGCTGGCCCTCGCCGGGTCAGCCGACGATGGCGTCCGATGGTGGGGTGAACTGGCGGGTCGGTGTGCCCTTGAGCCCGTCGCGCAGGGTTTCCGCGACCGCCGCGATCGGGATCTGGGACTGCCCGTCACCGACCGCGTTGAACGGATTGTCCGGGTCGGAGATGAAGCTCGCCGCGGCCAACTCCGGGGTGTAGCCGACGAACCAGGCGGACCGGGTGCTGTCGGTGGTACCGGTCTTGCCGGCCACCGGGCGCCCGACCGTACCCCGGACGCTGTCGGCGGTGGACCAGCCACCGCAGCTGCCGCGCGCCGGGGTGTCCCCGGTCGGGCAACGGGCCGCGTCGGTGGCCGCCCGAGCGGCGTCCGCGCTGACCACCTGCCGGCAGCGTGGCTTGGCCACCTCACGATGGATGCCGCCCGGGGTGGCGTACGTGGCCGGCGTGCCGTCCCGGTTCATGATCGCTTGCACCGGGATGGCCTCGCAGTAGCGGCCGTCGGCCGCGATGGCGGCGTACGCGTTCGCCATCTCCAGCGGGGTCGCGTCGGAGACGCCCAGGGTGAACGCACCCCACTTCTTCGCCTTGGTCGGGGACGCGTGGTCGCGGTCGACGTCGGTGCGCCACCGCAGCCCGAGCTGCTCGGCCAGCCGGACCGCCCGGTCCGCGCCGACCTGCTCCTCCAGCCACACGAAGTACGTGTTGACCGATTTGCCGAAGCCGGACCACATGGTCTGCTGGCCGCTCATCGCGCCGCTGGCGTTGGAGGGCGCCCATCCGTCGTAGACCTCCGACCGGTAGCGGTGGGGGGCATTGAACGAGGTGGACAGTGTCATCCCCGCGTCCAGCGCGGCCAGCATCGGGAACATCTTGAACGTCGACCCGGCCTGGTAGCCCGCCAGATCACCGCCACCGAGCAGTGGTGCCACCGTGTTCGGGTAGTTGGCCTTCACCTTGGGCCCGGCCTCGGGATTGGAACTCTGCGGGTTTTCGGCAAGGTCCAGCGAGTACGTCCGGTTCACCGCCATCGCCTTCACCCGCCCGGTGCCCGGCTCGGAGACCACGATCCCGTTGGCGAACGGGCTGCCGGTGGCCTCCTTCGTGCCGACGTTCTTCTCCGCCGCCTCCTGGATCTTCGGGTCGATGCTGAGCACGATCCGGTAGCCGCCCCGGCGCAGCTTGTCCATCCGTTCCAGCCGGTTCGCCCCGAACGCGGGCTGCGCACTCCACCAGTTCTTCAGGTAGTCGCAGGCGAAGCCCCAGCTGTTGTACTTCTCCAACACCGCGGCGCAGTCGTGCGGCGGGGTCGTCAGCTTCAGCCGGATCGGCTCGGACTTGGCCGCGGCGGCCGAGTCGGGGGAGAGGTAGCCAAGCTGGCTCATCCGGTCCAGCACGTAGTTGCGCCGCGCGGTGGCGTCCTTCTGGTCGGAGTCGGCCGGGTCGTACTCGGACGGGGACTTGACCAGTCCGGCGAGGGTGGCGGCTTCCACCGGGGTGAGGTCCTTCGGGGTCTTGGAGAAGAAGATCTCGCTGGCCGCGTAGATGCCGTACGCCCGGTGCCCGAAGTACGCCGAGTTCAGGTAGCGCTCCAGGATCTGCTCCTTGCTCAGCTCCTTCTCCAGGTCCAGCGCCATCCGCATCTCCTTGACCTTGCGCAGGCTGGTCTGTTGGGTGGCTTCCTGGACCTCCTTGGGCGTCGTCGCGCTGTCCCGCAGGGCCATCCGGACGTACTGCATGGTCAGGGTCGACGCGCCCTGGGAGACGCCGCTGGAACGGGCGTTGGCCACGAAGGCGCGGGCCACGCCCTTCGGGTCGACGCCGTGGTGCTGGTAGAAGCGGGAGTCCTCGGCGGCGACGATCGCCTGCTGGATGTTCGGCGACATGTCCGACAGCTTGGTGTACTGCCGGTACTCCTCGTAGAACATGGTCAGCACGGTCTTGCCGTCCGGGGCGTAGAGGTACGAGGTCTCGGCGGGCAGGGCGGTGGTCAGCAGCTTGGTCTTCGCCTCCACGGCGTGCGCGGTGGCCTTCGCGCCGAGCCCGGTGAGGGCGACCAGTGGGTACGCGGCGGCGGCGATCACGATTCCGGCGATCAGTCCGGCGCGGAGAAGAGGGACGAGTCGACCAGCGGCAGCAAGGGGTCGGTTGCTCACGTGGCCAAGTTATGACATTTCCGATTCGTACATGAGAAGAACTCTTAAACCGGCGGGTGGTGACGCGGCTTACGCCGGGATCGACTGTCCCACCGGCCACCTTCCCGGCAGGATCGCGGACATGTGTGATCAGCCGAGCGGGGTGGCCGGGGCCGAGCCGACGGCTGCCCCCGAGCCAGACCTGGCGCACCACGGTGACGCGGAGGTCGGCGAGGGCCTGATCGATCTCGCCGTCAACGTCCGCCAGGCGCGGCCTCCCGCCTGGTTGGCCGACCCGATCGCCGCGACCCTCACCGACCTGGCCCACTATCCGGACCCGGCGCCGGCCCGGGCCGCGGTCGCCGCCCGACACCGCCGTCACCCGAACGAGGTGCTGCTCACCGCCGGCGCCGCCGAGGGTTTCGTGCTGATCGCCCAGGCGCTGCGCGGCGTACGCCGGCCGGTGGTGGTGCACCCCCAGTTCACCGAGCCGGAGGCGGCTCTGCGGGCCGCCGGGCACTCGGTCGAGCGGGTGCTGCTGGACCCCGCCGACGATTTCCGGCTCGATCCGTCCCGGGTACCTGCCGACGCCGACCTGGTGATGATCGGCAACCCGACGAACCCGACCTCCGTGCTGCACCCGGCGCAGACGGTGGCCGCGCTGGCCCGCCCCGGCCGGGTGCTGGTGGTCGACGAGGCGTTCGCCGACACCACCATCGCCCCCGGGCGCTCCGGCGAACCGGAGTCGCTGGCCGAGCGGCGTGACCTACCCGGTCTGCTCGTGCTGCGCAGCCTCACCAAGACGTGGGGCCTGGCCGGCCTACGGATCGGCTATGTACTCGGCGCCCCGGAGTTGCTGTCCCGGCTGGCCGCCGTCCAGCCCCTCTGGGCCGTCTCCACGCCTGCGCTGGCCGCCGCGTCGGCCTGTGCCAGCGCCGTCGCGGTCCAGGCCGAACGCGCGATCGCCGCCGACCTCGCCGCCGACCGCGACCACCTGGTCGCCCGCCTGGCCGACCTGCCCGGTGTACGCGTCGTCGGCCGCCCCGCCAGCGCGTTCGTCCTGCTGCACCTGGCGGGAGCGACCCCGATCCGGGCCGCCCTGCGGGAACGGGGCTGGGCGGTGCGCCGGGGCGACACGTTTCCCGGCCTCGGCCCGGACTGGCTGCGGGTGGCGGTGCGCGACCGTAACACCACCGACGCGTTCATCGAGGTGCTGCGCGAGACCATGGAGGCATGATGCTGGAGACCACGATCGCGGCGATCCGACCGGCGGACGAAGCGGCTATGGCCGACGCCCGCGAGCTGCACGGCCGGCTGACCAAGCCGGCGGGCTCGCTGGGCGCGCTGGAGGACCTTTCGGTACGCCTCGCGGGCCTCGCCGGGGCCTGCCCGCCACCGCTGCCCGAACCGGCCGCGGTGGCGATCTTCGCGGGCGACCACGGGGTGCACGCCCAGGGGGTGAGCCCCTGGCCGCAGGAGGTCACCGGGCAGATGATCGGCAACTTCCTGGCCGGTGGGGCGGTGGTCAACGCGTTCGCCCGGCAGGCCGGCGCCTCGGTCACCGTGGTCGACGTCGGTGTGGCCACCCCCCTGCCCGTTCAGCCCGCCGTTGAGGCGGGCGTCCTCGACCCGTCCGCGCCCCGACTGGTCGTCGCGTCCGTCCGTCGGGGCACCCGCGACCTCGCGGTGACCGCCGCACTCACCCGGGAGGAGGCGCTGGCGGCGGTGCGGACGGGGATCCGGATCGCCGACGAGCTGATCGACGCCGGGGCCGGCATCCTGCTCACCGGTGACATGGGCATCGGCAACACCACCCCGGCCGCCGCGCTGATCGCCGCGTTCACCGGCGCCGACCCGCTCGACGCCACCGGGCGGGGCACCGGGGTCGACGACCCGACGTACGCCCACAAGGTGGGGGTGGTGCGGGCCGCGTTGGCCCGACACGCGCCCGACCCGACCGACCCGCTGGGTGTCCTGGCCGCCGTCGGTGGCCTGGAGCACGCCGCCCTGGCCGGGCTGATCCTGGGTGCCGCCGCCCGTCGCACGCCGGTGCTGCTGGACGGCGTCATCGCGGTCTCGGCCGCCCTCGCCGCCGCCGCGTTCGCCCCGGACGCGGTCTGCGCCATGGTCGCCGGCCACCGTTCGGCCGAGCCGGGCGCGACGGTGGCGCTGCGCCACCTCGGCCTCGACCCGCTGATCGACCTGGGGCTGCGCCTCGGCGAGGGCACCGGTGCGCTGCTGGCGTTGCCGGTGGTCAGCGGCGCGGTCCGGGTGCTGCACGAGGTCGCCACCTTCGACTCCGCCGGGGTGGCGGAGAAGTGACCGCCAATCCGTACCCCCTCGGGCTGCGGCTCGACGGGCGGCGGGTGGTCGTGGTGGGCGGTGGCGTGGTCGCCACCCGGCGCGTGCCCGCACTGCTGGATGCCGGCGCGGACGTCCTGCTGGTGGCGCCGGAGCTGACCCCGGCGCTGCGCGCCCGGGCCGACGCCGGCCGGCTGCGCTGGGTGCCACGCCGGTTCGCGCCCGAGGACCTGGACGGCGCGTGGCTGGTCCAGGTGGCGATCGACGATCCGGCCGCGGCGGAGTCGATCAGCGTCGCCGCCGCCGAGCGGCGGATCTTCTGCGTCCGCGCCGACGACCGGACGGCTGCCACGGCCTGGACCCCGGCGGTGACCCGGCACGGCCCGGTCACCGTGGCGGTGCTCGGCGGCGGCGACCCCCGGCGTGCGATGACCATCCGGGACGCCATCCGCGACCTCCTCGCAGCCCGTCTCGTGCCCGGCGACGCCGCTCCGACGCACGGCGCGTCCGCCGCCGAGGGGACAACCGGTGCGACCGAGGCGACCGGCGGGCGGCAGACCGGGCGGGTTGCGCTGGTCGGGGCCGGGCCGGGTGATCCCGAGCTGATCACCGTGAAGGGCTGGCGGCTGCTCACCGCAGCGGATGTGGTGGTCGCCGACCGGCTGGTGCCCGGGCTGCTCCTGGACGAGCTGCGCCCGGACGTCGAGCTGGTGGACGCCTCGAAGATCCCCTACGGCCCGTCCCGGGCCCAGGAGGAGATCAACCAGATCCTGGTCGACCGTGCCCTGGCCGGTGCCTTCGTGGTCCGGCTCAAGGGCGGCGACCCGTACGTCTTCGGGCGCGGCGGCGAGGAGCTGCTGGCCTGCGCCCAGGCCGGCGTACCGGTGACCGTGGTTCCCGGGGTGACCAGCTCGATCGCCGCTCCGGCCGCAGCCGGTATCCCGGTCACCCATCGGGGCGTGGCGCACGAGTTCGTTGTGGTCTCGGGGCACGTGGCACCCGACTCAGCGGCTTCGCTGGTGCGCTGGGACGCCGTCGCCGGTCTGCGCGGGACCCTGGTGATCCTGATGGGGCTGAAGAACCTCGCCGCCATCACGGACACTCTCATCGCCCACGGTCGGTCACCGCAGACGCCGGCGGCCGTCGTCCAGGAAGCCACGACGGGCACCCAGCGGGTGCTGCGGTCCACCCTCGGTGCGGTCGCGGCCGAGACGCTCGCCGCCGACCTGCGCCCGCCCGCCGTCGTCGTGGTGGGAGACGTGGTGGGCGCGCTCGACGGGTGAGGGAGCGGGTGGTGGCGGGGTTGTCGGTGGCTGTCGACACAATGTCGCCCATGCTCACCGTGAAGGATCCTCACGAGGCGTGGCGAACGGAACTGCTCACCCCCTTCGCGCTGCGGTGTGGACGCCCCGGCCTGACCACCCGCTTCGAGGACCTCCCCTCGAAATGGCGCGATGCTCCGGTCCGGACTCTCAGGTGCGCGGACGCGGACGGCTCCTGGGCCGTCCTGGTCACGGTGGTCCGTGGCTATCGCCAACAGCCGGGCGACTCGCTCGTCGGCAACGAGTTCGGCCGTGACCCGCACACCGCCTACGACCTGGACTCGCCCGGCGACCTGGTGTACGAGCTGCAGGTGACCGAGGACGACGGGTCCGACGAGTACGAGCTGCTGGCGTTCCGGCTCTTCGGCGACCCCCAGGCGGCCGGGGCGGAGGTGCTGCGGTGGGCCGGGAAGAAGGCGGCGTACTCGGTCAGCCCGCCGGTCGAGCGGGCCGAGATACGGCAGCGCCGGGACCGTCGACAGTTCGACCATCGCCAGGCCAGTGCGGCATCGCCGCTGGTCCGGATCGGCGCGGTGTCGGACGAGGCCGCCGCCGACCTCGACGCGATCGACCTGTCCGCGTTGTGCTGGCACTTCCCGCGCGGGAACACCGGTGCCTACCTGCGGTCCGCGGTGGTCGCACTGGCCGGCTACGGCGAGCAGCGGCAGCACCTGCGGGGCCGGTGGCTCACCGCACGGGTCGAGGGCGCGGAGTTGGTCATCGGCATCGACGACCTGATCCCGGCCAACCAGCGGCACCGCTGGGACAGCGCCCGCTGGCTGTGGGACCGCCGACAGGCGAACACCCCGGCACGGCTTCGCTGGCAGGTCGATCGGGTCGAGCAGGCCGCCCCGGCGGTCGCGGCCGTCCGCCGGGGCGCGTTGCCCGAGGCGCTGACCAACGCCGGGGTGGAGACGGATCCGGAGCTCGACGCGTTGCTGACCGGGGTGCCGTACCGGCTCTCCGATGCCGAACTCACCCCGACCTGGGTGGCGAACCTGTACCGCGGTCTCGCCGACCTCGCGCCCTGGCGGCTGGACGCGGCGTACCGAGGTTGGCGTGACGGCCGGCAGGCACAGGGGCTGCCGGTCCGGGATTCGGTTGTCCTGTTCGGCCTCGGCGGTGTCGGCGCGGCCCGCAAACCGAAGCTCGCGCTCGACCACACCGGCGACGCCCCACTGCTGTGCCTGATCCACACCGGCAGCAGCGCGGTGCTGCCGTACGCGCACTGGACGGTGCCCACCGACCTCGGCGCCCGCCTGTACGGGTGGCAATCGAGCCTGCCGTACCCGCACTGACTGACGTCTGTCGGCGTGGCGCGACTGACGGGGCCGGAACGACGACGGGGCCAGAGCATGCGCTCCGGCCCCGTCGTACGAGCGGTCGACTACTGCTTGAGCATGTTGTCCAGCAGCAGGGCGCAGCGGATCAGCCCCAGGTGGCTGTAGGCCTGCGGGTGGTTACCCAGGCCACGCTCGGCGAGCGGGTCGTACTGCTCGGGGAGCAGCCCGGTCGGGCCGGCGGTGAGCACCATCTGCGCGAACAACTCCTCCGCGTCGGTGCGGCGGCCGGTGCGCAGGTACGCCTCGATCAGCCACGCCGTGCAGATGTGGAAACCGCCCTCACGGCCGGGCAGGCCGTCGTCCCAGTGGTAGCGGTAGACGACCGGGCCGCTGCGCAGGTCCGCCTCGATGCGAAGGACGGTGGACAGGAAGCGCGGGTCGTCCCCCGGGAGCAGGCCGGAGAGCCCGATCCAGAGCGACGAGGCGTCCATGTCCTCGTCGCCGTACGCGACGCTGTACGCCTCGACGTCCTCGTGCCAGCCGTGCTCCAGCACGTTGGCGCCGATCCGGTCGCGCAGGTCCTTCCACTCGGGCCGGTCCTCGCCGCCGTGCTCGCGCATCACGTGCAGCGCCCGGTCGACGGTCATCCAGCACATCACCTTGGAGAAGACGTGGTGCCGAGGTGGCAGCCGTGCCTCCCAGATGCCGTGGTCAGGCTCGTGCCAGCGCCGGCGGACCGCCTCGACCATGTTCTCCAGGACGCGCCACTCGTCGTCGCGGACCGAGCCGCGAGCGTCGGCGACGGCCGCGATCAGGTCGGCGATCGGGCCGAAGACGTCCAGTTGCAGCTGGTGGTTGGCGAGGTTGCCGACCCGGACCGGCCGGGAACCGGCGTACCCGGGCAGCGTGTCGATGACCGCCTCGGCGCCCAGCTCGTAACCGTCGATGGTGTAGAGCGGGTGCAGTCGCTCCGGGTGGCCGCCGGTGCGTTCGATGCAGCCGTCCACCCAACGCAGCAGCGCCTCGGCCTCCTCGACGGAGCCGAGGTCGACCAGCGCGCGGGCGGTCAGCGCTGCGTCGCGCAGCCAGCAGTAGCGGTAGTCCCAGTTACGGACGCCGCCCAACTCCTCGGGGAGCGAGGTGGTCGCCGCCGCCAGGATCGAGCCGGTGGCCTCGTGGCAGAGCCCGCGCAGGGTGAGCGCGCTGCGGGCGACCAGGTCACGGGCGGTGGACGGCAGCCGTAGCGAGGCCACCCAGTCCTTCCACGGCTGCTCGGCGGCGGCCTGCCGCTCGTGGACCGGCACCCGGTGGTGCTCCAGGCTGTGCGTGCCGAAGCGCAGCTCCAGGACGACCTGCCCGCCGGCGGCGGAGAGGTCGACGACCGCCTTGGCGGTCTCGTATCCGCCGTCGTTGCCGACGTCCCACTGCACGCCGGGGGAGTAGAGCGCGACCGGTTCGTTGGAGCCGAGCACCAACAGGCCGTCGCCGAGCGGCTGCAACTGCACGGCGACCTGACCGAACTCGGGCCTCGGCGCGAACTCCACCCGGGCCTTGCCGCTGCCGGTGAGCACCCGGACCAGGGTCGAGTCGCCGGTGACGACCGCCGGGCCGTCCGGGGTGGTCTCCTGGGCCGGCTTGTCCAGCCAGTCGGTGACGGTGAGCCCGGACCACCGGGTCTCCACGGTCATCGTGCCGGAGCGGTAACGCTGGCCCAGCGGGATGCCACCGCGCTCCGGGGTGATGCTGAAGTGACCGGCCGGGCTGCCACCGACCAGGTCGGCGAAGATCGCCGCCGAGTCCGGTTTGGGGTGGCAGAGCCAGCTCACCTTCGCCTCGGGGGTGAGCAGAGCGACGGTACGACCGTTGGCCAGCATGGAGTGCCGCTCGATCGGCACCGCCCGCTCGCCGAACAACCAGTGCCGTCGGGTCTCCAGCAACAGCGCCAGCGCCCGCGCGGCCTCCAGTGGGTCGGCGACCCGGTAGCCGGCCTGGGTGTCCCCGGGGCCGATCTTGATGCCGAGGTCGGGACCGTGCAGGTGAGCGAACGCGTTCTCGTCGGTGATGTCGTCGCCGATGAACAGCACCGCGCTGGAGGCGAGCTGGGTGCGCAGCTGGTCGACCGCGGTGCCCTTGTGGGTGGCCACGACGGAGAGTTCGATGACCTCCTTGCCCTGGGTCACCGTGACGCCGTCGAAGGTGGCCGGGCCGTTGCGGACCGCCTCGATGGCCGCGGCGGCCACCTGCGGGTCGACCCCGCGGGTGTGCATCGCGACGCTGGCCGGCTTGCGTTCCAACCGGATGCCCGGGTGCTCGGCCGCGATCTCGCGCAGCGCGTTCCGGACCTGGGTGCGCACGGCGACCAGCTCGGGGGAGAGCCGTTCGACGAAGCCGATGTCGAACTCGGAGCCGTGGCTGCCGACGAGGTGCACCTCACTGGGCAGCCGGGAGAGTGCCGCCAGGTCGCGCAGCGCCCGGCCGGAGACCACCGCCACGGTGGTCTGCGGCAGCGCGGCGAGCGCACGGACCGCGGCCACCGACTCGGGCAGCGGGACGGCGGTGCTCGGGTCCTCCACGATCGGCGCCAGTGTGCCGTCGTAGTCGCAGGCGATCAGGAGCTGGGGTACCCGGGCGATCCGGCCGATGGCGGAGCGCAGCTCGGGGTCCATCACCCCGGTCGCGATCGCCGCCCCATCGTTGACGGAGGTGTTCACTCGGCCTCCGCCTCGGAAACTCCAAGCTCGGAGAGGAAAGACTTGGCCCAGTGGCCCACGTCGTGGGTACGCAGGTGACGTTGCATTGTCCGCATCCGGCGGCGTGCCTCGGTTTTCTCCACGTGCACTGCCCGGAGCAGGGCGTCCTTGACCGCGTCCGGGTCGTGCGGGTTACACAAAAATGCCTGGCGAAGCTCGGTGGCGGCGCCGGCGAACTCACTGAGCACGAGCGCCCCACCCTGGTCAGCGCGCGATGCGACGTACTCCTTTGCCACCAGATTCATTCCGTCTCGCAGCGGGGTCACCATCATCACGTCGGCAGCAACGTACATCGCGGCCAGTTCACTGCGACTGTACGACTGATGCAGGTAATGCACCGCCGGCACGCCGACCCTGCCGAATTCGCCATTAATCCGACCAACCTCGCGCTCTACCTTCACCCGAAGTGCCTGGTAGTGCTCGACGCGTTCCCGGCTGGGTGTGGCCACCTGCACCATAACCGCGTCGGGGACTGTCAACTTTCCGTCAGCCAGCAGCTCGCGGAAGGCCTTGAGTCGCAACTCGATGCCCTTGGTGTAATCCAGCCGGTCCACGCCCAGGATTATCGTCTTCGGGTCGCCCAGTTCGGCGCGAATCTGCTTGGCCCGGGCCTGGATCGCCGGGTCGGCGGCCATCCGCTCCATTTCCTGCGTGTCGATCGAGATGGGGAAGGCGCCCGCCTTCACCTGCCGACCGTCGACCTGGATCATCTGCCCCTCGTAGCGCAGCCCGAGCAGGTGCCGGGCCAGCCGGACGAAGTTCTGCGCGGCCAGCCGCTGCTGGAAACCGACCAGGTCGGCGCCGAGCAGGCCGCGCAGAAGTTCGGTGCGGAACGGCATCTGCATGAACAGCTCGATCGGCGGGAACGGGATGTGCAGGAAGAAGCCGATCCGCAGGTCCGGGCGCAGCTCCCGGAGCATCGCCGGTACCAACTGGAGCTGGTAGTCCTGCACCCAGACCGTCGCGCCCTCGGCCGCCACGTCCGCCGCGGCCTCCGCGAACCGGGCGTTGACCAGGCGGTATGCCTCCCGCCAGCGGCGCTTGTAGGCGGGCGTCTCCACCGCGTCGTGGTAGAGCGGCCAGATCGTCGCGTTGGACTGGCCCTCGTAGTAGCGCTCCAGTTCCTCCGCGCTGAGGGGCACCGGGTGCAGCCGGATCCCCTCCAGGTCGAACGGCTCGGGGGCCGCGCCGGTGCCACCGGCCCAGCCGACCCAGGTGCCCTGGTGTTCGGCGAGTACGGGATGCAGCGCGGTGACCAGCCCGCCGGGGCTGCGCCGCCACTGCCGTCCCTCGGGTGTGCTCACCTCGTCGACCGGCAGGCGGTTCGCCACTACGACAAAGGAGCTACGGACGGTCACGATCGGCCACCTCCGGGTACTGACGGGTCCACCGCGATGAGCGTACTGAGCGTAGCTGCGGCGTCTGGTGCCCCGTGCCGGAGTCTCCTACCCGCCTCGCGCTCGCCGAATCCAGAGGGTGATCTTGTCGACAGTCGGGCCCATGCGGCTCGTCGGCGTACTCCCGGGGCGGGGTGATGTGGGCGAAGCGCGCCGTACCTGTCAGGATTGACGATGGCGTGCGCGCGGCCGGCTCCCGGCCGGCGGCAGCGGGCGGTCCTCGTAGCCCGCGCCGCGCCGCCGATCAGGCGACAGCAAACCGACGGAGGTAGCCCGCACCGTGGCCCAGTACATCTACGTCCTGGAAAAGGCGCGCAAGGCGCACGGCGACAAGGTCGTGCTCGACAACGTGACGCTGAGCTTCCTGCCGGGGGCCAAGATCGGTGTGGTCGGTCCGAACGGCGCCGGTAAGTCCAGCCTCCTCAAGATCATGGCAGGGCTGGACAAGCCGAGCAACGGTGAGGCCCGGCTCATGCCCGGCTTCACCGTCGGCATGCTCGCCCAGGAACCCCCGCTCAACGACGCCAAGACCGTCCTCGGCAACGTCGAGGAGGCGGTCGCCGAGACCAAGGCCAAGCTGGAGCGGTTCAACAAGATCGCCGAGCAGATGGCGACCGACTACTCCGACGAGCTGATGGAGGAGATGGGCAAGCTGCAGGAGGAGCTGGACCACGCCGACGCGTGGGACATCGACTCCAAGCTCGAGTTGGCCATGGACGCGCTGCGCTGCCCGCCGCCGGACGCCGACGTGACCCAGCTCTCCGGTGGTGAGCGCCGCCGCGTCGCACTCTGCAAGCTCCTGCTGGAGGCCCCCGACCTGCTGCTGCTCGACGAGCCCACCAACCACCTGGACGCGGAGAGCGTCTCCTGGCTGGAGCAGCACCTGGCCAAGTACGCCGGCACCGTCATGGCGATCACCCACGACCGGTACTTCCTGGACAAGGTGGCCGGCTGGATCCTGGAACTGGACCGCGGCCGGGCCATCGGCTACGAGGGCAACTACTCCACGTATTTGGAGAAGAAGGCCGCCCGTCTGGCCGTCGAGGGCCGCCGCGACGCGAAGATGAAGAAGCGCCTCACCGAGGAGCTGGAGTGGGTCCGCTCCAACGCCAAGGCGCGGCAGACCAAGTCCAAGGCCCGCCTGGACCGGTACGACGAGATGGCCACCGAGGCGGAGAAGACCCGCAAGCTGGACTTCGAGGAGATCCAGATCCCGCCGGGCCCGCGCCTGGGCAGCACGGTGATCGAGGCGCAGAGCCTCAGCAAGGGCTTCGGCGACCGGCTGCTGATCGACAACCTGTCCTTCTCGCTGCCCCGTAACGGCATCGTCGGCATCATCGGCCCGAACGGCGTCGGCAAGACCACCCTGTTCAAGACCATCGTCGGGCTGGAGGAGCCGACCAACGGCGAGGTCCGGGTCGGCCCCACCGTCTCGCTGTCGTACGTCGACCAGAACCGGCAGGGCCTCGACGGCGACAAGACCGTCTGGGAGGTCGTCTCCGACGGGCTGGACTACCTGATGGTGGGCAAGGTCGAAATGCCGTCGCGGGCGTACATCGCCGCGTTCGGCTTCAAGGGTCCGGACCAGCAGAAGCCGACCAAGGTGCTCTCCGGCGGTGAGCGCAACCGGCTCAACCTGGCGCTGACCCTGAAGATCGGCGGCAACGTGATCCTGCTCGACGAGCCGACGAACGACCTGGACGTGGAGACGCTGTCCAGCCTGGAGAACGCACTGCTGGAGTTCCCCGGCTGCGCCGTGGTCATCTCGCACGACCGGATGTTCCTGGACCGCGTGTCCACGCACATCCTGGCCTGGGAGGGCGACGACCAGGACCCGGCCAAGTGGTTCTGGTTCGAGGGCAACTTCGAGGCGTACGAGAAGAACAAGATCGACCGCCTCGGCGCGGAGGCCGCCCGGCCGCACCGGGTGACCTACCGCAAGCTGACCCGCGACTGACCGGCCGAGAAGTGTCTGACCGGTTCGTCTATCACTGCACGCTGCGCTGGTCCGACCTGGACGCGTACGGCCACATCAACAACTCGCGCTTCCTCACCCTCTACGAGGAGGCGCGGGTGGCGTTGATGTTCGCCGGCGGCCGGGCCTGGGGGGTCGGCTCGTTCGCCGACGGGGTGGTGATCCGCCGCCACGAGGTCGACTACCTGCGCCCGGTCGACTACGCCCTGGGCCGGGCCACCGCGGAGGCTGCTCCCACGGTCCGGATCGAGCTGTGGGTGGAGGAGATCCGGGCCTCCCGGTTCACCGTCGCCTACGAGCTGTACGACGGCGAGGTGCTGGCCAGCCGGGCCCGCTCGGTGCTGGTGCCGTTCGACCTGACCCGCCAGGTGCCCCGGCGGATCACCGCAGAGGAGCGGGAGTTCCTGCTCACGTACGCGCCGCAGGGCGGCATGGCATGACCCGGCCGGGCGCCGCTGAGCCCGGTCGGGTGGCGACGCCGACGCACGGCGTCACCGGGGTGGCGGACGCGGGCGCCTTCCTGGCCCGGCTGGTCCGGCTTGATCCGGTCGCACCGGTCCGGCTGCGGCCGGCCGGCGTCCCCGGCCGGGTCGCCCTCTGGGCCCGGCTGCCGTGGCAGGTCCTGGTGGTCCGCACCGTGGCCGGTGGCCCGGCCGACGCCGACGCCGAGGACGTCACGGTGGCCGCCGCGGAGTTGCTGGCCGAGCTGGAGCGTGGTGGCGCGGCCCTGCCGGCGCGCCGGGACGCGCAGTGGCGTTGGCCGCTGCCGCCGGTGCGGGGCCGGCAGGTGGAGACCCTGCCCGCTGCCGACCTGCGACGGATCGCGGACGCCGCCGCGGGCACCCTGCGTACGGCGAGTGAGCAGGGTGTGGCCGGTCGCGCGGTGGGTCAGCGGGCGCTGCGTGACGCGCTGCTCGACCACGTGGCGGTGCTGGTCACCCCGGACGGGCCGGCAGCCGCACCGGTGGAGGTGCCGCAGCGGCTGGTGCAGGGGTTGGTCCGGATGGGCTTCCTCGGCGCCGCTGACGGCCCGGCCACCGACCACGACGCGAACGCCGTTCGGGTCCGGGTGGCCGGTCGTTGGGTCGGCCTGGTGGGACCATACGGAGCCGCATGGTTGCAGAAGGCCACGGATCTCGCCGTGACGCCCCTGGCGAATCGTCCGAACGGATGACCCCTGCTCATTCTTCTGGACTGGGGCGGTCGTTGGGGGGGTGCTTCAACTCGGCTGTCCGGGTACCGTCCATGCTCGGATCCAACGCACCGTAGGCGACTGGATCCGCTGGGGAGTGAGGTGCGCGAGCGATGCCGTGGTGGTCATGGCGCCCCGGTCCCGCCGACGGCGGCGATCCGGAAGCCCGAAGCGGGATCACAGTGGAGAGCGCGGTCCGGGTCGGGCCGCCCAGCCCTCGCCAGCCGGGGGACGACTGCCCGTCCAACGAGCGGCCCGTGCTGACCGAGATGCCCGCCACCGTCGAGCCGGTGAGTCTGCGCAGGGTTTGCGACGCACTCGATCTGCTCGACGTGCGCTACCTGGCCGACGGCGACGGCAACCTCCTGGCCATGTGGGAGCGGCACGCCGTGCTGGTCACCCTCGAAGGGCCGGAGGACGAGATCCTGGTCATGCGGGCACGTCCGCACGCCACGGTCCCGCCAGACTGGGCTGATCGGGCCTACCGGGTGGTCAACGAGTGGAACCACACCCGCCGGTTCTGCAAGGCGTACATTGGCGACCCGACCGAGCGCGGCCAGCTACCGATCTACGCCGAGCTGCAGGTGCCGCTCGGTGCCGGTACCCATGACGCGCTGTTGGTCGAGATGCTCGACTGCGGCGCGGCGGTCGCCACCAGCTTCGTCGACTGGCTGCACGACGAGGGCGCGCTGCTCTGACGCCACTGCGGGTCGGGCGGGTCAGCCGCCGTTGGCCGGGTCGTCCTCGACGTTGACCATGAAGTACGCGGCCCGCTCCAGGTAGTCCCAGAGGGTGCTCGCGATCTCCGGCTCAAGGTCGAGCCGGTCCACGGCGCGGCGCATGTTCCGCAGCCAGGCGTCCCGTTCGGCCGCGCCGATCCGGAACGGCGCGTGCCGCATCCGCAGCCGCGGGTGCCCGCGCTGGGCGGAGTACGTGTTCGGCCCGCCCCAGTACTGCATGAGGAACAGGGTCATCCGGTCCGCGGCCGGGCCCAGGTCCTCCTCCGGGTACATGGGCCTCAGCAGGGGGTCGGTGGCGACGCCGGCGTAGAACTCATCGACGAGCTTGCGGAAGGTGGGTTCGCCGCCGACCGCTTCGAAGAGGGTCATCGACGCACCGGGACGGTCGGATTCACCTGCGGGATTCACCGTTCCATCCTGCCAGGTGCTCTCCGTGCCGGCCGGACCCGCACACCGTGCGTCGGATCACGCCTGGCCGGCGCGCCCGGACACCGCTCGGCCCGCTCCTGTGAGAGTCGGCGGAACGGGTCAGGTGACCGCGTGCCGGCGGTTGCCGTCGCCGGCACGCGGGTCGGGGGTGCCCGGCGCGGTGCCTCCGTCAGCGGGGCTGTCCGGCTTGAAGGGCGGCTGGGCGTTGGCCGCCGAGGCCGCGGCGATGGCGTCATCCACCGTCTGCCGGTCCGGCCAGCGCAGCGCCGCCGCCGTCATCAGCACCACCCCGGCGGCGCTCCAGACCCCGACCACCACCGGAATGGGGAACCGCTCGGCGAGCAGCCCGGTGATCAGCACCGCGAGACCCTGGATGACCTGGACACCGGTAGCCATCACGCCGAAGGCGCGGGCCCGGAAGCCGTTGGGCAGCGCCTGGACGAACAGCCCGTTGGCCATCGGTAGCATGCCGGCGACCGCGAAGCCGCAGAGCGCGGCCAGCAACGCCACCGCCAGTGGTGGCGGGTCGAGCAGTGCCGGCACCAGCACCAGTGGGGCGAGCACCGCGAGCGGCCGCATCAGCCTCAGCCGGCGAGCCGGCCCGAACAGCCGGCTCACCAGTAACCCGCCGAGGATGAAGCCGACCGGATTGGCCACCATGATCACCGCTTGGGCGGCGCCCGCGCTCATCTCACCCTTGGCGCCCTCGTTGGCCCAGGCGGCGGCCAGCCCCTCGGGGACGATCGAGAAGAGCATGGCGCTGAACACCAGCACCGCGATCGCTCGCAGCACCGGTGTGCGGAACACGATGGAGAACCCCTGACGCGTCTCGCGCAGCAGATGGCTGCGGTGCGCGGAGCTCATCAACGCCGGGTGGTCCCGCACGCCGAGGCGGACCAGCAGCGCCGAGAGACCGAACGTGGCCGCGTTGAACAGCAACGCGACCTCCGGATCGATCGAGGCGACTGCGGTGCCGAACACGTACCCGACGACCTGGGCAGCCTGTCCGACGCTGCTGTTCAGCGACAGCCCGAGCACCAGCCGGTCCCCGGTGAGCAGCTGCGGCATCAGCGCGGACTTCGCCGCCTGGCTCGGCGGATTGGCCAGCGTCGCGGCGAAGATGAGCACCAACACCGCCTGGTACGGCAGGTTCGGGATGGCGATGAGCAGCATCAGCGACATCCGGATGAGGTCACACGCCACCATCACCCGTCGGTACGGGTGCCGTTCCGCGAGGGCGGCGAGCACGGGACCGCCGAGCAGCCAGGGCAGGAAACTGACCGCGAAGGCGGCCGCGGAGAGCGCGACGGACCTGGTCTGCTGGTAGACGAGCAGGGTGACGGCGGCCTTCGCGACGTAGTCGCCGACCCAGGAGAGAGCGCCAGCCACGAAGACGGCCCGGAACTCGTGCTGGGCGAACACCTCGCGAAAGGTGGCGGGGCCTTCCGCGGAAGGTCGCTCGTCGGGCACCATCGCCTCCATCGGCCCCCGGTCCGGCCGCTCGTGGCAGCCCGGCCGGAAGCACTCGTCAGATCTACGGATCAGCGAGGATTTGATCACGCTCCGGCGGGAACGCGTGCCCCGGATTCTGCCCGATCGTCTGACAACTAGCTAGGGCGAACGGACCGTTCGTCGCTTCCCCGACTGAACGAACGGACGATACCTGAGGGGCCGGGTGGCTCGCGACCCCTGAATTGGAGGACAGTGTCTCTGGGTCAGGTGGCCCCGCCCTGACCGGTCTCACCGTCGGGCAACGGCCGGGGCGGCAACCCCGGATAGATGCGGGCGGCCGCGATCTGCGCGGTGATTCCCGAGTTCTCCAGCGCCTCGGCGAGCCGCCGACGCAGCTCCCGGCCCACCGCGAACTGACCGTCCGCGGTCGTCTTCACCACCGTCCGGATGACCGCGCCGTCCACCGTCACCTGCTCGACGCCCAGCACCTCGGGCGCCTCCACGATCTCCGGTGACAGCTCCGGGTCCATCGCGATCGAGGCGGCGGCGGTCCGCAGGACGGCGGTGGCCTCCTCGGTACTGCTGAAACCGATCGGCAGGTCCACCACCACGAGGGCCCAGCCCTGGCTCTTGTTGCCCACCCGGATGATCTCGCCGTTGCGGATGTACCAGAGCACACCGCGACCGTCGCGCACGGTGGTGACCCGTAGCCCGACCGACTCGACCACGCCCATCGCCTCGCCCAGGTCGACGTTGTCGCCCACGCCGTACTGGTC
Organism: Micromonospora sp. CA-259024; assembly: GCF_050936255.1. Taxonomy (NCBI): domain Bacteria; kingdom Bacillati; phylum Actinomycetota; class Actinomycetes; order Micromonosporales; family Micromonosporaceae; genus Micromonospora; species Micromonospora sp. CA-259024. Next base: position 392,185 of record NZ_JBNJND010000002.1, on the reverse strand, counting down.
CTCGATCAGCATGAAGAGACCCGCGATCAGGTCCTTGACCAGGCTCTGCGCGCCGAAGCCCAGCGCGACGCCGGCGATCCCGGCGCTGGCCAGCAACGGAGCGAGGTCGAAGCTGAACTCGCGCAGGATCATCAGCAGCGCGATGCCGAAGACGAACGCGGTGGTCAGGCTGCGCAACACGGAACCGATCGCCTCGGCCCGCTGGCGTCGCCGCTCGGGTACGAACTCGGCCGGGTCGACCGCGGCGCTGGGCACCCGTTCCCGCAGTGGCCGCAGCATCGTCGGCACCGCACCGTCGGTGGTCGTCCGGACCAACCGGTTGATCGTCCGGTGCAGCGCCCAGCGGGCCACCATCGCCAGCGCCACGATCAGCAGCACCCGCAGCGGCTTGAGCAGGATCCAGTAACTGCCCTCGGCGAACCAGGCCGACCTCGTCATTCTGTACAGGAATTCGCAGGAGGAACTGCCCTGGCAGTTCACCGACCCGGCGGTGGACAGGGCAAGGGGCGTCACGCTGGCGGCACTCACCCTGTCTTCGTACCGCAAGGAGCCCGAGCGCCCGCCGCCGACCCACCGGCCGGGTGACCTACCGCCGAGGGTATGGCCGGAACGGGGCGAACCGGCCATCGTGACAGGTGCGGGAAAGAGCTTCACGAGGGACCCCGGATTAGTGCGTGCAATCCGGGGTCCGATCAGGGACTATTGGCGCAACGGACGTCGGTGATCAGCCGGCGTCGACCGTGTGGGCCGTCGTGCCCGGCTCCGGTCGGCGGCGGTACGCAGCAGCCGCTGAACCGGGAGGGTGAACGCGATGCCTGACATACGACCCACGGTGGGCTCCGGCGCGTTGGTCCTCAACGCCACCTACGAGCCGCTGTGTGTCGTGTCGGTGCGTCGCGCCGCGATCCTCGTCCTCTCCGCCAAGGCGGTCTGCGTCGCCGATGGTGACGGCATCCTGCACAGTGCCCGGGACGCGCTCCCGGTGCCATCCGTGGTCCGGTTGACCCGCTTCGTCCGCGTGCCGTACCGAACACATGTCGGGCTGTCCCGGCGGGCGATCTTCACCCGGGACGGGTGGCGGTGCGCCTACTGCCGAGGCCCGGCCGAGACCATCGACCACGTCTTTCCGCGCAGCCGGGGTGGCCGGCACGCCTGGGAGAACGTGGTCGCCGCGTGCGCCCGGTGCAACCACACCAAGGGCGACAAGACCCCGGCCGAGATGGGGTGGCGGTTGCACGCGTTGCCCACCGCGCCGAAGGGCACCGCCTGGCGGGTGCTCGGGCACCGCGCTCCCGACCCCCGTTGGGCCGACTGGCTGGACCTGCGGGAGTCCGAGGCAGCCGCCTGATTCCGAACGGCGCGGTCGTGCTCCGGACCGAGGGTGGGTGCTGCGGTGCAGCAGCGGCCCGGGCTCAGTCCTGCTGGTCGGCTGCCCGGCGCGCCGCGCGCTGGTGGCGGTTCATGGCCCGGCCGTGCGCGTTGGTCAGTAGCCGGTCGATCTCAGGCAGCATCTGTGGACCAGGCATGACGATGCTGCCGAAGCCGTACAGCGCGTAGCCCGGGTGCGGCACGAGGGTGTCCAGCCGGGCGAAGTCGAACGCGTCCCGGTGGTCCTCGAACGCCTTGGGCGGGAAGCCGAACAGTCGCTCGAACTCGGCTCGGCCCAGGTCCAGGTTGAGGCGAAAAACACCGGGTCGGTCAAGCTGTGAGGCCTCGTCGAAGCCGGGCACGTCGTGCTCGACGATGGTGGCGAACGGCTGGCGGCGGTCCGGGCCGAGATAGAAGAACCGGTCGCCCCAGGCCCCCTCCGGTGCTCCGTTCTCCTCGCTCGCCACCACCTGCTCGACGCCGGGCAGCGCGAGGATCCGATCGGCGAGCACAGCCGGGTCAACGCCGGTCGGGATGTGCAGTACCGCGTCGGCGTGTTCGATGGTGGCCTGATCCAACGGGAAGTAGCGGTAGTCGTGCGCCCGCCGCTCGGCCGGACCGATCTCGGACGCTCGGACGTACCCGGGAAGGCCGGACTTCTGCTGGAGTCTGCCTTCGTAGGTCGACGCGGCGGGTGCTCCGATGTCGAGCGCGGGGCTTGCGCCGAGGCTGCCGACGATCACCGCGTACCGGTCGTCCAGCAGCGATGCGACGATCGCGCCGGCACCGGCCCACGACACATGCGTTCCGTCCATCGTCATCGTGCTCGGATGGCGCTGGAGGTGTGTGTTGTGCCCGAAGACCAGCGTGGGTCCACGGTGGGCCTCGGCCGCCCGGATCGCGAGCAGGTTCTCGGCCATCAGCGCGTCCCTGATCGCGGCCAGGCGGGCGAAGCGTTCCTCCTGCGTCAGTGGTGCGGCGGCCGCGGCGTGATAACGCAGCAACGCGACCGCGGACGTGGCGTGTACGAACGCCGCCTGCCAGCCCTCGGGCCGTCGGGGTGCCTGCAGGTACAACTCGCTCAGGAGGTCGTCGGCGATCACCCGCAGACGCTGGGCGTCGGTCGAGCGCCCGATCGATCTGCCCGGCTCCCAGATCGCGGCCGTATCGCTCCACCGAGCCTCGTCCCCGATCAGGTCGTCGATCTCCGCTGACCGGTCGAGGCTGAGGAAGTCACAGACCCGGGTGAGGTAGCGCCGTGGACTCGGAGCGCGCTCGATCTCCAGTGGGGCGTCGAAGCCGTGGAACGTCAGGCGCTCGGCAGTTGGCCGTCCGGTGTTCCACTCGCGCATCCGCAGCAGTAGGTCGCGGTTGGCCGGGGCGGCGCCGAACCCGTGGCTGAACCCTTCGGCCAGCGCACGGTCGAGCGTCACGGCGTCGGCGCCCTGCACGAACTCGTCAGCAATCAGCCCCGCCGCCCGGTCGCTCTCCAGCGCGATCGACCGGTAGCCATGCTCGGCCAACGACATGAAGGCCTCGTTGCGGATCTGCAGGAAGGCGGACTCACCATGCGTCGGCTCGCCGAGCGCGAGCAGGGTCGGCGATACCGCAAGCAGGTCGAGAGGAGAAGTCATTCCATCAACCGTATCGTTGAACCAGCGGTTGAGGCTTACGAGCGACGGGAACGCGGTGACAACCACAAAACCCTCAAACCCTGGGGTACGCCGACCAGTCGACCTCGCGCGTGTACACGGACTGTCCGCGCAGGCCGTGCGCAACTACGAACGAGATGGCGTCCTGCCGCCGGCCCAGCGCACCCCGAACGGCTACCGCCGGTTCACCGAGGTGCACGCCAAGGCGCTGAGCGCCTACCTCGCGCTGATCGCGGGCCACGGCTACGCGGCCAGCGGTGACATCATGCGTGCCGTCAACCGGGGCGAGATGGACGCGGCACTGCGCACGATCGACCGCAGTCACGCCCTGCTGCAGCGCGACCGAGAGACGTTGGACGGGGTCGAGGCAGCGGTCGCGATTCTCACCGAGACGACGCCACAGCCGCAGAGCCGGACGGCCGTGCCGATCAGCGTGCTGGCACACCGGCTCGGTGTACGACCCGCCACCCTGCGAAAGTGGGAGCGGGCCGGGATTCTGCGGCCGGTGCGCAATCCGGCGACCGACCACCGCGTCTACTCACCCGACGACGTTCGCGACGCCGAACTCGCCCACCTGCTGCGCCGCGGCGGGTACCGGCTCGACCACATCGCCGACGTGCTGCGTCGAGTGCGCGACGCCGGCGGCGCCGAACCGCTCGCCACGTCGCTTCGCCAGTGGCGGAGTCGGCTCACCGAACGCGGCCAGGCCATGCTCACCGGGGCCGCCCGGCTCGCCGAATACCTCGACGCCGAAACCGGGCCCACCGTGAGCACGCACTGATCGCCCTACGGTCCTGCCGCCGTGCAACCTCAATCCTCAACCAGCACGAGCCTTGACCAACGACGCGAAGACCACGACGTTGTCCGAGTAGCCGGTCTCGCCGCCGACCCATTGGCCCCCGCAGGTGATCAGCCGAAGGCTCGGGCGACTGAAGTCGCCGTACACCTCGTCCACCGGCAGTCGCCCCTTGTCGAACCGTTCCACCGAGTCCACCTCGAAGATCGCCACGCTCCGGTCGGTGCGGGTGACCTCGATCTGGTCGCCGGAGCGCAGCTCGCGGAGTTGGTGGAAGACCGCCGGCCCGCTGGTGGTGTCGACGTGACCGACGATCACTGACGGGCCGTACTGCCCGGGGGTCGGCCCCTGGTCGTACCAGCCGGCCTCCTGGGCTCGGGCCGCGTCCGGTACGGCGATCGTGCCGTCCGGGGCGATGCCCACCTCGTGCACGGGCGCCCGCAGGTCGATCTTCTCAATGGCGAGGCTGGTCGGATGGCTGGCGGGCAGCACCGGGAACTTCTTCGGCGGCGGTCGCAGGCCGGCGCTGAGCCGGTCCGGCAACAGGCTCATTCCGGTCACCTGTTCGACGCCGAGCATCGCCACGATCAGCACCATCAGCGCGGCCACGGCCAGCACCGGCAACCCCGGTCCCGTGCCGATCCGGCGCCGGGCCAACGGCGACCCGGCCGGGCGGCGCGGTGGCAGCGGGCGGGCAGCCGGGTCGGTGGTGGCGACGCTGGCCGAGACGGCCTGCCCGGCAACCCGACGCAGCCGGCCGGAGGCGCGGGCCACCAGCCGACCCGAGGCGCGCAGCGCCGGCCCGGCCCGGAAGCGGGCGCGGCGGTCCGGCCGCGCACGCGCGGATCTGCGGGTCATGGGTCATCCGGCTCAGGAGCCGGCTCCGGTCCGCCGCCGGCCGCCCGCCATTCCGAGGATGACCGCGGTGGCCACCAGCGCCACGCCGCCGAACACCAGCAGTGAGCCGGCACCGCGACCACCGGCCATTCCGCCGCCCCCGGTCGCCGGACCCTTGCTGGGTGAGGCCATGTTCAGCACGGTCAGTGTGGTCGAGGCCGTCTGGCCGTTCTCGCAGCGCAGGTCGACCGGGTAGTTACCGGCCTGCTTGTCACTCGGGATGGTGACCTGCCCGGTCAGGAAACCCCTGTCCGGTTTGAGCATCACGTTCCCGAACGCGTCGGAGTGCACGTTGGACTGCCGATTGTTGTTGTCGTTGTCGCAGCTCGCCCGGATGGTGACCCGGCTACCGGCCTGGGCGCTGTTCGGCGTCACCTCGACGAAGGTGTTGTCACCGGCACGCGCCGGCGAGACCGACATCAGGACGAACGCCCCGATCAGCCCGACCAGTGTCAGTGCGGACGAGAGCGCGCGGTTGATCGTGCGGATTCCCTGCATGATTTCCCCCCAACCGGCGACGACCGCCGGAACCCTCCCCTGGGCACGTGCGCTGCTTTCCCGCTGGCGCGGGGGCAAACACGCAGGCGGGCCGGGTGGGACGGGTCAGCGCTGCCGCGGGGTGGCCCCGGTGGAGGGGAGTGGGGTGATCGGCTGCCAGTCCAGCGGGGAGGAGAGGACCATCGTGCTCGACGGCTGGCCGTACGGGGCGAGCCGGTCGATGACCCCCTCGAACTCCCCGATCGAGCCGGCGGCGACCTTCAGCACGCTGCACGCGTCCCCGGTGATCCGGTGGATCTCCAGGATCTCCGGCCAGCCGGCAACCGCGGGATCGTGCAGGATGCATCGCGCGCCGTAACAGGACATCCGGATCAGCGCGACCACGGTACGGCCGGCTCGGCTCAGGTCGACATGGGCGTGGTAGCCGGTGATGACTCCGGCCTCCTCCAGCCGGCGGACCCGCTCCGCAACCGCAGGTGGCGACAGGTGCACCCGCCGGGACAACTCGCTGAAGGAGAGCCGCGCGTCGGCCTGCAACTCGCGCAGCAATGCCCAATCCATGTCGTCCACGCTCAGACCTTACTTTCGTGAACCGACTTCGCCTAGTTGCCTTTGGTTCGCCAGGAGAACGAGCCGAGAGCCGTTGATCCGGCATTCCGTAGGCCGATCCGACCGCGGGATCATGACGTCGGCCAGTCCGGGGGAGGAGACGAGATGGTGGATCAGACGGAGCGGCGGGCGCCGAACCGCCCCGCCGCGGTGCGACCGGTGACCCCACGGCAGCGCGCCGCCCGCGCTGCCCGCAACGGCGGCGAGCCGACGTTGGAGTTCGCCGAGCGGGTGCCGTACGACGCGTACGTGCAGGCCAGCACCCTGCACCAGTTGCAGCGGCCGCTGAGCACCGACCCGGGCGAGATGTCGTTCCTGATGGTCAGCCAGATCATGGAGCTGTACTTCGGGCTGACCTGCCACGAGCTGCGGGAGACCCAGCGGTTGATCCGCGCCGACCAGCTCTGGGAGGCGTTGGCCCCGTTGCGCCGAGCCAAGCTGCACCTGGAGGGGCTCAACGCCGCGTGGCAGGGCCTGCGCTGGATGACCCCGGCCGACTTCAACCGGTTCCGCAACCTGCTCGGCGAGGGCTCCGGCTTCCAGTCGGCCATGTACCGGCAGTTGGAGTTCCTGCTCGGGTTGCGTGACCCGGCGCTGATCCGGCCGTTCCGCCGGCAGACCGAGGTGTACGCCGAACTGAGCGCCGCACTGGCCGCCCCGAGCCTCTGGGACGACGTGGTCGCGTTGCTGGCCCGGCACGGCTTCGACCTCCCGGCCGACCTGCTCGACCGGGACGTGGCGGTGGAGCACGACCCGCAGCCGTCGGTCGAGGCGGCCTGGGTACGGATCTACGCTGACGCCGGCCCGGACAACCACCTGCGGCTGCTCGGCGAGGCGCTGAGCGGTGTCGCCGAGGAGTTCGGCGACTGGCGCTGGAACCACGTCAAGGCGGTGCAGCGGACGATGGGCGCGAAGGTCGGCAGCGGAGGCTCCGCCGGTCTGGCGTGGTTGCAGCGCAGCATGGCCCGGGTGGTCTTCCCGGAGCTGTGGTCGGCCCGCACCGCGATGTGACCGGAAAGCGAGAACGAGCCATGATGACCCCAGAAGCCGAGCCGCTGGGCCTCGCCGCTGGCGAGGTGAAGGCGTACCGCCTCGACGAGGCCGACCCGGGCCACCGGCACCTGTTCCACGTGCCGCCGGCCGACGGCGGCGACCACCCCGAGTCGGCGTACCTCGCCGGCAACTCGCTCGGCCTGCAACCTCGGGCCACCCGCGACGAACTCCTGGCCGACCTGGACGCCTGGGGGAGGCTCGGCGTCGAGGGGCACCTCGAGGCGGAACGCGCCTGGCTGCCGTACCACGAGCTGTTGACCGCGCCGGCCGCCCGACTGGTCGGCGGCCGGCCCGCGGAGACCGTGGTGATGAACTCGCTCACGGTCAACCTGCACCTGCTGATGGTGAGCTTCTACCGCCCGGCCGGCGCGCGCACCCGCATCGTCATCGAGGACGCCGCGTTTCCCTCGGACAGTTACGCCGTGCGCAGCCAGGCCCGGTTCCACGGCCTGGACCCGGACGACACCGTGGTCCGGCTGCGTCCGCGTGCCGGCGAGGACGCGTTGCGCACCGAGGACGTGACCGACTACCTGGCCACCGAGGGCGACCGGGTGGCTCTGGTGCTGCTGGGCGGCGTCAACTACCTCACCGGCGAGCTGCTGGACATCCCGGCGATCACGGCTGCCGGCCGGGCGGCCGGCGTGGTGGTCGGTTGGGACCTGGCCCACGCGGTCGGCAACGTGCCGCTGGCCCTGCACGACTGGGACGTCGACTTCGCCGCCTGGTGCTCCTACAAGTACCTGAACGCAGGTCCCGGTGCCCTGGCGGGCGTCTTCGTGCACGAGCGGCACCTCGGCGACCCCGACCTGCCCCGCTTCGAGGGATGGTGGAGCACCGCGGCGGCCACCCGGTTCGAGATGACCTCGGTGTCCCGACCACCGGCCACCGTGGAGGCCTGGCAGATCTCCAACCCGCCGATCTTCGCGATGGGCCCGGTGCGCACGTCGCTGGAGTTGTTCGACGCGGTCGGTATGCCGGCGTTGCGCGCACGCAGCGCGCGGCTCACCGGCTGGCTGGAGTCGCTGCTCGACGAGGTCGTCGTCGACCGGCCGTTGCGCGTGGTCACCCCGCGCGACCCGGCCCGGCGGGGCTGCCAGCTCTCGGTGCGCATCGGCGCCGGCAGCGCCGCCGAGCTGACCAAACGCCTGCGCCACGAGTACGGCGTCATCGCCGACGCCCGTGAGCCGGACATCATCCGGTTCGCCCCGGTGCCGCTCTACTCCACGTACCACGACTGTTGGCGGGCCGCCGCCGCGCTCGCCGCGACGGTCGGGCAGTCCTCGACGAAGGGCGAACCCTCATGACCTCCCGGCGCGACGAGATCGCGATCATCGGTGCCGGGTTGGCCGGCTGTCTGGCCGCCTGCTTCCTGGCCCGGCGGGGCTACCCGGTGGCTCTCTACGAGCGCCGGCCCGACCCGCGTACCGGCACGGCGGAGCGAGGTCGCTCGATCAACCTGGCGCTCTCCGAGCGTGGGCTGGACGCGCTCCGCCGGATCGGGCTGGCCGAGCAGGTGATGACCGACGCGCTGCCGATGCGCGGTCGGATGATCCACCCGGTCGAGGGGGAGCAGCAGTTCCAGTCGTACAGCGCGGCCGGGGACCGGGCGATCAACTCGATCAGCCGGGGCGCGCTGAACAACGCCCTGCTGGACGAGGCCGCCGCGCTGCCCGGGGTGCGGATCGTCTTCGACCACCGGCTGGTCGGGCTCGACCCGACCGACTGCGCCCTGAGCTTCGAGACCCCGCAGGGCACGGTCGCCGCCAAGGCATCGGTCGTGCTGGGTGCCGACGGCGCCGGCTCCGCGGTGCGCGGGCAGTTGCTGGCGTACGGGCTGCTGAACGAAAGCGTGGACTTCCTCGACTACGGCTACAAGGAGCTGACGATCCCGCCGCTGGGTGGGGACTTCGCCCTGGACCCGGACGCGCTGCACATCTGGCCGCGCGGCACCTCGATGATGATCGCGCTGCCCAACCCGGACCGCTCCTTCACCTGCACGCTGTTCTGGCCCAACGAGGGTGCCGGAAGCTTCGCCTCGCTGACCAGCCCGGCGGAGATCGAACGGCACTTCGCCGAGCACTACCCGGACGTGGTCCCGTTGGCCCCGAACCTGGTCGACGACTACCAGCACAATCCGGTGGGTGTCCTCGGCACGGTCCGCAGCACCCCCTGGCAGGTCTACGGGACCGTCGGCCTGCTCGGCGACGCGGCGCACGCCATCGTGCCGTTCTACGGCCAGGGCGCCAACTGTGCCTTCGAGGACGTGGTCGAGCTGGACCGTTGCCTGGACGAGTGCGCCGACGACTGGGCGGCGGCGCTGCCGCTGTTCCAGCGACGCCGGCAGGAGAACGCCGAGGCCATCGCGACGATGGCGCTGACCAACTTCGTCGAGATGCGGGACAAGGTCGCCTCCCCGGTCTTCCAGCTCCGGCGGCGGGTGGAGCACGCACTGGAACGGGCCCTGCCCGGCCGGTACGTTTCCCAGTACGAGCTGGTGTCCTTCTCCACCACCCCGTACGCGGAGGTTCGCCGCCGGGTGCGCCGGCAGCACCGGGTGCTCGGCGCGGTCGCCGGTGGGGCCGCGCTGCTGGTGGTCGGCGCGATCGGTGCCGCGCTGAGCCGAGGGAGGCGTCCGTGAACGGCACCTGGGATCCGCGGCTGATGGCCGGCCACGCGCCGGCCGGCCCGCAGCGGTTGCGCAACTTCGTCTCCGGTGAGTTCGTCGACGGTGGGCCGACGTTCACCAAGGTCAGCCCGGTGACCGGCGAGCCGGTCTTCGAGGTGGTCGAGGCGTCGAAGTCCACCGTGGACGACGCGGTCGCCGCCGCCCGGGCGGCGCTGCGCGGGCCGTGGGGCCGGATGGGCGAGCGGGAACGCGCCGAGGTGCTGCGCCGCGTCGCCGACGAACTGGAGCGCCGCTTCGACGACCTGGTCACCGCCGAGGTCGCCGACACCGGCAAGTCCATCGCCCAGGCCCGCACCCTGGACATCCCGCGCGGCGCGGCGAACTTCCGGGCGTTCGCGGAGATCGTCGCGACCGCGCCCACCGAGTCGTTCACGACGGTCACCCCGACCGGCGGCCGGGCGCTCAACTACGCGCTCCGCAAGCCGGTCGGCGTGGTCGCGGTCATCGTGCCGTGGAACCTGCCGCTGCTGCTGCTCACCTGGAAGGTGGCTCCGGCGCTGGCCTGCGGCAACGCCGTCGTGGTCAAGCCCAGCGAGGAGACGCCCGCCTCGGCGACGTTGCTCGCCGAGGTGATGGCCGCCGCCGGCGTACCGGCCGGAGTGTTCAACCTGGTGCACGGGTACGGGCCGGACTCGGCCGGCGAGTTCCTCACCCGCCACCCGGGGGTCGACGCGATCACCTTCACCGGCGAATCGGCCACCGGCGGTGCGATCATGCGGGCCGCCGCCGACGGGGTGAAGGCGGTGAGCTTCGAGCTGGGCGGCAAGAACGCCGGCCTGGTCTTCGCCGACGCGGATCTGGACGCCGCGGTGGCCGGTTCGGTGCGTTCCAGCTTCACCAACGGTGGGCAGGTCTGCCTCTGCACCGAACGCCTCTACGTGCAGCGCCCGGTCTTCGAGGAGTTCACCGTCCGGCTGGCGAAGCGGGCCGGTGAGCTGGCGTACGGCTGGCCGACCGACGAGGCGACCGCCACCATGCCGCTGATCTCCCACCAGCATCGGGCGAAGGTGCTCGGCGCGTACGAGCTGGCCCGCGCCGAGGGCGCCGAGGTGCTCACCGGGGGCGGCACGCCCGCCTTCGGTGACGCCCGCGACGGCGGCTCGTACGTGCAGCCGACGGTGCTCACCGGGCTCGGCCCCGACGCCCGTACCAACCGGGAGGAGATCTTCGGCCCGGTGGTGCACGTGGCGCCGTTCGACACCGAGGACGAGGCGTACGCCCTCGCGAACGGCACCGAGTACGGCCTGGCGGCGACGGTGTGGACCCGGGACGTGGGCGTCGCCCACCGGGCCGGCGCCCGGCTGGACGCTGGCATCGTCTGGGTCAACACGTGGTTCCTGCGTGACCTGCGCACCCCGTTCGGCGGGGTCAAGGCATCCGGCATCGGCCGCGAGGGCGGCGTGCACTCGCTGAACTTCTACTCCGAACTCACCAACGTCTGCGTGGACCTGTCGTGAGCAGCCGCAGCGAGGAGCGGGCATGAAAGCTGACATCGAGGCCGCCAACCGGGAGTTGGCCGACGCGCGCACCACCGGCAAGCCGTGCCCACCGCTACGCGGCCGGCTGCTCCCGGAGGGGGACGTCGAGTCCGCGTACCGTGTGCAGCAGCTCCAGGCGCGGGCCTGGCAGGGCCGCGGTGAACGCCGGGTCGGCGCGAAGATCGGGCTGACCTCCCGGGCGGTGCAGGAGACCTTCGGGGTGTTCCAGCCCGACTTCGGGATGCTGACCGACGCCATGGCGGTCGGCGACGGGGTCGAGGTGCCCATCGACCGGCTGCTCCAGCCGCGGGTCGAGGCGGAGATCGCGTTCGTGCTCGACAAGGATCTCCCGAACCCGCAGATCACGACGGTCGACCTGATCCGTGCGGTCGACCACGTGCTGCCGGCGATCGAGATCGTCGACTCGCGGATCGCCGCCTGGGACATCTCCATCGTGGACACCGTCGCCGACAACGCCTCCAGCGGGCTCTTCGTGCTCGGCACCACGCCCCGCCGGCTCGCCGACATCGACCTGCGGCTGTGCGGAATGGTGCTGGAGCACGCCGGCGAGCCGGTCTCGGTGGGCGCGGGCGCGGCCTGCCTGGGCAACCCGCTGCACGCCCTGCACTGGGTGGCCAACACCCTCGCTCGCGCCGGTGACCCGCTGCGGGCCGGGGACGTGGTGCTGTCCGGGGCGCTCGGCCCGATGGTCCCGGTCACCCCGGGGGCGTCGTACGAGGCGCGGATCTCCGGTCTCGGCTCGGTGCGCACATCCTTCAGCGACAGGGGCGGCCAGTGACCACTAACGTGGCGGTGCTGGGATCGGGAAACATCGGCACCGACCTGATGATCAAGGTGCTGCGGCTCAGCAGCGAGCTGCGGATGGTGGCGATGGCCGGCATCGACCCGGCCTCCGACGGTCTGGCGCGGGCCCGCCGTCTCGGCGTGGCCACCACCGCCGACGGCGTGGACGGGCTCGTCGCGATGCCCGAGTTCGCCGACGTCGAGCTGGTCTTCGACGCCACCTCGGCCGGCGCGCACCGCCGCCACGACGCGGTGCTGCGCGCGCACGGACGCACGGTGGTCGACCTGACTCCGGCCGCGCTCGGCCCGTACGTGGTGCCGCCGGTCAACCTGGACGAGCACCTGCACGAGCCGAACGTCAACATGGTGACCTGCGGCGGGCAGGCGACCGTGCCGATCGTCGCCGCGGTACGCCGGGTCACCCCGGTGGCGTACGGGGAGATCGTCGCGTCCATCGCGTCCCGGTCCGCCGGGCCGGGCACCCGGGCCAACATCGACGAGTTCACCGAGACCACGGCCCGGGCCATCGAGGTCGTCGGCGGCGCCGAACGGGGCAAGGCGATCATCGTGCTGAACCCGGCGGACCCGCCGCTGCTGATGCGGGACACCGTGTACTGCCTCTGCCCGGACGTCGACGCCGACACCGACGCCATCGCCGCGTCGGTGACCGACATGGTGGCGACGGTGCAGGAGTACGTCCCCGGCTACCGGCTCAAGCAGGACGTGCAGTTCGACCGGGTGCAGGCGTACCTGCCGACGCTCGGGCGGCAGCTCACCGCGTTGCAGGTGTCGGTCTTCCTGGAGGTCTCCGGCGCGGGCCACTATCTACCGGCGTACGCCGGAAACCTGGACATCATGACCTCCGCCGCGCTGCGCACCGCCGAGCGGCTGGTCGCGCTGCGCTCGTCGGAGGTGACCGCGCGATGACCGACCTGTACATCCAGGACGTGACGCTGCGCGACGGCATGCACGCCATCGCCCATCGGTACACCGTCGAGCAGGTGCGCACCGTCGCCGCCGCGCTGGACGCCGCCGGGGTGGCCGCGATCGAGGTGGCGCACGGCGACGGACTCGCCGGCTCCAGCGTCAACTACGGCCACGGCGCGGCCAGCGACGCCGAGTGGATCTCGGCTGCCGCCGAGGTGTTGACCTCGGCGAAGCTGACCACCCTGCTGCTGCCGGGCATCGGCACCATCGCCGACCTGAAGGCCGCGAAGGCGCTCGGGGTGACAAGCGTCCGGATCGCCACCCACTGCACCGAGGCCGACATCTCCGCCCAGCACATCTCCTGGGCACGGGAGAACGGCATGGACGTGGCCGGCTTCCTGATGATGTCGCACATGAACGACCCGGCGGGGCTGGCCGGGCAGGCCAAGCTCATGGAGTCGTACGGTGCGCACTGCGTCTACGTCACCGACTCTGGTGGCCGGCTGCTGATGTCCGACGTGGCGCAGCGGGTCGACGCGTACCGGCAGGTGCTGGAGCCGGAGACGCAGATCGGCATCCACGCCCACCACAACCTGTCGCTCGGCGTGGCCAACAGCGTGCTCGCCGTCGAGCACGGTCGGATCCTCGGCGCCGGGCCGCTCGGCTCGCCGGCTGGCCGGACCGTCCGTGTCGACGCCTCCCTCGCCGGTATGGGTGCGGGTGCCGGCAACGCGCCGCTGGAGGTCTTCGTCGCGGTCGCCGAACTGCACGGCTGGCGGCACGGCTGCGACGTGTTCGCGTTGATGGACGCCGCCGACGACCTGGTCCGCCCGTTGCAGGACCGGCCGGTCCAGGTGGACCGGGAGACGCTCTCCCTGGGGTACGCGGGGGTCTACTCCAGCTTCCTTCGGCACGCCGAGCGGGCCTCGGCGCGCTACGGCGTCGACGTCCGGTCGATCCTCGTCGAGCTGGGCCGGCGCCGGATGGTCGGCGGCCAGGAGGACATGATCGTGGACGTGGCACTCGACCTGGCTGGCAAGGAGCCCTCATGATCGGACCAGACATCGCGGGGATCGCCGAGAAGCTGGGCGTGGCCGCGGCCACGGCCAGCGCAATCCCGCAGCTCGCCGCGGAGACCGGTCTCGACGTGGATGCCGCGTACAGCGTGCAGGCCGCACTGCTTCAGCGTCGGGTCGACGCCGGCGAGCGGCTGGTCGGGTTGAAGATGGGGCTGACCAGCAGGGCGAAGATGGCCCAGGTTGGCGTGGACGAGGTGATCTGGGGACGGCTCACCGACGCGATGCGGGTGCCCGACGGCGGTGCCGTGGACCGGGCCGCGTACATCCACCCCCGGGTCGAGCCGGAGGTGGCGTTCCTGCTGGACCGGCTACCCGAGCCGGGCGAGCCGGTCGGCGACTTCGCCACCGCGGTTCGCGCGGTGGCCCCGGCCATCGAGCTGATCGACTCCCGGTACGCCGACTTTCGCTTCTCGCTGCCGGACGTGATCGCCGACAACACCTCGGCCGCCGCATTCGTGATCGGGCCGTGGTCGCCGGTGCCGGCGGGGCTGGACAATCTGGGCGTGCTGCTGGAGGTCGACGGCCGGGTGGCCCAGGTCGGCTCGACGGCGGCGATCCTCGGTGATCCGCGTCGGGCGCTCGACGAGGGCATCCGGCTCGCTGGCCGGCACGGGGTGCGGCTGGAGTCGGGTTGGGTCTTCCTGGCCGGCGCCGCCACCGCCGCGGTGCCGCTGCGTCCGGGCGCACACGTGCGGGCCGTCGTGGAGAAGCTCGGCACGGCATCGCTCCGGGCCTCGTCGTGACCGCGCGGGTGGTGGCCGGCAAGGCCGTCCCACGCGGGGCGTTCCCGCACGTCAAGGTCGCCGGCGGGTTCGTCTTCGTGTCGGGTACGTCGTCCCGGCGGCCGGACAACAGCTTCGCGGGTGTGTCGGTCGACGAGTTCGGTACGACGAACCTCGACATCCGGGTGCAGGCGCGGGCGGTCATCGAGAACGTCCGGGACCTGCTGCGCTCGGTCGGCGCCGATCTCGCCGACCTCGTGCAGGTGACGTCGTACCTGGTCAACATGAACGACTTCGGTGGTTACAACGAGGTGTGGGCGGAGTTCTTCGACGCGTCCGGCCCGACCCGGACGACGGTGGCGGTGCACCAGTTGCCGCACCCGCACCTGCTCATCGAGATCCAGGCCGTGGCCCTTCTTCCCTCGGGAGGTCAGTCGTGAGTGAGATCGCAGAGCCGTTCAGTTTTCCGGGATGGATCGCGGAGAACCAGCACCTGTTGAAGCCGCCGGTGGGCAACAAGGAGATGTTCCCCGGCGGGGACGACTTCATCGTGATGGTGGTGGGCGGGCCCAACCAGCGCACCGACTTCCACGTGGACCCGTACGAGGAGTTCTTCTACCAGGTCAAGGGCAACATGCACATCAACCTGATGACCCCGGAGGGGCCGCATACGGTGCACGTGCGCGAGGGCCAGATGTGGATGCTGCCGCGCAACACCCCGCACTCGCCGCAGCGGCCGGAGGCGGGCTCGATCGGCGTGGTGGTCGAGCGGGTCCGTGAAGAGGGCACGCTGGAGACGTTCCAGTGGTACTGCCCGGAGTGCGGGCACCGGGTGCACGAGGTGGAGTTGCAGGTCCGGGACATCGCGGCCGACCTGCCGCCGGTGTTCCAGGCGTTCTACGCCGACGAGGCGGCGCGCACCTGCGCGAACTGCGGCACCCTGCACCCGGGCAAGGGCTGATGCCCGCAGGTGTGGTCGACGTGCACACGCACGTCGTACCGAAGGGATGGCCGGATCTCGGCGCGGCGTGCGGTGGGTCCGGATGGCCCTGGTTGCGGGTCGACTCCGAGCGCGCCGCCATGATCATGGTAGGGGAGACGGAGTTCCGCCCGGTCGGTGCGGAGTGCTGGGACGCGTCGCGCCGGCTGGCCGACATGGACGCCGACGGCGTGGACGTGCAGGTGGTCTCGCCCACGCCGGTCTTCTTCAGCTACGACCGTCCGGCCGACCAGGCGGTGAAGGTCGCCCGGATCTTCAACGACCTGACCCTGGAGGTCACCGCGGCCGGTGGCGACCGACTGGTGCCGTTCTGCCAGGTGCCTCTCCAGGACCCGGACGCCGCCTGCGCCGAGTTGGACCGCAGCCTGGCCGCCGGGCACGTGGGCGTGGAGATCGGCAACCACGTCGGTGACCGGGACCTGGACGACGCCGGTGTGGTCACCTTCCTCCAGCACTGCGCCGAGGTGGGCGCGCCGGTCTTCGTCCATCCGTGGGACATGCCGGGCGGTCCGCGGCTGGACCGGTGGATGGCCCGTTGGCTGACCGGAATGCCCGCCGAGACGCACCTGTCGGTGCTGGCGATGATCCTGGGCGGCGTCTTCGACCGGGTGCCGGAGACGCTGCGGATCTGTTTCGCGCACGGCGGTGGCAGCTTCCCGTTCTGGCTCGGCCGTGCCGACAACGCCTGGCAGCGCCGTGGCGACCTGGTCCGGGGCGCGTCCCACGGCCCGCCCAGCAGCTACCTTGACCGCTTCAGCGTCGACTCGGTGGTCTTCGCGCCGCCCGCGCTGCGGCTGCTGGTCGACACGCTGGGGGAGGACCGGGTGCTGGTCGGCAGCGACTACCCGTATCCGTTGGGCGAACGGCCCGCCGGCGCGGTGGTCCGCGCGGCCGACTTCCTCACCGACGGCCAGCGCCACAAGCTGCTGTCCGCCAACGCCCTGCGCTTCCTGCACGGCTGACCGCAGCCCGGCCCGCTGGTGCGTCGGCCGTTCGCCCACCGCCGGTGACGGCCACTCCCAACCACCTCGACAACCTTTGCTCTGCGGCCCGTTGTCGATCGTCGGCGCGTGTCGAGTGCGCCGAGGGCTGGCGAGCGGCAGGATGACGGGATGGCCGAGCCGCACGACCTGACCGCGTTGGAGCAGGCCACCGCGATAGCCCGCGGTGAACTGTCCAGCGTCGACCTGGTCGAGCATCACCTGGACCGGGTGGCCGCGATCGGCGACACCGTGGGCGCGTTCGTCACGGTCACGCCGGAGCTGGCCCGGGAGGCCGCCCGCGTCGCCGACGCCGCGCCCGCCGACGGGCGCGGCCCGCTGCACGGCGTACCGACCGCGATCAAGGACCTCACCCTCACCGCCGGGGTTCGCACCACCTTCGGCTCCGCCGCCTTCGCCGACTTCATCCCGCCGGTCGACGCCGACGTGGTCCGGTTCATCAAGGCCGCCGGGCTGGTCAGCCTGGGCAAGACGACCACCTCCGAGCTGGGCTGCTCGCTCTACTCGGAGGGCCTGGTCGCGCCCCCGGCCCGCAATCCGTGGCAGCTCGCGTACACCGCGGGCGGGTCCAGCGGCGGCGCGGCGGCGGCGGTGGCGGCCGGGCTGGTCCCGGTCGCCCAGGGTTCCGACGGCGGCGGCTCACTGCGCATCCCGGCGTCGCTCTGCGGCCTGGTCGGCTACAAGCCCAGCCGCGGTCTGGTCTCCGGAGGGCCACTCGGCTCCGGCGCGTTCGGCCTGCCCACCAGCGGCCCGCTCGGGCGGACCGTCACCGACGTCGCCGCGCTGCTCGACGTCATGGCCGTTCCGGTCCCCGGCGAGCCCTACCTGCCGCCACCCGCGCCGCCCGGCGGCTACCTGGCCGTCGCGCGCCGGGCCGAGCCCGGCCGGTTGCGGATCGGCCGGTTCACCACGCCGATGCTCGCCGACGAGCCGGTGCACCCCGACTGCGTGGCCGCCGTGGACCGGGCCGCCGCGCTGCTCGCCGCGGCCGGCCACGAGGTGGTCGAGGTGCCGCCGCCGCTCGGGCCGACGGCGTGGCCGCTGTTCGAAATCCTCTGGTACGTGCTGGCGCTCGCCCCGGTGCCGCCACAGCGGGAGGCGGAGCTGTTGCCGCTGACCCGGCTGCTGCGGGCCCGGGGCGCCGAGATCTCCGCCGGCACCCTGGCTGCCACTCTCGGTGAGCTGCAGGCGCAGGTACGCCTCGGTGCCCGCCGCACCGCCGGTTACGACCTGCTGCTCTGCCCCACCCTGGCCGCCCCGCAGGCACCCGTCGGCTGGTTCACCGCCGACGGTGACCCGGCGGCGGACTTCGACCGGCAACGCCGCTTCTCGCCCTACTGCGCCATTTTCAACGTCACCGGCGATCCCTCCGTCTCGCTTCCGCTGGGCACCACGACCGACGGCCTGCCCGTCGGGGTGCTGCTCACCGCTCGGTACGGCGACGACGTGCGGCTCATCGCGACCGCTGCGCAACTGGAGAACTCCAGTGGCGGGTGGGATCGGCACCCCGCAATCTGGCGGGCGGCCGACTCCGCTAACGTGAATGGCGACGGCGTCGGGCGGTCGGCATCATGATCGTCCATCCGACCCGGTTGTTCGAGGTCGTCCTTCTTCCGCCTGGGGGCGTTGGGATTGTCTGTTACCGAGACGTTGCTGGTCTTCGTCGGCATCCCGTTGGCCGCGGTGCTGGTCATCGCCGGCCTGTCGTACGTCGGTAGTCGTGGTGGTGCCACCGGCGGTGGTGGTGGCGCCAAGCGCTACCGGCCGGGCCGGCCCTTCGACTTCACTCCGGTCTGGTTCCTGGGCCGTCCGGAGCAGCTGGCCGACTCGGCCGGCACCGCGCTGACCGCGGGGGCGCAGGCGCCCGCGCTGACCAGCCACAAGCTTGAGCAGGCCAGCGTCGAGGCGCCGGCCGGTGGAACCGGAGGCGCAAGTGACCGTTGGTGAGAAGCAGGCCGGGTCGGAGAATCCGCCCGAGGTGCTGGACGGGCCCTTCTCGACCCGCCAGCTGCTGCGCATCGACGAGGCGCTGCGCCTGGCCGACCAGGGCACCGGCCTGGTCTTCTCGGTCTTCGTCGGCGGTCTCGACGAGCCCATCCGCGAGCACGCCCAGCGGCTGCACCGCCAGCTCGCCGACCCCGACAAGTCGGTGCTGATCGCGGTGTCGCCCAACCAGCGTCAGTTGGAGATCGTCACCGGGCGGTACGCCCGCAAGCGCATCCCCGACACGTACGCCAAGCTCGCCGCGCTCTCCATGGTCGGCGCGTTCAGCGGCGGCGACCTGGCCGGCGGCATCATCAACGGCCTCGACCAGCTCGCCAGCCACGCCGGCAAGGGCTGAGCCCTTCCTCGCACGACGAAGCCCGGCCCGCTCTCAGCGGGCCGGGCTTCGGTCTGTCTGGGCTGTTCCAGCGCGGCCAGGCGCTCATACTCCCTGATCAGGCCTGCTGGGCGTCCTTCGCGCGGGCCTTCAGCGCGCGCAGCACACCATCGCGGCCCTCGGCGACCAGCCGGCGCAGCGGGCCGGGGTGCCCGTCACCGGCCAGCCACGCGTCGGTGGCCGCCACCGTGTCGTCCTCCACCAGGTAGGTCGGGTACGCCAACTGGGCGAACTCCTGCGCCGGCTCGCTGTCCCGGCTGGCCCACACCTGACCCACCGTCGCGAAGTACCGCTCCCGGTACGGAGCGACCAGCTCCACCTGCACCGGGTGGGCGAAGCCCTGCAACAGCGCCCGGTGCCGCCAGTTGGGCAGCGCGTCGGGGCCGGTGAGCAGCGCCCAGACGGCGGCCTTGTTCTCGGCCGTCGGCACCAGCGCGTGCACGTACGCGGCCTCCCGCTCGCCGCTGGCCGTGCGGTCGCTGGCCAGCTCCGCCTCGATCTCCGCGGCACCCGCCGCGCCGTTGGCCACCAGCGCCCCGAGGACCGACCAGCGCAGCTCGGTGTCCACGGTCAGCCCGGCCGGCATGCCGGTGCCGTCCAGCCAGCCGCGCAGCGTCGCCAGGTCCTCATCCGAGCGGGCCGCCGAGGTGTACGCGCGGGCCCAGGCCAGCTGGAATCCGCTGCCGGGCTCGGCGGCGGCGAGCGCGTCCCGGGCGGTACGGGCCAGCTCGGCCCAGCCGGTCGGCGCCCAGGCCGGGTCGGCGTAGAGGGTGAGCGCGGTGGTCGCCTGCCGCAGGGTCGCGGTGACCAGGTTGATGTCGGTCTCCGCGGGCAGCCCGCTCAGCGTCAGCGCCACGTAGTCGCGGGCCGACAGCTCGGCGTCGCGGATCATGTCCCATGCGGCGGTCCAGCACAGTGCCCGCGCCAGCGACGACTCGAAGCCGCCGATGTGCTGCACCACGGTCGCCATCGAGCGGTCGTCGAGGCGCAGCTTGGTGTAGCTCAGGTCGTCGTCGTTGAGCAGCAGCACGTCGGCGGCGCGGACGCCGCGCAGCTCGGCGATGTCGGTCCGCTCGCCGGCCACGTCCACCTCGTACCGCTCGCGGCGGACCAGCCGCCCGTCGGCCAGGTCGTACAGGCCCACGCCGATCCGGTGCGTCCGCAGGGTCGGGTACGCGGCCGGCGCCTCCTGCCGCACCGTCACCCGCTCGTACGTGCCGTCCGCGCCGATCGTCACCTCCGGGCGCAGCGTGTTGACCTGCGCGGTCTCCAGCCACTGTGCGGCGAACTTGCGCAGCTCCCGGCCGGAGGCGGCCTCCAGCTCGGTGAGCAGGTCGTCGAAGGTGGCGTTGCCCCAGGCGTGCTTGCCGAAGTATGCCCGCAGCCCGGCGACGAACGGCTCCTCGCCCACGTACGCGACGAGCTGCTTGAGCACGCTCGCGCCCTTGGCGTAGGTGATGCCGTCGAAGTTGACCTCGACGGCCTCCATGTCCGGCATCTCGGTGTAGACCGGGTGGGTGGAGGAGAGCTGGTCCTGCCGGTAGCCCCAGTTCTTCCGGATGGACAGGAACGTCGTCCACGCCTCGGTGAAGCGGGTCGCGTTGGTGTTGCACCAGTGGCTGGCCCACTCGGCGAACGACTCGTTCAGCCACAGGTCGTTCCACCAGCGCATGGTGACCAGGTCGCCGAACCACATGTGGGCCAGCTCGTGCAGGATCGTGTTGGCCCGCTGCTCGTACTCGAAGTCGGTGACCTGGGAGCGGAACAGGTAGTGCGACTCGGCATGCGTCACGCAGCCGAAGTTCTCCATCGCGCCGGCGTTGAAGTCGGGCACCCAGAGCTGGTCGTACTTCGGCAGTGGGTAGCGCACGCCGAACTTCTCGTGAAAGAAGTCGAAGCCCTGCTTGGTGATCAGGAACAGGTCGTCGGAGTCCAGGAACTGCGCCATCGACGCCCGGGAGAACACCCCCAGGTCGATGCCGTCGTGACTGTCGCGCACCTCGTGGTACGGCCCGGCGCACATCGCCGTGATGTAGGTGCTCATCCGGGGCGACTTGGTGAAGTGCAGCGTCTTGAGCCCCTCACCCGCCGGCTCCTCGTGCTGCACGGGCATGTTGGACACCGCCCGCCAGTGCGCCGGCACGGTGGCGTGCCAGGTGTAGACGCTCTTCAGGTCGGGCTGGTCGAAGCAGGCGAACACGCGCTGCGCGTCGGCCGTCTCGAACTGGCTGTAGAGGTACGTCTCGCCGTCCACGGGGTCGACCGTGCGGTGCAGACCCTGCCCGCTGTTGGAGTAGGCGAAGTCCGCGTCGACCACCAGGGTGTTGTCGCTGTCCAACTCGGACAGGATCAGGCCCTTCTCGGCCGACCAGTCGGAGAGATCGACCGGCGCGCCGTTCAACGTGGCGGAACGCACCGACTCGGCGGCCAGCTCGATGAACGTGCTCGCGCCCGGCTCGGCGCAGCGGAACCGGACCTCGGTGGTCGACCGGAACGTGCGGCCCTCGGCCGCCAGCACGGCGGTCGAGAGGTCAAGACTGATGTCGTACCCCGTCACGTCGAGCAGGCGGGCCCGCTCGGTCGCCTCGACCTGCGTCAGGTTG
This sequence comes from Micromonospora sp. CA-259024, assembly GCF_050936255.1. Taxonomy (NCBI): domain Bacteria; kingdom Bacillati; phylum Actinomycetota; class Actinomycetes; order Micromonosporales; family Micromonosporaceae; genus Micromonospora; species Micromonospora sp. CA-259024. The sequence continues at coordinate 370,632 of NZ_JBNJND010000002.1, read as the reverse complement.
CGCACTCCCGGCACTGTTCGTCTCCATCCCACATCTCGCCGTACGCCCGGCGGCGCCCGTTCGCCAACCGCGCGTGGCGGCCGGCCCGACCCGAGTCTTCCATGTACCGGCAGCCCGCGGTGGCCGAGGTCACGCTCTCATTCGCATGCCGGGCGACGCGGTGCGGGTGAAGATTCGATGAGACGCCGGACTGCCGGCGCCACCCGTCGCGAAGGGACCTCACCGTGACCGATCGTGTCACCGCCGACATGTGGTTCGACCCGGCCTGCCCGTGGGCGTGGATCACCTCCCGCTGGCTGCTCGAGGTCGAGCAGGTCCGTGACGTGGACATTCGCTTCCACGTGATGAGCCTCGCCGTACTCAACGAGGGCCGGGACGAACTGCCCGAGGAGTACCGGACGTTTCTGCGCACCGCCTGGGGCCCGGTGCGGATCTGCATCGCCGCCGAGCAGCAGTACGGCGGCGACGTCCTGCGCCGGCTCTACACCGCGCTCGGCACCCGGATCCACCTCGGCAAGGAGGAGCGGGGTCAGGAGCTCTACGTCGCCGCGCTGACCGACGCCGGCCTGGACCCGGCGCTGGCCGCTGCCGCCGACAGCACCGACTACGACGAGGCGCTGCGGGCCAGCCACGAGGCCGGCATGCGCCCGGTCGGGCAGGACGTCGGCACCCCGGTCGTGCACGCGCCCGGCCCGGACGGCAGCCCCGTCGCGTTCTTCGGCCCGGTGATCACGCCCGCCCCGAAGGCGGAGGCCGCCGGCCGGCTCTGGGACGGCGTCCTGCTGGTCGCTGGCACGCCGGGCTTCTACGAGCTCAAGCGCACCCGTGAGCAGGGCCCGATCTTCGACTGATCCACGACCACCAGGCGCCCCCGTCCGGACCGCATTGCCGGCCGGGCGGGGCGCGCCGCGTCGGACGCCGGGTGCGGCGGCGGGTTTGGAGGACGGTCCTGGCGTCACCGGTGGGCGGGCGGCGTCGTTTCCCTCGGTGTCCGCCGCAGCGACCCGCAGGGCCGCACCCCGCAGCTCGTGGAGGCAATCCCGATGGCCAAGCACCGTGCGTCCGGTGACGATCAGCTGACCCGGCAGGGGGTGATCGAGACTCCCGGCGCGGCCTACTGGTCCGTTGACGACTCCCGTTGGCCGGCGGTCCGCCCGGACCTGCCCGCCCACCTGGTGGATCTGCTCGCGCCGCCCATCGTGGTGGGCGTGGCCCGGGTCCCGGTGACCTCCCGGCTCAGCCCGCCCGCGTCGGCCGACCCGCTGACGCCGGCCGTCGACTCCGTGCCGGCCGATCTTCCGGCGTCCGGTCCGGCGCTGCTCGTGCCGTCGGCGGCGGCACCGGCCCAACCCGCACCGCCTCCGCCGGCACCCGCTGCCCCGCGTCCGGTGCCGACGCCGCCGCTGAACCCGCGGCCCGTCCCGTCGCCGCCGCCCGAGCGTCCCGTGCCGGGGCCGCCCGCGACACCCCGGCGCAGCGTGACCACCGGGCCGGCCGCGACCGCCCGGCGGGGCAACGGCGGGCCGGTGACGGCGGGCCGGCATCGTCGGGGCACATCCGGCCGCGCCAACTGACAGCCGCGCCCCGGCCCGGTGCTTTCATCTGGTGGACGCTCCGCGGGTCCCCGTCGGCGGCCACACCGTCGCCGGTAGCGTCAGTGGGCATGACGGTCGTGCATCCGATCACCCGGGCCTGGGTCACCACTGGCGGCACCGGCGCGCAGAACTACGACGAGTTCGCCGACGACGCGGAGATCACCGCGATCATCGAGGCGAACCCGCACAGTGCCCTCGGCATCGAGATGCCGCACCGCGCGCCGGAGAGCCTGGGCAAGTCTTTCCTCGACGCTCTCCCGGACGCGGTGGCCCGCCTCACCGAGGCCAAGGCCGACGGCAGCTACACCCCCGCCGAGCAGGTGGTGGTGCTCTACCGGATCAGCGCGCCGGGGGAGGAGCCCGCGTACGGGATGTTCGCGATGGTGGACACCGACCAGATCTCCACCCGTGCCGACGAGCCGGGCCTGGTCATCCGCAACGAGGACGTCTTCATCGCCAAGGTTCGTGAGCGGGTGGCGCTGGCCGACGCGCTGGGGCACCTGCTCTCACCCGTACTCCTGCTCCAGACGGGGCGTGGCGACGAGCTGCACGCCGCGCTCGCGGCGGCGACGGAAACAGCCGGCGCGCCCGCCGCCACGGACACCGACCAGGCGGGGCGCACGCACGCCATCTGGCTGCTCGGCCCCGGCCCGGAGCAGGCCACGCTGACCGCCCTCGCCGGTGGCGGCGACCTGGTCGTCGCCGACGGCAACCACCGCAGCCTGGCCGCCCAGACCGGCGGCCTGCCGCGCTTCCTGGCCGTGGTCACCACCCCCGCGTCGGTGGCCATCCAGCCGTACAACCGGCTGGTCAGCGAGCTGACCACCACCCCGGCGGAGCTGCTCGACCGGCTGCGGGCGGCGGGTGCCGAGGTCGAGCCGATCGACGACCCGGTCGAGGTCCCGGCGGCCGGCGGCACCGTGCACCTCCGCCTCGACGGCCAGGGGTACGCGGTGCGCCTGCCCGCCACGGCCTCCGGCCGCCTGGAAAACCTGGACCACGCCCTGGTCGAGCGGCTGCTGCTCCGCGACGCGCTCGGGCTGGACCCGGGCGACAAGCGGATCACCTACGTCGGCGGTGACTACCCGGCGAGCTGGCTCACCGGTGAGGTCGACGCGGGCCGGGCCGAGCTGGCCATCCTGATCGCGCCAGTGACCGTGTCGGACTTCGTCGCGGTGAACCTCGCCCGGGAGAAGATGCCCCGCAAGAGCACCTGGTTCACTCCGAAGGCGCGCGGCGGTCTGGTCGTCGCCGAGCTGCCGCGCTGAGCGGCCGCCCACACGACCGTGTGACGAACCCGGCTCGGGGACGCCGCCCCTGCGACGTCCCCGAGCGCGGCCTGACAGACTGCCCGGTATGCGCGTCTACCTGGGATCCGATCACGCCGGTTTCGAGTTGAAGGTGCACCTGGCCAACCACCTGGCCATGCAGGGGTACGACGTGGTCGACGTCGGCCCGCACGCCTACGACCCGGACGACGACTACCCGACGTTCTGCCTGCACACCGGCGACCGGGTGGTGGCCGACGAGACGGGCCTCGGAGTCGTCATCGGTGGGTCCGGCAACGGTGAGCAGATCGCCGCGAACAAGGTCGCCGGGGTCCGCGCAGCGCTCGCCTGGAACGTGGAGACCGCTCAGCTGGCCCGCCAGCACAACGACGCGAACGTGGTCGCGGTCGGCGCCCGCCAGCACACGCTCGACGAGGCCACCGGCATCGTCGAGGCGTTCCTGAACACGCCGTTCTCCGGCAACGAGCGGCACGCCCGCCGGATCACCCAGGTGGCCGAGTACGAGCGGACCCGGCAGCTGCCCGACCTGCCCTGACCTCGACAGCGGTCAGCGCGGCGAGCGGGGCAGCTCCTCGCGGGGCACCCAGTTACGCCGGACGACCACCACCCGGGCCTCCGCCTCGGCCAGGTCGTCGTCGCTGGGTCGGGCCGCGTCCCGGGCCCGTAGCGCGGCGCTCAGCCCCACCTGGGACGAGCCGGAACCGACCAAGCCGCGCAGCCCTCGTTCGCCGTCGCGCTCGTCGCCCCCCGGGCTCCGGCGGCGCGGCGGCGGGTCGTCACCGTCGTGCACGCCCGCGGTGCTGGCCGTCGGGGCGTCGGCACCCCGCCCGCCCGGCTCGGGTTCGGGGTGGTGGCGCAGCCGTCGCCGTCGTCGGTCGGGATCACCCATCAGCCGACCGTACCCTGCCGGTCGTGTGATTCGACACCGTCGTGCCGGCCTGTGGCTCGGGCGGGTTCGGCGACCGATTTGCCGGCTGGCTACCCTCGGATCCAGGCGGCGGTGTCGCCGTCGGTCAGGGGGAGGACGAGATGGCAGACCAGACGCAGCCGTGGGCGGAGCGAACCGTGGAGGTGCCACCGCAGGCCGGCGTCGGTGTGCCGCCGCAGCGTGACGGGTTCCGCCGTGGGGTGGCGCCGGTGGGTCAGCCGCGCAGTCCGCGGACCGAGCCGTTCCCGGTGGTCGAGCAGGAGCCGACCGGCACCGGTTGGCCCGGTGGGCCGGTCCCGCGCCGGTCGTTGAGCTCCCGGATGGCGCAACTGCGTCGCGGCGGTGAGTGGAGCGCGGCGGCCGGCCTCTTCGCGTTCGTGTGCTGGGGGATCTGGGCGCTCTCCGGCCAGGGTGACCTGAGCGGTCCGCTGTTGGTGCTGGTGCTCAGCCTGCTGGTGGCGGTCGGCCTGTTCGCCCTGTCCCGGCTGGTCGGTCGCGTGGTGCTGGAGCGGCAGCTCGGTCGGGTCCGGCGCAGCGCGCGAGGTGCCCACCTGGCGACGGCGGTCTTCCTCGTCGGCCTCGGTGTGGCCTGGCTCCGGCAGACCGAGTGGGTCGTCTCGGCCTGGAACTGGATCTCCTCGAACTGACGCCGGGGAACGCCGGGCGGGCCGGCCTTCGCCGCCCGCCCGGGCGCCCGGTCGCGGCACGCCGCGACACCGGTCGTCTCCCCACCAGGCAGGCCGCTGCTTACCCGGCAGGCCAGGGTTCATCCGTGGCCGGCCGGTCCGACTGGTACCCGTTCGGGGCCTCTCGGGCCCGTCGGTGCGGCGGTCAGTGGGTGCCGCCGTGCCCCTCGGCGTCGGCTCGGGGCGACGCGACCCGGGCGGCCGGGTCCTCGACGCCGGGCTCGCCGCCGTCCGGGGCGACCACCCCGTCGTAGGTGTAGAGCGGCCGGCCGTCGTGGTGCTGCTTGGTGGTCTTGATGTAGCGGTGCATCATGCCGTCGATCTCCACCTCGACGAGGGCGTCGCCGCCGGTGTCGTGGGTGCTGCCGTCGCGAGGGCCGCCAGTCAGGTGCGCCGTGCTGTTCGTGTCCATGCAGACGCCCTACCCGGCCGTCACCGACCGGAAACGGGCGAAATGTCGCCGGGCTTCCGGTGGTGCTGCACCTGGAGGGTGTCCACGGCCGATCCACGGCTGGTTGACCGTCGCCGCCCCGACCAACGGCAGCAGTTCCGGATATGCGCACGGGGTCGTGCCACGCAGTTTTCGGAATTGCCGCCGGCGCCCATTCGGCCACCTGCCGAAACGCGGTCAAGGTGAAAAGAACCAGAATTCCCAGGCATGGTGCGTGGCTCATGATTTGGACACCGTTCACGTTCGATGACGGCAATTCCCCCTAGCCTTTGGCGCGAGTCCGATCGCTTAAGGAAGAGGTGCCGTGAGTCAGGCAATCGACGGTCGTCCAATCGCGCTGGACAGCGTTGGTCCGGATGAGATCTGGACGGCCATCGCTGAGCGGGCGCAGCACTTTCCCGCCGCCGTCGCGCTGGTGGAGCAGTCAGCCGAGGTGACGTACGCGGCTCTGGTGGAGCAGGTCGAGGCGCTTTCGGTCGAGCTCGTCACCGCGGGCGTCGGCAGCGGGGACCTGGTCGGCATCCGACTGCCCCGTGGTCGGCAGGCGATCATCGCGATCCTCGCGGTCCTCCGGGCCGGGGCGGGCTACGTGCCACTGGACCCGGCGTATCCGGCGGACCGGATCCGGGTGATGCTCTCCGACACCCGCCCCCGTGTGGTGATCGACGAGAGCGGGGTGTCGGCACAGTCCGGCGCGCAGGGGGCGACCTCGGATACCGCGTACGTCATCTTCACGTCCGGGTCCACCGGTCGCCCCAAGGGCGTCATGGTGTCGCGCGCGGCCCTGAGCGGCTTCTGCCGTGCCGCAGTCGACCGGTACGAGCTGACCGGGTCCGACCGGGTGTTGCAGTTCGCCTCGCTCAGCTTCGACGCCAGCGTCGAGGAGCTCTTCCCGCCGCTGGTCAGCGGGGCCACCGTGGTGCTGCGCGACGAGGACATGATCAGCCGGCCGGACCTCTTCCTCGACCGGTGCGCCGCCCTTGGCATCACCGTCCTCGACCTGCCGACGGCGTACTGGCACGAGCTGGCGGCCGCCCTGGTGCGGGGCGAGGCCACCCTTCCCACGTCGGTCCGGCTGGTGATCATCGGGGGTGAGGCGGCGCGCGCGGACCTGGTCCGTGGCTGGCAGGCGGTGGTCGGCAGCGCGGTGCGGCTGCTCAACACCTACGGGCCGACCGAGACCACAGTGGTCGCCACCGTCGCCGACCTGACCACGTGGGCCGGTGAGGTGGTGCCGATCGGGCACCCGCTGCCCGGGGTCACCTGCCGCGTCGTCGACGACTCCGGCGCGGAGGCCGAGGTCGGGGAGCTGCTGATCGGTGGCGCCGGCGTGGCGATCGGCTACCTGCACCAGCCGGACCTCACCGCCGACCGGTTCCGTCCCGGCCCGGACGGACGGCCGGAGTACCGGACCGGCGACCGGGTCCGACGCGGTGACGACGGCGCCCTCGAGTTCCTCGGCCGGGCCGACGACCAGGTGAAGATCCGTGGTTTCCGCGTCGAGTTGGGCGAGATCGAGACCGCGTTGCGCGACGCCGGACACGTCACCGACGCGGTCGTCCTCGTGCAGGACCGCGACGGCCAGCAGCGCCTGGTCGGTCACGTCGTGGCGGACCCGACCGTGGACCTCGCCGCGGTGCGCGCCAGTCTCGCCGACCGACTGCCGGCCTACCTGATCCCCGCCGTGCTGACCCGACACGACTCCTTCCCGATCAGCCCGCAGGGAAAGACCGACCGGCGGGCGTTGGCGGCGAGCATCGACGAGAGCCCGGTCGCCGCCTCGGCCGGGCTGACACCCGCGCAGGCCGAGGTCGCCACCCTGTGGGGCGCCCTGCTCGGCGTCGGCGAGGTACGCCCCGACGACGACTTCCTCGCCCTCGGCGGCAGTTCGCTCGACGCCGTCCGGTTGATCGGTGCCCTGCGGCAGCGCCACGGCCTGAAGCTCACGCTCAGCGAGCTGTACGCCGCACCGACGCTCGGCGCGGTCGCCGCCCTGCTCCCCACCGCGCCGGCCACCGAGGCGGCGCCGGTCGATGCCGTGCCCGCCGACGTCCCACTCCTGCTGAGCCCTCTGCAACGGGACTTCTGGGTGGCCGAACGCATCTGCGCCGACCTGCCCGCGCACACCCTCGGCGCCCGGTTCCGCTGGGACGGCCCGATCGACGCCGACGCCCTGACCCGGGGCCTGCGTGAGCTGACCCGGCGTCATCCGCTGCTGCGCGCCCGTTTCCCCGACGACGGGGCCGAGCCGCGCCTGGTCATCGACGCGGAGGCGGTGATCCCGCTGATCGAAGCGCCCCGGTCCGCGTCCGCCGCGTCCATCGCCGTCGAGAAGCTCGACCTGGCCAACGGGCCGCTGGCCCGCGCCGTGCTGGTCCGCACCGGCGGCGACGACGAACTCGTCCTGCTGGTCCACCACCTGGTGTACGACGGCTGGTCCGGCACCGTCGTCGGCACCGAACTGGCCGCGCTCTACCAGGCGGCGCTGGGCCATCCGGACGCCGACGACCTCAGCGCGGCAGCGGGGTTGCCCCGGCCCGCCGCCGTACCCGATCTGGCCGCACGGTACGCCGCCGCGAAGGCCGACGCGACGCTGGTGGCGTACTGGCGGAGCCGTTTCGACGACGCAGATCTGGACCTCGAGTTGCCGGCGGACCGGCCGCGCCCGGTGGTCCGGTCCTTCGCCTCCGACCGCATCAGCCGTCGACTCGACCCGCAACTGCTACGGCGGCTGACCGAGTGTGGCCAGGCGTACCAGGCCAGCCTGTTCATGGTGGTGCTCGCCGGCCTGCAGACGGTGCTGGGGCGCTACACGGGGCGCAGCGACGTCACGATCCTGTCGCCGGTGGCCGGCCGGACCAGCCCGGATCTGGAGGGTGTCGTCGGGCCGTTGCTGAACATCCTCCCGCTGCGTGGCGACCTCGCCGGGGAGCCCTCCTTCGCGGACCTGCTCGGCCGGGTCCGACAGGCGGTCCTCAGCGACCTGGATCACCAGGGTCTCGCCCTGCCCGACCTGATCGACGCGTTGCGGCGGCCCGGCAGCGCCAACCGCAACCGGCTCAGCCCGGTCGTGCTCACCGTGCACAACGTGCCCGAGGCCGGGCATCCCGGCGTGCGGTACGCGGGGGAACTGCCTCCGGCCGCGACCCTGGTGGACCTCTCCGTCAGCCTCGACTTCCCGGTCGACGGCCCGGTGCTGAACGTCGACTACGCCACCGAACTCTTCGACAAGGCCCGCGTCGAGGCGCTGCTCGGGCACCTGCTCACCCTGCTCGACGCCGCCGCGACCGCACCACAGCAGATGGTGGGCCGGCTCGCGCTGCTCACCGCCGAGGAGCAGCGGCGGATCGTGCACGGGTGGAACGACAGCGCGATCCCGGTGCCCGACGCGACCACCCTGCACCAGCTCTTCGAGCGGCGGGTGGCGGCCGACCCGCACGCGCCCGCGCTGACCTTCCGGGACACCACGATCAGCTACGGCGAGCTCAACGGCCGCGCCAACCAACTGGCCCGCCGGCTGCGCACCGACGGCGTACGACCAGGTGACCGCGTCGCCATCTGCCTCGACCGGGGCATCGACCTGTTCGTCGCCATGTGGGCCGTGCTCAAGGCCGGCGGAGCGTACGTGCCACTGGACCCGGCGTACCCGCCGGAACGCCTCGACTACATGCGGCAGGACAGCCGGGCGGCGGTGTTCGTCGACGACGAGTACCTGCGAGGCCCGCTGCCGGCCGACCGGGGCGACCTGCAGCCGGTCAACGCCAGCACCGACGCCGCCTACGTGATCTACACCTCGGGCTCGTCGGGCAAGGCCAAGGGCGTCGTCGTCAACCACGGCAACCTGGTCCACGCCGTGGCCATGTGGCAGCACGCGTACCACCTGGAGCCCGGTTGGACCTACCAGCAGGCGGCCAGCTTCTCCTTCGACATGTTCGTCGGGGAGACCCTGCGGGCGTTGTGCACCGGCGGCCGGTTGGTCGTCGTACCCCGGGAGACCCTCCTGGACCCCGCCGACCTCTACGCGTTGATGTGCGCCGAGCAGGTCCAGTGCACGGAGCTGGTGCCGGCGGTGTTGCGCAACCTGCTCGCGTACGCCGACCAACCCGGGCGGGGCCTGGACTTCGTACACCTGCTCATCGGCGGCGGCGAGAAGTGGCACGTGCGGGAGTACGAGCTGGCCCGCCGCCTCGTGGGGCCGACCAACCGGGTGGTCAACGCGTACGGCGTCACCGAGGTCACCGTCGACAACGTCTACTTCGACGGTTCGGTGGATCACCTCGCCGACGAGGCGCCCCTGCCGATCGGTCGGCCGTTCCCGAACAACCGGGTCTACGTGCTGGACGCGCACGGCCAGCCGGTGCCGCCCGGTGTGGTGGGCGAGCTGTACCTCGGTGGGCTGGGCGTGGCGCCGGGCTACCACGACCGCCCGGAGCTGACCGCCGACCGCTTCGTGCCCGACCCGTACGCGCCGGAGCCGGACGCCCGGATGTACCGGACCGGCGACTCGGCCCGCTACCACCTCGGCGGCGACGTCGACTTCCTCGGTCGCCTCGACGACCAGGTCAAGGTGAACGGCTATCGGGTGGAGCTGGGTGAGGTCGAGGCGGCACTCGGTGCACTGCCGAACGTCGTCGCGTGCGCGGTGGCGGTGCACCCGCTGCCGTCCGGCGTCGCCCAGCTCGTGGGTTACGTCGTACCCCGTCCGGGTGAGCCGGTGGACGAAGTGTCGATCCGCGACGCGCTCGCCACCACGCTGCCCGTACACATGGTCCCGGCCCGGTTGGTGAGCCTGCCCGCGCTGCCGTTGACCCCGAACGGAAAGCTCGACCGCCGCCGGCTGCCCGCGCCCGCCACCGCGACCACCGACACATCCGGTACGGCCGCCCGGACGCCGCTGGAGCGGCAGATCGCGGCCGTGTGGTCCGAGGTCCTGGGCATCGACGACATCAGCATCGACGACAGCTTCTTCGCCCTCGGCGGTGACTCGTTCGCCGCCCTCCGGGTCATCCGGCGCATCGAGCCCGCCCCGGCCCTGCTCGACCTCTACCAGCACCCGACCGTACGTCGACTCGCCGCCGCGCTGGACGACCGCGACCCCGACTCGCTCGGGAAGCGCACGTTGCTGCACCGGCTGACACCGTCGGACGCCGACCTGTCCACCGGCGGCGTCACCGTCGTGGCGGTGCCGTACTCGGGGGGCAGCGCGATCGCCTACCAGCCGCTCGCCGCCGCCCTTCCCCCGAACTGGGCGTTGCGGGCGGTGGAGCTGCCCGGTCACGACCACTCCCGGCCGGACGAGGAGTTGCTGCCCGCGCAGGCCGTGGCGGATCTCGTCATGACCGAGCTGCGGGACGTCGACGGGCCGGTCCTGCTGTACGGCCACTGCCTCGGTGTCGCGGTGACCGTCGAGGTCGCGCGGCGGGCGGAGGAAGCAGGGGTGCCACTGGTTGGCGTGGCGCTGGGCGCCGGTTTCCCCACGGCCCGGCTCCCCGGCCGCTTCTTCGACTGGTTCTACCGACTGGTGCCCACCGACCGCTTCACCTCGGACCGGGAGTACCTCGCCTACCTGCGCGGTCGCGGCGGCTTCACCGACGTGGACGATCCGGCCCAGGAGGCGTTCGTCCTGCGCAACGTCCGTCACGACGCCCGCGACGCCGAGGAGTACTTCACCGCCGCGTACCAGCGGCAGGCCGACCCGCTGCGAACGCCGGTGCTGGCGGTCGTCGGCTCCCGTGACCGGGTGACAGAGCACTACCAGGAACGCCATCAGGAGTGGGGACACTTCGCCGCGGAGGTGGACCTGGCGGTCCTCCCGAAGGCTGGTCACTTCTTCGTCAAGAGCCACGCGGAGCCGCTCGCGCGGGCACTGGTGTCGTTCGTGGAGCCGGCCGCGCCGGCAGCGGACGAGGAGACGCCGGCCCAGCCCGAGCCGGCGACGGAGCCCACGCCGCCGCGCCGTCGCGACGCCCAGCGGGTGAGCGCGGCCGAGCCGAGCCTGTCCAGGTTCGCGCTGGTCGCACTGGGCCAGCTGGTGTCCATGATCGGCAGCGGGCTGAGTGCCCTCGTACTCAGCATCTGGGTCTTCCAGCAGACCGGGTCGATCACCGACTTCGCGGTGGTGAACGCGGTCGGCCTGCTGCCCGGCATTCTGGTCGGGCCGATCGCCGGCGCGGTCGCCGACCGGTGGAACCGGCGCACCGTCATGCTCGCCAGCGACGGTGCCTCGGCGGCGGCGATGGCGGCACTCGCCGTGGCCGTGTTCTCCGGGGGCGGCCTGCAACTCTGGCACGTCTACCTCGCGGTGTCGGTGACGTCACTCGCCGGGGCCTTCCAACGGCCCGCCTACCTCGCCGCGGTCGCCCAGCTCGTGCCCAAGCGGTACCTGGGCCACGCCAACGGCATCAGCCAGCTCGGGGTCAGCGTCGGCCTGGTCTTCGCGCCCATGCTCGGCGCCGGGCTGGTCGGGCTGATCGGTGTGTCGGGCGTGATCGCGATCGACGTGGTCACGTTCGCCGTCGGCGTGCTCACCCTGCTGGCGGTCCGCTTCCCGGACCTGATGTTCCACCGCCGGGAGGAGACCTTCCGCACCGAGATCACCGCCGGCTGGCGCTACATCACCCGCCGGCCGGGACTGCGTGCCGCGTTGCGGTTCTTCGTCATCGACCACGCGTTCTACACCCTCGGCTTCGCCGTGATCACGCCGATGTTGCTGATCGAGCAGAGCCCCGCCGTGCTCGGCCTGGCCCTGGGTGCCGGCGGTCTCGGCGGGCTGGTGGGAAGCCTGACCATGGGCGTGTGGGGCGGCACCGCCCGCCGAGCGAACGGTCTCATCATCTTCATGGGCCTCGGCAGCCTGGCCATGGCCGTCATAGGCCTCGGAGACGCGCCGGTCCTCGTGGTGGCCGGGATGTTCCTGGTGACGTTCGGCGAGTCGCTCGCCGAGGGCCACTGGATCGCCCTGGTGCAGACGAAGGTCGGCTTCGAACTCCAGGGTCGGGTTCTGTCGATCTTCATCACGGTGATGATGCTGACGATGCCGATCGGCTACCTGATCGTCGGACCGCTCGCCGAACGCTACGTCCAGCCCCTGCTCGAACCGGACGGCGCCCTCGCCGATTCCGTCGGCCACCTGCTCGGCACCGGCCCCGGACGCGGCCTCGCCCTGCTCGTCATCGTCAGCGGCCTGTTGCAGCTGGCCTGGGCCGTACGCGGATGGTTCACCCCCCGCCTCCGCCTGCTCGAAGACCACCTGCCGGACGCCCTGCCGCCCGCCGAGATCGGCTCGCGCGACGAACTCCAGCGCGAAGCCGACGCCCTGCTCACCGCCGACACCCCGCACACCCGCTAAGGAAGCCCTGTGTCCACCGAAGTTCTGCCCGAGACGCCCGTCGACGCGTACGGCACACCCCTCATCGACGCCGGGGAACTCGTTCCCGGTACCCGTGTCCTGATCAAGGACGAGACCCGGTACGCCTCCGGGAGCCACAAGGAGCCGGCGGCCCGCGCGGTCGTGGCCCGTGCGGCGGCCGACGGCCACCGGCGGGTCGTCATCGCCACCTGCGGCAACTACGGCAGAGCCATGGCGATGGCCAGTGCCGCCGCCGGGATGGCCTGCACGGTGGTGCTCCCGACCGGTTGGAGTGACGGCGGTGCCTTCATGCGGGCCGCCGGCGCCGACGTGCACCTCGTGCCGGGCAGTTACGAGGACGCCGTCGACGAGTCCCGCCGGCTCGCGCTCGCCGAGGGTTCGATCGACGGGAACGTCGACGGCCCGTACGTCGATGCCGTCTTCGCCGGCCACGGCGTGGTCGCCCACGCCCTGCACCGGGCGCTCACCGAGCCACCGGCAGCGCTGTGGATCCCGGTCGGCAACGGTACGACGATCATCGCGGTGTACCGCCAGCTGCGCGCGCTCGGTTGGTCCGTACCCATCCACGGTGTCGGCTCGGCCGACAACAACCCGGTCGTCACCTGCTGGCCCGGGCCCTACCGGATGCTGCCGCCGGACGGCGTCGTCACCACCGACCACAACCAGCCGCTGGTCAACTGGCATGCCCTGCAGGGGCCCGAGGCGATGGAGGCGGTCGCCGCGACCGGGGGCCTGGTGCACGGCGCCGCCGACGACGACCTCCTCCACGCCCAGGCGCTGCTCGCCGAGCACGGCGCCCACCCCACCGCCGCCGGATCGGTCGCACTGGCCGGGCTGCTCCGGTACGCCCGCACCACCGCTCTCACCGGCACCCACGTCGTGCTGCTCAGCGGGCGCTGAGTACGCCCCACTACGGAGAGACCTCCCATGACAACCGTGGCACCCCCCATGCTGCTGTTCGCCCGAGCACGTACCTCCGTCGTCGACGAACGGATCTTCATCGCCAAGCTGGCCGCGCTGACCGTCCTCACCGTCCTCGGCGGCGTCCTCGCCCTACGCCCCGAACCCCTCGCCGCCGTTGTCGGCGTGGTCCTGCTGGCCGCCATGTACACCCACGCGGTCGAGCTGCAACACCAGGCCCTGCACCACTCGGCGTTCCGGGCGTCCTGGCCGCACCGGCTCGTCGGGGTGCCTCTCGGCCTGCCGATGTTCGTGGTCTACAGCCACTACCGGGTCCGGCACCTGCAACACCACCGCTACCTCGGCACCCCCCAGGACACCGAGTTCTTCGGCTTCGACACCCGCGTGCCGCTGACCCGGGGCATGTTGCTGCGCGGGCTGTTCGACTACTCGCGGCTGGCGTTCGTCGCCCGCGACGTCGTCCGGGCGGCGACCGGACGCTGGCGCTACGAGTTCGGCGACATCAGCCCGTCGATGCGCCGCCGGGTCGTCACCGAGCACCTGATCCTCGGAGCCACGGTCCTCCTCGTGGGCTTCCTTGCCGGCACCGGGCACCACGAGCAGGTCCTACGACTGTGGCTGCTGCCCCTCCTGCTCGCGGTGCCGGCGCATTTCCTGGTGGAGCTGCCGGAGCACGTGCTCTGCGACACCGACAGCACGGACGTGCTGCGCAACACCCGCTCGATCCGCGGCAGTCGGTTCAGTACCTGGTTCACCAACGGCAACAACCTGCACATCGAGCACCACGCCGCGATGAACGTCCCGATCAGCCAACTTCCGGCACGCCACCCCGAGACGATCCGGTACGCCGAGCACGTGGAGGAGACGTACCTGGACTTCTACCGCCGGCTGTGGCGGGCCGTGCGTCGCTGAACGCGGCCGTTCGGCGTTGATCCCGGTGAAACACGTGCGAGTTCAGGAGCAACCCTCTGCGCCAGACCCCGCGTGACTATCTCGAAACGGGGATCGGAGGCCTGAATGAGCGATCGCGACGAGGCGTTCGCCGAGTACTTCGCGGCACGGTCCGGTGCCATGCGCGGCACCGCGTACCTGCTGTGCGGCGACTGGCACCGGGCCGAAGACCTGGTCCAGACCGCTTTCGTCAAGCTCTACCTGGTCTGGAACCGGATCTCGCGACACGAGGTGCTCGACAACTACGTACGCCAGATCCTGATCCGGACGTTCCTCGACGAGCGGCGCCGTGGCTGGTGGCGGCGGGAGCGGGTGGGCGGCGGGAACGCCGAGCAGGTCGCCGCGCCCGACTCGCCGGAGAGCCGACTGGTGCTGCTCCAGGCACTGGCCTCCGTGGCACCGCGCCAGCGGGCCGTGCTGGTTCTCCGCTACTGGGAGGACCTTTCGATCGAGGACGTCGCGGCGCTGCTGGAGTGCTCTCCAGGGACGGTGAAGAGCCAGGCGGCACGCGGGCTCGACACACTGCGCGGCCTCCTGGCACCCACGTACAGCGGGATCGAGATGGGGGAGCGATGAACGAAGAAGAGTTGCGCGAGGCGCTGCGCAGCGAGATGGCGAGCACCACCCCGCCACCACCATTGAGTACGGGGGCCACGCTCGGTGCCGCGCGGCGGGCGCGACTCCGCCGTCGTGCGCTGTGGGCGTCCCTCGGGTCGGCGGCGGTCGTGTTGGCGGTCACCGGCTTCGCGGCCGTCGGCAACCCGGGCGGTCGGGTCTACCAACCGGCGGGTCAGGGGCCACCGGTCAGCCCGGGTTCGTCCGTCGACACCAAGGAGCCGTGGCCGACCGGTCCGGACGGCCGCCCGCAGGAGGACCGGACCGCGCGGGCCGGGTCCAAGCACGACCAGGGCGTCGAACTGCTCAACGAGGTCGTCTCGGCCGTGCCCGCCGGCTACAGCACGCCGGAGGATCCGGCGAACCAGCCCGCCGACCAGCGGACGCTGCGGACCCACCAGGCGCAATTCGAGGACAGGGTGAACGGCGTCGACGTGTGGAGTTACCTGTCCTCGGTCGCCGTGGCCCAGGGGAAGGGGACCGGGCGCGTGATCGTCGAGGTGCACGCCGCCGGCAACCAACTGCCGGCCGAGCCGTGCATGCTGGCTCGCGGTTTCTGGGGTATGCAGGGCGAGTGCCGGGTCGAGACCGTCGGTGCGGCGCAGGTCGGCGTGGTGGTCCGACCGGGCAGCGACGACCGGCTCGACCAGTGGTCGGCCTACCGGCACCCGGATGGTGTGGTGGTCTTCGTTGCCCAGGGCGCGAAGCTCGACGAGAGTCGGTCGGCGCTGACGAAGCTGCCGTTCACCGTGCCGCAGTTGGCGGCCCTCGCGGTCGACGAACGGTTCCACCTGAACTGACACACCGGCTCGGCTTCGCCGGGTGGGCCCAGGTGGACCGCGATCGCGGTCCACCTGGGCCTTCGTGTGCCGAGCGGGCGACGGGAATCGTCAGCCCCGCAACGGGCACGCCTCAGCGGCGCGCCGTGAGGGGTACGAGGACGAGGACGGCAACGCCAAGTGCGCTGGCGCCGACGGCCCACCACCAGAAGAATCCCGAGA
This sequence comes from Micromonospora sp. CA-259024, assembly GCF_050936255.1. Classification (NCBI taxonomy): domain Bacteria; kingdom Bacillati; phylum Actinomycetota; class Actinomycetes; order Micromonosporales; family Micromonosporaceae; genus Micromonospora; species Micromonospora sp. CA-259024. The sequence continues at coordinate 354,826 of NZ_JBNJND010000002.1, read as the reverse complement.
AGACCGAGGCGACCAGGAGCCCGATGCCGAGGCCGGCCAGGAGGCCGAGTGCGAACAAGGTTCGTGGGGCCAGGGCGAGGTGCGGCAGTCGGCGTACCACGAGCACTTCCAACCAGGTGCCGCCCAACGCCAGCAGTGCCGCGCCGACCACGTCCACGGCGGACAGGCCGTGACCCTCGCTGAGGGGTACGAGGACTCTGCCCTCGTCACTGGCGGGGACGAAGAGGATGAGCACGCCGGCGGCGATGAGCAGAGCGGTGATCGCCACCTGCCTGTGCGGCGCGGCCCCGACATCGTGTGCCATCGCTACAGTCTCGGCCATCCGACGTGTCTGCACAGGAGCCGTATCGGCAGACTCGGATGAGCACCAGGGCGGGCCTCGGGCCTCGTGGGCGCTAGTGAGTACGCCAGTCGAGAGCGTCGAGCAGGACCCGTGCCAGGGCCGACCGGTTTGTTGCACCGATCCCTTCCAGCGCCCTGTGCACAACCTTCTCGGCGTCCTCGGAAAGTTCCTGCTGGCCCAGCATCGGCAGCATCAGGATGAGCCGTTGCGCCCAGGTCAGCCGTTCGTCCGGCAGCGCCGCCGCGGCGAGCAGTTCCGCCCAGGTCATCGCGGACGTGAACCCGTGGCCCTCGACCGAGGTGACCACCTCTGCCGGCCGGCCTGGTCGCTCCTCCACGAAGTCGAGCCCCGCCTCGTCCTCGATGTTGCGGTACACGATCCGTAGCCACACTTCTCCGTCGAGCCGCACCGAGATGACCGGCCAGCGCTCGGGGTCGTCGAGGACGGCGCCCATGGCGTGGTAGTCAGCGGTCGGGACCTCGAACGCGGCCTCCGCATCCGGGTAGGCGCCCACCGGTCCCGACAGGTAGTGCAACCAGAAGGCGGGGTGTGCCACCACGCCGTCTGCCGCGTACACGGTGGCGTCGCACTCGGTGGTGTAGTCAGGCGGGGCCATGGCCTTGTAGCCGGGAATCGTGAAGGGGGCTCCGACGGTCAGCGGCATGGCCCACATTCAACAGGGGCCGGTGCTGATGGCGTGGTGGGCATCGACCGATGTAGGGTCCGCGCCGTGGGATACCTGGTGATGCCTTCAGGCCGTCTGAACATCCCGAAGTCGGACGAGGTCGCTACGGTCGCCGCTGTCCGGGCCGCCATGGCTGTACGAGATGGTTGGTTCAACCCGGATGTGTCTCCTCCGGATGACACCCTCGCCGACATGGCGGAGGCGGCCGGAGCCTCGATCGTCCGGGACGGAGACTGGATCGAGTTCGGTCACGACGACGAGGGAGACCCCAAGTGGTCGGACCAGGCCACGGCCTTCTACGTCGCGATTGCGCCATTCGTGCGCTCGGGAATCGTCCATATCGAGGGCGAGGACGGCTCTCGCTGGTCCTACACCTACGCTGACGGGCAGATCACTCAACAGGGTTGGAACGGTTGGGACGGATCCGTCGAGCCGTTTGGCGAACCTGTGGATCTCCCTCTCCCGGACCACTCGTAGGCGCCAACGGCGGCGCGAACGTTGTCGTTCGTGCCGTGCCTGGTCGGACCAATCCTGATCGGACCGCGGATCTCCCGATCACGCTCGATGGTCGATGGGCAACGCACCGCCTGGCGCGGCGGACTGCGCCGCGCCAGTCACGTGCTGGAACCGCCCCACTGCGATGGGTACGGTGTCGAGCACCTGTCGGTCCCGGACGCTGCGGCGTCCCTCGACGAAAGGGTTGCCATGGCACGCGTGCTGCTGGACGTCACCATGTCGCTGGACGGCTTCATGGCCGGCCCCGACGTCAGCGTGGAGAACCCCATGGGCGTGGGCGGGCTTCGCCTGCACGAGTGGATCTTCAACGCCTCATCGAACGAGGTGGACGCGGAGATTGTTCGTGGCGTGCAGGCGGGCACGGGCGCGGTGGTGCTCGGCCGGCGGACGTTCGACGTCGGCATCGACGTCTGGAACGACACCCCCTTCCCGGCGCCCTGCTTCGTGCTGACCCACGAGCCCCTCGCCGAGCGGGTCGAGAAGAGCGGAACCTTCACCTTCGTCACCGACGTCCGGGACGCCTTCGCCCGGGCCACCGCCGCTGCAGGAGACCGTGACGTACGCCTGATGGGCGCTGCCGTCGGTCAGCAGTTCCTGGCCGTGGGCCTGGTCGACGAGATCCGAGTCCAGATCGCCCCCGTGCTGCTCGGCGCGGGCAGCCGCCTGTTCGAGCACCTCGGCAACGCGCACATCGAACTGGAGCGGCTCGCCACAGCGGATTCGCCGCACGTGACCCACTTGCGGTACCGAGTCCGGTCGCTTCACGAGGCGCAAACGGGACTTCCCGAGGAAGATCGAGCGGAGAGCCGCCAGTCCCCCCTATCCCCGGGGATAGGTGTCAGCTGACGTAGCCGATGGGCCGCGCGAGCATGCGGGCCGCGTTGATCTACCAGCACGGGACCAGCGAGCGGGACCGCGAGATCGCCTCGGCCAGGGACCAGCGGATCGCCCGGCAGGCTCGGGCGGAAATTCCGCAAGGGCCGCTAGTTGCCCACGGAGGGCCCGCAAGATCGGAGCGGGGGAGTGGTCGACCGGCCCAGGATCGGGGGAATAAGCCCCTGCTGGTCCGGAGTCCGTTGGAGCGGGCGACGGGAATCGAACCCGCACCGTCAGTTCGGAAGAGCGCAATCAACCGGTCGTGATGCCCGAAACGCCTAGTCGCGGCGGCCAATGCGGCTACGGTTCGCGCCCGCTCGTGCCCGTCCGTCCTCGTGACTACTGGCCCGTGGAAGGCCCACGGCGGTCCCCGGCGTGCGGCTTCGGCCAATCGACGACCGGGCACGCCTGTGCCCCGGAAGCGAGGCAGTGGTTGAGATCGCGGGCGTCGAGCCACGCCTGATGGGCTGCGTGGATCCTGCTCAGCCCGTCATGCTCCTGGCGCAGCGCCAGGAAGTCGTCCAAGCACTGAAACAGCGTTTCGATGGCTCGTGCATCAGTCTCGGGGTCCATGTCCCCCAGGCTCGTCGCGCCTTCCGGATCCGTCAGCCGAAGAACCAGGTGCCACCAGACCACGTTGTTCCCGCACCCGACACGGGTCACCAGCCACTTCTGGAGGCCAGTGAGCAGGTTGAAGTCGTTGCCGTGGTTGCAGCCTTCCACGAAGGCAACGACACTAGCGAAGTCTCCCCGGGGCATGTACATGTGCGGTCGCTTACGCACCGCCGCGAACAGCTCCCGGTGGTTCCCAATCACCAACACATTTCACCACCCGTGCAGCCCCGCTGTCCGTGCTGATCCTGCCCGCTTACTGCCATGGGCATAGGGGCAGGAAGGCGAGTCGTGCCAGGAACGATGCGGCTTGGTAGCGGATCTCCTCGTCGGGCAGTCGCAGACCGTCCGGGGAGGCTGGTAGCCCTTGTGGTGCCCGGTGAGGGGATCCGCGGCGGCATCTCTGAGGGGGGCCGGGCCGGCGCGGCGCGCTTTGCGGGCCGCCTTGATCCTTAAGAGGGCAAGTCGGTAGTGCGGCCGTTCAATCAGGACCGTTGGCGCGCTGCGGGACGGCGACCCTCGCGGTGGTGAACCGCACCAGTCGACTCGCGAAGGTGCCACGTTCGCGGCCACTCAGGCGAGACAGAACTCGTTGCCCTCGATGTCCTGCATCACGAGGCACGACTCGTTGTCGCCATCGGCGCGCAGTAGTCGCCCGCGTACCGCGCCGAGCGCGACCAGTCGTGCGCATTCGGCCTCAAGTGCGGCCAGGCGCTCCTCGCCCACGAGCCCGGTGCCGACCCGCACGTCAAGATGCACCCGATTCTTGACGACCTTGCCTTCGGGAACGCGCTGGAAGTACAGTCGCGGACCCACACCTGAGGGATCACTGCAGGCGAACGCTGAGCCCTGACGCTCAGGCGGCAGCGTGCGATTGAAATCGTCCCAACTAGCAAACCCCTCCGGTGGCGGCGGTACGACGTACCCCAACACCTCGCACCAGAAGCGAGCGACGCGCTCAGGATCTGCGCAGTCGAAGGTGACTTGGATCTGCTTGACCGATGCCATCGGCCCACCATAGAGGTGGGGGATCTGTCGTGGTCTCCACGGGCCCGCCCGGGGCAAGGTTGTGGCGCAGGGGACCGGGTCTGTGCTCGGCCGGTTGGGCGGCCTCGCGGTAGAGCTGGAGGTCTTCGAAGCCGTAGGTGGCTACGTCGTGGCTGCTGGCTCCGAAGATCAGGTAGGGGATGCGTGCCCAGTAGCAGGCCATGAGGCACATGGGGCAGGGCTCGCTGCTGGCGTACATGGCGCCGTCTTCGAGCAGGTGCCGCCCTGGCTTGCTCCCGGCGTCGCGCAGGGCCATGACCTCGGCGTGTGCGGTTGGGTCTCGCAGCTCGACAAGGCTGCTGGTGCCTTCACCGACGATTGTCCCGATATGGCGACGATGGCACCGAACGGGGTCTTCCCTTCGTCTTCCGGCGCGCGCCTCGAAATCTCAGTTGCCCTTGCGAGGAACAGTTCATCTTGCGTGTCTAGTGGGTGAGGTCACGGTCTTCCTCCTTGCCGGCCTGGTCGCCTGTTGCCGCTTGATGTGCGCTTGGGCCAGGGCTTGAGTGGGGTGACGAACCGCAGTTCGGTCCGGTCGGCTGGGTACTCGGCGTCTGAGATTTCGACGATTCTCTCGTCGGCATCCACGGAGATGCGTCGGCAGAAGATGAGGGGTATGCCGTCGGGCAGGCCCCAGAGTTGGACTTCGGCCGTGGTGGGCATCCGGGCTGTTACTTCGTCAGCCTCTGGCGCGAGCACTCGCGAGCTGATGCAGCGGATGGGGCACGCGAGCATGCGTGCGGCGTTGATCTACCAGCACGCGATCAGCGAGCGGACCGGGAGATCGCCTCGGCCATGGACTGGCGGATCGCTCGGCAGGCCCGGCGCGGAGGCGGCCAGAGCAGCTGGTGGCCCGCAAGATCGGAGCGGGGGAGTGGACGGCCGGCCCAGGATCAGGGGATGCAGCCTCTGATCTGGGCCGGAGGTCGTTGGAGCGGGCGACGGGAATCGAACCCGCACCGTCAGTTTGGAAGACTGAAGCTCTACCATTGAGCTACGCCCGCGTAGCCCCGCCGAAACGGGACGCGCCGACAGCGTACCCAATGCCTCTGCCGCCCGCGCAGCCACGCCACCGCCTGGCGGCGTCGGTGTTGTCCGCGCGCCGTCTCGCAGCGCCCAAGATCCGCACAACCTCACGGATGTCGTGGCCTCGCCGCCTCGGGAGGCCACTCTTCTCCGACGTTGTGCGGATCGTGAAGCGCCGCCCGCCAGCGCCGCCCGCCAGTGGGCGGAAGGGGGTTTTTCGGAGGCTGTGTCCGGGTGAGAGGTGGCCCCGGCACGTCCCGGGCGCGCCGACGGCATAGACTGCACGTCGCCACGGGGTGTGGCGCAGCTTGGTAGCGCACTCGCTTTGGGAGCGAGGGGCCGTGGGTTCAAATCCCGCCACCCCGACTGTCGTCCGCGGCCGGGTCGCCCCGGGTGCCGCCGTTTTCGTGCGGTCCCCGGGCGCTGCCGGTGCGTCAGGCCGGCTCACCTACACTCGATGGGCTGAATCACGCCCAGACTCAACTGAGATCCGTCAAGGAGTACGCCTGTGAAGAGCACCGTCGAGACTCTGAGCCCGACGCGCGTGCGGCTCGCCATCGAGGTGCCGTTCGTCGAGCTCGAGCCGAGCCTCAAGAAGGCGTACCGGGAGATCGGTTCGCAGGTCCAGGTTCCGGGCTTCCGCCGGGGCAAGGTGCCGACCGCGGTGATCGACCAGCGGGTGGGCCGGGGCACCGTCCTCAACGAGGCGGTGCAGGAGGCCATCCCGGAGAACATCCTCGCCGCCGTGCGCGAGCACGACCTCAAGACGCTGGGGCGTCCGGAGGTCGAGATCACCGAGTTCAACGACGGTGACGCGCTCAACTTCACCGCCGAGGTCGACGTCCGTCCGGAGATCACCATCCCCGACGCGACCACCATCGAGGTCACCGTCGACGAGCTGCAGATCGACGAGAGCGAGATCGACGAGCAGGTGAAGAACCTGCGGGAGCGTTTCGCGACCCTCAAGACCGTCGAGCGGGCCGCCGCCGAGGGTGACTACGTCCAGATCGACCTCAACGCCACCGTCGACGGCGAGGACGTGCCGGGCGGCCAGGCGAGCAACATCTCCCACGAGGTGGGCAGCAAGCAGCTCCTGCCGGGCCTCGACGAGGCCGTGGTCGGCCTCGCCGCCGGCGAGAGCACGACCTTCACCACCCAGCTGGTCGGCGGCGACTTCGCCGGCCGGGACGCCGAGGTGGCGGTGACCGTGCGCACGGTCAAGGAGAAGGAGCTGCCCGAGCTGAACGACGAGTTCGCCCAGATGGCGAGCGAGTTCGACACGATCGAGGAGCTGCGCGGCGACCTGCGGGCGCGAGTCACGCAGGGCAAGCAGGTCGAGCAGATCTACGCCGCTCGGGACAAGGCGCTGGCGCAGCTGGTCGAGGCCGCCGAGATTCCGGCCCCGGAGGGTGTCGTCCGCGAGGAGGTCGAGAGCCGCAAGCAGGCGATGATCGACCAGCTGGAGCGGATCGGCGCCTCCATGGAGGAGTACCTCGCGGCCGAGGACAAGACCGAGGAGCAGATCGACACCGAGCTGACCGAGGCGGCGACCGAGGGCGTCAAGGTCCAGCTCCTGCTGGACACTCTGGCCGACGCGGAGGACGTGCAGGTCTCCGACGACGAGTTCGGGCACGAGATCGTGCACCGGGCCCAGCGTGCCGGGATGGCCCCGCAGCAGTACTACGACCAGCTGGTGCGCTCCGGCGCGGCCGCCGCGGTCTTCGGCGACGTGCGGCGGGGCAAGGCGCTCGCGGCCGTCATGGAGCGGATCACGATCAAGGACTCGGCCGGCAACGGGGTCACCCTCGACGCGCTGCGCGCCGCCAACGAGGCGGAGCACAACCACGACCACTGATCGTCGGGTGCGGCCGCCGTCCGCCGCTGAGCGGTGGATGGCGGCCGAATCCTTTTCTGGGTACGCCCGGAAGCCAGCGTTGCCGGGTTCGCCCGGAAGCCCGCGCCGCGGGTACGCCTGACACAGCTGCGCTGAGAGCGAACAGTGCCCCGACCGGGACTCTGCCGCCCCGCACAGCGGTTAGTGTCGGGAAAGACGGTACGGAGAGCGAAGGGCTGCCATGACCGACATGCACATCCCCAAGAAGTCGCTCCGGGCGATTGACGCGCGCGGTGGCGACTCCATTGGCAACCTCGACGACTCGGTCTACAACCGGTTGCTCAAGGAACGCATCATCTTCCTGGGCAGCGAGGTGACCGACCAGGTCGCCAACCGCATCTGCGCGCAGCTGCTGCTGCTCGCCGCGGAGGACCCGGACCGCGACATCAACCTGTGGATCAACTCGCCGGGTGGCTCGGTCTACTCCGGCATGGCGATCTACGACACCATGCAGTTCATCGACAACGACGTGTCGACCGTGGCGATGGGCATGGCGGCCTCGATGGGCCAGCTGCTGCTCTGCGCGGGCACCAAGGGCAAGCGGTACGCCCTGCCCCACGCCCGGATCATGATGCACCAGCCGTCCGGTGGCCTGGGCGGCACGGCGTCCGACATCGCCATCCAGGCGGAGCAGATGCTCTACACGAAGCGGATGTTCCAGGAGCGGGTCGCGCACCACACCGGCCAGAGCCAGTCGCAGATCGAGGCGGACTCGGACCGGGACCGTTGGTTCACCGCCCAGGAGGCCATGGACTACGGCTTCATCGACAAGGTGATCATCGGGGCCGCTCAGGTTCCGGATGGCGCCGGGACCCTGAGCTGAGGAGCTGACGATGACCGATCTGAGCTTGCCGCCCCAGTTCGCGGCCGTGCACAACCGTTACGTGCTGCCGTCGTTCGTCGAGCGCACGTCGTACGGGGTCAAGGAGTCGAACCCGTACAACAAGCTCTTCGAGGACCGGATCATCTTCCTCGGCGTCCAGGTGGACGACGCGTCGGCCAACGACGTGATGGCCCAGCTGCTGACGCTCGAGGGCACTGATCCCGACCGCGACATCATCATGTACATCAACTCGCCGGGCGGTTCGTTCACGGCGATGACGGCGATCTACGACACCATGCAGTACGTCCGTCCGGACATCCAGACGGTCTGCCTCGGGCAGGCCGCCAGCGCGGCGGCGGTGCTGCTGTCGGCGGGCACGCCGGGCAAGCGGATGGCTCTTCCGAATTCGCGGATCATCATCCACCAGCCGGCCACCGAGGGCGGCTACGGGCAGGGCTCGGACATCGAGATCCAGGCTCGGGAGATCCTGCGGATGCGGACGCAGCTGGAGGACATGCTCTCCCGCCACTGCAACCGCCCGATCGAGCAGGTTCGCAAGGACATCGACCGTGACAAGATCATGACGGCCGAGGAGTCCAAGGAGTACGGGCTGGTCGACACGATCCTGACCAGCCGCAAGAAGGGTCTGCTGGCCGCCCAGGCCGCCAGCTGAGCAGTACCGGGTCAGAGGTTGGCCGGGGCTCCGTTCCCGGCCGACCTCTGACACACCCGTTTTGGGGGTCGGAGAATGCCCCGGCAGCGGGTAACGTCGGGTCCGTACCGCTTCGCCGGTCGGGCCGGTGGGGTGAACTAGCCGGGCGGCGTGCAGCGTCCGCAGATCAGGGCCGGGTCTCCGGCCGATGAGTGCAGGGAGAACGTAGGTGGCACGGATCGGTGACGGCGGCGACCTACTGAAATGCTCCTTCTGCGGCAAGTCGCAGAAGCAGGTGAAGAAGCTCATCGCGGGCCCAGGGGTCTACATCTGCGACGAGTGCATCGATCTCTGCAACGAGATCATCGAAGAGGAGTTGGCCGAGTCCGGCGAGGTGAAGTGGGAAGAGCTTCCCAAGCCGATGGAGATCTGCCAGTTCCTCGACAACTACGTCGTGGGGCAGGATCAGGCCAAGAAGGCGCTAGCGGTCGCGGTCTACAACCACTACAAGCGGATCCAGGCCGAGGCGGCCGGTGCACCGGGCTCCGGCAGTGATGCCGTCGAGCTGGCCAAGTCCAACATCCTGCTACTCGGCCCGACGGGGTGCGGCAAGACCCACCTGGCGCAGACCCTCGCTCGGATGCTGAACGTTCCGTTCGCCATCGCCGACGCCACCGCGCTGACCGAGGCGGGCTACGTCGGCGAGGACGTGGAGAACATCCTCCTCAAGCTGATCCAGGCCGCCGACTACGACATCAAGCGCGCCGAGACCGGCATCATCTACATCGACGAGGTCGACAAGATCGCCCGTAAGTCGGAGAATCCCTCGATCACGCGGGACGTCTCCGGTGAGGGCGTGCAGCAGGCTCTGCTCAAGATGCTTGAAGGCACCGTGGCCAACGTGCCGCCGCAGGGCGGGCGCAAGCACCCGCACCAAGAGTTCATCCAGATCGACACCACCAACGTGCTGTTCATCTGTGGTGGCGCGTTCGCCGGTCTGGATCAGATCATCGAGTCCCGTACCGGGCAGGGCGGCACCGGCTTCGGTGCCCGGCTCCGGTCGGTGTCGGATCGGTCGACCGATGACATCTTCAGCCAGGTCATGCCGGAAGACATGCTCAAGTTCGGGTTGATCCCCGAGTTCGTCGGCCGGCTCCCGGTGATCACCAACGTGCGCAGCCTGGACCGCAGCGCTCTCGTACGGATCCTCACCGAGCCGCGCAACGCCCTGGTCCGGCAGTACCAGCGCCTGTTCGAGCTGGACGGGGTCGAGCTGGAGTTCGACGAGCCGGCACTGGAGGCCATCGCCGACCAGGCCATGCTGCGGGGCACCGGTGCCCGTGGTTTGCGGGCCATCATCGAAGAGGTCCTGCTCTCCGCCATGTACGAGGTGCCGAGCAACCCCGACGCCGCCCGGGTCCTGATCACCCGTGAGGTCGTCCTGGAGAACGTCAACCCGACTATCGTGCCGCGCGAGTTCACGGGCCGCCGGGCCCGTCGGGACCGCGAGGAGAAGTCGGCCTGATCCTCCCCGCGTCACGCCGGTCGCTCATTCCTGACGCGGCCGGCGTGATCGCGTTCGGCGGTCCCACTCGCCCGATGGCGTGCTCGTGACCATCATCAGCCGGGCTGGTTCGTCGGTGTCGTCGCGGTAGCCGTGCTCCCGGTCGGCGTGGAACTCGATGGTCTCGCCGGTGCGCACGCGGTGGTCCTTCCCGTCGACCAGGACGACCAGGGTGCCGACGAGGACGTGCAGCACCTCCCGGGTGTCGCGCGGGTGGTCGGGGGAGCGGTGTCTCCCCGGTGCCAGCCGCCAGTCCCAGAGCTCGACGAGGTCCGGCTCGCCCAACCCGCTCAGCAGGTGGGCTGTGCCGCCGTGCTCGCCCTGCCAGAGCACGGGCGCCTGGGCGGCTGAGGTGATCTTCACGGCCCGTTCCCCGGCTGGCTCGACCAGGCGCCGCCGGCGCGCTCTTCGGCGTCTTCTTCACGCTCCTCGGCCAGGCCAACGAAAGTGCCGGAATATGGCCGGTTCAGGTTGCCGGCCTCGGCTTCGCCGCCGGCGCTCTCGTGCTCGCCACCCTTTGACGCTGTCCGCGTCCGCCCTCCGGCCGTACCCTGTGCTCATGCGTGTCGCCGTCTGCCAGCTGAACGCCCGGGATGACCGCAAGGCCAATCTGGCCGCCGCGGAGACCCTGCTGGAACGCGCGGCCGCCGGTGGTGCGGACCTCGCGGTTCTGCCGGAGTATGTCGACTACCTCGGTCCCGCCGCTCGAATGCCCGAGCCGGAGCCTGTGGACGGCGAGGTTGGCAGCTTCTTCGCCGGGGTCGCCCAGCGGCTGGGGATCTGGTTGGTGGCCGGGTCGTTCCACGAGGCGGGCCCGGACCAGGAGCACACCTGGAACACGTCGCTGGTCTTCGACCGCTCGGGCAACCTGGCCGCAAGCTATCGAAAGATCCATCTGTACGACGTGGAGATCCCCGGCCGGGTTTCCTACCGGGAGTCGGCGAGTGTCGCGCCCGGGGTACAGCCGGTGGTGGTGGACGTCGAGGGTCTGCGAGTCGGCCTGTCGATCTGCTACGACCTGCGTTTCCCGGAGCTGTACCGGCTGCTGGCGACCGACGGTGGTGCACAGCTGTTGGTGGTTCCGGCGGCTTTCATGATGCACACGGGACGGGACCACTGGGAGGTTCTGCTGCGGGCCCGGGCGATCGAGAACCAGTGCTTCGTGGCGGCGGCCGGCCAGACCGGCGACCACGAGCCGGCTCGCACCTGCTTCGGGCGGAGCATGGTGGTGGACCCATGGGGGACGGTCCTCGCCCAGGTGTCGGACGGCCCGGGGGTTTCCGTCGTCGACCTGGATCTCGACCGGCTCGCCGCGATTCGGGCCGAGTTGCCCAGCCTGGCAAACCGCCGACTCTGAGCCTCAGCCCTCCAGCAGGACGCCGATCACCGCGAACCCGGCGATGGCCGCGGCGGTGACCAGCAGCGCGGTCGTCATCCGCGACTTGCCCCGCCGGGCCAACCGTCCCACCGAGAGCACCAGGACGACCAGCACGACCGCACCGATAACCACCTGCCAGAACGGCAGCAGGAGGCCGAGCAGCGCCTCCTCGGCGAACACCGTGGCGTCGACCCCGGACTCATCCATGTCTGACACTCTGGCACGTCGGGACGGCCCGCGTCGCCGGCTGCCCGGGGGACCGTTGCGAGCCGGTCTGCGAAACCAGTGATGAACCCTGATTTGCCTTCTCCGGGCCGTCCGCGTAACTTTCTCTCTGCACGGGGGAGGCCGGACAAACTGGCCGAGAACGGGCGCCAGGCTCGTGGCGGGAACGCCGAGCGGGACTGAGGATCGGGCGGTGCGGACACACTCCGGACACGGAGTTGCGAAAGCGAAGCCGACCGGGTAGAGTTTTGAAGCCGGCAGGAGCCGGGCGGAGAGCCGCGAAGCGGTGATCGGCCGGTCTGCGGTTTCCCACGACAGTAACGACCGCCGGATACGGCGTGCGTCATCGTGGATTCGGACGAACCAGATTGATCGCCTCGAACATGAGGTTGACAATGAAAGTTCGACCAAGTAGGTTTGAGCGGTTGCCCCGAGACGGGGTTCCACTGAGGTGGGGCTTTTGATCGGTGTGTGGTTGTTCTTTGAGAACTCAACAGGGTGCTTGTAAAGCCAGTGCCAATTATGATTTATACCCCGGACTGGTCAGTTTTTCTGGCTGGTTGGGATTCCTTTGGCAACATTTGTTTGTTGTCAGGATGCTGTTCAACTAATTTTTTGTTGGAGAGTTTGATCCTGGCTCAGGACGAACGCTGGCGGCGTGCTTAACACATGCAAGTCGAGCGGAAAGGCCCTTCGGGGTACTCGAGCGGCGAACGGGTGAGTAACACGTGAGCAACCTGCCCCAAGCTTTGGGATAACCCCGGGAAACCGGGGCTAATACCGAATAGGACCTTCGGCCGCATGGCTGGGGGTGGAAAGTTTTTCGGCTTGGGATGGGCTCGCGGCCTATCAGCTTGTTGGTGGGGTGATGGCCTACCAAGGCGACGACGGGTAGCCGGCCTGAGAGGGCGACCGGCCACACTGGGACTGAGACACGGCCCAGACTCCTACGGGAGGCAGCAGTGGGGAATATTGCACAATGGGCGGAAGCCTGATGCAGCGACGCCGCGTGAGGGATGACGGCCTTCGGGTTGTAAACCTCTTTCAGCAGGGACGAAGCGAGAGTGACGGTACCTGCAGAAGAAGCACCGGCCAACTACGTGCCAGCAGCCGCGGTAAGACGTAGGGTGCGAGCGTTGTCCGGATTTATTGGGCGTAAAGAGCTCGTAGGCGGCTTGTCGCGTCGACCGTGAAAACTTGGGGCTCAACTCCAAGCCTGCGGTCGATACGGGCAGGCTAGAGTTCGGTAGGGGAGACTGGAATTCCTGGTGTAGCGGTGAAATGCGCAGATATCAGGAGGAACACCGGTGGCGAAGGCGGGTCTCTGGGCCGATACTGACGCTGAGGAGCGAAAGCGTGGGGAGCGAACAGGATTAGATACCCTGGTAGTCCACGCTGTAAACGTTGGGCGCTAGGTGTGGGGGGCCTCTCCGGTTCCCTGTGCCGCAGCTAACGCATTAAGCGCCCCGCCTGGGGAGTACGGCCGCAAGGCTAAAACTCAAAGGAATTGACGGGGGCCCGCACAAGCGGCGGAGCATGCGGATTAATTCGATGCAACGCGAAGAACCTTACCTGGGTTTGACATGGCCGCAAAACCTCCAGAGATGGGGGGTCCTTCGGGGGCGGTCACAGGTGGTGCATGGCTGTCGTCAGCTCGTGTCGTGAGATGTTGGGTTAAGTCCCGCAACGAGCGCAACCCTCGTTCGATGTTGCCAGCGCGTTATGGCGGGGACTCATCGAAGACTGCCGGGGTCAACTCGGAGGAAGGTGGGGATGACGTCAAGTCATCATGCCCCTTATGTCCAGGGCTTCACGCATGCTACAATGGCCGGTACAATGGGCTGCGATACCGCGAGGTGGAGCGAATCCCAAAAAGCCGGTCTCAGTTCGGATCGGGGTCTGCAACTCGACCCCGTGAAGTCGGAGTCGCTAGTAATCGCAGATCAGCAACGCTGCGGTGAATACGTTCCCGGGCCTTGTACACACCGCCCGTCACGTCACGAAAGTCGGCAACACCCGAAGCCGGTGGCCCAACCCTTGTGGAGGGAGCCGTCGAAGGTGGGGCTGGCGATTGGGACGAAGTCGTAACAAGGTAGCCGTACCGGAAGGTGCGGCTGGATCACCTCCTTTCTAAGGAGCACCTTCCGACGAAAGTCGGTAAGGAGCCCGCGGCCTACGAATGTTGGGTCGGGGTGCTCAGATGGCGGAGACACTGGCAAGTTTTGCCCTGGCAACGGCCGGGTTGCGTCTAGTACAGCTGCTCTTCGGGGTGGTGGGAACGAGGTGACCGGTGCGGCTGGGGGAGAATGTAAGCACCCTGTTGGGTCCTGAAGGAACAACCGTTGGTTGTTTTTTCGGAGCCGTAGCGAGCCTGTGGGTTCGTGAGGTTGCCAGGCATGGCCTGGCCCCACATACCGCTGGTCTGAGGACTGGGTTTGGTGTGGGGCGGATCGGGTTGTGGGTTGGTCGTTTGTTGAGAATTGCACAGTGGACGCGAGCATCTTTGTGGTCAAGTTGTCAAGGGCGAACGGTGAATGCCTTGGCACCAGGAGCCGATGAAGGACGTGGGAGGCCGCGATAGGCCTGGGGGAGCTGTCAACCAAGCTGTGATCCCAGGGTGTCCGAATGGGGAAACCTGGCACCAGTCATGTGGTGTCACCCACACCTGAACACATAGGGTGTGTGGAGGGAACGCGGGGAAGTGAAACATCTCAGTACCCGTAGGAAGAGAAAACAATTTAGTGATTCCGTGAGTAGTGGCGAGCGAAAGCGGATCGAGGCTAAACCGGCTGCGTGTGATACCTGTCAGGGGTTGCGTGGTCGGGGTTGTGGGACCCCGCTGAGTGTACTGACATGCACTCGAGGAGTTACAAAGTCAGTGGCTAGTCGAACAGTCTGGAATGGCTGACCGTAGACGGTGAGAGTCCGGTAGGTGAAAGTTGCTGACCTTCTGTGGGTGTTCCCGAGTAGCGGCGGACCCCTGAAATCTGCCGTGAATCTGCCAGGACCACCTGGTAAGCCTAAATACTTCCTGGTGACCGATAGCGGACAAGTACCGTGAGGGAATGGTGAAAAGTACCCCGGGAGGGGAGTGAAATAGTACCTGAAACCGTTCGCCTACAATCCGTCGGAGCCTTGCGGGGTGACGGCGTGCCTTTTGAAGAATGAGCCTGCGAGTTAGTGGCATGTGGCGAGGTTAACCCGTGTGGGGGAGCCGTAGCGAAAGCGAGTCTGAATAGGGCGATTCAGTCGCGTGTCCTAGACCCGAAGCGGAGTGATCTAGCCATGGGCAGGCTGAAGCGCGGGTAAGACCGCGTGGAGGGCCGAACCCACCAATGTTGAAAAATTGGGGGATGACCTGTGGTTAGGGGTGAAAGGCCAATCAAACTCCGTGATAGCTGGTTCTCCCCGAAATGCATTTAGGTGCAGCGTCGCGTGTTTCTTGCCGGAGGTAGAGCACTGGATGGTCTAGGGGGCCCACAAGCTTACCGAAATCAGCCAAACTCCGAATGCCGGTAAGTGAGAGCGCGGCAGTGAGACTGCGGGGGATAAGCTTCGTAGTCGAGAGGGAAACAGCCCAGATCACCAGCTAAGGCCCCTAAGCGTGTGCTAAGTGGAAAAGGATGTGGGGTCGCATAGACAACCAGGAGGTTGGCTTAGAAGCAGCCACCCTTTAAAGAGTGCGTAATAGCTCACTGGTCAAGTGGTTCCGCGCCGACAATGTAGCGGGGCTCAAGCACACCGCCGAAGCTGTGGCATTCACATTTTATCCTCGCTTGGACTTGATTCCTTGTGCAGGTGTGTGGATGGGTAGGGGAGCGTCGTGCCGCGAGTGAAGCAGCGGGGTGACCCAGTTGTGGACGCGGCACGAGTGAGAATGCAGGCATGAGTAGCGAAAGAAGGGTGAGAAACCCTTCCGCCGGATGACCAAGGGTTCCAGGGCCAGGCTAATCCGCCCTGGGTGAGTCGGGACCTAAGGCGAGGCCGAGAGGCGTAGTCGATGGACAACGGGTTGATATTCCCGTACCCGCGAAAGAGCGTCCCTGATGAACCTCGTTGTGCTAACCACCCGATCCATCCAAGACCTTCGGGTTGAGGGTGGGGAGCGTGGGAACCTGATGGGTAGTAGTCAAGCGATGGGGTGACGCAGGAAGGTAGCTGAGCCCGGCCGGTGGTTGTGCCGGGGTAAGCGTGTAGGCCGTGTTGTAGGCAAATCCGCAACACATATAGGCTGAGACGTGATGCCGAGCCGATTCAGGTGAAGTCAGTGATCCTATGCTGCCGAGAAAAGCCTCTAGCGAGTTCTTAGCGGCCCGTACCCCAAACCGACACAGGTGGTCAGGTAGAGAATACCGAGGCGATCGGGCGAACTGTGGTTAAGGAACTCGGCAAATTGCCCCCGTAACTTAGGGAGAAGGGGGGCCGGAGACGTGAAGCCCCGCGCGGGTGGAGCGTTGTATGGCCGCAGAGAGCAGGGGGAAGCGACTGTTTACTAAAAACACAGGTCCATGCGAAGAAGTAATTCGATGTATATGGACTGACGCCTGCCCGGTGCTGGAACGTTAAGGGGACCTGTTAGCTCTTCGGGGCGAAGCGGAGAACTTAAGCGCCAGTAAACGGCGGTGGTAACTATAACCATCCTAAGGTAGCGAAATTCCTTGTCGGGTAAGTTCCGACCTGCACGAATGGCGTAACGACTTCCCCACTGTCTCAACCACAGGCCCGGCGAAATTGCAGTACGAGTAAAGATGCTCGTTACGCGCGGCAGGACGGAAAGACCCCGGGACCTTTACTATAGCTTGACATTGGTACTCGAATTAGCTTGTGTAGGATAGGTGGGAGCCGGTGAAGTCCATACGCCAGTATGGGTGGAGGCAATCTTGAAATACCACTCTGGTTGATTTGGGTATCTAACTTCGGACCGTTATCCGGTTCAGGGACAGTGTCTGGTGGGTAGTTTAACTGGGGCGGTTGCCTCCTAAAAGGTAACGGAGGCGCCCAAAGGTTCCCTCAGCCTGGTTGGCAATCAGGTGTTGAGTGCAAGTACACAAGGGAGCTTGACTGTGAGACTGACAGGTCGAGCAGGGACGAAAGTCGGGACTAGTGATCCGGCACTTGCGAGTGGAAGCGGTGTCGCTCAACGGATAAAAGGTACCCCGGGGATAACAGGCTGATCTTCCCCAAGAGTCCATATCGACGGGATGGTTTGGCACCTCGATGTCGGCTCGTCGCATCCTGGGGCTGTAGCAGGTCCCAAGGGTTGGGCTGTTCGCCCATTAAAGCGGTACGCGAGCTGGGTTTAGAACGTCGTGAGACAGTTCGGTCCCTATCCGCCGTGCGCGTAGGATACTTGAGAAGGGCTGTCCCTAGTACGAGAGGACCGGGACGGACGAACCTCTGGTGTGCCAGTTGTCCTGCCAAGGGCACGGCTGGTTAGCTACGTTCGGAAGGGATAACCGCTGAAAGCATCTAAGCGGGAAGCCTGCTTCAAGATGAGGTATCCCACCCACCTTTGGTGGGGTAAGGCCCCCAGCTAGACGACTGGGTTGATAGGCCGGAAATGTAAGCCCGGTAACGGGTTCAGTTGACCGGTACTAATAGGCCGAGGACTTGACTACTAAGCTGCTACGCGTCCACTGTGCAACTCTGAACAAGCGAACACCCGTGAGTGTGTGCCGGGGTTGTTTGATATGTTCATAGAGTTACGGCGGTCATGGCGGAGGGGAAACGCCCGGTTACATTCCGAACCCGGAAGCTAAGCCCTCCAGCGCCGATGGTACTGCACTCGTGAGGGTGTGGGAGAGTAGGACGCCGCCGGACAATCTTCCAGAAAGGGTCACCCCCAACGGGGTGGCCCTTTCTGCATATCCGGAAGTAGTCGAGTGACCCGGCATCGCTGATCCCGGGGTGTCCGCATGGGAGTCACCGGCAGATCAGCGATGCGGAGCCAGGCAACGGGGTGGACCGTCAGTCTCGCGACTGCATGTCGGCGCGGAGGTTGCGCAGCAGGCCGCCGGCGTCGCTGACCGACCGCCCCGGGAACATCGCCATCACCACGCTGCCATGGTCGGCCCAGCCGCACACCGCGAAGTCGCCGCCCTCGCCGCTGGTGCTGCCGCACTTCATCACGCCGCCCAGGTCGCCCGCGGGCACCTCACGCAGCCCGCTCACCGCGCCGGTCTCGTCCGACATGAGGCCGAAAAGGCTGTCCAGGTCCCGCTCCGGCTGCCAGAGCAGGGTGGTGCCCCCGAAGATGAGCACCGAGCGTTTGTCGTCGGCCGGGTCGCGGTAGACCGTGCCGAAGCTGCGGTCCAGCTCGATGTCCGCGGCCAGACCGCTGCGCAGGTAGTCGGCTGTGCTCTTCGCTCGTTCGCTGTCGTCCCGGGTCAGGCCGGCAACCTGCTCGGGCGAGGTCAGTTGGGTGTCCTTCTGCTGCGCCACCCGCCACCCGCCGACACCCAGCACGCCGGCGCCGGCGAGGCCGACCACCAGCGCGACCGTCCAACCGATCTTGCGCCGCCGCGACCAGCCACCGGACGACTCCTCGGGGTCGCCCCCCGAATCCCGGGTGCTCAGCTGGATCGGCTCTTCGGTCAGCTCGACCGGCTCGTGACCGCCGTCGAGCGAGCGCTCGGTGAGATGTGCGTCGGACATAGCCGACACCGTACGCGAACCACAGGTGGCGCACGTCAGGTCTGCGGAAGCCCTCCGTAGACTTGTCAGGTGACCGAGAGACTGGATGCCCGACGCCCCGACGCCCCGACCCTTGCCGGCCAGTACCAGCCCGGCGAGGTAGAGCAGCGACGGTACGAGCAGTGGGTAGCCGCCGGGCACTTCCGGGCCTCCGCCGACAGCGACAAGCCCCCCTTCACCATCGTCATTCCGCCGCCGAACGTCACCGGCTCGCTGCACATGGGCCACGCGTTCGAGCACACGCTCATGGACGCGTTGACCCGGCGTAAGCGGATGCAGGGCTTCGAGGCGCTGTGGCTGCCCGGCATGGACCACGCCGGCATCGCCACCCAGAACCTGGTCGAGCGCCAGCTCGCCGCCGAGGGTCTTTCCCGACATGACCTTGGCCGGGAGAAGTTCGTCGAGCGGGTCTGGCAGTGGAAGGCCGAGTCCGGTGGTGCCATCCTGGGCCAGATGCGCCGCCTCGGCGACTCCGTCGACTGGGACCGTGAGCGCTTCACCATGGACGAGGGGCTGACCCGCGCCGTCCAGACGATCTTCAAGAAGCTCTTCGACGACGGCCTCATCTACCGGGCCAACCGGATCATCAACTGGTGTCCGCGCTGCCTCACCGCGCTGTCCGACATCGAGGTCGAGCACACCGAGGACGACGGTGAGCTGATCTCCATCCGCTACAGCGACGAGGTCGTGGTGGCCACCACCCGGGCCGAGACGATGCTGGGTGACACCGCCGTGGCGGTGCACCCGGACGACGAGCGCTACCAGCACCTGATCGGCACGGAGGTCGAGCTGCCGCTCACCGGCCGCCGGATCCCGATCGTCGCCGACGCGCACGTCGACCCGTCCTTCGGCACCGGCATGGTCAAGGTGACCCCGGCGCACGACCCGAACGACTTCGAGATCGGCCAGCGGCACGACTTGCCGGCGCTGACCGTGATGGACGAGCGTGGCGTGATCACCGTGCCCGGCCCGTTCGAAGGGCTGGACCGGTTCGAGGCGCGGCCCGCCATCGTGGCCGCGCTGCGCGAGCAGGGCCGGATCGTCGCCGAGAAGCGGCCGTACGTGCACGCGGTCGGGCACTGCTCGCGCTGCAAGACGACCGTCGAGCCGCGGCTGTCGCTGCAGTGGTTCGTCAACACCGCCCCGCTGGCCCAGGCCGCCGGCGACGCGGTGCGCGACGGTCGGGTCCGCATCGAGCCGGCCGAGCTGGCCAAGCGCTACTTCGCCTGGGTCGACAACATGCACGACTGGTGCATCTCCCGGCAGCTGTGGTGGGGGCATCGCATCCCGGTCTGGTACGGACCGGCGGGTGAGATCGTCTGCGTCGGCCCCGACGAGGCGCCGCCGACCGGCGACGGCTGGCACCAGGACGAGGACGTCCTGGACACCTGGTTCTCCAGCGGCCTGTGGCCGTTCTCCACCCTCGGCTGGCCCGAGCAGACCCCGGACCTGGCCAAGTTCTACCCGACCAGCGTGCTGGTCACCGGGTACGACATCCTGTTCTTCTGGGTCGCCCGGATGATGATGTTCGGCCTCTACGCCATGGACGGCCGGCCGCCCTTCGACGTGGTCGCCCTGCACGGCATGGTGCGCGACCAGTTCGGCAAGAAGATGTCGAAGTCGTTCGGCAACGTGGTCGACCCGCTGGACTGGATCGACCGGTACGGTGCGGACGCCACCCGGTTCACCCTGGCCCGGGGCGCGAACCCCGGCCAGGACGTGCCGGTCAGCGAGGAGTGGTGCCAGGGTTCGCGCAACTTCTGCAACAAGCTCTGGAACGCCACCCGGTTCGCCCTGATGAACGGTGCGCACACCACGGGCGACCTGCCGCCCACCGAGCAGCTCTCCACCGTCGACCGGTGGATCCTGTCCCGGTTGGCGCACGTCACCGCCGAGGTCGACGAGCAGTTCGAGGCGTACGAGTTCGCCAAGGTGTGCGACCTGCTGTACCACTTCGCCTGGGACGACGTCTGCGACTGGTACGTCGAGCTGAGCAAGCCGGTGCTCGCCGAGGGCGGTGAGCGGGCGGAGGCCAGCCGTCGGGTGCTCGGGCACGTGCTCGATCAGCTGCTGCGGCTGCTGCACCCGGTCATCCCGTTCGTCACCGAGGAGCTGTGGCTCGCGTTGACCGGCGGCGAGACGGTGCAGGCCGCCGCCTGGCCGGTGGCCGACCGTTCGCTGATCGACGACGACGCCGAGGCCGAGCTGATCGCCGTGCAGCGCGTGGTCACCGAGATTCGCCGGTTCCGGTCCGACCAGGGGCTGCGCCCGACGCAGCGGGTGGCCGCCCGACTGGACGGGCTGTCCGGCGCGGGCATCGCAGCCCACGAGCCGCTGATCCGTTCGCTGGTCCGGTTGGACCCGGCCGGAGACGACTTCCAGGCCAGCGCCACGCTGGCCATGCCCGGCGCGGTCGGTGTCGCGTTGGACACCCGGGGGTCGATCGACGTGGCCGCCGAGCGGGCCCGGCTGACGAAGGACCGCGCGGCAGCCGAGAAGGAGGTCGCGCAGGCCCGAGCGAAGCTCGACAACCCTGCCTTCATCGGTAAGGCCCCCGAGCCGGTGGTCGCGAAGATCCGCGACCGGCTCGCCACCGCCGAGGCCGACCTGGTCCGGATCGACGCTGCTCTGGAGACACTTTCCTCGTGACCGACCGTACCGAATTCGCTGCCGTCGAGGCTGAGCTGAACGCCCGTGGTTTCACCCGCATGGTCTTCGAGCTGGACCGGATCGAGTCGCTGCTCGACCTGCTCGGCAGCCCACAGCGGGCGTACCCCGCGATCCACCTGACCGGCACCAACGGCAAGACCTCCACCGCGCGGATGATCGACTCGCTGCTGCGGGCGCACGGGCTGCACACCGGGCGATACACCAGTCCCCACCTGGAGACCGTTCGGGAACGGATCAGCCTGGACGGGGAGCCGGTCAGCGAGGAGCGGTTCGCGGCGGTGTACCGGGAGATCAAACCACTGGCCGAGCTGGTCGACGCGCGGTCGGACGAGCCGCTGACGTACTTCGACATGACCACCGCGCTGGCGTTCGCCACGTTCGCCGACGCGCCGGTCGACATCGCGGTGGTCGAGGTGGGCCTCGGGGGTGCCGAGGACGCCACCAACGTCATCCAGGCCGGGGTCTGTGTGATCACCCCGATCGGGCTGGACCACACCGAGTGGCTGGGTGACACGCTCCAGGACATCGCGCTGGCCAAGGCCGGCATCATCCACCCGGGCGCCACCGTCATCTCCGCTGCTCAGGAGGACGAGGCAGCCCGTCCCCTCCTCGAACGCTGTGCCGAGGTGGGAGCAACCCTGGCCCGGGAGGGCGCCGAGTTCGGTGTGCTGGGCCGGGCGGTCGCGGTCGGCGGGCAGGTGCTCAGCCTGCAGGGTCTCGGTGGCGTCTACGACGACGTGTTCATTCCGCTGCACGGCGCGCACCAGGCACAGAACGCCGCGGTGGCGCTCGCCGCCGTCGAGGCGTTCCTGGGTGCCGGAACCCGACGGCAGCTCGACATCGAGGCGGTCCGGGAGGGCTTCGCCTCGACCAGCTCCCCGGGGCGGCTGGAGCGGGTGCGCAACGCCCCGACCATTCTGTTGGACGGCGCGCACAACCCGCACGGTATGAAGGCCACCGTCACCGCGCTGCAGGAGGAGTTCGCCTTCAGCAAGTTGGTGGCGGTCGTTGGCGTACTCGCCGACAAGGACGCGGAAGGTCTGTTGGAGCTGCTGGAGCCGGTGGTCGACCTGCTGGTGGTCACCCACAACAGCTCGCCACGGGCGATGCCGACGACGGAACTCACCGCGCTGGCCGCCGAGATCTTCGGCGAGGAGCGGGTGGAGTCGGCCGAGAATATGCCGGACGCGATCGAGCTGGCGGTGGCGCTGGCCGAGGAGGACGTCCCCGGTGAACTCAGCGGGGTCGGGGTGCTGGTCACGGGTTCGGTGGTGACGGTGGCCGACGCCCGTCGGCTGCTGAAGCGATGACCCGCCCGGAGCGGGACCCCCGCGCCACCGAGGACCAGACCGGCTCGCCGGCTGACCAGGCCGTAGCCGGCTCGCCGGCTGACCGGCCCGCTGGGGAGGAGCCTGCGGTCGGGCAGCCCCGACGCTCCGGGTTGCGCAACCCGGAGCGGGCGGTACGCGGTCTGGGCGCTGGCACGCTCAGCCTGGAGGCGCTGGTACTGCTGCTGGCGATCCAGCCGATCCGGGTGGTCGGTGGCGACCTGAGCGGCGCCGCGATCGGTGCCGTGGTGGCACTGGCGGTGGCCGCCGTCGTCCTCGCCGGCATGATGCGCCGCCCCTGGGCCTGGCATGCCGGCACCGTGCTCCAGGGCCTGCTGATGCTCGGCGGCCTGCTGCACTGGTCGCTGCTCGGGCTGGGCATCATCTTCGCCCTGGTCTGGGCGTACGCGCTGCACGTCCGCCGGGTCATCCTCGGCTGACGCCCGACCCGGTCGGCGGGAGGCCGAGGCGAGCGGGCCGGGTCAGGCGTCGGCGCGTTCGCGCCACTGGGTGAGGGCGATGCCGTGGCCGTCCGGGTCGCGGAAGGCCGCCGCCCACACCTCCAGCTTGGTGCCCCGGTTGACCACCCGGGGCGCGTACGTGAAGCGGACGCCCGACTCGCGCAACCGCTCGTACGCCGCTTCGATGTCGTCCACCTCAAGGTTGACGTGTACCAGTCGGCGGCTGATCGGCGCCGCCCCGGTCACCTCGCGCAGGACGAGTCGGGTCGTGCCGGAGGCGAGTACGGCGTTGTGGGCGCCCTGGTCGACCTCGGTGAAGCCCAGCATGTCGCGGTAGAAGCCGAGCGACCGGGAGAGGTCGGTCACCAGCAGGGTGAGCCCCACCCCGCTGATGGGTCCGGCCGGGTCCGCCGCCGCGCCGGCGTCGAACCCGAAGATCGCCTCGTCCAGTTCCTCATCGCTGACGGTCTCGCGCGCCGCACCGGCCGGGGAGGGGTCATCCAGCGGAAGGTCGAGCGGGTCGAGTGGGTCGGTCGCGCCCGGACCGGACCGCTGCGCGGGCGGCGGATCGAAGCGCTGCGCCCTGGGCGGATCGAAGCGCTCTGCGCTGGGCGGATCGAAGCGCTCTGCGCTGGGCCGGTCCAAGGGGTCCTCGGCGGGCGGGGCCACCCGGTCGTCCTCCGGCGCGTCGAACCGGTCGGCGCCGGGCTCGTCGAAGCGCTCCTCGGCGGGCGGGCGCGGCGCCGGGGTGGCCCGCCGGGGCAGCCCGCCGCTGCTCTGCTGCTCGACGACGACGCCCTCCAACACCACCGGGCCGCCCGGGCTCTGGTGCATCACCACGGGCTCGCGTTCATCCGGCACGACACCCGGGTCGTCACGCAAAGGGTCGCTGCGCAGGGGGTCGGTGCGCAACGGGTCGGGGCCGAGTGGGTCCCGGAACGGGTCACCGAGCGGGTCGCGGAAGTCGTCCCGGAAGTCGTCGTCCGGTGCGCGGTCGGCCCACGGCGGGGCATCCTGCTGGATCAGCACCTCGTCCACCGCGTCGGCGTCGGCGAACTCCGGCGGGAGGTCGGCGACGGCGGCGGCGGTCTCGGCGTGGGTCGGCACCTCGTCCCAGAGGACCTTGACGTGCCGCTGGTCGTCCAACGCGACGCGGATCGGCAGGGTCTGGCCCAGCGACGGCCACTTGGAGACCGGCACCCGCGGCTCGATGATCTTCTTGGATCGGGGCGGCAGGCCGGGCGCGTCGATCACCAGTTGCAGTTCGCAGCGGCCGAAGGCGTACTGGGTGGGTGGTTCGGAGGCGCTGTGCACGTGCCCGACGCCGACCACCCAGGTGCGCCCGCCGCCGCGTACGGTCGCCAGCGCGATCGCCAGCACCAGCAGGGCGACCCCGAGTGCCACGATGGCCCAACTGGTCATGCCCAGCCCGAACAGGACGACGAACGTGGCCACGGTGCCCAGCACCGTGCCGATCAGCTTGCGTACCGGCGCGATGGGTCGGTTCCCGCCATTCGCCACAGTGGACCTCCCGGGGGTCAGGGCCAGGCTAGGCCGAATCGGCCACCGGGGGAAAGACCGGCCGCCGCGCCGGCGCCGGGACCGGGTCGCTAGGCTGACCGTACCGATCCCGAGCGTTCAGCGCGTACAGGAGGAACCCAGCGTGTCCAGCAACAGCCCGGATGAGCGCAGCCTCGTTCTGATCAAGCCCGACGCGGTTCGCCGCGGCCTGGTCGGCGAGGTCCTCTCCCGCTTCGAGCGCAAGGGGCTGCGGATCGACGCGATGGTGCACCGGACGATGGACGCCGCGCTCGCTGACGAGCACTACGCCGAGCACGTCGACAAGGCGTTCTACCCGCCGCTGAAGGACTTCATGACCGGCGGTCCGTTGGTCGCTCTGGTGCTCTCCGGCGACCAGGTGATCGACGTGGTCCGCGGGCTGGTCGGTGCCACCGACGGGCGCAAGGCCGCCGCCGGCACCATCCGTGGCGACCTGTCGCTGTCCAACCGGGAGAACCTCGTGCACGCCTCCGACTCGACGGACAGCGCCAAGCGCGAGATCGCGCTCTGGTTCCCCGAGTTGGGCTGACGCTCCGCTTCAGCTGGCCGGGGGCAGTTTCGTCGGATTGCCGACCACGTAGATCCCGGTGATCTGGCCGTCCGCCGCGGCGATGGTGAGGGTGTACCGACTGCCGTCCGCCCGGGTGATCAGCACACCGGGTTCCCCGTTGAGCTCGATCCGGTCAATCGTCACACGGTGGCGTTGGCCGTAGATCCCGGCGTAGAAACGGGCGATCCGATCCGAACCGCCGACCGGGTTGAGGGCCGCGCGCACCCGGCCACCGCCGTCGTTCCACGCGATGGCGTCGGCAGCGACCAGACCGGTGAGTGTCGCCAGGTCACCGTCGCGGGCGGCGGCGAGGAACGCGTCCAGCAGTCGTTCGCGTTCGGCACGGCTGGCGGTGAAGCGGCGCTGCTCCTGCTGTACCCGCGCGGTGGCGCGATGGTGGAGCTGGCGGCAGTCCTCCGGGGTCCGGTCCAGGATCTCGGCGATCTCGGCGTACGGCAGCTCGAAGGCCGTGTGCAGGACGTACACCGCCCGCTCCGGCGGGGTGAGCCGCTCCAGGACGTGCAACAACGCGGTGGAGAGCGAGTCGCGTAGTTCCGCGCGGTCCAACGGCCCGAACGGCGAGGGCGTGGTCGGCACCGGCTCGGGCAGCCAGGTGCCGACGTACGTCTCGCGCGTTGCCTGCCGGGCCCGCAACCGGTCCAGGGCCAGGCGGGTGACCACCCGGGACAGGTACCTCCGTGGCTCTTCGACCGTCGACCGGTCCACGCCGAGCCAGCGCAGGTACGCCTCCTGGAGCACGTCCTCGGCGTCGTGCCGGCTGCCGAGCAGGCGGTAGGCGAGCCCGAGCAGCATCGGCCGGTGCGCCTGGAGCGCACCGGCCGCCTCTGCCGCCTCGGTGGTCACGCCTGTGCCGGAGGCTCCAACCGCATGGTCACCCCGATCCGATTCCACACGTTGATTGTGGCAATCGCGATGACGAGGTCGGCCAGTTCCTTCTCCGACCAGACCTTCGCGGCGGCGTCCCACACCTCGTCCGGCACCCCGTGCTCGCCGAGCCGGGTGACGGCGTCGGTGAGGTCCAGTGCGGCCCGCTCCCGCTCGTCGAAGAACGGCGACTCCCGCCAGGTGGCCACCGCGAACAGCCGCCGGCTCGACTCGCCGTTGGCGAGCGCGTCCTGGCTGTGCATGTCCACGCAGAACGCGCATCCGTTGATCATCGACGCCCGCAGCTTGACCAGCTCCAGCACGGTGTGGTCGACGTTCGACCGGACGTACTTCTCGAGCCCCATGACGGCCTGGTACGCCTTCGGCGCCACCTCACTGGGATTCATTCGCTGCATGACTACCTCCCCTGATCGGTTCGACACCCTCACGACGGGTGGGACGGGGGGCGGCGTGACAGCCGAGGCTGTGACTCCGGTCATGCCGACCGGACAACCAGCGTTCCGGCTCGCGTCACCCACGTCGCCGATCACGGTCATCTCCGGCCGGTAGACCGACGGGCTCAACCCATGATTGGGAGGAAGCATGACCGAGCTTGATCGACGTACCCTGCTGCGAGCTGGCCTCGTGGCCGGTGCCGGAGTCGCCGGCGGCGCCCTGCTGGGCGGCGCTGGCGCGACCGCGGCCCCGGCCTGGCGCCCGGCGGGACGCCCGGTACTCACCCACGGCGTGCAGAGCGGTGACGTCACCGCGGACTCGGCGCTGGTCTGGACGCGGGCCGACCGGCCGGGCCGGATGCTGGTCGAGGTGAGCCGTCGGCCCGACTTCCGTGGGGCGCGGAAGCTGCGCGGCCCGGTGCTCACCCCGAACGGCGACCTCACCGGAAAGGTCCGGCTGCGGGGCCTGCCGGACGCCGAGCGGCTGCACTACCGGGTCCGGGTGGAGAGCCTGGATCGGCACGGGGTGGTCAGCGAGCCACTGACCGGGTCGCTGACCACCGCACCAGGTCGGCACCGGCGACGCGACGTGAAATTCGTCTGGACCGGGGACGTCGTCGGGCAGGGGTGGGGCATCGCCCCGGACTTCGGTGGGATGTCGATCTTCCGGGCGATGCGCCAGACCCGGCCGGACTTCTTCCTGTGCAGCGGTGACACGGTGTACGCCGACGGCCCGCTGGTCGAGTCGGTGACGCTGCCCGACGGACGGATCTGGCGCAACCTGGTGACACCGGAGAAGAGCAAGGTCGCCGAGACGCTGGCCGAGTACCGGGGCCAGTTCGCGTACAACCTGCTCGACGAGCACCTGCGGGAGTTCGCCGCGGCGGTGCCGCAGATCAACCAGTGGGACGACCACGAGGTGCTCAACAACTGGTACCCGGGTGAGGTGCTGGACGACCCGCGCTACACCGAGCAGCGGGTGGACGTGCTCGCCGCGCGGGCCCGTCAGGCGTTCAACGAGTGGCTGCCGGTGCCGGTGGACGGGCCGATGTACCGGCGGCTGTCGTACGGGCCGCTGCTGGACGTGTTCGTGCTCGACATGCGGACCCACAAGGACCCGAACGACGGCAACACGTACGCCGACCCGAAGCGCGGCCTGCTCGGCCGCGAACAGCGGGAGTGGCTGATCCGGGAGTTGAAGCGGTCGAAGGCGACCTGGAAGGTGATCGCCAACGACCTGCCCATCGGCGTCGTGGTGCCGGACGGTCCGGCGGCGCAGGAGGGTGTCGCGCAGGGCGACCCGGGCGCGCCGGCCGGACGTGAGCTGGAGTTCGCCGAGGTGCTGCGGGCCACCCACCGGGCCGGGGTGACCGGCATGGTCTTCCTCACCGCCGACGTGCACTACACCGCCGCCCACCACTACGACCCGTCCCGCGCGGCGGTCGGTGACTTCACCCCGTTCTGGGAGTTCGTCTCCGGCCCGGCACACGCCGGCGCGTTCGGCCCGAACGCGCTGGACGGAACGTTCGGCCCGCAGGCGGTCTTCGTGCACGCCCCGCCGCTGGCCAACACCTCCCCGGCGGAGGGTTTCCAGCACTTCGGTGAGGTCTCCATCGACGGCGAGTCGGAGGCCCTGACGGTCCACCTGCGCGACCGCGACGGTGCCGCCCTCTGGAGCACCACCCTCCCGGCCCCCTGACCCCCAACCCCACCCCCGTCTCACCTCCCCCCGTTGATCATGAAGTTGTCGTCAGGACCCGCCGTCACGGCGGGCAATAACTTCATGATCAACGGGGGAGCGGCGGGGGCGTGGCGGGTGGGCGGCGGGTGGGGGATTACTCGGGGGCGGGGTGGTGGGGTGGTCGAGTATCGTGGGCACCGTAAGGCGATGACCCGGCCATCACCGGTGAGCCTCCGGAAGAACAGCCGGGCAACCGGCCCAGTAGAACCGGACGGGTCCGGCCCGTCACAGCCGGCCAATGAGCGGGCGGTCGATCCTGACCGCCAAGCGGGGTGGTACCGCGGGCCACCCGGGAGCGCCGTCGAGGCGTCCCCGGAGACGCTCGTCCTCGCAGACCCACCGATGAGTGAGCTGCGAGGAGAGCGACCCCCGATGGCCTATCCGTTGCACGACCCGACCGCCGCCGGTGTGCCGGCGAGCCCGGACCTGCCCGCGGTCGAGCGCCGGGTGCTGGAGCACTGGACGGCCGACAAGACCTTCGAGGCGTCGGTCGAGGCCCGTCCGGCCGGGACCGACGGCAAGAACGAGTACGTCTTCTACGACGGCCCGCCGTTCGCCAACGGCCTGCCACACTACGGCCACCTCTTCACCGGCTACGTCAAGGACGTGGTGCCGCGCTACCAGACCATGCGTGGTCGGCACGTCGAGCGGCGCTTCGGCTGGGACTGCCACGGCCTGCCCGCCGAGGTGGTGGCCGAGAAGCAGCTCGGCATCACCAGCAAGGCGGAGATCATCGACCTGGGCGTGGCCCGGTTCAACGAGGCCTGTCGCGCCTCGGTGCTGGAGTTCACCCAGGACTGGGAGCGGTACATCAACCGGCAGGCCCGCTGGGTCGACTTCGCCAACGACTACAAGACGCTCGACCTGGACTACATGGAAAGCGTCATGTGGGCCTTCAGGACCCTGCACGACAAGGGTCTGATCTACGAGGGTTTCCGGGTATTGGCGTACTGCTGGCGTTGCGAGACGCCGCTGTCGAACACCGAGACCCGGATGGACGACGTCTACCGGGACCGGCACGACCCGACCCTGACCGTGTGGTTCGGGCTGACCGCCGACGAGTCCGCGCCGGAGCTGCTGCGGGGGCCGGTCAAGCTGGGCGTCTGGACCACCACGCCGTGGACCCTGCCGTCCAACCTGGCACTCGCCGTCGGCCCCGACATCGAGTACGCGGTGCTGGAACGCGACGGCGACCGCTACGTCGTGGGTGCCGCCCGACTCGGGGCGTACGCCAAGGAGCTGGACGGGTACGAGCAGGTCGGCACGGTGTACGGCCGGGACCTGGTCGGGCGCCGCTACACCCCGCTGTACGACTTCCTCGTCGAGCAGGCCGGGGAGAACGCCTACCAGGTGCTCGGCGCGGAGTTCGTCACCACCGAGGACGGCACCGGGATCGTGCACCTGGCCCCGGCGTTCGGTGAGGACGACCAGAACGTCTGCAACGCCGCCGGCATCCCCACCATCGTCACCGTGGACGACCACACCCGGTTCACCGCGCTGGTCCCGCCGTACCAGGGTGAGCAGGTCTTCGACGTCAACAAGCCGGTGATCCGGGAACTCAAGGAGCGGGGGGTGGTGCTCAAGCAGGACACCTACACCCACTCGTACCCGCACTGCTGGCGCTGCGACACCCCGCTGGTCTACAAGGCGGTGTCGTCGTGGTTCGTCGCGGTCACCCAGTTCCGGGACCGGATGGTCGAGCTGAACCAGGAGATCAACTGGACGCCGGGGCACATCAAGGACGGCTCGTTCGGCAAGTGGCTGGCCAACGCCCGGGACTGGTCGATCAGCCGGAACCGGTTCTGGGGTTCACCGATCCCGGTGTGGAAGTCCGACGACCCGAACTACCCACGGCTGGACGTCTACGGCTCGCTGGCCGACATCGAACGGGACTTCGGCGTACGCCTCAGCGACCTGCACCGGCCCGCGGTGGACGACCTGGTCCGCCCCAACCCGGACGACCCGACCGGCAAGTCGATGATGCGCCGGGTGCCGGAGGTGCTGGACTGCTGGTTCGAGTCCGGGTCGATGCCGTTCGCCCAGGTGCACTACCCGTTCGAGAACGCGGACTGGTTCGAGCACCACTACCCGGGTGACTTCATCGTCGAGTACATCGGGCAGACCCGCGGCTGGTTCTACACCATGCACGTGCTGGCCACCGCGCTGTTCGACCGGCCGGCGTTCCGCAACTGCCTGAGCCACGGCATCCTGCTCGGCTCGGACGGGCGCAAGATGTCCAAGAGCCTGCGCAACTACCCGGACGTCTACCACGTCTTCGACGCGTACGGCTCGGACGCGATGCGCTGGATGCTGATGTCCTCGCCGGTGCTGCGCGGCGGCGACATGGCGGTCACCGAGGCGGGCATCCGGGACGCCGTCCGGCAGGTGCTGCTGCCGCTGTGGAACGTCTGGTACTTCTTCTCGCTCTACGCCAACGCGGACGGTTACCAGGCGCGACGCCGTACGGACTCGCCGCACCTGCTCGACCGGTACGTCCTGGCGAAGACGAACGAGTTGGTGTCGACGGTCGGCGCGCAGATGGAGGCGTACGACATCTCGGGCGCGTGCGCCACCGTCCGGTCCTACCTGGACGCGCTGACCAACTGGTACGTGCGTCGCTCCCGGGACCGGTTCTGGTCCGGCGACGCCGACGCGTTCGACACGCTGTCGACCGTGCTGGAGACGCTCTGCCGGGTGGTGGCGCCGCTGGCGCCGCTGACCGCGGAGGAGATCTGGCGTGGGCTGACCGGGGAGCGTTCGGTGCACCTGACCGACTGGCCGGAGGCGAGCGAGTTCCCGGCCGACCACGACCTCGTCGCCGCGATGGACGCCACCCGGGCGGTCGCCTCGGCGGCGCTGTCGCTGCGCAAGGCCAAGGGGCTGCGGGTGCGGCTGCCGCTGTCCAAGCTGACCGTGGCCTCGCCGGCGGCGGACCAGCTGCGCCCGTTCGCCGACCTGGTCGTCGACGAGGTCAACGTGAAGGCGGTGGAGTTCAGCGCGGAGCTGTCCGCGTACTGCGAGCAGGTCCTGACCGTGGTGCCCCGGGCGCTCGGCCCGCGGGTCGGCAAGCAGGTGCAGCAGGTGATCAAGGCGGTCAAGGCGGGCGACTGGGAGTTGGTCGACGGTGCCCCGGTGGCCGCCGGCGTCACCCTCGCCGAGGGTGAGTACGAGCTGCGCCTGGTGGCCGCCGACGCCGAGCACTCGGCGCCGCTGCCCGGCGGCGAGGGCGTGGTGGTGCTGGACACCGAGGTCACGCCGGAGTTGGCCGCCGAGGGGCTGGCCCGCGACGTGGTGCGGGTGGTGCAGCAGGCCCGCCGGGACGCCGACCTGGACGTCTCGGACCGGATCGTGGTGTCGGTGTCGGCCTCCGAGGAGGTGCGCGCGGCGGTGGCCGCGTACATCGACTTCGTGTCCGGGGAGGTGCTGGCCGACACGGTGGACTTCGCCGAGGGCCTCGACGGCTTCGCCGGCGAGGTGGGCGAGGGCGAGCGGGTGACGGTGACCGTCCGCCGCTCGTAAGCGCGGGTACGGACGCCTCCGCACCTCCGTCTGCGGGGTGTGGAGGCGTCCGCTACCGTGACACCGCCTGCTCGCACCTGATCTGCCGGAGGACCAGTGCCCCTGCTCTACACCATCGGCAAGCTGACCGTGGCGCCCACGCTGCGGTTGGCGTTCCGCCCGACCGTGGAGGGGCTGGAACACGTGCCGGAGACCGGCGGCGCGATCTTCGCCGGCAACCACCTCTCGGTGGCCGACGAGCTGTTCCTCGGCACGGTCGTGCCCCGGCATCTCGCGTTCTGGGCGAAGTCGGAGTACTTCAAGGGCACCGGTGTGAAGGGCGCGATCTCCAAGTTCGTGCTCACCGGCCTGGGCGCCATTCCGGTCGAGCGGGCCGGCGGCCGGGCCGCGCTGTCCGCCTTCGACGCGGCTATCCCGGCGTTGAAGGGCGGCGACCTGGTGGTGGTCTACCCGGAGGGCACCCGCTCACCGGACGGCAAGCTCTACCGGGGGCGGACCGGAGCGGCCCGGCTGGCGATCTCGGCCGGTGTGCCGATCATCCCGGTCGGCATGATCGGCACGGACAAGGCACAGCCGATCGGTGCCCGGGTGCCCCGCCCCGGCAGCGCCAAGATCACCGTACGGTTCGGCAAGCCGTTGGACTTCACCGGCCGGCCGGACGACCGCGCGTCGCTGCGGCAGATGACCGACGAGCTGATGAGCGAGATCCAGAAGCTCACCGGCCAGGAGTACGTACCCCGCTACGCCCCGCCGCGCGCCCACCCCGACCCCACCCGCGAAGCCTGACCAACCCCCCCACCCCCACCCCACCCACCCCCGGTCCCACCCCACCCGCCCGGTTGATCAAGAAGTTTGCGTCACTGGCGGGGCTGGTACTGACCGAAACCTCTTGATCGACGTCAGTCGGGGCGTGGGGTGGGGGTGCGGGAGTCTCAGGCTTTGGGTTGGACGATCTCGCTGCGCAGGGTGGACAGCAGGGCCGCGCTGTCGGCGACGGACAGCCGGGTGAACACACCGGTCGCGATGCTGCCGTGGTCGACGGAGGTGCAGACCACCACCTCGCTGCCGTCGTTTCGACCCACCGCGCAGCGCTCGTACCTGCCCCGCACACCGGTGTCCACGGTCTCGGGGGCCTCCAGCGCGTACCGCTCGCTGAGCCGGCTGATCTCGGCCTCCGCGTCCGCCTCCGGGGTCAGTCGGAAGCCGGTGCCGCCGAACACCGTCACCTGCTTGCCGCCGGGCGTGGCGTAGACGCCGGCGAAGGTGTCCTCGGCCAGCAAGTGCTCCTTGCGTACCTCACCCTCCAACTGTCGGGCGGCGTCCGCGCTGCGATCGTCCTGACGCAGGCTCAGGTCGTTCACCTGCGTGGGCAGTGCCGCCCGGGCCGGGTACTGGGCTGAGATCGGGAACCCGTAGTAGGCGGGGCAGCCGCAGCAGCAGGCCAGGGTGAGCAGCAGCAGCCACGGCCAGCGGCGACGCCGACGGACCGGGACGTACCCCTTGGGGGCCTGCCAGCCCGGCGGTGGCGGCATGGGTGGCGTGGCGGACCGCCGGCCCCGGCGCTGCTTCGGCAGCTTGGCGGGCGGTGCGGGCGGCGACATCGGCCGGGTCGGTGTCATGGGCCGGGCGGCCTGCGGTGGCCTGGGCGCGGCGTGCGGTGGCATCGGGGCGGGCGGCGGAGGCGCCGGGTGCGGCCCGAGCGGGGGAGCGGGCGGACCGGACCACTGCCGGGTCGCCGGCGGCGCCGGGTAGGGCACCGTCGGGGGCAGCGGAGGCAACTCGGCGGAGGGCAGGTCCCAGCCGCCGGTGTCCACGCCGGCCCAGGGGTCGACCGGGGTCTGGTGCTCCGGCGGCCCGACGGGAACGGGCGGCGGCGGGGTCGGCTCGGCCGACTCGCCCCAGACGGGTCGGCGCGGCAGCGGGGGCGGCACCGGGGCCGAGCCGGTCCATTTCGGCGCGGGGACCTCCGCGGTGGCGGCGGGCTCGGGCTGAGCCGACGGCTCCGTCCGGCCCGGTGCGGTCGGCCCCGCCGCGGGCGCTGGCTGGCTCAGGGCCGTGGGCTGCGTCGAGTGCTCCAGCCGCGTCGCGGGTTCCTGGCGCGTCGCCGGTTCTGGCTGCGCTGCGGGTTCCTGGCGCGTCGCCGGTTCCGGTTGCGCTGCGGGTTCCGGTTGCGTCGCGGGTTGCGGCTGGTCCGGGGGTACGGCTGGGGAGGTCGGCTCGTCGGCGGCCGCCGGATCCAGGTCCGGCTCCGCGCCCGGGGTGCTCCCGTCGGCCGGCCGTGCTCCCGGCTGGGGCTCGGGCATCGCGGCAATCTCCTCTCGCGCCGGTCCGAGGTTAGTACCGCGCCGCCACCGCCGACGACCGGGCATCGTGGCCGAGGCCACCCACGGCAACGGCACCGATCCGGGATCGTGGCGTCGCGCGCGGTCACCGGCGGACGGGCGCGTACCCTTGGGCATCATGAGTGCCCCGTCCCCGACGCCGCGCGCGACCGCGTCCAACTCCGTCTGGTCCCAGCTCGAGCCGCTGCTGCCCCAGATCTCCAAGCCCATCCAGTACGTCGGGGGCGAGTTGGGTGCGGTAACAAAGGAGTGGGACGCGGCGACCGTGCGCTGGGCGCTGATGTATCCCGACGCGTACGAGGTGGGCCTACCCAACCAGGGCGTGCAGATCCTCTACGAGGTGCTCAACGAGCTGCCCGACACCCTCGCCGAGCGGACGTACGCGGTCTGGCCGGACCTGGAGACCCTGATGCGCACGCACGGCGTGCCGCAGTTCACCGTCGACGCACACCGGGCGGTACGCGACTTCGACGTGTTCGGCATCTCCTTCTCCACCGAGCTGGGCTACACCAACATGCTCACCGCGATCGACCTGGCCGGCATCCCGATGCTGGCCGCCGACCGCACCGACGCCGACCCGGTGATCCTGGCCGGCGGGCACGCCGCGTTCAACCCGGAGCCGATCGCCGACTTCATCGACGCCGCGGTCCTCGGCGACGGTGAGGAGGCGGTCCTGGAGATCACCGCGATCGTCCGGGAGTGGAAGGCCGAGGGCTCCCCGGGGGGCCGCGACGAGCTGCTGCTGCGGCTGGCCCGCACCGAGAGCGTCTACGTGCCGCGCTTCTACGACGTCGACTACCTGCCGGACGGGCGGATCCAGCGGGTCGTGCCGAACCGGGCGGACGTGCCGTTCCGGGTGCACAAGCGCACGACGATGGACCTGGACGCCTGGCCGTACCCGAAGAAGCCCCTCGTCCCGCTCGCCGAGACGGTGCACGAGCGGTACGCGGTGGAGATCTTCCGGGGCTGCACCCGGGGCTGCCGGTTCTGTCAGGCGGGCATGATCACCCGTCCGGTGCGGGAGCGGTCGATCACCACGGTCGGGCAGATGGTCCGCGAGGGGCTGGAGTTCTCCGGCTTCTCCGAGGTGGGCCTGCTGTCGCTCTCCTCGGCGGACCACTCCGAGATCGGTGACATGTGCTCGGGCCTCGCCCAGCAGTACGAGGGCACCAACGTCTCGCTGTCGCTGCCGTCGACCCGGGTGGACGCCTTCAACATCGATCTCGCGCAGGAGCTGTCCCGCAACGGGCGGCGTACCGGCCTGACCTTCGCCCCGGAGGGCGGGTCGGAGCGGATCCGCAAGGTCATCAACAAGATGGTGTCGAAGGAAGACCTGATCCGCACCGTCGTCACCGCGTACAGCAACGGGTGGCGGCAGGTGAAGCTCTACTTCATGTGCGGCCTGCCCACCGAGACGGACGAGGACGTCCTCGAAATCGCGGACATGGCGCACGAGGTGATCAAGGCAGGTCGGGCCGCCACCGGCTCCAAGGACATCCGCTGCACGGTGTCCATCGGCGGGTTCGTGCCGAAGCCGCACACCCCGTTCCAGTGGGCCGCGATGGAACGTCCGGAGGTCATCGACCACCGGCTCAAGATCCTCAAGCAGGCGATCAACTCGGACCGCTCGCTGGGCCGGGCCATCGGCTACCGCTACCACGACGGCGAGCCGTCGCTGATCGAAGGCCTGCTCTCCAGGGGTGACCGCCGGGTCGGCTCGGTGATCCGCAAGGTGTGGGAGAACGGCGGCCGGTTCGACGGGTGGAGCGAGCACTTCTCGTACCAGCGCTGGGTGGACGCGGCGGCCGAGACGCTGCCCGCGTTCGGGGTGGACCTCGACTGGTACACCACCCGTCAGCGCGACGAGCTGGAGGTCCTGCCCTGGGACCACCTGGACTCGGGCCTGGACAAGGACTGGCTCTGGCAGGACTGGCAGGACTCGGTCAGCGAGTTCGAGCAGGACGACTGCCGCTGGACGCCCTGCTTCGACTGTGGCGTGTGCCCATCGATGGACACCGAGATCCAGATCGGCCCGACCGGCAAGAAGCTACTGCCGCTCACCCCGCTGGGCGGTAACGGCATGAAGGTGCCGGCGGGCAACCCCTCCGCCTGACCCCACCGCTGCACGCAGCGCCGGGTGGCGGCGACCGCCACCCTCCACATCCGACATGTCACCCAACGGGTCCGCGTCTCGCGGGCCCGTTGGTGCTGGTCGGGCTCCACGGCGCACCACCCCGACGCGGCGACCCACCCACCATCGACGGCGGCCTGTGCGCGGTAGTGGTGGCTGGGGCTGCCCCGACTAGGCGAGACTCGATACGCTGCGTCTGACATGGACCGACCCGGCGGGTCGGGAACGGGGGAGGAAGCGCATGGGTAACATCCCGCCGCCGAACACCGGCGATCTGCACGTCAGCGTCGAGGACCTGGACGCCGCCGCGGCGTACGTCGAGCGGCTGAAGCAGTACGTCGAGGACACCCTCAGCTACGAGATGGAGCGCATCAAGGAGCGGATGAAGGGCGACAGCAACAACGCCCAGACTGTTCCGAACGGCACCCCCTTCGGCGCGTACGAGGACGCCCGAATGCAGTGGCGGGCCCTTGAGACGTCCACGGCGAACATGGAGTTGCACCTCAAGACGCTCACCCAGAAGCTCGCCGCGCTGAAGGAGGGCACCGAGGACATCGCCAAGGCGTTCCGCGACACCGAGGCGCGCAACGCCGCCAACGGCAAGGAAATCGAGCGACTGCTGGAGTCGGCTGCTCCGCCGCCCGCTGCCGGCGGCGCGCCCACCTACCCGTACACCGCCTGAGGGGGACGTCATGGCTGGAGGAACCTGGGAGCGGTGCGTCCGCGAGGTGACGCTCTCCGCCGACCCGGAGACGGTCGGATCGGTCGGCATGGGGTGGAGCAACCTCTCCGCCGGCCTGCAACATCTGCGGGACGCGCTCGTCGGCCGATCGTTCGTCGGCCCGATCGCGACAGGTCAGGAACGCCCGCACGTCGGCGGCCTGCCCGGGCTGCTCGCCGGTTGGAAGGGCAGCGGCGGTGACGCGTACCGCGAGCACCTCGGCAAGATCGGCAAGCAGATCGAGGATCTGATCACCGACGCGAGCAACGTCAGCGGCGCGTTGACGCGGATCGAGGGCGACATCCGCAAGTCGGTCTCCACGATCCCGATCCCGCTGATGGACGACTTCGGTTTGAACGAGTGGAGCCTGCCCAACGGCACCGAGCTTGACGACGCCCGCGACGGCGAGAGCGCGTCGGGCTTCCTCGCCGCGCTGCGCCAGGACTATCAGAACAACCCCGCGTCGTACGCCGACGGCGCGTTCCGCGACAAGGCCGACGACCTGGAAGCGACCATGAAGGTCGATGGTCAGGCCGGGGACAAGGAGCGGGGCGGCTGGTGGGACACCAAGTCCCATCTGGACAACTGGTACCGGGACAATCAGCAGGCTGCGAACACGGCGATGGCGCCGCTGCCCAAGGCGGTCTACACCGAGCGTCCGAAGCTGACCGTGGTGGGGCCGGATGGACAGGGCGACACGGACGACGTCCGTCGCGACCCCCGGATTCCGCCGACGGGGCGACCGGACATCGGTGGTGGCGAATTCGGTGGGAAGCCCGACATCGGTGGCGGTCCCACGATCGGCAGCAGGCCACCGAGCATCGGCGACGGGGGCGGTCCCACGTCCAGCGTCGATCCGTTCTCCCCGCCCTCCTCCAGGGAGCTTGGCGATGGGTCGTCGCCCAACGGCTCCGGCCAGCTCACGCCCCCGCCGACCGGTTCCGGATACCCGGGCTACCCGGACGGCGACGACGGCTACAGCAGCGGTCTGGCCGGCGCCAGCCCGAGCGGCGTCGGCGGCCTGGGTGGTGGCATCGGTGGTGCCGGCGTCGGTAGCGCCGGTCTCGGCGGTGCCGGCGGTGGTTTCGGGGGTGGGCCCGGCGTCGGCGCGGCCGGCGGGATCGGCGCCGGCGGTGGTCTGGGTGCGGGCGCCGGAATCGGCATGGGTGGTATTCCCGGCATGGTGGGCGGCGGCAACGGGAAGGTCCCGCCGATGACGAGCGCGGCGAACGCGCTGCGCACCGCCGCTGGCGCGGGCGGCGCCGGGATGGCGGGCGGTGCGCGTGGCGGTGCCGGGATCGGGGGCGCCGGGATGATGGGCGGCGGCATGATGGGCGGCGCGGGTGGCGCCGGGCACGGCGGCGGCACCGGCTCGGAGCACTCGTCGTGGTTGACTGAGGACGACGATCCGTGGGGTCCCGGTGACGGGGCGTCCCCGGGTGTCCTTCGATGAGGACGGACGGATGAGGGTGAACGTCGGAGCGCTCCGGTCGGTAACTGCCTGCCTGCTGGCGGGGATCCTGGTGGTGGGGGCCGCCCAACCGGCGGCCGCCGCGCCCCGGCGGGCCGAGCAGTGGTATCTGGACGAGCTCCGGATCGACCAGGCGCACAAGATATCGACCGGGCGGGGCGTGGTCGTGGCCCTGCTCGACAGTGGCGTCGAAGCCACTCACCCGGACCTGCGGGGTCAGGTGCTGCCCGGTGGCCGCAGCTACGGCGCCTCTGGAGATGGCCGGGCTGACGAGGACGGGCACGGCACGCACATGGCCGGCATCATCGCGGCGACGAACGCCAGCCGCGACGGCGTGGACGGCATCGCCCCGGGCGCGAAGATCCTGCCCATCAAGCTGCGCAAGGGCACCGGGACCAACAGCGACACGGCGGTGGCCCTCGGCATCCGGATGGCCGTCGACGGCGGCGCCAAGGTGATCAACATGTCTCTTGGTGCCCCGGGCGCGGCCAGCCCGGAGGAGGAGAGCGCGATCAAGTACGCGTTGGACAACGACGTCGTCGTGGTCGCCGCCGCCGGCAACACCGCCAAGGGCAGCGTCGTGGTGGACAACCCTGCCAACACCCCGGGTGTGATCGCGGTGACCGGGACGACCCGGGGCGGTACGTTCTGGTCCGGCTCCGTCCAGGGGCCGGAGGCGGTGGTCGCCGCTCCGGGCGACGGCATCTACAACGTGCTCAACGAACAGGGTTACGGCTGGGGCGACGGCACCTCCGACTCCACCGCGATCGTCTCCGGTCTTGCCGCGTTGATCAGGTCGAAGTATCCGAACCTCGACGCACCCAACGTGATCAACAGGATCATCCGCACCGCCCGGGACGCCGGCCCGTCCGGGCGGGACCCGCAGTACGGCTTCGGGGTGATCGACCCGATGAGAGCGCTGACCGCGAACGTGCCGCCGGTCACCGCCAACCCGCTGCTCGACCCGGCCGCGGCGACCGACCCGGACCCGGTCGGCAGTGCGGGCGCGGATGAGGAGTTCGACCTCACCCAGCACGGCGATCGCGGTGGCCCCACCGACCAGCAGGTCATGGTGGTGGTCATCGGTGTCGCAGTGGTGCTGGTGTTGCTGCTGGGGCTGGCGGTGTTCCTCATCTGGAACCGCCGTCGGTACCGGCGGGAGGCGGCCCTGGCTGCCCACGTACCGGACGAGCTGCTCGACCAGGCGGCTCCCGCCGCGTACCCGTCGCCGGGCGCGGGTTACGCCCCGCCGCCCGGCTATCCGCCACCATCCGGTTACGCCCCTCCTTCCGGTTACGCCCCGCCATCCGGCTATGGGCCGCCGGGGGCGCCGCCCGCCCCACCGAGGGAGCGGTAACCGGTCCTGATCGTTGCTGGCCGGCTGGTGACCCCGAGGTCAGCGGCCGGCCATCGGCCTTCCAGGAGAGGTCTCTCGACCCAACCGACCGGTTTGAACCGGTCTGCCGGGCGATGTGACCGCCCCGGTTGCGTACCGTCACGGGCCCTGCGCCAGGATGGGCGGACACGCAGGTACACCCGAGGAGCCCACGATCGCCAGAAAGCCTCAACCCGAGGGCGGCCAGGCACCGGTCGTCCAGCGCGTCCGCATCCGGTACGCCAAGCGCGGGCCGCTGCGGTTCACCTCGCACCGGGACTTCGCCCGGGCGTTCGAGCGCGCGCTCCGCCGGGCCGCTGTGCCGATCGCCTACTCC
Source organism: Micromonospora sp. CA-259024 (assembly GCF_050936255.1). Lineage (NCBI taxonomy): Bacteria > Bacillati > Actinomycetota > Actinomycetes > Micromonosporales > Micromonosporaceae > Micromonospora > Micromonospora sp. CA-259024. Next base: position 314,946 of record NZ_JBNJND010000002.1, on the reverse strand, counting down.
CAGGGCTTCACACCGCACCCGAAGATCTCCTACGCCAGCGCCGCGCCCACCGGGGTGGCGAGCGAGGCGGAGTACCTGGAGATCGGCCTCCAGGAGGCGATCGACCCGGAGGCGCTGCGCGCCGCGTTGGACGCCGCGCTCTCGCCAGGGCTGGACGTCCTGGAGGCGGTGGTCGCCGAGGGGGGCAACCTACCGGACCGAATCGAGGCGTCGCGCTGGCACATCGAGTTGCCCGAGGTCGACACGGCGGTGCTGAGCGCCGCGGTGGACGCCTTCGTCGGGGCCGACGAGGTGCTGGTCGAGCGGATGACCAAGCAGGGCCGACGTACGTTCGACGCCCGCGCCGCAGTGATATCCATCGATGTCGTAGCGCCGACGCCGACGCCTTCCGGGGCGCCGGCCGTACCGTGTGCGATACTCGAACTGGTCGTGCGGCAGGTCACCCCGTCCGTACGGCCCGATGACGTCCTTTCCGGCCTCCGCGTGGTGGCCGACCTGGAGCCGCCGGTTTCGCCGAGGGTGACCCGGCTGGCTCAGGGCACGTTGACCGCGCAGGGTGCGATCGTGGATCCGTTGGATGCGGACCGCGACGGGGCAGCCATCGTTGGGCACTGACCGACGGTCGGTGTTCTGGCAGGCAGACTTCGGCGGTCGCGCACCACGCGCGCCCGGCGGAAACACTTTTGCGGCGACCCTGCGTGGCAGCGCTCACCCGCGCCCGGGGTAGCCAGAACTGGAGAACGTCCATGCTCGAGAACGAGCCCGAGGGCGGCGAACGGACCGGTTCACAGCCGGCCGGGGAAACCGCTGACCAGAGCACCACCACCGACGGCGCCGCCGTCGCGACCCCCACCACGGCCGCCGGTTCGGCCTCGGTGGAACCGGCTGGCGCGGAGAGCGCCGAGCCCGCCGCGCCGGTGCGGCGTACCCGGGCGACCCGGCGTCGGGCCACCCCGCTGAACCAGCCGGAGCAGACCGACGCGCCGATCGAGGCGCCCACGGGTGGGGCCGGCAGTGCTGAGTCGCCGCAGGCGGAGGTCTTCGCCCCGGTCTCCGGCGATCTGGATGTCGCACCGAAGACCCCCCGGCGCCGCCGAAAGGCCACCGCCGTCGAGACGACCGCCGAGGAGCCGCTGGTCGCCGCCTCCGCGGAGGCGGCGTCGGCCGAGGTGGTTCCGCCGGTCAAGGTGACCCGCACCCGGCGCAAGAAGGCCACACCTGCCGCCGTCGAGGAGCCGCCCGCCACCGAGCAGTCGGCCGCCGTCGAAGAGGTGCCCGCGATCGAGGAGCCGGCCGAGGAGCCGGCAGAGTCCGACCTGCGCGAGGCCGAGGCCGAGTTGAACGACACGGAGGCCCTCCCGAGCGCCACCGCTGCCGAGTCGGCCTGGACCAGTGGTGCGCAGGAGCGCTCGGGTGAGGTGTCGCCCGGTGCCGCCGTGGCCGCTGTGACGGACGAGCCGGCCGAAGTCGAGCCGGAGCAGCCGCGTACCCGTCGTCGGCGGGCCGCGCTCTCCGCGCCCACCGTGCTGTTCATGGCACCCCAGCCGGACGCCGTGCCGGTGACCCGACCGGTGGAGCCCGCACCGGTCGCGGAGGAGCCGGCCGTCGAGGAGGCCGCCGAGCCGTCCCGCCGTCGTCGGCGGGGTCGCCGCGAGGTCGAGCCGGTGGAGCCGGTCGAGGCGATCGAGGCCGAGGAGGAGCCGACCGAGGAGGCCGACGAGGCCGCCGAGGCGGATGAGGAAGACGAGGACAGCGCCGCCGCGCGCCGCCGCCGCCGGCGTGGTCGCCGCGGCCGGGGCCGGGGCAAGGGCGGGGCCGACGACGCCGAGGACGAGGAGTCCGAGGAGGCGGCGCAGGCCGATGAGGAAGAGACCGCCGAGGTCGAGGCCGACGAGGACGAGGAGGTCGAGGGCGACGGCTTGACCCGTCGTCGCCGGCGTCGTCGTCGCCGCGGTGCCGGCGACACGGAGGGTGCCGCCGACGACGGCGTACCGACCGTGGTGAAGATCCGTGAGCCGCGCCGGACCGTCGACGAGGTCCAGGGCGTGTCCGGCTCGACCCGGCTGGAGGCCAAGCGCCAGCGCCGCCGGGATGGCCGCGAGCAGCGCCGTACCCGGCCGCCGATCCTCAGCGAGTCGGAGTTCCTGGCGCGCCGGGAGGCGGTCGACCGGGTGATGGCGGTCCGCCAGCGCGGTGATCGTACCCAGATCGCCGTCCTGGAGGACGGCGTGCTGGTCGAGCACTACGTCACCCGCAACTCCTCCGGGACGATGGCCGGCAACGTGTACCTGGGCAAGGTGCAGAACGTGCTGCCGAGCATGGAGGCGGCGTTCGTCGACGTCGGCCGAGGCCGCAACGCGGTGCTGTACGCCGGTGAGGTCAACTGGGACACCTCCGGGCTGGAGGGGCGCGCCCGCTCGATCGAGCAGGCGCTGCGCTCCGGTGACTCGGTGCTGGTCCAGGTCACCAAGGACCCGATCGGGCACAAGGGCGCCCGGCTGACCAGCCACATCGCGCTCTCCGGCCGGCACCTGGTCTACGTGCCCAACGGCAACGCCTCCGGGATCAGCCGGAAGCTGCCGGACAACGAGCGCAAGCGGCTGCGGGACGTGCTGAAGAAGCTGGTTCCGGACGGCGCGGGCGTGATCGTCCGTACGGCCGCCGAGGGCGCCAGCGAGGACGAGCTGGCCCGCGACGTCAAGCGGCTCCAGGCGCAGTGGGAGGACATCCAGGCCAAGGCCGCCGAGGGTGGCGCTCCGGTGCTGCTCTACGGGGAGCCCGACCTGGTCATCCGGGTGGTCCGGGACCTGTTCAACGAGGACTTCCGCGAGCTGGTGATCGAGGGCGAGCAGTCGTACGACATGGTCGAGTCGTACCTGTCGCACGTCTCCCCGGATCTGGTCGACCGGGTGCGCCGGCACGTCGGCACGAGCGACGTCTTCGCCGAGTACCGGATCGACGAGCAGATCATCAAGGGCCTGGACCGCAAGGTCTTCCTGCCCTCCGGTGGCTCGCTGGTGATCGACCGCACCGAGGCGATGACGGTCGTCGACGTCAACACCGGCAAGTACACCGGCTCCGGGGGCAACCTGGAGGAGACCGTCACCCGCAACAACCTGGAGGCGGCGGAGGAGATCGTCCGCCAGCTCCGGCTGCGCGACATCGGCGGCATCGTGGTGATCGACTTCATCGACATGGTGCTGGAGTCGAACCGTGAGCTGGTGCTGCGCCGACTCACCGAGTGCCTCGGCCGGGACCGCACCAAGCACCAGGTCACCGAGATCACCTCGCTGGGCCTGGTGCAGATGACCCGTAAGCGGATCGGCGCGGGCCTGCTGGAGGCGTTCAGCGAGACCTGCGAGTGCTGCAAGGGTCGAGGCGTCATCATCCACACCGAGCCGGTGCCGGAGAAGCCGCGCCCTGCCGCTGCGGGGGAGAAGGTCAAGGCGGTCGCCTCGTCGGTGGCCGCCGCTCCGGCCGCCGAGCAGGGCAGCACGTCGTCCCGCCGACGGGCGCGCAAGAACGCCCCGGCCGAGCGGGCCGTGGTCGAGGTCGTCGACACCGACACCAGCGCCGAACCGGACGCCGACTACCAGGACACCATGGGCTACGACCTGTCCCGCTACGAGTCGGACACCGCCGCCGCGCCGGCGATCTCCGACAGTCAGCAGGGAGAGTCGGCTCGGCTGGCCGCGGCGGACGACCCGGACGCGCTCTCCGACGGTGAGGGCGACGACGAGGCCACCGAGGGTGGCACCGGCCGTCGCCGTTCCCGCCGGGGTGGTGCCCGTCGGCGGACGCGCCCCTGACCGGCCACGTGTTTGACGAGGTCCCTTCCCCGGCAAAGTGACGGGGGAGGGACCTCGCCGTTCCGGCCACCCCGGTTCAGGATCGGCAGCCCCGGTTCAGGAGGAGAAGATGCGTCGTCTGCTCGCCGTCACCGTGCTGGTCACCGTGCTCTCCGTCGCGGCCGGCTGCTCCACCGACCGGCCCGGGGCCGTCGCTCCGGCTTCGACCGGCGTGACCACCGGCCCGGCGCTCATAGACACGTCCCCCGGGTCGACCGGCGTGCGGGCCGGCGGTGGTGCGGCGGGCGGCGACGCCACGCAGGTCTGCGCCGCCTCCCAGCAGGCCAGTACGACCGCCGTCCGGACGTATGTGGCCGAGCTGGGCCAGATGATCGCGGCGGTGGGCGCCGGGGACAGCGGCACGGCCGAGGCTGCCCGTGGGCGGGCCGAAGCGGCGCTGGCCGGTTGGCGGACCGAGCTGCGGAAGCAGTCGGAGCGAACCACAGATCCGCAGCTCAAGACCCTGCTCACCGACATCGGCACCGAGGTGGCCGCACTCGGCGCCGACGTCGAGTCGATCGACGAGACCGAGCTCGACCGGCTCCAGCAGCGCCTCGACCAGCTCTGCGCGCGCTGACCAGGGCGGGCCGGTTTGGGGTCCGGGCCGGCAATGGCGTACTCTTGCCTGCGGCGCACTTTTGGTGTGCCGAGTTCCCGTGTGCCCGCGCCGCCGTGCACTGCTACCCGGCGAGCCGCCGCGGGGACGACCGCCAGCAGCCTCAACGACAGGGAGTCCGCCTCCGATGTACGCGATCGTCAAGACCGGCGGCAAGCAGTACAAGGTCGCCGAGGGCGACGTGATCGAGGTCGAGAAGCTCACCGGTGCCCCCGGTGACGCGGTGAAGCTCACCGCGGTGCTCCTCGTCGACGGTGACGACCTGGTGACCGACGCGGCGAAGCTTGCCGAGGTCGCGGTGTCCGGCGAAATCGCCGCGCACACCAAGGGCCCGAAGATCCGGATCCACAAGTTCAAGAACAAGACCGGCTACCACAAGCGCCAGGGTCACCGCCAGCCGTTGACCCAGGTCAAGGTGACCGGCATCTCCAGCGGGAAGTAGGTCGTCCTCCAATGGCTCACAAAAAGGGTGCGTCCAGCTCGCGTAACGGTCGTGACTCCGCGGCCCAGCGACTCGGCGTGAAGCGCTTCGGTGGTCAGGTTGTCAGCGCCGGTGAGATCATCATCCGGCAGCGTGGCACCAAGTTCCACCCCGGTGACCTGGTCGGCCGTGGCGGCGACGACACGCTGTTCGCGCTGTCCGCCGGTTCGGTCCTGTTCGGCACCAAGCGCGGTCGCAAGACCGTCAGCATCGTTCCGCAGCAGTAGTTCTCGGGCTAAGCGGGCCGCGGACCTCCGGGTCCCGGCCCGCTTAGCTTTTTTCGAAGTGCGGGGTTGGACCTCGCTGGAAGGATTGACGCCGTGGCAACGTTCGTTGACCGGGTCGTTCTGCATCTGCAGGCCGGCGATGGCGGGCACGGTTGTGTCTCGATCCACCGCGAGAAGTTCAAGCCTTTCGGTGGGCCGGACGGCGGCAACGGCGGGCACGGGGGCAGCGTGTCCCTGGTGGTCGACCCGCAGGTGACCACGCTGCTCGACTTCCACTTCCACCCGCACGTCAAGGCCGACAACGGCAAGGGCGGCGCCGGGTCGAACCGGGACGGGGCCAACGGCCACAACCTGGTGCTCAAGGTGCCCAACGGCACCGTGGTGCACACCACCGACGGCACCGTGCTGGCCGACATGGTCGGCGCCGGCACGACCTTCGAGGTGGCGCGCGGCGGGCGCGGCGGGCGGGGCAACGCCTCGCTGGCCAACGCCAAGCGCAAGGCACCCGGCTTCGCCGAGCTGGGCGAGCCCGGTGACCAGTTGGACATCGTGCTGGAGCTCAAGAGCGTCGCCGATGTGGGCCTGGTCGGCTTCCCATCCGCCGGCAAGTCGTCGCTGATCTCGGTGATCTCCGCCGCGAAGCCGAAGATCGCCGACTACCCGTTCACCACCCTGGTGCCCAACCTCGGTGTGGTCCGGCTGGACAACCACACCTTCACCGTCGCCGACGTGCCGGGTCTGATCCCCGGCGCGGCCACCGGCAAGGGCCTGGGCCTGGAGTTCCTGCGGCACATCGAGCGCTGTGCCGTGCTGGTGCACGTCATCGACTCGGCGACCCTGGAGCCCGGTCGCGACCCGGTCGCCGACATCGACGCCATCGAGGCTGAGCTGAGCCAGTACGGCGGGCTGGCCGACCGCCCACGGCTGGTGGCCGTGAACAAGGTCGACGTGCCGGACGGCCGGGACCTCGCCGAGATCGTGCGCCCCGACCTGGAGGAGCGCGGCTACCAGGTGTTCGAGGTCTCCGCGGCTACCCGCGAGGGGCTCAAGGAGCTGACCTACGCGATGGCCGAGCTGGTCGAGGCCGAGCGTAAGGCCGCGCCGCCCGCCGAGCCGACCCGGATCGTGATTCGTCCGATCGCCGTGGACGACGAGGGCTTCACCATCACGGCCGAGAAGGACGGCTCGTTCACCGTGCGCGGTGTCCGGCCGGAGCGCTGGGTCAAGCAGACCAACTTCGACAACGACGAGGCGGTCGGCTACCTGGCCGACCGGCTGGCCCGGCTCGGGGTGGAGGACAAGCTGGCCAAGGCGGGTGCGCAGCCCGGTGACCTGGTCCGGATCGGTGAGCGCGAGTTCGACTGGCAGCCGACGCTCTACGCCGGTGTGGAGTTCACGCCGGGCAACCGGGGCACCGACGTCCGCCTGGAGGAGAAGTCGAACCGGGCCTCTGCGGCGGACCGGCTCGCCGCCCGCAAGGCCCGCCGGGTGCGGTCGGCGGACGAGGTCGGCGCGGACGCGTCCGACGACCTCGACGACATCGACGACGAGGACGACGCCGAGTAGCCCGTTGCGCTCCGTGATTGGGTTGATTTCCGGAAACCTTCGCGAAATCCACCCGTTCTAGCGTGGGCTGATGCTGATCGAGTCCCGGCCCGCCACCGATCCGGAGATCGCCACCCTGGTCATCGCGCAGCAGCGTGAGCTGCGCGAGGCTGATGGCGGGTTGGACGGGCAGGTCTTCCTCCCCCACGACGACGTTCGCTACCTGGCGGTGGTGGTGAACGGTCGGGCGGTCGCCTGTGGCGGGCTCCAGTCGATCGATGCGGAGACCGCCGAGGTCAAGCGGATGTACGTCCGGCCCGCGTACCGGGGGCGGGGCATCGCCCGTCAGTTGCTGGCCGCGCTGGAGGAGTGTGCGTTCGGGCAGGGGCACTCGGTGATCTGCCTGGAGACCGGCACCTACCTGCCGGCCGCGATCGCGCTGTACACCTCGTGTGGCTACGACCGGATCCCGGTCTACGGCGAGTACGTGGACAACCCGTACAGCGTCTGTTTCGCCAAGCGGCTGCCGGTCGCGGCCTGACGGCCTCGCCGCCGCACCCGGCGCTCAGGCGCCGGTGCTGGCGTGCTCGACGGTGACGGGCTTGGACTCGGGTGAGGCGTGCTGACGCAGGACGATGCTCAGCAGGATCAGCGCGCCGACCGCCAGGAACTCGCTCTGCCAGTTCTGCATCGACTGGAACCAGAAATCGCTGGTGCCGAGGAAGTCCCACGCCCCGATCGGCGGTGCCCCGCTCTGCAACGCCTGCTCCTGGTTGTAGGCGGCGGTGCCGCCGAGCAGGTGCCCGACGAACGAACCGGCGAAGATCAGCAGCAGCGCGAGGGAGAGGCTGTTGCGGTAGACCACCAGCGGCAGGCCGCCGGCGCGCACCGGCCACGGCGACTGCGGGGTGGCCCGGCGTTCGTCGTCCTCCGGTCGGTCGGTCTGGTCCATCGGCTTCGACTCGGCCGAACCGCGCTGCACCAGGTGCGCGGTGAGCAGCACGTACCCGCCCATCTGGAGGAACTCCGACTCCCAGTTCTCGAAGACCGCCTCGGCGAAGTGCCCGGTGGTCAGGTACGCCGGCCAGCTCAGCGGTGTGGCCCCGAACTCGGTCAGCTCCTCATTGTGGGTCTGCCAGCCGAAGACGCTCTGCAGCGCCAGGAAGACCAGGAACGCGCCCAGCATGGTGACGGACAGCGCGTTGTTGCGTAGCCAACGAGGCATGTCGCACCCCCTTCGCGGATCAAGTACCCCCGCAGGAACGACAGCGAAACCCGGAGGACCAGGTCAGTGCCGGTCGGCGGGATTGTCCAGGCGCCCGCCGGTGCCCGCCTGGTTCGACAGCAACAGCCCGAGCGCGAGCATCCCGAAGCCGAGCGCGAGGTGCAGCCAGTTGTCGGCGTCGTTGACCGGCAGGATGTTCGCCCCGCCCTCCGGGTTGATGGCCTCGATGGCCAGGCCGTACAGCCAGAGAACCAGGTAGATCGCGCCCCCGCCGGCCAGGAAGAGCCGCGCGCCGGCGACGCTGCGGGCCAGCACCAGGCCGGCCAGCCCGAACAGCAGGTGCACCGCGTTGTGCAGGATCGACACCTGGAACAGCCCGAGCAACCGGGCGTCGGAGTGGTGCCCGGCGAACCTCAGCTCGCCGTAGTCGGTGGTGATGCCGGGAACGAAGCCGAGGACGCCGATCAGCAGGAAGGCGCCGGCCACGACCAACGCGGCCAGCTGGACCCGGGGTCGGGGCCCGGCCGGTCGGCCACCTCGCGCGTCTCGTGCCATCGCTGCCCCCTCCATCGATCTGCCGGCCCTCGCGAACCTCACTGTCCGCGGCGGCGACGTGACGCAGCCCGACAATCCTCCATTTTGAAGTCGGTCCTGCCGGCCGCGCAGAGAAATACACGAAGAGGTATGGAAGCCAGAACGCCGGGTAGGTGACTAGTCAGCGGCTCGGCAACGCAGCCGCATCCCCCAGCACAAACCGCGACGACTTTCCGAGCGGAAGGGACATCATGTCTTACGATCTTTCACCCACGTCTTCCACGTACGGGCAGGAGTCGACCAACGGCGGTGGCGTCCGCGACCATGCGCGCCAGGTCGGTTCCGAGGCCGCCCAGGCTGGCGGTGCGGTCGCTCAGACCGCCAAGGAGCAGGGCACCGAGGTCGGCCGTGAGGCGGCCCGGCAGGCACGCAACCTGTACGGCGAGGCCCGCACGCAGCTCGCCAACCAGACCGGTGAGCAGCAGCGTCGGGCCGCTGGTGGGCTGCGGTCGCTGGCCGACGAGATGCGGTCGATGGCCGAGCAGGGTGGCCAGGCCGGGCCGGTGAGCGAGCTGACCCGCCAGGCCGCCGACCGGGTGCACGGTGTGGCCGGCTGGCTTGAGGAGCGCGAGCCCGGCGACCTGATCAACGAGGTACGCGACTACGCGCGGCGTAACCCGGGCACCTTCCTGGTCGGCGCGGCGGTTCTCGGCGTGCTGGCCGGTCGGCTGACCCGCGGCATCTCCGCCGCTGACGACGACTCCGGCAACGGGTCCTCGACCTACCGTGGCGCTGGCGCGTACGACCCGGAGCAGACCGCCGTGATCCCGACGCCGCCGGCACCCCGCGCGGTGCCGGACGCGGTCCCGCCGGGCGGCTACCTCGACCCGACGCCCGGTACCTACGCCGAGCCCACCTCCGGCGGGTACGCCGAGCCGACCGGCACCGGCCGGCCACTTCCGCCGGTGCACCAGACCGACCCGCTGCCGGGCGTGCCGTCCAGCGGCACCCGCCCGTGAGCGACCGAGCCATCCGAAGGGAGGCGACGGCATGAGCATGCCGACGCAGGGGTCCGGCCTGGACTCCGGTTACCACCCCGACGCGGGTGCGCCGCACAGCGCGGCGGAGGTCAGGGGCAGCTCCCTTGGTGAGCTGATGCGCCAGGTGACCAGTGACCTGTCGACGCTGATGCGTCAGGAGGTCGAGCTGGCCAAGGCCGAGATCCGCCAGGAGGGCAGAAAGGCCGGCAAGGCGGCCGGGCTCTTCGGTGGCGCCGGCTTCGGCGGCTACATGGTGGCGCTCTTCCTCTCGCTGGCCCTCTGGGCGGGGCTGTCCAACGTGATGGACGCCGGCTGGGCCGCGCTGATCGTGGCCGTCCTCTGGGCCGTGATCGCCGCGGTCCTCTACTCCATGGCCAAGAAGAACGCCCAGCACGTACGCGGACTCAAGCAGACCAACGACAGCGTGCAGCGGATTCCCGACGCGCTCAAGCCGCACCCGGAGGGAGTCACCCGATGAGCACCGATCCCGATCAGATCCGCCGGGAGATCGAAGCTACCCGTAACAGCCTCAGCTCCGATGTGGACGCGCTGGCGTACAAGGTCAGCCCCAGCCGCATCGTCGACGACCGCAAGCAGCGGGCCCGCTCCGCTCTGCAGAATGTGAGGGACAAGGTCATGGGAACCGCGTCTGACCTCGGCCACGGCACCGGCCACGCCGCCCACTCGGTGGGCGACCGCGCCTCGTCGGCGGCCTCCAGCGTCAGCGACGCCGCGCACTCGGCGGCCACGACTGTCGGCGACGCCGCCCACAGCGCGCCGCGGGTGATCCGGCAGAAGTCCCAGGGCAACCCGCTCGCCGCCGGTCTGATCGCGTTCGGGGTCGGTTGGCTGGCGTCGTCGCTGATCCCGGCCTCCCGCCGTGAGCAGCAGGCCGCGACCCAGGTGAAGACCAAGGTCAGCGAACACAGCGGGGTGGTGAAGGAGAGGCTGGGCGAGGTGGCCAGCGAGTTCAAGGAGGAGCTGCGCGAGCCGGCTCAGCACGCCGCCGAGTCGGTGAAGTCCACCGCCCAGGGCGCCGCGGACGCCGTCAAGGACGACACGAGATCCGCCGCGCACGACGTCAAGGGCCAGGCCCAGCAGGCCCGGCAGCAGGTCAGCCCCTGACCGAACTCCACCTGATTCCGACAGCTCGCGGCCACCTCGCGGTGTCCGCGAGCTGTCGCGTTCCGGCACACGAACCTCCGGTCCGGGACCGGCGCCTACGGTCGTGCTCGCACCGTCTCCTCCCGGCGGAGACCGCACGATCGCGTACGGGAGGGGTGGGCTTCAGTGCGGGCGGAGGCGGCGTCGCAGGGTGTGGGTCGGGTGGGCGGCTCGGCTGATTCGGGTGTCGCCGTATCGGACGCCGCCGAGCAGGAACCGCTGAGCGACCGCGAGCCAGCCGCACACGCCACGCTCCAGCAGCCACACCGGGGCCGCCAGCGCCGTCGCCGGTGGGAAGACCGCGGTGCCGCCGGCGCGCCGACGCCCCAGCTCGGCAAGGGCGACGATGCTGGTCGCCGCGCCGAGCACCAGCGCGGGCCGCCGAGCCGCGACCGCGATGGCCAGCGCCGGCAGCACCGCGAGCGCGGTCAGCAGGCGCGCCGGCTGGGCCAGATCGTCGTACGCCTGGCGGACGCGTTGGCCGCGGAAGTGGGCGGCGTCCGGCGGCAGTCGGCGGACGTACAGCCAGGCCGGCGCCGCCTCGCTGCCGTCGTACGCGCGCATGGTGCGCATCAGCTCCAGGTTCTCGAAGAGCACGTCCGGGTGGTACCCGCCCATGGCCAGGAAGGTGCTCCGACGCACGGCGAGGGTGCCCGGGTAGTCCGCGCCGAGCGCCCGGTTGAGCAGCGTCCGGCCGGTGTCCCACCAGGCGTGCCAGGGCAGTGGGTCGAAGTAGTTCTGCGGCCGCACCAGATCCACCCGGTCCAGCAGCCGGTGTACGGCGGTCAGCCCGGCGTCGTCGTACCGGACGTCGTCGTCGGCGATCACCACGTGCTCGTGGCCCGCCGCGCGGACGCCGGTGAGCACGCCGATCACCTTTCCGTTGAGCCCGCGCTCGGCGGGGTCGGGCGGGAGGTGCCGGATCAGCCCTCGCCACGCCTCGGCGTGCCGCGCGCAGAGTTCCGGTGCCGAGCCGTCGACCACGAGCACCTCGGCCCTGCCAGCCAGCCAACGCAGGTAGCTGGTCAGCTCGGCCAAGCCGCTGTCGGTGTGCCAGCGCAGTGGCAGCACGTACGTCATCGGCAGGCGGGCCGGCGACATGTCGGCTCGGCGGTGTCCGACGTCCCACCGACGCGCGGCGCGCCGGGCGTCACCGGCGGGGCCGAACAAGGACATGACGCCTCCTGATCAGGCGGGGGTCAGGCGGTGCGGCGGATGTTGGTGAGGGTCAGGCCGAGGGGCGGCAGCGCGGGCATCCGGTGCAGGTCCAGGGCCAGGTTCTGGGCGGGGATGTCGTAGCGCATGGTGGCGGTGAGGTTGGCGACCGCCCGTTTCATCAGGTCGATGGTGATCCATTCGCCCGCGCAGCGGTGCCCGGCCCAGTGGTCACCGCCGCCCTGCGGGATCAGCTCGAACGGGTCCACGCGCCGGTCGGCGAACCGCTCCGGGCGGAACAGCTCCGGCTGCGGCCAGAGGGTCGGGTGGTGGTTGGTGCCGTAGAGGTCGAGCAGCACCCGCCGGCCACGGGGGAAGTGGTGGCCCTGCCAGTCGAAGGAACGCCGGACCCGGGCCGCCGCGACCGGGAAGAACGGGTAGTAGCGGCGTACCTCCTGGACGAAGTGTTCGGTGGCCTCGTCGTCGTCGCGGACCCGTTGCCGCCAGGCCGGATGGTCGTGCAGGGCAAGCGCGGCGAAGGCGATGTACTGGTCCACGGCGACCACCGGCCGTAGCACGTTGAGCAGTTCCACCGCCGCGATTCGCCGGGGGAGGAGCCTGCCCCGTCCGTCCCGGTGCTCGGCGATCACCGCCAGAGCGCTGCCGGTTGGTGCCGGATGGCGGCCGACCCGGGTCCGCTCGATGAGGTCGGCGAGCCAGCGTTCGGCGCGGTGCCGGGCGAGCAGGCCGCGCCAGTGCCGGGGGCCGACAACCGCCGGAGCCTCGATCATGGCGTGCAGCTCGACGGCGCGGCGGTCGACCTGCGACGCGGGCAGCGGCACCCCGGCCCAGCCGCAGACCACCCGGGTCAGCAGCCGGCCCAGCTCGTCGTAGAGCGTCACCGCCCCGGCACCCTCCCAGGCGGTGAGTCGGGTCTGCCACTCGTCGTCGAAGAGCTGGCCGAGCTGGCGGATGGCGGTGGGCGTCATGATCGACATGAACATGGCCTTGCGGTCGGAGTGCGCCGGCCCGTCCAGCCCCTGCACGCCGCCCCGACCGGTGAGCGTCCGCTGCGCCCGCAGCGGCATCGCGTCAGCCCGTTGGAAGCGTTCGTTGTCGTAGAACAGCACAGCCGCGGGCCGGCCGCGGAGGCAGATGGTCGGCGCGAGCAGGATCCGGGTCTGGAAGATGTCACTGCCGTACCGCTCGCAGCGTTCGCCGACGAACCGGTAGCCGGCGCGGAGGAACGCGAGGGTGCTGTCCGGGCTGCGGTCGGCCGGCATGGTCGGCATCGGGTCTCCTCACACGCAGGTGCTGCCGGTCACCGCCGGCTGGTTGCGTGTACCCCCGTCGCCACCGCTGAATCCCACATCGACGGCGCACCGGCTGGCCCCTCCCAGGGGCGGCGGAACCTGGTTGGCTGCTGGTGGGGCCCGCCGTCGGCGACATTGCCGGTCGACCGGCGCGGCTTCCGGCGGTCCGACGGCCACGACAGCGGGGAGGGCGAATGCGCGACAACAGGTCGCCGTACTGGCGGCAGCGGCGGGCGGTCGGGGCACTGGGAGGAGCCCGGGACGCGCGGTCACTGATCGGGCCGCCCCGGCGGCCCACCCGGCCGCACCGGTTCTTCACCGTGCACCTGGGCTTCACCGCCCCCGACGCCGCCGACGCCCGCGAGCTGGCAGTGGGGTACGCGGAGGCGCTGAACCTGCTCCGCCCGGAGGTGGCGCTCGGCGCGGCGGCCCTGTCACCGGCCGACGCGTGGCACCGGGCCGAGCGGTTGTTCTGCGGGGCGGTCGGCCCTGATGGGGAGCGCTGCGTCGACGTGGCCGGGCATCCCGGCTTCCACCATGCTCCGGGCCCCGGGGGTCTCGGCTGGGGCGGCGGCGATGGCCCCGACCATGGTTGACCGCGGGCCCCCGTCCGCGTCGCCGTGCCGGCGTCCCCACTGCGGGGGCACCGGCACGGCGACGATCACCGACGTGTCGGCGAGCGATCAGTCCAGATCGAACTCGCCGTCCTGCGCGCCGGCCACGAACGCGTCCCACTCGGCCTGGGTGAAGACCAGCACCGGTCCCTCCGGCTCGGCCGAGTTGCGCATCCCGATCAGGTCGTCGACGAAGGCGACCTCAACGGCGCTGTCGGAGGTGTCCCCCTCGGCCCGCTGCCAGACCGCCCGAGAGAGGTCGAAGTCGCCCTTGGGGTGCTGCGCCATGGTTCTTTCCTCCAGTGCCGAGGGTCGTGGTGGTGACCGTGTGCCGATCCCCATCGGGCAGGATAAGCGGATGCCGAGCCTGACCCGTGTAGAGGCGACCGCGCGTGGCGCGGCGATTACTGTCGAGTCCTATCAGGTGGACCTCGACCTGACCGGCGGCGCCGAGCTGTTCCACTCCCGCGTCGAGATCCGGTTCCGGGCGACCTCCGGCACCTCGACCTTCGCCGAGGTCAAGCCCGCCAAACTGCTGGGTGTACGCCTCAACGACCGCGACCTCGACCCCGACCTGCTGACCGACAACCGGCTGCCGCTGAGTGACCTGGCCGCGGAGAACACGCTGGTCGTCGAGGCGGAGATGGCGTACTCCAACTCGGGGGAGGGGATGCACCGCTTCGTCGACCCGGCCGACGGCGAGACCTACCTCTACGCGGTGAGTTTCCTCGACAACGTGCAGCGCATCTTCGCCGCTTTCGACCAGCCCGACCTCAAGGCCCCGTTCACCCTCTCGGTCACCGCCCCGCCGCAGTGGACGGTCGCCGGCAACGCCGAGCTGACCGCCAACCCAGCCCCCGGGCGCTGGGAGTTCGCCCCGACCGCGCCGCTGGCCACGTACTTCTTCTCGCTGATCGCCGGGCCGTACCACGTCCGGCGGGCCGAGCACGACGGTGTGCCGCTGGGCATCTACTGCCGCCGGTCGCTCGCGGAGCACCTGGACGCCGACGCCGAGGAGATTTTCACGATCACCCGGCAGTGCCTGGACCGGTTCCACCAGCTCTTCACCGAGCGCTACCCGTTCGGCAAGTACGACCAGGCGTTCGTGCCGGAGTTCAACGCCGGGGCGATGGAGAACCCAGGCATCGTCACCTTCCGTGACGACTACGTGTTCCGCTCGGCGGTCACCGACACCCAACGCGAGCAGCGGGCCGGCACCATCGCCCACGAGATGGCGCACATGTGGTTCGGTGACCTGGTCACCATGCGCTGGTGGGACGACCTGTGGCTGAACGAGTCCTTCGCGGAGTACCTGGGCACCCGGGTCACCGCCGAGGCGACCCGCTTCGACCAGGCGTGGACCACGTTCGCCATGCGCCGCAAGGCCTGGGGGTACGCCGCCGACCAGCGCCCCTCCACCCACCCGGTCGCCCCGCCGGAGGTGGCCGACGCCGACGAGGGCCTGCTCAACTTCGACGGCATCTCGTACGCCAAGGGCGCCAGCGTGCTGCGGCAGCTGGTCGCGTGGCTCGGCGACGAGGCGTTCCTCGCCGGCCTGAACGCGCACTTCGCCGCGCACCGCTTCGGCAACGCCACCCTCGCCGACCTGCTGGCCAGCCTCTCCAGCACCAGCGGACGGGACCTCTCCGCGTGGGCCGAGCTGTGGTTGCGCCAGCCGCAGGTCAACACGTTGCGCGCCGAGGTCAGTGTCGACGCCGACGGCCGTTACGCCGAGGTGGCCGTGGTGCAGACCGCGCCCGAGTCGCACCCGGTGCTGCGCCCGCACCGGATCGGCGTGGGCCGTTACTCGGTGGACGACACGGCGCAGCGCGACGAGGTGGCCATCGACCCGACCGTCGATGGCGGCCGGACCGTGCTGGGTGAGCTGGCCGGCGCACCGGCGGCCCAGCTGCTGCTGCTCAACGACGGTGACCTCACCTTCGCCAAGGTGCGTCTCGACCCGGCGTCGGCGGATGCCGTTCCGCTGGTGCTGCCCGGCCTGGCCGACCCGCTGGCGCGGGCGGTCCTCTGGAGCGAGGCGCTCGACGCGGCGACCGACGGGGAGCGGCCCGTCACCGGCCTGGTCGACCTGATTGTCGCCGCGCTGCCGGCCGAGACCGAGGTGATCATCGCGGAGGACGTGCTCACCCTCAGCCGGTCACTGGTCGACCGCTACCTCGACCCGCTGACCCGGTCCGCGGCGCTGGCCCGGGTCGCCGGGGCGTGCCAGCAGTTGCTCGACGGCGCGCAGGCGGGGGAGTCGTTGCAGCTCGCCGCCGCGCGGGGCTGGATCGCCGCGACCACCGACGCGGACCTGCTCGTCGGCTGGCTCGCCGGTCGGGACGTGCCGGCCGGGCTGAGTGTCGACGCGGAGCTGCGCTGGTCGGTGCTGCGCCGGCTGGTGGTGCTGGGCGTCGCCGGCGAGGCGGAGATCGCCATCGAGGCGGCCGCCGACAACAGCTCCACGGGCGCGGAACGGGCTGCCCGCTGCCGGGCCGCCCTGCCCGACCCGGCCGCGAAGCAGGCGGCATGGGAGATCATCGTGCGGGACACCGAGCTGTCCAACCGGCTGCTGGAGGCGACCGCTGAGGGGTTCTGGCAACCCGAGCAGGCCGAGCTGACCGCTGCCTACGTCGAGCGTTACTTCGCGGAGATGCCGGCCGCCGCCCGCCGGCGTACCCCCTGGACGGCCGACCGGGTGGCGGCCCTGGCGTTCCCCCGCTACGCCGTGGCACAGCCGACCCGGGAGGCGGCCGTGGCGCTGCTGGCCCGCGACGACCTGGTCCCCGGCCTGCGCCGGGTGGTCACCGACGCCGACGACGACCTGCGCCGTGCGCTGGTCGCCCGCACCGCGGTGGCCGCCGCTGCGGCCTGACGCCCGGTCGGGCGCGGGGTGGCTGGTGGGCCGCCCCGCGCCCCGGGCTCAGCGCAGCGCGGGCTCTGCCGTGACCGGCGCATCCCAGTCGATGACGTAGCGCTGCTCGTGGGCCACCGTCTTCTCCGGGTCCATCGCGGTGCGCACCAGTAGGGGCATCAGCAGCGGCATCAGCGTCCGGGCGACCGGCCCCGGCGCCTTGGCGTGGTTGATTCGCGCGGCGCGGGCGGCGACCTTCTCGACCCGGGCGCGGCGCAGCCGCTCGAACGCGGCGAACGCCGATGCCACGTTCGGCAGGTCGCGCAGGCAGCGGGCGAGTTGCACCGCGCTCTCGATGGCCAACGACGCGCCCTGCCCGGAGCTGTTCGACGGCGCGTGCGCCGCGTCGCCGACCAGCACCATCCGCCCCCGGTGCCAGTGCGGCACGGGCGGCATGATCTGCAACGCACCAACCACCTGAAGGTCGTCGGCGTCGCTGGTCGCCATCAGCTCCCGGCCCGGATCGTCGTCGCCGTACGTGCTGCGCAGCGTGGCCAGCCACTCCGCCGACGGCACCGTGCGGGCCTCGACCAGGCTCATCGGCCGCTGCTGCGGCAGGTTCGCCCCCCACCGGGTGCCGCCGCCGGGCTCCGGCCAGTAGAGGTAGTAGCCGCGCCGCCCGAACGCGAACGTCATCGTGCCCGGCTCGGCGTCCACCTCGTGCCGGGCCACCGCCTCGAAGCCGAGCAGCCCGGTGAACCGGGGGCCGGGCGCGGCCGGGTCGATGAGACCGCGGACCGTCGACCGGATGCCGTCGGCCCCGACCAGGATGTCGGCGGCGGCGGTGCTGCCGTCCTCGAAGCGGGCGGTCACGCCACTCTCCGTCTGCTCGGCGTCGACCAGCCGCTTGCCGTACGCGAAGGGGACGCCCTCGGCGACCGCCCGGTCGTGCAGCACCCGGTGCAGGTCGGCGCGGTGCACCACGCGCAGTGGTGGCACCCCGGCCAGCGTGGGCAGGTCGACGCGGCGGCGGCCGACGGCCATCACGGTGCGCTCGATGGAGGTGGCGATCGCGGTCACTGCCTCGTCCGCGCCTACCGCACGCAGGGCCGCCACCCCGTTGGGCGCGAGCGCGAGGGTGCCGCCGATGCCGCCGGCCCCGCTGGCGGTGGCGGGGTACGCCTCGTGGACGGTGGCGGTGATGCCGGCGCGGTGCAGCGCGAGCGCCGTCACCGGGCCGGCTATGCCGCCGCCGATGACGATCGCGGTTCGTACCGTGGTCATGGTTCTCTCCCTGGGGTGTCGTCGGTCCGTGCGCGGGCGAACCGACCTGGGAGGGAGCGCGGTTATCCTCGTGGTTGCCGCTTCGGGCCGGGCGCCTTCCCAGGTGTCGGTTCGAGGTAAGGGCTCCGGCGGGGTGTTGGCGCACCCCGCCGGGGCCGTCCGTCAGTCGGGGGCGTCGGCTTCCCGGCTGCTGGTGGTTGGGGTGTCGGTGGTTGGGGTGCCGGTGGTTGGGGTGCCGGTGGTTGGGGTGCCGGTGCTTTCGGCGTTGGCCTTCGGGGTGCTGGTTCTCTCGGCCAGCGCGATCAGCTCCGCGGGCATCTCGCCGGTCTCGTGGAAGGCCCGCCAGGTGCCCAACCCCGGGTAGCTGCCCGAGGTCAGCTCCGCGAGCAGTGCCCGCAGCCAGGCGGCCTCCGCGTCCCGCATGGCGAGGTCGTACTCCGCCTCCACCAGGAACAGCCGCGGGATCTCCCGCAGGTGTCCGTCGAGCGCGGTGCGCTCCTGGCGGATCGCGTCCTCCAACAGGTCGAGCCGCTGCCGCAGCAGGTCGGTGGCCTCGTCGGGATGCAGGGCGGCGAGGACGGATAGCCCGGCTCGGAAGCGGGGATGCTCCGGCATCGGCGTGGAGACCAACTCACGGGCCCAGTCGACAAGTTCCGCCCGCCCGGAGTCGGTGATCCGGTAGACGGTGCGTTCCGGGCGCCGACCCTCGCGGACGCTCTCCACCGCCTCGATCATGCGGTGTTTCTCCATGTTGCGGATCACCGTGTAGAAGGACCCCCACTTGAACTCCATGTCCTGGTCCTTGCCCCAGGCACGCAGTGCGGTGGCGATCTCGTACGGGTGCATCGGCCGCTGGACCAGGGCGGACAGCACGGCCAGCGCCAGTAGGTTGCCGACCTTGCGCCGCTTCGGCACGACGCCCTCCCTTGCTCGCTAGCGATTACTCGTAAACGAGTATAAGCCCACAGGCAGCCACGCCGCGACCGCCTCGCGCCGCGACCGCCTCGCGCCGCGATCCCCCGGACCCCTCGCGCCATGATCGACTCGGTTTCCGTGAAGTCGCGGTGTCCGGGCCAGTGCGACGCACCGACTTCCAGGAACCCGAGTCGATCACGCCGCAATGCCGAGTCGATCAACGCGCATCGCCGAGGCGATCGCCGTGAGCCGAGTCGATCACGCCGCAATCCCGGCGGGCTGACATACGCCCGTCGCCGGGCCGCAACGGGTGCGCCGCGACGTCCGGCCTACGATCACGGGGTGGAGGAAGATATCCGGCGGATCGGGATCATGGGTGGCACCTTTGACCCGATCCACCACGGGCACCTCGTCGCGGCCAGTGAGGTGGCGGACCGGTTCGGCCTGGACGAGGTGGTCTTCGTCCCCACCGGGCAGCCGTGGCAGAAGGCCGACGAACCGGTCAGCCCCGCCGAGGACCGGTACCTGATGACGGTCATCGCCACCGCCTCCAACCCCCGCTTCCAGGTCAGTCGGGTCGACATCGACCGCAGTGGGCCGACCTACACGGTCGACACCCTGCGCGACCTCCAGGCGGAGTACGGCCCGAAGGTGCAGCTGTTCTTCATCACCGGCGCGGACGCGCTGCAACGCATCCTGTCCTGGAAGGACCTGGACGAGATCTTCGAGCTGGCCCACTTCATCGGGGTGACCCGGCCCGGCTTCCCGTTGACCGACGAGCACCTTCCGGCGGACACCGTCAGCCTGATCCAGGTGCCCGCCATGTCCATCTCGTCGACCGACTGCCGCGCCCGGGTCGCCCGGGGTGAGCCAGTCTGGTATCTGGTGCCCGACGGTGTGGTGCAGTACATCGCCAAGCGGAGCCTCTATCAACCCTGACCACGCCCGGTATGACCCTGTTCGTGCATCTATCCGACCAGAACTGACCGGTCGAGGCGTCGCCGGGTATGAGACGCTTGGAGGATCGCACGCTTGATCGAAGGAGAACGGTGACAGTTTCCGAACGCGCTCACGAGCTGGCTATCGCTGCCGCCCAGGCCGCCGCCGACAAGAAGGCGCAGGACATCGCGATCATCGACGTCGGCGACCAGCTCGCCATCACCGACGCGTTCCTGCTCGCCGCCGCCCCCAACGAGCGTCAGGTGCTGGCCATCGTCGACGCCATCGAGGAGCGCCTGCTCGAGCTGCCGGAGAAGGCCAAGCCGGTGCGGCGCGAGGGCGAGCGCGGTGGCCGTTGGGTGCTGCTCGACTACGTCGACATCGTGGTGCACGTCCAGCACACCGAGGAGCGCGAGTTCTACGGGCTCGACCGCCTCTGGAAGGACTGCCCCACCATCCCGTTCGTCGACCGGGACCTGGTCGAGGCCGACGCCAGCGGGTCCGCCGCAGCCGAATGACCCGACTGATCGTCTGGCGGCACGGCAACACCGACTGGAACGCCGCCAACCGTGTCCAGGGGCAGACCGACGTACCCCTCAACGCGCTGGGTCGCGACCAGGCCCGCGCCGCCGCCCCGCTGCTCGCGGCGCTGCGGCCCGACGCCATCGTGGCCAGCGACCTGAGCCGCGCCGCGGAAACCGCCGCCGCGCTCGCCACGGTGACGGGGCTGCCGGTCCGCACCGACGCCCGGCTGCGCGAGCGGCACTTCGGCCAGTGGCAGGGTCTGCACCTCACCGAGGTCGCCGAGCGTTTCCCCGAGGAGTACGCCCGCTGGCAGGCCGGTGACCCGGCTCCCGGCACCGACCTGGAACCGCTGCACGACCTCGGCGCGCGGGTGGCCGCCGCGCTCATGGACGCCGCTGACGTGGCACCCGGCGGCACCGTGGTGATCGCCACGCACGGTGGCGGCTCCCGGCAGGGCGTCGGCCACCTGCTCGGCTGGGACTCCGGCGTGCTGCGCAGCATCGGCTCCCTGGCCAACTGCCACTGGACCGAGCTACGCCACGACGACGTCCGGGGTTGGCAGCTGCGCGCCCACAACGTCGGCCTGATCACCGCCCCGATCGCCGTCGACGCCGTCTGAGCGCGGCGCTCGCCTCGGCCTGGCCCACTCGCACTTCGGCGTTCGGGGCCTCGATCGGCTAGCGTGCCGGGCATGCCCGTCGCGGTCGTCATCGACTCCACCGCCTACCTGCCGCCCGAGCTGGTGCAGGCGCACCGGCTGACCGTCGTCCCGTTGACTGTCGTGCTCAACGGCGCGGAGGGGCTGGAGGGGGTGGAGACCCAGCCGGCCGACGCCACCCTCGCACTGAGCGGCCGCCGGGTCACCGCGACCACCTCACGTCCGGCGCCCGAGCAGTTCGCCCGGACGTACCGCCAACTGCTCGAGGCCGGCGCCGACGGGATCGTCTCCGTGCACCTCTCCGCCGCGCTGTCCGGCACCGTCGAGGCCGCCCGCCTGGCCGCCGCCGACCTGGCCGGCCGGGTCGAGGTGGTGGACAGCCGCTCGGCCGGCATGGGGTTGGGCTTCCCGGCCATCGCGGCCGCCACGGCCGCCGCCGGTGGCGCCGACCTGTCCGGGGTACGCGACGCGGCGCTCGCCGCCGTCGAGCGGACCACCGTCTGGTTCTACGTCGACACGCTGGAGTTCCTTCGCCGGGGTGGCCGGATCAACGCGGCCGAGGCACTGCTCGGCACCGCCCTGTCGGTCAAGCCGATCATGCACATGCCGGACGGGGCGATCGTGCTGCGGGAGAAGGTCCGGACTGCCAGTCGGGGCGTGGCCCGGCTGGTCGAGCTGGCCGTCGAGTCGGCCGGGGAGGACGACGTGGACCTCGGGGTGCACCACCTGGCCGCGCCGCAGCGGGCCGAGGCGCTGCTCGCCGCGCTGACCGAGCGGCTCGGTGACCGGCTGCACGACACGTACGTCTCCGAGGCGGGCGCGGTCGTCGCCGCGCACGCCGGCCCTGGCCTGGCCTGCGTGGTCGTCCACCGCCGAGCGAAGGGCTGAGCTGTGCCCACGTCATGCGTGGTGACCGGGGGTGGCCGTGGTGTCGGGCGGGCCGTGGTGGAACGCCTGGTGGCGTCCGGTGCCACCATCGTCGTGGTGGAGCGCGACGCGGATGCGGTCGACTGGCTCGCCGGGCACCCGGCCGCCGACCGACTCATCGCGGTGGTCGGCGACGCCGCCGACGAGCGGGTGGCCGAGCGCGCCGCCGAACTGGCGGAACGCGCCGCGCCCCTGACCGGCTGGGTGAACAACGCGGCGGTGTTCCGCGATGCCGCGCTGCACTCCGCCTCGGCCGACACGGTGCTGGACCTGATCGGGCTGAACCTGCGCCCGGCAGTGGTGGGCGCCGCGGTGGCCGTCCGCAGGTTCCTGGCCCGCGCCGCCGGTGGCGCGATCGTCAACGTTTCGTCGCACCAGGCCCGCCGGCCCGTGTCAGGCGCTCTGCCGTACGCGACGGCGAAGGCCGCCGTGGAGGGGCTGACCCGGGCGTTGGCCGTCGAGTACGGGAGGCACGGCATCCGCGCCAACGCGGTCGCGCTCGGCTCGATCGCCACCGAGCGGCACACCGAGTTCCTGGCCGCGCAGGAGCCCTCCCAGGCCGAGTGGATCGATGCCGAGCTGAACCGGCTGCACCCGGTGGGCCGGATCGGACGGGCCGACGAGGTGGCGTCCGCCGTCGCGTACCTGCTGTCGCCCGCGGCGAGCTTCATCAACGGGGTGACGTTGCCGGTGGACGGGGGACGGGCCGTGCTCGGCCTCGACCCGGAGGCCCGCTGACCCGGGCTGTCCACTGGAGCTGGCACCACCTCCCCGGCGGCGGTAGCCGCTGACGCCTGATCCCGAGGCGCAGGCTCAGCCGATGTGTTGTTTGATCAGGTCGGCGAGTTCCAGAGTGGCCTGGCGGCAGGCGGCGGCGTAGCGGGTGAACTGCAAGAAGCCGTGGGTCAGGTCGGGATGGTGCACATAGGTGAGGGCGTTGCCGGCGGCGGCGAGCTTCTGCGCGTACGCGTGCCCGACGTCGCGAAGCGGGTCGAAGCCGTTGGTGACGAGGATCGTCGGCGGCAGGTCGGCGTGCGACGGTGCGTTCAGCGGTGTGATGTACGGATGGCGGCCGTCGTCGGAGTTCTTGAGGTAGTTGCGGACCATTTCGTAGATCCCGTTGGTTTCCAGGTAGAGCCCGACGCGGTTCTCGCTACCCGAAACGGTGTCGCCCGGAAACGCGGCTTCCGGGTAGAGCGGCACCTGCAACGCGAGCTGCGGACCATTCTCGTCGCGGAGCTTGAGTGCGACGACGCAGGTCATGTTGCCCCCTGCCGAGTCGCCGCCCAGCGCGATCTTGTTGGGGTCGACGCCTTCGGAGTGGGCGTTGTCGAAGAGCCATCGGACGAAGAACTCGATCTCGTCGATCTGCACCGGGTACTTCGCTTCGGGGGCGAGCTGGTAGTCGATCGCGTACGTGATGATGCCGGCGCGCTCCGCGACCACCCGGAGCCCTACCTCGAACTCGTCGAGTGTGCCGTAGGTGAATCCGCCGCCGTGGATGTAGGCCAGCGCTCCGGTTGGCCTGCTGCTGGCCCGCGTCGGGGTGTGTCTGCGTACGGTCAGGGATCCGTGCGGTCCGGGGAGGGCGAACGTGTCGACGGTGCCAATCTCCGGCCATGGCCCGGCGCCGAGGACCGTGTGGTCACGTCGACCCTGGGCGATCGACACATCGGCGCCGAGCACCGGGCCGGTGGGCAGCCACGCCTTCAACTCGGCGTCGAGGGTGCCCCGACCGACCGAAGCCGGGATGTCCGAGCCCTTGTAGATGGGCATTGACCAACAACTCCATCAGTCCCTGGATGCCTCCGTTGCGAGGACCCTGTCTGGCCATCCTGACCGATGGGTGCGGTGAGTGCCGCGAGCACGGGGACCTTCCCGCGAACGGGTGACCACCCGCGCGTCCCGCACCTCCCGGCACGTTGTTGCCTACCGGGCCTACCCTGCTGCCCATGAGGCCTCGGGGTGGTCTTCGGTGGATCAACCGGTTGGGTGGGGTGTATCTGGCGGTGTTCACCGTCACCGGGGCGATCGGTGCCCTGGCGGGAACGACCTGGGTCCGAGCCGACAACGTGGCTGTGCCGGGCACCCTGCTGTGGTGCGGCGCCCTGCTGGTGGCCGGGCTGGTGGTCTCGCCGCCACCCCGGGTGATCATGCTGTCGGTGGCCTGGCTGATCAGTCCCCTCCTCATGTTCGTGGCAGCCGGGGGACTGTGGTCGACAGTGCTCACGCTGCGCGGTGAGCGGGTCGTGGCAACCGTCATCGACGTGCGAGACGGCAACGAGAGGGGTCGCCACCTCTACTACACCCTCGCCGATCAGCACGATCGGCGTATCCCCGGGGAACTGGGGATGTGGCCGGGGAGCAGCATCGGCGCCTCGAACAACCCGGAAGGCTCGGTGGGGCAACGCGTCATCGTGATGCGGGATCCTGAGGGACTGGTCGACCCGCGCCCGCCCGAGGAGATCGCCACCGGCCAGGGCACCCTGATCCTCCTGCCGTTTGTCTTCCTCATTCTCGCCGTGTTCTGCATGCTGGCCGGGCGGCCCTTGCCCGACGATGACGGAACGACTCGTCCGCCTCGGCGGTGGCGACCGACCGGAACGTCCGACACCGCTCGCCCATCGCCCACCTGGTAGGACGTCACCCCTGACCCGGTGCGCCGCACGCGCAGCCCCGCCTCGCCCGACCCCGCCAGTGAGCCACGGGTCGGTTCCCATAGCAGATCGGGGCTTGATCAGGGTGTTGTCCACAGTGGCGTGGCCATCCACAGGGCGATGTCACCACACCACCACCGTCCTGGCCGCCGTCATAGCGTCGCGCTGTGTCGCACGACGAGGAGACAGAGGTACGCCAGCGCCTGCGGCGGCTGACGGAGACGGTTGTCACGCCGCTGCCCCGGCCTGAGGCACCACTCGCGGACGTACCTGAGGTTGGCGGGTCGTCGCCCCTGGTCGGCGCACCGGTCGCGGGCGTACCCCCGGTTGGCGTGCTGCCGTCCCGGGTCGGCGCACCGGTCGCGGAGCCGGCACCGGGTGGCCTTGCGGTCCAGCCCTCGTCGCGGCTGCCCGGGCCTGGGGCGTTCGACCCGGGTCGGCGCGGGGTGCGGGCGCTGGCGGTCGTCGCCGTCGTGGTGGTGCTGGCCGCCGCCGGTTGGGCCTGGCGGTCGCGGCCGCAGTCGGAGCCGGTCGCCCCGCTGGTCAACGAGGCCGCGTCGGCCACTCCGGCGGTCGATCCCAGCGCGTCCGGCTCCGGCGAACTGGTCGTGGCGGTCGCGGGCAAGGTTCGCAAACCCGGGCTGGTGCGGTTGCCGGCCGGGTCCCGGCTCGCCGACGCGGTGCAGGCGGCCGGCGGCGCGCTCCCCGGCGTCGACGTGGCGCTGCTCAATCCCGCTCGCAAGGTCACCGACGGCGAGCTGATCGTGGTCGGGGTGACGCCGCCGCCGGTGCCGGGCGGTGCGGCCGGGCCACCCGGCGGTGCGGCTGCGCCCGCCGTCGCGCCGGTGAACCTCAACACCGCCACGCTGGCGCAGCTCGACGCGTTGCCCGGGGTCGGGCCGGTGCTCGCCCAGCGGATCCTCACCCATCGGGACCAGCACGGCGGGTTCAAGGCCGTCGGCGACCTGCGTCAGGTCGACGGGATCGGTGACGCACGGTACGAGCAGCTCAAGGACCTGGTGACGGTGTGACGGCCCGGCCTGTCGCCGATGACCGACCGGCCCGGGACAGCTCGACCGCGGTCGTGGCTGAGACCTCGCCGCCGGATCTGCGGCTGGCCGGGTTGGCCGTGGCTGCCTGGCTCACCGCGCTCGCCGGCCTGCATCTCGGCACCCGCCCGCTCGTGACGGTCGCCGGGGCGGCCGGTGTCCTGACGACGTTCAGCGCCCTGCACCTGCTCGGTCGCCTCGGTCACCCCCGTGCCGCCGTTCGGCGCTATGGCTGGATCGCCGTCGCGGTCGGCCTCGGCGTGGTCTGCGGTGCGGCGGCCACCGCGGCCCGCCTCGCCGTCCGGGACGCGCCACCGATCCGAGCCCTGGCCGAGCAGCGCGCGCCGGTCACCGCCGACCTGGTGGTCCGGGACGATCCGCGTCCGATCCGGAGCGCCGGCCGGCCGGGCCTGTTGCTGGTGCCGACCGAGCTGGTCCAGGTCACCGGGCCGGACGGTCGGCGGGTCCGGGCGTCGGTGCGGCTGCTGATCCTGGCCACCGACCCGGCCTGGCGAGGGCTCCTGCCCGGGCAGCGCGTCACCGCCGAGGGACGCCTCGGTGTCCCGCGCGGTGGCGACCTCACCGCTGCCGTGCTCAGCACCAACGACCCACCCGTGCGGCACGGTGTGTCGTCGTGGGCGCAACGCGCCGCCGGGACGCTCCGCGCCGGCCTGCAACGAGCCTGCGCGCCGCTGCCCGACGATCCGGGTGGCCTGCTGCCGGGGCTGGTGGTGGGGGACACCAGCCGATTGCCGCCCGCCGTCGAGGAGGACTTCCAGGCCACCGGGATGACACACCTCAATGCCGTTTCGGGCAGCAACGTGGCGATTGTCGTAGGCGCGGTGCTGCTGCTGGCCCGGTGGGCGCGGGCTGGGCCGTGGCTCGCCGCCGGGCTCTGCGGGGTGGCGCTGGTGGGTTTCGTCATCCTGGTCCGCCCGTCGCCGAGCGTCGTACGGGCCGCGACGATGGGGGCGATCGGGCTCGCCGCGCTGGCGGCCGGTCGTCCTCGGGCCGCGCTCCCCGCGCTGGCCGCCGCCATCACCGTGCTGGTGCTGGTCGACCCGGAGTTGGCCGGCGACGCCGGGTTCGCGCTCTCCGTGCTGGCCACCGGTGGCCTGCTGCTGCTCGCCCCACGGTGGCGGGACGGGCTGCGTCGGCGGGGCGTCCCGCCCGGCTTGGCGGAAGCGCTGGCGGTCCCGGCGGCCGCGCAGCTGGCCTGCGGTCCGGTCGTCGCCGGGATCTCCGGCACGGTCAGCCTGGTGGCGGTGCCGGCCAACCTGCTGGCGGTGCCGGCCATCGCACCAGCGACCATCCTCGGCGTCGTGGCGGCGACGGTGTCGCCGGTCTGGCCGGCCGGCGCCGAGTTCGTCGCGTGGCTAGCGAGTTGGCCGGCCTGGTGGTTGGTGGTCATCGCCCGCCACGGTGCCCGGCTGCCAGGCGGCACGCTGCCGTGGCCGGGCGGGGTGTGGGGCGCCCTGCTACTGACCGCGCTGACCGTCGCGCTGCTGGTCGCGGTGCGTCGGCCACTCGTACGGCGACTGGTGGCGGTGGTCGGCGTCGCCGCAGTGCTGGGTGCGCTCCCGGTCCGGTTGGTGGCCCCCGGCTGGCCACCCCCGGGCTGGGTGGTGGTGGCCTGCGCGGTGGGTCAGGGCGATGCGTTGGTGCTGCCGGTCGCGGCCGGTCGGGCGGTCGTGGTGGATGCCGGGCCGGAGCCTGCGGCGGTGGACGGCTGCCTGCGTCGGCTCGGCGTACGGGAGGTGCCGCTGCTGGTGATCAGCCACTTCCACGCCGACCACGTCGGTGGGGTGACCGGCGTGTTCCGGGGACGACGGGTGGACGCCGTGCTGATGCCGTCATCAACAGATCCGGAGAGCGGCCGGGACCTGGTCCGGGTTGCGGCGGCCGGTGGGCGGGCCTCGCTGCTGACCACCGTGGCCGGTGCTCGACACTCGGTCGGTGGGGTGGACCTGCTGGTCCTCGGTCCGCCATACCCGCTGGCCGGGACCAGGTCCGACCCGAACAACAACTCGCTGGTGCTGCGCGCCACGGTGGCCGGGGTGCGGATCATGCTGCCTGGCGACGCGGAGACCGAGGAACAGCACGCGATGGTGGCACGGGCGGCGCCCGGCCAGCTACGGGCGGACGTGTTGAAGGTCGCCCACCACGGTTCGGCGTATCAGGATCCGGGTTTCCTCGACGCGGTGCGGCCGGCGGTCGCGCTCGTGCCGGTGGGCACCGGCAACACCTACGGGCATCCGAGCCCGGGGCTGCTCGCCCGCCTGAGCAGGGGTGGCGCCCGGGTGCTGCGCACCGACACCGACGGCGACGTCGCGGCGGTTCGGACGAGCGACGGCCTGGCGGTGGCCCGGCGAGGCGTGCCAGCGGGCAGACAACCCTGATCGCACGGTGATCGACTCGGGATTGCTGACGGTGGGTCATCAGCGACGTTGGACACCGCGATTTCGCTGATCTCGTGTGGATCAAGCGAAGGGCTCCATGCGGGCGTCGAGCCGCTCACGAGAGCGCTGACCGTGTGGGCGAAATGCGGATTATATGGTTAATGAGGTGAATGTCGGGTTTTGCGCTGAGTGCGGGCTGCGCCGACCAAGCAGCGAATGAGCAGGCACGATCCCGCCGTGGGCCGTGCGAATATGGGCGGCGTGACCCCCGCCAGCCTCGCCCCCATTCTGCTCGTTCTCGGTGACGAGGAGCTGCTCGCCACGCGCGCGGTAACCGAAGCTGTCGCGAAGGTCCGCAGCGTCGACCCCGAGGTGGACGTCCGCGAGTACCAGGCCGGTGCGCTCACCGTCGGCGAGATAGCCGAGATGCTCAGCCCCTCGCTGTTCGGCGGGCGGCGGCTGCTCGTCCTGCGCTCCGGCCAGGACGCTCGCAAAGACCTGGTCGCCGCGCTGCTGGCGTACGCGAAGAACCCCGACCCGGACGTCCAACTGCTGGTGCTGCACCTGGGCGCCGCCAAGGGCAAGGCGTTCGCCGACGGGCTGCGGGCCGCCGGGGCGACGGTGGTCCCGGCCGCCAAGCTCAAAGGGCACCGCGACCGGGTGGCCTTCGTCCGTGACGAGATCCGCCGAGCTGGCGGCAAGTGCACCGACGACGCCGCCGAGGCGCTGCTCGCGGCGGTCGGCAACGACCTGCGCGAGCTGGCCGCCGCGTGCTCCCAACTGATCGCCGACACCGACGGGCGGATCGGCGCCGACACGGTCAGCCGTTACTACCGGGGTCGGGTCGAGGTGACCGGCTTCACGGTGGCGGACGCCACCATGGTCGGCGATGTGCCGGCGGCGCTGGAGGCGCTGCGCTGGGCCCTGCACGTCGGGGTTGACCCGGTGCCCATCGCCGACGCCCTGGCCGACGGGGTGCGCACGGTGGCCCGGGTGGCGTCGGCCGGGCGGGGGAGCCCGTACCAGCTCGCCAGCAGCCTCGGGATGCCCGCCTGGAAGATCGAGCGGGCGCAGCGGCAGGGGCGTGGCTGGACGCCGGAAGGCCTGGTCCGGGCCATGCAGGTCGCCGCCGAGTGCAACGCGGCCGTCAAGGGCGGTTCCGACGACCGGGCGTACGCCCTGGAGCGTGCGGTCTTCTCGGTCGCGGCGGCCCGGCAGGGCAGCACCAGGTGACGGGGGCGAACCGCCCGGCGTGGGCCACCATCCCCGTCGACGAGGAACGTTACCGGCCGCTCTACGCCCGACTTCTCGGCCTACGGTTCGTCAACCCCGGTGGGGTGCTGTGCTTCCTGTTCTTCGAGGGCACCATCGCCCTTGCGGTGCTGCTCGCCCTCGCCGAGCTGGTCACCTGGTGGGCGGTGCTGGTGCTGCCCGTCGTGGTGGCGGCGATGGTCAAGCTCAACGACATGGTGGCCGCGATCGTGGTCCGTTCCGCCGCGCTCGTGCCAGAGCAGGAACGAGACCGGTTTCGCCGGCAGATGGAGCCGGTGGTCGGCCGGGCCCGGGTTGAGTGGATCTCGCACAGCGTCACCGGCGTGGTGATCACCGCGGACCCGGTGACACCCACCCGCCGCGGCGACCCGTCAGACTGAGCGTCGGCCCGCCGGACCGTAGACACACGGAAGCCCCGGACCTGGGCCCGGGGCTTTCCGAATCAGTCTGACGGTGAAGTCGTCAGGCGGAGAGCGACACCACGCGCTTCGCGATCGCGGACTTGCGGTTCGCGGCCTGGTTGGAGTGGATCACGCCCTTGCTGACGGCCTTGTCCAGCTTGCGAGAGGCGTCCTGCATGAGCGCGGTGGCCTTCTCGACGTCACCGGCCTCGGCAGCCTCGTTGAACTTCCGGACGGCGGTCTTCAGCGACGACTTGACCGACTTGTTGCGCAGCCGGGCCTTCTCGTTCTGCCGGTTGCGCTTGATCTGGGACTTGATGTTCGCCACGCGACAGCCTCGTCTTGATAGCTCGGGTTGGTCAGCTTATTGCGCGGGATGACGAACATGCGTCATCGCTGCGCGAAGAGCCAGGTTACCAGGTCGCCCCGGACGAGCCAAAACGGGCTCGACCATCGCGCGGACGGACCCGGCTGGTCGGGACCAGGTTACGCGAACCTCCGGCTGCTCACCGTCAACCCCGGCGGTGGGCCAGCTCGCGTCACCGCCGGCTCGCGTCACCGCCGGCTCGCGTCACCGCCGGTCCGCGTCACCGCCAGCCCTGGCGGCGGGCCAACCAGTCGAGCGACTGCTCGCCGCTCCACCGCTGATGGGCGGCCAGGTGCGGCGAGGCCGTCGTCGGTGCCGCCGCGGCGCCGGTGAGGTAGTACCCGGCCAACGCGGCCAGGGTCGCGTCCAGCGCGTCCGGCGGCGCGCCCGCGGTCGCCGGGTGCTCGGCGAAGAGCCGGTCCGCGTCCAGCCCGCTGGCGTACGCGGTGAGCAGCAGGCCGGCCAGATCAAACCAGGCCGGCCCGGAACAGACCCAGGTCCAGTCGCAGAACCAGGCTCGGCCGTCCGCGTCGATCAGCACGTTGTCGACCCGCAGATCACCGTGGATCAGGCTGGTCGCCCCGGCGGCGTACCGGGGGAGACGGGACTCCAGCGCCACCAGCTCGGGCAGCCTGCCCCGTGCCGGCGCGGGTAGCGGTGGGGCCGGCTCGCGACCGGCGGCGACCTCCTCCCACCAGAGGATGTCCGACCGGGCCAGATCGGCCAGGTGTGGCAGGCCGAGCGCGGTCAGCTCGGCCGGGGGGTGGGCCAGGACGGCGGCGAGGTCGGCGTACCCGGCGAGAGTGGCGTCCAACTCTGCGGGCACCCAGGGTAGGCGCGGGGTGTGGCCGTCGACGGCGTCGGTGCAGAGCACGAACCAGCCGGCTTCGTACAGGGTCCACCGGAGGCGGGGCGCCGGCAGGTCGGTCGGCAGCCGGTCCAGGATCGCGGCCTCACGGGCGTACCAGTCGACCAGGTGCGGTTGCTCGGCGGCGGGTGCCGCCTTGACGAAGACCCGGCCACCGTCAGCGGTGTCGAGCACGGCGGCGAAGCCCCGGGTGAAGCCCGCGCCCGCGACCCGGGCGGTGACCACCGGCGCGCCGAGCCGCGCGGCGACCGCGGCCCGCAGCGCCGCCGGCAGCGTCGGCCACGACGGGCGCAGCGCGCTCGCGTGGTACGGCACCGGGGGCAGTAGGGGAGGGGACACCCCACCATGCTGCCCCGGGGTACGTGCGCGACGCACGGCGACACTGCCAGACTGCCAAGCCATGAGGACCGAGGACTTCTGGCACCTGATCGACCAGGCTCGGGCCGGCGGCGGGGGAGAGCCCGGCCCGGTCGCCGCGCGGGCCGTCGCGCTGCTCGCCGAGCGCGACCCGGAGGACATCGTCGGGTACGCCCGGCACCAGACGCGGGTGCTGGCCGCCTCGCACAAGGCGGACCTGTGGGGCGCGGCGTACCTGATCAACGGTGGCGCCTCGGCGGACGGCTTCGAGCACTTCCGGGGCTGGCTGATGACCCAGGGCCGGGCGGTCTTCGCCCGCGCGGTCGCCGAACCGGACTCGTTGGCCGAGTTGCCGCAGGTGCGGGCGGCCTCGCTCAGCGGGGAGGAGTTCGCCGCCGAGCGGATGCTGGCGGTGCCCTGGGACGCGTACCGCAAGGCCACCGCGACCGAGCTGCCGGCGGACCGGGACCCGGTGCGGACGCCGGACCTCAACGACTTCTGGGACTTCGACGACGAGGACGAGGCGCGTCGCCGGCTGCCCCGGCTGGCCGCGCTCTTCGTCGAGCCACCGATGGAGTGAGGTCTCCCCGGTGCTCCGCCGGCCGATCCATCGCCCGCACAGCGGGCGTGACCCGGCGGCGTGGGAACATAGAGGGGGTCGGCGGCGCGCCGGCCTGTTCACGTCAGCCGACCAGAACGGACCGCTGTGCCACCGAAGCTCGATCCCGGCGCGAACGCCCCTGGTGCCACCGACCCCGGTCGCATCCGGAACTTCGGCATCATCGCCCACATCGACCACGGGAAGTCGACCCTGGCCGACCGGATGCTGCAGCTCACCGGCGTGGTCGACCCCCGGCAGATGCGCGCCCAGTACCTGGACCGGATGGACATCGAGCGCGAGCGCGGCATCACCATCAAGAGCCAGGCCGTCCGCATGCCGTGGACCATCCGCGAGGGTGAGCGGGCCGGTGAGCACGCGGTGCTCAACATGATCGACACCCCGGGGCACGTCGACTTCACCTACGAGGTGTCCCGGTCGCTGGCCGCCTGCGAGGGCGCCGTGCTGCTGGTCGACGCCGCGCAGGGCATCGAGGCGCAGACCCTGGCCAACCTCTACCTGGCGCTTGAGAACGACCTGCGCATCATCCCGGTGCTCAACAAGATCGACCTGCCGGCCGCCCAGCCGGAGAAGTACGCCGAGGAGCTGGCCCACCTCATCGGCGGCGACCCCGCCGATTGCATTCGCGTCTCCGGCAAGACCGGCGAGGGTGTGCCGCACCTGCTCGACGAGATCGTCCGGCAGTTCATTCCGCCGGTCGGCGACGCCGCGGCGCCCGCCCGGGCGATGATCTTTGATTCGGTGTACGACGTCTACCGTGGCGTCGTCACGTACGTCCGGGTCATCGACGGCCGGATCAGCGCCCGCGACCGGATCAAGATGATGTCCACCGGGGCCGTGCACGAGCTGCTGGAGATCGGTGTCATCTCGCCCGAGATGGTCAAGGCCGAGGCGCTCGGCGTCGGCGAGGTCGGCTACCTGATCACCGGTGTGAAGGACGTCCGGCAGTCCCGGGTCGGTGACACGGTCACCATCAACAGCCGGCCGGCGGCCGAGGCGTTGGGTGGCTACAAGGATCCGAAGCCGATGGTCTACTCCGGCCTCTACCCGATCGACGGGTCCGACTACCCGAACCTGCGCGAGGCGTTGGACAAGCTCAAGCTCAACGACGCCGCTCTGGACTACGAGCCGGAGACCTCCGGTGCGCTCGGCTTCGGCTTCCGCTGCGGCTTCCTCGGCCTGCTCCACCTGGAGATCATCCGGGAGCGGCTGGAGCGCGAGTACAACCTCGACCTGATCTCCACCGCGCCGAACGTCGTCTACCGGGCGATCACGGATGACGGCGAGGAGATCGTGGTGACCAACCCGAGCGAGTACCCCACCGGCAAGATCGCCGAGGTGTACGAGCCGGTGGTCCGGGCCACCGTCCTGACGCCCAACGACTACGTGGGCGCGGTGATGGAGCTCTGCCAGGGTCGGCGCGGCACGCTGCTCGGCATGGACTACCTCTCCGCCGACCGGGTGGAGCTGCGCTACACCCTGCCCCTCGCGGAGATCATCTACGACTTCTTCGACCAGTTGAAGAGCCGCACCAAGGGCTACGCCTCGCTCGACTACGAGCCCTCCGGCGAGCAGGCGTCCGACCTGGTGAAGGTGGACATCCTGCTGCACGGCGAGGCGGTGGACGCGTTCAGCGCCATCGTGCACAAGGACAAGGCGTACAACTACGGCGTCACCATCGCCGCCAAGCTGCGCACCCTGATCCCGCGCCAGCAGTTCGAGGTGCCGATCCAGGCCGCTATCGGCAGCCGGGTCATCGCCCGGGAGACCATCCGGGCGATCCGCAAGGACGTGCTCGCCAAGTGCTACGGCGGTGACATCAGCCGTAAGCGCAAGCTGCTGGAGAAGCAGAAGGAAGGCAAGAAGCGGATGAAGATGGTCGGCCGGGTCGAGGTGCCGCAGGAGGCCTTCATCGCCGCCCTCTCCTCCGACTCCGGCGACGGCAAGGCCGCCGGGAAGAAGTGACCCCCGTGCCGGTGCGCCGGCACTGAGTAGCGAAAGGGCCGGCGCCTTCTCGGCCGGTGCCTTCTCGGCCGGGCGGCCCGCGTCCCGGATGGGTCGAGCGCGGCCAAGATCCACGCACTTTCGGGGAAACTGCTGCCTGCAGACGTGTTCAGGCAGCAGTTTCCCCGAAGTTGTTCGGGTCTTGCCGGCGTGAGCGCGGTGGGCCTCAGGAGTTCACGGTTGGGCGGCGCTCATAGTCGCTGCGGGACGACCGGTCGTTCGTGAAGACGGCTGCCGGCCGCCGGCCTTCGTCCGTCTGGCTCGCCTTCGTCTGGCCTGTCTTCGTCTGGCCCGCTGTCGCCTGGCCGGCCTTCGTCTGGCCCGCTGCCGCCTGGCCTGGATTCGTCTCGCCTTCGCCGGGGCTGCCCCTTCCGGCCCGGTCCGTCGGCCGTCGTGGTTGCCGGCCCGGTGCTGATGCGGGGTGGCGTGACCGCCAGGTGCGCGAAAATTTTCTGGCGGCCTCGCCGGGCGGGCGGGTCGACGAGATGGGCTCCGAGCTGTGTGGACGCGATCGCGCGAACCGGCGCATCCAGTTGGCATTGACAGCCGCCGCTGTCGACGGACGTGAGTCGGTTTGGATTTTCGGCGGTTCGGGAACTTAGCGGTCACGACAGGAAGCACACATCGTGTGTCAGAGATTCTTTGAAGGAGGGCGACCGTGGAGCTCACCGTGTGGGGAATCATCACTGCGCTTGTTGTTGGTCTCATCGTCGGCGCGCTCGGCCGCCTGGTCGTCCCGGGCCGGCAGAACATGCCGATGTGGCTGCACCTGCTGATCGGTGTCGGCGCGGCCCTGCTGGGCACGGTGCTGGCGCGGGCGATCGGCATCGCGACCGAGACCAGCGGCGTCGACTGGGGCGAGCTGCTGGTGCAGGTCGTCGTCGCGGCGATCGCGGTCGCGCTGGTGGCCGGCGTGGGTCGCCGCCGCAGCGTCACCCGATAACACCCGCACTGCGCATTCCGAAGGGCGCCCGGCCTACTGGTCGGGCGCCCTTCGTCGTCCATCCCCGGCGCAGCGGTCGCTTCCCCGCGCCAGCTCGCCATGGTCCACTCGGCTTCAAGGATCTCGGGGTGTCCCGGTCACCGGAACACCCCGACTTCCGTGATCTCGTGTCGATCACACCGGTTGCCGCCCGTCCGGCGGTCCGGCGCCGTCCGGCGGTCCGGCGCCGTCCGGCGCTGGCCTGCCGCTGCCTACCGTCGCGCGCGGCACACACTCCGCCCTCTGGCCCGTCGCCCTCGACAGCGGGCGGGGGAGAAGCGGGGGAACCTCTCCGTCTCGACCCAGTCGTGATCGTTTGGTGATCGGAGTCGGTTTGGATTTTCGGCGGTTCGGGAACTTAGCGGTCACGACAGGAAGCACACATCGTGTGTCAGAGATTCTTTGAAGGAGGACGACCGTGGAGCTCACCGTGTGGGGAATCATCACCGCGATCGTTGTTGGTCTCATCGTCGGCGCGCTCGGCCGCCTGGTCGTCCCGGGCCGGCAGAACATGCCGATCTGGCTGCACCTGCTGATCGGTGTCGGCGCGGCCCTGCTGGGCACGGTGCTGGCGCGGGCGATCGGCATCGCGACCGAGACCAGCGGCGTCGACTGGGGCGAGCTGCTGGTGCAGGTCGTCGTCGCGGCGATCGCGGTCGCGCTGGTGGCCGGCGTGGGTCGCCGCCGCAGCGTCACCCGATAACGGCCCGGCATCACCTGGCACGACAGCACCTACCGGAAAGAGCGCCCGGCCCTCGGCCGGGCGCTCTTTCGTGCTGAAGCGCCCGACTTCGGCCGATGCACAGCGCCCCTCGTCGGCCCTCTGCGGTACGGTCGCCACGCTTCGGGCAGCCCGCCCACTGTCGTAAAGGAATTCTCCGTACTAGGGTGCGGCGGAGAAGGTTAGTTCCAAGCGGCGCGAGGGAGAAGTGGCGTGAACAGGTGGAAGCGGCTGGCCCCGGTCACCGCCATGGTGGCCTCGGCCGCGATGGTGCTGACCGGCTGTGGGGGCTCCGGTGACGACGCTGCCGACGACAGCAAGCTCACCGTGTGGATGATGGGCGAGGGCGGAGACGCGCAGAACTCCTTCCTCGACGGTGTCGAGACCGAGTTCCGCCAGAAGCATCCCGACACCGACGTGGTCGTGCAATACATTCCCTGGCTGGAGGCACCCAAGAAGTTCCAGGCCGCGCTCGCCGGCGGTGAGGGTCCGGACATCACCGAGCTGGGCAACACCGAGACGCAGGGCTGGGCGGCCCAGGAGGCGCTCGCCGACGTGAGCGGTCGGATGGGCGGCTGGGCCGACGGCAAGGACCTGCTGCCCGACCTGGTCCGCAACGCGCAGCTCGACGGCAAGCAGTACGGCGTGCCCTGGTACGCGGGTGTGCGCGCGATCTACTACCGCACCGACTGGTTCGCCGAGGCGGGCGTGCAGCCCCCGAAGACCTGGGAAGAACTGGTCACCGTCGCCAAGGCCGTGCAGGCGAAGAAGAAGGGCACCTACGGCATCGCCCTGCCGGGCAACTCCGAGCTGCCCTTCTACTCCTTCCTCTGGGGTGCCGGCGGCGAGATCGCCAGCAACCAGGGCGGCGCCTGGAAGTCCGGCTACACCACTCCCGAGGCGCAGCGGGCGGTCAAGTTCTGGACCGACCTGGTGACCGTGCACAAGGTGGCCCCGCCAGCGGCGGCGGGCTGGAACGAGATCGACGCGCGTACCCAGTTCGCCACCGGCAAGGCGGCGATGGCCTTCGCCGGCAGCTGGCAGCAGGGCGCCATCAAGAAGGACAACCCCGAGATCGAGAAGGTCTGGGGTACGTTCCCGATCCCCGGCCCGGACGGCAAGGCGGCGCCCGGTTTCGCCGGCGGCTCGGACGTGGCGATCTGGAAGGACAGCGAGCGGCAGGACCTGGCCTGGGACTACCTGACCGTGCTGCTGAACAAGAAGAACTCGCAGAGCTTCGCGAGCAGCCTCGGCTTCTTCCCGGTCTACAAGGACCTGGTCGCCAGCGACACGTACGCCAGCGAC
Source organism: Micromonospora sp. CA-259024 (assembly GCF_050936255.1). Lineage (NCBI taxonomy): Bacteria > Bacillati > Actinomycetota > Actinomycetes > Micromonosporales > Micromonosporaceae > Micromonospora > Micromonospora sp. CA-259024. The sequence continues at coordinate 278,081 of NZ_JBNJND010000002.1, read as the reverse complement.
AAGGTGATGGCGGCGTTCGCCACCACCATGCAGAACACCAAGCTCACGCCGCTCACCCCGAAGTGGGTGGAGGTCAGCCGGACCAAGACGGTGACCCAGGCGATGAACAGCTCGGTCATGAAGGGTCAGAAGACGGTCGAGAAGGCTACCGCCGATGCGGCCGGTGAGATGGAAAGCATCCTCAACGCCAAGTGACCACGCTGACCGAGGTGCCGGAGACGACCGCCGCGCGGGAGAACCCCGCGCGGCGGCGTCGCCGGGTTGACCGCCTGCCCTATCTGTTGCTGCTGCCCGCACTGGTGATCATCGGGGTGCTGCTGCTGTGGCCGCTCGGCCAGGTGGTGGCGATGTCCTTCTACCGGCTGAACAGCGTCCGGCAACTGCGCGGCGACCGGGAGTGGCCGTGGGTGGGGCTGGGCAACTACGCCGACATCCTCACCGACCCGTTCTTCCTGACCGTGCTGCGCAACACCGTCCTGTTCGCCGCGGCCAACGTGCTGCTCACGATGGTCCTCGGCACCCTGGTCGGGCTGCTGCTGAACCGGCTCGGCCGCAAGATGGCGACCTTCGTGGCCAGTTGCGTGATGCTCGCCTGGGCCACCCCGGCGCTGACCGGCACCATCGTCTGGAAGTGGATCTTCGACGACACGAGCGGCCTGGTCACCTGGCTGTTCAACGCGCTGCCGGACGGGCTCTCCAACGGGTTGTTCGGCCGTAGCGACTGGACCGGCTACGGCTGGTTCAACTCGCCGCTGCTCTTCTTCGCCATCCTCACCCTGGTGGTGGTCTGGCACTCGTTCCCGTTCATCGCGGTGAGCGTGCTGGCCGGTCTCAAGAGCGTGCCGACCGAGCTGCACGAGGCGGCCCGGGTGGACGGCGCGAGCCCGTGGCGGGTCTTCTGGAAGATCACCTTCCCGCTGCTGCGCCCGGTCTTCGGGATCCTGATCGTGCTCTCCACCATCTGGGACTTCAAGGTCTTCACCCAGCAGTTCGTGTTGGCCGGCGGCACCCAGGACCGGCCGACGTTCATGCTCGCCATCTACTCGTACGCCGAAGCCTTCTCTCCGCCGCCGAAGTACGGCCTCGGCGCGGCCATCGCGGTGATCCTCACGCTGATCCTGCTCGTGGTCACCGGCTTCTACGTACGGATGGTGCTCAGGCAGGAGGACGAGTCGTGAAGAAGGTCGCCCTCAACGCCGCCGGGCTGCTGGTCGCGCTCTTCGCGGCGTTCCCGGTCTACTGGATGATCTCCACCTCGCTGAAGCCGAGCAACGAGATCTTCTCGGCCACCCCGCAGCCGGTGCCGACCCACCCGACGCTGGCGCACTACCGGGAGATCCTGACCGGCAACCTGATCCCTGGCGTGAGCTTCTTCGACTTCTTCCTCAACAGCGCGCTGGTCGCGGTCTCGACGGTGGTGCTCAGCGGCCTGGTGGCCCTGCTCGCCGCGACCGCCGTGGCCCGGTTCCGCTTCAAGCTGCGGACCAGCTTCCTGATCATGCTGCTGGTGGTGCAGATGATTCCGCTGGAGGCGTTGGTCATCCCGCTGTTCCTGATGATCCAGCGGCTCGGGCTCTACAACACCCTGCCCAGCCTGATCCTCACGTACCTGGGCTTCTCGCTGCCGTTCGCGGTCTGGATGCTGCGTGGCTTCGTCGCCGCGGTGCCGAAGGAATTGGAGGAGGCGGCGGCGATCGACGGGGCGAGCCGGGCCCAGATCTTCCGCCGGGTCCTCTTTCCGCTGGTCGCCCCCGGGTTGGTTGCCACCAGCATCTTCTCCTTCATCACGGCCTGGAACGAGCTGATCTTCGCGTTGACGTTCATCAACGACCAGGGGAGCTACACGCTGCCGGTGGCGATGACCTTCTTCTTCGGCCGGGACGACACCAACTGGGGGCCGGTGATGGCCGCGTCCACCCTGTTCACCCTGCCGGTCATCATCTTCTTCCTGCTGGTGCAGCGCCGGATGGTCTCCGGCCTGGTGGCCGGCGCCGTCAAGGGCTGACCCGCTGGCCGCGAACGACCGCCGGGGCCGGTGGTCAACCGCCGGGCAGGACGGTGAGCCCCGACCGGGCGACGATTTCCTGTAACGCCGCCACGTGCCCGTCGAACGCCGCCCGACCGGCTCTGCTCAGGGTCACCGAGGTACGCGGGCGCTTGCCCACGAAGTTCTTGCGGATCTCCACGTATCCGGCCTGCTCCAGCGTGGTGAGCTGCTTGGACAGCGCCGAGTCGGAGAGCCCGAGCTGCTCGCGCAGGTAGCGGAACTCCGCCCACTCGGTGGCCGCGAGCAGGCTCACCAGGGACAGCCGGGTCGGCGCGTGGATCAGCTCGTCGAACCGGGGAGTGCTCACCGGCCGCCGCCAAGCGGTCGGGTGGTCATCACCCGGCGAAGGTAGCGCATCAGCGGCAGCCCGGTGGCGGTCATCGCGCCGGCGGTGGTGGTCGCGCCGATCGCCGCGGGCCAGGCCAGGCCAGCCGCCTCGGCGGCGAACCCGGTGCTGAGGCCGAGCGCGACCAGGACGAGCACGTAACCGGCGATGGTGGTCGCGCCGTGTACACCGATGAGGCTGGTGTGAACCTGGGCCCGGTGCCGCACCACGACTCGGCCCACGACGGCGGCCAGTCCGATCGCGTACGCTACCGACCCGACCGCGACCACCCACGGCCGGTGGGTCTCCACGGCGGCGGTGAAGGCGACTATGAGCCCGCCCAACGCAGGCCAGTACCAGTGGGGGATGAGGGCGGCGGTGACCGCCTGGTCGCGGCGGGCGTGGATCTCGGCGAGCGCGTCGGCGGCCGACGCGGGAGTGATGCCAGGCTCGGTCACGGCTGCTCCTTGAGAAGAAGGCAAAGACTTTCCTGTTAGGCAAGTAGAACATCTTCTTGCCTAACGGGAAAGTACTTTCTTCGTCGGACGCAAGGTGGCGCTTCCGGGCATCGGCGCGCCGTTAGGCTGACGGCCATGACGGGCAGGGTGGCAGCGGTGAACCTCGGCGTGGTGACCGAGGCGGATTGGGCCGGCGACGCGAGCGGTCGCAGCGGGATCGACAAGCGGCCGGTCGACGGCCCGGTGCTGGTCCGCGTCGACGGGGTGGTCGGTGACTTCATCGGCGAGCGGGCCCATCACGGCGGCCCCGACCAGGCGGTCTACGCCTACGCGGAGGAGGACGCTGCCTGGTGGGCGGCCGAGTTGGGGCGCGCCGTGCGGCCCGGTGGCTTCGGCGAGAACCTCACCACGTACGCGGTCGACGTGACCGGCGCGGTGATCGGCGAGCAGTGGCAGATCGGGTCCGCCCTGTTGCAGGTCACCAAGCCGCGTACGCCCTGCACCACCTTCGCCGGCTTCTGGGGCGTACCGGACCTGATCAAGCGGTTCACCGCCCGGGCGCTGCCCGGGGCCTACCTGCGGGTGTTGCGGGAGGGCGAGATTGGCCCGGGCGATCCGGTCGAGGTGGTGGAGCGGCCCGCGCACGGCGTGACCATCGGCGAGGTGTTCCGGGCGACCAGCCTGGAGCCGGAGTTGCTGCCCCGGCTGCTCGACGCGGAGGACCTCCCGGCGGCGCTCCGAGAGAAGGTTCGCCGCCGCCTCGCCTCCCGGGGCTGACCGCGGTGCCGCGACCGCACCCGGCCTTCATGTCCGGGTTGGGATAGCCGGCGGGCACGCCACCGGATTCGGCCGCAAGAACCGGGTGACGGAACCGGCGGCGGACCGTTGCCCGTATTGTCCCCAGAAGGGCGTGCGGCGGGGACTGGGTGGAGCGCGATGTCGATGGCAACGGACGGCGGCGCCACGGCAGCGGCGCCAACCGATCCGAGCCTGGGGCGTCCGGCGTTCCTGGAACTCTTCTTCGACCTCGTCTACGTCTTCGCGCTGGTCGCCTTGGCGACCATGCTGGCCGACGACCTGAGCTGGACCGGCCTCGCCGAGGTGCTGGTGCTGCTGCTCGCGTTCACGATGGTCTGGGCGCTGACCGTGTGGACGGCGGACACCATCGACCTGGCCCGTACGTCCGGGCAGGGGCATCTCATCTGGGTGGCGGCAGCCAGCCTGTTGCTGGCCGCGGTGGCGGCCGACGCGTACGGCGATCGGGCACTGCTCTTCGCGATCACCTTCGTGGTCATTCCCCTCAGTACCACCGCCTACTACGCCGTTGTCGTCTCCCGGGGCCGGAGCGTGCCGCGTTCGACCATCCGGATCCAGACCTGGAAGGTCGTCGCCGGCGTCGGCTGGATCGCCGGAGCGCTCGTCGGCGGCTCGGGCCAGCTGCCGATCTGGGCGCTCGCGGTCGTCGTCGAGTACGCCGCAGCGGTGTTCGGCTGGCCGCTGCCCCGGATCGGCCGCTCACGACCGAGGGCCTGGCGGCTGGTCGGCGCGCGGGTGGCCGAGCGCTACCGGCAGTTCGTCATCATCGCGCTCGGGGTGTCGATCTTCGTGACGGGAACGACCTTCAGCAGGAGCGAGTACACGCTGGAGCGAGCCGGGGCCCTGCTCGTGGTGTTCAGCACGGTGGTCCTGATGTGGCGGATCTACATCTACCGCGCGGGTGCGCTGCTGACCGACGCCATCGCCCGGTCGACCGACCCGGCGCTGCTCACCCAGTCCGCGGCGGTCACCCACCTGATCATGGTGGCCGGCATCGCCGGCGCGGCGGTCACCAGCCACCTCGTGGTGGGTCGACCGTTGGGCGAGACCCCGCCGTCGTGGGCCGCGGTCATCCTCGGCGGCCCCGCGTTGTTCCTGTTCGGTCGGGGCGTCCTCGACTTCACCGTGTTCGGACGGATCTCGCGGTCCCGGCTGGTCGGCGTGGTGCTGCTGGCGTGCCTGGCGCCGGCCACGCCCCTGCTGCCGCCGGTCCTGGTCGCGCTGCTCGCCATGACCGTGCTGGCCCTGATCGCCGTGGCGAACCTGGTCAGCACCCGACGACACGCCCGTACGCCGGCACCGCCGATGCTCGGGTGAGGCTCCATGCGGGCGGCAGGGCGACCCCTCAGCGCGCCGGCGCGGCGACCCCTCAGCGTGCCGGCGCGGTGGCCTCGACCCGTCCGCGACGTGCGGCCAGCCCTTCCCCGACCAGGGTGAGCAGCAGGACCAGGTTCGCCACCACCAGGACGGTCAGCGGCGGCAGCCGGAACACGGCGGGCGCCACCAGGGCGCACAGCAGCACGACCGCCAGCACCACGATCGCCAGCACCCGGGACCAGAGGATCCGGGCCGTCACCACGGCATCGAACAGCACGCTGCCGAGCAGGAACAGCACCGGCCCGCCGAGGATGGCGGCCATCAGCTCCACCGGCGTGCCACCGGACGGCCGAGCGATGACCACCGACGTGCCGGTCGAGACCAACACCACCCCGGCCACCATCACGAGATGGGTGTACGAGGTGGAGGTGCCGGAGCGCACCCGCTCCACCGTCGTGACGCTCGGTGGGGCCAGGATCCGCTGGACGCGCTGGAAGTAGAGCTGGAACAGCAGGACCGCGCTGACGAACGCGACCGCGCTGGCGGTCACCTGGCCGGCGGTGAACCCGCTGCGGGCCAGCCCCGTGCCGATGCTCAGGATCAACTCGCCGAGCGCGACGATGAAGATCGCCCGGTGCCGCTCGGAGAGGTGCAACCCGGTGAAGATCTGGCTGGCGAGTTCGGTTCGCCCCAGCCCCGGCGTCGGCCAGCCGAACCGTGCCGAGCCGAGGTCGACCGCCACCGCGAGCGACCAGAGCACCAGCCGAGCCGTCTCGTCCACGAACACCCCGGCCACCCAGGGCGCCACGGTGATGCCGAACCAGAAGAAGACCCGGACGCTGCGGGCCTGGATTGAACGGTTCACCCGGGTGGCGGGAATCAGGACGGCGTCGCGGACCAGGTGGATGCCGAAGTACGCGGCGACGAAGAGCCACCCGTACCTGCCGAAGGCGTACGGTGTCGCGATCGCCATCAGCAGGGTGCCGAGCATGACCAGCAGGACGGTCGCCTGGATGATCGGCAGTCGGGGGTTGAACAGGTCGGTGAGCCACGCCGTGAGCACCCAGACCCACCAGGCGGCCAGCAGCAGGACGGCGGTCTCCGCGGCGCCCCGCACGGTGAGGTTCTCGCCCAGGGTGGCGGCGAGCCGGGAGAGCAGGAAGATGTAGACCAGGTCGAAGAAGAGCTCCAGGAAGGTCGGATATTCCGGCTCGCCGCGACGGCGGAGGATCCGGGGGAGCGGAGCGGACGTCATCGCGTCTGCCTCCTGTGCCACCCCGCGCCCTGGGCAGGCGCTGCGCCCCGGCTCTGCCTACCCGTCAGGCTACCGACAGTGCGACGCCGGATGGCCCGGAAGCGGATACGGAACGGCCCCCCGCCGACGGTGGCAGGGGGCCGTTCTCAGGCGCGGGTAATCAGCGCAGCCAGGGGATGTTGCGGTCGAGCAGGCCGCGCTCCTTGAGTTCCTTGCGCAGCGGGATCTCGTCGTCGACGTACCCGTCCCAGTTGATGCCCCAGTAGTTGGCGGTGTGGGTGCCCTCACCGATCAGCTGGCGCTGCACGGGGGTGCGGTTGCGGTACCACTCGCCGTTCACGTCGGGGTGCAGCTCGTCCAGCGGACGGATCCACCGGTAGGTGTAGCCGACGAAGAGCATCTTGCGGGTGATGGTCGACAGGTTCGTCGACCGCGAGTGCCACTGCCGGCGGTCGAAGATGAAGGCGTCGCCCGGGTTGGCGGTGATCTCCACCGTGCCCTCCGGGTCGGGGTTCTGCACGGTGAGGTCGGCCGGCCGGGGCAGCGAGTTCTTCAGGTGGCTGCCCGGGATGACCTTGGTGGCGCCGCGGCCGGTCTCGGAGAGGTCCGACAGCACGTACGCGACCTTCAGCGAGAACATCGGGCGGGGCAGGTTCGGGTCCATCGTCTCCGGGTCGGAGTTCTGCCGGTACCCGTCCTGGTGCCAACCCCAGTACGGCTTCTCCGGCTCGGCGGCCGGCGGGGTGACGTCCAGGTGGTTGTGGTGGGTGTAGATGTTCCAGCCGGCCAGCCCCCACATGTACGGGAAGGCGATCGGGTGGGTGAGCAGCTCGCCGAAGAGCTCGTCGCGCTCCAGGAAGCCCAGCAGGTGCAGGGTGCCGTCCTTCTTGGTGGTGCCCTTCGCCTGCTCCTCGGCGTAGACGCGGTCGACCGCCGCCTCGAGCGCCGCCCGGTGGTCCTCCGTCAGGACGTTGCGCAGCAGGAGGAAGCCCTGCTCGTGGAACTCCTTGCGGTCAGTGTCGCTGATCGGTTCGTAACCGGTCCGGTCGCCGTAATCGAACACCGCGTCGTACCCCTCCCCATGAGGTGAAACCTTTTCTGGCACAGGCCGCCGATCGTAACGCGATGACCTCGGCGTCGGGGAGTGCGAGTTTGCGGGAGCGGGGCCCAGTGGGACCCCGTGCAGCGAGAGAACTGCGACGAGTGAGATTTCCGTGATCAATAGAGCTGTTTACAGGCCATTGTCCGATTGTGCGGTGACTGCCGGTTAAGAGATCCGGGCCCGGTCAACCCTCGTTGAACACCTCGGCCACCACCTGTCCGGCGGGGCTCTGCTCGCCGCTGACCCGACCCCAGGTGCCGTTCCGGGCGGTCCACTCCAGGTCGCCGAAGCGGACGCGCTTCACCCCGTGGTCCTGGGCGTGCGACACCAGCCAGTGCGCGTACCGCCAGCCGTCGCGCTGGTCGCCCGGGGTCACCGCCAGCCCGATCGGGTCGGCGGGGTCGGTCCCCTTCAGCCCCCAGTCCAGCACGAGATTGCGGGTCAGCTGGGCGGCTGCCGCCGCACCGTGCATCGCCGGGGTGCGCCCGACCGTGCAGGCGACCGCGCCGCTGGCGTCGCCCAGCAGGGCCCGGCTGAGCACCTCGGAGTCGTCGGCCCACTTCTGGTAGGCCTCCGGGAAGGCTGAGCGCTGCACCCGCTGGGCGGCGTCGGTGACGCGCATCTTCTCCCAGCCGCGCACCTTCTTGAGCGCCGCGTAGAACCGGTTGGCCGCGTACCGCGGGTCGCGGATCTGCGCGGGGGTGCCCCAGCCCTGGCTCGGTCGCTGCTGGAACAGGCCGACCGAGTCGCGGTCGCCGTCGGCGAGGTTGCGCAGCCCGGACTCCTGGTAGGCGGTGGCCAGCGCGACCACCACGGCCCGCTCGGGCATTCCGCGCTGCGCGCCGATCGCCGCGATGGTTGCCGCGTTGGCCATCTGGTCGGCGTCCAGTGCGACCCGGCCGTCAGCCTGCACGGTGCACTTCCGTGCCGCCAGCGGCAACTGGAGGCGGTCACCGACCTGCCGTACGACGAGCCAGATCGCGATCACGGCGATGAGGATGAGGACCACTCCACCCGCCACGGCTGTCCGAGTTCGCACCCACACCCCCAGATCGACAGTCTGACTAGCGTACGTCCCCACCCGGCCCGTCCGGGTCGTCCGCGCGGTTCGGGGCCGGGTCGGCCGTCTCCGACCTGTTCGGGGCCGGCTCCGCTCTCGCGTACCGGTTGGCGACGTTCCCGCTCCGGTCGCGATCTCACCTGCCGTGTCGCCAGCCGCCCGAGCTGGTTGAGACCTGTTGTGGGCGTCACCGAGTCGACGACGGCGGGAAGCGATTGACCAGTCAAGGACTTGAGGGTGTTGACATGTCAATCCGACCGGCCCCACATCCGGGCGCAGGTCACAAGCAAGGAGGAGTTCCATGGGAACGCTGGATGGCAAGGTCGTGCTCATCACCGGCACCGGCGGGGGTCTGGGCCGCGTCGCGGCGCTGACGTTCGCACGCGAAGGCGCGAAGGTCGTCGGGGCCGACATCCAGACCGAGGGCAACAACGAGACGGTCGAACTCGTCCGGAACGCCGGCGGTGAGATGACCGGCATCGCGCCGGTCGACCTCACCGACCCGGAGCAGGTGCGGAAGCTCGTCGAGGACGCCGCCGCCGCGTACGGCGGGCTCGACGTGGTCTACAACAACGCGGCCGCGCTCCGCTTCGGCCCGATGCCCGACTTCTCCGTCGAGGACTGGCGGTACACCATCACCGGAGAACTCGACATTCCCTACTTCGTGTCGAAGTTCGCCTGGCCGCACCTGGTCCGGCGCGGCGGTGGCGTCATCATCAGCGCCGCCTCCATGGCCGGAATGATCGGCGGCCACGTCCCACCGATGGTCGGCCACGCCGCCGCCAACGCCGGCATCATCGGCATGACCCGACAGCTCGCGCTCGAAGGCGCGCCGCACGGGATCCGCGCGGTGGCGATCAGTCCCGGGCCGATCGTGAGCCCGGCCAGCGAACGAGACCTCGGCGACAACCAGGCCGCCCGGGACGCGATCACCGGCAAGACGCTGCTCAAGCGCTTCGCCCAGCCGGAGGAGGTCGCCGAGCTGGTGGTCTTCCTCGCCTCGGACAGGGCGTCGTACATCACCGGGGCGAACTACCCGGTCGACGGCGGCGCGACCGCCTGGTGACCCGGCCGGACAGCGGGGCGCCGCCGCTCCTCGGCGGCGCCCCGACGCTCAGACGTCGAGAGCGGGCACCCACCGCGCCGGTCTTTTCTCCCGGAACGCGGTGACCCCCTCGCGTCCCTCGTCGGAGAGGAAGTAACCGGTCGAGAGAGCGGACAGCCGGGCCAGATCAGCGCGCAACTCGGCGGTGCCCGGCCGGCGCAGCAACTCCTTCGCGCCGGCCAACGCGCCGGGGGCACCGCGCACCAGCGAGTCGCAGTACCGCTGCACCGCCGCGTCCAGCCCGTCCGCCGGCACCGAGGCCGTGACCAGGCCGATCTCGGCGGCCCGCCGCCCGTCGAAGGTGTCCCCGGTCAGGTACAGCTCGGCAGCGGCGCGGGGGTGCAGCCGGGGCAGCACGGTCGCCGAGATCACCGCCGGGATCACCCCGATCCGCACCTCGGTGAACGCGAACGTCGCCTGATCGGCGCAGACCGCCAGATCGGCGGCCGCGATCAGGCCCAGCCCACCGGCCCGTGCCGGCCCGGCGACCCGGGCCAGCACCGGCTTCGGGCACTCCCAGAGCGCCGCGAGCACATCCCCCAGCCTCGCGGCCGGCACCGTCCCGCTGGCGTACGCCGCAGCGGTCTCCTTCAGGTCCGCACCCGAGCAGAAGACCGGGCCGGCGTGGTCGAGCACGATCACCCGGACAGCCTCGTCGGCGACCGCGTCCGCCAGCCCGGCCAGCAGTTGCGTCATCAGGCCGGTGGAGAGCGCGTTGCGGTTGTGCGGGCTGTCCAGGGTGAGGGTGGTCACCCCACGGGCCGTGGCGACCCGCACGAGGACGTCGGGAGAGGTCATGCCGGGCACACTAGTGGCCATGCCCGGCGTCCTTCCAGATGGTGAGACCGTCCCTGTCGACGGATCGCTGCCCGCCACCGCCACCGCGGCGGTCGGCGCGCGCGGCTTCGGCGTGTACGTGCACGTGCCGTTCTGCGCCAGTCGCTGCGGCTACTGCGACTTCAACACGTACACGGCGGCCGAGTTGGGCGGCGGTGCCAGCCGCGAGGGGTACGCCGACACCGTGCTCGCCGAGCTGGCACTCGCCGCCCGGGTGCTCGGCGACAGCCCGCCGCCCCGGGTCGACACCGTCTTCGTCGGCGGCGGCACGCCCACCCTGCTCCCCGCCGACGACCTGGCCCGCATTCTCGACGGCATCGACCGCACCTGGGGGTTGGCCGCCGACGCCGAGGTGACCACCGAGGCCAACCCGGAGTCGGTCACCCCGGAATCGTTGAAGGTGCTGCGGGCCGCCGGCTACACACGGATCTCGCTGGGCATGCAGTCGGCCTCCCCGGGAGTGTTGGCGATCCTGGACCGCAAACACAGCGCCGGCCGAGCCACCGCCGCCGCCCTGGAGGCGCGCGACGCCGGATTCGAGCACGTCAACCTGGACCTGATCTACGGGACTCCGGGGGAGCGGGCCGAGGACTTCGCCGCCTCGCTGGACCAGGTCGTGGCCGCCGGGGTGGACCATGTCAGCGCGTACGCCCTGATCGTCGAGGACGGCACCCGGCTCGCCGCCCGAATGCGGCGCGGCGAGCTGGCGTACCCCAGTGACGACGTCGCCGCGGACCGGTACCTGGCCGCGGAGGCCGCGCTGGACGCGGCCGGGCTCTCCTGGTACGAGGTCTCCAACTGGGCCCGCACCGACGAGGCCCGCTGCCGGCACAACCTGCTCTACTGGACCGGCGCGGACTGGTGGGGGCTGGGGCCGGGGGCGCACAGCCACGTCGGCGGGGTGCGCTGGTGGAACGTCAAGCACCCCTCGGCGTACGCCCAGCGGCTCGCCGCAGGCGCGTCACCCGGCCTGGCCCGGGAGGTGCTCACGGTCGACGAGGCGCACATGGAGGACGTGATGCTCCGGCTGCGGCTCGACACCGGCCTGCCGCTGGCGGTGCTCGACGCCACCGGCCGGGCCGGCGCCGAGCGGGCGCTCGCCAACGGCCTGCTCGCTGCCGAGGAGTACGCCGCCGGCCGTGCGGTGCTCACCCTGCGCGGGCGGCTCCTCGCCGACGCGGTCGTGCGTGACCTGCTGCCCTGAGCCGCAGGCTGTCCCCGGGCTGGTGGAGGCGGTGCGCCGGGCCGGCCGAGGGAGCGGCCGACCCGGTCACTTGATGAAGCTGGCCGACATCGGGTAGCGGTAGGGGGTGCCCTCGTTGGCCTTCATACCCGCGATGATCCCGAACAGGATCTGGATCACCACGACGGCGATGCTGGGCAGGAACAGCAGGCACCAGCTCACGAAGAGCAGCACGAACGCGATGATCGACCAGAGGATCTGGAAGTTCAGGGCGGCTAGCGCGTGCGCCCGGACGGTCGGCGACTGCTGACCACGGGCCAGGTAGGCGATGAGCGGGGCGACGAAGCCCAGCGGACCAAAGCTGATCAGCGCGCCGAGGGCGCCGCCGAAGTGCGCGACCAGCGCCCAGGTCTTGTCCTCGTTGTTGGCGTAGCCGCCGCCGGGGCCGCCGTAGGCGCCACCGGTCGGATACCCGCCAGCGGGATAGCCGCCGGGCGGCGGGTAACCCCCGGGCGGAGGGTAGCCACCCGCCGGAGGGTAGCCGCCTGACGGCGGTTGGTCACCGGTGGGTGGCGGATAGCCACCGGCCGGGGGATAGCCGCCCGGGCCGGGTGCCCCGGACAGTGGTGCGGTGGGTGGCTCGGCCGACGGGGACGAGCCCGGGGAGGTCGGCTCCGGCGGGTAGTTGCCGGCGTCACCCGCTCCGGGAGGGCGAGGAGGTTCAGTCATGGATGTCACGGTAGGGGCCTGTGGCAACGCCGCACCAGAGCGACATCGCCCGGCAGAACGGGCCGATCGGCCCAGCGGGGTGGCGCGGGCCGCACCGACGGGCCGCCGTTGATCATCGCGTCGGCGGGTGCGCCGACGTAGACTGGCACTCGCTACAGTCGAGTGCCAGGGCGGCCCGGCCGGCCCACGGCGCCGGCGGCCGACGTGCGACAGGAGGTGCGGAGAATGGGTCTCGACGACCGGAAACTCGCCGTGCTCCGCGCGATCGTCGAGGACTACGTCTCCACCCAGGAGCCGGTCGGCAGCAAGGCGCTGGTCGAGCGGCACCAGCTCGGGGTCTCCCCGGCCACGGTCCGCAACGACATGGCCGTGCTGGAGGAGGAGGGCTACATCCGGCAGCCGCACACCAGTGCCGGCCGGGTGCCCACCGACCGTGGCTACCGGCTCTTCGTCGACCGGCTGTCCCGGGTCAAGCCACTCAGCCCGGCCGAGCGCCGGGCCATCGAGCGTTTCCTGGTCGGCGCGGTCGACCTCGACGACGTGGTGCACCGCACGGTGCGGCTGCTCGCTCAGCTGACCCGGCAGGTGGCCGTTGTGCAGTACCCGAGCCTGGCCCGCTCGTCGGTGCGTCACCTGGAACTGGTGCCGATCTCCACCACCCGGTTGATGCTCGTCATGATCGCTGACACCGGGCGGGTGGAGCAGCGGCTGGTGGAGCTGCCCGGGCCGGTGCCCGCCGACGATGTCACCGACCTGCGCCGGCTGGTCAACGAAAAGCTCGCCGGCGCCCGGCTCTCCGATACGCCGCCGTTGGTGCAGGCGCTGGTCGAGGAGGCGCCGGTCGAGCTGCGCCCGGCGATGACCACGCTCTCCACGGTGCTCCTGGAGACGCTGGTCGAGCGGCACGAGGAACGCATCGCCCTGGCCGGCACCGCCAACCTCACCCGGGGTGGCCTGCTCGACTTCCAGGGCTCACTGCGGCCGATCCTCGAGGCCCTGGAGGAAGAGGTCGTGCTCCTCAAGCTCATCGGCGAGACCGAGCCGAGCACGACCCGGGTCCTGATCGGCGACGAGAACGAGTTCGACAACCTGCGGGCCGCCTCCGTGGTCAGCACCGGGTACGGCCCGGGCGCCACGATCGTCGGCGGCCTGGGGGTGCTGGGGCCCACGCGGATGGACTACCCCGGCACCATCGCCACGGTGCGCGCCGTGGCACGCTACGTGGGCGAGTTGCTGGCCCAGAACTGATCAGTCAGGGCCGACGGCCGGCTGCTGCCGCCGGATCGGCGCAACGCGAGACGAACATGAGGACACGGAACGCAGTGGCCAGGGACTACTACGGCATTCTCGGTGTGAGCCGGGAAGCCTCCGATGACGAGATCAAGCGCGCCTACCGCAAGCTGGCGCGCCAGTTCCACCCGGATGTCAATCCGGACCCGGAGGCTCAGGAGAAGTTCAAGGACATCAACGCCGCGTACGAGGTCCTCTCGGACGACCGGAAGCGGCAGATCGTCGACCTGGGTGGCGACCCGCTCGCCCCGGGTGGCGGCGGTGCCGGAGGCCCGGGCGGCCCCGGTGGGGCCGGTCCGTTCGTCGGTTTCCAGGACATCATGGACGCGTTCTTCGGCGGCGCGGCGGGTGGCGCCCGCGGTCCGCGTCCGCGTACCCGGCCGGGTGCCGACGCGATCCTGCGGCTCGAACTCGACCTGCACGAGACGGCGTTCGGCGTCGAGGCGCCGATCACCGTCGACACCGCCGTGCTCTGCACCACCTGCTCCGGCGCCGGCACGGCCGCCGGCACCCACCTGGCGACCTGCGAGGCGTGCGGCGGTCGGGGCGAGGTGCAGTCGGTGCAACGCACCTTCCTCGGCCAGGTGGTCTCCGCCCGGCCGTGCACCGTGTGCCAGGGCTACGGCACCACCATCCCGCACCCCTGCCCCACCTGCGCCGGCGACGGCCGGGTGCGTACCCGCCGCTCGCTGACCGTCAAGATCCCGGCCGGCGTCGAGGACGGCATGCGGATCCGGCTGGCCCAGCAGGGCGAGGTGGGCCCGGGTGGCGGCACCGCCGGTGACCTCTACGTGGAGATCCACGAGCGGCCGCACGACGTGTACTCCCGCAAGGGCGACGACCTGCACTGCCGCGTCACCGTGCCGATGACGGCGGCGGCGCTCGGCACCCGGCTGACCATCAAGACCCTGGACAGCGAGGAGACGGTCGACGTCAAGGCCGGCACCCAGCCGGCCAGCACGCTGCGGCTGCGCGCCCGGGGTGTGCCGCACCTGCGCGGCACCGGCCGAGGCGACCTCTACGTGCACCTGGACGTCCGTACGCCGACCAAGCTCGACCCGGACCAGGAGAAGATGCTCCGCGACTTCGCCAAGACCCGCGGTGAGGAGGTCGCCGAGCTGTCCAAGCAGGGCGGCTTCTTCTCCCGGATGCGCGACGCGTTCAACGGGCATGCCTGAGGTGTCCGCGCCGCTGTTCCTGGTCGAGGCGCTGCCCACCGGCGACGCGCTGACCCTGGACGGCCCGGAGGGGCGCCACGCGGCGACCGTGCAACGGCTGCGGGTCGGCGAGGAGCTGCTGCTCGCCGACGGCCGGGGCGGCACGGCCGCCGCCGTGGTCACCGCCGTCGGCCGGGGCAGCCTGGACCTCACCGTCACCTCCCGGGGGTACGCGGACGCGCCCGTACCCCGGCTGGTGACCGTGCAGGGCATCGCCAAGGGCGACCGGGGTGAACTGGCCGTGCAGGCGATGACCGAGGTCGGGGTGGACGAGATCGTGCCCTGGGCGGCCGCCCGCTCGGTGACCCAGTGGCGCGGCGACCGGGGCGTACGCGCCCGGGACAAGTGGGTGGCCACCGCTCGGGAGGCCGCCAAGCAGGCTCGCCGCCCCTGGCTGCCGGTGGTGGCCGGTGCGCCGGACGAGTCCACCGCGACGGTGGCCCGCCGGATCGCTGGTGCCGCCGCCGCGTTCGTGCTGCACGAGGAGGCCGACGAGCGGCTGACCACCGCGGAGCTGCCGTCCGGCGGGGAGATCGTCCTGGTGGTCGGCCCGGAGGGTGGCATCGCCCCGGCCGAGCTGACCGCCTTCCGGGAGGCCGGCGGGCGACCGGTCCGGCTCGGCCCGGCCGTGCTGCGCACCTCCACCGCCGGCGTGGCGGCGCTCAGCGTGCTCGCCACGCGGCTGGGCCGCTGGTAGTCCTGCCTCTTCCGGGGTCAGCTGCGCAGGTAGGAGGCACCGTTGAGGTCGACGATGGTGCCGGAGGCCCACTCGGCCTGTGGCGAGGCCAGCCAGTGCACCGCGGCGGCGATCTCCTCCGGCTGGGCCACCCGGTCGAACGGGCTCTGCGCCCGGATGGCCGCGCCGTTCTCGCCGCGCAGGTGCTCGGTGGTCATGTCGGTCGCGACGAAGCCCGGAGCGACGGTGGCGACCGTGATGCCGTACGGCGCGAGCGCCACCGCGAGGGACTGGCCCAGTGCGTTCAGCCCCGCCTTGCTGGCCCCGTACGCCGGCTGGTCCGGCTCGCCGCGGAACGCGCCACGGGACGAGACGTTGACGATCCGCCCGCCGCGGGCCCGCATGTGCTGGGCAGCGCACCAGGTGACGTTGCCGGCCCCGGTCAAGTTGGTCTCCAGCACCCGCCGCCAGCGCTGCTGCCACTGCGCGTAGGAGGCGCCGAAGATCGGGTGCGGATCGTCCCGGTCACCGTACGTCCCGGCGTTGTTGACCAGCACGTCCAGCCCGCCGAGCAGGTCGGCGGCCTGGTCGACCATGGCCCGGACCGCGTCCGGGTCGGTGAGGTCGGCGCGGACCACCACGTGCCCGGCGCCGGGCAGCTGCGCGCGCAGCTCCTCGGCCGCGTCGGCGGAGTCGCGGTGGTGGATCGCCACCCGGTCGCCGCCGGCCGCGAACGCCGTCGCCACCGCCCGGCCGATCCCGCGCGAGGCCCCGGTCACCAGTACCGCCCGATCCGTCATGCCGGCAATCCTGCCCCAGCCGGTGACCCTTCCCTACACTGCCCCGATGGGATCCGACTGCCTGTTCTGCCGCATCGTCGCCGGGGAGATCCCGGCCACCGTGGTCCGGGAGACCGACACCACGCTCGCCTTCCGCGACATCGGCCCGAAGGCGCCGGTGCATGTCCTGGTCATTCCGAAGGAGCACTACGCCGACATCGCCACGCTCGCCGAGGGTGACCGCGCGCTGACCGCGGACGTGCTGGCGACGGCCGCCGCGGTGGCCGAGGACGAGGGCCTGCTCGGCGACGGTTTCCGGCTGATGTTCAACACCGGGCCGTACGGCGGGCAGGAGGTGTTCCACGTGCACGCGCACCTGCTGGGTGGTGCGCCGCTCGGCCCGATGCTCGCCCGGGACCTGGCGTGAGCGGGCGCAGCGAGCCGACGCCCGCCCGATCCGTGGACGAGCGGTTGGGCCGGCTGGTCCGCCGGGTGCAGGCCGACGCGCGGGTGCCGGCGGTGTCGGCGGCACTGCACCGGGCCGACCGACCGCTGTGGAACCTCACCGTCGGCGAGACCGGCACCGACAGCCCGCTGGGGCCGCGTACGCAGTTCCGGATCGGCTCGGTCACCAAGACCTTCACCGCGGTGCTCACCCTCCAGTGCCGCGACGACGGCCTGCTGGACCTGGACGACCCGGTGGGCCGGCACCTGGATCTCCCCGCGCACGGCGAGCTGACCATCCGCCGCCTGCTGTCGCACACCGGTGGCCTGCAACGCGAGCCGTTCGGCGACGTGTGGGACACCCTGCGCCCGCCGAACGTCGACCAACTGCTCGCGGAGCTGGACCGGGCCGAGCGGGTGCTGCCGACCGCCCGTCGGTTCCACTACTCCAACCTGAGCCTGGCCGTGCTCGGCCACCTGGTCGCCCGGCTGCGCGGTGGCAGTTGGGCACAGGTGCTCGCCGAGCGGGTGCTCGCGCCACTGGGGCTCACCGACACCGCCGTGATTCCCCGGCCGGCGGCGGCCACCGGCTTCCTGGTCGACGCGTACTCCGACGAGGCGCACCCGGAACCGCCGACCGACTTCGGTGCGGTCGGCCCGGCCGCCCAGCTCTGGAGCACCGCCACCGACATGGCCCGCTGGGCGGCGTTCCTGGCCGACCCGGTGGCGCTCGACCCGGCCGGCGCGGTGCTCGCCCCGGGCACCCTGGACGAGATGCGCTGGCCCCTGACCACCACGGACGAGACGCTCTGGGGCGCCGGCTTCGGGCTCGGGCTGATCCTGATTCCGCAGGGCGAGCGAGTGGTGCACGTGGGGCACGACGGGGCGATGCCCGGCTTCCTGGCCGCGGTGTACGGCCGGCGGGGAGGCGACGGCACGGCCGGCGCGATGGGCGCCGCGGTGCTCGGCTCGTCCGGTACGGCGGCGGAGCTGTTCGACCTGCCGCACCGGCTGCTCGCCTCGGCGGTCGAGCACGATCCGGCCGAGATCGAGCCATGGCGGCCCGGCGCACCCGCACCGGCGGCCCTGCGGGGTGTGCTCGGCCGCTGGTGGGGCGAGGGTTTCGAGTACGTCTTCTCCTGGCACGACGGCGCCCTGCGGGCGCGCGGGGCCGGTGACCCGGCAGGACGTCCGCCGGCGATCTTCGCTGCGCTGCCGGACCAGCCGGACGTGTTCCGCACGGTCTCCGGTCGCGAGGCCGGTGAGCTGCTGCGCCTGACCCGGGACGAGTCCGGTGTCGTGGTCCGGTTGCACTGGGCGACGTACCGGTTCACCCGCCACCAGGAGACCTTCGACCGGTACGACTTCCGGGCCGGGAGTTGATCGCGGCCAGCGGAAATGGGCGCGATGCGGCCCGCGTTGAACCGATACGATGGGTGTAACGTCCGCACGCCGTGCCAGCAGGGCCGGCGCCGAGATCGAGAGCAGGTGGCGCAGGGCCCTTCGGCCCGACCTATGACCGGCACCCCACCTCCCGGCCCGCCCCGGGTGCAGACCAGGATCACCGTGCCCGACTCGAAGATCATGGTCAATCTGCTCGGCGCAGGCGACGAGATCCTCCGACTCGTCGAACGCTCGGTCAACAGTGACGTGCACGTCCGCGGCAACGAGATCACCATCACCGGTGACCCCGCGGACAACGCCCTCGCCGAGCGGGTCTTCAGCGAGCTACTCGAACTCATCGAGAAAGGCGAGACCCTGACCACTGACGCCGTCCGGCGTACCGTCGGCATGCTCGAGCAGGGCAGTGCCGAGCGGCCCGCCGACGTTCTGACCCTGAACATCCTCTCCCGTCGCGGCCGCACCATCCGCCCCAAGACACTCGGGCAGAAGCGGTACGTCGACGCGATCGACTCGCACACCATCGTCTTCGGCATCGGCCCGGCCGGCACCGGAAAGACCTACCTGGCGATGGCGAAGGCCGTCCAGGCGTTGCAGGCCAAGCAGGTCAACCGGATCATCCTGACCCGGCCGGCGGTGGAGGCGGGTGAGCGACTGGGTTTCCTGCCCGGCACGCTCAACGAGAAGATCGACCCGTACCTGCGCCCGCTCTACGACGCGCTGCACGACATGCTCGACCCGGAGACGATCCCGAAGCTGATGGCCGCCGGAACGATCGAGGTCGCGCCACTGGCGTACATGAGGGGCCGGACGCTCAATGACGCGTTCATCATCCTGGACGAGGCGCAGAACACGACGCCCGAGCAGATGAAGATGTTCCTCACCCGGCTCGGCTTCAACTCCAAGATCGTCGTGACCGGTGACATCACCCAGGTGGACCTTCCCGGCGGGACGAGCAGCGGTCTGAAGGTTGTCCGGGAGATCCTGGAAAACGTCGAAGACATGCACTTCGCCCAGTTGTCCAGCTCCGACGTCGTTCGCCACCGGCTGGTCGGGGAGATCGTCGACGCGTACGCCCGCTGGGACGCCGAGCGGGAAAACCAGCAGGCGCAGGGCGTTCATGCCGTGCCCGGGCGACCCGCCCAGGGCGGCCGTGCCGGCCGTCGCCGCTAAAGCAGAGGAAAGCAGTTGTCCATCGAGATCGCCAACGAGTCCGGTGTCGAGGTCGACACCGACGCCGTGCTCGCCGTCGCCCGGCACGCCCTCGACGAGATGGGGGTCAACCCCCTCGCCGAGTTGTCGGTGCTGCTGGTCGACATCGACTACATGACCGAGCTGAACCACCGCTGGATGGGTGGCGACGGCCCGACCGACGTGCTCGCCTTCCCCATGGACGAGGGCAGCGTCGACCACGGTCCGGGTGAGTCCGCACCGGCCGGTGGCGAGCCGGCCCTGCTCGGTGACATCGTGCTCTGCCCCGAGGTCGCGGCGAAGCAGGCGGCGGCCGCCGGGCACGCGCCGGCCGATGAGCTGCACCTGCTCACCGTGCACGGGGTGCTGCACCTGCTCGGCTACGACCACGCCGAGCCGGAGGAGGAGCGCGAGATGTTCGCGCTCCAGGCCCGACTGCTGGCGAGCTGGCGGTCGACCCGCACCCAGTGATGTCCACTCCTCCGTTACTGGCGGCCGGCCCCACCGCCGGCCTTCCCGACCTGCAGCTGATCGTTTTCGCGGCCGGCCTGGTGGTGCTGGCCGGTCTGATCGCGATGACCGAGGCGGCGCTCGCCGCGGTCTCGCCCGCCCGGGCCGCCGAGCTGGCCCGCGACGGCGTGCGTGGCGCCCGCACCCTCCAGGTCGTGGCCGGCGACGTGGTCCGGCACCTCAACCTGCTCCTGCTGTTGCGGCTGCTCGCCGAGCTGACCGCCACCACACTGGTGGCGCTGGTCGCGGTCGACACCTTCGGCGCCGGCTGGCGGGCCGCGCTGGTGACCGCCGGCGCGATGACCGTGGTCAGTTTCGTGGTGGTCGGCGTCGCCCCGCGCACCATCGGCCGGCAGCACGCGTACGCCGTGGGTCGTGCGGTGGCGCCGCTGGTCCGCTGGCTGGGCCGGGCGCTCAACCCGCTCGCGTCGCTGCTGATCCTGATCGGCAACGCGGTCACCCCGGGGCGCGGCTTCCGGGAGGGGCCGTTCGCCACCCAGGTGGAGTTGCGTGAGCTGGTCGACCTGGCCGAGCAGCGTGGCGTGGTCGAGCATGGCGAACGTCAGATGATCCATTCGGTCTTCGCGCTCGGCGACACCATCGCCCGTGAGGTGATGGTGCCGCGTACGGAGATGGTCTGGATCGAGGAGGGCAAGACGCTCGCGCAGGCGCTGGCGCTGTTCCTGCGTTCCGGCTTCTCCCGCATTCCGGTCATCGGTGAGAGCGTCGACGAC
The DNA here is from genome assembly GCF_050936255.1 of Micromonospora sp. CA-259024. Classification (NCBI taxonomy): domain Bacteria; kingdom Bacillati; phylum Actinomycetota; class Actinomycetes; order Micromonosporales; family Micromonosporaceae; genus Micromonospora; species Micromonospora sp. CA-259024. The sequence goes on along the minus strand of NZ_JBNJND010000002.1, from coordinate 257,605 downwards.
GTGCTGGGTGTGCTCTACCTCAAGGACCTGATCCGGCGCTCGCGCGGCGGTGATCCGGAGGCCGAGCAGCTGCCGGTGGCCGAGCTGATGCGCCCGGCGACCTTCGTACCGGAGTCCAAGCCGGTCGACGACCTGCTGTCGGAGATGCAGGCCGCCCGTAACCACCTGGTCATCGTGGTCGACGAGTACGGCGGCACCGGCGGTCTGGTCACCATCGAGGACATCCTGGAGGAGATCGTCGGTGAGATCACCGACGAGTACGATGTCGAACGCCCGCCCGTCGAACGTCTGGCGGACTCCACGGTGCGGGTGACCGCCCGCATGCCGGTGGAGAATCTGGGCGAGATGTTCGACACCGACCTGCCCACCGACGAGGTGGAGACGGTTGGTGGCCTGCTCGCCCAGTCGCTGGGGCGGGTGCCGATTCCGGGCGCCGAGGCCGAGGTCGCCGGCCTCCGCCTGGTCGCCGAGGGCACCACCGGCCGGCGCAACCGGATCGACACCGTCCTGGTCAGCCGGGTGGAGTCGGGCCATGAGCAGGACAACGCGGGGCGCGGCGAGCATGCCGGCCCCGGCGACGACACCGACAACCATCGAGACGACGAGAGGCAACCCGCCGATGCCTGACACACCCGCCGCGCCCGCCGCCCGGCCCGCCCCCACCGCGCCGGCCCCGCTGAGTGCCGAGGACGGCAAGCTCGTCGTCCTGGCCCGGGGAGCCCGTGGACGGGTAGGCGCCGTGGAGGGCGCCGCGGTCCGGGATCAGGACGGCCGGACGTACGCGGCGGCCAGTGTCGCGCTGCCCTCGCTGACCCTCACCGCACTACAGCTCGCGGTCGCGTCGGCCGTGGCGGCCGGTGCGAGCCGGCTGGAGGCCGCGGTGGTGGTGACCGAGGCGTCGACGCTGGACGGTGCCGGGCACGCCGCGGTGCGTGATCTCTCGGTGGACGCGCCGATCCACGTGGCCGCTCCGGACGGCACGGTCCTCGGCACGGTGACCCAGTGAGCCCCGTACAGGACCCGGAGGCGCGGCCCTACCGGGCCGGGTTCGGCTGCTTCGTCGGCCGGCCCAACGCCGGCAAGTCGACGCTGACCAACGCCATCGTCGGCACCAAGATCGCGATCACCTCGAACAAGCCACAGACCACCCGGCACGTCATCCGGGCCGTGCTGCACCGGCCGGAGTCGCAGCTGGTCCTGGTCGACACCCCGGGCCTGCACCGCCCCCGTACGCTGCTCGGCGAGCGTCTCAACGACCTGGTCCGGTCCACCTGGACCGAGGTCGACGTGATCGGTCTGTGCATTCCGGCCGACGAGCCGGTCGGGCGCGGTGACCGGTTCATCAGCGGCGAGCTGGCCGAGTTGAAGGCGACCGTCCTGGCGGTGGTCACCAAGACCGACCTGGTGGACAAGCGCCGCCTGGCGGAGCAGTTGCTCGCGGTCAGCGAGATGGGCGAGTTCGCCGCCGTGGTGCCGGTGAGCGCGGTCTCCGGGCACCAGGTGGACACTCTGGTCGATGTGATGACCGGCTACCTGCCGCCGTCGCCGCAGCTCTACCCGGACGACATGCTGACCGACGATCCCGAGCAGGTGATGGTCGCCGAGCTGATCCGCGAGGCCGCCCTGGAGGGGGTCCGTGACGAGCTGCCGCACTCCATCGCGGTCGTGGTGGAGGAGATGATCCCCGAGGGTCAACTCATGAAGATTTACGCCGACGTGTACGTGGAGCGACCCAGCCAGAAGGCGATCGTGATCGGTCACCGGGCGAGCCGGCTCAAGGAGGTCGGTACGAACGCCCGCCGGCAGATTGAGGAATTGCTCGGCACCCGGGTCTATCTCGACCTGCACGTGCGGGTCGCGAAGGACTGGCAGCGCGACCCCAAGCAGTTGCGCAAGCTGGGCTTCTGACTGATCCCGCCGAGGCGGCTGTGTGGCCTTCGCATGATCGTCTTCGGTCGGGCAGATGGGAAGATTCACCTTCGGGTAGGGCCGTGGCCGTTTGCGGCGGCCGCCGCGCAGGGTAGGGGAGGTACGCCCCCGCGTCCCCGACCCAGATGCAGGATGATGCGCAACCGGTATCTCGATCTGCTCCGTTTCCTGGCCATCGTCCGAGTGGTCGTCTACCACGTCACCGGGTGGGCGACTCTCACCCTCGTCTTCCCTGCCATGTCGGTGATGTTCGCTCTCGCCGGTTCGTTGATGGCCGCGTCGCTGACCCGCTGCGGCCCGTCGGCGGTCGGCCGTCGACTGCGCCGGCTGCTGCCGTCGCTGTGGGTGCTCGCGGCGGTCTTTGCCCCGGCCATGCTGCTCACCGGGCTGCCGGTGACCCCCCGGGTGCTGCTGTGGCTGTTCCCGATCGCCGACCCGCCGGCCAACCACTGGGGTGCCCTGGCGCTGAGCGTCATCTGGTACCTGCGCGACTATCTGTGGTTCGTGCTCGCCTCACCGGTCGCGTTCTGGTTGTTTCGCCGGGCCCCACTGCCCACCCTGCTCGCCCCGTACCTCCTGCTGGTGGCGATCGAGGCGGGGATCTACCCGGCGCCGCCGGTGCTGCGGGAGTTCGGACTCTACTTCGGCGCGTGGATGCTCGGCTTCGCCCACCACGCCGGGATGTTGCGCCGGCTCTCCGGCCGGGTGCTGTACCCGTTGGCGCTCGCACTCGCGGTGGGCGGAGGTGCCTGGATCGTCGGGCATCCCGGCCCACGCGGGTACGACCTGAACGACAATCACCTGGGCAACGCCCTCTGGTCGGCCGCGTTCATCCTGGTCGCGCTGGGTCGGGCGCCGTCCGGGGTGGCCTGGCTGGGCCGAAGACGGCTGGCCGACCGGGCGGTGACCGTGGTCAACCGGCGGGCCCTCACCGTCTACCTCTGGCACATGCCGTTCGTGGTGGCGCTCACTCCGCTGGTCGATGTGGTGGGTTGGTCCCATCAGGACCCGGCGGGGTTGGCCATCCGGGTGCTGTTGGTCTTCGCGCTGGTCGGGCTGGTCACCCTGGCCGTCGGCTGGGTCGAGGACATCGCCGCCCGTCGCCGCCCGGAGCTGGTCCCCGGCGGCCGGCCGGGCCCGGCCGGGGCGGTCGTCCGGTCGGACGCCGAGCCTGCGGTCCGGTCCGGCGCCGAGCCCTCGGTCGTGCCCGGCGCCGAGCCTGCGGTCCGGTCCGGCGCCGAGCCCTCGGTCCGGTCCGACTCCGGGCCGGCGGAGGAGGGCGCCGGACGAGCGGTGGTGCCGGCGCAGCGTGTGGCCGGGAAGGTGGCCACCGTCGAGATCAGCGCAGGCTGATCGTGACGTTCCCGCTGCTGGCCGAACCGTCGAGCATCAGGGACGCGGCCGGGTCGTCGGTGACGGTGACGGTCTTGTCGCCGGAGTCGGCGTTGGATCGGACCCGGTAGCTGCCCTCGGGCACCAGCAACGTGACGTCACCGCTGGCGGCGTGTACCCGGGCCGAGGCGGGCTTGTCCAGCTCGATGGTGACATTGCCGGAGCTGGCCTCGGCGTCGACCGTGCCGCTCAGCCGCCGTGCGGTGATGTCCCCGGACGAGGCGCGCAGCCGTACCGCAGCGGTGGCCTCGCTCACCTCGATGTTGCCGGAGCGGGTCTCCACCCCGAGCGCGCCCGACGCGCCGGAGATCCGCACGTCGCCCGAGCTCAGCTGCAGGTCCACCGTGCCGACCCGACTCAGCTCGATGTTGCCGGAGCTGGCCTCGCCCTGCACGGCCACACCCTCCGGCACCGTCACCTCGTAGGAGATGCTGCACCGCGAGCCGCAGTTGGTGTCCAGCACCAGCTCGCTGCCCTCGATCTCGTACCGGGCGTTGTCCGGTTCGCCGCCCTGGTAGCGCACCACCCGCTTGATCCGCACCTCGGACGCCGGGCCGGTGCCGCGTACCACCACGTCGCCCGAGCCACCCGACACCCGGATCGTGGTCACCCGGACCGCCTCGGTGTCGTCGTAGTCGAGCCGGCGCATGGCCAGGTTGTCACACCCGGCGAGCAGGATGAGGGTGGCGGCCAGGCCGAGCGCGATGGGGGCGCTCGCGCGTCTACGGGAGCCGGTGGGGATTTCGTGCAGTGCCATGGCGAGAACGCTACGGCCGGTCACGAGCCCGGCGCATCGGGGTTCGTCCGCGCATCCACCCCGAACCGACCCTGATTTCACACCCCGAGGGAGAATGGCCCGATGGCCGGGTACCGCCGACAGCTCTACCGCGACGACGCGGTGGTGCTGCGTGTGCAGAAGCTCGGCGAGTCCGACCGGATCATCACCCTGCTCACCCGCCGGCACGGCCGGCTGCGCGCGGTGGCCCGGGGGATCCGCCGCACCACCAGCAAGTTCGGCGCGCGGCTGGAGCCGTTCGGCCACGTCGATCTCCAGCTCGCCGGTGACCCGAAGGGCAACCACGGCAGCTCCCTGCACACCGTCAGCCAGGTCGAGGGCATCGAGCTGTACGGCAAGCGGTTCCTGGGGGACTACCCGCGCTACACGGCGGCCAGCGCGATCGCCGAGACCGCCGAGCGGCTGACCCCGGTGGAACGGGAACCGTCACTGCGGCTGTTCCAACTCACCGTGGGCGCACTGAAGGCGCTGTCCCGGGGCGAGCACGCCACCACCCTGGTGCTCGACGCGTACCTACTGCGCGGGATGACGCTCGCGGGCTGGGCGCCGGCGCTGCTCGCCTGCGCGGTCTGCGGCACCCCCGGGCGGCACCGGGCGTTCTCCGTGCCGGCCGGCGGCGCGGTCTGCCCGGATTGCCGGCCGCCCGGCGCGGCCCATCCCGCGCCGGCCACCATCGACCTGATGTCCGCACTGACCATCGGCGACTGGGTGATCGCCGATGCCACCGAGATCGGCGTACGCCGGGAGTGCAGTGGGCTGGTGGCGGCGCACCTGCAGTGGCACCTGGAACGCGCGCTACGCTCGCTGCCGCTGGTCGACCGGGGTCCCTCGGCGGCCGGCACGGCCTCGCCGCCGGATGGCACCGGGGTCGTGGTGCTCCGGCCACGTGGCGACGTCGAGGCCGGGGCGGACGGCGCGAACAGGGAGTGACCGAGTGATCCGATCGAAGAAGGCCGGCCGGCGCGAGCCGATGCCGCCGACACCACACCCGTCCGGCGCCCGGCCGCCGGCGCTGCCCACCGAGGCGGTGCCGAGGCACGTGGCGGTGGTGATGGACGGCAACGGTCGCTGGGCCAAGGATCGCGGGCTGCCCCGCACCAAGGGTCACGAGGCGGGGGAGCACAGCCTCTTCGACACCATCGAGGGCGCGATCGAGATGGGCATCCCCTACCTGTCGGCGTACGCGTTCTCCACCGAGAACTGGCGGCGCTCGCCCGACGAGGTCCGGTTCCTGATGGGGTTCAACCGGGACGTGATCCGTCGCCGCCGCGACCAGTTGGTCGACCTCGGCGTCCGGGTGGTCTGGTCGGGCCGGCCCGGGCGGTTGTGGAAGAGCGTCATCTCCGAGTTGCAGACGGCGGAGGAGATGTCCCGCGACAACTCGACGCTGACCCTGCAGTTCTGCGTCAACTACGGCGGGCAGGCCGAGATCGGCGACGCCGCCGCGGCGATCGCCCGCGACGTGGCGGCCGGCCGGCTGGACCCGGCGAAGGTCACCGAGAAGACCGTGGCGAAGTACCTCTACCACCCGGAGATCCCCGAGGTGGACCTGTTCCTGCGCCCCTCCGGGGAGGAGCGGATCTCCAACTTCCTGCTCTGGCAGGCGGCGTACGCCGAGTTGGTCTTCCTGGACACGCTTTGGCCCGATTTCGACCGCCGCCACCTCTGGTACGCCTGCGAGCTGTACGCGCAGCGGGACCGACGTTTCGGCGGCGCGCTGCCCAACCCGGTCGCCCCGGTGCTCTGAGCCGAGGCGCTTATCCTTCCGTCACGCTGGGTATCACCTCCGTCAGAAGCCACTGACGGAGGTGAACCCACATGATCCAGAAGCGCATTGCCCAGTGGGCGGTGATGGCGGTCGCGGTTCCACTGGCCGCTGCCGGCGCTCGCCGACTCAGCCACACCCTGGAGGCCCGGCGGGGTCCCTCCGGGGTGACGCGGCTGCTGACCAAGGGCGCGGACCTGGTGCGCCCGCAAAAGGCCAAGCGACGCCGTCTCTGGTAATCCCCAACCCCTCTCCCTCCCGGCGCCGCCCGCACACAGTGCAGGCGGCGCCCCCCCTGTCCACCCCCGGGACGGGGGCCGGGTGCGGTTGTTTTGAGGTTGGGGAGGATTGGGGCGGGTAGGGTCCGGAGGTGGTGGGACGACGGGGTTGGGGTGGATATGCGGGATCTTCGATTCAAGATGATCATGGCGTTGAACGCGGCCGATCTCGGCGACCCGATCTGCGAGCAGGTGGCTGACATCTGTGCCGAGATCGCCGAGCAGCACTGCGCCGAGTTCGGCCACACGCCGCAGCTGCGTACCGGTGAGATCGCCGAACTGGCCACCGGAGAGCCGGCCCTGACCTGGGCGCCGTCGACTCCCGACGCCGGGCAGCGTGCCTGGTGACCGCACCCGCCGCATCCGCCGCACCCGCGGTCGACATCCGCCGCGCCGAGGACCGCTTCACCACCCGGATCTCCTGGCTGGACTCCAAGCACTCGTTCTCGTTCTCCCGGCACTACGACCCGGCCAACACCCACCACGGTCTGCTGCTGGTCAACAACGACGACGTGGTGCGCCCGGGCGCCGGCTTCGAGACCCACCCACACCAGGACATGGAGATCGTGACCTGGGTGCTGCGTGGCTCGCTGGTGCACCAGGACTCCACCGGCCACTCCGGGGTGATCTACCCGGGCCTGGCCCAGCGGATGAGCGCCGGCACCGGCATTCTGCACTCCGAGAAGAACGACGCCTGGCGACTGAACAACCAGGAGCCGCACAGCGACCCGGTCCACTTCGTGCAGATGTGGGTGCTCCCCGACGAGCAGGGCGTCGACCCCGGGTACGAGCAGCTGGAGATCGAGGACGAGCTGCTCCGTGGCGGCCTGGTGCCGATCGCCTCCGGGATGGACCGCTACGACGGCGCGTCCGCGATCCGGATCCGCAACCGGTACGCGACCCTGCACGCGGCCCGACTCGCCCCCGGCGACGAGGTCACCATTCCCGACGCGCCCTTCGTGCACCTGTATGTGCCCAACGGCACGGTGACCCTGGAGGGCAGCGGCCCGCTCGGCACCGGCGACGCGGCCCGGCTCACCATGACCGGTGGCCGGCGGGTCTCGGCGGACGAGCCCGCCGAGATTCTGGTCTGGGAAATGCACGCCACGGTCGCCTAGGCCCCCGCGATCTTGCAGTTTCGGCTTAAGTAATGGGCCTTTTGTGCCCATTTACCCGAGCAGAAACTGCAAGATCGGCGGAGGAGTAGGGCGGGGTGGGGCGGGGTGGGGTCAGGCGGGGGATTCGGTGCGGTCGCCGGCCCAGGTGGTGTGGAACGAGCCCTCGCGGTCCACCCGCTGGTAGGTGTGCGCGCCGAAGTTGTCCCGTAGGCCCTGGATCAGCGCGGCGGGCAGCCGCTCGGCGCGCAGCGCGTCGAAGTACGCCAGCGACGACGAGAACGCGGGCGTGGGCACGCCCGCCCGGGTCGCGTCGGCCACCACCCGCCGCCAGCTCGGCACACCAGCGCCGACCGCCTCGGCGAAGTACGGCGCCACCAGCAACGTCGGCAGGTCGGGCTGCTCGTCGTACGCCTCGCGGATCCGGTTGAGGAAGCGGGCCCGGATGATGCAGCCACCCCGCCAGATCGTCGCCGTGCCGCCCAGGTCGATGTCCCAGTTGTACTCCTGGCTGCCGGCGCGGATGTGGTCGAAGCCCTGCGCGTACGCGACGATCTTGGAGGCGAGCAGCGCCCGGCGGACATCCTCGACGAACGCGTCCCGGTCGGCGACCTGCCACTTCTCACCGGCGTCCGGGAACGCCCGGTGGGCCGCCTCCCGCTGGTCGACGTGCCCGGAGAGCGAGCGCGCGAAGGTCGCCTCGGCGATCCCCGTGATCGGGATGCCCAGGTCCAGGGCGCTCTGCACGGTCCACCGCCCGGTGCCCTTCTGCTCGGCCCGGTCCTGCACGATGTCCACGAACGGCCGCCCGGTCGCCGCGTCGGTGTGCGCCAGCACATCGGCGGTGATCTCGATGAGGAACGACTCCAGCTCGCCGTTGTTCCAGTCGCGGAAGATCTCCGCGATCTCCGCCGGCTTCGCGCCCAGACCGGCCCGGAGCAGGTCGTACGCCTCGGCGATCAGTTGCATGTCGGCGTACTCGATGCCGTTGTGCACCATCTTGACGAAGTGCCCGGCGCCGTCCGGCCCGACGTGCATGCAGCACGGCACACCGTCCACCTGGGCGGCGATCTTCTCGAACATCGGCCCGAGCTTGGCGTACGACTCGGCGGAACCGCCCGGCATGATGCTCGGCCCGAGCAGCGCGCCCTCCTCGCCGCCGGAGACACCGGTGCCGCTGAAGTGCAGCCCCTGCGCGCGCAGCGCCTCCTCCCGGCGACGGGTGTCGGCGAAGTGGGCGTTGCCGCAGTCGACGATGATGTCGCCCTCCTCCAGCAGCGGCACCAACTCGTCGATCACCGCGTCGGTGGGCGCACCCGCCTTGACCATCACGATCACCGCGCGGGGCCGTTCCAGCGACGCCACGAACTCGGCCATCGTCTCGCCGGGCACGAACGCGCCCTCGTCGCCGTGCTCGGCGATCAGGCTGCGGGTGCGCTCCGGCGAGCGGTTGTGCACCGCCACCGTGAAGCCGTTGCGGGCCAGGTTGCGGGCCAGATTGCGACCCATTACCGCCAGCCCGGTCACACCGATCTGCGCCGTCGCCTGCTCAGCCATCCGTGCCGCCACCTCTCGCCGTCGTACCTTCGTTCTGCGACCGTATCTCGGCACAGGGCGGCGCGGGCGTGTCGTCGACAGCCGGTCACCGGTCGATAGCGTTCAGCCCTGGGCCAGGCGATCCTCCACGTGCGCCACCTTCGCGGTGAGCGCGTCGGTCACCCCCGGCCGGACGTCGGCCTTGAGCACCACACTCACCCGCGGCGCCTGCGCGGCCACCACGTCGACCGCCCGCTTGACCACCGCCATCACCTCGTCCCACTCACCCTCGATCGTGGTGAACATGGCGTCGGTGCGGTTGGGCAGGCCGGAGTCGCGGACCACCCGCACCGCCTCCGCCACCAGGTCACCGACGGACTCACCGACACCGAGCGGGGTTACCGAGAACGCGATCAGCATGCCGCCGATGGTGCCAGGAAAACCGGCTGCGTCGGGGTACGCCCACCCGATAGTGTGCGGGCATGCGTAACTGACGCCCTCTCTCCGAGCCGGCCCGCCGCCCCGCGTCGCGGTCCGTGCGCTCCCGGGCGTCCGCATTCTCCGCTACCGGCACTGCGCCGATGGCTGTCGTGGCCGATCCGGGACCGACCCCGTCCGCCATGACCGGACTGTCTCCAGCCCGGTCCTCGTCCAACCGTGACCGCGCCGCGTGCGCCGCGACCGTCCCGGTCGCCGTGCCGTCGGCCGGTCCGCCGAGAAGGAGGCCAGGATGCCCGCCAGGCGCAACCCGAAGAAGTCCCGTAGCCCGGAAGCCGGGCCGACCGTCGAGGAGCTGACGCCGGCCAACCTCGACCAGGCGGCGATCATGCCCGCGGTGCCACCCCTGCCGATCGAGGGCTCGGGGCCGGCCCTCCGGTCTGCGCCGCCCACGGCCGGTCCGCCGGTTGCCCGCGGCAGGTCCGCCGTCGGGCACGGCAGCCAGCGGGCAGGTCAGGCCCGTCGGTACGCCTTCCGGCGTAGCTGACCGACGGGTCCGCGCGGTCGTCACCAGCGACGATCGCGCTGTCCTCGACCCACCGTCCGGTGCGTGGTCCGCCGCGGACGCGGCGGACCACACACCGGCCTCAGTGGTCGGCGCAGCAGGGGGTCGGGTCGGGCACCTCGAACGGGGCGAGACCGCCCGAGTGGTGCGGCATGGCCACCAGCACCAGCTGACCGTTGCGCCACTCCGGGCGGACGAAGTCGCGGGTGTCCAGCGGCATCTCCGGTTCGGCCGTCGTCCCACCGAGCACCACGACCCGCTCGATCGCACTCGAGTTGAGCACCTCGCCGACGGTGAGCGTGCCGACCATCCGGTCCACACCGGGGTACCGCACGGCCCTGCCGGACCGACGGGCGGTGTGCTCGGCTGCCGCCCGTTCCGCCGCGGCCCGCAGCTCGGGCGGGGTGGCGGGTAGCCCGCCCAACCAGCCCGTCGCCGTCGGCACGGCCACGCTGAGCGCCACATGGGGATACGGCGCGGTGACCAGGTGCGTGCAGGCCACCAGGTCCGGCAGGTCGAGCGACCCGAGCTGATCGGTCAGCCAGTGCTCCGCCTCCCGCAGCGTCCGATGCCCCAGGCTGAGGCCCAGGATCACAGCGGCAGCACCCAGATCGGGTTGGCGTAGAACCAGAGGTCCTCCCACGGGTCCGCGGCGCCGGTGACGTCCAGGGCCGGGCCGAACGGGTCGACCGCCGCGCCCATCAGGCCCGGCTGGCTGCGCTTGCCGTCCGTGCCTCGGATCCGCAGGTAGAACGGCTCGTCCACCCGGCCGAAGGAGTAGGTGAAGGAGACCTTGCCGGTGCCCTTGTTGACCTCGAAGGACTTCACCACCTTCGTGTTGGGGGCGGTGAACGTGTCCTTGTCGGCGACGGCGCCGGTCACCTTGCCGGCGATAACGTCGACCCGGCTGAGCACCGGCACGAACTGCGACCAGTTCGGGGTGTCCGCCAGGTCGATGTCGATCGTCACCTCGACGCGCGTACCGCGCTTGACCCGCAGCACCCCACCGAGCGGCGTACCGGATTCCCGGCGCCGGTCACCGGCGACCCGCGCCCGGACGTCGAGAGCCTTGATCAGGCCGGCGTGGTCCACCCAGACCCGGCCGGCCCGCAGGCCGTCCATCACGGCGCGGTAGCTGAACGAACTCGCCCCGACGTGCGTACGGCTGTACTGGCCGGGCCAGTAGTCGCCGGCGGTGTTGAGCAGCGGGCCGTACACCGGGTCGTTGTGCTTGCCGTTGAGGTCGAAGTTGCCGTCCGGCCCCCGCTGGGAGGTGTCCAGGTAGTTGACGTGCGAGTCGGAGTTGGCGCTGATCCACCAGGCCCGGCCCTCGGCGAGCAGGCTGTCCCAGAGCCCGCCGACGGTGGAGGTCATCCAGTCGAAGCCGCCCCAGGTGCGGTAGCTCTCCAGCGGGTAGCCGGGGAACGACGAGGGCGACGGGTTGTTGTCGTAGTAGCCTCGGGCCCGGCCGCCACCGGGCAGCCCGGCGGCCTGGTGGCCGGGAGCACCCTCCATGCCGATCGCCACACTCGGGTCGGCGTCCCGCCAGGCGCGGATCTCGTGGGGAGAGTCGATTCCTCGCCGGGCCGGGTGGTTCGCCAGGAACAGCGCACCCTCGACACGGCGCTTGCGAACCGCCTCGCCGAGGAACTTGATGCCGGCGATGGCGAGCGCCTCGTTGGCCGGGCTGTTGTCGCCGGCGTTCTTGACGGTGCCGTCGAAGGCGTTCTCGAACTCCTTGAGGACGGCGACCTCGTTGCGTCCCGGGTGGACGAAGACGGTGGCGTGCTCGGCGGCCGGGATGTTCCACTCCAGGCCCTGGTAGATCAGCAGGTCCTTGAGCTGGTCGCGCGCGGCGACGATGTCCGGGTTCACCTTGTCCACGCCGATCTTGGCGTGGGCGACGCTGCCGTGGTCGGTGACGACCATCCAGTCCAGGCCGTACGCCTGGGCGTGGCGGGCCTGGTCGACGACCCGGTACTGGGCGTCCGAGCTGTACTGGGTGTGGATGTGGTGGTCGCCGGCCAGCCACTGGAACTCCCCGGTGCGGCCGTGGTCACCGCCGGGTCCGTGGTCGTGGCCCCCCGCGAGCGCCGGGCTCCCGGCAGCCAGCACGGTGGTGGCGGCGCCTGCGCCGAGCAGGCCGGCGTTGCGCAGGAAACCGCGCCGGCTGAGGTCGGTGGGCGCCAGTTCCGCGTCCGGGATGGAGCCGTCGAGCGCCGGAGGCAGGTCACCGTCGGCGGCGAAATCGTGATCGTGCGAGTGACCGTGGCCGTGGCCCATGTGCTGCTCCAGTCTGGTCAGGAGGATTTCCCGCGGACAATCTCGTCCGGCCAGGGGAACAGCGCATGTCAGGTATACGGCCGAGATGCGAACATGCGACTCCGACCATGCTTCGAGGGGTTCGGCGTGTGCCGCGCTCGAACTCATGGCGGACGTGAAGCAGGTGTGTCGTCCGATCGACCAGTGCGCGCCGTGGATCCGAGCACCGCCTCGGGCCCGCTGACGAGGCGGTGAGCGTGGGCCAGCGACCCGATGCGCGGCGGGTCAGCCGATCAGCGGGCGGAAGGTGCCGAGCAGCACGCTCACCGTCAGGGCGGTGCCGGCCAGCGCGGCGGCGACGACGATGAGCAGCGCGTCGGCACGGGTGAAGGACTGACGGCGGGCCACGGTCCGAGGCGTCTCGGCGTCGAAGCCGCGCGCGTCCATCGCGACGGCCAGCCGGGTACCCCGGCGGATCGCCCCAACCAGCAACGCGAACGCGGTGGAGGCGAACAGCCGCAGCTTCGCCACCGGGTTGCGTCCCGCGTCGACGCCCCGCGCCCGTCGCGCCATGCTGATCATCTGCCATTCCTGACCGAGCAGCGGGACCAGCCGGAACGCGGCCAGCGCCCCGATGGCGAACCGGGCTGGCGCCTTCACGTTCTGGATCAACGCGTCGGCCAGGTCGGTGGGGTCGGTGGTCGCGAAGACGATCACACCGGGCAGGGCCACCGCGAACACCCGCAGCACCAGGCCGAGCGCGGTGAGCAGCACCCCGGTGCTCACCAACACCGGCCCCGCGTCCAGCAGGACCCGACCGGACCGGTCGGCGGCGAAGAGCACCAGGGTGACCAGGATGCCGGCGGCACTGAGCAGCAGTGGCCAGGCCCGTCGGGCCAGCACCCGGTAGCGGATGCCGAACAGCGGCAGCACGGCGAGTTCGAGCGCGATGGCGATCGCCGGGGCCACCGGGTCCAGGGTTGCCAGCAGGGTGAACGAGAACACCAGCGCGGCGGCGACCTTCGCCACCGGGTTGCGGCGGGCCAACGGCGCGTCGGGCGCGGCGACCGGCTCAATGCTGATCATCGGCTGCCGTCCGAGGCCCGCCGCAGGGTGACGGTGCGGTCGGCGAGCGCGGCGACGAAGTCCGCGTCGTGGGTGACCGCGACCACGCCGTGCCCGGCGTCGCGCAGGTCGGCGAAGAGGTCGACCAGCTCCCGCCAGGTCCGCCGGTCCTGACCGAAGGTGGGTTCGTCGCAGATCAGCAGGCGGGGCGCGGTGGCCAGGGCGGTCGCCACGCTCAGCCGCCGCGCCTCACCACCCGAGAGGGTGTACGGGTTGGCGGCGGCGAGCCGGCCCAGTCGCAGCCGCTCCAGCAGCCCGGCCACGGTCTCCCTGACGGCCGCCTCTGGCTGACCGGTCCGGCGCGGGCCGAGCGCCAGCTCGTCGAAGACGGTGCTGGTGACGAACTGGTGCTCCGGATCCTGAAAGACCGACCCGATCCGCCGGGCCAGCGCGGGCGCTCGCCAGCAGTGCGGGGGAGTGCGGTGATCCGGGCCGGCCAGCTCGGCGGACGCGGTGACCCGTCCGGTGCCCGGCCGGAGCAGCCCGCCGAGCAGCAACGCCAGGGTGGACTTGCCGGCGCCGTTGGGCCCACGTACGGCGAGCGCCTCCCCGGCGCGTACCGCCAGGTCGGTGCAGCCCAGCCGGGGCGGCAGGCCGAGCCGATCGGCGGTGAGCAGCAGCTCCCCGGGAGCGGCGGTGGCCGGTCGGGGCGCGATCGGGTGACCGGGCACCCACACGCCCTCGGCGGCGAGGGTGGTGCCGTGCGCGGCGAAGACCGCCTCGGGCGTGCCGTCCGCGCGGACCCCGCCGCCGGGTTCCAGGACGACCACCCGGTCGACCAGCGGCAGTGCCTCGGCGACCCGGTGCTCGACCAGGATCAGCGTGGTGTCCGCGTCCAGTGCGTCGGCCACCGCCCGCCGGACCAGGTCAGCCCCGGCCGGGTCCAGATTGGCGGTCGGCTCGTCGAGCAGCAGCAGGCCAGGGCGCAGGGCCAGCGCTCCGGCCAGGGCGAGGCGTTGCTGTTCGCCGCCGGAGAGCGCGGCGGTGTTGCGGTCCCGGGAGTAGGGGAAGCCGACCCGGCTCAGCGCCTCGTCGACCCGGGGCCAGATCTCGCCGGCCGGCACTCCCCGGTTCTCCAGCCCGAACGCGACGTCGTCGCCGCAGCGGGCCATCACCAGCTGGGTCTCCGGGTCCTGGAAGACGATGCCGACCCGTTCCCGCCCCTTGCGTGGGTCGAGCCCGTCGATCTCGACGGTGCCCTCCTGTTCGCCGGAGTCCTCCGGCAGCAGCCCGGCCAGCGCGCTGAGCAGGGTGCTCTTGCCGGCCCCCGAGGGCCCGAGCAGCAGAACCCGCTCCCCGGCCTCGACCCGCAGGTCAACCCCACGCACAGCCCAGGCCCGCCGCCCGGCGTGCCGCCACCCGAACCCCCGCAGCAGTACCCCGCCGCCCACCAGACCCCTCCCTCCCGCCCCTGCCCCGCCCCTGCCCCCATTACGTCCGTTGATCAAGAGGTTTGCGTCAGAAAATCGCTCTCCGTCGACGCAAACCTCTTGATCAACCCAGCCGGGTGGGTCAGATCAGGGCGCGGTCTCGGGCTACCGGGAAGCGGTCCAGGACGCCCGTGTTGGCCAGCGCCTGGGTGAGCAGCCAGCCGCCGACACCGGCGATCACGGTGGCGCTGACGATGGTGATCAGCGCGTACGGGATGCGGTAGTCGGTCAGGGCGTAGTCGGCGTTCCAGACGAAGAAGTCGAACAGTGCCGCGCTGAGACCGGTCAGCGCGCCGGCCAGCGCAGCGGTCGGCAGACGGAACGACCGGTACCGGAAGGCGGCGAACGCCAGCTCGGCGCCGATGCCCTGCACGATGCCCTGCGGGATCACCGTGCCGGCCCACTGGCTGCCCAGTAGCGCGGAGAGGACCGCGGCCACCGTCTCGCAGTAGAGCGCGGCACCGGGCTTACGGATGACCAGGCCGCCGATCACGGCTGGCATCAGCCAGACGCCGTAGAGCAGCGTCTGCGCCGGCGGGAAGAAGGCGAACGCGCCCTCGGTGGCACTCCAGACCAGGCCCCAGGCCCAGAAGATGACGCCGAAGGCGACCGCGATCACCGAGGCGACCACGATGTCGATGGTCCGCCAGCGGTTGGTGTCGGTGGTGGATGTCATGTGTTGCTCCCAGTTCTGACTGCGAACCAGGAGAAGACGCACGCCGCGCGTCCGGTGGCACCGGACGGCGGCGCGGCTGGAGGTCGACCGAACTCCCTGCGCTGGCATTACCCAGATCAGGTTCGAGGGTCTGCGGGCGTGCCCGCACTCTCAGCGCTGTGCGCTCCCCTGTCGGATGTGAAGTTGTCTCGCTGACGCTAACACCGACCGCGGCCGCTGGCCCAGCAGGGCATGCGCCTGACCTGCGGTGGGCGGCCCGCCCGCCGTCGGCTCGGTACGCTTCCGATCATGCGGGTCGACGCGCGAGGCTTCACGTTCGAGGTAACCACCGGCGGTCCGCCCGACGGTGTGCCTGTCCTGCTGCTGCACGGTTTTCCGCAGCACAGCGGCGAGTGGGACGACGTGGTGCCGGCGCTGCACGCGGGCGGGCTGCGCACGTACGCCCTGGACCAGCGCGGTTACTCGCCGGGTGCCCGGCCGACGGCGGTGGCCGACTACCGGATTCCCGAACTGGTCGGCGATGTGGTGGCGGTGCTCGACGCCCTCGGGCTGGACGCCGTCCACCTGGTCGGCCACGACTGGGGCGCGGTCGTGGCCTGGGCGGTCGCCGCCCGGCACCCCGATCGGGTCCGCACGCTGACCGCGGTGTCCGTGCCCCATCCGGCGGCCATGGCGCACGCCCTGGCCACCGACGGCCAGCAGAAGGCCCGCTCGTCGTACATTGCGCTGTTCCGCAAGCCGGGCAAGGCGGAGAAGGTGTTGCTGGCCTGGCACGCGATCGCGCTGCGCAAGCTGCTCGGCGGCGTGGGCGACGCATCCCGGGTGGAGCGTTACGCCGACCCGATGCGCGAGCCGGGGGCGCTCACGGCAGCGCTGAACTGGTACCGGGCGATGACCAGCGCCGACCTGGCCGGCGTCGGCCCGGTCGCGGTGCCCACCACGTACGTCTGGAGTGACCGCGACGTCGCCATCGGCCGGGCCGCCGCCGAGGCGTGCGCGGCGAACGTCACCGGGGATTACCGCTTCGTGTGGCTACCCGGGGTGAGTCACTGGATCCCGGACGAGGCGCCGGGCCTGCTCGCTGAGGCGATTCTGGCCCGAGCCGGCGGAACGGCCTGAACCATGCGTGCAGATCGAGGGAGGACCATGACGCTGAGTGCCGAGGACTACCTGACCGTGGTGACCGAGACGATCGGCCGGGTCGCCGCCAGTCAGCGGGAGGCGGTGGGACGGGCGGCCGACCTGATCGCCGACGCGGTGCGCGCCGACGGCGTGGTGCACGCGTTCGGCACCGGGCACTCGGAGGCCCTCGCGATGGAGATCGCCGGCCGGGCGGGCGGCCTGGTGCCGACCAACCGGATCGCGCTCCGCGACCTGGTGCTGCTCGGGGGTGACCCGGCTGAGCGGCTCGGCCCGATGCTGGAACGGGACCCGGCGGTCGCGCACCGCCTCTACGAGTTGGCCCCGGTGCGACCCACCGACGTCTTCGTGCTCGCCTCGAACTCGGGCGTCAACGGTGCGATGGTGGAGTTCGCCACGCTGGTCAAGGAGCGCGGCCACGGCCTGGTGGCGATCACCTCGACACAACACTCCGGCCGGATGACCTCCCGCCACCCGTCCGGGCGCAAGCTGTCCGACCTCGCCGACGTGGTGCTCGACAACGGCGCGCCGTACGGCGACGCGACGCTGCCGATTCCGGGCGGCGGCGCGGTCGGCGCGGTCTCCTCGATCACCGCGGCGCTGCTGGCCCAGCAGGTCACCGTGGAGGTGGTGGCACGGTTGCTGGCGGCGGGGGAGCGGCCGCCGGTCTACCTGTCGGCGAACATCCCGGACGGTGACGCGCACAACGCGGCACTGGAGGCCAGATACGCGGGTCGGATCCGACGCGGCTCCTGAGGTCGCCTCGGTCGGGTGCCCGGGAGATGTCGTGAACTTGTTTCGCGCCCGGCCGGGTGGGGCATTGGCGTTGCTGCCGGCGGCCGGGACCGCCGGCAGTAGCGTCTCACCGGAGGTAGCGCGTGTCCAAGGAGACCGAGAAGCAGCGTTGGCAGCGCAACTTCGCCGACCTGTTGCAGGAGTTGCGGGTCGCGCAGACCGGCGTGCAGATCCTCTTCGCCTTCCTGCTCACCCTGCCGTTCAGCAGCGGGTTCACCCGGACCAGCCAGTTCCAACGGGATGTCTACATCGTCGCGCTGCTCGCCGCGGCCGCCGCCACCGCATTGATCATCTCGCCGGTGGCGTTCCACCGGGCGCTGTTCCGGCAGGGGCGCAAGCCGGAACTGGTGCGGTTCGCCCACCGGATGGCCACGGGTGGCCTCGCCTTCATGCTGATCGCGATGGTCAGCGCGGTGCTGCTGATCACCGACTTCGTGCTGGACCGGCCGATCGCTTTCGTGCTCAGTGCGCTGACCGGCCTGTGGTTCCTCATGTTCTGGGTGATCCTGCCGTTCGCCCGGCGTAACTGGGGTGAGGACGACGTCGACGACGACGATGACGACCCGGACATGCTCAGCGGCCGCTGAGCGCACCCGGCCAGCGGAAAAGCGATCTTCTCGGAGCGCTACCCCTGGGTAACAACCGGGGGTAGCGTGGCGGGTAGTCGCGCACGTCGACGCAGCCACACCGAGGTTCGAGGGGGCTAGCCGTGACCACGACGCAGAACGGCCGACCGGCACCGGACGGCCCCGACTCCGCAGCCGCACCCAGCACCGCCGGTGCCGTGGCCCCGTTGCCGGCGGAGGCCGGGCAGGTCTCCGAGAAGGAGGCCCGGCAGGTCGCCGAGGCCGCGCGGGAGTCCACCTGGGACCGGCCCAGCTTCGGCAAGGAGCTGTTCCTCGGTCGGTTCCGGCTCGACCTGATCGACCCGTGGCCCCGCTCCGATCCGGACGACGTGGCCCGCGCCGAGGAGTTCCTTGGTCGGTTCCGCGCCTTCCTCACCTCGGAGGTGGACGGCGCGGCGATCGAACGGGACGCGTCCATTCCGGACTCAGTGTTCCACGGCCTGGCCGACCTCGGCGCGTTCGGCATGAAGATCGACCGGAAGTACGGCGGGCTCGGGCTGAGCAACCTGCACTACTGTCGGGCGCTGATGCTGGCCGGCTCGGTCAGCCCGGCCATCGGCGCGCTGCTCTCGGCGCACCAGTCGATCGGGGTGCCGCAGCCGCTCAAGATGTTCGGCACCGCCGAGCAGAAGCAGCGCTTCCTGCCCCGGCTCGCGGCCGGCGAGGTGTCCGCGTTCCTGCTCACCGAGCCGGACGTCGGCTCCGACCCGGCCCGGCTGGCCACCCTCGCCGAGCCGACCGAGGACGGCACCGGTTACCGGCTCAACGGGGTGAAGCTCTGGGCCACCAACGGCATCGTGGCCACCCTGCTGGTGGTGATGGCCCGGGTGCCGGCCACCGAGGGGCGTCGGGGCGGCATCACCGCGTTCGTGGTGGACGGCGACAGCGCGGGCATCACCGTGGAGCGCCGTAACGAGTTCATCGGCCTGCGCGGCCTGGAAAACAGCCTCACCCGGTTCCATGACGTGTTCGTGCCCGCCGAGAACGTCATCGGCGGCGAGGGCAAGGGTTTGAAGATCGCCCTGACCACGCTGAACACCGGCCGGCTCTCGCTGCCGGCGATGTGCGTGGGTGCCGGCAAGTGGGCGTTGAACGTGGCCCGGGGGTGGGCCGCCGACCGGGTCCAGTGGGGTCGCCCGGTGGGCGAGCATGAGGCGGTCGCGCAGAAGCTCTCCTTCATCGCCGCCACCACGTACGGCATGGAAACCATGCTCGACCTCTGCTGCCTGCTCGCCGACGACGACCGCAACGACATCCGGATCGAGGCGGCGCTGGTCAAGCTGTATGCCAGCGAGATGGCCTGGAAGATCGCCGACGAGCTGATCCAGATCCGGGGCGGGCGTGGCTACGAGACGGCCGACTCGCTCGCCGCTCGCGGCGAACGCCCGGCCGCCGTCGAGCAGATGCTGCGTGACCTGCGGATCAACCGGATCTTCGAGGGCTCCACCGAGATCATGCATCTGCTGATCGCCCGGGAGGCGGTCGACGCCCACCTGTCGGTGGCCGGCGACATCATCGACCCCGAGGCGGGGCTCGGTCGCAAGGCCCGGGCCGGCGCCCGAGCCGGGGCCTTCTACGCGAGGTGGCTGCCCACCCTCGCCGTGGGCCGGGGGCAGAGCCCTTCGGCGTACGCCGAGTTCGGGCCGCTCGCCGCGCACCTGCGCCAGGTCGAGCGGTCATCGCGCAAGCTGGCCCGGTCGACGTTCTACGCGATGTCCCGCTGGCAGGGAAAGATGGAGCGCAAGCAGGCGTTCCTCGGCCGTGTGGTGGACATCGGCGCCGAGTTGTTCGCGATGTCCGCGGTCTGCGTCCGGGCATCCGCCGAACGGGACAGCCGACCGGAGAACGTCGAGCTGGCCGACCTGTTCTGCCGGCAGGCGCGGGTGCGGGTGGACGCCCTGTTCAGCGCACTCTGGGACAACACCGACTCGGTCGACACCGCCGCCGCGAAGCGGATCCTCGCGGGCCGCTACGCGGACCTGGAGGAGGGTGTGGTCACCCCGCCCGACGACCTGCCGTGGGTGGCCCGCTGGTCGCCCGGTCCGTCCACCGCCGAGGACGTCCGCCGTCGCATCCCCCCGAAGCCGTGACCCCCGTCGCCCGTCGCCACCCCGCGCCGGGCGACGCGGATGGGGCGTCGATGGCGCCGGTCAGCGGGAGACCGCCCAGGCCAGCACCGCGGCCAGGAGCAGGCCGTTGAGCACCGCCAGGACCAGGTACGCCGCAGGCGGGATCTTCCTGCCCCGTCGTACGAAGGAGACCAGGACGGCGGCGTAGCCGAGCAGCAGGACGGCGATGACGACGAGGAAGTAGAACACCCGACGACCTTAGCGGCCTCGGCCGCGCAGACCGAGTTGGCGTAACTCCAGCGCGGCCAGCGCGTCGACGGTGGCGTCGTCGCCGCGCCGCCACGCCTCGGCGACGTCCGGCGCGATCCGGGTCAGTCGGTCCAGTGGCTGGGTGGCCAGCGCCCGCAGGGCGAGCAGGTCCCGGCCGGCCGGTCCGGCGGCCAGCCTCGCGGCGGACCCGGCGCGACGCATCCAGCGGACCCGCAGCGGCAGCCAGCCGAAGATCACCAGGCCGAGCGGGAAGATCAGCACCGCGATGGTGAGGGCGAGGGCGAGCTGGTCGACCAGGTGCTGCTGGTCGCGGCCGGCGTCGGCGAGCGACCGGGCGGCGTCGGCGGCCCGCTGGAACGGCGCGGTCAGTTCGTCGCCGACCAGCGGCACCCGGCCGACCTTGCTGCCGGCGTCGCCCAGGTTGTCGGCGAGCCCGCTGCCGGCACCCTCCAACTTCTGGCCGGGTACGGCGAGCTTCTGCACGAGGTCGTGCAGCCAGAGCGCGCCACGGATCGCCACGTACACCCAGGCGACGACGAACAGGTCGGTGAGCAACTGGCGGGCGGCGGTCGGAAACCGATCGGCGTAGATCTTCACGCCGGACAGCGTGCCACGAACGACCTCGACCCGACACCCGTCGGATCGAGGGGCGGGACGACCCCCGACCACAGGGCTGCGAGGGCGAGACCTACGACGCCAACCGCTCTCCCGCGTTGCGACCCGATCCTGCGAACTCGGCCCGGCCGTCCGACTGGTTGATGGCTGACCACACCGCGTCGAGGGAAAGGCCGAGGACGTCGGCGATCGCGGCGATGGTCGAGAAGGCAGGGGTGGCTACGCGACCGGACTCGATCTTTCGGAGGGTCTCCGGCGAGACACCTGCGTCCAGCGCGGTGACGAGCATCGAACGGTCTCCCCGGGCTCGGCGCAGGAGGGCGCCGAGGCGCTGTCCGCGCTCGACCTCCGCGGGAGTGAGCGGCAACCTGACCATGCTGTGATTCTAGTACCGGGATAATATGGCCGGGATACTTATTGGTCGCGCGAGGAAGGCGCTGCATGATCGAGATCCTGAATCCCACAGACCTCCTGCGAGCGCGAGACGCCGGTGCCCTGGTCGCCAACATCCTGCAGACACTCAGGAACCGCAGCACGGTCGGCACGAACCTCCTGGACATCAACCTGTGGGCCCGCAACATGATCACCGAGGCCGGGGCGCTGTCCTGCTACGTCGACTATGAGCCGTCCTTCGGGCGCGGGCCGTTCGGCCACTACATCTGCACGTCGGTCAACGACGCCGTGCTCCACGGACTGCCGTACGACTACACGCTTGCCGACGGCGACCTGCTGACGCTCGACCTCGCCGTCTCCCAGGGTGGGGTTGTCGCGGACTCCGCCATCAGCTTCATCGTGGGTGACTCGAAGCCCCCGGAGGACGTCGCGATGATCAACGCGACCGAGCGCGCCCTGAGCGCCGGCATCGCCGCGGCCGGACCGGGGGCGCACATCGGCGACATCTCCCATGCCATCGGCTCGGTCCTCAGCGAGGCGGGATATCCGATCAACACCGAGTTCGGCGGTCATGGCGTCGGATCGACGATGCACCAGGACCCGCACGTCGCGAACAAGGGTCGGCCCGGTCGCGGATACCGACTGCGCCCCGGGCTGCTGCTGGCACTGGAGCCATGGGTCATGGCGGACACCGCCGAGCTGGTCACCGATGCCGATGGGTGGACGCTCCGAAGCGCGACAGGCTGCCGGACAGCGCACAGCGAGCACACGATCGCCATCACCGACGACGGAGCCGAAATTCTCACTCTGCCCGCGCAGGCGCAAGCGTGAGCCAGCCGCGTTTCCCACTCCCGGCCCGCGCCGGTGCTCGCCGGACACAGGCCCGGCAGGTGCTCAGCGGACGCAGGCCGGGCAGGTGCCGAAGATCTCCAGGGTGTGGCTGACGTCGGCGTAGCCGTGCTGCGCGGCGACCCGGTCGGCCCAGCTCTCCACCGCCGGGCCGGCCACCTCCACGGTGCGCCCGCAGGCCCGGCAGACCAGGTGGTGGTGGTGCCCCACGCTGCACCGGCGGTAGAGGTGCTCGCCGCCCGGCGGGCGCATCACGTCGATCTCGCCCGCGTCGGCCAGCCCCTGCAGGGTGCGGTAGACGGTGGTCAGGCCGACCCGCTCGCCGCGCTGCCGCAGCATCGCGTGCAGGTCCTGGGCGCTGTGGAAGCCCTCCATCTCGGCCAGCAGCGCGCTCACCGCCGAGCGCTGCCGGGTGTTGCGCACCGCGGCGCTGCTCTCGCTCATGATCCCTCCCCGGCGTGGCTGACCGCGTCCGCCACGATGTGCGCGACGTGCTCGTCGACCAGGCTGTACGCGATCTCCCGACCTCGGCGTGAACCCCGCACCACACCCGCGCCGCGCAGCACGCGCAGGTGCTGCGAGACCAGCGGTTGCGCGGCGCCGAGCTTCTCCACCAGCTCGTGCACACACCGCTCGCCGCTGGCCAGCTCGCTGACGATGGCCAGCCGGATGGGCGCGGACAGTGCGCGGAGCAACTCGCTGGCTCCGTCGAACCCGTCGTAGCCCGTGGCGCTGGTCATCCTGCAACGATAACCAATACCGCCGACATCCCGCTGATCAGGATCAACTCAGCACGACCTCGTGCGGTTCCGGTGTTGGCGTGGCGGCCGGTGTCGCCCGGCGGCGCAGTGCCCGCCAGACGCCGCCCGCCACGGCCACCACCAGGAAGGAGGCGATCGCCACCAGCACCACCGAGGCGCCCGGCGCGGTGTCCGCCGTCGCCGCCACCCAGACACCGGAGCCGGCGGCGAAGAGCCCGAGCGCCATCGCGGCGGCCATCGTGCTGCGGAAGCCTCGGGTGACCTGCTGGGCGGTGGCGACCGGCACCACCATCAGAGCGCTGATCAGCAGCACCCCGACGGCCCGCATCGCGATGGTCACGGTGACCGCGGTGGCGACCGCGATCAGCAGGTTCAGTGTGCGCACCGGCAGGCCGGAGACCCGGGCGTACTCCTCGTCGTGACTGACCGCGAAGAGCGCCGGGCGCAGCGCGATCATGGTGATCAGGATCGCCGCACCGAGCACCGCGATGGTGGTCAGGTCTCCGGGCGAGATGGTGGTCAGCGACCCGAACAGGTACGCGTTGAGGTTCGCGCTGGTCGCGTCGGAGAGGCCGACCAGCAGTACGCCGCCCGCGATGCCGCCGTAGAAGAGCAGAGCAAGGGCCAGGTCACCGGACGTGCGGCCGCGTGCGCGGACCACCTCGATGGCGATCGCGCCGATGGTGGCGGCGATCACCGCCACCAGCACCGGCGAGCGGTTGAGCAGCAGGCCGGCGCCGACGCCGGTCAACGCCACGTGCCCGACGCCGTCGCCGATCAACGCCAGCCGGCGCTGCACCAGGTAGATGCCGAGTGCCGGCGCGGCCAGGCCGATCACCAGCGCACCGATCAGGGCGCGCTGCATGTAGGGGTACTGGAAGAGTTCCATGGGTCAGTTGCTCCACAGCCCGGCGGGCTCGTCGTAACAGTGCGGGTGCACATGGTCGTGGTCGGGCTCCGCGTGATGTCCGGCCGGGTCCGGCACCGCGCCGTCGTGACAGATCCGACCCTCGTGGACGACGACAGCCCGGCTGATCACCGGTCGCAGCGGGCCCAACTCGTGGGCCACCAGCAGCACCGTCCCGCCGTCGGCGACGAAGTCGCGCAGCGCGCCCGCGAACGCCTCCTGGCTGGCGGCGTCCACCCCGGCGGTCGGCTCGTCGAGGACCAGCAGCTCCGGTTGGCCGGCCAGTGCACGGGCGATCAGGGTGCGCTGCTGCTGGCCGCCGGAGAGCGTGGACACCGGGTCGGCGGCCCGGTCGGCGAGCCCGACCGCGCGCAGCGCGGCGTCGACGGCGGCTCGGTCGGCCCGACCCGGCGGGCGGAGCACCCCTCGGCGGGCCAGCCTGCCGGAGGCCACCACCTCGCCGACGGTGGCCGGTACGCCGCCGCCGGCGCCCAGGCGCTGTGGGACGTACCCGATGCGGGCCCACTGCCGGAAGCGGCGCAACGGCCGGTCGAAGAGGGCGACCGAGCCGGCGCTGATCGGCACCAGGCCGAGCACGGCGCGGATCAGGGTGGACTTGCCGGAGCCGTTGGCGCCGAGCACCGCGACCACCTCGCCGGCGGTCACGGTGAGCGAGATGTCCCGAAGGACGGGGCGGCCGTCGTAGCCGACCACCCCGTGCTCGACGGTGATGACGGGTGAGGTCACGAGCAGCCCAAGGCCGATTGCAGGGTCTGCAGGTTCGTACGCATCACCGAAAGGTAGTCCCCGTTGCTGCCGGCGGCGAGCCCTTCGATCGGGTCCAGCACCGCGGTCTTCGCGCCGACCTGACCGGCGATGGTCTCGGCCACCTTCGGGCTGACCAGGGTCTCGAAGAAGATCGTGGTGGCCTGGTGCTCCTTCGCCTCCTCGATCACGTGCGCGAGCCGCTGCGGCGAGGGCTCGACATCCGGGCTCAGCCCGGTGATGCCGACCTGCTCGAGCTGGTACCGGTCGGCCAGGTAGCCGAACGCGGCGTGACTGGTCACGATCTCCCGCCGCTGGCAGGTCGCGAGGCCCTGCCTGAACTCGCCGTCCAGGGTCGTCAGGTCGGCGCGCAGCGCCGCGGCGCGGGCGGTGTAGTCGGCGGCGTGGTCCGGGTCGGCCTTGCCGAGCCGCTGGGCGAGCTGGTCACCGATGCCGGCCAGTCGGGTCGGGTCGAGCCAGACATGCGGGTCCTTGCCGCCGTTCTCCTCGGCGTGCTCCTCTTCGCCCGCGCCCTCGTGGTCGTGCCCGCCGGCGGCCGCGTCCAGCAGTGGCTGGACGCTGGTCACGTCGAAGGACCGGTCGCCGCCGTTCTGTGCGACGGCGTCGTCCACCGCCGGCTGGAAACCCTTGAGGTAGACGATCAGCTCCGCCTCGGTGACCTGGCCGACCTGGCTCGGGTTGAGCTCCAGGTCGTGCGGCTCGGCACCGGGCTTGGCGAGGTTGGTCACCCGGACGGCATCGCCGCCGACCCGCTCGGCGAGGAACTGGAGGGGGTAGAACGCGGCCACCACGTCGACCCGTTGGGGATCGGCGCCGGCGGCACCACCGGTGGAGCAGCCGGCCCCGGCGCCCAGAGCGAGGAGGGCGGTCGCGGCGGCCAGGACACGGGACGTGGCGCGGTTGGTCATGTCATCAACTGTCCGCGACAACGATAATGATTGTCAAAAACGCATGGGTGCATGTCAGAGCAGCTTTGCGAGGCCCACCGCCACCAGCAGGGTCAGCATCACCAGTCGAATCAGCCGATTCCGCGGTGCCTGAACCGCCCAGGTCGTGACCAACAGGGCGATCAGGACCGCCGCGAGCGCGAGCGTCAGCAGCCCGCCGATCACCCCCGGCGTGAAGAACGCCACCAGCACCACCACCAGGGTGAGCAGGAACACCGACGTCGGGTTCGCCCCGGCCAACCGGGCCAGCAGAGGGCGCTGCGTACGCTGCATCCCACAGACTCTACGAGGAGGGACCCCCGTTGCTGGTGACCAACCGGTTCGTGGTCGACGTCGATCTCGCCGACAGCTTCACCGAACGGGCGCACGCCGCCCTCACCGCACTGGCCGCCCGCCCCGGCTACCTGCGGGGTCAACTGGTCCGGGCGCTCGACGACCCCCGCCACTGGACCCTGGTCACCGAATGGGAGTCGGTCGGTACGTACCGGCGGGCGCTGGGTGCCTTCGAGGTCAAGGTCAGCGCCGTGCCGCTGCTCGCCGAGTCGGTCGACGAGCCCTCCGCGTACGAGGCGCTGGCCACCGCTGCGCCCGGCGGGGCCGTGGTCGTCGCCGATAGTGATCGGGCTGCGGGTCCTTACCGCTGAGCCGCCGGACACTACGCTGCTCCTATGACCGCACCCGCCCCGCCACCCGGTCCCGGCGTGGCTCCGCCGTTCGCCGCGCCGCCCACCGAGGGCCGCCGGACGCGGCTCTGGATCGGCCTCGGCGTCGGCGCGCTCGCCGTGGTGCTCTGCTGTGGCGGGGGCGGCACCGCCGTCGTCGGCCTGGCCGTCAGCGGTGTGCAGGCCATCCGGGAGCAGGCCCGCACCGTGACCGGCGACTACTACCAGGCGCTGGTCGAGCGGAACTACGGGCGGGCGTACGACCAGCTCTGCGACGACGCGCAGCGGCGCGAGTCACGGCCCGAGTTCGAGCGGCGCGCGGCCGCCGAACCTCAGGTCGCCGCGTTCCGGGTGGGTGAGGTGGACACCACCAGCCTGACCGTGCCGGTCGACGTGACGCTCGACGGCGGCGACCGGGAACGGCAGCAGGTCAGCCTTGGCCAGGACGGTCAGACCGGCGGCGTGGAGGTCTGCGGGGTCAGCTGACCCGCCCCCGGTATTCTGCTGGGCTCGGGGCCACGGTGGTCGTACCGTTGTCCCGAACCGACCGTTCCATCCACATCTCGCCCCCGCCGACCGCCAGCCGGCGTAGGAGGAAACATGCCAGCCGACCGTATCGACGCCGTCGTCAGCCTCGCCAAGCGCCGAGGCTTCGTTTTTCCCTCCAGTGAGATCTACGGAGGCACCCGATCGGCGTGGGACTACGGTCCGCTCGGCGTGGAGCTGAAGGAGAACGTCCGCCGGCAGTGGTGGAAGACCATGGTCCAGCAGCGCGACGACGTGGTCGGCCTCGACTCCGCGGTGATCCTGGCCCGCAAGGTGTGGGAGGCGTCCGGCCACATCGCCGAGTTCGTCGACCCGCTCACCGAGTG
Source organism: Micromonospora sp. CA-259024 (assembly GCF_050936255.1). NCBI lineage: Bacteria > Bacillati > Actinomycetota > Actinomycetes > Micromonosporales > Micromonosporaceae > Micromonospora > Micromonospora sp. CA-259024. The sequence goes on along the minus strand of NZ_JBNJND010000002.1, from coordinate 230,606 downwards.
CCAGTTCTGCCACAAGCGGTTCCGGGCTGACCACCTGGAGGAGGCCTACGCCGAGAAGCACGGCAAGCCGCTGACCTCGCTCGCCGAGCTCAACTGCCCCAACTGCGGCAACAAGGGCACCTTCACCGAGCCGAAGATGTTCAACGGCCTGATGAAGACCTACCTGGGCCCGGTGGAGAGCGACGAAGGGCTGCACTACCTGCGCCCGGAGACCGCGCAGGGCATCTTCGTCAACTACAAGAACGTCGAGACGGTCGCCCGCAAGAAGCCGCCGTTCGGCATCGCGCAGACCGGCAAGTCGTTCCGCAACGAGATCACCCCGGGCAACTTCATCTTCCGGACCCGGGAGTTCGAGCAGATGGAGATGGAGTTCTTCGTCGAGCCGGGCACCGACGAGCAGTGGCACGAGTACTGGCTCCAGGAGCGCTGGAACTGGTACCTCGACCTCGGTCTGTCGGCGGACAACCTGCGCCTCTACGAGCACCCCAAGGAGAAGCTCTCGCACTACTCGAAGCGGACGGTGGACATCGAGTACCGCTTCCAGTTCGGCGGCACCGAGTTCGCCGAGCTGGAGGGCGTCGCCAACCGCACCGACTTCGACCTCTCGACGCACAGCAAGCACTCCGGCGTCGACCTGTCGTACTTTGACCAGACCAAGAGTGAGCGCTGGATGCCGTACGTCATCGAGCCCGCCGCCGGTCTGACCCGCGCGGTGCTCGCCTTCCTGCTGGAGGCGTACGACGAGGACGAGGCGCCGAACACCAAGGGCGGCGTGGACAAGCGCACCGTGATGCGGTTCGACCCGCGGCTCGCCCCGGTCAAGGTGGCGGTGCTGCCGCTGTCCCGCAACGAGGCGCTGTCGCCGAAGGCCAAGGACCTCGCGGCGCTGCTGCGCAAGCGCTGGGTGGTGGAGTTCGACGACTCGCAGGCGATCGGCCGCCGCTACCGCCGCCAGGACGAGATTGGCACCCCGTTCTGCGTGACGGTCGACTTCGACACCCTGGACGACAACGCCGTGACGGTCCGCAACCGGGACACCATGGCCCAGGAGCGGGTCTCCCTGGACCAGGTCGAGCGCTACCTGATCGAGCGCCTGCCCGGCTGCTGAGACGGCGCGCACGGGGCCTCGGCCGACGCGGAAAGCGCCGGTCGGGGCCCCGTACACTTGTCCGGTGACTGCCTCGACCCTTCCTGCGCTGCGCCCGTTGACGCTCGGGCGGTACCAGGTGTGGCCGCCGGTGGTGCTCGCGCCGATGGCCGGGATCACCAACGTCGGGTTCCGGCGGCTCTGCCGGGAGCAGGGCGGAGGCATCTACGTCTGCGAGATGATCACCACTCGGGCGCTGGTCGAGCGGAACCCGAAGACGCTGCGCATGATCGCGTTCGGCGACGACGAGAAGCCGCGTAGCCTCCAGCTCTACGGCACCGATCCGGAGGTCACCGCCGCCGCCGTGCGGATTGTCGTGGAACGCAACCTGGCGGACCACATCGACCTCAACTTCGGCTGCCCGGTGCCCAAGGTGACCCGGCGTGGCGGCGGGGCGGCGCTGCCGTGGCGGCGCCGGCTCTTCGCCCGGCTGGTGAAGGCCGCGGTGGACGCCGCGTCGCCGGCGGGGGTGCCGGTCACGGTGAAGATGCGCAAGGGCATCGATGACGAGCACCTGACGTACGTCGAGGCCGGGCTCGCCGCCCAGGACGCCGGGGTCGCCGCCGTGGCCCTGCACGGGCGGACGGCGGCGCAGCGCTACTCGGGCACCGCCGACTGGGATGCCATCGCCACGCTCAAGCAGGCCCTCGACGTGCCGGTGCTCGGCAACGGCGACATCTGGGAGGCCGACGACGCGCTGCGGATGGTCGCGCACACCGGCGTGGACGGCGTGGTCATCGGGCGCGGCTGCCTGGGTCGACCGTGGCTCTTCGCCGACCTGGAGGCCGCCTTCAACGGCCGGCCGGAGCGTCGGATGCCCACCCTCGGCGAGGTGGCGGTGACCATGCGCCGGCACGCCGAGCTGCTGGTCGACCAGTTCACGGCCGGCGCACGCAACCCGGCCCGGGGTGAGCGGGACGGCTGCACCGACTTCCGCAAGCACGTCGCCTGGTATCTGAAGGGCTTCCCGGTCGGCGGCGAGCTGCGCCGCTCGCTGGCGATGATCGAAAGCCTGGCTCAGCTCGACGACCTGCTCGGCAAGCTCGACCCGGCGGAGCCGTTCCCGGTGGCCGCCCTCGGGCAGCCGCGCGGCCGGACGAACTCCCCGGGCAAGGTCTTCCTGCCGGACGGCTGGCTGGCGAGCCGGGACGACGACGCCGTCCCCGAGGGCGCCGAGCTGGACGACTCCGGCGGCTGACCCTGCTGGCGAGTGGCGGGCACACGCACCGACCCGGCAGCTGATCCGCGCTGGCGAGTTGGCGGACGCACGCACCGACCGGCAGCTGATCCGTGCTGGCGAGTGGCGGACGCACGACCCACCCGGTGCCTGAATGAACGTGGCGGTCGCCAGAGCGTCTCTGCCTGCGGGGCTGTCGCGCTGTCGAGCTGATGTCGCAGACGAGTCACCGCCTCGGCGACACTCCGAATCGCTTACGACATCAGCTCCAAAGGACCAGCGTCCCGTCCCGTCCCGGCACTGACCCTAACGACGACGAAGGGCCGTCCGCGCGGCCGGACGGGCCTGACCCGAACGACGGCGAAGGGCCGGGCCCCGTGGTGGGGTCCGGCCCTTCGGTGGTGTGGTGGTGCGGTGGTGCGGGTCAGCTGGTGGCGTAGCCGCGGGTGGCGATCCAGTCGGCGAGGTGTTCGACGGTGACCTCGTAGGAGGCGGTGTTCGGGTCGGCGGAGTCGGCGATCTTCACCACGTTCCCGTTGTCGCGGTACCCGACGACGCTGATGTAGTGCCCACCCTCGAAGGAGTGCACCCCACCGTCAACATCGGTGGTGGTGCCGGCGATGTTCGCGACCACGGCCCGACCGTCGTCGACGGTGCGCACGATGTCGCCGCGCAGCTTGTCGGTCTGCTTGTCGTCGGCGCTCGGGTTGCTGATCTCCACGCTGTGGTAGGCGTCGTTCTTACCGGTTTCCTTGTTCAGGACCGGGGTGATGTCGTTGATGGAGTTGGTGCCGGCTTCGGTGGTGCCCATTTCCTTGGCCATGGCGTCGACGCTGATGTCCTTGCCCTGTACGGACAGGGCGTTGCGGGCGGCGGCGGGGCCGCAGTAGTAGAAGTTCGGCTGGGCCTCGTAGCGCACACCGAGCTGACGCTCACCCGAGGGCTTGCGGTCGGTTTGGGTCTGGGTGGTCGGCTTGGCGTCCGACGCGGCGTACGCGGCGGTGACGGGGCCGGCGATGGCGCCGCCGGTGAAGGCGAGCCCGGCAGCGGTCAGGGCGGTCTTACGGATCAGATCGGTACGCATGATGGCGTGCTCCTCTGCAATGGGGGATACGCGCGGCACCCAGAAACGGGGGCGTGTGCCGTGCGGGAAGTTCAGAAAAAGGGGGGATCTGCCCGGCCGGCTCGGGGGCCTGCTCGGGTGTCCGGGGGATGTAACGGCCCGGGCCTGCCGGGCATTCCGCCGGGCTTGCGGGCCCGTCGCGGTGCTCGGGCGACCCGAGGATGTAACCGTCGCGGCCGGTCGGGTCTTCCACGGCTGGCGGCTACCGGGGGATGTAACCGTGGCGGCCCGGCGGGTGTTCCCGGCTGGGGCGCCGCACGCCAGAGCCCGGGGGCTACGGCGGCATGCCAGGTATAACGACCCCGGCCGGCCACCGATTCCACGCCGAGGGTGGCCCCGGCCACCATACAAACCGGGCCAAACGGAACTTATCAGTCAGGCGGGCATCCCAGCACGACGGACCTCCGGCAGTGATCCACTCGGGCTTCACGATGACGCGGCATCCTCGTTGCCGGGATGCCCCCATGTTGGTGAACCCGAGTGGATCATGGCGAACTGTCCGGTTATTGCCGACAGGTGCGGACTCGGCCCAGGGCTCAGAGTGTCGCGGCGTCGGCCTGGCTCGGGCGACGCTGCGACGGGATGGTCGGCCAGGGGATCTCGGGTGCGCGGTGGAAGGAGATCCCGGCGGTGGCCCAGCGCGGGCCCTGGCCGGCCAGCCGGTCGCGGAAGCCGTCCCAGTCGTGTGTCGCGCGGGGAGACCAGCCCAGCTCGGCGATGGCGGGCAGCCGGGGGAGGAGCAGCAACTCGATGTCGGCCAGCGAGGTGACCGATTCGGTCCAGAGCGGGGCCTCCACGCCGAGCACCGCCGCCTCCGGCACGTCCGTCACGTGTGACCCGGGATCCCAGTCGTACGCCTTCCGCACGTCGATCAGGCCGGCCCAGTCGTGCCCGATCGGGGTGTCCGGGGCGTACTTCATGTCCAGGTAGGCGTGGTTACCGGGCGAGACGATCAGCCGGGCACCCTCGCGTACGGCCTCGACCGTGATGGGGTCTTCGCCGTTCGTGCCCCACCACTGGAGGACCCGTCCGTCGACGTGGGCGGCCGGTGCGAGCTGGTGCCAACCGACGACGGTCTTGCCGAGGCCGGCCACGATGCGCTGGACCCGCTCGACGAAACCGGTGTACACCTCGCCCTTCACCTTGAACGCCTCGTCACCGCCGATGTGCAGCCACGGCCCGGGTGTGATCGCGGCCAGTTCGGCCAGGACGTCGGTGACGAAGTCGTACGTCCGCTCATCGGCCGGGTCGACGTAGCTGAAACCGACCTCGGTGCCGGTGTACGGCGGCGGCGCGATCTTGTCCGGCGCCAGCTCCGGGTACGCGACCAGCGCCGAGTTGGTGTGCCCCGGGAGGTCGATCTCCGGGACGACGGTGATGTGACGGGCGGCCGCATAGGTGACGATCCGCTCGTAGTCGGCCTTCGTGTAGTGCCCGCCAGGGCCGCCACCGACCTCGGTCGCCCCGCCCACGGTGGCCAACCTCGGCCAGGCGTCGACGGCGATCCGCCAACCCTGGTCGTCGGTGAGGTGCAGGTGCAGGTGGTTGAGCTTGTAGCGGGCCAGGTGGTCGACGACCCGCAGGACGTCCTCGACGGCGAAGAAGTGCCGAGCGACGTCGAGCATCGCGCCCCGGTACGGGAACCGGGGCGCATCGGTGATGGTGCCGCCGGGCAGCGTCCAGTGTTCGGTGACCGGGACCGGGCTCTCGATCGCCGGTGGCAGCAGTTGGCGCAGGGTCTGCACGCCGTGGAAGAGCCCGGTGGCGGTGACGGCGGTGATGCGTACCCCGTTGGGGGTGACGTCGAGTCGGTAGCCCTCCGCGCCGAGATCGGCGGCCTCGTCCAGCACCAGCGCGATGCCGTCGACGGGCGCCGGCGCGGTGGCGTCGGTGACCGGCAGCGGGTATCCGGTGGCCGGTCGGAGCAGCCCGGCGAGTTGCGCGGCGACCGTCAGCGCGGCGGGGTCGGCGCTGGCCACGATGACCGCTTCGGCCGGCAGCACCCAGTCCTCGGTCGGGTCCGGCTGGACCTGCTGCGGGGCGGGCACGACGTCGGCCAGCCGGTGGAGGGCCGGTGGGGCGAGCAGCTTGCCAGCGGTCCGCTCGGCCACCCGGGCCAGCGTGGCCGCGTCCGTTTCCCGCCCGGGCGGCGGCACCGGGCTGGTGGGCCCGGTCGCGGCCGGGGTGGTGGCGGGGCCGGGGGAGGGGATGGTCGACACGGCGGCGACTCCGGGGGTGTATTCGCGTGGGTTATGGCAAAAGTGAGGTTCACCGGCTGGCGTGCCGTCAAGCGTACGGCGCTCGGCCGGGATGCGTGATGGTGCACGTGGAAGCGTTCCCAAAAACCGGTACGAACACGGATAGTCGTGATGGCTGTGCCAATTGTCACCGAACGGTCCCAGGTCACTCGATGTTCGCTTAACCTTCGCCCACCGATCGGCGTCGACCCGGGGATTACCGGTGGTCCGTCCGGGGGTACAAGAAACTGAACCTTCGTTAAGTGTCAATCCGGCGCGTGTGTTGTGGAGGCTCTGGTGGCAGCGCAAGAGACCGTCGATCACAAGTACGTCTACGACTTCTCCGAAGGCAACAAGGATCTCAAGGACCTGCTCGGCGGCAAGGGGGCCAACCTCGCCGAGATGAGCAACCTCGGCCTGCCCGTTCCGCCCGGCTTCACCATCACCACCGAGGCATGCCAGGCGTACCTCGCGACGGGACGGGAGCCGGACGGGCTCGCCGCTCAGATCGAGGCGCACCTGGAATCGTTGGAGCGCGCGATGGGCAGGCGCCTCGGCGACCCACAGGACCCGCTGCTGGTCTCCGTTCGCTCCGGTGCCAAGTTCTCCATGCCCGGCATGATGGAGACCGTCCTCAACGTCGGCCTCAACGACCAGAGCGTGGTCGGCCTCTCCGCGCAGGCGAGTGGCGCGGGCGGCCAGGCCGCCTCCGGCGGCGCAGACAGGTTCGCCTGGGACTCCTACCGCCGCCTCATCCAGATGTTCGGCAAGACCGTCTGCGAGGTGCCGGGCGAGGAGTTCGAGCACGCGCTCGACGACATCAAGCGGGCCAAGGGCACCCACAACGACCTGGACCTCGACGCCGACGACCTGCGCGGGCTGGTCGACGCGTACAAGAAGATCTTCCTGAAGCACACCGGTCGGGAGTTCCCGCAGCAGCCGCGCGAACAGCTCGACCTCGCCATCCGGGCGGTCTTCGAGTCGTGGAACGCCGAGCGCGCGGTGCTCTACCGTCGCCAGGAGCGGATCCCGGCCGACCTCGGTACCGCGGTCAACGTGGTGACCATGGTCTTCGGCAACCTCGGCGCGGACTCCGGCACCGGTGTCTCGTTCACCCGCGACCCGGCCAGCGGTGCGCAGGGCATCTACGGCGACTACCTGGCCAACGCCCAGGGCGAGGACGTGGTCGCCGGCATCCGCAACACCGTGCCGTTGCAGGAGCTGGAGCGGCTGGACAAGAAGTCCTACGACGAGCTGCTCAGCTTCATGGCCCGGCTGGAGGAGCACTACAAGGACCTCTGCGACATCGAGTTCACCATCGAACGCGGCAAGCTGTGGATGTTGCAGACCCGGGTCGGTAAGCGCACCGCCGCCGCCGCGTTCGTCATCGCGGGGCAGCTCGTCGACGAGGGCCTGATCGACCTGGACGAGGCGCTGCACCGGGTCAACGGCGCGCAGCTTGCCCAGCTGATGTTCCCCCGCTTCCAGCTCGACCACGAGTTCCAACCGGTCGCCAAGGGCATCGGCGCCTCCCCGGGCGCGGCCTCCGGCAAGGTGGTCTTCACCTCCGCGCGCGCCGTCGAGCTGGCCGCCGAGGGGGAGTCGGTGATCCTGGTCCGCCGGGAGACCAACCCGGACGACCTGAACGGCATGATCGCGGCGAAGGGCATCCTCACCTCGCGCGGCGGCAAGACCAGCCACGCCGCGGTGGTGGCCCGGGGGATGGGGAAGACCTGTGTCTCCGGTGCCGACGAGATCGACGTGAACGTGCCGGCAAAGCGGTTCACCGTGGCCGGGCAGACCGTGAACGAGGGCGACGTCGTGTCGATCGACGGCACCACCGGCAAGGTCTACCTGGGCGAGGTGCCGGTCATGCCGTCGGAGGTGGTGCAGTACTTCGAGGGCAGCCTCGACCCCGAGCACATCGACAACGCGCTGGTCCGGGCCGTACACCGGATCATGACGCACGCCGACGGGAAGCGGCGGCTCGCGGTCCGCACGAACGCCGACACCGGCGCGGACGCCGCGCGGGCCCGACGCTTCGGCGCCGAGGGCATCGGGCTGTGCCGCACCGAGCACATGTTCCTCGGCGACCGGCGGGAGCTGGTCGAGCGGCTGATCCTGGCCCGCGCCGAGGGTGAGCGGGAGGCGGCGCTCGCGGCACTGCTGCCGTTGCAGCGGGCCGACTTCGAGGAGATCTTCCGCGAGATGGACGGTCTGCCGGTCACCGTCCGCCTGATCGACCCGCCGCTGCACGAGTTCCTGCCGCCGCTGGAGCAGCTCGCGGTCAACGTCGCGGTCGCTCAGGAGCGCGGCGAGGACGTCGCCAAGGAGGAGGCGCTGCTCGCCGCCGTCCGGCGGATGCACGAGGAGAACCCGATGCTCGGGCTGCGGGGCGTCCGCCTCGGCCTGGTCATCCCCGGCCTGTTCGCGATGCAGGTCCGGGCGATCGCCGAGGCGGCCGTCACCTGCGCCCGCGCCGGTGGGGTGGCCAAGCCGGAGATCATGGTGCCGCTGGTCGGGGCCGTGCAGGAGCTGGAGACGGTCCGCGCGGAGGCTGAGAAGATCATTGCGGAGGTGGTCGGGGACAGTGGGGTCGAGGTGCTGATCGGCACCATGATCGAGGTGCCTCGGGCGGCACTGACCGCTGGGCAGATCGCCGAGGCGGCGGAGTTCTTCTCCTTCGGCACCAACGACCTGACCCAGATGGGCTGGGGCTTCTCCCGCGACGACGTCGAGGGCGCGTTCTTCTGGCGGTACCTGGAGCTGGGCATCTTCGGTATATCGCCGTTCGAGTCGATCGACCGCGACGGCGTCGGTCGGTTGGTGCGGATCGCCGCCGAGGAGGGCCGGGCCGCCCGGCCCGGGCTGAAGCTCGGTGTGTGCGGCGAGCACGGCGGCGACCCGGACTCGGTGCACTTCTTCCACGAGGTCGGCCTGGACTACGTGTCCTGCTCACCGTTCCGAGTGCCGGTGGCCCGGCTGGAGGCCGGCCGGGCGGTCGTGGAGACCGGCGGCTCGGACAGCCGCTGAGGCAGGGCCGGCGGTGGACCGGGCGACCGGGCCGCCGCCGGCACCGACGCTCAGATCGGCGGGCGACGCCAGGTGGGCCGGGACGAGCGGCGCAGTTGGGCCGGCAGGGTGGCCATCGGGGTACGCACGGCCAGCGGGGCGTGCGCGTCCGGAACAGCGGTGGCGCCGGTCCCGCTGCCGCGAATGTCCAGTACCGAGCCGGCCCGCCGGGCCACGGCACGCGCCTCCTCGTGCAGCGCCTCCAGATCTTCCGTGACCGAGACGGTGACCAGGGTCAGCAGAGCGCTGCGCCCGGCCGGGTAGGTCACCACGCAGCCGGCGGTCGTGCGGACGACCGACTCCCGGAACTCGCCCCGGTGGACGGTGTCGGCCACCCGGTGACCGAGCCCGAAGCTGGCCGCGGCGAGCGCGGCGAGGTGGGTGGCGTCGGTGCTGGGCAGGTCGCTGGAGATGAGCAGCCCGTCGGTGCCTGCCAGCACCGTCCCGGCGACCTCGGGTCGGCGTCGGCGCAGCCCGCGTAGTTCCGTTCCCACCACCGTGTCTGCGTCCACGAGACTGTCCCCTTACCGGTCGGGCTCTGCGCGTCGGTCAGCTGGTCACGTTCCGCGCTGGGAACGCTACCGGCGGCCACTTCGACCCGCGAGCCCATAACCCTCGGCAATCGGTTGACAACTCCCAGCCGATCGGCGGTTGTGGACTCTTCATCGATGCGTCGGGGTCGGGTCGAGCAGCTGTGGCGGGCGTAATCTTGGCTCGCTCGCACACGGCCGATTGCCCACGCCGTCGAACGGGAAGGATGACTGCATGACCAGCGTCTGGGAGAGCCTGACCGTCGACGCCCGTGATCCGGCCCGACTGGCCCGTTGGTGGGCCGAGGCCCTCGGCTATCAGGTCGTCACCGAGAAGCCGGACGAGGTGGAGATCCGCCAGTCCGCCGACCGCCTGCCCGGCCTGGTCTTCGTGCCGGTGACCGACGACAAGGAACGCAAGAACCGACTGCACCTCGACCTGCGCCCCGCCAACCAGGAGGCCGAGGTCGAGCGGCTGGTCGACATGGGCGCCCGGCACGTCGACATCGGCCAGGGCGACGTCGACTGGACGGTGCTGGCCGACCCGGAGGGCAACGAGTTCTGCGTTCTGCGTGAGCGCGAGGAGTGAGCCGGGTTTGCGAGCCCCGCAGTCGCGAACCAAGCAGGCATCGTGAGCGCGAGGAGTGAGCCGGGTTTGCGAGCCCCGCAGTCGCGAACCAAGCAGGCATCGTGAGCGCGAGGAGTGAGCCGGGTTTGCGAGCCCCGCAGTCGCGACCAGCGGCGGCTGCGTGAGCGCGAGGAGTGAGCCGGGCGCGGCGGACGCCCGGCTGGTCGAGGAGCCGCCCAAGGACACCGGGCACCGCCGGTCACCGTACGAGCGCGACCGGGCCCGGGTGCTGCACTCCGCGGCGTTCCGCCGACTGGCCACCAAGACCCAGGTACACACCGCCGGCACCGACGACTTCCTGCGTACGCGGTTGACCCACTCGCTGGAGGTGGCCCAGATCGCCCGGGAGATGGGTGCCCGGTTGGGCTGCGACCCGGACGTGGTGGACGTCGCCGGGCTCGCCCACGACCTCGGGCACCCGCCGTTCGGGCACAACGGTGAGGCGGCCCTGGACCTGCTCGCCACACCGTGCGGCGGCTTCGAGGGCAACGCGCAGACCCTGCGGGTGCTGACCCGGCTGGAGGCGAAGGTGCTCGCCCCGGACGGTTCGTCCGCCGGGCTGAACCTGACCCGGGCGTCCCTCGACGCGATCGGCAAGTACCCGTGGCCGCGCCGCCCCGGGCAGCGCAAGTTCGGGGTGTACGCCGACGACATGGCCGTCTTCGGCTGGATCCGGGCGGGTGCGCCCGGCGACCGGCGCTGCCTTGAGGCGCAGGTGATGGACTGGGCCGACGACGTCGCGTACTCGGTGCACGACGTGGAGGACGGCATCCACGGCGGGTACGTCACGCTGCGCCCGCTGCTCGCCGACGCCGACGAGCGGGCCGGGCTGTGTGCCGACGTGGCCGCCACGTACTCCGGGGAGTCCGCCGCCGACCTGACCGAGGTGCTGGTCGAGTTGCTGGCCGACCCGCTGCTCGCCCCACTGGTCGGCTACGACGGGAGCCATCGCGCGCAGGTCGCGCTGAAAGCCACCACCAGCGGGTTGACCGGCCGGTTCGTGTCCGCGGCGGTGGCCGCCACCGAGGAGCGCTTCGGTCCCGGCCCGCACCGCCGCTACGCCGCCGACCTGGTGGTGCCCCGGCTGGTCCGGGTGCAGTGCGCCCTGCTCAAGGGCATCGCTCTGCGCTACGTGATGCGTCGAGCCGGCTTCCGGGGCCGCTACGAGCGGCAGCGGACGATGCTGGCCGAGCTGGTCGCTGCGCTGGTCCGGCGGGCCCCGGACGGGCTCGACCCGATCTTCGCCCCGCTGTGGCGGGCCGCCCCGGACGACCCGGCGCGACTGCGGGTGGTGATCGATCAGGTCGCCTCGCTCACCGACCCGGCGGCGGTGACCTGGCACACCCGCCTCGTCGGCGACGGCGCACCGCCGCTGGGGCGCGGCGCAGCTTAGGTTAGCCTAAGTGACATGACGGAACGCCCCAGGAACGTCACCTCGGTCCGGGTGCTGCGCACCGAGCGGCCCACCCCGCACCTGATCCGGCTCGTCCTCGGTGGCGACGAGCTGGCCGACCTGCCGGTGGGAGAGTTCACCGACCACTACATCAAGGTGGTGTTCCCGCAGCCCGGCGTCGCGTACCCGCAGCCGCTGGACCTCGCCGCGATCCGCCGGGACCTGCCCCGGGAGCAGTGGCCCCGGCTGCGCGCGTACACGGTGCGACGCTGGGATCCGTTGGCCGAGGAGTTGACCGTGGACGTGGTGCACCACGGCGACGAAGGGCTGGCCGGTCCGTGGGCCGCCGCGTTGCGCCCGGGCGACCCGGTGCACTTCGTCGGCCCCGGTGGGGCGTACGCCCCGAGCCCGGACGCGGACTGGCACCTGCTGGTCGGCGACGAGAGCGCCCTGCCGGCGATCGCCGCGGCCCTGGAGCGGCTGCCGCTGGGCGCGCCGGCCCACGTCTTCGTGGAGATCGCCGACCCGGCGGAGGAGCAGAAGCTGCTCAGCCCCGGCGCGGTCCAGCTCACCTGGCTGCACCGCGGTGACCGCCCGGTGGGCGAGGCGTTGGTGGCGGCGGTTCGGGAGTGGGAATTCCCGCCCGGCCAGGTGCACGCCTTCGTGCACGGCGAGGCGACCTTCGTCCGGGAGCTGCGTCGGCTGCTGCGCCTCGAGCGGGGCGTGCCCGCCGGTCAGCTCTCCATCTCCGGTTACTGGCGGCGCGGGATGGACGACGAGGGCTGGCGCACCACCAAGGCCGACTGGAACCGGCAGGTGGCGGCCGAGGAGGCCACCGCGGCCTGAGCGCGGCTCAGCGGCCGGTCTCGCGGCTCAGGTCCTGACTCGTCGCGGTGAGTCGCCGGGTGAGCAGCACGGCGTACCCGACGATCGCCGCCGAGAGCAGCATCAGCATCAACCGTGGCTCGTGCACCGTCGCGGTGATCACGATGGTCGATGCCACCCCGTAACCGGTGATCGCCAGGCGGGTGGCGCCCGGCCGGTTCCACAGCCAGTACAGCGCCAGCCCGCAGAGCATCCAGACGATGACCGAGGTGGCCAGCAGGAGCCGCAGCTCCAGCGGCAGCCGGGCCGCGTCGCGATCGGCCAGCCGGACCACCTGTCCGAGCGCCCAGCCGAGCAGCAGCAGCGCCCCGCCGAGCGGGATGTGCAGGTAGCCGTACGCCTGGCCCCCGCGCAGTCGCGTCTGGGGCAGGCGGGTGGTGACGAAGGTGGTGTAGACCCACCAGACGGCCGCCGGCACCAGGAAGGCCAGTCCAGCCGTGACGATCATGTGCGGCCGAGGATGGTCGGGCACCGCGAAGAGCAGGCTGGCCAGCGCGCTGCCCAGCACGATGATGGTGAACTGCCCGATCCGTTCCGGCAGGTGACGGTTGTCCACCGGACACCGGTTGAGCCAGCGCTTGCCGATCCACGGTGTGGCCAGCTCGATGACCATCGCGATGATCCACAGCGTCGGGCGCGCCGTGGCGGGGGTGGCCAGCGACACCAGCCAGATCAGCCAGCCCGACCCGAAGCCGGTCAGGTAGACCGTGGTCACCGTGCGGGCCATCGAGCTGGTCGGTCGGGCACGCAGGTACAGCACGAGCAGCACACCCCGCACGATCAGATACCCGACCGGCAGGAGCACGCTCTCCGGCACCTCGTCGACGCCGAGCGTCATCGCGCCCGCGCCGACCAGCGCGACGAGCACCAGCAGCCGGTGCGGCGCGTCGTCCGGGTCGAACCGGGTGTCGTAGTAGACCTGCCCCACCCAGGCCCACTGGACCACCACGAAGAGCCCGAGCACGGCCAGTACGGCGGTCGGCGAGGGGGTTGGGTTGCCGCCCAGCCGGGACACCACCGCCGCCAGCGCGTACACGAAGATGAGGTCGAGGAAGAGTTCCAGCCAGGTGGCGTGCCGGTGGCCGGCCTCGTCCGCCCGCGGGGCCAGGCCGCGCAGCCCCAGCCGACCGGCCAACCACGCCGTCGGCCGGAGGTCGTCGGCCCGTACCCTGCGCATCTGGTCATGGTCCCCGCGGGGCCCCCGGGGACGGGCGGAAACCGGCGAGCCGGCGGCCGTCGCCACACCCGGCGTCCCCCGGCGGGCACGTCGTCGGTCCAGCAGGGCAGGATGTACGGCGAGGGGGTGGCGCATGGCTGGGCGGATCCGGGACGAGGACATCGCACTGGTCCGGGAACGCACCTCGATCGGGGATGTGATCTCCGAGACGGTCACCCTGAAGTCCGCCGGCGGTGGCAACCTCAAGGGTTTGTGCCCGTTCCACGACGAGAAGAGCCCGTCGTTCAACGTCTCGCCGGCCCGCAACGTGTGGTACTGCTTCGGCTGCGGAGCCGGTGGCGACGCGATCAAGTTCCTGATGGACGCCGAGCACCTCAGCTTCGTGGAGTCCGTCGAGCGGCTGGCCGGCCGTGCCGGCATCCAGCTGCGCTACATCGAGGACGACAAGGGCACCCCGCGCCCTCGCCCGCAGCAGGGCCAGCGCCAGCGACTGGTCGCCGCGCACGCCGCCGCGGTGGAGTTCTACCGGGCGCAGCTCAGCACCGCCGGCGCCCGGCCGGCACGCGAGTTCCTGGCCCAGCGGGGCTTCGACCGGGCCGCCGCCGAGCGCTACGGCTGCGGCTTCGCGCCGGAGGGTTGGGACCTGCTCACCAAGCACCTGCGCCAGCAGGGCTTCACCCACCAGGAGCTGGTCACGGCCGGGTTGTCCCGGGAGTCCCGGTCCGGCACGCTGATCGACCGGTTCCGCCGCCGGCTGCTCTGGCCGATCCGCGACCTCGCCGGTGACGTGATCGGCTTCGGGGCGCGCAAGTTGTTCGACGACGACGACGGCCCGAAGTACCTGAACACCCCCGAAACGCCGATCTACAAGAAGTCGCACGTGCTCTACGGCATCGACCAGGCCAAGAGAGAGATCGCCAAGCAGGGCCGGGCGGTGATCGTCGAGGGCTACACCGACGTGATGGCCTGCCATCTCGCCGGGGTGACCACGGCGGTGGCGACCTGCGGCACCGCGTTCGCCGCGGACCACATCTCGGTCCTGCGTCGGCTCCTGTTCGACAGTGACGAGGTGGCCGGCGAGATCATCTTCACCTTCGACGGTGACGCTGCCGGTCAGAAGGCCGCACTGCGCGCCTTCGAAGACGATCAGCGCTTCGTGGGGCGCACGTTCATCGCGGTCAGCCCGGACAACATGGACCCGTGTGATCTGCGACTGGCCAAGGGTGACCTGGCGGTACGTGACCTGGTCGCCCGCCGCGAGCCGCTTGTCGACTTCGCGCTACGACACGTGATCGGCCGCTTCGACCTGGACACCGTCGACGGCCGGGTCGAGGCCATGCGCCACGCCGCGCCGCTGGTCGCGCGACTCAAGGACCGGGAGAAGCGCCCGGAGTACGTCCGCAAGCTCGCCATGGACCTCGGCATGGAGATCGAGCCGGTGCAGCGGGCCGTGCTCGCCGCCGCCAACACCCCGCCGCCCGGCACCCGCGACGCCGGGTCCGCCGCCCGGCCCGCTCCGGCCCGTTCCGAGCCGGCCGCGGACAGCCCGCAGTCGATGGTCGAGCGGGAGGCGCTGAAACTCGCCCTCCAGCAGCCGGTCCTGGCCGGGCCCATGTTCGACGCGGTCGAGGCCACGGAATACCGCAACCCGGTGCACGTCGGGGTGCGGACGGCCATCGCGGCGGCCGGTGGGGCCGCGGCGGCGACCAGCGGCGCGGTCTGGATCGAGAAGGTCCGCGACGCCTGCGACGACCTGGCGTCGGCGGCGCTGGTCGGCGAGTTGGCGGTGGAACCGCTGCGGATCGACGGAGAACCGGACCCACGCTACGTGTCGATCACCATGGCGCGGGTGCAGTTCGGGTCGGTGACCGCCCGCATCCGGGACCTCAAGTCGCGCATCCAGCGCATCAACCCGGTCAACAACAAGGACGAGTACTTC
Organism: Micromonospora sp. CA-259024; assembly: GCF_050936255.1. Taxonomy (NCBI): domain Bacteria; kingdom Bacillati; phylum Actinomycetota; class Actinomycetes; order Micromonosporales; family Micromonosporaceae; genus Micromonospora; species Micromonospora sp. CA-259024. The sequence continues at coordinate 215,298 of NZ_JBNJND010000002.1, read as the reverse complement.
GCCGCCTTCGGCGAGCTGCTGTCACTGGAGCAGCACGCCCGGGCGCTGCGCGAGCAGGCCGCGGGAGGCCTCTAGATGGGACTGTTCAGCCGCAAGCCGAAGCTGCCACCGGCCGACCGGCCGCCGCTGGCCGCCGACGAACGGGTGCTGGCGTGGGCGGCCGCCGGCAACGGCGAGGGCGACGGGGTGGTGGTCGCCACCAACCTCGGGCTGTGGCTGCCCGGTCGAGGTCACCGGCTCGGTTGGCACACCATCCTCAAGGCGGTCTGGTCCGGCCGGGAGTTGACCGTCACGCCCGCCGAGACGCTCGTCGAACGCGACGGTTACACGCTGGTCGCCGACGGCCCGGCCGAGACGTACCTCCTCCTCGACCCGGGTGAGCTGCCACATCAGGTGCGAGCGCGGGTGACCCGTTCGGTCGCGTACACCGAACACCACCCGGTCCCCGGCGGTGCGGCGCGGGTCGCGGCCCGGCGCGTGGCCGGGGTCGACGGTCTGACCTGGACGGTCCGACTCGACCCCGGCGCCCCGGCGGACGATGAGGCCCTGCTCGCCGAGACCGACCGTCTGGTCACCGTGGCCCGGGCCGCCACCGCGCCGGTCGACGGCTGACCGACCGGGTCAGTTGGCGCCCAGATCCTTCAGGGCCTTGTCAGCGCCGCGATGCAGCGGCACCGGCTCGGTCCTGCGGGCGGTGTCCAGCGAGATCCCCCGGGCGGCCGGGTTCGCCTGAGCGAGGGTGTCCCGCTTGTCGAACACCGTCCGGGTGATCGCGCAGGCGACGTTGGCGTCCAGATCCTTGCGGACCAGCAGCACGTTGGGCACGACGATGGTCGGGGTGTCCGCCGCAGTCCGGTACGCGTCCCGGCCGATCGTCCCCGCCTGGTAGGCGGGGCTCGACTCGGCCATCTTCGGCAGCAGGGCCGCGATGTCGACGAACCGCACCGAGTCGCCAGCGGTGGTGAACAGGTCCGTCAGGCCTCCGGTGGGCAGGCCGCCGGACCAGAAGAAGCCGTCGATGCTGCCGTCCTTGATCCCCTCGACCGTCTTGGTCAGGTCCAGGCGCTGCGCCCGGATGTCCTTCGCGGGGTCGAGGCCGGCGGCTTCCAGCAGCCGGTTGGCGATCACCTCCGTGCCGGACTTCGGGGAGCCGGTGGAGATCCGCTTGCCGCGCATGTCGGCGACCGACGTGATCCCGGAGTCGTTGCGGACCACCACCTGGGTGTAGTTGTCGTAGATGCGTGCCAGCGCCTCGACCGGCTGCGGTGCGCTGAAGCTGCCCTTGCCCTCGACCGCGTTGACCGCCGTGTCGAAGAGGGAGAACGCCACGTCGTACTGGCCGCTGACCAGCTGCTCGACGTTCTGCACCGAGGCGCCGGTCTCGGCGGCGGTGCCGCTGAGCTTGCCGCCGGTCGCCCCGGACAACTGCCCGGCCAGGGCGTTGCCGACCACGTAGTAGACGCCTGTCGCGTTGCCGGTCGCGATGCCGACGCGGGTTTCCCGGCCGACCTCGCAGGTGACCGCACTGGCCGCGTCGTCCTTGGCCGCGCCGCCCTGCTGACCTCCGCAACCCGTGGCGCCCACCGTGACGATGGCGAGCACGCTCAGGCCCGCCGCGAGCCGTACGTCGATTCGTCTCACAGTTTCTCCTCCCGGAGGTTGGCGGACGACCCGGCTCGGGGCCGACCGGCCCGGCCGGCGGATCCGCGTCGGATGAACACACCGGTCGCCGCGACGGCGGCCAGAACGGCGCCGACGATGACCGGCACGGGTTCGAGCCAGAGCAGGGTGACGCCGGCGAGGGCACCGAGCACACGCTCCGGAACGCCGGCAGGTCCCACGCCGGGCAGCCAGCCACCGGCGGCGACGGCGAGCACCGCCACGCTGAGCGCGGTGACCACGGCGGCGAAGGCGATCCGCGGTACGCCGCCGATGCCGAGCAGGCCGAGCCCGGCCGGCGTGATGACGAACGCGATCGGGATCAGGTACGCCGGCAGCGCGTACCGCAGGGTCTGCCACATGGTCGGCACCAGCCGGCCGCCGGTGACCGCGGCGGCGGCCACCGAGGCGAGCGCGGTCGGCGGGGACACCTCGGACAGGACCGCGAAGTAGAAGACGAACATCGCCGCGGCGGGCGCGGTCACGCCCAGGTCGAGCAGGGCCGGACCGACGATCACCCACCCGATCACGAACGAGGCGGTGACCGGCACGGCCAGGCCCAGCAGGCTGAGTGCGACGGCCGCGAGCAGCGCGGTGAGCAGCAGAACCAGCGTCGGGTCCGAGGTGGCCGCCTCGGCGCCGCCGATCAGCAGCGCCGCCGCCTGCGGCCCGAGGCCGGTCTTCGTGGTGGTCGCCGTGATGATGCCGGCGGCGGCGCAGACGGCGGTGACCGCGAGCACGCCGCGTACCCCGGTGACGAGCGCGGTCACGAGCCGCGCGGGGGAGAGTCGGTGCGTACGGTCCAGGAAGGACAGCGCGACAGCGAGGATGGTGGCGAACACGACCGCCCTCGTCGCGGACACGCCGACCGCGAGGAACACGATGATGGCGACCAGCGAGGCGAAGTGGTAGCCGAACCGGGCCAGCAGACGCCAGGGCGAGCCGGCGTCGACCACCACGGGGCGTACGCCGGAACGGCGAGCGTCGATCTCCACGGAGAGCAGGATGCCGAGGTAGTAGAGCACCGTCGGCACGGTCGCCCAGCCCAGGACCTGTAGGTACGAGACGCCGAGGTACTCGGCGATGATGAACGCCGCCGCCCCCAGGGTGGGCGGGGAGAGGATCGCACCCACCCCGGCCGCGGCCAACATGCCGCCGGCCCGCTCCGGGGGATAGCCGGCGCGGCGCAGCAGCGGCCAGGTGACCGCGCCGATGCTCACCGTCGTCGCGGCGCCGGAGCCGGAGACGGTGCCGAGCAGGAAGCCGGAGGCGACCGCCGTCCGGCCGGCGGCGGTACGCGAGCGGCGGAACGCCGCTGCCGACAGCTCGACGAAGAACCGCCCGGCCCCGGACAGCTCCAGCACCGCGCCGTAGATGGTGAACAGCACGATGTACGAGGCGGCCACATCCAGTGGAGTGCCGTAGAAGCCGCTGTCGGAGTTGTAGAACGCGTCGATCAGTTGACTGAAGTCGAGCCCGGCGTGGGCGACCGGCCAGGACTGCGGCAGCAGCCCGCCGTAGTAGCCGTAGCCCAGGAACAGCAGGCAGACCGCGGGCAGGATCCAGCCGGTGGTGCGTCGGCACGCCTCCAGCAGCAGGAGCAGCAGCACGGTGCCCAGCACCAGGTCCATCGGCACCAGCAGGCCCTGCCGGTCGAGGAAGGCGTTGTAGCCGCCGCCACCCGTGCCGATCCAGACCGGCAGGACGGGGTAGAGGCAGGCGGCCACCGCCAGCGCGACCAGCACCCAGTCCGTCGCGGTGGGTCGCGCCGACGTCGGATGTGGCAGGGCCAGGTCGGCTGCGCTGTCGTTCCTGGCGGCGCTGTCGTTTTTGGCGGTGCGGTCGGTGTGGTGTCGCCGGGCGCGCAGCCGGGCCGGCAGCCGCAGGCCGGCCGGGTAGGCCAGGAAGACCAGCGGGAGTACGCCGGCCAGGAAGATGATCAGGTAATACTTGCTGCCCTGCGACAACGGGCGGAACACCTGCCAGAGGGCCAGCCCGCCGATCGCCAGCGCCGCCACGGTGAGGAGCAGGCCCGCCGGGCCGGACAACACCCGGCCCGGCTTCTCGTCCTCGAACCGGGCGGCCATGTCCCGGGTCGCCCGCTCGGCGACGGAGTGGTCGTCATCGGTGCTGCGCGCGACCGTGGCGGTGCTGTGCCCGCTCGTGTCGGTGGCACCCGCGCTCGGATCGGCGCTGTGCTCCTTCGTGCCGGTGGCACCCGCGCTCGGGTCGGCGCTGCGTGTGGCCGCGCTGGGCTCGGTTGTCGGCCGAGGCCGGGGTGGTGGGCCGCCGGTGCCCGACGCGGGCTCACCGACGGGAGAGTTGGCTGGTCGGACGGGTGGCGACGAACCATCGGGCGAGCTGATGGGCGACACGAGGGGACGATACACGTCGATCGGCCGGCCGGTGGGGCATTGATCGGCGTTTCGCCGTTGGCGGTTGGGGCGGCGGGGCGGCGGTCTCGTCGCTGATGCCGCACGCGGTCCCGCCGTCTGCGCGTATTTGCGTGGAGGGCTGTCGGACCCTCCGGTTAGGGTCGGGCGGTGACCTCGGGGCGACCACTCATTCAGGCTCGGGGGCTGGTGAAGCGGTTCGGCGACTTCACCGCCGTCGACGGCATCGACGTCGAGGTGCGCTCGGGTGAGGCGTTCGGCTTCCTCGGGCCCAACGGCGCCGGCAAGTCCTCCACCATGCGGATGGTCGGCTGCACCTCCCCACCCAGCGGGGGTGAGCTGCGCATCCTCGACCTGGATCCGGTCCGCGACGGGCCGGCGATCCGGGCCCGACTCGGCGTGTGCCCACAGTTGGACAATCTCGACCCGGAGCTGACCGTCCGGGAGAACCTGACCGTCTACGCCCGCTACTTCGGCATCGCCCGCCGGGCTGCCCGCCAGCGCGCCGACGAGCTGCTCGACTTCGTCCAGCTCACCGAGCGCGCCGACAGCAAGGTCGAGCCGCTCTCCGGCGGGATGAAGCGCCGGCTGACCATCGCCCGCGCGCTGGTCAACGAGCCGGAGATCGTGCTGCTCGACGAGCCGACCACCGGGCTCGACCCGCAGGCCCGGCACCTGGTGTGGGAGCGGTTGTTCCGGCTCAAGCAGCAGGGCGTGACGCTGGTGCTCACCACGCACTACATGGACGAGGCCGAGCAGCTCTGCGACCGGCTGGTGGTGATGGACGGCGGGCGGATCGTCGCCGAGGGCTCACCCCGGGCGCTCATCGAGCAGCACTCCACCCGCGAGGTGGTCGAGTTGCGCTTCGCCGCCGAGTCGCAGGAGCCGTTCGCCGGCAAGCTCGACGGGCTGGGGGAGCGCGTCGAGGTGCTGCCCGACCGGGTTCTGCTCTACGTGCCCGACGGCGACGCGGCGGTCGCCGAGGTCTCCGCGCTGGGCCTCAACCCGGCCAACGTGCTGGTGCGGCGCAGCGGCCTGGAGGACGTCTTCCTGCACCTGACCGGCCGCACCCTGGTCGACTGACTGCCCTTGGTGATCGTTGGCAGTTCAGCCACAACGTCTCCGGCGTGTCGCACCGCTGAACTGCCAACGATCACCGCTCATCGGGCTCTGGCCCAGGTGAGGAAACGGTCGGTCAGCCGGTCGCTTCCAGTCTGGCCGGCGATGTCCCCGGCCGCCTCGTCGAGCAGCGCGGCGAGGTAGATGAGCAGGCCCAACCGGTTCTCGCGGTACTCACCCAGCAGCGCCAGACGGGCGGGGGAGCAGGGCCACGCGGCGCCGCAGACCCGGCAGCGCCAGGACGGGCGCGCCGCCACGTGTGGCTGGTAGCGGGGCATCAGCGCCCATCCCGGTCCTGAGCCCACCGGCGGCCTCCGTTCGCCCGCCACTGCTGCGCCCGGGTCAGTCGGCCCGGGCTGCCCGGCCCGTCGGTCGGGAAGACCTCGGTGGGGGCGGTCGCCCAGGTCGGGTGCTCGGTGGGCGTACGCCGGGGGAGCGCCGCGGGTGGGGTCGGGGGGCGGCACCGCCAGAACCTGAGTCGCACGAGGGAACCTCCATCGGGTGGGTTGGAGCGCCCCGGATGGTCACGGGGCGCTCCCGGCCTGGTTCCGCCCGCCGTCCGATCCCGTGAGCGGTCCCGCTGCGTGACAGTCTGCTGAGGAGCCGACTACGGTGGGAGGTTCCGCGCGCCGACGACCAGCGCGTACGGCGACCGGTCCGGCACGGTACGAGGATGTACGGAGGCTGTCCGTGGAGAGTTCGTCCATGCTGGAGCACTTCGCGGAGGAGTTGCGGCTGGCCCGGGCCGCCAGTGGCATGTCACAGGCGGCGCTGGCCGAGGCGTTGAGCTACTCGGGGGCGCTGGTCGCCAAGGTGGAGACCTCCGAGCGCCGGCCGAGTCTGGACTTCGCGCGTCGGTGTGACGCCGTGCTCGCCGCCGACGGTCGGTTCGAACGCATCCAGCGGCGGATCAGCCGGGAGGCCGTGGTGCCGTGGTTCCGCGACTGGGCCGGCATCGAACAGGAGACCACGGCACTGCGCTCGTTCGAGCCGCTCTACGTGCCCGGCCTGGTGCAGACCGAGGGGTACGCCCGCGCCATCCTGGCCGGCGCCGGGCTGTTCGCGGCGGACGAGGTCGAGCAGCAGGTGACCGCCCGGCTCGACCGGCAGGGCGTGCTCACCCGGGACCGACCGCCGCTGCTCAGCCTGGTCGTCGACGAGTACGCGCTGCGCCGCCACGTCGGCGGCCCGGAGGTGATGCGCGAGCAGTTGCGCCACCTGGTGAAGCTCGGCTCGGCCCTGCCCCGGGTCCGAATCCAGGTCGTGCCGCTCAGCGCCGGTGCGTACGCTGGGCTCGATGGTCCCTTCGTGATCGCCACCGCATCCACCGGTGAGGATGTCGTCTACCTGGACGGGCAGCGCCACGGGCAGGTGATCGACCGGGCCGAGTACGTGCGGCAGATGGTCGAGGTGTGGGAGTCGATCCGGGGTGAGGCACTATCGCAGCAGCAGTCCCTCGACCTGATCGCGGAAGTGGCGGAGACATGGAGCTGACCGGCGCCCGGTGGCGCAAGAGCACCCGCAGCAACGGCAGCGGCGGTAACTGTGTGGAGGTTGCCGACAACCTTCCCGGGCTGGTGGCCGTCCGCGACTCCAAGGACCCGACCGGTCCGGTGCTGGCCTTCGCGCCCGACGCCTGGCGCGCGTTCGTCGGGTCCGACGCCGTTCGCCGGTAGCTGGCGGCCACGGCGTTGCCGATCCGCCCCTCGATCCACTCGGCTTCCGGGAAGTCGGGGTGTCGCGGTGGTTTTGACACCCCGACATCCTGAAAGCCGTGTCGATCATCGGGCCGAAACCCGGGCGACACGTTGACGGGGTCGCCCTAGGGTGACCGCGGCCTGTCGTACCTCAGGGGTAGGAAGGTCGGGACGGGGGTGGTGGTGGTGAATGTGGCGGGATCGGCGCGCGTGCCGTGGGTGCCGGCGTACGCGGTCTTCGAGCACTACCTGGTGGGCCTGCGACGCACCTGGCGGGCCGGGGTGTTCTCCTCGTTCCTGCTGCCGGTGCTGACCGTGCTCGGCTTCGGGCTGGGCGTCGGCGCCTACATCGACCAGGGCGTCGGCGGGGTGCGTTACCTCGACTGGCTGGTCCCGGGGCTGATCGCCTCGACCGCGCTCCAGGTGACCGTCGGCGACTCGACCTGGCCGGTGTTCAGCAACTTCCAGTGGGTCAAGACCTACTTCGCGCAGAGCGCGTCGCCGTTGCGGGTGGGCGACATCGTGGCTGGCCACCTGGCCTTCGTGCTGTTCCGGGTGCTCACCACGATCGCGGCGTTCCTGCTGGTCACCGGGCTGTTCGGGGCGTTGCGGTCGCCGTGGGCGGTGGCCGCCCTGCCGGTGGTGGCGTTGCTCGGGCTGGCCGTCGCCGCGCCGACCTTCGCGTACACCGCCTCGGTGTCCACCGACAGTTGGCTCGCGATGCTCTTCCGGTTCGCGGTCATCCCGATGACGCTCTTCGCCGGGGTGTTCTTCCCGGTCGAGTCCCTGCCCGAGGCGCTGCGCTGGTTGGCGTACGTGACGCCGCTGTGGCACGCCGTCGACCTGTGCCGCGCGGCCACGCTCGGCGTCGCCCCACAGTGGTCGATCGCGGGGCACCTGGTCTACCTGGCCGCCTGGGCGGTCGCCGGCTGGCTGCTGGCGCTGCGCGCGTTCCGTCGCAAGCTCGTCGTCTAGGGAGGCTGTCGTGGTCACGCTGATCCTGCCCCGGCTGGTCGACGTCTCCGCCGCGTCCCGGCGGTCGGCGTCGGTGGTCGAGCGCAACGTCGCGGCGCTCAAGTCGGTCTACTGGCTGCTGCTGCTCTCCGGCTTCGTGGAGCCGCTGCTCTATCTGCTCTCCATCGGGGTGGGCGTCGGGACGCTGGTCGGCGACCTGCCGCTGCCCGACGGGCGGCTGGTCACGTACGCCGAGTTCGTCGCTCCGGCGATGCTCGCCTCCTCGGCGATGACCGGGGCGCTCGCGGAGACCACCTTCAACTTCTTCGGCAAGATGAAGTACATGAAGCTGTACGACGGGATGATCGCCACCCCGGTACGGCCGTTCGAGATCGCCCTCGGTGAGCTGGGTTGGGCGATGCTGCGGGGCAGCGCCTACTCGGCCGCGTTCCTCGGTGTGATGGTCGCGCTGGATCTGACCAGCGTCACCCGTGCGCTGACCGCCCTCCCGGCCGCGGTGCTGGTCGGGTTCGCCTTCGGGGCGCTCGGCATGGCGATCTCCACCTTCATGCGCAGCTGGCAGGATTTCGACCTGATGGGCTCGGCGCAGTTCACCCTCTTCCTCTTCTCCGGCACGTTCGTGCCGGCGCAGGCCTATCCGACCCTGCTGCACTGGCTGATCGAGGTCACCCCGCTGTACCGGTCGGTGCACCTGATCCGCGGTGTCGCCCTGGGCGCCGACGGCTGGGGCTGGCTGCTCGACGTGCTCTATCTGCTGGTGATGGTGGCGGTCGGCCTGCTGGTGGCCGCACGCCGGATGGGCAGGTTGCTCTACCGGTAGGGGTTACCGGCGGGCGTCCACGGGGCATGTCGGGGGCGACACAGCCGATGAGGAGGAGGGGCGATGGCCTCGGACGAGTCTTCCGCCCACCGGGGCGAGCGTGATCCCGCCAGCGCGCCGGTCGGGCCCGACGCGGGGCCGGACAGCCCCACCGATCTGCCCGGCAGCGGCTGGAAGGCAGCGCTGCGCCGGACGATCAGCGAATTCCGGGACGACAGCCTGATCGACTGGGCGGCGGCGCTGACCTACTACGGAGTGCTGTCCATCTTCCCCGGCCTGCTGGTGTTGATCTCCCTCCTTGGCCTGCTGGGCGAGAGCGCCACCCAGGGCGTCCGGGACACCGTCGACCAGGCGGTGCCGGAGGGGAACATCCAAAAGATCATCACTGACGCGATCGACACCGCGCAGCAGAACGACGGCCTGGCCAGCCTGGCGGCGATCATCGGTCTGGTGGCCGCGTTCTGGTCCGCGTCCGGTTACATCGGGGCGTTCATGCGCGCCTCGAACACGATCTACGACGTGCCGGAGGGGCGGCCGGTCTGGAAGACGCTGCCGATCCGGCTGGGCGTGACCGCGGTGATCGGGGTGCTGCTGCTGGCCAGCGCGGTGATCGTGGTCTTCACCGGCCGCCTCGCCGAGTTGGTCGGCGACGCGATCGGCCTCGGTTCGACGGCCGTCGCGGTGTGGGACGTCGCCAAGTGGCCGGTGCTACTGATAATGGTCAGCCTGATGTTCGCGATCCTCTACTGGGCCTCGCCGAACGCCCGGCACGGCGGTTTCCGCTGGGTCAGCCCCGGCGGCGTGCTGGCCGTGGTGATCTGGCTGGTGATCTCGGGTCTGTTCGCCCTCTACGTGAGCAACTTCGGCGCGTACAACAAGACGTACGGGGCGTTGGCCGGCGTGATCATCTTTTTGGTGTGGCTCTGGTTGAGCAACATCGCGATCCTGCTGGGTGCCGAGTTCGACGCGGAGCTGGAGCGCGGCCGGGCCATCTCGGCCGGCCACCCGGTCGACGACGAGCCGTACGTCGAGCTGCGCGACGACCGCAAGCTCCGGAAGAAGCGGAACTCCGCAGGCCGCCGCTGACGGACCCGCACCATCCGCCCCGCCACGGGAGACCAGCTGGCGGGGCGGTTCCATGTTCGTCGATGGCACTCGGGGCGAGCGGACGCGGGCGGCCCGTGATCCTTTTCTTGATCGACTAGTAGCTTTTGTTCTTTCGGACAAAAGTTGGTCTCAGAACGGTTGAAGCTCTGGACACGCGGTGCGGAACGCTCCTACTGTGTCGGACACAACACATCGCCATTGCGTCGATGTGAACGAGGCCAATGAAGAGGTGACTCCCCGGTGCGGACCGTCGACCCCCTGCACGTTCGACTGTTGCGGTTGCTCCGCGACGAGGGGGCCGTGTCCCGGGCCGAGTTGGGCGACCGACTCCAGATGCCGCGGCCACGCCTGTTGGCCGAGCTGGATCGGCTGGTCGCGCTGGGTTACGTCGCCGAGGCCGGGCTCGCCGCCTCCCGGGGTGGGCGTCGCTCCACGCTGGTCGAGCTGAACCCGAAGCTGCGCTTCGCCGCCGTCGACCTGGGTGCCAGCTCGATGGACGTCGAGGTCGTCAACGGTCGTCTCGAACCGGTGGCCCACTACGCCGAGTCCGCCGACATCCGCAACGGGCCGAAGGTGACCCTGCAACGGGTCAACGAGCTGCTGCACAAGGCCCGCGTCGACGGCGCGTACGAGCGGTTGGACGCCGTGGGCATCGGCGTACCGGGGCCGGTCAGCTTCCGCGACGGTGTGCCGGTCTCGCCCCCGATCATGCCCGGCTGGGACCGGTTCCCGGTGCGCGAGCTGCTCAGCCGGGAGCACGGCTGCCCGGCGGTGGTCGACAACGACGTCAACATCATGGCGATCGGCGAGCGGCACGGCGGGGTCGCTCACTCGGTGGACGACTTCCTCTTCATCAAGATCGGCACCGGCATCGGGTGCGGCATCTACCTCACCGGCGAGGTCTACCGGGGCACCGACGGCTGCGCTGGCGACATCGGCCACATCCAGGTCGACTCGCACGGGCCGATGTGTTCCTGCGGCAACGTCGGCTGCCTGGAGGCGCTGTTCAGCGGCGCCGCGCTGGCCAAGGAAGCCACCGCCGCCGCGCGCAGCGGGGTGTCGCCGGCGCTGACCGAGCGGATGGCCCTGCGGGGTGTGGTGACCGCACTGGACGTCGCCGAGGGCGCCGTCGAGGGGGACGTGACCTGCATCCAGCTGATCCGCGACGGCGGACGGCGGGTCGGCGGGGTGCTCGCCGGCCTGGTCAGTTTCACCAACCCGTCGATGATCGTGATCGGCGGCGGGCTGGCCCAGCTCGGGCACATCCTGCTCGCCGAGATTCGCAGCGTGGTCTACCGCCGGTCGCTGCCGCTGGCCACCGGCAACCTGCCCGTCGTGCTGTCCGAGCTCGGCGGCCGTGCCGGTGTCACCGGCGCAGCCGTGCTCGCCAGTGACGTCGCCTTCGGGGAGGCCTCATGAGGTTGACCGAGATCCCGTCGTGAGCGAGGAGGAGACTGTGGCTCTGCCCGAGGATGACCCCGCCACCGCGTCGGCCGAGGCCGTCGCCGAGGCGCCGCTGGTCGAGGCTCCCGCCGACACCGTCGTGGGCGAGGTGGTCCTGCGCCTCACCGATCTGGTCAAGACGTTCCCCGGGGTACGCGCGCTGGACGGCGTGCAGCTGGAGGTGCGTGCCGGCGAGGTGCACTGCCTGCTCGGGCAGAACGGTGCCGGCAAGTCCACCCTGATCAAGGTGCTCTCCGGGGTGCACCAACCGGATTCCGGGCAGGTGGAGTGGCGCGGCGAGCCGGCCAGCTTCGCCAACCCGCAGGCCGCCATGAAGGCCGGCATCGCCACCATCTACCAGGAGCTCGACCTCGTCGAGGATCTGTCGGTGGCGGAGAACGCCTTCCTCGGCCACGAGCACCGCAGTTTCGGGTTCGTCCGGCGCGGCACGATGGCCCGGCACACCCGGCAGATCCTCAGCCGGCTCGGCCACGGTGAGATCCCGCCCGGGCGGATGGTCCGGTCGCTGCCGGCCGCCGGTAAGCAGATCGTCAGCATGGCCCGGGCGCTGTCGCACGAGGCTCGACTGATCATCATGGACGAGCCGAGCGCGGTGTTGGCCCACGACGAGGTCGGCAACCTGTTCCGGATTATCCGGGAGCTCACCGCGCAGGGCATCGCCGTCATCTACATCTCCCACCGCCTGGAGGAGATCCGCGAGATCGGCGACCGGGTCACCGTACTCAAGGACGGCCGGACCACGGCGGCGAACCTGCCGGCGCGCGAAACCCCGACCCGCGACCTGGTCAGCCGGATGACCGGCCGCACCATCGAGTACGTCTTCCCGGACCGGCCGACCGACGACTCCGTCGGAGCCGATCTGCTCCAGGTGAAGGGGCTGACCCGCACCGGCGAGTTCGCCGACGTTTCGCTGAACGTGCGGGCTGGGGAGATCGTCGGCATCGCCGGTCTGGTCGGGTCCGGCCGCTCCGAGCTGCTGGAGACCATCTACGGCGCCCGTCTCGCGGAGGCCGGCTCGGTCCGGATGGACGGTCGGGTGTTGCGTCCCGGCGTCGGCGCGGCGGTGCGGGCCGGTATGGGGATGGCTCCGGAGGAACGCAAGAGTCAGGCGCTGCTGCTCGGTGAGCCGATCTACCGCAACGTCACGCTGGCCACCTTCAGCCGGTACGCGCGGCTCGGCTTCACCGACGCGGCCAAGGAACGGGCCGAGGCGGATCGGATCGCCGAGAGCCTGGAGCTGCGGCCCCGGGACGTCAATCGGCCGGTACGCACGCTCTCCGGCGGCAACCAGCAGAAGGTGGTGGTCGGGCGGTGGCTGCTCGGCGGCACCAAGTTGCTGCTGCTCGACGAGCCCACCAGGGGCGTGGACGTGGGTGCCCGGGCTGAGTTGTACCAGGTCATCCGGTCGTTGGCCGCCCAGGGCGTCGGAGTGCTGCTGGTCTCCAGCGAGGTGCCCGAGGTGCTTGGCCTGGCCGACCGGGTGTTGGTGATGCGGGAAGGGCGGGTCGTCCGCGAGGCCGCGGCCGGCGAACTCGACGAGAACACTGTGCTCGACCTCGTGATGGCGGGGTCCTTGATGGAAGGCGCACCGGCATGAGCGACGCGACTCCCACTCCCACCGCGACACCGGAGCGCCCGCAGCTTCCGGCGCAGTCGCCGCCGGTGGACCCGGCGGAGACGGCGGTGGCCACCGACAAAGCAGCGGGCGCAGGTCGGCTCTCCTGGTGGCGAGGTGACGGCGGCGACGGAGCGAAGCGCAACCTCGGCCTGATCGGTGTGCTGGCCACGCTCATCGTGGTCGGCGCCATCACCAAGCCGGACCTCTACGGCGACCCGAACTGGGTCTGGAACAACGTGCTGGCGATCCTGCAACTCGCCTCGGTCGTCGGCGTGGTCACGGTCGGCATGACCTTTGTGATCATCGGCGGCGGGATCGACCTGTCGGTCGGGGCGATCGTCGCGCTGGCCGGTGTCTGGTGCACCACGGTGGCCACCCAGAGCTACGGCGCCGGCGGCATGATCTTCACGGCTCTCGTGGTCGGCATCTGCGTCGGCCTGGTCAACGGCGTGCTCATCTCGTACGGCAGGTTGGTGCCGTTCATCGCGACCCTCGCGATGCTGGTGGCCGCGCGCGGCCTCGCGGCGTCGATCTCCAACAAGCAGACCCAGGTGTCGAGCAGCACCTTCATCAACGACATCGCCGCCCGCAAGGTGCTGGGGATCCCGATCCTCGTCTACATCCTCGGCGCGGTGGTGGTGGCCGGATGGATCCTGCTCAACCGGACGACCTTCGGCCGGCGGACCATCGCCGTCGGCGGCAACCCGGAGGCGGCGCGTCTGGCCGGTATCAACGTCCGCCGGCACACCATGCTGCTCTACGCGCTCTCCGGTCTCTGCTGCGGCATCGCCGCCATCATGCTCACCTCGCAGGCCACCTCGGCGCAGGCGGCGATGGCCAACCTGTACGAGCTGGACGCGATCGCCGCCGCGATCATCGGCGGGACGCTGCTCAGCGGTGGGCGGGGCACGATCGTCGGCTCGCTGCTCGGCGTCATCATCTTCGCCACGATCACGAACCTCTTCGCCATCAACGGCCTCTCCATCGAGGCACAGAACATGGTCAAGGGCGGCATTATCGTCGCCGCCGTCCTGGTCCAGCAGTTCCAGTACAAGTCCGTCACTCGGCTCCTCGCGCGGAACAGGGTCACCACCGCAACCTGACGCACCGCACCGTTGTCCCTGGCGACGTCGAGATCTTCGACAGTGGCCGGACCTCGCACACCCTCACCCATAAAAACCCGCTCCCAGGAGGTCGTTCATGACCCAGCACAGTCGCGACCTGTCGCGCCGCCGGTTGCTCTTCGGTGGAGCCGCAGTCGGCGCCGCCACCCTGCTGACCGCCTGCACCAGCAACGAGACCCCGGCTGCCAGCACCCAGACCAAGGCCGCCGGAGGCGGCGAAGGCAACAACGCTCCGGGCAAGAAGGTCGTCATCGGCTTCTCCGCCCCGGCGGCCGACCACGGCTGGATGGGCGCGATCCACGCCAACGCCAAGGCCCAGGCCGCGGCCTACTCCGACGTGGAGTTCAAGGAGGTCGACGGCGGGTCGAACTCCGAGGCCCAGCGCTCCACGCTCGGCACGCTGATCGCCCAGAAGCCGGACATCATCGTCGTGCTGCCGCACGACGGCAAGGAGGTCAACGCCGTTGCCCTCCAGGCGATGCAGGCGGGCATCCCGATCGTGAACCTCGACCGGGCCTTCCCCGACGCGCTGGCCTCGCGGCTGGTCATCAAGGGCGACAACTACGGCATGGGTGTCTCGGCCGGGCACTTCATCGGCAAGCAGCTCAAGGACAAGGGCGTCAGCAACCCGGTGATCGGTGAGATCGCCGGTCTGGAGATCCCGCTGACCGTCGAGCGCAGCGCCGGCTTCGCGGCGGCCCTGGCCACCTACGGCTTCAAGGTGAGCAACCGCCGCTCGGCCGAGTTCACCTCGGACAGCGGCCAGCGCGAGGCGGCCCAGCTGCTCCAGGCGCTGCGGAAGATCGACGCGATCTGGAACCACGACGACGACCAGGGCATCGGTGTGCTCGCCGCCATCAAGCAGGCCAACCGGTCCGAGTTCTTCATGGTCGGCGGTGCCGGCTCGAAGCTCGCGATCGACGCGATCAAGGCCGACAACACCGTGCTGAAGGCGACGGTCACCTACAACCCGTCGATGGCCTCGTCGGCGGTCTCGCTGGCGCGGCTCATCGCGCAGGGTCGGGGCCTGGGCGACCTGACGGAGCTGCAGGTTCCGAAGGAAGTGACCCTGGCCTCGGAGACGATCACCAAGGAGAACGCGAGCAGCTACGACAAGCTCGGGTTCTGACATACGGGGGGAGACCCACCTTGTCCACGACAGACAAAGAACTGCGGGTCGGCATGGTCGGCTACGCGTTCATGGGCGCCGCGCACTCACAGGCGTGGCGGACCGTGAACCGCGTGTACGACCTGCCGGCGCGGGCCCGGATGGCGTTGATCTGCGGTCGGGACACCGGGAAGGTGGCTGATGCCGCCGACCGGCTCGGCTGGGACGCGTACACCACGGACTGGCGTGACCTGATCAACCGGGACGACATCGACGTGGTCGACATCTGCACCCCGGGCGACAGTCACGCCGAGATCGCCCTCGCCGCGTTGGCCGCCGGCAAGCACGTGCTGTGCGAGAAGCCGTTGGCCAACACGGTGGCGGAGGCACGGGCGATGACCGCTGCGGCGGACGTCGCCCGGGCCGCCGGAGTGCGGTCGATGTGCGGGTTCAACTACCGCCGGGTCCCCGCGGTCACGATGATGCGCCAGATGGTCGCCGACGGACGGCTCGGGGTGATTCGACACGTCCGTGCGACGTACCTGCAGGACTGGATCGTGGACCCGCAGTTCCCGCTGGTGTGGCGGTTGCAGAAGGACAGGGCGGGCTCCGGCGCGCTCGGTGACATCGGTGCGCACATCATCGATCTGACCCAGTTCGTCACCGGCCAGCGGATCAGCGGGGTCAGCGCGGTCACCGAGACCTTCGTTAAGGAGCGGCCGTTGCCGGCCGGGTCGAGCGGGTTGGCGGCCACGTTGGACGGCGTCGGCTCCGTCGACGGCAACGGTGCGGCCACCGGGCCGGTCACCGTCGACGACGCCGCGGTCTTCGTGGCCCGGCTCGACGGTGGCGCCCTGGCCACGTACGAGGCGAGCCGGTTCGCCACCGGGCGTAAGAACGCCCTGCGTGTCGAGATCAACGGCTCGCTGGGCAGCGTGGTCTTCGACCTGGAGCGCCTCAACGAGCTGGAGTTCTACGACGCCACCCGGCCCAGCGTGGAACAGGGTTTCAACCGGATCCTGGTGACCGAGGGCGAGCACCCGTACATGTCGGCGTGGTGGCCTCCGGGCCACATCATCGGCTACGAGCACTCGTTCACGCACGAGATGCGCGACTTCATCGAGGCGGTCGCCACCGGCGTCGACCCGGCTCCCTCCTTCGCCGACGCGTTGCAGGTCCAGTTGGTGCTGGACGCGGTGAGCCGTTCGGCGGAGCTCGGCTCCTCCTGGGCCGAGGTGGAACCGGCGCTGACCGCGGCGGCTGTCTGACCACTGACCATCCGCGATGGCGGTATTCGTGCCGTCATCGCCCAACCGGCTTTCCGGAGCCGACCGGCGAGGGACCGACCGCGGATTGCGCCCCGCGGACGGGACGAGGCCGGCACCGGAGAGCGTGCAGCCGGGCCGTACGGCCCGGTGGCGCACGAGCAGGACGGTCGTCCGGTGCGACCGGACCGGGATTCCCCGGCCGCACCGGAGGACCGCCACCACCCCGGAAATCCGGAGGACCTGATGGAACCGCCCGCCGCTGCCCCCACCCGTACCGCGTTCGCTCGCCGTTCTTCGGCGTGGCGTGCTCCGGTCGGTGATCTGGTGGGCGCGGCGGCCTGAGACGCCCGGTCGGGGCAACGCCAACGCCCCGGCTGGTCGGATGCGGGGGAGGCAGGGTCGAGACGCCGACCCGACCCTGCCTACCAAGCCCCGTCTGCTCGCACCCGCTCCGGGAACCGGTCCGGCGTCGTCGCCGCCGACGCCGACGTCGGAAACCGGGACTTCCCGGAGCGGGGCGGGCGGGCGGGGCCCCCTCCACCCTGGCCGTATCTTTCCGAAGAATATTCTGATATTCCTATATTTAGCGGTACCGACGGTTCCTCCTGAACGGGGAAGGAGCACCATGCGAACGGGTGTCTGGCTGGTTGGAGCGCGCGGTTCCGTCGCGACCACCAGCATCGTCGGAGGGCTCGCGCTGCGGGCCGGCCTGGCCGGGCCGACCGGCTGTGTCACCGAGCTACCCGAGCTTCGTGGTCCCGCTCTGCCGGCCTTCGCCGACCTGGTCTTCGGCGGGCACGACCTGGCCACCACCCCTCTGTACAAGCGCGCCGAGGCGCTGGCCGACGCCGGTGTCGTGCCCTGGCGGCTGGTCGCCGCGCTCCCCGAGGAGCTCGGCGCGGTCGAGCAGGAGCTGCGCCCGGCACCGGTCGGCGCCACCCAGGCCGATCGGGCCGCCTCCGTGGTCCGCGACCTCACCAGCTTCCGCGAGCGGCATGAGCTGGACCGGGTGGTGGTGGTCAACGTCTCCGCTACCGAGCCGGCCCCGCGACCGCACCCCGGGCACGCCGACCCGGCCGCCCTGCGCGCCGCCCTCGCCGGGCCGGACGAGGTGTTGCCGACCAGCTCCCTCTACGGGTATGCGGCACTCCTGGCCGGCTGCCCGTACGTCGACTTCACCCCGTCCACCGGGCTGCGGCTGCCGGCGCTGGCCGCGCTGGCCGAGGAGGCCCGGCTGCCCTACGCCGGCCACGACGGCAAGACCGGGGAGACCCTGGTCAAGTCGGTGCTCGCGCCGATGTTCGCGATGCGCAACCTGGCCGTGCGCTCCTGGTCCGGGGTCAACCTGCTCGGCGGTGGCGACGGCGCCACCCTCGCCGACCCGGCCGCCAACGCGGCGAAGGTGCAGAGCAAGCAGCGCGTGCTCGGCGAGACGCTGGGCTATGTCCCGCAGGGCGGCACCCGCATCGAGTACGTCGAGGAGCTGGGCGACTTCAAGACCGCCTGGGATCTGATCACCTTCGCCGGTTTCCTCGGCACCGGCATGCGGATGGAGTTCACCTGGCACGGTTGCGACTCGGCGCTGGCCGCGCCGCTGGTGCTCGACCTGGCCCGGCTCACCGCGGCCGCGCACGCCGCCGGGCATGTGGGCCCACTGGCCGAGCTGGGCTTCTTCTTCAAGGACCCGCTCGGCACGCCAACCCACTCGCTGGGCGAGCAGTGGGCCCAGCTGACCGACTTCACCCGACAACTGCATGCCGGCCGGGACGGTGCCCATGGCCACGCTGGCTGACCTCGCCGAGCTGGTCCGGGCGCCGGCCGCGCTCTCGGTGCCCGGTGACGTGATCGCCGGAGCGGCGGCGGCCGGCACGTTGAGCCCACGTACGCCCGCCCTGGCCGGCGCCTCGGTGCTGCTCTACTGGGCCGGCATGGCCGCCAACGACTGGGCCGACCGTCGCCTGGACGCCGAGGAGCGGCCCGAGCGGCCGATCCCCAGCGGGCGGGTGACCCCGGCCGCCGCGGTCGGCCTCGCAGCCGGCCTCACGGCCGCCGGCGTGGGCCTGGCCGCCGCCGTGGGCGGTCGCCGTGCCGCCGTGCTCGCGGTGCCGCTGGCCGCCACCATCTGGGGGTACGACCTGCTGGCCAAGAACACCGCCGCCGGGCCGGCCGTGATGGCCGCCTGCCGAGGGCTGGACGTGCTGCTCGGCGCGTCCGGCGGTCGGTTGACCCGGGCGTTACCGGCGGCGGCGACCGTCGCCGCGCACACCTGGACGGTCACCGCGCTGTCCCGCCGGGAGGTCAGCGGCGCCGATGCCACGCTGCCGATGCGCACGCTGGCCGGCACCGCCCTGGTCGCCGCCAGTGCCGCCGTCGCGGCGCCCCGGCGCGCCGACCCGGCCAGTGGGGGTGCGGTCCCGGCGCGCTGGGCCCGTCCCGCCGCGGCGTTGCCCGCCCTGCTGGCCGGCTGGTACGCCGCCCGCTATGGCGCGGCCCAGGCCGAGGTTGTCCGGGACCCGTCGGCCGGGAGGGTTCGCGCCGCGGTCGGCGCCGGGATCACCGGGCTGCCCGCCCTGCAGGGGGCGCTCACCGCCCGTGGCGGGGCCGGCCTGCTCGGGTTGGCCGTCGCGGCTGCCGCGCCGCTGGGTCGGCGGCTGGCCCGGAAGGTCTCCCCGACATGACCGCTCCGCACCCCCGACCCGCTCCGCCGGCCGCCGACGCCACGACGCTGCGCCTCGGGTACGGCACCAACGGCTTCGCCAACCACCGTCTCGACGACGCGCTCGCCGTACTCGCCGATCTCGGCTACGACGGGGTGGCGCTCACCCTGGACCACGACCATCTGGACCCGTTCGCGCCCGGGCTCACGCGGCGCGTCGCCGCCGTCGGCCGACGGTTGAACGCGCTGGGTCTGACGGTGGTGATCGAGACCGGGGCCCGTTACCTGCTCGACCCGTGGCACAAGCACGCACCGACGCTGTTGCACGACGACCCGACCAGACGGATCGAGTTCCTGCGCCGGGCCGTCCGGATCGGCGCCGACCTGGGCGCGGAGGCGGTCTCCTTCTGGGCCGGTGTCCGGCCCGAGGCGGTGTCACCGCAGTGCGCCTGGGACCGGCTGGTGGCCGGCTGCGCCAGCGTGGTCGACGCGGCCGACACCGCCGGTGTCACCCTCGGCTTCGAGCCGGAGCCGGGGATGCTGGTGCAGGACATCGCCGACTGGCGTCGGCTGCGGGCCGCCCTCGGTGACCCGGCTCGCTTCGGCATCACCCTCGACATCGGGCACTGCCGCTGCCTTGAGCCGTGGCCGGTGCCGCAGTGCGTCGCCGAGGTGGCCGGGCACCTGGTCAACGTGCAGATCGACGACATGCGCCGGGGCGTGCACGAGCACCTGGAATTCGGCGACGGCGAGATCGACTTCCCGCCGGTGCTGACGGCCCTGGCGGACGCCGGCTACCACGGGCTGGTCGCCGTGGAGTTGCCCCGGGACTCGCACGCCGCGCCCGCCGTGGCCGCCCGGTCGATCGAGTTCCTGCGCGCCGCCGCCGCGACCGCGGCGGCCGGTCCGCGGACCACCGAGGACGAGGTGCCCCCGGGCGCCCTTTGCTCTGCTTCAACGGACGCACCAGCGCCCGTCCGATTTGCGGACAGTGGCCGTCGCGTGGAGTGAAGCAGAGCAGAGGGTCGCGCCTGGGGTGCCTGCGGAGCAGCACAAGGGGAGGAGACGGGATGACACCGGATTCACTACGGGCCGCGCTGCGGGGCGTACCTGATCCCGATTGGCTGGACACGGCGCTGAGCCGGGTCGCGGCCGAACCCACCGCGATCACCCGGCTCTTTCCCGCCGCCGGCCGGCGCTGCGGCCGGGCCGCGTTGCCCGACGCCCCCGGCTGGACCGCCGACGACGCGGCCCGGGTCCTGCTGCTCACCGCCCTGCCCGGCGACCACGCCGCGTACGCCGACAGCCTCTACCAGCACGGTGACGCGTCCGAACGGCGAGCCGTGCTGCGGGCTCTGCCGCTGTTGCCGATCGGGGCCGCCGGGGTGCCGCTGCTGCACGACGCGATCCGGACCAACGACACCCGGTTGGTCGCCGCCGCGCTCGGCCCGTACGCCCGGCACCTCGACCCGGCGGCCTGGCGGCAGGCGGTGCTCAAGTGCGTGTTCAGCGCCGTTCCCCTCGCCGCCGTCGCCGACCTGGACGCCCGGGCCGACGGGGAACTGGCCGCGATGTTGGCCGCACTGGCCGCCGAACGGCACGCGGCCGGCCGGGAGTTGCCCGCCGACGCCACCGACCTGCTCGACCGGCTCACCACCGCACTGCCCCGGGAGGCGTGAATGCGCATCTTCGACCCACACATCCACATGACCTCACGCACCACCGACGACTACGAACGGATGGCCGCCGCCGGAGTTCGCGCCGTGGTGGAGCCGGCGTTCTGGATGGGTCAGCCGCGTACCAGCTCCGCCTCGTTCGTCGACTACTTCGACTCGCTGATCGGGTGGGAGCCGTTCCGGGCCGGTCAGTTCGGGGTGCGACACCACGCCACCGTGGCGCTGAACCCCAAGGAGGCCAACGACCCGCGCTGCCGGCCGGTCCTCGACCTACTGCCCCGCTACCTGGACAAGGACGCGGTGGTGGCGGTCGGTGAGATCGGCTACGACTCGATGACCCCGGAGGAGGACGAGGCGTTCGCCGCGCAACTCGCCCTCGCCGTGGCGCACGACCTGCCGGCGCTGGTGCACACCCCGCACCGGGACAAGGCGCGCGGCGTCGAGCGCACCCTGGCCGTGGTCGCCGAATCGGGTATCGGCCCGGGTCGGGTGGTGGTCGACCACCTCAACGAGGTGACCGTCAAGCTGGTCCGGGACACCGGCTGCTGGCTGGGCTTCTCCATCTACCCGGACACCAAGATGACGCCGTCGCGGATGGTGGAGCTGCTGCGGGAGTACGGAACGGAACGGATGCTGGTGAACTCGGCAGCCGACTGGGGACGCTCGGACCCACTGCTGACCCGGGCCACCGGCGAGGCGATGCTGCTGGCCGGGTTCAGCGACGACGACGTCGACCGGGTGCTGTGGCGCAACCCGGTGGAGTTCTACGGGCAGTCCGGTCGCCTCGACCTGACCGACCTGGACCTCGCCGCCGTGGACCCGCAGACCGGCAACTCGATCCTGCGCGGCGGCAGCTGATGCGGCTGCGGCACGCCGGCGGCGACACCGTCCACCTCGGCTACTGCACCAACGTGCACCCCGCCGAGGAGTTCGCCGGCATCCTCGAACAACTGGACACCTACGCCGTGCCGGTCCGCGAGACGCTCGGCGGCGACCTGCTCGGGCTCGGCCTGTGGCTGGCCGCCCCGGTCGCGGCCGAGCTGGCCGCCGACCCGGCGCTGCGCCGCCGGCTGCGCACCGAGCTGGACGCGCGCGGGCTGGAGGTGGTCACCCTCAACGGCTTCCCGTACGCGGCCTTTCAGGCGCCCGTGGTCAAGCAGGACGTGTACCACCCCGACTGGACCACCGAGCAGCGACTGACGTACACGCTGAACCTGGCCCGGGTGCTTGCCGACCTGCTGCCCGACGACGCCGCCCGGGGCTCGATCTCCACCCTGCCGCTGGCCTGGCGGCAGCCGTGGGACACCGACCGTGCCGACGCGGCCCGGCGCCGGCTGGACCAGCTCGCCGCCGGCCTGGCCGGGGTCCAGCGGGACACTGGCCGCGAGGTGCGGGTCGGCTTCGAACCGGAGCCCGGCTGCGTCGTGGAGAGCACCAGCCAGGCAGCCGCGCTCCTGTCCGGAGTGGACACCGAACGGTTGGGTGTCTGTCTCGACCTGGCCCACCTGGCCTGTGCCTGGGAGGAGCCGGCCGACGCACTGGCACGCCTGCGGGCGGCCGGGCTGCCCGTGGTGAAGGTGCAGGTCTCCGCCGCCGTCGAGGCGGCCGACCCGGAGGGCGGTGCCGACGCGTTGCGCCGCTGGGTGGAGCCACGCTTCCTGCACCAGACCCGGGGCGCCGGTTGTGCCGGCCTGGCCGACCCGGCCGACCCGGCGTACGCGGCCGACGACCTGGACGCGGCACTGGACCAGGCGCTGCCCGGCCCGTGGCGGGTGCACTACCACGTGCCTCTGCACGCCCCACCGGAGGAACCTCTCGGTTCCACCCTCCCGGTGCTGCGCGCCGCGTTGGCGGCGCTCTTCACCGGCCCCACGGCCGGCTGCGACCACCTGGACGTGGAGACGTACACCTGGGGGGTGCTGCCGGCCGCACGGCGGCCCGGCACCGACGCGGAGCTGGCCGTCGGCATCGCCGCCGAGCTGGCCTTCGCCCGTGACGAGCTGGTCGGCCTGGGCCTGACCACGGAACAAACCATGACCGTGGGGGTGACGCGATGAGCCGGCGACTGGTGGTGCTCGACGTGGTCGGGCTGACCCCCCGACTGCTGGCGCACATGCCCCGGCTGCGCGGGGTCGCCGACGGCGGCTTCCGAGCCGAGCTGGGTACGGTGCTGCCCGCGGTGACCTGCTCGGTGCAGTCCACCTTCCTCACCGGCGAGCCGCCGAGCGGGCACGGGATCGTCGGCAACGGGTGGTATTTCCGGGAGCTGGGTGAGGTGCTGCTGTGGCGGCAGCACAACGCGTTGGTCGGCGGGGAGAAGCTCTGGCAGGCGGCCCGTCGGGCCGAGCCCGGCTACACCGTGGCCAACGTCTGCTGGTGGTACGCGATGGGCGCGGACGTCGACTGGACGGTCACCCCACGACCCGTGTACTACGCCGACGGGCGCAAGGAACCGGACTGCTACACCGACCCACCGGAGCTGCACGACGCGCTCACCGGGCGGCTGGGCACCTTCCCGCTGTTCACCTACTGGGGGCCAACGGCCGGGCTGCCCTCATCCCGGTGGATCTGCCAGGCGGCCGAGCAGATCCTGGCCGACGTGTCACCCGACCTGACCCTGGTCTACGTCCCGCACCTGGACTACGACCTGCAACGGTACGGCCCGTCGTCGGCCCAGGCCGCGGCCGCGGCAGCCGAGCTGGACGCGGTGCTCGGGCCGCTGCTGGACGCCGCCCGGGCTCGCGACGCCACCGTGGTGGTGCTGTCCGAGTACGGCATCACCGACGTGTCCCGGCCGGTGGACGTCAACCGCCTGCTGCGCGCCGAGGGGTTGCTGCGGGTGCACACCCAGGCCGGCATGGAATACCTCGACCCGTGGACGTCGAAGGCGTTCGCCGTCGCCGACCACCAGATCGCCCACGTCTACGTACGGGACCCGGCCGACGTGCCGGCGGTGGCGAAGCTCTGCGCCGGGCTGCCCGGGGTGGCCGAGGTGCTCGACGCCGACGGCAAGGCCGCGCACGGGCTGGACCATCCGCGCGCCGGCGAACTGGTGTTGGTGGCCGAGCCGGACGCCTGGTTCACCTACTACTACTGGTTGGACGACGACCGCGCGCCGGACTTCGCCCGGCTCGTGGAAATTCATCGGAAGCCAGGTTATGACCCCGCCGAGCTGTTCTTCGATCCCGCCGCTCCCGGGGCGGCAAAGCGGAGGGCGGGGGTGGCCCTGGCCCGTAAGAAGCTCGGTATGCGCTACCTGATGAGCGCGGTCGGCCTGGACGCCGGTGCGCGGGCGGTGCGGGGCTCACACGGGCGGCTGCCGGACGACCCGGCGGACGGCCCGGTGCTGCTCTGCTCCGACCCGACCGTCGCCCGGGACCGGATCGCGGCCACCGAGGTCAAGGCGCTGCTGTTGGAGCTGGCCGGGCTGAGCACCGGCGGCACGGACGGTGCTGGGCCGGGGGAGGGGTCATGACGCTCACCGTCGCGCCCACCGACACGAGCGGGCTGCGGGCACGCTTCGACGCGGAGCTGGCCGGGTTCCTCGACCGGCAGGGCCCGGACTGGCCGGACGGCGCGCCGCGCGGGGTTTTCACCGCGCTGCAACGGTTCGTGCTGGCCGGTGGGAAACGGTTACGCCCGCTCTTCTGCTACTGGGGCTGGCGCGGGGCGGGGGCCGCCGACGGCACCCCGATCGTGGTGGCCGCGGCGGCCCTGGAGTTGTTCCACGCGTTCGCGCTGATCCACGACGACATCCTGGACGGCAGCGACCGCCGTCGGGGTGAGCCGTCGGTGCACCGGCTCTTCGCCGATCTGCACGCCCGCTCGTCGTGGCGCGGCGACCCGGAGGCGTACGGCCGCAACACCGCGCTGCTCTGCGGGGACCTCTGCGCGGCCTGGTCGGACCAGATGTTCCACGAGTGCGGGCTGAGCACCGAGCAGGTGCACCGGGGGTACGGCGTGTTCGCGCTGATGCGTACCGAGGTGATCGCGGGAGAGTACCTCGACCTGGTGTCGGGTGTGGGTGACGGCTCGGTGGCCAGCGCCCTCACCGTGATCCGGATGAAGGCCGCCCGGTACACGGTCACCCGGCCGTTGCAGATCGGCGCGGCTCTGGCCGGCGCGGGGCCGGAGCTGATCGAGGCGTTGGGCGAGTTCGGTGATCCGTTGGGCGACGCGTTCCAGCTCCGCGACGACGTGCTGGGTGTCTTCGGGGACCCGGCGGTCACCGGCAAGTCGGTCCTGGACGACCTGCGTGAGGGCAAGCCCACGGTGATGATGGCGCTGGCCCGCAGCGCCGCCGATCGGCCGCAGACCACCCGGCTGCGGGAGCTGTTCGGCAACCCGGCGTTGGACGCCGAGGGCGCGGCGGAGCTGCGCGGGATCATCGAGGCGACCGGTGCCCGGGAGCGGATCGAGCAGATGATCCGGGTGCGGACCGAGGCGGCGCTGGCCGCGTTGCAGAGCGCGATGGTGGCCGACGAGGCCCGCTCCGCGCTGGTTGCGCTGGCCGCGCAGGCGATCGACCGCCGCGCCTGACCGGCGACTTTTCGCCAGATCGACAAAAGTTGATGCTGGATCGCCGGAAGGTATGGACACATTGACACTCGCAATTTAGTGTCGTGACCAACACCACAATGTTTCGTCGAGGTGAACCGGCGGCGCGGTAACCCATCGACCCACCACCGCTACGGCATCCGGCGCGACGGCGCGCGCCCGGCCTGGCAGTCATTCGTCAGGAAGGGGCAGCACAGATGTCCATGAAGGACGCTCCCAAACATCGATCCCGACGATGGTTCTCCGCCGGATCGGCAGTGTTGCTGGTGGCCGCGGCCGGCACTGTCGCACTCGGCGCCGGCCCGACACCCGCACAGGCGCATCCGATCAACGCGACCGACTTCCAGCAGGTCGAGCTCGCCCGCGGCGTGGCCGACATGGGTGAGCCGATGTCGCTGGCCGTGCTCCCGGACCGCTCCGTCCTGCACACCGCCCGCAACGGCACCCTGCGCCGCACCGACGCCAACGGCACCACCTCCCTGATCGGCACCCTGTCGGTCTACACCCACGACGAGGAGGGGCTGCAGGGCGTCGGGGTCGACCCGGGCTTCGCCACCAACCGGCAGATCTACCTCTACTACGCCCCGCCGCTCTCCACCCCCGGCGGCGACGCGCCGGCCACCGGCACCGACTTCTCGGCCTGGAATGGCGTCAACCGGCTCTCCCGGTTCACCCTCAACGCCGACTTCACGCTCAACCAGGCCAGCAAGGTCGACGTGCTCGACGTGCCGGCCAGTCGCGGCGTGTGCTGTCACGTCGGTGGGGACATCGACTTCGACGCCGCCGGCAACCTCTACCTGTCCACCGGCGACGACACCAACCCGTTCGAATCCTCCGGCTACTCGCCGCTGGACGAGCGGACCAACCGCAACCCGGCGTACGACGCGCAGCGCAGCGCCGGCAACACCAACGACCTGCGCGGCAAGATCCTGCGGATCAAGGTGAACGCGAACGGGACGTACTCCATCCCGACGGGCAACCTCTTCGCGCCCGGCACGGCCAGGACACGGCCGGAGATCTACGCGATGGGGTTCCGCAACCCGTTCCGGATCAGCGTGGACAAGGCCACCGGCGTCGTCTACGTCGGTGACTACGGCCCGGACGCCGGCTCCACCAGCTCCACCCGGGGGCCGTCCGGCCAGGTCGAGTTCAACCGGGTCGCGGCGCCGGGCAACTACGGCTGGCCGTACTGCACCGGCACCAACACCACCACCGAGACGTACAACGAGTGGGACTTCGCCACCAACACCAGCGGTGCGAAGTACAACTGCACCGGCGGGCCGACCAACAACTCGTTCCGCAACACCGGCCTGACCACTCTGCCGGCCGCCCAACCGGCCTGGATCCGCTACGCCGGTGACGCGGGCACCCCGACGGAGTTCGGCGGCGGCTCCGAGTCCCCGATGGGCGGCCCGGTCTACCGGTACAACGCCTCGTCGACGTCGACGACCAAGTTCCCGCAGTCGTTCGACGGCCAGTTCTTCGCCACCGAGTTCGGCCGAGGCTGGATCAAGCCAATCCACGTCAACTCCGACGGCTCCCGGGGCACCATCGACACCTTCCCCTGGGTCGGCAAGCAGGTGATGGACTCCGCGTTCGGCCCGGACGGCGCCTACTACGTGCTCGACTACGGCACCGGCTACTTCAACGGCGACGCCAACTCGGCGCTCTACCGCTTCGACTACGTCGGCGGCGGCAACCGGGCACCGACCGCGGTGGCCAGCGCCAACCGGACCTCCGGTGCGGCCCCGCTCGCGGTGACCTTCTCCTCGGCCGGCTCGTCCGACCCCGAGGGCGGCGCGCTGACCTACTCGTGGGCCTTCGGTGACGGAACCACCTCGACCGCGGCCAACCCGTCGAAGACCTACACCGCCAACGGCACCTACACCGCCACGCTGACGGTGCGCGACCCGCAGGGCGCCACCGGCAGCAGCAGTGTGCAGATCAACGTCGGCAACACCGCGCCCACGGTGACCATCAACAACCCCGGCAACGGCCAGCTGTTCAGCTTCGGCGACACCGTGCCGTTCAGCATCACGGTGACCGACCCGGAGGACGGCACGATCGACTGCACGAAGGTCAAGATGACCTACGTGCTCGGGCACGACCAGCACGGGCACCAGATCACCTCGCAGACCGGCTGCTCGGGCACGATCACCATCCCGGTCGACGGTGAGCACGACGACGCGGCGAACATCTTCGCGATCTTCGACGCCGAGTACACCGACGCCGGTGGGCTGACGACGCACACCCAGCACACGCTGCCACCACGGCACCGGCAGGCCGAGTTCTACGGCACCTCGTCCGGGATCAACGTGTTCAGCAAGACCCCGGCCGAGGGCGGCAAGACCGTCGGCGACATCAACAACGGTGACTGGATCGCGTTCCAGCCGTACCGGCTGGGCAACGTGACCTCGTTCAACGCCCGGGTCTCCTCGGCGGGCGCGGGCGGCACCCTCCAGGTCCGCGCGGGCTCGGCCACCGGCACGGTGCTCGGCTCGGCCACGGTCCCGGTGACCGGCGGCTGGGAAACCTTCACCACGGTCACCGGCACGATCACCAACCCGCCGACCGGCACGACCACCCTCTACCTGACATTCGCCGGGTCGGGCACCGGGGCGCTCTACGACCTGGACGCGTTCACCTTCGTCACCGGTACGCCACCGACCGGTGGGGCTGGGCCGATCAAGGGTCTGGGCGGAAAGTGCCTGGACGTGCGCAACGCCGCCACCGCCGACGGCACCCAGATCCAGATCTACACCTGCAACGGCAGTACGGCGCAGAACTGGACGGTCACCCCGAACTCCACGATCAGGTCATTGGGCAAGTGCCTGGACGTGTCGGGTGCTGGCACCGCCGACGGCACCAAGATCCAGCTCTGGACCTGCAACGGGACCGGGGCGCAGAACTGGGCCGCGCAGGCCGACGGCACGGTACGCAACGCGGCGTCCGGCAAGTGCCTCGACGTCTCCGGCAACAACTCCGCCGACAGCACGGTGGTCCACCTGTGGACCTGCGTCGCCGGCGCCGCCAACCAAAAGTGGATCCTGCCCTGAGCTGACAGGAGGGGCTCCTCGGCAACGCCTAGAGTGGTGCGAGGGGCCCCTCCTAACCGCAATTAGGAGAGCGATATGCGCAGACTCCTGCGACCCGTCCTCGGTGCGGCCATGGCCGCCCTCGCCGTCATCGCCTGCACCACCCCGGCCAGCCCGGCCAGCGCCGCCGACGCCCCGTACGACGTGCTGGTCTTCTCCAAGACCGCCGGCTTCCGGCACGACGCGATCCCGGTCGGCATCCAGACCATCCGCGACCTGGGCGCGGCGAACAACTTCACCGTCACCGCCACGGAGGACGCCGCCGCGTTCACCACCGCCAACCTCGCCCAGTACGAGGCGGTCGTCTTCCTCAACACCACCGGCGACGTGCTCAACGCCACCCAGCAGACCGCCTTCGAGTCGTACATCGGCTCGGGTCGCGGGTACGTGGGTGTGCACGCCGCCGCCGACACCGAGTACGACTGGCCGTTCTACGGCAACCTGGTGGGCGCGTGGTTCGCCTCGCACCCGGCGATCCAGCAGGCCAACATCAAGGTGGAGGACCGGGGGCACGCGTCGACCGCGCACCTGCCGCAGACCTGGACCCGCACCGACGAGTGGTACAACTACCGGACCAACGCCCGGTCGACCGCCCACGTGCTGACCACGCTGGACGAGTCGTCGTACTCCGGTGGCGGGATGGGCGCCGACCACCCGCTCACCTGGTGCAAGAGCTACGGCGGCGGCCGCTCCTTCTACACCGGCGCCGGGCACACCCAGGCGTCGTACGCGGAGCCGGCGTTCCGGGCCCACCTGCTCGGCGGCATCCGGTACGCCTCCGGTCGGAGCAAGGCCGACTGCCGGCCCGAGACCGGCTACACGCCGATCTTCAACGGCTCGACGACCGGCTGGTCGCAGGCCGGCCCGGGCAGCTTCACCAACTCCGACGCCACCCTGACCTCGGTGGGCGGCATGGGGCTGTTCTGGTACAACGCGAAGCAGTACACCAACTACTCGCTGAAGCTGGACTGGAAGCTGGCCGGCGACGACAACTCCGGCATCTTCATCGGTTTCCCGCCGTCCAGTGACCCGTGGTCCGCGGTCGACAACGGCTACGAGATCCAGATCGACGCCACCGACGCCGCCGATCGCACGACCGGGTCGGTCTACACCTTCAAGTCCGCCGACACCGCGGCGCGCGACGCGGCGCTCAACGCACCGGGGGAGTGGAACACCTACGAGCTGCTGGTCGAGGGTGAGCGTCTGCAGATCTTCCTCAACGGGGTGAAGATCAACGACTTCACCAACACCAACCCGGTCCGTTCGCTGGCCGGTCACATCGGCATCCAGAACCACGGCACCGGTGACGACGCCTCGTTCCGCAACATCCGGATCAAGGAGCTGGGCACCACGCCGCCGCCGACCGGGAACACCACGGTCCAGGCCGAGGCGTTCAGCTCGGCCAACGGGGTCACCCCGTTCACCAAGGCGGGCGCCAACGGTGGGCAGACCATCGGCTACATCGACCCGGGTGACTGGGCCGCGTACAACGGTGTGAACCTGACCGGGGTCACCTCGTTCACGTCCCGGGTCGTCTCGGGTGGCGCCGGCGGCACCATCCAGGTGCGCACCGGTTCGGCCACCGGCCCGGTGCTCGGCTCGGTCGCGGTGCCGAACACCGGCAGCTGGACGACCTTCGCCAACGTCACCACCGCCCTGTCCGGCGTCCCGTCCGGCACCCAGAACCTCTACCTCACCTTCACCGGTAGTGGCACGGGGCTCTTCGACGTGGACGACTTCACCCTGGTCAAGGGGAGTGGTGGCACTCCCGGTGTCGGCCCGATCAAGGGTCTGGCCGGCAAGTGCCTGGACGTGCGCAGCGGCGGCACCGCGGACGGCACCCAGATCCAGATCTACACCTGCAACGGCGGTACGGCGCAGACCTGGACCGTGACGCCGAACTCGACGATCAAGGCGCTCGGCAAGTGCCTGGACGTGTCGGGCAGCGGCACCGCCGACGGAACCAAGATCCAGCTCTGGACCTGCAACGGCACCGGTGCGCAGAACTGGGCGGCCCAGGCCGACGGCACTCTGCGCAACCCGTCGTCGGGCAAGTGCCTGGACGTCTCCGGGAACAACTCGGCGGACAGCACCGTCGTGCACCTCTGGACCTGCCTGGGCGCGGCCAACCAGAAGTGGACGCTGCCCTGACCGATTGAGTCCTGGGGCTGCCCCGCCGGGCGTGCCCTGACCGGCGAGGTGCGGTCATCCCCGTAAGCGCGATGCCTCTGAGTCATATTGATGACTCAGAGGCATCGTGTTCTCGGCACTCACACCGACCCGCCGACAACCCGGGGCCGCCGGTCGGCGTGGCACCCACAGACCCGGCGGCAGTCGGGACGCCGCAGATCGGCTCACAGCCGGCTGCCGTACCTTGACCTGCATGGGGCGGTTCGCGCAGTGGCGCGGGATGGTGCTGGCGCAGGGGCACCGACTGCGCGATGCGCTGCGCCCGCCCGACGAACCTGACGATCCGTTCGAGCCGGCACCCAGCCTCAATCGCCTCGACGCGCTGGTGGAGGGCTTCGCCGCGGGCCAGCCGGTGCGCTGGAGCCTGGCCGGGCAGCCCCGGCCGCTGCCCGGCCCGGTCGACGTCGTGGCGTACCGGATCATCGAGGAGTCGCTGACCAACGCGTGTCGGCACGCCCCGGGCGCGCCGGTCGCGGTCCGCCTGCGCTACGACGCCACGGGCATCACCATCGAGGTACGCGACGAGGGCGCTGGTCCCGCGCCGGCAGGCGGGGCCACCCAGGGCGCCGGGCGGGGTCTGCTCGTCGTACGCGGGCGCGTGGAGCGGCTCGGCGGCACGTTCTCCGCCGGCCCGCGCGCCGGTGGCGGCTTCACCGTACGTGCCGTCCTGCCCGCCCCCGAGGAGATGGCCGAATGATCAACCGGCTGCGGGGCTTTCGCGATGGGGTGTCGCGGAAATAGGGTGGGGGCGGCGACCGTGCTGGTGGCCGGTGACCCGGTGGGAGGCGCAACCCGCCGGGCCCAGGTGTGTTCCGCACCCACCGGTGACCACCCCGACGCCACGTACGCCCAGTCACCCTCGCCCTGGTCCGCACAGGGAATCCCCATGACAACAGGGGAGAAGGACAATGGCGCGACCCATCACGCTCTTCACCGGCCAGTGGGCCGACCTGCCGTTCGAGGAGGTCTGCCGGCTCGCCTCCGAGTGGGGCTACGACGGCCTGGAGATCGCCTGCTGGGGCGACCACTTCGAGGTCGACAAGGCGCTCGCCGACGACTCGTACGTCGAGCGCAAGCGGGAGACCCTCGCGAAGCACAACCTCGAGGTCTTCACGATCTCCAACCACCTGGTCGGTCAGGCGGTCTGTGACCACCCGATCGACGAGCGGCACCAGGACATCCTGCCCGGTCGGATCTGGGGTGACGGGGAGCCCGAGGGGGTTCGCCAGCGGGCCGCCGAGGAGATCAAGGACACCGCGCGGGCGGCCGCGAAGCTCGGGGTGAAGACGGTCGTGGGCTTCACCGGTTCGTCGATCTGGCACACCCTCGCGATGTTCCCGCCGGTCCCGCCGTCGATGATCGAGCGCGGCTACCAGGACTTCGCCGACCGGTGGAACCCGATCCTCGACGTGTTCGACGAGGTGGGGGTGCGGTTCGCGCACGAGGTGCACCCCAGCGAGATCGCGTACGACTACTGGACGACGAAGCGGACGTTGGAGGCGATCGGCAACCGGCCCGCGTTCGGGCTGAACTGGGACCCGTCGCACTTCGTCTGGCAGGAACTGGACCCGGTGAACTTCATCTTCGACTTCGCCGACCGGATCTACCACGTGGACTGCAAGGACGCGAAGGTGCGTACCGGGGACGGCCGGCGTGGTCGGCTCGCCTCGCACCTGCCCTGGGCGGACCTGCGTCGCGGGTGGGACTTCGTCTCCACCGGGCATGGCGACGTGCCCTGGGAGGACTGCTTCCGCGCGTTGAACGCGATCGGGTACACCGGCCCGATCTCGGTCGAGTGGGAGGACGCCGGAATGGACCGGCTGGTCGGTGCCCCGGAGGCGTTGCAGTTCGTCCGCCGGCTCGCCTTCGACGCCCCGAGCGCCGCCTTCGACGCGGCGTTCAGCAGCAAGGACTGACCGCACCCCGGACAGACCACGGGCCGGTCGCCCTGCGGCGGCCGGCCCGTCGACGTGCGATCGGTCAGAGCGTGCTGGCGTTCGTGCCCGAGCCGGACGGCTTGGTGCGGGGGTTGGTGGACGACGGCGACCCGGAGGTCGTGCCGACCGTGTGGGTGCCCGCCTTGGCGCCCACGGTGGCGGGCGTGCCGGCGAACGCGTCGTCGGCGGCGGTCAGCTCCTGCTTGCCGGTGCTGCCGTTGCCGGTGCCCAGCTTCTCGCCCAGCTTGGTCTGGCCGAGCTTGTCCTTGCCCTCGCTGTAGAGCTTGTTGGCCTGGGCCTGAGCGACCCCGGCCGCTTCCTGGACGGTCGGGTGGTCGAGCACCTTGCGGCCCCGGACCACGAGCTCTTCGTACTTCTCCCGGCCGGCACGGGCGCCCAGGACGAATCCCGCAGCCAGCCCGCCAAGAAACATGATCTTTCCGCGCATGGCGGCTCCTTCCGTACCTGACGCGCCGTCGCTCCGGCGAGTTGTCCCGTCGGAAGCGACCAATTCGCGCCTGCGTCCTCTGTCCGCAGCTAACTACCCATCCTGCTCCCCGCTCAAGCATGCTTGTGCCGGGATGGCGATTTACCCTAATTGTCGATGCGTCCCGGACGCTGACCTGCGCGTCTTGATCATTGTGGGGGTGGGGCGTAACCCACTGGACCGCCACCGGGGAATGTCCTGTACTCTTGTCCCGTCGCACGGCGCCGGCGAGAACCGGGGTCGCGCGGTGCACGGTCCCCTGTAGCTCAATTGGCAGAGCAGCCGGCTGTTAACCGGCAGGTTATTGGTTCGAGTCCAATCGGGGGAGCTTCTCCACCCAGCGCCCGTCGGCAGTACGCCGACGGGCGTTTTCGTGCGCGTGGCCCCGGTTTCGCCCTCCCGCGACGCACTCGCCCGGCAGGATGGTCGATGTCGACCTAGACTCCCGCTGCGTCGATTTATGCGTCGATCCTTGAGGTGAGTACGGATGGCCGGACGAGGCGGCAGGGCCACGCTGATCGCGGTGGCGGTCGTGCTCGCCTGGCTGGTGATCGGCGGCGTGGCCGGGCCGTACGCCGGGCGCCTCAGCGAGGTCGCCACCAACGACAACGCCGCCTTCCTGCCCACCGACGCCGAGGCGACCCGCGCCCAGGACCTCGCCGGCCGGTTCGTCGAGCGGCAGACCATCCCGGCTCTGGTCGTCTACGAGCGCCCCTCCGGAATCACCGACGCGGACAGGCAGCGGGTCAGCGCCGACGCCGCCCGGTTCGCCCAGCTGCCCGGCGTGGTCACCCCGCTGCCCCCGCCCATCCCCAGCGAGGACGGCCAGGCACTCCAGGTCGTCGTGCCGGTGGACGACGCCGACGGGGAGCGGATCGGCTCGGTCGTCGAACAGTTACGCGACATCACCGGCGGTGACCGGGACGGATTGACCGTGGACGTCTCCGGACCGGCCGGCCTGCTCGCCGACCTGATCGAGGTGTTCTCCGCCATCGACGGGCCACTGCTGCTGGTCACCCTGGTCGTGGTGCTGATCATCCTGCTGGTCGTCTACCGCAGCCCGGTGCTCTGGATCTTTCCGCTGCTGTCCGCCGGGATGTCGTACGCGCTCGCCTCGATCTTCGTCTACCTGCTCGCCGACGCCGACGTGGTCAAACTCAACGGGCAGGCCCAGGGCATCCTCACCGTGCTCGTCTTCGGCGCCGGCACCGACTACGCGCTGCTGCTGATCGCCCGCTACCGGGAGGAGCTGCACCGCCACGACCGCCCCTGGGACGCCATGCGAACGGCGTGGAAGGGCGCCGCCCCGGCCATCATCGCCTCCGGCGGCACGGTCATCCTGAGCCTGCTCTGCCTGCTGCTGTCCAGCCTCAACTCCAACCGGGCGCTCGGCCCGGTCGCCGCCATCGGCATCGCCGCCACCCTGCTGGTGATGCTCACCTTCTTGCCCGCGCTGCTGCTGCTCGGCGGCCGGTGGGCGTTCTGGCCCCGCCGCCCACGGGAGGACCAGGCCGACCCACGGGCCGAGCACGGCATCTGGAGCCGAATCGCCGGCTTCGTGGCCCGGCACGCCCGACCGATCTGGCTGAGCACCGCGGTCGTGCTGGCCCTCCTCACGCTCGGTCTCACCCAGCTCGGCGCCACCACCCTCGGCCAGTCCGACCTGTTCACCCAACGCACCGACTCGGTGGACGGCCAGGAGGTGATCTCCCGGCACTACCCGGCCGGCACCGGCAGCCCGGCCATCATCTTCACCACCGAGCAGACCGCCCGGCAGGTGGCCCAGGTGGCGCAGGGCGTACCCGGCGTCGCCGAGGTCCGCCCGCTCACCGCCGGCCCCCAGACCGGCCCACCCGACCCGAACGCCGCACCGAAGGTCGTCGACGGGCGGGTGCAACTGGAGGCGACCCTGGCCGACCCACCCGACAGCGACGGCGCCGAGCGGACCATCCGCGAACTGCGGGGCGCCGTACACCAGGTGCCCGGCGCGGACGCGGTGGTCGGCGGCTTCACCGCGATCGACGTGGACACCTCGGACGCCGCCAAGCGCGACCAGAACGTCATCATCCCGGTGGTGCTGGTGGTCATCGCGGTCATCCTGGCCCTGCTGCTGCGCGCCCTGCTCGCCCCGTTGCTGCTGATCGCCACCGTCCTGCTCAGCTTCGCGGCGACCCTCGGCCTCTGCGCCCTGCTGTTCCGCCACGTCTTCGACTTTCCCGGCGTGGACTCGTCGTTCCCGCTGTTCGCGTTCGTCTTCCTGGTCGCACTCGGCATCGACTACAACATCTTCCTGATGAGCCGGGTCCGGGAGGAGTCGGTCAAGCGTGGCACCCGGGCCGGTGTGCTCGCCGGCCTCGCCGTCACCGGCGGGGTGATCACCTCCGCCGGCATCGTGCTCGCCGCGACGTTCTCCGCGCTGGCCGTCCTGCCGCTGGTGGTGCTGGTCGAGCTGGGCACCGCGGTCGCGATCGGCGTACTGATCGACACGATCATCGTCCGGTCGCTGCTGGTGCCGGCACTCGCGTACGACATCGGGCCGAAGATCTGGTGGCCGGGCCGGATGGCCCGGGCGAACGGCGAGCGGGAGGCGCGCGGTGCTCGCTGAGACCGACGTGGTCATCGTCGGCGGCGGCCTGGCCGGCCTCGCCGCCGCCCGCCGGCTGCACCGCGCCGGCGTGCCCTGGCGGCTGCTGGAGGCCGGCAGCCGGCTCGGCGGTCGGGTCGCCACCGACGTCGTCGACGGCTACCTGATCGATCGCGGCTTCCAGGTGCTCAACACCGCCTACCCCCGACTCGGCACGATGCTCGACACCGGCCGCCTCACCCTCGGGTACTTCACCTCCGGGGTGCTGGTGCGCAGGGGCGACGACCTGCTGCGGCTGGTCAACCCACTGCGGGAGCCGACCGGAGGGCCGCGCACCGCGCTCGCCGGGGTCGGCTCGCTGCTCGACCGGCTACGCTTCGCCGCGCTCGCCACCGGCTGCGCCACCCTGCCCACGTCCCGGCTGCTCGCCGCGCCGGAGACCAGCACCGAGACGGCGCTGCGCCGCGCCGGCCTCTCCGACGCGATCATCGAGGAGCTGCTGCGGCCGTTCCTGTCCGGGGTGTTCATCGACCGGGAGCTGGCCACCTCCAGTCACGTCCTGGCGATGGTGCTGCGCTCCTTCGCCCGGGGCCGGATCGGCCTGCCCGCCGAGGGGATGGCCGCGTTGCCCAGGGCCGTCGCCGCCCCGCTGCCGGCCGCCCTGCTCGACCTGGACACCCCGGTCGCGGAGGTCGCCCCCGGCCGGGTCCGCACCCAGGCCGGCGACATCCGTTGCCGCGCCGTCGTGGTCGCCGTCGACCCACCCGCCGCGTCCGCGCTGCTTCCGGCCCTGGCCACGGTACGCATGCACAGCTACACCACCTACTACCACAGCGCACCCGAGCCGCCGCTGAGCGAACCGATCCTGCTCGTCGACGGCGACCGGCGGGAGATCGTGGCGAACACGGTGGTGCTCAGCAACGCCGCCGCAACGTACGCACCCGCCGGACGGCACCTGGTGGCCACCTCCGTGGTCGGCCCGACGGCCCCGCCCGAGCCGACCGTACGGGCCGAGTTGACCCGGCTGTACGGATGTTCCACCGCCGACTGGACCCACCTCACCACCGTCGCCGTGCCGCAGGCACTCCCGGCCGCGCCCCCGCCGCAGGGACGGCTGCGTAAGCCGGTGGCGCTGGGGGAGGGCCTGTTCGTGGCCGGTGACCACCGGGACAGCCCATCCATCCAGGGCGCTCTCGCCAGCGGCTGGCGCGCCGCCGGAGCCGTGCTGGACGAGCTGCGAACGGCGTCGACCAGCGACGGATGACCGGAAAAGCGGGACGCCGCAGCCGTAGTTGATCACCTATGATCCCCGCCATGCCCGCCCCTCTCCCGGCCCCCACGTTCGACGCCGGTGCCGCGTACCCCGAGGTCAACGACCTGCGTAAGGCGCTGGACGCCGCCGACTGGCCCGCCGTGCAGGCGCTGTTCGCCGACCGCGACCCCGCCGTCCGGACGCTGCTGGTCGCGGCGGCCGGCGAGCAGGAAGGGACCGAGCCGTTTCTGCGGCGGGTGTACGACGACGACCCCACCGACGCCCTCGCCGGCACGCTGCTCGGCAACTGCCTCATCCGCACCGGCTGGCGGATCCGCAGCGGTGCCCGGGCCCAGCACGTCAGCCGGAACCAGTTCGACCAGTTCCACGACCACCTGCGGCGGGCCGAACAGGTACTCATCGACGTCACCGCCCGGCACGAGGACGACGCGGCGGCCTGGACGCAACGGATCACCCTCGCCCGGGGTCTGGAACTGGGGCAGAACGAGACGCGTCGCCGTTACGACCGCCTCGCCCGACATCACCCACACCACCTGCCCGCCCAGGCCAGCCTGCTCCAGCAGCTCTGCCCAAAGTGGAGCGGCGACTGGGAGCGGGCCTTCGCCTTCGCCCGCGAGTGCGCCCAGACCGCGCCCGACGGGGCACCCAACGCCGTGCTGATCGCCGAAGCGCACATGGAACGCTGGCTGGACTTCGACAGCCACCAGGAGCAGACGGACTACCTGCACAGCGTGCGGGTGGCGAACGAGATCATGCAGGCCGGGCGACGTTCCGTGTTGCACCCCGACTACGTCGACCGAGCGGACTGGGTCTGGGTCCGCTCGACGTTCGCGGTGATGTTCAGCGTGACCGGCCAGTGGTCCGCCGCCGCGAACCAGTTCACCGCGCTCGGCAACCTGGGCACGGAATACCCCTGGGGCTACGTCGGCGGAGCCGACGGCTTCACGAAGTACCGCGCCGAGGCATACGCGAAGGGTGGCCTGTCATGATCCAGCACCTGGACGTGGACGGCGTACCCACGCTGCTCGCCCCCACCGGCGGGCCGATGCACGCCGGGTTGACCTTCCGGGTCGGCACCGCCGACGAGACGCTCGCCCGCGCCGGCATCACCCACCTCATCGAGCACCTCGCGCTCGCACCGCTCGGTCTCGCCGACTACCACGTCAACGGCGCGACCGCTCCCGCGTTCACCACGTTCCACACCCAGGGCTCCGAGGCGGACATCGCGGGATTCCTCACCGCTGTCTGCGGGCACCTCTCCGACCTGCCGGCAGCGCGGCTGGACGTCGAGAAGGAGATCCTGCGCACCGAGTGGAGCAGCCGGGGCGCCGTCGCGATCGACGAGATCCCGCTCTGGCGCTACGGCGCCCGGGACTTCGGCCTGAGCAGCTACCCCGAGTGGGGGCTGAGCGCACTCACCGCCGACGACCTGCGCGAGTGGACGGCCCGCTGGTTCACCCGGGAGAACGCGGTGCTCTGGATCGCCGGTGACCGGGTGCCCGCCGGGCTGCGCCTCCCGCTGCCCACCGGCGTCCGCCAGCCGGTGCCGGTGGCCTCGTCGGCGCTGCCGCAGACCCCGGCGTACTTCGTCAGCGGCGCCCGGGCCGTGGTGCTCGACTCCGTGGTGCGGCGGCGAACCGCCGCCAGTGTCTTCGCCGGGGTGCTGGAGCGCGAGCTGTACCGGTCGCTTCGCCAGGACGCCGGCCTGTCCTACACCACCACCACGGGGTACGAGCCGCGTGGCGACGGGTACGCGTCGCTGTGGGCACTCGCCGACGCGCTGGCGGAGAAGCAGGACGCCGTGCTCGGCGGCTTCGTCGACGTCCTCGCCAAGCTGCGGGTCGGGCGGATCGAGCAGGCGGACCTCGACGCCACCGTCGCCAAGCGGGAGGACTTCCTCGGCACCGCGGAGGTGGACGCCGCTCGGCTGCCGTCGTACGCCCTCAACGTGCTGACCGGGCAGCCGAACCCCAGCATCGACGAGCACCGGGCCGAGCTGAAGACCGTCGACCTCGCCGACCTGCACGAGGTGGCCGGGGAGATGACGGCGTCGGCACTCCTCATGGTGCCCGGCGGGCACACCGCCGACTGGGCCGGCTTCGTCGCCGCACCCATCCACTCCGCCGACACCGTGGAAGGCACCACCTACCGGGCGAAGGAGGGTGCCGGCGGGATCCGCATCGGCACGGACGGTGTGACCTACCTGCGGGCAGAGGGACCGTTGACCGTCCGTTACGACGACTGCTCCGCCATGCTCGCCTGGCCCGACGGCGCGCGACAACTGATCGGCGCGGACGCCATCGTGCTGCACATCGAGCCCACCATGCTCGAGTTGCCCCCGGGGACGATCCAGGCCATCGACACCGGGGTGCCGGCCGACCGGCACGTCACCATGCCGACCCGCACACCGGACCAGATTCCGCAGCCCAGGCCCATCGTCCGCCCCGCCGAGCCCGCCGGACGCTCCTGGTGGGAGATCCCGGCGATGGTGCTCAGCGGGCTGGGCACCCTGCTGATGGGCGGCCTCTGCCTGCTGCTGACCATCGGCATGTTCGCCGCCGACAGCGAGCCGGATGACACATGGTTCTGGGGCGTCATCGCGGTCGGCTGGGTGCTCACTGTTATCCTCGCGTTGCCCATCGTGCTGCTCAAGCGACGGCGGCGGTGATGAGGTGGGGCCGGATCGCTGCTGGCCCGTGATCCACCGGGCGGGTTAAGATCCGGCGCGGTGTCAGGGGCGGTAGCTCAGCCGGTTAGAGCAGGGGACTCATAATCCCTCGGTCGCGGGTTCGAGTCCCGCCCGCCCCACCGACCGC
This sequence comes from Micromonospora sp. CA-259024, assembly GCF_050936255.1. Lineage (NCBI taxonomy): Bacteria > Bacillati > Actinomycetota > Actinomycetes > Micromonosporales > Micromonosporaceae > Micromonospora > Micromonospora sp. CA-259024. The sequence goes on along the minus strand of NZ_JBNJND010000002.1, from coordinate 175,675 downwards.
ACCATTGTGCGAACCGGTGGTACTCCTGAAGTGCCCTCGTCCGTTTCGGGCGGGGGCATTGTCGTGTCGGTGGGGATCTTGAACACGGGTACGACTCCCTGGTCGGTGAGTTGGACTTCGGCGATGAGCGTTTCGATGGCGGCTTTGCGTTCGGTGGCGGTGCCGCTGGTCATGATGGCGCTGAGGTGGTCGCGGATGCGGGCGACGGTGCCGGGCGGCGGGGGCTCGGGCTGGGCGGTCAGGCCGGCGTCGAGTTCGGTGTGCCGGGCCTGGAGTTGGGCCAGTCGCTGGCGGAGTTCGCGGATGCGTGGTCCGGCGGTGGCGTCATCCATGGTGCCGTTCTCGAACGCCGCGTGATACCGGTCGATCGCGTTCTCGGTGCTGGTGATCTGGTGGGCGATGGCGGTGAGTTCGGCCCGCCGGTCGTCGCTGGTGGTGTCGTGTTGGGCGTGGGCGCGGTCGATCATGGCGGCGAGGACGGGTTCGGCGGTGGTGTAGAAGTCGAGCAGGGCCCGCAGGATCATGTGGTCGAGGTCGTCGGCGGGGAGCCGGGGTGCGGTGCAGGTGGCGTGTTTGCCGTAGCGGGTGCGGGTGAAGCAGGTGTAGTAGCGGTAGCGGCGGGTCCGGCCTTTAGCGGATGTGCCGATGTAGCGCTGTCCGCACTGCGGACATGTCAACAGGCCGGTGAGGTAGTAGTCCGAGTCGGACATGGCCCGCTGGGTTTGGACGTCGCCTCGGGCGTTGGCGATGTACTGGGCTCGTCGGAAGGTGTCCCGGTCGATAAGTGCGTCGTGGGCGTCGGGGACGAGGATGTCGCGGTAGGCGATGTCCCCGACGTAGGCGGGGTTGTCCAGGATCCGGTTGATGGTGTGTCCGGACCACTTTTTGCCGGTGCGGTTGGGGACGCCGCGGGCGTTCAACTCGGTGGCGATGGCGCGTGTGCCGAGACGGTCGCGCGTGTAGAGGTAAAAGATGTCCCGCAGGATGGGTGCCTCGTCGGGGTGGGGCACCAGGCGTTGGGTGTCGCGGTCGACGAGGTAGCCGTAGGGGCGGTTACCTCCCGCCCATTGGCCTTTGCTGGCTTTCGCGGTCATACCACTCTTCACCCGGTCGATGATCATGTTGCGTTCGAATTCGGCGAACACGGCGAGGAATTGCAGCATCATGCGACCGATCGCACCGCCGGTGTCGACGGGTTCGGTGGCGGAGGCGAATCGCACGTTGGCGGCGTCGAGGGTGGCGGCGAGATCGATGAAGTGAGCGAGGCTTCGACTGAATCGGTCTACTCGGTAAACGAGTAGGACGTCGAACATGCCGGCTTTCGCGGCGTCGAGTGCCTTCTTCAAGCCGGGGCGGTCGGTGGTGGCCCCGGAGGCGTCATCTTCGAATTCGCAGACGATGACCCAGTCGGGGTGGCTCTCGACGTACTTACGCAGGGCGGTGCGTTGGGCGAGCAGGCTGAAGGGCTGGTGCTCGTCGTCGGTGGAGCGCCGGATGTAGATGCACACCCGGCACGGGCCGGTCGACGTGTCGGGCTGGGTGCTCGTGGGGGCACGTCGGCCGCGTCGCTTCGGTGCGCTGGTGGGGGTGGGCTTGCCTGACATGAGGGTGGTTCCTCCGTGCGGGGTTGGGGTGGCTCGGCCGACGGGCGGCCCACGCGCGGGTGGGCCGCCCCGGTGTCGGGCGAGGGTTTCAGGCGGCGAGGTCGGGGTGTTCGCGCCAGAACTGGTTGAGTAGGACGGCGAGGGCTTCGGCGGCGTTGTCGAGGTCTTCGGCGGTCATGGGAATGGTTTCGACGCGTGCGATACGCATCGGAATCGTCGTTTCCTTTCCGCCGGTTGAGGTGGTTCTCGCACCGCCGTTATTGGTGGCGGTACCGGAATGCGGATCGTCAGGATAGCTCCGGACGGCATTTTCGTCGTCATGGGGCGCGGTGGCCACGGTCCTCCGAAAAGCGTGTGTCGCTGCTGGGGTCGGAGTCCTTCGTTCATGCGGTTTCCTTTCCTACGCGAATGCGCGAATGCGAATGCGCGCGATGATCCGATTGATGTGGAAAAGCCCACTGGAGGCGGTCACGGCTGCCTGGCGTGAGGGGCGCGGACGATAGCTCGCAGCGCTGTCACCGGCAGACGATTCGGACTGTCAGCGACTCGCGACAACTCACGCAGGGGTCGGAGAGCGGCTGACAGTTTCGAAGGCTTGCTGTCGTGGCGAGAGCAGAGGTACCGTCCGCCCTTCCTCGACGGAGAAAGGCGCGGACAGTTACCGCTCGCACGCGCGCCGCGGGGCCGCCTGGTCAACGGCGGGATGGCCCTTGTCGCCGCCTGTGTGGGCGCGTGTCCGGTCACCGGGGATGGGTCCGCCGCTGTGGGTCAGCCGGCCTGCTTGGTGCGGCTGCCTCCGACAGGGAGGTCGGCCAAACGCATCGACGCCCCGCGGTAGCGGTGCAGCCACCACATCGCCTCGGCCGGGGTGACGCCGGTGACCTCGGCGTGCACGGCGGTAGCCACCGGGTAGATGGTCCCGGCGGCGGCGAGTTCCTGATGCAGGTGCCGCTCCCGCTCCGGGGAGTGCAGCCAGAACAAGACCGGCCAGATCCGGCCGGTGGCGTGCGCGAGTTCCCGGTAGCCGTCGATCTTGTCGACCAGTCGGGAAAGCGGCCGTTCGGTGCCGAGGTCGTACTCCAGGAAGAACGGCACCCTGCGGTCGCCTTCGACCCAGATGCCGTGCCCATCCGGCCGCGACTTCGGCGTATAAGCGCGGGCCGCGACATCGTCGTCGGGCTCGGCGAAGGCCCCCGTCTGCTGGCAACGTCCAGCCGGCCACCAGCGCGTTAACTCGCTGCCGGGATGGGTGCGGGCGTGACCGGCCAGGGCGGTGAAGAAGCCGTTGACCCCGAGCAGATGCGGCAGGTTCGCCCGCCTCGTCAGGTGCCAACGCTTCCGCCGGGCCTGGTCCCTGCGCGGCAGGTCCTCGCCTCGCTGCGCGGCGACGACCTCGACGCCGAGCTGCGCCAGCACGTAGTGGAAGGGGTAGGAACCACCATCGGGCTTCTGCGGCCGGAACCGGTCCACTACCCCCAACTTCTGCATCAGGGCCCGCAGGCGTTCCTGGGCGTAATCGACCGAGGGGAAAAGGGCATTGGCGATCTGGAAGGAGGTGAGAACACCGTGATCGGCCAGCCAACCGAGCAGGACGAGGTCGCGGCCGGTGAGCTGGGACTGCACACGAAGCAGCTGATCAGGCATGCGCCATCACCATCCCAGGGGGGAGAGACCCAGTCGGAGGGTCTGTCGCATCACGACAGACGGCGCTGACAGCGGCCCTGACCTGGGCTGTGAGCCGAACCGAAGGGTCCGTTCGGGGGTCCTGTTGAAGCGGGACGCCAAGTGGGAGAGTCGGCCGGACCCGCAACGGGAGGTCAAGCCCGACTCTGTCAGCGGGAGACGTTGATGATGTGGTAGCCGCCAGCGGCGGCGGTGAACATCGATGCGTGAACAGGGTGTACTCCAAGGTGACGAAGGGGCATTTGTAGAGGTCAGATGGAACCGGTGTAGCGGCGCCGCGAGGGTGGGTGGATTTGTCTGCGCCGGGGTTCACCCGCCGGCCCGATGTCGCCATGCGCGTCTGACTCCACCTGCGTCCAGGCGAAGACGAGTGTCGCTGCTTGCGGATCAGCTCGTGGCCGTCGAAGGTCGAGAGCGTGCAGAAATGGGATCCGCTGAAGGAACACCAACTACTGTTGTTGCGGCGGATCGGTGACGGGGACGACCTGAGTGGCCCCGACGGGGTTGACCAGCGTCTCTCGGCCCGGGCGTTGCAGGCCCGTCGGCTCGTTGACGTCAGCCGCCGAGGCGGCGTGTGGCGGGCCCAGATCACCGACGCCGGCCGCTTCTACCTCGACAACGGCATCCACCCCGACCACCCGGACCGCCTCTCGGCCGGGAGGGCGGCACCCCGCCAGCGCGCCCGGACCACCGTCACCGCCACGCAAGGTAAACCAGCCCCGACCCAGCCGCGAGCCGGCGAGACGACCACGGCGGCCGGCTCGACGCGGTCCACAACCGCCGCGACGATCGAACAGGCCAGGCAACTCGTCGAACGCCTTCAAGCCGAGGACGGGACTTTGCGAGTCGACAGCCCCGACATTGAGGAACGCGCCCGGTATCGGCGGGTCATCCACGCCGCCAAGCAGCACGGCCTCGTACCCGCCGGGTTCCACCTCAAGCACACCGGCCGCGCCGCCGGAGACCTCATCATCCGCCTGTCCAACGACGACGACCCGGACGAGACGGACTGGAACCGGATCCGACTCAACACCCGCCGCGTTACCACCGACCCTGACCTCGTGTTTGCCGTCTTGGCAACGAATCCCGCCGGGCTGGAAGTCACGAAAGCATCCGTCCCCCGGGCGCTGGACCTGATCCGCGGCCTCGCAGCCGAAGCCCGACGACGAGGTCATCGGGTCGGGGTGAACACCAAAACCAAGACCCCGTCGGTCTACCTTCAAGTCGACAAGACCCGTCGCAAGGTCAGGCTGATCGAGGAGTACGACGACATCCCCCACGTCCCCACCGAGGATGAGGCCCGACAGTTGCGGCGTAACCGGTGGATGGTGCTTCCCAAGACCGACCGGGTCGCCTCCGGCCGGCTGCGAATGGAGATCGCCCGCACCGGCTGGGATAAGAAGGACACCTGGACCGACGAAAAGCGCACCACCCTGGATAAACGCCTTCCCCGCATCATCCGGGACGTCGAAGCCGGCATCGCCGCCGACGAGGAAGCGAAACTGGCCGCCCAGCGAGCCCATGACGAATACGTCGCCGAGCAAGAAAGGAAGCGGGCGGAAGAGCGTCGCCGCTGGCAGGCCGCCATCGACGAGGCCCGCCCTCAGGCCGCAGAGCTCCTGCGTAAGAAGGCGTTCCGGCGGGCCTACGATTCCTGGATCTCCGCCAACGAGATCCGCGCCTTCTGTGACGCCCTCGGACAGGCCGCGCCCGAAGAACCGGCCGAGTCGGAGAACCGCAACCGTTGGATTGAGTGGGCGCGAGACGTCGCCGACCGTCTCGACCCCACTCAAGGAGATCGAGCTCTTGCCGGGATCGGCTTCGACATCGAACCCAAGCCCGGCGACCTACGGCCTTTTATCGGCGACTGGAGCCCACACGAGCCCCACCGCGAATACCGCTCCGAGCGCGACCAGCAGGCCATCGACAACGCCCGACTCCAGGCGGACACCTGGCATCACGGCATGCGTGGACGAGCCACCTGGTGGCGAAAATAGTCACAACCTGTAACCGCAGTTCGACCCATCCCCAGCTGGGCGTTGTGGTGGGTGGCCGTGGGTCAGTCGGACCGTCGTTGATAGTGCAGGCCCGGTGCGCGGTCGAGATCAAGAACGAAGCCGTTCGGCGTCGACATAACCTCATTCGCCGTCGAAGAGGTGTCGAGTGTGAGCGTGTAGCCGTCCGCGGCGTACGTGGACCCGGTGCAGGTGAGACGGTCGAATGTTCCCCGACGCCACAAGTACAGCGAGCCCGCACTGCGGGTCAGGCGTACGGCGCCAGGAACCTCGTCGCAGACAAAGGTTCCGAGCGACGTGTGAGCCGGTTCGGTGTCGGCGCTGCCCGTGGAGGTGGTGGTCTTGGGCGCAGGAAGGCTTGCCAACGCGCGAGACAGCAGTTCGCCCGGATCAGCGCCGGATTCAAGGGTGGGGTCGGCGAGGGCCGCGGCGAGCACCTGGTCGGCGGCGATTCCGGCGTGGTTTGACAGGCAGATAGCGCGGAGCCCTGAGTTGGTGAGGTGGGCGGCGGCGGAGAACCCCTGTTCGTGGCCGTAGTGGAAGACGGCGGTGCGGCCGGGGCGCGGATCGGCGTACAGCCCAGCGCCGTATTTGAACGGCGCGTGATCGCTGGGCTGGTAGCTGAGGTGCTGTTCGAACGGGAGCGCGTCGTCGACCGAGAGGTGCCATTCGTGCCAGAGGTGGGCGAGCCAGCGGTCCAGGTCCGCGGCGGCGCACCACAGGGAGCCGGGGCCGGGCAGAGTGACCGGGCGCTGCTGGTGCTGCCATCCGCCGGCGACGGCCTGGTAGCTGGCGGCGGCACCGGGGATCACCTCACGTGGATCGGTCTTGAAGCGGGCCGAGGCCATGCCGAGCGGGATGAAGACCTGCTGGCTGGCGATCTCGTGAAGTCCGGCGCCGTATGCGTGCGTGAGCGCTTCAGCGAGGAGGAGGTAACCGGTGTTGCTGTAGAGGAAGCGGCTCGGCTCGACGGCGCGGTGCTGCTGACGGTAGGCGAGTTGCAGCAGGTCGTCGGCGGTGTAGTGGTCGAGTTCGCGGAAGCCGGCCAGGGACAGCAGGGACTCGGCGTCCCGGATGCCGCCGCGGTGCTGCATGAGGTCGCCGACGGTGACGTCGGGGATGTGGAAGCGGGGCAGGATGTCGTCGACGGGCCGGTCCAGGGTGAGAAGGCCGTCGCGGGCGGCGCGGATGCACAGGTACGCGGTGATCTGTTTGGCGACGGAGCCGATGTTGAAGGCGGTGTTCTCCCCGATGGGCGCGGCGAGTTCGAGACTGGCCAAGCCAGTGTGCGCCTGCGCCGTCGGATGGCCGGCCTGGCCGACGCGCAGGATGACGCCGGGCTCGCCCAGCCGGACCGCGAGGGCGGTCTCGGTAGCGGGGACCGAGGTGTCGGTGGAGTTCACAGGCTGAGGGCTTCGCGGTGGACAGAGCGCAGGCGTTCCCGCAAGGTGGGGTCGGTGATCAGGGCGAGTGCGCGGTCGTGGTCGGCGGCGGTGGTGGCAAGCAGTCCGCGCTGCTGGTCCAAGTAGGCGGTCAGGAATCGGTACAGGTCGCCGCTTGTTTCGGGCAGGACACGAGCGGTGTAGATCATGGTGAGGGGGAAGGCGAAGCAGGCGTGCAGGAAGCCGAAGGCGGGCCTGCTCGTCTCCTTCCAGGGGGAGTAGAACCTGACTTCGTCACTGATCTCGCAGGCGGTGGCGCCAAGGGCGTCATTGAGCCAGTTGTGGCCCGCCTCGTGAATCAGGTCGCGAGCCAGGACGACGGGCTCGTTGATGTGGTCGCAGTAGATGGTGCCGGGCAGCCGGCTGAGGGTCCAGCTGTCGAGGGTGTCGCCGAGCTTCTTGTGGCGCAGCAGGCAGACGACGACTGCGTGGCCGGCGAGAAGATCGGCGAAGCCGGTCTTCTCGCCGTTGGCGTATGCGGCGGCGGCCAGTTCCCGTAGGTCCGGCGGGGCGGCGGTGGTGTCCGAGTTCAGTACGTAGTAGGGGGTATCGGAGATCGTCGAGCGGGGCAGGCGGTCCAGTTCGGGGGCGAGGACTATGCGCGGACCGACGGCGGTGGGGGTCGATAGCGCTGAGGCGTTCGCGTCCGGGTGGGTGCCGTACCAGTTGAAGGTGGCGGTCTCGCGGGAGCGGGCGGCGGCCTCGGCACCTTCGAGGACGTGGTGGGCCAGGCAGTAGTCGAAGGCGTCCGACCCCGAAAAGTCGGGGATGTTGGCGGTCGGCTGGACGGCGGGCTTGAGAACGGCGCGAATCCGGCGAGTGCGGTCGCGGTGGTGGGCCTGGATGGGGGCGAACGAGAAGGAGATGGTGGGCGCGTCCACGGGGTGGGTCCTTCCGACAGGCTGGGCCTGGGGCCGGCCCCGTGAGGGTCCGGCCCCAGGAGGTACTCACTGACGGCGGGCCGTCGGTGTGATGCGGGGCGTTCAGGCGTCGGTGCCCTCGGGTGCCGCGGTGCTCGCCGGGGCCTCAGCGGTCGGCCAGCCCTCGGCGGAGACGCTGGAGGTGTGGCGGGTGCTGCGGACGGTTTCGTCGTCGCCGCGAAGGTCGTCCACGGCGGCGAGGAAGTCGCTGATCCGGTCGTTGTCCATGAGTGCGCTCGTCCTTTCCAAATGGGGGTGTGGGTCCTGCGCCTTCTGGAGCCGATTCCTGTGGCGGTGAGCGGGCGGTGGGCACCGCGTCTCCTTCCGGTTGATGTGGGTCAGCTGCTGCGTTGGGCCGGCGTGGCGGCGGGGGTGACCGCCTGGCGCAGGGCGTCGCGCAGCTCTCTCATGGCGGGCCGGTCCTCGGGTGCTGGGGCGAGCGCCGCGGTGATGATCGGGCGGAGTCCGGCGGGCGCGATGTGCAGTCGGGAGGGGCCGTGGCGGGGGATGTCGGCGCACAGGTAGCGGTAGGTCAGGACTCCGAGGCTGAAGGTGTCCGCCGCTGGGGTGGCGCGGTCGTAGGAGGTGGCGTACTCCGGGGGCCAGTGCACCTCCGGGGCCCGAGCGGTGGGGCCGCGCGGGGTTTCTGTGCGGCGCGCGGCGCCAAGGTCCGTGATCATTCCGTGGCCGTCGTGAATGAGGACGTTCTCCTGGTAAACGTCGCGGTGCACGATCCCGCGTTCGTGCAAGGTGCTCAGGCCCTCGGCGACGTCGGCCAAGATGCTTAGCCCGGCCGTCGCGTCGTCTCGGCTGAGGTTGGTGGCGAGGCGGGGCCGGAAGTTGCCTCCGCGGCAGTGGGGCATGGTGTACCAGTCGAACCGATCGGTGCTGCCCTGCTCCAGCAGGGGCACGACCTGCTCGGCGCCTTGGGCGGCGTGGGTGACGGCGATCTCGTGGCGGAAGTCCTCACGGCGCAAGGCCCTCTCGGCCTCGGTCATCTCCGCGTACCAGTAGAAGCCGTAGGCGGCCTTGCGGGTGGCCCCGTCGAGCTCGGCCAGGACGTGGTTGCTGCCGAAGCCGGCCTTGAGAACCACCGGAGGCGTCCCGTTGCGGCTGGCGAGCACCAGGGTGCTGGCGCGGGTGAAACAGAGGAGGTCGTGGACGCGCCAGCCGGCGTCACGAAGCTGGTCAAGGACCCAGGCGGCGGGGTGCATCGGGTGCAGGTGCATGGGCTGCCTCCTCATGGTCGCGCCGCATCCGGTGCGGTGTGGCGTAGCCGCTCCAGGCAGGCGGCGGCCAGCCGGTCGAGGTCGGGCTTGGTTGTGCACGGGTGGCGCAGCACGGGCAGGCCGGTTGCCTCGGTCCACGCGTTGACTGCCTGCTCGTACAGATCGGCATACCGAGCGGCGATCGGGCGGTCCTCCCCGAAGCGACGCGTTGTGGGCCGCTCGGACAGCCGGGCATGGCACAGCTCGGGCTCGGTGGTGAGCAGGACGATCAGGTCCGCCCGCGCGGACGTGACCTCGGCGAGCTGCTGAACGTAGTGGGCAACAGGACGGTCGTGCAGCAGGGCGATCAGGCAGGCGGTCGACAAGGTGAGCCGGTCGGCGATGACCGGGCCGAGGGACAGCGCGGGGGCGAGGTTATGGCGGGCATGGAGTTCCAGGTCGCGGCGGACCGCGGCCACCGCCCGCACGCCGTCTGCTGCCGGCCGGCCGGCCCGCAGGCTGACGATGGAGCGGGTCGCTTCCAGCGACAGCCAGGAGAATTGGCCGATGTGCCCGAGGCGGATGTTCTCGCAGGCGGCGTTGGCCAGGATCCGGTCGCGTAGCGTGCTCTTCCCGGCTCCGGCGATTCCTTCCAAGGCCAGCAGCATGCCTCGCTCCTAGTTCTTCTCGGCGATCAGCCAGCTGATGAACTTCGCGACGCGGCCGAGAGAGACCGGTTTGGTGCCGTGGGTGAGCTGGGAGCCATAGAGCAGGGCGGTGCCGGGGGCGGGGCTCACGCTCCATCGGGTTCGGGGCATGGCCGCATACCAGTCAGCGGAGTGGTCGGCTCCGTCGTGGGCCAGCCACATACCGCCCGCGTATCCCTGTTCCTGGGCGTCGTGCTCCAGCCGGGTGTTCCACAGGCGGTCGCTGGACGTGCTTTCGACGTAGAACGCGCCGCCGGCCTCGGCCTCACGGATCACGACACTGATGCCGGCGATCTGTCGCGGCCAAGCGAACTGGTCGGGGGCAATGCCGTCGAGGTGGCCGGTGATGTGCTGGCCGGGGCCGTACTCGACGTAGGTCCAGGGCCGACAAGCGGTGATCGACGGCATGACGCGGGACAGAGCGGGGCGGGCGCGGTCGAAGGCGTGCTGAAGCAGTGCCTCGGCTCTGTCCGGGATCCTTGGGACCTCGATCCGTCCGGCCGGCTCGTAGACGGCCATCGCCTGCTCCTTGGAGCGACCGGGAATCTCATGGATGGAGGTGGCCCGCCTCGCGCCGAAGCGGAGCCGGGCCTCATCGCTGAGGAAGTCGTTCATCATGGCTGCGAGCTGGTCCCGCTCCTCGGTGTCGACGAATCCCTCGACGCTGCCGACCGCGACGGTCTCGGCGATGTGAATCACGAGTCGGTCCTCCTCGTCTCGAGCACTCGGCGGACGTCGTCCAGGCCGGTGCAGTGATTGAGCCAACTGGCCACAGGGTGGTGAGGGTTGGCGGTCGGATTGGCCCACAGGGCCAGCAGCTCGCCGGTCAACGGCAGCTCCTCCGCGCCGGGCAGCGGCTCCCACACCGTCAACTGGTCCAACGCCGGGCACCAAGCGACGTGCTGTGTGGCGAAGGCCCGCCCCAGCCGTGCCGCCGCCGCGAGCCGGCAGGAGCGCAGGAGCGTTTCGGCAGGCTCAGCCCGCTGGTAGCTGCGGTGCTCGGTCTGCGCCCATCCAGCCCCGACCGCTGCGGCTGCGACCACAACGCGGCAGGTGGCACAGCACGCGCCGTTAACCATCGGGCACGGATGATCATGGGTGGGGAGGGTGGCGGCGACCTCAACGAGAGCCGCCCAGGCGGAGTCAGTCAACAACTCGCTGACGGTTTTGCGGCCCGAGTCCGGGCCATGGTTGCAGCACACCGGACCGGGCCGGCGCGAGGCGCTGGGAAGGAGTGCGGGCTCGATGAACAGGGCGTGGAAGTACACGATCCGCCCCAGCAACTGATGGATCGTCAGCGAGGCCGTGACGCTACCCATACCGCCTCCTCGCTGGTCGAAGCAGTGCTCTGAGGCGCTGGGCAATAGCAGCCGTCCTCGGTGGGCCGCTCGCCGCGTAGCGCGTCGGTGACGGCGCGGGTGGCCGCGTCAACGGCGTCGAAGTACGCCGGCCAGCCGTGCCTGGTGCCCCGACGCAGCACCAAGTCGAGCACGGGGCTCGCACGTCCGGTGGTCTCGCACCTCAGCTCCGCCCGTCCGACGGCCACCTGCACTGCGGCGGGTAGGTCGGTGGTCACTGCGGTGATCGCGCGGCATAGGGCGGCAGCAACTCGCGCGTACTCGGTTCGGTCACGCGGAAGGATGCCGATCCGGCGCTCGGCGGGCGGCAGATCAAGTCCTGGATAGAGATGTCCCTGGCAGCTGTCGTACGTGATCAGGCGCCAGTCCTGGGTGACGGCGTCGACCAGGGAGCGAACGCCGGGCTCGATCGCCTCTCGCCACTGGGGGTGGGCCGGGTCGAGGTCATCGGCCTCGTGCACGCCGGGCAGGCCGACGGTGTTGATGTTGCCGTGCGAGCTGGTGCGTAGCCGTACAGGTGGGCGGTTCGCCTCGGGGTGGTCCCAGTGGGCGAGGAAGGAGGCGACGTCGCGCATGCTGTTCGGCGTACGAGGGTGCGAGCGCACCTTGCGGCACCAGGCCCCTTCCGGGTGGGCGGGCTGGGCGAGGAGTGCGGCGATGCCGTCGATCATCCGCATCCGGTAGTCGCAGTAGGCGTCCTGGTCACCGGCCTGGTCCTGACGCCAACGGGTGGCCACACAGCCGCCGCCGCAGCTGGACCGGTATGCGCAGGTGGTGCACCGCTCCATGAGTGCCTTGCCCTGGTTCAGCAGCGGCAGCCGCCGCTGAGCCGCGACGACCGCCTTCTGCCCGGAAGGCTGGTCCAAGAGGGTGAGCTGGGCCTGTGGCCAGGGCAGTTCGTCACAACTGCCGAGCCGTCCGTCCGGATAGACCGTGAAGACGTGGTCGCACTTCAGGTTGGAGAAGTGACAGAAGCCGGTATCCAGCCCGCGCAACCGTCGGATGGTGGATACGGACGGTTCTAGCTTCAGCCGGGCGAAGTGGCCAGCGCCGATCCAGCGAACGGTGGCGGCGAGTACAAATTCGGCGTACTGGTCCGGGGTGGTCGCCCACCCGGGCCCTTGCGAGCCGCGCAGAGCCGCGCGCTGAAGGATCCGGCTTGCGGGAACGCGCTGCCCCTGGGCAGCGGTAGGGCCTTGAACGGAGGAATCGAAGCAGGGTACGAAGCTGACGGCGTTGACCGCCTCGAAGCCGGCGAGGTGGTCCAGGACGGCCTCGGCACGGCCGAGCACGGTCGGAGTGACCGCGGCGATCACGCCCACCTTCCGGCCGCGCCCAGCCAGCAGCCGCAGGGCGGTGGCCACGCGGGGGTAGACCGGCTGGCCGTCGTATCCAACCCGCCAGGCGTTGCCCGCCGCGTCCCCGTCGAGGGAGATGCCGATCTGGAGGCGCGGGTACAGGGCGTCAAACAGATCCAGCCACTGCTCATCGAGCAACATGCCGTTGGTTTGCATCGATACCCGCACGACGCTGCGCTGGGATGCCAGTTCGCGCAGGACCTCGGCGACATGGTCGCGTCCGGCCGTCAGCGGCTCGCCGCCATGCAGTTCCACGGCGAGCGGACGCCCCGAGAAGAGCTCGGTGAGACGACGCACTTGACTCGCGTCGATCCGGGCTCCCCCCGGGACCTCCTTGCGTTTCTCGTAGCAGTACAGGCAGTCGATGTCGCAGGTTTCACCCCGTAGCTTCAAGATCACCGATACGGCACTGTCGGCGTCTTCGACGTCGAGGCCGCGGTACAGATGGGCCATCGGGTCGTGCTGATCGGTGGTGCCATACATCGGCTGCCTCCCAGGGGTGGCCGTGACCGGGCGGGGATCAGTCGTACAGGCGTCCCAGCAGGGCGCCCTGGCCGGACTGGAGGATGTGGGCGGCCTCCAGCGGAATCCAGAAGCATTCGAAGTGCGTTGGTTCTTGCTCCCCGTCGTGGTCCTCCTGGCTCATCCACCGCTCCGACGTCGGCTCGGTCAGTTCCAGGTGGAAGACGTGGCGGCGCTGGAGCTCGAACCGGTACGGGCTGATGTCGTACTCGGTCTCGCCGAGCTTCCGCACGACTTTGAAGTCCTTCAGGCCGGTCTCCTCGCCGGCCTCGCGCAGCGCCGCCGCCTCCGGCGTCTCGCCGGCGCGGATGCTGCCGGCCGGAACCTGGATGCCGACTTCCTCGTAGCTGTAATCGGTGTGCCGGAAGACCAGCAGTTGACCGTCACGTACGACGTAGCAGAGAACCTTTTCCTTGGTGACCCGCTCCGGCATGGGAGAACCTCTCTTCATTCGTTGACTTCAGAAGCTCGTAGGCCCACAGGTATTAACGGAACTGCACGCGCTGCTGAGCAGCGCCCGCCGACCCGCTAGGCAAACGACCTTGAGTCTAGGTTTGGTTACCGAACGTCATGAAGAGCCAAGTGACCCATGAGGAGGGGCGTTGCACTGGGCTCATCGCCTGATGCCCGAGCTGCGGGCTCTGTCCCAATCCCAGCACCCGTCACGACCACGGAGGATGGCCTCGTCTCGTGCTCCATTACCACCTCCGAGGGTTCCTCAAGATCCGAAGCGGATTGACGAGTGGTCGGCACCCCGTCCTCCACACCCTCACCCTTCGAGCCGCAGTCGTGAACACCGAGCATGCGGACGGAGTGGTTGTCCGCATGGCGCTCGCCCCATGAGCGGGTTCGGATCGACACCATTTCGTCGTTCCTGGTTGCGCCGCGCTGAACGCTGAGTGACCCTAGGTGCGCGATGTCCACGCTGCTCAATGCCATCCGGAAGTGGGCGGCCTGAAAGGCGGTGTCATGGGCCAGACTCCGCGGGCGCTTCAACCGTCCATGTCTGAGCGCCACTTCTTCGGTGCCGAGCTACGTCGGTTACGGGAGCACGCCGGTTTCTCGCAGGCGCGGCTGGGTGCCATGATCCGATTCAGTGCCGACCTGGTGCGTCGAGTCGAGACGGCGGACCGGTTCCCCTCGCGGGAGTTCGTCGAGGCATGCGACAAGGCGTTGACGACCGGTGGTGCCTTGATGCGCCTGCTACCGCTGCTCGAGAAGAATCGGGTCAACGCGGCCAAGCTAGCGACGGCGCCGACGGGCACCATCACCCTGCTCTCCACTCAGCCGGCGGAGAACTCGGGGTTGGCCGACATGGTCGTCCGGGTTCCGTTCCAGCCAGGTGTCCTCGATCGCGCCGCTCTGGACTGGCTGAGCGCTGCCGCCGGCCCCCGACTGTCTGCGGCCGGGCGACCCGGCTCACCTGATCAGGTTCGCGAGGAGGACCTCAGCTCCGCTGAGACCGCTCTGGCGATGTTCCGGCAGCTGGACCACACCCACGGTGCCGGACGAGTCCATGCCCAGGTGCAGCGGTATGTCGAAGGGGAACTGAACCGCCTGCTGGCGAATAGCCCCGCCTCGGAAGCGATCGGTCGGCGCCTGTACAGGCTGGCGGCGGGCTTCTTCGAACTGTGCGGGTATCAGGCAGTCGACACCGGAGCCCACGGTCTCGCTCAGCGCCGCTACTTGCGCGCTCTGCGGCTGACGCAGGCCGCCGACGACTGCCTCTACGGCAGCTACCTGCTCGCCGTGAACATCGGCCACCTGGCGCTGCACTGCGGCCATCCCGAGCCGGCGCTGCGGATGGCGCTCACGGCGGTGAGGGGTAGTGAGAATCAGGCAACGCCCGCCGTGGAAGCCGCGCTACACGCCGTGGTGGCGCGGACGTACGCCCGCCTCGGACGCGAAAGCGACTGCATGGTCCACCTCGACATCGCAGAGAGGCGACTGAATCGCAGCAGCAGGACCGAGGACGAGCCGCTGTGGATCCAGTACTTCGATCCGGCCTATCTCGCCGACGAGCTTGCCCACTGTTTCCATGATCTAGGCCGACCGCAGCAGACCCAACGGCACCTGGGCGATGCCCTTGCCGCGCTGAGTCCCACACATGTCCGCCGACTGGCCATCGACACCGCGCTCCTGGCCTCATCGTTGGCTGCCGCTGGCCGAATCGACGAAGCCTGCGCCGCCGGCCGAGTGGCGGTGGATCACGCCGCGCGGACCACCTCGCACCGCTGCTTGGAGCGCATCGTTGAGGTGCAAGCCGATCTTGAGCCCTACCGGTGTGAGCCGGAGGTCCGTGAGTTCGGCGAGTACGTGCGTTCTCAGCTACCGCTGGCTGCGGTGTAGTCCCCTTAACCGGCAGCGGCAGCCGCCATCACGGAACGGTAGTGCGCGAGTTCCGCTTCCAGCGCCGTGCCCGCCTGGGAGGAGGTCGCCACGTAGTGGCCGACGTCGGGAAGAAGCAGCAATTCGTGGGGCACGCCGTGGGCCGTCAGTTGATCGGCGAGTTCCCGCACATCCTCGACCACCGCCACGTCATCGGCGGTGCCGTGGACGAGCAGCACCGGCCGCTGAACGGTTGCGGCATTGACCCGCCCGGCACCGCCTCGCAGCCGTCTGGCGTGCGCGCGCTGGAAGCGGGGCACGGTTTCCGCCCAACGGTCGGGATCCACGATCGCTGACACGGCCGTGGCGGCAGCGAACGGACCGCTCTGCGCCACCGCGTGCAGGGCTGTGTATCCGCCGGCGCTGGCTCCGCGAATGAAGACTTGACCCGGTACGGCTCGTCCTGTTGCGAGCAGGTGGTCCGCCACCGCCGCGCAGTCATCAACGTCGTCGAGGCCCCACCGGCCGTACAGCGACTCCCGGAAGACCCGGCCGTACCCGGTGCTGCCGAGATAGTCGACGTCCACGACGGCGAACCCCCGACTGGTGAAGAACTGCGCCTGCCAGTCCAAGCGCAGGAGGCACGAGGCGGTAGGCCCAGGATGGGCCCTCAGGATCACCGGTGCCCGCCAGTCCGCCGCCGAGGCCGTCGGCGGATACACCAGGGCAATTACCTCTCGATCACCCGCGACATGAACCCGCAGTTCCGTCGGCGTCGACACTTGCGCCCCGTCGAGTTTGGCGTGCTCCGACCGGGCAAGCACCTCCACCCGAGGGTCGCCGGCCGTGAGGTGCACGAGCGCGACCTGTGGGGCCGCGGTCGGCGACGACCCGATCAATGCCACCGTGGTTCCCTGAACGGCCAGATAGGGCTTGATGGACGTATATGGAAGGTCGATCGGGCGAACAGTGCCGTCAGGGTCGATGACGACGAGGCGGTGCCGCGGCCCGTGCTGCACCGCCACGACGATCCGGCCGTCGTCAAGGAAGTCGTACGACGCGTAGCCCAGCTCCCACGGCTCGGCCGCGCACTCACCCGCGATCGGTGCCACCAGTTTCACCTGGTGACCGTCCCACCGGTAGAGGTTCCACCAGCCGCTGCGGTCGGACACAAAGTACAACGCCCCGTCGGGACCCCACCTCGGCTCCACCGCTGACTCGTCGGAACCGCCGGCGATCCTCACCGGGCGCTCGGGGTGACCATACGGCGAGTAGAAGGCGACCCACACCTCGCACGCATCCCAGGGCATGTCGCGCTCGCTCCAAGCGGTCCAGGCCAACGAACCCGGGCCTGGCCGAGGTGCGCCGAGAAATCCCCGGGAGACGGCGAGAGTCCGCATCTGTGGAGCACCTGTGAGCGCCACCGCGATGAGGTCGTCACCATGCTCTGACTCCCGCACAGCCAGTAACTCGCCGTCGCCGATCGTCAGGTCGCCGAAGGATCCCGCACAGACCAACTCGAGTTCATCGTCGTGAAGACGGCTCCGGTAAAGGCCGTCTCCGCCAACGCACCACAACGTCCCGTCAACGACAGCGAACGTCCCGCCTCCGTACGCGTGAACGCCGCTGGTGACGTCGAAGCCCACCGGGCTGACGTCTCGCACACCCTCGCCGGGTCGCCAACATGTCACCGTTGCGACCCCGCCGGCTTCGGGGCGGGTCTCCAACCAGTACAGCGCGCCATCCCCGGAACGCAGCTGGTCGTAGCTCACGGAGGCGCGAACCGCGTCCTCCGTCGAGACCTCAGCGATCCTGTCCGCCAGCCTCACGGCTCCTCCTCGAACAACCGCCGGTGCCGGCGCGAGTGCTCCCCAGACACGGCCGACTCTACGCGCAAGCACTTCACCTCTGCCGCTAGACGGTACGGCTCGAACTGTCGCCGGGCCGCTCAAGTTCGGGAGCAACAAACTCGATGCGGACAACATCCTTTGTCCGCATTTCCGGTATCGACCGCGCCATTCGAATCGAGCGACCATTCGGAGCGTGAAGCAATTCACACGCGGCCCAACATTGGATGTTTCGCTGCGGCCGACACGAACTCTTCGGAAGGGTGCAATGCAGCTACAAGATGAATTGACGCGCTACGGCTACCGCCAGGAGTTAGCCCGGAGGCTTCGGTTCCGGGACCTGGTCGCGTACGGGCTGGTGTACATGGTGCCGATCGCGCCGATGGCGATCTTCGGCAGCGTCTATGCCGGCTCCGGTGGGATGGTGGCTCTCGCATACGCCATCGGCGTGGTGGCGTTGGTCTTTACCGCGTTCTCCTACGCGCAGATGGTCAAGGCGTTCCCGATGTCGGGCAGTGTCTACAACTACGCGGGCCGGGGCATCAGCGCGCCGGTCGGCTTCCTCGCTGGCTGGGTGATCCTCCTCGACTACGTGCTGGTTCCGGGACTGCTCTACCTGGTGGCATCGGTAGCGATGCACGCCACGGTGCCTGCGGCGCCTGTGTGGCTTTGGCTGCTGGGGTTCGTCGCGGTCAACACGATCGTCAACTCGGTCGGCATCCGGATGACCGCTGTGGTGACCCGGGTGATGCTGATCGGTGAACTGATCGTCCTGGCGATCTTCCTGGCCGTCGCCGGCTGGGCCCTCGCGACCGGGAAGGGCCGGTTCAGCTGGGAGGCGTTCTACAACGCCGACACCTTCACGTGGTCCCTCGTCGCGGGGGCGGTGTCGATCGCGGTGCTGTCCTTCCTCGGCTTCGACGGCATCAGCATGCTGGCCGAGGAGACCAAGGGCGGCTCCAGGCAAATCGGCCGCGCGATGGCCGCCGTCCTCATCCTGGCCGGCGTGCTGTTCATCGCCCAGACGTGGCTGGCCGCGATGCTCGTCCCGGAGCCGGCCTCGCTGCTCAGTGACGGGGATCCGAACGGCACCGCCTTCTACGACGCTGCGCAGGTGGCTGGCGGAGGCTGGCTGGCGACGTTGTGCGCGGTAGCAACCGCGATCGCGTGGGGCCTGCCGAACTCGATGGTTGCGCAGGTCGCCACGTCCCGGCTGTTGTACGCGATGGCCCGCGACCGGCAACTGCCCGCGTTCCTGGCGAAGGTGTCGATCCGCCGCAACGTGCCGATCAACGCCACCCTGCTCACCGGCGCCGTGTCGCTCGCCCTCGGCCTCTACATGGCCACCCGCGCCGACGGGATCACCCTTCTGTCGTCGCTGATCAACTTCGGGGCTATGGTCGCCTTCCTCGTGCTGCACGTATCCGTGGTCGTGCACCACCTCATCCGCCAGCGCAGTGGCAACTGGTGGGCGCACCTGGTCATGCCCGGGATCGGGTTCGCGATCCTCGCCTACGTGGTGGTCAACGCCAATATCGCCGCGCAGCGCCTCGGTCTGGCCTGGCTCGCCCTCGGCATGGTCGTTCTCGCCGGCCTGTACCTGGCCGGCCGCCGGCCCGCGCTGTCGGGTTTGGCGCCCGCGCAGCCGCAGGCCCGTCACGTGGAACGGGTGTGACCGGCATGGACACGATCACTTACCGTCCGGCTCGCGATGAGTTGGCCTACACCTTCGGTGGCCGGATGCCGGTGGCCCACGTCCGCTCCGGCGACGTGCTGCGGGTGTTCACGGAGGACTGCTTCGGCGGTCTCGTGCGCGGGCCGGCGGATTTGCCGTCGCGGGTGTGCCGGATGCCGTACCTGAACCCGGTGTCGGGGCCGTTCTTCGTCGAGGACGCTGAGCCCGGCGACACCCTCGCGATCCACCTCGCTGCCATCGAGCCCGCCCGGGACTGGGGAGTCTCGTCGACGTTCCCGCACTTCGGAGCACTTACCTCGACCTCGCACACCGCTACGCTGCAGCCGCCGCTTGAGGAGCGGGTGTGGGTGTACGACATCGACCGGCAGGCCGGGACGATCCGCTTCCACGCCACGGGCAGCGACCATAGCGTCGACCTGCCCCTGGACCCGATGATCGGCACGATCGGCGTCGCGCCGGGCGGCTTCGAGGCCCGCTCCACGATCGTCCCCGACGCCCATGGTGGGAACCTTGACACCCCCGAACTGCGCGCCGGGAGCACCCTCTACCTGGGGGTGAACGTGCATGGGGCGATGCTCGCCCTGGGCGACGGGCACGCCCGCCAAGGCGAGGGCGAAGCCTGTGGGGTCGGGGTGGAGATCGCCACGACCACCACGCTGATCATCGAGGTCATCAGAGGAACCGCGACGGTGTGGCCCCGAGTGGAGACCGATCGGGAAATCATGTCGATCGGCTGTGCCAGGCCCTTGGAGGACGCCTACCGGATCGCCCACCGCGACCTGATCGGCTGGACGAGCACGCTCACCGGCCTGGATGAGCTCGACGCCTACCAGCTCGTCTCGCAGGCCGGCAGGGCGCCGATCGGCAACGTGTGCGACCCGAACTACACCGTCCTCGCCGCCGCCGACAAGACGCTGCTACCGGCCCCGACCGCCGCCTACGGCGGGATGCACGCCCGGCTGCGGCAGCACGCGGCCGGACTGCGATAGGGGCCGGCGATGACCGCGTCGATTCCGCAACTGCCGCTGCGCGACGAGTTGTTCCTGCTCGGCCACGACGACGACACTGGTCAACCCCACGTCCACCGCCGAGCCCTCGCCCTCGGGATGGCCGGCGCGGTCCTGACCGACCTGTTCCTCGCCGGGCGGATCGCCCTCGATGACGACGGCCGCCCGGGCGGGCACCAGCGGCTGTGGTTGCACCTGGACCGGCCCGTCGGCGACCTGATCGCCGACACCGCCATCGCCTCCGTCCGCTACGCCAACCCCTCCCCGACGCTGCGGGGATGGCTGACCTGGTTCGCCGACGACCTGTACGAACGCACCCGCGCCGGCCTGCACGCCGGCGGGATCTTGCGCCACACCACGCACCGCCGACTCGGCGGCCTGGCCCGCGCCGACCGCTACCTCGTTACCGACACCAAGTGGGCGGTCGTCGCCCGGGCCCGGCTGCGGTACCTCGCCGTCGGCCGCGACCAGCCCGACAACCACACCGCCGCCCTCGCCGGCCTCGTCGCCGTCCTCGGCTTGACCGAACACCTCTACCTCGACGACGACACCGCCGCCCTCACCGCTCAACTGCGGGCTATCGCCGAGCAGCACCACCGGCCGGTACGCGACATCACCACGGCCGTCGACGCCGCCGTCGGTGACCTCGCCACCGCCGCCTACCGCTAACTACTCAAGGACAAGGAGGCCGACCCATGGACGCTGACACGCGCATCCGAGCCGCCCGCTGGGCAGACAAAGACCCCGTCGCCGCGCTGATCGCCGCCGCCCTGCACCCCACCCCCCTGGCCGCATGGCTCATCCCCGACCCGGAACCGCGACGCCGGGTGCTCACCGACGTCCTCGCGATCTGGGTGGAGCACGCCATGTTCTACGGCGACAGCCACGTCACCGACGACCTGACCGCCGCCACCGTCGGGTTCCACCGCTACCGGCCCATCCCACCACCAGCCAACTACCGCAGCCGACTGACCGACGCCGCCGGGCCGCACACCGACCGTTTCGACCAGCTCGACACCCTGCTGTCCGCGTCGCGGCCCACCGAGCCGCACTACCACCTGGCGTTCCTCGCCGTACCCCCCGACGCCCAACGAACAGGGCGGGCGACCGCGATGCTCACCCACCACCGCAGCCGACTCGACCGCATCGACCTGCCCTCCTGGACCGACACCACCACCGACGCCCACACCCTGTACACCCGCCACGGCTACAACCCACGACCAACGATCAACTTGCCCGACGGGCCGACCCTGCAGCCCATGCGCCGCAACCCCGGCCCGCGCCCCGACACCTGGCCCAGCAACCTCGCCCGCCCTGCCGCACCCCGGCCAGATGGCTCTCAACCCGCCAGCAGCAGGCCGGCGATGAGGTCCCGATAGCAGCAATGCCCGCAAAGGTCACGCCCGGAACCCGCCCGGCGACCTGCGTCGTCGTCGTCGCCTTGGGCGACCGCCGCTACCTGGCCAGCTCCCGCCGCACTGTCCAGGCTCGCCGTCACCCCCCGCCCCTGACGCATCTGTCCGAGGAACAAGCAGCCGATGGCCTACCCCCGCAAGTACTCCCACGACTTCATCGACGCCACGATCCAACAGGTGACCGCCCTGCGCGACAGCGGACACCGCGGTCCGATCACCGCCGTCGCCCGCGAGCTCAACCTCGACCGGCGCCTCGTGCAGGAATGGATCAGCAAGACCCGAACCCCCAGCGCTACACCACCGGCCCCACCCGACCCGCCACCGCCTCAGCCCGCCGAGGATCCGGCACCGGCACTCCTACCAGCCGAACTCCTGCATTGCCGCACGTGCCAACAGCCCATGACCAATACCCGTGACGGCAACCGGCTCGTCTACCAGTGCCCGGGTAACTGCCGGCGGCACGGACTCGACGCCGTCGTCGTCGCCGACACCCTCGGTCGGGCGATCCTGCGCCACGCACCCGCCATCGTCACCGCCCCCGGCCAACCCAAGAGCACCAACCTCGCCGCAGCCCAAGCTGGCCGGATCCTCGCCCGCGTCACCGCCGGATCCACCGCCACCGACCTGCGCTTCACCTGGCGCACTGTGCCCGCCCCCACACCCGGCCAACCAGGTCCCGCCTTCGCCGAACGGCTACGATCCGCCCGCGCCCTCGCCGGCACCGACCCGCAGCGCGCCCGAGAAACGCTGCGCGAAGCCCTCGCCACCGCCGACCCGACCACCACCGAACCGACACACGCCGACGCCGCCCACCTCTACGCGGAGTTGCTGACCCGGCTCGGCAACCCGGCAGCGGCCATCCGCTGGGCCGGCTCCGC
This sequence comes from Micromonospora sp. CA-259024, assembly GCF_050936255.1. Classification (NCBI taxonomy): domain Bacteria; kingdom Bacillati; phylum Actinomycetota; class Actinomycetes; order Micromonosporales; family Micromonosporaceae; genus Micromonospora; species Micromonospora sp. CA-259024. Next base: position 153,687 of record NZ_JBNJND010000002.1, on the reverse strand, counting down.
CCGCCACAGCCGCGCCCACCTGCACGGACCCTCCGCCCGGTCCACCCTCGCCGCCGTCCACACGCTCGCCACCGCCCACCGGCAGGCCGGGCACCACCAGCGCGCCTACCACGCGTACCGACACCTCGCCGACCAACTCACCGCCACCGCCGGACCCGACGCGCACCCCACCCTCGTCATCCAGGCCACCCTCGCCCTCGTCCTGCGCGACCTCGGCCACTGCGGCGCCGCCCGACGCCTCCTCGCCAACACGATCACCGCGCACCGCCGCACTTGCCCCCACCATCCCGCCACCGCCCGCATGCTTCACCACCTGCACGAAATGTGGCAGCACTGCGCACAACGCGAGCACGACCATCCAGACATCGAACTCGGCACCGCAGACGAACAGCGGCAGCACGGCCAGACAGGGGCTAAGAACGTGTGGCGCTCCGTCGGTCACGTTTCTGGCCGCTGAGCGTTCCGCACGAGTTCGGCGGGTTCACGACAGGTCGACAGGATCTGTACCGTGTCAATGATGAGCATCGAGCCCTCGCAGGCGACGCCGAGGGCGGTCACTGGCACCCAGCCATGAACGACTCCCGACCCGGGGACCCTCCCGTGATCAGCCCTGCGGTTGGCGCCGACGCGCACCCGACCGGCGCTTGTGCCACGGGTGACACCCTCGGCCAGCGAGCCAGTGTCGGAGCGAACCGGGTCCGGATCCGGGTGCTCGGCCCACCGACCATCCTCGGCGTCCCCGAGGAGCAGCACGTCCGCCCCCAGGCTTTGGAGTTCCTCGTCTACCTGATCGTGCGGGGAGGGTCGGCCTACCAGCACGAGATCCTCGGCGATCTCCTGCCCGAGCCGCCGCACCGCCTCGCGGCGCAGCGGCTGCACACCTACACCTACAACCTGCGCCAAATCTTCCGCTCCGCCGGCGGGGACAACATCTACCTGCGGCTGCGGCGACACCACTACACCCTCAACACTGAGGTTCTCGACGTCGACCTTTGGGCCATGCGCGAGGCGATGATCGCCGCGCAACGCGGCGCCGACCCCGCAGCCAGCGTCACCGCCTTGCGCCGCGCGGTCGCCGCCTACCACGGGCCACTCGCCGCCGACACCGGATACCTCTGGCTCGCCCGGCACCAGCAAGCGGTAGCCCACGAATTCGTGACCGCGGCCGTGACCCTCGCCGAAGTCCTCGCTGACAGGCCCGCCGAAGCCATCGCCGTCCTCGACGTCGCCGCCCGCCAACACCCGGACAACGCACTCCTCGCTACGGCCGTTGCCAGGATCCGCGATCGGTCAAGCTGACCACCGTCGCCCCAGAGAGCGCCGCTGCCGCGACTGACCAGAGGTTCCCTACACTCCCAAATCGGCTCCTGTCAGATTCTGCGAACGCCTCAATTTTGTGATCTTGAAAGATCCACCCGAAGGGCTGATGAGCAGAACAGGCCAAGGTGCCCCAAAGGAGACATCGGCGGACCCGCTATACCGGGACGGGAGCCCAGGCGGATCTCGCCTGATGCGGCTCTGTCGGACCCCTTAGAGCTGCTAACGAAATGATGTTGGGCGTGTCTTCGGGGCGTGAGGATCGTTCTGACGGAACGTGAGGAGGGGTGCGCAGCCGCCGTGGATCGTCTCGGACGATCTGTGGGCCGAGATCGCTCCGTTGCTGCCACCGCGTCCACCGCGGCGGCACCGCCAGCCCGGGCCCAAGCCGCTGGATGACCGCAAGGTGTTGTGCGGCATCTTGTTCGTGCTGCACACGGCGATCCCGTGGATGTACCTGCCTCAGGAGTTAGGGTTCGGTTCGGGGATGACCTGTTGGCGCAGGTTGCGGGACTGGAACGACGCCGGCGTGTGGCAGCGACTGCACGAGGTTCTGCTCGGCAAGCTGCGGGCCGCCAACCAGCTGGACATGTCTCGGGCGGTGATCGACGGCTCCCACATCCGGGCGCTCAAGGGCGGCCCAAAACCGGTCCGAGCCCGGTTGACCGCCGCAAACCAGGCTCGAAACACCACGTCATCACCGACGCCGGCGGCATCCCTCTCTCCGCTAGCCTGACCGGCGGCAACCACCACGACGTCACCCAGCTCATGCCCCTGGTCGACAAGATCCCCAGAATCAAAGGCATCCGAGGTAGGCCGCGGCAACGACCGCAGCGGCTCTACGCCGACCGCGGCTACGACTACGACCGCTACCGCCGTGAGCTCCGCGCCAAGGGCATCACCCCGGTCATTGCCCGACGCGGCACCGACAACGGGTCAGGACTCGGCACCCTACGCTGGGTCGTCGAGCAGACCATCGCCCTGCTGCACTGGTTCCGCCGCCTACGCATCCGCTGGGAGATCCGCGACGACATCCACGAAGCCTTCCTCACCCTCGCCTGCGCCATCATCTGCTGGCGACGCCGCCCGCCAGGTTGCCGCCCCGCTCTGCCGCAAGCGTCCAGGCGACCGTCTTGTCTGCGGCTCGTTGCAGCGGGTGGCAGCATCGAGAACCGCCGGATCGACTCGCTCGACCAGGCCGCCTCCTGGGGCTGCCCACGTGAGGTCGCAATCCTGGCGGACGCCCTGTAGATCCTTCAGAAGCGTCTATTCGAGGCCAGTCGACGACGCCGTGTCGTCGGTCCACTCGATGCGGGTGAGTAGATCTCGGACCTCCTGCGCGTCCGGGTCGTCCGGGCCACGTACGGAAAGGAGATCTTGGTGGAGCGAACGAAGGACCTCAGCGGCTTCACGTAGCCGATGTTCGGCGAGAAGCATGATACCGATTTGATGGCGTAGCTCCAGCGCCTCCGGGCTACGGCCGTTGCAGTCGCGCCGTACGTCCCTTAGCAGGGCACGGAACCCGGCGAGCGCGGCCTCATTGTCGCCAAGCTCGGCGTGGCAGTACGCGGCCTGTTTTCGGCACTCCAGGACTCGTTCGTCGTGGTCGCCAACTACGCGGGCATAGGCTGCGGCGAGCGCGTCGAAGGCGTCCAGCGCCCGGCGGAAGTCACCGCCGAGGAAGAGGGCCGCCGCCTGAATGCTGCGAAGTTCAAGCACCCGCGGGTGCTCGGTCAATGCCTGGGCGTCTATCGATGAAAGCGCGTCTTCAAGGATGTTGACCGCTTGGGAAAAGCGCTCCTCGTCGATTAGCCCGGTGGCCTGCTCCTCGGCGGCTTCTAATGCGGCGGCGAGCGGGCCAGGCAAGACCTGCCCCTGGCGAGCTGGAGCGGCCGGGGGCGAGGTCCTTTGCGGGCCAGGCTGTGGGGCCATGGGCCGACGCGGGGCAAGTGGGTGCCGATAGGGCCGGGTCGGATCGGGCCGATCCTCTGCCAAAGCTCCACCGTAGTTGCCCGCGCCGGCTCTCGGAGCGCCTGGCACGGGCAGGAACGGGGCGAGCCGATCGAATACCTCCTGAGCCGAGGCGGGACGGTCCTCGGGCGCCTTCTCCAGCAGATCGAGCACAAGTTGCTCGATCGTCTCGTCCACGTCGGGCCGTAGTGCCCGTAGCGGGACCGGCTGTTCGTGTACGTGCTGAAGGGCAGGGTCGCTCGTACCGTCGAAAAGCTTGTTGCCGGTGAGCATTTCGTGCAGTAGGCAGCCCACTGCGTAGAGGTCGCTGCGTGGGCTGACGCCGACGCCGTGGAATTGTTCTGGCGACATATAGTGACGGCTGCCAACGATGCGCCCGGTTTCGGTCAGCCGCGTGACGTCCGTGCCGAGCACCGCGGCGACGCCAAAGTCGAGCACCTTGACATTGCCACCGCTGTCTATCATGACGTTGCTGGGCTTGAGGTCCCGGTGGACCACCGGAATCGCGTGGGCGTACGAGAGCACGGCGCAGACCTGGGCCGCGATGGCGACTGCCCAGTGGGTGGGCAGGGGACCTTCCTCGGAGAGGAGGTCGGCGACGGTGACGCCCCGTACGAACTGCATTACTAGATAGAGCCGCTCGATGTCATCGATGTCTCGGTCGATCGCAGCGTCGTACACCGCCGGCACGCCTGGGTGCTCGATCTTCGCGGTGACCCGAGCCTCGCGGCGGAAGCGGTCGGCGAGTTCCCTGCGCAGCGCGGCGGAGTAGTGGTGCTCGCTGCGGATCTGCTTTATGGCAACCTGGCGGTCGAGGACAGTGTCGTAGCCCAGCCAAACTGTGCCCATGCCGCCACCGTCAAGCAGGCTTACTTCGTACCGGTTGACAATCCGCCGTGGCTGGGACAATGCGCGCTTCCTCCCCGCGATCGTGTGCGACCAGTCTGTCGTGGACGGTCTTTCGCTGTCCATGCCCTCGGCCGGCCGATCCCCGACTGAGGTCGTCGCCAGTGGCCCGCTGGGGCCGCCAGCGGGCCACTGGCGACCAGGACCATGACCGATCAGGCAGCGTTGGAGAGGCCGTGCCGCCGGCGGATCATCCGGTACGCGGCACGCCGTGCCTCCCGAGTCAGCCGCCCCTGGAACTCGTCGTCGGTGAAGAACTTTTCGGTGAACTTGGTGTCAGCCTCGGCCCGCTCGATCATGATGTCGCGGAAGCGGGCGTTGAAGGGCAGCTCGAAGTCGCCCTCGTTGCGGCTGGCCACCGCAGCCTGCTGCAGGTCCGGGTCCTCAGCCGCAGCGACGATTCGCTCCTCGTACTTCAAGCGGTCTGCCTCGCTCAGCCCGAGTCCGTACCGTTCGTTGAACTCCTCAATGATCTCCGACAGCAGGGCTTTGTCTGGATCCTTGGCGGTGCCGGTTCCGCTGGTGTCGAAGCCAGGCAGCAGTTGGGCGCCCTCTGGCTCCAGACTCATGTCGTGGTCGCCGGTCTTGCCCACGCGCAGATGGGTTAGGTCGACCTCGCCGATGTCCACGGCCGGGTCCTGACGGCGAGGCAGCCGGTTGAGCAAGTGCTTGCCGAACAGGTACAGCGCTTCGAGATCATCATCGGTGAACTGCATGACCTGGGAGAGGAAGCCGTACTTGCGGATGAAGTCGGTGAGGTCGGAGCGGAACATCTCGGCCGCGTCCTGGTCCTCGGCGGCGAGCCGCTCGAAGCGCTGCCGCGCCGGGTCGGTGAGCTGGTACAGGGCGGCATGACGGCGATCCCAGCTACGGGCGGGCGGCTGCCCGGCGCCCGAGGTGCCGAGTGCGGGCTGTGCCTTCAGATACGCCAGCGCGAACTCCAGCAGCTCAGACTCGACCAGGACCTGGTGGTCCATGACTACCCGCTGAGCCGAGTAGAGCAGGTTCGGGTCGCTCGGGGCGGCGCGGGCCTCCTCGAAGTACGGCTTGAAAGCGGCCTGGATGTCCTCGGCCTCATTGGCGAAGTCCAGCACGAACAGGTCGTCCTGGCTCTTCAACGGGTGGGTGCGGTTGAGCCGGGACAGGGTCTGCACGGCGGCGACCCCGGCGAGTGGCTTCTCCACGTACATGCTGGTGAGCAGCGGCTGGTCGAACCCGGTCTGATACTTGTCCGCGACTACAAGGAAGCGGTACTCGGCACGCGCCGGCGCTCCGCCCGGCTTGCCAGTACGGGCGGCCGCGTACGGGTCGTCGGCGCGGGTGTAGGCGAACGCATCCGGCAGCTCCTTAACTGAGATACCGTTCAGCCCGGCTTCGGTCACTTTGACCTTGTCCACCTCTAGCTCGTTCGAGAACGCGACCAGGACTCCGTACTCCGGGCAGCCCAGGTCGTCGGTGGCCTTGAGTAGCGCGTGGTACATCCGCACGGCGCTCTCCCGAGAGCGGGTCACCACCATTGCCTTGGCCCGGCCGCCGAGCCGTTCTGCGGCCCGGGTCTGGAAGTGGTGGACGATCACCTCGGCGTGGGCGCTAAGGGTGGCGGGGTTGAGGTAGACCAGCCGGGCCAGCTGCGCGCCGGCCTTGCTCGGATTGACCTCAATCTCCTCCGCGCCCTCCTTGGCCACCCGCCAGTACGTCTTGTAAGTGGTGTAGTTGCGAAGCACATCGAGGATGAAGCCCTCCTCGATCGCCTGCCGCATCGAGTAGATGTGGAACGCCCGCATCTCATCCGTGGCCGGGTCGTGTACGCCCCACTTGTTCAGGGTCTTCTGTTTTGGCGTGGCGGTGAACGCGAAGTAGGACACGTTCGGGCTCTGCTGCCGGGCCATCGCGGACGAGATCAGCGGCTCGCTGTCCTCGTCATCGGTCTGCTCGGCGCCCTTGCCGCTCAACACTTTGCTCAGCTTGCTGACCGAATCGCCGGAGTGCCCGGAGTGCGCCTCGTCCACGATCACGGCGACGCGCTTGTCTTTCAGGCTGCTGACGCCGGTTAACACGTATGGAAAGGTTTGTACCGTCACGATGACGATCTTCGTAGCGGTGTTGGTGAGCGCGGCGGCGACCTCGGAGGACTTCGAACCGCCGGAGCCGGTGATCAGTTCGACGACGCCCGGGGTGTGGTCGAACTGATAGATCGTGTCCTGGAGCTGCTTGTCCAGCACCTCCCGGTCGGTCACCACCACGATCTTGTGGAACACCGGCTTGTTCGGCTCGATTCTTCCTGCCGCGACCGCCTCCGGATCGAGCGCCCATGGCTCGGCCGACCCGTGCAGGGTGGAGAGCCGGTGGGCGAGCCAGCCGATCGTGTTCGACTTGCCCGAGCCGGCGGAGTGCATCACCAGGTAGTTGTTGCCCGAGCCGTGCCGGGCAGCGTGCGCGGTAAGCTCACGCACCGCGTGCCACTGGTGATAGCGGGGAAAGATCAGCGTACGGTCGTGAACGCTGGTCCGGCCGTTGCCGTTACCGCGGCCTTTGGCCTTGGCCGACTTCGGATCCTCCACGTGCAGGAACCGCTTGAGCAGGTCCAGCCAGCTATCCGGCTGCCACACCTGTTCCCAGAGGTACGACGTGCGGTAGGCGGGACCGCCATCGACGGCGACCGGCGGATTGCCGGCTCCGCCTGAGTTGCCGGGGCCAGCCGTGCCCTGATTGAGCGGCAGGAACGCCGTCCTATCCCCACGCAGGCGGGTGGTCAGGAACACCGCGTCCTCGTCCACCGCGAAGTGGACCAGGGCACGCCGGGCGAAGAACAACTCCTTGGGATCGCGGTCCTTCCGGTACTGCTTCTTGGCGTCCTCGACGGTTTGCGGGTGCTGACTGGCCGAGCTTTTCAATTCTGCGGTGGCGACCGGGATCCCGTTGACGAACAGTGTCAGGTCGACGGACTCCTGGGGCGTCGCGACCGAGAAGCGCAGTTGCCGGGTCACCGACAGCCGGTTGCGTCGGTAGTTGTCGAGGGCATCCCCGGCTACCGTGTGCGCCGGCCGGAAGTACGCCAGCCGGATCCGTACGCCCCGGTCCTTCACGCCGTTGCGCAGTACGTCGAGCACTCCCCGTTCGTCGATCTCCCGCGCTAGGAACCGCACGAACTGCTGCTGCGTCACGTCCGGGTCGCCACCCGCGTACGCAATCAGGGTCTGCCAGGCGTCGATCTGGGTCGCCCCGATGAACTCGAATAGGTGGCCCGCGTCCAGCCCAACCTCCCGCCGGTACGACTCCCGATCGCCCGGCAGCCATCCCAATGCGAGCAGCGACGAGACGACTTCGTTCTCGAACGCCTCTTCCGTCAGTATCCGAATCCCGTCGGCCATCACACATCCACCCCCTGCGTGATCGTCACGTCAATCTGCCCGGTAACTGCGGCCGTAATAAGCGCCTGCCGCCGCTCGACGAGTGCGTCTTCCTGTTGTTTCAACTTTTCTAACAAGCTGTCGATTGTGCCAATTTGGGTATCCAATATGTCCACGCGCTGTGACTGCTCGCGTAAGGGAATCCGGGGAATGCGCATTTGCTTCATTGCCCCCACGTTGAAGTGGGATTGGATTGTGCCCACGGAGTGCTCGTCGATATGTTGCCGAGCATGGCTAGAGTTTAAAAAGTACTCCGTGAAGCGCGGGTTCAAGTCACGACTCAGCCTGATGATCACCAGATCGATGCAGTTCGCTCGGTCAAATTCTTGAGGAACGACGACAGTCGCGCCGGCCTGCCCCGTCCGGACTACCACCAGGTCGCCTTTCCGTAACTGCGACTTGCGATAGAGTGAATGACCTTCATTGCTGATGTGAACCATGTTGTCGGTTACTATCCGACCAGGCTGAATATTTACCCCTCGAAGTGCGGGAACGCCGCCGTGATCGACGTACCAAGCTGCGGGCGTTACGACGATCCCGACAGTGACTTCTTGGACCAAATACTTCAATGGCACCATACTGGACCTGATCGAATCAGTAGTCAGGCCTAGTCCCTGTTCGATTGCTCGCTCACGCTTCAGAAGCAGCAGGTTTGTCATTCGATGCCGTAACTGTCGCAGTCGATCGATGCGGATTAGCTCAGCGTCGAGGAAGTCGGCAATCCGGCGCTGCTCCTTCCTTGGTGGCAAAGGTACGGGAAGCTTCTTGATGTCCCTTTGAAACAGGTGAGGAACACCCATGCCGTCCTTGAGGGAATCTATAAGTCCTTGAGTAGCGGAGCTTGCAATGACATATCGAAGGAACCCTGGGTGGATATCGAAAGATCTCAGGACGGCGATTGAACCGTTGATCGTGGCCGGGCGAGGTAAATCACGCACAATATTGACGATGCCTAAGGTGTTTCCGTCCTTGGCCAATAGAACATCGCCGACGGATAGCTTCAGTTCTGGCGATTCTTCGTATCGATGCTCCGAGATGTAGTTAACGTTATCGAAGTCGATTTGGCTTGTTTTGATGTTTGGCGTCGCCAAAAACACATGGCCGTCTGGCTGATACTCGGAAGCCGTTAAAGCTTTCCAGCCGATTCGCGCGTTCACCGTCGCAACACGGTCGATACGAGAGAGGCCCCAGTGGTCGGGAGTCTGTGTGAATGCTTCGATCACCTTGTCACCTCGCCTAGGAGGGCCTGAATCTCGGCTTCCAGCGTCTTGAGTTCAGCATCGATCTCGGCGAGTGGGCGGGGGGGCTTGTAGACATAGAAGTGACGGGTGAAGGGGATCTCGTAGCCGACCTTGGTTTTGGTGTGGTCGACCCAGGCGTCCGGGACGTGCGGCAGTACCTCGCGCTCGACGTACGCATCGATGTCCTCGTTCAGCGGTACGTTCTCGTTATCGCGCAGCTCCGGGTCAGGCTCGGGGGCGCCCTTTAGTAGTTGCACCTCACCCTCGGGGTCGCGCACGCCGACGATGTCGCGAAGCACCTTCTGGAACGGCGCTCCGGTGGGCCAGAGCATGCCCGCTTCGGCCATGCTCGTGCGGAGCGCGGCCCAGGCAGCCTTCTTGGTCGGCCACACCGAGCCAAGTAAGGGCTTGATCGCACCCTCGAACGCCTCGGCGCCAACTAGCTTCTGGATCGCCTTCGACTCGCGTACCTGGGTCAGGGTCTCCTCGGTGACCTCGAAGCGGAGCTTGAGTGAGCGTTCGATGGTGATGCGGTGGTAGCCGAATTCGCGGTTGCTGAAGATCTTCACCTTGCCGTGCAGCTCGTGCTCGGGGTCAACGGCGATGGTCGGCGCGTCCGCGTACATGCGCATGATCTCGTCGATCTGCTTCTGGTCGATCATCTTGCGCTTGTCGCCGAGCGACTTACGCATCTTGACCCAGTAGTCGCGGGCGTCGATCAGCATGACCTTGCCCTTGTGGATAGCGGCCTTGCGGTTGGTGAGGATCCAGAAGTAGGTCGAGATGCCGGTGTTGTAGAAGAGCTGGTCGGGCAGGGCGACGATTGCCTCCAGCCAGTCGTTCTCCAGGATCCAGCGGCGGATCTCCGATTCGCCCGACTCGGCGGCGCCGGTGAAGAGCGGCGATCCGTTGAAGACGATCGCGAGCCGGCAGCCGCCCTCGCTGACCGGCCTCATCTTCGAGATCATGTGCTGGAGGAAGAGCAGCGAGCCGTCGTTGATCCGGGGCAGCCCGGCACCGAAACGGCCGTTGAAGCCTCGATCCTCGTGCTCGTCTTTGATGTGCTGCTGGACCTTCTTCCACTCCACGCCAAAGGGCGGATTGGAGAGCATGTAGTCGAATGTACGGTGCGGAAGCTGATCGTCGCTGAACGAGTTGCCTAGTCTGATGTTATCGACGTCCTGATTTTTGATCATGAGGTCGGAACGGCAGATGGCCCAGGACTCCGCGTTGAGTTCCTGGCCGAAGGCGTACACCTTGGCGCTTTTGTTGTGGCGTCGGATGAACTCCTCGGCGCCAGTGAGCATGCCGCCGGTGCCGCACGCCGGGTCGTACACCGTACGAGATGCGCTTGGCACTTTGAACTCGTCCAGGTCTGGAGCGATGAGTAGTCCGGCCATCAGATCGATAACCTCACGCGGGGTGAAGTGCTCACCGGCGGTCTCATTGGAGGCTTCCGCGAACTTCCGAATCAGCTCCTCGAAGGCGTAGCCCATATCCCGGTTCTCCACCACGTCCGGGTGCAGGTCGAAGGCGGCGAACCGGGCGACGACCAAGTGGAGCAGCTTGGCTTCGGCGAGCGTGGCCACCTGTTCGGCAAACTTGTAACGGTCGAAGACCTCGCGGGCGTTCTCCGAGAACCCGTTGACGTAGCTCATCAGGTTCATCGCGGCGTCGTCCGGCGCATCTGCGACCGCTTCTAGGGTGAGTTCGGTGATGTTGTAGAAGCTGTGTCCCGCCCGTTTGGGTAGGAATGGTGCGGGGTCAAGGTTCTTGGCCTCCCACTTGGCCTTCTCCTCCAGCACTGCGTCCCGGGTCGGCTCGAGCACGCATTCCAAGCGGCGCAGCACCGTGAACGGCAGGATAACCTTGCCGTAGTCGGCGCGCTTGAAGTCGCCTCGCAACAGGTCGGCGACCTGCCAGATGAAGTTCGCCAGATTCTTCGGTGTGGTGTCGCTCACCGGGGTGGTCCTCTCGGTTACGTGCGCTTCAAGGTGCGGCGGGACTGGTGGAGCAGATCGGGCGCGTGTCGCAAGGGACTTCCGGGATTCTCTCCAGCGGATCATGCGGAGGGAACCATCCGAATTTCCGGTTGTTACGGTGCGGATGGACTTGCCTCGGTGGCGAAGGTGAGACCCGAGGCGATCGCGTCGATAGAGCTGCGCGCCAGTTCTAATCCGAGGTCGTGGGCGGCGCGCAGGTTACGGGTGAAGTCGGAGAGGCGTTGAAATGTCCGGCCGTATGCCCGTTGGGTGTCGAGCGGCAGAAGCGGGACGCGCACTCGGCGCAGGTCGACCCGGATGTCGCCGCCGAGGCTGCTGCCCACTCGTTCGGCCTGTCGGGCGCCGTCGTTGCTGGACAAATAACCGGCCAGGAACCAGGGGTCGAGCACCGCCGGATCGACGCGTACCAAATATACGGTCGACGCCGGGTACGCGCCGATATCCTCCGCCGCTGCGACCCGGGCTGTGAGTCGATGCGCGACTATCGGCACCAGGATGTCGCCCGTCCGAATCGGGGGATTGCGGACCTCGTCGCCGTCGACATCACCCACCTGCGACGGTGGCTGTCCACGTACGATGTCAGTGCCGGTCACGATCCGTCCCTCGATCCTGTGTACCGATCGTGCTTCCTCCTGGTTATGGGCCGCGCCGAGGCTGGACGCCCGCCGGATGAAGACCACTCCAGTCTTGGACAGGTCGCTGAGGGGCACGGAGCGTACGGTCTCGTGGTCGAGATCCGGCAGTGCGGCGGTGTCCACAAGGGTGTCTCCGAGAGTGGACAGTAATCGGGTGAACCGTTCACGAGCAGAGGTCAGCTCCTCGCCGGAGACTGTCGGTGGCGGGGGCAGCGGAAGATGGCGGCGGGGCGTGAGGTCGGTCTCCTCATCGAGGAGGTCAGTTACCGGTACCGCGCGTGCCACGCCGGGACGGTCGGGGAAACCAGCCGGGTCGGCGCAAAACTTCTCCCAGCTCTCGGTGACCAGTTTGCACACCTGAACCCAGGTTGGGGTGATATTGCTACCGGCCGCCGACTTGGTGGTGCCGGCACCGCCCGTCGCGTCCATGACCAGGAGATGGTCGGGGGTCAGGCGATCCACGGGGCGGCGGAGGATCCAGATCTGTAGCGCCAGGGAGTAATGTGCGGCCAGGCCCGGCGGAAGCGAGATGATCGCCCGTAGCGCACCTCGTGCAAGCAGCTCCTTGCGGTTGCGCCGACCGGATGGCCGGAATGCCACCGCGGGGGGCATGAGTATGACGACCGCTCCGCCGGGCACGACGTGGGCCAGCGACTGCTGCGCCCACGCCAGCTCCGATTCTCCTCGCGCTGGAGCGCCGTATGCCCACACGGGAGATTGCAACAGCTCGTCGTAGCCCCAGTTGCGGTCGGCGAACGGGGGATTCGAGACAACTGCGGCAGCCTGTTCGAGCGGGAAGGCCGGCCGTCGCAGCGAGTCGCCGGGCTCGATGTCAAAGGTCATGGGTCTCTCGCCGGGATGCGAGAATGCGAGGCGCAGGGCGGCGAGGCGGGCGATCGACGGGTCAAGTTCCTGGCCCAGGATCCGCTGGTATCCGCGAGCGGCGGCCGTCAGCAGTATGGTTCCGCTGCCGCAGGCCGGGTCTAGCAGGGTGCCGGCTGGTGTCCCGGCCAGCTGCACCATGAGTTCGGCCAGTTCCGGAGGCGTCGCCGTGAACCCGGCCCGGCCACCCGTGTCGAGGAACCGGGAGCAGAGCGTCTCAAAGGTCTTGGCCGGGCCATCGGCCTCGCCCGGTTCGGCATCGCGGGCAGCGTCGACTGCGGCGGTCAGCACCGTGGCGAGGCGGGAGGCCTCAGGCTGTCGCAGGCCCCGGGTGAGGCCGGCGACGTCGGTCCCTAGCATCCCGGCCGGGAACATCCGCGCGGCCCGGGACAGCAGGTCGGAGAGTTCGGCCGGCTCGGTCGGAACGGCGACGTCGGGGTGTTCGCGTAGGTGAAGCATCAGTAGGCCGACCGCGCTGAGCGCGTCTCCGGGCGCCATCACTGCTCGCACCGAATCGAATGCCTGCCACAGTCGCTGGTCGGCGGGGATGCCTCCGGTCCTGCCCTGGCTCCTTAGCCAGGACTCGACCTCGCCGAGGTCGAAGCGCGGGCTGCGATCGGTGCCGCCGACCGCCTTGGGGAAGTCGTCGTGCCGACGCCGCCAGTTGCTGACAGCGGTCGGCTTCACCCTCGCGATCCGGGCGATATCGGCCGAAGTGACCTCCACATGATCTGTCCCCATGCCGCCCCCTCTGTCTCGCCGAGACTCGTACGCACTATACACAGGTTCGTGGCTACGAACATTCACGAGAGATGCCCAACTAGACAACCAACGTGGTTGACACTGTTCACAGACTCTGTTCTCCTTGTAGTCGAACAGTGCCTGAGGGGAACTCGACGCCGGTATCTCCTCCTCGGGTAGCGCGCCCCCGGACTTTCGTCACGAGCGGACCGCCGGGATCGATCCATGAACGTAGCAACGCCGCAAGGGCCTACGTTTCGCCAGACGCGACTGTGTCGCGGACCAGCGACCTGCTGGTCCGCGGGCGTCGCCTGGCATCACCCAGCTTCCTGATTGAGAAGAACGGATCAGCCGTGCATGAGACCGCGACACATTCATCACTAGACCCCAGGGGCAACGCTCGCGCCGACCGGCACGCTGCCGGAGCCCGGCACGGGCGCAACGCCGCAAAGTTCCACCGTCGCGCCGGTACGTACCGCACCACCCTGTACCGGCTCGACGGTGTTTCCCCGGATCCGCAGGGCCTGCAGCGGGCCCTGAACCACCGCTACCTGCGTGAGCAGGACTTCGAGATCACCGCGACCACCGTTGCCGGTGCTCAAGGGCTCGTGGTGCACGGGCACGTGCCACGGGATAAGGCCGACTGGTGCGCCGTCATCACAGAGCTCACCGGTGACGACGTTGCCGTCGGCTACAGCAGCGCAGGGGGCGCGCTACTCGTGGTCGTGGACGACGAGGTGTACGCCCTCACCTACGGCACTGTTGGCCGCTACATGATCAACCTTGACCTCGTCGACCCCGGATTCGGTATCGCTTTCGCGATCCGCGCCATCGAACCCGAGCAGATTAGGCGGGTGACTCGCCGCGTGCTCGCGTCCACAGGCCGGGTCGACCGCAGCCTGGTGCCCGGCGGCCAGCATATTCGCCACTACGGCATCGAGCAGTGGGGTGAGATTGTCGGACAGTTGTGCGGCACTCTCCTCGAAAACGAGCGGCTCGCCGTCACCCGGTTCGCCACCCGGCCGGTCTCGATCGCGGGCGCGAACTCGCTGCAGATCCCCCTCAGTGTCGATCCGGTGGGCCTGCTTGACGACCTTCGTGAGATCAGCCGCGCCTGCGCTGGCGACACGCCGTCGCCAGAACTCGAGTTCGTCGCGCAGATCCAGCCGCTGCCGACGGGCACTCGCACCGAGGAACTCGACCGGCGGCTCGACGACCTGCTCGGCGAGAGTGAACCGCAGGCGCTCGGCCTCGCGGTGCCCATCGTCCAAGTCGAGTACGAACCGTTCGCGGCCTCGTATCAGGTCAAGGTGCCATACCGGCGTACCTACCTCCCCGAGCTCGACCTCGACACCATCCTCGAACGGGCGCAGAGCCGGCCGCCGGGCAGACGGCTGAACGCGCTGAAGACGGGCAGCATCGGCTTGTGCGCCGATGCCGACGGCGATGACTTGTTGAGTCCGCCCACTGCAGCACACAAGTGGATCACGGCGGAGATCGCGCTCGGGTCCTCACACATGATCTATCACGAGGGCAGGTGGTACGAGATCGGAGACCGCCACCTGGAATTCTTGCGAAACGAGATCGAAGCCCTCCTGAGCCGGCCGTCCACCGTCGTCCTGCCGCCCTGGACCAGCGACCTCGCCGATGAGGACGCCTACAACAGGGAGGCCGCGTCCGCACATGGCTACGCGCTTCTCGACAAGCGGCTCCTGAAGACCCGGCAGCACAAGCGCGGCCACGGCATCGAAGCATGTGACCTGCTCGGGCCCGGCAACGAGCTGATCCACATCAAGAGGTCGGTGCGGTCATCCCCGCTGAGCCATCTGTTCCTGCAGGGCGAGGTCTCCGTGGATGCGCTACGCCACGAGCCAGACGCCCGCGAGCGGCTGGTCGAGCTGGTGCACGCTCGTCACCCGAGCCATCTGATCGACGCGACGTTCAAGCCGAGCAAGGTCGTGTACGGCATTGCCCTTGGCTCCGGCAAGCCGCTCACCGTCGACACTCTCTTCACGTTCTCGCAGGTCGCCCTCTACCGGGCGGTCCGGCGGCTGCGCAGCGAAGACATCGACGTCGAAGTCGTCGCGATACCGACCTGCTAACCCGTGGTGACTGGGCCGGTGCAGGTCGGCCCAGTCGCCTACTGTGCACTCATCTACTGAACCACCGGAAGGGAATTATGGTCGACGAAGTTGTGTCCGAGGACGACGACTACGACGAGGAGTTGGCTGAGCAGATCGACGCACTCCGGGGTGACCTCAGCAGCGTGTACGGGCAGATTGTCGAGATGAGCTCGGAGATCGACGACTACCTCGCCGAGTATCGCTACGACGCTGTTGAACAGACGATCGAATCTATCTCGGCTCTGATCACCAGCACTGCCGTCGAGGATCTCGCCGAGCTTGGCCGCCTCTGCTTAGGCGCAGACAGCGACCCTGGATCCGATGAGACGGTCGTCGTCGCTCAGGTTCCCCGGTTGGCCGCCGGCGATCTCCCAGTGGTTATCGAGCCCGAAGAGGGCGATGATTATGACGAGGTTGTCTCGTCCCTGCGTGAACGTGAAGATCGTTGTGCCGACCACGTCCGCCGACTGTTTGACTGTGCGGAGCAGCTATGGGAGCAGGCGACAGCGGCGGCCGAGGCTGGGCGCCTTGGGCAGGCCGACGAGGCTGTTAGCCGCCTTCGGGAGCTGCCGGCCGAGCTAACCTCCGCCTACTCGCTATGGGAACTCTCCCTGGTTGCCCTCTACAACGACGACCCCGGCAATCTTGGCTACGTCGGCGACATGGTCGCTACGTTCGAGTCCCGGCTCGTCGGCCATCGATAGCAAAGTAAGGCGGGCGGTCCAGCTGCCAACCGGGATGGGGTAATCGGTGCCTGTACCGATCACCCCTACTCAGCGCTAGCGCCCTCCGATAGACATGGGGATCAGGTCAGGTGACCGCATTGCGGTCCAAGTCCGAACCGGCTGTGGTTGGCCGACGGGTTTCGGACATCAGCAGACGGCGGACATGCCGCTCGGACACCCCAGCTTCGGCCGCGATATCCGCGAAACGGGCGTCCGGACGTTCCGCCCGCACCCGTGCCACAACGTCCGCTGCTGGTCCTCGCCGACCACGCGGAGGGTTCGAGGTGCCCACGCTGGGACCATTGCTCTCTTGCGGAGCCGGTGCCCTGCCGGGGCCGGATGCCAGCTGATCGATCTTCATGTCCGATTCCTCCACGGTGCCAGATGGGCCGCCTTCGGCGGCCTTCTCTGTTTCGTTCGGTGAAGCAGTGACCGATTGGCCTCGGGCAGGTGGCTTGGCTCGGGACAGCATCTCGACCACCAGCAACATTGCCACAGCCGGCCACGCCGCGACGATGCGGGCACCGAGGGTCGGCTGGGCGGCGGCGATGTTTGCCGCGACGCTGGCCGCCACGCCCGCTGCGAACGCGATCCGTGCCGACCACCGCACGCTGCGCTCGTTGCGGTTGTCCTCGACCATCGCGGCGGACGCGACGATCAGCATTCCGTCGACCGAGATCGGCAGGACATAGGCGATCTCGGGACGCTCGCCGTACCGCAACGCGACGTGGACCATATGGCTCCACGAGGACCAAGCGGCAATAGTGGCCACGGCGGCGGTGCTGACATTGCGAGCGAGCTGGGCCGGTGTCACCGGACCATCCCCGTTCGGAGCTGGCGCCGGATGGTCCGGACCTCCTCGGGGTCAACGGCCGTACGTCCGCCGATGATCAGCAGGGTCTGGACATCGGCCCACCGCTGCCATCGGCGGACCACCTCGCCTAGGCCCAGACCTGTCGCGGCGACGATGTCCGTCAGGTCGGCCCCGCTGCGCAGGGCGGCGTGGATGGTGATCGGTTGCCAGCGGCTCCACCACGACACCACGGCTGCGGCCAACGCCAACTCCGTCAACGCGTCACGCTGGCTCGGCGCTGCGGGATGTCCGAGCGCGTGATCGTGCAGGTCGAGCAGCACCTGGAATGGGTTGATCCGCTCGGCGTCGACGAATCGGACTGGCGGCCCGCTGTTCTCGTGATTCATCACCGCCTCCCTTCAGGCAGGAAGGCGTTGAGCATCGAAACGGCGCGTACGAAGGTCTGGTATGCCTCCGGCTCCGTCACGAGGCTGCTGGTCAGCGAGTCGTGGAGGTGGGCCACGATCTCGATCACGAACCGCATTCGCACAGCCTTTGGTGCGGGAAGGCTCAGCCCGGCTCGGAGGGTATCGGTGAACGAGTCGCGGTTGCTGAGTTGCGCGATTGCGTCGGCCAGGGCATCCGGTTTCGACGTCATCGGGCATCACCCCGACCCCGTGACGTGCGCAAACGCAGCGGCAACGGGTCACCGGCGATGGTGGCGGGATGGTTCGCATGGTGATGCCTCCGGCCCACCAGTACAAACGCTAGATGGCCGATCTTCGCGTGGTGCTACTCGTGGTGCGAGCGCGCTAGGGTCGGCCGATGGCGACGGCGAACGGGCGCGCGAAGCTGGGACCCTACGTGCTCCTGGCACAACGGTCGAGGCTCCTGCTCAGCCCATGGCGGTGTGCTGGGGCGGAAGCCGCAGTTCGATTTCGATCGTCCGTACCGGCTTCTCGGGGCTCACCGCAATCGGTTCCGGTCTTCCGGTCTTGTAGCCCTGGGCGAAGTCGACTCCACAGCTCTTCAGGAATTCCAGCGTCTCCTCGTCCTGGACATATTCGGCGGCAACACGGATGCCGAGCGTGTGGCACAGCTCCACCAGCTTCGAGACGACGGCCTGGTCGGCCGGCGACCGGCAAAGATCGACGATGAACACCCCATCGATCTTCACTAGGTCCACCGGAAGGTATTTCAGGTGAGCGAGGGCGCCGTATCCCGTACCGAAGTCGTCCAACGCGAGGTGGCAGCCGATCTCTCTGATCCCCGTTGCGAAGGCGAGGGCCTCGTTGCGGTTCTCGATGAGGGTGGTTTCGGTGATCTCGAAGGTCAGGCATTCCGGCTTCACCCCGTGTCGGCGGATCGCCTCAGTCACGTAGGTGAGCAGCCCCGGGTCGGCGAGGGACTTGCCGGATATGTTGACCTGATAGTGGGAGGTCTGGGCGCCGCGGCCGATCAGTTCGAGGGCATGGTCGATGACCCACTTGTCCACGGTGAGGATTTCGCCGACGCGCTCGGCCATGTCGAGGAAGGCCCACGGTGCCACGGACTGGCCAGTATCGCTCCGAACCCGCAAAAGGATCTCGTGGCGAGTGACCTCGTTGAGGCGGAGGTCGACAATGGGCTGGGCGTAGAGGGCGAACCTGTTGGCAGACACTGCCTGTCGTACCTGTGACCGGCATTTGTCCATCCGGTCCTTGGTCGCCGCCGGCTCACTGAGGACGGTGGTCGGGACGCCGCTGCGGCGCGCGTCGCGGGCCGCGTGTTCGCCGTCGATGAGCAGGTCGAATCCGGTTGCCGATACCCCGCTCCCGAAGAGCACCATGCCCGCCCACGTGTAGAGGCGCAAGGTCTTGTGCTGGACGCTGAACAGGTGGCGTCGGAACGTGTCGACGATCCGAGCTGCCAGGGCCTCGGGAGCCTCCGTGTGCCCTTCGGTCGGAGCGAGGAGTACGCCCCACAGGCCGGGGCCGACTAGACCGCAGGTCACCTCGTCGCCCACGATTGTTCGCAGGTGCTGTGCGACCTCTGCCGTCAGGTCGTCGTGGTTCTCGTCGGTGAGTGCGTCGGGCAACCGGGTGGTGGGTTCGGTTGCCACGACGATGAGTGCTCCGCCAGTGGTGCGGCGGGCTCGGTCGACCTCGTCGGTCAGGTAGCTGCGGGTCGGCAGTCCGGTGACGATGTCCAGTGCGGCCAGGTCGGCACACAGCATTTCGCTGCGAGTGGCGAGCCTGCGACGCTCTTGCCGGGCGAGTTCGAACGCGGTGGCATCTGCGCCGGTGGCGATGATCCCCGACGGTGTGCCGTCGGTGGTGAGGATCTCGATGTGGCAGTGCACGTGACGGACGGTGCCACCCGGATGGATCACTCTGAACGTGACCTCGTCGGGGCGGCGGCGGTCCCATGCCGTCCGCACTACCTTGCGAACCGTTTCCACGTCTGCGGGATGGACGAGGTTGGCAAGCCTTTCGGGCGTGAGGCGCAGCGTTCCCGGAGCATGCCCGAAGATCATCGCCATCTCATCCGACCAGATGAGGCGCCCGAAACCATCGGACTTCCCTCCACCGGTTGTCCAGGTGATCGTGCCGAGCTTCGCCAGCTGCGCGGCACGGGCGACTCTGGTCGCCTCGTCGACAACCGCGGTCAGCGGATCGACGAGGTCGGCATCGACAATGATCTCGTATCCTTCGGCGACGGACAGGTCGTACTGGCCCTGCGCGGCCCGCGCCACACGGCGTGCACGGGCGAGTTCCAGAGGACTGGGTTGATTTGTCTCGGCCAACGTCAGAATGTCATCGAGGTCCACGGCTGCCTCCCTGGCGCCGGCGGCCTTCCGAGTCCGTATAGCCGGCTTCCTCGGCCAGCTCACGCAGGCGTTTCCTGGCAGCGAGCTTGTAGGAGCGGATGCTGGTTTCGGCCAATCCGAGGATGCGCGCGATCTCCTGGTTGGAAAAGCCCTCGCGAGACATCTGGAACACTTCGGCCTGCCGCGACGGAAGGTGGTGCAACCAGGTCCTCAGCGTCTCCTGGGCTTCCCATACGTCGGCGATGTCCGTGTGCGGTGCCGGGGGCAGGTCTTCCGGCGCGACTGCGGCTTCGCGCTGACGTCGTTGCAGCTCCTTGCGGATCTTGTTTCGGCCCGTGATGATCACCCAGCCGATCGGCTCGGTGTAGGTACGGATCTTGAACCACTGGACGCGCCCGTGCAGGTACGCCTCGTTGAGAGCGTCCTGAACCACCTCGCGGTCCCAGCACGCCGCCCGGAGAATTCGCTCCACCGTGTGGTAACTGCCCTCGGCGAAAGCGGCGAACTCCTGGTCATGCTCTACTTTGAGGCGCGCGGCCTCCGCCCTGCGCGCCGCTTCACTGTCGACCGGCTCCGGTGTCAGGGCGGCGGTGCCCTCCACCCCCATCACGCGGCCTCCCTGGTGTCGTCGCGTCGCGTCGCGTCGCGGCTGCCCAGCTCCACCTCGCGATGCCCGTCCCGATCACGCTCCACGATCCGCACGACATCGTGGTCGGCCTCCGCCAGCCTGATCAGCCAGGTCGCCCGGGCGGCGGTTCGTGTCGACGCCTCACGCTCCTCGTGCAGACGTGTTCGGTGCGCAACGTATGCGCGTACCAACCCTGCCGCCGTTCCGGCGATGGCAAGAGCCAAGGCCAACGCTCCGTGATCGGAGACGGCCGTCGCCAGCGTTTCGTTCATCGTTTCCCCTCGTCGTCCCCGGTTAGCTAATTACTATCCGTGGCGAGGGGTGAATGTAGATGTCTTACCGTCCACAATATTCTGATTGATCACTGATCAAGCATTTGAACTGCTGATACTCCCCAAAGTCATGCTACCGGCACGTGGAGCGAGGATTGTTTACCTCCGCCGTCTCGCCCCATAGTCTGCGCGTCCGACTACGGACGGTGAAAGGCTGATCACGTAGGCCGGGTGGGATTCAACCGACTGGATTGACGACTGAGAGCTACCAGTGCGTCCTTGGGCCAGCAGCCCGGTGGGGCGCCGCAGCCCCAGCCCAGGGTGGTGACACCGTCTGGTCAAGTCGGCCTCAGCCAACGTGCAGCAGCAATACCTGGTCGTCGCGGAGTTCGGCGATGTTGTCGCGCAACAGCGTCAGCCCGTCCAGACCGGCCGTGCCGCTCTCCTCGAAGTCCATCCCCATCTCGTCGAAGTGGGCGGCCAGCTCCTCCTCGCGGTGCCTGGCGGGGTCGAGCTGATCCAGTAACCGCTTGTGGGCGGGAGTGATGAGCACGGTCAGGCCGTACACGCGGTTGATGGCCTCCGACTCGGCATCGAACTCCGACTGCTCCAGGTCGATGCCACGCTCATCCAGATAGGTCAGGACGTACAGCATGCAGTAGCCGGACCAGTCGTACTCCTGCCGCGCCGTGCCCCTGTGTTCCGCCAGGTACGAGTGGAACGACGACGGCGATGTGCGGGCCAGGCTGGCCAGCTCGGTGACGCTGTCCCTGGGGACCAAGGTCAAGGACGCGATCGCAGACACCACACTCTCCCTCGTATGGCTCTGCCGCTACGGCCTTCAGTCGGCTCGCCGGGCAGGCTACTGGGAGGGAGTGACACCGCTTCCGGGCAGCACGCGGTAGGTCACGTGCACGACCGACGTCGCCGCCCGCGACGTCACCTGTTCGAGTTTCAGCGGCGGGACGCCCTCGAACAGCCGCACGCCGGCGCCGAGGGTGAGCGGCACGATGTGCAGCCGCAGCTCGTCGACCAGGCCGGCGGCGAGATACTGGTTGATGGTGGTCGCACCCCCGTGGATCGAGATATCGCCGTCGCCGGCTGCCGCGCGTGCCTGTGCGAGTGCCGACTCGATTCCGTCGGTGACGAAGTGGTACGTGGTGCCGCCCTCCATCGGCTGCGGCTCGCGCGCGTGGTGGGTGAGCACGAAGACCGGCGTGTGGAACGGCGGATTGTCACCCCACCAGCCGTTCCACTGCCGATCCCACTCGCCACGCACGGGGCCGAACATGTTGCGCCCCATGATGACCGCTGAGGCGGCATTGATCTGGTCGACCTCGGCCCGGTTCTCGTCGCCGGCGTCGAACATCCAGGCATGCAGTCTGCCGCCCCAGCCGTCACCGCCGTCGTCACCGAACGGGCGCTCCTCGGTCTGGTTGAGCCCGGCCGAGTACCCGTCCGCCGAGACTGTCTGATTGACGATCACCTTGCCGGTACGTGTGGTCACTGCTCACTCCTCCGTGTCGGATCCGAAAGCATCGACATGTACAACCTTAAGGTCAGCCTGCGGCCACGATGATCAGTGCCAAGTGCTACCGCGATGGGCCAACGGTCGACGAGTCGTGGCCGGCGCGCCAACGACTGCTGAGTCATGGCCACGATCCTGCCGGCGACGCGGCGGTCGGCACCGCTTCGGGATCGATCGTGTCCGAATCGCTGGGACGCGGGGCCGAAGCCGTGGTATCAACCGGGGGCGCCGCAGCGTGCACCGCCCGGTAGCGGGAGGCGGCACGGCGTACCGATCGACGAACGCCTGCCGCAGCGATTCGGGTGTGCCGAATCCGCAGCGTCGTGCCACGGCCCTCAGGGGCAGCCCGGTCGATGCCAGCAGGTGCGCGGCCGCCTCGGTCCGCACCCGACGCACGTAGTGCCCCGGAGTCTGCCCGAGGTGCTCGACGAACAGTCGCGACAGGTGGCGCTCGCTGACCCCGGTGAGCCGGGCCAGCGCCGCCGTGCTCAGGTCGTTGGCGAGGTGGCTCACGATGTGATCGCTGATCCTGCGGACCATGACGTCGTCGGTGGCCCGGCCGGCCAGGAACATGCTCATCTGGGCCTGCCCGCCGGGCCGTTGCAGGTACGCCACCGTGCCCATCGCCACGCCCCGAGCCAGCGCCGCCCCGTGATCCTCCTCGATGAAGGCGAGCGTCAGGTCCAGTGCACTCGTCACGCCACCCGAGGTCGCGACGGTGCCGTCCCGGACGTAGATCGGTTCGGCGTCGACCCGCACGTCGGGAAACCGGTCCGCCAACCGGTGGGCGTACATCCAGTGCGTGGTGGCCCGCCGACCGCTGAGTAGGCCGGCCTCGGCCAGCACTGTCGACCCGGTGCAGACCGAGGCGACCCGCTCCGCCAGCCCGGCCAGCCGCCGGACGTGGCCGACGAGGTGCGGACTCGCCGCCGCCCACTCATGGCCTTGGCCACCGGTCACCAGCAACGTGTGCACCGGCCCGGTGAACCGTTCCAGGCCCACCTCGCCCGCCAGCCGCAGCCCCGAGTCGCAACTGATCTCCCGCCGGCCGGGGGTGGCCAGGACGACCCGGTACGGCGGCGTGGCGCCGATCCGGTTGGCGATGTCGAGGCTGGACGTCACGCAGGCGATGTCGAGCAACTCCGCCCCGTCGTACCCGACGACGAGGAACACCCGTTCGCGCATGTCAACAGCGTAGGCTACCCCCGGGGGGTATTGGTAGCGCTGTCGGTCAGGCGGTGCGGCGGTGTCAGGGTTTCGCGGCTTGCCTCCTGCCGAACCAGCTTGCCGACAGCTACCTGCGGATCCGCGGCGAACACAACCGCGCGCCCGTTGAGGCCCCCGGGAGCGGCGATGCCACTACGATAGTGGGATAATTCCGGCAGAATGAGTCCCCGATGGCTGATGACGTCGGCGTGGTTCGGGAAGCGACGGGCGAACATCGCCCAGCTTTTCTCGAACTCTTCTTCGACCTGGTGTTCTTCCTCGCGCTGATCGTGCTCGCGGCGGACCTGTCCGCGACACTGACCTGGTTGGCCGCCGCGCAAACCCTGATCCTGTTTCTGGCGTTCGCACTGGTGTGGGCCCTGTCCTCGTGGGTGGCGGACACCTCCGACCTGAATCGTCCGCGTGGTCAGGTGCAGGTCTTCTGGGTGATGACGGGCAGCCTGGTGATGTCGGCCGCGGTCCCGGAGGCGTTCGACGGACGAGGGCTGCTCTTCGCGATCGGGTATCTCGCGGTCCAGCTCGGGTCGGCCACGTACCTACTGATCACCGGTCGCCGACAGATAGTACGGATCCGTAACCGTCGAATCCTCTTCTGGGCCGGCATCTCCGGGGTGGCCTGGCTCGCCGGCGCGCTCCTTCCCAATACTCCGCGCACAGTGCTGTGGGCACTGGCGATAACGATCGAGTACACGGCGGCCGTGCTCGGCTGGCCCACACCGAAACTCGGCCACTCCGTGGGGTGGGAGTGGAAAATCGTCGGTGAGCGCATCGCCGAACGCTACCGTCAACTTCTGATCATTGCGCTCGGGGTATCGGTCTTCACATCCGGGCTGACGCTCAGCCCCGACAACTACACGATCTATCGGGTCGCCGCCTTCGGGATGGCGTTCGCCACGGCGGTACTGATGTGGCGGATCTACATCTATCGTGCCGGTGAATTGCTGCCCGATGCCATCGTCGCTTCCACCAATCCATCCAGGTTCGGTCAGTTCGCGGCGGTGAGCCATCTCGTCATGGTCGCCGGCATCATCCTCTCCGCGGCCGGCACCGCACTCGTCATCGACGACCCGTTGCGCCCTGCCCACCCGGGCTGGGGTGCGACCATGCTCGGCGGCCCGGTGCTTTTCCTGGTCGGCCGCAGTGTGCTCGCCTACACCGTCTTCAGCCAAGTGTCGTGGACCCGCCCCATCGGGATCATCGTGATCGGTCTGCTCGCGGCCGCCTTCCCCGTCCTCCCGCAACTCACGATCATGGCGCTCGTCACGTTCATCCTGCTCGGCATCGCATTGGCGGACAGTTTCAACTTCGGAATACGACCGGGGCCGGCCACGCCCCCACGGCTACCTTTCTGATTCCTCGCCGTCGAAATGCCAGGGCTCGACACTGCCGCTCGGTGACGGCGATCGGACGCCGGAGGTGTCTTTACGAACTCCGTCCGCCAGCGGCTTGGGCACTTGGAGAGGGCGACCGGGGGAGCGCGACCGCCAACTCGACGACCAGCGTCGCGGCGAGCACCACGTCGATCAGGATCAGTACGGTGAACATCGGCAGCATATGCAGTGCCGGCATTATGGCGAGCAGCACAAACATCCCGATGAGTCGGGGGCGGAACGACCGGCGCACCACCAGATCAAACAGTGAACTGCCGAGCAGGAAGAGCGCGGGTCCGCCAGTAACGGCGATCGTCCACGCCACGTTCTCCCTGTCCAGCGGGTCACGCGCGGCCAGGTCGGCGGCTGTCGCGAACACCACGATTCCGGCGACCATCACCAGATGGCTGTGCGACATGAGGATCCCTCGACGCGTTTGCTCCAGGAGCGTGATGGATGGTCCGGCGACCAGTTCCCGCACTCTGTTGATGTAGATCTGGAAGACCAGGAGTGCTCCGACGAACGCGGCCACTGCCGCGGCGACGCTCTCGAACGCGAATGGGCCTCCGACGACGCGCAGGCCGACGCCGAGGATCATCTCCCCGATCGCGATGACGAGGATCTGAAGGTGCCGCTCGTGGAGGTGGGGACCGGCGAAGATCCGGGCGGCCAATGCGGTGCGGCCGAGGCCCGGCGTCGGCCACCCATAGGTTGCCGAGACGTATTCGATGACGAGCGCGGCGGCCCACAGCACCAACTGGGTGTGGCCCTGCGCGATCGCCCCGCCGATCCAGAGGGGACTGGTGAGACCGTGCCAGAAGACGACCCGGACGCTCCTGGCCTGCACGGTTCGATTGGCTCTGGTAGCGGGGATGAGCACACCATCGCGGGCAACATGGATGGCGAGGTACGCGCCGGCGAAGAACAGGGCGCGCGTTTCGAACGCGGTCGGCATCACGAGCGCCATCAGCATGACGCCGAGCATGATGGCGATCACCATTATCTGGATCTTCGGCAGCCGCGGGTTGAACAGGTCGGTCACCCAGACTGTCAGTACCCAGGCCCACCACGCGGTGAGGAGCAGTATGAGCGTCTGGAACGCGCCGTCCCAGGTCAGGTTCTGGACCAGATCGTGCGACAACTGGGCGAAAACCAATATGAAGGCGAGATCGAAGAAGAGTTCGAGGAACGACGGAGGTGCGGCCTGACCCGGAGGGCGGCCGATCGCCGATGTCGACTGACCGTGCCGCAACCACTTCATGTCCTCTTTTGTACCATCTCTCCGATATGCGCCGCCGCCTCCAGTGGTCCGATCCGGTCGCACCGAGTCCACAGCGGCGCCAGCCGGTACGACTAACATTGTCCAGGTCATGCTGCTGCGGGTGCTGGGAGCGTTCGGGCTCGAGCTCGACAACGGCGAACCGGTCGACCTCGGTGGCCCCCGCCAACGTGCCGTGCTCGCCCTGCTGCTGTCTGCCCGTGGCGAGGTCGTCTCCGTCGACCGGATGATCAACAATCTGTGGCAGGGTGAGGCACCACCCCGGGCCATCGCCTCACTGCAGGTGTACATCTCGAATCTGCGGCGGCTGCTGGAGCCGTCCCGTGAACGCCGGACACCGGCCCGGCTGCTGGTGACCGCCCCGCCCGGGTACGCGATCCGGGTGCCCGCGGACGCCGTTGACGCCTGGCAATTCGAGCGGCTGCTCGCCGAGGCGAGGTCGGTCAGCACCACCGATCCGGCTCGCGCCGGCCGGCTGCTGGACGCCGGGCTCGGACTGTGGCGCGGCGGACCGTACGCCGAACTCGCCGGGGAGCCGTGGGTGCAGCCGGAGGTGACGCGGCTGGAGGAGCTGCGCCTCGTGGCCCGGGAGTTGCTGCTCGACGTGACCCTGCGCACCGGGAGGGCGGCCGAGGCGGTACCGGAGGCGGAGGCACTGACACGACAGACGCCCCTGCGGGAGGAGAGCTGGCGGCTGCTGGCGCTGGCGCTGTGGCGTACCGGTCGGCAGGGCGAGGCACTCGCCGCGTTGCGCCGGGCGCGCGCGACCCTGGCCGAGGAACTCGGCCTGGACCCGGGACCGGCGCTTGTCGAGGTGGAACAGGCGATCCTGGGTCAGCGCCTCGACCTGCTGTCGACGGCGGCAGGGACACCGGCAACGGCGCCGGCCGTGCCGTACGACCGTGCCGCGCCCCCGCCTCCGGCACGACCGGACGCGGAGCGATCGACCACGCCGGCGCCGGACGAGGTGTTCGTCGGGCGGGAGGCGGAACTGGCGGCCCTCGGGGAGACGGCGGCCGAGGCGATTGCTGGCGGGCCCCGAATCGTGCTGCTCACCGGGGAGGCCGGTGCTGGCAAGAGCAGTCTGCTCGCCCGCTTCCGGCGGGAGCTCGCCGCCCACGGTTGGCTGGTCGCCGTCGGCCGCTGTCCGGAGGTCGAGGGCGCTCCGCCGGCCTGGGCGTGGGTCGAGGCACTCCGGCAACTCGCCAGGGAGGCGCCGCCCGGGGACTTCGCTCCGGCGCTCGCACCGCTGCTCGACGACACCGATCGCGACCTCGGCGGCGACGTCGCCGCCGGCCGGTTTCGGCTGCACCGCGCGGTCGCGACGTGGCTGCGCGCTGCGGCGGGCCACCGACCGATCGCCATCCTCCTCGACGACCTGCACGCCGCCGACGCCGAGACGTTGCTGCTGCTGACCAGCGTCACCGAGCTGACCGATGCGGCCATCCTGTTCGTCGCAGCGTTCCGGCCCACCGACAACCGCGAGCGGCTCGCCGAGAACATGGCGGCGTTGGCTCGCCGGTCCCCGCGCCGGATACCGCTCGACGGACTCGCAGCGGCCGACGTGCAGCGGCTCATCGACTCGATCATCCGGACGACCGTCGACACGGACACGGTCGCCGCGTTGACCGAGCGCACCGGCGGAAACCCGTTCTATGTCCGGGAGGCGGCCCAGTTGCTCGCCTCCGAGGGGGCACTCGTGGCCATGTCCGAGGTGCCGGAAGGGGTGCGCGACGTGCTGCGCCGACGCCTCTCCCGGCTGCCGCGACCGGCGGTCGCGGTGTTGCGCCTCGCCGCCGTCGCCGGGCGGGAGGCGGACGTGGAGACACTTGTCGAGGCCGCCGACGCCGACGAGGACACTGTGCTCGACGCCTTGGAGGCCGGGCTGGTCGCCGGCCTGCTCACCGAACCGGCGCCGGGGCGGGTGCGGTTCGTGCATGATCTGGTCCGCGACACCATCTACACCGACATCTCCCAGCTACGCCGCTCCCGTATGCACGCCCGGGTCGCCACCTGCGTCCGCCGGCTGCGTCCGGACGACCACCCGGCGCTGGCCCACCACTACGCCCGCGCCGCGTCGTCCGACACCGCGCGGCTCGCCGTCGACTACGCGATCCGCGCCGCCGAGCTGGCCGAGCGACGGTACGCGTACGACGTCGCGGTTGAGCTGCTCAGCAACGCCCTGGACAGTGCCGAGGTGGTCCCCGGGGATCGCGCCGCGCTGCGGGTGGACCTGCTCGGCCGGTTGCTCCGCGCGCAGGCCCGCGCCGGCGCCAGCGGAGCCGCCCGCAGGACCCGTGCTCGCGCCGTCGACGTCGCCGTCGCCTCGGGCCGGGACGAACTGCTCGTCGCGGCGTTCACCGCGTGGAAGGTCGCCACACCGTGGCTGATCCGTGCGTACGGGGTTGTGGAGCACGAGGTCGTCGAACCTCTCACGCGGCTGTTGGGCAAGGGCGACCTGGATCCGGTCGACCGTTGTCGACTGCTGGAGGCGCTGACCAGCGAGCTTGAGGGCGAGTCCGACCCACGCGGCCCGGCGGCCGGGCTGGAGGCGTTGGCCATCTCGCGCGAGTTCGACGACCCTGAGCTGCGCGCCCTCGGGCTCGCCGCCCGCCTCCGCACCCTGCGATTCGACCGGCAGGCGCCACAGCGGCGGGGCCTTGCGCTGGAACTTCGCGACCTCGCCACCGAGCATGGCCTGGTGACCTACCACTGGCTGGCCGAGCAGGCGCTCGGCCAGAGCGCCGCCGCGCTCAACCAACCGGAGGAGCTGCACGCCAGCATCGCCCGGCAGGCGGCGATGGTCAGCACCTACCGGCTCAACGAGGCGATGGCGATCGGCCTCGCCACGCAGGGCGTACTCGCCCACGTCGCGGGTGACTTCGTGACGGCACAGCGCCGCTACGACGAGGCCGCCGGCCAGATGCGACAGCAGGGTTCGCTGCACGCCGACACCCTCCGCTACTACTCCACCGCGACCCTGCTGATCAGCCAGCGGCGCCTCGGTGAGTATCTGGAGCCGACCCGGGTCTCGCGCGAGATGTTCGGTCCGGCTCTCGACGACCTGCTGGCGCTGGCCCTCGTCCAGAGCGGCAGGGTCGACGAGGCCAGGACCGTGCCGGTCGGGGTGCATCCCTGCCGTCCCGACTACTTCCAGTCGACGGCTCTCACCGTACGGGCGATGGTCGCCGTGGCGCTGGGCCGCAGGGACCTGGCGCAGCCCATCATCGACGAGCTGCTTCCGGTACGCGAACAGCTGGCCGGTTTCTCCAGCACCGCGTTCACGCTGCGCCCGGTCGCGCTGACACTCGGCGAGCTGTTTCGGCTACAGGGCCACCCGGACCTGGCGGTATGGCACTTCAGGCTGGCGGCGGAGGTGGCCCGCCGGTGGAACGCGCCGTACTGGTTGGCGGAGGCGGAGTCCGCGCTCGCCGTCTGACGGCGGCTTCGTCCGGCGGCCGTTCCCTCCCTGTCCGGTCCGTCCGAGGACGGGCGGACACGCGATTGGTGATCTTTAAGTCGGTTGCAAGTGCTGTCGGGCAGGCTTCGACGGGCAACTCCGGCGCGAGAACCGTCGCCCCGGAGCGCCAACCCGAAAACGCCTGAACAGGTAGCGCCCCCCGGAAAGGTCGCAGTGAACCCGAACCACAACGAAGCCATGGCCGACGTGCGCGACATGTACATGGCGCACGCCAGCCTCCGTCGTGAGATCAGCCTGCTGCCGAAGCTCGTCCAGGATGTCGCCCCGGGCGACACCGGACGCGCCGAGGTCGTCGGCGGCCACGCCAGCATGGTGTGCGGTGTTCTGCACCAGCACCACGAGGGCGAGGACCTGCTGCTCTGGCCCCGGCTGAGCGAGCGGGGCGGCGCGGAGGCCGAGGCCATCGTCCCCCTCATGCACGACCAGCACCACGCCATCGAAGAGGCCAACGCGGAGGTGTCCCGGCTGCTCCCCGGCTGGCGTGCCACCGCACAGGGTGGTGCCGAACTCGCCGCCGCCTTCGAACGGCTGCGCGTCGCGCTGGTCGAGCACATGGCGACGGAGGAGAGTCAGCTTCTGCCGCTGGCGGAGAAGTACATCACCGCCGCGGAGTGGAAGGAGATGGGCGAGCACGGAATGCGCGCGACCCCGAAGAAGTACCTCGCGCTGATCGCCGGCATGACGATGTACGAGGGTGACCCCGAGGTGGTCAAGGGAGTTCTCGCCGAGGCTCCGCTGCCGGTCCGGCTGATCATGCCGATCGTCGCTCGCCGCGCTTACGCCGCCCATGCCAAGCGTGTCCACGGCACCGCGACCCCACAACGCTTCTCCACGCCCGCACGCTGAGCGGACCCTGTCCCCGGATCTGGTCCGCGAACTCGGCCGCCGGGGACAGGCCGGGCTGGGCTGGGCGGCTGAAGCTCCCCGGGTTCAGTCGTGTCCGGAGAGAAAGGCACTCACAGCGGCGGCGAACTGCGCCTGAGCATCGTGATGCACCACGTGACCGGCTGGCAGCTCGACAAGACGAGCCTGGCCGGCGCGTCGGGCGATCATCTCGCCGGCGTGGCCGGCCGCCAGTTCGTCGCTGCGTGTGCCACGAATCAGGAGAGTGGGGCAGGTCACCGAAACCCAGTCCTTCCAGTGGTCACCGCTCAGTGCCTTCTGGGACGCCACCGTGTCGCCGATGTCGAACGAGAAGCCCCAGCCGTCTCCGGACTGGCGGAAGGAACATTCCAGATAGGGCGCCGCCGCACCGAGGGCCGAGGCCAGCGCATCACGGGACGGCGCGTGGCGGGGGAGGCTGGTCGTGAATGACCAGTCGACGTCCACGACCGCGCCGATGTCCTCGACGATCAGCGCGGTGACCAGGTCCGCGTACCGGCCGGCGTACTGGTAGGCGTTCACTCCGCCGAGTGAGTGGCCCAGCATCGCCACCGGGCCGACTTCCAGATGCCGGTGGAACGCGGCGACGTCGGCAACGTAGTCGTCACGCTCATAGCTCTCGGCACGGTCCGACGCTCCGTGCCCGCGCTGATCGAGCGCGATCACCCGCCACCGCGGTGCCAACGCCTCGGCCAGCGGCGCGAATGCCGACGCTTCGTTGTAGTGCCCGTGAAGAGCCAGCAGCGGAGCACCCGAACCACCAAAGTCCAGATACGAAAGCCTTCGACTCCCGGCCGTGAGAAATCCGCGCATGGCCTGGGATGTTAGACCCCCCGTTTCCGCACTCCGGAGCGGTGAGCGGCCGCCCGTCTGGGGGAATGCCTACGCATCGAGCATGAGGGCCTCGGCTCCCACCGGGCGAAACCCGGCCGCTTGGAAGGCGCGAACACTGCGTGCGTTGCCAGCCGCCTGCTGTGCCCAGACGGGTTGCCCGTCGGGCACCAGATGCCGGGCGGCCGTCGCCAGCGCGCACCCCAGGCCCTGGTGGCGTCGTCCCTCGTCGACTTCGATCGCTGTCTCCCAGCGGCCTGCCACGCCCCGGCCGAGAACGACGACGCCGCCGTCGGCCGCCCAGACGCGGACGTCGTCACGGCGCTTACGTGCCCTGGCCTCGCGGGGATGTTCGGAGTCCACAAGCTCCCTCAGCTTCAGCGGGGGCGCACCGGCAAGGGGGCTTGCGACTGTCAGTAGGTCGATCGTGTCCATTGACCGCCCGGTGCGGTCGAGCAGCGCACCCAGGAAACGTGGATTCATCGTCGCAGCCAGGCCGTCGCAGTCGAGAGAAGCCAGGGTGCGGCGTACCCATTCGGGGTCTTCGTCGGTGAACACCACGGAGTGCGCGGTGAAGGCGATGACTCCGGCGTCGCGGTGGCTCGGCTGCGGCACCACCGTGGTCCCGCCGTCCGGGGGCGGGAAGTGCCCGTGTGCCGCCGCGTCCAGGATGTCGGCGATCAAACTGCCCATGACGTCTTCTCCTCGGTTCCGGCCGGCACTGTTCGGTCCTCGTCGCGGCGGCGAAGATCGCCGTCTCCGATGATCTCCCGCCGGGCGAGGACCGCCGCCGGTGGTCACCGACCGCCTCCACGCTCATCTTCGGCGAGCGAGCGTGAGATTCTCGTGCCGTGAGTCGGCGCAGGGGTCGCGGGCAGCGGCGGAGGCGGCCTCTACTGTGCTCACGACGTGGCCGTGCGGATCTCCGATCGGGTCTCGGTGATGCGGCGGCGGCGGACCGGGTACGGCATCGGGTGGGAGATGCCCCAGGCCGCGCCCGTGCAGACGAACTCCTTGTAGCGGGCCGCCAGCCTGCCCGTGATGAGGGACGGCTTGGCCCGGTCGTCGGCGGTCACGAACTGGATGATGCCGTCGCGGCGGCCGAGGCTGATGCACTGGTTGAAATAGCGCAGCGGGGCCTTCGGGATCCTGGTCCGACCGGTCAGGCGCGCGGCGATCGCGTCGGCGGCCTGCCAGGCCATCGGGCTCCCCGAGGCGCAGGACATCCGCAGCGGTTTGCCGCCGGGCCCTTCGGCGAGGCCGGCGTCGCCCACCGCGTACACGTCGGGGTGCGAGACCGAGCGCATCGTGGCGTCGACGACGATCTGTCCGGTTGCCGCGACCTCGATGGTCGTGGCGGCGGCGATGGGATGGACGGCGAAGCCGGCCGTCCACACGGTCACCTGGGCCGGGATCACCCGGCCTCCGCCGGTGACCGCTTGGGTCGCGTCGACCTTCGCGATGTCGGTGTGCTCGTGGACGGTGATGCCGAGCCGACGGAAGACTCCGTGCAGGTGCTGCTGCGCCTTGTCGTTGAGCCAGTCGCCGAGGCCGCCGCGGGCGGCGATCGCGACCTCGAGGTCCGGCCGGGCCTCCGCGATCTCGGTGACCGCTTCGAGGCCGGTGAGGCCTCCGCCGACGACGAGCACGGTCGCGCCGGCCGCGAGGTGGGCGAGGCGGTCGCGCAACCGCAGCGCCGACGGCCTGCCGGCGATGTCGTACGCGTGCTCGGCGACGCCGGGGACGCCGTGGTCCGCGGCCGTGCTGCCGAGGGCATAGACGAGCGTGTCGTACGCGATCTCGTCGGCGCCGTGCTCGTCGACGAGCGCGACGGTTTTGCGGTCGGCGTCGACGGCGGTGACCCGCGCCAGTCGGACCTCGACGCCGGTGCCCGCGTAGACATCGCTCAGCGCCCGGCGCCTGAGGTGCTGCCCGCTGGCGAGTTGGTGCATCCGGACCCGCTCGACGAAATCGGCGTCGGCGTTGACGACGGTGATCTCGATGTCGTCGGGGTGGAGCCGGCTGGCGAGGCGCCCGGCGGCGATGGCCCCGGCGTATCCGGCTCCGAGGACGACGATGCGGTGCTTCATGGTGTCACTCCTGTCTCGGCGGTGGTCGCTTCCTGAACCGGACAGCGGCGCGATTCCTGACAGGAGCCGACTATGACCTGGGTCACCGGACGCCCAGGCCGTGATCTGCGGCTACGAGACCGGCCT
The DNA here is from genome assembly GCF_050936255.1 of Micromonospora sp. CA-259024. NCBI lineage: Bacteria > Bacillati > Actinomycetota > Actinomycetes > Micromonosporales > Micromonosporaceae > Micromonospora > Micromonospora sp. CA-259024. The sequence goes on along the minus strand of NZ_JBNJND010000002.1, from coordinate 120,417 downwards.
GATCACCGCCGGTGAGAACTAGCACCTTCTCGGCACGTCACCAGATGTGCAGGAGGGGTTCCCCGTGCTCCGACGCCGACCACTGGCGGGTGGCGCGTACGAGCTTGTCGGGGTTGACCTGGCTGTGGATGGCCGCGACACCCTCCGACGTCACCTCCAGCGAGACGACACCGACGACCCGGTCACCGAACACGACCACCAGCGCCGGCCCGCCGTTGGCGACCTCGACGTAGAGAGCGAGGCTGCCACCCAGCACGTCCCGCTTGACCCTGCTGGGCGCGAACAGGCCGCGCAGGAACCTCGCCACCGCCAGCGCGCCGACGACCGGGGTCGTCCGCGCCGGGATCTTGCCGCCGCCGTCGCCGGTGCTCGTCACGTCGTCGGTCAGCAGCTCGACCAGCGGTTGGATCTCGCCGCTGGTGGCCGCGGTGAGGAACTCGGCGACGACCTTCCGCGCGGCGGCCCAGTCAACCTCAGCACGGGGCCGGCCGGAAGCGATGTGTTGTCTGGCACGCCGGTAGATCTGCTGGCAGTTCGACTCGGTGATGCCGAGGATCTCGGCGATCTCGCCGTGCGAGTAACCGAAGGCTTCGCGCAGCACGTACGTCACACGCTCGTTGGCCGACAGTCGCTCCATGAGGGTGAGCACCGCCACCGAGACGGATTCGCGCTGTTCGACGGTGTCGACCGGCCCGAGCATCCGGTCCCCGGCGAGGACCGGCTCGGGCAGCCAGGCACCCACATAGGTCTCCCGCCGGGCCCGTGCCGAGGTGAGCTGGTTGAGGCACAGGTTCGTGAGCACCTTCGTCAGCCACGCCTCGGGCGTCTCGATTCTCTCCCGGTCGGCGGACTGCCAGCGCAGGAACGTGTCCTGGACGGCATCCTCGGCGTCGCTCGTCGAGCCCAGCAGGCGATAGGCGATGGCCTCCAGGCGGCCTCTGGAGCGCTCGAACACCTCGACCTCGTCCGGACTGAGCGGCATGGTTCGACAGTATCCACGCGTCTCGCGGGTCTTGGCGCCGAGTGGACGTGGCGCAACGTGGCCAGGACGGCTTAACCGTGCCGTTACGCGATCTCTAGAGCCTTGGTGCCACGCGTTTCCCTACTGCGCAGGAGTCGCATTGCTCGTCCATTCGATACTGGCCGTGCTGACGGCCGCCACGATGGGCACCCCGCTGCCCGTCACGCCGGCGGCGGCCGCGCCGGCCGCGCCGGCCGCCGGGTCGTCATCACGTACGGTCACGCTCATCACCGGCGACAAGGTGACCGTGACCGGCACGGCGGTGACCGGCGTGGAGGCCGCCGGAGGGGTGCGCATCAGCACCTTCGGCGGCGAGACGTACGCCTATCCGGACGCCGCGCTGCCGTACGTCGCCTCGGGTCTGCTCGACGACGACCTGTTCAACGTGACCCGGCTGATCGCCGACGGGTACGACGACGCGCACGCCGCCCGGCTGCCGCTGATCGTCGAGTACGGAACGGGTGCCCGAGCCCTTCCGAAGAGCGCCGCCGAGGTGCGGCCGCTGGAGAGCATCGGCGGTGCCGCGATCACCGTGGCGCGCTCGCGGGAGTTCTGGTCGACGCTCGCCGCTCCGGGGACGTCGATGCGGGGTGGTGTCTCGCGGATCTGGCTGGACGGCAAGGTGCGCGCCGCGTTGGCGGACAGCACGGCGCAGATCGGCGCCCCGCAGGTGTGGTCCGGCGGGGACACCGGCGTGGGCGTGGACGTCGCCGTGCTGGACACCGGCGTCGACCGCGAACATCCGGATCTGGCCGGCCGGATCGAGGAGGCGACCAGCTTCGTTCCCGGCGAGGAGGTGACCGACCGGCACGGGCACGGCACCCACGTGGCGTCCACGATCGCCGGAACCGGCGCGGCGTCGGGCGGTGCCGAACGGGGTGTGGCGCCGGGCGCCGACCTGCACATCGGCAAGGTGCTCAACGACCAGGGCGAGGGCCAGGACTCCTGGATCATCAGCGGGATGGAGTGGGCGGCCCGTACCGCCCGGGCACGGGTGGTCAACATGAGCCTGGGCGGCCGGCCGACCGACGGCACCGACCCGCTCAGCGCCGCGGTGGACCGGCTCAGCGCCGAGACCGGGACGCTGTTCGTGATCGCGGCGGGCAACAGCGGGCCGGACGCGCAGGTGGTCGGCGCACCCGGCGCGGCCGCGTCGGCGCTCACCGTCGGCGCCGTCGACGCGCAGGACCGGCTCGCGGTCTTCTCCAGCCGGGGCCCGCGCCACGGCGACAACGCGCCCAAGCCCGACCTGACCGGGCCGGGCGTCGACATCCTGGCCGCCAGGTCCCAGTACGCGGCCGAGGGTGCGGGCGCGTACCAGACGATGAGCGGCACCTCGATGGCCTCACCGCACGTGGCCGGGGCGGCCGCCCTGCTCGCCGCGGTACACCCGGACTGGACCGGCGCGCGACTCAAGGATGCGCTGATGAGCACCAGCAAGCGGACGCCGCAGCATCCGCTCGACTGGGCCGGGAGCGGTCGCGTCGACGTGGCCGCCGCCGTGCACGCGACGGTGTTCGCGACCGGCACCACCTTCGCCGGGCTGCGCTGGCCGTACTCGCCGGGGCAGCAGGCCGAGCAGACCATCACGTACACGAACACGGGTGACCAGGCGGTGACGCTCGACCTGGCGGTCGCCGGGGAGGCCTTCACGCTGCCGCAACGGCGGATCACCGTGCCCGCGCGGGGAACCGCCACGGCAGCGGTGGTCTCGCCGCTCGACCCGATGCCCGACGGCACGTACGCGATCGGGTCGGTGACCGCCACCGGGCCGGACGGCATCTCCGTTCGCACCGTCGTCGGTCTCAACCGGGAAGCCAAGCACGCGAACCTCACCGTGACCGGCAAGGGCACGGACGGCGGGCCACTGAGCGGCGTCCTGATCGTCAAGGACGTGCTGCACGACACCGTCCCGAAGGCCTACGAGGTGGACGCCAGCGGAACGCTGAAGGTGCGCCTACCGGCGAGCACCTGGGCGATGTGGATGTACGCCGACGTGCGAGGCGCCAACGGGCCGCACTCGCTGGGCCGCGCCGTGCTGGCCGCGCCCGAGGTGGTCCTCGACAGCGACCGCGAGGTGCTCCTGGACGGCAGGAAGCTCACCCAGGCCCGCGCGGAGACCCCGTCGCGGACCAGCCTCGCGCAACTGCGGGTCGACCTGTTCCGGTCGCATCCCGGGAAGTACCCGTTCGGCGACGACTACCTCGTGGGCCCGCAGTACGACAGCATCTGGGCGACGCCGACCGGCCGGAAGGTGACCCAGGGCGCCTTCACCTTCGGCACCCGGTGGAGTTCCAGCCAGCCGCCGCTGTCGCTGACCGTGGCCGGTGAGCGCTTCGACGATCTGCTTGCGCAGTCCGGCTCGTCGACGCTGCCCGAGGGCGTCTACCGCCGTGGTGCGGTGCTGATCCCGGCGGGTGGATCGTTCGCGGCGGCTCGCGGCAGGGTGGCGGTTGTCCGGTACGTCGACGTTCCGACCGCGATCGCGCAGGCGGACGCCGCCCACCGGGCCGGCGCGACGATGCTCCTGATCGTCAACACCGGTTCGGGCCGGCTGGACGCCTGGCGGGAGGTCGGCGACCCCAGTACGCCGCTGCCGGTCGCCGCCATCGCCCGCGACCAGGGGGAGCGCCTGCTGTCCCTGCTCGGTCGGTCGACGGTCACCGTGGAGTCGCACCCGGCGCCGCGCTACGTCTACGACCTCAACCGGTGGCACACCGGCGCGATCCCCGCCGACCTCACCTGGCGGCCACGGGAACGCGACCTGGCCCGGGTGGAGCAGGACTTCCGCGGTCGCAGCGCGGGCATGGGTTACCTGACGCGTGGCGACGCCCACCCCGACCGGCCCGGCTCGGCTCTCCTCGGCCCGATCCTGCCCATCCCGGCGCAGGGCAGGCGCACCGACTGGGTGTCCAGCGGCACCTGGCGTGAGCAGGCCGGCGTGCCCGAGATGACGATGATGTCGGAGGCGCAGGCGTATCCGGTCGGCCGCACCACGACCACCTCCTGGTTCGCGCCGATCGGCCGGCCCCGGCTCTTCGACGACGGCCCGCTCCCGGCCCCGGCGCGGATCGGCGAGCTCGTCGGTGTCTTCGGCCTGCCCGTCTTCGGCGACGGTGACCCGCACCACCAGGGCACGCTGGCGCAGGGTGCGACCCAGACCACCGCGCTCTACGAGGGCGGCACCGAACTCGCCAAGGCCGACGGGGACTTCCTGGTCGCCGAGGTCGGTGCGGCCGCGAAGTCCCTGCGGTTGGTCACGCAGAGCTCCCACGACGGCAGCGTGACGCCGTACAGCACCCGGACGGACACCGAGTGGACCTTCCGCTCCCCGGCGCCGAACCTGGAGCAGGTGGAGCCGATCACGCTCGATCTGGTGCAACTCGACTACCAGGTGGCGACCAGCCTGTCCGGGGTGGCGTCGCGGCATGCCCGACTGGAGGTCACCGCGGCGCGGATCGACGGACGGCCCCTGGGCGCGGCAACCCGCGTCGAGGTGTCCTACGACGACGGTCGCACGTGGCGGCGACTCGGGAGCGCCGGCATCCTCGACGCCCCGAAGTCGGCGCGGTTCGTCAGTGTCCGGGCGACCGCCACCGACGCCGCGAACCACGGCACGGTCACCCAGACGGTGATCCGCGCGTTCGGCGTCCGCTGACCTGATCCCGGCCCGGCCCACGGGCCGGGCCGGGATCTACCCGCTCGGCGGGTCCGCACGGAGTCGCCAATCGGCGGTTCCGACACCGTGTCACGTGGCCCCGTCCGGCGATCAGGCGTGTGTTCCGTCGGGACGACAGGCGGTCGGAGGTGGCGGCCACGGCCGCCAGGCAGATCACCACGGCGGCGATGAGCGGTGGGCGGGCGCCGAGGTGGACGGCCGCGGAGCCGAGGGGGATCGCCACCACGAGCGGCCCGAACATCGCGGTGTTGGCGGTCGCGGAGACCCGGCCCAGCAGTGTTGCCGGGGTGTGCGTCTGCACGGCGGTCACCGCGGCGACCAGGGTCCAGGGCAGGCCGACGCCGGCGAGGGCAGCGCCGCCGACCGTGACCGGCCACCACGGCAGGCACCGCGCCAGGCAGCCGAGAGCGAACAGCACCGTCCCGGCCATGCCGACGCCGACGGGGTTCCACCGGCTGATCAGCCGCCCGACGACCAGGCCGCCGACGATGGAACCGGCGCCCTGCGCGCTGGCCAGCACCCCGAGGAACGTCGTCGGCAGGTGCAGCTCCGAGACGACGATGGTGTAGACCGCCGCGGTCGAGAAGCCGGACATGGCGATCGACACGGCGGCGAGCACGATCGGCACCCGCGTCGCCTGTTGTCCGAACAGGACCGAAATCCCGGCACGAGGGCCGTGACGCCGCTGGGTTGGCTGCTCGGGTGGCGTCCGGTGCAGGCGTACCGCCGCGTACAGGATGGCGACCAGGACCGGCATGGCCGCGCTGAGTACGACGACCGCGTGACCGCCGCGCCAGGCGTAGAGACCGGCGCCGGCCAGTGGAGCGACGAGCTTCATGCCTTCCTGCGCGCTTGAGCGCCACCCGTTGACCTGGCCGAGTTCCGACGACGGCAGCGCGGACGGCAGCAGGGCGGTTTCGCCGGCGTCGATCAGGACGTAGCTGACGCCGTAGGCGCACGAGACGGCGAAGATCAGCCAGGTCTGCCCGGGCCCGCGCACCGCCAACAGTGCCGGCAGCACGGCGGCCAGCATGAGGTTGACGGCGATGACCAGCGGACGCCGGGGCGCCCGGTCCAGCACACCGCCCAGCCACGGGCCGGCGAGCACCGGTGCGTACACGCAGAGGCCGGCGAGTGCCGCGAGGCCGGTGGAACCGGTCAGGTCCAGGATCCAGATGCCGGCGACCAGGGACATGGCGCTGCTGCCGAAGCCGGATAGGAGCGAGATCGCCACGAACAGCCCCGCGTTGCGGCGCATGAGCCCTCCAGGGTGAGCCGGGATGGCTCACACCCTGGTTCTTGAGTCTTTGCAGCGCAATACTGGCGACACCCTGTCAATGAATCGTTGACAGGGTGTCGGTCAGCTTCGTTCCGACGGCCTGGACCGGTGGTGGGAGCCGCCCGCCCGCCTCGGCCAGATCCGCGGCGAGGTGCAGGGCCAACGCGTACAACGAGCCCGGGTCGGCATCCAGCGCGACGTCCACAGTGCTGCGGACGAGCGCCGCCCGGCGGAAACGGGTGTCCCACCGTCGATCTGCCGCGATCCACCGATCGAGGTCGGCCACGGCGCCCCGCAGCGTCCTGATCTGCGGCGACAGGCGGAGGTCGAGCTGCTGCCGCCGCGACCACCGCGCCGCCACCAGGCGTTGGCGTCGCTGCTCGGCGGCCTGCCGGCTGCCGAGGCCCAGGGCCGTCGCGATCTGCGCCCACGTCGCGCCGTCGTGGCGCGCCCGGTCGATGAGGTCCAACTCCTGCTCGTCCAGTCGGGCACGGGTGGCGCGAACATCGGCCAACTGAGCCAACTCCACCGTCACGTGTCAACGTTACATTGACATCGGGGTGGACGCCTGATCACGGTGACGGCGTGGGCTCGCGCACCATGAACACGTCCACCGGGTCCTCGGTCTCGACCGTGAAGCCGTGCCGCTCGTACAGCCGCCGGGCCGGGCTGCCCCGCAACACGTTCAGTCGGACCACGGTGCCGGCGCGGTCGCACCGGTCCAGCAGCCCACGCAACACGGCCGTGCCGATGCCACTGCTTTGTCGGTGCGGGGCCAGGTAGAAGTGCTCCAGCCAGTGAGCGTCCGCTGCCGGGCGCAGCGCCACGGAGCCGGCGAACACGCCGCCCACCTCGACAATCCAGGTGTACGCCGGTGCGAACCCGTCGCGCAGGCGCTGCCGTACCCGCTGCTCGTCGTACCGCCCGAGCCGCTCCAGGTCGGCCCGCAGCACCACCGCCCGCAACTCGGCCACGGCCTCGACGTCCGCCATCAGAGCGGGTCGCATCTCCCAGTCCGCCATGATCACAAAGCTATCGCTGTCGGCCGGCTCTAGCGTTGGCGCAGCCCCGCGATGAGAAGGCCGACCATGCGACGCGCGTCGTAACGGGGATCGCCGGCGCCGATGCAGAGGTTGCCGACGCCGCGCAGCAACTCGAAGGCATTCACGTCGGCGCGGATCTCGCCCGCCGTGGCGGCGGCGTCGAGCAGCTGGGCGCACACCGGCACGAGGCGGTCGATGAAGTAGGCGTGCAGGGTCTCGAAGGCGGCGTTGTCGGACTGCAGCGCCTCGGCGAGGCCGTGCTTGGTGACCAGGAAGTCGACGAAGAGGTTGATCCAGCTGGCCAGGGCGGCGTGCGGTGTGCCGCTGGACGCCAACAGCGTCGGGCCGGCCTCCGCGCACGCTTCGACCTGGTGTCGGTAGACGGCGACGATGAGGTCGGCGCGCGTCGGGAAGTGGCGGTAGATCGTCCCGACACCGACGCCGGCCCGGGCGGCGATGTCGCGTACGGGCACGTCGACACCGGAGGTGACGAAGGCCGAGGCGGCGGCGTCCAGCAGTGTCGCCTCGTTGCGCCGGGCGTCAGCCCGTTTCCGTGGGACCGGCTGCCCCGACCCGCTGTCGATGTCGGCCACCGCGCCGTTTCCTCCATCACTTGGCAAACGGAACAGCGTTCCGTATGTTTGTTATCGGAACATGGTTCCGCTTGCTCAGGATGCCAGAGCAGGTGAACCAGAGCCAAGCCACGTCGCCGTCTCACGGAGGAAAAATCATGCAGTACCGCACCTTGGGCCGCACCGGCGTCCAGGTCAGCACACTCGCACTGGGCGCGATGAACTTCGGCCAACTGGGGCGTACCACCCAGGACGAGGCGACGGCGATCGTCGACGCCGCCCTGGCGGGCGGAATCAACCTGATCGACACCGCCGACATGTACAGCCAGGGCGAGTCGGAGGAGCTGGTGGGCAGGGCCATCGCCGGTCGTCGCGACGACATCGTTCTCGCCACGAAGGCGGGTATGCCCATGGGCGACGAGCGGAATCATCGGGGCAGCTCGCGCCGCTGGTTGGTCACCGAGTTGGACAACAGCCTGCGCCGCCTCGGCGTCGACCACGTCGATCTCTACCAGATCCACCGGTGGGATCCGACCACCAGCGACGAGGAGACGCTGTCGGCTCTGACCGATCTGCAGCGAGCGGGAAAGATCCGCTACTTCGGCTCCTCGACCTTCCCCGCGTACCGGATCGTGCAGGCCGAGTGGGCGGCCCGGGAGAACCACCTGAGTCGTTACGTCACCGAACAGCCCAGCTACTCGATCCTGCAGCGCGGGGTCGAGACCCATGTCCTGCCCGTCACCGAGCAGTACGGACTCGGCGTGCTCGCGTGGAGCCCGTTGGCCTCGGGCTGGCTGTCCGGCGCGGTCCGTGCGGGCCGGGAGATCACCACCAGCCGCTCGGCGATCCTGCCCGAGCGCTTCGACATCAGCACCCCGACCAACCGGGCGAGGCTCGACGCCGTCGAGCGGTTGGCCACAGTCGCCGACGAGGCCGGCCTCACCATGATCCAGCTCGCGCTCGGATTCGTCACCGCGCACCCCGCCGTGACCAGCGCGATCATCGGTCCTCGCACCATGGACCACCTGCACTCGCAGCTCGCCGCCGCGGACACGGTGCTCTCCGCCGACGTGCTCGACGCGATCGACGCGATCGTCGCGCCCGGCGTCGACCTCGCCGCACACGAGAAGTTCGACACCCCGCCCGCCCTGCTCGACGCGGCACGACGACGTCGCTGAGTCGAGGCGTCCGACAGGAATCCCTGCCAACCGGCGGCGCTGTCACAAACCGGACAAGACGGCAAAGCCCCTGGTAGAGCACGCTTAGCACAGGTGGAGGTAGACGGGTGGCGGGCCACATCCCGATCCTCCGGCCCGGCGGGGACACCAATGTCCGCACCGGCGCCGCCCTCACCCAGCCCGGCCTCGATGCCGCGGCGGTCACGGCACAGACGCCGTGCCGATCGCGCGTACGACAGGCCGTGGCTGCCACCGACACCCCTGCGGGCGCCCGCAGCGGTGCCTCCGCCCACCGGGACAAGGACGTCAGCACCGCCGACAGTCAGGCGACGTCGCCGACCGGCCGTGCCTGCCGTCCCCGTGCCCCGCCGGCCTTTCGCACTGTGGACCCCGCCGGGTCCGGCGTCGCTCGATCGCGCGCCGAGCCCTGGCGGCCGAGCCAGAAAGGGCCCGACATGGCCGCTCCCACCGCGACCGCAGCCCTGAACGCATCCGTCTTCGCGCCGGGTGACCAGATGCTGCTGACCGTCACCTACTCAGACGCCGACACCAGACCGCTGACCGTCACCATCGTGGTCACCGACGCGCAGGGCAACAGCAGTGCGCCGGTCAAGGCCACCGCGGTCATCGACCCGCTCACCGTGACCGTCACCGACAACTCCGGGCGTACCTGGACCCGGGTCTCCGACAACGGCTCCGTGGCCGTGTATCGGTCGGTGGCGTGATGCCCCGGGTCACGGCCCAGGTTCGCGACGCCGCCGGAAACACCGCGACGGCCACCGCCGACTACAGCCTGAGCCAGCCGGTGCTCGGTGGCTACTACCTGTCCGGCGGCGCCGATCCGACCGCCGACATGGCCGGCGGCAACTTCCGGTCGCTCACCCAGTACCGCAGCCTCGCCGACGGGTACATCTTCCCGGGCTACAACCGGCCCTGGCTGATCAACCTGGGGAGGGCCGGGGTGCAGATGAACATGGTCCTTGAGCTGAAGCACTACGGCGCCCCGGACGCGGGACCGCAGACCTTCACCGTGGACGTCACCAACTACACCGTGCCGGCGCCGTCGATGACCATCCAGCAGCGCCCCGGCACCACCTGGCCGAGGGCGTACGGGTACGGCCAGGTGCTCAAGGGCCAGTGTGACGGGCTCCTCCACCGCGCCCTGGCGCAGTACCGGACGCTCGGTTTCGGGGTGAACATCCAACTTGCCTCAGAGTTGGACACCGACCACGAGTTCGGCACCACCGAGGACGGCAAGGCGTACACCTGGGCGGAGTCGGACGCTCGGGCGGTGCAGGCGATGAACTACATCCTCACGTGGTTCAAGGCCCGGACGCTGCCCGCCGGGACGACCTTCTCGGTGGGGCTGGGCGGCTTCGACCGGGCCTGCTTCCAGCGCACCCACCCGGAGTCGCTGATGTCCCGACTCGACTTCCTCCAGTGGAACGCGTACGCCACCAACGCCAGCCACACCGCGCTGGCCCGGTTTCGGCGCACCAAGGACTGGGCGGTGGCGGACCTCGGTCCGGTGGCGCTGTCCCGGCCCGTGATCATCGCGGAGTGGGGGGTCCGGGCGGCCGAGATTCCGAACCAGGCGGCCTGGATCGCCACCGTGCCGGCGGCGATCGCCCAGCTCAACGCCGAGCGCGGGCCGCGGATCGTGCGGACCAACTACTTCAACTCCGGGTGGGGCACCCTGACGCCGAAGCCGGACGGGTTGGCCGCGCTCCGCGCCGCGTACGCCAAGCGGCCGTACGTCTGACCGGGTTCCGGCGGCTCCGGGGTGCCGGGGGCCGCCGGGGCGATACCGGTCAGTCCGCACCGAGCCGTTCGGCGTAGGCGTCGCGGAGTTCGGGCCAGCCGAAGTCCTTGGCCTCCGCACCGCGGATCGGGCCGACCGGGTCGCCGTCGAGCAGCCGGTCGGCCACGTCGAGGCAGAGGTGCCAGCCGGCCGCGACCATCGGCAGCATGCCCCCGTCGGCGAGGGTGTGCCGCAGGGTGAGCCGGGTGCCGCTGCCCAGCGGGCTCAGCTCCCAGCGCAGCAGGTCGTCGCCCCAGGTGTACTCCAGCAGGTGCGGTGGCTCGGCCCGGCGTACCGTCGCCGGGTCCTGCTGGGTGGTCTCGCCGTCGACCAGGGTGAGCACGGCGGCGCCGGTGTGGCCGAGATCGCGGTCGGCGAGAAACGGCGCCCACCGCGCGAGCTGGCTCGGGTCGGTCAGTGCCGCCCAGACGGTGGCTGGCGGATGCCGCAGGTCGCGGACGAAGACCAGGGTCGCGCCGGGCTCGGCGGGCTCGGCGCGTACGTCGGCGGGTGGGCTCGGGCGGAACGCGTCGCGGTCCATTCACTGCTCCTGACTGTCGAGGTGCCGTTCCAGGGCGTCCAGGTGTCGGGCCCAGAGTCGCCGGTACGGGTCCAGCCAGCCGTCGACGGCCCGCAGCGGACCCGGGTCGAGGCGGTAAATCCGCTGTCGAGCGGCCGTCCGGCAGGTGACGAAGCCGGCGTCGCGAAGCACCCGCAGGTGTTTGGAGACGGCTGGCTGGCTAACTCCTAGCCCATCGACCAGCTCGCCGACGCTTCGTTCGGCGTCGCGGAGCTGATCGAGGATCCGGCGTCGGGTGGGCTCGGCGAGGACGGTGAAGGCGTCGGTGGACACCTGTTTAATATGCCTCCTCGGTCATATAACTGTCAAAGCATATGACCGGGGTCTCCATCCCGACGCGGCACCGCCGATCGGCTCCCTATGCTCGGATCATGGAACTGCGGATCTTCACCGAACCCCAGCAGGGTGCCAGCTACGACCAGTTGCTCGCCGTCGCCCGCTGCGCCGAGGACGCTGGCTACGGCGCGTTCTTCCGGTCCGACCACTACCTGATGATGGGTGACGTGACCGGCGAGCCCGGCCCCACCGACGCGTGGACCACCCTGGCCGGCCTGGCCCGCGACACCAGCCGCATCCGGCTCGGCACGTTGATGACCGCCGCCACCTTCCGGCTGCCCGGCCCGCTGGCGATCACCGTGGCGCAGGTCGACCAGATGAGCGGCGGCCGGGTGGAGCTGGGCATCGGCACCGGCTGGTACGCCGAGGAGCACACCGCGTACGGCATCCCGTTCCCGCCGCTGGCCGAGCGGTTCGACCGGTTGGAGGAGCAGCTCGCGGTGATCACCGGGCTCTGGGCCACGCCGCCGGGGGAGCGTTTCGACCACGCCGGTCGGTACTACCCGGTCAGTGACTCGCCCGCACTGGCCAAGCCGGTGCAGCAGCCACGCCCACCGATCCTGCTCGGCGGGATGGGCCCGAAGCGCACGCCCCGGCTGGCCGCCCGCTACGCCGACGAGTTCAACCTGCCGTTCGCCTCGGTGCCGGACACGGCGGCGCAGTTCGACCGGGTCCGCGCGGCCTGCGTCGAGGTCGGCCGGGACCCGGCCGAGATGGTCTGGTCCAACGCCCTGGTGCTCTGCTGCGGGCGCGACGACGCCGAGGTGGCCCGCCGGGCTGCCGCCATCGGCCGCGAACCGGACGAGCTGCGGGCCAACGGCCTGGCCGGGACGCCCGGTGAGGTCCTGGACACCATCGGTCGGTACGCGGAGATCGGTAGTGAACGGCTCTACCTGCAGGTGCTGGACCTCAGCGACCTGGAGCACCTTGAGCTGGTCGCCGACGAGGTGATGGCGAAGCTCTGAGCCGGTTCGACCGTCGCGGCGCGGTGCCGCTCGCTCAGGCGCGGCGGTGGGCGCCACCGCCCGTCCCGACCATGTTCGGGTCGCGCAGCACGGTGTCCAACCGCCCGTCCCGGTCACTGTCCACATAGGTGATGTCCGGCACCCCGTCGCCGTCCACGTCGATCTGGACGACGTCGGCGACGCCGTCGCCGTCGAGGTCGGTCACCACCTCCACCGAGCCGTCCAGGTGCCGGGTCACGATCGTCTGCGCCCCGGCGCCGGACGCGCGTGGCGGCGGCCCGGGTGCCGGCACCGGCGTCGGGGCCGGCGCGGGTGCCGGTGTGGGACGGGGCCCGGGCGTGGGCGCCGGGTGGCTCGGCAACCCGCCCACCGGCGGGGCGCTGGCCTGCTCGACCCCGGTGCCGGTGGGGTCCAGCTCCTCCTCGGAGGGGAAGACGTCGCCCCGTGGGGCCGGATCACGGTAGCTGCTCATGGGCGTAGGGTTCCCCGGCGATGACGAGAACAACCGTGCCCGATCGACCGGTGTCCTCGGTGCCCGGTTTGGCGGAAGATGCTGACACCGACGCCACGGTCATGAACGGGGGTCCGAGCGTGGAATTGCGCCGGAATCGGGGGGCCCGTGCGCTCGCCCTGGTGTGCGTACTCGGTGGAGTGCTCTTGTTGGTCTATCCCAGCGACGGCGCCCTACTACGGACGATCATCGCAGTGGGGGCGATCGCGCTCGGCGCGGTCGCGCTGGTCAGCGCGCTGCGGCCGTTCCGGTTCGGGATCAACGCGGACGGGCTCAGCATCCGGCGGCCCGGCCTGCGCCGGGAGATCCGGTGGGCCGAGGTCGACGCGCTGGTCCTCGACGAGCCGCCCCGACGCGACGGCTACTCGACACCGCCGCGCCTGCTGCTGGTGCCTGTGCCCGGTGTGACGCTTGAGCCGGTGACCGCCCGACACCCGCTCGACGGCCGCCCGGCAATTGAGGTGCTCGTCCTCGACCAGGTCCGCGAGCAGCCCGAGCAGGTGTCCGCCGCGCTCGCCCGCTACGCCGGCGACCGTTTCGTCGACCTGCTGACTCTGCGACGCGCCGCCTTCGCTGCCCCGGACCTCCCGGTCGGCCTGCGTGGCTACCAGATGGACCGGGTCGACCGGTTGATCCGACGCGGCCAGGACGCCCTGATGTCCGGGGACGCGTCGACCCGGCAGGCGGCCCGGGGGGAGATCGAACGCGCCACTGCCGCCGGCCTGCCGATCGCTCAGCGTGGCTACAACACGTTCCAGACGGATACGGTTCTGGACGCCCTCGTCGCCGCGTTGGCCGACCACCAGACCACCGATCGGGAGACCGCCACATGACCGCGCCCGGACAGAACGCCACCTCGGCCACCGAAGCCGACGTTCCGCGCCGCAACTGGGCCGGCAACGTTCGGTACGCCGCGCGGGCGTTCCACCGGCCCACCTCCACCGACGAACTGCGCCGACTCGTCGCCGGCAGCACGCGGATCCGGGCGGTGGGCAGCGGGCACTCCTTCAACCGTTTCGGCGACACCGACGGCGATCTGGTCAGCCTCGCCGGGCTGCCGCCGGTCGTCGACGTGCACCACGAGCGTGGGCAGGTCACCGTGAGCGGCGCGCTGCGCTACGGCGACATCGCCCGACAGCTGCACACCCAGGGGTACGCGCTGGCCAACCTCGCCTCGCTGCCGCACATCTCGGTGGCCGGCGCGGTGGCCACCGCCACCCACGGTTCCGGCCAGACCCACGGCAACCTGGCCAGCGCGGTCGCGGGCCTGGAGCTGGTCACCGCCGACGGCGATCTGCTGCGGGTCGACCGCGACACCGACGGGGACACGTTCGCCGGCATGGTGGTCGGGCTCGGCGCGCTCGGCCTCGTCACCCGGGTCACCCTGGACGTCGTGCCGACCTTCAAGCTGCGCCAGTACGTGCGCCTCGACCTGCACCGGGAGGCGCTGGACGAGGCGCTCGGCTCGGCGTACAGCGTGAGCGTCTTCACCGACTGGCGTACGCCCCGGCTACGCGAGGTGTGGCGCAAGCAGGTGGCGGACCAGCCGCCGCCCCCGGCGGACTGGCTCGGCACCACCGCCGCCGACCAGCCACGACACCCGGTGCTCGGGATGCCTGCGGAGAACTGCACCCCCCAGCTCGGCGTCCCGGGCCCGTGGCACGAGCGGCTGCCGCACTTCAAGCTCGGCTTCACCCCGAGCAGCGGCGACGAGTTGCAGTCTGAATACCACCTGCCGCGTACGGCGGTGTCCGACGCGCTCGCCGCGCTGGACGATGTGGCGCACCGGATCGCCCCGGTGCTGCACGTGTGCGAGGTGCGTACCGTGGCGGCCGACGAGCTGTGGCTCAGCCCGAACCACCAGCGGGACAGCTTCGTGCTGCACTTCACCTGGATCGACGACGCCGCAGCCGTGCTGCCGGTGGTGGCCGCGGTGGAGGAGCGCCTGGCACCGTTCGCTCCCCGCCCGCACTGGGGCAAGGTCTTCGTCACCGACCCGGCGGAGCTGGCCGTCCGCTACTCGAGGTACGCCGACTTCACCGCCCTGCTGACCGACCTGGACCCGGCCGGGAAGTTCCGCACCGACCTGCTGGACCGATACTTCCCCCGCTAACCGCGCGCGGTGCGGAGGGTGCCGCGTTGGACGGCGCGGCTGATGTCGCTGGGGGAGACGATGCCGACCAGTTGGCCGTCCGTCACCACCAGGGCGCGGCCGTCGGCGCACTCACTGAGCCGGGGGAGCAGGTCGTTGAGCTGTTCACCCGGCTGGGCCAGGACCAGTTCGTCGGTCCGGCAGGCCACCTCCGCCAGCGTGGTCGACGCCCGCCGCTCGGCCGGTACGCCCCGCACCCGGTCGACGGTGACCAGGCCGGTCGGTCGGCCCTCCTCGGTCAGCGGCAGCGCCGAATGCCGGTACGCGAACAGGTAGTGGTCGACGAAGTCGGCGACCGTCATCTCCGCCGAGGCGGTCTGCGGCTGCGGGGTCATCACATCGCCCACCCGGATTCCCCGCAGCGCGCTGCCGGTGCGGGCCTGCCGCTCCTCCATCCCGGCGGCACCGATCAGGAACCAGCCGATCAGGGCCAACCAGAGCCCACCGAAACCGACCCCGGACAGGAACTGCCACAGCCCGAGACCGATGAGCAGCACGCCCAGCACCCAGCCGGCCCGGGCGGCGACCACGGAGGCCCGGGTCCGGTCACCGGTGGCCTTCCAGACCGCCGCGCGCAGCAACCGGCCGCCGTCGAGGGGCGCGGCCGGCAGCACGTTGAAGACGGCCAGCAGCACGTTGATGCCGGCCAGCCAGGCCATGACCCCGAGCAGCAGCCCGCCCTGCCCGGCCAGCGCGAGCACTGCGGCGATGACGCCGAAGAAGGCCCCGATCAGCAGGCTGACCAGCGGCCCGACCCCGGAGATCCGCAGCTCCGCGCCCGGGTTGCGGGGCTCGCCCTTCAGCTCGGCCACACCACCGAACAGCCACAGGGTGATGCCCCCGACCTCCAGGCCGTTGCGCTTGGCGACGATCGCGTGGGACACCTCGTGGGCGAGCAGGCCGACGAAGAAGACCACCGCCGCGGCCAGCCCGGCGATCGCGTACGCCACGGGCGAGCGGTCGGGGTACGAGCGGGGAAACTGGTTGGCGGCCAGCCCCCACGCGATCAACGCGAAGATGACCAGAACGCTCCAGTTGACGCCGACGGGCACCCCCGCGACCCGGCCAAGCCGGAAACTCGCCCTCATCCCTTGCCGTTACCCCCGGCCGGGCTGCCCATGCGCTCAGCGGCACAGCCGGTCTGGCCGGTTCAGCGGCGGGGGCTCTCGCTGGCGATGGTCGCCTCCCGGGGCAGTGCCGCCGCGCGTAGCGCCCAGTCCAGCGCGTAGTCGGCGATGTCCTCCCAGCCGTCCTGCCCGACGGTGAAGTGCGACCGGCCGGGGAACTCCTGGTACGCGGTGAGCGCCCGGGACTTCTGATACAGCGCCGCGTTGGCGCGTACCACCGACGCCGGCACCACGTGGTCGACCTCGCCGGCCATCAGCAGCAGCGGCGCGCGGTCGTCGCGCCCGACGTCGACGCGGGCGGGCGAGCGCGGGTCGACGTTGGCGAACGCACCCTCGAAGAACACCCGCCCCGCACCGGGTACGGCATAGCGCTGCCAGGCCCGGTCTGAGTCTTCGCGGCTCATCGCGTTGCCGAACGTGTAGGCGAAGTCGTCCGGGGTGAACGGGACGGCCCTGTGCCGGTTGGCGGGGCTGCGCAGGATCGGGAAGCCGGAGCGCAGCTGGCTCAGCGGCACCTTGAGCACGCCCTTCACGGCTGCCGGGTGCACCCCCACCGCGGCGGCGCCGAGGCCCCGGTCGACAAGGATCTGGGCGAACAGGCCGCCGAACGAGTGCCCCATGATGATCGGCGGTCGGGGCAGCGCCCGGATGATCCGGTCGTAGTGCGCGACGATCGTGGCGATGCTCTGCTCGGCGATCGGGCCGGGGTCGTCGCGCAACTGCTCGACGGGCCGGTCCATGCCGGGCCAGGCGGGAGCGATGACGTGCATGCCGCGCGTGGTGTACCGCTCGGCCCACCCCTCCCAGCTGCGCGGGGTCATCCAGAGCCCGTGGATCAGCACGATCGTGTCGACCTGCCCCTGCGGCGTGGCACCCATCGCGTCCTCCCGGTGTCGTGGCCCCCGGCGGTTACCCGTTGGCGCGCCTGGAATTCCTCCGTCGAGGGGTCTCGCACCGGCGGGTCGGGTTCGGCGGCGGATGTGCCGGTGAGCGTGATGACGCACGGGCATATTGATGACTCGGGGGCATCACGCTCGTCGCGGTGTTCGCCCGCGCGGAGATCACTCTCCGTGTCCTCAACCACCTGACAAATGTCACGGTCGGGACGTGACGACCGCTCCGGGCACACGGGTACGCAACGCCGGAGCATCAGTGACATGACCAGTACGCATCCGGCTGTCGATTTGGACGGCCTCACCAAGACCTTCGGCGCGGTCACCGCGGTCGACGGGTTGAGCCTGCGGGTGCAATCCGGCGAGGTGGTGGCCTTCCTCGGCCCGAACGGCGCGGGCAAGACCACCACGATCGACATGCTGCTCGGGCTGGCCCGCCCGGACGCGGGCACCGTCCGTATCTTCGGTGGCACCCCGGACAACGCGGTGGCCCGGGGTCGGGTCGCCGCCGTACTCCAGACCGGCGGGCTGCTCAAGGACCTCACGGTGGGTGAGACGGTCCAGATGACCGCGCACTTCTACCGGCACACCCGCCCGGCCGCCGAGGTGCTGGAGCGGGCTGGCATCGCCGACATCGCAGAGCGGGTGGTCGGGCGCTGCTCCGGCGGCCAGCAGCAGCGGCTGCGCTTCGCGTTGGCCCTGCTGCCCGACCCGGACCTGATGGTGCTCGACGAGCCGACCACCGGTATGGACGTCGAGGGCCGGCGGGACTTCTGGCAGGCCCTGCGCCGTGACGCCCGGTCCGGACGGACCGTCATCTTCGCCACCCACTACCTGGACGAGGCGGACGCGTACGCCGACCGGATCGTGCTGGTCCGGCAGGGGCGCGTCGTCGCCGACGGCACCACCGCGGAGATCAAGAACCTGGCCGCCGGCCGTACGGTGCGGGCCACCCTGCCCGGCGCCGACCAGGCCGCTCTCGCCGCGCTGCCCGGTGTGGACGCCGTGGAGGTGCGCGGCGACAGCGTGCTGGTGCGCACGGGCGACTCGGACGCGATCGCCCGGTACCTGCTCAACCGGACCGCCGCCCGGGACGTGGAGATCACCTCCCGCAACCTCGAGGACGCCTTCCTCGCCCTGACCACCGCGCACACCGGAGCCTGAGATGACCACCCTGTCGGCCGCCCCCACCCCCATCCCCACCGACCAGCCGGACCGTCGACTGCCCGCCCTGGGCGGGTTCGCGCCGGGAGTCCTGCGCATCGAGCTGCGCCGGGTGCTGCGCAACCGCCGCACCCTCGCCTTCACGCTGATCATGCCGGGTGTCTTCTTCCTCATCTTCGGGCTGCCGCAGGGCGGGCAGTTGCTGGACAACGGCCGCCCGGTGACGGCGTACATCATGATCAGCCTGGCCGTGTACGCGGCCATGGTGGCGACCACCAGCGCCGGTGGCGCGGTGGCCACCGAACGAGCGCTGGGCTGGAGCCGGCAGCTGCGGCTCACCCCGCTGCGTCCGACCGCGTACGTGGCCACCAAGCTGATCACCGCGATGACCCTCGGCCTGCTTGCGGTCGTCGTCGAGTTCGCGGTGGGCGCCGCGGCCGGCGTCCGCGTCCCGGCGTACGTCTGGCTGCTGTCCGGGCTCGCCGCCTGGGTGGGTTCACTGGTCTTCGCCGCGTTCGGTCTGTTCATCGGCTACCTGGTGCCGGCCGAGAACGTCATGCAGTTCATCGGGCCGATCCTGGCCGTGCTGGCCATGTTCGGTGGGTTGTTCGTCCCGGTGGAGGTGCTGCCGGACGTGCTCCAGCAGGTCGCGAGGTTCACCCCGGTGTACGGCATGGGTGAGCTGGCCCGCGCCCCACTGACCGGCGACGGGGTGAGCACGGCGGCGGTGGTCAATCTCGTCGTCTGGGCGCTGGTCTTCGGCGTGGGTGCGGCCCGGCTGTTCCGCCGGGACACCGCGCGGGTCTGACCGCCGCGACGGCTAGCGTGAACCCGATGGACCTCTCGACGGGGCAGGCCTGGCCGGCGAGCCGCCACTGGCGGTTCACCGGCTGGTTGTTGGCGGCGGTCTGGCTGTTCTTCCTCAACGTGCCGATCGCCACCTCCCTGCACCAGCCGCAGCCGTGGCGACGGGTCCTCGGCGTGACGGCCCTGGTCGCCTTCGGCATCGGCTACGTGCTGCTGTTCCAGTGGGCTCGCCGGCTGCGTCAGTCACTGCGGCCGATCCCGGCAGGCCGAGCACGAGTGGGCCTCCTGCTGCTGCTCGCGGTGGGCCTGGCCAGCATCCCGGGCGCGGACGGGGACTGGCTGGCCACCCTGGTCTACGTGGCCGCGGCCGGGGTGTTCCTGCTGGCAGCGTGGGAGGCGGCGGCCGTCGTGGCAGTCTGCGCGGTGACTCCCGTCGTGGCCGCCTGGCTGGTGCCGGGGTGGGAGGCGGAGAGCACCATCGTCTTCGCGGTGCTGCTGGCCTCGTTCGCCATGTTCGGGGTGTCGCGGTTGGCCCAGCGCAACGGTGAACTCCAGGCCGCCCAGCAGGAGATCGGCCGGCTCGCGGTCGCCGAGGAGCGGGCCCGCACCGCCCGTGATCTGCACGACATCCTCGGGCACTCACTGACCGTGGTGGCGATCAAGGCCGAGTTGGCCGGCCGGCTGATCGAGGTGGACACCGACCGTGCCGCCGCCGAGATCGCCGAGGTGGAGGGGCTGGCCCGGGCGGCGCTGTCCGACGTACGGCAGACGGTTGGGGCGTACCGCGAGGTCACCCTCGCCGCGGAGCTGGCCGGCGCCCGCTCCGCGCTGGCCGCGGCGGGCATAGCGGCGGACCTGCCGGCCGAGGTGCCGGCGCTGCCGGACGAGTCGGACCGGTTGTTCGCTTGGGCGGTACGGGAAGGGGTTACCAACGTGGTCCGGCACAGCGGGGCGCGGTGCTGCACGATCCGGGTACACCCGGATCGGGTCGAGGTGAGCGACGACGGCCGTGGCCCGTCCACTCCCGACGCCACCCGGCACGGGCTGATCGGCCTGCGCGAGCGGGCGCGGCGGCTCGACGCTGCGGTGAGCGTCGGCCGCCGGCCGGGCGGGAGCGGCTTTCTGCTGCGGGTGCAGGTGCCGGCGGAGGCCCGGTGAGCGGCCACGGTGGTGAGCCGCCCACGTCGATCCGGGTGCTGCTCGCCGACGACCAGGCTCTGGTCCGGGGGGCGTTGGCCGCGCTGCTCTCGCTGGAAAAGGATCTGACCGTGGTGGCCGAGGTCGGCCGGGGTGACGAGGTGGTGCCCGAGGCCCTCCGGTGCGCCCCCGACGTCGCCCTGCTGGACGTGGAGATGCCCGGCATGGACGGGATCGCCGCCACCGCCGCGTTACGCGCCGCGCTGCCGACCTGCCGGGTGCTGGTGGTGACCACCTTCGGCCGGCCCGGCTACCTGCGTCGGGCGATGGAGGCCGGCGCGAGCGGTTTCGTGGTCAAGGACACCCCGGCTCGGCAACTCGCCGACGCGGTCCGCCGGGTGCACGCCGGCCTGCGGGTGGTCGACCCGACGTTGGCCGCGGAGACCCTGGCCACCGGGGTCAGCCCGCTGACCGAGCGGGAGACCGAGGTGCTGCGGACGGCCCGGGGCGGCGGCACCGTCGCCGACCTGGCGGGGGCACTGCACCTGTCCGAGGGGACGGTACGCAACCACCTCTCGGCGGCGATCGGTAAGACCGGTGCCCGCAACCGGGCCGATGCGATCCGGGTCGCCGAGCAGAACGGCTGGCTGCTCGGCGAGTGAGCGTCGCCGCGTCGCGGGCGGAGAGCGGCGGCGCTCAGGCGGTCGGCGGCGGGGTGGGCAGCCGGTCGACGACCACCACGCTGGTGCCGGGGCGGACCTCGGCGAGCAGTTCCCGCTGACCGCTGCGGGTCAGCCGGATACAGCCGTTGGTGGTGTTCTCGCCCAGCTCGTCGTCGTTGTACCAGGTGTGCACGCCGATGTGCGCACCGCGCAGGCCGGCCGGCACCGACTCCGGGTCGTCGGGCACCGAGCCGAGGGCGTAGATGTCCACCCCGCCGTACACCTCCTCGGGCGGCGGGGTGCGGCCCAGGATGAAGGTGCGCCCGAGCGGGGTTTCCTGCCCCGACTGGCCGAGGCTGACCTCCCAGGAGCGCACCGCCTTGCCAGCCCGGTACCAGGTGAGCCGGTGGACCTTGCGCTCCACCACGATCTGGTCGCGCAGCGGCACGGTGTCGAACCCGCCGGGCGGCAGCCAGGCGAGCCGTCGGTTGGCCGAGGGCAGCAGGACGGCCGTCCAGCCGGCGCGCCGGTCGGCGATCGGCATGGTCAGCTCGACGCCGCGGATCGACGGTTCGAGGAAGGCTCGCGGACGACCGCCGGGTGCGTCGTATGCGGCGATCCGCTTGGTCGGGTGCGCGCCCTCGGTCAGTGGCGTCGTGTCCATGGTGGCCGGATCGGCGGGGAACCCGCCGGGAGCGGGGTCGTAGTCGACCACCGGCAGCCCGGCCGGGGCGGGCGCGGCCGGCGGGACAGACTCCTCGGGGCTCTGCTCGACACTGCTCGGGCTCGGGTCGGCTGCCGCGACGACCCGGTCGTCGGGGGCCGTCGAGCGCGGGGTGAGGGCCTGACCGACCAGCAGCGCGGTCACCAGCAGTGCGGATACGGCGATGGCGGCGGCCACCCAGCCGGCGCGGCGGCGGGTCGGAGACATTCGGTCAAACGGCACCAAACCACTCTAAGGCGCCGGACCGCCCGGGGCCCCCGGTTCGGCGATACCCGCCGGCCGGAGGCCCCGAGCGATTCAGACCCGTGCGCCGATGTGGATGGCCACGGCGTCGTGTGCCGCAACGTTGGCCGCGAACCACCCGTTACCGTCCACCGTGATCACCGGCCCGCTGCACGTGCCGCCCGCGTACGTCCCGTGGATGACGTCGCAGTACCGACCGGCGGGCAGCCCGGTGTAGTACGAGCGGCCGTTCACCGCGGAGTCCTCGTCGTTGACGGTGATGAAACCCTTGCCGCTGCGGCTGAACGCGATGTGGTTGTTGCCGTTGTCGTACCAGTTGGCCACGCCGGCGCCCTCGGTGGCGTTGCGGAAGCCGACCATGTTGGCGATCACCGGCCAGCGGTGCTCGCACTCCCACCCGGAGTAGCAGGTGGTGTTCAACGTCTTGTTGGCGCCGTCGGACGGCGGGCCGGCGTCCCGGTTGCTGAAGGTGTAGCTGGACATGACGGTCGGCGAACCGTACGGCCAGGCCAGCATGAACGCGTTCGCCAGCGCGTAGATGCCGCGATCTCGGTAGGTGAGCACCCCGCCGACGTCGCGCTGGGTGTCGTGGTTGTCGACGAACACCGAGGCCGGCCCGGTGGGCAGGTGCCCCCAGCCCTCGCCGAAGTTGCGCAGATAGGCCAGCCGCTCCGAGCGGAACGCCCGGGCCAGGTCCTTGCCGTAGCGGAACTCGTGCACGTCACCGTTGCCGGTGTACTCGATCGGCTGGACCGGCTCGCCGGCACCGTGGATGACCTCCTGCACGATGTACGCCGAGCGGGAGAGCTTGCCCCTGATCGCGGCGATGTCGGCGGCCGGCATGTGCTTGCTGGCGTCCATCCGGAAGCCGTCGACGCCGAGGGAGAGCAGGTCGTTGAGGTACGACGCGATCTTCGTACGGACGTAGTCCGACTCGGTCTTCAGGTCGGAGAGGTTGACCAGTTCGCAGTTCTGCACCTCGTACCGGTCGTTGTAGTTGACGATGTCGTCGCCGCCGTTACGCCCGCAGTGGTGGAAGTCCTGCGTCTGGTAGATGCCGGGGTAGTCGTAGTGCGAGTAGGACGAGCCGGCCCAGCCGGTGCCGCCGTTGTCCTGACCGGACATGTGGTTGATCACCGCGTCGACGATCACCTTGACCCCGGCGGCGTGGCAGGTGTTCACCATCGACTGGAACTGGGCCCGGGTGCCCTTGCGGGACTCGATCCGGTAGCTGACCGGCTGGTACGCCAGCCACCACTGGTTGCCCCGGACGTGTTCCTGTGGGGGAGAGACCTGGACGTAGCCGTAGCCCTTGGGGCCGAGCGTGTTCTGGCACTCGCTGGCCACCGAGGGCCAGTTCCACTCGAAGAGCTGGACGATGACCTTGTTGCCGCCGGACGGGGCGGCGACGGCCGGGGGTGCCGCCACGGTGGTGGGGACGAGCAGGCTGACGACCAGGCCGAGGGCGAGGATCGTCGAGCCGCGTCGACGTCGGTGCATCGGGACTCCTGACGCGGGCGGGGGTGGGGGTGGTGGTGCGGCGGGGAAGCGCCGGGCTGTCGGAATCTTGCAACCTGGGCTGAAATTTTCCGAAAGGTTACAAGCGTATTGCAGTGGCTGTCAATGCATGGACATTCGTCACTGTCCATTCAGGTGCGCGGGCGCGGGTACAACGCACGTCGGCACCACTTGGTTCGATCGCGCCCGAGAAATTTTCGTCCGCGACTGATCCGCGCACCCCGCCGGTCCGTACTGGATGGGGGAGCAGGGGTCGGCCGGTGGTACGCCGCCGCGAGACGATCGAGGAGCAGATGGCCCGGGCACAGCAGAACCAGAAGCCGGCCACCGTCCGGACCAGCACCAGCAGTCGGGGGGTACGCACACCGTCGCGGCCGGCGGCCGCCATGCTGATCGCGTCCATGATCGCCGCGCTCTGGGCGGCGATCATGTTGACCGGCGCCGGACAGACGGCGTACGCGTACGGCTTCTTCTTCACCGAGTTCTTCGCCGGGGTGATCGCCCTGGTGTCGTTGAGCCTCACCGTGATGCTCGGCCTGCTCGCCACCGACCGGCTGGTGCTGCGCATCTCGCACCGGGTGCTGATGCAGTCGGCGCACCGGGCCACCGGCGTGCTGGGCGTGGCCGGGCTCGGTTTCCACGTCCTCACCAAGATCGCCACCGGTCGGGCGGCGGCGACCGACGCGCTGGTGCCGTTCGTCGGCGGTCGAGGGCTCTACGTCGGGCTCGGCACGGTGGCCGCGCTCCTGATGGTCAGTGTGATCTGGACCGGCATCATCCGGGCCCGCTTCGCCGGCGTCGGTCCGAAGTGGCTGTGGCGCACCCTGCACTCCACCGCGTACCTGGCCTGGCCGTTCGCCGTACTGCACGGCCTCAACGCCGGGCGGGCCGCGGCGTCCTGGGTCGTGCTCAGCTACCTCGGTTGCATCCTGCTGGTGGTGCTGGCCCTGCTGGTCCGGCTCTCGGTCACCATCGGGCGGCGCAGCCGCGAGCAGCACCAGGCCGCCGTCCGGAACGCGGCGATGGCCGGCCGGGCCGGCGAGGAGGGCCGTGGCCGATCGCTGCTGTCCGGCCTCGGTCGACGGCGCAACTCCGATGCGGACAAGCGTCCCGCGTGGGCGGAGACCACCACCGCCACCTGGGCCGCACCGGCCGGGCGGCGCGACCCCGAACGGTTCACCGTCCCGGTGGTGCCCGAGCCCGGCTCCCTCGTCGAGTCGACCCGGCCCAGCCGGCGTCGGCGTGAGGAGGAGCCCGCCGCCCGCCGGGACACCGAACGGTCCCCGCGCGGCCGGCGCGAGGAGGAACCCTCGACCCGCCGGTCGACCCGCCGCAGCACCGAGGACACCGGCACCCGTCGACGTGACGAGGAGGAGCTGGAGCCGGTGGCCCGGCGACGCGGCTCGCGTACCCGGGACGAGGCTGCCGCGACGGGGCGGCGACGCGCCGAGGAGCCGGCCGCCGAGCGGTCCCGCCGCCGGTCCCGCGCCGAGGACGACGGCAGCCGGTACTCGGCGCCGCCGCAGCTCGACGAGCCCGAGGAGCCGTGGGACAGCCCGCGCCGGTGGCAGGCCGCCGAGCCGATCTCGGCCGAGCCGATCTCCGGCAGCCCGATCTCGGCGGCGCCCCGCAGTGGCAGCGGCCGGCACAGCGCAGAGGACGACCTGCCGGAGGAGCCGGACTACTGGCGCCCACCGGCCCGGTACGTGCCGGACGAGGTGCCGCCACCCGTCGACGACACCCCGACCCTGGTCGACCTGGCCTCCCGGCGCGCCAAGCGGGCGGCGGGCGAGGGCCGCTCCGCCAAGCGCCGCAAGGCCAGCGCGGACGCGGTGGACGGGGCGTACTGGGCCGGGCTGCGGGGTGAGGCGAAATGATGCGGACGGCCGTGCCACCGGTCGCCTGTGTGGGCGAGCCCCGGCTCACCGCCGGCTTCGCCGAGTTCGGCCGGCTCGACCTGGCCGCGCACGAGGAGGTGCACGGACCGATCGGCCCGATGGAGCCGGCGCAGCTGCTCCGGCTCGCCGAGGGCATGCAGCTCAAGGGCAAGGGCGGTGCGGGTTTCCCGTTCGCCCGCAAGCTGCGCGCCGTGCTGGAGTCCTGCGAGCGGCAGGACCTCGCCGCCGTGGTGGTGGTCAACGCCACCGAGGGGGAGCCGGCCAGCTGGAAGGACAAGGTCCTGCTCACCCGCGCCCCGCACCTGATCCTGGACGGCGCGGCGTTGGCCGCGTACGCGCTGGACGCCGACGAGATCGTGATCGGCGTGGCCGACGGGATGGTGGGCCGGGACTCGCTGATGGAGGCGTTGGAGGAGCGCCGGATGCCGGTGCCCACCACCATCGTCAGCGTGCCGCACCGGTTCATCTCCGGCGAGGGTGGCGCACTGGTCAACGGGATCAACGGTCTGCCGCACATTCCGCCCGGCACCAAGAAGCGCTCCAGCGACTCCGGCGTCAGTGGGCTGCCCACCCTGCTGTCCAACGCCGAGACGTACGCCCAGCTCGCCGTCGCCGCCCGCCTCGGCCCGTACGAGTACGCGGCCCTCGGCACCGACGACGAGCCGGGCACCGTGCTGCTCACCGTGACCGGCGCGGCGGCCCGGCCGGCCGTGGTCGAGTGCACCGCCGGCATGCCGCTGCGCGACGTCCTCGACCTGTGCGAGGTCCCGGACGTCCAGGGCATCCTGATGGGCGGCTACCACGGCAAGTGGATCACCCCGGAGGCGGCGGAGAAGGCCGAGGTCTCCCGCAAGGGCCTGGCCGCGGTCGGTGGCACCCTCGGCGCGGGCATCATCGTTCCCCTCGGTGTCGACACCTGCCCGCTCGGTGAGGCGGCCCAGGTGGTGCGCTATCTGGCCGGCGAGTCCGCCGGCCAGTGCGGACCGTGCAAGATGGGCCTGCCGGACCTGGCCCGCGCGGTGGACCTGGCCGTCGCCGGCAGCCAACCGGCCGATGTGGTGCGGGCCGCCGCCGGCGAGGTGAAGGGCCGGGGCGCGTGCAGCCACCCCGACGGCACCGCCCGGTTCGCGCTCTCCGCGATCGAGGTCTTCGCCGAGGACCTACGGCTGCACAGCACCGGCGACGGTTGTGGTCGCCGGGTCAGGGGCGTGATGGGGCTGCCGGGCGCACCCGACGTCAACCCGCAGAAGCTCACCCTGGACTGGTCGCGCTGCGACGGGCACGGCCTGTGCGCGCACGTCGTCCCGGATTTCATCCGGCTCGACGCGAACGGATACCCCGCCTTCCCGCCCACCCCCGTGCCGACGTGGCTGCGGGAGGGTGCGCTGAAGGCGGTCAAGGTGTGCCCGGAGCTGGCCCTCCGACTCGCCAAGGCCGAGTAGGAACGGAGACGCGGATGCGCAGTTGGCACCCATGGAGGCGGCGGTCGCGGGTTGGCGCGGCACGGCGGGCCGGCACCGCCGCGGTCCTGACCGCCGCACTGCTCGCCACGGTCTCCTGCACCGGCACGGCCACCCCGGCGCCGGCGGCCGCCGGCACCGCGCCGGCCACCGCGAGCGCCGCACCGGCCACCGCCACCCCGACCGGCTCGCCGAGCGCGGCACCCGTACCGGTCCCGGACGTTCTGCGTTTCACCGGGACCACCCTCACCGGTGCCACCTTCGACGCGGCACAGCTCGCCGGACGACCCGTGGTGCTGTGGTTCTGGGCGCCGTGGTGCGCCACCTGCGCCAGCCAGGCCTGGACGGTGGCCGAGATCGCGCCCCGATACCGGGACACCGTGCCGATCGTCGGCGTCGCCGGGCTGGGCGGGCGGAAGGCCATGAAGGAGTTCGTCACCGAGTTCGACCTCGCCGGGATGCCACAGATCGAGGACGGCAAGGGCGCGCTCTGGAAGCGGTTCGAGGTGACCGAGCAGAGCATCTTCGTGATCATCGACCGGGACGGCACGATCGTTCACCGGGGCTTCCTGGACGGTGAGGCGCTCACCGCCAAGGTCGCCGCGCTGGCCGGGGCGTGACCGCCACACTGCTGCTCGCGCTGACCGCCGGCATGCTCGGCGCCGTCAACCCGTGCGGCTTCGCGTTGCTGCCCGCGTACCTCTCGCTGTTGGTCGCCGGGACTTCGGACGCCCGCGGCGCGGTCGGCCGCGCGCTCACCGCGGCGGCCGGGCTCACCCTGGGGTACGTGCTGGTCTTCGGTGCGTTCGGCCTGGCGCTCGCGCCGTTGGCCGGCTGGCTGCGGCCCCGCCTGCCGTGGCTGACCGTGGCGCTCGGCGTGCTGCTGGTGGTGGCCGGCTGCTGGCTGATCGCCGGCCGGCGCCTGCCCGCCCCCGGCTGGTCCGCGCGGGCGCCCCGGCTCACCCGGTCCTGGCCGTCGATGGTGCTGTTCGGCGCGGCGTACGCGCTGGCGTCGCTCGGCTGCGCCATCGCGCCGTTCCTGGCCATCGTGGTGACCAGCCTCCAGGCCGGGTCGACCGGCCGTGGGTTGGCGCTGTTCGGCGCGTACGCCCTCGGGATGGGTCTCGTGGTCGCGGTCGCGGCGCTCGGCGTGGCGTTGCTGCGCGACGGGCTGGTGGCCCGGCTGCGCGTCGCCGGTGCGCTGGTGCCCCGCCTCAGCGGCCTGGTGCTACTGCTCGCCGGCGGTTACGTCGCCTGGTACGGCTGGTACGAGCTACGGCTCGCCGCCGGCCGCCGCGACGCGCTGCGCGACCCGGTGATCCGGGTGGCCTCCCAGGTCCAGCAAGCCCTGGCCAACGCCGTCGACACCGCCGGCCCACCCCTGCTCCTGACCACCCTGGCCGCACTCCTGCTGGCATCAACCCTGACCCGCCGCCCCCGCCCCCGCCCCCGCCACCCTCGCCCCCGCGATCTTGCAGTTTCTGTGGCGACAGAAGCCGCAGAGAACCACGTTTCGGAGACCGAAACTGCAAGATCGACGGGATGAGGGGGCTCGGGTCAGGGTCAGCGCGGGGTCAGGCGGTCGGTGCCCAGGCGGTCCTGGAGGACCTTGGGGATCAGGACACTGCCGTCGGGTTGCTGGTACTGCTCGAGGATGGCCGGGAAGAGCCGGCTGGTGGCCAGCGCCGAGCCGTTGAGGGTGTGCACGAAACGGGTCTGCTTGCCGCCCGGCTCCCGGTAGCGGATCGCCGCCCGACGCGCCTGGTAGTCGCCGGCCCAGGAGACCGACGACACCTCCTTGTACTTGCCGGTGCTCGGCATCCACACCTCGATGTCGAGGGTCTTCTTCATCGAGGCGCTGGCGTCACCGGCCGAGAGCAGGCTGCGCTGGTAGTGCAGGCCCAGCCCCTCGACCAGGCTCTCCGCGTGGGCGAGCATCTCCTCCAGAGCCGCGTCGGCCTGCTCCGGCAGGGTGAACTGGAAGATCTCCACCTTGTTGAACTGGTGCCCACGCACCGTGCCGCGCTCGTCCGAGTGCGAGCCGGCCGACTCCCGCCGGTAGCACGGGGTGTACGCGAAAGCCTTCAGCGGCAGCTTCGGGGTCTCCAGGATCTCGTCCTGGTACGCGCCGAGGATCGCCGTTTCCGACGTGGGCAGCAGGAACTGCCCGCGCGGGGCGGACTCCCGGTCCAGGTGGTAGACGTCGTCGTAGAACTTGGGGAACTGCCCGGCGGCGAAGCCGGCCGAGTCCAGCAGCAGGTGCGGCGGGAGCAGGAACTCGTACCCGGCCCTGATGTGCTGGTCGACGAAGTAGTTGAGCAGCGCCCACTCCAGCCGGGCGCCGAGCCCCGTGTAGATCCAGAAACCGGACCCACCGAGCTTGACCCCGCGCTCGTAGTCGACCAGGCCCAGCGCGCGGCTCAGCTCCACGTGGTCGCGGACCTTCTCGATGGCCGGCGGCGCACCGAAGGTCTTCACCACCCGATTGGCTTCCTTGCCGCCGGCCACGACGTCGTCGGCCGGAAGGTTGGGCAGCTCACTCATCGCCGTGCGCAGCCGCGTCTGCACCTCGTCCAGCTGGGACTCCAGCTCGGCGAGCTGCTTGCGCTCCGCCTCCGGCGCGGTCGCCTCCGGCTCGGTGCCGGCACGCTTCGCCTGCGCGTACGCCCGGGCCTCCGCCTTGCGGCGCTGCCGCTCGGCGTCGATCTCCGTGATCAGGGTGCGGCGTTCCTGGTCGAGCCGCTGGATCTCGTCCAGGGCACGGGTGACCTCGGCGGGATCCAGACGCTTCGCCAGCGCGGTCGCCACCGCCTCGCGATCCTTCCGGATCAACTCCATGTCGAGCATGCTGCTCCGTACGCCTCCGTCCGGGGTCAGGTGGACCACCAGATGCTACCGTCGCGCCCCTTTCGGTCCGGGACGGGGAGTGACGGCCCGGTTCAGAGCTGGATCGGCATCAGCATGGAGAAGGTGTCCGCGTCGTCCGGGCAGCGTACGGCCAGCGGGGCGATCGGCCCGTCCAGCTCCAACACCAGTTGCGGCGCGCCGGCCGCGTTCAACGCGTCCAGCAGGTAGCCACCGTCCACCCCGACTCGCAGCGCGTCCGAGGTCAGCTCGGCGGCGGGGAGCAGGCGTAGGCCGCCCCGGTCGTCGAGCCCGAGCACGGTGACCTCCCGCGGCTCGCCACCGTGGTCGCGGGCCACCGTGGGGGCCTCCGGGTCAGCCAGCGCGGCGCGCAGCGCCGCCACGTCCACCGGGATCCGGCGAGCGGCCGGCCGGTCCTCGACGGCCTCGCGCACGAGCCGCCGGTAGTCCGGGAAGTCGTAGGGCAGGGCGGTGCCGCTCAGTGTCCGGCCGGCCACCTCGATCCGCAGGTCGGCACCGGACGCGCTCACCCGCACCGGCCGGGTGCCGGCGCCGTCGAGCAGCGCGCGGAGCTGGTCGATGAGGGCCACGGGAACGAGCACCCGCACCGGCGGGCCGTCGACGGTGGCCCCGACCCGGGCCAGCGCGAGCCGGTGCCGGTCGGTGGCGACGAGCCGGACGCCGTCGGGCTCCCCGTCGAGCAGCACGCCGGAGAGCACCGGCAGCTCCGGGTCGGTGCCGACGGCGAAGCGCACCGCGTCGACCGCGGCGGCCAGCCCGGCGGGGGAGAGCAGCAGCGTGGTGGTGGCGGGCTGGACCGGATCGACCAGTGCCCGGAGCCGGACGACCTCCCGGCGGGCGTCGGTGAGCCCGTCCGCCAGCCGGCGCAGGTGCGTGTCGAGCAGCCGGTGCACCTCGGCCGGCTCGGCGCGTACCGCGGCGGCGATCTCCGGCACCGGCATACCGATCCGGCGCAGACCGGCCACCAACCGGGCCGGGCCGACCTGCTCCTGCGTGTACCAGCGGTAGCCGGTCACCGGGTCGACCAGGGTCGGCTCCAGCACCCCCGCCGAGTCGTAGAAGCGCAGCGCGCTGACGGTCAGGCCGCTGGCCCGGGCCAGCTCGCCGATGCTCTGCAGGTCGCTCTCCACGCGGGGAATCCTGCCCCCTCGACCTGGTGGAGGGTCAAGTCGAGCGCTCCGGCGTCTCCTGCTTGAGCACCCGGAAGGTGAGCCCGGCCCGGATGAGCCGGTCGAGCAGCGCGTCACCCATCGCGGCGACCGGGGTGAGCTGACCGGTGGTCGGCGGCAGCTCGTCGAGCGCCAGGCAGAGCGTCGACTCGGCGAGCATCTTCGCCGTCTCGTCGTAGCCCGGGTCGCCGCCAGCGACCTCGGTGACCACCCGCCGGCCGCCGCCGGTGCCGACGAACCGGACCCGGAACCAGGACGCCGCCCGCTGCTGCGGGGTGGGCCCCTGCCCGGAGGCGAGCCGGCCCAGCAACCAGCGTCGGCTGGGCGGCAGCTTCACCAACCCGATCAGCGCGCCGATTCCGGCCGCGCCAGCCAGCACGGTGGGCAGCCGCTGCACGGCGGCGAAGTGCCGGTAGCGGAAGTCCGGGCCGTACTCCGGGCGGGCAGCCGCCGAGCGGCGGACCACCTGCGGATCGATGGTCGGCAGCGGCACGGTCCAGATGCCCAGCTCGGCCGAGTGGGCCAGCCGTCCGGGCACCGCCCGGACCCGGCGGTCCGTGGGGCGCGGCTCGACCGCCCGGCGGTCCCGGGCGGCCCGGCTGGCCTGCCCGGTACGGGAGAACGCGGTGAGCGCCGAGTGGTAGGTGCCGGCAGAGAACCGGCCACCGGCGCGCACGTAACCGTCCACGGTGATCGACACGTCGGCGGGCAGGTGCTTGACGGTGAACCAGACGCCCAGGTCGTGCGGGATGGAGTCGAACCCGCAGGCGTGCACCAGCCGCGCGCCGGTGCGGGTCGCCTCGGCGTGGTGGCGCACGTACATCAGGTCGACGAACTCCGGCTCCCCGGTGATGTCCAGGTAGTCGGTGCCGGCCCGGGCGCAGGCGGCGACCAGCGGCTCCCCGTGGTGGATGTACGGGCCGACGGTGCTGGCCACCACCCGGGCGCTCTCCGCCACCGCGCGCAGCGAGTCGGCGTCGGTCACGTCGGCGGTGAGCAGTGGCAGGTCGGCCAGCGTGGGGTCGATGGCGGCGAGCCGACCCCGTACGGCGGCGAGGCGTTCCGGGTTGCGACCGGCCAGCGCCCAACGCAGCCCGGCCGGCGCGTGCCGGGCCAGGTACTCGGCGGTCAGGCCGCCGGTGAACCCGGTCGCTCCGAACAGCACCACGTCGTACGTTCGCTCCCCAGCCATGCCCAGAGTCTGCCATCCGCCGTCGCCGATGGGCGATCACGACTGCGCCGTCGCCGATGGGCGATCACGACTGCGCCGTCACGGGGTGAACACGGCCCGCACGCAGCCGTCGGCCCGGTCCCGGAACAGCGCGTACCCCTGGGGGCCGTGCTCCAAGGGCAGGCGGTGGGTGGCCAGGTGTTCGGTGCGCAGTTGGTCACGGGCCATCCGGTCCAGCAGCATCGGCACGTCCCGCAGGTCCGGCCCACGGGCCCCGCGCAGGGTGAGCCGTCTGTCGGTCACCGCGCCCAGCGGGAACGCGTCGACGAAGCCGTCGACCCCGCCGAGCACCACCACCACACCGCTCTTGCGGCAGGCGTGCACCGCCTCGCGCAGCGCGTCCGGTCGCTCGGCGGTACGTCCGAAACGATCGGCCGCCGACCGGGCCGGGGGTGTGCCGACCGCCACGACGCACACGTCCGGGCCGCGCCCACCGCTGCGATCGCGCAGTTCGGCCGCGATGTCGGTGCGGCGGTAGTCCAGCGGTTCCGCGCCGGAGTGCCGTTCGGCCATCCGCAACCGCTCCTCGTGCCGGTCCACCACCAGCACCCGGGCCGCACCGCGCAGCACCGCCGCGCGGGCGGTCAACTGGCCCACCGCCCCGGCGCCCCAGATCGCCACCACGTCGCCGCGTCGCACCGCACCCAGCTCGGCCGCCAGCCACCCGGTCGGCGCCGCGTCGGCGGCGAACAGCGCCCGGTCGTCGTCGACCGCGTCCGGCACCTGGAACGCGCCCACGTCGGCGTAGGGCACCCGGACGTACTCGGCGTGGCCGCCCGCGAATCCGCCCGCCGCCCGAGGCCGGCCGAAGCAGCCGGCGTCCAGTCGCCCCCAGCCCGGGTCCGTGCTCGCCGGGTCGGCGCTGCTGTTGTCGCAGCAGGAGTGCAGGCCCTGGCGGCAGTACCAGCAACCGCCGCAGGCGACGCTCGCGCCCACGACGACACGATCGCCGACCCGGTGCCGGCGGACCGCGGGGCCGACCTCGACCACCTCGCCCAGGAACTCGGCCCCGAGCACGTCGCCGGCACGCAGGAGCGGGTCCCGGCCGGCCAACAGCGGCAGGTCCCCGCCGCAGGTGGAGCTGCGGTGTACCCGGACGATGACGTCGCGTTCGTTGCGCAACTCCGGGTCGGGTACCTCGCGTACCGCCAGCTCGCCGGCGGTCACCCAGCACAACGCCCTCACCTGTGGGCCTCGGGCCGATCCAGCGGCGACCGGTCCGCCCGCAGCACCTCGCCGGCCTCCACACGCTGTTTGACCTGGCGCAACGTCCGGCGGACCAGCAGACCCGGGTCGTCGCCGACCAGGTGCGCGGCCAGCCCGGCCGGCGGGGTGGCGCCGACCAGCGGCCGGGCGGCCAGCTCGGTGCCCCGGTCGCCGGGCGCCGGCCGAACCCGCACCTCGACCACGCCGTTCAGGGTGCGCAGCGGTTCGGGCCACCGGCCGCCCGGGAGCACCTGCTCCGGCGGCCGGTCGACCGTCACCACCTCCCACCGGCCCGGCGCGGCGGGGTCGCCGTCCGCGCCGGTCCGCCCGCGCCGTCGGGGTACGCGCAGCAGCCGCGCCGCCCCGGTCAGCGCCGCGCTGCCGAGGGCGGGTCCCGCCCGCGCCAGCCGTCCCATCGGTCCCACCCGTCCTCCCGGTTCACGCCCGTCCTCCCGGTTCACGTCCCCCGATCGTCGGTCGCGGTCGGGTGAAGCGTGCTCGCCCGGAAGGGGTGAACCGGCCCGCGTCGGGTAACCGCTCGCCGACCGGGGG
Organism: Micromonospora sp. CA-259024; assembly: GCF_050936255.1. Classification (NCBI taxonomy): domain Bacteria; kingdom Bacillati; phylum Actinomycetota; class Actinomycetes; order Micromonosporales; family Micromonosporaceae; genus Micromonospora; species Micromonospora sp. CA-259024. The sequence goes on along the minus strand of NZ_JBNJND010000002.1, from coordinate 86,623 downwards.
CGGAACGCGTGGTGGGGGTGGGGCTGGGTGCCAGAACAGCGCGATGGTGCACGGGTCGACACGGCACCGGGGCGCCCGGCGGAGCCACCGCTGCTGGCGTCCCGGCTGACCCCGGTCGTGCCGCCGGAGCCGGTGGTGGCCCGGCCCCGACTGCTGCGCCGGCTGGACGAGGGCAGCGCGGGACCGGTCACCCTGGTCGCCGCTCCCGCCGGCTGGGGCAAGACGACGTTGCTCGCGTCCTGGGTGCGGCTGGCCGGCGCCACGCCCGACGCCGATCCGGGCGCCGTCGTGCCCGACTCCGGCGAACTGTCGGTGTCGCCCGAGGTCGGCCCGGTGCCGGCGTGGGTGTCCGTCGAGATCGGCGACGACGGCGACCGGCTCTGGGCGTACCTGGCGGCGGCGCTGCGATCGGCGACCGGCTCGGCTGACGACGGTCAGGTGCCCGACCGGCCGCCGCGCCCCGACCAGCTGGAGCTGCTGGCCGCCACGCTCGCCGCCACGGACCGGCCGGTGCTGCTGGTCCTGGACGACCTGCACCGGGTCGCCGACCCGGCGGCGCTGACCGGGTTGGAGTTTCTGCTGCGCCACGCCGAGCAGCGGCTGCGCCTGGTGATCGGGGCGCGGGCCGGGCTGCATCTGCCCCTGCACCGGCTCCGCCTCGCCGGCGAGCTGACCGAGATCGGCCCCGACGAGCTGGCCTTCACCGACGACGAGGTGGCCGACCTTCTCACCGCGCACGGAGCGGCGCTTCCGGCGGCCGCCGTGCACCGGCTGCGCGAGCGCACCGGAGGCTGGCCGGCCGCGCTGCGTATCGCCGCGCTGGCGGTACGGGCGCAGCCCGACCCGGAGCGCTGGGTGGGGCAGTTCGGTGGCGACCAACCGGAGATCGCCGGATACCTGCACGAGGAGGTGCTCGCGACACTCGACCCGGCCGAGGAGGACCTGCTGCGCCGTACCGCCCTCGTGGAGACCGTCTGCGCCGATCTGGCCGAGGCGCTGACCGGCCGTGCCGAGGCCGGGCAGGCGCTGGCCGACCTGGCCCGGGCCGGTGGGCTGCTGCGTCGGGAGGACAGCCGCCCGCCCTGGTACCGCTGTGCGCCGCTGCTCGCCGACCTGCTCCGCGCCGACCTGGCCCGGCTGCCCGCCGACGAACTGCGTGAGCTGCACGCACGGGCGGCCGACTGGTACGCGGGCGACGGACGCCCGGCCGACGGTCTGCGCCACGCGCTGGCCGCCGGCCGGTGGGACCTGGCCGGCGACCTGTTCGTCGCGCACTGGCCGGAGCTGACCCGGTACGACCGCGACCCGGTGCACGCCCCGGCACCCGTGGCCCCACCGGCGGAGGTGATCCGCGCCGATCCGGAGGTGGCGTTGGCCTGCGCCGCCGAGCGCGCGTACGCCGGCGACCTTCCGGCCGCCACCGGGCACCTGCGGGCCGCCGCCGGGCACGCCGCGGGCCTGCCGCTGCCGCGCCGGGACCGGTTCCTGCGGTTGGTCACCGCGCTGGAGTTGACCGTGGCCCGCCTCGCCGACGACCGGGTGGAGGTCCGGGCCGCCGCCGCCCGGCTGCTGCGGACCCGCCCGGCGGGCGCCACGCCGACCCGGGTGCCGGACTCCGCACCGACCGGGGTGGCGAATTCCGCTCCGACGGCCGGTGGTGGCGGCGCGGCCGATGACGCGGACCTGCGGGCGTTCACCGGCACCGCGCTGGGGTTGGTCGAATTGGCCGACGGGGCGCTGCCGGACGCCCGGTTCGTCCGGGCCCGGGCGGCGGCTCGGGAGGCCGGCCGGCCGCGTACGGAGCTGGTCGGCGCCAGCCGGGCCGCGTTGCTGCTCGCGGTGCGCGGCGAGCTGCGAGCGGCCGAGCAGGCGGCCCGGGACGCGCTGGGCATGCCGCCCTGCCGGGGCTGGTCCTGCCGGCTTGACTGCGCCTACGCGTACCTGGCGTTGGCCACGGTGGCGCTGCTGCGTGACCAGCCCGAGGAGGCCGCGGCGAACCTCGCCCTCGCCGGGCCGGCCCTCGGCGTCCCCGCCGGCCAGGTCGGCGACGACGCGGCCGGCGAGGCGGATCCCGGCGACGGGTGGCCGTCCGCTGCTCCCGACGAACCGGTGGCGGTGGCGGTGGCCGCGCTGTGCCGGGCGCAGCTGCACCGCGATTCCGGCGACCCGGCGGCCGGCCAGCGGCTACTCGTCCGGGCCCGGGAGGCGCTGGCCGAACGGCCGCCGGCCGCCGAGCTGGCGGGCCTGCTCCGGGCCGCCGAGGCCGAACTGCGGGCCGAGCGGGGCGACCTGGACACCGCCCGCGACCTGCTGGCCGGCGCCGCCGAGGACGGGACCGCACCGGTGCTCGCGGTGGCGTTGGCGAAGCTGGAGCTGCTGGCTGGCGACGCGGCTGCGGCTGGGCGGGCCCTGCCGGGCTGGCAGGCGCCAGCGGCCACGGCCTGGCCCCTGCCGGTACGCCTGGACGCGGGCCTGCTGGACGCGGTGCTGGCCGATCGGGCCGGGGACGGGCGTCGGGCGGGCCGGATCCTGGAACAGGTGCTGGATCTGGCCGGGCCGCAGGGCTGCCGGCGGGTCTTCACCCGCGCCCAACCGCCGGTGCGGGACCTGCTGGCCGCGCATCTGGACGCGGGCACCGCGCACTTCGCGCTGGTCAGTGACCTGGTCCGAGGGGCCGGGCAGAGCACCGCCCGCCCGGCTGTCGAGCCGAGGGGTGCGCTCGACGAGCCGCTCACCGAGCGGGAGCTGACCATCCTGCGCTACCTGCAGAGCATCCTGTCCAACGTGGAGATCGCCAGCGAGCTGTCCCTGTCGGTCAACACGGTCAAGACCCACGTACGCAACATCTACCGCAAACTCGACGCGACCCGCCGGCGCGAGGCGGTCCGGCGGGCGCGCGAGTTGCGGCTCATCTGAGCTGTGTGCTGGTCAGGCGTTGGCCGCGGCGTCCGTGGCCGCCAGCAGGTCGGGCAGGTCGTACCCGCCCTCGTGCCGGACGCCGTTGACGAACAGCGTGGGAGTGCCGTTCACCCCGCTGCGGATGCCGCCCACGAAGTCCCGGCGGACCCGGTCCGCGTGCGCACGGCTCTCCACCTCGGCGTTCAGCTCCTCCGGCGGCAGTCCGACCTGCTCGACACCGAGCGAGAGGTGCACCGGGTCGAGCTGGTCCTGGTGCTCGTAGAGCCAGTCGTGCATCTCCCAGAACCGGCCCCGGACCGCGGCGGCCTCGGCCGTCTCGGCGGCGCGTTCGGCGTACGGGTGCACGTTGGCGATCGGGAAGTAGCGGTAGACCAGTCGTACCGTGTCGGCCCTCTGCCGCAGCAGCTCGTGCAGGTTCGGGTACGCGGCACCGCAGAACTGGCACTGGAAGTCGCCGTACTCGACGATGGTCACCGACGCGTCGGCCGGCCCCCGGATGTGGTCCTCGGTAGTCACCGGGTCCCGAAGTCGGGCGGTGACCTGCAGCGGCGTGGTCATCCGGCCATCACCTTCCGGTTGGCGGCGAGCTGGTCCAGCGCGTCGAAGATGCCGTCGGCGCCCGGGTTGACGTCGGGCGGCGAGAGATGGCTCCAGGTCACCATCCCGGCCGGGTCGAGCACCACCAGCGCGCGGTCCGCCTCGCCCTGCGGGCTGTATGCGCCGTAGCGGCGGGCCACCTCGCCCTTGGGCTCGAAGTCGGCCAGCAGCGGGAACTCGATGCCCCTGCTCTGCGCAAATGCCCGGTGTGACCAGATGCTGTCCACCGAGAGGCCGAGCACCACCGCCTGGTACTGGGCGAAGACGGGTGCCGCGGACTGGTAGAGCGACATCTGGTCACCGCAGACCGGGCTCCAGTCGGCGGGGTAGAAGGCGAGCACCACCGGCCGGCCGCGGAACTGCTCGGGCCCTGTCTGGCGCCCGTCCGGGGTGGCCGGCAGGGTGAAGCCGGGCGCGGGGCGCCCTGGTTGGATCAGCCCGTTCGGATCACTCATGCCACCAGCCTGCTCCCGGGGTGGGTGAGGTCGGCTCACCCACCCCGGGTGGTTCCGCGCTCGCTCAGCGCAGCACCGGCGCGACCGCGATGTGGTTCTGCACCTCCCGAATGCCCGGCGCGGACCAGGCCACCTGCTCCACCTCGGCACGCTCGGGCATCGAGTGCACCAACCCGGCGAGCACCGCGGTGTCGCCGTGCACCCGGACGCTGATCCGTTCGGCCTCGGTCGCCCCGGCACGGGCGAGGGCGTCGACGATCCGGTCGGCCAGGTTCCGGCCGTCCGGTGCGGTGGCCGGACGGACCGTGATGCCGTTGCTCACCCCACGTACGCCGGTCAGCCTGCCGACTGCCCGTTCGGCGGCCCGGCGCTGGTACTCCCACTCCACCTCGCCGTGCAGCGTCACCCAGCCGGCGGCGACGGTGACCTGGAGCTTCTCGATGGGCACGAACGCGTCCCATTCCAGTGCGTGGCTGGCCGCTGCGGCCAGGTCCGGATCGGTGCGCTCGGCGCCGTTGGCCAACTGCACGGCCAGATCGTTGGCGACGGCCCGGACCCGGGCGACCCGGTGGGCGGCCCGTTCGGCGGCCCACTTCTTGGCGTAGCTGTCCACCCGGCCGGTCAGCGTGACGACGCCCTCGGCGACGGTCACACCGATCTCGTGCGGCTGCACCCGTGGTTCCCAGGTCAGCTCGTCGAGTACGGCGGACTGGATGTCCTGGTCGGTGCGGCTGATCTCCGCGATGGCCATCTGTCCCTCCTCCGGTGCGTGGGTGGCGGACCGGGTGGGCGGCTGCGGCCGGAGGTCCGCCGGGGTCCGATCCTGCCGCCGCCACGGGTGAGCCGTCCTCGCCCGAAACGGGTGACAGCACGGTCAGGGCTGGGTGGTTGCGGTGGGGACGTGCATGGACCTCAATGATGGGAGCGCTTCCATAGAGGGCGGGAATCAGTTACGGTAAGCACGTTCCTCGATCGCGGAAGCCGCCGCATCGGGTGGTGGGAGCCAGGGCAGCTCCGCCCGTCCCCGTCGTCGTGCTCGTCCCCCGGCCACGACGGCACGCCTCGGTCGACCCCGTCCCCCGTCCCCCGGGTCCGGCATGGTCGTGGCGCCCGGACCACCACCCGAGCACCGGTCCGCCGGGTTGCCTGAGGGGTCCGGCACCCGGCGGCCCGGCCGGCATGACGACGGGTCCCGCTCGACCGACATCGAGCGGAACCCGTCGCGTTGCAGGTGGGGTCGTGCGTTCAGACCGCGGGGGAGTTGGGGCGGTCGACGTCGACGAACTCCACGTCGTCGACGGCAGGGTCGTCCTGGCTGCCGGCTGCCCGTGCGGCGGAGCCGACGGCCCAGCCGACCGCCGCGCCGACGAGCGCGGCGCCGATCAGCAGCGTCCAGGGCAGTGCCGGCTGGCGGCCGGCGAGCGCGTCGAAGGCCAGCGAGGCGCGACGTCGTGCCTCGTCGGCGGTGGAGCCCACCAGGTCACCCGCCCCGTCGGCGAAGTCACTGCTGTTGCGACGGGCCGAGCGGGCGGTGTCGCGCACACTGTCCCCGGCAGAGCTGACGGCCGAGACCAGGTGCTCCCACGCCTGGTCCGCGATCCGCTCCGGCTTGCTGCGGTGGTCCAGCAGGTTGGTTCCGAACATCGTGGTTACCTCCTCGGGTGCCGAAGCCGCCGGCCACTTCGGACTTCGGCGTCTTTCCAGCGCGTCACGGTTCGCCTACCCCGCAGTGCCCCACGCCGGCCGGGCGCAAACCCGGCCGGCCCGACTCGCCGGAACTCAGCGCACCGCCACCACGGCAACACTCCGGGCGAAGTCGTCGTCGTCGTCATCGTCGTCGTCTCCACCACCGAAACCGCAGGCCAGTACGAGGGCGAGCAGAACGCCGACGCCGGCCAGCCCAGCAAGTCGCTTGATCATCGAAGGTCCTCTCCGTGACGGTGGGTGTCCCGGCCCGATGCTAGGTGGCGCCGGCAACCCGGGACACGGATCGGGACGGGCATCGTGGACGACACGCCGGTGGCACACGGGGAAGGCGTACATCGTGGGCCGGTTGTCGGGCGCGCCGGGTCCGGACCGCTACCCTGGTCCGGCGGCGCGTCGGTCACGACCGATCGTCGAGGGGTCAGATAACGAAAAGTGTTGAGTAATCAGATACTGAAAAGTTCGGATATGGGCCGCTTTTTGGGTCCGGATTCGCGAATTGCTCATCCCGAGGGGTGGCGACCGAGGCCGTCGGAGGAATACTCTCGGTCGCGGCCCGCGTACTGATGAGGCGCCCGGGGGACGGGCGGGTGGAGGTGCTCGCGTGAGCCTGTCGATCGTGAAGTCGGTTCTGTCCGGTGGTGTCGTCGAGATCGCCCCGCGGGGCGAGATCGACGTCGACACAGCGTACGAGGTGCGCGAGGCGATCGCGGAGGTGCTGGCCAAGGGCCGCCCACTCCGCATCGAGCTGAACATGAGGCTGGTCACCTTCATCGACTCCGTCGGCATCAGCGCCATGGTGGCCGGCTTCCAGACGGCCGAGGTCAGCGGCGTCAAGCTGGTGGTCACCCAACCGAGCCGGTTCGTGCACCGGCAGCTCTGGGTGACCGGCCTGCTCGGCCTGTTCGGCGCCCCGGAGCCCTACTTCGCCGGCGCCGCCACCCCCGAGGTTCTTCCCGGCGCCTGAGCGCGTCGGGCAGCCCGTCAGGGCTGCTCCTCCAGGCCGGTCAGGTCGATGTCGGTTGCCTCGGTGACCGCCCGGATGGCCGTCACCGAGGCGTACCCCGCGGCCAGCAACGCCACGTCCGTGCCGGCCTGCGCGGCCTGCCCCGGCTCCTCCAGCGAGGTACGGACGAAGCCGTGGCCGGATTCGGCCACCGTTATCTGCACCTGCCCGAAGCTGGCCAGCGTGCCCCGGCGCACCCCGCGCAGCCGCTCGTGCGGCAGGTCCGGGGCGTTCACGTTGAGCACGCTCTCCATCGGCGCGGAGGTCAACCGGGGGAGCAGGTCCAGGGCGACGCGCGCGGCGGTGCTCCAGTGCCGTTCCGAGTCGCGCACCCGGGCGGCGGCGTCGACCGCGGCACCGCCACTCGCGGCGGTCGCCTCACCGGCGGAGAGCACGTCGAGTGAGACCGCCATCGCCCGGCAGCCGTTGGTGGCCGCGGTGAACGCGGCGCCCACCGTCCCGGAGTGCAGCACCGCCCGGCCGGCGTTCGCGCCACGGTTGACGCCGGAGAGCACCACCGACGGTGGAGGGCCGAACGCGCCGTGCAGGGCGATCAGTGTGATGAAGCCGGGGGAGCCGGCGACCCCGTACGCCGGCACGCCCTCCAGGTCCGGCAGCGGGTGGTCGTTCACCACGACCCGCCCGTCCCGCTCCATCGCGCTCATCGCCGCGCTGGTGCCGCTCGCCTCCTCCATCGGCGCGGCGACCACCACGTCCAGGCCCCGCTGCGCGGCCGCCCAGGCCAGTGCCTGGATGCCCGGCGCGGCGATCCCGTCGTCGTTGGTGATCAGCACACGCAGCGTCATCGCTCGACCACCCGGTCGGCCAGTTCGTCCGGGGTGGTCCGCTCCTGCGGCCGGCTGTCCGCCGGCACCAGCCGTACCCGGCCCACCAGGCCGCTGATCGAGTCCAACCGGCCGGTGCCGAGGCCGTGCCGGGTCACGTTCAGCGCGCCGGCGGCGGCGCCGGTCCGGATGGCGGTCCGGATGTCCCCGCCGGTGGCCACGACGGCCGCCACCCCGGCGGTCATCGAGTCGCCCGCACCGCGGGGGTCGGCGGCCTCCAACCGGGGCATCTCGACCTCGAACAGCTCACCGTCGATGAGCGCCAGCGCCGGCTGGTCGGCCCGGCTCACCACCACCGTCTCGGCGCCGGCGGCGTGCAGGTCGTACATGGCCCGGGTCAACTCCAGGGTGTCGTCGCCGCGGGCGCGGCCGTCGCGGATCAGTTCCTCGTGGCTCACCTTGAGGAAGAACACGCCGCTCTCCAACACCGCCCCGAGGTGATCGCCGGACAGGTCGACCACCACCCGGCCGCCGTTGGCACCGAGGTCGGCGGCGAAGCGCCGGTACAGGTCGGCCGGGACGAGCGACGGCTCGTTCGGCCCACTGAGCACGCTGACGGCGGCCCGCAGGCCCTCGCCGAGGGCGAGGTTGTACAGCTCGTCGATCTCGTGCCGGCTCAGCGGCTGCCCGGCCACGTCGACGATCTCCTGCCGGGAGCCGTCCCGGCGGTCGTGCACGTACCCGCCGCTGCCGGAGTCACGGACCACCACCTTGAGCTCCACGCCCTCGCTGACCAGCAGCGGCTCCAACACCTGGCCGATCTCCCCGCCGAGGGCGGCGCAGAGCACCACGTCGACACCGAGCGACATCACCATGCGGGCCTGCCAGACGCCCTGCCCGCCGGGGTGCAGGTGCAGCTCCGGTTGGTCGTTCGGCTGGTCCACGGTCACCGTCAGCTGCGGAGTGGGCGCGAAGACCATCACGTGGCCGCTCACCGGTCGTCACCGTTCATGATGTCCCCTCCAGCGCCGTCGGCTGATTGTCACTAACCGACACTAATGGGACTAATGCTGGCACGGCATCTCATCAAGACGGTCGGGCGTTGCCAGCCAGACATCGGTACGGGACGATCGTGCGACCAGCGACGGCGGGAGACGGTGTGCTCAGCAGCGATACCTTCAGCTACACCGTCCAGGCCCGATGCTCGCCGGCCGAGGCAGCGGCACTGCTCAGCGACCTGACCCGGCAGGGTGAGCTCCACCCGCTGATCGTCCGGGTCCGCCGACTGCCGCCCCGGCCCGGCGCCCGGGCCAGCTACACGATCAACGACCGGCTGGCGGCCGGCCCACTGCGCTTCCGGACCACCTACCAGGCGGACGTGCTGATCAGCGAGGACGACGAGATCGTCATGGTTGCCCGCCAGTGGCCGGCCACCACGGTGCGCAACCACACCCGACTGCGCGCCGAGCCCGACGGCCTGGTCCGGATCGACGTCGAGATCACCCTGAGTGCGCCGACACTGCTGTTCCGGTACGCGTTCGGCCAGGCCCGGGCCGCTCACCTCGCCCTGGCCACCCGGCTCGGCGCGGTCCTCGACCGCGCCGGCGACCCCCCACCGCCCGCCTGACCCGCCCCCGCCCCCACCCGCCTCGCCCCGTTGCGGTAGGGCGTGGGGTCGTGGTGGCAACCCCTTTGAAGACCACCCCGGACACACGACCCGAACACCCTCGCCACCGCGGCGGTGCACATCGCCGGCCGCTGCCCTGGCCCAACGGCGTTGTCGTGGATGTGGTGGCCCGGGGGCGCCAGGAGGGCACTACATCCTGGTCGTGGCGCGATCACGGCTCGTGAGGGTGGGGCGGGCGGCAGGCCGCCGGCCCCATGGCTTGTAGGTGGACAGCACCGTCGCGATGACCATCAGGCTGGTCGACACCGCCGGTGCGATTACCAGGTCGGCGCGTTCCCGCGCGGGCAGGGCGGCGCCCAGCGCGCCGGCGTGTCGCAGATTCGGGGTGAGCAGGAACAGCACCAGCCCGACCATCACCGTGGTCAGCACCAGCTTGACCAGCACCCAGCGGTAGCGCAGCAGGCCCCACGGGGTGAGCAACGCGCTGCCGACACCGATCAGCCAGACCAGCACGCTCAGCGGCGCGAATAGCATGGTGCCGACCAGCGCCGCGACCGGGTAGACCACGGCCGGGTCGGCGCCGCGCTGCACGGCGATGCCGAGGGTGAGCAGCACCAGGTCGGCGCCGAGCCAACCGAGCGAGGTGACCAGGTGCAGGGTGAGCAGCGCCTTGCGGGCGGTGGGTGGGATCCGAGGCATACCGCGATGGTTCCCGCCGACCCTGGCCGGGTCGTCCGACGGGCGGCGACATCAGGGGTACGCCCGGCGACGTAGCCGGTGACCGCCCGGCGGGCCGTGCCCTGGCGAGAACGTGATGCCGGTGAGTCATCACGATGACTCACCGGCATCACACACTCTGGGGTACGTGCCAGCGCAGGGTCAGTAGACCGACAGGTGCACGTGGTTGGTGTGGTCGCTGGACGGGTCGCCGCCCGCCCCGCTGTACGACTTCCACCCGCTGCTGGGTAGCCAGATCTGCCTGTACCAGATCACGTACAGCACGGCGAGCCGATCAGCGTTGCGGATGAAGTACGCGGCCAGGTTGTTGCCGTACGTCTTGTCGCCGCCGGTGGCGTCCCCGCCGAAGCCGTTCTTCTGCGCCGCGAAGTCGCAGGCCCGGCCCTTCGGGTGTTCGCCCGAGCCGCCGGAGCGGTGGCAGGAGACGTACCGGGTGAAGCCGGCGGCCTTGGCCTGGTTGAGTGCGTGCAGGGTGCGCGGGGTGATGCAGCCGTTGGCCGGCGTCGGGTCGTTGACACTGCACGACTCCGACGGCCAGGAGCCGTCGGAGTTGCGCGGCGCGGCCGTCGCGTTGGCGCCGGAGGTGCCCCGGTTGGAGCCGGTGTCGGCGGTGGTCTGCGGCTTGGGAGCGGTGGCCACGGTCAGGGCCCGTTCGGCCTGCTCCTTGCGCTTGGCCATCACCGCGACCTGCTTGCGCTGCTCGTTGATCTCGCCGTTCAGGGCGACCCGGGTGCGGTTGGCCTGGTCCTTGGTGGCGAGCAGGTCGCGCAGCACCCGGTCCTCGTTGGCGGCCACCGCGTCCAGTGCGGCGGCCCGGTCCATGAAGCCCTCCGGGGTGTTGCTGCTGAGCAGCGCCGACATCGCGCCGAGCCGGCCGGTGCGGTATGCCACGCCGGCGATCTCACCAACCTTGCCGTTGCGCTGGTCGAGTTCGGCCTCGACGGTCTTCAGGTGGGTGCCGAGCTGCTGCTGCCGCTGGATGGAGGTGTCCAGGGCCCGCTTCGCGTCCAGGTAGCCCTTGCTGGCCGCCTCCAGTTGGGCTCGCAGAGCCGGGGTGCCGCCCTCTTCGTCGCCGTCGGGTGCGGCGGCGGCCCGTAGGCCGGTTGGGGGTGCGGCCGAGGCGGTGCCGGCCGGGAGCGCGACGCCGAGGGCGAACATCGCGACGATCAGGGCCGCCAGTCGGGCGGCGGGTGGTCGTGCTGGTGCCACTGCGCATGTCCTTCCGTCAGCCGCCGACCGGGTTAGCTGACGGGTTCGGGACGGAAGATCCCTACCGCTGACGCGGATGCACCCCAGGAACGTGGTTCCCCGGTTCGCCCGTTCGGGCGATTAGGCGGCGACCGCCACCTGCGCCGGGAGGGCGCCGCCTGGTGGAGGCCGGGACCGAGCCTACCGGTGCCGGTGGGGCGCTTGCAGCCGATGTGACGGACGGTGCGTGCGTCGTGACGGAAATATCCGACGAAGCTGAGGAAAGCTACTGAAAACGCCGTTACCACTCCACGGAGCCGCAGGCCCCCGAGGCCGCGCCGGGCTCGATCTGCAACGTCGCGTGTTCGATCCGGAAGTCGTCGTGCAGGGCCGTACGGGCCGCGGTGAGCACCGCGCCGATCTCCGCGCCGGGTGCCATGGTCAGGTGCGCGGAGGCCACCTCCATGCCTGAGGTGAGCGTCCAGACGTGCAGGTCGTGGACCTCGACCACGCCGGGCACCGCAGCCAACCGGTCGTGCACCGCGGTCACCTGGAGGTGCTCCGGGGCCGCCTGCACCAGGATGCGGACGGCGGCGCGTGCCAGCCGCCAGGTACGCGGCAGGATGAACACGCCGATGGCGACGGCGACCAGTGGGTCGGCCCACCACCAGTCGGTGACCGTGATGAGCAGTGCGGCGCCGATCACGCCGACCGAGCCGAGCAGGTCGCCGAGCACCTCCAGGTAGGCGCCCTGGAGGTTGATGCTCTCCCGGGCTCCGGCGCGGAGCAGGGCGAAGGCGGCGACGTTGGCGAGCAGGCCGAGCACGGCCACCGCGAGCATCGGGCCGGCGACGACCTCGTGCGGGTCGCCGAAGCGGCGGATCGCCTCGATCACCACGTAGACCGCGACGCCGGAGAGCAGGACGGCGTTGGCCAGCGCGGCGAGCACCTCGAGTCGGTAGAGCCCGAAGGTGCGCTGCGGGTCGCCGGTGGCGCGCCGGGTCGCGGTGATCGCGGCGAGCGCCATCCCGATGCCGAGCACGTCGGTGAACATGTGCCCGGCGTCGGAGAGCAGGGCGAGCGACCCGGTGTGCAGGGCGGCCACCGCCTCGACCACCATCAGGGTGGCGAGCAGCCCGAATGCCGCCCAGAGGCGGCCCCGGTGCTGGTGTGCGGCATTGGCGACGGACCCGTGGTGGTGGTCATGACCTGCGCCCACGAGAACCACCCTCCGCCGCCAGTCGGGACCCGGTCAAATGTATGTTCACATCGCTATGTATGCAAGTGTAGGGCTGGCAGCTCTCGCTGGCGGCTCGCCAGCACGGATCAGCCGGTCGGGTCGATGGTGGTGAGGCGCTGCGTGGCCCGGGAGAGCGCCACGTACAGGGTGCGCACCCCGGCACCCGGATCCGCCCGGATCTCGCTCGGGGCGACCAGCACGACCCCGTCGTACTCCATGCCCTTGGCCTCCAGGCTGGTGACCACCTGCAGCCTCGGCGCGGCGAGCGCGGCGACCCAGCCGGCGACCTCGTCGCGGCGGGGGACCGGCGTGATCACCCCGACGGTGCCCTCCACCTCGGCCAGCAGGCCGGCGGCCGCCTCCACGGTCGCGGTCTCCAACCCCGTCGGGGGCACCACCAGCTCGACCGGGTCGACCCCGGTGGAGCGGACGGCGGTTGGCAGCGGCAGGTCAGGGTAGAGCCGGCGGATCTCCGCCGCCGCCACCGCGAAGATCTCCGAGGAGTTGCGGTAGTTGGTGGTGAGCGTGAAATCGTGCCGCTTGCGCCGGCCCAGCGCCTGGTCCCGGGCCCGGTCCAGTTCCTCGGGGTCGCCGGTCCACGCGGTCTGGGCGGGGTCGCCGACCACCGTCCAGGAGGCCAGACGGCCACGTCGACCGACCATCCGCCACTGCATCGGTGAGACGTCCTGCGCCTCGTCCACGACCACGTGCGCGTAGTCCCGGTAGTCCTCCGGGCGCTCTCGGGCCGCCGTGCGGGCGGCCCGTTGCCGCTCGCCGAGGGTGCTCAACTCGCGTACGCCGCCAGCCAACTGGAACGGGTCGCGCCGGGCCCGGGCCGGCTGCGCCGGCTTACCGAGCAGCGCGTCCAACTCGTCCAGCAGCGCGATGTCGGCGATGGTCAGCCCGGCCGAGTCCAGGTTCCGGTACGCGGCGGTGAGTAGCCGGATCTCGGCGGTGGAGAGGATTCCCCCGGCGTACCGGCGCAACCGGTCCGGCTGCGCCAGCCAGCCGAGCACGTGCCGAGGGTGCAGCCGAGGCCACCACGCCTTGAGGAACTCCCGGAACTCCGACCGCTCGGCGATCTCCGCCTCGAAGGCCCGTTGCTCCGGCAACCGACCGATGCCCACCTCACGGGCCTGCGCCCAGAGCGCGGCGAACACCCCGTCGAAGCCGGCCCGGCGCACCTCGTTGCGTCGGGAACCCCGTTGCAGCGCGCGGTCCCGGATCCGGTCCAGCGCCGCCCGGTCCAGCCGCAGCAGCGTGCCCCGGTAGAGCAGCCGCAGCTCACCCGGGCCGCCCGGCACCGCGTCGCGGGCCGCCCGCTCCAGCACCCGGCGCATCCGCAGCGAGCCCTTCACCGCCGCCACCTCGGGCGGGTCGGGGCGGGTGGCGGTCATGCCCGGAAAGAGAGTGCCCAGTGAGTGCAGGGTCGCGGTGTCCTCACCGAGCGACGGCAGCACCGAGCCGATGTACTCGACGAAGACCGACGACGGGCCGACCACCAGGATGCCGCCGCCCGCGTACCGGCTGCGGTCGGAGTAGAGCAGGAACGCTGCCCGGTGCAGGGCCACCGCGGTCTTGCCGGTGCCGGGGCCACCCGCCACGATCGTCACTCCGGAGCCGGGCGAGCGGATCGCCTCGTCCTGCTCCCGCTGGATGGTCGCCACGATGTCCCGCATGCCCCGGCCGGTGGCCTTGGACAGGGTGGCCAGCAACGCGCCGTCACCGACGACCGTCATCCCCTCCGGGGCGGCGGTCGGGTCCAGCAGGTCGTCCTCGATCCGGGTGACCCGCTCGGCGCGGGACTGGATCGTGCGGCGCCGCACCACGTCCAGCGGCTGCGCCGGAGTGGCCTGGTAGAAGGCGGCGGCGGCCGGCGCCCGCCAGTCGACGACCAGCGTGCGGGCATCCTCGTCGCGGATGCCGAGGCGCCCGACGTGCAGCACCTGCCGGTCGCGCAGGTCCAGCCGGCCGAAGACCAGCCCCTCGTGCTCGGCATCCAGGGTGTGCCGCCGCTGCGCCGCGTGGAAGACCATCGCGTCGCGCTCGACCAGCGCGCCGTGCGTGCCCACCCGGGCCATCCGGTAGCCGTCGCGCTCGGCGCGGACAGCCGACCGCCGCAGTTCGGCCAGTCGGGCGTACACCCGGTCCAGGTGTCGTTGCTCGACGGCGATCTCCTGCTCCAGGCCGGTCTGGTCGGTCAACGCACGCTCCTTCGAAGGTCGCCGGCAGGCGGCGGGAACCGCGCGAGCCAACCGCAGAAGGGTACGGCCCCGGGCCCGACCCGCCGCGCCCGAGGTGCGGGAACGTGGTCAGGCACCCGTCCTGGCGGGGGTCGCGTCGCAGTGGGGAGGCGGCGGTTCGGCGAGCACCCGGCGCAGGACGCCGGTCAGTGCGGCGTTCACCTCGTCCGGGCGCTCCATCATCAGCATGTGTCCGGCACCCGGGCAGACGGTCAGCTCGGTGGCCGGCAGGGCCGCGGCGATCGACTCGGCGCACGGCGGTGGGGTCAGCCGGTCCCGGTCGCCGACCAGGGCGGCGGCCGGCAGATGGGCCAACGCGCCGAGGGTGTCCAGCCGGTGCTGGGTGCCGATGGAGGCGCGGAACCCGCCGATCGAGCGCAGCGAGGCACGGGCCACCGCCGAGGTCACCAGGCGGATGTCCGCCGGCTCGCAGCGGTCGCCGAAGAGCATCCACCGGATGCTCGGTTGCAGCGCGTTCAGCAGCGCCCGCGGCGCTCGCCACGAGCCGCACCGGGCCAGCACGCCGGCACCGGTCGTCTCGGCCAGCCGGATCAGCCGGGCGATCCGCGGCGAGAGCCCGTAGACGGTGTGGGTGTGCCCCTCCGCGGTGGTCGAGACGAAGACCAGTCCGGCCGTACGGGCGGCGAAGTGCGCGGGGTGGCGGTGCGCGTACTCCATGATCGTCATGCCGCCCATCGAGTGCCCGACCAGGACCACCGGCCCGGTTGGCGCCACCGCGTCGAGCACCGTCGCCAGGTCGTCGCCGAGCTGGGCCAGGGTGGCCGTGGGCAGGGTCATGCAACTGGACCGGCCGTGCCCCCGCGCGTCGTAGGTGACCACCCGCACCGCCCCGCCCATCCAGGAGGCGGTGAGCGCGTCGACCTGCCGGTGCCAGGCGCGCCCATCCAGCGTCCAGCCGTGCAGCAGGACGGCGGTGACCTGGGCGTCCGTCGGGCCCGTCGCCTCGACGTTGAGCCGCACGCCGTCCGGCAGACCGATCTCGAACCGCTCCGGCATCGCCACCTCCCCTGGGCCGCCCGGCACCACCAGCACCGGGATACCCGGCGGTAACACCGGCTACCCGCCATGACACCACGCCAATCGCGCCGTGGCGAAGATTCGCGACCCCGCCCGAGGTCACCGGTGGCGGGCCAAGCTGTACGGCATGGGGTGGTCGGGAGCGCCCATGGGCGGGACGTCGGGGCGAGGGCGACAGGCCGGCGGTACGCCTCGCGCCGCGCTGGCCGATCTGCTCGCCGGCAATCGGCGGTTCGTCAGCGGTCAGCCGGTGCACGGACACGACGTGACGGCAGCAGCCGCCGCCTCCGGCGACCAGCAGCCGTACGCCGTGGTGCTCGGCTGCATCGACTCGCGGGTGCCGCTGGAGGCGATCTTCGACCAGACGTTCGGCGCGATCTGCGTGATCCGTACCGGTGGGCATGTGCTCGATCGCGCGGTGTGCGGCTCGATCGAGTACGTGGTCGGCCAGCTCGGCGTACCGCTGGTGATGGTCCTCGGCCACGAGCGGTGCGGCGCGGTGGGTGCCACGGTGGACGCGCTGCGCACCGGGGAGCGGCCCGGTGGGTCGCTGGCGCACCTGGTGGACGAGATCGCACCGGCGGTGATCGAGGCAGGGCTGGACGATCCGGCCGTGCATCCGCTGGCGATCCGCCGGCACGTCCGGCGCACGGTGCACACGCTGCGCGAGGACGAGCTGCTGGTCGAGCCGGTCGCCGCCGACCGGGTGGCCGTGGTGGGCGGCCTCTACGACCTGGCCACCGGCGAGGTCGCTCTGCTCGATCCGGCCTGAACGGGCCGGACAGCCCAGGGCCGATCCCGGCTTCGAGTGCATGATCGACTCGGCTTTGGTGGTGTCGGGGTGTCCGGCGTCCCACATACCCCGGTTCCCGTGAAGTCGAGTGGATCTCGCCCCCCGGGACGCGCGAAAGCGCCCGCCGGGAGTCCCGGCGGGCGCTTTCGAGTGATGCGGTGGGGGAGGGCTCAGCCCTCGAAGACGCCGGCCGCGACCAGGCGCTTCTCGGTGGCCTCCCAGCCGTCACCCGGGTGGGTGGCAGCCAGGTTGTTGATCTCCGCCCGGATCTTGGCGGCGTGGCCGGCGGCGGCCAGCACGCGGATCTCCTCGACGAAGGCGTCGGAGTCGGTGCGCAGGTGCGCGGTCTTGCCGTTGGTCAGGTTCCGCACGTAGGCGTGCTTGCCGCCGTTGAGCGGGATGAGGTACTTGAACTCGCCCAGCACGCTGAGGGCGCCACCCTGGCCAGCCTGGCCGGCCCGGACGGACGCGCGCGCGGTCTTAGAGGTGTTGCTCGCCACGGAGGTACTCCTTGCAAGACGTACGGGAGGACTGGACGTCCGGGGGCTGTGTGCGGGCCACACTGACTCGGCCCGCGTAGGTGTAACGCGGCATAAGCCGCCGGTGGAACTGTACAGGACCACGACATCATGCTGGTCGTCGCGGTGTCCTGAGAGGCAACGGCGACCACCCGACCGGCTATTCCACCCGGCGTTTTTTCCGATTCCCTGGCGCATCATGCGTCACACGAGTCATCATGTGTTGCAGCAACCACCTGGGTGGACGAGGTCGTAGGGGAAGACGCACCTCGCTCTCCGGGAGGTCACCGTGCCAACGCGTGGCGTCGTATACGTCCACTCGACCCCACTCGCCGTGTGCTCACACGTCGAGTGGGCGATCGCGCGCGTCCTAGCCGCGCCGGTCAACCTGCAGTGGACGGCTCAGCCCGTCGACCCCGGCGCACGCCGGGCCGAGTGCGGGTGGACCGGTCGTCCGGGGACGGGCGCCGAGCTGGCTGCTGCCCTACGGCAGTGGCCCATGATCCGTTTCGAGGTCACCGAGGAGCCGAGTTCCGGTGCCGACGGTGAGCGCTTCATGTACGTGCCGGCGCGTGGTCTGTTCCGGGCGACCGTCGGCGTGGCCGGCGACATCCAGCTCGGCGAGGATCGGCTGCGGGCCCTGATGGCCGCTTCCCGGGCCCCGGAGGCGCTGGCGCACGCCCTCGACAAGGCACTCGGCACCGCCTGGGACGCCGACCTGGAGCCCTACCGGTACGCCGGCGACGGGGCTCCAGTGACCTTGCTCACCCGGGTTGGCTGAACCAACCGGGTGGACGCCGGTCGGTCACCTGGTCGCATGCTGCGGTTGGGGTTCGTGCGGGCGGTAAGGTCAAGTTGCCCCGATAAGGGGGAACTGGTGGGATAGGCGGCGTGTCGAATCGCCCCTGGCGCGCCAGTGTCGCTGTCGCCGCCCTGACCGCCCTGCTCGTCTCCGGCTGCTCCGGTACCGCGGACCGCCCCGCGCCGACGCCCGACCCGGCCGGCACATCCGCCGGCCCCGGCACCCCCGCCCCGCTGCCGACGGGCGACCCCGCCGCCCGTGCCGCGGCGCTGGTCGCCACGCTGTCCGACGAGGATCTGGTCGGCCAGGTGCTGATGCCGTACGCCTACGGCGACTCGGCGACGAAGGTCTCAGCCGGCTCGGCGGCCGGCAACCAGGCGCTGGCTGGAGTCGACACCCCCGCCGACATGATCACCAAGTACCGGCTGGGCGGCCTGATCCTGGTCGGATTCAGCGCCGACGACCCGACCAAGGGCAACCAGGAGACCACCAACGTCGACAATCCGAAGCAGGTGCACGAGCTCACCGCGGGGTTGCGTGCCGCCGCCGGTCGCCTCGGTGCCGGCCCCGCACCACTCCTGATCGGCACCGACCAGGAGTACGGCGTCGTCACCCGGGTGACCGACGGGGTCACGGTGCTGCCCAGCGCACTGGCGGCGGGGGCGGCCGGCGACCCGAAACTCACCGAGGCCGCCTGGCGTGCCGCCGGCACCGAGCTGGCCGCGATGGGAATCAACATCGACTTCGCCCCGGTGGCCGACGTGCTGGCCACCCGCAGCACCGTGATCGGCTCCCGGTCGTACGGCGCCGACCCGAAGCAGGCCGCCGCCCAGGTCGGCGGTGCCGTCCGTGGCCTGCAGGCGGTCGGCGTCGCGGCCACTCTGAAGCACTTCCCGGGGCACGGTCACAGCGCCGACGACTCGCACCAGGACCTGCCGGTGCTCACCCAGTCCGCGGCAGCGTTGCAGACCGGCGCGTGGCCGCCGTTCACCGCCGGGATCGACGCCGGGGCGATGGCCGTGATGTCCGGCCACCTGGACGCGCGCACGATCGACCCGGGGACCCCGGCGACCTTCTCGCACAAGCTGCTCACCGACGTGCTGCGCGGCCAGCTCGGCTTCAAGGGCGTGGTGATCACCGACGGGATGAACATGCCACCCGCGAAGCGCTGGGCTCCCGGAGAGGCGGCGGTCCGAGCGTTGAACGCCGGTAACGACCTGATCCTCATGACCCCGAACGTCGGTCAGGCGTACGACGGACTGCTCGCCGCGTTGCGGGGCGGGTCACTGCCCCGAGCCCGGCTGGTCGAGGCGGTGACCCGGGTGCTGACCATGAAGTTCCGGCTCGCGGAACTGCCGGCCGCGCAGATGTCCACGCTCAACACCCCGGCTCACCGCGCGGCAGCCGACGCGCTGGCCGCCGCCGCCGTCACCGTGCTGCGGGGCACCTGCGGTGGCGCCGTACCGGGGCCGGTCACCGTCACCTCCTCCGCCGGTCGGGACGGCACCAGGGCGGCCCTCACCGCCGCGCTGACCGCCGCCGGGGTGCCGGTCAAGCCCAGCGGCGGCACGGTCGTGCACCTGGTGGGCTACGGCGACGGCGCCAGCGACCTGCGCGCCGACGCGGCGGTCACGGTCGCCATGGACACCCCGTACGTGCTGGCGGACGCGGCGTCACCGACGCTGCTGGCCACGTACTCCTCCAGTCGGGCGTCGATGACCGCACTGGCCGCCGTGCTGGCCGGCAAGGCCCGACCCGGCGGCCGGTCGCCGGTGGTCGTGCCCGGCCTGCCGGCCACCACCTGCGCGACCTGACCGGTCGCCGTGGGCGGATCAGCGCCCGCCCTCGGGCGTCGGCCGGCCGGTGGCGTCGCCGTCGGCCGGCTCCGGGTGTGGCGGCGGGGCGTCCTCGCCCGGCCGGGCGGGTCGGCGGGTCGCCGGTGGGCGCAACAGCCGTAGAGGCGTGCCGCCGACCGTGGCCGGCGACACCGGCGGTGGGTCGGCGCTGGCCACCGTGCGGGCGAGCAGCGCCGCCAGCCCGGCCCGGGTGGCGACGACCAGCAGTCGATCGGTGCGCACGAGGGGCCGCCGTTGCGGCAGGGACCAGATGGTCTGCCCAGCCCGCCCGGTCCGCATCGCGATCACCCGGGCCTCGCGCGGCCGGCTGACCTGTGGACAGGAGCGACCCTCCAGATCCGAGCCGGCCCCAACCGGCAACTCGGCGACCAGCAGGACCCGCCGCCCCACCGAGATCGTGTCGATCACCTCGCGGCCCATCATGGCCGCGGCGAACGCCGGCGCGGCCAGGTACGAGACGCTGCGCGAGTGGTTGATCCCGAAAGCGCGTTGCACCCGCTGCGCGAACCCCTCATCGAACAGGCGCAGCACCACCCGCAGCGGGGCTGCCACACCACCGTTGGCTGCCCTGTGCAGCGAACGCCCGAGCAGTGCGGTCTCCAGGTTCGTCACGTCGTCGGCGCAGAGCACCACCAGCGCCCGGCAGGTCGACACGGACGCCGCCCGCAAGGTCTCCGGGCTGGTCGCGTCGCCGATCAGGAACGGCAGACCCAGCTCGCGGGCCACCGCCACACCGCGAGCGGTCGGCGCCCGGTCCACCGCCACCACGGTCAGGCCGAACGAGTGCAGTTCCTGCACCACCCGGGTGCCGACGTTGCCCAATCCGACCACGATCACGTGGTCGTCGAGCGGGTCGGTGAGCCGGCCGGCCGCGACCGCCAGCCGGGCCCGTACCACCGAGTCGACCACCAGCGCGGTCACCGTGGGAACCAGGGCCGCGCCGGTGATCAGCAGTAGCAGGGCGGTGAGCTTCTCCACCAGTGACCCGGCCGGGTCCGCATCCGCGCTTCCCAGGGCGGTGAGCAGTGTCAGGTAGCCGGCCTGCACCGGGTCGAGGTCCCGGGCCTGCCCGAGCAGCACGCTGGCGACGGCGAGCAGCGCGGCCGTCGCGCCCAGCGCCCAGCGCAGGCGCTTGCTGAGAACCAGCCGGGCGGTCCGCAGCAGGCGGTGACGGGGTCGCGCCGGGGGAGGTCGCCGCCGGCCGTACGCCCGCACCAGCACCAGATCGGCGGAATCCTCGTCCTCGGGCAGAGTGACCGGCTCGGGGCCGCTGGTGTCGGCCAGCGCGCAGACGACGTCCGTGGTGGCCGGGTCGAATGCGCCCCGGCTCGCGGTCCGCAGCAGCTCGTCGTCGGGCAACCGGAGAAAGGTCGGGGTGTCGTCGCCCAGCGTGGCCGCGACGAACGCAGGCGCGGCGATCTCCGAGCCGGACAGGACCGCGCAGTCGCCGAGCATGGTGGCCACGCCTTCACCCAGCACCGGATTGAAGAGGCGAACCACGATCCGAACCTCCGGATCGAACTCCCGGATGATCAACGCCGCGTCCACGTTGGCCACATCGTCGGCGCTGACCAGCGCGACCGCCGCCGCGGCCCGTACGCGGGCCCGGTCCAGCACCTCGGCGGTCAGCCGACGAGCCACCACCACCTCGAGACGCGCCCCCGCCGCACCGCCGTCGGACGTGAGTTCGGCGATGTCCGGCGCGTGGTTGTCGGTCAACGATGGCAGTACGGCGGTGACCGCGACACCGTACCGGTCGACCAGCTCGGTGATCAGTCGACGGGCCAGGGCGTTGTCGCCGCAGACCACGAAGCGTCGGCCGGACTCCGGATCAATGCCGTCGGTGCTGTCGTCGGGCACGCCCGCATGGTATCTGCCGCCGACCAGGCAGCCGGTCCCACGCGATCTCCCCCTCGGCGCGGCGGAATCGGCACCGGCCGGGAAACCTGTCGCGCCGGTGGCCGGGGGCCTGGCAGCGTGCCGGCCATGGGTCAGGCACAGGGCTTCAGGTACGACCAGCGTGCCGACGGCACGGTGGTGATCACCCACCACGGGCGGGTGGCCGGCACACTGCGTGGTGCCCGGGCAGCGGAGTTCCTCGCCGAGGTCGACGACGACCCGCAGTTGGTGATGGCCCGCTGGACCGGCAACTACCGCCACGGCAACGAGCGCACCGCGAAGCGGCACCCCCGCAACCGGGCCTGAACCGAGAAGGAGCCCCTTCTCATCGCCCGGCGATGAGAAGGGGCTCCTCTGACTTCTCGAACGGGATCCTGCCGGGCCGGCCGATGCTCCGGCACGGCCCAGCAGGCTCTCAGGGGCGCGCGAAGACGAGCGCCACGTTGTGGCCGCCGAAGCCGAACGCGTTGTTCAACGCGGCGGGAATCTCCATGTGGCGTGCCTTGGCCGCGACCTCCAGGGTGAGGCCGGGCTCCGGGTCGTCGAGGTTGATCGTCGGAGGGACGACACCGTCGCGGATGGCCAGGATGGTGGCGATCGACTCCAGCGCGCCGGCCGCACCGAGCAGGTGACCGGTCATCGACTTCGTCGCGGCCAGCACCGGGTGGTCGCCGAGCGCCTTGTGCAGCGCGCCGATCTCCAGCATGTCCCCGACCGGGGTCGAGGTGGCGTGCGCGTTGACGTGCACGATGTCCTGCTTGGCCACGTCCGCGTCGGCGATCGCCTTGGCGATGGCCTTGATCGCGCCCTCGCCCTCGGCGTGCGGCTGCACGATGTCGTACGCGTCGGAGGTGATGCCGGCGCCCGCGAGGCGCGCGTAGACCCGGGCGCCCCGGGCCGCCGCGTGCTCGGCCCGCTCCAGCACCAGGATGCCGGCGCCCTCGCCGAGGACGAAGCCGTCCCGACCCCGGTCCCACGGGCGGGAGGCGCGCTCCGGATCGTCGTTGCGGGTCGACATGGCCCGCATCGAGCTGAAGCCGGCGATCGGCAGCGCGTGGATGACCGCCTCGGTGCCGCCGGCCACTACCACATCGGCACGGCCGGAGCGGATGATGTCCAGGCCCAGGGCGATCGCCTCGGCGCCGGTGGCGCAGGCGCTGGCCACCGAGTGCACGCCGGCCTTGGCGCCCAACTCCAGCCCGACCCAGGCGGCCGGCCCGTTCGGCATCAGCATCGGGATGGTGTGCGGGGAGACCCGCCGCGGCCCGGAAGCCTCCAGGATGTCGTCCTGGGCCAGCAGGGTGGTGGCACCGCCGATGCCGGAGCCGACGCTGACGGCCAGCCGATCCCCGTCGAGGCCGGAGCCGGCGAGGCCGGCGTCCGCCCAGGCCTGCTGCGCCGCGATGAGCGCGATCGCCTCGGAACGGTCCAGGCGGCGCAGTCGGACCCGGTCCAGCACCTCGGACGGCTCCACGGCCAACTGAGCGGCGATCCGGACCGGAAGTTGCTCGGCCCACTCCTGGGTGAGGGCACTCACCCCGGAGCGGCCGGCGAGCATGGCGTCCCAGGTCGACGCGACGTCCCCGCCAAGCGGGGTCGTCGCGCCGAGCCCGGTGACGACGACGTCAGGACGACTCATGATCAGGACTGCGCCGCGATGTAGCTGACAGCGTCGCCGACGGTCTTGAGGTTCTGCACCTCGTTGTCCGGGATCTTGACGCCGAACTTCTCCTCGGCGGCCACCACGACCTCCACCATGGAGAGCGAGTCGACATCGAGGTCGTCGGTGAAGGACTTCCCCTCGGCCACGTCGTCCGGGTTCACCCCGGCAACCTCTTCGAGGATCTCGGCGAGGCCGGTGGTGATCTCGTCACGGGTCATTGCGGTGGTTCCTTTCATCGGGGTTCTCCGGCGGACGGCGTCGCCGACCGCCAATCCTGGACGCGTACGCGCCCGAGGGGGTCAGGGGCAGCGGACGACCTGACCGGCGTAGGTCAGGCCACCGCCGAAGCCGAACAGCAGCACCGGTGCGCCCGAAGGCACCTCCCGGCGCTCGACCAGCTTGGACAGGGCCAGCGGCACGCTCGCGGCGGACGTGTTGCCGGACTCGACGATGTCCTTCGCGATGATCGCGTTGGGGATGTTGAGCCGCTTGGCGATGCCGTCGATGATCCGGGCGTTGGCCTGGTGCGGCACGAACGCGGCCAGCTCCGACGGGTCGACCCCGGCCCGCTCGCAGGCCTGCAGGGCGAGCGGTGCCAGCGCGGTGGTGGCCCAGCGGAACACCGACTGCCCCTCCTGCTGGATGTACGGGCGCCAGCCCTCGATGCGGACCGCGTCGCTCTTCTCCGGCACCGAACCCCAGACCACCGGGCCGATTCCGGCCGGCTCGTCGTCGGCGGTGGCGGTGACCACCGCGGCCCCGGCGCCGTCCGCGAAGATGATGCAGGTCGAGCGGTCGGTCCAGTCGGTGAAGTCGGAGAGCTTCTCCGCGCCGATGACGATCGCGTTGCGCGACGCTCCGGCCCGGATGGCGTGGTCGACGGTGCCCAGCGCGTACGCGAAGCCCGAGCAGGCGGTGTTGACGTCGAACGCCCCCGGCGCGGCGATGCCCAGCTTGGCGGCGACCCGGCAGGCCACGTTGGGGCTGCGGTCGATGGAGGAGCAGGTGGCGACGACGACCAGGTCGATGTCGGCGGCCGTCAGGCCGGAGTTGGCCAGCGCCTTGCCGGCGGCGGCCGCGGCCATGTCGGCCACCGTCTCACCGTCGGCGATCCGCCGGGTGACGATGCCGACCCGGTCGCGGATCCACTCGTCGTTGGTGTCGACGAGCTGGGCGATCTCGTCGTTGGTCACCACCCGGGAGGGCTGGTAGTGCCCCATCGAGACGATGCGACTGCCAGTCATGAGCGACCTCCGATGCGGGCGATCAGGTCCCGTGCGGCCGACAGGTCGTCCGGGGTGTTCAGGGTGACGATCTCCGGGGCGGCATCGCCCTTGAGTTCCCGCTTGACCAGCCCGGCGAGAGTGCCGGCCGGCGGCAGCTCGATCACGCCGGTGACCCCGAGGTCGGCCAGCGTACGCATGCACAGGTCCCAGCGCACCGGCGCGGTGACCTGCCGGACGAGGCGCCGCATCACGTCCTGGCCGTTGTCGACCGCAGTGCCGTCGAGGTTCGACAGCAGGATCCGGGCCGGGTCGGCGGGGGTGATCCCGGCGGCGGCCGCGGCGAGCGCGGTCTCGGCCGGGGCCATGTACGGGGTGTGGAACGCGCCGGCCACCTGAAGGCGGATGATCCGGGCCCTGGTGGGCGGCTCGGCGGCGAGCTTGTCGAGCCCGTCCAGCGCGCCGGCGGCGACGATCTGCCCGGCACCGTTGCGGTTGGCCGGGTGCAGCCCGTGCGTCTCGATCGCGGCGAGCACGTCGTCGGGGTCGCCGCCGAGCACAGCGACCATGCCGGTCGGCTCCAGCGCGCACGCGGCGGCCATCTCCCGCCCTCGTACGCCGGCCAGGGTGATCGCGGCTTCGGCCGACAGCACACCGGCCAGGGCGGCGGCGCCCAATTCGCCGACGCTGTGGCCGGCGGTCAGCGTGACGTCGTCCAGCGGCAGGTGCTCGGAGGCGAGGAGCGCCGCGGCGACCAGCAACGGCTGGGTACGGGCGGTGTCCTTGATCTCGTCGGCGTCGGCGGCGGTGCCCAGGTGCAGCAGGTCGACCCCGGCCAACGCCGACCACTCGCGCAGGCGCGCCTCAGTGCCGGGCAGGTCGAGCCAAGGAGTCAGGAAGCCGGGTTTCTGAGAACCCTGGCCGGGACTAAGTACGGCGAGCACGCCTATGACTCTCCCGGATACGCGCGGGTAACGCTGTGCCGCCTTCGACCAAACCGCACTAGGACCTTTAGAGGTTTCCTACAAAGATCGGCGGGGATCATCCTCGGTTTGGGCGGTTTTCCGGGTCGCCGGGGTCATTGTCTGAGTTGGGACTGGCGAGGTGGCCGGGGCAACCGGATCCAACCGGCCCACGGTCAGCGCGACCTGAAGGGCGAACGCGTCCCGCGGAGACAGCGGCGAGAAGCCGGTCACCTCGGCGATCCGCCGCAGCCGGTAACGCACCGTGTTCGGGTGGACGAACAGCGCGCGGGCGGCACTCTCCAGCGTGCCACCGGCGGCCAGGAACGCGTCCAGGGTCGCCAGCAGTTCGCCGCCGGCGCGCACCAGCGTCGCGTACACGTCGTGCCGCAGCCGCCGACGGGCCTCGGCGTCGCCAGCGAGGGCCCGCTCCGGCAACAGGTCCGCGGCCGGTACCGGCCGGGGGGCGCCAGGCCATGCCGGCGCCGCCCGGAAACCGGACAGCGCCGCCCGCGCCGACTCGGTCGCCTCGTCCAGACTGGGTACGGCGGGACCGACCACCACCGGGCCGTCCCCGAACGCAGTCAGCAGCTTGGCGGTGGCGGTCAGCGGGTCCGCCGCGCCACCCAGCACGATCACCAGCCGGTCGCCGTGCACCCCGCCGATCACCTCCACGCCGATTCGGCGGGCCTGCCGGTAGACCACGTGCAGCACCGCGGAGACCTCCCCGCCCGGCGACCGGCCGACCGCCACCGCCACCGGCGGCGCGTCCGCCCAGCCGAGCGCGGCGGCCCGACTGGCCAGCACGTCCGGGGAGTCACCGCGCAACAGCGCGTCGACCAGCAGAGCCTGCAACCGGGCGTCCCACGCTCCGCGTGACTCGGCGGCCCGCGCGTACACCCGGGCGGCGGCGAACGCGATCTCCCGGGAGAAGCGCAGCACCGCTTCGCGTAGTTGCTGCTCCTCGCCCTCTGCGGCCAGGTGCGACACCTGCTCCTCGACCACGTCGATGGTCACCTTGATCAACGCCACGGTCTGCTGAAGGGTGATCGAGCGGGCCAGCGCCTGCGGGGCGGCGGCGAAGACCTCGTCCGAGACCTCCTGGGTGCTGTCCGCCGTGCCGCCGCCATCGCGCAGCCACTGCACCAGCGACCGGGCACCCGCCTGAGCCACCAACATCACCCAGGAGCGCTGGTCGGCCGGCAGCGCCCGGAACCACGGCAGCGTCTCATCCATCCGGGCCACGCTGGAGGTGGCCAACGCCCCCGCCGAACGCTCGATCCGGCGCAGCGTGGCCGACAGCTCTCCACCGCCCGGCGTACCCACCGCCCTAGCCTGACACGTCGTGAGCAGGCCATCCACGCCGGCATCGTCAGCGGGCCGCCGGAAGGCCCGTTCGGCCGACACCCTTCAGTGACGCCTTGAGCGGTCGGCCAGGCCCTTTGGAGCACGCTCGTGATCGAGACAGCTCAGGGTTTCGGGGGAGTGGGCAGGCCCAGCTCCTGGGCCAGGATCGCGGCCTGCACCCGGCTGCGCAGGTGCAGCTTCGCCAGGATGCGGCTCACGTGCGTCTTGGTGGTGCTCTCGGCCAGCACCAGCCGGTCGGCGATCTGCTGGTTGGACAGGCCCAGACCGAGACAGGCCAGCACGTCGCGCTCACGCGGGGTGAGTGTGCCCAGCGCGGCCCGGGTGTCCGCCGACGCGCCCGGCGCGGTGGCCGCGAAGGCGGCGATCAAACGGCGGGTCACCGCGGGGGCGATGAACCCGTCGCCACGCGCCACCGTACGCACGGCCGTCACCAGGCCGTCGGCGTCGGTGTCCTTGAGCAGGAACCCGGCCGCGCCGGCGCGCAACGCGCCGAAGACGTACTCGTCGAGGTCGAAGGTGGTGAGCACCAGCACGTCGGCGAGCCCGTCGGTGACGATCGCCCGGGTCGCGGAGATCCCGTCCCGGCGGGGCATCCGTACGTCCAGCACCGCGACGTCCGGGCGCAACTCCCGACACAGCCGAACCGCCTCGTCGCCGTCGGCCGCCTCGCCGACCACCTCGACGCCCGGCGAACCGCCCAGGATCAGGGCCAGTCCGGCCCGGACCGCGGGCTGATCGTCCGCGAGCACCACCCGTAGGGTCGCCGCGCCCGCGTCGCCCGGCGGGGATGCTGGCCCGGTCACCCGCCCTCCCCGGTGGGCAGCGCGGCCCGGACCTGCCAGCGGCCGTCGCGCGGCCCGGCGGTGAACCGGCCGGCCAGCAGCGTGGCCCGCTCCCGCATCCCGATCAGCCCGGCCCCGGCACCCGGCAACCCTGGCCCGCCCCGGCGCACCGGATTCTCCACCGTCAGCACCACCTCCGCCGGCCGGTACGCGATCGTGACCTCCGCCTCGCCGGTGCCGTGCTTGAGCGCGTTGGTCAGCGATTCCTGCACGATCCGGTACGCGGCGAGGTCCACCCCCACCGGCAGCGGGCCCGGCGTCCCATCGGTGCGGACCCGCACCGCGAGTCCGGCGGCCCGGATGCGCTCGATCAACCCATCCGCCTCAGCGAGGCGCGCGGTGACCGCCTCCGGCAGCGCCGGGCCGTCGCCCGCCGGTGCCGGTCCACCGCCGGTCCCCGGCTCGCGCAGCACGTCGATCATCTGACGCATCTCCGCCAGGCCCTGCACGCTGCTCTCCCGGATCACCCGCAACGCCGACTCGACCTGGCCGCGATCCAGCCCGGGGACGGACAGCACGGCGGTGGCGTGGATGGCCACGGCGCTGAGGTGGTTGGCGACCACGTCGTGCAGTTCCCGGGCCATCCGGGCGCGTTCGGCGCTGACCGCCTGACGGCGGTCCAGCTCGACCAGCCGAGCGGTCTGCTCAGCCCGGTCCCGCTCGGCGGCGGCCTGGTCGCGGTACTGCCGCACGCTGATCCCGGTCAGGACCGGCAGCAGCCCGGCGAGCACCACCGGCACCCCGACCGCCGCGCCGCGCCACTGGCCGAACCCGAGTACGCCGACGACGACCCCGATCAGGCTCAGCGCCACGGTGATCCGCAGCAGCCACCGCCACAGCCGGGGCGGGCCGTACACGCAGGCGTCGTAGAGCACCTGCGTGTAGACCACGACGGTGCCCAGCGAGTTGCCGAGCAGCGTGTCGACCAGGAGCGCCCCGGTCCCCACGGCCAGGCTGGTGCGCGGTGCGACCCGACGCAGGCCGACGGCGACGCACACCGCGAGCAGTGGCGGCAGGAACAGTGCGGGTGGCACGTCCGGGTGCGGGACGATCTGCGGTTGCATGCCCAGGCCGTACAGCACCAGACCACCGGCCAGTGACGCGCCGGCCAGCGCCAGGTCCCTCCCGGGGGTGCCGGAGCCGAGCCACGGTGGCGATCGCATGCTCCCGATCCCACCACAGCCGCCGACCCTCGGACACCGACCCGAGGACGAGCCCGTCGGCGCCGACATGCGCCGAAAGAGGTACGCGCACCGCGCCCCGGCCGAGCGAGAATGATCATCATGACTGATGTGGAAACCCTGGCCGCGCTGGCTCGCGACATCGACAGCACCTGCCGGCTGACCGGCACGTTCGCGCTCCGCTCCGGCCGGACCGCCAACGAGTACTTCGACAAGTACCGCTTCGAGGCGGATCCCCGCCTGCTGGACCGGGTGGCCGCCCACCTGGTGCCCCTGGTCCCGACGGACACCGAGGTGCTGGCCGGGCTGGAGATGGGCGGGATCCCGGTGGTGACCGCGCTGGGCCGGCACACCGGGCTGCCCTGCGCCTTCGTCCGCAAGACCGCCAAGCCGTACGGGACGGCCCGGCTGGCCGAGGGAGCAGAGGTGGCCGGACGGCGGGTGCTGGTGATCGAGGACGTGGTCACCTCGGGCGGCCAGGTGGTCATCTCCACCGGCCACCTACGCGAACTGGGTGCCCGGGTCGAGCACGCCCTCTGCGTCATCGACCGGGCCGAGGGTGGGTCGCAGGCGCTCGCCGCTCACGGCGTGGCGCTGCGGGCGCTCCTCACGCGGGCCGACCTGGAGGCCCAACGCGCCCGCTGACCGCCGGTCCGCCCCCACCGCGACCCCCCAGGGTGAACGGCGCGAAAAGAAGCTGTGAACTGCGCGACCGGATCCCGCGCTCACCGTTGTCGTCGTGAACCGGCCGGTCCCGACCCCAGGTACGCTGCGCGCGGCCCGTCGGTCCCGGCCAGTACGGTGTGACAGGGCACGTCGGGGGAGCACCCGCGGGTGAGACGAGCGTGAGGAGACCGGGGATGGCGCACGGGGAGGCCGAGCACGGCTGTGCCCAGGGCGAGCCGTGCCGGTCGGGGCAGCAGGACCCGCAGGCGGCCGGCAAGCACCGCCGGCCGGTCGGCGCCGCGCCGTCGCACCCGGTGGAGCCGCTCGTCGGCCGGGCCGACGACGAAGCCGTGCTCCCGCGCCAGCGCTCCGCCGAGTCCACTTCCCTCGCCGAGCCCGACACGGACGTCCCGGCTGGTTGCCTCAGTGAACTTCCTGGCTGGGCCGGGGCCCATCGGCACGGCCCGGTCCGGCCGCGTCCGCGGGCCACCCGTCGGGAGCGCCCCCCGCGTCGCTGGTGCTGACCACCGCCGCACGCGGGGAGGGATCCGCGAGGTCCGCCTGACCGGTGCGGCTGATGCCCGTCGCTGGCTGAGCCCGTCGCCGACGCGGTGCAGGTCAGCGCGTTGTGGCCGGTCAGCGGGTGCGGCGGCGGATCAGGAGGGCGATCCCGGCGAGGCCGACCGTGATGGTCAGCATCACCCCGACGTTGAGCAGCAGCAGGTGTTGCAGGTCGCCGAGGGCCTCGTCGAGGTCCTTCGCGGGGTCGAGCGTGTCCTCCGGGAGCACCCGCTCGCCGCCGCCCACGCCGCCGCTGACCGTGTCGAACTGCCGCTCCAGCGGCACACCGGCGGTGCGCAGGGTCTCCGACATGCTGAGCCGACCCAGGAACCAACCGGCGCTGGTCTTGCGGGCGTCGGGCTGCTTGGCCGGGCGGAAGATCCGCGGGCCACCGGCCGCCTTGGGATAGAGATCGTACGTCTGCTTCGGCGTTTCCCCGGCGAGCACCACGACCGTGTACTTCGGACCGAGATCGGCCGGCTTCGGGCCGGTCGGCATGCCGGTGCGAGCGAGGAAGTTGACCTGGTCGATGACCGCGCCCACGTGGGCGGGCTGCGTT
This sequence comes from Micromonospora sp. CA-259024, assembly GCF_050936255.1. NCBI lineage: Bacteria > Bacillati > Actinomycetota > Actinomycetes > Micromonosporales > Micromonosporaceae > Micromonospora > Micromonospora sp. CA-259024. The sequence continues at coordinate 56,190 of NZ_JBNJND010000002.1, read as the reverse complement.
TCCGTGCGCAACCGCAGCGGCGCGGACAGCCCCACGCCGGTGATGTCCACTCCGGCCGGTGCCGGCTTCGGTGCCGCGGAGGCCGGGCCGGTGGTGGCGAGTGAGAGCAGCGCCGTCGCCAGCGCGCCCGCCAACACGGCGGCCAACCGGCTCATCTGTCGGACCATCCCGCCTCCTCGCCCCGTTCGATGGATGGCTTCGCTGTGACGTCTGGACCGGTCGACCGGCGCGGCGCCGACCGGATGGTCGCGCCACTCTTACAGACTCCGCAGAACGTCGATGAGTTGCAGCTTGTGGAACAGTAATTGGAACTATCTGCGATCTCTGCTCGACTAATGAGGAGCCGTTTGATCAGCGGGCGGATCGTACCCTTACGGAGGGGTTCATGGGGGGCAGGGTTACACGTACGGCGCGGGTTGTGCCAGTGGTGCTCGGCGTGGCGTTCGGTGTGTCGTTCCTGGCGCCAGTGACACCGGCCGCCGCGCACAACTCGCTGACCGGCAGCGACCCACGCGACGGCGCCCGAGTGGCGACGGCCCCGGCCCGGATCGAGTTGCGGTTCCTGGCCAAGCCGGCGCCGGCTACGACGAAGATCACAATAACCGGACCGGACAATGTGGTCGCCGGCGGCGCACCGACTTTCGATGGCAGCCGCGTGCGTGTGCCGTTCACGCCGGCCGCCGCCGGGCTCTACATCGTCGGCTACCAGCTCGCGTCCAGCGACGGGCACCCGGTGAAGGGCGAGGTGCGGTTCACCCTGACCGCCGGCACGGCCGCCGATCCGTCCGCCTCGCCCTCGGCTGGCGCGTCAACCGTTGGCTCGCCCTCGGCCGGTCCGACGTCGCCGACACCCGGCAACCCGACCGCGACCGCGTCGGCGGTGCCAGCGGCGCAGGAGCGGTCCGACTCCGGCGGTCGCTGGTGGCTCTGGGCGCTCGGCGGCCTGGTGCTGATCGCCGTCCTCGGGACCGGCCTCGTGCTCCGCCGCTCCGCCCGCGGCTGAGCGGCGGAACCGCAAGCACCTGGCCGGGGCCGGCACGGCCTCGTCGCCGTCGATGGCCCGTGGCCGCGTTGCTGCAGGGGAGGTCGCCGGTGCCTGGCCGGCGGGACCCGACCCCGCCGTACTCGCGGTCAGACCAGGCGGAGCCGGGCCGCGCGCATCCGGGTCAGGCTGCGCTCGCGACCGAGCACCTCCAGCGACTCGAACAGCGGCAGGCCCACGGTGCGGCCGGTGACGGCGACCCGCACCGGTGCCTGCGTCTTGCCGAGCTTGAGGCCACGCTCGGCGCCGACCGCCTCCAGCGTCGACTTCAGCGATTCGGCATCCCAGGACTCCAGCGTCTCGAACGCCGTGATGGCGGAGTCCAGCAGCTCGGCGGAGCCGTCCTTCATCGTCTTGGTCCAGGCGGCCTCGTCGATCAGCGGCGAGGCCAGGAAGAGGAAGTCGACGTTCGGCACGATCTCGCTGAGCACCGCGAGCCGGGTCTGGGCAAGCGGGGCGACGGCGGCGAACGCCTCGGCGTCGAACTCCTCCGGCTGCCACGGCGGCGGCGCGATGGTCCCGGTGCCGGTCAGCCACGGCTGGCAGGCGTCGATGAACTCGGCCACCGGCAGCGCCCGAATGTACTCGCCGTTGAACGCGCGCAGCTTCTTCTCGTCGAAGAACGCGGGGGAGGGGTTGACCTCCTCCAGCCGGAACTCGTCCTCGATGACCGACCAGGGGACGATCTCCCGGTCCCCGGAGGGCGCCCAGCCGAGCAGCATCAGGTAGTTGCGCATCGCGCCGGCGAGGTAGCCCTCCTCGCGGTACGCCTCCAGGGCGACCTTGTCCCGGCGCTTGGAGAGTTTCTGCCGCTTCTCGTTGACCACCACCGGCACGTGCGCCCAGACCGGCGGCTTGACGCCGAGGGCGTCCCAGAGCAGCTGCTGCTTGGGGGTGTTGGGCAGGTGCTCCTCGGCCCGGATCACGTGGGTGATCCCCATGGTCATGTCGTCGACGACGTTGGCCAGCAGGAAGACCGGCGAGCCGTCGCCCCGGGCGATGACGAAGTCCTCGATGAGCCGGTTCTCGAAGGTGGGCTCACCGCGGATCAGGTCGACCACCACGGTCGCGCCCTCGTCGGGCGTACGGAAGCGCAGCGCCCGCCCCTCACCCGGGCCAAGGCCCAGGTCGCGGTGGTAGCCGTCGTAGCCCTGGTACTGCGAGCCGGTGCGGGCCTGCACGTCCTCGCGGGTGCAGTCGCAGTAGTAGGCGCGGCCCGACTCGTACAGGCGGGCGGCGGCGGCCCGGTGCTCGCCGGCGTTCTGCGACTGGAAGTACGGGCCCTCGTAGCTGCCCCGGGAGATGCCGATCCAGTCCAACGCGGAGAGGATGCCCTCGGTCCATTCGGGCTTGTTGCGCGCCGCGTCCGTGTCCTCGATGCGCAGCACGAACACGCCGCCCTGCTGCTTGGCGTAGATCCAGTTCTGCAGCGCCGAGCGGGCGCCGCCGACGTGGAACATACCGGTCGGGGAAGGGGCGAAGCGCACACGTACCGTCACGTCCCCCAGCCTACGGCGGCCGTCGACTGCTTACGGCCACCGCCCCCCGACTCAGCGGACTGAGCGGATCTTGACGACCAGGGCGCTGCCGACCAGGGTGACCACCGCGGTGACCGCGTAGAGCGTGGGGTAACCGCCCAGGTGCACCACGAGCGGGGCGGAGAGCGCCGGGCCGAGCACCTGCGGCGCCGAGTTGGCGATGTTGATCACGCCGAGGTCCTTGGCCCGGTCGGTGGCCCGGGGGAGCACCTGCGTGATCAACGCGGCGTCCACCGAGAGGTAGACGCCGTAGCCGGCGCCGAGCAGCAGCGCGGCGACCATCGCCATCGGCCAGACCGGCGCGACCGCGAGCAGCAGCGCCGCCACCGCCATGATCAGCCCGGAGGCGATCACGTAGATCTTGCGGCGCCCGGAACGGTCCGACAGCCGGCCGGCGACCACCGCGGTCAGCATCATGCCGAGCGTGTAGAGCAGGATCAGCACCAGCAGACCACCCTCGGGATCGGGGTGGCGCACCCCGTCGGTGAGGAAGTACAGCAGGTAGAGGGTGCCCAGCGCGTTGCCGAGTTGGACCAGGAACCGGGTGATCCAGGCCCAGGCGAAGTCCGGGTGCCGGCGTGGGCTGATCCACATCGAGGCCAGCAGCGCCCGCGTCCGCAGCGGCGGCCGGTGCGTGCGGGGCAGCGGTTCGTCGGGGGTGAGCAGCGCGAACGGCAGCGACAGCAGCAGGATGGCCACGGCGATGGCCAGGTAGCCGGCGGCGTTGCCGGTGACCACCGCGGTGACCAGCACCGCGCCGAGCACCAGCCCGAGCGCCTGCGGGATGCCCACCCAGCCCGAGACGCCGCCGCGCTGGGTCACCGGGACCCGGTCCGGGATGGCGGCGGTGAGGCTGGCCAGCATCGCGTTGAAGCACACCTGGGCGGCGACCCAGCCGAGGGCGACCCCGAGGATGGTCCGCTGTTGGGCCAGCAGCACCAGGGCTGCCGCGCCGAGTAGGGCTCCGCCGGCGGTCCAGATGTGCCGGCGACCGAACTCCCGGCCGGCGACCCGCAGGCAGGTCCGGTCCGAGAGCGCGCCCGCGAGGGGGTTGGCCAGCACCGCGGCCACCGCGCCCAGGCCGGTGACCACGGCCAGCATGGTCTCCTTGTCGCCGGGCGCGATCTGCTCGATCTGTTGCGGCAACAGCACCTGGATCGGGGTGAAGAACGCCATCCAGACGCCGAGGTTGGCCGCGAAGATCAACCCGATCCAGCCGCGCCGCACCGGCACGGTCGGCTCGGCGAGCGCCGCCGGCAGCGACGCCGGAGTCGGGTCGAGGGTGGTCACCGCGCCGACCTCGGCCGGCTGGCCGCGATCACGTCCCGCAGCCAGGTGTACGACGACTTCGGCGTACGGGTCTGGGTGGCGTAGTCGACGTGGACGAGGCCGAAGCGCTTGGTGAACCCCTCGGCCCACTCCCAGTTGTCCAGCAGCGACCAGACGAAGTACCCGCGTACGTCCACCCCGTCGTCGATGGCGGCCCGGACCGCTCGCAGGTGCCCGTCGAGGTACGCGATCCGTTCCGGGTCCGCCACCCGCCCGTCCGCGTCCGGTACGTCGTCGTACGCGCAGCCGCTCTCGGTGATCTCGATCGGGGGCAGTGCGCCGCCGTACGTGTCGCGCAGCCAGCGGAGCAGGTCGTGCAGCCCGTCGGGGGCCACCGGCCAGTCGAAGGCCGTCCGGGGGTATCCGTCCAGCGGGACGAGGTCGAACGGCAGTGGCGAGCCCTGCTCGGCGGCCCGTACGCCGGTGGGGTTGTAGTAGTTGACCCCGAGCACGTCGATCGGTGCGGCGATCGTGTCCAGGTCCCCGGGGTGGATGACGTTCGGGTCGAAGCCGGGTAGCTCCGGGTAGCCGCGGCCGAGCAGCGGGTCGGTGAAGAGGCGGTTGTGCAGCGCCTCGTACGCCGCCCCGGCCGCCCGGTCGGCGTCGCGGTCGCCGAGCACCCGCACGGGCGAGTAGTTGTTGGCGATCGCCACCGGGCTGCCGGTGTGGGCCCGCAGCGCGGCGACCGCGAGCCCGTGCCCGAGCAGTTGGTGGTGGGCGACCGGAAAGGCGTCGAAGAGCAGCATCCGGCCGGGGGCGTGCACGCCCATGCCGTAACCGAGGCTCATGTGGATGAACGGCTCGTTCAGCGTGATCCAGAGGCCAACCCGGTCGCCGAGCCGGGCCGCGGTCTTGTCGGCGTACTCGGCGAAGCGGGCCGCGGTGTCGCGGTGCAGCCAGCCACCGGCGTCTTCGAGGGGTTGGGGTAGGTCCCAGTGGTAGAGGGTGGCCACCGGGTCGACGCCGGCGGTCAGCAACTCGTCCACCAGGCGGTCGTAGAAGTCCAGGCCGGCCGCGTTGGCCGGGCCGGCGCCGGTGGGTTGCACCCGGGGCCAGGCGACGGAGAACCGGTATCCGGAGACGCCCAGCCCGGCCAGCAGCGCGACGTCCTCGGTGTGCCGGTGGTAGTGGTCGCAGGCCACCTCGCCGCTGCTGCCGTCGCTGATCCGGCCCGGTGAGTGCGCGAACGTGTCCCAGATGGACGGTCCGCGTCCGCCGGCCGTGGTGGCGCCCTCGATCTGGTGGGCCGATGTGGAGACGCCCCAGCGGAAGCCGGTGGGGAACTGGGGCAGCGGTGCGGTCGACATGCGCCCTCCCGGTCAACGTGAAACGTGCTCGGGACTTTAAAGCGCTCTCGATGAATGCGCCATAGGCCGCTGCGGCGCAATGCGCAATGGTTGATCGGCGTGTCTTTTTCCGAACCCGTCCAGGTAAGTCCGATTTAGCGCATAGAGTGCCGATATCGTGGGATGTCCTCACCGGAGGAAGACGGAAATGATCCTCGTGGAACGCAGTGCGCACGTGGCGGCGCCAATTGAAGTGGTCTGGGATGTCGTACAGCGGGCCGAGCAGTTGCCGGCCTGGCTGGCGGGGGTCCGCGCGGCCGAAGTGCTCTCGGGAGAGGGCTTCGGGCGACGACAGCTGGTCCAGGCGGGGCGCGGCTCGGCGCATGAGGCCGAGGTGATCGCCTACCAGGAGCCGACACTGATCGGCTGGCGGGAACGGGCCAAGGGCGCCGGTGCTCGTGCGGAGGCGCGCACCGAGATCTACGTCCAGCTCACTCCCGACGAGGAGGAGGAGGGCGGGACCATCGTGCGGCTCATCGTGGTCCGCTGGCCGGCCGGACCGGTCAAGGCGGCCCTGCTGCGACTCGGACTGCGTCGGGTCGGCGCCGACCTGGAGGACTCGCTGGCCCGGCTCACCGACCTGGCCGCCGTCGGCTGACGAGCGCCCATCCTCCCGGCGTCGCCCGCGACGGCGGTGGTCCGGATCCCCGCCAGGGACCCCGGACCACCGCCGCACCCGGCCCTGTGGGGTTGAACTGGAAGGGCCCGGCGCGGGGGTGCGCCGGGCCCTTCCTCGGTGGTGCCTGGATCAGCTGTCGCCGCCGGTTTCGCCGACCGGGGCGGCGTTGACGTCGTCGATCGCGTACTTCTTGGCGGCCTCGGCCGGCACGGTGGCCGCCACCGCGCCGCTGCGGGCGAGCTGCCGCAGCGTGGCCACCACGATCGACTCGGCGTCGACGTGGAAGTGCCGGCGCAGCGCGTGCCGGGTGTCCGACATGCCGAAGCCGTCGGTGCCGAGCGACGTGTAGTCGCCGGGTACCCAGCGGGCGATCAGGTCCGGCACCGCACGCATCCAGTCGCTGACCGCGACCTTCGGCCCGTCCGCGTCGGCCAGCTTCTGCTGGATGTACGGAACCTTCGCCTCGGCGCCCGGGTTGAGGAGGTTGAACTCCTCGGTCTCCACCGCGTCGCGGCGCAGCTCGGTCCAGGAGGTCACCGACCAGACGTCGGCGGCCACCCCCCAGTCCTGGGCGAGCAGCTGCTGGGCCTTGAGCGCCCACTGCATGCCGGTGCCGGAGGCGAGCACGTTGGCCTTGGGGCCGTCGACCTGCGGCGCCGGGGAGTAGCGGTAGATGCCCTTGAGCAGGCCCTCCACGTCCACCCCGGCCGGCTCGGCCGGCTGCAGGATCGGCTCGTTGTAGACCGTCAGGTAGTAGAAGACGTTCTCCTGCGCGTCCCCGTACATCCGGTGCAGGCCCTGCTCCATGATGTGCGCGATCTCGAACGAGAACGCCGGGTCGTACGCGACCACCGCCGGGTTGGTGGCGGCGATCAGCATGGAGTGGCCGTCCTCGTGCTGCAGGCCCTCACCGTTGAGCGTGGTCCGCCCCGCGGTCGCGCCCAGCAGGAAGCCCCGCGCCATCTGGTCGGCGGCCGCCCACAGCCCGTCGGCGGTCCGCTGGAACCCGAACATCGAGTAGAAGATGTACATCGGGATCATCGGCTCGTCGTGGGTGGCGTACGCCGAGCCGGCGGCGGTGAACGAGGCGACCGAGCCGGCCTCGTTGATCCCCTCGTGCAGGATCTGCCCGGTGGTCGACTCCTTGTACGACAGGAACAGCTCCCGGTCGACCGAGGTGTAGCGCTGGCCGTGCGGCGAGTAGATCTTCGCGGTCGGGAAGATCGAGTCGAGACCGAAGGTGCGCGCCTCGTCCGGGATGATCGGCACCCAGCGCTTGCCGAACTCCTTGTCCTTCATGATGTCCTTGAGCAGGCGGACGAAGGCCATGGTGGTGGCCACCTTCTGCTTGCCCGAGCCGCGCTTGACGTCCGCGAACCGCTCCGGGCCGGGGATGGTCAGGCGCTTGGTGCTGGTCCGCCGGGAGGGCAGGTACCCGCCGAGCTGCTCGCGCCGCTCCTTGAGGTACGCCAGCTCCTCGGACTTCTCACCCGGGTGGTAGTACGGCGGCAGGTAGGGGTTGTCCTCCAGCGCCGAGTCCGGGATGTCCAGGTAGAGCCGGTCGCGGAAGGTCTTCAGGTCCTCCAGCGTCAGCTTCTTCATCTGGTGGGTCGCGTTGCGGCCCTCGAAGTGCGAGCCGAGCGTCCAGCCCTTGATCGTCTTCGCCAGGATGACGGTGGGCTGACCGGTGTGCTCGGTGGCCGCCTTGTAGGCCGCGTAGAGCTTGCGGTAGTCGTGCCCACCCCGCTTGAGGTTCCAGATCTCGTCGTCGCTCAGTGGCTCGACCATCTTGCGGGTACGCGCGTCGCGGCCGAAGAAGTGCTCCCGCACGTACGCGCCGGACTCCGCCTTGTAGGTCTGGTAGTCACCGTCGGTCGTGGTGTTCATGAGGTTGACCAGCGCGCCGTCGGTGTCCGCGGCGAGCAGCGGGTCCCACTCGCGGCCCCAGACCACCTTGATCACGTTCCAGCCGGCACCCCGGAAGAACGCCTCCAGCTCCTGCATGACCTTGCCGTTGCCCCGGACCGGGCCGTCCAGCCGCTGGAGGTTGCAGTTGATCACGAAGGTGAGATTGTCCAGCTCCTCGCGGGCGGCCACGCCGATGGCGCCCAGCGTCTCCGGCTCGTCCATCTCACCGTCGCCGAGGAACGCCCAGACGTGCTGCTGCGAGGTGTCCTTGATGCCGCGGTGCTGCAGGTACCGGTTGAACCGGGCCTGGTAGATCGCGTTCAGACCGCCGAGGCCCATCGAGACGGTGGGGAACTCCCAGAAGTCCGGCATCAGCCGTGGGTGCGGGTACGACGGCAGCCCACCGCCGGGGTGCGACAGCTCCTGGCGGAACCCGTCGAGCTGGTGCTCGCTGAGCCGCCCCTCCAGGAACGCCCGCGCGTACATGCCGGGGGAGGCGTGGCCCTGGTAGAAGATGTGGTCGCCGCCGCCCGGGTGGTTCTTGCCCCGGAAGAAGTGGTTGAAGCCCACCTCGTAGAGCGACGCCGAGCTGGCGAAGGTGGAGATGTGCCCACCGACGCCGATCTCCGGGCGCTGCGCCCGGTGCACCAGCATGGCGGCGTTCCACCGGACGTACGCCCGGATCCGACGCTCGACGTGCTCGTCACCCGGGAACCACGGTTCGCGTTCCGACGGGATGGTGTTGATGTAGTCGGTGGTGGTCAGGGGCGGAACCCCGACCTGGCGCTCACGGGCCCGCTCCAGCAGGCGCAGCATGACGTAACGGGCGCGTTTGGCACCGCGTTCGTCGATGACACCGTCAAGCGACTCGACCCATTCGCTGGTCTCTTCAGGGTCGATGTCCGGAAGCTGGCTCGGTAGGCCGTCGCTGATCACCGGGCGCTTGCGTTCCGTAGCCACAGGCGTTCCCTCGGTTGTGTGTGGGATAGGTCTCTAGCGCCATCCTGCCCCCTGGTGGCACCCGTCGTCACGTCTAGGTCCCCCCGACGCGATGCTGAACACAGGTACTCGCCGGTAACTTAGCGCAACGGCGCTGCGGATTCTGGGCGGTTTGCCCGCCACCCCTACCGTCTCGGTCATGAACAGGGGCCATGTCGCGGTCGCCGTGAGCATGATCGTTATCGGTGTGACGGGTCTGGTGGCCGGCGTGGTCGCGGTCTTCTCCGGCGGCGGTGGCGACTCCGGCGGTGGTGGCGGCTCCTGACCCGCCCTGCGGCAGAATGCGACGTATGCGAAGTGACGTGATCACCGTCCAGACCGGGTCCCGCCCGACCGTCCGGGACATCACCGCGGAGGCCCAGCAGTTCGTCGCCAGTGAGGGCGACGGCCTGCTGCACGTCTTCGTGCCGCACGCCACCGCCGGCCTGGCGATCATCGAGACCGGGTCGGGCTCCGACGACGACCTGCTCAGCGCCCTGGCCGACCTGCTCCCCACCGAGGACCGCTGGCGGCACCGACACGGCTCGCCCGGCCATGGGCGCGACCACGTGCTGCCGGCTCTCATTCCGCCGTACGCCACGCTGCCGGTGCTCGGCGGCCGGCTGGCGCTCGGCACCTGGCAGTCGATCTGCCTGGTCGACACCAACCGCGACAACCCGACCCGCCAGGTGCGGTTCTCCTTCCTCCCCGGCTGACGGTCCAGCCGCGCCGCCGTCCCGCGTCACGATCCGCGCGGCGTCCCCGGAACTGCCGCCTCGACGGGAGTGAGGGCGGCGCCGTGCGCGGATCGTGACGCGTCGGGCGGGTTACGGGCGGGCGGTCTCCTGGTCGACGGTCTGCTGGCCGGGGTCGGCGGACGGTGCGGCGCTGCGGACCGCTGACGGGACCGGGTTGTCCGCCGTCTGGTGCAGGCCGGGCACGCGGTCCTCGATCACGAACGAGGCCCGGGTGTACGCGGGCGCGTCCGGCCGGCTGACGTACGGCAGCACGTCGAAGTCGGCGGTGAGCTGTCCCGGGGTGATGGTGGTGCGCACGTACCCCCGCAGGTTGTTCTGGAAGCGCAGGTGCGGGTTGAACGCGAACCACGGGTGCGAGCCGGACGCCGAGTCCGCGCCGTCACCCGTCGAGGTGATCGAGGAGCAGACCAGTTCGGTGCCGACGGTGCGCGAGGTCGGGTCGGCGTAGTCCAGCTTGAGATCGCTGGCCCAGTGCGCGTGCACGTCGCCGGTCAGCACCACCGGGTTGCGCACCCCGGCGGCCAACCAACCCCGGGTGATGCGGTCCCGGGAGGCGACGTAGCCGTCCCAGGAGTCCATGCTGGTGACGGTGAGCGGGCCGGAGTTGTTGTCCCGTTGAGCGAAGAAGACCTGCTGGCCCAGGATGTCCCACTGGGCGTCCGAGCGACGGAAGCCGTCCAGCAGCCACGCCTCCTGCTCGGCCCCGGTGATCGACCGGGCCGGGTCGGATGCCGCCGCGCAGTCCCGGTAGCCGTCGCCGCAGGCCTGGTCGTCGCGGTACTGCCGGGTGTCGAGCATGTGGAACGTGGCCAGCCGCCCCCAGCGCACCCGCCGGTACAGCTGCATGTCGATGCCGCGGGGGATCGAGGTGCGCCGCAGCGGCATGTTCTCGTAGTACGCCTGGAACGCCGCGGCCCGCCGCGCGGGGAACTCCGGGTCCGGCGCCTCGGGCACCTCGTCGGCCCAGTTGTTCTCCACCTCGTGGTCGTCGAACACCACCGCCCACGGCGCCACCGCGTGCGCGGCCTGCAGGTCGGCGTCGGTCTTGTACTGGGCGTGCCGCTGCCGGTAGTTGGCCAGCGTCCGGGTCTCCGGTCCCTCGTGGTCACGCGGGTTGCCGCCGGGGACGTTGTACGTGTCCGGGGCGTACTCGTACTGGTAGTCGCCCAGGTGCAGGATCAGCTCCGGCTCGGTCTCGGCCAGCCGCCGGTAGGCGGTGAAGTAGCCGTGCTCGTACTGGGAGCAGGAGGCGAAGCCCATCGCCAGGGCGGCCGGCATGGTCCACGGTGCCGGGGCGGTGCGGGTGCGTCCGGTCGCCGAGACGTGGCGCTCGGCGCGGAACCGGTAGAAGTACTCGCGCCCGGGCAGTAGGCCGGCCAACTCCACGTGCACGCTGTGCGCCGAGCGGGTGCGGGCGACCGCGACCCCGCGGCGCACCACATGCCGGAACCGCTCGTCGGCGGCCAACTCCCAGTGCACCGGCACGTCGCGGTCCGGCATGCCGCCGAGGCCGTCCTCGGCCAGTGGCTGCGGGGCCAGGCGGGTCCACAACACGAACCCGTCGTGGTCGGGGTCGCCGGAGGCCACACCGAGGGTGAACGGGTAGGCCAGCGGCCGGCCCGCCGCCGCGCCGGCCGCCGCCGGCAGCCCGGTGACCGCGCCCGCGGCGCCGAGTGCGGCGCCGGACAGCAGGATGGTACGTCGGGACAGTGACACGAATCCTCCCCAGAGTCCGATCTTCGTGACTCCGGGAGCCTCGCGAGCCCCGGTGGCCGACAGGTGACAGTGAGTGGCCCTGCTCGTCGCCGGCAGTCGAACACCGATGACCGCTGTCGATCCGTGCTGACCCGATGCCCGCCGGTCCGCCCGTCCGACGGGTGATCCGGCCGGCCGGGCCGTGACCGACGATGCCCGTCCGGCCGGTGTGCCCGAACCTGATCGCTGAGCTGGACGACCGGCGCACTGCGTACGATGTGGCCGTGACGCAGGAGGTGGGTCCCGCGGCAGGTGAACGGGTGGATCGCGCTGGTCTCGCCGTCGATGTGGTGCGCCGCATGGCGCACCTGACCGCCGCTCTGCGGCACCGGCAGGGCTCCGCGTTCGCTGAGCTGGGGCTCACCCCGGCGGCGGCCCGGGCGCTGTACGAGCTGGACCCGGATCGCCCGCTGCCAGCCCGCGACCTCGCCGGCCAACTGGGCTGCGATCGGTCCAACGTGACGGTGCTGGTCGACAAGCTGGAACAGGCCGGGCTGGTCGAGCGCCGCACCGACCCGGCGGACCGTCGGCAGAAGACGCTGGTGGTGACCGAGCCGGGTCGCGGCGTCCGGGACCGGGTGATCGAGGTGATGTCCGACTCCCGACTCCTGTCCGGGCTGACCGACCGGGAGCTGGGCACCCTTCGTGACCTGGTCTGGAAGGTGTCCGACGATGGCTGGCCGGAGCCCTGTGGGCCGGAGTGAGCAGACCGGCGCCGGCCGTGTCCCACTGGGCGACCAGGGCGCGCGTCGGTAATGCTGTCCGACGTGACCACCCCGCAAGATCTCGACGACCGGTTCCGGGAGACGTTGGCGGCGCTGCCCGCCGCGGCACAGCGGCGTGACCCCGCCGACCCGGTCACCGACGACGCCGCACTGACCGGCGCTCAGCTGCTGGACCTGTTCGACGCGCAGGTGACCAGCCGGCAACTCGACCTGGCCGGCCGCTGGCTGCGCAGCTTCGGGGAGGGTTTCTACACCATCGGCTCGGCCGGGCACGAAGGCAACGCCGCGGTCGCCGCCGCGCTGCGCCCCACCGATCCGGCGCTCCTGCACTACCGCTCCGGCGCCTTCTACTGCCTGCGTGCCGCGCAGGCCGCGACCGACCCGGAGCCGTCCGACCCGGAGCGGTCCGGGTCCGAGCCGTCCGACCCGGAGCGGTCCGGGTCCGAACCGTCCGACCCGGAGCCGTCCGGGTCCGAACCGTCCGACCCGGAGCCGTCCGGGTCCGAACCGCCGGTGACCGCGCCGACCGCCGGTGGATTCGCGGCGTACGCGGACGCGGCCCGGGACGTGCTGCGCGGGATGGTCGCGTCGAGCCAGGAGCCGATCGCCGGTGGCCGGCACAAGGTGTTCGGCCGGGCCGACCTGTCCATCGTGCCGACCACCTCCACGATCGCCTCGCACCTGCCCCGCGCGGTCGGGATGGGGCTGGCCGTGGAGCGGCTGCGCCGGCTGGACAGCGCCGGGCGGCGTACCGGGGCCGGGCTGCGGGTCGGCAGCGGAGCGGATGCCACCCACGCCCCGTGGCCACCGGACGCCATCGTGGTCTGCTCGTTCGGCGACGCCTCGGTCAACCACGCCACCGCCACCGCCGCCTTCAACACCGCCGGCTGGTACGACCACGCCGGTCTGCGCATCCCGGTGCTCTTCGTCTGCGAGGACAACGGGCTGGGCATCAGCGTCCGCTCGCCGGAGGGCTGGGTGGAGGCGACCCTGCGGGCCAAGCCGGGCATCCGGTACCTGAGCGCGGACGGCGCCGACCCGGTGCAGACGTACACGGTGGCGGCGGAGGCCGCGGCCTGGGTACGCCGGCACCGGAGGCCGGCCGTTCTGCACCTGCGCACCGTACGGCTGATGGGGCACGCCGGGGCCGACGCGGAGTTGGCGTACCGCAGCCCGGCCGAGCTGGCCGAGGACCTGGACCGGGACCCGGTGGCCGCCACCGCGCGGCTGCTCGTCGACGCCGGCGTGGCGACCGGCGAGGAGCTGCTGGCCCGCTACGACGAGACCGGCTGGCAGGTACGCCGGTTGGCCGAGGAGGTGCTGGGCGAGCCGAAGCTGGCCTCCCCGGCCGACGTGGTGTCGGCGTTGGCGCCCCGCCGCCCGGTGCGGGTGGCGCGGGCGGTGGCCGACGCCGCGGCCCGGGCCAGCGGGCCGGGTGCGGGTGCCCGGGCCGAGGCGTTCGGCGGCAAGCCTCCGGAGCTGGCCGGCCCGATGACCCTGGCGCAGAGCATCAACGCCGCGCTCGCCGACGGGATGCTCGACCACCCCCAGATGGCGGTCTTCGGTGAGGACGTGGCCGCCAAGGGCGGCGTGTACGGGGTGACGAAGGGGCTGCGTGACCGCTTCGGGCCGGCCCGGGTCTTCGACACCCTGCTCGACGAGACGTCGGTGCTCGGGCTGGGCCTCGGCGCGGGGTTGGCCGGGATGCTGCCGGTGCCGGAGATCCAGTACCTGGCGTACCTGCACAACGCGGAAGACCAGCTGCGCGGCGAGGCGGCCACCATGCAGTTCTTCTCGCAGGGGGCGTTCCGCAACCCGATGGTGGTGCGGGTGGCCGGGCTGGCGTACCAGGAGGGGTTCGGCGGGCACTTCCACAACGACAACTCGGTGGCCGTACTCCGGGATGTGCCCGGTCTGGTGGTCGCGGTGCCGGCGCGGCCGGACGACGCCGCGCCCATGCTGCGGACCTGCCTGGCCAGCGCGGCGGTGGACGGCAGTGTCTGCGTGTTCCTGGAGCCGATCGCGCTCTACCACACCCGCGACCTGTACGCCGAGGGCGACGGGCAGTGGCTGGCCGGCTATCCGGAGCCGGGCGGGTGGGTGGCCGGGCACGTGCCGATCGGCCGGGCCCGGGTCTACCGGGTCGGCTCGGCGGACGACCTGACCATCATCACCTTCGGTAACGGGGTGCGAATGTCGCTGCGGGCCGCTGCCGTCCTCGCCGAGGAGGGGGTGGGCACCCGGGTGGTCGATCTGCGCTGGCTGGCCCCGCTGCCGGTGGCCGACATCATCCGGGAGTCCTCGGCGACCGGCCGGGTGCTGGTCGTGGACGAGACGCGTCGCTCCGGCGGGGTCGGCGAGGGGGTGATCGCCGCGCTGGTCGACGCCGGATATGTCGGAGCCGCACGTCGAGTGGCGGGAGTTGACTCGTTTGTACCATTAGGTCCGGCAGCACGTCATGTTCTGGTCTCCGCGGAAGCCATTACCGACGGTGCCCGTACGCTGCTGGCACGGTAAATTCCGTTCCACCCGGTGCGCCACTTGCGCGCGGACGCACAACTGTGTGGACTTTGCCTGACGGCGTCGCACCGACGCCGCGAGCAGGGACGAGATGAGGAGGCACGCGACAGTGAGCGCGACCGCTGGTCAGGCCGCCGACGGGGTACGCAGCCTGGCGGACCGGTTCGGAATCGAACCGGGGATGGTCGTCATGGAGATGGGGTACGACGACGACGTCGACCAGGATCTCCGCGACGCCCTGACCGACCGCTGTGGAGAGCTGGTCGACGAGGACACCGACGAGGTGGTCGACGCCGTGCTGGTCTGGTACCGCGACGGCGACGGTGACCTCTTCGAGCTTCTCGTCGACGCCCTCGGCCCGCTGGCCGACAACGGGGTCGTGTGGCTCCTCACCCCGAAGGCGGGGCGTGACGGGCACGTCGAGCCGAGTGAGGTCGCGGAGTCGGCGCCCACCGCCGGCCTTCAGCAGACCTCGACCGTCAACGCCGGCCGGGACTGGAGCGGGGCACGGCTGGTGCTGCGCCGAGGGGCCAAGGCCAAGAAGTAGCCCCCTCCCGCTTCGCGCGCCCGGCGGTCGACACCGCCGGGTGGGCGGGCCGCTGCCGTTCCGTGACTCGACCCCGAGGAGAGTTCGCATGCCCATCGAGGTTGGTGCCGAGGCACCGGATTTCCTCCTGAAGGACCAGAACAACCAGGAGGTCCGGCTCTCGGACTTCCGAGGCAGGCGCACCGTTCTGCTGGTCTTCTACCCGCTCGCCTTCACCGGCACCTGCCAGGGCGAGCTGTCCGAGGTGCGGGACAACCTCGACGAGTACGTGAACGACGACGTCCAGGTGCTGACGGTCAGCGTCGACTCGGTCTACAGCCACAAGATCTGGGCCGACCGCGAGGGCTACCAGTTCCCGATGCTGGCCGACTTCTGGCCGCACGGCGCCGTCGCCCAGGCGTACGGGGTCTTCAACGACGTCGCCGGCTTCGCCAACCGGGGCACCTTCGTCATCGACAAGACCGGCGTGGTCCGCTTCGCCGAGATGAACGGCCCGGGCGAGGCCCGCGACCAGCAGGGCTGGCGCAAGGCCATCGCCGCAGCGACCACCTGACCGGGGTACGCCGTGCGTCCGGGCCGGCGGCAAGCAAGGTAAGCTTGCCAGCCACCGGCCCGCCGCACGGGCGATCCGGGCGCGTAGCTCAGTGGGAGAGCACCCGCCTTACAAGCGGGGGGTCGCAGGTTCGAAACCTGCCGCGCCCACCCTTCACATCAGCCGACCCGGCGCAGCGAGGTCAGACCCCGGAGCGGAGCACCCGGAACAGGACGGTGCGCAGCGCGTTGGCGGCCTCGGCGCGGCTCATCCGACCGGCGTCGACCTCTTCGCCCACGGCGTGGCCGATCTTGATGGTGATCGCGGCGAGCCACTCGGCCGGAAGCTGGTCGTCGAACTCGCCGCTCGCCTGACCGCGCTGGATCACCCGGTTGATCCGATCGGCGACCGGTGCGTGGCGTTCCTCGTCGACGTGCGGGCTCACCGGAAGTGACGCGATCTGCTGGGCCAGGACCGGGTAGCGCCGTGCGATCTGGGCGCCGGCCCCGAGCACCCGGATGAGCGCGTCCGCGGCGGATCCGCTGTCCGGCTCGGCGGCGTCCATCGCGGCGACGGCCTCGTCGGTGATCCGGTCGACGACGGCCGCCATCAGGTGCTCGCGGGACGGGAAGTGGGCGTAGACGGTCTGCCGGGTGAGCCTGGCGGCTGTGGCGATGGCGTCGAGGCTGGCATCCGGCTGCGCGTCGAGCAGCTGGATTGCCGCGTCGAGGATCGCGCTGTAGTTGCGGCGGGCATCGGCGCGGCGGTTGCGCTCCGCTGAACGACTCATCTCTTACACCTTGCCAAGTTTTCTCGGACGTCGATATATTACAAGCCGTAAAGGTTCAGTCAGAGATCACGACCTGGTGGTGAGTGATATGGGCGCTCTCGACGGCACCGACCCGAAGAAGTTCATCGGCGACTTCTTCACCTCCTTCATGACCGACCTGGTGCGCGGCGACGAGGATCCGGCGGTGGTCGTCGACCGGTACCACACGCCCGACATTGTGCAGGTCGCTGACGGCAACCTGATGGACCGCGCCAAGCTCATCGCCCACGCCCGTCCGGCGCGCAAGCACCAGACCGGCGCCCGGTGGGAGGTGCACGAGGCGATGGCGGACGGGGACCGGATCGCCGCCCGCTACACCCTGCACTTCCAGACCCAGAAGCGGCAGGGCAGTGTGGACGTCTACTTCTTCGGGCACTTCGCCATCGACGGGCGGATGCGTCGGGCGCACATGCTCACCCGTTCCGTGCCCGTCAAGGCCAGCGACCGGGGGCGGGTGTCGACATGACCGTCAGCACCTATCGCGTGATCGGCATGGCCTGCGGCCACTGCGCAGGCTTCGTCACCGAGGAGATCGAGCGGATCCCCGGCGTCACCGCCGTGGCGGTGGACGTCGAACACGACACCGTCACGGTGAACAGCAACCGCTTGCTCGACATCGCCGAAGTACGGGCCGCAGTCGAGGAAGCCGGCTACGAACTGCACTGACTGATACCTGACGCCTGACGGCCGCGTCGCGCCAGGCAACCGCGCAGGTGGACGGGCCTTGGCCGGCCCGTTAGCCTCGATCACCATGACCAACGCGGACGAGGCCGGTCACTCCGAGCCGCCGATCGCGGGTGACGAGACCGCCACCCTGCTGGGCTCCCTGGACCGTCAGCGCGCAACACTGGCCTGGAAGACCGGTGGGCTCGACGCCGCCGGCCTGCGGGCGACGCTCGGCCCGTCGTCGATCACCCTGGGCGGGCTGCTCAAGCACCTCGCCTTCGTCGAGGACTTCTAC
This sequence comes from Micromonospora sp. CA-259024, assembly GCF_050936255.1. Classification (NCBI taxonomy): domain Bacteria; kingdom Bacillati; phylum Actinomycetota; class Actinomycetes; order Micromonosporales; family Micromonosporaceae; genus Micromonospora; species Micromonospora sp. CA-259024. Next base: position 38,803 of record NZ_JBNJND010000002.1, on the reverse strand, counting down.
TTCTCGCTGAAGCTGAACGGGTGCTCGCCCGGACCACCGTGGGAGACGGTCGACTGGGACGCGAATCCCGGTTGGGACTGGCAATCTGCTGCCGAGGACACCCCGGAGCAGCTCTACTCGCTCTGGCGGGAGGCGGTCGCCCGCTCCCGCGCCACGGTGGCCGAACTGCTGACCGACGCCGGGCCGGAGCAACTGGCCCGGGGCGAGTGGCCGGACGGCCAGGTGCCGAGCCTGCGCCGGATCCTCATCGACCTGATCGAGGAGTACGCCCGGCACGTTGGTCACGCCGACCTGATCCGGGAGTCGGTGGACGGGCTCACCGGCGAGGACCCGCCCCGTGGGCGGACCGACCGGTGACGCCATGATGGGCGGATGCAGGACACCGTCGCCGTCGCGCTGATCACCGCACTGTCCACGCTGGCCGCCGCCGCCCTGACCGGGCTGGTCGGCGCGCTCAGCACGCGTCGCCAACTGGCCCACCAGCTCACCGTCGCACAGCAGGGGAGCGCCGAGCGGCAGGCGACGCGCCGGGCGGAGCTGCGACGAGACGCGTACGTCGGGTTCCTGAGCGCCTGCGACCAGGCGTACCGGCAGTTGGACCGGCGGTGGCTCGAACCCGGCGGCGGTGAACCTGTGCCCGGCTACGACGAGGCGTACGCGGCGATGCGCGCCGTGGACGAGGCGTACAACCTGGTGTTGTTGGAGGGCCCGGCGGAGGTCGTGTCGGCCGCACGGTCGGTGCTGACCAGCCTCACCGCGGAGCACGCCGACCAGCGCCGGTTCCGCGACGAGCCGGGCGACGTGACAGCACCGCTGCGCGACCGGCACCGGGACCGCTGGCTCGCCGCGATCGAGGTACGCACGAAGCGCCGGATCTCGTTCGTCGACGCGGTGCGCCCGGTGTTGGATCGGGAGGTGTGACGCCGATGCGCGGGGCCGTCCGCGAGCATCCGGCAGACGGTTGAGGCCGGGCGGCGCCGAAGGGTATGGCGACGCCGCCCGGGTTCCTCAGCTGGTGAACCCGCCGTCCACGTTGATCACCGCGCCGGTCACGTACCCGGCTTCCGGGCTGGCCAGATGCGCGACGGTGGCCGCGATGTCGGCGGCGCGGGCGTAGTGGCCGACGGCGGTGAATCCGCTGATGGCCGCCGCGTTCGGCCCGTCCGCCGGGTTGGCGTCGGTGTCCGTGGGGCCGGGGTTGACCAGGTTGACGGTGATGGCCCGCGGGCCCAGCTCGCGGGCCAGGCCCCGGGTCAGCCCGACCAGAGCGGTCTTGCTCATCGAGTAGAGCGTCAGCCCCGGAAAGACCGCCCGCTCACCGACGTTGCTGCCGATGCTGATGATCCGCCCGCCATCGCCCAGGTGCCGCAGCGCCGCCCGCACGGCGACGTACGGCGCCCGGACGTTCACCGCGATCGTCTGCTCCACCTCCGCCATGCCGAGCTCCTCCATGGAGCCGACCAGGAACACCGCGGCATTGTTCACCAGGATGTCCAGCCGACCCAGCTCGGCGGCCGCCCGGTCGACCGCGCCCCGTACGGCCCTCGGGTCCGCACCGTCCGCCTGGATTGCCAGCGCTCTGCGGCCCAGCGCCTCGATCTGCTTCACCACGATCGCTGCCCGCTCCGTGTCCTGCCGGTAGGTCAGCGCCACGTCGGCCCCGTCCTGAGCCAGGCGCAGGGCGATGCCGGCCCCGATACCGCGGGAACCCCCGGTCACCAGGGCGACCTTGTCGTTGAGTGTCGTCGTCATGCAAACGATCATGTGCCGAGCCGACCTCCCCGTCTGGCGGCTATCGGACCCCTCGCTCCCATCCCCAGGTCCGATACCCGCGATCATCGACGACCCGCGCACCCGCGCGGATCATGGAGGTCGGGCAGGATGGCCCTGTCCTGCTGACGCGAGCGATTCGGGGAGCGTGGTCGTGGATCTGTCAGGTATCGACGCGGTGCTGTTCGACATGGATGGCACCCTGGTCGACTCCGACGCCGCCGTCGAGCGGGCCTGGGAGCGGTGGGCCGTCGAGTACGCCGTCGACCCTGCCGCGGCGCTGGCGATCGCGCACGGCAGCCCGGCCGACCGGACCATTCGCCGGCTGCTGCCCGGGCTCGACGACACCACGGTCGCCGTCGCCGCGGCACGGCAGCTCGCGTTGCAGTACGACGACCTGTCCGACGTGACGGCCACCCCCGGGGCGTACGAACTCCTGAGCGCGCTGGCCGGGCGGGGTCTGCCCTGGGCGGTGGTGACCAGCGCCGACGCCCGGCTGGCCGAGGTTCGGCTCAGGGCCGCCGGCATCGTTGCGCCCGTCCTGGTCACGGTGGAGGACGTGCGCGTCGGCAAGCCGGACCCGGAGGGCTACCTGCGAGCTGCCGCGCTGCTGAACGTGCCCGTGGCGCGATGTCTGGTCGTCGAGGACGCCGAGGTCGGGCTGCGGGCCGGGCGCGCGGCCGGCGCGATGACCGCCGCACTGAAGGGGCTCGACGGCGATCTGCGCCTCGACGACCTGGCGCGGTTGGCGTACCTGCTGGAGTCGGCGCCGGCGGCACGCTGACCCGGGCGGGCAACTGGCTGGCTCGCTGCCGGCCCGACGACACCGAGGTCGGCTGGATCTGGGTGACCCTGCCGGAGACGGGCGGCTCACAACGCGCCTGGATCCAGAACATCGAGGTGCACCCGGCGCATCGGGGACGAGGTCACGCACACCGGATGATCCAGCTCAGGGTGCCCGAGCTGGGTCTGAACGTCTTCGGCACGAACATCGTGGCGATCGGGCTCTACCGGAGTCTGGGCTTCGAGGTCACCGCACAGCAGATGGCGAAGCGGATCGACCCGGCGGGTCGAGCCGTCGGCGTGGCCGGGAACGACCCAGGGCGGTCTCCCCGGCAGGACTGTTCACCTGCCCAGCGGGAAACCGGCGCGGACCGCACCCGGGGAGGAGCGACGGATGACGCACGGCGCCGGACTGACCATCGGTGTGCTCGGTTCGTACGGTGGGCGAAACCTCGGCGACGAGGCGATCCTCACCGGTCTGCTGACCGATCTGCGAACGCAGGAACCGAACGCTCGCATCATTGTCTTCTCCCGCAACCCGGAGCACACCCGGGCCGCCCACCCGGATGTCGAGGCGGTGCCCTGGGAGGGCGTCAGCCGCACCGACTCCGCCCTGGTCCTGGCCCAGCTCGACCTGCTCATCCTGGGCGGCGGCGGGATCCTCTACGACCGGGAGGCCCGCCGCTACCTTCGGGTGGTCCGGGTCGCCCAGGAGCGTGGCCTGCCGCTGATCACGTACGCGGTGGGGGTCGGGCCGCTCAGCGACGCGGTGGACACCGGCATGGTCCGGGAGACGCTCGCCGGCGCGACCCAGGTGACCGTGCGGGACCAGGAGTCCCGGATGGTGCTGGAGGAGGCCGGCCTGCTCAACCCGATCACGGTCACCGCGGACCCGGCGTTCCTTCTCCAGCCGGAGGAGTTCCCGGCCCACCTCCTCGCCGAGGAGGGTGTGCCGATCGGTAAGCGGCTGGTCGGGATCAGCGTGCGGGAGCCCGGACGGGCCGCCGAACGGCTCGACGTGGACGGTTACCACCGGCTGCTGGCCCAGATCGGTGACTTCCTGGTGCACCGGATCGACGCGTACGTGCTGTTCGTGCCGATGGAACGCGACGACATCCGGCACGCCCACGGGGTGCTGTCACACATGGTCGCCGCCGAGCGGGGCCGAATCCTGCACGGCACCTACTCGCCGCAGCAGGTGCTCGGGTTGATGCGCCACTTCGACCTGGCCGTCGGCATGCGCCTGCATTTCCTGATCTTCGCGGCGATGGTCGGCACACCGTTCCTGCCCCTGCCGTACGCCGGCAAGGTCTTCGACCTGGCGCAACGGCTCGGCGTGCCGGCGCTACGCGGCGTGGAGCGGGAGGTCGAGGGGCCGCTGCTGGCCGAGGTCGACCGGTTGTGGGACGAGCGGGAACAACGCGCCGAGGCCACCGCCCGCCGGGTGGCGGAAGTGTGCGAGCAGGCCCGGGGCACCTCGGAGGTCACCCGGGGCGTGCTGGAGAGCCTGCGCAGCCATGCCCTCACCCGGGTCTGAGTCGGCGTTCACACCGCCGGGCCGGTCCACCGGTAGCGCCACTCGCGGGCCTCTTCGCGGGCGGTCTCCAACTCGTAGATCTGCGCCTCGGCCAGCCCACCCGGGCCGAGGTGATGGTGGGTCAGCGGTGGACGACCATTGCTGTCCAGTTCGACGGTGATGGTCTGCCCGTCCGCCGTGCCACCGACGAGCAGGATCTGCACGGATGAGGCCATGCGCCCATCCTGCCCGTCGTGCCGCCCGCCCGCAGCGGATAGCGGGGCAGCGAGGGCCCCGGTCCGTCGCTAGGGTCGGCGGATGGAGCAGACGATCGATCCGGCGCTCGGCCCGGTGCTCGCCCGCACCGGCGACGAGCGCGCCGTCCTCGACTCTTTCCTCGACTTCCACCGTGCCGTGCTGCTGCGCAAGCTGCACGGCCTGACCGACGCCGACGCGCGCCGCCGGATCGTGCCGTCGGCGACCACGCTCGCCGGGCTGGTCAAGCACCTGACCCTGGTCGAGCGGAACTGGTTTCCGACCCTGCTGGCCCCCCAGCCCGGAGACGTCTACCTGACCTCGGAGGAGGACGCGGTGGACAGCTTCGCCGTCGGCGAACACGACACCGTGGCCGGGCTCGTCGAGGCGTACGAGCGGGCCTGCGCCCGGTCCCGGGAGGTCGCGGCGCGCTTCGACCTCGACCACGTGGTGCCGCACCCGCAACTCGGCGAGGTGTCGCTGCGCTGGATCCTGGTGCACCTGATCGAGGAGACGGCCCGGCACGCCGGTCACGCCGACATCCTGCGTGAGCTGACCGACGGCACCACCGGCGCGGTCTGACCCCAGGCCGGTGGCGGGGCCGGGCATCCCACGCGATCTTGCGCTTCCTGTCCCGACATAGGGCGGATTTTCCGGCAAATCGGCGACCAGAAGTGCAAGATCGCGGCGTCACCCCGTCACCGAGCGCCTCTGCCGTCCGGGGGCCGCCTATTCTGGGCGCGGGCGGCTACGAGGGGGAGTACGTGCTGGTCATCCACGGGCTGTGGAAGCCCTGCGACGGCTCGGCCGCCGGTCTCGCCCTCTGGGCCGAGGACAGCGCCGCGCCACCCCCGCAGGCCCGTCCCGGCCGGCCGCCCCGGGAGCGCCCGCACCCCTTCGCTGCCGGGCACGCCGACCTGGTCGCCGTCCTCGCCGACGCCGCCGAGCCGGCCCGCCCGGACACCGCGCTCCTCACCCTGCCCACCCGGGCGGGCGCGCCGACCGACTCACCCGAGCTGATCCGGACCACCGTCGCACCCCCCGCCCGCGGCCAGCTCACCCTGGCCGGGTGGCGGGTCCCCGTGCTGGTGTACGCCCCGGACGACGCGCTGTCGCTGCTGCGCGCGCTGGGCGAACTCCCGGCGGTGCCCGGGGCCACCCTGCGGCACCTCGCCGAGCTGGCCGACTTCGCCGCCGATCTGGTGACCCGTGGCCGCGTACTCCCCGGGGTCAGTACGACGGCGGGTTCCCGGATGCCCGGCGCCGCCGCGACGGCGAAGGCTGGAGCTGGCGTGCAGGTGCCAGCGCGGGCGGTCTGGCGTCCGTTGCTGACCGGCACCGACGCCGGCTGGGCGCGGTCGCTGGCGCTGGCTCTGCCACCAGCCGCCCGAGCCGCCGTCGTCGTGCCGGCTGCCGCCGCTGCTGTGCGGCGCGCCCCGACCACCGCCCCGAGCGGCACCGAGCTGACTGCCGCCGAGCTGGTCACGGATGCGCTCGACGCGTTGACCGACGCGGCCGCGCGGGCTGCTCTGGCGACCACCACCCTGGCCCGGGGGCTGCGACCGGGCGGCCCGGCGCCGGCCTGGTTGGCCGCGCTCGCCGGCCCCCGGCGTGACTTCACCGTCGACCCGGCGGCGCTGGACACCCTCCGGGCCGAGCTGGACCTCTGGCAGCGCGACGCTGCCGGTGGCCCGGTGCGGGCCAGTTTCCGGCTGGTGGAACCGGCCCCCGACGAGGTCACCGAACCGATCCTGGCCACCCGCCCGGTGTCGGCCGACATCGTGCCGCCGCCGGTTGAGCCGCCCGCCGGCGGGCGCTGGCGGCTGGAGTTCGGGTTGCAGGCGGCCGACGAGCCCGGCCTGCACGTCGACGCCGGGCAGGTCTGGCAGGCGCCGCAGACGCTCGGTGGCCTCGCCGGCCGTACGGCCAACCCGCAGGAGACGCTGCTCGCCGAGCTGGGGCGGGCCAGCCGGCTCTGGCCGGACCTGGACGCCGCGCTGCGCACCGCCGCCCCCGAGGCGATGGAGCTCGACGTCGAGGGAGCCCACCGGTTCCTCAGCGAGGGTGCCCCGGTGTTGCACGCGGCCGGTTTCGGGGTGCTGCTGCCGTCCTGGTGGCAGCGCCCGTCGGCGCGGCTCGGCGCCCGGTTGCGTGCCCGCAGCCGCACCGCGCCCGGCACGGTGGGCGGCGCCGACGCCGGTGTCGGTCTGGACGCCCTGGTCGACTACCGCTGGGAGATCGCACTCGGTGACCAGCCGCTCTCCGCCGAGGAGTTGGCGGCGCTGGCCGAGACGAAGACACCGCTGGTGCGGTTGCGCGGCCGGTGGGTGGAGCTGGACCCGGCGCGGCTCGCCGCCGGACTGCGCCTGCTCCGCTCTGCCGGCGAGCTGACCGTCGCCGACCTGCTCCGCCTCGGGCTGGCCGACGGCGAGGCCACCGGGGCGCTACCGGTGCTGGAGGTGACCGCCGACGGGGCACTGGGCGACCTGCTCGCCGGGGCGGTCGAGCGACGGCTCACCCCACTGGATCCGCCGCCCGGCTTCCAGGGGACGCTGCGGCCGTACCAGCGGCGCGGGCTGGCCTGGCTGGCCTTCCTGCGCTCGCTCGGCCTGGGCGGCGTGCTCGCCGACGACATGGGGCTGGGCAAGACCGTGCAACTACTCGCGCTGCTCGCCGGGGACCCGCCGGAGGCCGGACCGACCCTGCTGGTCTGTCCGATGTCACTAGTCGGCAACTGGCAGCGGGAGGCGGCGCGCTTCACCCCGGGGCTGCGTGTGCACGTACACCATGGGGCGGAGCGGGCCCGGGGGGCGGAGTTCACGACGGCCGCGCATGACGCGGACCTGGTCCTCACCACCTACTCGGTGGCCGCCCGCGACGCCGTCGACCTGGCCGGCATCGACTGGCACCGGGTGGTGGTGGACGAGGCGCAGGCGATCAAGAACGCGTCGACCCGGCAGGCCGAGGCGGTCCGCGCGCTGCCCGCCCGGCAGAGGGTGGCGGTGACCGGTACGCCGGTGGAGAACCGGCTCGCCGACCTCTGGTCGATCATGCAGTTCGCCAATCCGGGCCTGCTCGGACCGGCCGCGACGTTCCGCAAGCGGTTCGCCGAGCCGATCGAGCGGCACGGCGACGCCGAGGCCGCCGAGCGGTTACGCCGCATCACCGGCCCGTTCGTTCTGCGCCGGCTCAAGACCGACTCGTCGATCATCTCCGACCTGCCGGAGAAGTTGGAGATGGAGGTGCTCTGCAACCTCACCGCCGAGCAGGCCGCCCTCTACCGGGTCGTGGTCGACGACATGCTCACCCGGATCGAGACCAGCGAGGGCATCGAGCGACGCGGTCTGGTGCTGGCCACCATGACCCGGCTCAAGCAGGTCTGCAACCACCCTGCTCAGCTGCTGCGTGACGGCTCGCCGCTGGAGGGCCGCTCCGGCAAGCTGGCCCGGCTGACCGAGATCGTGGAGGAGGTGCTGGCGGCGGGGGAGCGGGCGCTGCTGTTCACGCAGTACGCCGAGTTCGGTGCGATGCTGCGGGGTCACCTGTCCGCGCGGTTCGGCCGGGAGGTGCTGTTCCTGCACGGTGGGCTCGGCAAGGCCGAGCGGGACGCCATGGTGCAGCGCTTCCAGTCGGCGGACGGCCCGCCGCTGTTCGTCCTCTCTCTCAAGGCCGGTGGCACCGGGCTCACCCTGACCGCCGCCAATCACGTGGTGCACGTGGACCGGTGGTGGAACCCGGCGGTGGAGGACCAGGCCACCGACCGGGCGTTCCGGATCGGGCAGCGCCGGCGGGTGCAGGTCCGCAAGTTCGTCTGCGCCGGCACCGTGGAGGAGAAGGTGGCCGCGTTGATCGCCGACAAGCGCAGCCTCGCCGAGCGGGTGGTCGGCACCGGCGAGCAGTGGATCACCGAGCTGTCCACCGGCCAGTTGCGTGAGCTGTTCGCCCTGGAAGCCGGGGCGGTGGTCGAGTAGTGAGCGAGCGGAGCGATGGCGTGAGCACCGACCGGTTCGCCGACTACGGGCGCCCCCGCCGGGTCGACGGGGGTCTGCGGGCGCGCAGCGCCCGGGGCGCGATCGGCCGCTCCTGGTGGTCCCGGCGTTTCCTGGAGGTGCTGGAGTCGTTCGCGCTCGGCACCCGGCTGACCCGGGGCCGGTCGTACGCGCGCGCCGGTCAGGTACTCACGCTCGACATCGCACCCGGGCGGGTCAGTGCTGTGGTGCAGGGCTCCCGGCCCCAGCCGTACCAGGTGTCCATCGCGCTGAAGCCGTTTCCGGCTGCGCTCTGGTCCCGCATCGAGGCGGAGCTGGCCGGGCAGGCGTTCTTCAGCGCCCGGCTGCTCGCCGGGGACCTCCCCGACGAGCTGGAGGAGCTGTTCGTCGCCGCCGGCGCGCCGCTCTTCCCGGCCGGCGTGGACGAGCTGACCCAGCGGTGCAACTGCCCCGACTTCGCGGTGCCGTGCAAGCACCTCGCGGCGACGTTCTACCTGCTGGCCGAGGCGTTCGACGCGGACCCGTTCGAGCTGCTGCACTGGCGCGGCCGGTCCCGCGCGGAGCTGCTCGATGAGCTCCGCGCCCGGCGGGCCGAGGCCACCGGGGCCACCCCGTCGACCGAACCGGTCGATGCACCGTCCGAATCGGACGGCGACGGGTCGGCCGTGGACGTCGCGGCGCCGGTCGGCGCGGCCCGTGCGCTGGCCGGCCTGTCGGCGACCCCACTGGCGGAGGCGGCGGACCGGTTCTGGTTGCCACCGGTGCCGCTACCTGACCGGCCGCCCCGACTGGTGACCGGCCCCGACCTGTTGCTGCGCCAGCTCGGAGCGCCCGCCCCGGCCATCGGTGGGCCGGGACTGCTCGAACGGCTGCGCCGTGCGTACCGGGCCTTCGGCCCGGCGGACCGGTGAGCCGTCACGTCCAGCGGCGGCGGAACCGCCACATGATCGCGGCGTTGGCCACCAGCACCACCGCGCAGATCGCGCCGGTCAGCCGACCGGCGAACACGGCTATCGCCGGCAGCGACGCCCACAGCACGATGGTCAACAACATCAGATAGCGGCCCCTGCGGGCTCGGACCCGATGGTCCAGCCGAGCGAAGAACGCCGGGTCACTCTCCCGGAGCTGACGGGTGATCTGGTCGAACCTGCGCTGATCCTCTTTGCTGAGCATGGCGCTGCCTTCCCCTCACGCGTTCAGCGGTTCGGCGGCATACCCGCTGGGGTGGCGGCTCACGCTCGCCCGTTGCTCCTACTTTCCTCCGCGCGAGGACGTCTCATGTCCGGCTTACCCGAGCCTTAAGTTTGCCTGTGGTGGTGAACGGCGCGGAAAGTGTCGCGTAGGACGGCGTGGTCCGTTCCGTGCCCGGCTGCCGCCCCGTACGCCCTGCTGGGAAGGTCCGCGTGCGTGCCCGGCCCGCCGCCCGCCGCCGACGGCGCGCTGAGCGGTGTCTTAAGTGCCCTCACAAGGGCGTTCAGCGCCACCTTGAAGGCCCCTGGGGCCTTGGCTACCTTGCCGTAGCAACCCCCTCAGGCAACAGTCGCCGCACCTGCCGCACCTGCCCGGTCGCAGCTTCCGGCGCTCAGCAGAAATCGGGATTGGTACATGGCCGACCAGAATGTGCCACCACGCCGACCGCGGGACGACCGCGGTTGGGACGGACTCCAGCACCACAGCGCGGACGGTTACGGCGACCCCAACGGGGCGGCGCCCTACGGGTACGACTCGCCCAACCCCTACCAGGGCGGCTACCCGGCGCAGGCCGACCCGCGCGAGCAGTACGGCGACGGTTACGCGCACACCGGGCATCCCGCGCCCGCACCGCGCGGCCCGCAGTGGATCGGCCCGGAGGGTCTCGGCCGTCCGGCCCCGGCGCGGCCCGTCGGCACCGGACTGCCCACCCTGGACGATGACGACGAGCCGGGTCACAAGGTCGGCCGGCGCAAGGCCATGGTGGCCCTCGGTGGCACCGCCGCTATCGTCGCCGGTGGCGCGGCGCTCGCCATGACCCCGCAGTTCCGTGGCCTCTTCGGTGACGAGGCGGTAGCTGGCGACGCGACCGGCAGCACGGTGACCGACGGCACCGCGGCGCGGCCCAGTGGCCAGCAGCCCAGCACGGTGCGCACCTACACCGAGCAGAACGAGAGCTACATGGGCTCCCGGGCCGGTGAGGCGCTGAAGAAGAACGCACCGTCCGGTGGACGGACCTTCCCGGGCCCGGCCGCCGCCGCGGCGGCGACCCCGGTGACCGTGAAGACGGTGCTGGCCAAGGACCCGATCCTGCACCTGGCCCGGCGGACCACCTTCGGGGCGACGCCGGCGGTGATCGCCGACATCAAGAAGCAGGGCATCGACGCCTGGGTCCGCGCCCAACTGGACCCGGACAAGATCGAGCCGAGCAGGGCCGAGTTGAAGCTCGCCGAGCTGCCCACCCAGAAGCTCACCGTGCAGCAGCTGCGCGACCAGCGGGACAAGCTCAACGACCAGGGCGCCCAGCCGGAGCGGGAGATGGTCGACGCCACCATCGCCCGGCAGATCTGGTCCAAGCGCCAGCTGTTCGAGGTGATGGTCGACTTCTGGAACGACTTCCTGCACGTCGCCGCCGACTTCGACGGCGGCGAGGTGTACCGCAGCTCGTTCGACCAGGACGTCATCCGCAAGCACGCGATGGGCAGCTACCCGGAGATGCTGATCGCTGCGAACAAGCACCCCGCACTGCTGATCTACCTGAACCAGAAGGACTCCCGTAAGGACGCGATCAACGAGAACCTCGCCCGGGAGAACCTCGAGCTCTACTCGGTCGGCGTCGACGGCGGCTACAAGGAGCCGGACGTGCGCCAGGCAGCCCTGCTGCAGACCGGCCGCGGCGTCGACGACAAGGGCAGGTACGTCTTCCGGCCGGAGCAGCACTACGTCGGCAAGGTGAAGATCCTCGGCTTCAGCCACGCGAACAACTCGGCGGACCCGAAGAAGGCCGAAGCGGCGATCGACGCGTACATCACCTACATCGCGCTGCACCCGTCGACCGCGAGGTACGTGGCGCAGAGCCTGGCAACCAGGTTCGTCTCGGACACCCCGCCGAAGTCCCTGGTGGACCGGCTGGCCAAGACGTACACCGCCAACCTGGGCATGATCAAGCCGGTGCTGATGACCCTGTTCTGCTCCTCGGAGTTCTGGGCGGCGGTGGGGCAGAAGGTGCGCCGTCCGATGGAGTACCTGGTCGCCACGTACCGCACCCTGGGCGTCTCGCCGGAGGCGTCGCCGAAGCACAACAACGGCGACAACAAGCGCACCCCGTACGCCCGGGGCCTGCGGCAGATCCACGACAAGCTGCGCGAGCTGGGCCACTCTCCGATGGGCCAGCCCACCCCGGACGGCTACCCGGACGTCTACGTCGCCTGGACGTCGGCCGGCACCATGGTCAACGGCTGGAACGAGGCGGGCGAGATCGTCGCCGGCTACCGCACCGCCTTCACGTACACCCCGCCGGAGAAGCTGGTCGCCAAGCCGCCGGCCACCGCCGGGGCGTACGTGGACGCGCTCTCCCTGCGGCTGGTGGGTCAGAAGCTGAGCACGCGGGAGAAGAACCTGATCCTCGGCGTGGCCGGTGTGCCGGCGACCGCCAAGGTCGACGCCACGTTCAACGGGGCCATCACCGCCGTCGCGCGGGCGATCCTCGCGTCCCCCCAGCACCACCTCCGGTGAGGCACCCGATGGAGAAGACTGTGTACAACTCGTTCCCCCTGCACCCCGAATGCCCCGACGTGCGGCGGCTGGCCGACAACCCGGCCGAGGCGCTGCTGCGCGCGGAGGCGGACATCGTCGCCGCCGAGAACGCCGCCGAGTTCGACCGCTACCGCACCCTGGAGAACCTGGAGGAGGCCCAGCAGGACGGTCGAGGAGTCACCCGGCGGACCTTCGTCGCCGGTGCCGCGGCCACCGCCACCGCCCTGGCCACCGCCCAGTTCGTCACCACCTCGGCGTCGTTCGCGGCGACCAAGACCGGCACCCTGATCCACGTCTTCCTCTACGGCGGGCTGGACGGGCTGAGCCTGATCGCGCCGGACAACGACCCGGTGCTCGCCAAGGCCCGCCCCGACCTGCTGCTCGGCAACGACTCGCTGGCGGTGGGCCGCGGCTTCAAGCTGACCAGCGCGTTCAAGCCGCTGGAGAAGTGGCTCACGGCCGGTCAGCTGGGCTTCATCCCGGCGGTGTCGGACGAGCGCCTGTCACGCAGTCACTTCCAGGCCGCGGACGCCTGCAACCTGGGCGGGCTGCCCAACGAGACCGGCGGCCGGGGCTGGCTGGACGGTCTGGTCGACAACCTCGGCAAGGGCACCGCGTTCCGCAGTGTCGGCATCGGCAGCACCCTGCCCCGCTCGCTGGTGGGCAACAACGGCGCGTTGTCGCTGAACAACGTCGGGTCGCTGCGGCTCAACGGCGACGAGCGGTTCCGGGCCGCCACCGAGAAGGCCATCAAGGGGCTCTTCACCGGGATCAACCACCCGGTCGAGGAGGCCGTGCAGGAGGGCATGGGCGCGTTGGCCACGGCCCAGAAGCTCGCCGCCAAGCCGTACCAGCCCGCCGAGGGTGTCACGTACGAGGGCGTCGGCAACGCGTTCCAGCAACTCGCCCAGCTGATCAAGGGCGGTGCCAACGTCCGGGTCGCCACCGTCGGCATGGGTGGCTACGACACCCACGAGAACCAGGGCACCCGCGAGGGCGGGCAACTGCACCGCCGGTTGAACGAGCTGGCCACCGCGATGGCCGCGTTCTTCACCGACCTCGGCCCGCAGGCCGCCGACGTGACGATCATGGTGTCCAGCGAGTTCGGCCGCCGGGTCGGCTCCAACAGCGGCGGCACCGACCACGGGCACGGCGGGGTGGTCACGCTGCTCTCCGGCAAGAAGCTGGCCGGCTCGCTGCTCGGCACGTGGAACGGCCTGGACAAGCTGGATTCCGGTGACGTGCCGGAGTACAACAACATGTTCAACGTCTACGGCGCGGTGGCGCAGGGCCGGTTCGGGTTGACCAACGCGGAGGTCGACAAGGTCTTCCCCCGCCAGAAGTACGCGCCGATGAAGCTGTACGCGTGACGCACCCGCACACCCACGCCGCCGGCCGTCGTACCGGGACCTCGTCCCGGGACGGCGGCCGGTCGGCTGCGCCCGTACCCCCGCAGGTCCCGGCCCGGCGCGGACCCGGCGGCCGGCGGCTGCTGGCCGTGCTGCTCCTGGTCGGCCTGCTCGCCAGCGTGTTGCCGTGGTGGCTCGGCACCCCCGCCGGCTCGCTGCGCAGCACCGCGGCCACCGTCACCGCGGCGGGGCGGATCACCGGCCTGGTCGCCGGATACCTGCTGCTGGTGCAGGTGCTGATGATGAGCCGGCTGCCGGTCCTGGAGCGGTGGATCGGCGGCGAGCAGATCGCCCGCTGGCACCGCGACATCGGTGCCACCCTGCTGGTCGCCGTGCTGGCGCACATGTCGCTGATCCTCGTCGGCTACGCGGATCTGCGTAACCAGTCGATCCTCGCCGAGGTCGGCACGCTGCTCGGCGACTACGAGGACATGCTCGAGGCGTTCGTCGCCACCGGCATCATGATGCTGGTCGGGTTCAGCAGCGTCCGGGCGATCCGGCGGGCGCTGCCCTACGAGCTGTGGCACCTGCTGCACCGGTCCAGCTACCTGATCCTGCTGCTCGGCTACGGCCACCAGTTCACCCACGGTGCGCAGCTGTACAGGGCCGGTCCGGTACGCACCGGCTGGATCGCGCTGTACCTGCTGGTGGTCGCCGCGCTGCTCTGGGGCCGGGTGATCACGCCGCTGGTGTTCAACCTGCGGTACCGGCTGCGGGTCGCCGACGTGGTCGCCGAGAGCCCGGACACCATCTCCATCTACCTCACCGGCGAGCGGCTCGGCCGGCTGGCGATGCTCGGTGGCCAGTACTTCCGCTGGCGCTTCCTCACCCGGGGTTGCTGGTGGCAGTCGCACCCGTTCTCCGTCTCCGCCGCCGCGAACGGCCGCTGGCTGCGGCTCACCGTCAAGGTCGTCGGCGCGCACACCGCTGACCTGCGCGACCTGGACCCGGGCACCCGGGTCTGGGCTCAGGGCCCGTCGGGCACCTTCACGGCCGCGCACCGGGTCCGTGAGCGGGCCCTGCTGATCGCCGGGGGCAGCGGCATCACGGCGATCCGGGCCATGCTGGAGGAGTTGCCGCCGGGCGCCGCCCTGATCTACCGGGCCCGTACCCCGGCCGACGTGCTGCTCAGCCGTGAGCTGGACTGGCTGGCGCAGGAGCGCGACACCTCCGTCTGGTACGTCATCGGCTCCCGCGACGACCCCGGCCCCCGCCAGCTGATCAGCCCGGACGGGTTGCGCCAACTGGTGCCCGACGTGGCCCGGCGCGACGTCTACCTGTGCGGGCCGCCCGGGCTGGTGGAACAGTCGGTGCGTGCGCTGCGCCGGGCCGGTGTGCCCCGCCGGCAGATCCACCTGGCCACGTTCGAGCTGTAGGAGAGGCATCCCATGCGTCGCGCGTTCCTCGCGATCACCGGCCTGGCCGCCAGCACCACCGCGCTGGTGGTGTTCAAGGGCTCGCCGGGCGCCACCCAGGTCGCCCAGAACCTGCCGACCGCCCAGCCGGTCAGCCCCACCCCGCAGGGTGTCGACCCGAGCGCCGACCCGGCTGCGGGCCCGGCCGACGGCACACCGACGCCGTCGGTGGCTCCCCGCGCGCCGTCGTCGCCCGAACCCGGCAAGAGCACCACCCGGCCGTCCGGCACCCGCACCACGAAGGCGCCCGCCGCGCCGCGAACCACCAAGGCGGCGCAGCCGACCAACCGCCGGGTCACCGGCAACGGCTTCGAGAACGAGTACGGGTACGTGCAGGTGCAGATCGTGGTCTCCGGTAACCGGATCGTCGAGGCCGTCGCGCTGTCGCTGCCCAGCGGGGGTGAATCCGACATCCACAGCGGCGACGTCCGCAACCGCTACGACGGCAGCGGCGGCGAGGTGGTGCAGAAGCAGAACGCGAGCCTC
Organism: Micromonospora sp. CA-259024; assembly: GCF_050936255.1. Taxonomy (NCBI): domain Bacteria; kingdom Bacillati; phylum Actinomycetota; class Actinomycetes; order Micromonosporales; family Micromonosporaceae; genus Micromonospora; species Micromonospora sp. CA-259024. Next base: position 23,454 of record NZ_JBNJND010000002.1, on the reverse strand, counting down.
AACACCGTCTCCGGGGCCACCGAGACCAGCAACTCCTACAAGCAGTCGCTGCGGTCCGCGATCGAGCAGGCCTTCTGACGTGCGGGCCGCGCTGACCCGACCCGGGCTGTGCCGGGTCGAACAGATCATGGGTACGGCGATCACCCTGGACCTCGCCGACGACCTGCCCCCGGCGACCCTGCGCGAGCTGGCGGATCAGGTCTTCGCCTGGATGCGCGAGGTGGACGCCCGGTTCAGCACGTACAGGCCGGACAGCGAGGTGTGCCGCTTCGACCGGGGTGAGGTGCTGCTCTCCGAGGCGTCGGCGGACCTGCGGTTCGTGCTGGAGGCCTGCGCCGACCTGTGGGGTGCCACCGACGGGTTCTTCGACGCGTACGCGACCGGCCGGCTCGACCCGTCCGGGTTCGTCAAGGGCTGGGCGGCCCAGGTCGCCTCGGATCGTCTGCTCGCCGCCGGAGCCGCGAACCACTGTGTGAACGCCGGCGGCGACGTGCGCGTGCGCGGTCTCTCCCCGTCGGGGGAGCCGTGGCGGATCGGCATCCGGCACCCGTGGGACCCGATGGCGACGTTCCTGGTGCTCGCGGGCACCGACCTGGCCGTCGCCACCTCCGGCGTCTATGAGCGGGGACGACACGTCCTCGACCCGCGCCGGGGCGCGCCGGCCGGCGGGCTGCGCTCGGTGACCGTGGTCGGCACCGACCTCGGGGTGGCCGACGCGTACGCCACCGCCGCTCTCGCCATGGGGGTCACCGGCCTCGGCTGGGTGGACCGCCTCGACGACCACACCCACGTCGTCGTCACCGACGACGCCCGCGAGTATCACTCCGCCGGCGTCCCGCTGGCGCCCTAACCCCCGCGCCGCGCCCCCAACCCCCCACCCCCGCGATCTTGCAGTTTCGGTCCGCCATTCGCCCTTTTCGCGGAAATTGTCGGGACAGTAAGTGCAAGATCGCGGGGGTGATGGGGGCGCAGGGGCGCCCTAACGGAGCGGGCGGTGGGTGCCAGCCGGACGGGAGCCGGTGGGGCGTGGGCGGCCGGGACGCGAGCCCGACGGCCGGGTGCCGGCCCAGCGGTGCCGTGGGTGGCTGCGCCGGGGCGGTTCGGTGCCGCCGGGATGAGCCGCTCTGTCGTCCGTGGACATCGTTCCCCCGTTCGTGGCGCGCGTTCGCGCCGTCCCCCTGTCAACGAGGACCGGCGCCCTGGCGTCGCTGTCGGGCACCGGATGGATCGTCGGCCGGGGCTGTCTCACATGCCTCGTCGGGGCAGTGGCAGGTGACCGGGGAGCAGGTCGGGGGCGAGCGTCACCCCGGTGGCGCGCAGCGCCCCGATCAACGTGTTCTGCACGAGGTACGAATCCGGAAGTTGCCAGCGGGCCTGCTCGGGGGCGACCGCCCAGCGGACGGTCCCCTCCGGCAGCCGGGTGGGCGGCGCGGGGATCCAGGAGCCCGGCCCGTGCCGGACCACGTGGAAGCAGTGCTCCAACTCGGGCCGGAGCGGGTCGCCGGGGCGGACCAGGAACATCCACCGCCCGGTGGGCGTGACCAGCACCGGCCCGCGTACGCCGGTGCCGGCCGGGTGGATCTGCACCGCGTCGAGCACGTGCCGGCCGAGGTGGGCGGGCACCTCCAGCACGTCGAAGGCCCGGCCGGTGGGCAGCAGCACCCCGTGTGGACGGTTCCGCCACCAGGTGGCCACCCGGGCCGGGTCGGCGCTGGCGGCCAGTTCCCAGTTCTCCAGGGCGGGGTGGCAGCCGACGGTGGGACAGCCGGCCCGACCGCAGACGAAGCGGCTGCGGGCCAGACAGGCCCCGGGGGTGACCTCCCACCCGTGTGCGGCGTACCGCATGGCGACCCGGCGCAGCCGGACCCGTTCCAACGGCGACAGTTCGGCGACGCGCGGTACGACGTTCCCCCACATGTGTGCCATCTCCCCTCGTGTGGCCCGGCGATCGCCAGGTCGCATGTCGAGCACCGTCACTGCCGTAACCCACGATCGTTGAGGTTGACGAACGGCTCGTGCAACTTGCACGAAAAGTACGAGGACTGGCTGTACGGCTGACGTACATCGTGTGCGACCAGCGAAAACCTGAAGACGGACGACGGCCGCCGCACTCGCGGACATCGCCCCGACCCGACAGGTCGCCGGCGGCAGGGGAGGGATGGGGAGATGGACGAGCTACCCATAGGACGGCGAGTGGCCTACTGGCGGGGGCGCCGCAAGATGTCGCAGCAGGTCTTCGCGGACCGGTTGGGCAAGTCCAAGAGCTGGGTGGACAAGGTCGAACGCGGCGTCCGTCGGTTGGACAAGTTCTCGGTCCTCTACGAGATCGCCGACATCCTCCAGGTGGACGTGCAACTCCTCATGGGAAAGGACCCGGAGCGCCGCACCGACGCGCTGAACTGCATCGACCAGGTCGAGGTGCAGGAGATCCGGGCGGCGCTGGAACGCTACGACTCGATGAGCGCGTACTTCGACGCGGCACCGTGCCCGCCGCCGCTGGACGACATGCGCAAGGCGGTCAACCACGCCTGGCTCACCTACCAGTACGGCCGTTACGGGATGCTCACCCGGGCGCTGCCCAAACTGCTGCGCGACGCCCAGGCGGCCGACGCCGCGTACGGCGGTGCGCAGGCCCCCGAGGCGGCCCACCTGCTCGGGCAGGTCTACCAGATCGCCTCCTCGGTGCTGCGCAAGCTCGGTGAGTGTGAGCTCGCCTGGCTGGCCGCGGACCGGTCGATGGCAGTGGCCCAGCGGGCCGACGACCCGCTGCTGGCCGGCATCGCCACCACCCGGGTGTGCAACGCCCTGGTCGCGATGGGTCGGGCCCGTCCCGCACTGGAGCTGAACGTCCAGATCGCCAACCGGCTGGCACCGGGCGGGAGCAACGAGGTCTCCCCGGCCCGGCTCTCCGTCTACGGAATGCTGTTGCTCCAGGGTGCGATGGCCGCGTCCCGCATCGGCGACTCGGCCAGCGTCGACGACCTGATCAACTGTGCGCAGGAGGCTGCCGCCCTGCTCGGTGGCGACCACAACCACTACTGGACGTCGTTCGGCCCGACCAACGTCGAGCTGCACCGGGCCGCCGCCGCGGTGGAGCTGGGCGACGGTGGCCGGGCCGTGGAGGTGCACCAGCTGCGCATAGCGGAGCCCTCCTTCAACGCGCTGCTGCCCGAACGCCGCGCCCACCACCTGCTCGACATCTCCCGCGGGTACGCCCAGATCGGCGACGTGGCGAACGCCGGCGAGATGCTGCTGCTTGGTGATCGACTCGCCCCGTCGGAGATCCGCTGCCGGCCGATCGCCCACGAGGTGATGTCGGACATCCTTCGTCGCACACGTGGTGCGCCGCCTTCTCCGGTAGCGGAGTTGGCTGAGCACATGGGAGTAGGGGTATGAGCCTGGAGCCGGTTTGATGGCCGGTTTCCCGCACAGCAGCGGGCACCGTGGGGTGCTCTACGTCATCGCCTGCGGTTCGCCGCTGGCACGGCACGTCGGTCGTCTGGTCGACCTTGCCCAACAGGATGGTTGGGACGTCTGCGTGGTCGCCACGCCGGACGGGATCAAGTTCGTCGACCAGTCGGCCCTGATCCGGCAGACCGGCCACCCGGTGCGGACGCACTACAAGCATCCCGGTGATCCGGACGTGTTGCCCCCCGCCGACGCCATGATCGTCTGCCCGGCCACCGTCAACACGGTCAACAAGTGGGCGGCCGGGATCACCGACACCCTCGCGCTCGGGTTGCTGGTCGAGGCGCAGGGCAAGGGCGTCCCCATCGTGGCGGTGCCGTACACCAACGCCGCGATGGCCGCCCACCCGGCGTTTCGTGCCGGTGTGGCCCGGCTGGCCGAGTGGGGCGTCACAGTGCTCTTCGGCGATCATGTGATCGCCCTGCACCCGCCGGGAACGGGGGAGCAGCACCTGCACGCCTTCCCGTGGGCGATGCCCCTGGCCGCGCTGGAAAAAAGCGTCTCCTGGAGCGCCGCCTAGCGCTCACGACAGGGCTTCCGCCCGGCGCGGCCGGGCCGGGTGTCACCGCCCGACGGCCCGCGCGCCGGTAAGCTGGCCCGCCGTGAGCACAATCGGATCCACCCCCACGGTGACCGACGTGGTGGCGGAGCTGGAACGGCGCTATCCGCCGGTCTGGGCGGAGGAGTGGGACCGGGTGGGCCTGGTGCTGGGCGAGCCGGCCGCCCCGGTCCGCCGGGTGCTCTGTGTGGTCGACGTGGTGCCCGAGACGGTCGCCGAGGCGCTGGCCGCCGACGTGGACATGATCGTCTCGCATCACCCGTTGCTGCTGCGTGGGGTCTCGTCGGTCGCGCCGACGACCTTCAAAGGGCGGATCATCCACCAGCTGATCCGGGCCGGGGTGGCGCTCTACACGGCGCACACCAACGCCGACGTGGCCTCCCCGGGCGTCTCCGACGCCCTCGCCGCCCGCTTCGGGCTGACCGGGCTGCGTCCACTACAGCGGCCCGCGCCCGGGTCGCCCGCCCACGGCGACGACCGGGGTTTCGGTCGGATCGGCGAGCTGCCCCGGCCGATGACCCTCGCCGAGCTGACCCGGCACGCCGCCGCCGTGCTCCCCGTCACGTCCTGGGGAGTTCGCGCGGCGGGGGATCCCGGGCGTATGGTTCGTACCCTCGCCGTCAGCGGCGGGTCGGGGGACAGTTTCCTCGGCGCCGCGACCGCCGCCGGGGTGGACGCGTTCCTCACCGCCGACCTGCGGCACCACCCGGCCGGCGAGCACCTCGCCGCCGACGGTCCCGCCCTGATCGACGCCGCCCACTGGGCGACCGAACGACCGTGGCTGGACGACCTGGCCGCCCTCCTCCGGGAGGCACTGGGCGTCGAGACGCTGGTGTCCGACCTGGACACCGACCCGTGGACCGTGCACGCCGCCGCACCCGTTGTGGACGACAAGGAGCCCGACCGTGAAGGCTGACCCTCAGGTGCAGCGCCGCCTGCTCGACCTCCAGGCGATCGACACCAACCTCGCCCAGCTCGCCCACCGCCGGCGTTCGCTGCCCGAGCGGGCCGAGCTGGAGTCGCTGGCCCGGGAGTTGTCGTCGCTGGAGGACGAGCGGGTGCGCGCCCAGGTGGCGGTCGACGATCTGGACCGGGACATCGCCCGGCTGGAGAAGGACGTCGAGCAGGTCCGGGCCCGCAAGCAGAAGGACGAGAACCGGCTGGCCGCCGGCACCGGCCCGGCCCGGGAGTTGGAGGCGCTCCAGCACGAGCTGGTCTCGCTGAACCGGCGCCAGGGCGACCTGGAGGACGCCGAGCTGGAGCTGATGGAGCAGCGGGAGACCGCGCAGGGCGTACTGGACGGCGTGGAGCAGCGGCTGGCCGACACCCGGGACAAGCGGGCCGCGACCGAGCAGCGCCGCGACGAGGCGCTGGCCGAGATCGCCAAGGAGGAGGAGTTCAAGCGGGGGGCGCGTCAGCCGCTCGCCTCCGACCTTCCGGCTGACCTGGTGAACCTCTACGACAAGATCCGCGAGGACACCGGGCTGGGGGCCGCGCTGCTCACCGCGGGCCGCTGCGGCGGGTGCCGGTTGGATCTCTCCGGTGCCGACCTGGCCCGGATCCGCAAGGCCGCCCCGGACGACGTGGTGCGCTGCGAGGACTGCCGGCGGATCATGGTCCGTACCAACGAGTCGGGGTTGTAGGTCGTGGCGCCGCGCGTGGTCGTCGTCGAGGCCGACGGCGGGTCCCGGGGCAACCCGGGCCCGGCCGGCTACGGCGCGGTGGTGCGCGACCCGGAGACCGGCGAGGTGCTCGCCGAGCGCTCCGAGTCGCTTGGTACGGCGACCAACAACGTCGCCGAGTACCAGGGGCTGATCGCCGGGTTGACGGCCGCCGCCGAGGTGGGTGCCGCCGAGGTGGACGTCCGGATGGACTCCAAGCTGGTGGTCGAGCAGATGTGCGGCCGGTGGCAGATCAAGCACCCCGGCCTGCGCCCCCTCGCCGCCCAGGCCGCCGGGCTGGTGGGCCGGTTCACCGCGGTCCGGTTCACCTGGATCCCCCGCGAGCAGAACCGGCACGCCGACGCGCTCGCCAACGCCGCCATGGACGCCGCCGCCGGCCGCCCTCCGGCGACCCCGGCGACCGGCCAGCCGCCGGCGACGCCTGCCACCGGCAGCGACCCGGCCACCGCGCCGGCCTCGTGGGAGCCACGGCCGAGTTTCACCGCCACCCGGCTGATCCTGGTCCGCCACGGCGAAACCGAGTACACCGAGCAGCGGCGCTACTCCGGCCGCGGCGACGTGCCGCTCTCCGAGAGCGGACGGGCCCAGGCCCGCGCCACCGGCGCCCGGGTGGCGGCGCTGGCCCCGTCCGTCGCCGCCGTGCTCAGCTCACCGTTGTCCCGGTGTACGTCCACCGCGGCGGCGATCGCCGGGGCGCTCGGTGACGTGCCGGTCCGCACCGAGGACGACCTGATCGAGTGCGACTTCGGTCAGTGGGAGGGGCGCACCTTCGCCGAGGTGCGCCAGCAGTGGCCGGGGGAGATGGACGCCTGGCTCGCCTCACCCCGGATCGCCCCGCCGGGCGGGGAGTCGTTCACCCACGTCGCCGAACGCGCCCACCGCGTGATCGCCGGGCTGCTCACCGCGTACCCCGGTGAGACCGTGGTGGTCGTCTCGCACGTGTCGCCGATCAAGCTGGTGCTGCGCGACGCGCTCGCCGCCGGCGACGGGTTCCTGCATCGGCTCTTCCTGGATGCGGCCGGCATCTCGGTGCTCGACATGTGGCCCGACGGTGGCGTCGCCGTCCGCACGGTCAACGACACCGCCCACCTCGCCAAGATCGATTAATTCCCATCTGTCGGGAGGGTTTTGGCTTGAGGGCCCGAACCTGTGGGGAACCTGTTGACAGTGGACGGACGCCGCTTCAAGATCGGTTCGTGCGAAGCGTTCACCTGACGAAGCGGGGTCACATCGACCTCCTGCGCGTCGCCAGCGCCGCCTGTCGACGCTCCATCTGACGCCGGGTTCCTCCCCTTCCTCGCACGCTGCAGGCGTTTCCCATCCCCGCTGGTCTCCGGCCCCGCGGCGCGTCCGCCTGCGCGTACCCCTCCGACAGGAGATCCGTTCATGCTGTCCGCAAGACGTTTACCTCGGCTCACCGCAACCGCGGTGAGCACCGCGCTGCTCGCGACCGTGGCCCTGACCGGGCCGGCGTCCGCCACCGCGCTGCCCACGGTGCCACCGGCCCCCATCGATCTCTCCGACGTCCGGGGTTACCCCCGGCAGAGCACCCTTCCGGTCTGGCCGGACAACCCGGCCGACGCGTCCATCCCGATCGGCGTGATCCCGTACGACGAGATCGCGCCGAAACTGAACGCCCTCCAGCGGGCCAGCGACCGGGTTTCCGCCCGGGTCGCCGGGAAGTCCGCAGGCGGCTACGACCTGTACGCGGTCACCGTGACCGCGCCGGAGAGCCGCACCGAGGCCCGGCAGCAGGAGACCTGGAAGCGGCTCATCGAGGACGAGCCGGCCCGGGCGCAGCGGGACCGGAAGTTGCTCGCCGGCTACAAGACTCCGCTCTTCGTCAACGCCAACATCCACGGCAACGAGTGGGAGGGCACCGACGCGGCGTTGCGGGTCATCGAGGAGTTCGCCACCGACCGCAGCCCCGAGGTCGCCGAACTGCTGCGGCGCAACCGGCTGGTCTTCAACATCACCTCGAACCCGGACGGTCGGGTGGCCGGCACCCGGGCCAACTCGGCGGGCTACGACCTCAACCGCGACCTGACGATCGTCGCGCAGCCCGAGACCAACCTCATCCGCGACCTGATCGTCGACACCAAGCCGATCATCACGCTGGACCTGCACGGGTACGTCAACCCGACCCTGCTGCACCCCAGCACCCCGCCGCACAACGTCAACAACGAGTACGACCTGTACATCAAGCACGGCCTGCCGAACGCCCTGGCGATCGAGGAGGGCCTGCGCGGTCTCGGCTACGCCGAGACCCAGCGTGCCCGGATTCCGTTCCGCGACGACGAGCCGGGCGTGTGGGACGACTTCCCGCCGATCTACGTGCCGTCGTTCGCGATGCTGCAGAGCAGCATCCCGTACACCATCGAGGCGCCACTGAACCCGCGCGGCAGCACGCTCACCCCCGCCGAGCGGGTCCGTCGCTCCGGCATCAACACCGACGTGCACGAGGTGGCGATCCGCACCTCGCTGCGCTACATCCAGGACCACCGGGCCGAGGTGTTGCACGACCAGGCCGAGGTCTACCGCCGTGGCCTGGCCGGTGAGCCGTTGCGCGACATCCCCGACGGTTACGTGCCGGGCTGGGGGCCGGAGGACAACTACCACACCACCTTCCCCCGGTCGTACGTCATCCCCACCGGCACCGGGCAGCGCTCCGAGCCCGCCGCCGCCCGTCTGGTCGACCTGCTGATCGGCAGCGGTGGCCGGGTGTGGCGGGCGAGGAAGGCGTTCACCGCCGGCGGTAAGACCTACCAGGCCGGCTCGTACGTCGTCGACATGCACCAGCCCAAGCGGGGCCTGGTCAATTCGCTGCTCGAACCGGGCGCGGACATCACCGACCGGGTGAATGACCTGTACGCCGGCCCGGGCGCCTGGAGCCAGGGGCTCACCTGGGGCGCCACCGTAGACACCCTCTGGAACACCCTGCCCCGAGTGCGTCTGGAGCGGACCTACGACGGGCGGGCCGAGGGCCACCTGCCCCCCGGCCGGTCCGACCTGCGTCTGGATCTGCGGGACGCCGCCGATCTGCTCGCGGTGAACTCGCTGCTGGCGAAGGGCGTCGCGGTCCACCGCCTCGCGGACGGGTCGGTGGTCGTCCCCGGCAGCCCGGCCAACCGTCAGGTGGCCCGCGCCGAGGTGCAGGCCCACGCCGTCAGCTTCGAACCGGCGCCCAGGGGTTGGCGGGGCACCCGGCTGGATCGGGTGGTGGTCGGCTACCTCGGCACGGTCGAGGAGCGGGACACCCTCGTCGATCTCGGCTTCGAGGCGCGTGCGGTGACCGCCGCGACGCTGGCCGACACGCTGACCGAGGACGTCGACGTGCTGCTGGTCGCCGACAACGTCAACCTCGCGAACCTGACCGCCGAGAACCGGGCCGCCCTGGATGGCTTCCTCGCCCGGGGCGGCGGAGTGGTCGGCCTGGGCACCGCCGGGGCGTCGTTCGGTAACGCCGCCGCGCTGCTGACCGTGACCGCCACCGCGGCGCCGAGCCTGGCCAGCGGGGTGGCCAACATCGTGAACAACGGGGGACCGGTCACCACGTCGGCCATCCCGCACGCGTTCATCAGCCAGCCCGTCTGGTTCACCAACCTGGGCGCCAACGTCGAGGTCGAGCAGTCGTACGCCGCTGACCCGTTGCTGTCCGGCTGGTGGGTCACCGGCGGCGCCAACGGGCAGGCTGCGGCGGCCAACCAGGCCAGCATCGTGCGGGGCGTCTCCGCCGCCGGGAACGGCGTGGTGCTGTTCGGCACCGACCCGACGTTCCGCCTGCACCCGAAGGGCCTTCAGTCGCAGCTCGGCCGGGCCGTGCTCTGGGCGGCGCAGCGCTGACCCTGACCGGCTGAGCCGACGTTCGGCCGATGTGGGGCCCGGGTGCCGACCGCACCCGGGCCTCTCGCCGTCGACGGCCAGCCGTACCTGCTTATCCGTCACGCGGGCCGGGCGCGCCGTTCGGCGCAGCTGACCGGCCGTTCAGCGCAGCACCCTCCGGGCGGGCAAGGTGACGGCAGTCACAGAGTCGTAGCCTCCGGCCGTTACATCGAGAGCCACGACTCACCGGAGGTCTGTCAGATGGCTGCACCGGAACCGGAGGCGCCAACCACGGCGCCTACCAGGGCAAAGGACCACAGTCCCTGGAACTGGTTGCTCTTCATTCCCATCGTGGTGCCGCTGATCCCGGCCTTCTTCAACGGAGACTCGCCCCGGATCTTCGGGTTCCCGCGTTACTACTGGCTGCAACTGGCGTACATCCTGCTCGGCGTCGCCACCACGACGCTGGTCTACCAGATGACAAAGAAGCGGGGAGGACGCTGATGTGGCGGGACCATCTCACCGAGATCATCGTCTTTTCCCTGCTGTTCCTCCTGGTCAGCGCGATGGGGTTCGTGGCCGCCCGCTGGCGCGCCCCGAAGGACATGGCGCATCTGGACGAGTGGGGGCTGGGTGGGCGCAGCTTCGGCGGCTGGATCACCTGGTTCCTGGTCGGCGGTGACCTCTACACCGCGTACACCTTCGTCGCGGTGCCGGCGCTGATGTTCGGAGCCGGGGCGGCCGGGTTCTTCGCCGTGCCGTACACCATCGTGATCTACCCGTTGGTCTTCCTGGTGCTGGTCCGGCTCTGGTCGGTGTCACACCGGCACGGGTTCGTCACGCCGGCCGACTTCGTTCGCAAGCGGTTCGACTCGCCGGTGCTGGCGCTGCTGATCGCGATCACCGGCATCGTGGCCACCATGCCGTACATCGCGCTGCAACTGGTCGGCATCGAGGCGGTGCTCAAGACGATGGGCGTCACCGGCGACAACGCGCTGGCCCGGCACCTGCCGATCATCATCGCGTTCGCCATCCTGGCCGCCTACACGTACCAGTCGGGGCTGCGGGCACCGGCGCTGATCGCGTTCGTCAAGGACAGCCTGATCTACATCGTCATCCTGGTGGCGATCGTCTACCTGCCGTACAAGCTGGGCGGCTGGGGTGACATCTTCGCCGCCGCCGACGCGAAGTTCGACGCCTCACCCAACCCGAACGACGGCATCCTGCTCAACGCCAACAACCAACTCCAGTACGTCACGCTGGCGTTCGGGTCAGCGCTGGCGCTCTTCCTCTACCCGCACAGCATCACCGGCGTGCTGGCCAGCAGGAACCGCGACGTGATCAAGCGGAACATGTCGGCGCTGCCGGCGTACAGCCTGCTGCTCGGGCTGATCGCGCTGCTCGGCTACATGGCCATCGCGGCGGGCGTGAAGCCCCTGCCGGGGGCGTCGGCCGGCAGCGTGGACAACAACACGGTCGTGCCGCTCCTCTTCGACCAGCAGTTCCCGGACTGGTTCGCCGGTGTGGCGTACGCGGCGATCGGCATCGGTGCGCTGGTGCCCGCGGCGATCATGTCGATCGCGGCGGCGAACCTGTTCACCCGCAACATCTACAAGGAGTACCTGAAGCGGGACGCCTCCCCGGCCCAGGAGGCCAACGTCTCGAAGATCACCTCGCTGGTGGTGAAGGTCGGCGCGGTGGCCTGCATCGTCTTCCTCGACCCGCAGTTCTCCATCGACCTTCAGCTGATCGGTGGCGTGATCATCCTTCAGACGCTGCCGGCGGTGGCGCTGGGCCTCTACACCCGCTGGTTCCACCGCGCCGGGCTGATCGCCGGCTGGGCGGTCGGCATGGGGCTGGGCATGTGGATGCTCTACCAGGTGGCGAGCCCGACCCGGAAACACTTCGGTGGCTCGGCGTTCCCGCTGTCGGAGTTCGGCTTCGACACCACCAGGACGATCTACGTCGGCATCGTGGCGGTGCTGGTCAACCTGGCCGTCGCGGCGCTGGTGACGCTGGCGGTGCGGGCCGCGAAGGTGACCGAGGGAGTCGACGGCACCACGCCCGACGACTACTTCGCCGACGAGGGCGACCCCCGGGTCACCCCGGGCACCGAACGCGACGCCGACTCGGCCCGCGAACCGGTCGCCTGACCTCGGGTACGCCCGGGTGCCGACGTGGTCGGTGCCCGGGCGTCCCTGTCATCCCGGGTCCCTGGCCTCTCCCGCGCCCCCGCGTCTCCCGCGCCCCCGCGTCTCCCGCGCCCCCGCGTCTCCCGCGCCCCCGCGTCGATCTTGCAGTTATGGTGCCTGGTCTGTGGTGATTCACGCCGATTGCCCCCACCGCAAGTGCAAGATCGACGAGGCTGGGGCGGGGCGGGGCGGGCGAGGGGGCTGGCCCGGTCAGCGGCGGCGGTTGCGGGACACCAGGGCCTGGTTGAGGCGGCCCAGGAGGGCCGCCAGAGTGGCCCGGTCCTCGGTGCTCCAGTCGGCCAGCATGTCGCCGTAGAGCCGGGTGCGGGCGGCCTGCACGGCGGCCATCCGCTGGAGGCCGGTCGGGGTGGGGGAGATGACCGTGCCCCGTCCGTCGGACGGGTCCGGGGTACGGGTGATCAGGCCGTCGCGTTGCAGGGCGGAGACCTGCCGGGTCACCGTCGAGCCGTCCAGATTGAGCCGGGCGGCGAGCGCGGAGACGTTCTGCGGGCCGGCGTTGGCCAGGTGGCGCAGGATGACGTACGCCGCGCGGTCCAGCACCCGGTGCTCGGCGGTGCCGGTGGCCCGCCGGGTGGCCTCGCCGAAGCGCATCAGCAGGGCCACCTCGGTCTCGATCCGGCCGAGGGTGGTCTCGTCATCGTCGTCGCTCATAGCTGTATGATACAGAATAAATATCTGTACGATACAGCTAGTTGAGGAGTCGCAGTGGATCGGCGTTCCGAACCGAACCGCAGTGCCATCTACGCCACCACGCTGGTGGCCTTCCTCGCCATCGCCGGCATCGCCGTCGTCGACCCCATCCTGCCGGCCATCGGCGACGCGATCGGAGTCACCGCCTGGCAGGTCGAGCTGCTGTTCACCGCGTACATCGCGGTCATGGCCCTCGGCATGATCCCGGCGACCCTCGCCAGCGGCCGGTTCGGCTTCAAGCCGGTGCTCGTCACCGGCGTCTCCGTGGTCGGCCTGGCCGCGATCCTCGCCTCGTTCAGCGACAACATCGTTCAGCTTTCCGTGCTGCGGGGCGTCTGGGGGCTGGGCAACGCGATGTTCTTCGCCACCGCCATGGTGGTGCTGGTCAACCTCGCCGTCGACCGGGAATGGGTGGTCGGCCTCTTCGAGACCGCCCTCGGCCTCGGCTTCGCCGTCGGCCCGCTGATCGGAGGTCTGCTCGGCGAGGTCAGCTGGCGGCTGCCGTTCTTCGTCTGCGGCGTGTTCATGGTCCTCGCCCTCGGTGTGGCCGCCCGCAAGCTGCGCGAGCCCACCAACCGGCAGGCGCCCGTACGCGTCGGCCAGATCTTCGCCACCTACCGCCGGCCGGCGTTCATCGCACTGTGCGTGGTGACCGGCGCGTACAACTTCGTGTTCTTCGTGGTCCTCGGCTACACGCCGCTCTTCCTGGGCCTGGACGTCATCCCGCTCGGGCTGGCCTTCACCGGCTGGGGGCTCGGCCTGGCCGCCGGCATCCTCGTGATCGGCCACCGACTGGCCCACCGGATCGGCGCCGTGCAGACCGTCGGCGTGGCCATCGCCGGGCTGCTGGTCTGCATGGTCCTCTTCGCCACCTCCACCAGCACCGCCGAGGCGCTCGTGGTGCTGGTGCTCTCCGGGCTCTGCATGGGGCTGGCCAACGCCAACCTCACCGACCTGGCGCTCGGCCTCGGCTCCAGTGACCGGCGCGTCGCCACCGGCGCGTTCAACCTGGTCCGCTGGGGGGCCGCCGCTCCGGCACCGATCATCTCCGGCAAACTCGCCGAGCACTCGCTGTCGCTGCCGTTCTGGGTCGGTTTCGGGGTGCTCGCCGTCGGTGTGCTGGTCTACCTGGCCTTCGCGCACCTGATGGCCGCCGGCTACGGGGAGCGGGTGCTCTGGTCCCGCTGGAACCGCGCCGCTACCGACACCGAACACGAGCCGGTCGGCGAGACGTACTGACCTGTCGCTTTCAAGATCCACGCGCTTTCCGGGAAACCGCTGCCTCCACGCGTGCTGAGGCAGCAGTTCCGCGGTAAGTCGTGAGGATCTTGGCGTCGGGCGGGTCAGCTCAGGGCGCGCCAGAGCAGGTAGAGGCCGATCGTCGTGCCGAACACCACGATCACCGTCTTGAGCAGCACCGGCGGCAGCCGGCGGACCAACCGGGCGCCCGCGTACCCCCCGATCAGCGTGGCCGGCGCGACCACCGCGACGTCCGCCCAGTGCACCGGGCCGAACAGGGCGAACACCACCAGCGTGGTGAACCCCACCACCGCGGAGAGCAGATTCTTGATCGCGCTCACCCGCGCCAGGGTCGCGTCCAGCACCAGCGCCAGCCCGGCGACCAGCATCACCCCGAGCGCCGCACCGAAGTACCCGCCGTACACCGCGCCGAGCCCGACCATCGTCTGCACCGCGACCGTCCGCTGGCGCGGCGACAGGTCCCGCGGATGACCGACCAGCCGGCGCAGCGGGTCCTGGAAGGCCAGGACCGTGGTCGCGCCGAGCACCAGAAACGGTACGACCAGCTCGAACGCGCGGGCCGGGGTGCCCAGCAACAGCAACGCCCCGAGGATCGTGCCGACGATGGTGGTGGGCACCAGCGTGGCCAGCGCGCGGGGGCGCGGCAGGTCCACTCGGCTCCCCGCCACGCTGGCCAGGTACCCGGGGAACACGGCGACGGAGTTGCTGACATTGGCCGGAACCGGGGGCAACCCGACCGCGATCATCGCCGGAAAGGTGATCAGCGAGCCACCACCGGCCACCGCGTTGATCGTGCCAGCGGCGAGACCGGCGGCGAGCAGCAGCGCGGCGTGGGAGAGATCCATAGCCCCACGAGGCTAGCCCCCGCCCGCTCGGGCGAGTCGGCGGGAGTCCTCGTCCCCACCGCCCTTGAGCTGGGCGATCTTGCCTGGGCGGGGCGGCAATACCGGGGCGGTGCTCGTCGTTAGGATGAGAGCGCGACGGACGAGTCGACCGGGCGGCCGCGTCGGCGGGCTTAGGCCCGCCGCCGAGGAACGTCCGGACTCCACAGGGCAGGGTGGTTGTTAACGGCAACCCGGGGCGACCCGCGGGAAAGTGCCACAGAAAACAGACCGCCGACCCCATCGGGGACGGTAAGGGTGAAACGGTGGGGTAAGAGCCCACCAGCACCCCGGGTGACCGGGGTGGCTCGGTAAACCCCACCCGGAGCAAGGCCAAGCAAGGGCCGTCACCGCAAGATGACGACCTGGCGCAGACGCTTGAGGGCTGCCCGCCCGATGTCTGCGGGTAGGCCGCTGGAGCCTGCCGGCAACGGCAGGCCGAGATGGATGGCCGCCGCCGGCGCAAACCCTTTCGGGGTACGCGCCGCGCACAGAATCCGGCGTACAGGTCGACTCGTCCGTCGCCCACCAGCTCAGCCGCTGTCACATGGCGTCTGACCTGCAGTTTCTTCGGGTGCTGTAGGTCGTCCTCGGTCATCTTTGGTCGGCGGTTGACGGCCCAGCGGCGGCCCAGACGGCCCGGAGACGGCCCAGGTCGGCCCCTCGCTTGTAAGTTCTGGGCGCTTCGTTCGGCCGTGTCCGTCGGCGTCCGTGAGCTCGGGCGACTGTCCGCCCTGGCGGTTGTCGGCTGTCCTGGTTCGGCCCGGCACTGTCGCCGTTGCTGTCGACAGCCGCGCCCTAGCCCGCCTCAGCTGATTAGAGGCATCTCAGGCCCCCAGGGTGATCAGGTACGGAAACGCCTACAGGCACGGGCATCCCGCTACCGAGTTCGTCGTATCGTGATCGGGACCCCCGGTCGCCCCCTTGGCTGAGAGCGTAGCGATGACGCCTGACGACCTCTTCGAAACGACGACCACCACCACTGGATTCGACGGTTGGCCCACGGTTGATAGCCGATTCAAGGCTGACCTGCCGGAACAGCTGCGTCGAGGTCCGGTCGATGCCGTCGATGATGTGGACGTGGCCGAAGCACTGGCCCTGTTGCTGCACAGCGACTTCATGGCCTTCGGGACGGGCGGAGGCGAGCGGTTAATAGACGCTGAGGCTCGCCTCGCCCTGCGAGCCCTGCGGGCGACCTGCGCGCGCCTGGGCATAGCGATCGAAGTTCCTTGGCAGGACTTCACGTCCTTTCGTAGCTACTGGCTAGCACACGACGGATACGGATCATGGGCAGCCCGTCGAAAGATGGTCGGCGAAGCATTCGATCCGCTGCTCCAACGGCTCTACCAGTTGCAAGAGCAAGTTCCCGCAGGCACCGTAGTGGCGCCAGCTCTCAACGCCCTTACGGATCCGGCCGTCATCACCGAGCACCTGAAGCGCCTCGCCGCCAGCGTGGACACCGATCCTCGACTGGCGGTCAGCGTCGCGAAGGACTTGGTTGAAAGCACTGCAAAGCTGGTACTGCGAGAACGTAGTGTCGAGTACAACCCGAAGGATGACCTCCCTGCGCTGGTCGCGCAGGCGCAGCAGGCACTACGTCTCCATGCAGCCGGCGTAGCCGACACCACAGAAGAAGCGAAGGCGTTGAAGACCATCCTCGGGTCACTGTCCCGTCTGACCCAAGGGGTCACTGAGTTGCGCAACCAGGTTGGCGTGGGTCACGGACGTGACTCCGTTCCGGGATGGGTCCGTCCGCGCCATGCCCGTCTCGCCGCTGGGGCCGCCACCACCTGGTGCAACCTCATGTTGGAAACCCTCGGGGACCCCGAAGCGCCTTGGCGCATCTGAGGACATTGGGCAGGACGCCCGACCTCAATTTGGGGTTCACACCCCTGGCTCCTGGTGCATACGCTGCTGCCGTGACCGCTGCCTCTTCTTCCGGCCCAAACTCCGACCTTCGATGGCCGTTCGTAGGCCACTTGCCAGGCTACTTAGCCGAGAGTGAGCTGACAGGATCTGGCCGGCCGAGCGAGGAGGTGTACAACGACATGCTAATGAAGCGGTGGCGTGCCTTACTCAATGACGACTCCTCAAAGGACGAGCGCTTAGTGCACTCCTTTTTGGAGCGTCACCCATCCCTCTTGCCCGGCAGCCACACGCTTGACGTAGATTCGGGTCACTCGCCGTTTCCTATGGCGGTGGTTTCCAAGCCAAAGCTTCCCGGGCTAAGTGACCGTGAGCCTGACTTCATGTGGATCGCCGCCCACAGTACGGAAGTATTCCCAATACTAATCGAGATTGAGAACCCACACAAACGATGGTTTTATGGTGATCGAGCGGAGATTCATAGCGATTTCACGCACGCTCAAGGGCAATTAGCCGAGTGGCGCGCATGGTTTAATCGGGGGAACAATAGAGCGGCGTTCCTTGACTATTATGAATTCCCAACAGACCTCAGAGGAAGGAAACTTAGCCCTCGCTACGTCCTCATCTACGGGCGAAGCGAGGACTACACGAGCAACCGTCGGCGGCGGGAGAAGCGTGCAGAGTTGGCCCGCGAGGACGAACGCCTTCTATCCTTCGATAGCCTGGTTCCCGCCAAGAACAGCGTGCTTTACTCGACGGTCTGCAAACGACACGACGGGTATGAGGTTCTATCAGTTCCGCCTTCGCTCACCCTTTTCAACGATGGCTCCTTCTACTCGCCAGCGGGCGGATGGGAACGTGCATTGGATGACTGCCCGGACATGGCATCCTCACGCCGCGAATTCCTGAAGGAGCAGTTCCACATCCTTCTCAGCGACCCCGACGCATACACAGAGCAGCACGGCCAGATACGTTTCCGTCGACCCAAGTGGCTTTGATAACGCGTCCTCGTATTGCCGCAACTACACCTAATTGGAGTCGGGCAGCTTTGTCCGCAACATGCAGCCTTACCCTGCCTGTAGGCGGCGCATTGGGAAACAGGTTGGCCCCGCGAGGGTAGAATGCCCTTATCGTGTCGATCCACCCAGCTTTATGCCTGGCAATCCGTCGCTACGGGCGAGCTCTCTGAGCGGGTTGGCTAGTAGAGTGAACGGTCTCACTGCGTAGGACCGATCGGGGATCTCGTGCAAGCACTTGAACGTGGCCTGGTAGACAAGCTCAAGCTTGAAAAAGCGGTGCTTGACGAGGTCAAGACCCGACGTAACCTCCTCCCTCCTGAGCCCTGGCTTCACGCCATTGAGCAGAGGAGCTCGAAGGTTGCAGCCTGGGTAAGAACCCGACTGCTTTCAGGGGTACCGAATTCTGCCGGCGTCGTCATTAGTGCCCGAAAGATGGGACACGGGATCCGCCCCGTGCCGGTCGTAGGCATTGCAGAACGGATCACCTACAGAGCGCTGGCGAGTCACATCCTCAAGGATCAGACGCTCCCAACTAGGTCACCTGAGGAGTACAAGGAATTCGTTCTCGGGCCTATCTCTTACGCCTTCGAGAAAGTCGGACGCCGACGACGGGTGAAGGTAGGTGAAAGCAGGATCGGCTATGTGGTTGAAGCCGACATCACCGCTTTCTATCAATACGTCGACCATGAAGTTCTGCGGCAAGAGCTTTACATGCAAACCGGTGTGATCACTGCAGTGGATCGACTAATGGAGCTCTTGTCCGACTTGAGCGGACGCAACTTCGGAGTCCCTCAACTACTTGATGCATCCGACTGGCTCTCTGAGATGTACATCCGAATCGTCGAGCGAACGCTACTACGACGCGGACTCCCGACCTGGCGGTTCAACGATGATTTCCGGATTGGATGCAAGAACTATCGGGAGGCATTAACGAGCCTGGAAGAGCTCGCCTATGCGGCCGGAGACGTCGGCTTGGTGGTAGGCGACCATAAGACTTTTACCTCAACTTTCATGAATTACTTCTTTGCCAATACTGCGGTTGAGGTGGATGAGGCGACGGCTGAATTCGACCCCCAAGACGTCGAGATAGCGGTCACCGATTACGCAGACATGGACGAGGAAGAATCAATAGCCGCCGCTGTAACAACGCTCGGGCGCCTCGATGCGATCTTCGATGAAAACCACATCGACCTTAAGAACATCCGTAGAGACGACCTACGCGATCTTCGACGCGCTCTGAATGCGCTCTCACGCAACGATGACGCGCAAGGCTTAAGCAACATCAAGCGCCTCTTCCAGTTCGTTCCGGCCTTGACTCCGCAAGTAATAACGTACCTCGTCCGCATGCACCCTCAGCAGCCAGAGGAGACGTCTCGCGTATGGAAATCTCTCCTCGTTGAGTCAGCGAGCGACTGGCAGAACCTTTGGCTGGTCTACGCCTGTCGAGAAATGCGAATGCTGGCACAGAACTCCGAACTACTTGAGTGGGTGGAGGCGCAAGCTCACGGCCGGCGGCAAGAGGCTCTCCGGGCGGAAGCCCACCTCACCCTAGCAAGGGAACATGCGGTTTCCTTTGTTGAGCTCGATGCAGCATTACGATCCGCTCCAGACGCGCTTGCACCGTGGTATGTGCTCGGAATGAAGGAGCTGACGAATTCCGAGAACCCGCCCTCTGAATCTCAAATCAAGGGGCTCCGGCAATCTTCTCCCCTGTTCTCAATCTTGATGGAAGACGATGAGCTTGAAGCCTAGCCCTCGGAGAGAAATCACTGAGACAGCCCTAAAGCTGGTCATGTGGGCGGAAGAGGATCTCGCTCGGTCGGATGTTGTGTCCGGACGACCCCCAGCGCGCATCCTGCGACGGTCCTTGGGACCGGTTGCTCCCGACGTCGTACGGCAGCAGGCAAGCCTCCTTCGTATGGTCGCTGTCGTCGAGGCGTACCTGGATGGCCTATCGATGGAACTTATGCATGGCTACGTAGTGCAGAGATTTCACGCCCTCATGGCCATGATTGAGGACTT
The DNA here is from genome assembly GCF_050936255.1 of Micromonospora sp. CA-259024. Taxonomy (NCBI): domain Bacteria; kingdom Bacillati; phylum Actinomycetota; class Actinomycetes; order Micromonosporales; family Micromonosporaceae; genus Micromonospora; species Micromonospora sp. CA-259024. The sequence goes on along the minus strand of NZ_JBNJND010000002.1, from coordinate 3,972 downwards.
CGAAGTAAATAGCAGTTTGACCTGGTCGAAGCGGTCCGACGCGTACACCCGCTACCATCGGATTGAATTTTCGAAATGCTCAGAGTGGAATCGGTTCCAAGCTGCCATATCAGCCAGAAATTCGATTGCACACGGGCTGGGTAGAGTGACACCACTACAAGAGAAGAGCCGCCGCAAACTGGAAGCGAACCTACGCCTGGTTGACGTTTCTATAGTCGACGGCGAGTTGCGTTTCGGCCCGACGACCCTCGATCGAGTGCGGCGAGCTAGCACGGCCCTTATCAAGCACGTGGATGAGAACACTCCCTGACCGACGTCGCTGGGCCCAGTCAAATTCTTCCCCCAGCAACACCCACGCTCTTGTTTAGGTGCCATCCCGTCTGCCATCGACCCGCCGTCCAGGGAGCGGGCCGCCGCCCGGCCCGCCACGTCAAGCGGACCTTGACGGCTCGTACGGACGCTGGCGGGTCGGGCGGTGGTCTGCTCGGCTCGTCCCGGGGCGATGGCAGGCGGGATGGCCTACCGCAACCACCCACAGATCGCGACCCGCCGACGGAGCCCCGGCCATCCTGGAGCCGGAGCGCCCCCGCCGGAGGCTCAGTAGCCGCAGCCCCGCGACCGCCGCCAGCTCGCCGACGCGGCCGACGTGCGCTCCCTCACGCCGCGCGGGCTCGTGACCGGGCGGCCCGGCCGGCTGCCGGCCCACCACCACCCGGTCAACCGCCCTGTCGTTCTGCGGCGGCCCCTTGGGCTTCACGCTTCCGCGCCAGCCGCCGGGCGTGTTGCGTGGCCGGAGTCGGAGCGCCAGCGCAGCGACGGACGCGCGCCCAGGCGGCGGCGCGTGCGGCCCGTTCAGGGCCGCCTTGAAGACGTACAGAAACTTTGCACAACATCGCCGGCAGTCCGGCCGGCTAGCCGTACGAATGGGGAGTGCTGTAGGGCTAGTGACGGCGTTATGGTCTATCCATGTCGCTGGTTCCGTGGGCCTATGAGGTCTCCCGCCGAAACCTGTCGAGCGCTCTGCCTCGCCGCTGGGCTCACGTTCAGGGCGTCGCTCAAAAGGCACAGACCCTTGCCGCAGCTGTTGGTGATGACGCTGCTCTGCTTGAAGCCGCAGCGATCCTGCATGATGTCGGCTACGCCCCTCACCTGGCGATGACTGGATTTCATCCCCTTGATGGTGCGGTCTACCTGAGGGGCATAGACGCGCCGGATCGCCTCGTCCATCTCGTCGCGCATCACTCTTGTGCCGTGAGAGAGGCCCGTCTCCGAGGTTTGGAAGGACAACTGGCCGACTTTCAGGACGAAGAAGGGCCGGTCAGAGACGCGTTGTGGATGTGTGACCTCACCACAACGCCTGACGGACGCCCGACGGATTTCGTGAGTAGGGTTGCCGAGATCAAACAGCGGTATGGTCCGGGCGACTTAGTAACGGTCTTCATAGACAGCGCCCAACAAGACTTGGCAGATGCTATTGCTAGAACGATGAGCCGACTTGGCGAGTTCGCCGGCTAACCCAGGTAGGGCGCATTGTTCTCCAAGCCGTGCTTGATCCGTAAAAGCATGGACGGATGAATCGGAAGGGTCTGGAGGCTCTCTGGGTCAACCCACTCCACCTCTGATGACTCGCTGCTAGTACGGAGCCGACCGCCGACTAACCGGGCTCGTAGACAGATCGAAAACTCCTGTCGGACCTCGCCGTCGTCGTAGGCGATGACGTGAGCAGGGTCTGAGTAGATGCCCGAAATCCCGCTCAGTTCGACCTGGAGGCCCGTCTCCTCCTCGACTTCGCGCACAGCTGCTTGCGCGGTCGACTCCCCGACGTCCTGCGCCCCACCGGGTAAGGCCCACAGGCTGTTGTCAGATCGCACTGATGAGCAGGACCTGGCCTCGTTCAGTTCCCAGCGCAAGACTGTCACGGCTACCACCAGGGGAGTTTGCCTGGCTGAGCGCTGGTTGGGGTCGTTTAGGTAGTCAGTCTTGGGCATCCACCTGCTCTGCTTTCGGGTGTTGTCGAGTCCCCGGGCTGCCTCCAGAAGCTGATCGCGTGCGTGTTGCTGAAGGCCGTGCCGTTTGCCGTCTGCGGAGGTGCATCGCAGGTGCCACCGGTGCGGTTTACCGTAGACGTAGAGGTCCGCGATCAGCGCCATCATGTCGTTGTCGAAGCGATGACGGAGTCCGCCGTGTAGAGCACGTGTCCGGTCGGTTCCGCACGTCGATGTTCGGCACGCCGTGGAAGGCGACGCCGAAGGCGTTCGCCTGGTCGATTTTCGCCGAGATTGTTTCCGGTCCGGTCCCCTCATCCCGCTGCTGCTTGACCTTTTCACCTGGTCGCCGGCGGTAACCGTATCCTGCCGGTCGCCTTCTTGTTCACCACCCCGGCGGGTCCGGGGAGGTCGGTTTCCTGGTGAAGACATTCCCCACTTCTAAGGATGCGAGCCTCGTCGCTACACGTCGACGAGTGTTCCCGGTTCGGGGGCGGCATACCTGGGCGAAGCTTTTCCGGGTGACGTTTCTAACCCCACTTATTTGTTGTTCACCTCTGTTCACTCTGCCGCTTTTTTTTCTTCGGCGCGGGTGTTGTGGCTCGGTTTTGACGACTCGCATGGTGAGAAGCGCTATGCGGCTGGCGAAACCGAGACCGGTCAAGCGCATCTCGCAGGCGATCGTTTGCCCATCGTCGCTCCTCGCGGTAGGACGTTCCATCCTTCACGCAAGCCGTCCCGGCGTCCATGCAAGGCGTTCCGGCGTCCACCATGTCGATGTCTTCTTGAAGTGCGAGCGACGAAGCCGCAAAGGAGCAGGTCGTCCCTGAAGGGACGCGCTCGAACGGAGGATGTTGTGAAGCTGTACGTGGACACCACGAGCAAGCAGGTGACGGCGTCGAGGACCCGGGCCGAGAACGACCAGAACGGCAATCAGAAGTCCGAGAGAACACGAGGCCGGCTCATGTGGTCTACCCGGTCTTCATGCTCGACGAGAACGGCGGGGTCATCGCCCATCACCACGGCGGGAAGAAGGCGAGCGTGAAGGTGGGCGCTCCAGCTGTCGAGCAGTTGGAGGTATTCGTGGGCGGCGTCGCCGTTTTCGCGGCGTCGCGTTCCGGGCGGTCTCGCTGAAGCCGAGGCGGTTCTCCGGCCGGTAGGTCCTGCACCCTTTCATGCTGTATGACCCGCAGTCGTCCGTGGCCACCGAAAACGGCCTGATGGTCCGCGACTACCTCAATGCGGTTCAGGGTGTTCCTGACTCCTACATCTCCCGGATTCAGTCGCCACCTGTGGCGGTGGTGACAACCCCAAGAAATGGCCCGGGGTCGGTGATGCCCGGCTCCTACGTCTGCCGACCCCGGTGCCTCCTCATCCAACCCAACTGGCATTGGAGACTCGTCGTCAAGTCGCCCCGCCGCTTCGGCGGCGGTCGCCGGAGCAATTGACGGTCATCGAGGCGAAGTTCACCGTTCCTCCGCGCGTAACGCCAAGATGGCGTTCATCCTCACGGCGGTCATCGTCGGCCTTCTGTCGGCCGTGGTGGCCGCTTCCTACCTGGCGCGATCGTGTCCTTGATCGTCGGTGCCCTGATCGATCGTTGACCGGTTGCTCTCGCCTGGCTGCTCGTCCGCGTGTGGCGGAACATCCAGCTTGCTGTGGTGCAGGCTCGGCACTCACCAGGTGTCCCCTTTTTTTTTTTTTTTTTTTTGGGGGGGGGGGGGGGGGGGGGGGGGGGGGGGGGGGGGGGGGGGGGGGGGGGGGGGGGGGGGGGGCTGTGTGTTTTTATTTTTTTTTTTTTTTTTTTTTTTTTTTTCTCTGCACACACCACGGGGGGGGGGGGGGGGGGGGGGGGGGGGGGGGGGGGGGGAGGGGGGGGGGGGGGGGGGGGGGGGGGGAAAAAAAAAAAAAAAAAAAAAAAAAAAAAAAAAAAAAAAAAAAAAAAAAAAAAAAAAAAAAAAAAAAAAAAAAACACACACTTTCTTCC